>NZ_CADFDU010000006.1 GCF_902833045.1 Burkholderia sp. BCC0322
TGCCGTCGAAGGTCGAGCACATCGTGCATATCGACCAGCCGTATTTCTTCGGCGAGGCAGCGGCCGGTGAAACGCCGGAAGCGTTCGGCCTGGCCCGCGCGCAGCAGCTCGAAGCGAAGATCCTCGAACTCGGCGCGGAGAACGTCGCGGCGTTCATCGGCGAGCCGTTCCAGGGCGCGGGTGGCGTGATCTTCCCGCCGTCGACGTACTGGCCGGAAATCCAGCGGATCTGCCGCAAGTACGACATCCTGCTGGTGGCCGACGAAGTGATCGGCGGCTTCGGCCGCACCGGCGAATGGTTCGCACACCAGCATTTCGGTTTCGAGCCGGACCTGATCACGATGGCGAAGGGCCTCACGTCGGGCTACGTGCCGATGGGCGCCGTCGGCATTCACGAGCGCGTGGCGCGACCGATCATCGACAACGGCGAATTCAACCACGGCCTCACGTACTCGGGCCACCCGGTTGCCGCGGCCGTCGCGGTCGCGAACTTGAAGCTGCTGCGCGACGAAGGGATCGTCGAGCGCGTGAAGAACGATATCGGGCCGTACTTCCAGCGCCGGCTGCGCGATGCGCTGGGCGGCCATCCGATCGTCGGTGAGATTGCGGGAGCGGGGCTGGTCGCGGGCGTTCAGCTTGCGTGCGACCGGAACCGGCGCGAGCGGTTCGGTGCGAACGTCGATATCGGCACGATTTGCCGCGACTTCTGCTTCAACGGCAACCTGATCATGCGCGCGACCGGCGACCGGATGCTGCTGTCGCCGCCGCTCGTGATTCGCGAGGCGGAGGTCGACGAGATCGTCGACAAGGCGAAGCGCGCGTTCGATGCGACGGCGGAGCGGGTGGGGTAGTCGTGCGACACGTCGCCCTGGGTTCGTGCGGCCGCAATGGCGCGGGACGCATGTGGAATGTGTTCCGTTCGGGATCTGACGCGCGCCGCCGGACCGCCGAGCGGTTTTCTTGCGACGGGGCGTGACGTTCCCCAGCACGGAGGATGTCCGTCAATCGTGTCGACCTTTGAGGTGGCACGATCAACGGAGCACAGTGCGTCGTTGTTCGGATGCGTGGTCACGAACGGGCGGGATTACGCGTGCGCGAATCGCTGCCGTTCGAAATTCATGACGAGCGCGACCGACGATGCAATATCCATCGATCCCGTGTCGACGACGAGATCAGGCGCGGTCGGTACTTCATAGGGATCCGAGATGCCGGTGAATTGCATTGTCTGGCCGGTGATCGCCTTCGCGTAAAGCTGCTTCGGATCACGTGCGGAGCAAGTGGCGATATCGGTTTTCAGGTAGACCTCGACAAACCGGTCCGCCCCCACGATCTGTCGTGCCCGCTGCCGGTCGGCCTCGTAAGGCGAGATCAGCGCGACGATCACCATGAAGCCCTGACTATTGAGCAACCTGGCGATCTCGGCGGTGCGGCGGCAGTTCTCGGTACGATCTTCCCGCGAGAAGCCGAGATCGGGAGAAACACCTGCCCGCAATTCATCGCCGTCAAGGATGCACGTCGGAATATTGCGTGCGCGCAACTGCGCCGCAATTTCGCGAGAGAGGGTTGACTTGCCGGCGCCGCTCAGACCGGTAAGCCAGAGTGTGTAGTCGTTATGCTCTGGGGACATGGGTGTGCAATCTCTATCGCCAACTCTCGCCGTCGCAAGTCATGATTTCGTGCCTAAATGCGATGCCGATTCGGCCGGCTGTTATTTGGTGTAAGGATTCTATGCATCTGGATTTCTACAAATGTTACATAACAATTACCAAAAATTACACTGGCAATTTGCTTTCTTTCGTCATGAAAGGATGTTAATGACCCGAGTGAAATGTCTGAACATTGTTCGTGCGCCGAACCGGGAGACGGCATTGAGCCGACGGGGCTGGACGCGCGAAGAAATGGAAGATTTTGCTGCTGACGGCGGATTTATCCGATTTGCATTGGCCGATACACGTTAATGGTGTTTGGTGAATCGACGCGCGTCAATGGCCGGGCAACGCTTGAGGGCAATGCTCCTGCACCGGCGTCCGATTGGTCGCGCGGCTTTATCGTCGGAAAGCCGCGCAGCGCTTCAGTGCGTTAGCCGGACCGACATCGATTGCCCGCAGACGCAAATCGACACGCCGGTGACGAAGGGGCATGTTGATCGAGATCGAGACGACGGATTCGTGGAGGAGGCGATGGTTGCCGGTCAAGGCGAGTCTGCGCAGGTGAGTGGTGAATCCGGCGCATCAAAACGAAAAGGCCCTGCGTCGTGAGACGCAGGGCCTTGAATTCTTTGGTGGGCGGTACTGGGATCGAACCAGTGACCCCTGCCGTGTGAAGGCAGTGCTCTACCGCTGAGCTAACCGCCCAAAGAAGCTGAAATTATGTCAGAGCTTTTGGGGTTCGTAAAGCCCTTTCTGCAAATTTTTTTCAGACCCGCGCAACGATCGGTCAACCGGCCGTGGATGGCTCGACGAGATCGAGGATCGACCCGTCGCGCTTGAGCGTCGCGAGCACGATGCTCGAGTTGATCGACATCACGCCCGCGGCGCGGTGCAGCCGGTTGATCACGAAATCCGAATAGTGATCGAGATCGCGCGCGCGCACCGTCAGCACGTAGTTCGACCCGCCCGTGACGATCTGCGCCGCGATGACCTCCGGCCACTGCTGGATCGCCTCCACGAACCGGTCGTGCCACTCGGGTACGTCCGGCCGCATCGACACATGCACGAGCGCCTCGAACGCGACACCGACCTTCTTCGGCTCGATCGCGCAGCGATACCCGGCGATGGCGCCACGTTCCTCCAGCAGTTTCACGCGCCGCAGGCATGCCGACGGCGACAGTGCGACCGCGTTCGCGAGGTCTTGATTGCTGATGCGTCCGTCCCGTTCGAGGTGCCGGAGGATCCGCATGTCGGTTCGATCCAGGGTCATTTCGCAGAATCCGGTGAATTTTTAGATGAGATCCGCAGACTCTACTGAAATCTGGTTGGTTCGTCATCGAAAAGTGAAGCTCATTCTATTTCGTCCTCGATAACATGCGCCCCATGTCCTGGCCGCTCATCCCGACGCAACGTGATGCCTCCGGTTGTCCCGCCGCCTTCAACCTTTACCGTCATTCCGCCATGTACGAACACGTTCCCGCCTACCCGGGCGATCCGATCCTGTCGCTGTTCCACGCATTCCAGCAGGATGCGCATCCGCACAAGGTCAACCTGAGCATCGGCCTCTACTACGACGACTCGGGCCGGATTCCGGTGCTCGACAGCACCCGCATCGCGGCCGCGCGGCTACGCGATGCCGGTGCGCCTCACACGTACCTGCCGATGGAAGGGCTCGCCGCGTACCGGCACGGTGTGCAGTGCCTCGTGTTCGGCGACGACTGCACGGCGCTCGCGGAAGGGCGCATCGCGACGCTGCAGACGCTCGGCGGATCGGGCGCGATCCGGCTCGGCGCGGAATTCGTGAAGCGTTATTTCCCCGACAGCGCGATCTGGATCAGCGACCCGACGTGGGACAACCACCGTGTGATCTTCTCGGCCGCCGGCCTCGACGTGCATACGTATCCGTACTACGACGCATCGCGCAACGGCATCCGCGTCGACGCGATGCTCACCACGCTCGATGCGTTGCCGGCGCGCAGCGTCGTGCTGCTGCAGCCGTGCTGCCATAACCCGACGGGGCTCGACCTCGACCGCGATGCATGGCGCGCGGTGATCGACGTGCTCGCGCGGCGCGGGCTGATTCCGTTCCTCGACATGGCATACCAGGGGTTCGGCGACGGTCTCGCCGACGACGCGTGGGCCGTGCGCGCGATCGTCGATGCCGGGCTGCCCGCGATCGTCGGCAATTCGTTTTCGAAGAACTTCTCGCTGTACGGCGAGCGCGTCGGCGGGCTGTCGGTCGTCTGCGCGAACGCGGGCGAGGCCGCGACCGTGCTGAGCCAGTTGCAGGCCGGCGTGCGCCGCACCTATTCGAGCCCGCCGCTGTTCGGCGCACAACTCGTGTCGACGGTGCTGAACGACGACGCATTGCGCGCGCATTGGGACGACGAGGTCGCGCAGGTGCGCGCGCGCATCAAGCGGATGCGCGGCGAACTGAAGGCCCGGCTCGACGCGCGGCTGCCGGACCGCGCGTTCGACGCACTCGTCACGCAACGCGGGATGTTCAGCTACACGGGCATGGCCGCGACCGAAGTCGACCGGTTGCGTGCATCGCACGGCGTCTATCTGCTGCGCTCAGGGCGCATGTGCATCGCGGGCCTGAACGATGCGAACGTCGAGCACGTCGCGAACGCGATCGCCGACGTGCTCGGCGGCGTGTCGCGGCAGGCCGCCTGAATTTCCCGATCCCGATCCCAAAGGAGGACACGATGGCGGAAACGATCCCGGTCGACCTGCCGCAACTCGCGCAACCGTTCTCGTGGGCGACCCGCGCGGGCGGGCTGATGTTTACGGGGCACGGGCCGGTCGACGCGTCCGGTGCGATTGCCGGCGACACGATGGGCGAACAGGCGCGCGTCACGCTCGCGAATCTCGCGAAGGCCGTCGCGGCGGCCGGCGCGACGATGGACGACGTCGCGCAGGTGCTTGTCTACCTGTCCGACGTGAAGGCCATGCCCGAATTCGATACCGAATACCGGCGCCACTTCCGCGAACCGTATCCGAACCGGACGTGCGTCGGTGTGCAGGGTTTCGCCCATCCGGCGATGCGCGTCGAACTCGTCGCGTACGTCGCGCTGCCCGCGGCACGCATCTAGCAGGAACACCGCAGTGCGCGGTGTGCATTCACGCAATCATCGATAAACAAGAGCAGGACTGGAGGAGAACATGAGGACAATCAATCGATTCGCACTGCCAATGATGGCGGGTGCGCTTGCCGCGAGCGGTGCGATGGCGCAGAGCAGCGTGACGTTGTACGGGATCGTCGACCAGAGCATTCGCTATACGACGCATGCCGACGCGTCGAACGATGCGAGCGTGCAGATGACCAACGGCGCGATCACGAACAGCCGCTGGGGGCTGAAGGGCAGCGAGGCGCTCGGCGGCGGGCTGCAGGCGATCTTCCGGCTGGAGAGCGGCTTCGAGCCGCAGAACGGGCAGCTCGACGGCGCGCTGTTCGGCCGTTACGCGTATGTCGGACTCGCGAGCGACTGGGGTACCGTGAAGCTCGGCCGCCAGGCGACCGAGGCGTTCAACCTGTTCGGCGATCTCGATCCGCTGACGGTCGGCAACTACACGGCCAACATGTGGCCGTATTTCCTCACGCAAGGGCGTGCGAGCAACGTCGTCAGCTACGACGGCACGTTCGGCGGGCTGAACGTCGGCGCGAGCTACGGCTTCGGTGGCGTCGCGGGCAGCCTCGGCGCGAATGCGTACTGGGGCACGCACGTGTCGTACACGCAGGGCGGGCTGATGGTCGGCGCGACGTACCAGCAGGTGCGCGACCTGAACAGCCGCGCGCAGCAGGCGTGGGGCGCGGGCGCACGCTACGCGTTCGGCGCGGCGACCCTGTACGCGGGCTATCTCGGCGGCATCGACCGCACGGGCATGCTCGACCAGCAGTTGCTGAACGCGCCCGGCCGCGACGTGACCTACGGTGCGTTCGCGGACAACCCGCGTCGCGACGCGATCTTCTATACGGGCGCGAGCGTCAGGGTCACGCCGGCCGTGTCGGTGACGGGCGTCGCGTATTACGACGACATCCGCAACGTCAACGGCGTCGCCGGCAACGGCGGCAAGCGCTATACGGGCGTGCTCGAGGCCGAGTACGCTTTGTCGAAGGCAACGCAGGTCTACGCGACGCTCGACTACAACCGCGTGACGGGCGGCGCGTTCACGGAATTGCCCGGACGCGGCAACCAGACCGGCGTGGCGGCCGGCCTGCGTCACCTGTTCTGAGCACGCGGCGCGCAGCGGCCGGCCGGTCCGGCGCCGGCCCGCGCGCTGTCGACGTTCCGACCGGACAATCGCTTTCGAACGAGGTCATTCGATGCAACCAGAACGGCAATTCCAGCATATCGCGGCGCGCGAGCAAGGCCTGCGTCGCACGCTTTCCGCGCGGCAGATGGCGATGATCGCGATCGGCGGCGCCATCGGCACCGGTCTCTTTCTCGGCAGCGGCTTCGCGATCGGCTTCGCGGGCCCGAGCGTACTCGTCAGCTACGCGATCGGCGCGTTCATCTCGCTGCTGCTGATGGGCTGTCTCGCGGAGATGACGGTCGCGCACCCGACCTCCGGTTCGTTCGGCGCGTATGCCGAACATTACGTGAGCCCGTGGGCCGGATTCCTCGTGCGCTACGCGTACTGGGCGTGCATCGTGCTCGCGGTCGGCACCGAGGTCACCGCGATCGCGCTGTACATGAAGTACTGGTTCCCGGGCGTGCCGGGCTGGCTGTGGATCGTCGGGTTCTCCGCGCTGCTGGTGTTCGTCAATGCGCGCAGCGTCGACGTGTTCGGCGCGGTCGAGTACGGCTTCTCGGTCGTGAAGATCGCGGCGATCGTTGCCTTCATCCTGCTCGGCGCCTATGTCGTGTTCGGCAATCCGGGGCTGGTCGGCGACGGTGCCGCGCGCGCGGGATTCCACCATTACACCGATCACGGCGGCTTCTTTCCGAAGGGGGCGTGGGGCACGTGGGTCGCGGTGATCGTGTCGATCTTCAGCTACCTGAGCATCGAAATGATCGCCGTCGCGGCCGGTGAAGCCGAGGATCCCGAGCGCGCGGTCACGCGTGCGTTCCGCTCGACGATCGTGCGCCTCGTGCTGTTCTACCTCGTCACGCTCGCGCTGATGCTCGCGATCGTGCCGTGGACGGCGGCAGGGCGCGACGAAAGCCCGTTCGTGAAGGTGATGGAGGCGATTCACCTGCCGGGCGCGGCCGGGCTGATCAACTTCGTCGTGCTGATCGCCGCACTGTCCGCGATGAACAGCCAGCTCTACATCACGACGCGGATGATGTTCAGCCTGTCGCGTGCGGGCCATGCGCCGAAGGCGCTCGGCGAAGTGGACGCACGCGGCGTGCCGTTTGGCGCGCTGATGCTGTCGACGCTCGGCATCGCGCTGGCGACCGTGCTGAGCGTGCTGTATCCGGACGCGTCGTTCACGATCATGATGGCGGTGTCGATGTTCGGCGCGTTGTTCACGTGGATGATGATCTTCGTCACGCACTATTGTTTCCGGCGTCGCCGCGCGGCGCTCGGCCTGCCGGCGCCCGCGTTCCGGATGCGCGGTTTTCCGCTGCTGACGCTGCTCGGCGCGGGCCTGATGCTCGCGGTGATGGTGACGACCTACTTCACGGCGGAATTCCACATGACGCTGATCTTCGGCATTCCGTTCCTGGTTGCGCTGTCGGTCGTGTACACGGTGTGGTATCGCCGTGCGCAGCCGGTACTCCAGCCCGACGCGAAGTTGTGACGTAGCGGCGGGGGCGTGCGCTCAGCCCGCGAGCGCGGGCAGCGTGTCGATCGACGCGCGGACGTAGTCCGCGAAGCGCAGCGCAACCGGTTCAGTGGCGCCGCTGCGCTTCAGCGCGAGCGTGCGCGATTCGAGCGACGCATCCTTCAGCGGCCGGAACGCGAGCCGCTCGCTTTTCACCTGCTGCAGCACGCGCGGCACCAGCGCGATGCCCATCCCGAACTCGATCATCGACAGGATCGTCTGCCACAGCCGCGCCTCGTGGCGGATGAGCGGGCTGAAACCGGCGTTCACGCACTGCGCGATGATCAGGTCGTGATAGTGCGGCGCCGCTTCGCGCGGGAACAGGATGAACGGTTCCGCGGCCAGCGAGGCGAGCGCGACCTGCTTGCGCCGCGTGAGCGGATGCGCGGCCGGCAGGCAGCACACGAACGGTTCCGCATAGACGGGCGTCGATTCGACCTCGGGCGGGAAATGGCCCCAGTGCGCGTAGCCGAGATCGATCTGGCCGCGCTGGATCGCCTGCACCTGCGCCTGTGTGTTCATTTCGCTCAGCACGACCTCGACGCCCGGATAGTCGGCTTCGAAGCGCCGCACGGCGTCGGGCAGCCCGCGATACAGCATCGAATGAACGAAGCCGATTCGCAGCCGGCCCGCGAGACCCGATGCGGAGCGCACCGTCAGGCGTTCGGCCTCGGCCGCCTGCAGCAGCAGCCGGCGCGCTTCGCGGAGCAGGACCTCGCCCGCGTTGGTCAGTGCGACGGTCTTGTTGGTGCGTGAGAACAGCTGGACGCCGAGTGCGTCCTCGAACTTGCGGATGTCGAAACTCAGCGCCGGCTGCGAGATGAACAGGCGCTTCGCCGCGCGCCCGAAGTGCAGTTCCTCGGCGACCGCCACGAAGTAGCGCAACTGCCTCAGTTCCATGGGGTCTCCTCGCGGCATCGGTATCGATAAGCGATATCTATCGTACCGGATAAATCCTGTATTGGACGCTTATCGAACGCGCGCCTACGCTCTGCGGAAGGCTTTGC
Organism: Burkholderia sp. BCC0322; assembly: GCF_902833045.1. Classification (GTDB taxonomy): domain Bacteria; phylum Pseudomonadota; class Gammaproteobacteria; order Burkholderiales; family Burkholderiaceae; genus Burkholderia. The sequence continues at coordinate 8,430 of NZ_CADFDU010000006.1, forward strand.
ACGGGATTGGCCGGGCGCCGCGGCGCTCCCTCCAGCCGACGTGCAGGCAACCCAGGAGACGCACGCATGAACGACACCGCTCGTGCGCCGGACGCCGGCGCATCCAACATCCCCGACACCCGGGGCATCAATTTCTTCACGGTCGATCCCGATTTCGGCGCGTTGCTGAAGCTGCATCTCGGCGATGCGCACTATGCCGGTCTGGAGCCGCAACTGCGCGCGCTTGGCGCACGCGTGTCGGGCGAGCTCGACGAATGGGCGTCGCGCGCGGACAAGCACCCGCCCGTGCTCGAGCCTCGCAACCGGCGTGGCGAGGCCGTGCAGCGGATCGACAAGGATCCCGCGTATGTCGCGCTCGAACGCGTCGCGTATTCCGAGCTCGGGCTCGCGTCGCTGAGCCACGGGTCCGGATCGGTGCCGCCGCTCGTCAAGTACGCGCTGACGTTCCTGTTCGTGCAGGCGGAATTCGGGCTGTGCTGCCCGGTCAGCATGACCGATTCGCTGACGCGCACGCTGCGCCGTTTCGGCGATCCGGCGCTCGTCGCGCGCTACCTGCCGATGCTGGCGTCGCGCGACTTCGACACGCTGTACCAGGGCGCGATGTTCATGACCGAGCAGGCGGCGGGTTCCGACGTCGGCCGGATCTCGACGCGGGCGACGCGCGAGACGGATGCGCACGGCGAGACCGTCTGGCGCCTGACCGGCGACAAGTGGTTCTGCTCGAACGCGGATGCCGATCTCGCGATGGTGCTCGCGCGGCCCGACGGCGCGCCGGACGGCATCAAGGGTCTCGCGCTGTTCCTGCTGCCGAAGACGCTGCCGGACGGCACGCGCAACCGCTACCGAATCGTGCGCCTGAAGGACAAGCTCGGCAGCCGTTCGATGGCGAGCGGCGAGATTGCGCTCGAAGGTGCGCAGGCGTACCTGATCGGCGAGATCGGCCGCGGCTTTCACCAGATGGCCGACATGATCAACATGTCGCGACTGTCGAACGGCGTGCGCGCGGCGGGGCTGATGCGGCGTGCGCTGAACGAAGCGCTGCACGTCGCCGCGCGTCGCGAGGCCTTCGGTCGCAAGCTGATCGAGATGCCGCTGATGCAGCGCCAGTTGCTGAAGATGCTGTTGCCGGCCGAGGCCGCGCGCGCGATGTTCATGCAGATCGCGCTGCTGCTGCCGCAGGCCGATGCGGGCGACGAGCAGGCCGCGCGCTGCGTGCGGATCCTGACGCCGCTGATCAAGTTCCGCGCGTGCCGCGATGCGAGGCGCGTGACGGGCGATGCGATGGAAGTGCGCGGCGGCACCGGCTACATCGAGGAATGGAGCGACGCGCGCGTCGTGCGCGACGCGCATCTCGGCTCGATCTGGGAGGGTACGAGCAACATCGTCGCGCTCGACGTCGCGCGGGCCGCGCAGCGCGAACAGTCGCTCGATGCGCTGCGCGCGTTTCTCGGCGACCGGCTTGGCGGGGCGCCGCTGCCCGAGGCGAGCCGTGCGGCGCTGCGGCGCATTCTCGCGCGCGCTTGCGACGCGCTCATGCGGGTCGCAGCCGAAGGCGACGACGCTCGCGTGCGCCAGGCCGCGTCCGCGCTGTACTACGCGAGCGCTGCGGTGCTGATGGCGTGCGAGGGCGTGCGGCTCGCGCCGGATTTCCGGCGGCTCGCGCTCGCGCACCTGATCCTGCGCCACAAGCTGCTGCCGGTCGATCCGCTTGCGCCGGCATCGCGCGACGACGAATCGGCCGCCTATGACGCGCTGCTGCGCGGCACGCCGATCGCGCTCGATACCGCGCTCGACCTGCTGCCGGAGGTCGAACGATGAGCACGACGCGTGGCGCACTGGACGGCCTGAGGGTCGTCGACCTGAGTCGCGTGCTCGGCGGTCCGTACTGCACGCAGGCGCTTGCCGACCACGGGGCGACGGTGGTCAAGATCGAGCCGCCGGACGGCGACGAGACGCGCGGCTGGGGGCCGCCGTTCCTCGGCGATACCGCGTGGTACTTCATGGGCGTGAACCGCAACAAGCAAGGGCTCGCGCTCGACCTGTCGCGCGACGAAGGGCGCGCGATCCTGTGGCGCTTGCTCGACGAAGCCGACGTGCTCGTCGAGAACTTCAAGCCGGGTACGCTCGCGCGCTGGGGGATGGACTATGCGCGCGACCTGCAACCGCGCTTTCCGTGGCTGATCCACTGCGCGGTGACGGGCTTCGGCGCGGACGGTCCGCTCGGCGGGCTGCCCGGCTACGACGCGGTGATCCAGGCGATGGCGGGGCTGATGAGCGTGAACGGCGAGCGCGACGGCGACGCGACGCGGATCGGCCTGCCGATCGTCGACATGGTCACGGGCCTCAACGCGCTCGCGGGCATCCTGCTGGCACTCGCGGAGCGGGAGAAGAGCGGGCGCGGGCAGTCGATCGACATCGCGCTGTACGACTGCGGCGTGTCGCTGCTGCATCCGCACCTGCCGAACTTCTTCGGCTCGGGGCGCGTGCCGGAGCGCAGCGGCAACGCGCATCCGAACATCGCGCCGTACGACAGCTACCGCACGGCGACCGTGCCGATCTTCCTCGCGATCGGCAACGACCGGCAGTTCGCGCGGCTCGTCGCGCATCTCGGCGCGCCGGCGCTCGCAAGCGATCCGCGCTTCGTCGACAACCGCAGCCGCTGCGCGCACCGGCCCGAGCTGAAGGCCGCGCTGGAGGCACGGCTCGCCGCGCACGCCTGCGAGCCGCTCGCGCGTGACCTGATGGCGGCCGGCGTGCCGTGCGGCCCCGTGCGAACGGTGGCCGACGTCGCGCACGATCCGCATGCAATGCACCGGAACCTGTTCGTCGAGATCGGCGCGTATCGCGGCACCGCGTCGCCGGTGAAGCTGTCGCGCACGCCGGCCACCTATCGTTCGCCGCCACCCGCGCTCGGCGGCGACACGCGCGCGGTGCTCGATCGCCTCGGCGTCGATCGCGCGCTCCAGCAGCAACTGCTCGATGCCGGCGTGCTGAAAACGGCGCCCGGCCACGCGCCCCCCGACTGACATGACGCCGCCGGCCGGCGGCGTCATGCCGGCCACCGGGAAAGGCGCGCGACAGTCGCGCCCCCGAAACCCAACATGGAGACATCGATGAGCCGTCAGCAATCCCCGACCGCCGCGCCGCAACCGCGGCCCGGCCGCGCCGCCTTCGCGGCGTTCGTCGGCACCACGATCGAGTGGTACGACTTCTACATCTACGGCACGGCCGCGGCGCTCGTGTTCGGCAAGGTGTTCTTTTCGCGCACGATGGATCCCGGCGTCGCGACGCTGCTCGCGTTCGTCACGTTCTGGGCCGGCTTCGCCGCGCGGCCGCTCGGCGGCATCGTGTTCGGGCATCTCGGCGATCGTGTCGGACGCAAGACCGCGCTCGTGATCACGCTGGTGATGATGGGGCTGGCCACGACCGGCATCGGCCTGTTGCCTGGCTATGCGCAGATCGGCGTCTGGGCGCCGGCCGGCCTCGTCGTGCTGCGCGTACTGCAGGGCATCGCGGTCGGCGGCGAATGGGGCGGCGCGGTGCTGATCGCGAGCGAGAACGCGCCGAAGCATCGCAGCATCCTGTATGCGGCGTTCGCGCAGCAGGGCTCGCCCACCGGCAACCTGCTCGCCACGGCCGCGTTCTTCGCGCTGAGCGCGCTGCCGACACCGTCGTTCCTGATGTGGGGCTGGCGCATTCCGTTCCTGCTGTCGGCCGTGCTCGTGATCATCGGCATGGTGATCCGGCTGAAGCTCGAGGAGTCGGTCGACATGCAGCGCGTGCTCGCGCGCAAGCGCACCGTGAAGCTGCCGCTGCGCGATGTCGTGCGCGATCACTGGGTGGTCGTGCTGCTCGCGGCCGGCACGCTGCCGGTGATCAACGTCACGTACTTCCGCAGCACGTTCGCGCTGTCGTGGACGACGAAGGAGCTCGGCTACGCGCAGGGCACGTTCCTCGGCATCCTGTCGATCTCGCTCGTCGTGCAGTTCCTGATGCAGCCGGTCGGCGCGTGGTTCGTGTCGAAGGTCGACATGCGGCGCGCGATGTGCTGGATCCTGATTCCGGAAATCGTGCTGATGCCCGTGATGTTCCATGCGCTCGCGACGCGCTCGTACTGGGTGGCCGTCGCGGGCATGTGCATCTCGACGATTCCGTCAGCGATGTTCTACGGCGCGGTCGGCGGCGTGCTCGCACGCGTGTTCCCGGCGAACATTCGCTACACGGGCCTGTCGCTCGCGTACCAACTGAGCGCGCTCGTCGTCGGCGGCGGCACGCCCGTGCTCGCGCAGGCGATCCTCAACGCGACCGGCAGCATCGTCGGCGTCGCGGTCGCATCGGGGCTTTACGCGCTCGTGTCACTCATCTGCATGCTGGCGCTGCTGAATCGCACCGGGTATCGCGCGGATGAACTGTCGACCGCCGAACGCAGCGACGCGGCTGAATGGGGCACCGAAGGCGGCAGCGCGCAAGCCGCGGCCGACGGGCGCGCGCAGCCGGGTGAGGGCGGCGCGCTGAAGCCGGCCGGCTGAGCCGCACGGAATGCCGCCCCGTGCGAGGCCGGAACGCGCCGAACGCGCATCGCCAAAAGAAAACGGCACCGTGCGAAACACGATGCCGTCTTTCCCGGAGTGCGCGGCCGGCAGGCTGCCGGCCGCGCGCATCGCGTCATCAGCCTTCCGTCGGCGGCACGTAGCCGGACGCCTGGTCCGCGCCGTCACCGAAGAAGTACTTCTCGGTCTGCTTCATCAGGTACTGGCGCGCACGCGGGTCGGCCATGTTCAGGCGGTTTTCGTTGATCAGCATCGTCTGCTGCTTGAGCCAGCCCTGCCATGCTTCCTTCGAGACGCTTTCATAGATGCGCTTGCCGAGTTCGCCCGGCAGCGGCGGGAAATCGAGACCTTCGGCTTCCTTGCCGAGCTTCGCGCATTGAATCATACGGGCCATCGTGTACTTCTCCTGTAATCGGACTGGGGGAGGGCGGGCGTCTTGCGCCGCTCAGAGCTGTTTCATCAGCACGAGCGACTTGCGCTGCCAGTTATAGAGTTTGCGGCGGTCTTCCGGCAGGTCGTCGACGCTGACCTTGACGAAGCCGCGCTTGAGGAACCAGTGCTCGGTACGCGTCGTGAGCACGAAGATATGCGTGAGGCCGCGCGCGCGTGCGCGCTGCTCGATGCGCTTGAGCAGGCGTTCGCCGTCGCCTGAGCCCTGCGCTTCCGGCGCGACCGTCAGGCACGCCATCTCGCCGATCTTCTCCTGCTGGTACGGATACAGCGCCGCGCAGCCGAACAGCACGCCATCGTGCTCGATCACCGAGAAGTGGTCGATGTCGCGTTCGATCTGGTGGCGGCCGCGCCGCACCAGCGTGCCGTCCGACTCGAGCGGCTCGATCAGCGACAGGATGCCGCCGACGTCGTCCGGCGTCGCTTCGCGCAGGCTTTCGAGGTTCTCGTACGAGATCATCGTGCCGACGCCGTCGTGCAGGAACAGTTCGAGCAGCATGCTGCCGTCGAGCGATTGCGGGATCAGGTGCGCCCGGGTCACGCCGCCGCGGCACGCGCGGATCGAATGCTTCAGGAAAAACGCGTCGTCGCCCTGGATGTTGCCGGAATCGAGCAGTTCCGCCGCCGCGTCGAGCGACATTTCGCGGATCAGCTCGCCTTCGTCGTCGACGATGCCGGGGCCGTCGGTCAGGAACACGATCTTGTCGGCGCGCAGCGCGATCGCGGCGGCCGACGCCACGTCTTCCATCGACAGGTTGAACGCTTCGCCGGTCGGCGAGAAGCCGAGCGGCGACAGCAGCACGAGCTTGCGGCTCGCGAGCGAATGACGGATCGATTCGGCGTCGATCTTGCGCACGATGCCCGTATGCGCGAAATCGACCCCGTCGAGAATCCCCACCGGCCGCGCGGTCACGAAGTTGCCCGACACGACGCTGATGTGCGCGTGCGCCATCGGCGAGTTCGGCAGCCCCTGGCTGATCGCTGCCTCGATGTCGAGACGCACTTCACCGGCCGCTTCCTTCGCGGATTCGAGCGCGCGCGCATCGGTAATGCGCAGGCCGTGCGAAAACTCGGATTCGACACCGTGCAGGCTCAGCTGCTCCTCGACCTGCGGGCGCGACCCGTGCACCAGCACGATCTGGATACCCATCGCCTGCAGCAGTGCGATGTCGGACACGAGCGCGTTCAGCAGCCCCTGCTGCACCACCTCGCCGCCAAACCCCACGACGAACGTGCTGTTGCGGAACTTGTGGATATAGGGCGCGACGGAACGCATCCAGTCGACGAACTGCGCGTGGCTGGCGGCCGAATCGTCGGCGGCCGGCGGCGTCGCGGCGCCGGCCTGAGCGGGAGGGAGGTCGGTTTGGGAATTCATGGGCGGGATTATAATGCGCCCCCATGTCGAATGTACCTAAAAGTCCCGCGCCGACGCGGGCCAAAGCGCCGTCGGCCCGGCACCCGGATGGTGCGGCCGACGCACGCCAGCAGCCGGGCCAGCCGCCGCGCCGGCCGCAGCAACAGCACGCGGGCAAGCCTGCGCAAGCGCCGCGCGGTCCGCGCGGCGACGAATCGCGCGGCGAGGCACGCCGGCCGGCCGCGAAGGACGCGTCCGCCGCGTCGGGCGAGCGCGCGCCGCGCCGCGAGCGTCCGCCGCGCGCCGTCGTCACACCGAACCCGGTCCCGCCGATCACGTACCCCGAAAGCCTGCCGGTGTCGGGCAAGCGCGACGAAATCGCGCGCGCGATCGCCGGTCATCAGGTTGTCATCGTCTGCGGCGAAACCGGTTCGGGCAAGACCACGCAGCTGCCGAAGATCTGTCTCGATCTCGGCCGCGGCCTCGGCGCCGGCGGCACGGGCCTGATCGGCCATACGCAGCCGCGCCGCCTCGCCGCGTCGTCCACCGGCCGCCGGATCGCCGAGGAACTCGGCACGCCGTTCGGCGAAGTGGTCGGCTACAAGGTGCGCTTTACCGATAATCTCGCGCCGGGCGCGTCCGTGAAGCTGATGACGGACGGGATCCTGCTCGCCGAGACGCAGACCGACCCGTTGCTGAAGGCGTACGACACGCTGATCATCGACGAGGCGCACGAGCGCAGCCTGAACATCGACTTCCTGCTCGGCTACCTGAAGGAAATCCTGCCGAGGCGGCCGGACCTGAAGCTGATCGTCACGTCCGCGACGATCGACGCCGATCGCTTTGCGCGCCATTTCGGCACCGACGAGCGTCCCGCGCCCGTGATCGAGGTGAGCGGGCGGCTGTATCCGGTCGAGATGCGCTACCGGCCCGTGGCCGAGGATCGCCCGGCCGTGAAGAACGCCGAAGGCACGGCCGGCCGCGACCGCGTGAAGACCGCGCGCGAAGCCGAACGCGACCTGATGGACGCGATCGTCGACGCCGTCGACGAGCTGTGCCGCGAAGGCCCCGGCGACGTGCTGGTGTTCCTGCCCGGCGAGCGCGAGATCCGCGAAGCGGCCGAGGCGCTGCGCAAGCACCACCCGCCGCACACCGAGATCCTGCCGCTGTTCGCGCGGCTCTCGGCGGCCGACCAGGACAAGGTGTTCAAGGCGTCGAACGCGCGCCGCATCGTGCTCGCGACCAACGTGGCCGAAACCTCGCTGACGGTGCCGGGCATCCGCTACGTCGTCGATACGGGCCTCGCGCGCGTGAAGCGCTATTCGTACCGGAACAAGGTCGAGCAGCTGCAGGTCGAGTCGATCTCGCAGGCGGCCGCGAACCAGCGCGCGGGCCGCTGCGGCCGGGTGGCCGACGGCGTCTGCATCCGCTTGTACGAGGAAAGCGATTACCAGGCGCGCGCGCGCTTCACCGATCCGGAAATCCTGCGCTCGTCGCTCGCGTCGGTGATCCTGCGGATGAAGTCGCTGCACCTGACGGCGATCGAATCGTTCCCGTTCCTCGAACCGCCGCCCGGCCGCGCGATCGCGGACGGCTACCAGTTGCTCAACGAGCTCGGCGCGGTCGACGACGACAACGCGCTGACGCCGCTCGGCCGCGAACTCGCGCGGCTGCCGCTCGACCCGCGCGTCGGCCGGATGATTCTTGCCGCGCGCGACCAGCAGTCGCTGCGCGAGGTGCTGATCATCGCGAGCGCGCTGTCCGTGCAGGATCCGCGCGATCGGCCGATCGAAGCGCAGGAGCAGGCCGACCAGGCGCACCGCCGGTTTGCCGACGAGCGTTCCGAATTCCTGCAGTGGCTGAAGATCTGGGCGTGGTTCGAAGAGGCCGTTGCGCACAAGAAGTCGAACCGCCAGCTGGTCGACGCGTGCCGGCAGAACTTCCTGTCGCACCTGCGGCTGCGCGAGTGGCGCGATGTCCATTCGCAGCTGCTGACCGTCGTGCGCGAGCACGGCTGGCGCCTGAACGAAGTCGAGGCGACCTACGAACAGATCCATCTGGCGCTGTTGACGGGCCTGCTCGGCAACCTCGGCCTGAAGGCCGACGACGATCCGCACTATCTCGGCGCGCGCGGGATCAAGTTCTACCTGTGGCCGGGCTCCGTGCTCGCGAAGAAGGCCGGCCGCTGGGTGATGGCGGCCGAGCTCGTCGAGACGAGCCGGCTGTACGCACGCTGCCTCGCGAAGATCGAGCCCGAATGGGTCGAGAAGATCGGTGCGCACCTGCTGAAGAAGTCGCTGTCGGAGCCGCATTGGGAAAAGCGCCCGGCGCAGGTCAGCGCGTACGAGCGCGCGACGCTGTACGGGCTGCCGATTTACCACCGCCGGCGCGTCGCGTTCGGCAAGCAGGATCCGTCGCGTGCGCGCGAGCTGTTCATCCGCGGCGCGCTGGTCGAAGGCGAGTTCGACACGAAGCTCGCGTTCTTCGCGCACAACCGCAAGCTGCTCGCCGACATCGAGCAGCTCGAGCACAAGTCGCGCCGGCAGGACGTGCTGGTCGACGACGAGCTGATCTACGCATTCTATGACCAGGCGATTCCGGCTGGCATTCACACGGGCGCCGCGTTCGAGCGCTGGTATCGCGACGAGGTGAAGCGGGGCGGCCAGCCCGAGGACAAGCTGCGGCTGCTGTACCTGTCGCGCGACGACCTGATGCGCCACGAGGCGGCCGGCGTGACGACCGAGCTGTTCCCGAAGCGCGCGACGATGGCCGGCGTCGAGATGGCGCTCACGTACCACTTCGAGCCCGGCACGCCGCGCGATGGCGTGACGCTCGCGGTGCCGCTGTATGCGCTGAACCAGGTCGACGCGCGCCGCTGCGAGTGGCTCGTGCCCGGGATGCTGAAGGAAAAGGTGCAGTTGCTGCTGAAGTCGCTGCCGCAGAAGCTGCGCCGGCATTGCGTGCCGCTGCCCGAATACGCGGCCGGCTTCGTCGAGCGGATGGGCCGCGAGCGCTTCGGTGCGGGCGGGCTGGTCGAGGCGCTGATCGCCGACGTGCGCGGCGAGACGCAGGTCGCGATGAAAACGGCCGACTTCAAGCTCGAGACGCTGCCCGCGCACCTGTTCATGAACTTCAAGGTGATCGACGAGCATGGCCGCCAGCTCGCGATGGGGCGCAATCTCGCGCAGCTTCGCCAGGAGCTCGGCGCGCAGGCGCAGCAGCAGTTCCAGAAGATTGCGGCGGCGTCGACGATCGCGGCCGGCGGCGATGCCGATGACGGCCAGGCCATGGGCCAGGCGCCGGCGACGGCCGCCGCGACCGGTACGGTCGCCCGCAACGCGAAGGCCGGCAAGGGCGCGGTGCCGCAGACGGCCGCTCCGGCGGAAGCCGGCGCGACGGCGCTGTACGAGAACCTGACGACGTGGAATTTCGGCAAGCTGCCCGAGCTGCTGGAGATCCGCCGGCGCGGCCAGACGCTGTACGGCTACCCGGCGCTCGTCGATCGCGGCACGCATTGCGACGTCGAAGTGTTCGATTCGCCGGAGGAGGCCGCGCGCATCCACCGGGCCGGCCTGCGGCGGCTGTTCGCGCTGCAGTTGAAGGAGCCGATCAAGTTCCTCGAGAAGAACCTGCCGGGCCTGCGCGAGATGGCGATGCAGTACATGTCGCTCGGCACGCAAGACGAGCTGCGCGACCAGCTGATCGACACGGCGCTCGACCGCGCGTGCCTGCAGGATCCGCTGCCCGACGACGACGCGAGCTTCCACGCGCGCCGCGACGAGGGCCGGAGCCGCCTGAACCTGCTCGCGCAGGAAATCGCGCGGCTGGTCGGGCAGATCCTGGCCGAATACGCGGGGCTCGTGAAGAAGCTCGCGCAGGCGAAGCCGTTCGCGCAGGCGCATGCGGACCTGCAGCAGCAGCTCGCCGCGCTGGTCGGCAAGCGCTTCGTGATCGATACGCCCTACGCGCAACTGGCGCACTTCCCGCGCTACCTGAAGGGCATCGCGCTGCGGATCGACAAGCTGAAGGCCGATCCGGCGCGCGACGCGAAGCAGTCGGCCGACCTGTTGCCGCTCGCCCAGCAGTACCAGCGCGCGGTGTCGCAGCGCGGCGGCGTCGCCGATTCCCGGCTCGCGGAATTCCGCTGGCTGCTTGAGGAACTGCGGATTTCGCTGTTCGCGCAGGAACTGCGCACGCCGATGCCTGTCTCTGTCAAGCGTCTGCACAAGGTCTGGGAGTCGATGCAGCGCTAGCGCAACATCGATTGCCCGGGCCCGCACCGGCGGTCGGCCTCGGTCGGCCGCGCGGCGCCTGCCGCGCCGGCCGACCGGGCCGTCGCGGCAGGCGTCGAAGTGGCGCAATGCCGGCTTAGGTCAACCGGCCGGGCCGGTTGAACGTTTTACAATGACGGTTGTTCCACGACGTGAGTCTTCATGCGCACTTTCCTTTCCCTCGGCCGCACGCTCGCGCTGGCCGCCGCCGTGCTGGCGCCCGCCGCCCACGCGAATAACGTGATCATTCTCAATTCGGCCGAAGCGACGCTGTCCCTGATTGACCAGCAGACCCGCCAGGTCGTCGGCACGATGCCGACGGGCAAGGAACCGCACCACCTGATGGCGACGCCCGACAATTCGTCGCTGATCGTCGCGAATTCGGTCTCGAACAGCCTGATGTTCCTCGATCCTAAGACGGGCAAGCTGCAGCGCACCGTCGAAGGGATCGACGATCCTTACCAGCTCGGCTTCTCGCCCGATCGCAAGTGGTTCGCGGCGGCGGGCCTGCGCCTCGATCGCGTCGACATCTACGGCTACGACGGCCGCGACCTGAAGCTCGTGAAGCGCGTGCCGCTCGAGGTGATGCCGAGCCACCTCGCGTTCACGAAGGACAGCAAGACCTTGCTCGTATCGCTGCAGGTCTCCGGCGAGATCGCGGCGATCGACCTGCCGACGCAGACGGTCAAATGGAAGATGAAGGTCGGCAAGGTGCCGGCCGGCCTGTGGCTCACGCCTGACGACAAATACCTGCTCGTCGGGATGACCGGCGCCGATTACGTCGCGGTGGTCGACTGGCGCAACCAGAAGGTCGTCAAGCAGATCTACACCGGCAAGGGCGCGCACAACTTCCGCTCGCTCGCCGACGGCACGCACGTCGCGGTGACGAACCGGGTCGCGAACACGATCAGCATCATCGACGAGAACACGCTCACCAACGTCGGCGACATCACCGGCCTGCTGCCGGGCCCGGACGACATGGAGCTGTCCGCCGACAAGAAGACGCTGTGGGTGACGTTCCGCTTCGCGAAGAAGGTCGGGATCATCGACCTGGCGTCGCGCAAGCTGGTGCAGACGATCGCAGTCGGCCGCTCGCCGCACGGCATCTATTTCTACGACCGCGCGCCGTGGCGCGCCGCGAACGGCGCGTGACGGGCGAGGGGGAAAGATGCTGCACCTGATCGATGCATTCGTATCGGACATCCAGACCTGGCTGTACGTCGACGTCGTGCAGCCGCTCCTCTTCAAGTTCAACCTGATGGACTATGACGAGGACACCTACGACGCGCTGTACTGGGTGATCGTCGGCGCGTTGCAGATGGTCCTGATGTTCGTGCTGCTGCGCCCGCTCGAGGCGCTGCTGCCCGTCGAGCGCTGGACGAACCGCCGTGCCGTGCGGGTCGACGTGATCTACACGGCGATCGCGAAGCTCGGCATCTACTCGCTGTTCTTCTTCTTCGCGCTGCAACCGCTGTTCGACAACTTCCAGGCATGGTTGCGCCTGCACGGCGTTGCGAACCTCAACCTCGACTACCTGTGGCCGGGCGTGACCTCGAAGCCGATCATCACGTTCGCGATCTATCTCGTCGTGCTCGATTTCGCCGGCTACTGGTATCACCGCTGGCAGCACAAATTCGGCATCTGGTGGGAGCTGCACGCGGTGCATCACAGCCAGCGCCAGATGTCGCTGTGGTGCGACGACCGCAACCACGTGCTCGACGACGTGATCCAGTCGTGCTTCTTCGCGGCGATCGCGCTCGTGATCGGCGTGACGCCGTCGCAGTTCGTCGTGCTGACCGCGTTCACGAACTTCATGCAGAGCATTCAGCACACGAATGCGCGGCTGCCGTTCGGCTGGCTCGGCGAGCGCCTGTTCGTGAGCCCGATCTTCCACCGCCGCCACCACGCGGTCGGCTATGGCCACGAAGGCACGAAGTACGGCTGCAACTTCGGCGTGCTGTTCCCGTGGTGGGACATGATGTTCGGCACCGCGTCGTGGAACCGCACGGTCGAGCCGACCGGCATCCGCGACCAGGTCGAAGGCGTGTCCTACGGCGAAGGCTTCTGGGCGCAGCACGGGCTCGCGTTCGTGCGGATCTTCCGGCGCCTGTTCCCCGCCAAGCGCGGCGCGGCATCGGCCTGATCCGGCCATTTTCACGTTGAGCGGCTCTCCCACGCGGCCCGCATGTGCTTTGGCGCATGCGGGCCGCGTGGTTTATCCTTTCCCCGTTTTTCTCCGTCGATACAGGCTGGCATGAACGACTTGCTGCGTTCCTTGGTCCGGGCATTGGCGAGCGCACTGCATCCGCGCATGCTCTGGCTCACCCTGATGCCGTTTCTCGTCTCGGCCGTCCTGTGGGGCGTCGTGCTGTGGTTCTCGTGGCAGACGCTGCTGGATCTCGCACGCGGCGCGCTCGACGGCTTCGTGCTGACGGCCATGCTGTACCGCGCGTTCGACGCGATCGGCATGTCGCAGCTGCACGCGGTCGTTGCACCGTTCGTGGTCGTGTCGCTCGCGATTCCGCTCATCGTGCTGACCGTGCTGCTGCTGATCGCGACGATTTCGATGCCGGTCGTGATCAAGCACCTGTCGAACCGGCAGTTCGCGGCGCTCGAGCCGAAGCGGGGCGGCACCTTTTTCGGCAGCGTGTTCAATTCGCTGTGGGCGGCGCTGGCCGGCGTCGTCGTGCTGGTCGTCGCGATCCCGCTGTGGCTGATCCCGCCGTTCTTCGCGCTGCTGCCGCCGGTGATCTGGGGCTGGCTCACTTACCGCGTGATGACCTACGACGCGCTCGCGCTGCACGCGAGCCGCGACGAGCGCCGGGCGCTCGTGCGGCAGCACCGCTGGCCGCTGATCGGCATCGGCGTCGCGACCGGGCTGCTCGGCACCGTGCCGACCTTCGTATGGGTATCGTCGGTCTGGATGATGGTGCTGTTCCCGTTCGTCGCGGCGGCCATGATCTGGGTTTACGCTTTCATCCTCGTCTTCTCGGCGCTGTGGTTCGGGCATTACTGCCTGCGCGCGCTGGAGGACCTGCGTGCGAGTTCGCGCGCCACCGCAATCGACATGGGGCAGGCATGAGCATCGGCATCATCATCATCGGCGACGAAATCCTCTCGGGCCGCCGGCAGGACAAGCATCTGGCGAAGGTCATCGAGTTGCTCGGCGCGCGCGGCCTCACGCTCGACTGGGCCGAATACGTCGGCGACGATCCGGCGCGCATCACGGCGACCCTCGCACGCGCGATCGCGTCGGGCGACATCGTGTTCTCGACGGGCGGCATCGGCGCGACGCCGGACGACCACACGCGCCAGTGCGCGGCCGCCGCGCTCGGCGTGCCGCTCGAGCTGCATCCGGAAGCGAAGGTGCTGATTTCGGAACGGATCCGCGAAACGCACACCGATCCGGCCACGCCGGTCGACTTCGATTCGCCGGAGAACCAGCACCGCTTCAACATGGGGGTGTTCCCGGCGGGTGCGACGATCATCCCGAACGGCTACAACCGGATTCCCGGCTTCTCGGTCGGCGACCTGCACTTCGTGCCGGGCTTCCCGGTGATGGCGTGGCCGATGATCGAATGGGTGCTCGATACGAAGTACGCGCACCTGCATCACGCGACGCCGCACGCGGAGCGCTCGCTGTACGTGTTCGAACTGCCGGAATCGACGCTCACGCCGCTGATGGAGCGCATCGAACGCGATTTCCCGGGCGTGCGCGTGTTCAGCCTGCCGAGCGTCGGCGATGCGGAGCGCGGCGGGATCTATGCGCGCCGTCACATCGATCTCGGCGTGAAGGGCGAGCCGGAAGCGGTCGCGGCTGCCTACGTGAAGCTGCGTGAAGGCGTGCACCTGCTCGGCGGCGACGTCGTCGAACCCGATACGCCGCGCGCCTGAGCGCCTCCTCAATCAGCCGTACAAAAGCCACGGGCCGCGCAACGCGGCCCGTCATCGGCATGTCATCGCCCGGCTCGACGATGGGGTTGTCGTCACCGGCGGGAGCGGCGTGCCGTCAGGCGCCGATCCACGGCAGTTTCCGGAAGCACCAGCCGTCGACCGTCTTGCGGTGGCCTTCGGCGTCCTTTGCGCCCTCGAAGCCTTCGAGCAGATCGAACGCCTTCGTGAAGCCGGCTTGCGCGGAGGCGATCGCGGCGAGCTTCGAGCGCGCGGCACTGCGGCACAGGAACAGGATGGGCGTATCGGTCGGGAGGGCCGCCTTCAGTTCGTTGACGAATTCGGCGTTCGGCACGCCGCCCGGGTAGCGCGTCCATTCGAGGTGCAGGTACTGACCGTCGCCGACGAGCGGGCGGCCGATCCAGTCGAGTTCGGCGCGGGTGCGCACGTCGACGAGGCGCGCCGACGGATCGAGCTGCAGCAGTTCGAAGGCCTCGGCCGGCAGCAGCGCCCCGGCGTAGTTGAGCGCGGCTTGTGCGCGGCGTTCGTCGGCCTTCGCGTAAAGCTGGTCGAGCGTACTCATGGCAAGGAGTCTCCTATCGGTCAAACGAACATTCTAGCGCGGCGTCGCGGCACGGATGTCCGTGGCGGTACGGTGCGCGCGCCTCACACGCGTTCACCAAAAAAGTGCAGAATGGCGCGCATGCACCAGAATGATTCGGCGGGCGCGGCGTGCTGCAACGATTGCACCATTGCGGTGCTTTCGGTTGGCAGGCGGGGCGAAGCCGAGCCCCGGAATTGCGCAGCCCAGCCCCGTCGCGACGAGCGCCGGCGCGATTCGCGCCAATCTTGCGCATAGGTGGCACGGAAGCTGCTTTATAGGATTCGGTCGAATCGGGGCGCGCTGCGCCAAAGCAAGATCCCGATCAGCTCGATAAACGAGGCGGTTCCCAGTCCGCCGGAATTGTTCAATCAGGAGAAGAGGTTATGAGTAAAACCGTCGCCGACGTCATGCAGCTCGTGAAGGACGAGGACGTCAAGTTTGTCGATTTCCGCTTCACGGATACGCGCGGCAAGGAACAGCACGTGTCGGTGCCGGTTTCGGCGTTTGACGAAGACAAGTTCGAAAGCGGCCATGCATTCGACGGCTCGTCGATCGCGGGCTGGAAGGGCATCGAGGCGTCGGACATGCTGCTCATGCCGGATCCGAACGCCGCATTCGTCGACCCGTTCTATGAAGAGTCGACCCTGGTCCTGACCTGCGACGTGGTCGAGCCGGCCGACGGCAAGGGCTACGAGCGCGATCCGCGTTCGCTCGCGAAGCGCGGCGAAGCGTACCTGAAGAGCACGGGCATCGGCGATACGGCCTACTTCGGTCCGGAACCGGAATTCTTCATTTTCGACTCGGTCCAGTGGAACACGGACATGTCGGGCTGCTTCGTGAAGATCAACTCGGAAGAAGCACCGTGGTCGGCAGGCAAGGAATTCGAAGGCGGCAACACGGGCCACCGTCCGGGCACGAAGGGCGGCTACTTCCCGGTCGCGCCGGTCGACACGTTCCAGGACATCCGTTCGGAAATGTGCCTGCTGCTCGAACAGCTCGGCATCCCGGTCGAAGTGCACCACCACGAAGTGGCGGGCCAGGGCCAGAACGAAATCGGCACGAAGTTCTCGACGCTCGTGCAGCGCGCCGACTGGACGCAATGGTCGAAGTACATCATCCATAACGTTGCGCACTCGTACGGCAAGACGGCGACCTTCATGCCGAAGCCGGTCGTCGGCGACAACGGTTCGGGCATGCACGTTCACCAGTCGATCTGGAAGGACGGCCAGAACCTGTTCGCGGGCAACGGCTACGCCGGCCTGTCGGAACTGGCGCTGTTCTACATCGGCGGCATCATCAAGCACGCCCGTGCACTGAACGCGATCACGAACCCGACGACGAACTCGTACAAGCGTCTGGTCCCGCACTTCGAAGCACCGGTCAAGCTCGCTTACTCGGCGCGCAACCGTTCGGCATCGATCCGCATTCCGCACGTGTCGAACCCGAAGGGCCGCCGCATCGAAACGCGCTTCCCGGATCCGATGGCGAACCCGTACCTGTGCTTCACGGCGCTGATGATGGCCGGCCTCGACGGGATCCAGAACAAGATCCACCCGGGCGAAGCAGCGGACAAGAACCTGTACGACCTGCCGCCGGAAGAAGATGCAAAGATCCCGACCGTGTGCGCGGGCCTCGACCAGGCGCTCGAAGCACTCGACAAGGATCGCGAGTTCCTGACGCGCGGCGGCGTGTTCACGGACGGCATGCTGGACGCGTACCTTGCGCTGAAGGAGCAGGAGCTGGCGAAGTTCCGCATGACGACGCACCCGATCGAGTTCGAGATGTACTACTCGCTCTAATCGGCGATGGATGGCGCTTCGATTCAGCGCCGTCATGCCGGTTCGTTCCCGTCGTGCGGCCTGCGGCGGGAACGGCGGAGTCTGAAAGGGGCGGCGTCCAGCCGTCCCTTTTTTGTTCCGGTGATTTTCCTTTTCTGGCCCGTAGAGGCGCGACAAGCACGCAGATGGTTCTGAAGAATCTGATCAAGGCGAAAACGGGGCAGCCCGAGCGACTGACGGACGACGAGCGGCTCGCACGCTCGGGCCTGCTGGCGGGGCTGGAAGCGCTGCCGACGGTCGTGATCGTGCTCGACCGCAAGACGCTGCGGATCGCGTTCGCGAACCCGTCTGCCGAGGCGATGCTCGACATCTCGCGCCGGCAGCTCGCGCAGCGGCCGTGGGGCGAGATTTTTCCGAATGCGAACGAGCTTGCGTCGACGATCACCGCGATCGGCGAGGAACGCTTTCACGCGACGCATCTCGATACCGTGCTCGACCGGCCCGGCCGCGAACCGCTGCATGTGCATGCGATCGTCGGCTTCCTCGAGACCGCGCCCGATTTCGTGCTCGTCGAGTTGTTCGAGAACGAGCGGCAGTCGCGCACCGATCGCGAGGAGCGCATCCACGACCTGACCGCGGTCAACAAGCAACTGATCCGCAACCTCGCGCACGAGATCAAGAACCCGCTCGGCGGCATCCGCGGCGCAGCCCAGCTGCTCGAATTCGAGCTCGGCGAGCGCGAGCGCGGCGAGTTGCGCGAATACACGCAGGTGATCATCAAGGAGTCCGATCGCCTGCAGACGCTCGTCGACCGATTGCTGGAGCCGCACCGGCATCCGCACATCGTCGGCGACGTGAACATTCATGAAGTATGCGAACGCGTGCGCGCGGTGATGCTCGCGGAATTTCCGCGCGGGCTCACGATCGAGCGCGACTACGACGTGAGCGTGCCGGACCTGCGTGGCGACAAGGAGCAGCTGATCCAGGCGCTGCTGAACATCGTGCGCAACGCCGCGCAGGCGCTGCGCGAACGGATCGCGCAGGGCGACGCGAAGATCGAGCTGCGCACGCGCATCGCGCGCAAGGTAACGATCGCGAAGCGCCTGTACCGGCTGGCACTGGACTTGCACGTGATCGACAACGGGCCCGGCATTCCGGAAGAAATCCGCGACCGGATCTTCTACCCGCTCGTATCCGGGCGCGACGACGGCAGCGGTCTCGGCCTGACGCTCGCGCAGACGTTCGTGCAGCAGCACGACGGGATGATCGAGGTCGAAAGCCGGCCCGGACGTACCGAATTTCAGATCCTGCTGCCGCTCGACCATTGAGCGGCGGCATCGCGATTCACCAGATTCACCAATATCTGACCGACCTATGAAGCCGATCTGGATAGTAGACGACGACCAATCGATCCGCTGGGTGCTCGAAAAAGCGCTCGCCCGCGACAGCTTCGCGACGAAGAGCTTCGCGAACGTGCGTGATGCGCTGGCCGCGCTCGACCACGAGACACCGCAAGTGCTCGTATCCGACATCCGGATGCCGGGCGGCTCGGGCCTCGAGTTGCTGCAGGCGATGCACGAGCGCCTGCCGGGCCTGCCCGTCATCATCATGACGGCGTTCTCCGATCTCGACAGCGCTGTTGCGGCGTTCCAGGGCGGCGCGTTCGAATATCTCGCGAAGCCGTTCGACGTCGACAAGGCGGTCGAGCTGATCCGCCGCGCGGTCGAGGAAAGCCTGCGCGGCGGCGCGCCGCTGGACGAGCGCGTGGCCGAGGCGCCCGAGATGCTCGGCCAGGCGCCCGCGATGCAGGACATGTTCCGCGCGATCGGCCGCCTGTCGCACTCGGCCGCGACCGTGCTGATCACCGGCGAATCGGGCACCGGCAAGGAGCTCGTCGCGCGTGCGCTGCACCGTCACAGCCCGCGTGCGAACGGGCCGTTCATCGCGCTGAACACCGCGGCGATTCCGAAGGACTTGCTCGAATCCGAGCTGTTCGGCCATGAGCGCGGCGCGTTCACCGGCGCGCAGACGACGCGGCAGGGCCGCTTCGAGCAGGCCGAGAACGGCACGCTGTTCCTCGACGAAATCGGCGACATGCCGTTCGACCTGCAGACGCGCCTGTTGCGCGTGCTGTCGGACGGGCAGTTCTATCGGGTCGGCGGCCACAACCCGCTGCGCGCGAACGTGCGCGTGATCGCCGCGACGCACCAGAATCTCGAATCGCGCGTGCGGCAGGGGCTGTTCCGCGAGGACCTTTACCACCGGCTCAACGTGATCCGGCTGCGCTTGCCGCCGCTGCGCGAACGCAGCGAGGACATCGCGCTGCTCACGCGCCACTTCCTGCAGAAGAGCGCACGCGATCTCGGCGTCGAGCCGAAGCGCGTGTCCGACGAAGCGCTGGCTTACCTCACGTCGCTGGCGTTTCCCGGCAACGTGCGCCAGCTCGAGAATCTCGCGAACTGGCTGACGGTGATGGCGCCCGCGCAAACGGTCGAGATCAAGGACCTGCCGCCCGACCTCGTGCCGGCCGGTGCGCCGGTGGCCGCGTCGGGCGACGGTGCGGAGGCGCACGTCGGTGGCGATACGGCGTTCTCGCCGCCGACGATCGGTGCGGCACCGGCGATGCCCGCGCCTGTCGCGTCCGCGCCGAACGGCAGCGTGCCGGCCGGCTATCCGTTGTGGGAGCATGGCCTGCGCACCGAGGTTGCACGACTGTTGCGCGAGAACTCGGCCGACGTGATGGACGAACTCGCACGCCGCTTCGAGGCGGCCGTGATTCGCGAGGCGCTCGACTTCACGCGTGGCCGCAAGGTCGAAGCCGCGGAGCGGCTCGGTATCGGCCGCAACACGATCACGCGCAAGATCCAGGAACTCCATCTGGAGCCCTGAGCACGATTTGCGGCATGCGCGGGCATCGCGCATGCCGCGATCGGACATAATCGCGGTTTGCACGCAGCTTGCCATTCCGCCGATCCGCAATGTCCGATTCCTTCCGCTGGCCCGCCGGGGCCGACCCGTTCCGTTTCCTCGAAGCGCTCGACAGCAAGCGCGCCCGCACGTGGGTCGACGAGCAGAATGCGCGCACGCGCGCCGCGCTGCGTGACGACGCCGCCTATCGCGCGCTGACGGCGCGCCTCGCCAAAGCGTACCTGCCGCGCGAACGGCCGGTGATTCCGACCCGCTGGCGCGATTGGGCCTACGACCTGTGGCAGGACGATCTCCATCCGAAAGGGCTGTGGCGCCGCACGCGCTGGGACGACTGGCGCGCGGGAAAACCGGCGTGGGAAACGCTGCTCGACGTCGATGCGCTCGGTGCGCAGGAGGGCGAGTCGTGGGTGTTCGAGCAGGACTCGATCCTGTATCCGGACGGCGATCGCGCACTGCTGTCGCTGTCGCCGGGCGGCGCCGACGCGGTCGTCGTGCGCGAATTCGATCTCGTCGAACGGCGTTTCGTCGACGGCGGCTTCACGATCGACGAGCCGGGGCATCACACGGTCGGCTGGATCGACCGCGATACCGTCTACGTCAGCTGGGATCGCGGCGAAGCGCATGCGACCGCGGCCGGTTATCCGTATGAAGCGAGGCGCTGGGTGCGCGGCACGGCGCTTGCCGATGCGCCCGTCGTGTTCCGTGGCGAACCCGACGACATCAGCGCGGGTGCGGGCTTCGATCCGATCGACAAGCGCCACGTCGCGTGGCGCAGCGTCGATTTCTTCGATGCCCATGCGTACCGGCTGACCGATACGGGCGAGTGGGCGCGCTACGACGTACCCACCCATGTCGAGGTCGGGTTCTGGGAAGGCTGGCTCGTGCTGGAGCCGCGTCTCGACTGGGATTGCGACGGCGTGCGCCATGCGGGCGGTTCGCTGCTCGCGATCCGCGAGCAGGCGTTCCTGGCCGGGTCGCGCGAATTCACGACGCTGTTCGCGCCACGACCGTCGACGTCCGCGTGCACGTGGACGAACACGCGCACGACGTTGATCGCGAGCTGGCTCGACGACGTGCAGAACCGCACGATGCTGTGGCAGCCGAGCCAGGCCGACGACGGCACGTGGACGTGGGATGCCCGGCCGTTCGAATGGCCGGGGCCGGGCGATGCGCAGATCGACGTCGAGCCCGTCGAAGCGACGCTGAACGACGAGATTTACGTGGACGTCGACACCTGTCTCGATCCGCCCGAATGCTGGCTGGCCGATCTTGCCGATCGCGCGGACGATGCGCCGTCGCGGCTCGTGCTGCTCGACCGGCCGCCGGTGCGGTTCGACGCGGCCGGGCTCGTCGTGCGCCGCGCGAGCGCGCGTTCGCGAGACGGCACGATGGTGCCGTACACGCTGATCGGGCCGCGCGATGCACTCGACGTGGCCGACGGCGCTGCCCGCGTTGCGCGGCCGTGCCTGCTGTCGGGCTATGGCGGTTTTGCGATCCCGAACCTGCCGGGCTACAGCGATGCGTTCGGTATCGGCTGGCTCGAGCGCGGCGGCGTGATGGCGTTCGCGCACATCCGCGGCGGCGGCGAGTTCGGGCCGCGCTGGCACGTCGATGCGCAGCGCGAACATCGCCAGCGTTCGTTCGACGATTTCATCGCGGTGGCCGAGGATCTGGCTGCGACCGGCGTGACGACCGCCGCGCAGCTCGGCATCGAAGGGGGCAGCAACGGCGGATTGCTGGTCGCCGCGTGCATGGTGCAGCGGCCGGAGCTGTTCGGCGCGGTGCTCTGCCGCGTGCCGCTGCTCGACATGCGGCGCTATCCGAAGCTGCACGCGGGCGCCGCATGGCTCGACGAATACGGCGACCCGGACGATCCGAACGAGGGCGCGGCGCTGGCCGCGTACTCGCCGTATCACCGCGTGCGCGGCGGCGTCGCGTATCCGCCGCTACTGCTGACGACATCGACGCGCGACGACCGCGTGCATCCCGCGCATGCGCGCAAGATGGCCGCGCGCATGCATGCGCTCGGCCATGAACGGGTGTGGTACTGGGAGAACACCGACGGCGGCCACGGCAGCGCCGACGATCTGGAACGCGCGGAAGCCGATGCGGCGGAATTCGGGTTCCTGTGGGCCCATCTCGGGCCGGCGCCCGCACGGCGCTGAACGCGCGCGGGCTGCCCGAGCGATCAGCCGACGACCGCGACGACGGGCGTGTGGTCGGACGGCTGTTCCCACGTGCGCGGCGTGCGATCGACTTCGCACGACGTGCAGGTTTCCGCGAGCGCCGGCGACAGCAGCACGTGGTCGATGCGCAGCCCCGCGTTGCGACGGAACGCCATCATCCGGTAGTCCCACCACGTGAAGGTCTTCTCCGGCTGTTCGAAGCGGCGGAACGCATCGACGAAGCCGAGCTCGATCAGTTGCGCGAAGTGTGCGCGCTCCTGCGGCGACACGAGGTTCTGGCCTTCCCATTTCGCGGGGTCGTGCACGTCGCGGTCTTCCGGCGCGATGTTGTAGTCGCCGAGCAGCGCGAGCTTCGGGTAGCGCTGCAGCTCGGTGCGCAGCCATGCCTGCAGCGCGTCGAGCCATTGCATCTTGTAGACGAACTTGTCGGAGTCGGGCGCCTGGCCGTTCGGGAAATACGCGGACACGATGCGCACGCCGTCGATCGTCGCGGCAATCACGCGCTGCTGCGGATCGTCGAAGCCGGGGATGTTGCGCACCACGTCCGACTCGTCAAACGGCAGCGTGTCGCGCGCGAGGATCGCGACGCCGTTGTAGGTTTTCTGGCCCGTGAACCAGCTGCGGTAGCCGGCCGCCTCGAGGTCGGCGCGCGGGAATTTCTCGTCCGGCAGCTTCAGTTCCTGCAGGCACAGCACGTCGGTTCCGCTTTGCGCGAGCCAGTCGAGCACATGCTGCTTGCGGACGTTGAGCGAGTTGACGTTCCAGGTGGCGATTTTCATGAACGGGAGTGTGCGTGCGGGGTGAATGCGAAGGCCGCCATCTTACCGCGAGCACGCGGCGCGAACGCGCGCATCGTGCGGGGCGGGGGAGGCGCCGCGCGCGGCTGTTTCGATGGACCGAGAAGAAATTGTGACAAAAGTATTGACGTGAGTACTCCCTCACCCTATAATTTATTTCTCTGACGCGGGGTGGAGCAGTCTGGCAGCTCGTCGGGCTCATAACCCGAAGGTCGTAGGTTCAAATCCTACCCCCGCAACCATGCACACCAGACGATGTGCAGCGCATATGACCGATGCGCCCTTCGTCGACAAGAACCCGGCCTCGTGCCGGGTTTTTTGTTTTCTGCGCGGCAGTGATCAGCGTGCCGCCCACTCGACTGCCGCCTTCGCATGCAGCGCGGTCGTATCGAACACCGGCAGCGGCGAGTCGTCCGCGCCGATCAGCAGCGTGATTTCCGTGCAGCCGAGGATCACCGCCTGCGCGCCGCGCCGGGCCAGTTCCTCGATGATCGTCACGTAAGTCGCGCGCGATTCCGGCGAGACGATGCCGTGGCACAGCTCGTCGTAGATGATCCGGTGCACGTCGTCGCGCCCGCGTTCGTCCGGCACGAGCACGTCCAGCCCAAATTTGCCGCGCAGCCGTTCAGCGTAGAACGGCAACTCCATCGTGTAGCGCGTGCCCAGCAGCGCGACGCGCTCGACGCCGGCATCGCGCAGCGCGTCGCCGGTCGGATCGGCGATATGCAGGAACGGCAGCGTCACCGCGGCTTCGATCGCATCATATACACGATGCATCGTATTGGTGGTCAGCACGACGAGATCGGCGCCGGCCGCTTCGAGCTGCCGCGCGGCGCCGGCCATCCGTTCGCCGAGCGCGGCCCAGTCGTGCGTGCGCTGCAGCGCTTCGATCTCGGCGAAATCGACCGTGACCAGCACGCTCTTCGCGTTGTGGTGCCCGCCGTGCAGCGCCTTCGAATACCGATTGATCATCCGGTAGTACTCGGCCGACGATTCCCAGCTCATCCCGCCGATCAGTCCGATCGTCTTCATTCGTCACCTTTGCGTTTCATGTATTGCGGCAGACGAGTATAGGCGCCGCTGTCCGCGCCCGGCCGGTACGATCCGCGTAAAGCGGGCCGGTACGGCGCCGCCGGGCGAGGCCGCACGAGACAGTTGAAACCGGCACTGTGTTTTTGTACAGTATCGGCACCGTGAACCCGCCCATCATTCCGCCTGCCGACCCGTACGTGCTGCCGCCCGACGACGCGCTGCCGCGCATGCGCAAGATCATTCACTGCGACTGCGACTGCTTCTACGCGTCGGTCGAGATGCGCGACGACCCGTCGCTGCGCAACCGGCCGCTCGCGGTCGGCGGCCGGCCCGACCAGCGCGGCGTGATCGCGACCTGCAACTACGAGGCGCGGCGCTACGGCGTGCATTCGGCGATGTCGTCGGCGCTGGCGATGCGCAAGTGTCCGGACCTGCTGATCCTGCCGTCCGCGATGGACAAGTATCGCGCGGCGTCGCGGCAGATCATGGCGATCTATCGCGACTACACGCCCGATGTCGAGCCGCTGTCGCTCGACGAGGCGTACCTCGACGTCAGCGGGTCGGAGCGGTGCCAGGGCAGCGCGACGCTGATTGCACGGGAGATCCGCCAGCGCGTGTTCGACACGGTCGGCGTGACCGTGTCGGCCGGGGTCGCGCCGAACAAGTTCATCGCGAAGATCGCGTCCGACTGGAACAAGCCCGACGGGCTGTTCGTCGTGCGGCCGCACGAGATCGACGCGTTCGTCGCGGCGCTGCCGGTGCGCAAGCTGCACGGCGTCGGCAAGGTGACGGCCACGCGGCTCGACCGGCTCGGCATCCAGACCTGCGCGCAGTTGCGCGACTGGCCGCTGATCGACCTGCATCGCGAATTCGGCGCGTTTGGGCGGCGGTTGTACGAACTGTCGCGCGGGATCGACGAGCGGCGTGTGCAGGCCGACCAGGAGCGTAAGTCGGTCAGCGTCGAGACGACCTACGTGACCGACCTGACGACGCTTGAGCAGTGCGCGGCGGAAATCCGCCGCCTCGTCGTGCAACTCGACGCGCGGATCGAACGGGCGGGCGCCGCGCGGTCGATCCGCAAGCTTTACGTGAAGATCCGCTTCGCCGATTTCCAGCGCACGACGGTCGAATGCGTGGCCGATGCGACGAACGCGGACACGGCGGTCACGCTGCTCGCGAAGGGGCTGCAACGGCGTGCGCAGGCGGTGCGCTTGCTCGGCGTCGGCGTGCGCATCGACGAGGATACGGCCGAGCGCCACGGGCAGTTCTCGCTGTTCGACGACGAATAGCCCGCGCCATGAAAAAAGGCACCGCCGAAGCGGTGCCTTTGCTTGCCTGCAGCCGAACAGGCCGGGCGGCGCTCAGTGCGCGGGCGCAGCCATCCCGTTGTGGCGCAGCAGCGCATCGATCTGCGGCTCGCGGCCGCGGAACGCCTTGAACGAATCCATCGCCGGGCGGCTGCCGCCGACCTCGAGGATTTCGCGGCGATAGCGCGTGCCGGTCGCCGCGTCGAGCACGCTGCCGCTCGCGGCGGCCGCTTCCTCGAACGCTGCGTACGCATCGGCCGACAGCACCTCGGCCCACTTGTAGCTGTAGTAGCCGGCCGCGTAGCCGCCCGCGAAGATGTGGCTGAACGTGTTCGGCCAGCGCGAGAACGGGGCTTGCGGGATCACGTGATAGCGTTCGTTGATCGCGCGCGCGAATGCGGTTACGCCGGTGGCGCCCGCCGGGTCGAAGTCGACGTGCAGCAGCATGTCGAACATCGAGAATACGATCTGGCGCAGCGTGCCGAGCCCGCTCTGGAAGTTCTTTGCCGCGATCATCTTGTCGAACAGCTCGCGCGGCAGCGCGGCGCCCGTGTCGACGTGCGACGACATCGACGACAGCACGTCCCATTCCCAGCAGAAGTTTTCCATGAACTGCGACGGCAGCTCGACGGCATCCCATTCGACGCCGTTGATGCCCGACACGCCGAGTTCGTCGACACGCGTGAGCATGTGGTGCAGCCCGTGGCCGAATTCATGGAACAGCGTGATGACTTCGTCGTGCGTGAAGCAGGCGGGCTTGCCGCCGACCGGCGCCGAGAAGTTGCAGGTGAGATAGGCGACCGGCGTCTGCACGGTGCTGCCGCGCTTCGCGCGCGAACGCGCGTCGTCCATCCATGCGCCGCCGCGCTTGCCTTCGCGCGCGTACAGGTCGAGATAGAACTGCGCGACGAGCGAGCCGTCGCGGTTCTCGACGCGGAAGAAACGCACGTCCTTGTGCCACACCGGCGCGTCGTCCGGCTTGATCCGCACGCCGAACAGCGTCTCGGTGACGGTGAACAGGCCCTTCAGCGCGGCCGGTTCGGGGAAGTACTGCTTGACCTCGTTTTCCGAGAACGCGTAGCGCTGCTGGCGCAGCTTCTCGGCCGCGAATGCGACGTCCCACGGCGCGAGTTCGGCGAGGCCGAGTTCCTTCGCGGCGAACGTGCGCAACTCGTCCCAGTCCCTGTCCGCGTGCGGGCGCGCGCGCGTCGCGAGATCCTCGAGGAACGCGATCACCTGCTGCGGCGATTCGGCCATCTTCGGCGCGAGCGACACTTCGGCGAAGTTGCGGTAGCCGAGCATCAGCGCCTCTTCGCGGCGCAGCTTCAGCGCATCGGCGACGATCGCCGTGTTGTCCCATTCGGCCTTGCCGTCGCCGTACTGCGGCCCGAGTTCCGACGCGCGCGTCGCATAGGCGCGGTAGAGCGTCTCGCGCAGTGCGCGGTTGTCGGCGTATTGCAGCACCGGGAAGTACGACGGGAAGTGCAGCGTGAATTTCCAGCCGTCCTTGGCATCCTTTTGCGCGGCTTCGCGCGCGGCCTCGATCGCGTCGCCGGGCAGGCCGGCCAGGTCGGCCTCGTCCTGCACGAAATACGCGTACGCGTTGGTTGCGTCGAGCACGTGATCGGAGAATGCCTTCGACAGTGCGGCCTGCTGTTCCTGCAGTTCGGCGAAGCGCGGTTTCTGGTCCTCGGGCAGCTCGGCGCCCGACAGGCGGAAATCGCGCAGCGCGTTGTCGAGGATCTTCTTGCGTTCGGTGGACAGCGTCGCGTATTCGGCGCTCGCGGCGATCGCCTTGTACTTCTCGTACAGCGCGAGGTTCTGGCCGACGCTCGACCAGAATTCGGTCACGCGCGGCAGGTTCTCGCCGTAGGCGGCCCGCAGTTCGGGGGTATCGGCGACTGCGTTCAGGTGGCCGACGATGCCCCACGCGCGACCGAGCGGCTCCGTTGCGCGCTCGACCGTCTCGACGACTTCCGCCCAGGTTGCCGGCGTCGCGGCCGCGCTTGCCGTCTCGACCGCGCGGTTGGCGGCATCGAGCAGCGTGTCGAGCGCGGGCGTCACGTGTTCCGGGCGGATCTCGCCGAAGCGGGGCAGGCCCGAGAAATCGAGAAGCGGGTTGGTGTTGGCGCTGGCGGACATAAGACTCCCTGTCTGTTGCCGGATGAACCGGAGTGAAAAGGGTAAGGCGCGTAAGGCAACGCGGCGCCCGATATCGACATTATTGGGGCGCACCGCGCGCTTTCCAATCGTTAGTTTCTAACGATGCGATTGTCGCGGGGTCGAATGCGGGGAGGAGGCGTCTGATCGCGCGGCCGACGTGGTGCGGTGCGGCCGGCGAGGCGCCGGCGCACGGAATCGCGCGCCGGCAGGAACGGGCAGGCGCTCAGGCGGCCGCGTCGGCGGCGCGCTCGGCGGCTTCGATCGTGTTGATCAGCAGCATCGTGATGGTCATCGGGCCGACACCGCCCGGTACCGGCGTGATGTGACCGGCCACTTCCTTCACGCCCGCGAAATCGACGTCGCCGCACAGCTTGCCGGCGTCGTCGCGGTTCATGCCGACGTCGATCACCGTCGCGCCGGGCTTCACCATGTCGGCAGTGAGGATGTTGCGCTTGCCGACCGCGGCGACCACGACGTCGGCCTGCCGCGTGTGCGCGGCGAGGTCGCGCGTCTTGCTGTGGCAGATCGTCACGGTCGCGCCGGCGTCGAGCAGCATCATCGCCATCGGCTTGCCGACGATGTTCGAGCGGCCGATCACGACTGCGTTCGCGCCCTGCAGCGCAATGTCGTGCGCCTCGAACATCTTCATCACGCCGTACGGCGTGCACGGGCGGAACAGCGGCTTGCCGGTCATCAGCGCACCGGCGTTCGCGACGTGGAAGCCGTCGACGTCCTTCTCCGGCGCGATCGCCTCGATCACCTTGTGGCTGTCGATGTGCTTGGGCAGCGGTAGCTGGACGAGGATGCCGTGGATCTTCGGATCGCGGTTCAGCGCGTCGATGCGCGCGAGCAGGTCGGCCTCCGACAGCGTGTCCGGGTACGCATCCTTCAGCGAGAAGAAGCCGTTGTCCTCGCATGCCTTGATCTTGTTGCGCACGTAGACTTCGCTCGCCGGGTTGGCGCCGACGAGGATCACCGCGAGACCGGGCTGGTGGCCGCGTGCGGTCAGGGCGGCGGCGCGTTCGGCGGCCTGTGCGCGCAGGGTCTTCGAAAGGGCGTTGCCGTCGATGAGGAGGGCTGTCATGGTGGTGGTCCTGCCGGGAAGTTGGAATGCGGTCGTGCGGCGCCCGAAGCGTCGCAGCAAAGCACGCGATTATACCGTTCGCCTGCTGCCGTCCGACAGCAAATCAGCAGGAAGCGCCATGGCCGCGGCGCTCGCGCGCCGGGAGGAAAGGCCGCCGCCGCGCGAGTGGGCCGCATCGCGCGGGGCGGTCAGGCCGGGCGGGCAGTGCCGCCGCGGCCCGCGAACGCTCAGGCCTGCTTCTTCGACAGCGCGAGGCGCAGCAGGTCGGCCACCGTGTTGACGTTGAGCTTTTCCATGATGTTCGCGCGGTGCGCTTCGACCGTCTTGATGCTGATGCCGAGATCGTCGGCGATCTGCTTGTTCAGGCGGCCCGCGATGATCCGTTCGAGCACCTGCTGCTCGCGCGCGGTCAGCTTCGACAGGCGTTCGCTCGCGGCACGCTGTTCCTGGACGCTCTTGCTTTCGCTTCGGGCCTTGTCGAGCATCCGCTCGACGAGCTTGCGCAGCTCGGCTTCGTCGAACGGTTTCTCGATAAAGTCCATCGCACCCTTTTTCATCGTCGAGACGGCCATCGGCACGTCGCCGTGACCCGTGACGAAGATGATCGGCAGCGCGGCATTGTCGGCGATCAGGCGTTCCTGCAGTTCGAGGCCGCTCATGCCCGACATCCGGACGTCGAGGATCAGGCACGCGATCTGGCCGGCCTGCTGGGCCGGCTGGTAGGCATCGAGGAATTGCTCGGCGCTCGAGAAGCATTGAACGCGATAGCCGTTCGCCTCCAGCAGCCAGCGCAGCGAGTCCCGTACGGCCTCGTCGTCGTCAACGACAAAGACGGTTTCCTGAGTGGTGGTGACAGGGCTATTCATAGTTCTCCCGTAACGGTATGTGATGCCGATGCCTCGCGCCCCCCTTGGCCGAGATCAGCGGGTTCCCCAATGGGCAAGCTGCAGTGGAACGTCGCGCCGGATATGCGGCCATCCGGCTCGACGTTGTTGACCACCCACAGACGCCCCCGATGCGATTCGATGATCGAACGGCAGATATTCAGCCCCATGCCCATGCCATCGGACTTGGTGCTGTAAAACGGTTCAAACAGGCGCTCGGCGGTCGCTTCGTCGACGCCCGGGCCCTGGTCGATCACGCGGATGTCGACGAAGCCCGCCTCGATGTCGGCGACGACGCGGATCACGCCGTCCGCCGACGCCGGCTTCACGTCGGCCATTGCCTCGGCCGCGTTCTTCATCAGGTTCACGAGTACCTGCTCGATCAGCACGGGGTCGACATAAATAATAGGCATTCTTGCGAGGATTTCCGTGACGATCCGGATCCTGCGCTTCCTCGCCTCGATTTCGGCGAGCCCGACCGCGTCGGCGACGATGTCGGCGACCCGCGCCGGCTGGCGCTTCGGCTCGCTGCGCTTCACGAATTCGCGGATCCGCTTGACGATCATCCCCGCGCGCAACGCCTGCTGCGCGGTCTTTTCCAGCGCGGGCTGCAGCGTCTCCGGCGTGCCGCGTCCGCTCTTCACGAGTGCGAGCGTGCCCGAGCAGTAGTTGTTGATCGCGGCGAGCGGCTGGTTCAATTCGTGAGCAATCGACGACGCCATTTCACCCATCGTCATCAATCGGCTCGTGAACTGCAGCTTCTCTTCCTGCTGGTGCGCGAGTTCCTGCGCCTTCTTGCGGGTCGTGATGTCGGTCGCGATCTGCATCTGCGCGAGGTGGCCGTCCACCCACTGGATGTACTGGCGGCGCACCTCGAACCACTTCTGGATGCTCTCGACGTATACCTCCTGCGCATCGGCGGTGCTGCTCGTCAGCGCGGCGGCCGGCAGGCCCGCGAACGCGTCGACCATGTCGATCGAGTCGGACGATGCCTGCGCGCGGTCGAAGCCGCCGCCCGACAGCTCGAGATGGCCGTCCGGGCGAATGCCGAACAGGTGGCGGTAGTAGCGGTTCGCGAACAGCAGCTCGGCCTCGTCGGCAGCCAGCACCGACACCGCGGCGTCGAGGCTTTCGAGCACCGTCGTGAAGCGCTCGTGCGCGGCCGCGAGTTCCTCGCGCGCTCGCTTCGGCTCGGTGATGTCGGTCATCGACGACATCCAGCCGGTCTGGCGGCCCGAA
This sequence comes from Burkholderia sp. BCC0322, assembly GCF_902833045.1. Taxonomy (GTDB): domain Bacteria; phylum Pseudomonadota; class Gammaproteobacteria; order Burkholderiales; family Burkholderiaceae; genus Burkholderia. Next base: position 38,948 of record NZ_CADFDU010000006.1, read on the forward strand.
CTGTCGATCAGCGGCGACACGTACAGGCGCGCATGGAACAGCGTGCCGTTCTTGCGCCGCACGCGCAGCTCGAAGCCCGAGCTCGGCGCCTTGCCGCGCAGCGTCATGTCGAGCTGGCGCTGCATTTCCGGGTACGCGTCACGCGGCCAGTACGGGAACGGCGCGACCTTGCCGACGAGGTCGGTTTCGTCCCAGCCCGTCATCCGGCAGAACGCGGGGTTCACGTGCGTGATGCGGCCGTGCATGTCGAGCACGCGCATGCCGATCAGCACCGAATTTTCCATCGCGCGGCGGAAGAACGCTTCCGCGTACAGCGCCTGCTGCGCCTCGAAGCGCTGGCGCGTGTGCTTCCACAGGCTCCAGAGGCTCCACAGTACGAAGCACGACAGGCCTGCGACGAGCCACACGAGCGTGTTGTTGGTCAGGTTCGTGAGCTGCGGGAATGCGTACACGCGCACGGTCAGCCCCTGGCCGGGCGGATCGAGCGGCAGGTCGTAGTGCGAGTCGCGCGGCAGGCGCGGGCGCGTCGACGTGGACGACAGTTCGCGGTTGTTCGCGTCGGTGATCGAGATCTTGTACTTCGACGACAGCTCCTGCGGGATATCGTGCTTCAGGATGCCTTCGACCGAGAACACCGCGGCGATCGAGCCGAGGTACTCGCGATCGCCGCGCATCACCGGTGTCTGCAGCGTGATGAAGCCGTTGCCGAAGTCGTCGTAGAGCAGCGGCGAATAGGCCTGGCGGCGCGTGCTGCGCGCCTCGTCGTAGGCGCCGCGCACGGCGTCCTGCATCTGCGCTTCGCCGGGCTTCGCGAGCCGCTGGCCGAGCAGCGGCGGATGCACGGTCGGCCAGCGCTGTACGCCGGGCGTCGTGTACCAGTTCAGGTAGAGGATTTCCGGATGCGTTTGCATCACGTCCGCGACGGCCATCTGGAACGCGTTCTGATCGAGGCGGCCGGCTGCGAGATCGCGCGACAGCGCCTGGAGCTGTTCCTGCGCACCCGTCATCGACAGGCGAATCTGCTGCTGCGCCCACGCGACGTTACGGAAGAGGGTGTCTTCCTGCTGTTGCTGTTCGCGACGATTGAGGCTCCACAGGATGAGGCTCATCACCACGAGGAACACGAGGATCGACAGCAGTGGCGTCAGCAAATAGGAATTGGACCACCACGGTCCGTGGTGCCAACGGGACGGCTGCGACTCCGCCGGCGGGCCCGACGGTCGCGCCGAGCGTGCGAAAAGCCGATCGGTCAACATGGCAGGATTGTAGCGCAGCGCAATACATGGAAAACCTATACCGGATATGTTGAACGGAAACGGATTTGTTCAGCGGGGACGCGCCGGAGAGCCCCGGAAAATGGGTGCAGCGCAGCAATATTCCGTATTACGAGAAAAGATCTCACTATTCGAAAATTTTGTTGCGCCCGCCCGCGCACGCTCATTACAATCCGTCGGAGCTTGCCCGCAGCCGGTCGCGTCGCGTCGTCTGCACGAGAGCGATCCTCACATTCCAGGACCCAGGAGACGAGAATGTCCGCTGTACCGAACGAAGTGATGAAATATGTCGCCGCCGAACGTGACGACGACCCGCAAGAAACCGTCGAGTGGCTGGAGTCGCTCGATGGCGTGATCTCCTCCGTGGGCACCGGCCGCGCGCACTACCTGATCGAAAAGCAGATCGAGTTCGCGCGCATGCATGGCGAGCATCTGCCGTTTTCCGCGAATACCCCGTACATCAACACGATTCCGGTCGAGGCTCAGGCGAAGATCCCGGGCGACCAGGATATCGAGCACCGCATCCGTTCGTACACGCGCTGGAATGCGCTGGCGATGGTGCTGCGCGCAGGCAAGGATACGAACGTCGGCGGCCACATCGCATCGTTCGCGTCGGCCGCGACGCTTTATGACGTCGGCTACAACCACTTCTGGCATGCAGCGTCCGACCAGCACGGCGGCGATCTCGTGTTCGTGCAGGGCCACTCGTCGCCGGGCGTGTACTCGCGCGCGTTCCTGCTCGGCCGCCTGAAGGAAGAGCAACTCGACAACTTCCGCCAGGAAGTCGACGGCAACGGCATTTCTTCGTACCCGCACCCGTGGCTGATGCCGGACTTCTGGCAGTTCCCGACCGTGTCGATGGGCCTCGGCCCGATCATGGCGATCTACCAGGCGCGCTTCATGAAGTACCTGCAGGCGCGCGGCATCGCGAAGACGGAAGGCCGCAAGGTGTGGGCGTTCCTCGGCGACGGCGAGACGGACGAACCGGAATCGCTCGGCGCGATCGGGATGGCGAGCCGCGAGAAGCTCGACAACCTCGTGTTCGTGATCAACTGCAACCTGCAGCGTCTCGACGGCCCGGTGCGCGGCAACGGCAAGATCATCCAGGAACTGGAATCGGAATTCCGCGGCGCCGGCTGGAACGTGATCAAGGTCATCTGGGGCAGCCGCTGGGATGCGCTGTTCGCGCGCGACAAGACGGGCGCACTGATGCGCCGCATGATGGAAGTGGTCGACGGCGAATACCAGACGTACAAGTCGGAATCGGGCGCGTTCGTGCGCGAGCACTTCTTCAACACGCCTGAACTGAAGGCACTCGTCGCCGACTGGTCGGACGACGACATCTGGGCGCTGAACCGCGGCGGCCACGATCCGCACAAGATCTACGCGGCTTTCCACGAAGCCACGCACACGAAGGGCGCGCCGACCGTCATCCTCGCGAAGACCATCAAGGGCTACGGGATGGGCGAGTCGGGCCAGGCGATGAACATCACGCACCAGCAGAAGAAGCTGCCGGTCGAGCAACTGAAGAAGTTCCGTGACCAGTTCCGCCTGCCGATCACCGACGAGCAGATCGCCGACGTCCCGTACCTGAAGTTCGAGGAAGGCTCGAAGGAGCTCGAATACATGCGCCAGAAGCGCATGGACCTCGGCGGCTACCTGCCGCATCGCCGCGAGAAGGCGACGTCGCTGCCGGTGCCGGCGCTCGACGCATTCGAGCCGCTGCTGAAGGGCACGGGCGAAGGCCGCGAGATCTCGACGACGATGGCGTTCGTGCGGATCCTGAACATCCTGCTGAAGGACAAGGCGCTGGGCAAGCGCGTCGTGCCGATCGTCCCGGACGAATCGCGTACGTTCGGCATGGAAGGCCTGTTCCGCCAGATCGGTATCTGGAACCAGGAAGGCCAGAAGTACGTGCCGGAAGATTCCGACCAGCTGATGTTCTACAAGGAATCGGAAACCGGCCAGATCCTGCAGGAAGGCATCAACGAAGCGGGCGGCATGTGCGACTGGATCGCTGCGGCGACGTCGTACTCGACGCACGGCGAGATCATGGTGCCGTTCTACATCTTCTATTCGATGTTCGGCTTCCAGCGGATCGGCGACCTGGCATGGGCCGCGGGCGACATGCGTTCGCGCGGCTTCCTGCTCGGCGGTACCGCGGGCCGCACGACGCTGAACGGCGAAGGCCTGCAGCACGAAGACGGCCACTCGCTCCTGTGGGCGGCATCGGTGCCGAACTGCGTGAGCTACGACCCGACGTTCGGCTACGAACTCGCGGTGATCGTCCAGGACGGCCTGCGCCGCATGGTGCAGGACCAGGAAGACGTGTACTACTACATCACGGTGATGAACGAGAACTACGAGCACCCGGCGATTCCGCAGGGCGAGCACGTGGCGGCCGACATCATCAAGGGCATGTACGCGTTCAAGAAGGCCGACGCCGACAAGAAGGCGCCGCGCGTCCAGTTGCTCGGCGCGGGCACGATCTTCAACGAAGTGATTGCTGCCGCCGACCTGCTGAAGAACGACTGGGGCGTCGCCGCCGACCTGTGGAGCGTGCCGAGCTTCACCGAGCTGGCGCGTGAAGGCCACCAGGTCGAACGCTGGAACCTGCTCCATCCGACCGAGGAGCGTCGTCTGTCGCACGTGCAGAAGTGCCTGAAGGACACGCAGGGCCCGGTCATCGCATCGACCGACTACGTCCGCGCACTGGTCGACCAGATCCGCGGCCAGATCGATCGCCGCTTCGTCGTGCTGGGCACGGACGGCTTCGGCCGCTCGGATACCCGCGAGAAGCTGCGTCACTTCTTCGAAGTCGACCGTCACTGGGTCACCGTCGCCGCGCTCAACGCGCTGGCCGACGAGGGTACGATCGAGCGCAAGGTGGTCGCGGAAGCGATCGCCAAGTACAACCTCGATCCGTCGAAGCCCAACCCGATGACCGTTTAACGCACACGCCGTGTGATGCCGTGCGCCGCCTTAGCGAGGGGCGCGCACGGCCATGGAGACAGAAACAGATGAGTCAAGCGATCGAAGTGAAGGTGCCGGATATCGGCGATTACAAGGATGTGCCGGTGATCGAGATCGGCGTGAAGGTCGGCGATACCGTCGAGCCGGAGCAGTCGCTCGTCACGCTCGAGTCGGACAAGGCGACGATGGACGTGCCGAGCCCGGTAGGCGGCGTCGTGAAGGAAATCAAGGTCAAGGTGGGCGATTCCGTGTCGGAAGGCTCGCTGATCATCCTGCTCGAAGGCGCCGCCGCGGCGCAGGCGAACGGCGCGGCTGCTCCCGCGCCGGCTCCGGCGGCAGCGCCGGCACCGGCTGCTGCTGCACCGGCGGCCGCACCGGCTGCAGCCGGCGGCACGCTCGAAGTGAAGGTCCCTGACATCGGCGACTACAAGGATGTGCCGGTGATCGAGATCGGCGTGAAGGTCGGCGACACGGTCGAGAAGGAGCAGTCGCTCGTCACGCTCGAGTCGGACAAGGCGACGATGGACGTGCCGAGCCCGGCCGCGGGCGTCGTGAAGGACATCAAGGTCAAGGTGGGTGATTCGGTGTCGGAAGGCACGCTGATCGTGCTGCTCGAAGCCGCAGGTGCGGCTGCCGCGCCGCAGGCGAGCGCACCGGCTCCGGCCGCGGCCGCACCGGCGCCGGCGCCGGCACCCGCCGCGGCCCCCGCGAAGGCCGCACCGGCACCGGCTGCTGCTGCGCCGGCTCCGGCCGCCGCGTCGGGCGAATACCGCGCCAGCCACGCATCGCCGTCGGTGCGCAAATTCGCGCGCGAACTCGGCGTCGATGTTGCACGCGTGCAGGGTTCGGGGCCGAAGGGCCGCATTACGAAGGAAGACGTCACGGGCTTCGTGAAGGGCGTGATGACGGGCCAGCGCGCAGCGCCGGCCGCGGCAGCCGCGCCGGCAGGCGGCGGCGAGCTGAACCTGCTGCCGTGGCCGAAGGTCGACTTCTCGAAGTTCGGCCCGTTCGAGGCGAAGCCGCTGTCGCGCATCAAGAAGATCTCGGGCGCGAACCTGCATCGCAACTGGGTAATGATCCCGCACGTCACGAACAACGACGAAGCGGACATCACCGAACTCGAAGCACTGCGCGTGCAGCTGAACAAGGAACACGAGAAGGCGGGCGTGAAGTTCACGATGCTCGCGTTCGTGATCAAGGCGGTTGTCGCTGCGCTGAAGAAATTCCCGACCTTCAACGCGAGCCTCGACGGCGACAACCTGGTGTTCAAGCAGTACTACCACATCGGTTTTGCCGCGGACACGCCGAACGGTCTCGTCGTGCCGGTGATTCGTGATGCGGACAAGAAGGGTCTCGTCGATATCGCGAAGGAAATGGCCGAGCTGTCGAAGGCCGCACGCGACGGCAAGCTGAAGCCGGACCAGATGCAGGGCGGCTGCTTCTCGATCTCGTCGCTCGGCGGGATCGGCGGCACGAACTTCACGCCGATCATCAACGCGCCGGAAGTGGCGATTCTCGGGTTGTCGCGCGGCCAGATGAAGCCGGTGTGGGACGGCAAGCAGTTCGTGCCGCGTCTGACGCTGCCGCTGTCGCTGTCGTATGACCATCGCGTGATCGATGGCGCGGAAGCCGCGCGGTTCAATGCGTATCTCGGCGCGTTGCTCGCGGATTTCCGTCGCATCATTCTTTGATGAGCGGGGAGTTTGCTCGCGGGGGCGTGGGTTTGTTGTCTGTTATCCACGCTTTGTCGTTGAACTGGCTTTCTTGACGGTCTGCTAGCGTCGCCCCTGCGCGGGGCGGCGGTCACTTTTCTTTGTCTTCCAAAGAAAAGTAACCAAAAGAAAGGCGCGTCCTTGGGCGGACGGCAAAGGTGGTCCTGTCCAGCGTCGCGGTCTTTCTTTTGCCGGGCCGTAGTTCTTCCGCGGGTTTCTCCCCCTCTGTCTGCAGCTAATCAAGAAGGGGACAGTAATGAGTCTCATCGAAGTCAAGGTTCCGGATATCGGCGATTTCAGCGGCGTCGATGTCATCGAAGTCAACGTGAAGCCGGGCGACGTGATCGAAAAAGAGCAGACGCTCATCACGCTCGAATCGGACAAAGCCTCCATGGAAGTGCCCAGCGACGTCGCCGGCACCGTCAAGGAAATCAAGGTCAAGGCCGGCGAGAAAGTCTCGCAAGGCACCGTCATCGCCATCGTCGAAGCAACGGCTGGCGCCGCCGCGCCCGCGAAAGCACCCGAGGCAGCCAAGCCTGCAGCCGCTGCGCCGGCACCGGCTGCAGCCGCTCCGGCACCCGCGCCGCAAGCCGGCAGCTACGCAGGTGCCGCCGACATCGAATGCGACATGCTCGTGCTCGGTGCCGGCCCCGGTGGCTACTCGGCCGCGTTCCGTGCAGCCGATCTCGGCATGAAGACGGTGCTCGTCGAGCGCTACTCGACGCTCGGCGGCGTGTGCCTGAATGTGGGCTGCATCCCGTCGAAGGCGCTGCTGCATACGTCGCTCGTCGTCGAGGAAGCCGCGGCGCTCGCGTCGCACGGCATCACGTTCGGCAAGCCGGAAGTCGATCTCGACAAGCTGCGGGACTTCAAGGGCGGCGTCGTCAAGAAGCTGACGACGGGCCTCGCCGGCATGGCGAAGGCACGCAAGGTCGAAGTGGTCACGGGCGTCGGCGCATTCGTCGATCCGTATCACATGGAAGTGCAGGGCGAAAACGGCAAGAAGGTCGTGAAGTTCAAGCAGGCGATCATCGCCGCGGGCTCGCAGGCCGTGAAGCTGCCGTTCATGCCGGAAGACCCGCGCGTCGTCGATTCGACCGGCGCACTCGAACTGCGCCAGCTGCCGAAACGCATGCTCGTGATCGGCGGCGGCATCATCGGCCTCGAAATGGCAACGGTGTACTCGACGCTCGGCGCCGAGATCGACGTCGTCGAAATGATGGACGGCCTGATGATGGGCGCCGACCGCGATCTCGTGAAGGTCTGGGAAAAGTACAACGCGAAGCGCTTCGGCAACGTGATGCTGAAGACCAAGACGGTCGGCGCGGAAGCGAAGGAAGACGGCATCTACGTGACGTTCGAGGGCGAGAAGGCGCCGGAGCAAGCGCAGCGCTACGACCTCGTGCTCGTCGCGGTGGGCCGCAGCCCGAACGGCAAGAAGATCGGCGCCGACAAGGCAGGCGTCGCGGTCACGGATCGCGGCTTCATCGACGTCGACAAGCAGATGCGCACGAACGTCCCGCACATCTTCGCGATCGGCGATATCGTCGGCCAGCCGATGCTCGCGCACAAGGCCGTGCATGAAGGCCACGTCGCAGCGGAAGCCGCGCACGGCGAGAAGGCGTACTTCGACGCACTGCAGATCCCGTCGGTGGCGTACACCGATCCGGAAGTGGCCTGGGCCGGCAAGACGGAAGACCAGTGCAAGGCCGAAGGCATCAAGTACGGCAAGGCCGTGTTCCCGTGGGCCGCATCGGGCCGCGCGATCGCGAACGGCCGTGACGAAGGCTTCACGAAGCTGATCTTCGACGAGGAAACCCATCGCGTGATCGGCGGCGCGATCGTCGGCCTGAACGCGGGCGACCTGATCAGCGAAGTGTGCCTCGCCGTCGAGATGGGCGCGGACGCGGAAGACATCGGCAAGACGATCCATCCGCACCCGACGCTCGGCGAATCGGTCGGCATGGCCGCCGAGCTGTACGAAGGCGTCTGTACGGACCTGCCGCCGCAACGCAAGAAGTAACGCGGCCGGCTTGGCCGGCAATCTACCGGCCATGAAAAAACGCCGCCTCCCGGGCAATCCGGGCGGCGGCGTTTTCTTTTGCATGCGGCCGATGAAACGACCGTTCGGGAACGGTCCGCAACGTGCCGGTTCCAGTGTGTTCCGGCACCAGAAACGAAAAAGCCGCGCTGGGCGCGGCTCTTTCAGGAGCAGGGGACGCTTACGCGGCCGGCTTGCTGGTACGACGTGCCGCAGCGGCGGTAGCAGCCTTCGTTGCGACGGCAGCAGCAGCGTTGAAGTTCGTTTCAGCGATTTCGACGGCTTGCTTCGTTGCCTTCTGAACCGTTTCGTACGTGGTGTTCGCAGCGTTCAGTGCCGACTTCAGTGCAGCGACAGCCGTTTCCGAACCAGCCGGGGCGTTCTTAGCGACGTTGTCGACGAGCGCCTGGACCTTCTTGTTCTGCTCCTCGAATTGCGCTTCGGCAACCTTCGCGAACTCGGCTTGCGTCGACGATGCGATTTCATACAGGTGACGGCCGTACGACAGCACCTTTTCCGCGACCGGTTGCGACAGGCTGGCTTGCAGCGCGATCAGTTCCTGTGCGTCCTTCACCGACAGCAGACGCTGTGCGTTTTCCTGGCCTTCGGCCAGCGTCGACTTCACGACCTGCAGGTTGAGTTCGATCAGCTTTTCGACGCCTTCGAACGCCTTGGTCGTCAGACCGAACAGGCTTTCGAGGTTGGCTTTCTGGGCGGCGGCGATTTGCTCGGGGGTCAGCAAGGACATGTCAAGCTCCTGAAAAGCGATCGCGTCGATCGCAGGATAAAGGGCACTACGCTGGGGAACCTCGGATGCGCGTGCTTTGTGCAACGCAGCAATGAGGCTTATTTTAGGGCAGAGAAAACCATTGTCAAGTATTTTTTGTGCGTTGCACAATCGTGACAAATTATCGATAAAACAACAAGTTATCGTGTCCGCTCGGAATCGGTTTCAGGCGTGATCCCAGATGGTGCGCACGACGGCGGGGCAGGGGCGGCGCACCATGATCACGCACAGGTAAACCTGACAGGCCCGTGGAACGTTATCCTTCTGTTCCTGTCGAAAACGCGCCGTTTCGATGCGCGTACCGTGGCGAAGTGCCGTCGCCGCGGCCGAGACCGGCGCCCCAGGCACCCCGAGCGCCGGATACGTAGTTTCCCCGCTTTAAATCGCCTCCGAAGTGACGTTATCTCAATTAACCGTGTGTAATCGGGAGACGGGTACTGTCGGGCAGCGCATCCCATGAATTTTTTCGATGGGAGCGGGAGGGTTCATTGGTCAGAGGTTGGCCGCCCCTTACATTCCGGTTTAACGACGATCGGTAAGTGCCTAATATTGCTCTTTTTTTCAGCTTTAACTACACTTGCGGAAACCTCCCGCCCGCTTTGTCCAGACCCCAATGAAAGCCGAATCGTTTTCACCGCGCAGATTGTTGCAGAGCATGACGCTCGGCACGGCTGTGTCGGTCGCAGTCGCCTTGCTGGCGACCACCGCGTCCGTCGCGCCTGCTGACGCCTTTGCCGCCACTGCGAAAACCCAGCAAGCTGCCAAGAAAAAGGCCGTCGCTCCTGCTTCGTCCGCGAAGAAGAAGTCGGCCAAGGCCAGCTCCGACAAATCCGCGAAGGTTGCGGCCGCCGACGCGCCGCGCGCGAAGGCGTCGCGCAAGCGCGTGACGCTCGCGTCGAACGTGCATGGCGGCCATCACGGCGCAGTCCGCAAGGTCGCGTTCCAGCCGCGCCGGCCGACCGTCGGCCAGGCCTTCGGCCTGCACGACACGCCGGACGCGCTCGCGCTGCGTTCGAGCGTTGCATACGTCGTCGACCAGAACTCGGGCGAGCCGCTGTTCGACAAGAATTCGCACGCCGTCGTGCCGATCGCGTCGATCTCGAAGCTGATGACGGCGATGGTCGTGCTCGACTCGAAGTCGCCCATGACGGACCAGCTCGAAGTCACCGATGAAGACCGCGACTACGAGAAGGGCACGGGCTCGCGCCTGTCGGTCGGCTCGGTGCTGTCGCGCGAAGACATGCTGCACATCGCGCTGATGGCGTCGGAAAACCGTGCGGCCGCCGCGCTGTCGCGCTACTACCCGGGTGGCCGTCCGGCGTTCATCGCCGCGATGAACGCGAAGGCGAAGTCGCTCGGCATGACCGATACGCACTTCGAGAATTCGACGGGCCTGTCGAGCTCGAACGTGTCGAGCGCGCGCGACCTCGTGAAGATGGTCAATGCGGCGTACCAGTACCCGATGATCCGCCAGTTCTCGACCGATCGCACCTACGAGGTCTACACGGGCAAGCGCAACCTGGTCTACAACAGCACGAACGCGCTGATCCGCGGCAACGGCTCGTGGGACATCGGTCTGCAGAAGACGGGCTTCATCAACGAAGCCGGCGAATGTCTCGTGATGCAGGCAACGATTCACGGCAAGCCGATGGTGATGGTGCTGCTCGATTCGTTCGGCAAGTATTCGCGCTTCGCCGATGCGGCGCGTCTGCGCAACTGGCTCGATGCCGGCGGCGGCGAGCGCCTGACGGCGGCCAACACGCCGAACGGCGGGACCTGATCGCACGATGGGCGGCGGTTCGCCGCCTCGCCTGCGGCCGAAAAAAAGCCCCGCATTCGCGGGGCTTTTTCGTCGGGTGCGCGGAAGCGGTTTACGCCTGCCGCTGCAGCCCGTCCGTCTCCTTCGCGGGCGCCGGCCGGTAGCCGAGCGATTCCGAAATGGTGAGGGCCGTGCGGCTCAACTGGCCGAGCCACGCATCCTGCAGACGATCGGCCGGCGCCGACAGCGACAGGCCCGCGACGAGCTTGCCCGAATCGTCGTAGATGCCGGCCGCGATACAGCGCACGCCGAGCTCCAGCTCTTCGTTGTCGCGTGCGCACGATTGCTGGCGGACGATCGTCAACTCGCGCTCGAGCTTCGCGATGTCGGTGATGCTGTTCTGCGTATGGCCGGATAGCCCCGTGCGCGTCGCATAGGCGCGCACGCGCGACGTCTCGTCGGCCGCGAGGAACAGCTTGCCGACCGACGTGAGGTGCAGCGGCGCACGGCCGCCGATCGCGCGGACGACCTGCATCCCCGAGCGCTCCGAATATGCCCGCTCGATGTAGACGATTTCATCGCCCTGGCGCACCGACAGGTTGACGGTCTGCCCGGTGAGACGGTGCAGCTCGCGCATCGGCATCAGCGCCGCGTCGCGTACCGACAGGCGCGCCTTCACGAGGTTGCCGAGCTCCAGCAGCCGCATGCCGAGGCGGTACGTGCCGGGATCGGAGCGATCGACGAGACGGCAGGTCACCATGTCGTTGAGGATGCGGTGCGCGGTCGACGGGTGCAGCTCCGTGCGCTGCGCAAGCTCCTTCAGGCTGACAGGGTCACTGTGCGCGGCGAGCGCGTCCAGCAACCGCATCATGCGTTCGATCACCTGGATCGACGTTTTTGAATCCGGGGTGGGTTGGCTCATGTCGGGGGAGAAATCGGTTGACGCGTCAAGCGGAGTTGCGCCGATTGTATCTCGTATTGTGAAAAAAGCGAACGCCGTTCGAGGAAGTCCTCGTTTCGTGCAGTGCGGGCTTGCGCGCAAGCCCGCGTTGGTCTTGCCGGCCAAACGGCGGATAATGAGAGCCGTTTTCTCGAAGGAGCACGTATGCGAGTCGGTTTGTTCGTGACCTGCCTGGTCGATCTGATGCGCCCCGAAATCGGTTTTTCGGCGCTCAAGCTGATTCGCGACGCCGGCTACGAGGTGATCGTGCCGCCCGCGCAGACTTGCTGCGGCCAGCCGGCCTACAACTCGGGCGACCGCGCGCTCGCACGCGATCTCGCGGAAAAGACGCTGCGCGAGTTCGAGCAGTTCGATTACGTCGTCGCGCCGTCGGGTTCGTGCGGCGGGATGATCCGCGCGCACTACGGCGACCTGTTCCGCGACGACCCCGAATTGATGGGGCGCTACCTGCGGTTCCAGCAGAAGGTCTTCGAACTGACCGATTTCCTGGCGAACGTCGCGAAGGTGTCGCTCGCGCCGGGTGAATTCACGGGGCCCGTCACCTACCACGATTCGTGCTCGGGCCTGCGCGAGCTCGGCGTGAAAGCGCAGCCGCGCGCGCTGCTCGCGCAGCGCGGCATCGCGGTTACCGAGATGAAGGACTGCGAGCACTGTTGCGGCTTCGGCGGCACGTTCGCGATCAAGTACGGCGACATTTCGGCGGCCATCGCGGACGAGAAATGCGCGAACGTGCGCGCGTCCGGTACGGGCGCCGTCGTGCTCGGCGATCTCGGTTGCATGCTGAACATCGAAGGGCGGTTGCGCCGCACCGGCGACCGCGACACGCGCGTGCTGCACGTCGCGCAGGTGCTGGCGGGCGACGTCTGACGCCCGGTTCCGCTCACTTTTCCCCCGATACCGCGATGCAAGTCCAATCGATGCATTTCAAGGCGCGCGCCGGCCAGAAACTGGCCGACCAGCGCCTGCAGCAGAACCTGAAGAAGCTGTCGACGAAATTCGTGTCCGCGCGCGCCGACGCGATGACCGCGATCGACTTCCCGGCCACGCGCGCCGCACTGAAGGCCCGCCGCGACCGCGCGCTGGAGAACCTCGACGTGTGGCTCGAGGCGTTCGAGCGCGAGGCGACGCGGCGCGGCACGACGGTGCTGTTCGCCGAAACGACCGCGGATGCCGCGCGGCTCGTGGCCGACATCGCGCGCCGTCACGACGTGAAGAAGGTCATCAAGACCAAGTCGATGGTGTCCGAGGAAATGCGCCTGAACGCGGTGCTCGCGGAGATGGGCGTGCAGTCGATCGAGACGGATCTCGGCGAATACATCCTGCAGATCAACGACAACGAGCCGCCGAGCCACATCATTGCGCCCGTCGTGCACAAGGACAAGGACGAGATTGCCGACCTGTTCGCGCGCACGCACCATCGCGAGCGGCTCACCGAAATCCCGGACATGACGCGCGAGGCGCGCGAGGTGCTGCGCCCGCATTTCATGTCGGCCGACATGGGCGTGACGGGCGGCAACTTCGTGATCGCCGAGACGGGCTCGGTCGCGATCGTGACGAACGAAGGGAACGAGGGGATGTGCACGGTGATGCCGCGCGTGCATGTGGCGGTGACGGGCATCGAGAAGGTGCTGCCGACGCTCGAGGATCTCGCGACCGCGATGCGCCTGCTGCCACGCTCCGCGACGGGGCAAAAGACGTCGAACTACTTCTCGCTGCTGACCGGGCCGCGCGGGCCGGACGACGAGGACGGTCCCGAGCACAACTACGTGGTGCTCGTCGACGGCGGCCGCACCGGGCTGATCGGCGGCGAATTCCAGGAGATGCTGCGCTGCATCCGCTGCGGCGCATGCATGAACCATTGTCCGGTTTACCAGAAGGTTGGCGGCCATGCGTACGGCTGGGTCTACCCGGGGCCGATGGGGTCCGTGCTGACGCCGAGCTACGTCGGGCTCGACCGCTCGCTCGACCTGCCGCAGGCGGCCACCCTGTGCGGGGAATGCGACAGCGTGTGCCCGGCCGGGATTCCGCTGTCGCACCTGTTGCGCACGCTGCGTGAGAAGCAGGTCGAGCGGCACCTGCGGCCGTGGCGCGAGCGCGCGGCGCTCGCCGCCTGGGGCTTCGTCGCGCGGCGGCCGATGCTGTACGCGCTGACGACCAAGCTCGCGGTACGCCTCCTCGAGCGGCTGGGCGGCAACGGCGGCATGCTGCGGCGCCTGCCGCTGATGGGCGGCTGGATGGACACGCGCGACATGCCGACACCGACCGGGCGCACGTTCCGCGAACTGTACGCGGCGTCGCAAAGCCACCTCGGCTGACGACTGTTCATCCGGCGACAACAGTGCGTTCGCTATTTGCATATTTATCTCGATAGATGCGGCCTATAGAATCCTGTCTGTAGTCCCCGGAATTGGGTTTCGGGGTACGGGGTCAAGGAGGTCCGCATCATGAAAAAGACAATATCGATGTACTGGCCGCTGGCAATCGTCGTTCCGCTGGCCGCGGCTGCCTATCTGCATGCGATGGCCGAGGCGCCGTCGCGCGGTCCGCTCGCGGTTCACCAGGCTTCCGCTGAGCTGGCGCGCGCGGTGTCGTTCGGGCTGGTCGGCGACGCGGCGACGCCGCTGCCGGCGGCATCCGGCGACGTCGTGCTCGCCGCGCCGAAGGCGCTGTAACGCATGGCGCCGTCGCTTTGCGCGGCGGCGCGATTTCGGCCGCCTTTGTATAATGGCGTGTTGTTCTCCCACGCGGCTTGCCGCGGCTTTGCGATAGTGCGATGACCCGCGTTTCGATCTGTTTCGTCTGTCTCGGCAACATCTGCCGTTCGCCCACCGCGGAAGGCGTGATGCGTCACCAGGTCGACGCGGCCGCGCTGGCGGACCGGATCGCGATCGATTCGGCTGGGACGGGCGACTGGCATGTCGGCGAGTCACCCGATACGCGTGCGCAGGCGGCCGCACGTGGCCGCGGCTACGACCTGTCGACGCTGCGCGCACGACAGGTGAGCGCGGCGGATTTCGAGCGCTTCGACCTGCTGCTCGCGATGGACGAGGCGAATCTCGCGGAGTTGCGCCGCCGCTGTCCGCCGCAGTATCAAGACAAAGTGCGCCTGCTGATGGAATTCGCGCCGGATTCGACCGAAACCGAAGTGGCCGATCCCTATTTCGGCGGCGCGCAGGGCTTCGAGCAGGTGCTCGATCAGGTCGAGCGCGCGTGCGCGGGCCTGCTGGAGACGCTCCGGGCCCGCATGGAGCGCTGATCGCGGTATTCAGCGATCTGCGAATACCCTTTCAAAGATATGGATACTTGACTAAAAACGTCAAATATTTATACTTGACCAAAATCGTCAAGATTGCAGTCCCCTAGACACCATGAGACTCACCACCAAAGGCCGTTTCGCCGTCACGGCGATGATTGACTTGGCACTGCGCCAGGAGCAGGGCCCGGTGACGCTTGCAGGCATCAGCCAGCGCCAGCGGATTTCGCTCTCGTATCTCGAACAGCTGTTCGGCAAGCTGCGCAGGCATGAAATCGTCGAATCCGTGCGCGGCCCGGGCGGCGGCTACAACCTCGCGCGTCGCGCGCAGGACGTCACCGTCGCCGACATCATCATCGCGGTCGATGAACCGCTCGACGCCACGCAGTGCGGCGGCAAAGGCACTTGCGACGGCTCGAAGCAGCCCGACGGCCATTGCATGACGCACGAGCTGTGGTCGACGCTGAACCAGAAGATGGTCGAATACCTCGATTCGGTGTCGCTGCAGGATCTCGTCGATCAGCAGCGCGCTCGCGAGGGCGCCCCAGCGGTGCTGCGCGACCGGCGCGCGCCGGAGCCCGTCGCCGCGCCGGCCGAACCGGTGCGCACGATGCCGCTCGGCCCCAATTCGGTGTTCAACATCGCGAGTTCGTGAGCGCGAAGGCGCCGCGATACCCCATAACGCACATAGTCCCTGCACAGAATTCCCGGAGCGACAGATGACCCAAGACACTCTCCACCTGCCCATCTACATGGATTACAGCGCGACGACGCCGGTCGACCCGCGCGTGGTCGACAAGATGGTGCCGTACCTGCGCGAGCAGTTCGGCAACCCGGCGTCGCGCAGCCACGCGTATGGCTGGGACGCGGAGCGTGCGGTCGAGGAAGCGCGCGAGAACGTAGCCGCGCTCGTGAACGCGGATCCGCGCGAGATCATCTGGACGTCCGGTGCAACGGAGTCGGACAACCTCGCGATCAAGGGTGCCGCGAACTTCTACAAGGGCAAGGGCAAGCACATCGTCACGGTGAAGACCGAGCACAAGGCCGTACTCGACACGTGCCGCGAGCTCGAGCGTGACGGTTTCGAAGTCACTTACCTCGACGTGAAGGATGACGGCCTGATCGACCTCGACGTGTTCAAGGCCGCACTGCGCCCGGACACGATCCTCGTGTCGGTGATGCACGTGAACAACGAGATCGGCGTGATCCAGGACATCGAGACGATCGGTGAAATCTGCCGCGAGAAGGGCATCGTGTTCCACGTCGACGCCGCCCAGTCGACCGGCAAGGTCGAGATCGACCTCGCGAAGCTGAAGGTCGACCTGATGTCGTTCTCGGCGCACAAGACCTACGGCCCGAAGGGTATCGGCGCGCTGTACGTGCGCCGCAAGCCGCGCGTGCGCATCGAAGCGCAGATGCACGGCGGCGGCCACGAGCGCGGCATGCGTTCGGGCACGCTGGCGACGCACCAGATCGTCGGCATGGGCGAAGCGTTCCGTATCGCCCGCGAAGAAATGGCGACGGAAAACGAGCGCGTCCGCATGCTGCGCGACAAGCTGCTGCGCGGCCTGTCGCAGATCGAGGAAACGTACGTGAACGGCGACATGGAGCGTCGTGTCCCGCACAACCTCAACATCAGTTTCAACTTCGTCGAAGGCGAGTCGCTGATCATGGCGATCAAGGACGTCGCGGTGTCGTCGGGCTCCGCATGCACGTCGGCGTCGCTGGAGCCGTCGTACGTGCTGCGTGCGCTCGGCCGCAACGACGAGCTGGCACACAGCTCGATCCGCTTCACGGTCGGCCGCTTCACGACGGAGCAGGAAGTCGACTTCGTGATCAACCTGCTGAACAGCAAGATCGCGAAGCTGCGCGAACTCTCGCCGCTCTGGGAAATGCACCAGGAAGGCATCGATCTGTCGACGATCGAATGGGCCGCACACTGAGCGCCGGATTGAACATACCCGCGGGCGGATTCGCGCACGCAGACGTAACGAGTCAAGGAGTCTGAGTCATGTCTTACAGCAACAAGGTTCTGGATCACTACGAAAACCCGCGCAACGTCGGTTCGTTCGCGAAGGACGACGACACGGTCGGCACGGGCATGGTCGGCGCGCCGGCCTGCGGCGACGTGATGAAGCTGCAGATCCGCGTCGGCGCGGACGGCGTGATCGAAGACGCGAAGTTCAAGACCTACGGTTGCGGGTCGGCGATCGCGTCGAGCTCGCTCGTCACCGAGTGGGTGAAGGGCAAGACGCTCGACGAAGCACTGTCGATCAAGAACACGCAAATCGCCGAAGAACTCGCGCTGCCGCCGGTGAAGATTCACTGCTCGATCCTCGCGGAAGACGCGATCAAGGCAGCCGTGGCGGACTACAAGAAGCGTCACGACACCAAGGAAGGCGACCAGGCAGCGGCCTGAGCGGCATCGAGCACGCGAGTGAAGGAACGCGGCGGGTCCCTGTGGCGCGCCGCGGCAAGGACATCATGGCAATTACACTGACCGAAAAAGCAGCACAGCACGTCCAGAAATACCTCGTCCGTCGCGGCAAGGGTGTGGGCCTGCGGCTTGGCGTTCGCACGACCGGGTGCTCGGGGCTCGCGTACAAGCTCGAGTATGTCGACGAACTGGCTCCCGAGGATCAGGTGTTCGAAAGCCATGGCGTGAAGGTCGTCGTCGATCCGAAGAGCCTGGCCTACATCGACGGCACCGAGCTCGACTTCGCACGTGAAGGCCTGAACGAGGGATTCAAGTTCAATAACCCGAACGTGAAGGACGAGTGCGGCTGCGGCGAATCGTTCCGCGTGTGACGACGCGGATCTCCGCGCGATGCGGGCAAGAGGCGGCACGGGCCGCCTTTTTAATGTGCGGCGTTTGCCGTGCGACGAACCGGAATTGAACGCGACGATGGTCTCGCTGAAAGACAGCCACTTCGACCTGTTTCACCTGCCGGCGCAATTCGCGCTCGACGAGACGGCGCTCGACGCCGCCTATCGGACGGTGCAGACGCAGGTGCACCCGGACCGCTTCGCGGCGGCCGGTGATGCGCAGAAGCGCATCGCGATGCAATGGGCAACCCGCGCGAACGAGGCGTATCGCACGCTGCGCGATCCGCTGAAGCGCGCGTCGTATCTGCTGTCGCTGCGCGGCGTCGACATCGGCGCGGAAAACAATACCGCGATGGAGCCTGCGTTCCTGATGCAGCAGATGGAGTGGCGCGAGGGCATCGAGGATGCCGCGGCCGCCCGCAACGTCGACGCGCTCGACGCGCTGCTCGCCGAGTTGCGCGAAGAGCGGCGCATGCGTGTGGAGCGCCTCGGCACGCTGCTCGACAGCGGCGCCGATCAGGCGGCCGCCGAGGCCGTGCGCCAGCTGATGTTCATCGAACGGGTCGCGTCGGAAGTGGGCGCGCAGATCGAGCGCCTCGAAACTTAACCGCGTGCCTTGCGGCACGCGCAGCAAACGGGCCGAGCGCCCGAACGAACCAAGATGGCTTTACTGCAAATTTCCGAACCGGGCATGGCGCCGGCGCCGCATCAGCGGCGACTCGCCGTCGGGATCGATCTCGGCACGACGAACTCGCTCGTCGCGGCGGTGCGCAACAGCGTGCCCGAAGTCCTGCCGGACGAAGCGGGCCGCGTGCTGCTGCCGTCGGTGGTCCGCTATCTCGAGAAGGGCGGCCGACGCATCGGCCATGAAGCGAAAGAGCAGGCCGCGACCGATCCGCGCAACACGATCGTATCGGTCAAGCGCTTCATGGGCCGCGGCAAGGCCGAGGTCGAAGGCGCGGCGAACGCGCCGTACGAATTCGTCGATGCGCCGGGCATGGTGCAGATCCGCACCATCGACGGCGTGAAGAGCCCGGTCGAAGTGTCGGCCGAGATTCTCGCGACACTGCGCCATCGCGCGGAAGATTCGCTTGGCGACGACCTAGTCGGCGCGGTGATCACGGTGCCCGCGTATTTCGATGAAGCGCAACGCCAGGCGACCAAGGATGCCGCGCGCCTCGCGGGCCTCAACGTGCTGCGCCTGCTGAACGAACCGACCGCCGCGGCGATCGCCTACGGTCTCGACAACGGGGCCGAAGGCCTCTACGCGGTTTATGACCTCGGCGGCGGCACGTTCGACCTGTCGATCCTGAAGCTGACGAAGGGCGTGTTCGAAGTGCTGGCCGCAGGCGGCGATTCCGCGCTCGGCGGCGACGATTTCGACCATGTGCTGTTCGATCACGTGCTCGCGCAGGCCGGCATCGATGCGAGGACGCTCGCGCCCGAGGACGTGCGCCTGCTGCTCGATCGTGTGCGCGTGCTGAAGGAAGCGCTGTCGTCCGCCCCGCAGGCGTCGCTCGACGTCACGCTGTCGGGGGGCGCGCATCTCGTGCAGACGATCTCCCACGATACGTTCGCGTCGCTCGTCGAGCCGCTCGTGCAGCGCACGCTCACGCCGACCCGCAAGGCGCTGCGCGATGCGCAGGTGACGCCGGCCGACATCAAGGGTGTCGTGCTCGTCGGCGGCGCGACGCGCATGCCCGTGATCCGCGATGCGGTCGCGAAATATTTCGGCCAGCCGCCGCTCGTGAACCTCGATCCGGACCAGGTCGTCGCGCTCGGCGCGGCGATCCAGGCCGACCTGCTCGCGGGCAATCGCGGCACGGGCGACGACTGGCTGCTGCTCGACGTGATTCCGCTGTCGCTCGGTGTCGAGACGATGGGCGGCCTCGTCGAGAAGATCATTCCGCGCAACTCGACGATTCCGATCGCACGCGCGCAGGAATTCACGACCTTCAAGGATGGCCAGACCGCGATGGCGATCCACGTGGTGCAGGGCGAGCGCGAACTCGTCGCCGACTGCCGATCGCTCGCGCGCTTCGAACTGCGCGGCATTCCGCCGATGACGGCCGGCGCCGCACGCATTCGCGTGACCTACCAGGTCGACGCGGATGGCCTGCTGTCGGTGTTCGCCCGCGAGCAGTTGGCGGGCGTCGAGGCATCGGTCGTCGTGAAGCCGTCGTACGGTCTTGCCGACGACGACATCGCGAAGATGCTCGAGGACAGCTTCAAGACCGCCGAAATCGACATGCGCGCGCGCGCGCTGCGCGAAGCGCAGGTCGACGCCGAACGGATGCTCGAGGCGACGCAGGCTGCGCTGGCGGCCGACGGCGAACTGCTCGACGCGGACGAGCGCACGCAAGTCGACACGTTGGCTGCGGCGCTGCGTGCGGTCGCGCAAGGCGACGATACGAACGCGATCGAAGCGGCGACCAAGGCGTTGGCCGACGGCACCGACGAATTCGCGGCGCGCCGGATGGACAAGAGCATCAAGCGCGCGCTGTCGGGCCGCCGGCTCGACGAGATCTGAACTCACGAACTGCGCATCGGCCGGCGACGGCCCGCGCGATAATGAACCGTGCGGCGCCTGGCGCCGCACCCTGACTGACGGAACGGACATGCCTCAACTGGTGGTGCTGCCTCACGTCGAACTGTGCCCGGATGGCGCAGTGATCGACGCGACGCCCGGCAAGAGTATCTGCGACAACCTGCTCGACCACGGAATCGAGATCGAGCATGCATGCGAGAAGTCGTGCGCATGCACGACGTGCCACGTGGTGATCCGCGAAGGCTTCAACGATCTGACGCCGTCCGAGGAGGACGAGGACGATCTGCTGGACAAGGCGTGGGGCCTCGAGCCGACGTCGCGCCTGTCGTGCCAGGCGATCGTGAAGGAAGATTCGGACCTGGTGGTCGAGATTCCGAAGTACTCGATCAACCACGCGAAGGAAAACCACTGACAGGAACCGGAGGCAGGCGATGAAATGGACCGATTCGCGTGAAATAGCCATTGCGCTGGCGGACAAGCACCCGGACATCGACCCGCAGCGGATCAACTTCGTCGACCTGCGCCAGTGGGTGCTTGAACTCGACGGCTTCAATGACGATCCGACGCACTCCGGCGAGAAGATCCTCGAGGCGATCCAGGCACACTGGATCGACGAATCGGATTTCGACGACGAAGATTGAGCGCGGCGTGTGCCGCAATGGCGTACGCCGGCTCAAATGAGAAAACGGCTCGTGAGCGATCGCCTACGAGCCGTTTTCGTTTTCAGGTCGCTTGCCCGTACGGCGCGTGGGCAGCGGGCGCTTACGCGCCGACCAGCGTGCCGTTCTCGATCCGCACGCGCTGGCCCTGACCGAACGGTGGCGGGTTGTGGTACGTGAACGTGCGCGTCGCGCCGCTTTCCATTTGTACCTGCACCTGATAATCGGTTTCCGCGCGTACCTGCTTCTCGACCTGGTTGCCGGCGAGACCGCCGCCCAGCGCGCCGATGATCGTCATCGCGGTGCGGCCGTTACCGTGGCCGAACTGGTTGCCGAGCAGGCCGCCGGCAGCCGCGCCGCCAACGGCGCCGATCCCGGAGCTCTGCCCCGGCGTGCGCGTCTGCGTGATCGCGACGACCGTACCGCAGCTCTGGCAGTAGGCCGCCTGGGCAGGCGCCGACGGCTGTTGCGCGTATTGCGGCGGCTGCGGCGCCGACGTGTGGCGGCGGTGCGTCGTCGCCGGGCGCGGCGCGGGTTTCGGCTCGGCCTGTGCGATGGCGGCCTTCTGCTGCGCGGCGGCCTGTTCGGCCGCCTGCTGTTGCGCCTGCGCGGCCAGCGCGGCGCTGGCGGCCGCGGCCGTATCGACGGCCGGCTGCGATGCGATCAGCGCGGCCTGGGTCTGGCCGTTCTGTTCGTTGCTGCTGCTGGCCTTCGGGAACACGCCGGTGATCGCGGCGGTCGCCGCGAGGCTGGCGACGATGACGGCACCGGCGGCGGTGGCGATGAGCGGGTGGAGGCGTTGCTTTTGCGGCGTGGTCTGATTCTCGTTGTCCATTTTTTTCTCCGATGTCGATCCGGCTCGGTATTGCGGCGCCGGGCCGGTTCCCACGCTGCGGGCTCGCGCAGACTTGGCGTTCCTGCGCCTCGTTCTGGTCCCGTGGTTATGCGTGGTGACGCAAGAGGAGTGTCGTCCACCGGCAAGCGGCGCGCCGTATCAAGGTGTAACGAATTGCAGCAGCGCGCCGACGGCTGTGGCAGGGAAAACCCGAGGGAGGCCGTCGCGACGAGGGGATAAAACGGGGGAGGATCGAAAGCCGGCGGACGCCGGCTGGCGGGATTTACGCGTCGTTACAAAGCTGACGCGTGCGCGCCGCAGGGCGCGGCGCACACGCGGGTGCCGCGATCAGTCTTCGTGGCGCAGATGCGGGAACAGCAGCACGTCGCGGATCGTCGGGCTGTCGGTCAGCAGCATCACGAGACGGTCGATGCCGATCCCGCAGCCGCCGGTCGGGGGCATCCCGTATTCGAGCGCGCGGATGTAGTCGGCGTCGAAGAACATCGCTTCCTCGTCGCCCGCATCCTTCTGCTCGACCTGCTTCTTGAAGCGCGCGGCCTGGTCTTCCGGATCGTTCAGCTCCGAGAAGCCGTTCGCGATTTCGCGGCCGGTCATGAACAGCTCGAAACGCTCGGTGATGCCCGGCACCGTATCCGATGCGCGTGCGAGCGGCGACACTTCGACTGGGTAGTCGATGATGAAGGTCGGCTCCCACAGCTGCGCTTCGGCCGTTTCCTCGAACAGCGCGAGCTGCAGCGCGCCGACACCCGCGTTCAGGAACGCCGGCTGCGACACGTCGACGCCGAAGCGCTTCAGTTCGGTGCGCAGGAACGCGTCGTCCGACAGCTGGCCGTCGGTGTACTCCGGTGCGTACTTCTGGATCGCCTGCGTGATCGTCAGGCGATGGAACGGCTTCGCGAGGTCGAGTTCACG
This sequence comes from Burkholderia sp. BCC0322, assembly GCF_902833045.1. Taxonomy (GTDB): domain Bacteria; phylum Pseudomonadota; class Gammaproteobacteria; order Burkholderiales; family Burkholderiaceae; genus Burkholderia. Next base: position 61,509 of record NZ_CADFDU010000006.1, read on the forward strand.
GCCCTGGTACTGGATCGTCGCGGTGCCGAGCGCATCGATCGCCGCCTGGCGGATCAGTTGCTCGGTGAAGTCCATCAGCCAGCGATAGTCGGTGTACGCGGCGTAGAACTCCATCATCGTGAATTCCGGGTTGTGACGCGGCGACACGCCTTCATTCCGGAAGTTACGGTTGATTTCGAACACGCGTTCGAAGCCGCCGACGATCAGGCGCTTCAGGTACAGTTCCGGCGCGATGCGCAGGAACATCTGCATGTCGAGCGCGTTGTGGTGCGTGACGAACGGCTTCGCGGCCGCGCCGCCCGGGATCGGGTGCAGCATCGGCGTCTCGACTTCCATGAAGTCGGCCGAATCCATGAACTTGCGGATCGACGCGATCGTCTTGGTGCGCGCGCGGAACGTGTCGCGCGTTTCCGGCGTGACGATCAGGTCGACGTAGCGCTGGCGGTAGCGCATTTCCTGGTCCGACAGGCCGTGGAACTTGTCCGGTAGCGGGCGCAGCGCCTTCGACAGCAGGCGCAGTTCCTTGCACTGGACCGACAATTCGCCCTTGTTGGTGCGGAACAGCACGCCGCGCGCGGCGACGATGTCGCCGAGGTCCCACTTCTTGAATGCGTCGTAGGTTTCCGCGCCGACGTCGTTCGGCGTCACGAAGAACTGGATCTGGCCCGAACCGTCCTGCACCGTCGCGAAGCTCGCCTTGCCCATCACGCGCTTGAGCATCATGCGGCCGGCGACCGACACCTCGACCGGGTTCGCTTCGAGCGCGGCCTTGTCCGAGTCGGCGAATGTCGTCTGCAGATCGGCCGCGTGATGCGTCGGGCGGAAATCGTTCGGGTAGGCGACGCCTTGCTCGCGCAGGGCGCGCAGCTTCTCGCGGCGCTCGGCGATGATCTGGTTTTCGTCCGCGGTGACGGCGGGCTGCGTTTGGGTCGGTTCGGTCATGATGGTCGGAATTCGGAGTAGTGCGGCAACGCAAACGGGAAGGGCAAGGGGGCGCGACCCGGCAGGGTCGCGCCGCGGCGCTTACACGCCCTGTTTGAGGCTCGCGCTGATGAAGTCGTCGAGGTCGCCGTCGAGGACGGCTCGCGTGTTGCTCATTTCGACGTTCGTGCGCAGGTCCTTCACGCGGCTCTGATCGAGCACGTACGAGCGGATCTGGTGGCCCCAGCCCACATCGGTCTTGCTCGATTCGAGCTTGTCCTGTTCGGCCTGGCGCTTGCGCATTTCAACTTCGTACAGGCGCGATTTCAGCATCGCCATCGCTTCGGCGCGGTTGCGGTGCTGCGAGCGGTCGTTCTGGCACTGCACGACGATACCGGTCGGCATGTGCGTGATCCGCACCGCGGAGTCGGTCTTGTTGATGTGCTGGCCGCCCGCGCCCGATGCGCGGTACGTGTCGATGCGCAGGTCTGCCGGGTTGATCTCGACTTCGATCGAGTCGTCGATTTCCGGATACACGAACACCGACGAGAACGACGTGTGGCGGCCGCCCGACGAGTCGAACGGCGACTTGCGCACGAGGCGGTGGATGCCCGTTTCGGTGCGCAGGAAGCCGTATGCGTATTCGCCCGACACCTTGACCGTCGCGTTCTTGATGCCGGCGACGTCGCCGTCGGACTCTTCGAGCACTTCGGCCTTGAAGCCCTTGCGTTCGCAGTAGCGCAGGTACTGGCGCAGCAGCATCGATGCCCAGTCGCACGCCTCGGTGCCGCCGGCGCCGGCCTGGATGTCGATGAAGCAGTTGTTCGGGTCGGCCGGGTTCGAGAACATCCGGCGGAACTCGATGTCGCCGACGCGTGCCTCGAGCTTCGCGGCGTCTTCTTCCGACGCGACGAGGGTGTCCTCGTCGCCTTCCTCGCGGGCCAGCTCGAACAGGTCGAGCGCGTCGCGCAGGTCGCTATCGAGCGCGGTGAGCGTCGTGACGACGCCTTCGAGCAGCTTCTTCTCGCGACCGAGCGCCTGGGCGTTCTTCGAATCGTTCCAGACGTTCGGGTCTTCGAGTTCCTTGTTGACTTCGGTCAGACGCGCAGCTTTGGCGTCGTAGTCAAAGATACCCCCGGAGCTCGCCTGCGCGGTTGCGCAGGTCGAGCAGGGAGCTTTCGATCGCGTTGAGACGTTCCGCTTCCATGATCGCTCGCTATTCTTGCTTCGTAAAAAAGCGGAATTATAGCCGATCGGCAGGGTTGCCCGGTGGCTCAAACCGTGCCTGCCCGCGCGCGGCGGCGGCGTCCGGCGCGGCGCGCATGCGTCGGCGGGCATCGCGGGCCGTGCGGCCCGCGCTCAGCCGGCTGCGTGTTCGACGATCAGCTGGACGCGCGTGACGCCGTTCCACGTGTCGGCGACGAGGCGATACGCGATCAGTGCGCTCGCCGGCAGCGGGTCGGTATGGTTGAACCAGATCGCGTTGAAGCGCTGGCGGCCGCGCGCCAGCTGCAGCTTCAGGTGCTTTTCCTTCACGAGCGACTGCGACACGACGTCGAATTCGCCCGAGAAAAGCGGGGCCGGAAAACCCTGCCCCCAGACGGCCTCGTCGAGCAGCCCGACGAACTGCGGCGTGAAGTACGCGTCCTCGAGTTCGCCGTCGGTCTCGATCACGCGGGCAAGCGCGTCGTCGGACAGCCACTCGCGCGCAACGGCCTCGAACGCGGCCGCGAAGCGTGGCACGTTCTCGGTGTCGAGCGTGAGGCCGGCCGCCATCGCGTGGCCGCCGAACGCGACGATCAGGTCGGGCTCCCGTTTCGACACGAGGTCGAGCGCGTCGCGCAGGTGGAACCCGGGAATCGAGCGGCCCGAACCCTTGACCCGCTTGCCTTCCTCGTCCGCGTGCGCGAACGTGAACGACGGGCGGTGGAATTTTTCCTTGAGCCGGCCGGCGACGATGCCGATCACGCCCTGGTGCCACGCGGGGTTGAAGAGGGTGATCGTGCACGCGTCGGCAGGATCGACATCGGCGAGATCGGCGAGCGCCTGCTGCTGCATGCCGGCCTCGATCTCGCGGCGTTCGCGGTTCATCACGTCGAGCTGCTGCGCGAGATCCCACGCGCGGCCGATGTCGTCGGTGATCAGGCACTCGATACCGAGCGACATGTCGGAGAGCCGCCCGGCGGCGTTCAGGCGCGGGCCGAGGCCGAAGCCGAGATCGAAGCCCGATGCCGTGCGCGCCTCACGCGCGGCGGCGCGGAACAGCGCTGCGACGCCCGGCTGCATGCGGCCGTTGCGGATGCGCTGCAGCCCCTGCGCGACGAGCACGCGGTTGTTGCCGTCGAGCCGCACGACGTCGGCGACGGTGCCGAGCGCGACGAGATCGAGCAGGCCGTCGAGGCGCGGCTCGGCTTCCTTGCTCGCGAAGGTGCCGCGGCGGCGCAGCTCGGCGCGCAGCGCGAGCAGCACGTAGAACATCACGCCGACGCCGGCGAGGTGCTTGCTCGGGAACGCGCAGCCGGGCTGGTTCGGGTTGACGATCGCGCGCGCGGCGGGCAGCGCGTCGCCGGGCAGGTGGTGATCGGTCACGAGCACGTCGATGCCGCGTGCGTTCGCGGCTTCGACGCCCGCGACGCTCGCGATCCCGTTGTCGACGGTGATCAGCAGGTCGGGCTTGCGCGCGGCGGCGAGTTCGACAATCTCGGGCGTGAGGCCGTAGCCGTATTCGAAACGGTTCGGCACCAGGTAGTCGATCTGCGCGCCGAACATCCGCAGCCCGCGCACCGCGACCGCGCAGGCGGTCGCGCCGTCGCAGTCGTAGTCGGCGACGACGAGCAGGCGCCGCTTGTCGGCGATTGCATCGGCGAGCAGCGATGCCGCGTCGGCGCAGCCTTTCAGCTCGGTGGGCGGAACGAGCCGCGCCAGTGCGGTCTCGATGTCGGCGGGGGACTGCACGCCGCGCGACGCGTACAGGCGCGCAAGGACGGGATGCAGGCCGTGGCGCGCGAGCACTTCGGCGTCGGCGGGCGCGACGGGGCGGGTAACGATCCGGGTCATACGGGGTCTGCTTGTTATTCGAACAGGGAGGCCAGCGCGCGGCGGCGCCAGAACTTGCGCAGGTCGCCGCGCGTCGCGTGCAGCGTTACGGAACTCGTGTCGCCGCACAGCGTGAAATCGACGCTCGCGAGCTCGCCGTTGCGCAGGGCGGCGAGGGCCGGCGCGAACCAGTCGCGCTCGAGCGCGGCGAGTCCGTCGTGCCAGCGCGCCCAGTCCTGTGCGATGAACGGGGTGGTCAGCGCCGGCAGTTCGACGAGCGTCGCGCCTTCGGCGGCGGGCAGCGTGCCGAACGCGGCCGGCGGCGCACCGGCGTCGGCTTGCGCGGCGCGCGCAAGGCCGAGCGCCGCGGGCGAGGCGGACAGCACGCGCGCGAACGGCTTGCCGACCGGCTTCAGCGTGCCTTGCGCATGGAACCAGATCGAATTGACGGCCGGCAGGCCACGCGCCTCGCGGGCCTCGTTAACCGGGTGCTGGAACCACGCCATCTGCACTTCGTTCTGCAGCTTCATCCACATCCGCGAGCGCTCGCCCGTATGTGCCTCGTGCGGCAGCCAGATCTCGATGTTGCGTCCGCTCGCGCGCAGCGGCGCGGCGCCGGCGAGGCGGACGAGCTGCTCGCTCGACAGGTACCAGCGTGACGGGTTCGGCGCCTCGAGCCGGACGCCGAGTTCCTCGATCAGCGGCCGCGCGACCGCGAGCAGCGCGGCTGCGTCTCCTTCGTCGAGCGCGAGGGCCGCCGGATCGACGAGCACCAGGTGATCGTGCGCGATTTCGACGTGGACGGGCTCGACGCAGGCCCACGCGTGTGCGCCGGGGTCGCCGCCGTCCGCCAGCAGCATGTAGGGCGCGAGCGGCGCCTCGTCGGCGGCGTTGCCGTGGGTTGCGCCGAACTGGCGGGCCAGCCAGCGCTCGTGCGGCAGCGTGCGCTGGAAGTCCTCGCCGGTCACGCGCTCGACGAGGCTCGCGCGGGCGAGCAACTTTTCGAGCGCGGGGCTGTCCAGCGTGTGCAGGGACGAGGCCGCGTCGGCCGCCGACGGCAGCGCGAACGGAACGAGAAAATGGAGGCGTCGGTCGTGCATGATGGTGCGCATTGTATGGCAAACTGCGCGCGTGATCGGGCCGGCTGACGGCCCGTTCGCGTCCGGCGGCCGTTTTTCGACCGTGCCCGGGCCGGTGGCCGCCACCGGGCGGCGGTCCGGCCGCGGGGCGCCTCCCCGCCGTAACCAGCAGAAAGGATTCGCTTGAAACTTCCGTACGAATGGCAGATCGGCTGGCGCTACACGCGCGCCGGCAAACGCACGACCGGTAACGGCTTCATTTCCTTCATCGCGCTCGTGTCGATGCTCGGGATCGCGCTCGGCGTCGCGGCGCTGATCGTCGTGCTGTCGGTGATGAACGGCTTCCAGAAGGAGGTGCGCGACCGCATGTTGTCGGTGCTCGCGCACGTCGAGGTGTTCTCGCCGACGGGCTCGATGCCCGACTGGCAACTGACCGCGCAGGAAGCGCGCCGCAATCCGTCGGTGATCGGCGCGGCGCCGTACGTCGACGCGCAGGCGCTGCTTACCCGCCAGGACGCGGTGAGCGGCGTGATGCTGCGCGGCGTCGAGCCGACGCTCGAGCCGCAGGTGTCGGACATCGGCAAGGACATGAAGGCGGGCCAGCTCGGCGCGCTCGTGCCGGGCCAGTTCGGCATCGTGCTCGGCGATGCGCTCGCGGGCAACCTCGGCGTGACGGTCGGCGACAAGGTCACGCTGGTCGCGCCGGAAGGATCGATCACGCCGGCCGGCATGATGCCGCGGCTGAAGCAGTTCACGGTGGTCGGCGTGTTCGAGTCGGGCCACTACGAATACGACAGCACGCTCGCGATGATCAACATCCGCGATGCCGAGGCACTGTTCCGGATGACGGCACCGACCGGCGTGCGGCTGCGGCTGAAGGACATGCAGAAGGCGCCGGATGTCGCGGTCGAGCTGTCGCATACGCTGTCGGGCAGCCTGTACATCCGCGACTGGACCCAGCAGAACAAGACGTGGTTCTCGGCCGTGCAGATCGAGAAGCGGATGATGTTCATCATCCTCACGCTGATCATCGCGGTGGCCGCGTTCAACCTCGTGTCGTCGCTCGTGATGACGGTGACCAACAAGCAGGCCGACATCGCGATCCTGCGCACGCTCGGCGCGCAGCCGGGATCGATCATGAAGATCTTCGTCGTGCAGGGCGTGACGATCGGCTTCGTCGGCACGGCGTCGGGCGTCGCGCTCGGCTGCCTGATCGCGTGGAGCATCCCGTGGCTGATCCCGATGATCGAGCACCTGTTCGGCGTGCAGTTCCTGCCGCCGTCCGTGTATTTCATCAGCGAGCTGCCGTCCGAACTCGTCGCGAGCGACGTGATCCGGATCGGGCTGATCGCGTTCGCGCTGTCGGCGGTCGCGACACTCTATCCGAGCTGGCGCGGCGCGAAGGTGAAGCCGGCGGAGGCGCTTCGCTATGAATGATCGCGCGACCGCATTCGCGGATTCACGACAACACAACAGACAGGATTCGGCAGGTATGCAGGAATACGTGCTTCAGGCGCGCGGGATCACGAAGGCGTTCGTGCAGGGCGGCTTCAACGTGCAGGTGCTCAACAATACCGAGCTGACGGTACGGCGCGGCGAGAAGCTCGCGGTCGTCGGTGCGTCGGGTTCCGGCAAGAGCACGCTGCTGCATGTGCTGGGCGGGCTCGACGAGCCGAGCGCGGGCGAGGTGTCGCTGCTCGGCAAGCCGTTTACGCAACTCGCCGAGCGCGAGCGCAACGAACTGCGCAACCGCGCGCTCGGCTTCGTCTACCAGTTTCATCACCTGCTCCCCGAGTTCACCGCGCTCGACAACGTCGCGATGCCGCTGCGCATCCGCCGGATGACGACAGAGGACGCACGCGAGCAGGCCCAGGCGATGCTCGAGCGCGTCGGTCTCGGCCCGCGTGCGAAGCACCGTCCGGGTGAGCTGTCTGGCGGCGAGCGGCAACGCGTCGCGATCGCGCGCGCGCTGGTCACGAAGCCCGCGTGCGTGCTCGCCGACGAGCCGACCGGCAACCTCGACGGCACGACGGCCGATACAGTGTTCAACCTGATGCTCGAACTGTCCGAGACGCTCGAAACGAGCTTCGTGATCGTCACGCACGATCCCGATCTCGCCGCGCGCTGCGACCGCATCATGCGGCTGCGCGACGGCGTGCTGCACGAGGAGCCGGCGCTGCCGGTGTAAGAAGCGAACGCGCTTGGCCGGCTGCCGGGTTCGTCCCCGTGCGGCGCCAGGGCGCAGGACTGCCGCCATGTGGATCGACACGCACTGCCATCTCGACGCCGCCGAGTTCGACGCCGACCGCGACGCGGTCGCGCTTGCGGCGCGCGCGGCCGGCGTGTCGCGCATCGTGATCCCGAGCGTCGGGCGCGACAACTTCACGACGGTGCGCGAACTCGCGCAACGCACGCCGGGCGCGGCTTATGCGCTCGGCATCCACCCGATGTATACGCCACGCGCACGCGACGAGGATCTCGACCTGCTGCGCATGGAGATCGAGGCGAGCGTCGACGATCCGCGCTTTGTCGCGATCGGCGAGATCGGGCTCGACTATTTCGTGCCGGGGCTCGACGAAGACCGGCAGCAGTACTTTTACCAGGGGCAACTCAAGCTCGCGCGCGAATTCGACTTGCCCGTGCTGTGCCATGTGCGCAAGTCGCAGGATCGTGTGCTCGCCGGGCTGCGCCGTTTCGGCGTGCGGCGCGGCATCGCGCATGCGTTCAACGGCAGTTTCCAGCAGGCCGAAGCGTATCTCGCGCACGGGCTGCATCTCGGCTTCGGCGGCAACGTCACCTTCACGCGTGCGCTGCAGATCCGCCGGCTCGCGGCGCAGTTGCCGCTCGAGGCGATCGTCGTCGAGACGGACGCCCCCGACATCGCGCCCGAATGGGCCTACAAATCCCGCAACACGCCCGATCAGGTGCCGCGCATCGGCGACGCGCTTGCCGAATTGCGCGGGATCGACGCCCGTTCACTTGGCCTATCCACTTCGGCTAACGCGCTCGTCGCGTTGCCGCGACTCGCACTTTCGTCCGCATAATCGTTGCCGGAAGGCGCCGCATTCTCAATGACGGTGCCGGGTCGACGAGGAGGTGCGATGCGCGTGTGGTGGATCGCGTTCGCGCTCGGCGTGGTCGTACTGCAGCGGCAGGCGGCGCTGCCGGGTGCGCTCGCATGGACGATCGGTGCGGCCGTGCTCGCGGGCTGCGTGGTGCTGGGCGCGTGGAGCATGCGCCGCCGGCGCACGCGTACGACCGTCGCGTTTGGATGGATGCTGTGCGCGCTCGCGGCCTGCGTCGTCGGGTTCGGCTATGCGGCCGCACGGGCCGAATGGCGGTTGGACGACAGCCTGCCCGTCGAGTGGGAAGGGCGCGACATCGTCGTTACGGGCGTGATTCGAGGGCTGCCCGTGGTCGACGAGACAGGCGCGCGGCTGCTGTTCGCGGTCGAGTCGAACGATGCGGGGGTGGTCCGCTTTCCGCCGTTGATCAGGCTGTCGTGGCGCGCCTATGGCACAGCCGCGACACGCGACGCGCTGCCCGATCTGCGCGCCGCACAGCGCTGGCGTTTCGTCGTGCGCCTGAAGCGCCCGCATGCCGAGGCCAATCCCGGCGTACGCGACAGCGAGGCGGCGTGGCTTGCCGCAGGCATTCGCGCGATCGGTTATGTCAGCGCGCCCCGGCGAGCGGTATTGCTCGATGCGCGCGCATCGGGATGGCGTGCGTCGATCGATCGGCTGCGCGACGCGCTGCGCGCGCGTATCGGCGAGACGCTGGGAGACGACGCCGGTCATCGCGGCATCGTCGCCGCGCTCGCGATCGGCGATCAGTCGGGCATTGGCGACGACGACTGGCGTGCGCTGCGCAGCACGGGCACGAGCCACCTTGTCGCGATCTCGGGTCTGCATGTCGGGCTCGTCGGCGCGATCGCGGGCGGCCTCGTGTCGATGGTCTGGCGCCGTCTGCGCTGGCGCGCACGGGCCGCGACCCTCGTGCTGCCGGCACCGTACGCGGCCGCGCTCGCCGCGCTGGCGGCCGCGGCCGGCTACGCGGCGCTTGCCGGCTTCAACGTGCCGGCGCAGCGCGCGTGGTGGATGATCGCGGCCGGCGGCATCGCGTACCTGGCCGGGCGCAGCGTACCGGCTTCCGCGGTGCTGTGCACGGCGCTCGGCGGCGTGCTGCTTGCCGATCCGTGGGCCGTGCTGTCGGCCGGATTCTGGTTGTCGTTCGGGGCGGTTGCCGTGATCCTGCTGGCCGTCGCCGGCTGGCGTGCCGCGCGCGAGGTCGACGTGGAAAGCGAGGAGGGTACCGGTGCGGCCGGTTTGTCGAGCCGGTTGCGCGCGTGGGGGGCACGCGCCGGGCGCCGTATCGCCGAGGCCACGCGCGTGCAGTACGCGGTGACGATCGGTCTCGCGCCGTTGACGGCCGCATGGTTCGCGCAGATGTCCCTGTCGGGACCGTTCGGCAACGCGTTCGCGATTCCCTGGGTCAGCTCGGTCGTCACGCCGGTCGTGCTGGCCGGCATCGCGCTGCCCGCGCCGCTCGATGCATATGCGTTCCGGCTTGCGCACGCGGCGCTCGAACCGATGATGACGTTGCTCGGGCACCTCGCCGACTGGCCGGCCGGCGTGTTCTGGCTGCGCATGCCCGACTGGCCGGTGCTGGTGCTCGCCTGCGTGGGCGTCGCATGGGCGCTGATGCCGCGCGGCTGGCCCTTGCGCTGGGCGGCCCCGCTCACGTGGCTGCCGCTGGTCGCGCCGGCAGCCGATGCGCCGCCGCCGGGCGGCTTCCGGCTGACCGTTCTTGACGTCGGGCAGGGCGCGTCGGTGCTGGTGGAGACCGCGCGGCGAACCTTGCTGTTCGATGCCGGGCCGGGAGCGGAGTCGACCCATGCCGGCGCACGGATCGTCGCGCCTGCGTTGCGTGCACGCGGCATCGCGGTGATCGATTCGCTCGTGCTCAGTCACGCGGATGCCGATCACGCGGGCGGCGCACCGGCCGTCTATGCGGCGGCCGACGTGCGCCAGTTGCTGGCCGGCATCCCGCCGAAGAGCCGGCTGTGGCGCGAGGCGGCCGCCGTCGGCGTGGCCGACCGTCTGCCGTGCGCGACCGGGCAGCGCTGGACCTGGGACGGCGTCGTCTTCATGATGCTCTGGCCATCGGGCGGCCCGGGGACGGGCGCGTCGAACGGGCAATCGTGCGTGCTGCGCATCGACGCGGGCGGCACGTCCGCGCTGTTGACGGGGGACATCGACGCACGCGCAGAACGCCAGCTCGCGGACGCCGCACGCGACGCGCTGGCCGCGCAGATCCTGGTCGTTCCGCACCACGGCAGCCGCACGTCGTCGGTCGAGCCTTTCCTCGATTCGGTCGGGCCGCGCGTCGCAGTATTTCCTGTAGGCTATCGCAATCGTTTCGGGCATCCGCATCGCACGGTTCTCGCCCGTTACGCGGCGCGCGGAATTCCGCTGCCGCGCACCGATCGAGATGGCGCGGTGCGGTTCGACGTCGCGCCGGCCGACGGCGGGTTTGCGTTCGAGCGTCATCGCGACGTTCGCCGACGGTACTGGATGGATCGGTGAGCGCGGCGAGAGCCGGCGTATCGGGAAACGCGGCCCGGGATCCGCGCACGAAGCCGAAGCATGGGCCCGGCAGGCCGCGAAGCGTAAGGCCGGAGGAGGCGCTACAGCACCCACCCCGGCCGACAGCGAAGCATGGGGGCGAGAGTCGGTGCTAAAGCGCCAACTCCCGCCAACAGCGAAGCATAAGACCGGAGTAGGCACTAAAGCGCCCACTCCGGTCGACAAAGGAGACATCGGCGTTTGAAGGACATCCTCCATTTCTCGCATGCGAACGGCTTTCCGGCGTCGACGTACAGGACGATCTTCGCCGAACTGGCCGACGACTACGAGCTGCGCTACATCGAACGGATCGGCCACGACCGACGCTACCCGGTGACGCGCGACTGGCCGCATCTCGTCGAGCAACTGCTCGACGACATCGGCAGCCGCTACGAGCGTCCCGTGTGGCTCGTCGGCCATTCGCTCGGCGGCTACCTGTCGCTGATGGCTGCGCTGAAGAAGCCGCAATGGGTGCGCGGCGTCGTGATGATCGATTCGCCGATCATCGCGGGCTGGCGCGCCGGCGCATTGCGTGCGAGCCAATGGGCGGGGCTCGACGAGCGGCTGTCGCCGGCTGCCGCGACGCGCAACCGGCGCACGCGCTGGGCGAGCCGTGACGAAGCCTGGCGGCACTTCCGCGAGAAACCGGCGTTCGCGCGTTGGGACGAACGGATGCTGGCCGACTACATCGACTACGGGATTCCTCAGGCCGGCGCCGACGGCGAGCGGGCGCTCGCGTTCGACCGGCAGGTCGAATACCTGATCTACCGGACGCTGCCGCACACGCTCGGCCCGCGGCTCGCGCACGGCGCGCCGGTGCCGCTCGGTTTTCTCGCCGGCACGCGGTCGCGCGAGGTGCGCCAGGTCGGGCTCGATGCGACGCGCCGCGCGGCGCGCGGCCGCGTCGAATGGCTGGAGGGCAGTCACCTGTTCCCGATGGAGCGGCCGCTCGAGACCGCCCGCGCATTGCAGCGGATGCTGAATTCGCTGAAGGCGGCCGAGGGTGAGGTGTCACAGGGCGTCACCCCGCTCGCGAAGCGCGCCTGACGCACGATGCGGCGGCCGGGCGCGCGCTCCCGGCACGCACGGTTGCACCGGCCGGCGGGCGGCTTGGCCCCGGCGCGCACGGCCGGTTCGGGTTGCGGGAAAGGGCGCGATCATCGAGTCAATTGCTGAGAGAAGGGCGGGCTTTACGGTATAATCCGTTTTTCCCGCGAGCATCCAGCGATGACCAAATATGTTTTCGTCACCGGCGGCGTAGTTTCTTCCCTTGGCAAGGGTATTGCCGCCGCTTCCCTCGCCGCGATCCTTGAATCGCGCGGTCTGAAAGTCACCCTCCTCAAACTCGATCCCTACATCAACGTCGACCCCGGCACGATGAGCCCGTTCCAGCACGGGGAAGTGTTCGTGACGGAAGATGGAGCGGAGACCGACCTCGACCTCGGCCACTATGAGCGCTTCATCAGCACGAAGATGCGCAAGGCCAACAACTTCACGACCGGCCAGATCTACGAATCGGTGATCCGCAAGGAACGCCGCGGCGACTATCTCGGCAAGACCGTGCAGGTCATTCCGCACATCACGAACGAAATCCAGGCGTTCATCGAGCGCGGGGCCGCGTCGGCCACCTGCGGTGAGCCGGACGTCGCGATCGTCGAGATCGGCGGCACGGTCGGCGACATCGAATCGCTGCCGTTCCTGGAAGCCGCACGCCAGATGAGCCTGCGCCTCGGCCGCAACAGCGCGTGCTTCGTGCACCTGACGCTGGTGCCGTACGTCGCGACGGCCGGCGAACTGAAGACGAAGCCGACCCAGCACAGCGTGCAGAAGTTGCGCGAGATCGGCATTCTGCCGCACGTGCTGCTGTGCCGCGCGGATCGCCGCATTCCTGACGACGAATCGAAGAAGATCTCGATGTTCTCGAACGTGCCGGAAGACGCCGTGATCTCGGTGTGGGACGCCGACAGCATCTACAAGATTCCGCAGATGCTGCACGACCAGGGCCTCGACCGCATCATTTGCGAGGAACTCAAGCTGTCGCCGAAGGACGCCGACCTGACCATGTGGTCGCAGCTCGTCGAGAAGCTCGAGAACCCGAAGCACGAAGTGACGATCGGCATGGTCGGCAAGTATGTCGACCTGACCGAGTCGTACAAGTCGCTGATCGAAGCGCTGCGCCATGCATCGCTGCACACGTCGACCAAGGTCAACATCGAATACATCGACTCGGAAGAGATCGAGACGAACGGCGTCGACAGCCTGAAGCACCTCGACGCCGTGCTGGTGCCGGGCGGTTTCGGTCGTCGCGGCACGGAAGGCAAGATCGCAGCGATCCGCTATGCGCGTGAAGCCAAGGTGCCGTATCTCGGCATCTGCCTCGGCATGCAGCTCGCGGTGATCGAGTTCGCGCGCGACGTCGTCGGCCTGAAGCAGGCGAACAGCACGGAATTCGAACCGGACACGCCGGAACGCGTGGTCGCGCTGATCACCGAGTGGTACGACCGCGACGGCAAGGTCGAGACGCGCACCGAGGAATCCGATCTCGGCGGCACGATGCGCCTGGGTTCGCAGCGCTGCCCGATCAAGCCGGGCACGATGGCGGAAGAAATCTATGGCAAGGACGTGAACGAACGCCATCGCCACCGTTATGAAGTCAATAACCGCTTCGTGCCCCAGCTCGAAGCCGGCGGCCTTATCATCAGCGCCCGTACCCCGAGCGAGGATCTGCCGGAAATGATGGAATTGCCGCGTTCGATGCACCCGTGGTTCGTCGGCGTCCAGTTCCACCCGGAATTCACGTCCACCCCGCGTGACGGCCATCCGCTCTTCAAGTCATTCGTCGAAGCTGCGCTTGCCAACAAGCAAGCGCGCGGAGTGCAAGCATGAAGCTGTGCGATTTCGAGGTCGGTCTCGACCAGCCTTTCTTCCTGATCGCGGGTACCTGCGTCGTCGAATCGGAGCAAATGACGATCGACACGGCGGGCCGCCTGAAGGAGATCTGCGCGAAGCTGAACGTTCCGTTCATCTACAAGTCGTCCTACGACAAGGCGAACCGCAGCTCGGGCAAGTCGTTTCGGGGCCTTGGAATGGACGAGGGCCTGCGGATTCTTTCCGAGGTGAAGCGCCAGCTCGGCCTGCCGGTGCTGACCGACGTGCATTCGATCGAAGAGATCGAGCAGGTCGCGTCGGTCGTCGACGTGCTGCAGACGCCGGCCTTCCTGTGCCGCCAGACCGATTTCATCCATGCGTGCGCGCGCTCGGGCAAGCCCGTCAACATCAAGAAGGGCCAGTTTCTCGCGCCGCACGACATGAAGAACGTGATCGACAAGGCGCGCGAAGCGGCGCGTGAAGCGGGGCTGTCGGAAGACCGCTTCATGGCGTGCGAGCGCGGCGTCTCGTTCGGCTACAACAATCTGGTGTCGGACATGCGTTCGCTCGCGATCATGCGCGAGACGAGCGCCCCGGTCGTGTTCGACGCGACCCACTCGGTGCAGCTGCCGGGCGGGCAGGGCACGAGCTCGGGCGGCCAGCGCGAATTCGTGCCGGTGCTCGCACGTGCGGCGGTCGCGACGGGCGTCGCGGGCCTGTTCATGGAGACGCACCCGAATCCGGCCGAAGCAAAGTCGGACGGCCCGAACGCGGTGCCGCTGAACCGGATGGGTGCGCTGCTGGAGACCCTCGTCACGCTCGACCAGGCGGTGAAGCGCAATCCGTTCCTGGAAAACGATTTCAATTAAAGATCGAATGAACCTTGCGACGGCTTCGCGCGTCAGTAGCGAAAGCGGTTCACGCGCGCGCGCCGTCGCAGTTTGAAGAATCCATCGTCATTCTCAGAGGAAACCCATGAGTGCAATCGTAGATATCATCGGCCGCGAGATTCTGGATTCGCGCGGCAACCCCACCGTCGAATGCGACGTGCTGCTCGAATCGGGCACGATGGGCCGCGCGGCGGTGCCGTCGGGCGCGTCCACCGGCTCGCGTGAAGCGATCGAACTGCGCGACGGCGAAGCCGGCCGCTACAACGGCAAGGGTGTGCTGAAGGCAGTCGAGCATATCAACACCGAAATCTCCGAAGCCATCATGGGCCTCGACGCGTCGGAACAGGCGTTCCTCGACAAGACGCTGCTCGAGCTGGACGGCACCGACAACAAGTCGCGCCTCGGCGCGAACGCGATGCTGGCCGTATCGATGGCCGTCGCGAAGGCCGCCGCCGAAGAGGCAGGCCTGCCGCTATACCGCTACTTCGGCGGTTCGGGCGCAATGCAACTGCCGGTGCCGATGATGAACATCGTCAACGGCGGCGCGCACGCGAACAACAGCCTCGACATCCAGGAATTCATGATCGTCCCGGTGAGCCAGCCGACGTTCCGTGAAGCCCTGCGTTGCGGCGCAGAAGTGTTCCACGCACTGAAGAAGATCCTGAGCGACCGCGGCATGAGCACGGCAGTCGGCGACGAAGGCGGCTTCGCGCCGAACTTCGGCAGCAACGACGAGTGCCTGTCGACGATCCTGCAGGCGATCGAGAAGGCCGGCTACCGTGCAGGCGAAGACGTGCTGCTCGCGCTCGACTGCGCGGCATCCGAGTTCTACCACGACGGCAAGTACCAGCTCGCGGGCGAAGGCCTGCAACTGTCGTCGGCCGAATTCACCGATTACCTCGCGACGCTTGCCGACAAGTTCCCGATCGTGTCGATCGAGGACGGCATGCACGAAAGCGACTGGGAAGGCTGGAAGCTGCTGACCGATCGCCTCGGCAAGAAGGTTCAGCTGGTCGGCGACGATCTGTTCGTCACGAACACGCGCATCCTGAAGGAAGGCATCGAGAAGGGCATCGCGAACTCGATTCTCATCAAGATCAACCAGATCGGTACGCTGACCGAAACGTTCGCGGCAATCGAAATGGCGAAGCGCGCAGGCTACACGGCCGTGATCTCGCACCGCTCCGGCGAAACGGAAGATTCGACGATCGCGGACATCGCGGTCGGCCTGAACGCCGGTCAGATCAAGACGGGTTCGCTGTCGCGCAGCGACCGTATTTCGAAGTACAACCAGCTGCTGCGCATCGAGGAAGATCTCGGCGACATCGCAAGCTACCCGGGTAAATCGGCTTTCTATAACCTGCGCTAACGCGCTACTATCGGGTTCGTCATATCGACGCCGCTCTGTGCATGTGCGCGGAGCGGCGCTTCTTATATCTGCGGTTCTTACATGCGGCTTGTCACTGTCGTCCTGATTGCCTTGCTGGCGCTCATTCAGTACCCCCTATGGTGGGGACACGGCGGCTGGCTGCGGGTGCATGAATTGCGTCAGCAGCTCGACGACCAGCTCCAGAAGAACGCGGACGAGAAGCTGCGCAACGAGCGCACCGCGGGCGAAGTGCAGGATCTGCAGAGCGGCACCGCGGCCATCGAAGAGCGCGCGCGCTACGAGATGGGCATGGTGAAGGACGGCGAGGTATTCGTGCAGTTCGTGTCGCCGAATGCACCTGCTGTACCGCTGAACAACGCGCCGTCGAATACGTCGACGCGTGGCGCCGTATCGGCGGCACCGGTGCGTGTCGTGCCGAATCCGCAGTCGATCGCGAAGCCGTCGCGGCATCATGGCGGCGACAAGGGCAAGGCCGCGCATCACTGAGCACGATTGCTCGAACCCATTGAAAAAGCGCGGGAAATGCCGCGCTTTTTTATTTCCTGCCGGTAGTCAATCGGCTGAGCGACGTACGCTCACCACCACCATCCCGGGTAGCCGTAGCTGATGCCCGTGCCCCAGCGATTGCCCCATCCGCCGTAATACCCGCCGTAGACGGTTACGGGCGGCGGCGAGTAATAGGCCCACGCGCGCGCGGCGGCCTCGGCTGCCATGGCGTTGTTCTGTTCGCGCAGCACCTGCTGGTCGATCTCGTCATAGCGCTTGCGTTCGGCGCTCGACAGCGCGGGCGGCTGGCCGCCCGATGCAGCGGGTTCGGGCAGGCGGCTCAGGATCGTGGACGTCGGCGGCGGCATCGCGCAGCCGGCAAGCGCGAGCGTGCCGGCGGCAACGCTCGTCAGGACGATGGTGCGAAACGGTCGATGAAGTGGGCGATTCATGTGTTTCTCCTGCAGCGCGCCGACGACGGGAAGCGGCTTGCGCCGAAGTGCGTGACTTCGGCGCCGGTGCCTTGCGTGCGACGCTCGTGCGTCATTATGCGCCCGTGCCCGGACGGCGGGCATCGGGCCCCTGCTCAGTGGCGCTGCTCGGTCGCGGGCGCGATGCCCGTCTCGACGCCGGGTGCCGCGAACAACTGCGCGACGTCGACCGGATCGAATTCGTAGCGCTGATTGCAGAACTCGCAATGGATCTCGACGTGACCGCGCTCGACGATCACGCTGTCGACTTCTTCACGGCCGAGCATGCGCAGCATCGCACCGACCTTCTCGCGCGAGCACGAGCACTGGAAGCGCGTGCCGGCCGGTTCGAAGTGCTGCACGTTCTCCTGCCAGAACAGCCGGCGGAACACGACTTCCGGTTCGACCTCGAGCAGTTCCTGCGCGGACAACGTGCCGCCCAGCGTGCAGACGCGCTCCCACGTATCGGTATCGGTTTCGGCGTTACGCGGCACGATGCCGCCGTCGCCCGGCAGCTTCTGCAGCAGCATCCCGACCGCGCGGTCGCGATCGGCCGCGAGCCACATCCGCGTGTCGAGCTGCTCCGAGTGATGCATGTAATGCTCGAGCACCTGCGAGACGGATTCGAGCGGGCCGTCGACGCCGTTCAGCGGCACGATGCCCTGGTACGGCTGCTGGCCCGGCAGCTTGTCGGCCGGGTCGAGCGTGATCACGCAACGGCCGTGACCGCTCGCATTGACGAGCGACGCGAAGCGCGTGTCGTCGCCGATCGTCTGGGCGGCATCGCCGGCGAACTTCGCGGTGGCCCGCATCGACAGATCCGAACCGCACTGGACGACCAGCATCTGGACCGGCCCGTCGCCGAAGATCTGCATGATCAGGGTGCCGTTGAATTTCAGGTTCGCGGACAGCAGCGCGCACGCGGCCATCATCTCGCCGAGCACCGTGCGCACGGGGGCGGGGTAGTCGCGGCGGGAGAGCACTTCCTGCCACGTGTTGCGCAGCGAAACGATCTCGCCGCGCACGGGCGCCGCATTGAACATGAATTTCTGTAACTGGTCGCTCACTCTTCTTCCTTGAAATCCGTGCGAATCACCCGATCCGCACGAGTTGCTCCTTGAAATGCGCACGCCGCTCGACGTAGGTCTTCGCGTTCGTGCGCAGTCGCGCAATGTCTTCCGCCGACAGCTCGCGCACGACTTTCGCCGGTGCGCCGAGAATCAGCGAATTGTCCGGGAACGTCTTGCCTTCCGTCACGACCGCGCCGGCACCCACCAGACAGTTGCGGCCGATCACCGCTCCATTCAAGACCACCGCCTGGATACCGACCAGCGAACCTTCACCGATCGTGCAGCCGTGCAGCATGGCCTGGTGCCCGATCGTCACGTTGTCGGCAATCGTCAGCGGAAAGCCGGGATCCGTGTGCAGGACCGCACCTTCCTGGACGTTGCTGCCTGCACCGACGCTAATCGTCTCGTTGTCGCCGCGAATCGTCGCGCCGAACCAGACACTCGCGTTTTCCTCGAGCACGACCTTGCCGATGATGGCCGCCGTATCGGCGACGAATACGCTTTCGTGGATCGTCGGGGCCGTATCGCCCAGCTTGTAGATCGTCACGGAGTCTCCTTGTCTCTTCGATGAAGGGCGCCGGTAGAATGGCGCGTCTGGTTTGCCCGGCGCATTCGCATGCGCCGGGGAACAATCGCTTATTGTAAACCGTCGCGTGCATGCGCTCCCGCGATGCGCGCGCAGGGTGTCCCCGTTTATGAGCATGGAGTCTTCTTCTTCCGGTAACGCGCGTGCCTGCGTGCGTCGCGCCGCGCTTGCCGCGCTGCGTGACGCCGAGCCCGCGACCAAGGCCGCACAGGTGCGCGCGCTCCACGATGCACTGCTGGCCGGGCAGGCGGCGATCGCCCCGTCGCTCGCATTGCCCGAGCCGGCCGATCTGCCCGGGCGCCCGGCGCGGCCGCCGCTCGTCGAGCCGCGCCAGCTCGAGCGACGCAGCATGCGTTCGCCCGAAGGGCGTGCCGTGCTGCTGCACGCGCTTGCCCATATCGAATTCAATGCGATCAATTTGGCGCTCGACGCGGTCTGGCGGTTCGCGGGCCTGCCGGATGCGTTTTATGCGGACTGGCTGAAGGTCGCGGCCGAGGAGGCCTATCACTTCACGCTGCTGTCCGACCGGCTGGCGGCATTCGGGCATGCGTACGGCGATTTTCCCGCGCACAACGGCCTGTGGGAGATGTGCGAACGGACCAAGGGCGATGTGCTGGCGCGCATGGCGCTCGTGCCGCGCACGCTCGAGGCCCGCGGGCTCGATGCTTCGCCGCCGATCCGCGCGCGGCTCGTGCAGGCGGGCGACGAGGCGTCGGCCGCGATCCTCGACGTGATCCTGCGCGATGAAATCGGCCATGTCGCGATCGGCAACCGCTGGTTCCGGCATCTGTGCGACGAAGCCGGCCGCGATCCGGTGCCGGCCTATCGTCAGCTCGCCGAGCAATACCATGCGCCGAGGCTGCGCGGCCCGTTCAATTTCGATGCGCGTCGCGATGCCGGATTCGAGCAGGCCGAACTCGACGAACTGGCCGCGCAGGACGCCGCGGACGGAAACGCGGCGCGTTAGCCGGATCGTGTCCAGCTGCGTGTCGCCTGCCGCCAGGCCGGCCCGCGCACCCGGCTGATGGCGCTTCCCGGCCGTTTCGTCGGACCTTCGAGCCGCCGCACCGCTAGAGAGGGGACTCGACTGCCGGCCGCCGAAATGGAGGCGGCGCCGCTATAATCGAACGACCATTCTTTTTTCTGGCGGCTGCAATGAGTGCCTCGAGTTCTGTTTCTGATTTCGTCACGGTGCGCGGCGTCCAGCTGCATGTCCGGCGCTGGGGCCGGCCCGATGCGCCGACGCTGTTCATGCTGCACGGCTGGATGGACGTCGCGGCGTCGTTCCAGTTCGTCGTCGATGCACTCGCGGGCGACTGGCAGGTGATCGCGCCCGATGCGCGCGGTTTCGGGTTGTCCGACTGGCCGGTCGCCCGGCAGGGCGGCGGTCACTACTGGTTCCACGAATACCTGGGCGACCTCGATGCGCTCGTCGACCACTATGCGCCGACCGGCGAAGTCAATCTGGTCGGGCACAGCATGGGCGCAAACGTCGTGTGCCTGTATGCCGGCGCGCGGCCGGAGCGCGTGCGGCGCGTGGTCGATCTCGAGGGTTTCGGGCTGGCGCCCGCGCGGGCCGAACAGGCGCCGCGCCGGCTGCGCGCCTGGCTGGACGAGTTGCGTGAACCGCCCGCACTGCGTCCTTATGCGTCACTCGACGACGTGGCGGCGCGCCTGACCAAGACCAATCCGCGGCTCGACCCGCGCCGTGCGGCGTTCCTCGCCGCGCACTGGTCGAAGCGCGGCGACGACGGCCTCTACCACCTGCTGGCCGACCCGGCGCACAAGATGCCGGGCCCGCAGTTGTACCGGCTCGACGAAGTGATGGCCACCTGGGCCCAGGTGCGCGCGAAGGTGCTGCACGTCGAGGCCGTCAATTCGCCGACGCTGGCACATATCGCTGGTGACATCCCGCTGCCGGAATTCAAGGCGCGTTTCAATGCGTTCCCCGACTGGCGCGAGAAGCTCGTCGAAGATGCCGGCCACATGGTGCATCACGACCAGCCCGAGCAGATCGCGGCGCTGATCGAGGCGTTCTGCGCGTAAGCGCACGGCGGCAGCGGCGGGGCAGGCGGGCGGCGCATTGCCGCGTTGCAGTAGAATGAAGCCTTACCTGCCATGCCGACAATGAACGCCGATCTCCACTGCCATTCGAATGTTTCCGACGGGTTGCTGCCGCCTGCCGACGTCGCGCGCCGCGCCCATGCCGGCGGCGTGACCCTGTGGGCGTTGACCGACCACGACGAGATCGGCGGCCAGGCGGCGGCGCGCAGCGAAGCGGAAGCGCTCGGCATGCGCTACCTGAGCGGCGTCGAGATTTCGGTCACGTGGGCGTCGCGCACCGTGCACATCGTCGGCCTGAACGTCGACCCCGCGAATCCGGTGCTGGTCGACGGCCTGTATCGCACGCGCCACGGTCGTGCGGCGCGCGCGGTAGCGATCGGCGAGCAGCTCGCCACGCTCGGCATTCCCGGGGCGTACGAAGGCGCGTTGAGGTACGTGTCGAATCCCGACCTGATCTCGCGCACGCACTTTGCCCGCTTTCTCGTCGAGAACGGTCACGCCACGTCGACGTCCGATGTGTTCGATCGCATGCTCGGCGACGGCAAGCCCGGGTTCGTCCCGCACCGCTGGGCAACGCTGCCCGACGCCGTCGCATGGATTCGGGCGGCCGGCGGCGAAGCCGTGGTCGCGCATCCGGGCCGTTACCGCTATACGCCCGTCGAATTCGACGCGTTCTTCGGCGAATTCATCGATCTGGGCGGCCGCGCGATCGAGGTCGTCACGGGCAGCCACACACCCGACCAGTACCGCGAATACGCGGACGTCGCACGCCGCTTCGGCTTCGAAGCGTCGCGCGGCTCGGATTTCCATGCGCCAGGCGAGGGCCGTGTCGAGCTCGGCGGCCTGCCTCCGTTGCCGCCCGACCTGACGCCGGTCTGGGAGCGCTGGCTCTGACACCGGGCGGCGGCCTGGCGTTGCTGCCGGCCGCGCGCACCCGACTTCTCCCCCTTTACGTACCCCCATGTCCCAGTTCTTCAGGATTCATCCGGATAATCCGCAGCCGCGCCTGATCAAGCAGGCCGTGGAAATCGTCAGCAAGGGCGGCGTGATCGCGATGCCGACCGATTCGAGCTATGCGCTCGCCTGCCATCTCGACGACAAGGACGCGGTCGAGCGCGTGCGCCGGATTCGCGGCCTCGACGAGAGGCAGCACCTGTCGCTGCTCGTGCGCGACCTGTCGGAGCTCGCCAACTTCGCGATGGTCGACAACCGCCAGTACCGGCAGATCAAGTCGGTGACGCCGGGCCCTTACGTCTTCATCCTGCAGGCCACGAAGGAAGTGCCGCGCCGGCTGTCGCACCCGTCGCGCAAGACGATCGGGCTGCGCGTGCCCGATCACGCGATTACGCTCGCGCTGCTCGAATCGCTCGGCCAGCCGCTGCTCGGCACGACGCTGATCCTGCCGCCGGACGACGAGCCGCTCAACGATCCCGAAGAAATCCGCATGCGGCTCGAGAAACAGGTCGACCTCGTGATCGACGGCGGCGCATGCCCGCGCGAGCCGTCGACGGTGATCGACCTGACCGGCGACGAACCCGAGCTCGTGCGTGCGGGGCGCGGCGCGCTCGAACCGTTCGGACTCTCGGCGGCGTAAGCGCGCCATTCCATTTTTTGCGCGAGTGCGCTTGTTACAATAACGCGATATGGATGCTTCCCTGATACAGACCATCGCCGTCTACGCGCTGCCCGTGATCTTCGCGATCACGTTGCACGAGGCCGCGCACGGCTACGCCGCCCGCCTGCTGGGCGACAACACCGCCTACATGATGGGGCGCGTGTCGTTCAACCCGATGCGTCACATCGATCCGCTCGGCACGATCGCGATCCCGCTGGCGATGTATTTCCTGACGGGCGGCGCGTTCCTGTTCGGCTATGCGAAGCCGGTGCCGGTGTCGTTCGGCAACCTGCGCGATCCGCGCTGGGGCAGCCTGTGGGTATCGCTCGCGGGCCCGGCCTGCAATTTCGTGCAGGCGCTGATCTGGGGCGTGCTGACCCTCGTGCTGCCTGCCGTCGGCATCGACGAGCCGTTCTTCACGCGGATGGCATTTGCGGGCGTCAGCGCGAACCTCGTGCTCGGCGTGCTGAACCTGTTTCCGTTGCCGCCGCTCGACGGCGGCCGCATCCTGGCGGCGCTGCTGCCGACGAAGCAATCGATCGCGCTGTCGCGCATCGAGCCGTACGGTTTCATCATCGTCCTCCTGCTGGTCGCGACGGGCGTGCTGACGAACTTCTGGCTGCGCCCGCTCGTCAACGTCGGCTATGCCGTCCTGAGCGCCATCCTGTCCCCATTCGCTTCGCTTCTCTAACGACAATCATGTTCCCTGAACGTATTTTCTCCGGCATGCGGCCCACCGGGTCGCTGCACCTCGGTCATTACCACGGCGTGCTGAAAAACTGGGTGAAACTGCAGTCCGAGTACCCGTGCTTCTTCTGCGTCGTCGACTGGCATGCGCTGACGACGCACTACGAGACTCCCGAGGTCATCGAGAAAAACGTGTGGGACGTGCTGATCGACTGGCTCGCGTCCGGTATCGATCCGGCGCAGGCCACGCTGTTCATCCAGAGCAAGGTGCCGGAGCATGCCGAACTCGCGCTGCTGCTCGGCATGAGCACGCCGCTCGGCTGGCTCGAACGCGTGCCGACCTACAAGGAGCAGATGGAGAAGCTGAAGGACAAGGATCTGTCGACCTACGGCTTCCTCGGCTATCCGGTGCTGATGGCGGCCGACATCCTGCTGTATCGCGGCTCGCTCGTGCCGGTCGGTGAAGACCAGGTGCCGCACGTCGAGATGACGCGCGAGATCGCGCGCCGCTTCAACTACCTGTACGGCCGCGAGCCGGGCTTCGAGGAGAAGGCGCTCGACGCTGCAAAGAAACTCGGCGGCAAGCGCGCGAAGCTCTATCACGAGCTGCGCAACGCATATCAGCAGGAAGGCGACGACGAGGCGCTCGAACAGGCGCGCGCGATGCTGCAGGAATCGCAGAGCCTGTCGATGAGCGATCGCGAGCGCCTGTTCGGCTATCTCGAAGGCGCGCGCAAGATCATCCTGGTCGAGCCGCAGGCGCTGCTGACCGAAGCATCGCGGATGCCCGGCCTCGACGGGCAGAAGATGTCGAAGTCGTACGGCAACACGATTGGCCTGCGTGAGGACGCCGAAACGATCACGAAGAAGGTCCGCACGATGCCGACCGATCCCGCGCGCGTGCGCCGCACGGATCCGGGCGATCCCGACAAGTGCCCGGTGTGGCAGCTGCACCAGGTCTATACCGATGAAGCGACGCACGACTGGGTGCAGAAGGGCTGCCGCTCGGCGGGCATCGGTTGCCTCGACTGCAAGCAGCCGGTGGTCGAAGGCATCCTGCGCGAACAGCAGCCGATGCTCGAGCGCGCACAGAAGTACATGGACGATCCGTCGCTGCTGCGCGCGATCGTCGCGGACGGTTGCGACAAGGCGCGCAAGTACGCAACGGAAACGATGCGCGACGTACGCGACGCGATGGGCCTGTCGTACAACTGATCGACCGCATGACTGCATCCGTCATCGCCGCCGCGGGCGGCCACGTCGCCCAGGCCGAGCCTTCGCGCTGGGTCGCGCAATGGTCGCGACTCGTGCCGTCAGGCGGCGCGGTGCTGGATGTTGCTGCGGGCGGCGGCCGCCATGCGCGCTGGTTCGCGTCGCACGGGCATCCGGTCGTCGCACTCGATCGCGACCCGGCCGCACTGGCCGCATTGCGGGCGATGCCGGGCGTCGATGCACGCGACGCCGATCTCGAAGGCGCGCCTTGGCCGCTGCCGGCCGGCGAGCAGTTTGCGGCGGTGGTCGTCACCCATTATCTGCATCGTCCGCTCTGGCCCCATCTGCTCGATGCGGTGGCGCCGGGCGGCGTGCTCATCTACGAAACCTTCGCGCAAGGAAACGAAACGGTCGGGAAACCGTCCAACCCCGCGTTCCTGCTCGCCCCGGGCGAGCTGCTGGACGCCGTGCATGGCCGCCTGCGGGTGGTCGCGTACGAGGACGGGTTCGTCGCCGCGCCGCGCGAGGCGTTCGTCCAGCGTCTCTGCGCAGTGCGCGAGGGCGCGACTCCGAAGGCGGGGGCGGGAATTCCACGTTACGAACTGCCCGGCTAATCCGCTACAATCTCAATGTTTACCGGTACATAACCTCAATCGCGTTTCATGGCTAACGGCACCCAAGACGGCATTCAAATCCGCGGCAGCATCCCCGCGATCGTCACCCCGATGCTCGAAGACGGCAGTCTCGACCTGCCGGCGTTTCGCAAACTGATCGACTGGCATATCGCGGAAGGCACCGATGCGCTCGTCGTGGTCGGCACGAGCGGCGAGTCGGCAACGCTCAACGTCGAAGAGCACATCCTGATGATCCGCACGGCGGTCGAGCATGCGGCGAAACGCATCCCGATCATCGCGGGCGCGGGCGGCAACTCGACCGCCGAGGCGATCGAGCTGACGAAGCACGCGAAGGCTGTCGGCGCGGACGCGACGCTGCAGGTCGTGCCGTACTACAACAAGCCGACGCAGGAAGGCATGTACCGTCACTTCAAGACGATCGCGGAAGCGGTCGATCTGCCGGTGATCCTGTACAACGTACCGGGCCGCACGGTCGCGGACATGGCGAACGAGACGATGCTGCGCCTCGCGGACGTGCCGGGCATCATCGGTGTGAAGGAAGCGACCGGCAACATCGATCGCGCCGCGCACCTGATCAAGGCCGCGCCGAAGCATTTCGCGATCTACAGCGGCGACGATCCGACCGCGATCGCGCTGATGCTGCTCGGCGGCCACGGCAACATCTCGGTGACGGCGAACGTCGCACCGCGTGCGATGAGCGACCTGTGCCGCGCGGCGCTGGCCGGTGACGTACAGACGGCCCGCGCGCTGCACATGAAGCTGCTGTCGCTGCACAAGAACCTGTTCATCGAGGCGAACCCGATTCCGGTGAAGTGGGCGCTGCAGGCGATGGGCAAGATGCAGGGCGGCATCCGGCTGCCGCTCACGGCGCTCGACGAGCGCTGCCACGATGCCGTGCGTTCGGCCCTCGTCGAGGCCGGCGTCCTCGCCTGATGCCGAGGCGGCCGCGTCCTGCGGCCGCCGGCTCGAACCCTGATCAACCCGCACCGGCCGGCACCGTCCGGCGCCGCTCCTGACGAGCGTTCTAGCAAGACGAAGGATTTCATGAAACGTTTCGCCTTTTCCTCTCGCGCCATCCAGATGTCGGTGGTGGTGCTGGCGCTGGGCGCGCTCGCCGGCTGCGATACGCTGAACGACTATCTGGCCCCTGACCGGGTCAACTACAAGAACACCGGTTCGGCGCCGCCGCTCGCGGTGCCGAGCGACCTGAAGCCGGTGCCGACGACCCAGCAGTTCGTCGCGCCGCCGAGCAACGCCGGGCTCGGCACGTTGCCGCCGCGGGTCACGACGCAGGCCGGCAACGCGACCGACGGCATTCCGAGCGCGCAGGATCCGCTCGGGATGCACATCGAGCGCGACGGCGACCGCCGCTGGCTTGTCGTCGATGGCCGAACGCCCGAGCAGCTGTGGCCTATCCTGAAGGAGTTCTGGCAGGAGAACGGCTTCTCGCTGAAGACCGATGCACCGTCGACGGGCATCATGGCGACCGACTGGGCTGAAAACCGCGCGAACATTCCCGACGACTGGTTCCGCCGCACGATCGGCAAGGTCATCGATTTCGCGTACTCGTCCGGCACGCGCGACCGCTTCCGTACGCTCGTGAACCGCACGTCGGACGGCAACACCGACATCTCGATCACGCACAGCGCGATGGAGGAAATGATGGTCGGCCCGCAGGGCGGCACGTCGTCGCGCTGGGAAGAGCGTCCGCGCAACCCGGTGCTCGAAGCCGTATTCCTGTCGAAGCTGATGCAGAAGTTCGGCCTGACCGATGCGCAGGCGAAGCAGTTGCTGACCGATGCACGTCCCGCGACGGCGCCGGCGCAGGTCAGCGACACGAGCGGCGGCGGGGCGACGCTGCAACTGGCCGAGTCGTTCGACCGCGCATGGCTGCGTGTGGGCCTGGCGCTCGACCGCACCAACTTCGCGGTCGACAATCGCGATCGCGAGAAGGGCGTGTACACCGTGCGCTATGCGAACACGATGGAAGAGCTCAAGCGTGACGGCCTGTTCGGCAAGCTGTTCTACGGCGGCCCGTCGGCCGCGAAGCCGGGCAAGGAGTTCCTGGTCAACGTGCGCGCACAGGGCAATGGCAGCACGCAGGTCGCAGTGGTCGGCGCAAACGGCCAGGTCGACAACTCGTCGGACGCGCAGCGGATCATTTCGCTGCTCCACGCGCAGCTGAACTGAGCGCGTGCGATTCTCCAGCCTCGGAAGCGGCAGCGAAGGCAACGCGCTGGTCGTCGAGGCCTCGAGCGGCACGACCACCACCCGCGTGCTGCTCGACTGCGGCTTTTCCGCCAAGGAGGTCGAGCGCAGGCTCGGCCGACTAAATCTCTGCATCGGGGATCTCGATGCGATCCTCATTACCCACGAACACAGCGACCACGTCGGCAGTGCGCTGACGCTCGCCCGTCGCGCATCGCTGCCGCTCTACATGAGCTGGGGTACCGCGCGCGCGGTCGGCGCGGACGAGGCCGATGTCGATCTCCACGTGTTGTGGGGCGACGAGACGGCCGCAATACGCGATCTGGCCGTGATGCCCTACACGGTCCCTCACGATGCACGCGAACCGCTCCAGTTTGTCTTTATGGACGGCTCCAGCCGGCTCGGCGTGCTGACGGACGTCGGGATGGCGACGCCTCACATCACGGCCGTGCTGAGCGGCTGTGACGCGCTGGTGCTCGAATCCAACCACGACACCGCGATGCTGGCTGCGAGCCGCTATCCGCAGTCGCTGAAGGCACGTATCGGCGGCAACCATGGGCATCTGAGCAACGACGCCGCGGCGGACATTCTTGCGTCGCTTGAACGCAGCCGCCTCAAGCACCTGGTCGCGGCGCACCTGAGTCAGCAGAACAATCTGCCGGAGTTGGTCCGCCAGGCGTTTGGGGGCGTATTGGGGACGACCGGGGAAGACGTGGTGGTGGCCACGCAGGACGAGGGCTTCGACTGGCTGGCGCTCGGATGAGCGGGGCAGGGCCGCCGCGGCGGCCCGGTGTAACTGCCGTGCGACAGACGCGGAAACGGCAGACGTAAAAAAACCGGCCCTCGGGCCGGTTTTTTTTCAGCTGACGCTGAGGCTTACTGGCTTGCGCCCGAAGCCGGAGCAGCCGTCGCTGCCGAAGCAGCCGACGCCACTGCAGCAGCAGCGTCGCTCGCAGCAGCCGTTGCCGACGAAGCAGCAGCAGCCGCGTCGCTCGCAGCACCAGCAACTGCCGAAGCAGCCGACGAAGCAGCAGCAGCCGCGTCGCTTGCAGCCGACGAAGCAGCTTGATCAGCGCTCTTGTTGCAAGCAGCCAGTGCAACAGCAGCCAACAGGGAAGCTACGAGGAGGGATTTCTTCATGATCACGTCCTTTTATGGTTAAAGGTAAGCAACAGCGCGAAACAATACCGGTAATGTGCTCCAACACCGACCTGGGCCGCTGGTGGAGATGCACTTCTAGAGCGTGAATCTTCCCTACGGCTTGGGCGGAAATTATATGCACTTTCCTATCGACCGTCGACAAATGCGGGGTCAATACGTTGTCTTTCCCATACAGAATTTGATCCGTACGGGCATACGGGGCGACTCACACTAATTCCGGTTTCCGACCCGTATCCAGCCCGCACAATACCACTCGTGCAACAAGGCTGTCATCGAGGGAACCCGGGATAGTGTTACAAACCGTTTCGCCTCCATCTTGCGTTGATTGGCCAGTTCGGGCAGCCATTCGCTGGCCTGCTCGAGCGGTCCTTCTTCGCCATTAATGAAGTACGAGCGCGCGTTATACATCAATGTGGCCCTTCTGTCGAGACACACGCCACGACGTGATGCCTGCGTGACGAACGCGGCCTCGGACAGCGGGCGCGCCGGCGGGTCGAAAACGACGTTCGGCTTGGGCTCGCTCAGGTAGCAGCCGAGGAATTCGGCGACGTCCCGCTTGCGCCAGCGGATCGCGTCGACGATCTCGGCAACGCGCTCGACCATCGCCGGAGGCAGCTGCGCGGGCGTGTCGACGGCCGGCTGCTTCGGATCGCGGTAAAGGTCGTCGCCGCAGCCGTCGCGCAGGCCGCCACGCTCCGCGAGATAGTACAGGAACTGGGCGCCCAGTTCGCCGGCGGACGGGGCCCGGAAGCCGATCGAGCAGGTCATGCATTCGCCTTCGGCGACGCCATCGTGCGCGATGTGCGGCGGCAGGTAGAGCATGTCGCCGGGTTCCAGCACCCATTCGTCGCTCGGCTCGAAGTTTTCGAGGATCTTCAGCGGCACGTCCGGCTGCAGCGACAGGTCGTTCTGCGCACCGACGCGCCAGCGGCGCCGGCCTTCGACCTGCAGCAGGAATACGTCATATGAATCGAAGTGCGGGCCGACGCCGCCGCCGTCCGTCGCATACGAGATCATCAGGTCGTCCAGACGCGCGTCGGGGATGAAGCGGAAGCGGTCAAGCAGTGCGCGCGCGGCATCGACGTGCAGGTCGAGCCCCTGCACGAGCAGGGTCCAGGCCTTGCGCGTGACGGCCGGCAACGCGTCGGGCTCGAACGGTCCGTGCTTCAGTTGCCACTTGTTACGAAAATGGGTGATCAGTCGCGATTCCGCGTCATAGTCTGCTGCGAGCTCGAACAGCGCGTCGCGCGAGACCGGCGACGCGACGCCGGGGATCGCCTGGCGGATCAGGAGCGGCTTCTTTTGCCAGTAGCCGCGCATGAATTGCGCCGGCGTAAGACCGCCGAGCAGCGGTGTGGGAAGATCGGAAGGCGGCGCGCCGAGCGGGGCGGCAGCGGCATCCCGCGGTTCGGCTTGAGACCGGTTGCGCATCGTATAATGAGAGTTGTATTTGGGAGAATTGGATGAAAATCGCAAAAAACACCGTCGTGTCGGTCACTTACAAGCTGTCGGACGTACAGGGCAATCTGATCGAGGAAAGCGACGAGCCGATGGTCTATCTGCACGGCGGCTATGATGGCACGTTCCCCAAGATCGAGGAACAGCTCGACGGCCACGAGCCCGGCTATGAGGCGCAGGTTCAGCTCGAGCCTCAGGACGCGTTCGGCGACTACGATCCCGAACTCGTGAAGATCGAGCCGCGCGATCGTTTTCCCGAGCCGCTCGAAGTGGGTATGCAGTTCGAAGGCACGCCGGAAGACGGCGACGAGGAGGTCGATTCGTTGATCTACACGGTCACCGATATCGCCGAAGACAAGGTCGTGCTCGACGGCAACCACCCGCTGGCAGGCATGGCGCTGCGTTTCGCACTGACCGTGAAGGACGTTCGCGAAGCAACCGAAGACGAAATCGAGCATGAGCACGCGCATGGCGCAGAAGGGCTCGAGATCGTCGACGAGGACGAAGACGAAGACGGTGAAGCGCCGTCAGGGCGCACTCTGCACTGAGCTCGCAGGCAGGCCGGGCGCCGGCCCCGACGCGCCGCCCGGTGCGGCGCTGTCACCCTGCAACGGCGGCGCGACCGACGACGAGTCGGGCAGCGCCGGCAACGCGGGGATTTCAGGCATCTGCGGCAGCGGCACGTCGTCACGCGGCACGAGCGGCAGCGCGGGCGGCACGGGCAGGTTTTTCGGCACCTCCTGTAGGCTTACGTTGAAGATCGTCTGCCGTGCCGGCGACACGCTCACCCTGACCCACTGATTCGCCGGATGGCGCGGTCCGATCGCGACGCGCGTGACGTTTCCTACCAGTTCACCGTCGTCTGAGCGCAGCGGACGGTCGATCAGAAAGCCGTTCGCAAGCGGTTCGCCGCTCGCGTGAATCACGAGTATCGGGCCGCGGAACGTCGCCGCCGCCTTCACCAGCGTTCGTTTCAACTCACGAAAGCCGTCGCGCACGCGCGGCCGGTTGAAGTGCAGCCATGCGAAGCGTTCCGCGCGTTCATAGCGTTCGAACCGTGGATCGCCTTCGAACATCACCACCATCGCGCGTGCCTCGCGCCGCTTCGCGTATTCGGCCGCGTGGTCGATCCAGAAACCGTTCGCGATGATGCGGTCCTCGAATTCGCCGTTGCGGCCGCCGGCCGTCAGGTAGTGGTTGTTCGGCGCCGGCGCGTTGAGCGCGACGTAGACGATGTCGTCGCGCATCCAGCGGGCATTTTCCCGATACGGCCGGAACCGTGCGACTTCGCTTTCCCGCGTGATCTGCAGTGCGCCGGGGTCGGGCAGTGCCGAATCGGCTAGCAGTGTCTGCCGCAGGAAGTCGAGCCGCTCGACCGGGTCGTAGTTGCCGCCGGCCGCGGTGTTGCAGGTAATCCAGTCGTCGTGGCCGGGAATGAACACGAGCGGCACGCGTGCCGCATCCAGGATCGCGCCGCGCTGCGAGTACAGCGCATCGCGGCACGCTTCCTTCGGACCCTTGAGATTGCCTGCATAGACGACGAACGCGAGGTTGCGCTCGCGCGCGATCGCATCGAGCAGCCGCTGGGCGGCCGGTTCGTCCGCAGGGGCGTTGATCACACCCGACACGACCGCGAACGAGTAGGGCGGGGTGCTGCGCTTCGGCGGCGCGGCCGAAGCGGTGGCTTGCGCGAGCGCGAGCACGGCCGTGACGAGCGCGGCGGCCGTGCGAGCCGGCAGGCCGCGCAGGGTGCGCTTACGCGTGTCCGTCGACATCGTGCGTCCGGACCAGCGTGCGCAATTCATACAGCAGGTCGAGCGCCTCGCGCGGCTTGAGATCGTCGGGATCGATGTCGCGCAGTTTTTCGAGCGCCGGATGCGGTGTGTCGGGCAGCGCCGGCGCGTCCGCGCATTCGAGATCGTCGGTGGCCGCCGGCGGCGCGCTGAACAGGTCGAGTTGCGGCGTGTGCTGCGACGCCGACTGCTGTTCGAGATACGCGAGGTGCTTGCGCGCGGCGCGGATCACGGGCGCCGGAACGCCCGCGAGTTGCGCGACCTGCAGGCCGTAGCTCTGGTTGGCCGGGCCTTCGTTGACCGCGTGCAGGAACACGATGCCGTGGCCGTGCTCGACGGCCGACAGGTGGACGTTGGCTGCTTGCGGGAATTCGGCCGGCAGTTGCGTCAGCTCGAAGTAGTGCGTCGCGAACAGCGTGTAGCACGCGTTGTGTGCCAGCAGGTGGCGCGCGATGGCCCACGCGAGCGCGAGGCCGTCGAACGTCGACGTGCCGCGGCCGATCTCGTCCATCAGTACGAGGCTTTGCGGCGTCGCGTCGTTGAGGATCGCAGCGGCTTCGGTCATCTCGACCATGAACGTCGAGCGGCCGCCCGCGAGATCGTCCGCCGCGCCGATGCGGGTGAAGATCCGGTCGATCGGGCCGAAGCATGCCGACTTGGCCGGCACATAGCTGCCCACGTACGCCATCAGTGCGATCAGTGCGGTTTGCCGCATGAACGTCGACTTACCGCCCATGTTCGGGCCGGTGATCAGCAGCAGCTTGCGCTCGGTGCCGAAGCGGCAGTCGTTCGCGATGAACTGCTCGACCTGCGCTTCGACGACAGGGTGGCGGCCCTGTTCGATTTCGATGCCGATCTCGTCGGTGAAGGTCGGTGCGACCCAGTCGAGTGCACGGGCGCGTTCGGCGAATGCGGCGAGCAGGTCGAGTTCGGCGAGCGCCGAGGCGACGCGCTGGCACTCGGGGATGAACGGCAACAGCGCCTGCAGCACCGAGTCGTACAGCGCGCGCTCGCGCGCCAGCGCGCGTTCCTGAGCGGACAGCGCCTTGTCCTCGAAGGTTTTCAGTTCGGGCGTGATGTAGCGCTCGGCATTCTTCAGCGTCTGGCGGCGGCGGTAGTCGTCGGGCACCTTGTCGGTCTGGCCGCGCGTGACCTCGATGTAGAAGCCGTGCACCTTGTTGTATTCGACGCGCAGGTTCGCGATGCCGGTGCGCGTGCGTTCGCGCGCTTCGAGATCGATCAGGAACTGCCCGCAGTTCTCCGAGATGTCGCGCAGCTCGTCGAGCTCGGCATCGTAGCCGCGCGCGATTACGCCGCCGTCGCGCACCATCGCGGCCGGCTCGGGTGCGATCGCGCTCGTCAGCAGGTCGAGGCATTCGGCGGGCGGTGCGAGCGCCGCGTCGACACGCGTGAGCGCATCCGCATTCGCGACGATCGCGCTGAGGCGCTCGCGCAGCGCCGGCAGTGCGGCGAACGTGTCGCGCAGGCTCGACAGGTCGCGCGGGCGCGCCGAGAGCAGCGCGAGACGCCCGGTGATCCGTTCGACGTCGGCGATCTGGCGCAGCGCGCTGCGCAGCGCATCGAGGCTTGCGTTTGCCGGTGCGTCGAGCAGTGCACCGATTGCCTGCTGGCGCGACTGCGCGGCGACCGACGCGCGCGGCGGGTGATGCAGCCAGTGACGTAGCAGACGGCTGCCCATCGTCGTGCAGCAGGTGTCGAGCAGCGAATACAGGGTCGGCGACTCGGTGCCGCGCAACGTCTCGGTCAGTTCGAGGTTGCGGCGCGTGGCCGGATCGAGACCGATGTACTCGGTTTCGTTCTCGACCTTCAGGCTGCGCACGTGCCGCAGTTGCTGCCCTTGCGTGGCCGCTGCGTAGAGCAGCAGCGCGCCCGCGGCCCCGCAGGCGCTCGTCAATGAATGCGCACCGAAACCGTCGAGGCTTGCGACATCGAGCTGGTCGCACAGGCGCTGCGTGCCCGACGCGGTGTCGAAGTGCCACGCCGGCACGCGCTTGCTTGCGCCCGCGCCTGCGGGTAAGGCGTCGGTCGCGCCGTCCGGCGTCAGGATCTCGGCCGGCCGGATGCGCTCGAGCGCGGCAGCGAGCTGGTCGGGTTCGATTTCGGCGAGGCGCAGCGCGCCGCTCGCGAGGTTGAGCCACGCAAGGCCGATGTTCACCGCCACGCCGCGCTTGTTGTGGCCCGTGCACATCGCGAGCAGGTAAACGTCGTTCTTGTCGGACAGAAGCGCGGCATCGGTCAGCGTGCCGGGCGTGACGACGCGCACGACCTTGCGTTCGACGGGGCCCTTCGACGTGGCCGGGTCGCCGATCTGTTCGCAGATCGCGACCGACTCGCCCATCTTCACGAGCTTCGCAAGATACTGCTCGACCGCGTGATGCGGGACGCCGGCCATCTTGATCGGCGTGCCGGCCGACGCGCCGCGTTGCGTGAGGGTCAGGTCGAGCAGGCGTGCGGCTTTCTCCGCGTCTTCGAAGAACAACTCGTAGAAGTCGCCCATCCGGTAGAAGACAAGCGTGTCGGGATGGTCGGCCTTGATGCGCAGGTACTGCTGCATCATTGGAGTGACGGGTGCAGGTGCTGCGGTGGGTTGCATGCTCATGTGACCGGGAAAAGTTGCTTTGGCTGCCCGAGTTTACCAGCGGCCCGAACGGGATCGGTCAAAGTTCGCCATCAGGCCAGTTGTCGGCGATGGCGAGCGGCGGCTACCGGCCAATTGCGGTTGCTCGACCGCGCTATCGGGAGGACATTCGAACGTCAGTTCCGCTCAGCTATCAGACTCAGCCCTGTCGAAATGTGCCGTCCTGCTTCGGCGGCCCAATTGAGAGGCTCCAATCCTTCTCCCCGCCACGGAAGTAGGGTTTGCAAATCAACAACCAGCAAGCTATGAGTTCGCGTCGCGGTGCTGGCTGTCGAAACTCCGCCTCGCTTCTCGGAAGCGGTCCGCATTCTCGACGATCCAGGTCCACAGCGGGACCATGCGAACGAGCAGGTCCATGCCCGTGTCGGATAACTCGTATTCGACTCTAGGGGGCACTTCATCGAAATCGTGACGGAGCACCAGGCCGTCCCGCTCGAGTTGTCGTAACGTGCGCGTCAACATCCGCTGAGTTACCCCATGCATGCGCCTGCCGATTTCGGCATGGCGCAGCCTGCCGTACACGCCGAGCGTGTGGATGACACCGAGCGACCAACGACTCCCGGCGTGTGCGAGCACCTCCCGCCGTAGCCCGTCATCATCGTCTCGCAGGCCGTCGCACACGGTCTGCGAATATTGGAGAAGTTCGTCTCGATCCAACTATCGGGCTCCCAGTATCACGCATGTACCTTCTTTCATATACGTCAATGCCTCGCTAGACTGCCGCAACACATTCCTCAGCAGGCCAGACGATGAACCAGACAGATCCTAACGCGACTTCCCAAAACATTCTCGTGCTCGGTGCCGGCGAACTCGGCCTTCCGGTCCTGCGCAATCTTGCGCGCCGGGCGAAGGACATCGCCGGCGCGAAGATCAGCGTGCTACTGCGCGCGAGCGCCGTCGAGTCCAGCGGACCCGCCAAGCGGCATGATATCGCGGAGATTCGAGATCTCGGGATCGAGATCGTCGTAGGCGATTTCGTGAAGAGCTCCATCGATGAGCTCGCCGCCTTGTTTGCGCGATATGACACGGTAATTGGTTGCGCTGGCATTACAGCCGGAATCGACACGCCGATGAAGTTGGCGCAGGCTGCGTTGCAGGCGCGCGTCCCGCGGTACTTCCCGTGGCAGTTCGGGGTCGATTTCGACGTGATCGGCCGCGGCAGTCCGCAGGACATTTTCGACGCACAGCTGGACGTGCGCGAGTTGCTGCGCAGTCAGCACGGGACCGAGTGGGTCATCATCTCGACTGGCATGTTCATGAGCTACCTGTTCGAGCCGGAATTCGGTGTCGTCGACCTGCAGAACGACGAAGTCCACGCGCTGGGCAGCCTCGACACCGCCGTGACGCTGACGACGCCCGATGATATCGGTGCGCTGACCGCCGCGATCGTGTTCGCCCAACCCCGTATCCGGAACGAGATCGTGTATCTGGCCGGCGACACCGTGACTTACGCGGAGGTTGCAGACAAGCTGCAAGCGGGCCTCGGCCGGCCGTTCAGCCGTTCGGTGTGGAGCGAGCAGTATCTGCTGGATGAGCTGGCGCGCGACCCGAACAATATGATGCGCAAGTATCGTGCGGCTTTTGCTCAAGGGCGCGGTGTCGCATGGGATAAGAGTGGGACGTTCAACCAACGCCACGCCATTCCGGTCACCGACGTGGCATCGTGGATCAATGCAAGCCTTGTTTCGGGCCGCGGCGAGTAATCGTGAGCCCGGCCATCCAGGCTAACCGTATCGAGGATCGTTCCCCGAGCAGAAAGCCCGACCCCGGCCGATGGGTGCAGGCTCCTGTATTCCGTACTGACTTCAGCAGAATTTTGCTCGGCGAAGTCGGCGTGTGAAAGCGATGCGGCAGCTGGCCGAAGATGCTTGTTAGCGGTCGTTGAGGGCGCGGAGGATTGGATGGCGGCCTAGGGTCGGTAACGGCCCGCCCCCAAAAGGGGAGGCGTAGGTGTTGGCGTAGCTTTGTGCGCCGACCCTTGTCAGATAAGCTGCAGGTACTGCTGCATCATTGGGGTGTGGCCGGCGAAGGCGTCGGGCGACAGCGTGGTCATAAGTCAGGCGTGAAGTTGTTGCTTTGGTTGCCCGAGTTTACCAGTGGCTTCGGCATGCACGCGCGAAGTTCGCCGTTTGGCCAGGTTGCCGGAGATTGCGTGACCGGCGGCGGTCGTTCTCA
This sequence comes from Burkholderia sp. BCC0322, assembly GCF_902833045.1. Taxonomy (GTDB): domain Bacteria; phylum Pseudomonadota; class Gammaproteobacteria; order Burkholderiales; family Burkholderiaceae; genus Burkholderia. The sequence continues at coordinate 97,596 of NZ_CADFDU010000006.1, forward strand.
TGCCGCTGTCCGGCCGCGCTCCTGAGCGGCCAAGCGAAAGTCGGCGCCGCTCAGGTCGAGAACCTTTGCGCGCCGACTCGTCTCGTCCATCAGGCCGCGTGCGCCGACGTCATGCTGAGCGCCACCGCTTGCGCGACTTCGATCCCGTCGATGGCTGCCGAATAGATGCCGCCTGCATACCCCGCACCTTCACCAGCCGGATACAGGCCTTCGACGTTCATGCTCTGGTAGTCGTCCTTGCGTCGAATCCGGATCGGTGACGAAGTGCGCGTCTCGACTCCGGTGAGCACCGCATCGTGCATCGCGAAGCCGGCGATCTTCTTGTCGATCTGGGGCAGGGCTTCGCGGATCGCTTCGATCACGTAGTCCGGCAGTGCTGTGCTGAGATCGGTCGGGTTCACGCCCGGCTTGTACGACGGCTCCACGGAGCCGAGCGACGTGGACGGCCGGCCCGCGATGAAATCGCCGACCAGCTGGCCCGGCGCGCGGTAATCGCCGCCGCCGAGTTCGAACGCGCGCTCTTCCCATTTGCGCTGGAACGCGATGCCCGCCAGCGGGCCGCCGGGATAGTCGTCCGGCGTGATGCCGACGACGATGCCCGCATTGGCGTTGCGCTCGGCCCGCGAGTACTGGCTCATCCCGTTGGTGACCACGCGGCCCGGCTCGGAGGTCGCCGCGACCACCGTGCCGCCCGGACACATGCAGAAGCTGTAGACGGCACGGCCATTGCTGCAGTGGTGCACCACCTTGTAGTCGGCCGCGCCGAGCTGCTTGTGTCCCGCGAACTTGCCGAAGCGGCTGCGGTCGATCAGCCCCTGCGGATGCTCGATGCGAAAACCCAGCGAGAACGGCTTGGCTTCGATATAGACGCCGCGATCGTGCAGCATCTGGAAGGTGTCGCGCGCGCTGTGGCCCACGGCCAGCACCACGTGGTCGCACCGCAGCGTTTCGCCGTTCGAGAGCTTCAGCGAGCGCACCTTGCCCTGATCGATCTCGATGTCGTCGACCCGCGTTTCGAAACGCACTTCACCACCCAGTTCGTGGATGGACGCGCGCATCTTTTCCACCATGCTGACGAGTCGGAACGTACCGATGTGCGGCCGGCTCAGGTACAGGATATCGTCCGGCGCACCCGCCTTGACGAATTCGTCCAGCACCTTGCGGCCGTAGTGGTTCGGATCCTTGATCTGGCTGTACAGCTTGCCGTCGGAGAACGTCCCGGCGCCGCCTTCGCCGAACTGCACGTTGGATTCGGGGTTGAGCACGCTCTTGCGCCACAGGCCGAAGGTGTCCTTGGTGCGCTCGCGCACGGCCTTGCCGCGTTCGAGGATGATGGGGCGGAAACCCATCTGCGCGAGGATCAGCCCCGCGAACAGGCCGCACGGCCCCATGCCGATCACGACCGGGCGCAGGAAATTGCCGTGCTCGGGCGCCTTCGTGACGAAGTGGTACGCCATGTCGGGCGTCACGCCGCAATGCGGCTTGCCGGCGAGGCGCTTGATCGCGGCTGCTTCGTCCGTGACTTCGACATCGACGATGTACGTGAGCTTGATGTCGGCGCGTTTGCGCGCATCGTGCGCACGGCGAAACACGGTGTAACGGAGGAGCCCGTCGTCGGCCACGCCAAGCTCCGCGAGGCGCTCGCGAATCGCGGCCTCAAGCGCGCTTTCGGGGTGGTCGAGGGGGAGTTTAATTTCGCTTAGCCGTAACATGGGGACTCGGATGCGATTGCCACGGCGTCGTGGCGGTGTTGATACGGTCGGGGGCCGGGAGGCCGGCGGTGTTCTCCGCCGTTTGGGCATGCCGGACGCAAACCATTCGCCGTCATTGCGGGGAAAGCAGTGCAAGCGACAGTACGCCGACCGGCCCGAACCACTCGAGCAACTTCAGGATAGGCGCACGAAGCGACCCTTGTGCAGGAAGATTGTCCCGCCTCCCGGCAACCGGGAGGCGAACGGTGCGCCGTCACGAAGGTGCCCGCGAGCGGTATGCGCGAAAGCCGCGCCATGCAGGCGCGGCCGGAGCTTACTCCGCCGCCGGATGCACGTGGGTGTAGCCTTTCAGGATCGGGATCATCTGCGCGTAGATCTTCGGGTTCGCGGCGACGATTTCATGGCGATGCAGGAAATCGGCGTCGCCCGTGTAGTTGCCCACGAGGCCGCCGGCCTCGGTGATCAGCAGGCTGCCCGCTGCCATGTCCCACACGTTGATGCCCTGCTCGAAGAATGCGTCGAGGCGGCCGGCCGCGACGTTCGCGAGATCGAGTGCGGCCGCGCCCGGACGGCGCAGGCCCGTGCAGGCCTGCGTCATTTCGGTGAACAGGCGCGCATAGGCATCGAGGCCGTCCTTTTCGCGGAACGGGAAGCCCGTGCCGACCAGTGCGTCCGACAGGCGGTCGCGGCGGCCGACGCGGATGCGGCGGTCGTTCAGGTACGCGCCGCGGCCGCGGGTGGCCGTGAACAGGTCGTTCTTGTTCGGGTCGTAGACGACAGCCTGCGTGACGACGCCCTTGTGCTCGAGCGCGATCGATACGCAGTAGTACGGGAAGCCGTGGATGAAGTTGGTCGTGCCGTCGAGCGGATCGATGATCCACTTGAATTCGGATTCGTTCTCCGACTCGCCCGATTCCTCCGCGAGGATCGCGTGGTCGGGGTAGGCGGTTTTCAGCGTCTCGATGATCGCGTCTTCGGCGGCCTTGTCCACTTCGGTGACGAAGTCGTTCTGCTGCTTCTTGCGGATCTCGATCAGGTCGAGATCGAGGGACGCGCGATTGATGATCTGTCCGGCGCGGCGCGCAGCCTTGACAGCGATGTTGAGCATGGGATGCATGAGCCTGGATCCTGTAGCCGGCGGCATGGGCCGCCACGAAGTGGAACAACCGCCCGGCACGGCGCAAGCGCGGCAGGCGAGGTGAGACGCGAATTGACAAAGAACGGGGTACGACCCGCGCCGCGCAGTGCGCGACGCGTAAAGGCATGATTTTACCCGATTTTCGGCAGTTTCAGGCGACCGGAATACGGGGAAACCCCCACTATCCGTCCGGACGAGTGGGTTTGCCGCGGCGATGGCGATACCATACTGCCATTCTGATGAACCGAGTCGTATCGTAGTGGAAACTCCGCAGATCACCGCCGCGCCGTCCGAGCCGGGCGCGGCCTCGTCCCGGCCGCCGTCCGGCGGCTTCACGTCCACCCGTTTCGTGCTTGTCGAGCCGAGTCATCCCGGCAATGTCGGGGCGGCCGCCCGCGCGCTGAAGACGATGGGCTTCTCGCGTCTCGTGCTGGTCGCGCCGCGCGTGCCGCACGTGCAGAGCGATCCCGAGGCGATCGCGATGGCCAGCGGCGCGGACGACGTCCTCGCGTCCGCCCATGTCGTGCCGACGCTCGGCGACGCGCTGTCGGGCGTGCACTGGTCGATCGCGCTGACCGCGCGCACGCGCGAATACGGGCCGCCGCGCCTGGCGCCGCGTGCCGCTGCCGCGCAGGCGTGCGCGCAGGTCGGCACGGGCGACATCGCGCTCGTATTCGGCAACGAGCGCACGGGTCTCGCGAACGAGCATGTCGAGCAGTGCAGCGCGCTGGCGCATATCCCGGCGAACCCGGCCTACAGTTCGCTGAATCTCGCACAGGCCGTGCAGGTGCTCGCGTACGAGCTGCGTGTCGCGTTTCTCGAACAGGCGAGCGAGCCGTCGACGCAACCGTCGGCCGAAGCCGGCACGCTTGCGCAGAGCGACGAGATCGAGCGGATGTACGTGCACCTCGAGAACGCGCTGATCGCGCTCGATTTCCTCGATCCGCGCAACCCGAAGAAGCTGATGCCGCGGCTGCGGCGCCTGTTCGCGCGCACGGGTCTCGAGCGCGAGGAGGTCAACATTCTGCGCGGCGTCGCGAAGCACATCCTGCTGAAATCGGGCAAGCCCGACGGCGACGCGTAAGCGGCCGGCGCACGGGTTGCCGGACGTCTCGGCGCGCGGGGCAACCGCCCCGTTTGGCCGGTGCGACGTCGGCCGCCGCAAGCGCCGGGGCCGATCGTTCCACCCGGTCGACCACCCCCGCAAACTCGGCAACAGCCAAGCGTTTCGCCCGAATACCCTCGCCAGCGGCGGGGTGAACTTGCGAGCTCGTGCGGCCGTTCGTGACTCGCCCTACAATCGCCGAACGTCATAAATAAATTACCTGGCGCGATAACGGCCGGTCATTGCCGGTGATGCGCGCCGGCCTTTTCCCAGACCACATCATGTTCACGAGACTGCGCGAAGACGTTGCAACGATTCGCGAGCGGGATCCCGCCGCTCGCAGTGCATGGGAAGTGCTGACCTGTTATCCGGGGTTGCATGCGCTCTTGCTGCATCGCTTCGCGCACGCATGCTGGCGCGTGAAGCGCTACTGGCTCGCGCGTTTCGTGTCGCAGGCCGGCCGGTTCCTGACGGGGATCGAGATCCACCCCGGCGCGACGATCGGCCGGCGCGTGTTCATCGATCACGGGATGGGTGTCGTGATCGGCGAGACGGCGATCGTCGGCGACGACTGCACGATCTATCAGGGCGTGACGCTGGGCGGCACGTCGCTCACGCGCGGCGCCAAGCGCCACCCGACGCTCGAGGCCGGCGTGATCGTCGGTGCGGGCGCGAAGGTGCTCGGCGGCTTCACGGTCGGTGCGGGTGCGAAGATCGGTTCGAACGCAGTCGTCGTGAAGCCGGTGCCGGCAGGCGGCACGGCGGTCGGCAATCCGGCGCGTGTCGTCATGCCGGCGCAGCCGAAGCCGCAGCCCGAACCTGCGGCATTCTGCGCATACGGGATCACCCCGAATGCCGACGATCCGATGTCACTCGCGATTCACGGGCTGATCGATCATGCGGCGAAGGAAAGCCGCCGCGTCGACGAGATCGTCGCCGCGCTCGAACGGCTCGGCGCGCATCTGGAAGCGCTGCAGGGCGCCGACGCGGCGCGTCTCGACCTGCGCCGGCTGACGGCCGTGCTGGAAGGCAAATCGGTCGAACGCCACATGTAATTCGATCGGTGCCGGCGGCTACCGGTCGTTGCGATGGCAGCCGTCGTGTCAGTCGAGCGGCATCGCGTGGATACCTTCCGCGTCGACGCGCAGGTAGCCGCCACGCGGCTTGCCGTGGTCGAGATCCCAGTCGGGCAGCACCCAGCGGATGCCGCCCGGTTCCATGTGCCGCGCGGGGCGGTGCGTATGGCCGTGAATGATTATGCTCGCGCGGCTTTTCCGGAACAGCGCAGCCACGCCTTCGCGCGTGACATCGTAAATCGCCGAAGCGGGGCGCATCCGGCCCGTTTCGCTGTTCGAACGCATGCGCTGAGCGAGCGCGCGGCGCCAGCGGAACGGCCATGCGAGAAACAGCCATTGCGCGACGCGGTTGCGTGCGAAGCGGCGGAACAGCTGGTAGCCGCGGTCGGCCGTGCATTGCGCGTCGCCGTGTGCGAGCACGATGCGCTGGCCGAATGCCATGATCAGCGAAGGATCAGGCAGCAGCATCGCGCCGGCTGCCTTCATGAAGCGCCGCCCGAGCAGGAAATCGCGGTTGCCGTGCATCACGTAGAGCGCAATGCCGCGCTCCGAGAACGTGTGCATCAGCGCGGCCATGCGTGCCGCGAACGGATCGTCGTCGAGGATGTCGTCGCCGATCCAGTATTCGAACAGGTCGCCGAGGATGAACACCGAGTCGGCGCTGTCGGCTGTGTATTTCACGAAATGCTCGAACGCGGCGACCGTCTTCGGAATCGCTTCGCTCAGGTGCAGATCGGAGAGAAACAGGAACGGGCGTGCGGCTTGCGCGTATTCGCGCTCGCCCGGCACGCCCGCGGAGACGCTTCGCGGCGGACTCTCCTGCAACATCGAAGTGCCTCCGTTACTTGCTGCGCGTCAGACTACGACAGCCTTCTCGATCACGACGTCGTCGGTCGGCACGTCCTGGTGGAAACCAGCGTTGCCCGTCTTGACGCCCTTGATCTTGTCGACCACGTCCTGGCCTTCGACGACCTTGCCGAACACCGCATAGCCCCAGCCTTGCGGCGTCGGCGACGAGTGGTTCAGGAAGTCGTTGTCGTTCACGTTGATGAAGAACTGGGCGGTTGCCGAGTGCGGATCGTTCGTGCGCGCCATCGCGACCGTGTAGTTGTCGTTCTTCAGGCCGTTGTTCGCCTCGTTGTCGATCGGCGCATCGGTCGGCTTCTGCTTCAGGCCCGGCTCGAAGCCGCCGCCCTGGATCATGAAGCCGTTGATCACGCGATGGAACACGGTGCCGTCGTAGTGGCCCTTCTTCACGTAGTTCAGGAAGTTCTCGACCGTCTTCGGTGCCTTCTCGGCGTCGAGCTCGAGCTTGATCACGCCGTGGTTCGTATGCAGTTCAACCATGATGAATTCCTTCGGTGAGGCGGTTTAAATGGCACGCGGCCGGTCGTGCGACGCGGCCGCGTGAGTCGCCGGACGTGCCGGCAGGTTCTTACTTCGAGACGATGCTGGCCGATTCGATCACGATCGGTTGTGCGGGCACGTCCTGCATCGGGCCGCGCGAGGTCGTCGCGACGCCTTCGATCTTCTTCACGACGTCGAGACCCGACACGACCTTGCCGAACACCGCATAGCCGTTGCCGTCCGGGTTCGGGTAGTCGAGGCCGCTGTTGTCGACCGTGTTGATGAAGAATTGCGCGGTGGCCGAGTTCGGATCGCTCGTGCGTGCCATCGCGATCGTGCCCGTCAGGTTCTTCAGACCATTGCGGCTCTCCAGCGGGATCGGCGCGCGGGTCGGCTTCTCCTCGAAGTTGGTCTTGTAGCCGCCGCCCTGGATCATGAAGCCCTTGATCACGCGATGGAAGATCGTGCCGTTGTACTGGCCGGCCTTCACGTAATCGAGGAAGTTGGCGACGGACTTCGGCGCCTTCTCCGGGTAGAGCTCGACGCGGATGTCGCCCTGCGAGGTCTTCAGCTGCACGACGGGGTGCGCGGTAGCCGATTGCGCGAACGCAGGTGCGGTCGCGGTCGCGAGAAGGGCGGCGCCGCCAAGCGCCAGCAACAGACGTTTCATTGCGATCCTCAGGTTGGGAGGGAAAGAAGGCCGCGCCGCTTATTGCGACGGCGCGACGTACGGCGCCGCCAGTGCGCCCGACGGACCGCTGAACTGGAACGTCGGCGACATCGGCAGCGTGGTGGTGCTCACGTTCGCGGCTGCGCGATCGGTGTAGTCGCGCGTGGCCGGTGCGGCCGCGCGGGCATTCGGCGCGGGCTTCGACGGCGACACGATCTTCTGGAGATCGGCGAGGCGCTGCGCGGTCGCGCCGCTCGTGCGGCCGAGCGATTGCGCACGCTTGTACGACTCGGCCGCGAGGCGCAGGTAGAGATCGCCAAGGTTTTCGTACGCGAGCGAATAGCTCGGGTTCGATTGCGTCGCCGTGACGAGCGCGGTGCGCGCTTCGTCGTAACGGCCATGCTTCGCGTAAAGCGCCGCAAGGTTGTTGTACGGCTCGGGCAGTTCGGGGTAGGCCTGCGTGATCGCGACGAACTGCTGGATCGCGTCGTTATCGCGGTTCAGGCGTGCCAGCACGGTGCCGCGCTTGAACTGCGCCTGCACGTCGTGCGGGTTCGATGCGATGCGTGCGTCGAGCTGCGCGAGCGCCTGCTTCCACTGCTTGCCGGCGATCGACGCGTCGATTTCGGGCGTGCCGTCGGCGGTGGCCGGGGCCTTCTGCGCATGCGCCGCGGGGGCCGCGAAAAGCGTCAGCGCGACGCCCATGACGGTGGTCGCAACGAGGGTCGCAGCGCTCTGCGCGCGGCCGCGATGAGGTTTCATAGGCGTAAATCGGAATGTTATACTCCGAGCCATTCTAACAAAACGTCTGCGCGTTCCGGCGAGCGGCAGACAGTCTTTCTTTGCCTCTCGTGGCCGTCACCGCTGTGCTTGCAGCCTGACCGCCCCATGTGATATCGAGGACGCTCGGCCTGGTGCCGCAGCAGATGGTCCGTCCGTTTCGCATGCTGGGCGAGCTTCGCCAGGGTGGTTTCCTTCGGCTCACGGTTCATCTCTATGGAATCACTGCGCATCTACAACACGCTCGCGCGTGACAAGCAAGTTTTCGTGCCGCGCCAGTCCGGCGAAGTGCGGATGTACGTATGCGGAATCACCGTATACGACTATTGTCACGTGGGCCACGCGCGCATGCTGGTCGTGTTCGACCTCGTCCAGCGCTGGTTGCGTGCGATCGGTTACCGGGTCACGTATGTGCGCAACATTACCGACATCGACGACAAGATCATCCGCCGCGCGGTCGAGAACGGCGAAACGATCAAGTCGCTGACCGACCGGTTCATCGGCGCGATGCACGACGATGAAAGCGCACTCGGCATCCAGCGGCCCGACATCGAGCCGCGCGCGACCGAGTTCATTCCGCAGATGCTCGGCATGATCGAGACGCTCGAGACGAACGGCTACGCGTATCAGGCGACCGACGGCGACGTCAATTACTCGGTGCGCAAGTTCGCGAACTACGGGAAGCTGTCGGGCAAGTCGCTCGACGATCTGCGCGCGGGCGAGCGCGTCGCCGCGAACGACGCAAAGGAAGATCCGCTCGATTTCGTGCTGTGGAAACGCGCGAAGCCGGAAGATCCGGAAGGCGCGTCGTGGGCGTCGAAGTACGGGATGGGTCGCCCGGGCTGGCACATCGAGTGCTCGGCGATGGGCTGCACGCTGCTCGGCGAGCATTTCGACATCCACGGCGGCGGGCAGGATCTGCAATTCCCGCACCACGAGAACGAGATCGCGCAGAGCGAAGGCGCGACCGGCCAGACGTTCGTCAATTACTGGATGCACAACGGCTTCGTGCAGGTCGACAACGAGAAGATGTCGAAATCGCTCGGCAACTTCTTCACGATCCGCGAAGTGCTCGAGCGCTACGATGCCGAAGTCATGCGCTTCTTCATCGTGCGCACGCACTACCGTTCGCCGCTCAATTACAGCGACGTGCATCTCGACGATGCGCGCGCGTCGCTCACGCGTCTCTACACAGCACTGAAAGATGTTGAAGCCGACACGCTCGCGCTCGACTGGAACGAGCCGCACGCGCAGCGTTTCGCAGCCGCGATGAACGACGACTTCAACACGCCGGTTGCGGTGGCGACGCTGTTCGAGCTGGCGGGCGAGGTGAATCGCACGCGCGACGCATCGCTCGCGCGGCAACTGAAACAGCTGGCGGGCCTGCTCGGCCTGCTGGGCCGCGAACCGCGCGCGTTCCTGCAGCAGGCGTTGGGCGCCGCGCAGGCGGGCGGGCTTGCCGCCGACGAGATCGAAGCGAAGATCGCCGCGCGCGTCGCGGCGAAGCAAGCGAAGGACTATGCCGAAGCGGACCGGATCCGGGCGGAACTGCTCGAGACCGGTATCGCACTTGAAGACAAACCGGGCGGATCGACCGAATGGCGTCGCGTATGAGCGCGGTGCGTTCCACTGACCGATCCGTCAGGTAGGAGGCAAGATGGCAACGGCCAGAAAAGCGCCGGTCAGGCGCGCGACCCCGGTCGCCGCGCGTCCGGCAGCCAAGCGCGTGCCGCCGGAGAAGACGGACGCCACGCGCGCCGTGCCGAACGGCGCGCTCAACGGTCATGCGCAGCCGGTGGCTGCGCAGCCGGCCGCCGACGCGGCCCGCAAGGCCCGTGCGTCCGAAGCGGACCGCGAGGAGGTCGTCGTGCGTCCTGCTTACTGGGACAAGGCATGCGCCGACCTCGTCAAGCGCGACCGGATCCTGAAGAAACTGATTCCGAAGTTCGGCCCCGCGCATCTCGTGAAGCGCGGCGACCCGTTCGTCACGCTCGCGCGCTCGGTCGTCGGCCAGCAGATTTCGGTGCCGTCGGCGCAGTCGCTGTGGGCGCGCATCGGGGATGCTTGTCCGAAACTCGCCCCGCAGCCGGTGATCCGGCTCGGCGCGGACAAGCTGATCGCGTGCGGGCTGTCGAAGCGCAAGACGGAATACATTCTCGATCTCGCGCAGCATTTCGTGTCGGGTGCGCTGCACGTCGACAAATGGACGTCGATGGACGACGAGGACGTGATCGCGGAACTGACGCAGATCCGCGGCATCAGCCGCTGGACGGCCGAGATGTTCCTGATCTTCAACCTGTCGCGGCCGGACGTCCTGCCGCTCGACGATCCTGGCCTGATCCGTGCGATCAGCGTCAATTACTTCAGTGGGGAACCCGTTACGCGCAGCGAGGCGCGCGAGGTGGCGGCCAACTGGGAACCGTGGCGTACCGTCGCGACCTGGTACATGTGGCGCAGCCTCGATGCGCCCGACGGCGACGCTTGAGCGTTGGCTATCGGGTTTTAAACATCAATAGTTGAGAGCCGGTTTTGAGCGTCGCCCGCGCGGGTAGAATACGCGCTGCCGCAAGACCCAAGGATTCGAACACATGAAGACCACGTTTCTGGATTTCGAACAGCCGATCGCCGAACTCGAGGCCAAGATCGAAGAGCTGCGATTCGTGCAGGACGACTCGGCTGTCGACATTTCGGAAGAAATCGAGCGGCTGTCGAAGAAAAGCCAGCAACTGACGAAAGACCTCTACGCGAACCTGTCGCCGTGGCAGGTTTCGCAGATCGCGCGGCATCCGCAGCGTCCGTACACGCTCGATTACGTTGCGGAGCTGTTTACCGATTTTCACGAACTGCACGGCGACCGGGCATTCGCGGACGATCTGTCGATCGTCGGCGGTCTCGCGCGCTTCGGCGGCCATCCGTGCATGGTGATCGGTCACCAGAAGGGCCGCGACACGAAGGAGCGCGCCGCGCGCAACTTCGGGATGCCGCGTCCGGAAGGCTATCGCAAGGCCGAACGCCTGATGCGTCTCGCCGAGAAGTTCGGTCTGCCGATCTTCACGTTCGTCGACACGCCGGGCGCGTACCCGGGCATCGGCGCGGAAGAGCGCGGCCAGTCGGAGGCGATCGGCCGCAACCTGTACGTGATGGCCGAGCTGAAGACGCCGATCATCACGACGGTGATCGGCGAGGGCGGTTCGGGCGGCGCGCTCGCGATCGCGGTGGCCGACACTGTGATGATGCTGCAATTCTCGACCTACTCTGTGATCTCGCCGGAAGGCTGCGCGTCGATCCTGTGGAAGAGCGCCGCGAAGGCGCCGGAAGCAGCGGAAGCGCTGGGCCTGACCGCGCACCGCCTGAAGGCGCTGGGCCTGATCGACAAGATCATCAACGAACCGCTCGGCGGCGCGCATCGCGATCCGAAGGGCATGGCTGCGCTGCTGCGCCGTGCGCTGGCCGATTCGCTGCGCCAGTTCCAGGGCATGAGTATCGATGCGCTGCGCGAGCGCCGCTTCGAGCGCCTGATGGCCTACGGCAAGTTCAAGGAAACCACGCCGGGCGTATGACCGGCTGCGTCCTCCATTCGCGCGCCGCTATGCGCGCGTTCCGCTCGTGATTCCGCCAACCGAATTCTCCGCCGACCGCGTCGTCCTCGACGCGGTCGGCGTTGCGCTTTCCGGCATGCCGCCCGATGCACGCATCGCGATCGCGTACAGCGGCGGCCTCGACTCGACGGTGCTGCTCGACGCGGCAGTGCGCGTCGCGGGCGCGTGGCGCTGCGTCGCGCTGCACGTGCATCACGGGCTGAGTGCGAATGCCGACGCGTGGGTCGCACATGCCGAGGCGAGTGCGGCACGGCTCGGTGTCGCATTCGAGTCGATGCGCGTCGACGTGCCGCGCGACAGCGGCCTGGGTGTCGAGGCGACGGCGCGCGAGCGACGCTATGCGGCGCTCGACGAGATGTGCGAACGCCACGGCGCGGCTGCGCTGTGGCTCGCGCAGCATGCGGACGACCAGGCCGAGACCGTGTTGCTGCAGTTGTTGCGCGGCGCGGGAATCGCGGGGCTTGCCGCCATGGCGCCGCGCTACCGTCCTGACGGCGTGAGCGTCGAGCGTGTGCGGCCGCTGCTGCGACTGTTGCGAGCGCAACTCGAGCGCTATGCGACGCAGCACGACCTGGCATGGATCGACGACGAGTCGAACAATGACACGCGCTACGCGCGCAATGCGCTGCGCATCGACGTGCTGCCGGCGCTGGCCGTGCATTTCCCGGGCTTTCGCGACGCGCTCGGCCGTGCGGCCCAGCATGCGGCGGCCGCACAGCGACTGCTCGACGATCTGGCCGAACTCGACTTTGCCGTGGCCGCGCGCGATGACGGGCAGGCGCTGTCGCGCGACGCGCTGGTCGCGTTCGACGATACGCGCGGCGCGAACCTGCTGCGCTTCTGGATGCGCCGGCTCGGTCTGCCGGGTGCGTCGGCGGCCCGGCTCGCCAACATGATGCGGCAGTTGCGCGCCACACATGTCGCCCATGCGCTGCGCGTCGATCACGCGGGGCAATGCCTGCGCCTTTATCGCGATGTCGTTTACTGGGAAGCGGGCGACAGCAGCGAACCGGCCGATGACGGCACCGGGAGCCCGTATCCGGAAGCGGTGCTCGCGTGGGACGGGCAGGAAGTCTGGCACCTGCCGGGTTGGCGCGGCACGTTCGTGTTCGCGCCGGCCGATCCGGGAAGCGCCGATGCATTGCCGGAGGCGCTGCTGCGCGACGCGCGGCTGGTGGCGCGTGCCCGCGCGGGCGGCGAGCGGATGCGCACGTCGCCGGGCGGCCCCGGCCGTACGCTGAAGAACCTGTTCCAGGAGCGCGGCGTGCCCGCGTGGCAGCGCGACGTGCCGCTGTTGTTCGCTGGCGACTTGCTGATCTACGTGCCGCGCCTCGGCGTGAACCGCGATGCCGGCGTGACCGGTGGCGGGGCGCCCGGCGACGGCGCGTGGCGCCGGATCGAGTGGCGTCCGGACCTGCTGATCGCATGACGGCGGCAGGCCACCCGCGGCGCGATGGCACGCCCATTTTCACCATTTGGTAAACAGCGCCGGAACGGCCCCGGACGCCGCGAGCGGCTTGTCAAGCAGGCCTCTATCGGGTACGCTCGGACGTTTGCTCGGCTCGATTTTTGAGCGATTTGTGCAGGTTTTCCGCGTGACGTACCCGGTTTGCGCGGCCTGATCGGCCTTCCGGGCAAAATCCGTCACGCTTGCGTGTTGCGTCCCAGCCGTCCCCCTCGTCGTCCGTCCACAGCCACAAGCCGCGTGACCGAACGGCTACGCGGCCTGCCCAGCGCGCCCGTGCGGTTTCTCCTCCAGTTCAGAACGACAATGGCACTCATCGTACACAAATACGGCGGCACTTCGATGGGCTCGGTCGAGCGCATCAAGAACGTCGCGAAACGCGTCGCAAAATGGCATCAGGCCGGGCACCAGATGGTGGTCGTGCCTTCGGCGATGTCCGGCGAAACCAACCGTCTGCTCGGTCTTGCGAAAGAGATTTCGAGCCAGCCGAGCCCGCGCGAGCTCGACATGATCGCGTCGACGGGCGAGCAGGTCAGCGTCGGCCTGCTGTCGATCGCGCTGCAGGAAATCGGCGTCGAGGCCGTGAGCTACGCCGGCTGGCAAGTGCCGATCAAGACCGACAGCGCGTTCACGAAAGCGCGCATTCACTCGATCGATGACGAACGCGTGAAGGCCGATCTGAATGCAGGCAAGGTCGTGATCATCACCGGCTTCCAGGGCGTCGATCCGGACGGTCACATCACGACGCTGGGCCGTGGCGGCTCGGATACGTCGGCGGTGGCGGTCGCGGCTGCGCTGGGTGCCGAAGAGTGCCTGATTTATACGGACGTCGACGGCGTCTACACGACGGATCCGCGCGTCGTCGAAGAGGCGCGACGCCTCGATCGCGTGACGTTCGAGGAAATGCTGGAAATGGCCAGCCTCGGCTCGAAGGTCCTGCAGATCCGCTCGGTCGAATTCGCTGGCAAATACCAGGTGAAGACGCGTGTGCTGTCGAGCCTGACCGATCCGCTGATTGCGCTCGACGAAGAAATGCGCTCGGGCACCCTGATTACTTTTGAAGAAGACGAGACCATGGAAAAGGCAGTCATTTCCGGCATCGCGTTCCAGCGCGACGAAGCACGCATTGCTGTGATGGGCGTGCCCGACAAGCCGGGCATTGCATATCAGATCCTCGGCCCGGTCGCGGATGCGAACGTCGACGTCGACATGATCATCCAGAACCAGAGCGTCCAGGGCAAAACCGACTTCACGTTCACGGTCGGCCGTGGCGACTACCAGAAGGCGATGGACATCCTCACCAACCAGGTGAAGGGCCACGTGAATGCCGAGCAGGTGCAGGGCGACCCGAAGGTGTCGAAGGTGTCGGTCGTCGGCGTCGGCATGCGGTCGCACGTGGGCGTCGCGAGCAAGATGTTCCGCACGCTGTCGGAAGAGGGCATCAACATCCAGATGATCTCGACGTCCGAAATCAAGATTTCGGTGCTGATCGACGAGAAATACATGGAGCTGGCCGTCCGCGCGCTGCACAAGGCATTCGAACTCGATCAGGCATCGTGAATTTTTCGTGATGCATTGAAGAAAATGCATCACGGAAATTGACGGGCGGTTCGAAACCCTATACTATTTCGTTCTCGTCGCACTGCCTCCCTGGTGCGAGCGAAAGTTTGGGAGACGTGGCCGAGAGGTCGAAGGCACTCCCCTGCTAAGGGAGCATCTGGGCCAAAACCTGGATCGAGGGTTCGAATCCCTCCGTCTCCGCCAAAAGCGGTGACAAAGCCCCGCAAGTTCTCGGACTTGCGGGGCTTTTTCTTTTTCGGCCCATCAGCTAGCCCGGTTCCTGTCTCACGTGGATGCGCTGTCGTGTCTCGAACAGTTCAACGGCGGCGCGGTGCCGGAGAAGGAGGCGCCGCGCGGCAAGGGCGTGAAGCAGGGCGCGCGGAGCAAGGCGAAGCAAGGTCGACCGGCGCGGCGCAAGCCGCTGGCCGGCATCGCCGCCGCGCGCTCAGATCTCCTCGGACCAGACCATGTTTTCGCGCGCCATCAGCGCGGACGATGCCGCCGGTCCGAAGGTGCCGGCGATATAGCCGCGCGGCTTGTCGCCGAGGGACTTCCAGCCCTTGAGGATCGGATCGACCCAGGCCCAGGCCGCCTCGAGTTCGTCGCAACGCATGAAATGCGTCAGGCGGCCGCGAATCACGTCGATCAGCAGGCGCTCGTATGCTTCGGCCCGGCGCCCGGCGAGCGCCTGCTGCAAATCGAGATTCAGGTTGACCGGCAGCACCTGCAAGCCGCTGCCCGGCTCCTTCGCGAGCATCTGCAACTGGATCGATTCCTCGGGCTGGAGCTGGATCACGAGGCGGTTTCCGTGACTGTACGGCCCATGCGGAATGATCGAGAACGGCATGTCCGCGAACTCGATGACGATCTCCGAACGCCGCTCGCGCAACCGCTTCCCGGTCCGTAGAAAGAACGGCACGTTGGCCCAGCGCCAGTTGTTGATTTGCGCGCGCAGGGCGACGAAGGTTTCCGTGCCGCTGCCGGCCGGCACGTCGGTCTCGTCCTGGTATCCGTTGACCGATTCGCCGTCCACCGCGCCCGCCGTGTACTGGCCGCGCACCGTGTCGCGGGCGATCGTCTCGGGCGTCATCGGCCGCAGCGAACGCAGCACCTTCAGCTTCTCGTCCCGGATCGCATCGGGATCGAGCGAGACCGGCGGCTCCATCGCGACGATGCACAGCAGTTGCAGCAGGTGGTTCTGAACCATGTCGCGCATCGCGCCGGTGTCGTCGTAGAAACCCGCACGGCTGCCGACGCCGACCGATTCCGCGACCGTGATCTGCACGCTCTTGATATACGGCGTCTGCCACAGCGGCCCGAAGATCGCGTTGCCGAAGCGCAGCACCATCAGGTTCTGCACGGTCTCCTTGCCGAGATAGTGGTCGATCCGGTAGATGCGGTCTTCCGGGAAGTGGCGCCCGACCGATGCGTTGATGGCCTTCGCCGACGCGAGGTCGTGTCCGAGCGGCTTCTCCAGCACGACCCGTGCGCGGTCGTCGACCAGTCCGCAGCGGGCCAGGTTGTCGCACACCGTCTCGAACAGGCTCGGCGCGGTCGCGAGATAGAACACGCGCAACGCGTCGCCGCGCATCTTCCCGGCGAGATGGCCGTACGCGTCCGCGACGCCGACGTCGACGCACGCATAGTCGAAGCGCGACAGGAAGCTTTCCCACGCTTGCGGATTCAGCGCGTGGTCGTCGACGAACGGCCGCGAGCGCTGCTCGACGAAGTCCAGGTAGCGCTCGCGCGACCAGTCGCTGCGGCCTACCGCGATGATGCGCGTCGCGTCGGGCAGGCTGCCGTGCAGGTGCGCCATGTAGAGCGCCGGCAACAGCTTGCGCGCGGACAGGTCGCCGGCGCCGCCGAAGATCACCATGTCGAGCGGCTGATCGAGCGCGGATAAAGAAGCGGAAGTAGTCATCGTGCAGGTATTGAATCCATGTTTGACAAACGGGGTGAGTGGACGCGCGACACGCGCGTCGTGGAGCGTTCGCCCGGTCAGTTCGCGATTGCGTGGCGCACCTGTGCAGCGCTGCCGAGCGTCAGCGCATGCCGGGCCAGCGTCCGGCAGGCATCGAAATCGAGCGTCGCCAGTTCCGCCTTGATTGCGGCGATCGCCGGCACGCTGACCGACAACTCGTCGACACCGAGTCCGACGAGAAGCGCCGTCGCGGCGGGATCGGAAGCCATCGCGCCGCAGACGCCGACCCATTTCCCGTGCGCGTGCGCGCCCGACACCGTCAGGTCGATCATCTTCAGCACGGCCGGATGCAGCGTATCCACCTGCGCCGACAGCTTCGCGTGGCCGCGATCGATCGCCAGCGTATATTGCGCAAGGTCGTTGGTGCCGATCGAAAAGAAGTCGACTTCCTGCGCCAGCGCCTCGACGATCGCGACGGCGGCCGGTACTTCGACCATCACGCCGATCTTGACGGGATGCGGACACGTTTGCTGTTCCTCCCGCAGGATACGTTTCGCCGCCAGCACCTCGTCGAGATCGGACACCATCGGGAACATGACGTGGAGATCTCCGTGGGGCGCCGCGCGCAGCATCGCGCGCAACTGGCTGCGGAACAGATCCGGGTAGGCGAGGCTGACGCGGATGCCCCGCAGGCCGAGAAACGGATTGGTCTCCTTCGGAAGCGGCAGGTAGCGCAGCGGCTTGTCGCCGCCGACGTCGAGCGTGCGGACCACGAACTTACGGTGCCGGCCGAGTTCGGCCGCGACCGCCTCGTAGGCGGCCGCCTGCTCGTCCTCGCCCGGCGCGGCCGCCCGATCCTCGAACAGGAATTCCGAACGCAGCAGCCCGACGCCTTCGGCGCCGGCCGCCAGCGCCTGCCTGGTGTCCGCCGCGTCGCGCACGTTCGCGACGACCTCCACGCGATGGCCGTCGCGCGTGCTGCCGATCCGGTGCGCGTCCCGCTCGTTCGCGCTGCGCTGCGCGGCGGCTGCGTCCATGCGCCGCGTCACGTCGGCGAGCAGCGCCGGATCGGGATCGATCCGGAGCGTACCCGCCGTGCCGTCGAGCACCGCGGTCACGCCGTCGCTCAGCGATAGCGCCGCCGTATCGATGCCGCAGATCGCCGGAATTCCCATCGACCGCGCCAGAATTGCCACGTGGCTGGTCGGCCCGCCCGATGCCGTGCACAGGCCGACGACCCGGTCGCGATCCAGCGCGACCGTGTCCGACGGCGTCAGGTCGTCGGCCAGCACGATCGACTGCGTGTCCAGCGCCGGCGGCGCGCGTCGCACGCCGGTCAGCAGGGACGTCACGCGCAGGCCGACATCGCGGATGTCCGACGCCCGTTCGCGCAGCAGCGGGCTCGCATGCGCGGCCAGCTGTTCGGCCACCGCCCGGCATGCCTGGTGCCACGCGCCCGGCGCGTTCGAGCCGGCCCGCAACGCGGCTTCCGCGGCATCGATCAGCGCCGGATCGTCGAGCAACGCGAGATGCGCTTCCATGATCTCGGCCTGACAGGCGCCGGCTTCGCCGCGACCGGCCATCAGTGCCTGTATCTGCTCGGCCGCCAGCCGCAGCGCAGCGAACAGGCGCGCCCGTTCGTCGTCGAAGGTGCCGCCGGTCTCGTCGAATTCGAGTTCGGCGGCGCGCCACTGCACGATGCGGCCGAGCGCGAGCCCCGGCGACGCGGGCACGCCCGCGAATGTGCCGTCCGCCGGACCGGTCGCCGGCGCCGCGCTGCGCGTCGTGGCCAGCCCGGACGGCGCGGCCGCGGCGACGCGCTCGAGACGCTCGCCGCAGCCATCCCGCAGCACGCCCACGAGCCGGTCGAGCGCCTGCGCGGCGTCGCGGCCGCGCGCGCTCAGCCGGACTGGATCGCCTTGCCGCGTCGCGAGCGCCATCACCTCGACGGCCGATTTGGCATCCGCGCCGAGCGTCCCGCACGACAGCACGATGTGCGCGGAGAATGGCCGGGCTTCCCTGGCCAGCACGGCAGCCGGCCGCGCATGCAGGCCCGCCGGATTCGGCAGTTCGACGAACGGCGCATACAGCCACTCGCCGTCCGGTTCGGGCGCAGGGCCTTCGTTCTCGCGCGCCGCGAGATGCAGCGTCAGCAGCACGCTCTTGCCGGCTTCGACGAGGCCGTCGCGTTTGTCGATTTGCGACACGCATTCGCCGTTGACGACGACGATTTCCGTTAGCACGCTCGCCGCGTGCGCGGCGACGTGCGCGAAATCGACGCGCAACAGAGGTTGCCCGGCGCGCACGTCGTCGCCCTTGCGCACGAGTGCTTCGAAACCCTCGCCGTCGAGCATGACCGTGTCGATGCCGACATGCACCATGATCCTGATGCCCGCATCGCCCTCGATGACGACCGCGTGCCGGGATGCGTGCAGATCGATGACCCGGCCGTCGATCGGCGCCAGGACGACGTCGGTTTCCGGATCGATCGACAGGCCGTCGCCGACCATCTTTTGCGCGAAGGCGGGATCCGGCACGTCCTCGATCGGGACGATCGTCCCGGAGAGCGGCGCCAGCACGGTGACGTGATTCGATTGAGTCGACATATTGCACTCCAGATGAATTGCATCGTGAATATGAAACTGCTGCGTTGACGGATCACCACCAGCTTTCGACCTGAACCCCGAACATGTTTGTCGATTGCCGGCCGGCTGACCACGAACCCCAGTTCGCGCCCTGCGCGTCGAGTGCAGCCTGATTCCACGCAACACGGGTCGCGTAGAACCGCAGTTCGGGGCGGGTCATGAACTCGGGGCCGGTGCTGAACGCGATCGCCGCCGTATATTTGTCGAGCTTCTGCAACGGGCCGCCGTTGACGCGCAGCGTCGACCAGCCGCACTCCGACAACAGCTTCACGTAGCGCGCGACCGCGTACGACACCCGTCCGCCGAACGAGGTGCCCGTCGTGCTGCCCGAACCATGCGCGCCTTGCCCGCGCTGGTACTCGGCAAGCGCCTGGCCGCCGAAGCGGCCGAGCTGCCAGGTAATGGAGTCGAGCAGTCGCACGCTGCGCGTGCCGTTCGGCTGGGTCAGATCGCCGAATCCCGTTTCGAGCGACGCATAGCCGGTGCTGCCTTGCAGCCACACCGAATTCGTGACGCCGGGCAGCAGGAAATTGGCCTTGTCGTACTTGAGCGTCAGCGCGCCGCCGAACGAGCCGCCGGGGAAATCGCCGCGCAGCACCTCGCCGATCACGCGAAGCTTGCCCTCGGACCCAACCGGAATGTCGTAGACGTCGACGTTCATGCGGGTCGCGTCCTTCCGGTTCAGGGTCGGGCTGTAATGCTGCTGGCTGCGGAACACGCTGACGCCGAGCCGGGCCGTCGCGCCGAGCGGAATGTTGGTCGCGCCGATGCCGGGATCGATCGTCGGGCCGCCGACGCTGTAGAAGAAGTGATCGACGATATGGACATCCTCGCGCTCGATGTAGCGTTTGCCGGCCCAGAAGATTGTCGACGGCGAGAACGCGTAGCCGCTCGTCGTCACGTACGCCTCCTTGGCGAAGTACTGTCCGTGGCTGCTCACGAAGCGGTTCGCGTCGGGATTCCAGTAGGTCGCGGTATACGCGGCGGACCACGTGATGCCGCCGTCGAAATGAAACGTTTTCCTGAGACCGAGTTCCGTGTACGTATCGCCTTCGTTGCCGAGGCGGAACTCTTCGCCACCGTTGCCGAGCGCGTATTTGTTGACGTCGCCGCCGTTGGTCCTGTGCTCCGATACGAAGCCCGCGCGGACATAGCCGTTGAACTGGAAATCGTCGCCGAGATCCACCGCGAACGCGCTTGCGTACGGGTAAAGCGATACGGACGCGATCAGCGCGCCGATCCACGTTTTCATGTCTGTCTCCAAACCTCTGATGGGTATTGATTGGCGAGAACGGCGTTGCTACGCGTCTCTTTTTTGTAGGGGCCACATACGGGTGTCGTGCAGCGTCAGCGGCTGGGTGGCGCTCACGCGTGGCGACGTTGTTGCCGATGTCGGGTAGCAGCGCGTCGTGAAGACCGCTTCGCCGTCGTTGACGAACAGCTCGACCGCACTGCCATCGACGAACAGCCGCAGCCGGGTGAGGTCGGATGCGGTTTCATAGGCCGCGTGTTCGTCGAACTGCCCGGCCGCGGGACAGTGCCGGACGAGCGTGAGCCGGCCGCGGCGACCGTCGCGAACGACGCGCAACGCTTGCGCGTCGCTGTCGAACAGGTGCAGTACCCAGTCCGCGCCGGCTTCCGCGCGGATCGACATGTCCAGTTCCCACGCCGCGCCCGGTGATGGCGGCAGCGTCAACGATTCGCCGGCGGCAAGCCGGGTCTCCGGCACCCCGACTAGCGGCCCGCGCAGACGCTCGAGTTCGCGCAGCGGTTGCTGCCGCAACTGCCCGTTCTCGACGCGCAGTTCGCGCGGGAACGTCAGGCAGTGCGTCCAGCCGGCCGCGACGGTCGGCGTATCCGGCCGGGACGGCAGCCCCATCCAGCCGATCATCAGCCGACGCCCGTCGGGCGCGTGCAGCGTCTGCGGCGCATAGAAATCGAAGCCGTGGTCGAGCATCCGGAAGCCGCCGTGCGCGAACGTCGCGGCATTCACGTCGAGTCGGCCGACCAGATAGCCGGCCCGATCCTCGCGGTACGGGGCGCCGCTGCGCGCTTCCTCGATCTGCTGGCAGCAGATCAGTACGTGTTCGTCGTCCAGCGCGAACAGATCCGGGCATTCGATCATGTAGCAGGCATCGGTCGGCGCGAGCAGCTCGCCGACGATGCGCCACGTACGCAGATCCGGGCTCGTCGCGAGCACGACGGTTCCCTTCAGATCGTTGCGCTGGGCACCGAAGACGGCATGCCATGCACCGTTCTGCCGCCACACTTTCGGATCGCGGAAATGATCGGTATAGCCGGACGGCGCGCCGTCGATCACCGGCCCGAGCTTCTCGAACCGCACGCCGTCGGACGAGCGCGCGAGGCACTGATGGCTCGCGCGGCCGCCCGAGTCGTCGCGCACGTTGCCCGTGTACATCAGCAGCATCGCGTCGTCCACGTCGATCGCGCAGCCCGAATAGCAGCCCTGCGCGTCGTACGGCCTATCCGGCGCCAGCGCGATCGGCAAGGACTGCCAATGAATCAGGTCGGTGCTGACAACATGCGCCCAATGCTTGTTCTGATGCACGCAGCCGTCCGGATTCCATTGGTAGAAGACGTGGTAAGCGCATTGCCAGTAAATCAGGCCGTTCGGGTCGTTGATCAGTCCGTACGGCGGGCACAGATGGAACGACGGCCGCCAGCGGTCGTCGCGGATGTCGAGCTTGGTCATGTCACGCACCGGACAGCTCTCCATAGGGCTTCTTCATGCCGACGCTGCGCAGCCAGGTCCCGGCGAATGCGACCGAAAACGCGAGCACGCCGCCGATCACGTAGTTGACCAGGCCATCCGGGCGCACGATCGCGAGCCCGGGCAAAGCCGTCAGGCCGAGCCCCGTCATGCCGACGTGCGTCGCCACTACCCAGCCGCCGCCGACCGCGCCGCCGATCGCCGCGAACACGAATGGCCAGAAGAACCGCAGGTTGACGCCGAAGATCGCGGCTTCGGTAATGCCTGCCAGGCACGACAGTGCGGCGGGTATCGCAACCTGGCGGATCTTGTCGTCGCGCGTGGTGAAGAACACGGCGAGCGCCGCGCCGCCTTGCGCGACATTGGCCATCGACCAGATCGGCAGCAGGAAATTGATGCCGATCGCCGGACTGGCGAGCAGGCCTGCCTCGATCGCATGGAAGCTGTGGTGGATGCCCGTGATGACGATCATCGAATACAGGCCGCCGAACAGGATTCCCGCAAGCGCGCCGCCGTGCTGGTAGATCGCCTGCAGGCCGAACGACAGGCCGTCGCCGAGCGCGCGCCCGATCGGGCCGACCACGGTCAGCGCGATCGCGCCCGAAATCAGTAGCGTCAGGAACGGCGTGAAGATCAGGTCGATCGAGGCCGGGATGCACCGCTTCAGGCCCCGCTCGATCCACGACATCATCCAGACGGCCAGCAGGATCGGCAGGACGGTGCCCTGATAGCCGACCTTCGCGATATGCAGCCCGAACAGATTCCAGTATTCATGGACGCCGGTGCCGAGCGTCCACGCATTCTGCAACTCGGGATGGATCATGATGCCGGCGAGCGCCGCCGCGAGAAACGGCGAAACGCCGAAATCGCGGGCCGCCGAGAAGGCGATCAGGATCGGCAGGAACACGAACGCCGTGCTCGCGAAGATATTCAGGATCTGGAAGCCGGCGCTGTTGCCGGCGACCCAGCCCATGCTTTTCAGCATGCCGAGCAGACCCATCAGCAGGCCGGATGCGACGATCACCGGAATGATCGGCACGAAGATGTTCGACAGCGTGCGCGCCAGCTTCTGTGCCGGGTTTTGCCGCGCCACGGCCTCCTGCTTCAGCGCGTCGAGCGATCCGGCGGCCGACGCGCCCAGCAGCGGCTGCAGGGCGTCGTGGACTTTTTCCACGATGCCCTGGCCAATGATGATCTGAACCTGTCCGGCGCCGCTGAACGATCCTTTCACGAGATCGATCGCGCCGATCGCGCCATTGTCGACCTTGTCCGCGTCGTGGACGACGAGCCTCAGCCGGGTCGCGCAGTGCGAGAGCCGCGCGACGTTCGCGGCGCCGCCGATCAGCGGCAGCAACGCATGTGCGGTTTCGATTTCAGTCATGTTCTCCTCCTTGAGTGGTCGATGTGGTATCGATGCCATATGGTATCGATACCACATCATCGTCTCTGATGCCCGGATCGGTTCGTTCGTCGGGCTTTCAGCCGGACGCCAGCGCCTCGCGCGTCCGGTCAGGTACTCCGGCGCAGCACGAGCCGGTACGGCATCACGGCACGCGACACCTTGCCGTTCTTGGTCTCGCGCATTTCCAGCATCAGCCGGGCAGCCTCCGCGCCCGTGTCGGCGTAGTCGTAATGCACGGTCGACAGGGCAGGGCGCACCATGCGCGCCATGTCGCTATCGCCCATGCCCGCGACCGCCATGTCGTCGGGTACGCGGATGCCCCGGTCGTGCAGGCAGGCCATCACGCCGACCGCGAGCCGGTCGGTCACCGCCAGAATCGCCGTGCAGCGCGCGTCGCCCGTCATCCGCAGCAGGCGTTCCGCCGCTTCCTCGCCGGCCTCGGCCCGGAAACTCGCGCGGACGATCAGCTCCGGATCGACCGGCATGCCCCGCGCCCGGAATGCGTCGCCATAGCCCGCCGTTCGCTCGCCGCCGACCTGGAGATCCTCTTCGCCCACCGTCACGAGCCCGATGCGCGTATGCCCGCGGCCGAGCAGATGCTCGGTCATCTGGCGTGCCGCCGAGCGCTCGTTCTGAATCACGCTCGTGATGCCGAGATGGCTCGCGTCCTGCCCGATCATCACGATCGGCAGGCCCGCTTCGCGGATCGCGTCGACGAGGCCGCCGTTGACGGTCGTTCCGAGGTGCAGGACGCCCGCAACCCGCTGCCGGCGGAACAGATCGTAGGCCGCGGCTTCTTCCGCGACCGAGTTGTTCGTGTTGGCCAGCAGCATCTGGTAGCGCAGCGGTTCGAGCGTCGACGAGATGCCTGCCACGATTTCGCCCGTGGTATAGGAGTTGATCTTCGGAATGATCACGCCGATCAGCCCCGAGCGGTGGGACTTCAACTGCTTCGCCAGTTCCGACGGGGTGTAGTGCGTCTGCGATATCACGGTTTCGATGCGCTCGCGTACCTCCGCCTTCACGTAACCGGAATTGTTCAGCACGCGCGAGACCGTGGACGTCGACACACCGGCAAGCGTGGCGATATCGCGAATGGTCAATCTCTTTTGTGGTATCGTTACCATATGCAAATGGTACGGGACGCGGATCCGTCTGTAAATAGGGGAAACACGGAAGCGGGCGCGTCAGGGGCGCCGCGACGGATGCCCGAGGCGCCCGACGGGCCGGTTCGGATCGTTCGGCACGATACGCGTTCGACATTGCCCGGCTATGCGGTTACCGGCATGCGACAGTCGCCAGCATATACGCGTATGGCGAGCGCCAGCAGATCCTGCACAAGTGCAAGTGCCGCGCGATCACCGCGCAGTGCGTCGCGCTGGAGCCCGGCCAGCGTTGCGGCTCGTGCTCTATCCGTTCCTTCTCGCGTTCGACATGCACGCCGCGTTGCTGGATGTCGTGCATGGCTACGATGCGATCGTCACGGCGCCCGCATCGAAGTCGGCAGCTCGCCGCAAGCGGCATGATCGGCGCGCCCCATGGCGCCGGAGCGATGATGCTCGCTTTGGCGCTGGTCCATGCCACGCGTGACAGCCGCTTCGTCCAATTTCTTGCGCAACGCGATCGTCATCGCGGGATGAAGATGAACATGTGGGATCGCCTGAGTCATCAGCGATCGCGGTCGGAAACCTGAAGGCGAGGGTTGAGCAACCATTCCCGCGACGTGCATCGCGCAAGGCGGAATGAAATAAAAATGAAAGTTTAAACGTAAGGTTAGAGAGCCGCACGCGCGCTGTCCTCGAGCGCGTCAATTCACTCGTTTCGACCCTCAGGAATAGACCGCCAGTGTCAAAAATGCGGCGCTGCGTCGTTTTTCCCGATCGGCATCCTCGAGCAATACAAAAAATTACGCATAAAAATCATTGGCATAGGCCGTTTCTAAAAAATGATGCTCTGCTGCGCTGCAGAAAATAATCAATCGCCTTATGCTGGTTAACCCGATCGCGTTTGAGCGACGTCAAGTTTTCCGGTGATGTCGCTTTACATTTTGCCAACACCGGCGATTCACGAAATCTATCTTTCAAATTGATTTCGTTCCTTTCGTCCCGCCTGTCCCCGATGCAGTGCGCGACTTCATCTAGGCCTTGTTGACATGCATGATTTTCCCTTCCTGAGCCTGGCCATCTGGGCTCCGATCCTGTGCGGCGCGTGCCTGCTGCGCGCCGGTTCCGATCGTCATCCACGCCGTACGCGGCTGATCGCGCTCGTCGGCGCGCTGGTGGGGCTTGCGGCGGTCGCGCCGCTGGTTGCCGGTTTCGATGCGCACTCGGCCGCGATGCAGTTCGTCGAAAGCCGCAACTGGCTGGCGGCATTCAATTCCGGATGGCGGGTCGGCATCGACGGCGCGTCACTGTGGCTCGTCGTGCTGACCGCGTTCACGACGCTCGTGGTGGTGGTGGCGTCGTGGGAGTCGGTCACGGTACGCGTCGCGCAGTACTACGCGTCGTTCCTGATCCTGTCGGGGCTGATGGTCGGCGTGTTCGTCGCACAGGACGGGCTGCTGTTCTTCATCTTCTTCGAGGCGACGCTGATCCCGCTTTACCTGCTGATCGGCACGTGGGGGCGCGAGCGGCGCGTGTACGCGGCCGTGAAATTCTTCTTCATCTCGTTCGCCGGCTCGCTGTTGCTGCTGATGGCGATGCTGTACCTGTACGCGCAGTCGCATACGTTCGACATGGCCGTATGGCGCACGCTGCAGCTCGGCTTCGCACCGCAGTTGCTGGTGTTCCTCGGCTTCTTCGCCGCATTCGCGGTCAAGGTGCCGATGTGGCCGGTCCACACGTGGCTGAGCGACGTCTACACCGACGGCCCGACCGGCGCCGCGCTGATGCTCGCGATGCTCAAGCTCGGCGGCTACGGGTTCCTGCGCTTCGCGCTGCCGGTCACGCCCGATGCGAGCCACTTCTTCGCGCCGGCCGTGATCGCGCTGTCGCTGTTCGCGATCATCTATGCGAGCCTGATCGCGCTCGCGCAGACCGATCTCGGCAAGCTGCTCGCGTATTCGACGGTCGCGCACATGGGGATCGTCACGCTCGGGCTCTTCCTGTTCAACCGGATCGGTGTCGAAGGCGCGATCGTGCAGCTCGTGTCGTACGGCTTCGTCGCGGGCGCGATGCTGTTGTGCGTGAACGTGCTCGTCGATCGCACCAAGCAGCGCGAGATTGCCGCGTATGGCGGCGTCGCGGGCGTGATGCCGCGTTTCGCGACCTTCACGGTGCTGTTCGCGATGGCCAACGTCGGCCTGCCGGGCACGTCGGGGTTCGTCGGCGAGTTCATGGTCATCATGGGCGCGATCCGCTTCAACTTCTGGATCGGCGCCATCGCGGCACTCACGCTGATCCTCAGCGCGTCGTACACGCTGTGGATGCTCAAGCGCGTCGTGTTCGGCAAGGTCGCGAGCCAGCGGATCGCGAAGCTCGCCGACCTGAACCGCCGCGAGGTCGTGATGTTCGCGTCGCTCGCACTGGTCGTGCTGGCGGTCGGCATCGATCCGAAGCCGTTCACCGACGCGATCGATCCGACCGTCGGCAGGCTGATCGAAGATGCGAGCCATTCGAAGCTGCCGACAGCGGACGGCCCCGTGCAGCCGCAGCCGTCGTACATGGCATCGACGCACGGCTGATCGCGGCAGGTCGCGCGAGCGGGGCGCATCGCACGGCGGCGGTGCGGTCGTTGCACGCACATCGATCCGGTCCTGGCCCGGCGCACGCCGCGCCGGGCCGGCTTTCGGCTGCGTGAAATTGCCCCGCGACAATCTGTCTCACAGCAGATTCTGCAATGATGATTTTCCGCATTAGCTGGTTTTTCATCGCACTCGCGCGACGTATGATTCGGCCACTTTCGTGGATCGAATGCGCATCGGGCATACGCAAACGGATTCAATGACCCTCGGGCTGTGTGATGAAAAGAAAAGCTTCAAAAGGCGGGGCGGCGCTGATGTCGATCGGCGCGGCTTTGAGCCTGTCAGGCTGTAATTTAGATGTACTAAATCCGAAAGGAAGCGTGGGCGCTGCCGAAAAGGCACTGATCGCGACGTCCACCTGGGCGATGCTGATCGTCGTCGTGCCGGTGATTCTGCTCACGCTGTGGTTCGCGTGGCGGTATCGCGCGTCGAACCGCAACGCCACCTACGCGCCGGACTGGTCGCACTCGACCGCGATCGAGGTCGTGATCTGGACGGTGCCGACGCTGATCATCCTGTTCCTCGGCGTGCTCACGTGGAAGACCACGCACGAGCTCGACCCGTACAAGCCGCTCGAGTCGTCGGTGAAGCCGATCGACGTCGAGGTCGTCGCACTCGACTGGAAGTGGCTGTTCATCTATCCGGAGCTCGGCATCGCGTCGGTGAACCAGCTCGCGATTCCGGTCGGCACGCCGGTGAATTTCCGCATCACGTCGGATTCGGTGATGAACTCGTTCTTCATCCCGCAGCTCGGCGGCCAGGTCTATGCGATGGCCGGCATGCAGACGCGCCTGCACCTGATTGCCGACGAGCCCGGCAACTTTGCGGGCACGTCGGCCAACTTCAGCGGCCGTGGCTTCTCCGACATGAAGTTCCGCACGCTCGCCGAGCCGCGCGAACAGTTCGATGCATGGGTGCAGAAGGTGAAGGCGTCGCCGGAGCGGCTCGACGCGACCGTGTACGGCACCGTCGCGCAGCCGAGCGAGAAGGCGCCCGTACGCTACTTCTCGTCGGTCGATCCGCGGCTCTTCCACAACATCATCGCGAAATACAACGATGGCCACGTCCTCGACCTGAAGGACGCCGCCTGCGGCACGAAGGGGTAACGCATGTTCGGCAAACTCACACTCTCGGCGATCCCGTTCGATCAGCCCATCATCATGGGGGCCGGTGCCTTCATGGGGCTGGTCGTGCTGGGCATTCTCGCCGCGCTGACGATCACCGGCCGGTGGAAATGGCTGTGGACGCAATGGCTGACCACGGTCGACCACAAGAAACTCGGCGTGATGTACATCATCGTCGCGTTGATCATGCTGCTGCGCGGCTTCGCCGACGCGATCATGATGCGCATGCAGCTCGCGCTCGCGTACAACGGGCCCGGCTACCTGCCGCCGCACCACTATGACCAGGTCTTCACGGCACACGGCGTGATCATGATCTTCTTCATGGCGATGGTGTTCATGGTCGGCCTGATGAACCTGATCGTGCCGTTGCAGATCGGTGCGCGCGACGTCGCATTCCCGTTCATCAACTCGCTCTCGTTCTGGATGACGGCCGTCAGCGCGATCCTGATCAACATCTCGCTCGTGATCGGCGAATTCGCACAGACGGGCTGGCTCGCGTATCCGCCGCTGTCGGAGTTGCAGTTCAGTCCGGGGGTAGGGGTCGACTACTACCTGTGGGCGCTGCAGATCTCGGGCGTCGGCACGCTGCTGACCGGCGTGAACTTCTTCGTGACGATCATCAAGATGCGCGCACCGGGCATGACGCTGATGAAGATGCCGGTGTTCACGTGGACCGCGCTGTGCACGAACGTGCTGATCATGGCGTCGTTCCCGATCCTGACCGCGACGCTCGCGCTGCTCGGCCTCGACCGTTACCTCGGCATGCACTTCTTCACGAACGAAGCCGGCGGCAACGCGATGCTGTACCTGAACCTGATCTGGGCATGGGGTCACCCCGAGGTGTACATCCTGATCCTGCCGGCGTTCGGCATCTTCTCGGAAGTCATCGCGACGTTCGCGAAGAAGCCGCTGTTCGGCTACAAGACGATGGTGTACGCGACCTGCGCGATCATGGTGTTGTCGTTCCTCGTCTGGCTGCACCACTTCTTCACGATGGGCTCGGGTGCGAACGTGAATGCGTTCTTCGGCATCATGACGATGATCATCGCGATCCCGACCGGCGTGAAGGTGTTCAACTGGCTGTTCACGATGTACCGCGGCCGGATCGAATTCACGACTCCCGTGCTGTGGACGATCGGCTTCATGGTCACGTTCACGCTCGGCGGCATGACAGGCGTGATGATGGCGATTCCCGGCGCGGACTTCGTGCTGCACAACAGCCTGTTCCTGATCGCGCACTTCCACAACGTGATCATCGGCGGCGTGCTGTTCGGCTATCTTGCAGGCTTCAACTACTGGTTCCCGAAGGCGTTCGGCTTCAAGCTGAACGAGAAACTCGGCAAGGCGGCGTTCTGGTTCTGGCAGATCGGTTTCTACGTTGCATTCGTGCCGCTCTACGTGCTCGGCTTCATGGGCATGACGCGCCGGATCAACCACTACGACAACCCGACCTGGCATCCGTGGCTGCTGGTCGCCGCGTTCGGCGCCGTGCTGATCGCGATCGGCATTGCGTGCCAGCTGCTGCAACTGGTGGTCAGCATCCGCAACCGCAACCTGCCCGAGTACCGCGACACGACGGGCGATCCGTGGGGCGGCCGCACGCTGGAGTGGGCGACCTCGTCGCCGCCGGCCGACTACAACTTCGCGCTGATCCCGCAGGTGCGCACGCTCGACGCGTATGCGGACATGAAGGCACGTGGCGAAGGCCGGCCGAACCCGGCAGCGATTCGCGACATCCACATGCCGTCGAATACCTGTGCAGGCCTCGTGGTAGCGATCTTCAGCCTGGTGCTCGGCTTCGCGCTGGTGTGGCACATCTGGTGGATGGCGATCGGCGGGCTCGTCGGGATCGTCGCGACGCTCGTGATCTACAGCTCGCGCGATAACGACGGCTATTACATCCCCGCGTCGACGGTGCGGAAGATCGAAGACAAGCAGCCGACGAAGCGCGTGGCCGCGCGCGTCGACGACGTGGAACTGGAGGCCAACTGATGTTGCAGAAAACCTTGAGCGCAACCCTGCTCGAGCACGACGACCATCCGCCGTCGCATTCGGTGTTCGGGTTCTGGCTGTACCTGATGACCGACTGCGTGATCTTTGCGGCGCTGTTCGCGACGTTCGCGGTGCTCGGCCAGCAGTATGCGGGCGGGCCGACCGCGAAAGACCTGTTCGACATTCCTGGCGTCGCGGTGGAAACCGCCGCGCTGCTGCTGTCGAGCATCACCTACGGTTTCGCGATGCTCGCCGCGTACAAGCAGCGGCGCGGTGCGCTGCTCGCATGGCTCGCGGTGACGTTCGTGCTCGGCGCGGCGTTTCTCGTGATGGAACTGCGCGAGTTCTCGCACCTGATCGCGGAAGGCGCGGGTCCGCAGCGCAGCGCGTTCCTGTCCGCGTTCTTCACGCTGGTCGGCACGCACGGGCTGCACGTGACGGCCGGCCTGCTGTGGATGATCGTGCTCGCCGGGCAGATCGTGTTGCGCGGCGGCGACCTGACCGATCGCGACCTGCGACGCCTGACGTGCCTGAGCCTCTTCTGGCACTTCCTCGACATCGTGTGGATCTGCGTGTTTTCCTTTGTCTATCTCGCGAGCGTGATCTAAATGGCCCATTCGCATTCGTCTCAACTCGAAGAAGGGCACGGCAGTGTCGGCGGCTACGTCGCCGGTTTCATCCTGTCGGTGCTGCTCACGGCCGCGTCGTTCGGCCTCGTGATGGGTGGCGTGCTGTCGCCGCACGCGTCGCTGATCGCGCTTGCCGTACTCGCGTTCGTGCAGATCGTCGTGCACCTCGTGTACTTCCTGCACATGAACGGCTCGTCGGGACAGCGCTGGAACGTGATGGCGTTCAGCTACACGGTGCTGACCGCGGCGATCCTGATCGTCGGCACGCTGTGGGTGATGCACAACGTCAGCATGAACATGATGTCGCGCTGAGCGGCATCGCGGCGCAGCGGTCGGTATCCATGCGCTTTCATGCAACAAAAAGGCGGCACGCGAGTGCCGCCTTTTTGTTTTCATCGGCACCGCGCGACGGCCGTCGACGCGCACGATGTTGCCTTGCGGCGGATAACCGTCGCGTACGTGTGCGACGTCGCGCATGAAGATCACCGCGCCGTTCACGCTCCGGATCGGCAGCGCGTTGATTGGGTCGATGGTCAGCGGACTGTCGTTGAGCCGGATGTTGTACTCGAAGCCGCCGATCTTCTGAGTGCCGGCCGGGATGATCTGGTTCTGCTGCGCCAGCGCGGTCGCGACGTCCTGCGCGGAAGCGCCTGCGGATCGAGATCGATCTGCACCTGGCGCACCTTGCCGTCGTACGGCGACGGAATCGCGACACCCGCGACGGACAGCAGCTGAGGCCGGATCACGTGGGTCGCGTAGTCGCCGAGCTGCTGTTCGTTCCGTGTGTCGCTTGTCGGCGCCAGCTGCAGTACGGGCACGGTCGATGCGTTGTCGTTGAGGATCTGCGGCGGTGTGGTGCCCGGCGGCATCTGCTTGAGCACGGTCTGCGAGATCGACGTGACCTGCGCGGTCGCGGTGCGGATGTCGACGCGTGGCTGGAAGAAGATCTTGACGATCCCGAAGCTGCGGAACGACTGCGACTCGATGTACGCAACGTCGTTGACTGTCGTGCCGAGCGTGCGCTCGTCGTAGGTGACGATGCGCCCGGCCATGTCGGCCGGCTGCAGGCCCGCGTCATTCCACACGACGCTGATCACGGGAATCCGGATGTCGGGGAAGATGTCGGTCGGCGTGCGCAGTGCCGCGAGCGGGCCCGTGATCAGGATCAGCAGTGCGAGGACGATGAACGTGTAGGGGGCGCGCGAGCGCGAGTCGGACGACTTTCAGCATCGGCGAGGTCTCCGCCGGCGCGGGGCGCCGGCCTGTCAGCGAATTGCCGAAGCGCGGCGGGCGCCCGGTTCGGCTCGCGCAGTGTGCGTGGCGCCGCTTGACGCGGGGCGCGGGGCAGGATGAAAGATGTTTCAGGAAAGCGGCGCGACTGGCAGGGCGGGCGCCGATTGTTACAAGACGTTAGCGCAGGCTTCCCGTTGCGATGCCGCGCATCAGTTCTTACAAAGTGGAAATATGCGGAGACGGCGCTTGTCGTTATAGTCGAATCACACATGACACAACCAGAAGAGGAATCCATGAAGACCTTGCGTGTTGCCTCGCTCTTGACCGGTATGACGGCCTTGCTCGTGTCGGGCGCAGCAATGGCGGGAGTCAATGTCGGGATCAATCTCGGCGTTCCGGCGCCAGTCTACGTCGCGCCCGCACCCGTGTATGCGCCGCCGCCTCCGCCGCCGGTCGTCTATCAGCCTGCGCCGGTCTACGCGCCGGCCCCTGTCTATGCGCCGGCGCCGGCTATCGTGATCGGCTGGCATGGCGACCGCTACTGGGACGGCCGTCGCTACTGGGGCCGTGACGAGTGGTACCGCCGTCACGGCCGAGGCTGGGGCGGCGATCGTGGCCACTGGGACAACGGCCGCCACAACGGCTGGCACTGATCGTCAGGGGGCGCCCGCCTGATGCGCGCCCCCGATCCGCTCGCGGAGAAACCGCCCGCGTGGCGGTTTTCTTTTGGCTCGCAGGCTTGAATGGGTAGAATCGTCCCCCGTGACTATTCTCATTCGACCGACAGGGCCTCTATGACGAAGGGTTCGCCCTGGGCCGCCGTCGCGCGCGCCCGCCGTGCCATACGGGTTGCAGGCCGCACGGCCGTGGTATTCGCATTGCAGGCGGCGCTGGCCGCAACCGCTGCGCACGCGGCCCACGCCATCGCGCAGTACGGCGAGCCGAAGTATCCGCCGGGCTTCAAGCATTTCGACTACGTCAACCCCGCCGCGCCGAAGGGCGGCACGCTGGTGCTTGCGAACCCGAACCGGCTGACGTCGTTCGACAAGTTCAACCCGTTCACGATGCGCGGCAATCCCGCGCCGGGCATCGACATGCTGTTCGAAAGCCTCGCGACCGGCAGCTCGGATGAGCCGGCATCCGCGTACGGGCTGCTCGCCGACGACATCGACATCGCGCCGGACCGCCGTTCGGTCACGTTCCACCTGAATCCGCGCGCGCGCTTCTCGAACGGCGACCGCGTTACCGCCGACGACGTCAAGTTCTCGTTCGACACGCTGAAAAGCAAGCAGGCCGCGCCGCAGTTCGGCGCGTATTTCGCGGAGATCGCGAAGGCTGTGGTCGTCGATCCGGCCACCGTGCGCTTCGAGTTCCGCAGCGCGAACCGTGAATTGCCGCTGATCGCCGGCGGCGTGACGGTGTTCTCGCGCAAGTGGGGATTGCGCGCGGACGGCTCGCGCATCCCGTTCGACCAGCTCGCGTTCGAGCAGCCGATCGGCAGCGGCCCGTACCTGATCGAGCGCTACGACAACGGCCGCACCATTACTTACCGGCGCAACCCGGCGTATTGGGGCGCCGATCTGCCGGTGCGGGTGGGCACCAACAACTTCGAGCGGATCGTCTACAAGCTGTATGGCGATGGCGTCGCGCGGCTTGAGGCGTTCAAGGCCGGCGAATACGACGTGCTCGTGGAGTACATCGCGCGCAACTGGACGCGCCGCGACGTCGGCAAGCGTTTCGACAACGGCGAGCTCGTCAAGCGCGAATTCCGCCAGCACAACGGCGCCGGCATGCAGGGTTTCTTCATGAACCTGCGCCGGCCGTTGTTCCGCGACGTGCGCGTGCGCCAGGCGCTCGACCTGGCGTTCGACTTCGAATGGTTGAACCGCCAGCTGTTCTACAGCGCCTACACGCGTCTGGACAGCTACTTCGCCGACACCGACCTGCAGGCGACCGGCACGCCCGGCCCCGGCGAGCTGAAGCTGCTGGAGCCGCTGCGCGCGCAGCTCGACCCGGCCGTGTTCGGCCCGATGGTCACGCAGCCGGACACGAACCCGCCGGGCTCGCTGCGCGCGAACCTGCTGAAGGCGCGCGCGCTGCTTGCGCAGGCCGGCTGGACCTATCGCGACGGCGCGCTGCGCAACGCGAAGGGCGAGCCGTTCACGTTCGAGATCCTCGACGATTCGGGCGCGGCGATGGAAGGGATCGTGGCGGCGTACCAGCGCAATCTGGCGAAGCTCGGCATCGACGCACGTTTTCGTACGGCCGATTTCGCGCTGCTGCAGAAGCGTCTGGACGCATTCGACTACGACATGACGACGATCCGCTGGCCGGGCGTGCAGGTTCCGGGTGCCGAACAATACTCGCGTTACGCGAGCAAGTTCGCCGACGAGCCGGGTTCCGACAACTTCATCGGGCTGAAGTCGCCGGCCGTCGATGCGTTGCTCCACTCGCTGGGTACTGCGCAGACGCGCGAAGACCTGCTCGACGCGACCCACGCGCTCGACCGCGTGCTGATGCACGGCTACTACGCGGTTCCGCAGTGGTACAGCACGACGCACCGGATCGCGTACAAGCGCACGCTCGCCTATCCGCAGACGCTGCCGCTGTACTATTCGGCCGAGGGCTGGGTCGTGTCGACCTGGTGGGCGAAGCCCGATCGCTGAGCCACGCCGCCCCGAGTCCAATCCCGCTTACCGATCGCGAGTCGACGCCCATGTGGAGCTACATCCTCAAACGCCTGCTGCTGATGATCCCGACGCTCATCGGCGTGCTGACCCTCACGTTCGCGGTGATCCAGTTCGTGCCGGGCGGCCCCGTCGAACAGGCCGTGCAGGAATTGCGCAAGGGTGCGTCGGAGCAGGGTGCGGTGCCGTTCGGGATGCGCGCGCACACCGGCGTCGACGCGCAGCAGCTCGCGCAGCTCAAGGCGCTGTACGGCTTCGACAAACCGCCTCTCGAACGCTACTGGCTGATGCTCAAGCGCTTCGCGCGCTTCGATCTCGGCGACAGCTACTTCCGCCACCAGAGCGTGTGGTCGCTGGTCGTGCAGAAGCTGCCCGTGTCGATCAGCATCGGGCTGTGGACGTTCTTCCTCACGTACCTCATATCGGTGCCGCTCGGCATTGCGAAGGCGGTGCGCAACGGTTCGCCGTTCGATGTCGCGACAAGCCTCGTCGTGCTCGTCGGCTATGCGATTCCGGGCTTCGTGCTCGGCGTGCTGCTGCTCGTGCTGTTCGGCGGCGGCTCGTTCTGGCAGCTGTTCCCGCTGCGCGGGCTCACGTCGGACAACTTCGCGCAGCTGTCGCTCGTGGGCAAGGTGCTCGACTACCTGTGGCACATCGCGCTGCCGATCACGGCGTCGGTCGTCGGCAGCTTCGCGGTCGTCACGATGCTCACGAAGAATGCGTTCCTCGACCAGATCCGCCGACAATACGTGCTGACCGCGCGCGCGAAGGGGCTCTCCGAGCGCCACGTGCTGTGGAAGCACGTGTTCCGCAACGCGATGCTGCCGCTGATCGTCGGCTTCCCGGCTGCGTTCATCGGCGCGTTCTTCACGGGTAGCCTGCTGATCGAGAAGCTGTTTTCGCTCGACGGCCTCGGGCTGCTGTCGTACGAATCGGTCGTACGGCGCGACTATCCGGTCGTGCTCGGTACGCTGTACGTGTTCACGCTGATCGGTCTTGCGACCAAGCTGATCTCCGATCTCTGCTACGTGTGGGTCGACCCGCGCATTCAATTCGGCAACCTGGAGCGCTGACATGAAACCGACCGTCCCCATGCCCGGCGTCACCGGGCGAGGCGCGCGATGAACCGTGCCGTCGCATCGTCCCGCATCGACGCGGCGCGCGCACGCGTGTCGCCGTCGCCCATGCGCCGCGTTTGGCAGCGCTTCCGGCAACAGCGGCTCGGCTACTGGAGTTTTGTGATCTTCGTGATTGCGTTCGCCGCCAGTCTCGCGGCGCCGCTGTGGTCGAACGACAAGCCGCTCGTCGTGCGTTACGACGGCCAGACCTATTTCCCGATGTTCCATGCGTATCCGGAGACGACCTTCGGCGGCGATTTCCCGACGCCGGCTGACTATCTCGATCCGTATGTGCGCAAGCGGCTCGAGGCGCCCGGCAACTTCGTCGTCTACCCGCCGAACCGTTATTACTACGACACGCTGAACTACTTCTCGAACGTGCCGAACCCCGCGCCGCCGTCGCGCGTGAACTGGTTGGGCACCGACGATCAGGGGCGCGACCTGCTTGCGCGGCTCGTGTACGGGTTCCGCGTGTCGGTCGAGTTCGGGCTGATCCTGACCGTGATCGGCACGCTGCTCGGGATTGCCGCGGGCGCCGTGCAGGGTTTCTTCGGCGGGCGCATCGACATCGTCGGGCAGCGGCTGATCGAGATCTGGAGCTCGCTGCCCGAGCTGTACCTGCTGATCATCTTCGCGTCGATCTTCGAGCCGAGCTTCCTGCTGCTGATCGTGCTGCTGTCGCTGTTCGGCTGGATCGGGCTCGCCGACTACGTGCGTGCGGAATTCCTGCGCAACCGTACGCAGGACTACGTGCGCGCCGCGCGCGCGATGGGCCTCACGAACTGGCAGATCATCTGGCGCCACGTGCTGCCGAACAGTC
Source organism: Burkholderia sp. BCC0322 (assembly GCF_902833045.1). GTDB lineage: Bacteria > Pseudomonadota > Gammaproteobacteria > Burkholderiales > Burkholderiaceae > Burkholderia. Next base: position 134,092 of record NZ_CADFDU010000006.1, read on the forward strand.
TCACGCCGGTGATCACGTTCCTGCCGTTCCGGATGAGCGGTTCGATCCTCGCGCTCACGAGCCTCGATTTCCTCGGGCTCGGCGTGCCGCCGCCGACCCCGAGCCTCGGCGAACTGCTCGCGCAGGGCAAGGGCAACCTCGACGCATGGTGGATCTCGCTGTCGACGTTCGGCGTGCTGGTTGCGACGCTGCTGCTGCTGACCTTCATGGGGGACGCGCTGCGCAATGCACTCGACACTCGGATCGCCGATTCGGTGCGCGCGGCGGGAGGCCAGCGATGAGCGAGCCGGTCGTATCGACGCAGCAAGAGCCGCTGCTGGCGCTCGAGCATCTGCATGTGCGTTTCGGCGACACGGTCGCGGTGGACGACGTGACGCTCGCGATCGGCCGCGGCGAGCGCGTCGCGCTGGTCGGCGAGTCGGGTTCGGGCAAGAGCGTGACCGCGCTGTCAATCCTGCGGCTGTTGCGCGACGCCGACGTGAGCGGCGCGATCCGCTTCGCGGGGCAGGACCTGGCGGCCAAGAGCGAGCGCGAGATGCGCGGGCTGCGCGGCTCGGACATCGCGATGATCTTCCAGGAACCGATGACCGCGCTCAACCCGCTGTATACGATCGGCGTGCAGATCGGCGAGACGATCGTGCTGCACGACGGCGTATCGGCCGTCGAGGCGCGCAAGCGTGCGATTGCGCTGCTCGCACGCACGGGCATCGCGGAGCCGGAGAAGCGCGTCGACAGTTATCCTCACCAGTTGTCGGGCGGCCAGCGGCAGCGCGCGATGATCGCGATGGCGCTCGCCTGCCGTCCGCGCCTGCTGCTGGCCGACGAGCCGACCACCGCGCTCGACGTGACGATCCGCGCGCAGATCGTCGAACTGCTGCTGGAACTGCAGCGCGAGGAAGCGGAAAAGCGCGGGATGGCGATCCTGCTGATCACGCACGACCTGAATCTCGTGCGGCACTTCGCGGATCGCGTCGCGGTGATGGAGCACGGCCGGCTCGTCGAGAGCGGGTCCGTCGAGCGGATCTTCGCGCAACCCGAGCATCCGTATACGCAGCGGCTGCTGAACAGCCGGCCGCAACGCGCGGTCACGCCGGTGATGCCGATCGCGCCCGTCGTGCTCGACGCGCACCACGTGAGCGTGCAGTTCGCGCGCAAGCGGCCGGGCATCGCGGGCTGGTTCGGCTCGGTGCCGGTGACGGCCGTCGCGGACGTGTCGGTGTCGGTGCGGCAGGGCGAGACGCTCGGTATCGTCGGCGAATCGGGGTCGGGAAAGTCGACGCTCGCGATGGCGCTGCTCGGGCTGCAAAAGACGGCCGGCGGCACGATCGAATTCCAGGGGCGCGCGCTGTCGACCTATCGCGGCCGCGAACAAACCGCGCTGCGCTCGAACATGCAGGTGGTCTTTCAGGATCCCTTCGGTTCACTTTCGCCGCGTCACACGATCGAGCGGATCGTCGGCGAGGGGCTCGAGCTGCATCGCCCGGACATGACGCCCGATGCGCGCCGCGCGAAGTCGCTCGCGGTGCTGCGCGAAGTCGGCCTCGACCGCACGGTGCTGCATCGTTATCCGCACGAATTCTCGGGCGGCCAGCGCCAGCGGATCGCGATCGCGCGGGCGCTGGTGCTGGAGCCGCGCATCCTGATCCTCGACGAGCCGACGTCGGCGCTCGACGTGTCGATCCAGCAGCAGGTGCTGAAACTGCTCGCGAATTTGCAACAGAAATACAACCTCGGCTATGTATTCATCAGCCACGACCTCGAGGTGATCGGGGCGATGGCGCACCGCGTGGCGGTGATGCAGGACGGGGCCGTCGTCGAGTCGGGGGAGGTGGCCGACATCTTCACCAGGCCGTCACATCCTTACACACAAAAGCTGTTGAAAGCGGTCTGGAAAGCGTGATAGGCCGCCAATGGTCTGACCATCTCGATTGTATTTATTAATTTGTTTTGACAAACGATTACGCGCTGGCTAGTATCGACCGAAATTTTCCGCCAATCAGCTGATTTTTAAGCAAATTCCATCGACCAATGCAGCATCGATCCCTGACCCAGGCATGCGCGCGCACCATCGCCGGGCTGTTCATCGGCGCCCTGTTTGCAGCAGCTCCCGGCGTGTTCGCCGACGAAGTCAGCAGTTTTAACCAAAATGTCACGAATTCGACGCAGAACGCGTCGAATTCGTCCCTCCAGCAGACCAGCGCGCAGCCGTCGAGCGGCGGTGCGAAGTCGTTCCTCGCCGGCATGGCCGGCAAGGCTGGCGACGTGGTCGTCGGCGCGCTGAACATGATCGGCGTGCGGTATCGCTGGGGCGGCAACTCGCCGGATTCGGGCCTCGACTGCAGCGGCTTCGTGCGCTACGTGTTCCAGGACACGCTCGGCATGTCGCTGCCGCGCCGTGCGGAAGAGATGAGCCGCGTCGGCGAGAAGGTGAGCATGAGCAACCTCAAGCCGGGCGACCTCGTGTTCTTCAACACGATGCGCCGCACGTTCTCGCACGTCGGCATCTACATCGGCGACAACAAGTTCGTGCACTCGCCGTCGACGGGCAGCACCATTCGCGTCGACGATCTCGACAGCGGCTACTGGGAAAAGCGTTTCACCGGCGCGCGCCGGATCGAATCGGAGTTTCCGATGAAGCCGGAAGACCTGCGTCAGCGCGTGCGCGCAACGATCGGCGACGATTCGGCGAACGGCAACAACTGACGTTCGACGGCCCGTCCGGCCGGATCGAAAAAACCCTGTCACCGAAAGGCGGCAGGGTTTTTGTTTTGGGGCGGTGCAAGCGGCCAGCGGAAAGCCGTTCCGCCGTTGGCGCGCCGGCCCGCGCATCGCGTGCTTACGCGGCGGCCACGCCGCGCGCTGCCGCGAGCTTGCGCTGCAGTTCCGGCATGATGCGCGCGACGGCTTCCTCGCCCGCGAGGATTGCCGCGTTGCGCTGGTTGAAGTCGCTGCCCCCCATCGCGTTGAGGTTCGGGCGAATGACGACGTCCGCGTACTTGTCGAGCTCGTAGGTCTTGATGGTCTGGCCCATGATCGTGAAAGTCTGCAGCAGCATCTCGATCGGGTTGTTGGTTGCCGCGCCGTCCGGCCGGGCCGAGATGTCGACCGCGATCACGAAGCTCGCGCCCATCTTGCGTGCATACGACGCGGGCACCGGGCTCACGAGGCCGCCGTCGACATACTCGCGGTTGCCGATCTTCACCGGTTCGAACACCGAAGGCACGCTGCACGACGCGCGCACCGCGAGTCCCGTATTGCCTTGCTGGAACAGGATCGGCTGACCGCTCTGCAGATCGGTTGCGACGATGCCGAGCGGCTTCGCCATCTTCTCGATCGGCCGGTTGTTGAGCGTCTTGTTCAGGAAGTTCTGCAGCGCGACGCCTTGCAGCAGCCCGCGCGAGCGGAACGGCAGCGCCCAGTCGCTGATCGCGGCCTGGTCCATGTCGAGGGCGATCTTGTTGATCTGCAGCGCGCTCATGCCCGACGCGTAGAGTGCGCCGACCACCGAGCCCGCGCTCGTGCCCGCGACGATTTCGACCGGGATGCCGCGGGCCTCGAGGGCCTTCAGCACGCCAATGTGCGAGAAGCCGCGCGCGGCGCCGCCGCCGAGCGCGATGCCGATCTTCACCGGTTTCTCGTGCGACTGCGTGGCGCCGGACGCATTGTCCGGGCGGGATTTGTCGCCGAACGACGTGCAGGCGGCGAGGCTGGCGGACGCGGCGGCGATCGTGAAGTGGCGGCGCGACAGGCGAGGGGACGACATCGAATGGTTCTCCGGCAGCTTGGCGGCGGGTTACACGGCCCGCGGCGGCGATAGGTTCCGAGCAGCCGCGCGGCAGGTTCCGGGCGGCTGGCGCCGCGTCGGCTGGCGGCCGCGGCGCGCACATCATAAAGCAAGCGGCGCGCTTGGCGCGAAGTCCGGCACGAGTATAATTCCGGCTTCTTTCCCGTTCCGGGCGTCGCCGGCCCCGTTGCTGTCCGGGCTGCCGCCGTCGATCCCGCGTCGAATCATTCATGCGCCCCAGGCGTTCGAGTTACCGTTTATGACCCGTCCTGTCCGTACCCGCTTCGCGCCGAGTCCCACCGGCTTCATCCACCTCGGCAACATCCGCTCCGCGCTCTATCCGTGGGCGTTCGCCCGCAAGATGAAGGGCACGTTCGTGTTGCGCATCGAGGATACCGACGTCGAGCGCTCGTCGCAGGAAGCGGTCGACGCGATCCTTGAAGGGATGCAGTGGCTCGGCCTGGATTTCGACGAAGGCCCGATTTATCAGATGCAGCGGATGGACCGCTATCGCGAGGTGCTCGCGCAGATGCTGGAGAAGGGGCTCGCGTACCCGTGCTACATGTCGGCCGAGGAACTCGACGCGCTGCGCGAACGCCAGCGCGAGGCGGGCCTGAAGCCGCGCTATGACGGCACGTGGCGTCCGGAGCCCGGCAAGGTGTTGCCGGAGCCGCCGGCTGGCGTGAAGCCGGTGCTGCGCTTCCGCAATCCGCTGACGGGCACGGTTGTGTGGGACGACGCCGTGAAGGGGCGTGTCGAGATCTCGAACGAGGAACTCGACGACCTGGTGATCGCGCGCCCGGACGGCACGCCGATCTACAACTTCTGCGTGGTGGTGGACGACATGGACATGGGCATCACGCACGTGATTCGTGGCGACGATCACGTGAACAACACGCCGCGCCAGATCAACATCCTGAACGCGCTCGGCGGCGAGCCGCCCGTCTATGCGCACCTGCCGACCGTGCTGAACGAGCAGGGCGAGAAGATGAGCAAGCGGCATGGCGCGATGAGCGTGATGGCGTACCGCGACGCGGGCTTCTTGCCTGAAGCCGTCGTCAACTATCTCGCGCGCCTCGGCTGGTCGCACGGCGACGCCGAGATCTTCTCGCGCGAGCAGTTCGTCGAATGGTTCGATCTCGAGCATCTGGGCAAGTCGCCCGCGCAGTATGACCACAGCAAGCTGAGCTGGCTGAACGCGCATTACATCAAGGAAGCGGACAACGCACGCCTCGCCGAGCTGGCGAAGCCGTTCCTCGCTGCCCTCGGCATCGATGATGCGGCGATCGCGACGGGCCCTGCGCTCGAAGCGGTGGTCGGGCTGATGAAGGATCGCGCGACGACGGTCAAGGAGATCGCGGAAGGCGCCACGATGTTCTACCGTGTGCCGGCGCCGGAAGCCGATGCGCTTGCGCAGCACGTGACCGATGCGGTGCGTCCGGCGCTGGCCGATCTCGTCGTTGCGCTGAAGGCGGCCGACTGGACGAAGGAGGCCGTGTCCGCCGCGCTGAAGGCGACGCTCGGCACGCACAAGCTGAAGATGCCGCAACTCGCGATGCCGGTGCGTCTGCTGGTGGCGGGTACGACGCACACGCCGTCGATCGATGCGGTGCTCGTGCTGTTCGGTCGCGATGTCGTGGTGTCGCGCATCGAGGCCGCGTTGGCCTGAGGCTCGAGGGCGAGTGAGGCTGCCCGTGCGTGACATCGCGGCAGCTTCGCAAAAAATTTCGCTCGAATCGCAAAAAGGGTATTTACAAGTTCAAAGTAGCTCCATATAATCTCATTTCTGTTCTGCAAGGGGGTATAGCTCAGCTGGGAGAGCGCTTGCATGGCATGCAAGAGGTCAGCGGTTCGATCCCGCTTACCTCCACCATCAGAACAAGCTGAGTTGATTTGCGAAGCTGCAGTGGTAGTAATAAATGCTTCACAAAATGATTCAAAGCAGTTAGAATTTCGGCCTTCGCTGTTGATTGAAAAGTGAATAGCGAAAGTCAGACAAATCTGAAAAGATTTTGTCCCCTTCGTCTAGAGGCCTAGGACATCACCCTTTCACGGTGAGTACAGGGGTTCGAATCCCCTAGGGGACGCCAGATTCAGCGGCGTTTCATAGAAATGTCGCAACGCTTGCAGGAACGTAACCGACTTCCTGCGGGTGAGGGTAAGAAAGCTGGAGCGGTAGTTCAGTCGGTTAGAATACCGGCCTGTCACGCCGGGGGTCGCGGGTTCGAGTCCCGTCCGCTCCGCCAGAACGAAGCCCGTTCAAGACGTCTTTGAGCGGGCTTTTGCATTAAGGATGTAAGCAGTACGTTGTCCCCTTCGTCTAGAGGCCTAGGACATCACCCTTTCACGGTGAGTACAGGGGTTCGAATCCCCTAGGGGACGCCAGATTCAGCGGCGTTTCGTAGAAGTGTCGCATCACCCGCAGGAACGTGACGATGTCCTGCAGGTGGGAGTAAAAAAGCTGGAGCGGTAGTTCAGTTGGTTAGAATACCGGCCTGTCACGCCGGGGGTCGCGGGTTCGAGCCCCGTCCGCTCCGCCAGAACGAAGCCCGTTCAAAGAACGTTTTTTGAACGGGCTTTTGCATTAAAGATGTAGGCAGTACGTTGTCCCCTTCGTCTAGAGGCCTAGGACATCACCCTTTCACGGTGAGTACAGGGGTTCGAATCCCCTAGGGGACGCCAGATTTCGGCGTCGTTCGAACAAACGATGCGCCGGCAGGAAGCAACCGACGCCTGCCAGGCAAGCAGCAAGACTGGAGCGGTAGTTCAGTCGGTTAGAATACCGGCCTGTCACGCCGGGGGTCGCGGGTTCGAGTCCCGTCCGCTCCGCCAGAAAATGAAAAAGCCCGCTTTATGCGGGCTTTTTCATTTGCGTTTCCGGTTGCGCCCGCTGGCGGGCGCGTGGCTGTGGAGCGGAGGAAGCCGCCTGCGCGGCTTCCGGCGGGATTCGAAGGGATGCGCGTGGACGCGCATCCGCGGCCTGCAGGATGTAGGCGAGTCCCGTCCGCTCCGCCAGAAAATGAAAAAGCCCGCTTTATGCGGGCTTTTTCATTTGCGTTTCCGGTTGCGCCCGCCGGCGGGTACGTAACCCCCGGTCATCCGGCATCTGGCCGCTACGAGAAATCCGCGATTGCATCCGCACGCGACTGCGCTATCGTGGCGGGATGCGTTCTTGACCCCTGCGCGATGCTCGATCCGACCGACCTGCGACTCCTGTATCAGCTCCGGCCCGCGGAGGCCAGCGATTTTCCGTTTGCCGAAGCGCTGACGCACGGCAACATGGGCGGCTATTACAAGCGCCATGGGCTCGTGTGGCGCAGCGACCTGTTCTACGCGAGTTGGCGCGAATCCGAAAACTTCATCCTCGAGGCCGACGGCGAGCGCATCGGCGTACTGCGCGTGACCGAGGAGGACGACTCCTTGCACATCCGCGACGTACAGATCGCGGCCGGCCACCGTGGGCAGGGCGCTGGCACCTACATGCTCGACATGTCGCACCGCTGGGCACGTGCGCGCGGGCTGCACGAACTGCAACTGCGCGTGTTCGTCGACAATCCAGCCGCGCGTCTCTACTTGCGCATGGGCTATCAGGTTACCGGGTCGCGGCTCGCGCAACTTGGCTCGATCCGCCACATGGTGAGGCCAGTCTGAATCCCTGACGACCCGGCGGGGTATTCAGCGTACAGCGCCGATCGCATCGTCGTCCGGGGGCTCGTCGTCCGCGAGGCTGCCTTCCGGGCCGCGGTGCTCGTAGCCGCGCAGCATGAATGCACGTGGGCTTTCGCCGAATGCGCGCCGAAACATCGCTGAAAAGGCGCTCTGGCTCTGGTAGCCGAGTTCGCGCGCGATATGCGACAGCGGGCGCCCCTGGTTCAGCAGCGGAATGGCTCGCGCCAGCAGCGCCTGCTGGCGCCACTGCGAAAAGCTCACGCCCAGCTCCTGCTTGAAGAGCCGCGAAATCGTGCGTGTGCTGGCGCCGACTTCGCTGGCCCAATGCTCGAGCGACTCCGCGTGCGCCGGGTGTGCGAGGACCGATTCGCACAGCACGCGCAGCCTTTTTTCGTCGGGCATCGGCACCGCGAGCGGCAGCGGTTCGGCGTGGCTCAACTCGTCCAGCACGAGCCCGCACAGCAGGCGTTCGCGCGTGGCGCTCAGGTCGCGTGCATCGAGTGCGACGATCAGTTCGCGCAGGAGCCCCGTCACTTCGACGACGCGACACGCGTCGAGCCCGCCCGGCACGATCGACTCGTCGATATACAGCGTGCGCAAATACGCCTCTTCGACGATCACGACCTCGTGCGTCACGCGGGGCGGCACCCAGATCGCGCGGGACGGCGGCACCATCCATGTCGTGCCGGTCGTCGCGACGCGCAGCACACCGCGCGATGCGTACGCGAGCTGCGCCCACGCATGCGTATGCAGCGGGATGCGGTGCCCGGTATTGACCTGCCTTGCGCGTACGCGCATCGGATGGGCGGCGGTCGGCGCGAATTCGGGCGGAATGTCGATGACGTACGGGTTCGGTACGTCGGCTTGGAACGGCGGGTTCATGGACGATTCGGGCAGCGCGGCGGCGATGCCGTTATTGTAGAAGGCGCCGCGAAAGCGCATGCGGCGGTTTGTCGGTCGATCATGCCGCGCTTGAATGAACTTTGTGTGGGGGCCTGGCGATTTCGGGACTGCCGAGGGCCGGGCGCGCTTGCAGGTGCGAACCATCGGGCCGGTATCGTGGTCTATCGGTGCTCGGGCGATTTTGCTCGCATGACGCGCGAACACGGCAACATACGAATCAAAGAGGAGAACCACGATGCGTTACGTATTCGTCTACGGCACCTTGAGAAACGGGGAGGCCAACGACATCGGCCACGCGGCCGCCAGGCACGGGATTGCCGCGCCGACGCTGCTCGGTGCCGCCGCGCTGCCGGGCGAACTGTACGATTTCGGTACGTATCCGGGGATGATCGCCGGGTCGGCCGGCAAGTCGCTGGTCTGGGGCGACGTCTACGAGGTCGACGACCAGCTCGTTCCCGTGCTCGACGAGATCGAGCGCGTGTATCCGGGCGTCGACTCGCTGTTCAAGCCGGAAAACGTGACCGTCGAGCTCGGCGGCCGGCAGTACGCCTGCCTGTACTATCCGGTCGCCGCGCACGCGATTGCCGGGCATCCGCGCATTGCGTCGGGCGACTGGGTTCAGCACCGGCGCGAGCGGGAAGCCATCTGACCGGATGCGCGGCAGCCGGTCCCGACGCAAATGAAAAAGCGCCCCGAGGGGCGCTTTTTTGATGTCGTGATCGCTTGCGATCGGCGCCGACGCAGGGCCCGCGCTCATCGAGGCGGGCAGCTGCGTCAGATTTCCTCGTACAGCGGCAGCGTCAGGAATTCGGTGAAGCCTTCCGACGTCGACATCTGCTCGAAGATCGCCGCGGCGCGCTCGTACGGCTGCGTGTTGCCGCCGACCGACCGCTTCACGTTGTCCAGCTCGGCCTTCGCGAATTCACGCACGAGTTCGGCCGTGACCTTACGGCCGTCATCGAGCACGCCCTTCGGCGAGCGGATCCATTGCCATACCTGAGAACGGGAGATTTCGGCCGTGGCCGCATCTTCCATCAGGTTGTGGATCGGCACGCAGCCGTTGCCGTCGAGCCATGCGCCGAGGTAGTGGATGCCGACGTTGATGTTATTGCGCAGGCCGGCTTCGGTGATCGGCGCTTCAGGCTGGAAGTCGAGCAGGTTCTTGCCTTCGACCTGCACGTCGTCGCGCTGCTTCGCGATCTGGTTCGGCTTGTCGCCGAGCACCTTGACGAACTCTTCCATCGCGATCGGCACGAGTCCCGGGTGCGCCACCCAGCCGCCGTCGTAGCCGTCGGTCGCGTCGCGCTGCTTGTCCGAGCGCACGCCGCCCATCGCCTTGTCATTCGCTTCCGGATCGTTCTTGATCGGGATCAGCGCGCTCATCCCGCCGATCGCCGGCGCGTTGCGCTTGTGGCAGGTCTTCAGCAACAGCAATGCGTACGCGCGCATGAACGGCACCGTCATCGTGATCCTCGAACGCTCGGCGAGGCAGAAGTCGCGATCGTTCTTGAACTTCTTGATGGCCGAGAAGATGTAGTCCCAGCGGCCGGCATTCAGGCCCGAGCTGTGTTCGCGCAGTTCGTACAGGATCTCGTCCATTTCGAACGCGGCGAGGATCGTCTCGATCAGCACCGTCGCGCGGATCGTGCCGCGCGGCACGCCGACGGCTTCCTGCGCGGCGACGAAGATGTCGTTCCACAGGCGCGCCTCGAGATGGCTTTCCATCTTCGGCAGGTAGAAGTACGGGCCCGAGCCGCGCGCGAGCAGTTCCTTCGCGTTGTGGAACAGGAACAGCGCGAAATCGAAGATGCCGCCGGACACGCGCTGGCCGTCGACCGTCACGTGCTTCTCGTCGAGGTGCCAGCCGCGCGGACGCACGATCAGCGTCGCGACCTTGTCGTTCAGCTGGTACGACTTGCCGTTCTGCTCGAGCGAGATCGTGCGGCGCACCGCGTCCTTCAGGTTGATCTGGCCGTCGATCTGGTTCGTCCAGCTCGGCGCGTTCGAATCCTCGAAGTCCGTCATGTACGAATCGGCACCCGAGTTCAGCGCGTTGATGATCATTTTGCGCTCGACGGGGCCAGTGATCTCGACACGACGGCATTGCAGGTCGGCCGGCAGCGGCGCGACCTTCCAGTCGCCTTCGCGGATCGCCTTCGTCTCGGCCAGAAAGTCGGGGCGCTCGCCCGCGTCGAGACGTTTCGTGCGCTCGACGCGCGCCTGCAGCAGCGCCTGGCGGCGCGGCTCGAACGTGCGGTGCAGCGCCGCGACGAGTGCGAGCGCGTCGGGCGTCAGGATTGCTTCGTAACCCGGCTTGATTTCGCCGGTGATCGTCATGCCTTGCGGCAGCGTGATCGGGGTGCTCATGAGTCTCATCTCCTTGGTCGGTCAGTTGCGGTTTCGGTGAAAGGGGGAAGGCGGCAGCGCTGCGAACGTCATGCACCCGGGCTGGGGCGCGTGCGGTTTGCGGGTCTGCCGGACGGAGCCGGGGTGGCGAGGAATGCGAGCAGGTCGGCCATGCTGGCGCCGGTGCCGTCGGGCGGCGCGCCGAGTTCCTCGGCGGGCGCGCCCGTGCGGTTGAGCCAGAACGTCGTGTAGCCGAACCAGACGGCGCCGGCGACGTCCCACGCGTTCGACGACACGAACACGATGCCGCGCCGGTTTGATCCGAACGCGTCGGTGCCGAGTGCGTAGGCAGCCGGGCTCGGCTTGTACGCGCGCACGGTGTCGGCCGACAGCACGCGATCGAACAGCCCGGACATGCCGGCGCTCTTGATCGCGATGTCGAGCATCTGCGGCGTGCCGTTCGACAGGATCCCGAGCGGCGGGCGCGGGTCGAGCGCGCGCAGCTTGCGCAGCGCGGGCACCGTGTCGGGATAGGTGGACAGGCATGCGTATTCGTCCATCAGCCGTTTCTCGGCCGCGCTGTTCAGCATGAGCCCGAGCCGGCGCGCGGCGAATCGCAGCGCATCGAGCGTGATGTCCCGGAACGGGCGATAGCGCGCGCCGGCAGGATCGGCGAGCGTGCGCAACTGCGAGTATTCGATTTGCTTGCGTCGCCACAGCTGCGACAACCGTTCCCCGTGACCGGGAAACATCTGCTCCGCCGCGGCCAGGACCGCACGCACGTCGAACAACGTGCCGAATGCGTCGAAGAGGATTGCGTCGGGAGAGGAGAGTGTCGTTGTGGCCGACATAGCCTTGCGCTCCAGTTTCAGAGGTCAGGTGAATTCTATTCGTGATCGGATGTGCTAAAAAAGACGCTAAACATCACTTGATCTTTTACTTTCATATACCTAATCTTGAGCGGTTCAAGCTATTTGAAGGGCGGCAGCGCCGCCCCTGCGAGTGATGGACCGGTTCAAGCAGATCGAAACGTTTGCCGCGGTCGCGGCGAAGGGCAGCCTGTCGGCGGCCGCGCACGCGGAAGGCGTCGCACCGGCGATCATCGGCCGCCGCCTCGACGCACTCGAGGAGCGGCTCGGCGTGAAGCTGCTGGTGCGCACGACGCGCAAGCTCACGCTGACGTTCGAGGGCTCGGCGTTCCTCGAGGATTGCCAGCGCATCATCAACGACATGCAGAACGCGGAGGCGAGCGTGTCCGCCGGCGGCGTCAAGGCGAGTGGCCACCTGCGGATTTCCGCGCCGGCCGGTTTCGGCCGGCGGCACGTCGCGCCGCTCGTGCCCGAATTCAGCGTTGGCCATCCAGACGTGTCGGTCACGCTCGACCTGTCCGACCGGATGGTCGATCTCGTCAACGAGGGGTTCGATTGCGCGGTGCGGCTCGGCGAGCTGCCCGATTCGTCGCTCGTGTCGCTGAAGCTCGGCGAGAATCGCCGCGTGTGCGTCGCCTCTCCCGGGTATCTCGCACGGCGCGGCACGCCCACGTCGCTCGCGGAGCTGGCGCGGCACAACTGCCTCGCGCTCGCGGCAAACGCGAACCAGCAACGCGGCTGGACGTTCCAGGAGGACGGCAAGGTCGTGTCGATCCGCGTGAACGGCACGATGGAATGCTCGGACGGCGCGGTACTGCACGAGTGGTGCCTCGCAGGCCACGGGCTCGCGTGGCGCTCGTGGTGGGAGGTCGGCGACGACATCGCGGCCGGCCGGCTCGTGAGCGTACTCGACGCATTCGCCGCACCGCCGATCGGTATCCATGCGGTGTTTCCGCAACGCCGGCATCTGCCGCTGCGCGTGCGGTTGTTTCTCGATTATCTGAAGCACACCTACGAACAGCCTGGATATTGGGGCGAGTAGGCCGCGCGTGCCCGCGCGTTTCCGATATGAGGGCGAACCCGCTGACGGCGCCGGTTGGGCGGTTTCGCGCACTACACTCGTAGCAGGCATGTCCGACGCGTCGCGGCTGGCTCGGACGGGATCGCGACGTGCGGAGCGCAATTGACGAAGGAGGGCGCGATGTTCCGGCACATCCTCGTTCCAACCGACGGTTCCGAACTGTCGCAGAAGGCGATCGACGGCGCGATCGACCTGGCGCGCGCGGTCGGTGCGCGGGTCACGGCCTACGCGTGCCTGCCGCAGTATCCGTACTCGCCGTTTTCCGAAGTGATCATCGAGCCGCCCGCCGATTTCCGGGCGCGCAGCGAGCGCGAGGCGCGCGCGCACCTCGACGAAGTCGAATCGGCCGCGAAGGCGGCCGGCGTCGATTGCGACACCTGGACGAGCGTGCGTCCGTCGCCGTATCTCGGCATCATCGAGGCGGCCGAACGCGGCGGCTGCGACGTGATCTTCATGGCGTCCCACGGACGCCGCGGGCTCGGCAGCTTGCTGATCGGCAGCGAGACACAGCGCGTGCTGACCCATACGAAAATTCCGGTGATCGTGTATCGGTAGGGCGGCGCCCTGGAAGAAGGGCGCGCCGGACGGAGCCGGCGCGCGTCGTTGCTGGCGGCCCGCAGGCCGTGCGGCCGGTCGCGCGATCGGTATCGCGCGCCTGCCGTCTCCTCCCTGATTTTTGTTCGGTGGCCGATGCCGCGCCGTCGCGAGACGGGGCGGGCATCGGCATGACGCGTGGCGCGTCGTGCCTTTCTGCTTACGCGACCTTCTTGCCGTCGAAGAACTGCTCGTCTTCGGTCGAGCCGTGCAGCGCGGTCGTCGATGCTTCGCGCTCGACCGTCTGCGTCACGGCGTCGAAGTAGCCGGTGCCGACTTCGCGCTGGTGCTTGACCGCCGTGAAGCCCTTGTCCGCTGCCAAGAACTCGGCCTGCTGCAGTTCGACGAACGCGCTCATCTGCGTGCGGGCATAGCCGTGCGCGAGGTTGAACATCGAGTAGTTGAGCGCATGGAAGCCGGCCAGCGTGATGAACTGGAACTTGTAGCCCATCGCGCCGAGTTCCTTCTGGAACTTCGCGATCGTCGCGTCGTCGAGGTTCTTCTTCCAGTTGAACGACGGCGAGCAGTTGTACGACAGCAGCTTGCCCGGGAACTGCTTGTGGATCGCTTCCGCGAACTTCTTCGCGTACTCGAGATCCGGCTTGCCCGTTTCGCACCAGACCAGGTCGGCGTACGGCGCGTAGGCGAGACCACGCGAGATCGCCTGCTCGATGCCCGGCTTCGTGCGGAAGAAGCCTTCCACCGTGCGCTCGCCCGTCAGGAACGGCTTGTCGTTGTCGTCGATGTCGGACGTGATCAGGTCGGCTGCTTCCGCGTCGGTGCGGGCGACCAGCACGGTCGACGTACCCATCACGTCGGCCGCGAGGCGCGCAGCCGACAGCTTCGCGACGGCCTCGCGCGTCGGCACGAGCACCTTGCCGCCCATGTGGCCGCACTTCTTCACCGAAGCGAGCTGATCCTCGAAGTGGACGCCCGACGCGCCGGCTTCGATCATCGCCTTCATCAGTTCGAATGCGTTCAGCACGCCGCCGAAACCGGCTTCCGCGTCAGCGACGATCGGTGCGAAGAAATCGACGTAGCCTTCGTCGCCCGGGTTCTTGCCCTCCGACCACTGGATCTGGTCGGCGCGCGTCAGCGTGTTGTTGATGCGCTTCACGACGAGCGGCACCGAGTTTGCCGGGTACAGCGACTGGTCAGGGTACATTTCGCCCGCGACGTTCGCGTCGCCGGCCACTTGCCAGCCGGACAGGTAGATGGCTTTCAGGCCGGCCTTTACCTGCTGCATCGCCTGGTTGCCGGTCAGTGCGCCGAGTGCGTTGACGAACGGCTCGTTGTTGACGAGGCTCCACAGTTTTTCCGCGCCGCGCTTCGCGAGCGTGTGCTCGATCGGGATCGAACCACGCAGGCGGACCACGTCCTCAGCCGAGTAGCTGCGCTTGATGCCTTTCCAGCGCGGATCGGTTTCCCATTGCTTTTGCAGTTCCTGTGCCTGTTGCTGACGCGACATGATGAGCTCCTTGATGCGGTGCGATGCCTGATGGGTTGAATCTGACGGTGGTGAGGCTGTTCTCGAAGCCGGGAGCGGTGTGTTCCGGTTCGTGAGGTCTTGTATAAGAGTCTAGGCAAATCGACCAAGGCAGGACAGGGGGCTTTCCGACGGATGGCGTAAATTTTTAGCTGTTTTAAATCAATGATTTGCAATCACTATTTCGGGATGAGAAATGCTTTTTCCCATCCCGCAATCGCCCGGGTTGTGCCACGCAGCATGATTTTTTACGACACAAAAAAATTTTCCGTATGGTGAAATGTGGGGCGAGACGAAAAAAAACCGGCGCAGATGCGCCGGTTGGCTGGATGGGCAGGGCGGCTATCCGCGGGTCTGCCCTCCGTCGGGCGGCCGGTGGCCGCCCATGCGTGCTTACGACGCGGAGTTGCTGCGACGCGGGCCGCCGCTGCGCTGGCCGTCGCGACGCGGGCCGCCGTCACGGCTGCCGCCCGGCTTGCCGCTCCAGCCGCCGCCATTGCCGCCGCCGTAGCTGCGGCCGTTGCCGCCATGGCCACCGCCCGGCTTGCCGCCGAAACGTCGACCGCCGTTACCGCCGCCCGGACGGCCACGGCCACCAGTGCCGCCGTTGCGCGGGGGGGCCTTGCGCGGCTCGAAACCTTCGATCACGTTGACCGGCAGCGGCGAGCGCACGAAACGCTCGATGCGCTTGAGCGCGCCTTGCTCGGCGTGGTGCACGAGGCTCACCGCGATGCCCGAACGGCCTGCGCGGCCCGTGCGGCCGATACGGTGCACGTAGTCTTCCGCGAACTTCGGCAGGTCGTAGTTGAACACGTGCGTGATGCCCGGGATGTCGATACCGCGTGCCGCGACGTCGGTGGCCACCAGCACGCGCACGCGGCGCTCGCGCAGCGCACGGATCGTGCGGTTGCGCGCGCCCTGCGGCAGGTCGCCGTGCAGCGCGGCCGATTCGAAGCCGGCGTCGGCGAGACGGCCGGCGAGCTGGTCGGCGTCGATCTTGGTCGCCGTGAAGATGATCGCCTGGTCGAGCGAGTCGTCGCGCAGCAGGTGATCGAGCAGGCGATCCTTGTGGTCGCGGTCGTCGACGTAGTGCACGGTCTGCGCGATGTTCGCGCGCGACTCGAGGCGCTGCTGGATCTCGATGCGCTCGGGATCCTTCAGCAGGCGGCTCGTCAGCGAACCGATCTTGCCGTCGAGCGTCGCCGAGAACAGCATCGTCTGGCGCGTCGCGGGCGTCGCGGCGACGATCGTTTCGATATCGTCGATGAAGCCCATGTCGAGCATGCGGTCGGCTTCGTCGAGCACGAGCATCTTCAGCTCGGACAGGTCGATACGGCCACGCTCGAGGTGGTCGAGCAGGCGGCCCGGCGTGGCGACCAGGATTTCGGGGTTCTTCGCGAGCAGCATCAGCTGCTGGCCGTAGGCGACGCCGCCGAGGATGCTGACCGTGCGCAGGCGCTTCAGGTGCTTGCCGTAGGTCGATGCGGCCGTGGTGACCTGCATCGCGAGTTCGCGGGTCGGCGTCAGCACGAGCAGGCCCGGGCGCGCGACGGGTTGCGGGCGGCGCACGCGGCGGTCGCCCTGGCTTGCTTCGCGCGGCGCGCGCGGTTGCTGCGCGAGCGTCTTCTGGAGCTGCGCGAAACGTTCGATCGCGGGCAGCATGAATGCGGCCGTCTTGCCCGAACCGGTCGGGCTCGACACCAGCAGGTCGCGGCCGGCGATGCCGGCCGGAATCGCGCGCTGCTGGACCGGCGTCGGCTTCACATAGCCGGCGGCCTGCAGCGCGGAGACGATCTCCGGCGACAACCCGAGCGACGCGAAGCTCGGCTCGTCCGACGCCGGTTCGACCGCGGCCGGTGCGGCGGCGTCGTCGAGACCGAGCGCCTGGTCGGCGATCGCGTTGAGCGGGCTGGAGTTGATGCTCGAAGTCATAACAATCCTTGAAACACAGTGGGTGAAACGTCGGCGCCAATCGCGCATACCCAAGTCGTCGGATTCAGCGAGCAAATCGGGAAACGGGTGCAATCCGCCGAACAGTCGGCGGATGAGGCATTAGAAGCTGTTTTGGGTGCGGCGCGCTTCAGGAGCGGGGCCGCCAGCCTGATAAGTGACGACCGCTAGGGTCGAAGCAGGAGGGGACAGGTTCTAAACCGGATTGGAGCTTAACGCTACGAGGCGTCGGGCCGGAACGGCATGCGAGCCGAGCGCGGAGGTGACGCAGGCCGCATTATAAAGAGATTTGCTGCGCTGCGCCACTGATTTGATTGCCTATTGCGAAGGGCGTGGTTCGATCAGGAAGCCGTGCCGTTCTTCAGCGATTCGACGAGTTCGATGTACTGCTGCTTTGCCGCATCCTGCGACGTGCCCTTCAGCGCATCCCAAGCGTCGTACTTGTATTTGCCGACGATGTCGGTGAAACCCGGCTTGTCGCCATGGGCGTCGCCGTCGGTCGCCTGCTTGAAGAGCGCGTAAAGGCGCAGCAGGGTCAGGTTGCCCGGCCGTTCCGTCAGTTGCTTGACGTCGATCTGGGCCTGGTCGAATTGGGCGGTGAGTTCGCTCATCGGGTGTCTCCGTAAGGGTTTCAGGTCGGGCGATCTTAACAAGCGGACCGCCGCGCGGGGTCGAGCGATCCTTCCAAACCGCCACCGGGTGCCGCGCGCACGCGCGGATCGGGCCCGATCGCCCGTGGGAGCGGGGCGTCGCATTACAATGTCGCCCATGACGCAAACAGTGCTCCTCGCCATCGATACGTCGACCGAATACTGCTCGGTCGCGCTGCTGCGCTCGGCCCATGCCGATGACGCCGTTTCCACCCCGCAAACCTGGGTCCGCCACGAACTGACGGGCGCCGTGTCGAGCACGCGCGTGCTGCCGGCCATCCAGGAGCTTTTCGCCGAGTCGGGGCTGACGCTCGCCGATTGCGATGCGATCGCCTTCGGCTCGGGCCCCGGCTCGTTCACGGGCCTGCGCACCGCGACGGGGATCACCCAGGGTCTTGCGTTCGGGCGCGGGCTGCCGGTCGTGCCGATCGGCACGCTGCTCGCGTGCGCCGAGCACGCGCGGCTGCGCGCGCCCGGCACGATCCGCGTGCTGGCCGCGCTGGATGCGCGGATGGATGAAGCCTACTGGGCAGATTTCGCGTGGGACGACGGCGCCGGCGACTGGCGCACGCTGCACCCGGCTTCGCTCGACGCGCCGGCTGCCGTCGGCGTGCCCGATGCGCCGTTCACGCTCGCGGGCAATGCGGCCGCCGCGTTCGGCGCGCAGTTGCCGGCCGCGGCGCACGCGGCCGTGATCGACGGTGACGCGATGCCGCATGCGCTGGCGGTCGCCCATGCCGCTTTGCGTGCGTTCCGCGCCGGCCGCGCGGTGCCGGCCGATCAGGCCGCGCCGGAGTACGTGCGCGACAAGGTTGCCCAGACCACGGCCGAGCGCGTCGCGGCACGGGCCGCGCAGGCGGGCGGAGCGAAGGGATGACAGGCGTACTGTTGAGCGACCGTTATCTGGCGCCGATGACGGATGCCGATCTCGACGAGGTCGTCTCGATCGAACGCGTCGCGTACGAATTTCCGTGGAGCCGCGGCAATTTCGAGGATTCGTTGCGCAACGGCTATCTGGGCGTGTGCCTGCGGCACGTGACGGGTTCGCTGATCGGCTATTGCGTGCTGATGCCCGTGATCGACGAAATGCACCTGCTGAACCTGTGCGTCGCGCCGGCCGCGCAGCGCGCGGGCGCGGGCCTGGCGCTGCTGCGCGAGGCCGTGCGCATTTCGCGCGCGGAAGGGCTCGGCGGCGTGCTGCTCGAGGTGCGGCCGTCCAACCCGCGCGCGATTCATCTGTACGAGCGCTTCGGCTTCTTGACGATCGGCCGGCGCAAGAATTATTACCCGGCGAAGCATCGCGGTCGGGAGGACGCGATCGTGATGCGTCTGACGCTGAACAAGGACGAAGGGGACGCGCATGGCATGGGCTGAAGCGGCGCTCGAGGAAATGGGCCTCGCGCAGATCTGGGTGCGGCGCGAGCAAGGCGCGAATGAAGGCGCGGACGAGGGCGCGGCAACCGACGCGCACGCCGCCGCGCAAACCGGTGCGGCGGACGCGGCGCCGGCCGTCGCGACCGAGCGACCTGCGCGCTCCGCGCGTACGCCCGTGCAGGACGATGCACCGCCGGCAGTGGCGCGGCGCGTCGATGCTCCGCCGGCTCGCGAGCCTGTCGCTCCGGCGCGGCGTGTCGACGATGGCGATCGCGCGCCTGCATCGGTTGCGCCGGTCGCGTCGGCCGACACGATGCCGCCGATCGACGACATGCCGCCTGCCGGACCCGACGATTTCGCGTGGTTCGATGCGGCGCCGCCGGGCGACCCCGTGCCGGTGGCCGAATCGCGTCCCGTCGGTGCGCCGGTTGCCGCGCTCGACTGGGATGCGCTGGCTGCACGCGTGTCGGACTGCACGCTTTGCCGGCTGTGCGACAAGCGGACCAACACCGTGTTCGGCGTCGGCGACCGCGAAGCGGACTGGATGCTGATCGGCGAAGCGCCGGGCGAGAACGAGGACAAGCAGGGCGAGCCGTTCGTCGGCCAGGCCGGCAAGCTCCTCGACAACATGCTGCAGTCGCTGTCGCTCAAGCGCGGCGACAACGTGTACATCGCGAACGTGATCAAGTGCCGGCCGCCCGGCAACCGCAATCCGGAGCCGGACGAGGTCGCGAGCTGCGAGCCCTATCTGCAGCGCCAGGTTGCGCTCGTGAAGCCGAAACTGATCGTCGCACTCGGCCGCTTCGCCGCGCAGACCCTGCTGAAGACGGACGCGAGCATTGCGTCGCTGCGCGGCCGCGTGCATGCATACGAAGGTGTGCCGGTGATCGTGACCTACCACCCGGCCTACCTGTTGCGCAGCCTGCAGGACAAGTCGAAGGCGTGGGCCGACCTGTGCCTCGCGCGCGACACGTTCCGGCGCGCAGAGGGCGGCGACGCGAACGGGCCGGCCGGACAATGACGACCGGCGCGGCGGTCGCATTCGTCGATACGCTGCACGACGTCGCGGTCCGGGATCTGGGCTGGCTGCTGGCCAGCCCGAGCCTGCTGACCGCGGTGCCGGCCGCGCCGCTTGCGCGCCCGTGGCTGGATGCGGCCGGGCAATCGGCTGTCGAAACATGGCTCGCCGCGCTCGATGCGCAGCCCGAGCCGCTGCATCGCGCACTTGACGGGTTCCGGCCGACCCGGCTCGGCCGCTACGCCGAATGCCTGCTCGAGTATTTCCTGACGCATGGGCCGTCGCTGCGGCTCGTCGCGGCCAATCTGCCGCTGCGCAGCAACGGCAAGACGCTCGGCGAGGTCGATTTTCTCGTCGATGCACCGGACGGGCAGCGCCTGCACTGGGAGCTCGCGGTGAAGTGCTATTTATGCGCGCCGGTGCAAGTCGGTGCATCGCTCGCCGATTTCGTCGGCCCCAACCTCGTCGACCGGTTCGACCGCAAGCGCAGCCGGTTGCTCGAGCACCAGTTGCGGCTCGGCGATCGCGACGCGTTTGCGCGGCTCGGCTACGGCGCGCCGTCCGATGCGCAGATGTTCATCAAGGGCTGGCTGTTCTATCCGCACGGCGCGCCGCTGCCGTCGGTGTCCGCGGAAATCGCGCCGGATCACCCGCACGGTTTCTGGCTCACGCACGCGCAGTGGCCGGCCTGGGCGGCCGCGCAGCGTGCTGGCGTCGCATGGAGCGTGTTGCCGCGGCTGGCGTGGCTTGCGCCGCGACGGGCTGCCGTCGATAGCGGATTCGAACCCGAAACGCTGGCGGCCACTCTGGAACCGCCGTCCGTGCTGACAGCACGCGAGACTCCCGCGTTGATCGGTATCCATGAGAAGGGTGGCGATGGCACGTGGCGCGAGACGGCGCGCGGCTTCATCGTGCCGGACGACTGGCCGGCGCGCGCGCAGGCGTTCGCGGCGCAGGATCGCTGACGCCGGGCTAGCCGGCGCTTACCACCAGCGATGGAAGTGATGGACGGGGCCGACGCCGTGCCCGACGTCGAGGCGGCCACTCGCGGCGATCGCGCCGGTCAGGTAGATCTTGGCTTCGCGCACCGCGCTTTCGAGGTCGGGCTGCTGCGGCAGCAGCGCGGCGATCGCCGACGACAGCGTGCAGCCGGTGCCGTGCGTGTTGCTGACCGGCACGCGTGCGCCATCGAGCCGCACGGTGCGCGCTGCTTCGACGAGCCAGTCGGGGCTCGCGGACGCGTCGGGCAGGTGGCCGCCTTTCATCAGCACGGCGCGCGCGCCCGTCTGTAACAAGGCCTGACCTTGCCGCACCATCTCGTCTTCGGTGGTTGCGGGCGCATCGTTCAGCAGGGCGGCCGCTTCGGGCAGGTTCGGCGTCACGACCGTCGCGAGCGGCAGCAGCGCCTCGCGCAACGCGTCGACGGCATCGGGCGCGAGCAGCGCGTGCGAGCTCTTCGAGATCATCACCGTGTCGAGCACGACGAAGCGTGGCGCGTAACGGCGCAGCGCGTCGGCCACCGCGTGCACGATCGCGGCATTCGCGAGCATCCCGATCTTGACCGCATCGATGCGGATATCGCCGAACACCGCATCGAGTTGTGCGGCCACGAACGCCGCGTCCGGCGCATGCACACCTGTCACGCTGCGCGTGTTCTGAGCGGTCAACGCGGTGATCACGCTCGCGCCATATGCGCCGAGCGCGGAAAAGGTCTTCAGGTCGGCCTGGATGCCTGCGCCGCCACCCGAATCGGAGCCGGCGATCGTCAGGATATTGGGTATCGGGCGTGTCATGAGGGCAACGCGCCGGTTCGAGGACCGGCGCCGGCGGACGGAAACGGGAAGGGTAGCGTCAGTGCCGCGATTCGCCGATCAGCGCGACCGAGTCGAACTGGCGCTGGTTCGCCTGGTGACGGCGCATCACGAGCCACATCGTCAGGCAGACGAACGTGCCGAACAGCACGATCACGACGCCGACCGGCACGTCGAGCCACACGAGCACCGCATACAGGCACAGCATCACGAGCACCGACAGGTTCTCGTTGAAGTTCTGCACCGCGATCGAGTGGCCGGCCGACAGCAGCACGTGGCCGCGATGCTGCAGCAGCGCATTCATCGGAACGACGAAGTAGCCGGACAACGCGCCGACGCAGATCAGGAAGATGTAAGCGACGATCAGGTACACGGGCATGCGCAGGTGGCCGAAGTGCACGGCCCAGTGCGACGGGAACAGGTCACGCGTATAGAACGCCATCAGCATCACCGCGATGCCCATGATGATGCCGACGGGCAGCACGGTCAGCGATTTCTTCAACGGGATCCGCGCTGCAGCAGCGATTGCGCCTGCCGCGACGCCGACGGCGACCACGGCCTGCAGGATCGCGCCTTCCGACAGCGACATGCCGAGCGAGACTTCAGCCCACTTCAGCACGATGAACTGCAGCGTCGCGCCCGCGCCCCAGAACAGCGTCGTGACCGCCAGCGAGATCTGGCCGAGCTTGTCGCGCCACAGCACCATGAAGCAGTCGGCGAAATCCGTGAGGAGCTTGACCGGGCCGCGTTCCTGCTTCGGGTAGCGGGCGCCCGTATCGGGGATGCGCAGGTTGAACAGCGCGGCGATCACGTAGATCGCCATGATGATCGCCATCGCCGCTTCGGCGGGCGTGCCGATCCAGGCGGGCGTGTGCGCGATCACGTGCGATGCGATGTGCGGGCTGATCAGCGCACCGCCCAGCACGGTGCCCAGAATGATCGAGCTGACGGTCGTGCCTTCGATCCAGCCGTTCGCGGCGACCAGCCGGTCGGCCGGCAGCAGTTCGGTGAGGATGCCGTATTTCGCGGGCGAGTAGGCCGCCGCGCCGAAACCGACGATCCCGTACGCGATCAGCGGGTGGGCGCCGAGGAGCATGATCATGCAGCCGACGACCTTGATCGAGTTGGTGATGAACATCACGCGGCCCTTCGGGCGCGAATCCGCGAAGGCGCCGACATAGGCCGCCAGCACCACATAGGACAACACGAAGAACAGCTTCAACAGCGGTGTCATCCAGTTGGGGGCGTGGAGGTCTTTCAGCAGGGCGATGGCGGCGATGAGGAGCGCATTGTCGGCCAGCGACGAGAAAAACTGCGCGGCCATGATGGTGTAAAAACCTTTTTTCATCTGATGCGATGCTTTCGTCGCTGCGGCAGGGCCGCGTAGGCCGCCTGGTATGCGATCGGCTTATTCCGTTCGAAATGGGTTGTGCGCACGGCTTTATAACATGAAAATACGCCAGTTCGGACTAGCAAGATTCCCCGATCGTTCCGCAAATTGTCGGCTTCGGTGCTCAAAAGGCGCGGTAAGCTGATGATTCGCAAGCGTCTTTACGTAAATTTCCCATGCCGCGCCCGATCTCCGCCACCATCCATACCGCCGCTCTCGCGAATAATCTTTCCGTCGTCCGCCGCTTTGCCGGCCCGTCCAAGGTCTGGGCGGTCGTCAAGGCCAACGCGTACGGTAACGGTCTCGCGCGAGTGTTTCCCGGCCTGCGCGGCACCGACGGCTTCGGCCTGCTCGACCTCGACGAGGCCGTCAAGCTGCGCGAGCTCGGCTGGGCCGGCCCGATCCTGCTGCTCGAAGGGTTCTTCCGCTCGACCGACATCGACGTGATCGACCGCTACAGCCTGACGACGACCGTCCACAACGACGAGCAGATGCGGATGCTGGAAACGGCGCGGCTGTCGAAGCCCGTCAACGTGCAGCTCAAGATGAACAGCGGGATGAACCGGCTCGGCTACGTGCCGGAAAAATACCGCGCCGCATGGGAGCGCGCCCGCGCGTGCCCCGGCATCGGCCAGATCACGTTGATGACCCATTTTTCGGATGCGGACAACGAGCGCGGCGTCGCCGAGCAGCTCGCGACGTTCGAGCGCGGCGCGGAAAACATCGCCGGTGCGCGCAGCCTCGCGAACTCCGCGGCCGTGCTGTGGCATCCGGACACGCACTTCGACTGGGTGCGCCCGGGGATCGTGCTGTACGGCGCATCGCCGTCCGGGTTGTCGTCCGACATCGCCGATACCGGGCTGAAGCCTGCGATGACGCTCGCGTCCGAACTGATCGCGGTGCAGACGATCGGGAAGGGCCAGGCCATCGGCTATGGCTCGACGTTTTCCGCGCAGGCGCCGATGCGGATCGGCGTGGTCGCGTGCGGTTACGCCGACGGCTATCCGCGGGTCGCGCCCGAAGGCACGCCCGTGATCGTCGACGGCATCCGCACGCGGATCGTCGGTCGCGTATCGATGGACATGATCACCGTCGACCTGACCCCGTGCCCGCAGGCCGGTGTCGGCGCGCGCGTCGAGCTGTGGGGCAACGCGCTGCCGATCGACGACGTCGCCCGCCATTGCGGGACGATCGGTTACGAGCTGATGTGCGCGGTCGCCGGCCGCGTGCCCGTGCGAGCGGAATAAGGGCGTCGCGCGTGGCCAAACAGAAAACCGTATACGTCTGCAGCGAGTGCGGCGGACAGACCCCGAAGTGGCAGGGCCAATGCCCGTCGTGCCAGGCCTGGAACACGCTGGTTGAATCGGTCGTCGAGGCGCCGTCGGCCCATCGTTTCCAGTCGCTCGCGAAGCGGGCGCCCGTCCAGCGTCTCGTCGACATCGAAGCGGCCGACGTGCCGCGCTTCTCGACCGGCATCGGCGAATTCGACCGCGTGCTCGGCGGCGGGCTGGTTGCCGGCGGCGTCGTGCTGATCGGCGGCGACCCGGGCATCGGCAAGTCGACGCTGCTGCTGCAGTCGCTCGCGGACATCGCGAGCGAGCGGCGCGCGCTCTATATCAGCGGCGAGGAATCGGCCGCGCAGATCGCGTTGCGCGCACAACGGCTTGCACTGCTCGACGGCGGTGCGCCGGCGGATGAACTGAAGCTGCTCGCCGAGATCCAGCTCGAGAAGATCCAGGCCGCGATCGACACCGAACGGCCGGACGTGGCCGTGATCGACTCGATCCAGACCGTCTATTCGGAAGCGCTCACGTCGGCGCCGGGCTCGGTCGCGCAGGTCCGCGAGTGCGCGGCGCAGCTCACGCGCATCGCGAAGCAGTCGGGCACCGCGATCATCATGGTCGGGCACGTGACGAAGGAGGGCAACCTGGCCGGCCCGCGCGTGCTCGAGCACATCGTCGACACGGTGCTGTATTTCGAAGGCGACACGCATTCGTCGTTCCGGCTCGTGCGCGCGTTCAAGAACCGCTTCGGTGCGGTCAACGAACTCGGCGTGTTCGCGATGACCGAGCGCGGCCTGCGCGGCGTCACGAATCCATCCGCGCTGTTCCTGTCGCAGCACGAGCAGGTCGTGCCCGGCTCGTGCGTGCTCGTCACGCAGGAAGGTACGCGCCCGCTGCTCGTCGAAATCCAGGCGCTCGTCGATACGGCGCACGTGCCGAACCCGCGCCGGCTCGCGGTCGGCCTCGAGCAGAACCGGCTCGCGATGCTGCTCGCGGTGCTGCACCGGCATGCGGGTATCGCGTGCTTTGACCAGGACGTCTTTCTCAATGCGGTTGGCGGCGTGAAGATCACCGAGCCGGCCGCCGACCTCGCGGTGCTGCTCGCGATCCATTCGTCGATGCGCAACAAGGCGTTGCCGAAAGGGCTGATCGTGTTCGGCGAAGTGGGGCTGGCGGGCGAGATCCGGCCGTCGCCGCGCGGGCAGGAGCGGCTGCGGGAAGCCGCGAAGCTCGGTTTCACGTCCGCGCTGATCCCGAAGGCTAATGCGCCGAAGCAGCCGATCGAAGGGCTGAACGTGATGGCCGTCGATCGGCTCGAACAGGCGATCGACCGCGTTCGCGATCTCGAGTGACCGGCCCGGCAGGCGCCCCGACCATCCGAGCGGGCGATCTGTCGCGTAATTCACTGTAAAGAAGATGTAGGGTTCTGTAACCCGACGGACATCGCTTTTCCCTATCCTTTGCCGGATTGTCGAACCGCGCAATGCGAAGGGAACCTATGTTGAAATCGTATGGGGACGCGCCGAGCGGACGCCTTTACAACCTGCGTGGCTGCCGCGTGTCGGAGCCGATTCGCCAACCCTGGGGCGGCGGATGCCGGATCGTCGAATGGATCGACGAAGAGGGGCGCCTGGCGCGCAAGGTCGTGTCCGAGGACGTAACGGAAGCGGAAGTGGCCGCGGCGATCAGGCGGCCGACCGAAGGGCGCCGGTACCTGATGGGGGACGACGAGCAGATGCCGCGCGACACGTTGCCGCGACGCTGAGCTGGCAGCACGGCGAGCGGCCGGCAAACGACGGTAATAACAAGGCCGGGCCAATGTGTCCGGCCTTGTTGCATCCGGGCCCTGTGCGGGCCTGATGGTTTGTCGAAGAACCCGTTCGCCGGCGTGCCGGGCCGGCGGCACCGGCCGGCGGTACAGCGGCCGCGTTCAGCCGATCTGTTCGAGTTCTTCGTGCGCGGCGAGCCAGTCGGCCTCAACCGTTTCGAGGCGCGTGTTGACGTCGCCGAGCTTGCGGATCGCATCGGTCAGTTCCGTCTTGCGCTCGGCTGCGTAGCTCGCCGGATCGGCGACGAATGCGTCGAGGCGCGCCTTCTCCGCGTGCAGCGTCTCCATCTCCTTCTCGAGCTTCGTGATGCGCGTCTGCAGCGGCTTCTTCAACACCGACAGGCGCTGCCGCTCCTCGGCGGCCTGACGCTTCTGGTCCTTGCGGTTGGTCGCGGCACCCGCGCCCGGCGCAGCGGCGCTGTCGGCCTTCGCGGCGGCGCGCTGCTCGGCCGCGTGCTGCAGCAGCCAGTCGCGGTAGTCGTCGAGGTCGCCGTCGAACGGCTGCAGCCGGTGCTTCGCCACCAGCATGAACTGGTCGGTCGTGGCGCGCAGCAGGTGGCGGTCGTGCGAGACGAGGATCAGCGTGCCTTCGAACTGCGCGAGCGCCATCGTCAGCGCATGACGCGTTTCGAGGTCGAGGTGGTTGGTGGGTTCGTCGAGCAGCAGCAGGTTGGGCTTCTGCCAGATGATCAGCGCGAGCGCGAGGCGTGCCTTTTCACCGCCCGAAAACGGCCCGACCGGGGTGGTCGCCATGTCGCCCGAGAAGTTGAAGCCGCCGAGGAAGTCGCGCAGTTCCTGCTCGCGCGTGTCGGGCGCGAGCCGCGCCAGATGCGCGAGCGGCGAATCGTCCTCGCGCAGCGTTTCGAGCTGGTGCTGGGCGAAATAGCCGATCGTCAGCCCCTTGCCGTCTCGGACGTGCCCCGACAGCGGCGCGAGCGTGCCGGCCAGCGTCTTGATCAAAGTCGACTTGCCCTGGCCGTTCGCGCCGAGCAGGCCGATGCGCTGGCCGTTCTGGATCGACAGCGCGACCCGCTCGACGATCGGGATCTCTGCTCCGCCGTCGGCGCGGTAGCCGCAGCGGACGTCTTCCATCACCATCATCGGATTCGGCGCGGCGTCGGGCGTACGGAATTCGAACGTGAACGGCGACGCGATGTGCGCGGGCGCGATCAACTCCATCTTCTCGAGCGCCTTCATCCGGCTCTGGGCCTGCTTGGCCTTGGTCGCCTTGGCCTTGAAGCGGTCGACGAAGCTCTGCAGGTGTTCGATCGTCTTCTGCTGCTTTTCGTAGGCGCTTTGCTGCAACGCCAGTTGCTGTGCGCGCAGCACTTCGAACTGCGAGTAGTTGCCGCCGTAGCGCTTCACCTGGCGGTTTTCCAGATGCAGCGTGACATTGCAGATCGAATCGAGGAATTCGCGGTCGTGCGAAATCACGACGAGCGTGCCGGGGTAGCGGTGCAGCCAGTCTTCGAGCCAGACGATCGCGTCGAGGTCGAGGTGGTTCGTCGGTTCGTCGAGCAGCAGCAGGTCGGAACGGCACATCAGCGCCTGCGCGAGGTTCAGGCGCATGCGCCAGCCGCCGGAGAAGCTGGCGACGGATTCGCGCGTCTGCGCGAGCGTGAAGCCGAGGCCGAGCAGCAGCGCCTCGGCACGGGCGGGTGCGGTGTAGCCGTCGGCGTCGGCGAACGCCGCGTGCGCATCGGCTTCGGCGGCGCCGTCATGCGCAGCCGACGCGGCGGCGATGCGCGCCTCGATCTCGCGCAGCGCGGCGTCGCCGTCGAGCGTGTAGTCGAGCGCCGAGCGGTCGACGGCGGGCGTTTCCTGCGACACATGGGCGATCCGCCACGACGGCGGCATCGAGAAATCGCCGCCGTCCGAGTGCAACTCGCCGCGCAGGACCGAGAACAGGGTCGACTTGCCGGCGCCGTTCGCGCCAATCAGGCCGGCTTTCTCGCCGGGATTGAGCACGAAGGAGGTCGACTCGAACAGCGGCTTGGTGCCGCGCGCAAGGCTGAACTGATTGAAACGGATCACGGCGGAGATGACTGGCCAAAACCGCTATTCTAGACTGCGCGCCGCTCGCGCCGGGGATTGGCCGTTCGGCGGATGCCGCAACGGGGCAATTTCGCCTAGACTTCACGTCGATCCGGTTTCGTAAGAGGAGTGCCCGATGTCCACCCTGTATTCGTTCAGCGCAGAGACGCTTGCCGGCGCGCCGGTCTCGCTCGACGCGTATCGCGGCAAGGTGCTGCTGATCGTCAACACCGCGAGCGAGTGTGGTTTCACGCCGCAGTACGCGGGGCTGCAGAAGCTGTACGACCAGTACGCGGCACGCGGCTTCTATGTGCTCGGCTTTCCGTGCAACCAGTTCGGCAAGCAGGAGCCCGGCGACGCCGCGCAGATCGGCGCGTTCTGCGAGCGCAATTACGGCGTCACCTTCCCGATGTTCGCGAAGATCGACGTGAAGGGCGACCATGCCCATCCGCTGTACCGCTACCTGACCGACGAGGCGCCCGGCATCCTCGGCCTCAAGGCGATCAAGTGGAATTTCACGAAATTCCTGATCGATCGCGAAGGGCGCATCGTCAAGCGCTACGCGCCGTCTACCAAGCCCGACGAAATCGCCGCGGATATCGACAAGCTGCTGTGACGGCTGCCGGCGGCGTTCGCGGCGCCGGTGCGGATCGCACGGGCGCCGCCACCGTCCCGGCCGTCAGAGGATCGGTGAGAACAGCCGTGCGACGTGCATCGCGATGCGCCGCCAGGCGGGCGACCGGCGGTATTCGTTCGCATCGACCTCGTACGCCTGCGCGAAATCGGCATCCAGCATCGTCTCGACCTCATCGGCGAACGTGCGGTCGACGGTCAGCACCATGATCTCGAAATTGAGGCGGAACGAGCGGTTGTCGAGATTCGCGCTGCCGATCGCCGCCGCGATGCGGTCGATCAGCACGACCTTCTGGTGCAGGAAGCCCGGCCGGTAGCGGAACACCTTGACGCCCGCATCGACCAGGTCGCGTGCGTACAGCTTCGACGCTTCGAACACCACGTAGTGATCGCGCCGGCTCGGGATCAGGATGCGCACGTCGACGCCGCGCATCACGGCGAGCTTCAACGCGGAGATCACGGCTTCGTCGGGGACGAGGTACGGCGTGGTGATCCAGACCCGCTCGCGCGCAGCGTTGATCGCCTCGACGAAGAACAGCGAGCCTGTCTCCTGCTTGTCGGCCGGCCCCATCGGCACCGCGAGGCAATGCATGTTGTCGCCGGGCTGCGCGGGCGGCGGCAGCGCGAGGGGCGGCAGTTTCTGCGTCGCCCAATGCCAGTCTTCGGCGAACACGTACTGGATGCTCGCGACCACCGGGCCGCGGATCTCGATGTGCGTGTCGCGCCACGGCGACAGGCGTGGCTTCGCGCCGAGATACTCGACGCCGACGTTGTGGCCGCCGACGAACGCGCGATTGCCGTCGACGACGACGATCTTGCGATGGTTGCGGAAGTTGAGCTGGAAACGGTTGACGAACTTCCGGTTGGTCGCGAACGGATGAACTTCGACGCCACCCCGGCGCAGCGTGTCGACGTAGCTGTGCGGCAGGTCGAAGCTGCCGATGCTGTCGTACAGCAGGCAGCAGCGCACGCCGGCTGCCGCACGCGCGAGCAGCGAGTCGCGCAGCATCCGGCCGAGCGCATCGTCGCGCACGATGAAGAACTGCACCACCACGTAGTCACGCGCGGCGTCGATAGCCGCCAGGATCGCCGAGAACGTCGCGTCGCCGTTCACGAGCGTGCGCACCGAATTGCCGCCGAGGAACGGCATGCCGCCGAGCCGCGTGAGCGCGAGCACGGCGGCCTGGCCGAGCGCGTCGGCGGCCGGCCCGTCGGTCGCGTCGCTGCTGAGCCACGGCGAGCGCGGCGTGTGCGTGCGCAACAATTCCAGCTCGTGGCGCCGTGCGTCGACGTAGCCGGAGAACTTGCTGCGGCCGAGGAACAGGTACGGAACGAGCGTCAGGTACGGCATCGCGGCGAGCGAGACGGCCCACGCGATCGCGCCTTGCGACGTACGCGTATTCATGATCGCGTGGCACGCCGCGACGATCCCGAGCACGTGGATGGTCAGGATCAGGGTGCCGAGATGTAGCCAGTCGAGGGTCATGGGCGCGTGACGGACTCCTGAGGTCGCGCGGCCGGGCGGCCGCCTACGCGCATCTTACCCAACCGTGCGGCGCAACGGTGCGCCGCACGGTGGCAAGCCGGAAAGGTTCAGCCCTTGCGCGGCAGGTCCGACGCCTGGATCAGGAACACGGCGTCGTCGCCCGCGCTGGTGGGCAGCCACGTGAGTTCGAGGCCACCGAACGCGGCTTCGACGTTTTCGCGCTCGTTGCCGATCTCGACGACGAGCACGCCGTCGTCGTGCAGCCAGCGGTGGGCTTCGGCGACGATGCGTCGCACGATGTCCATCCCGTCATCGCCACCCGCGAGCGCCATCTCCGGCTCGTGCCGGTACTCGGGCGGCAGTGCGGCCATCGACGACGCGTTCACGTAGGGCGGGTTGGTCAGGATCACGTCATAGCGTGAGCCCGGGTCGGTGCGGAACGCGGGCAGCGGCGCGTAGAGGTCGCCGCGATGCAGTGCGACGCGGTCTTCGAGGCCGTAGTCGCGCACGTTGATCTCGGCGACTTCGAGTGCCTTGTCGGACAGGTCGACCGCGTCGATCTCGGCGTTCGGGAACGCGCTCGCCGCCAGGATCGCGAGGCAGCCGGAGCCCGTGCACAGCTCGAGCACCGCGCCGACCTGCTCGGGATCGGCCACATACGGCTGCAGCCCGTCGTCGAGCAGCTCGCCGATGAACGAGCGCGGCACGATCACACGTTCGTCGACGTAGAAGCGGTGGCCGTGCATCCACGCTTCATGCGTGAGGTACGCGGCCGGCACGCGGTCGGTCGCGCGCCGCTCGA
This sequence comes from Burkholderia sp. BCC0322, assembly GCF_902833045.1. Lineage (GTDB taxonomy): Bacteria > Pseudomonadota > Gammaproteobacteria > Burkholderiales > Burkholderiaceae > Burkholderia. The sequence goes on from NZ_CADFDU010000006.1 coordinate 165,083, forward strand.
TCACCGCGAGCACGGCCGCGATTTCGTCGGGCAGCAGCCGCGCGTCGAGGAACGGCTCGAGCGTGTCGAGCGGCAGGTCGAGCGTGCGCAGCACGAGGTAGGCCGCTTCGTCGTACGCATTGTCGGAGCCGTGGCCGAACGCGAGCTTCGCTTTCGAGAAGCGCGTGACCGCGTAGCGCAGCAGGTCGCGAACAGTGGCAAAAGGTGTCGTCATGCGAGGCTCCATCAGGCGATCAGTTGTTCGAGCACGCGGCGGTACACGTTCTTCAGCGGGTCGACGAAGCGCACTTCGATGTGCTCGTCGATCTTGTGGATGCTGCCGTTCGGCGGGCCGAACTCGATCACCTGCGGGCAGATGCGCGCGATGAAACGGCCGTCCGACGTGCCGCCGGTCGTCGACAGTTCGGTCGTGATGCCGGTCTCGGTGCGGATCGCGTTTTCCAGCGCGCCCGACAGCTCGCCGCGCGGCGTGAGGAACGGCAGGCCGCTTACCGACCATTTCAGCGTGTATTCGAGGCCGTGCTTGTCGAGGATCGCGTGCACGCGCGCCTGCAGGCCCTCGACCGTGCTCGCGGTCGAGAAGCGGAAGTTGAACAGCAGGTCGGCGTGGCCGGGAATCACGTTGGTCGCGCCGGTGCCGGCGTGCAGGTTCGACACCTGCCAGGTGGTCGGCGGGAAGTACTCGTTGCCTTCGTCCCACTGCTCGGCGGCGAGCTCCGCGAGCGCCGGCGCGAGCAGGTGGATCGGGTTCTTCGCGAGGTGCGGATACGCGATGTGGCCCTGAACGCCCTTGACGACGAGTTCGCCCGACATCGAGCCGCGGCGGCCGTTCTTGACGACGTCGCCGAGCTCGGTGGTCGACGTCGGCTCGCCGACGATGCAGTAGTCCATGCGTTCGCCGCGTGCTTCGAGCAGCTCGACGACCTTCACGGTGCCGTCGGTGGCGGGGCCTTCCTCGTCGCTCGTGATCAGGAACGCGATCGCGCCGCGGTGGCCGGGATGGGCTGCGACGAATTCCTCGGACGCGACGACGAACGCCGCGAGCGACGTCTTCATGTCGGCCGCGCCGCGGCCGTACAGCTTGCCGTCACGATGGGCGGGGATGAACGGCGGCGAGCTCCACTGCTCGAGCGGGCCGGTCGGCACGACATCGGTGTGGCCCGCGAACGCGAGCAGCTTGCCGTCGCGGCCGTCGGTGCCGCGCTTGACGGCCCACAGATTGGTCACGCCGTGCGACGCGATGGTCTCGCATTCGAAGCCGAGCGCGGCGAGGCGCTCGGTCATGATCTGCTGGCAATGCTGGTCGTCGGGCGTCACGGACGCGCGGGCGATCAGCTGTTCGGTAAGGGCTAGGGTGGCGGACATGGTTCGGACCACTTTTCGATAAAAAATGCCGGCGCGGTGGCCGGCAGCGATGAGACGTCGTGCGCTGCGCGAACGGGCGCCGCGCAGCGCGGGCAGCCCTATGCGGCAAACAGCGCCGCGTATTGATCGGCCACGAAGCCGAGCGATTTCACACGGCCATTGACCACCAGCACGGGGCGCTTGATGACCGACGGCTTGTGGATCATCAGCGCGACCGCGCCGGCCTTCGTTTCGGCGGCCGCCTTCATCGCGTCGTCCAGGCCGCGCCACGTCGTGCCGCGCTTGTTCACGAGCGCGTCGAGCGACACGTCCTTCAGCCAGTCCTCGACGAGCGGCGCGCTGACACCGAGTTTCTTGAAGTCGTGAAACTCGAATTCGACGCCGTGATCGTCGAGCCACACGCGGGCCTTCTTCACGGTGTCGCAGTTTGGAATGCCGTAGACGACCACGGTGTGCGGCTTTGCCATCAGTCGCCTCGCAGCAGCTCGTTCAGGCCGACCTTCGCGCGCGTCTTGGCGTCGACCTTCTTGACGATCACCGCGCAGTACAGGCTGTGCGAGCCATCCTTCGACGGCAGGTTGCCGGCGACGACGACCGAGCCGGCCGGGATGCGGCCGTAGCTGACTTCGCCCGTTTCGCGATCGTAGATCTTCGTGCTCTGGCCGAGGTAGACGCCCATCGAGATCACCGAGTTTTCCTCGACGATCACGCCTTCGACGACTTCCGAGCGCGCGCCGATGAAGCAGTTGTCTTCGATGATGACCGGGTTCGCCTGCAGCGGCTCGAGCACGCCGCCGATACCGACGCCGCCCGACAGGTGCACGTTCTTGCCGATCTGCGCGCACGAACCGACCGTTGCCCAGGTGTCGACCATCGTGCCTTCGTCGACGTACGCGCCGATGTTGGTGTACGACGGCATCAGCACGACGTTCTTCGCGATGAACGAGCCGCGGCGCGCGATGGCCGGCGGGACGACGCGGAAGCCGCCTGCGGCGAAATCTTCAGCGGTGTAGTTCGCGAACTTCGACGGCACCTTGTCGTAGAACTGCGAGTAGCCGCCGGCAGGCATCGGTGCGTTGTCCTCCAGGCGGAACGACAGCAGCACGGCCTTCTTCAGCCACTGGTGCACGGTCCAGTTGCCGTCGATCTTCTCGGCAACGCGCAGCGCGCCTTTGTCGAGCTGCTCGATCGCGTGCGCGACGGCTTCGCGGACGTCGGCCGGTGCGGCCTTCGGCGACAGCTCGGCGCGGTTGTCCCAGGCGGTATCGATGATTTGCTGAAGTTGTTGCGACATGTTCGTTTTCGCAGGAGATGGATGGAATTGATCGGATGGAAGATTACCGCGCGAGAGACCGGCAGAAATCGACGATGCGTTGCGCGCCCTCGACGCATTCGGGGGTGCCCGCGACGAGCGCGATCCGGATGAAATCGCGGCCCGGATTCGTGCCGTGCGCATCGCGCGCCAGGTACGAGCCGGGCAGAACCGTCACATTATAGTCGGCGTACAGGTGGCGGGCGAACTCGGTGTCCGACAGCCCGGTGCGCGACACGTTGGCCCACAGGTAGAACGCCGCGTCCGGCAGCTTCACGTCGATCACGTCGGCCAGCATCGGCGTGACGGTATTGAACTTCTGCAGGTACAGCGCGCGGTTCTCGCGCACGTGTGCCTCGTCGTTCCAAGCGGCGACGCTCGCGTGCTGCCAGACCGGCGACAGCGCCGCGCCGTGATAGGTGCGGTACAGCAGGAATTTCTTCAGCAGCGCCGCGTCGCCGGCGACGAAGCCCGAGCGCATGCCCGGCACGTTCGAGCGCTTCGACAGGCTCGACAGCATCACGAGTCGCTCGAAGCCGCGGCCGAGGCGGTGCGCGGCCTCGAGGCCGCCGAGCGGCGGCGCCGCTTCGTCGAAATAGATTTCCGAATAGCACTCGTCGGATGCGATCACGAAACCGTGGCGGTCGGACAGCGCGAACAGCTCGCGCCAGTCGTCGAGCGTCAGCACGGCGCCCGTCGGGTTGCCCGGCGAGCAGACATACAGCAGTTGCGTGCGCGCCCAGACTTCGTCGGGCACGGACGCGTAGTCGCACGCGAAGTTGCGGGCCGGGTCGCTGTTCGCGAAATAGGGTTCGGCGCCGGCCAGCAGCGCCGCGCCTTCGTAAATTTGATAGAAAGGATTCGGACAGAGTACGATCGCTTTCTCGCCCTGTCCGGACGGGCGTGCGTCGATCACCGTCTGCGCAAGCGAGAACAGTGCTTCGCGGGACCCCGACACGGGCAGCACCTGCGTCGCCGGATCGATGGCCGGCAGCCCGTAGCGGCGCTCGAGCCAGTGCGCGATCGACGTGCGCAGCGCGTCCGAGCCGGCGGTGGCCGGGTAAGATGCGAGACCGTCGAGCGCGGCCACCACGGCGTCGCGGATCAGCGCCGGAGTCGCATGTTTGGGCTCGCCGATGCCGAAGCTGATCGGTTTGAGGGCGCCGGAGGGCGTCACGTCCTTGAACAGGGCGCGCAGCTTTTCGAAGGGATAGGGCTGGAGCGAGTCGAGTCGAGGGTTCACGGGCGAAGCGGCCATCGCGGCCGGTTGGAGCGAAAGAAGCGGCGGGCGTGCCGCGCGGCTGCGAACGGGCGCCGATGGTGCGCGGGTCGCAACGAACGATTATAGCGTGACGGAATGTGGTCGCGGCCCGCCGGAACGGCGGCCGGGCCAGTCGAATAAAGGGTATTGAACCAAATGAATAACGCGGTACGCGGCAGCCTGCCGACGCTGGCCATCCTGATCGGCGCATCGGTATGGGGCCTGATCTGGTATCCGCTGCGGATCCTGGCATCGCTGGGCGTGACGGGCACGCTGGCGAGCGCGCTGACGAGCCTCGTCGCCTTCCTGTTCGTGATATTCGCGCGGCACCGCACGATCTCGACGCTGCGCTGGCACTGGGTGCTGCCCGGCATCGCGGTGACGGCCGGCGTGACGAACCTCGGGTTCGTGTGGGGCACGATCCACGGCGAAGTGCTGCGCGTGATGCTGCTGTTCTACCTGACCCCCGCGTGGACCGCGATCTACGCGCACTTCCTGCTGCGCGAGCGGCTGACCTGGGCCGGCGCGGGGCTTGCGGCGCTGTCGATCGGCGGCGCGATGCTGATGCTGTGGTCGCCGAAGCTCGGCCTGCCGCTGCCGGCCACTCCGGCCGAATGGGCCGGTCTCGCGGCCGGGTTGAGCTTCGCGATGAGCAACGTGCTCGTGATCAAGGCGAGTCGCGAGCTGCCGGAGATGCGCGCCGAGATGCGCACCGCGACGCTGTTCGGCGGCGCGGCCGTGTTCGGCGCGATCGCGTCGCTGTTCGAGGGGATACCGGCGGCGCCGACGGGCGGCCAGCTCGGCACGGCCGCGCTGATCATCGTCGCGATCGGCGTGACGATGGCGTCGAACAACCTGCTCGTGCAATACGGGCTGGCGCGCGTGCCGGCGAACCGTGCGTCGATCATCATGCTGTTCGAGATCGTGATCACCGCGCTGTCGGCATGGGTGTTCGCGAACGAGCTGCCGAGCGCGCGCGAGTGGGCGGGCGGCGCGTGCATCGTGCTGGCGACGCTGCTGTCGAGCCGGGTCCATCGCGCCGCGCCGGCACCGGACAAACCCGGCGACGGTCGGGACGGCGCACGCGCGATGGTATGATGGAAGCCGTTTGCGGGGCCCAACGCTGTATGCGCGCGGCCCCGCTTTTGAATTCCGGGGCGCACCGCGCGCATGGGCCGTCCGGCCTCGCGCAGTGCGGCTCCGTCCGTTTCACACCTTCTTCACATCCGATACCGCCGTGCGTCTGAGCTCGATCAAACTCGCTGGCTTCAAATCCTTTGTCGATCCCACGCATTTCCAGGTTCCGGGCCAGCTTGTCGGCGTGGTGGGCCCGAACGGGTGCGGCAAGTCCAACATCATCGACGCCGTGCGCTGGGTGCTCGGCGAGTCGCGCGCTTCCGAGCTGCGCGGCGAGTCGATGCAGGACGTGATCTTCAACGGCTCGACCGCCCGCAAGCCCGGCAGCCGGGCCAGTGTCGAACTGATCTTCGACAACTCCGACGGCCGCGCGGCCGGCCAGTGGGGCCAGTACGGCGAGATCGCCGTGAAGCGCGTGCTCACGCGCGACGGCACGTCGAGCTACTACATCAACAACCTGCCGGCGCGCCGCCGCGACATCCAGGACATCTTCCTCGGCACCGGCCTCGGGCCGCGTGCGTACGCGATCATCGGGCAGGGCATGATCGCGCGGATCATCGAGGCGAAGCCGGAAGAGCTGCGCGTGTTCCTCGAGGAAGCCGCGGGCGTGTCGAAGTACAAGGAGCGCCGCCGCGAAACCGAGAACCGCCTGCACGACACGCGCGAGAACCTGACGCGCGTCGAGGACATCGTCCGCGAACTCGGCGCTAACCTCGAGAAGCTCGAGGCACAGGCCGTCGTCGCCACCAAGTACAAGGAACTCGTCGCCGACGGCGAGGAGAAGCAGCGCCTGTTGTGGCTGCTGCGCAAGAACGAGGCCGCCGGCGAACAGCAGAAGCAGCAGCGTGCGATCGAGCAGGCGCAGATCGACCTCGAAGCGCAAACGGCGAAGCTGCGCGAGGTCGAGGCGCAGCTCGAGACGCTGCGCGTCGCGCATTACTCGGCAAGCGACGCGATGCAGGGCGCGCAGGGTTCGCTCTACGAGGCGAACGCCGAGGTGAGCCGCCTCGAAGCCGAGATCAAGTTCATCGTCGAATCGCGCAACCGCGTGCAGGCACAGATCGCCGCGCTCAATGCGCAACGCGAGCAATGGCGCGCGCAGGCCGAGAAGGCGCAGGACGAGCTCGAGGAAGCCGAGGAAGCGCGCGCGATGGCCGACGAGAAGGCCGCGCTCGCCGAAGACAACGCGGCCGCGAAACACGACGCGCTGCCGGCGCTCGAGGCGAAGTGGCGCGACGCGCAGGCGCAGCTCAACGACGAGCGCGCGCGGATCGCGCAGACCGAACAGTCGCTGAAGCTCGAAGCCGCGCACCAGCGCAACGCCGACCAGCAGCTCCAGCAGCTTCAGCAGCGCCATGAGCGCCTGAAGAGCGAAGCGGGCGGGCTCGACGCGCCGGACGAAGCCCAGCTCGAAGAACTGCGCATGCAGCTCGCCGAGCAGGAAGAGATTCTGGCCGAAGCGCAGGCGCGCCTTGCCGACGCGCAGGAAACGGTGCCGCGCCTCGATGGCGAACGGCGTGCCGCGCAGGAGCGCGTGCAGGCCGAAGCCGCGCAGATCCACCAGCTCGAGGCGCGTCTCGCCGCGCTGAAGCAGTTGCAGGAAAACGTGCAGACCGAAGGCAAGGTGCAGCCGTGGCTCGACAAGCACGAGCTCGGCGCGCTGCCGCGTTTGTGGAAGAAGCTGCATGTCGAAGCGGGCTGGGAAGCCGCGCTCGAAGCCGTGCTGCGCGAGCGCCTCGCCGCGCTCGAAGTGTCGAATCTCGACTGGGTGAAGGCTTTTGCCACCGACGCACCGCCCGCGAAGCTCGCGTTCTACGCACCGCCCGTGGCCGGCGAACCGCCCGCGGCCGTGGCCGGCCTACGTCCGGTGCTGTCGCTCGTGCGTATCGACGATGCGGGCATCCGCGCGGTGCTGAACGACTGGCTCGGCAGCGTGTACGTCGCCGACGATGTCGCGCAGGCGCTCGCGACGCGCGCGCAGTTGCCGGCAGGCGGCGCGTTCGTCGTCAAGGCCGGCCATATCGTCACGCGCGTCGGCGTGCAGCTGTATGCGGCCGATTCGGAGCAGGCCGGGATGCTGGCCCGTCAGCAGGAAATCGAAAACCTGACGCGCCAGGTGCGCGCACAGGCGCTGCTCGCCGACGAGGCGCGCACGGCAGCCGTGCGTGCGGAAGCCGCGCACACGCAGGCCACGCAGGCGCTCGGCGACGTGCGGGCGCAGGCCGAGCGTGCGACGCAGCGCGTGCACGCGCTGCAGATGGATGTGCTGAAGCTGGCGCAGGCGCACGAACGTTACACGCAGCGCAGCACGCAGATCCGCGAGGAACTCGAGGAAATCGGCGCGCAGATCGAAGAGCAGCGCGCGATGCGCGCGGAGTCGGAAGCGAATTTCGAGCGTTTCGACGGCGAACTCGCGGAACTGCAGGCGCGCTTCGAGGACAACCAGCTCGCGTTCGAAGCGCTCGACGAATCGCTGACGCAGGCGCGTCAGGAAGCGCGCGATCTGGAGCGCGGCGCGAACGATGCGCGCTTCGCCGCGCGCAACGCGGTGACCCGGATCGACGAGCTCAAGCGCAGCATCCAGGTCGCGCACGAGCAGAGCGAGCGTGTTGCCGCTTCTCTGGAAGACGCACGCGCCGAGCTCGAGACGATCAACGAGCAGACCGCGCATACGGGCCTGCAGGACGCGCTCGAGATTCGTGCGGTGAAGGAAGAAGCGCTGCAGGCTGCACGGATCGAGCTCGACGACCTGACTGCAAAACTGCGCGCGTCGGACGAGCAGCGGCTCGTCGCCGAGCGCTCGCTGCAGCCGCTGCGCGACCGCATCACCGAACTGCAGCTGAAGGAGCAGGCTGCGCGCTTGGCCGTCGAGCAGTTCGCCGAGCAGCTCGCGACGGCCGAGGTCGACGAGGCCGCGCTGAGCGAGAAGCTGACGCCGGATCTGAAGCCGTCGTACCTGCAGGGCGAGGTCACGCGCCTGAACAACGCGATCAACGCGCTCGGCCCGGTGAACATGGCCGCGCTCGACGAGTTGAAGGCCGCGAGCGAGCGCAAGGTGTTCCTCGATGCGCAGTCGGCCGACCTGATCGACGCGATCACGACGCTCGAGGACGCGATCCACAAGATCGACCAGGAAACCCGCACGCTGCTGCAGGGCACCTTCGACGAGGTCAACCGCCACTTCAGCGACCTGTTCCCGCGCCTGTTCGGCGGCGGCCAGGCGAAGCTGATCATGACGGGCGACGAAATTCTCGACGCCGGCGTGCAGGTGATGGCGCAGCCGCCCGGCAAGAAGAACGCAACGATCCACCTGCTGTCGGGCGGCGAGAAGGCGCTGACCGCGACCGCGCTGGTGTTCGCGATGTTCCAGCTGAACCCGGCGCCGTTCTGTCTGCTCGACGAGGTCGACGCACCTCTCGACGACGCGAACACGGAGCGTTTCGCGAATCTCGTGCGCGCGATGTCCGACAAGACGCAGTTCCTGTTCATCTCGCACAACAAGATCGCGATGGAAATGGCGCAGCAGCTGATCGGCGTGACGATGCAGGAGCAGGGTGTATCGCGGATCGTCGCGGTGGACATGGAAACCGCCGCGGGTTTTGCCCAGAATTGACGTTTGACGAAACCGGACCGCGTTCGCGCGGCGCATGGGCGCCCGTTCGCGGTTCCGACGAACAAGAATTGCTGATGGAGCGTGCATGGACGAGTTGACACTCGGTTTGATCGGCGCGGGCGCCGTCGTGGTGGGCGGCGTCGTGGTCTACAACGCATGGCAAGGCGCGAAGGTGCGGCGCAGGATGCCGCGCCCGATGCCGGAGGAAGCGGCCGAGGCGATGAACCGCCCCGAACGCGAGGAAGAGCTGCCGTTCATCGAGCCGGTGCGTCAGCCGGTGCGGCGCGAGCCTACGGCACCGGCTGCGGCGGCCGCCACGCCAGCCGAAGTCGCGCGCGTCGAGCCGACGTTCGGTGGCGCGGCGCCGGCCGATATGCCGGCCGATCTGCAGGCCGAGGCGACCGGCGTCGATACACCGGCCGAATCGGTCGAGCCGGTTGCCGGCGAAGAAGCCGCGCCGGCCTCCGCGCACGAAACGCATGCCGAACCGGCAGAGCCGGCCGAACCCGTGCTGCCGGCCGCAACGACGATCTCGTCGGCACCGCCGGCGATCGTCGACCGCCGGATCGACTGCATCGTGCCGATCCGCCTCGGCGGGTCGCTGCCGGGCGACAAGATCCTGCCGGCCGCGCAGCGGCTGCGCCGCGCGGGCAGCAAGCCCGTGCACATCGAAGGCAAGCCGGAAGGCGGCCAGTGGGAGTTGCTGCAGAACGGCGTGCGCTACGAGGAACTGCGCGCGGCCGCACAGCTCGCGAACCGCAGCGGCGCGCTGAACGAGCTCGAGTTCTCCGAATTCGTGACGGGCGTCCAGCAGTTCGCCGACGCGATCGACGGCGCGCCCGAATTCCCGGACATGATGGAAACGGTCGCGATGGCGCGCGAGCTCGACGCGTTTGCCGCGCAATGCGACGCGCAGTTGTCGATCAACGTGATGTCGGACGGCGCGCCGTGGTCGGCGAACTACGTGCAGGCGGTCGCATCGCAGGACGGGCTGTTGCTGTCGCGCGACGGCACGCGTTTCGTGAAGCTCGACGCGAAGCAGAACCCCGTGTTCATGCTGCAGTTCGGCGACACGAACTTCCTGCGTGACGACCTCACGTACAAGGGCGGCAACATGATCACGCTGGTGCTCGACGTGCCGGTTGCCGAAGAGGACATCCTGCCGTTCCGGCTGATGTGCGATTACGCGAAATCGCTGTCCGAACGGATCGGCGCACGCGTGGTCGACGATTCGCGCCGGCCGTTGCCGGAGTCGACGCTACTCGCGATCGAGCAGCAGTTGATGAAGCTGTACGCGAAGCTCGAGGAAGCCGGCATTCCGGCCGGTTCGCCGGTCACGCGCCGCCTCTTCAGCCAGTAACGCGAACGCGCGGACGGCGGGCGTCGGCGCCGCCGTTCGTCGCTGCAGCGCACACCTTGCCGTTTGCGCTGCAGCACGTGCATCGGGCGCGCATTGCACGCCCCGCCACGGCGGCAAACTGAGATAATCGGGCATCCGATTTTCTCAGAACGAATCTGCCGCCAGCATGGCCCGAACCCAAGCCGAACCGCCAGCCAGCCAGCCCGACGCGCGCGCCGCGTGGCTGCGCGATCAACTCGAGCGGGCGAACTACGCCTACTACGTGCTCGACCAGCCGGATCTGCCCGACGCCGAATACGACCGGCTGTTCCGCGAACTGCAGCAGCTCGAAACCGACCATCCCGAACTCGTGACGCCCGATTCGCCGACCCAGCGCGTCGGTGGCGAGGCGGCCGGCGGCTTCACGCCGGTCGTCCATGATGCGCCGATGCTGTCGCTCAACAACGGCTTCGCCGACGAGGATATCGTCGCATTCGACAAGCGTGTCGCCGACGCGCTCGACAAGACGACCGATCTCGCCGGCTCGATAACGGAGCCCGTCGAATACGCATGCGAACTGAAGTTCGACGGTCTCGCGATCTCGCTGCGCTACGAGCAGGGCGTATTCGTGCAGGCGTCGACGCGCGGTGACGGGACGACGGGCGAGGACGTGACCGAGAACGTGCGCACGATCCGCTCGATTCCGCTGAAGCTGAAGGGCACGAAGGTGCCGGCCGTGCTCGATGTGCGTGGCGAGGTGCTGATGTTCAAGCGCGATTTCGCACGCCTGAACGAACGTCAGCGCGCGGCCGAGCAGCGCGAATTCGCGAACCCGCGCAACGCGGCGGCCGGCAGCCTGCGCCAGCTCGACTCGAAGATCACTGCGCAGCGTCCGCTGTCGTTCTTCGCTTACGGCATCGGCGTGCTCGACGGGATGCCGATGCCCGATACGCACAGCGCGCTGCTCGACTGGTACGAGTCGCTCGGCCTGCCCGTGAACCGGGAGCGCGCGGTCGTGCACGGCGCCGAAGGCTTGCTCGACTTCTTCCGCAAGATCGGCGAGAAGCGTGAGTCGCTGCCGTATGACATCGACGGCGTCGTCTACAAGGTCAACCGGCGCGACGAGCAGGAGCGCCTGGGCTTCGTGTCGCGTGCGCCGCGCTTCGCGCTCGCGCACAAGTTCCCCGCGCAGGAAGCGCTGACCAAGCTCGTCGCGATCGACGTGCAGGTCGGCCGTACGGGCGCGATCACGCCGGTCGCGCGCCTCGAGCCCGTGTTCGTCGGCGGCGCGACCGTCACCAATGCGACGCTGCACAACGAGGACGAGGTGCGCCGCAAGGACATCCGGATCGGCGATACCGTGATCGTGCGCCGCGCGGGCGACGTGATCCCCGAGGTGGTCGGCGCGCTGCTCGACCGGCGCCCGGCCGATGCGGCCGAATTCGTGATGCCGACCGAATGCCCGGTGTGCGGCTCGAAGATCGAGCGCCTGCCCGACGAGGCGATCGCGCGCTGCACGGGCGGCCTGTTCTGCCCGGCGCAGCGCAAGCAGGCGCTGTGGCACTTCGCGCAGCGCCGCGCGCTCGACATCGACGGGCTCGGCGAGAAGATCATCGACCAGCTCGTCGAGCTGAATCTCGTGCGCACGCCGGCCGACCTGTTCAATCTCGGCTTTGCGACGCTCGCCGAGCTCGACCGGTTCGCCGAGAAGTCGGCGCAAAATCTGCTCGACTCGCTCGAGAAGGCGAAGCATACGACGCTCGCGCGCTTCATCTACGGGCTCGGTATCCGTCATGTGGGCGAATCGACCGCGAAGGATCTCGCGAAGCATTTCGGCTCGCTGACGCCGATCATGGACGCATCGATCGAAGAGCTGCTCGAAGTCAACGACGTCGGGCCGATCGTCGCCGAGTCGCTGCATCAGTTCTTCGCGGAAGAGCATAACCGGACCGTGATCGAGCAATTGCGCGCGCCGGGCAAGGTGACGTGGCCGGAAGGGCCGCCCGCGCCGAAGGCGCCGCAGGGGGTGCTGGCCGGCAAGACGGTCGTGCTGACCGGTACGCTGCCGACGCTCACGCGCGATGCCGCGAAGGAAATGCTCGAAGCGGCCGGCGCGAAAGTGGCCGGTTCGGTATCGAAGAAGACGGATTACGTGGTCGCGGGCGCCGAAGCCGGCAGCAAGCTCGCGAAGGCCGAGGAACTCGGCATCCCCGTGCTGGACGAAGACGGTCTGCACCAACTCCTGGAGGGCAATACGCCATGATTCGCGAGATCCTGAAGATGGGCGATCCGCGCCTGCTCGAAGTCGCCAAGCCGGTCGAGCGGTTCGATACCCCCGAACTGCACGAGATCGTCGCGGACATGTTCGAGACGATGCACCATGCGAACGGTGCCGGTCTGGCCGCGCCGCAAATCGGCGTCGGGCTGCAGATCATCATCTTCGGCTTCGGTAGCAACAACCGCTACCCGGATGCGCCGCCGGTACCCGAGACCGTGCTGATCAACCCGAAGGTCGAATACATGCCGCCGGACATGGAAGAGGGCTGGGAAGGTTGCCTGTCGGTACCGGGCATGCGGGGCGTCGTCAGCCGCTATGCGAAGGTGCGCTACAGCGGCTTCGACCAGTTCGGCGAGAAGATCGATCGCGTTGCCGACGGTTTTCACGCACGCGTCGTCCAGCACGAATACGATCACCTGATCGGCAAGCTGTATCCGATGCGGATCACCGACTTCACGCGCTTCGGCTTCACGGAAGTGCTGTTCCCGGGGCTCGATCCGGCTTCCGACGACTGATCCGCCGGCTAGCCTGGTTTCTCGCAGGAAACGAAAAAGCCCGCTTGCGCGGGCTTTTTCACTGCGTGGCGCACGTGTGTGCGCGCCCGCGGTCAGAACGTCTCGTCGGCCGACAGATAGCGCCATTGACCCTGCGGCAGCGCGCCGAGCATCACGCGGCCCATCCGTACGCGCTTCAGGCCGATCACGTCGAGGCCGACCAGTTCGCACATGCGGCGGATCTGGCGCTTCTTGCCTTCGCGCAGCACGAAGCGCAACTGCTCGCCGTTCTGCCAGCTCACCATCGCGGGCTTCAGCGCGACGCCGTCGAGCTCGAGGCCGTGGCGCAGCTTCGCGAGCGATTCCGCGGGGAAGTGCTGGTCGATGTCGATGAGCCGCTCGCCGAAGCGCACGCGCACCAGGTACTCCTTGTCGATATCCGACTGCTCGCCGATCAACTGCTTCGCGATCACGCCGTTCTGCGTCAGCACGAGCAGGCCGGTCGAATCGATGTCCAGGCGGCCGGCCGGTGCGAGCGCGTGCAGGTGCTGCGGCGAGAAGCGCACCGGCGAATGGTCGCCGCTCCAGCGGTTCGCGCGCGTGATCAGCACGGCCGCGGGCTCGTAGCCGTCTTCCGCCTGGCCCGATACGTAACCGACCGGCTTGTGCAGCAGGATCGTCACTTGCGCGGCCTGCGCGGCGCTTGCCCGTTCGTCGATCTCGATCTTCTGGTCGGCGCGTACCTTGGTGCCGAGCGTGTCGATGCGTTCGCCGTCGACGAGGACCCAGCCCTTTTCGATCCATTCGTCGGCTTCGCGGCGCGAGCACATGCCAAGCTCGGACATCCGTTTCGACAGGCGCATCAGGCCCGATTCGTCACCGTAATCGATGTCGGCCGCCGGCCGCTTGACGGGCTTCGCGGTCTTCATCCCCGTGCCGGACGAGCGGCGTTCGGTGCTGCCACGCTCGCCGTCGCGAGCGGGACGGGCAGGGCGGTCGCCGAAGCTGCGCTTTGCGCCTTCGCCGGATGCCTTGTCGCGATAGGGTGCGCGTGTACCGCCTTCACCGGCCCCTGCACGACGCGGACGTGCGTCGTCATCGCGGCGGGGCGGGCGATCGGACGACGTGCGACGGTCGCCGAAGCTGCGCTTTGCGCCTTCGCCGGCTGCGTTGTCGCGATACGGCGCGCGAGCACCACCTTCGCCGGCACCTGCACGACGCGGACGTGCGTCGTCATCGCGGCGGGGCGGGCGATCGGACGACGTGCGACGGTCGCCGAAGCTGCGCTTTGCGCCTTCGCCGGATGCGTTGTCGCGATACGGCGCGCGAGCACCACCTTCGCCGGCACTTGTGCGGCGCGGACGTGCATCGTCATCACGGCGGGGCGGGCGATCCGAGGACGTGCGACGGTCGCCGAAGCTGCGTTTTGCGCCTTCGCCGGCTGCGTTGTCGCGATACGGCGCGCGAGCACCACCTTCGCCGGCACTTGTGCGGCGCGGACGTGCATCGTCATCACGACGGGGCGGCCGATCGGACGACGTGCGGCGGTCGCCGAAGCTGCGTTTCGCGCCTTCGCCGGCTGCGTTGTCGCGATACGGCGCGCGAGCACCACCTTCGCCTGCACTTGCACGACGCGGACGTGCATCGTCATCACGGCGGGGCGGGCGATCGGACGACGTGCGACGGTCGCCGAAGCTGCGCTTTGCGCCTTCGCCGGATGCGTTGTCGCGATACGGCGCGCGTGCGCCGCCTTCACCGGCACCTGCACGACGCGGACGTGCATCGTCATCACGACGGGGCGGGCGATCGGACGACGTGCGACGGTCGCCGAAGCTGCGTTTCGCACCCTCGCCGGATGCGTTGTCGCGATAAGGGGCACGCGTGCTGCGTTCGGCACCGCCGTCACGCGGCGCACGCTTGGACGGTGCGCGATCCGCGCCCGGGCGTTCGGCGCCCGCGGCAGCACGCGGCTTGAACGTGCGCTCGCCGGCGGCGGCCGGGGCCGCCTTCTTCGGTCGGGCCGGCTTGTCACCTGCGGGCGGCGCAGCGGGGCGCACCGCCTTGCGGGCGACGAGGCTGCCGGAGCGGACAGGGGCGCGGGTCGGCGACGCCGGCTTCGGATTCTTGACGGTTAGTTTGGTGCGCATAAACGCTGGAATTCTTTCAGACTGCGATCGCACGCAGCAATTCGGTTTCGAGCTGGATCTGCAGGCGGCTGTCGGAAAGACCGGCACCCGCGAGCAGAAAGATGTCCTCGACGCGTTCGCCGAGCGTGTTGATCCGCGCCGCGTGGACGCCGATCCGGTGCTCGGCGAGTACGCGCGCGATCGAATAGAGAAGGCCCGGCCGGTCGTTGGCCGACACGGACAGGATGTAGTACTGGCCGCGCTCGTCGGCCCGCAGGTCGACGCGCGGCGTGATCGGAAACGTCCGGGACAGCCTCGACAGGCGGCCCTTGGACGGCTCCGGCAGCGGTGCGGTTTCGGTGAGCCGCGACGCGAGCTGTTGTTCGACGAGATTCGCGATATCGCGATACCGCACGTCACTTTCGGTCTGCGTGACGATGAAGTTGTCGAGCGCGTAGCCGTGCCGCGTCGTGCTGATGCGTGCGTCGAGCACCGACAGCCCGTTGCGGTCGAAATACGCGCAGATGCCTGCGAACAGGTCGGGGCGGTCCTTCACGTACACGAGCACCTGCAGCGCATCGCCGATCGGCGATGGCCGCGCGCGGACGATCGCGGTTTCGGCATTCACGTGCCGGTACAGCACGCGTGTCTGCCACGCGATGTCGGCCGCGTCGTGACGCAGGAAGAAGCCGACGTCGAGCTGATCCCACAGCGCGCGATGTGCGTCCTCGGGCACGGTCTCGAGCCGCAGCAGCGCGAGCGCCTGCTCCTGCCGCGACTTCAGCTCCGAATGCGCGTCGGGGTTGGCCCCGCCGAGCACCGCGAGCGTGATGCGGTACAGATCCTCGAGCAGCTTGCCCTTCCATGTGTTCCACACCTTCGGGCTCGTGCCGCGGATATCGGCGACGGTCAGCAGGTACAGCGCGGTGAGGTACCGTTCGTTGCCGACGACTTCGGCGAAGCGCTTGATGACTTCAGGGTCGCTCGTGTCCTGCTTCTGTGCGACCTGGCTCATCGTCAGGTGATGCTGGACGAGCCACACGATCAGCGCCGCGTCGTCGCTGGCGATACCGTGCTCGCGGCAGAAGCGCCGCGCGTCGGCCATCCCGAGCGTCGAATGGTCGCCGCCGCGGCCCTTCGCGATGTCGTGGAACAGCGCCGCGACATACAGTACCCACGGGCGCTCGAAGTTGCCGATCAGCTGGCTGCAGAACGGATATTCGTGCGCATGCTCGGCCACCGCGAAGCGGCGGAGGTTGCGCAACACCATCAGGATGTGCTGGTCGACCGTATACACGTGGTACAGGTCATGCTGCATCTGGCCGACGATGCGGCGGAAGTTCAGCAGGTAGCGGCCGAGCACGCTCGTCTGGTTCATCAACCGGAACGCGTGCGTGATCCCTTCGGGTTGCTGAAGGATCCGCATGAACATGTCGCGATTCTGCGGATCGCGGCGCCACGTGTTGTTCATGATCTCGCGCGAGTTGTACAGCGCGCGCAGCGTGCGGGCGGATAGCCCCTTCACGCCGCGGGTCGTCTCGTACAACAGGAACGCTTCGAGGATCGCGTCGGGGTGGCGTTCGAACACGCCGTCGTCGACGATCTCGAGCATCCCCTGCTTCTCGACGAAGCGATCGGCCGACAGCACGCGCGTGATGCCGCTCGTCGCAGGGAAGAGCTGCGCCTCGATGTTCTGGATCAGGATCGTCGCGAGCTGCGTGACGGCTTTCGCGGCCCAGTAGTAGCGGCGCATCAGTTGCTCGCTGGCGCGCTTGGCCTGCGTCGGCTGGTAGCCGAAGCTCTCGGCAGCCTGCGTCTGCAGGTCGAACACGAGCATGTCCTGGCGGCGGCCGGCGATCACGTGCAGCCGCGCGCGCAGCGTCTTCAGGAAGCCTTCGTTGCGGCGCAGCTCCCGCGCTTCGCGATCGGTGATGAGGCCACGCGTGTCGAGTTCGCGCCAGCTGCTGCCGAAACCGGCCGCGCGCGCGATCCAGAGGATCGTCTGCAGGTCGCGCAACCCGCCGGGGCTTTCCTTCACGTTCGGTTCGAGGCTGTACGGCGTGTCCTGGAACTTCGCGTGGCGCTGGCGCATCTCGAGCACCTTCGCGGTGAAGAACGCGCGGGCGTCGAGCGCCTCGTGGTAGCGCACCGTGAAGCGTTCGAACAGCGCGGTGCTGCCGACGATGCGGCGCGCTTCCAGCAGCGAGGTCTGCACCGTGACATCCTGCGACGCTTCCTCGATGCACTGCGCGACCGTGCGCACGCTGCTGCCGATCTCGAGGCCGAGATCCCACGCCATTCCGATGAAGCGCTCGATGCGTGCATCGAGCGCCGGGTCGTGCGCATCAGGCAGCAATACCAGGATGTCGACGTCGGAATAGGGCGCCAGTTCGCCGCGCCCGTAGCCGCCGACGGCGACGAGGGCGAGCGTCGCGGGCAGCCCGCAGTCGTCCCACACGCGCTTCAGCGCTGCATCGGTGAGCTTCGACAGCGCGTGCATCAGCGACGCGACGTTCGCCGCGTGGCGAAAGCGCTCGAGCAGCTCCGTCTTGGCGGCCTTGAATTCGGCGCGCCGCGACAGCGCTTCGGGCGAGGGGGCAGCGTGAGCGCTCATGGGCGGCCGTTCAGGTGCGGGTGGGGCGGGCTGGCGCGACGGCGCTCAGACGGCGGCGGCCGGTTGCGCGAACACGGGGCGGGCCGGCGTGCCGGCCGACACGGTCAGCACTTCGTAGCCGGTTTCGGTGACGAGCACCGTGTGCTCCCACTGTGCCGACAGGCTGCGGTCGCGCGTCTTGACCGTCCACTGGTCGGGCATCGTGCGGATGTCGCGCTTGCCGGCGTTGATCATCGGCTCGATCGTGAAGATCATCCCGGCCTTTAGTTCGATGCCGGTGCCCGGGCGGCCGTAGTGGACGACCTGCGGATCCTCATGGAACACCGTGCCGATGCCGTGGCCGCAGTATTCGCGCACGACGCTGTAGCCCTGCGCTTCGGCGTGCTTCTGGATCGCGTAGCCGATGTCGCCGAGGTGCGCGCCGGGCTTGACCTGGTCGATGCCGAGCCACATGCATTCGTAGGTGGTCTGCACGAGGCGCTTAGCGAGGATCGAACCCTCGCCGACGATGAACATGCGGCTCGTGTCGCCGAAGTAGCCGTTCTTGATCACGGTGATGTCGATGTTCAGCGCATCGCCGTTCTTGATCACCTTCTCGCCGGGAATGCCATGGCAGATCACGTCGTTGACCGAAATGCAGGTGGCCTTCGGGTACGGCGGGTAGCCGGGCGGCTGGTAGTTCAGCGGCGCGGGGATCGTGCCCTGTTCGTTGAGCATGAACTCGTGGCAGAGGCGGTCGAGTTCGGCGGTCGTGACGCCCGCGACAACGTGCGGCGTGATGAAGTCGAGCACTTCGCTCGCGAGACGGCAGGCGACGCGCATCTCGGCGATATCGTGTTCGTTTTTGAGCGTAATAGCCATCGAGGTATGCCTGGAATGCGGTGAATTGACGGATTATCGCACCTTCTGGCAGGCGTCGCAGCCCCTGCCGGCGGCGCGGATGCGGGTTTTCGCGGATTGTCCGGCCGGTTGCCGCGCGGCAAGCGAAAGTGGCGGGCGACTTGAGAGCGGACAAATCGGCGTGCTATACTCTTTGGCTAAGTCGATATCCAAATGCCGATGTGCCCCGTTTTGGGGCGGCATGGCGGTGAAAGGCTTGCGGCACGCGCATTTCGCTCGTGTCGAATCGCAAGCCGGCGCAACCAGGGTGCCGGCCGCGCGGCATTCGCGCCCTTCGGGGTGGGATCGCGCGGCGGTACGGCGGCCGGCTTAAGACCCAACCCTCGTGGAGAATTTACATGGCAGTTACGATGCGCCAAATGCTGGAAGCGGGTGTCCACTTCGGTCACCAGACGCGCTTCTGGAACCCGAAGATGGCTCCGTTCATTTTCGGTCACCGCAACAAGATTCACATCATCAACCTCGAAAAGACGCTGCCGATGTTCACGGACGCACAGAAGTACGTGCGCCAGCTGGCAGCGAACCGCGGCACGATCCTGTTCGTCGGCACGAAGCGTCAATCGCGTGACACGATCGCCCAGGAAGCGCAGCGCGCAGGCATGCCGTACGTCAACGCACGCTGGCTCGGCGGCATGATGACCAACTTCAAGACGCTGAAGGTTTCGATCAAGCGCCTGAAGGACATGGAAGCGGCAGTCGAGGCAGGCGAGCTCGAGAAGATGAGCAAGAAGGAAGCGCTGCTGTTCGAACGCGAAATCGCGAAGCTGCAGAAGTCGATCGGCGGCGTGAAGGACATGGGCGGCATTCCGGACGCAATCTTCGTCGTCGACGTCGGCTACCACAAGATTGCCGTGACCGAAGCGAACAAGCTGGGTGTGCCGGTCATCGCCGTGGTCGATACGAACCACTCGCCGGAAGGTGTGGATTACGTGATCCCGGGTAACGACGACTCGAGCAAGGCAGTCGCGCTGTACGCTGAAGGCGTGGCCGACGCGATCCTCGAAGGCCGTGCGAACGCGGTCAACGAAGTGGTCCAGGCTGCTCGCGGCGACGACGAGTACGTCGAGGAAAACGCGTAACTGGCCCCGAGCCGGCGCAAAAAGGGGGCTCTCAACAGGCCCCCTTTTTTTAAGCTTGTGCGCCGGACCTGATCGCGCCGAATCGGTGCGGGTCCGGAAACGAATCTCGGCCGTTCGCGTCCAAGCGGGCGGCGTTGTGAATACAGACTCAAGGAGCGAATGATGGCGGCAATTACCGCAAGCATGGTGGCAGAACTGCGCGCAAAGACCGACGCACCGATGATGGAGTGCAAGAAGGCGCTGACGGAAGCTGACGGCGATCTGGCCAAGGCTGAAGAGCTGCTGCGCGTCAAGCTCGGCAACAAGGCGAGCAAGGCGGCATCGCGCGTGACGGCAGAAGGCGTCGTCGCATCGTTCGTCGGCGGCAATGCAGGCGCGCTGGTCGAGCTGAACTGCGAAACCGACTTCGTCGCGAAGAACGACGACTTCCTCGCTTTCTCGAAGACGGTTGCAGAACTCGTCGCGACGCAAAACCCGGCCGACGTGGCTGCGCTGTCGGCACTGCCGCTCGACGGCTCGACGGTCGATGCAGTGCGCCTGGCGCTGATCGGCAAGATCGGCGAGAACGTCTCGATCCGCCGTTTCGTCCGTTTCGAAACCGCAAACAAGATCGCAACGTACCTGCACGGCGCGCGTATCGGCGTGATCGTCGAGTACACGGGCGAGGAAGAGCAGGTCGGCAAGGACGTCGCGATGCACATCGCGGCAATGAAGCCGGTCGCGCTGTCGTCGGCCGACGTGCCGGCAGAACTGATCGAGACGGAACGCCGCGTGGCCGAGCAGAAGGCTGCGGAATCGGGCAAGCCGGCCGAAATCGTCGCGAAGATGGTCGACGGTAGCGTCCAGAAGTACCTGAAGGAAGTGTCGCTGCTGAACCAGACGTTCGTGAAGAACGACAAGCAGACGATCGAGCAGATGCTGAAGGCGGCAAATGCCGCAGTGCAGAAGTTCGCGCTGTTCGTCGTCGGCGAAGGCATCGAGAAGCGCCAGGACGACTTCGCCGCCGAAGTGGCCGCGCAAGTCGCAGCAGCAAAGCAGCAGTAAGCCGTAAGCAGTCAGGCAGTATCCGCGGCGGGCGTCCGCTCCGCCGCGGTCGGCGCCGCCGCCGGCCGGCCGGGAAACCCGGTCCGACCGTCGGCGCTTGCCCGAATCAGTATTTCGCCCCTACAGTTCGTGGTTGTCATCCTCTCGTCGCTCGGAAGCCCCTATGTCCAATGCCTATAAACGCGTTCTCCTCAAACTCTCCGGCGAAGCACTGATGGGCGACGATGCCTTCGGCATCAATCGCGCGACGATCGAACGGATGGTGGCCGATATCGCCGAAGTCGTGCGTCTCGGGACGCAGCTCGCGGTCGTGATCGGTGGCGGTAATATTTTCCGCGGTGTCGCCGGCGGCGCGGCCGGCATGGATCGCGCGACGGCAGACTACATGGGGATGCTCGCGACGATGATGAACGCGCTGGCGCTGCAGGACGCGATGCGCCACGCCGGCATCGAGGCGCGCGTGCAGTCCGCGCTGCGGATGGACCAGGTCGTCGAGCCGTACATTCGGCCCCGCGCGATCCGCCAGCTCGAGGAAGGCCGCGTCGTGATCTTCGCGGCCGGTACGGGCAACCCGTTCTTCACGACCGACACGGCCGCCGCGCTGCGCGGTTCGGAGGTGGGCGCCGAGGTCGTATTGAAGGCGACCAAGGTCGATGGCGTATATTCTGCCGATCCGAAGAAGGATCCGTCGGCCACGCGTTACACGACGATCACTTTCGACGAGGCGATCAGCCGCAACCTGCAGGTGATGGACGCGACGGCCTTTGCGCTGTGCCGCGACCAGAAGCTGCCGATTCGCGTGTTTTCGATCAACAAGCCGGGCGCGCTCAAGCGCATCGTGCTGGGCGAGGACGAAGGTACGCTCGTCCACGTGTAAACTCCCGCGGATGCGGGTCATTGGCCGCGGCGCACCGGATGTGCCGGGCAGGGCCCGCGTTCTTTGAAGGTTAGAAGGTTCGGAGGTTGAAATGAGTGTCGCTGATACCAAGAAGGGCGTCGAGCAAAAGATGCAGCGCTCGATCGAAGCGTTCAAGAACGATCTGGCAAAGATCCGCACGGGCCGTGCACACACCGGTCTGCTCGATCACGTGCAGGTCGACTACTACGGGTCGATGGTGCCGATCTCGCAGGTCGCTAACCTGACGCTCGTCGATGCGCGCACGATCGGCGTGCAGCCGTGGGAAAAGAACATGGTCGCGAAGGTCGAGAAGGCCATCCGCGAAGCCGACCTGGGCCTGAACCCGGCCACCGCCGGCGACCTGATCCGCGTGCCGATGCCCGCGCTGACGGAAGAGCGCCGCCGCGAGCTCACCAAGGTCGTCAAGAGCGAAGGCGAAACGGCCAAGGTCGCGATCCGCAACCTGCGCCGCGACGCGAACGAAGCGCTCAAGAAGCTCGTGAAGGACAAGGAAATCTCGGAAGACGACGAGCGCCGCGCGAGCGACGACGTGCAGAAGCTGACCGACAAGCACGTTGCCGAAATCGACAAGCTCGTGCAGACCAAGGAAGCCGAGATCATGACGGTCTGACGACCGTCCTCGCGCGCCGCCTTCTTCCCGCATTACTGTCTCAACGGCCATGACCTATACCAGCTCTACCGTTCGCGTGCCTGACGTCGGCGTCGTGCCGCGTCACATCGCGATCATCATGGACGGCAACGGCCGTTGGGCGACCGAACGCCGCTTGCCGCGCGTTGCGGGGCACACCCGCGGCGTCGATGCCGTGCGGGCGGTGGTCGAAGGCTGCGCGCGCGCCGGCGTCGAATACCTGACGCTGTTCGCGTTCAGTTCGGAGAACTGGCGCCGTCCGAACGACGAAGTGTCGTTCCTGATGCGCCTCTTCATCACCGCGCTCGAGCGCGAGGTCGGCAAGCTTCACGCGAACGGGATCCGCCTGCGTGTCGTCGGCGATCTCGAGCGCTTCGAGCCGCGCATCCGCGAACTGATTCGCCGCGCCGAAACCAAGACGGCGCGCAATACCCGTCTGACGCTCACCATCGCGGCCAACTACGGCGGCCGGTGGGACATCCTGCAGGCGACGAAGAAGCTCGTCGAGCAGGCCGTGCGCGAAGGTCGCGAGGTCGAGGTGACCGAGGACGCATTCGCGCCGCACCTGGCGATGGCCTATGCGCCGGAGCCCGATCTCTTCATCCGTACCGGTGGCGAGCAGCGCGTCAGCAACTTCCTGCTGTGGCAGCTCGCGTACGCCGAATTCTATTTCACCGACAAATACTGGCCGGATTTCGACGGCGCGGCACTGGCCGACGCAATGGCGTCGTATACGGAGCGCGAGCGCCGTTTCGGCCGCACGAGCGCACAGCTCGAACCACAATCGCAGAACGCCGACTCCCTTTCATGCTGAAAACCCGTGTGATCACGGCGATCGTGATGCTGGCGGTATTGCTGCCGGTGACGCTGTTCGCGCCGCTCACCGGATTCGGCGCGCTGATCGGCGTCGTGCTCGTGTTTGCCGCGTGGGAGTGGGCGCGCCTGCTCAAGCTCGGCGGCGCCGGCCCGGTCGTCTATGCAGCCGTCGCGGCGCTGGCGCTCGCGGCAACGGTGCCGCTCGGCGTCGACGCGGCTTCGTCCCGTCCCCTTTTCATGGCAGCCGGCGTGTTCTGGCTGCTGGTCGGCCCGTTCACGCTGCGGCGCAAGCCGGAGCTCGCGGGCGGCGTATGGCGGCCGTTCCTGCTCGCGGCCGGCCTCGTGGTCTTTGCGGCCTGCTGGCATGCGCTCGTCGCGGCCCGCGCGCAGGGCGTGCCGTTCGTGTTGTCGCTGCTTCTGGTCGTCTGGCTCGCCGATATCGGCGCATACTTCGCGGGCAAGGCGTTCGGAAAGCGTAAACTGGCCATCACGATCAGCCCCGGCAAGAGCTGGGAAGGCGCGATCGGTGGCTGGCTCGCCGTCATGGTCGTCGCCGGTGTCGCGATGGCCGCGCACGCGTTCGAGCCGACCCTGTTTTCCGCGTTTGCCGTGCGTTACGGGATGCCCGGCGCGTGGGCCGCACTGACGCTGCTGGTCGCGTACAGCGTGATCGGCGACCTGTTCGAGTCGTTGCTGAAGCGACAGGCGGGCGTGAAGGATTCGAGCGGACTGCTGCCTGGCCATGGCGGCGTACTCGATCGTGTCGACGCGTTGCTGCCGGTGCTGCCGCTCGCGATGCTGCTGCTTGGTTAAACCATTAATTCTGTTATGCAAAAACGTCTGACATTGCTCGGTTCCACGGGCTCGATCGGAGACAGCACGCTCGACGTGGTCGCGCGCCATCCCGAGCGTTTCTCGGTCTATGCGCTGACCGCACATCGCAACGGCGACAAGCTGGTCGAGCAGTGCCTGCGCTTCGCACCCGAAGTGGCCGTGGTCGGCGATGCCGCGACGGCCGCGCAGGTCGACGCGAAACTGCGCGCGGCGGGCAGCAAGACGACCGTGCTGTACGGACCACAGGCGCTCGTCGACGTGTCGAAGAGCGATGGCTGCGATACGGTGGTCGCGGCGATCGTCGGTGCGGCCGGCATGGCGCCGAGCCTTGCGGCCGCGCGCGCCGGCAAGCGCATCCTGCTCGCGAACAAGGAAGCGCTGGTGATGTCGGGCGCGATCTTCATGGACGCCGTGCGCGACCATGGCGCGATCCTGCTGCCGGTCGACAGCGAGCACAACGCGATCTTCCAGTGCATGCCGCGCGACGCGGCCGAGCACGGCGGGATCTCGAAGATCATCCTGACCGCGTCGGGCGGCCCGTTCCGCACGCGCGAACCGGCTACGCTCGTCGACGTAACGCCGGACGAGGCGTGCAAGCATCCGAACTGGGTGATGGGCCGCAAGATCTCGGTCGATTCCGCGACGATGATGAACAAGGGCCTCGAGGTGATCGAGGCGCACTGGATCTTCGGGCTGCCGGGCGACCGGATCGACGTGCTGATCCACCCGCAGAGCGTGATCCATTCGCTCGTGTCGTATCGCGACGGCTCGGTGCTCGCCCAGCTCGGCAACCCCGACATGCGCACGCCGATCGCGCACGCGCTCGCATTCCCCGAGCGTGTCGATGCGGGCGTCGAGCAGCTCGATCTCGCGCAGATCGCCCAGCTGTCGTTCGAGAAGCCCGATTACGCGCGCTTCCCGTGCCTCGCGCTCGCGCTGAAGGCGCTTGAGGAAGGCGGTATCGCGAGCGCCGCATTGAACGCGGCGAACGAAGTCGCGGTCGAAGCGTTTCTCGAGCGCCGCATCGGCTTCATGGCGATTGCGGCGACGGTCGACGCCGTGCTCAACACGCTGCCGAATCGTACGCCCGACGGGCTCGAGGACGTCCTGGCGGCGGATGCCGAGGCACGCCGCCTTGCCGCCGACATCATTGCGAAAGCGCCTGCGCCCCGCGTGGAGCGCACTGTCTGAATGGAGTGCTCATGAACGTGCTGGTCGAACTGATCGCGTTTGCGGTGGCGATCGGGGTGCTGGTCGTCGTGCATGAGTACGGACACTATCGCGTCGCACGCTGGTGCGGCGTGAAGGTGCTGCGTTTCTCGATCGGCTTTGGCCAGCCCGTCGCGCGCTGGGTCAGCCGCAGGACGGGCACCGAGTGGACGCTGGCGGCGCTGCCGCTCGGCGGCTACGTGAAGATGCTCGACGAGCGCGACCCCGGCCCCGGCATCCCGCCCGAGGAGCTCGGCCAGGCGTTCAACCGGCAGTCCGTCTACAAGCGTATCGCAATCGTCGCGGCCGGACCGATTGCCAACTTTCTGTTGGCAATTGCGCTGTTTTCCATCGTATTCGCCACCGGCGTAACCGAGCCGGCCGCGATCGTCGCACCGCCGGCCGCCGGCACGGTGGCGGCCCGCGCGGGCTTCGACGGCAACGAGCAGATCGTGTCGATCCGCAACGTGCGCGTGGGCGACGCGCAGGGCGGCGAGTCCGAGCCGGTGCGGTCGTGGTCTGACCTGCGCTGGAAGCTGCTGGCGGCGGCGTTCGACCACCGCGAGATCGTGCTCGGTGCACGAGACGGCAACACGACGTTCGATTTCCGCGTCGACCTCCGCCATGTTCCCGAAAGTCAGCTCGACGACGATTTCATGGCCCATCTGGGCTTCGAGACCGGCGGCGGCACGTTGTCGGTCGCGTCGGTGCAGCCCGGCAGCGCGGCGGAGCAGGCGGGGCTGAAGTCCGGCGACAAGCTGGTCGCGCTCGACGGCAAGCCGATCGGCGGCGCGCCGCGTTTCATCGATTTCGTGAAACACCATGCGGGCAAGCCGCTCGATCTGCAGATCGAGCGCGACGGCGCCGCGCAGACCGTGTCGATCGTGCCGCAGATGCAGCGCGACGACGAGTCGGGGCAGGAGGTCGGCCGTATCGGCGCGGCGCTGTCGATGCATGCGCCGTCCGTCGACGTACGGTACGGGCCGATCGAGAGCCTGCAGCTCGGCGTGCATCGCACGTGGGACATCTCCGTGTATTCGCTGCGGATGTTCGGGCGCATGATCACGGGCAACGCGTCGCTGAAGAACCTGTCCGGCCCGGTGACGATCGCGGACTACGCGGGCAAGAGTGCGCGGCTTGGCCCGTCGGCGTTCCTGTCGTTCCTCGCCCTTGTCAGCATTAGCCTTGGCGTCCTGAACTTGTTGCCGATTCCCGTTTTGGACGGGGGGCATCTGTTATATTATGCGGTTGAAGCCGCGACCGGGAAAGCCGTCTCGGAGCGCTGGCAGCTGATTCTGCAAAGAGCCGGGTTGATCTGCATCGTCGCATTATCGGCGATCGCGCTGTTCAACGATCTGGCTCGGTTAATCCATTTCTGAAGCGTCAGGCGGCCGCCGCTGGGCAGCCGCCTGATTTGATGCAGCTAAATATTGGGGATGCATGTTGTTCAAACCTCATCGCTTTGTACCTAAGACAGTTGCAGCGGCCGCGCTCGCCGCGCACGGCCTCGCGGCGCATGCAGCGGCACCGTTCGTGGTGCAAGACATCAAGATCGAGGGGCTGCAGCGCGTCGAAGCGGGTTCGGTGTTCGCCTATCTGCCGATCAAGCAGGGCGATACCTTCACGGACGACAAGGCATCCGAAGCAATCCGCGCGCTGTACGCGACGGGTTTCTTCAACGACGTACGCATCGCCACGCAGGGCAACGTCGTGATCGTGCAGGTGCAGGAGCGTCCGGCCATCGCGTCGATCGACTTCACCGGCACGAAGGAATTCGACAAGGATAACCTGACGAAGGCGCTGCGCGCTGTCGGCCTCGCCGACGGCCGTTACTACGACAAGGCGCTCGTCGACAAGGCGGAGCAGGAGCTCAAGCGCCAGTACCTCACGCGCGGCTTCTACGCGGCCGAGGTCAAGACGACGATCACGCCGGTCGACGCGAACCGCGTGTCGATCCTGTTCGCGGTGGCTGAAGGCCCGAGCGCGAAGATCCGCCAGATCAACTTCATCGGCAACAAGGCATTCAGCACCAGCACGCTGCGCGACGAGATGCAGCTGTCGACGCCGAACTGGTTCTCCTGGTACACGAAGAACGACCTGTACTCGAAGGAAAAGCTGACGGGCGACCTCGAAGCGGTGCGCTCGTACTACCTGAACCGCGGCTATCTCGAGTTCAACATCGATTCGACCCAGGTGTCGATCTCGCCCGACAAGAAGGACATGTACCTGACGGTCACGCTGCACGAAGGCGAGCCGTACACGGTGTCGGGCATCAAGCTGTCGGGCAACCTGCTCGATCGCGAAGCCGAACTCAACAAGCTGATCAAGATCAAGCCGGGCGACCGCTTCTCGGCCGAAAAGCTGCAGCAGACCACCAAGTCGATCGTCGACAAGCTCGGTGAATACGGTTACGCATTCGCGACCGTCAACGCGCAGCCGGACATCGACCAGGCGAATCACAAGGTGAACCTGAACCTCGTCGTTGATCCGAGCCGCCGTGTGTACGTGCGCCGCATCAACGTCGTCGGCAACACGCGCACGCGCGACGAAGTGGTGCGCCGCGAAATGCGCCAGCTCGAAAGCTCGTGGTTCGACTCGAACCGCCTCGCGCTGTCGAAGGATCGCGTGAACCGTCTCGGCTACTTCACCAACGTCGACGTGACGACGGTGCCGGTCGAAGGCACGAACGACCAGGTCGACGTGAACGTGAAGGTCGACGAAAAGCCCACTGGCGCGATCACGCTCGGCGCCGGCTTCTCGTCGACGGACAAGGTCGTGCTGTCGGCCGGCGTGTCGCAGGACAACGTGTTCGGTTCGGGTACCAGCCTGTCGGTGAACGTCAACACCGCGAAGAGCTATCGCACGCTGACCGTCACGCAGGTCGACCCGTATTTCACGGTCGACGGCATCAAGCGGATCACGGACGTCTACTACCGCACGTACCAGCCGCTCTACTATTCGACGAGCTCGAGCTTCCGGATCATCAGCGCGGGCGGCAACATGAAGTTCGGCATCCCGTTCTCGGAAGTCGACACCGTCTACTTCGGCGCGGGCTTCGAGCAGAACCGCCTCGACGTCGATTCGAACACGCCGCAGAGCTACCAGGATTACGTGAACCAGTTCGGCCGCGTGTCGAACACGGTGCCGCTGACGGTCGCGTGGTCGCGCGACGCGCGTGACAGCGCGCTGATTCCGAGCCGCGGCTACTTCACGCAGGCGAACATGGAGTACGGCGTGCCGGTCGGGAAGATCCAGTACTACAAGGCCGACCTGCAGGCCCAGTACTACTATTCGTTCTCGCGCGGCTTCATTCTGGGCCTGAACCTGCAAGGCGGCTACGGTAACGGTATCGGCAACCCGTACCCGATCTTCAAGAACTACTACGCGGGCGGTATCGGCTCCGTGCGTGGCTACGAGCCGAGCTCGCTGGGCCCGCGCGACACGAAGACGAACGACCCGATCGGCGGTTCGAAGATGGTCGTCGGTAACATCGAACTGACGTTCCCGCTGCCGGGCACGGGCTACGACCGCACGCTGCGCGTGTTCACGTTCCTCGACGGCGGTAACGTGTGGGGCAACGCGCCGGGCGGCACGAGTACGGGCGCCAACGGCCTGCGTTACGGCTACGGCGTGGGTCTCGCGTGGATCTCGCCGATCGGCCCGCTGAAGCTGAGCCTCGGTTTCCCGCTGCAGAAGCACGAGGGCGATCAGTACCAGAAATTCCAGTTCCAGATCGGGACGGCGTTCTGACCGAACGCATGACAACAGCAACGAGAGGGTAATTTTGCTAACCGGTAAGTTTTCGAAACGAGTGATGTGCGCGCTGACCGTTGCGCTGGCCTTGGGCGCGGCAACGGCGCACGCACAGGACGTCGCCCGCATCGCGGCGGTCAATTCGGATCGGATCCTGCGCGAGTCGGCGCCCGCGAAGGCGGCGCAGACGAAGCTCGAAGCCGAGTTCGCGAAGCGCGACAAGGATCTGCAGGATCTGGCGGCGCGTCTGAAGTCGATGTCCGATTCGCTGGACAAGAACGGTGCGTCACTGTCGGCGGCCGACCGCGCGCAGAAGCAGCGCGATCTCGCCCAGCTCGATACCGACTTCCAGCGCAAGCAGCGCGAGTTCCGCGAAGACCTGAACCAGCGCCGCAACGAGGAACTGGCGGCAGTGCTCGAGCGGGCGAACAAGGTCATCAAGCAGATCGCCGAGCAGCAGAATTACGACCTGATCGTGCAGGAGGCCGTGTACGTCAGCCCGCGCATCGACATCACCGACAAGGTGCTCAAGGCGCTCGCGTCCGGCTCGACGAACTGAACGGAGCAGACGACGAATGGCATTGACGCTTGAGGAACTCGTAAAGCGGTTCGGCGGCGAGATCGCCGGCGACGCACAGTGCAAGGTGAGCGGGCTCGCACCGCTCGACCAGGCAGGCCCGCAGCAACTCGCGTTCCTCGCGAATCCGAAGTACCTGTCGCAGGTCGAGTCGACCCGCGCAGGCGCGGTGCTGATCGCGCCGAAGGATCTGGAAAGGCTGGGCGCGGCCGCGAGCGGCCGGACGGCCGGTCCCCGCAATTTCATTGTCACGCCGAATCCATACGCTTACTTCGCGCGCGTCGCGCAGATGTTCATCGACCTGGCCACGCCGCAGCGTGCCGCCGGCGTGCATCCGAGCGCGACGATCGATCCGGCCGCGCAGGTTGCCGCGAGTGCGGTGATCGGCCCGCACGTGACGGTCGAGGCCGGTGCGGTGATCGAAGACGGCGTGCAGCTCGACGCGAACGTATTCGTCGGCCGCGGCACGACGATCGGCGCGGGCTCGCATCTGTATCCGAACGCGTCGGTATACCACGGCTGCAAGATCGGCCCGCGCGCGATCATCCATGCGGGTGCGGTGATCGGCTCCGACGGCTTCGGCTTCGCGCCGGATTTCGTCGGTGACGGCGACGCGCGCACCGGCAGCTGGGTCAAGATCCCCCAGGTCGGTGGCGTAACGATCGGCCCGGACGTCGAGATCGGCGCGAACACGACGATCGACCGCGGCGCGATGGCGGATACCGTCATCGAGGAATGCGTGAAGATCGACAACCAGGTGCAGATCGGCCACAACTGCCGGATCGGCGCCTATACGGTGATCGCCGGCAGCGCCGGGATCGCGGGCAGCACGACGATCGGCCGCCATTGCATGATCGGCGGCGCGGCCGGGATCGCCGGGCACGTGACGCTCGGCGACTATGTCATCATCACCGCGAAATCGGGCGTATCGAAGTCACTGCCGAAGGCGGGCATCTATACCAGCGCGTTCCCGGCCGTCGACCACGGCGAATGGAACAAGAGCGCCGCGCTCGTGCGCAATCTCGACAAGCTGCGCGAGCGCATCAAGGCGCTCGAAGCCGCGCTCGCCGCCCAGGGCGGCATGGGCGCCTGAGCGCATCATGCGAGACCTCGAACCGGGCACGGCCAGCGCAACCGGCCCGGTTTGCCAGACTGGGCCGCACGGCGGCCCGCTTCAGCCTTTGCATCACCACCGCGCAGCCTCTGCGTGAGACGAACCATCATGAGCACTGAAAAAATCAATCTCGACATCCACAAGATCCTCACGCTGCTGCCGCATCGCTACCCGATTCTGCTCGTCGATCGCGTGCTCGAACTTGAACCGCACAAGGGAATCAAAGCGCTGAAGAACGTGTCGATCAACGAGCCGTACTTCCAGGGGCATTTCCCGAAGCGGCCGGTGATGCCGGGCGTGCTGATCCTCGAGGCGCTCGCGCAGGCCGCGGCGCTGCTGACCTTCTCGGAAGAGCAGCCGAAGGATCCGGAGAACACGCTGTACTACTTCGTCGGGATCGACGGCGCGCGCTTCAAGCGTCCGGTCGAGCCGGGCGACCAACTGATTCTGAACGTGACGTTCGAACGCTACATCCGCGGTATCTGGAAGTTCAAGGCGGTGGCGGAAGTGGACGGCAAGGTGGCGGCGGAAGCCGAATTGATGTGCACGGTCAAGACGACCGACGTGGCGCCCTGAGCGACGCGGCACGGACAGGCAACGCAACGCGACACATCACATCGAGAGGCAACGGCGCATGACCAGGATTCATCCCACCGCGATTGTCGAGGCGGGCGCGCAGATCGACGAATCGGTCGAGATCGGCCCGTACGCGATCGTCGGTCCGCACGTCACGATCGGCGCGCGTACGACGATCGGCTCGCACAGCGTGATCGAAGGCCATACGACGCTCGGCGAGGACAACCGCATCGGCCATTACGCGTCGGTCGGGGGTCGTCCGCAGGACATGAAGTACAAGGACGAGCCGACGAAGCTCGTGATAGGCAACCGCAACACGATCCGCGAATTCACGACGATCCACACGGGCACCGTGCAGGACGCCGGCGTGACGACGCTCGGTGACGACAACTGGATCATGGCCTATGTGCACATCGGTCATGACTGCACCGTCGGCAATCACGTGATCCTGTCGAGCAACGCCCAGATGGCCGGCCACGTCGAGATCGGCGACTGGGCGATCGTCGGCGGGATGTCGGGCGTCCACCAGTTCGTGCGCATTGGTGCGCACTCGATGCTGGGCGGCGCGTCGGCGCTCGTGCAGGACGTTCCGCCGTTCGTGATCGCGGCAGGCAACAAGGCCGAGCCGCATGGGATCAACGTCGAAGGGCTGCGCCGGCGCGGTTTCTCGCCCGACGCGATCTCCGCGCTGCGCAGCGCGTATCGCCTGCTGTACAAGAACGGCCTGTCGCTCGAGGAAGCGAAAGTGCAGTTGCGCGAGCTGGCGGCGGCGGGCGGCGAAGGCGACGCACCCGTGAAGGCGCTCGTCGAGTTCATCGACGCGTCGCAACGCGGCATCATCCGCTAAGCGATGCCGCTTCCGACCACTCAGCTCCGGCTCGCGATGGTGGCCGGCGAACCGTCGGGCGACCTGCTCGGCGCGTCGCTGCTCGGCGGGCTGCGCGAGCGGCTGCCCGAATCGGCCCAGTACTACGGGATCGGCGGGCAGCGGATGATCGCACATGGCTTCGACTCGCACTGGCAGATGGACAAGCTGACCGTGCGCGGCTACGTCGAGGCGCTGGGCCAGATTCCCGAGATCCTGCGGATTCGCGGCGAGCTGAAGCGCCAGTTGCTCGCCGAGCGGCCGGACGCCTTCATCGGCATCGACGCGCCCGACTTCAACTTCAACGTCGAACAGGCCGCGCGCGACGCGGGCATCCCGTCGATTCACTTCGTGTGCCCGTCGATCTGGGCATGGCGCGGCGGCCGGATCAAGAAGATCGCGAAGTCAGTCGATCACATGCTGTGCCTGTTCCCGTTCGAACCGGCGATCCTCGACAAGGCAGGCGTTGCCTCGACCTACGTCGGCCATCCGCTCGCCGACGAGATCCCGCTCGAACCCGACACGCAGGGTGCGCGCATCGCGCTCGGACTGCCGGCCGACGGCCCGGTGATCGCCGTGTTGCCGGGCAGCCGGCGCTCGGAAATCGCGCTGATCGGCCCGACGTTCTTCGCGGCGATGGCGCTGATGCAGCAGCGCGAGCCCGGCGTGCGGTTCGTGATGCCGGCGGCGACGCCGGCGCTGCGCGCGCTGCTGCAGCCGCTCGTCGATGCGCATCCTCAGCTTGCGCTGACGATCACCGACGGCCGCTCGCAGGTCGCGATGACGGCTGCCGACGCGATCCTCGTGAAGAGCGGTACGGTGACGCTGGAAGCCGCGCTGCTGAAGAAGCCGATGGTGATTTCGTACAAGGTGCCCTGGCTGACCGGGCAGATCATGCGCAGGCAGGGTTACCTGCCGTACGTCGGCTTGCCGAACATCCTGGCGGGGCGTTTCGTCGTGCCCGAGCTGCTGCAGCATTTCGCGACGCCCGAGGCGCTCGCCGATGCGACGCTCACGCAGCTGCGCGATGACGCGAACCGCCGCACGCTGACCGAAGTATTTACGGAAATGCATCTTTCGCTGCGACAGAACACGGCCGCGAAGGCGGCCGAAGCGGTCGTGCGCGTGCTCGAACAACGCAAGGGGCGCGCATGACCGCAGTACGTGCACCACGCCGTCGCGCGTCGAGCGACGGGCAGGGCGGTTTCGATTTCAGCCGTCCCGACGAGATCGTCTGCGGCGTCGACGAAGCGGGCCGCGGCCCGCTCGCGGGGCCGGTGGTGGCCGCCGCGGTGATCCTCGATCCGGCGCAGCCGATCGACGGGCTCGACGATTCGAAGGCGCTGTCCGCGAAGAAGCGCGAGGCGCTGTACGAGCTGATCGTCGCTCGCTCGCTGTCGTATTGCGTCGCATCGGCGAGCGTCGACGAGATCGACACGCTGAACATCCTGCACGCGACGATGCTCGCGATGAAGCGGGCGGTTGAAGGGTTGTCGGTGCTGCCGACGCTCGCGCAGATCGACGGCAACCGCTGCCCGACGCTGACGGTGCGTGCCGAAGCGATCGTCAGCGGCGATGCGCTCGTGCCGAGCATCTCGGCCGCGTCGATCCTCGCGAAGGTCACACGCGACCGCATGCTCGTCGACCTGCACGAACGCTTCCCCGTGTACGGCTTCAACGTGCATGCGGGCTACGGCACCGCGAAACATCTTGCCGCACTGCGCGAGCACGGCCCGTGCGAGGCCCATCGGCGCTCGTTCGCACCGGTGCGTGCGGCGCTCGACCTGATTCGATGAAAAGCATTACTTCCCGCGACAACCCGCTGTACAAGCGCCTGAAGGCGCTCGCGGGTTCGACGTCCCATCAGCGCCGCGGCGGCCAGGCGCTGCTCGAAGGATTCCATCTCGCAAGCGCGTACCTCGACACTGGCGCGACGCCCGAGCTGTGCGTCACGACCGAAGGCGCACTCGGCCACGCCGAGGCCCAGGCGATCGTCGCGCGCATCGATGCGCAACGGATCGTCACGCTGCCCGATGCACTGTTCGGGCAGTTGTCGAACGTCGTCAGCGGCGTCGGCTTCCTGCTGCTCGTCGACCGGCCGGCGCAGCCGCTGCCGGCGCGCGTGACGCATACGTCGGTCGTGCTCGACGGCGTGCAGGACGCCGGCAACGTCGGCTCGATCCTGCGCAGCGCGGCGGCTGCAGGCGTGCGCCACGTGTTCTGTGCGCCGGGGACCGCGTACGCATGGTCGTCGAAGGTGCTGCGCTCGGGCATGGGGGCGCATTTCCTGCTGTCGATCCACGAGGACGTCGAAGCGGGCGCGCTCGCCGAGCGCCTCGACGTGCCGGTCGCGCTGACCGACTCGCACGGTGCGCAGGCGGTCTACGACTGCGACCTGTCGGGGCCGGTTGCATGGGTGTTCGGCAACGAGGGTGCCGGCGTGTCGGCGTTTTGGCGCGACGCGGCCACGCTTCGCGTAACGATCCCGCAGCCGGGCGGGATGGAGTCGCTGAACGTCGCGGCCGCGGCCGCGGTCTGCCTGTTCGAGCAGGTGCGTCAGCAGCGGCGTGCGTGACGCCATACGCGTGCGTGCTCCTCCGCACCATGAAAAAGGCCGCGTTCGCGCGGCCTTGTTGTTTCCGGCGGCGGCCAGTCTTAGTACGACTGCCGGTCGAGGCGGATTTCCTGCAGGATCGTCGTCGCGATTTCCTCGATCGACTTGTGCGTCGACGACAGCCACTTGATCCCCTCGCGGCGCATCATCGCTTCGGCTTCGTTGATCTCGTAGCGACAGTTCTCGGGCGCCGCGTATTTGCTGCCCGGCCGACGCTCGTTACGGATCTCGGACAGGCGCTGCGGGTCGATCGACAGCCCGAACAGCTTCTCGCTGTACGGCGACAGCGCCGACGGCAGCTTGCCGCGCTCGAAATCTTCCGGAATCAGCGGATAGTTTGCTGCCTTCACGCCGTACTGCATCGCGAGATACAGGCTCGTCGGCGTCTTGCCGCTGCGCGACACGCCGACGAGGATTACGTCGGCTTCCGACAGGTTGCGGTTCGACTGGCCGTCGTCGTGGGCGAGCGAGAAGTTGATCGCCTCGATCCGGGTCTTGTATTCCTCGGTGTCCGCGTTCTGGTGGCCGCGGCCCATCGCGTGGCTCGACTTGAGCTCCAGTTCCTGCTCGAGCGGTTCGACGAAGCGCTGGAACATGTCGAGCACGAGTGCGTTCGAGCGCTTGACGATGTCGTTCGACTCGCTGTCGACGAGCGTCGTGAACACGATCGCGCGGCGGCCGTCGTGCACGGCGGCCTCGTTGATCTTCTCGACGGTCGCATAGGCCTTGTCGAGCGAGTCGACGAACGGCACGCGCACGAGACGGAATTTCTGGTCGAACTGGGAGAGGATCGAATGCGCGAAGGTTTCGGCAGTGATCCCGGTGCCGTCGGAGACGATGAATACGGTAGGCAGCATGAATCTGGGCGTCGAACGTGAAGGGCGGTTGCGCGGGCGGCTGGAGGTCCGCCTCCAGACGCAGTGACAAGGTCGCGCCACATCCGGCAGCCGGCACGGTAGAATAGCGGCAACCTGTTGGATAAGCAATTGCGGGGGCAGGGCGCGAACGGCGCCGCGGGCTTCGCCGCTTGATTCCAAAATTCCCGGCAAGTTTGGCGATTTGTCTGCAAATATCGCCCTTCTGCCGGGATTTTTGCAAATCGGGTCGGAAGATTATCCGGCGCTGCGATTGTTTATCTAACAGGTTGCGCAAGACGCGCCGCGCCTTTTTGCAAGCGCCCGCGTCCAAGCCCACTTGCGCAATCGAGCATTTTTTTCACACTTAGGGGCTTGTATGACTAACGCAGCAAACGTCGCAAAGGACCAGGCGTATGTAATTCCGTTCGAGCAGTTGCGGATGACCGATGTGGAGATCGTCGGCGGCAAGAATGCGTCGCTTGGCGAAATGATCAGCCAGCTTTCCGAAGCAGGCGTTCGCGTACCCACCGGTTTTGCCACGACCGCGCTCGCGTTCCGCGATTTCCTCAAGCACAACGACCTTACCGACCGCATCGCCAAGCGTCTCGAGTCGCTCGACATCGACGACGTGAAGGCGCTCGCCGAAGCCGGTGCCGAAATCCGCAAGTGGATCGTCGATGCGCCGATGCAGGCACGTCTCGAGCAGGAAATCCGTGAGCAGTTCGACATCCTGACGAAGAGCTCGCCGGGCGAGTTGTCGTTCGCCGTGCGTTCGTCCGCGACCGCGGAAGACCTGCCCGACGCATCGTTCGCCGGCCAGCAGGAGTCGTACCTGAACGTCGTCGGCATCGATGACGTGCTCGACCGCATGAAGCACGTGTTCGCGTCGCTGTACAACGACCGCGCGATCTCGTATCGCGTGCACAAGGGCTTCACGCACGCGGAAGTCGCGCTGTCGGCCGGCGTGCAGCGCATGGTTCGCTCGGACGTTGGCGCGGCCGGCGTGATGTTCACGATCGACACCGAATCGGGCTTCAAGGACGCCGTGTTCATCACGTCGAGCTATGGCCTGGGTGAAACCGTCGTGCAGGGCGCAGTGAACCCGGACGAGTTCTATGTGTTCAAGACGACGCTCGCGCAGGACAAGTACCCGATCATCCGCCGTTCGATCGGCTCGAAGCTGATCAAGATGGAATTCACGCAGCCGGGCGAGCCGGGCCGCGTGAAGACGGTCGACGTGCCGCACGAGCAGCGCAACCGCTACTCGATCACCGACGAAGACGTGATCGAGCTGGCGAAGTATGCGGTCATCATCGAGAAGCACTACCAGCGTCCGATGGACATCGAGTGGGGCAAGGACGGCCGCGACGGCAAGATCTTCATCCTGCAGGCACGCCCGGAAACCGTGAAGAGCCAGGCGACCGGCAAGGCCGAGCAGCGCTTCAAGCTGAAGGGCCAGTCGCAGGTGCTCGCGACGGGTCGTGCGATCGGCCAGAAGATCGGCGCGGGCCCCGTGCGCGTGATCCAGGATCCGTCGGAAATGGAGCGCGTGCAGCCGGGCGACGTGCTCGTGGCCGACATGACCGACCCGAATTGGGAGCCGGTGATGAAGCGTGCAGCGGCGATCGTCACGAACCGTGGCGGCCGGACCTGCCACGCGGCGATCATCGCGCGTGAACTCGGCGTGCCGGCAGTCGTCGGCTGCGGCGACGCAACCGACATCCTGAAGGACGGCGCGCTCGTCACCGTGTCGTGCGCGGAAGGCGACGAAGGCAAGATCTACGACGGCCTGCTCGAGACGGAAGTCACGGAAGTGCAGCGCGGCGAACTGCCGGAAATCCCGGTCAAGATCATGATGAACGTCGGCAACCCGCAGCTCGCGTTCGACTTCTCGCAGTTGCCGAACGCCGGCGTGGGCCTCGCGCGTCTCGAGTTCATCATCAACAACAACATCGGCGTTCACCCGAAGGCGATCCTCGAGTACCCGAACATCGACCAGGACCTGAAGAAGGCCGTCGAGAGCGTCGCGCGCGGTCACGCATCGCCGCGTCAGTTCTACGTCGACAAGCTGACGGAAGGTGTCGCGACGATCGCCGCGGCGTTCTATCCGAAGCCCGTGATCGTGCGTCTGTCCGACTTCAAGTCGAACGAGTACAAGAAGCTGATCGGCGGCTCGCGTTACGAGCCGGACGAGGAAAACCCGATGCTGGGCTTCCGCGGCGCGTCGCGTTACATCGCTGAAGACTTCGCGCAGGCGTTCGAGATGGAGTGCCGTGCACTGAAGCGCGTGCGCGACGAGATGGGCCTGACCAACGTCGAGATCATGGTGCCGTTCGTGCGTACCGTGAAGCAGGCGGAGCGCGTCGTCGGCCTGCTGGAGAAGTTCGGCCTGAAGCGCGGCGAAAACGGCCTGCGCCTCGTGATGATGTGCGAAGTCCCGACCAACGCGATCCTCGCCGAAGATTTCCTGCAGTTCTTCGACGGTTTCTCGATCGGGTCGAACGACCTCACGCAGCTCACGCTGGGCCTCGACCGCGATTCGGGCATGGAACTGCTGGCTGTCGACTTCGACGAACGCGACCCGGCCGTCAAGTTCCTGCTGAAGCGCGCGATCGATACCTGCCGCAAGATGGGCAAGTATGTCGGCATCTGCGGCCAGGGCCCGTCCGATCACCCGGACTTCGCGCAATGGCTGACGGACGAAGGCATCGTGTCGATCTCGCTGAACCCCGACACGATCATCGATACGTGGCAGGCGCTTGCCAACCGGAAGTAACGGTCGGTAACGCACCATCGGCGAAAGCACGGCGGCGCCGTGCTTTCGTTGAAGGCAAAATGCAAGCTTCATGCTATAAACACCCCGGTAGGCACCGGGGTGTTTTTGTTTGTCGGTACCCCCGGGCCGCCCCAAGCGTGCCGACAGCCCCTCGGGGCAGCGCGCATGTCGCACCGGAGTAGCGCTCCAACGCTTATTCTGGTTCCATGCAACGCAGGTGAGCACGGGGATGTTTTTCTGGAGACCACAATGATGTCGGGGCATCTGTTCTGGTGGGTCGCGGTGGGTGTGCTGGTCGTGGCCGAATTGCTGACGGGCACGTTCTACCTGCTGATGATCGCGCTCGGCTTTCTCGCGGGCGGGCTGCTGCAACTGGCCGGTTTCGCGCCGCACATGCAGTTCGGTGCGGCGGCGGTGGTCGCGATCGTCGCGATGATCGTGCTGCGCCGTTCGGGGCTCGGTCGCAAGCAGAAGCGCGACACGTCGACGAATCCCGACGTCAATCTCGATATCGGCGCGACCGTCACGGTCGACGCGTGGCGCGACGGCCGCGCGCGTGTGCAGTATCGCGGGGCCGACTGGGACGTCGAGCTTGCGAGCGGCGAGCGCGACGATGCGCACGTATATCAGGTAAGCGCCGTGCGCGGCAGCTGTCTCGTGGTCGTGGCGAAACCCGCGGGCTGATCGTCCGCCGATACAACAAGGAGGGAATACTTCATGGATTCGCTGATCATCTGGGTTGTCCTGCTCGTCATCGCGATCGTGATCGTGTCGAAGACGGTGAAGATCGTGCCGCAGCAACATGCGTGGGTGCTCGAGCGCTTCGGTCGCTATCACGCGACGCTGTCGCCCGGTCTCAATATCGTGCTGCCGTTCGTCGATCGCATCGCGTATCGGCATGTGCTGAAGGAAATCCCGCTCGACGTGCCGAGCCAGATCTGCATCACGCGCGACAACACGCAGCTGCAAGTCGACGGCGTGCTGTATTTCCAGGTGATGGACCCGATGAAGGCGTCGTACGGGTCGAGCAACTTCGTGCTTGCGATCACGCAGTTGTCGCAGACGATGCTGCGCTCGGTGATCGGCAAGCTGGAGCTCGACAAGACTTTCGAGGAGCGCGACTTCATCAACCACAGCATCGTGTCGGCGCTCGACGAGGCCGCCGCGAACTGGGGCGTGAAGGTGTTGCGCTACGAGATCAAGGACCTGACGCCGCCGAAGGAAATTCTGCACGCGATGCAGGCGCAGATTACCGCGGAGCGTGAAAAGCGCGCGCTGATCGCTGCCTCCGAAGGCCGCAAGCAGGAGCAGATCAACCTCGCGTCGGGCGCACGCGAAGCGGCGATCCAGAAATCCGAGGGCGAGCGGCAGGCCGCGATCAACCAGGCGCAGGGCGAGGCCGCTGCGATTCTGGCGGTGGCCGAGGCGAACGCGCAGGCGATCCAGAAGATCGCGAACGCGATGCAATCGCAGGGCGGGATGGACGCGGTGAACCTGAAGGTTGCCGAGCAGTATGTCAGCGCATTCTCGAATCTCGCGAAGCAGGGCAACACGCTGATCGTGCCGGCGAACCTGTCGGATCTCGGCACCGCGATCTCGTCAGCACTGACGATCGTCAAGAGCGCGGGGGCGGCTTCGGCCGGGAAGGCCTGAGTCGGACCTGCGCGGTGCGCAGGAGGTCACCTTGCCGCGTGCGGCGAATCGTCGCGCAGCCGGGGCACGAGTGATGCCCGTGTCGCCCCGCAGGCGGACCCTTTCTTCAATCGAAACGGGCGGCGTGGCGCGCGAAGTGCCGATCCGGCCACTGCCGGGCAGCCGGCATGCCGGATTCACGTCACCCAAAGCAACACGGCCCGCTTAGAGCGGGCCGTGTCGTTTGTGATGCGTGGTGTGCGCGGTCAGGTGCCGGCGCGCATGATGCGTGCCTTTTCGCGTTCCCAGTCGCGCTTTTTCTCGGTTTCGCGCTTGTCGTGCAGCTTCTTGCCCTTCGCGAGCGCGATGTCGCACTTCACGCGCCCCCCCTTGTAATGGAAGTTCAGCGGCACGAGCGTGTAGCCGCGCTGCTCGACCTTGCCGATCAGTTTCTTGATTTCCTCACGGTGCAGCAGCAGCTTGCGCGTGCGAACCGGGTCGGGCTTGATGTGCGTCGAGGCTTCGGGCAGCGGGCTGATATGGGTGCCGATCAGAAAGATCTCGGCGTTCTTCACCACGACGTAGCCTTCCTTGATCTGGCCGCGCCCGGCGCGCAGCGCCTTGACTTCCCAGCCCTCCAGCACGAGCCCCGCCTCGTAGCGTTCCTCGATGTGATAATCGAAGTGCGCCTTCCTGTTGTCGATGATGCTCATGAATGGATTGGGCCAACTCGTTTAAAATCACGATTTTAGCAAAGCGGGGCGAGAATCGCCCGGCTTGCGTTCTCACCTTAAGCGATGCCGCGCGATTTATGGCAGATGTCCAGAAAACAGTATTGATCCGTCATTCGGCGGAACAGATGTTCGACCTCGTCACCGACGTGGCCGATTACCCCAATTTCCTGCCCTGGTGCGGCGGCGTCGAGATTCGCCGTCAGGACGACACCGGGATGGAAGCGCGCATCGACATCAACTTCAAGGGTATCAAGCAGCATTTCGCGACGCGCAACACGCAGCAGCGTCCGACGCGGATCGACATGGAGTTCACGGACGGCCCGTTCAAGAAGTTCACGGGCTCGTGGCGCTTCACGGCACTGCGTGCCGATGCGTGCAAGATCGAATTCGCGCTGCACTACGAGTTCTCGAGCATCCTGCTCGAGAAGATCATCGGGCCCGTGTTCAGCCATATCGCGAACACGTTCGTCGATTCGTTCGTGAAGCGCGCCGACCAGCGCTACGGGAAGGGGTGACGCGATGCTGTCGATCGAAGTCTGCTACGCGCTGCCGGATCGCCAGACGCTGATTCCGCTGTCGCTGCCGGAAGGGGCGACCGTTCGTTCGGCGATCGAGGCGAGCGGCGTACTCGCGCAGCACCCGGAAATCGATCTCGCGAACGCGAAGACGGGCGTGTACGGCAAGCTCGCGCCGCTCGACGCGCCGCTCGCCGACCACGACCGCGTCGAGATCTACCGCCCGCTGATCGTCGATCCGAAACTGGCGCGCCAGCGGCGTGTCGACAAGTCGCGTCGCGAAGGCTCCATCGAGGGCCGCAAGTGGATGCACAAGGACGCGCGCTGACGCGCGCGGTTCCGCTTCTTCCGTTCCGATTCGTCCGATCAAACGCCGCGGCGCTCAGTGGGCCGCGGCGTTCGCGTTGACTGGCGCGTTGCCCGGCGTAGCGCCGCCGGCGGGTGTGTTGCCGTGCTGTCGCACCGAGCCGTACACGCCTGCCAGCAGCAGCACGAGCGCGGCGATCTCGAGTGCGTGCGGCATCCGCTGGTCGTAGACGAACGCGTAAAGCATTGCGAACACGGTTTCGAACACGATCAACTGGCCCGACAGCGTGAGCGGCAACCGTTTCGACGCGGCATTCCACAGCCCGTTGCCGAGCCACGACGCGCCGATCGCGAGCACGAGGTTCAGCAGCCAGAACAGTTGCCAGCGCGACGCCGGGACGGCTGCCTGCACCGTGCCGGCCGGTAGCGCGAGGATAGCGATCCAGCAGAGCCCGCCGATCAGGCCGGTCACGACGCCCCACAGCACCGACCATTCGTTGCCGCCGAAATGATGATGGCGCTGCAGGTAGCGCGCGTTCGCGACCGCGTACCAGGTCCAGCTCGCGAGCGCGCCGGCCGCGCAGGCGATGCCCGCGAGCTTCTGGCCGAGCGTCGTCGCGTGTGCTGCGTCGGACGTGAACAGGTCGACGTTGATGCAGACGATGCCCGCGATCACCAGCGCGAGCGGGATAGCGAGCCGCCGCAGCGGCACGGCGCCGTGGTCGCCGAGACCCGCGAGCGTGACGGTGACGGGCAATACGCCGACGATCAGCGAGCTGGGCGCGATGCCGATCAGGTGCACGGCGCCGGTCAGCAGCATGTAGTACGCGACGTTGCCGACGACCGCGAGCTTCACGAGCGCGACGAGGTCTTCGCGGGCCAGCCGCGTGAGCAGCGAGCGGGCGGCCGGCAGCGCGGCCGCGAGCGACACCAGGCCGTACATCGCGTAGCGGCCGGCGCTCAGCAGCAGCGGCGAGAAGTCGGTCAGCAACCGCGGAACGAGAAAGACCATGCCCCACAGGGCACCTGCCAGAACACCATAGACCACACCGCGCTGCATCGACCGCTCCGAATACATGAACGAGCGCGCATCTTAGCGACGCCGGTTCGGCGGCGTCTTGTTCATTCCTGCACTCGGGGCATGGCTGGGCTTCGACGTGCTGTGCGACGGAGCTGCCGCGGTCCGTTCCTGGTTATCGAGGGTTCGCGGCCGCGGCAGGTCGCGGATCAGCCGTCGGCCGGATCGGGCGTCGCACCGGCGCCGTCGCCTGACGCCCGCACTCGCGCCGGGCGCCGCACGGCGCGCAGCTTGCCGCTGTTGCCGCCGCCGCAGTAGAAACGGTCGCGGCCGTCGGATTCGAGCCCCGACACCCCGACGCCGGGCGGCATGGCGACCTGCTCGAGCACTCGACCCGTACGCGGATCGATGTGCCGCAATTCGCTCTCGTCGGCTTCCCAGGTGCCGTGCCACAGCTCGCCGTCGACCCACGTCACGCCGGTGACGAAGCGGTTCGACTCGATCGTGCGCAGCACGGCACCCGATTCCGGATCGATCTGATGAATCTTGCGTTCGCGGTACTGGCCGACCCACAGCGTGCCTTCGGCCCACGCGAGCCCCGAGTCGGCGCCGCCGCCGGGTGCGGGGATCGTCGCGAGCACGCGGCCCGATTCCGGATCGATCTTCTCGATGCGGTCTTCGACGATCAGAAACAGGTGGCGGCCGTCGAACGCCGTGCCCGCATGCGCGGCGACGTCGATCGAGCGGACGGTCGTGCCGCGTTCCGGG
Source organism: Burkholderia sp. BCC0322 (assembly GCF_902833045.1). GTDB lineage: Bacteria > Pseudomonadota > Gammaproteobacteria > Burkholderiales > Burkholderiaceae > Burkholderia. Next base: position 208,156 of record NZ_CADFDU010000006.1, read on the forward strand.
TCGAGCGCATTCAGCTTGTCGCCGGACGCGTACCACACGTACTGCCCGTCGTACGTGACGCCGTGTACGCCGTCGACGCCCGGAAACGGGCCGTATTCGCGAAGGATGTCTGCACGGTAGCGTTTCATGTTCGTCACCTCGTCGTTCGGTGAGGCCATCCTAATCGCCCGGCAGCGGAGCAGGGAGTAACAAGGTCGTCGCGAAACCGGGCAGCGGCGGCGTCATCCAGCGGCGTGCGCGGCCGCGGCCGAGCGCCTGGACCTTGTCCGCTTCGGCGAGTGCGTCGAGCGCGCGCTGCACGGTGCGCTGGCCCGTGCACAGGGCCAGCGCCAGCGCGGAGCTCGACCACGCTTCGCCATCGGCGAGGAGCGCGAGCACGGCTGCGTGGCGATCGTCGACCGGGCGCGCCAGGACGACGGTCTCGCGTATGCCGAGCGGTTCGAGCGCGAAGCCGCGCGGGGTTGCGATGACGTTCGCGAGCGGCCGCAGCAGCGCGCGCAGCCGGCCGATCTCGACGCGCAGGCGTGCGCGATGCGATTCGTCCGCGTGTTTTGCGCGGAACGCGGCAGCGACGAGCGCGTTGCGCGACACGTCGGCCGGCCATGCTTCCCCGAGCGCGCGGGCGAGCACGAACAGCACGGGCCGCCGCGCAAGCGACACGGTCGTGCGCGCGTCGCGCACCGTGTGGCGGCACGCGTCGACGACGAGCGCGTTCGATGCGAACAGCGCCTCCACTTCGTCGAGTTGCACGAGCCGCGATGTGCCGCGCGTGATGAGGCGCGCGGCCGGTGCGTCGAGCACGCGCGCCGCAGTGTCGACCTCGGCCGTCAGCGCGGCAATGCCGGCGTCGCGGGCCGCTGCGCGTGCTCGGGTGAGCGCGGCGCGCGCCGCGTGCGTGCGGATGCGGCGCATCGCGATGCCGGCCGCGATCAGCTCATGGGCGGCGCGCGCTGCAGCCGGCAACGGTGAGGGATCGAGATGCGCGAGCAGCCGCTCGGCATCGTCGAGCTGGCCGATCAGCAGTAGCCGGCGCACGCCGAGATAGCGTGCATGCGCGGCGTTTGCGCGGTCGCCGTGCGCGTCGAGCGTCGCGCACGCGGCATCGAGCGCGCGCGTCGGCCAGCGCAGGTCGCGCGACGCGAGCGCGATCTCCGCTTCCGCGACGACGCAGCGCGCCCGCGCCACGGCCTCCTTCGGGCCGAACGCACGAGCGGCGCCGCGCACGAGCGTGCGCGCGCGTTCGAAATCGCCGAGCTGCGCCATCGCGATCCCGCGCAGTGCGAGCGCCGGCGCATCGTCGCGCAACGCGACGCGATTCAGCGCGCCGAGCGCGTCACCGGCCGCAAGCGCGCGCGCGGCCGCCGTGATCAGCGAATCCATCCGAATCCCGACACACTTGTCACTCCCTTCGGTCCGATGCCCCCCACTAATCTAGCACCACGCACACGGCACCGGATGCCGTGCCTGGATACCCATCGGAAGGAGGAACCCGCCATGACGACCCATCTCACCGGAACCCGCGACGAATGGCTGGCCGAGCGCCGCGCGCTGCTCGACGCGGAAAAGGCACTGACGCGGCAAAGCGACGAACTCGCGCGGCGGCGCCAGGCACTGCCCTGGGTGCGCGTCGACAAGACCTACCGGTTCGACACCGAGGACGGGCAGGCAACACTCGACGACCTGTTTCTCGACCGTTCGCAACTGCTCGTCTATCACTTCATGTTCGGCCCCGACTACCAGGCCGGCTGTCCGTCGTGCTCGTCGCTTGCCGACGGTTTCGACGGCTTCGCCGTGCACCTGGCGAACCACGACGTGACGCTCGCCGCCGTGTCGCGCGCGCCGCTCGCGAAGCTGCGCGCGTACCGGCAGCGGATGGGGTGGCGCTTCCCGTGGGCGTCGTCGGTCGGCAGCGATTTCAACTTCGACTTCAACGTGTCGTTCACCGAAACGCAGCAGCGCGCCGGCGACGTCGAGTACAACTATGCGCGGGCCGGCCACGCGATGGACATGGACCCGCCGCCGGCACCGGTCGTGCAGTTCGCGGCGACATGCGGCACCGACGCGGTCACGTATTCGCTCGACCGCCCGGGGATGAGCGCGTTCGTGCGCGAGGACGGCATCGTCTATCACACGTACTCGACCTATGCGCGCGGGCTCGACGGGCTGTGGGGGATGTACCAGTGGCTCGATCGCGCGCCGCGCGGGCGCAACGAGACCGGCCCGTGGTGGCGCCGCCATGACGAGTACGCACGCGGCTGAGCGCGCCGGCGGCGGGCGAGGGCGGGCGATGGCACGGCCGGCGCCCGGCGCTCCGGGGCCCGATCCGCAGGCCTTCGCGGTGGTGCTCGTGGCGGTGTTCACCGTCGCCGCGATGGCGACCGTGGCGCAGTACGCGTCGATGGCCGCGATGGGCGGCGCTCCCGTGTCCGCCGGCTGGATGATGACGTCGGCGCCGTGGCAGCGACCGTGTGGATGGAGCGCCGGCCGCGCGTTCGCGGTGTTCGCCGGCATGTGGGGCACGATGACGGTGACGATGATGCTGCCCGTGCTGGCGCCGGTGCTCTGGCGATACCGGCAGTGCGTCGGCCTGCAGGCGGCGGCGCGTTCGGCCGGGCTCGTCGTCGTCGCGGGTGCCGGGTATTTCGCGGTGTGGATGGCGGTGGGAGCGCTCGTGTTTCCGGCCGGCGCCGCACTGACGGGCGCCGCCGCAAGGCTGCCGGCGCTTGCCGGGGCGATGCCGTTCGCGGCTGGCGCGGTCGTACTGGCTGCCGGCGTCCTGCAATTCTCCGGATGGAAGGCGCGCCGGCTGGCGTGCTGCCGGCACGCCGCGACCGGTGTGCCCCCGCCGCGCGCCGAGGCCGGTGCGGCATGGCGGCACGGCGTGCGAACGGCCATGCGATGCGGGATGTGTTGCGGGAACCTGATGGCGGTCGCGCTGGCCGCCGGCATGATGGATCCGCGCGTGATGGCGGCCGTGACGGTGGCGATCGCCGCCGAGCGCCTCGTGCCGGCCGGCGCGCGGGTGGCGCGGATCGTCGGCTGGGTCGCGGTCGGCGGCGGCACGGCGATGATTGTCCGCGCGGCCGGGCTGCTGTAAGACGGGGAAGGCATGCCCGTGCGGCGTGTTGCCGGGCCGCGCTTTCCCGTCGCCGCTGCCGCCGCGTGGCCCGTCCGCAACAGGCGGATGGGCCGTTTCGCGGCCGGTTGCGCGAATGGCTCGATGCGGCGGTGAAACGAAAGGCGATCGAAAACGAACCGAACGACGATCCGAACGATTCGGCCCCCGAACGGCCGAAACCGGCTAAGCCGTTGTTCGTGTTGTGAAAATTCGCAGCGCTTCGCGTATAATTCGCTTTTGCGCCCATAGGATTTGCCATGCGTCTGATCCAAAAAGCACTCACTTTCGATGACGTGCTCCTCGTTCCCGCCTTCTCCGACGTTCTCCCGCGCGACACCAGCCTCAAGACCAAGCTGACCCGCAACATCTCCCTGAACATGCCGCTCGTGTCCGCCGCGATGGACACGGTCACCGAAGGTCGCCTTGCGATCGCGATGGCACAGCAGGGTGGCGTCGGTATCGTCCACAAGAACCTGACGCCGGCCGAACAGGCCCGCGAGGTCGCGAAGGTCAAGCGTTTCGAATCGGGCGTCGTCCGCGACCCGATCACGGTGCCGCCGCAAATGAAGGTGCACGACGTGATCGCGCTGTCGCGCCAGCATGGCATCTCGGGTTTCCCGGTCGTCGAAGGCCCGCAGCTCGTCGGCATCGTCACGAACCGCGACCTGCGTTTCGAAACCCGCCTCGATGAGCCGGTCAAGTCGATCATGACGCCGCGCGAGCGTCTCGTCACGGTCAAGGAAGGCACGCCGCTCGCCGAAGCGAAGGCGCTGATGCACAGCCACCGCCTCGAGCGCGTGCTGGTCGTCAACGACGCGTTCGAACTGCGCGGCCTGATGACCGTCAAGGACATCACGAAGCAGACCGAGCACCCGGACGCGTGCAAGGACGAACACGGCAAGCTGCGCGCCGGCGCGGCAGTCGGCGTCGGTCCCGACAACGAAGAGCGCGTCGAGCTGCTGGTGCAGGCCGGCGTCGACGTGATCGTCGTCGATACCGCGCACGGCCACAGCAAGGGCGTGCTCGAGCGCGTTCGCTGGGTCAAGCAGAACTTCCCGCACGTCGAAGTGATCGGCGGCAACATCGCGACGGCCGCCGCCGCGAAGGCGCTCGTCGAATACGGCGCAGATGCGGTCAAGGTCGGCATCGGCCCGGGCTCGATCTGCACGACGCGAATCGTCGCCGGTGTCGGCGTGCCGCAGATCAGCGCGATCGCGAACGTCGCGGAAGCGCTGAAGGGCACGGGCGTGCCGTGCATCGCCGACGGCGGCGTGCGCTTCTCGGGCGACGTGTCGAAGGCCCTCGCGGCCGGCGCGAACGCGGTGATGATGGGCAGCATGTTCGCGGGCACCGAAGAGGCGCCGGGCGACGTGTTCCTGTACCAGGGCCGCCAGTACAAGTCGTATCGCGGCATGGGTTCCGTCGGTGCGATGAAGGATGGCGCGGCAGACCGCTACTTCCAGGACAACTCGGCGAACATCGACAAGCTCGTGCCGGAAGGCATCGAAGGCCGTGTCGCATACAAGGGCTCGGTCAACGCGATCCTGTTCCAGCTGGTCGGCGGTGTGCGCGCCAGCATGGGCTACTGCGGCTGCCGCACGATCGACGAACTGCACGACAAGGCCGAATTCGTCCAGATCACCGCGGCGGGCATGCGCGAGTCGCACGTGCACGACGTGCAGATCACGAAGGAAGCGCCGAACTACCACGTGGACTGATCGCCGATGAAACCGCTGCTGCGAGCCGTGCTGATCATCGATGCCGTGTTGTTGCTGGCGTTCGGCGTGCTGTTCGTGCTGACGCCCTGGCAGTCGCTCTTCAACGCGCTGCAGCTCGCGAACGTCCAGCCGGCGATGCTCGGCCAGGCGTTCGGCATCGCGCTGCTCGGGCTCGCGTGGCTCGCGTTTCATGCAGCGTTCAACGGCGATCTCACCGCGCCGGTCGCGCGAGCGGTCGGCCATGTGTACTGGCTGATCGGCGCGCTGACGATCGTCTGGTCGATCGGCACCGGCAGCGGTCCCGCGCTCGCGGCCGCCGGCAGGGTGCTGTCGGCCGTGGCCGGCGTCGCGTTGATCGTGCTCGGCCTAGGCGGCGTGCGGCTCGCATCGGCCGTGCGCCGGCGCGAAAAGGCGCAGGCGCTCGAGGCGCGCGCGCCGGCGCAGCGTCCGGCCGAGACGGCGACGGCATCTGCGCCGTCGTCGTCCGCACCGCAGCGTGTCGAACCTGTCGTCAGCCGTCCCGCGGCGCCAGCGGCACCTTCGCCGGCCGCATCCGGCCAATCATCGTCGGGCGGCGTCGCACTCGACGAGCGCCCGCCGATGCAGGATTGACCGGCCATGCGTCGAGCGTGCTGCCTTCCGCCCGACGCCGTTGTCCATGCTATTGACGCAGCGCATGATGAAAATGATGCGCTGCCTTTCTTATTCTCTTCATCCCGTCCGCAGCCATGCACGACAAAATCCTGATTCTCGACTTCGGTTCGCAAGTCACCCAACTGATTGCGCGACGCGTGCGCGAAGCGCACGTCTACTGCGAAATCCATCCGAACGATGTGTCCGACGACTTCGTCCGCGAGTTCGCGCCGAAGGCGGTGATCCTGTCGGGCAGCCACGCGAGCACGTACGAAGACCATCAGCTGCGTGCGCCGCAGGCCGTGTGGGATCTCGGCGTGCCGGTGCTCGGCATCTGCTACGGCATGCAGACGATGGCCGTGCAGCTCGGCGGCAAGGTCGAATGGAGCGACCACCGCGAATTCGGTTACGCGGAAATGCGCGCGCACGGCCACACGCGCCTGCTCGACGGCATCGAGGATTTCAAGACGGACGAAGGCCACGGGATGCTGAAGGTCTGGATGAGCCACGGCGACAAGGTTGCCGAGCTGCCGCCGGGCTTCGCGCTGATGGCGTCGACACCGAGCTGCCCGATCGCCGGCATGGCCGACGAGGCACGCGGCTACTACGCGGTGCAGTTCCATCCGGAAGTCACGCACACGGTGAAGGGCCGCCAGATCATCGAGCGCTTCGTGCTGCAGATCGCAGGCGCGAAGCCCGACTGGATCATGAGCAACCACATCGAGGAAGCCGTCGCGAAGATCCGCGAGCAGGTCGGTGACGAGGAAGTGATTCTCGGCCTGTCGGGCGGTGTGGATTCGAGCGTCGCGGCTGCGCTGATCCATCGCGCGATCGGCGACCAGCTCACCTGCGTGTTCGTCGACCACGGCCTGCTGCGCCTGAACGAAGGCAAGATGGTGCTCGACATGTTCGAGGGCCGCCTGCATGCGAAGGTCGTGCACGTCGACGCGTCCGAACAGTTCCTCGGCCACCTGGCCGGCGTGACCGATCCGGAAGCGAAGCGCAAGATCATCGGCCGCGAGTTCGTCGAGGTGTTCCAGGCCGAGGCGAAGAAGCTGTCGAAGGCGAAGTGGCTCGCGCAGGGCACGATCTACCCGGACGTGGTCGAATCGGGCGGCACGAAGACGAAGAAGGCGACGACGATCAAGAGCCACCACAACGTCGGCGGCCTGCCGGAAACGCTCGGCCTGAAGCTGCTCGAGCCGCTGCGCGACCTGTTCAAGGACGAAGTGCGCGAGCTGGGCGTCGCGCTCGGCCTGCCGCCGGAGATGGTGTACCGCCATCCGTTCCCGGGCCCGGGCCTCGGCGTGCGGATTCTCGGCGAAGTGAAGCGCGAGTTCGCGGATCTGCTGCGCCGCGCGGACGCGATCTTCATCGAGGAACTGCGCAACACGACCGCGACCGCGCACGATGCGGCTGCCGGCCTGTGCGGCGAAGCCGATGTCGGCAAGAGCTGGTACGACCTGACGAGCCAGGCGTTCGCGGTGTTCCTGCCGGTCAAGTCGGTGGGCGTGATGGGCGATGGCCGCACGTACGATTACGTGACGTCGCTGCGCGCGGTGCAGACGACCGACTTCATGACCGCACACTGGGCGCACCTGCCGTACGCGCTGCTCGGCCGCGCGTCGAACCGGATCATCAACGAGGTGCGCGGGATCAACCGTGTGGTGTATGACATCTCGGGGAAGCCGCCGGCGACGATCGAGTGGGAATGATTGGCCGTCCGGCACGTACCGGTACGACTTGACAGCAGAACACATCAAAGCCCGCTTCATAGCGGGCTTTTTTGTTTTTGGTGACCCGACTGGCGCCACCGCCCGATTGGAACATCGCGCGGATTTCGTGTTTCATCGACTGGAACGCACCCGAGCATTCGTGCGCGATGAGGCGTCGCGGGTGCTTCTATTTCCACACTCGTCCAACCAGCGACTTTGCTCATCGATTGCACCGTGCCGTACTCGATCGGTGCCTGCAATCAGTTGCAGCGCAAAAGGCGCGGATTTGAAACAGCGTCCGCGGGCTGCGTAGCGAGACCGCCTGGCAGAGAAGTCGGTAAACGCGGTGCGGCTACCCCGCCCAGTTTCACCGCGACTGTAATCGAGTGTAATTGATTGCTCCGCGCGCTCAGCCTAATTTCTTCCCGGCAGGTGCGCTTCGCGGATGGCTGACCCAAGCCACTGCGGAGGTTGTGATGAACGTTGTCGATGCGTGACTCGCGCGAGCCAGATTCGACCTATACGGCCCTGGTTCTCGGTTTTTCAACTCACAGCAGGAGAAATTGTCATGTCGAACGAAAATTTCAGTGAAATTCAGAAGTTCGCTGAGCAGGCGGACGGTTTGAAACGCGTAGACGTTGAGTCAATTCAACTGGGCTATTGGGACAATCACGATACCCTTCCTTTCATGCTCAATAACGAGGGCGGGAATTCGTTTGCAGTGAATGCCTCGAATACGGCGTTGCTGATCCAGATCGGAAACGCACTCACAGCGCTTGGGCAGAAGCAGAAGGTCGTGGCCTATCTGGGAGACCTCAACCACGGCGGTACCCTCAAGGTCCTTCTTATCGGCCTTGAATAGTTCGAAAGCCAAGTCGCGACCCGGCTGGTCAGCGTCGGAGCGGGTCACGACGGCATCAACCGGATGACTGTCGCGGCAAGAAAACGGCTTGGCAGGTTGCCAAGCCGTTTTTCGTTGACGGCTTGCACAAGCCAGGGCCGTCACGCTCCGGATTCATCATGCGTGCGAGCCCACGAGCGAACGCAAGTACATCGGCACCTTCGCCTTCGCCGTTGCCTGCACGCGTGTCATGAGCGCGTGATCGATGCGAACCAGTCCGTAAGTCCGCGCGATGTCCTGCTGCAGCCGGCACCACAGATGGCCGGCCATCTCGGCATCGACCATCGCCCGGTGCGCACGTCCCGATTTCGGCAGCCGCAGCATATCCACCAGGTTCGACAGGCGGTGACTCTGGGCGTCCGGGTAGATGCGTCGCGCGACAAGCATCGTGCAGGCAAAGGCATGCTCGGCCGACACGCCAAGAAGCCCGAGTTCCGCCTGCCAGAACCGCTTGTCGAAACCGGCGTTGTGAGCGACGACCGCATGCTTGCCGACGAACGCCGCGGCTTCCTTCATGACTTTCGACGCCGGCGGTGCCGATGCGATCATCTCGTTCGTGATGCCGGTCAGCGCGACGACATCGGACGGTATGCGCCTGCCCGCATTCATCAGGCTCTGGAAACGGTCGACGACTTGTCCGTCCCGGAGCAGGATGACGGCGATTTCGGTCGCACGGTCGCCCATGTTCGGCGAAAGTCCGGTTGTTTCGAAGTCCAGTACCGCAACGGTTTGCATGGTCGAATCCTGTTGCTTCACGCGGTGTCGTTAGAGTGGCCGAGAGGTTAGCATCTCCGGGCCCGCGACAGACTCGTTCAACTCGAGAAACGACCCTCCTCGCGGCGAACGCCGACCTGGTCGAAGGCGACGAGCGCAATGTCTTTCAAGGCGGACTCCATGCGTCGTGGCGCGCTGCCGGGAGCGGCGGCGGCCGTGATAGGGTTCGCGGCCTATCTGTCCATGCCGCACCATACACAGCCTGTATGGCGATGACGATGAGCACACTGACGCGTAACGACTGGATTGCAGCGGGCTTCGACACCCTCGACGGGGAAGGGTACGCGGGCATTTCGGCCGAGAGCCTCGCGCGACGACTGAACGTGACCCGCGGATCGTTCTATCACCACTTCCGCAATCGCGAGGACTTCGTCAGGACGTTGCTGACCGCGTGGGAGGACGACTACACCGCGCGCATGCTTGCGTATGCGGCGGGCGGCCGCGGTGCCGCGCGGAAGCGCAGGTGAATCAGCGGATAGGCCCGCCCTTGTCCATCGAGCGCCGAACGCCCGGTCCGCTCGAAGCCGAGCCGCTCATAGAATCCCGCTGCCGATTCGTTCTGTTCGTTGACGTCGGTCGACAGGTCGGGATGACGCTTGAGCGCCTCTTCGACGAGCAGGCGCCCGACCCCCGCGCCATGGTGAGCGGGATCGACGAACAGCGCCTCCATGTGACTGCCGTCGAGCAGCATGAAGCCGATCGCGCGGCCGCTTTCATCGACGGCGAGATCGAGCGGTGCACCGGGCAGGAACGCGACGACTTCGGATTCGATCGCGCGACGATCGTCGTCGCTGAGAAAGTGGTGCGTGGCGTAGACCGCGTTGCGCCAGATATCCAGCACGCGTGCGCCGTCGGCCTGGGTGGACTTGCGAATTCTGATCATGGTTTGGCCCAGCTTTGATTTGTCATTGGAAGTTCGGCGGGTAACCGGTACCGCCGTGGCTCCGATCGGGCCACTCGCAAGGGCTGCGTGAAAGACGGCGATGTTCAGGTATTTCATTCAGGCATTGGCCGGACGTAGCGCGCCGTCAAGGTCCGCCGTACGCTCGATCGCGCGTCGCGCGACATCACGAACACCCGCGCTCATCGGCAAGTCATCGCGGTCGAGTTCGGCGAGATTGAACCAGCGCGCATCGATTGCATCGTCGCCGGCGGCAGGCGTACCGCGCAGCCATCTGCACAGCACCGCGATCATCACGAAATGCTGACGCACGTCGCCGTCAGCATCGTAATCGAACGCATCCAGCGCGGTAAAGGCGTCGAGCGCTTCGACGTCGACGGTGGTTTCCTCGGCGATCTCGCGCACGACCGCGTGTGAGATCGATTCCCCCACCTCGATCTTGCCGCCGGGAAACCCCCAGCAGCCCGCATCGGGCGGATTGGCGCGGCGTACCAGCAGCACGTCGCGCTCCCGCAGGACGATGCCGATCACGGCGGGAACAGGGCGGACGCAAGCGGTGACGCCGGTCGGCGGGCGGGGAGAATCGGACATGAATTGCCAAGCGCAGAAGCGTTCGAGTGTGTGTGGCGGCCGGCAACGATTCATCGTGCGTCGTCGGTACGCTGCTCGATCGCGCGGATCACGGCGACCATGTCGTGCGCGCCATGTCCGGCCCGCTCGGTCTCGCCGTACAGCGCATGGCAGATGTCGAGCAGCGGCGACGCGATGCCGATGCCGCGGGCGGATTCGGCGACGAGGCGTGCATTCTTCAGCACGTCGGTGATCGCGGCCTGCACCGAAAAATCGGCCGCGACGAGTTTGCCGAGTTTCACGCGCGACACGTCGCTCGCCATCGGGCCTGCGTTCAGCACATCGGCGAAGCGGGCGAGATCGATGCCGTGGCGTTGCGCGAAATGTGTGGCTTCGGTCAGGCCGGTGACCATCGTGATCAGGAACAGGTTCACGGCGAGTTTCATCGTCAGCGCCGATGGCACGTCGCCGCACACGAAGCTGTCGCGGCACAGCGGCTTCACGAGCGCGCGGACGGCGTCGACGTCGTCCGGTGCGCCGGCAAGCATCACGACGAGTTGACCGGCTTCGGCCGGCTTGCGCGACCCCGACACGGGTGCCTCGACGTAGCGGCCCGACGCGGCAGCGATGTCATCGGCCAGCGCGCGCGAATACTCGGGTGCGTTCGTGCCCATGTTCACGATGGTGTGTTCGCCGACACGGGCAGCGAAACCGGGCGTGCCGCGCGCGAGGACGGCGTCGATCGCCGCGTCGTTCGCGAGCATCAGGATCACGGTGCTGCAGGCCGCGAACACGTCGTCGATGTGCTCGGCCACGCGCGCGCCGGCGTCGCGCAGCGCATCGTCGCTGCCGTGCGACCGGCTCCACACGACGAGTGGCGTACCGGCCCGCGCGAGATTGAGCGCCATCGGCGTGCCCATCACGCCGAGGCCGATGAATCCGACTGCGGTTTGCATGTTCTGGCTCCCACGGTGGGTGGAGACGATCGTGGGCGTCAGTATCGCAGCGTTTGCGCACGCCTGCTATTTCGTCCACGCACCCGCGCGAGCCACGTCACGGCCGCGCCGTCATGTCCGCCAGATAGGGCCACGGATAGATGCCACGGGCATGACCGTCGCCGAACACCGCGCGGATGCCGTAGCCGGCTGTTTCAAGGCTGTCCAGCATCAGTTCGGGCAGCGCATCGACACGACCGCCGTCGAGCCGGATTCTTCTGCATTCCGCGCACGGGCAATCGCCGCGCAGCCGTGCATAGCTGACGCGTTGCGTGCGACCGTCCGGCCAGCGGAGGATCAACGAGCGCGCCGGATGATCGAGCACGATTTCGGTCGGGGCGATCATTGCGACGCCTCGTCGATTTGCCGGATCGCGATCCGCACGGCCTTGCGTACTTCCGGATCCTGATCCTCCAGTGCGTGGGTCAGTGCGGGCAACGTCGCGCGGTCGCGCAATTCACCGAGCGCAAGCGCGGCTTCCTTGCGCAGGTTGCTGATCGCATGCGAGAGCAGCGCGACGACGGCCGGCGCCGCGGCCGCATCGCGCAGTTGCCCGAGTGCGCGCGCGGCACGCAAGCGCACCTGCCAGTAGTCGTCGCCGAGCGCGGCGACGAGCGGTTCGCGCGCGGTCGCGACGCGCAGCTTGCCGAGCGTCGTGGCCGCTTCCTCGCGCACCTGCCATTCGCGGTCGCGCAACGCGGCGAACAGCGCGTGGATGACGGATGCATCGTCGGGCGTCGCGAACCCGATCGCACCGACGGCGACGCGTCGCACGTCCGCGGCGGCATCGGTGGTCGCGATGCGTGCGAGCGGCTGCAGCGCACGCGGATCCTTGAGCCAGCCGAGCACCGCCACGGCTTCGGCGCGCACCGCGGCGTGTTCGGCGTCGAGCGCGTGCAGCGCGGGCGCGAATGCGCCAGGGTCGCGCAATTCGCGCAATCCGCGCAGGACGGCACGGCGCACGATCGGCTCGGGCCGGTCGGCCCAGCGACACAGCACCGCGCCCGATGCCGCGTCCTTCAGTTCGGACAGGCTTTGCGCCGCGGCGGTGCGCACGTCGTTGTCCGGATCGAGCAATGCGCCGCACAGTGCGTCGACGACGTCGGGCTGCTCCCACGCACCGAGCACGCGGGCGGCTTCGCCGCGCACGTCGGCCGACGGATCGTCGCGCAGCGCGGCGATGAAAGCGGGCACGAATCCGGGGGCTTCGAGATCGGCGAGTTCGAACAGCGCGACGCGGCGCACGGAGGCGTCGGGCGCGGCGAGGCGGGCGGCGAGTGCAGCTTCGTCGCAGGCGTGTGCCCGGGGCAGCGCGGCAGCGAGGGAGGAGTCGGTCATGGGCGACGGGTGAGAGCGTTGAGGGACGCGGTCAGCGCAGCAGGTAAGGGATGTCGACCTTGACTGCGCCGGTCGGGCAATCGCGCTCGCACGGCATGCAGTACCAGCATTCGTCGAACTGCATATAGGCCTTGCCTTTGGTCACGTCGATCGCGAGCAGGTCGAGCGGGCACACGTCGACGCAGACGGTGCAGCCCTTGTCGGCGATGCACCGGGCCTCGTCGATCGTGACGGGGGCGCTGCTGCGCTGGAAGATGTCGTGTGGCGTATGGGGCATGGCAGGTTCCTCAACGGGCGGCCGCGAGCGCGGCCGGTTCGCGGATGCGCAGATTCGTGTAGGCGGCGCGATCGTCGTCGGCAAGCGGCACGACGTACGGTTCGACCGATCGCTTCTCGCTGCGCATCTCGCCATGGGCGTCCTTGCGCAGCCAGGTGTGGCAGAACCACTCGGCGTCGTTGCGATGCGGAAAGTCGACGCGATGGTGGTACAGCCCCCAGCGGCTCTCGGTGCGGAACAGCGACGCGCGCGCGGCCATTTCCGCGCAGTCGCGAATCGCGCGCACCTCGGCGGCACGCATCAGCTCGTGTGGATGGTTTGCCTTGATCGATTCGATATCCTCGGTAATGGCGTCAAAGCGTTGCAGCCCGATTTCCATCTTGCGCGTCACCTTCGGCGGTTGCAGATAGTCGTTCACCATGCGGCGCAGCTTGTATTCGACCTGCGCCGGCGCCAGGCCACGCTCGCGCAGCAGCGGGGCGAGCACGCGGGTGCGTTCGCCGGCGACCTGTTCGTCGTCCACCGGCGCGTGCTCGCGGCCGGCCACGTAGTCGGCCGCATTCTGCCCGGCAAACCAGCCGTACGTAAATGCGCCGAGCATGTAGTTGTGCGGGACGGCTGCCATGTCGCCGGCCGCATAGAGCCCGGGCACGGTCGTCTCCGCGCGTGCGTTCACATACACGCCGGATGCGCTGTGGCCGCTGCAGAAACCGATCTCGGAGATGTGCATCTCGACCATCTGGCTGCGGTAATCGGTGCCGCGCCCCGCGTGGAAGCGGCCGCGGCTCGGCCGCTCGTTCGTATGCAGGATCTGCTCGATGGTCTGGATCGTTTCTTCCGCGAGATGGTCGAGCTTCAGGAAGACGGGGCCGTTGCCGCTTTGCAGTTCCTGGTAGAACTCCCACATCATCTGGCCGCTCCAGTAGTCGCATTCGATGAAGCGTTCACCCTTGCCGTTCGCGGTGAAACCGCCGAGCGGGCCTGTCACGTAAGCGCACGCGGGGCCGTTGTAGTCCTTGATCAGCGGGTTGATCTGGAAGCATTCGAGATTCGCGAGCGCGGCGCCGGCGTGATACGCCATCGCGTAGCCGTCGCCCGCGTTGGTCGGGTTCTCGTACGTGCCCATCAGGTAGCCCGAGGCCGGCAGGCCGAGGCGGCCGGCCGCGCCGCAGCAGAGAATCACGGCCTTCGCGCGGACCACGTGGAACTCGGCGGTGCGGCAGTCGAAGCCGAGCACGCCGCTCGCGCGGCCGTGCGCGTCGGTCAGCACGCGCGTCGCGACGATCCGGTTCGTGATCGCAATGCGCGCGCGCTTCAACTGCCGGTACAGCACCTTCTTGATGTCGTGTCCTTCGGGCATCGGCAGCACGTACGAGCCCATGTGATGGACCTTCTTCACCGCGTAGTCGCCGGTGCCGTCCTTCTCGAACTTCACGCCCCAGCGGTCGAGCTGTTCGATCGTCTCGAAGCTGTGCGTCGCATACGCGTACACGGCTTCCTGGTCGACGATCCCGTCGTTGGCGATCGTGATCTCGCGCGTGTACTGCTCGGGCGTCGCATGTCCGGGGATCACCGCATTGTTCAGGCCGTCCATCCCCATCGAGATCGCGCCGCTGCGCTTCACGTTGGCTTTTTCAAGCAGCAGCACGCGCAGGGACGGATCGCGCTCCTTCGCCTTGATCGCCGCCATCGGGCCGGCGGTGCCGCCGCCGACCACGACGATGTCGTATTCGAGCACATGAGTCGTCATCGCTGTTTCCTTGCAGGTTTGCGCGCCTTCTGCCGGTCGATGCGCAGCCGGTACTGGAAGGCGTCGCCGCGGAAGTAAAGGTACTCGTAGTCGATCGGCGAGCCCGACGCGTCGTGCGTGAGGCGCTCGATGCGCAGCACGGGGCTGCTTTCCTCGACGTGCAGCGCATCGACGATCTCTTCGTCGGCGAGGATCGCGTCGATCGACACGTCGGCATGGCCGAGCGGGATGCCGCAGTCGTTTTCCAGGACCAGGAAAATGTCGCGGGTCGCGAGATCGGCGCCCGCGAGGCGCTTGCCGAGGGCTTCGGGCACCCAGGTCTGCTCGAGCGAGACCGGTTCGCGATTCAGCAGCCGCACGCGATGAATCTCGACGAGCGGCGCGCCCTCGGGCACGTTCAGCTTCGTCGCGAGATGGCGGTCGGCCTTGACGGTGCGGAAACTGCGCACCTGGTTGACGATCTCGTAGCCCATCGACGACATCGCCTCGGCGAAGCCCTGCAGCGAGGTCACGTTCTGGAACGCCTTCGGCTTCGACACGAAGGTGCCCTTGCCGTGCAGCTTGAACAGCAGTCCTTCCTTCTGCAGATCGCCGAGTGCCTGGCGTACCGTGATACGGCTGACGTCGAACATCGCGCAGAGTTCGTGCTCGGACGGCATCCGGCTGTGCGGCGCATAGGTGCCGTCGAGAATGCGCGCGCGCAGCGTGTCCTTGATCTGCACGTAGAGCGGGGCCGCGGACAGCGGCACGACGTTGGGGGAGGTCATCGATCAACTTGTTATGACAAGATCGCTCGAGTGTAGTCAGCGTGATCGCGCGCCCCAACCAACTATTTCTGATTTCGACTTTCCGATTCCGGAAAAGCGCGACGGCAGGGGGCTGACCGAATGGACGATCCGGCATGCGGTGCCGGCCCGATTCGCCCGTTGCGGGCAGAGTGGCTCGGCGGACAACAAAAAATTCGACGTCGCGTGTGCCGCACCTGTCGATTTCCCGACGGGTCGCCCGTCGTATCCACATCGACCGGGCTTGCGCGAAGCAGGTGGGGCCCGGCTCCCGAGGATCGTCGTCACGACAAGGAGGCACCCCATGACGGATTCCCGATACCGCTGGGTCATCGTCGCCGCGGGCGGCCTGATGGGCTGCATCGCGATTGGCGCGATGTTTTCGCTGCCGGTGTTCCTGCGCGCGATCGCGCGCGACACGGGCTGGTCGATGACCGGCATTTCCGGTGCGATGACGCTCGGCTTCATCGCGATGGCCTTCGCGAGCATGGCGTGGGGCAGTCTGTCGGACCGCATCGGCACGCGCCCGGTCGTCATGACGGGCGCCGTCCTGTTGTCGGCAAGCCTGGCGCTGGCGAGCCGCGCACCGTCGCTGCTCGCGTTCCAGCTCACTTTCGGCCTCGCCGTCGGCGGCGCGACGGCTGCGATATTCGCGCCGATGATGGCGTGCGTGACGGGCTGGTTCGACACGCACCGCAGCCTCGCGGTGTCACTCGTGTCGGCCGGCATGGGGATGGCGCCGATGACGATGGCCCCGCTGGCCGCATGGCTGGTGTCGGTGCGCGACTGGCGCACGTCGATGCTGCTGATTGCGGCGCTGGCGGCCGTCACGATGATTCCGGTGTCGCTGCTGGTGCGCCGGGCGCCCGCGCTCGACGGCGCGCATGCGGCCCCGGCGGCACCAGCGGCGCCAGCGCCCGCCGGCGAGCCTGCGGCGATGTCGGTCGCGGATGCGCTGCGTTCGCCGCAGTTCGTCGTGCTGCTGCTGACCAACTTCTTCTGTTGCGCGACGCATTCCGGCCCGATCTTCCATACGGTCAGCTACGCGGTGACGTGCGGGATCCCGCTGATCGTCGCGGTGTCGATCTACAGCGTCGAAGGGCTTGCCGGCATGGGCGGGCGGATCGCATTCGGGATCCTGGGCGACCGCATCGGCGCGAAGCGGATGCTGGTAGCCGGGCTGCTTGCGCAGGCGCTCGGCGCGCTCGGGTACGACTTCGTGCGCACGCTCGACGGGTTTTACGCGGTCGCGACCTTGTTCGGCTTCATCTACGCGGGCGTGATGCCGCTGTATTCGGTGCTTGCGCGCGAGAACTTCCCGCTGCGGATGATGGGCACCGTGATCGGCGGCTGCGCGATGGCCGGCAGCCTCGGGATGGCCGCGGGCCCCGTGGCCGGCGGCCTGATCGTCGATACGTTCGGCAGCTACGGCTGGCTGTACGTCGGTTCGTTCGCGATCGGCGTCGGCGCGTTCCTGATGGCGATGATGTTCCGCCCGTTCGCGAAAGCGCGACTGGAAACGGTGGCCGCGTGACCCGTCGACGCGGCCTCCGTTTCAACGGATCGGCGCGGCTTGATCCGCGTTGCTGAAGAAGAAATCAGGGCCCGACATCGTGCGCTTTGGCGGGTGTCAGAACGGCCCGCGGCCCGCTGCGGCGCAGCGGAGCGGCAAATGAGACCGATCGGCGCGCATGCGCTGCGATTCGGCCCCTAAAAATACAATATCGAGCATATATTCGAAGGGCCTGTCATACCCGCGTCACCCTGCTAGAATTCGGCCTGCCGCATTGTTCCGATTGACTGATGAGATTGCTTGACGCCCTGGTCGAACAACGTATTGCCGCCGCCGCCGCCCGGGGCGAGTTCGACGATTTGCCGGGTACCGGCGCGCCGCAGGCGCTGGATGACGACTTGCTCGTGCCCGAGGAGGTGCGGGTGGCCAACCGTATCCTGAAGAATGCGGGCTTCGTGCCGCCGGCCGTCGAGCAATTGCGCGCGCTGCGCAACCTGCATGACGAAGTGCAGGCGGTCAGCGACCGTGCCGCCCGGTGCCGGCTGCAGGCGAAGATCCTCGCGCTCGACATGGCGCTCGAATCGCTGCGCGGCGGCCCGATGGTGATGCCGCGCGACTACTGCCGGCGCATCGCGGAGCGCCTGTGCGAGCGCGGGCTCGACGAAGTGCCCGCCGAAGCGGGGCCGATGTGACGTCCGACGCGCTGCACGATGCAGCCCGGTCGGCAGCCGCCCCTGCGTCCGAACCCGCCGCCGATTCTCCCATTCCCGAAGCAGCGCCCGTATCGGCGCGCGACCTGCATTTCATGCGTCTTGCGCAGGCTGCCGCCGAAGAGGCGCGCGCGGCCGGTGAAGTGCCGGTCGGCGCGGTGCTCGTGCGTGGCGACGAAGTGATCGCACGCGGCTTCAACCATCCGATCGGCGGGCACGACCCGTCGGCCCACGCGGAAATGGCCGCGCTGCGCATGGCCGCGCAGCAACTGCAGAATTACCGGATGCCCGGCTGCGAACTGTACGTGACGCTCGAGCCGTGCCTGATGTGTGCGGGCGCGATCATGCATGCGCGCATCGCGCGGGTCGTCTACGGCGCCGCCGATCCGAAGACGGGCGCGTGCGGCAGTGTGATCGACGCTTTCGCGAATCCTCAGCTGAACCACCATACCGAAGTGACCGGCGGCGTGCTCGCCGACGAGTGCGGCGCCGCGCTGAAGTCGTTCTTCGCCGAGCGCCGTCGCGCGCTGCGCGAAGCGCGGCTGGCCCGCGACGCCGAATCCGGCGCGTCATAGGCGCGCTCGCCGCGCCCGTCGCTCGGTGCGAGCCGGGCGCGCACGGTTCCGTGAACCGGCGACGGTTCGGACCCTCTAAGCAGGTTTGACGACCCGACACCTCTCTTCGCCATGTCCTTCCAGCCCGCCGCGTCCTACACCATCCGCCTGCTTGCGCCATCCGGCTATCCGCACGACCCAGACGCAATCAATCGCGCGCTCGAGCGCCTCAGCACCGCGCAGCATCGCATCGAGAACATCGAAGCGACGCAGCGGCGCTTCCAGCGGTTCGGCGGCACCGACGGCGAGCGGGCAGGCGACCTGAACCGCCTTGCCGATCCCGAGCGGCCGCTGCCGGACATCGCGCTCGCGGTGCGCGGCGGCTACGGCGCCGCACGCATCCTGCACGGGCTCGACTATCGCGGGCTCGAACGCAGGCTGCGTGACCAGCCGGTCGCGCTCGTCGGCCACAGCGATTTCACGGCGCTCCAGCTCGCGCTGTACGCGAAGGCGCGCATCAAGACGTTCGGCGGCCCGATGCTGTCCGCCGACTTCGGCGCGGAAACGCCGAGCGATTTCACGATGCAGCACTTCTGGCAGACGCTGACGCAGTCGAGCACGACGATCGTCGCCGAAGCGCCGCAGGTGCAGAGCGTGAACGTGACGGGCACGCTGTGGGGCGGCAACCTCGCGATCCTCACGTCGCTCGTCGGCACGCCGTTCATGCCCGACATCGAAGGCGGCATCCTGTTCATCGAAGACGTCAACGAGCAGCCGTTCCGGATCGAACGGATGATCTATCAATTGCACCTGTCGGGGCTGCTCGCGCGCCAGCAGGCGCTCGTGCTCGGCCAGTTCACCGGCGCTCGGCCGTTCGAGTACGACAACGGTTATGACATGCAGGCGATGATCGACCAGGTGCGTGCGGTGATCGGGATCCCGGTCGTGACGGGCCTCCAGTTCGGCCACGTGCCCGATCTGTTGACGCTGCCGTTCGGCGCGCAGGCGCAACTGGTCGCGAACGCGCACGGTTTCCGCCTCACTGTGTCGGACTATCCGCACCTCGGTTGATGCGGGCGCAGTCGGTCGAAAGGCGGGTTTCCCGCCTTTTTCTTTACGTAGAAGCGCAACTAACGGTCAAACATTTTCGTCGACGCCAACCGGGTCGGCGCCAGATCTTGCACCAGTTTTGTCAACAAAATGGCCTGGAGCGTATACGACGAGAGGCGCCTCCGTCGTACGTCTAAACCTTGTCATGCATGGATTCTGCGCATCGTGCACCGAACGGGGTCGCATCGATGCACGCCGATTGTGCGCAATGCCGGAAAAGAATTGTTGACAATCTTTATGTCCGCCCTAGGATGAGGATCATCACACGATGCCGATCATGAACGAGCCCGAATCCCACCTGTCCGGTGCCGCCAGTCCCGAAGCGATCGCCGAGCGGATCCGCACGGCGATCCTCGAGCATCGGCTCGCGCCCGGCGCGAAGCTGACGGAGGCGCAGCTCTGCGACGTATTCAACGTGAAGCGCGGGACGATCCGCCAGGCGCTCGCGCAGCTCGCGACCGACAAGCTGGTCGATCTCGAGCCGAACCGCGGCGCGTTCGTTGCGAGCCCGACGCTGCAGGACGTGCACGAGGTGTTCGAGATGCGCCGGATCATCGAGCTCGCCGTGGTCGAGCGGCTGGCGACCGGGCCCGGCGCGAAGCGGCTGAAGGGCGTCGCCTCGTTGATCGAGAAGGAACGCAAGGCGTTCGAGCGGCACGACTTCGCGGCCTGGATCCGCCTGTCGGGCGAATTCCATACGGCGCTCGCCACGCTGATGGGCAATGCGACGCTCAGCGAGTGCCTCGAAGGGCTCGTCGCACGCTCGACGCTGATGTCGGCGCTGTACGAATCGCACGGGCGCAGCCCGTGCTCGTGCGACGACCACGACGAGATCCTCGCCGCGCTGGAGACGGGCGATCCGAAGCGGGCGGTGACGCTGATGGCGCACCACCTGCAGCATGTCGAACTGAAGATGCTGGACCGGCCCGCGCAAGGGCAGGTCGATTTGCGCGAAGTGTTCGGCGGCGCCTGAGCGGCGACGCGAACCCGGCCGCGCGCCACAAGAACGAGCGAAATGCAGGCCCGCGGTGTTTGCCGCGGGCCGCTGGTCCGACTCCGGGCGTCGATCCGGAGCGATTTCGATGACGGTGGAGCGGCCGCCCGGCCGCGTCAAGGAGAAGTCATGGCTCAGTTCAGTGTGGCGCACGACAGCGCCTATCCGGCGGAAGAAGGCAGCGAGGGCGGCGACCCGGCACTGCCGAATGGTTACAGCGAACGTTTGTACAACGAAGATTTGGCACCCCTGAAAAATCAGACATGGGGTTCGTACAACATCTTCGCGTTCTGGATGTCGGACGTGCACAGCGTCGGCGGCTACGTGTTCGCGGGCAGCCTGTTCGCGCTCGGGCTGACGAGCTGGCAGGTGCTGATCGCGCTGATCGCCGGGATCGGCATCGTCAACCTGCTGTGCAACCTGATCGCGCGGCCGAGCCAGCAGATCGGCGTGCCGTATCCGGTCGCGTGCCGGGCGACGTTCGGCGTGCTCGGCGCGAACGTGCCGGCCGTGATCCGCGGGTTGATCGCGATCGCGTGGTACGGCATCCAGACCTATCTCGCATCGAGTGCGCTCGTGATCGTCGTGCTGAAATTCTTCCCGCAATGGCTGCCGTACGCGGACGTGCATCGCCACGGCTTCCTCGGGCTCTCGGCGGTCGGCTGGGCCGGCTTCATGCTGCTGTGGGTGCTCCAGGCGTTCGTGTTCTGGAACGGGATGGAGACGATCAAGAAGTTCATCGACTTCGCGGGGCCGGCCGTCTACGTCGTGATGTTCATGCTCGCGGGCTACATGGTGTGGCGCGCAGGCTGGCGCAACATCGGCATCAACCTCGGCGGCGTGAAGTACCACGGCGCGGAAGTGATTCCGGTGATGATCACGGCTGTGTCGCTCGTCGTGTCGTACTTCTCCGGGCCGATGCTGAACTTCGGTGATTTCTCGCGCTACTGCCGCTCGTTCGGCGAAGTGAAGCGCGGCAATTTCTGGGGGCTGCCGGTCAACTTCCTCGCGTTCTCGCTCGTCACGGTGATCACGACGGCCGCGACGCTGCCGGTGTTCGGCGAACTCATCACCGATCCCGTCGAGACGGTCGGCCGCATCGACCATCCGACCGCGGTGATCCTCGGTGCGCTGACGTTTACGATCGCGACGATCGGCATCAACATCGTCGCGAACTTCGTGTCCCCCGCGTTCGACTTCTCGAACGTCGCGCCGCGGCTGATCAGCTGGCGCGCGGGCGGGATGCTCGCGGCCGTCGCGTCGATCTTCATCACGCCGTGGAACCTGTTCAACAACCCGGCCGTGATCCACTACACGCTCGACGTGCTCGGCGCGTTCATCGGCCCGCTGTACGGTGTGCTGATCGCCGACTTCTACCTCGTCAAGCGCGGCCGGCTCGTGCGCGACGACCTGTACACGATGTCGGAAGGCGGCGCGTACTGGTACACGGGCGGTGTGAACCGCCGCGCGCTTGCCGCGCTGTTGCCGGCCGCGGTGATCGCGGTCGTCTGCGTGATGGTGCCGGGCTGGCAGGGCGTCGCGAACTTCTCGTGGTTCATTGGCGCGGGGCTCGGCTTCGTGTTTTACCGGCTGCTCGTGAGCGCGAACGCCTGAGGAGGGTGCGATGAAGATCAGACTGATCAATCCGAATACGACCCAGCGGATGACCGACGCGATGGGCCGCTGCGCGCGCGAGGTCGCGGCCGCCGGCACGGAGATCGTCGCGGTGAGTCCGCCGATGGGGCCGCCATCGATCGAAGGGTATTACGACGAGGCGCTCGCGACGCCGGGGCTGCTCGCCGAGATCGCGCAGGGCGAGCGCGACGGCTGTGACGCGTACGTCATCGCGTGTTTCGGCGATCCCGGCCTCTACGCGGCGCGCGAGCTGGCACGCGGGCCGGTGATCGGCATTGCCGAGGCCGCGATGCATGCGGCGAGCGTGCTCGCGCCGGGCTTTTCGGTCGTCACGACGCTCGCGCGTACCTGCGGGATGGCATGGCATCTCGCCGAGCGCTACGGGATGAAGCGGTTCTGCCGCAACGTGCGCGCGACCGACGTGGCCGTGCTCGAACTCGACCGGCCGGGCTCGGCCGCGCGCCGGATCATCGTCGACGAATGTCGGCGCGCACTCGACGAGGACGGCGCCGACGCGATCGTGCTCGGCTGCGCGGGGATGGCCGAGTTCGCGCACGAGATCGAGCAGCAGATCGGCGCGCCGGTGGTCGAGGGCGTCACCGCGGCCGTCAAGTGGGCCGAGGCGCTCGTCGCGCTGCGCCTCGCGACCGCGAAGCGCGGCGATTACGCGCGGCCGCTGCCGAAGCGCTACGACGGCGCGTTCGCCCGCTTCAGCCCGCCGGACGGGGATGCGGCCGAACCGGTCCCGAATTTGCCGCAACCGCACATACACACCGTCTGACACGCACTATCTGCGCCGCTGTATGGGCGCATATGGGCGTTTTCGCTACACTGGGTCGTCATCGCATCGGCTTGCGCAGCCGGCCTCCGGCACCTGCGCAGTCGATGCGAACCCATTATTTCAGCGAGCTTTCGCCGCATTCGAACCATGTCACTCGATCCCAACTATCCTCGCGACCTGATCGGCTACGGCCGCCATCCCGTTCAGGCGAACTGGCCGGGGCGCGCCCGCATCGCCGTGCAATTCGTGCTGAACTACGAGGAGGGCGGCGAGAACTGCGTGCTGCACGGCGATCCGGGCTCCGAGCAGTTCCTGTCGGAAATCGTCGGCGCGGCCGCGTATCCCGACCGCCACATGAGCATGGAGTCGATCTACGAATATGGTTCGCGGGCCGGCGTCTGGCGCATCCTGCGCGAATTCGAGAAGCGCGGGATGCCGCTGACGGTATTCGGCGTCGGCATGGCGATCGAACGCCACCCGGAACTCGCGCGCGCATTCGTCGAACTGGGTCATGAAATCGCGTGCCACGGCTGGCGCTGGATTCACTACCAGAGCATGACGCCGGAACTCGAGGCCGAGCACATGCGCCTCGGGATGGAAGCGATCGAGCGCGTGACGGGCGAGCGCCCGCTCGGCTGGTACACCGGCCGCGACAGCCCCAATACGCACCGCCTCGTCGCGGAATACGGCGGCTTCCTGTACGACTCCGACAACTACGGCGACGACCTGCCGTTCTGGATGGACGTCGACGTGTCGGGCGGCAAGAAGTTGCCGCAGCTGATCGTGCCGTACACGCTCGACACGAACGACATGCGCTTCGCGACGCCGCAGGGCTTCAACACCGGCGATCACTTCTTCGACTACCTGCGCGACGCATTCGACGTGCTGTACGCGGAGGGCGACGAAGCGCCGAAGATGCTGTCGATCGGCATGCACTGCCGGTTGCTCGGCCGGCCGGGCCGGTTCCGCGGGCTGCAGCGTTTCCTCGATCACATCGAGAAGCACGATCGCGTATGGGTGACGCGGCGTGTCGATATCGCGCGTCACTGGCGTGAACATCATCCGTATCAGCCCAATCATCGAAACGAAGGGAAAGCATGAAGGCGATGCGCTACACGTTGGAACAACTGAACACGATGGCGCCGAGCGCATTTGTCGCGGCGTTGTCGGGGATTTTCGAACATTCGCCGTGGGTGGCCGAAGTCGCCGCGGCCGAGCGACCGTTCGCGAGCATCGACGCGCTGCACGAGACGATGTCGGGTGCGGTGGAAACGAGCGGCGAAGCCCGCCAGCTCGCGCTGATCAATGCTCACCCGGAGCTGGCCGGCAAGGCTGCCGTGCGTGGCGAGCTGACCGCCGAGTCGACGCGCGAGCAGAGCGGCGCGGGCCTCGACCAGTGCACGCAGGAAGAGTTCGACAAGCTGCTGACGCTGAACCGCACGTATCGCGAGAAGTTCGGCTTTCCGTTCATCCTCGCGGTGCGCGGCTATGACCGGCACGGCATCATCGCGAACTTCGAATCGCGCGTGAATCATTCGCGCACCGAGGAACTGCGCGCGAGCCTCGACCAGATCTACCGGATCGCGCGCTTTCGCCTCGACGACCTGATCGACGCCTGACATCGCAGCAGGGCCCGCTGCGGCGCAGCGGCCTGATCGCATCACTGAAACAAGGAAACATCATGGCTGTTCCGCTTCTCGATCCCAACGCACCCGACTTCACGCGGCGCTACGTGAACCTTGCCGACCCGCGTCTCGGCGCGCAGGCGCTCGAAGCCAGCGACGATTTCTTCGCGCCGAAGGACCGGATGCTGAACCCCGAGCCGGCCGTCTTCATCCCCGGCAAGTACGACGACCACGGCAAGTGGATGGACGGCTGGGAAACGCGCCGCAAGCGCACGACGGGCTACGACTGGTGCATCGTCAAGCTCGCGCGCCCGGGCGTGATCAAGGGCTTCGACATCGATACGAGCCACTTCACCGGCAACTTTCCGCCGGCCGCGTCGATCGAGGCCGCGTTCGTGGCCGACGGCGCGCCGACGCATGCGACCGAGTGGGTCGAGATCGTGCCGTCGACGACGTTGCAGGGCAACAGCCATCATTACGTCGAAGCGAGCGATGCGCGAGCGTTCACGCACCTGCGCGTGAACATCTATCCGGATGGCGGCATCGCACGCCTGCGCGTGTACGGCCAGCCGCAGCTCGACTGGGCCGGCGCGAGCGCGACCGAGCAGTTCGATCTCGCGGCGATGGAAAACGGTGGTTACGTGGTGGCCGCGAACAACCAGCATTTCGGCGTCGCGTCGAACCTGCTGCTGCCGGGCCGCGGCGTGAACATGGGCGACGGCTGGGAAACCCGCCGCCGCCGCGAACCGGGCAACGACTGGGCGATCATTGCGCTCGCGCAGCCGGGCGTGATCCGCAAGATCGAAGTCGATACCGCGTTCTTCAAGGGCAACTACCCGGACCGCTGCTCGATCCAGGCCGCCTACGTGTCGGGCGGCACCGACAGCTCGCTGATCACGCAGTCGATGTTCTGGCCCGTGCTGCTCGGCGAACAGAAGCTGCAGATGGACAAGCAGCACTTCTTCGAACAGGACATCGCGTCGCTCGGCCCCGTCACGCACGTGCGGCTGAACATCATTCCGGACGGCGGCGTGTCGCGGTTGCGTCTGTGGGGGACGCTCGACAAATGAAGACGCTTGTTATCGAACCGCTGACCAAGGACGCGTTCGCGCCGTTCGGCGACGTGATCGAAACGGAAGGGGCGAAGCAGATCCCGATCAACCTCGGCACCACGATCCGCTTTCACGATCTCGCGAAAGTCGACGTGACCGATGAAGGCGGCCGCACGCTCGTCAACCTGTTCCGCGGCCAGCCGCGCACGCTGCCGTTCGAAGTGAAGATGCTGGAGCGGCACCCGCTCGGCAGCCAGGCCTTCGTGCCGCTGAACGACCAGCCGTATCTCGTCGTCGTGGCGCCCGCGGGCGATCTCGATCCGGCGAAGATCCGCGCGTTCGTGACGAGCGGGTGGCAGGGCGTCAACTACGCGAAGGGCGTGTGGCATCACCCGTTGATTGCGCTGGGCGGCGTCAGCGATTTCATCGTCGTCGATCGCGGCGGCGACGGCCTGAACCTGAATGAGCAGGACTTGCAGGAATCGCTGTGGCTCACTGACGAGGCGCTGCACGCGCTGACGGCCTGAGTCACCGGCGTTTCCGCCGTCATCCGATGAAACCCGCGCTTCACGTGCGGGGTTTTTTTATGCGCGGCCGATTCGGCGAGGTTCAGGTCGCCGCGTTGTTACGCGTGTCGCGCGACCTGCCGACGCTGCGACGCCGGTTCGCAAGCGGCGCGCGGCGAGTATCACGTCGTGTATCCGGCGCGCACGCAGGACGATTCGCTTACCGCGCGCATTGCGCGACTGGCTCGCGGACGAAGTCGCGACGCTGCACGCGTAGCGGTGGTGCCTGCGCATGCTATCGTACCCGCATCTTCACCGCACGATGCCCGATTCCGGGCGTGTTCCTTCGATGAGCCAACCTGAAAACGACCTCGCGATCCTGCTGAGCACGATGCGGCCCGAACTGCATCAGGGTGCGTTCGCATTCGTCTCGCTGCCGACCGGCGCAGGCGTATCGTTATCCGAAGTGATTGCGACGTTCCGCGAAGCGGAAGGGCTGACGGTCGTCGTGGACGAGCAGACAGCCGCGCGTCACGGCTGGCGCGTGCTGTTCCGTGCGGCCTGGATCACGCTGACCGTGCATTCCGACCTTGCAGCTGTCGGCTTCACGGCGGCGTTCGCACGAGCACTCGGTGCGGCCGGCATCAGCTGCAATGTGATGGCGGCTGCCTGCCACGATCACATCTTCGTGCCGTTCGACGACGGCCCGCGCGCGCTCGATGCGCTCGTCGCGCTTCAGCGCGACGCGATGCGCGGCTGACGCGCGAAGGGCTTCCGGGACACGCAAAAAAGAACGGGCCCGTCACCGGGCCCGCGAACGGAGAGGATGGCGCCGGAAACGACCCACGGCGCACGGCGGCTTACTTGCTCGCGCCACCCTCGAACCAGGCGGCGAGCTTCGTGCGCTCGTCGTCGGTCATGTGCGTGACGTTGCCGATCGGCATCGCCTTCAGGCGCACGGCCTGTTCGTAGATGCGCTGCGCATTCTTCGACACTTCGTCCGGCGTGTCGAACATCACGCCCGCGGGCGCGCTGCCCATCAGCGTCGGCTTGGCCGAGTGGCACTCGATGCAGCGCTGCTGCAGGATCGGCATGATGTCGTTGATCACGACCTTCGGCGCGTTCGCGGCCTGGGCTTCCGGCGCGATCGGCTTCGGCATCGTCCACACCAGCGCACCCGACAGCAGTGCGACGCCGCCGATCGGCAGGTACCACAGCTGCTTGCCGCGGTGACGCATCACGAAGAACTGGCGGATCAGCGCGCCGGCCAGCATGATCATCACGAGCACGACCCAGTTGAACTTGTTCGTGTAGGTCATCGCATAGTGGTTCGACAGCATCGCGAACACGACCGGCAGCGTGAAGTACGTGTTGTGCACCGAGCGCTGCTTGCCGCGCTTGCCGTAGATCGGGTTCGGCTCTTCGCCCTTGAGCATCTTGTCGACCATCTTGCGCTGGCCGGGGATGATCACGAAGAACACGTTCGCCGACATGATCGTCGCGAGCATCGCGCCGACGATCAGGTACGCCGCACGACCCGCGAAGATGTGGCACGCGAGGTAGGCGGCGGCGACCACGTAGATGCCGACGCAGATGCCGAGCACGCGGTCGTTGGTACCGAGGATGCGGCACAGCGAATCGTAGACGATCCAGCCGGCCGCGAGGAAGCCGAGTGCGGAGGCGACGGCGACCACCGGGCCCATGTCGAGCACGCTCTTGTCGATCAGGTAGGTGTTCGGCGCGAGCAGGTACAGCACGAAGAACAGCGAGAAGCCCGACAGCCAGGTCGTGTACGACGGCCACTTCGACCAGTGCAGGTCATCCGGCATTTCCGGCGGAGCGACCGTGTACTTCTGCATGTTGTAGAAACCGCCGCCGTGGACGTGCCACAGCTCGCCGAACACGCCGCGCTTGCGCTGGTTCGGGTCGGTCGGCGGTTTCAGGCTGTTGTCGAGCGCGACGAAATAGAAGGACTCGCCGATCCACGCAATGGCGACGATGACGTGCAGCCATCGCAGCGCGAGGTTCAGCCAGTCGGTGATGAAGCCTTCCATGAAACTCCTCCAGACTCAGATTTTGTCTTGATGCGGGCGCTGATGCGTATGTCAGCTGCCGCGATAGGTGCTGTACGACCATGGCGACACGAGCAGCGGCACGTGGTAGTGCGCGCCGGTGTCGGCGATGCCGAAGCGGAGCACGACGCGATCGACGAAACGGGGTTCGGGCACCTTCACGCCGAGCGACGCGAAGTAGTCGCCGGCGTGGAACACGAGTTCGTATTCGCCGGCGGCGAGCGCGGCGCCTTCGAGCAGGGGCTCGTCGCAGCGGCCGTCGCTATTGGTCAGCACGGTCTTGATCGCGCGGCGCGATTCGCCGTCGAGCGCGTAGAGGTCCACCTTGATTGCAGCGCCGGGACGGCCGTGTGCCGTATCGAGTACGTGGGTAGTGAGCTTTCCCATTCGCAATTGTCCTTGTGTGAATGCGAGGTTCGGCGGCGACCCGATCCATGGACTGTGCGGCGGATCGAGGCTCCACGTCACGTGGCTACATACCCGTCGGCGAGATTGAAGCGAGCGCCGTGCAGGCATTGTAAAAAGGTTCCCCGCGCAAATACGGGCGCGATATCAAAGATAATGCGCCGCGCATGAGCGGCTGTCGACGGCACGCCGGATACGGCTTCCGACGGGCGTTTCGGCGCACCGGCGGGGCGTTGCGCGGCGTACCATATCGAAACCGTGAATCGCGGTATTCCGGATCGCGCATTGTGTGCGGCGCGCGCTTGGGCGATCCTGCCGCCGTGCGCGTCGGCCGGTGGCCCGCGCGTACCCCGAAGACGGCGAGCACGCCGGGTAACCGGGCCAGGGCGTTCGAACGGACGCTGGCACCGGAGCGTGCCGCGATTCAGCGTTCGAACGGCTGTGTGACCGTCCCCAGGATTCGCCCCTGGGGGCAGACCGACGCGGAGAACGCATGAACCTCGAGCAGCACGCTGGCGCACGCGCGCCGAACACGAACACTTCCTCATCCCGCCCGAAAACCCTGCTGGTCAAGCACGCCGACGTGCTCGTGACCATGGACGACGCGCGCCGCGAATTGCGCGACGCGGGGCTCTACATCGAAGACAACCGGATCGTCGCCGTCGGCCCGACCGCCGAGCTGCCCGATTCGGCCGACGAAGTGCTCGACCTGCGCGGCCACCTCGTGATCCCGGGGCTCGTGAACACGCACCACCACATGTACCAGAGCCTGACGCGCGCGGTGCCGGCGGCGCAGAACGCCGAGCTGTTCGGCTGGCTCACGAACCTGTACAAGATCTGGGCGCACCTGACGCCCGAGATGATCGAGGTGTCGACGCTCACCGCGATGGCCGAGCTGCTGCAGTCGGGCTGCACGACGTCGAGCGATCATCTGTACATCTACCCGAACGGCAGCCGTCTCGACGACAGCATCGGCGCCGCGCAGCGGATCGGCATGCGTTTTCATGCGAGCCGCGGCGCGATGAGCGTTGGCCAGCGCGACGGCGGGCTGCCGCCCGATTCCGTCGTCGAGCGCGAGGCCGACATCCTGCGCGACACGCAGCGCCTGATCGAGACCTATCACGACGAAGGCCGGTACGCGATGCTGCGCGTGGTCGTCGCACCGTGCTCGCCGTTCTCGGTGAGCCGCGACCTGATGCGCGACGCGGCCGTGCTCGCGCGCGAATACGGCGTGTCGCTGCACACGCACCTCGCGGAGAACGTCAACGACATCGCGTACAGCCGCGAGAAATTCGGCATGACGCCCGCCGAATATGCGGAAGATCTCGGCTGGGTCGGTCACGACGTGTGGCATGCGCACTGCGTGCAGCTCGACGATGCGGGCATCGGCCTGTTCGCGCGCACCGGCACGGGCGTCGCGCACTGTCCATGCTCGAACATGCGGCTCGCGTCGGGTATCGCGCCGGTGAAAAAGATGCGTCTCGCAGGTGTGCCGGTTGGCCTCGGCGTCGACGGCTCCGCGTCGAACGACGGCGCGCAGATGGTTGCGGAAGTGCGGCAGGCGCTGCTGCTGCAGCGGGTCGGTTTCGGGCCCGATGCGATGACTGCGCGTGAAGCGCTCGAGATCGCGACGCTCGGCGGCGCGAAGGTGCTGAACCGTGACGACATCGGCGCGCTGAAGCCCGGCATGGCTGCGGACTTCGCCGCATTCGACCTGCGCCAGCCGCTGTTCGCGGGTGCACTGCACGATCCGGTTGCGGCGCTCGTGTTCTGCGCGCCGTCGCAGACGGCATACACGGTGGTGAACGGGAAGGTGGTGGTGCGGGAAGGGCGATTGGCGACGCTCGATTTGCCGCCCGTGATCGAGCGCCACAACGCGCTTGCGCACGCGCTCGTCGCGGCATCGCGCTGAAGCAAGCCTGAAGCCGTGCGGCGGCGGCCTGGCCGAGCCTGCCGCTGGCGCGCCGTCGCGCCGCGCCCGTAACGGCGCGGGCGGCGTGTGCCGTTACGCCTCGATCAACGTGCGGGTGGCTTCGGCGACGAGGCTGCGCAGCCAGCGCACTTCGTCGGAGTAGTGGCAGCGCTCGTGCCACAGCTGGTAGTACTGCATCGGCGGGAAGTCGAGCGGCGCCGGCACGACCGACAGCGGCAGGAATTTCGCGTAGTGATCGGCGAACAGGCGCGTCGTCGTGAAGATCAGGTCGGACTTCACGAGCACGTACGGTGCGAGGTTGAAGTACGGCAGCGTGACGACCACATGGCGTTTGAGCCGTTCGCGCGCGAGATGCACGTCGATCGCGCCGCGCTGGCCGACCGAGTACGGCGTCGGCGCGAGATGCGGCGCGTTCAGGTACTGGTCGAGCGTGAGCCCGCCTCGCTTCGCGAACGGGTGCGTGTTGCTCATCAGGCAGACGATTTCGTCGACGAACAGGTTCGACAGGTGCAACTGCTCGGGCGGTTCGGGCCAGTTGCCGACGACGATGTCGAGCTTGCCGTCTTCCAGCGCGAGTTCGTAGTCGAACGCGGGGCCGAGCGAATGGAATTCGAGCGTTGCGTTCGGCGCGGCCTGGCGGAAGCGCTCGACGACGGTCGGCACGAACAGCACGTTCAGGTAGTCGGGGCAGCCGATTCGGTAGCAGCGGATCGACGTGGCCGGGTCGAAGTTGTGCTGCTGGAACTTGATGCGCTCGATTTCACGCAGCGCGTTCTGCACGGGCTCGAGCAGGCGCAGCCCGTATTCGGTCGGCACCATGCCGGATTTGCCGCGCACCAGCAGCGGATCGCCGGTGATGTCGCGCAGGCGCCGCAGTGCGGCGCTGATCGCCGGTTGCGACTGGTTCAGTTTGACGGCAGCGCGCGTGACGCTGCGCTCCATCAACAAGGTGTGCAAGACGCGCAAGAGGTACGTGTCGATCGCCTCGCGTTGCTGACTCATGATATCTCCGGGTTATATGTCTGGGCTGATCGAGGGGTACTGTGGGTATATTGTTTTTAATATGAACGAAAATCAGCGTCAAGCGATGGATACCCGCAGGCACCTGCCGGCCGGGCGTGGACACGGGGTTTGAACGGGGCGGAATGCGGGGCGCGCGGCGCCGCGCGGATGCGCATGTCGCGGATCCGGATCGCGGCGCGGCTGTGATGTGGCGTGCGTGTCAGTCGTCGATGCGCATGCCGACCTTCAGCGTGACCTGCCAGTGCACGACCTGGTCGCCTTCGATGTGGCCGCGCGTTTCGGTTACCTGAAACCAGTGCAGGTTGTGCAGCGTCTTGCCGGCTTTAGAGATCGCGTTGCGGATGGCATCGTCGCTCGATTGCCGCGACGAACCGGTCAACTCGATCATCTTGTACACGTGATCGCTCATGATGCGCTCCCTGGGATATCGATTTATATCGCCGGCGCAAGCCGCGCTCCCGAAGCGGTGCCGCGCGTGCCCGGCTTCTTGAGTGATAGGTATGATGGGCGGCAAGTTCAACCCATATCGGAGACGAGGCACATCGTGGAAGTCGGATTTTGCGGACCGGGATTGATGGGCGCGCCGATGATTCGGCATTTGCTGGCGGCCGGGCATCGGGTCAGCGTGTGGAACCGCTCGCGAGACAAGGCGGAGGCGCTCGCGAAGGACGGCGCGCAGGTGGTCGGCACGCCGCGCGAACTGGCGGAGCGCGTCGATACGGTATTCGTGTGCGTGCTCGACGGCCGCGCGGTGGGCGACGTCGTGTTCGGCGAGCACGGCCTGCTCTCCGGCGACGCGGCTGCGCGCCGCCTGCGGCGCCTCGTCGATCATTCGAGCATTCCGCCTGCCGCGACGCGCGATTACGCGGCGCGCGCGGCCGCACTCGGCGTCGGCTGGGTCGATGCGCCGGTGTCGGGCGGCGTGCCCGGCGCGCAGGCCGGCACGCTTGCGGTGATGGCCGGCGGCCGCGCGGCCGATCTCGACGCGGTGCGGCCGCTGATCGACACGTACGCGTCGCGGATCACCCACATGGGCGACGCGGGCGCGGGACAGACGGCGAAGTTGTGCAACCAGGCGATCGTCACCGCGACGGTGACCGCGATTGCCGAGGCCGTCGGTCTTGCCCAGGCGAGCGGCATCGATGCCGCGCGGCTGGCCGAAGCGCTGGCCGGTGGCTGGGCCGATTCGGTGCTGCTGCAGACGTTCGTGCCGCGCATGACGTCGGGCGGTCATGCTCCCATCGGCGCGCTCGGTACGTTCCAGAAGGACGTCGATGCGATTGCCGACGCGGCGCGCGACACGGGCGCGGTGATGCCCGTGTCGGCCACCGTGCAGCAGGTGTTGCGGCTCGGCGCCGCGCAAGGGCTCGCCGGTGCCGATTTCGCCGCGTTCATCGACATCGTGCGTCCCGGCAACGGGCGTCAGTGAACTGGCGTCGTGACGGGCAGGAGGGTGCGTGAATGGCAGATGGGCCGCCCGGAGGCGGCCCATCGAATGGCAGGTTGATCAGCCGAGGGAGCGTGGTGTCGTGTCGCCGGCGTTCTGGCGGCCGAGCCCGCCGCGCAGGCTCGCTTTCGTGCCTGCACCAAACTCGGGCAGGATGCGCGCACGCGCACGGCTGGCGAACACGAGGAAGCCGAAGCCGTTTGCTTCATACCAGTATCCGCCGTTCTCGAGGCCGTCCAGCGGCTGCTCGAGCGCGTTGGCGATCGATTCGATGCAGCGCTTGCGCAGTTCGGCGATGGCCGGATAGGGCGGCTGTGCGCCGCGCACGCTGCACAGGAGCACGTCGAGACCGGGCAGCACATGCGCGTACAGGACGGGTTCGTCCTGCGCGCGGGCGCGGGCAATCTTGGTGTCGAGCTGGGCAAACGGTTTCGAGTGGCGCAACACCGCGAGGAATGACTCCTGGCCATCCTGCTGGGCACGCCGACGTTTTTTCGGGAAGGACATAAACACTCGCCTCAAAAACAATTGCAAGAAATGCGGCACTTTCATGCGACCCACTCCCGGCTATGTACGCCGCATGTCGATCCTTTATAGCACACGAAAATGCTGCTTTCGTGCAGTACGACGATCAATGTCTCCCGTCGACCTGCTCGCCATGATCGACACAGCCAGCGTCTTGGCGCCCGTACTGTCGTTTAGTCTCCATCATAGACCTGCTTTCCCCGCGCGTGCATTCGCCCGTCACAAAAAAGTGAGATAGGCCGCATGCGGCGGTGCATCGCGCGCAATAAAAAGGCCCGCACGGGGCGGGCCTGGCTGGCGGGACGCTTGGCGATCAGCGCTGCTTCAGCGAATCGCGGATCTCGCGCAGCAGCACGGTGTCTTCCGGCGTCGCGGCCGGTGCGGCATCTTCCGGCTTGCGCAGCTTGTTGATGAATTTCACCATCAGGAAAATGATGAACGCGAGGATGACGAAATTGATCGCCACCGTGATGAACGAGCCGTAGCCGAACGCCGCGACACCTGCGGCCTGCAGGTCCTTGAACGAATCGGGATTACCCTTGAACGTCGGGGGAATGGTGCCGAGCAGAACGAACTTGTTCGAGAAATCCAGGCCGCCGGTCAGCAAGCCGATGACCGGCATGATGAGGTCTTTTACGACCGAGTCGACGATCTTCGAGAACGCGCCGCCGATGATCACGCCGACGGCGAGATCCATGACGTTGCCCTTGACGGCGAACTCCTTGAATTCCTTGATGATGCTCATGAGCGGCTTTCTCCTGATTGGGGCGAGGGGAGGCGTGCCGCGACGCGCAGGGATGCAGAGCGTCGAATGAGGGTCGGTGGCACGCCGATGGCCGCATGATAGCGAACGCTCCCCATTGCCGGTAGTCCATCTTGAAATGATTGACAAATCCGCGCGTCGGCGCGGCCGGCATGCAGGGGAGCGTGGCGTGCGTCGCGGGCGCGTCGACGCGCTGGGTAGCGTCAGGTGTTGTCGTCGGTCCAGCCGTCGTCGTTGCTGCCGAGATCCATGCCGCCGCCGTTGCCGTCGCTCCAGTTCGAACTGTCGCCGCGGCCGAGGTCGAAGCCCGGGTCGTTGTCCTGCCGGCGGCGCTCGCCGTCGACGATCACGTCGCGTTCGACCACGCGCTCGCGGCCGCCCGACATTGCTTCGCCGAGCAGTACGCCGGTCAGCAGCCCGCCCATGCCGCCGCCGAAACCGCCGCCGCCTTGCTGGATCACGACCGGCGGTTGCTGTTGCGGGTAGGGCTGCTGCGGATACGGCTGGCCTTGCGCGCCCGTCATGCGATCGGCTTCCTGCGCATACACGGAGCCGCTGCCGTTCGCCGGTGCCGTGGGTTGCGCGGCCGGATCGGGGCGGCCTTCGACGCGTGCCTTCACGCTCGCATGACGCTGTTCGAGTTCGTCGATGCGATACGGCGGCACCGGATTCTTGCCGTTCGATAGCGATTCGACGAGCGTGCGCGCATCGGTCTCGATCGCTTCGAGTTCACCCGTGAGTGCCGCGGCGCCGGGCGTCGTCGACAGCTTCGCGTCGAGTTTCAGCGGACGGATGTCGTTCAGCACGTCGGTGGCACGCTTGAGCTGCGTGCGGCGTTCGTCGTCGGCGCGGCTGTCGTCGGCCGTGCGCGCACGCCGCAGCGTCCAGCGCAGCACCAGCGCGATCACCGCGACGAGCAGCCCGAGGCCGATCCACATGCCGGTCGACGGCCCGTGTTTTTCGGCCGGCGCGATGGCGGGCGCGAGCGACGATTGCAGCGTACCGGCCTGCGTGGCCGAAGGCACGTTGCCGTTCACGCGCGCGGCGTCGGCGCGGATGCGCGACTCCGTCTGCGCGAAGCGCGATGCGTCGGTGAACTTGAGCTGCGGATCGAGCGACTTGGCGCGCTGCAGCTGCTCGAGGGCGTCGGACGCGCGGCCTTCACGATCCAGCACCTGTGCGTACAGGTAGCGCGCGTGCGCGTTGTTCGGATGGGCGTCGATGACTTGCGACAGCTGCGTGTCGGCTTGCTGCCAGTTGCGTTGCGCGATCGATTGCTCGACCTGCTGCAGCGACGGGACCGCAAACGCGGCGGACGACAGCAACATCAGCGAGAGGCCGAGTGCGGCGAGAGATTTCTTCATGGTCGAACCGGGCGCACGCGCCCGTCTCCTGACGATCGGTTCGCGCCGCGCCCGGGGCGGGCGGCGGCGCGGTTGCCCGCAGTGGCCGTTACTGCGCGGGCGTATCGAGCTGCTTCTTCAGCGCGGCGAGGCGATCCTCGACCGACGGACCCTTGTTCAGCGCGGCGAGCTTGTCGTCGAGCGCCTTGCCGCTCGACGTGTCGGCCGAATTCAGGCGTGCGTCCGAGCGTGCGTTCTGCAGCGCGACCTTGTCCTCGAGCTTCTGGAAATCCTCGGACAGGTTCTTGCCGCCGATGCCGCCCAGCGCGCTGGCCGCGACGTCCTTCGCCTGCGCGATTTCCTGCTTGGCCTGCAGGATGTTCGAGCGTGCATTCAGGTCGTTGCGGCGCTGACGCATGTCGGCGATCTGCCCCTTCAGCTTGTCGACCGACGGCTCGAGCGTCGACAGCTCGGCCGCGAGCGCGTCACGCTCGGCTTCCGCGTTCGACTGTGCGCTGAGTGCCTCGCGTGCGAGTGCTTCATCGCCGGCCTGCAGCGCGCGCTTCGCGCCGTCCTCGTACTTCTTCACCTTGTCGTCGGCCGCATCGCGCTTGCTGCGCTGGGTCGCGACCTGTGCCTCGATCTCGATCAGCGAATTCTCGGCACGGCCGATGCTGTCGTCGAGCTCCCGCACGATCTGCCGTGCGTCGCGCGACGGATCCTGTACCGAATCGGCCGCATCGTTCAGCAGGCCTTTGATCGTGCGCGAAACAGAGTCGAAAAGCGACATGAAATCCTCCGTGGTTGAAAGGCGCCGCGTGACCGCGGCAGTGCCCGTTGCGAGCCGGTTCCGACCCGCATGAGCCGGCGGATATTACACCACCGGTTCACTTAAATACGGCTTAAACGCGCGAGTTCAAGCGGCATGCGCATCGGGATATCGAACCTTTCGCGATTGAAAGATTATCGGCCGTGCGCGCCATATTGCGTGTTCATGATAGGCAGAGGATGGCGACAATACGTTCCTCAAATCACGGCATTGCGGGAATTTTTACAAAAAATCGCGAAGGCACCCGGTCGATTTCATTAAAATGCGCTGTCACGTCGCGGGAACGGATCGCCGCGCGGCGGGGTCTGTCGACGTGACAGTCGTATCACGCCGTATCCGCTCTGATTCATTCGCCTGCATTTCCGCATGCGTCCGAGGGTGCCACGTACGCCCGCCATTCCGACATGCCAATTATCAAACGACCGCCTTCTTCTTCCGACAGGAACGAACCCCACTACACGCTGCGCCGTTCGCCGTCCGGAGCCTATTACCCCGATGACGACGATCGCGACCATCGCAACGACGACCGCCGCACCCAGCGCAGCGGCGGCGGGCACCGTCGCTCGTTCGGCTCGCGCGTCGTGCTGTGGTTCGCCGGCCTGTTCGCGACGCTGGCGATCGTCGGCGCGCTGATCGTCGGCTACGCGCTGGTCGTGATGGCGCCGCAGCTGCCGTCGCTCGACGCGCTGACCAACTACCAGCCGAAGGTGCCGCTGCGTGTGTTCACGGCCGATCATGTGCTGATCGGCGAGTTCGGCGAAGAGCGCCGCAGCCTCGTGCGCTTCCAGGACATTCCGGACGTGATGAAGAAGGCCGTGCTCGCGATCGAGGACTACCGCTTCTACGAACACGGCGGCGTCGACTTCGTCGGCATCCTCCGCGCGGGCGTCGCCGACCTGATGCACGGCGGCGCGCGCCAGGGCGCGAGCACGATCACGATGCAGGTCGCGCGCAACTTCTTCCTGTCGAGCGAGAAGACCTATACGCGCAAGATTTACGAAATGCTGCTCGCGTACAAGATCGAGAAGGCCCTGACGAAGGACCAGATCCTCGAGCTGTACATGAACCAGATCTATCTCGGCCAGCGCTCGTACGGCTTCGCGGCCGCCGCGCGCGTCTATTTCGGCAAGGACCTGAAGGACATCACGCTCGCGGAGGCGGCGATGCTCGCGGGGCTGCCGAAGGCGCCGTCCGCGTATAACCCGGTCGTCAATCCGAAGCGCGCGAAGGTGCGCCAGGAATACATCCTGAAGCGCATGCTCGAGGTCGGCTACATCACGCAGCCGCAGTACGACGAGGCCGTGAAGGAAGAGATCCACGTGCGTACGCCGGGCAACCAGTACGCGGTGCACGGCGAGTACGTTGCCGAGATGGTGCGGCAGATGATGTACCAGCAGTACAAGGACGAAACCTATACGCGCGGGCTGACCGTCACGACGACGATCAACTCGTCCGACCAGGAAGCCGCGTACCAGGCCGTGCGTCGCGGCATTCTCGACTACGAGCGCCGCCACGGCTATCGCGGGCCGGAAGCGTCGATCAAGCTGCCCGCGGCCGGCGACGACCGCGACGAGGCGATCGACGACGCGCTCGCCGATCACCCGGACAACGGCGACCTGCAGTCGGCGGTCGTGCTGTCGGCGTCGCCCAATGCGGTCGAGGTGCAGTTCGTCGGCGGCGCGACCACGACGATCGGTCCGGCCGGGCTGCGCTTCGTGGCGGCCGCGCTCGGCCCCCGCGCGAACGACTCGCTGCGCATCAAGCCGGGTTCGGTCGTGCGCGTGCTGAAGGACGGCAAGACGGGCTGGCAGGTCGTGCAGCTGCCGCAGGTCGAAGGCGCGCTCGTCGCGATCGCGCCGCAGGATGGCGCGATCCGCTCGCTCGTCGGCGGCTTCGATTTCAACAAGAGCAAGTTCAACCACGTGACGCAGGCGTGGCGGCAGCCGGGCTCGTCGTTCAAGCCGTTCATCTACTCGGCATCGCTCGACAAGGGCATGGGTCCGGCGACGATGATCAACGACGCCCCGCTGTACTTCCCGCCGAGCGTGCCGGGCGGCACCGCATGGGAGCCGAAGGACGACGACCAGCCGGACGGCCCGATGACGATGCGCACCGGCCTGCAGCGTTCGAAGAACCTCGTGTCGATCCGGATCCTCGCGTCGATCGGCACGCAGTACGCGCAGCAGTACGTGACGCAGCGCTTCGGCTTCGATCCCGCGAAGACGCCGCCTTACCTGCCGATGGCGCTCGGCGCGGGCCTCGTGACGCCGCTGCAGCTCGCGACCGGCTATGCGGTGTTCGCGAACGGCGGCTACAAGGTCGATCCGTACCTGATCGCCGAGGTCGACGACGCACGCGGCCAGCCGCTGCAGAAGTCGCAGCCGGTGCTCGCGGGCAGCACGGCGCCGCGCACGATCGAAGGCCGCAACGCGTACGTGATGAACAGCCTGCTGCATTCGGTCGCGACGGCCGGCACGGGCGCGGGCACCAACGCACTGGGCCGCAGCGACCTGCAGGGCAAGACCGGTACGACGAACGACGCGAAGGACGGCTGGTTCGCCGGCTACCAGCAGTCGCTCGTCGCGGTTGCGTGGATGGGCTTCGACCAGCCGAAGAGCCTTGGCAGCCGCGAATTCGGCGCGCAGCTCGCGTTGCCGATCTGGGTGAATTACATGCGCACCGCGCTGAACGGCGTGCCCGAGCAGCAGATGCCGATGCCGGACGGCCTGACCTCGATCGACGGCGAGCTGTACTACGCCGATCGCACGCCGGGCAACGGCTTCGTCGCGAACGTCGACATCAACCCGGCGGAAAATTCGATCAGCGCGAACGACGCACTCGGCTCGGCCGGTGCGGCAGGGCTTGCGCCGCCGCCCGTCACGCCGCAGGAGAAACAGCAGATCATGGACATGTTCGAGAACAAGTAAGCGGCACGCCGCCGTTCCGACATGCGACGGGCGCCTTCGGGCGCCCGTTTTTTTTGCGCGAATTGTCGATAGGGAGAAGGGGAATCAGAACGACGCGCAGGCCGGTACGAGCGTGATGCCGACCGATTGCTGATGGAATCGCTGTATGTACGCTTGCCGGATCGCGGTGAGCCGTGCACGCGTGTCGGGCGTATCGTCGGCGATGATACGGATCACGAAGCTGTCTTCGCGGGTGATCCCGCCGCCGGCGCGGTCGCGCCACTGGCCGTGCGTGTCCCAGTAGGTGAGGCCGTCGGGGAATCTCGGTGTGACCGTGTCGGCGAGGAATGCCGCGCGTTCAGCATCGGTGACGGGGCCGCGCCCCGTGATGTCTCGCCCGAACAGCAGGTCGGCCAGCAGCATCGGGCTCTCGCCCGGCTGCGTGCAGGCCGGCGGCGCGCCGACGACGGGCGAGGGCGGTGCCGCGCAACCGGCGAGCAGCGCGATCGCCATTGCGCATACGGCCAGCGACCGCATCTGCCCAATTCGTGACGATCGACCTTCGCGCGTGCAAAACGCTGCGCGCTCAACCACTTGCGTGCTTGTCCGGCGGGTTATCAACAGGGCTGTCAACATAATCTGGGGATAACCCTAGGTTTGTCCGCGCGTGCCCGATGTGGGGTCAGTGCTGCAGTTTCGCGTGCGCGAGGTGCATGCCGAGCGTGCCGGGGTCGGTATTCGTGCCTGACAGCAGCACGCCGACGCGCTTTCCTTGAAGCGTTTCGCGCAGCGGGCCGAGCAGGGCGGCCAGTGCGGCCGCGCACGCCGGTTCGACCGACAGTTTCAGTTGCGAGAACAGGAACAGCATCGCGGCACGCAGCGCGTCGTCGGACACGGTGACGATGCGGTCGACGTGGCGCCGGCACAGCTGGTAGCTGTATTCCTCGGTATGCGGCGCCATCAGCGAATCGGCGATCGTCTGCATCGCGCTCATCTTGATCGTGTGATTCGCCGCGAAGCTGCGGCTCATCGCGTCGGCGCGTTCCGGCTCGACGCCGTACACGTGCACGCGCGGATTCGCGAGCCGCAGCGCGGTCGCCATGCCGGCCGCGAGCCCGCCGCCGCCGATCGGCACGATCACCGCGTCGAGGTC
Organism: Burkholderia sp. BCC0322; assembly: GCF_902833045.1. Lineage (GTDB taxonomy): Bacteria > Pseudomonadota > Gammaproteobacteria > Burkholderiales > Burkholderiaceae > Burkholderia. The sequence continues at coordinate 248,510 of NZ_CADFDU010000006.1, forward strand.
GGGCGTCTGGGTCGCCCATTCGTAACCGAGCGTCGCGGTGCCGAGGATCGTGTGATAGCCGTTGAACGGATGGATGAAGAAGCGGCCTTCCTCGGCCTCGATCCGCCGGACGAGATCGAACGCCTGCGACGCGCTGCCGGCCAGCACGACTTCCGCGCGGTACTGCTTGCACTGCGCGATGCGCGACGGGCTCGCGGTTTGGAACATCACGACCTTGGCGCTGCTGCCGAGCCGCATCGCCGCATACGCGACGGCCGCCGCGTGATTGCCGGCCGACACGCAGGTGACGCCGGCGTTCTTGCGCGCCTCGTCGAGTGCGAGCAAGTGCGTGAATGCGCCGCGCGCCTTGAAGCTGCCGCTGACCTGCAGCAACTCGAACTTGAAGTTGACGTGCGTGCCCTCGAGGGACGGCAGGTCGGCGCGTTCGAACACGGGCGTGCGCGCGACCCAGGGCGACAACGCGAAATGCTGCGCGGCGATGTCGTCGAGCGTCGGGATCGGCTCGCCGTCGATCGTCGTATGGGCGTTGCCCTGTTGTTCAGTCGACATGACGTGGCGGGTGGCGGAGTGGGCCGGCCCGCACACGCGGGCCGGCGTGGCGGGGGCAGTCAGTGTGCGTCGACCGACATGCTGCGGATGAACTTGCGCAGGAACTGCTCGCAGCCGGCGAGCTGCGCGAGCTCGACATATTCGTTCGGCTTGTGCGCCTGCTCGATGTTGCCGGGCCCGCACACGACGCTCGGGATGCCCGCGCGTTCGAACAGGCCGGCCTCGGTGCCGTAGGCGACCTTGCGCTTGTCCTGGTCGGCCGTCAGCGCACGCACGAGCTGCGTGATCGCGGCCTGTTCGGTGGCGTCGAGGCCGGGCGCCGCGGCGATCTTCGAGAACTCGATCGCGGCATTCGGATGCTCGCGAAGCATCTGCGGCAGCAGCGTTTCCCGCGCATACGCTTCGATGCGCGTGAAGATCTGCTCGGGATCGAGCGTCGGCAGGTTGCGGAACTCGAAGTCGAACCGGCATTCGGCCGGCACCGTGTTGATCGCGTTGCCGCCCTGGATCGTGCTCGTCTGCGCGGTCGTGAACGGCACGTCGTACAGCGCGTCGAACGGGCCTTCGGCGCGAAAGCGCTCGGCGAGGTCGCGGATATGGCAGATGAGGCGTGCCGCGTACTCGATCGCGTTCAGCCCCTTCGGCGTCAGCGACGAATGCGCCGCGTGGCCGCGCACGCAGCAGCGGTACGCGTTGATGCCCTTGTGCGCGATGATCGGCCGCATGCTGGTCGGCTCGCCGACGATGCAGCCGGACGGTTGCACGCCGCGCTTGACGAGGTCGGCGATCATCAGCGGCGCGCCTGCGCAACCGATTTCCTCGTCGTAGGACAGCGCGAAATGGATCGGTTTCGCGAGCCTGGTCGCCTGCATCTCGGGCAGCAGCGCGAGCGCGGCGCCGATGAAGCCCTTCATGTCGCAGGTGCCGCGGCCATACAGGCGGCCGTCGCGGATTTCCGGCGCGAACGGGTTGCTGTCCCATTGCTGGCCGTCGACCGGTACGACATCGGTATGCCCCGACAGCACGATGCCGCCGTTCGTCGAGCCGTCGTGCGCGGGCACGGTTGCGAACAGGTTCGCCCAGCCTTCACGCGGATCGTGCGTGATCGTCGATGCGATGCCCTTCGCCGCGAGCGCATCGCGCACCGTTTCGATCAGGCCGAGGTTCGGCACGCGGCTCGTCGTGTCCATCGACACCAGTTGCTTGATCCAGGGCAGGCTGACGAGGGACGTGTCGCCTTGGTCGGCGGCGGACGGCGCCGTCGCGTCGAGAGTGGACATGGCAAAACTCCGTCTGATGAATGGGAAAATCATACTCAAAAACGCGTCGGCCCGCCCGCGCCGGGCGCAGTGCGGTGCAGCAACGCCGCACCCGTCAGGATCGCGTCAGCGCACCGCGGCAGCCGCTCCCTGCTTCGGCGCGAGCGCGCGCAGCGTTTCCTTGATCGTCGACACGCGGATCGCGAGGTCGGGCGAGCGCGTCTCGATGCGCAGCTTGTCCTGGCCCGCGAGCTTGATATGCCGATGCTTCTGCACCATCTCGATGATCCGCATCGGATCGATCGGTGGATTCGGCTCGAACTGCAGCCCGATCGCCACCTCGCTTGCATCGATCTTCACGATGCCGAGCGGCTTCGCGGCGATCCGCAGCCGGTGGGTCTCGACGAGCGCATGCGCCTGCGGCGGCAGCTTGCCGAAGCGGTCGATCAGCTCTTCCTGGATGCCGTCGATCGCATCGCCGTGCTCGCAGTTCGCGAGACGCTTGTACAGCGACAGCCGCTCCTGCACGTCCGCGCAGTAGTCGGCCGGCAGGATCGCCGGCGCGTGCAGGTTGATTTCCGTCGTCGCGGCGAGCGGGGCGGTGAGGTCGGGCTCCTTGCCGTTCTTCAGCGCCTTCACCGCGTCGTTCAGCATGTCCGTATAGAGCTGGAAGCCGATCTCGTGAATTTCCCCCGACTGCTTGTCGCCGAGCACTTCGCCGGTACCGCGGATCTCGAGGTCGTGCATCGCGAGATAGAAGCCCGAACCGAGTTCCTCCATCTGCTGGATCGCTTCGAGCCGGCGCTGCGCCTGCTTGGTCAGCGCCTGCGGATCGTGGACCAGCAGGTACGCATACGCCTGGTGATGCGAGCGGCCGACACGGCCGCGCAGCTGGTGAAGCTGCGCGAGGCCGAACTTGTCCGCGCGGTGCATGATGATCGTGTTCGCGCTCGGCACGTCGATGCCGGTCTCGATGATGGTCGTGCACAGCAGCACGTTCGCGCGCTGCGCGACGAAATCGCGCATCACCCGTTCGAGCTCGCGCTCATGCATCTGGCCGTGCGCGATCACGATGCGCGCTTCGGGCACGAGCGCCTCGAGCATCGCCTTGCGGTTCTCGATCGTCTCGACTTCGTTGTGCAGGAAGTACACCTGGCCGCCGCGCTTCAGTTCGCGCAGCATCGCCTCGCGGATCACGCTTTCTTCCTCGCGACGCACGAAGGTCTTGATCGCGAGCCGCTTCTGCGGCGCGGTTGCAATGACCGAGAAATCGCGCAGCCCTTCGAGCGCCATCCCGAGCGTGCGCGGGATCGGCGTCGCGGTGAGCGTCAGCACGTCGACTTCCGCGCGCAGCGCCTTCAGCGCTTCCTTCTGGCGCACGCCGAAGCGGTGTTCCTCGTCGATGATCACAAGGCCGAGACGCTTGAACTGCACATCCGACGACAGCAGCTTGTGCGTGCCGATCACGATGTCGACGCTGCCTTCGTTGATTTGCGCGATCGCCGCGTTGACCTCCTTCGTGGTCTTGAAGCGCGACAGCTCGACGATCCGAACCGGCCAGTCCGCGAAGCGGTCGACGAAGGTCTGCGTGTGCTGCTCGGCGAGCAGCGTGGTCGGCGACAGCAGCGCGACCTGCTTGCCGCCCAGCACCGCGATGAACGCCGCGCGCAGCGCGACCTCGGTCTTGCCGAAGCCGACGTCGCCGCATACGAGGCGGTCCATCGGCTTGCCGCTCGTCATGTCGCCGATCACGGCCGCGATGGCGGCGGCCTGGTCGGGGGTTTCCTCGAAACCGAAGCTTTCGGCGAACTTCACGTAATCGCGCGGATCGAGCGAGAACGCGTGGCCTTCGCGGGCCGCGCGGCGCGCGTACAGGTTCAGCAGCTCGGCGGCCGTGTCGCGGATCTGCTGCGCGGCCTTGCGCTTCGCACGCTCCCACTGGCCGGAGCCGAGCGCGTGCAGCGGCGCGCTGTCGGGATCGGCGCCGCTGTAGCGCGAGATCACGTGCAATTGCGCGACGGGTACGTAGAGCTTGCTGTCGCCCGAGTATTCGAGATGCAGGAATTCGGTCTCGCCTTCGCCGAGATCCATCGACACGAGGCCCATGTAGCGGCCGATGCCGTGCTGCGCGTGGACGACCGGGTCTCCGACCTTCAGCTCCGACAGGTCGCGCACCATCGCGTCGACGTTGCTGGCCTGTTCCTGCCGGCGGCGGCCCGCGCGGCGGCCGAGCGCGCCGTACAGCTCGGTTTCGGTGACGATCGCATAACCTTCGCCCGGCACCGCGAAGCCGCTCGACAGCGGCGCGACGCCGAGCGCGAAGCGTTCGTCGCTCGCGAGCCAGCCCGCGAAGTGGTCGTTCGACGCGGGGCGCAGGCGATGTTCGGCGAGCAGTTGCAGGATCGTCTCGCGGCGGCCGGCCGACTCGACGGTCAGCAGCACGCGCTTGCCTGACGATTCGACGAACGTGCGCAGCGACGCGAGCGGATCGTCGGAATGCCGGTCGACGGTGAGCTCGGGCAGCGCCGTTGCCCAGCCGCCGGCCGGTTGCGCGGGCAGCACGACGCGTGCGAACGGTTTCGCGAACGCGAAGAAATCCTCGTCGGACAGGAACAGGCGCTGCGGCTCGAGGATCGGCCGTTCGCGATCGTGCGACAGGAACGCGTGGCGCTGCTTCGTATCGGCCGTGAAGCGGCGGATCGAAGCCTCGAGATCGCCCGTGAACACGAGGTGCGCGTCGTGCGGCAGGTAGTGGAACAGCGTGGCCGTTTCGTCGAAGAACAGCGGCAGGTAATACTCGATGCCGGCCGACGGCACGCCGTTGCCGATGTCCTTGTAAATCGGCGCACGGCTCGGGTCGCCTTCGAAGGTCTCGCGCCAGCGGCTGCGGAAGGCCGTGCGCGCGGCTTCGTCGAACGGAAACTCGCGGCCGGGCAACAGGCGCACGTCGCGTACCGGGTAGAGGCTGCGCTGCGTGTCGGGGTCGAACGCGCGGATCGAGTCGACCTGATCGTCGAACAGGTCGATCCGGTACGGTAGCGGCGAACCCATCGGGTACAGGTCGATCAGCGAGCCGCGCACGCAGTATTCGCCGGGCCGCACGACCTGGCTCACGTGTTCGTAGCCGGCCAGCGTGAGCTGCGCCTTCAGCTTCGCCTCGTCGAGCCGTTCGCCCTGCGCGAACGCGAACGTGTACGCGGCCATGAACGACGCGGGCGGCATCCGGTACAGCGCGGTGGTCGCGGGCACGAGCAGGATGTCGCAGCGGCCCTCGCCGAGGTCGTGCAGCGTCGCGAGCCGCTCGGACACGAGGTCCTGGTGTGGCGAGAACGTGTCGTACGGCAGCGTTTCCCAGTCCGGCAGCAGGCGCACGCGCGCATCGGGCGAGAAGTAGCGGATTTCCTGCGAGAGCCGCTGTGCGTCGACCGCGTTCGCACAGATCACCGCCAGAAGCGGCACGTCCTGGCGGTTATCGTCAAGATAACGGGCAATGGCGAGCGCGTCGGCGGAACCGTGCGCGCCGTCGAAGGCAAAGCGCTGGCCGGGTTTGACGCGGGCAACGGGCGAGGCGGACGGGGTGGAAGCGTTATCTGGCATAGGGACGGCAGGGGTGGCGTACACGGGCGCATCGCGGTGCGCCGGTCGAGACGAAAGACCTATTATAAAATCCGCTTCTCGATTTCATCTTTCCGGCGTTTCCTTTCGTGACTCCCCGACTTTTCGCCCTGATTCCCTGTGCCGGCACGGGCAGCCGTTCCGGTTCGGCCGTGCCGAAGCAATATCGCACGCTGGCCGGCCGCGCGCTGCTGCATTACACGCTCGCCGCGTTCGATGCGTGCAGCGAATTCGCGCAGACGCTCGTCGTCCTCGCGCCCGACGATTCCCATTTCGACGCGCGCCGCTTCGCGGGCCTGCGCTTCGCGGTGCGCCGCTGCGGCGGCGGCTCGCGCCAGGCGTCGGTGCTGAACGGGCTGCTCGAGCTGACCGAGTTCGGCGCGACCGATCACGACTGGGTGCTCGTGCACGATGCCGCCCGCCCGGGCATCACGCCGGAGCTGATCCGCACGCTCGTCGCGACGCTGAAGGACGATCCGGTCGGCGGCATCGTCGCGCTGCCGGTGGCCGATACGCTCAAGCGCGTGCCGGCCGGCGGCGACGCGATCGCGCGCACCGAGTCGCGCGACGCGCTGTGGCAGGCGCAGACGCCGCAGATGTTCCGCATCGGCATGCTGCGCGAGGCGATCCTGCGCGCGCAGCGCGAAGGGCACGACCTGACCGACGAAGCGAGCGCGATCGAATGGGCCGGCCATACGCCGCGCGTCGTGCAGGGCAGCCTGCGCAACTTCAAGGTCACGTACCCGGAAGATTTCGCGCTCGCGGAAGCGATCCTCGCGCGCCCCGCGCACGCTTCCTGATTTTCACCCCATCTCAATCGGAACACGCATGGATTTCAGAATTGGACAAGGCTACGACGTGCACCAGCTCGTCCCGGGGCGCCCCCTCATCATCGGCGGCGTGACGATTCCTTACGAACGTGGCCTGCTCGGCCACTCGGACGCGGACGTGCTGCTGCACGCGATCACCGACGCGCTGTTCGGCGCGGCGGCGCTCGGCGACATCGGCCGCCATTTCTCCGACACGGACGCGGCGTTCAAGGGCGCCGACAGCCGCGTGCTGCTGCGTGAGTGCGTGGCCCGCGTCAAAGCGGCCGGCTTCGCGATCCAGAACGTCGACAGCACCGTGATCGCGCAGGCGCCGAAGCTCGCGCCGCATATCGACGGCATGCGCGCGAACATCGCGGCCGATCTCGGGCTGCCGCTCGACCGCGTGAACGTGAAGGCGAAGACCAACGAGAAGCTCGGCTATCTCGGCCGCGGCGAGGGCATCGAGGCGCAGGCCGCCGCGCTGCTGGTCAGGCAGGGCGGCTGACGCCCGGCGGTTAAGGCGTGCGGTTCGCTCCGCGCGCCGTGCCGCGGAAATGAAAAAATGCCACGCTGATGCGTGGCATTTTCGTTTGGAGCGACGGCTGCTCCGGCATGGCTGCCGGTCGCACGGCGAGACCGCTCAAGCAGCCGTTTACTCGCCTTCGGCGGCGATCACCTGCGCGGCGGCGTTGATCACCGACGCGATGCGGCCGACGTCGCGCAGCTGCGTGACGGTCATCCCTTGCTCGTTCTTCAGCAGCGCATAGTGCGACTTCACGCAGAAGTGGCACTTGCCGACGATCGACGCGGCGAGCGCGTACATCTCGAACTTGCGCTTGTCGACGCCACCGTGCGTGGCATACGCGCCCATCCGCAGCTCGGCGCGTTGCGTCTTCAGGTCGGCATCGTCGGCCATCTCGACATACGGATACCAGGTGTTGTTCATCCCCATCAGCGCGGCCGCCGTCAGCACGGCGTTCGTTTCTTCGGGCGACAGGACGCCGGCTTCGCGGATCGTCTTGATGAGCACCGTGCTCTTCGCCGCGATTGCCGCCGCCAGCGCGACGCCGACCGCGTCGGTGCCTTCGAGCGACGAGCGCGAGATCGTGCCGTCGAGGTTCAGGCGAATGTCCTTCGCGTAGTCGGGAATACGTGCCTTAATCGAATCGATGAATTCCATTGATATCTCCTATGGGTTGGCCGTTAAAAAAGCCCGCAGGCAGGACGTGCGCCGCGGGCTTCGTGCATCGATGCGCTTACAGCGTTGCGCCGCCGACTGCACGGTTGCACGGGCACAGTTCGTCCGTTTGCAGGCCGTCCAGAATCCGCAGGACTTCTTCCGGGCTGCGGCCGACGTTCAGGTTGTTCACCGAAACGTGCTGGATCGTGTTGTCCGGATCGACGATGAACGTTGCACGCAGGGCCACGCCGGCTTCCTTGTCGCGCACGCCGAGCTGGTCGATCAGCTCGCCCTTGACGTCGCCGAACGAGTAGTGGTTCAGCTTGTCGAGGTCCTTGTGCTCACGGCGCCATGCGAGCTTGACGAATTCGTTGTCCGAGCTGCCGCCCAGCAGGATGGCATCGCGCTCTTCGAACTGCTTCGTGAGCTTCGCGAATTCGACGATTTCCGTCGGGCACACGAACGTGAAATCCTTCGGATAGAAGTAGATGATCTTCCACTTGCCCGGGAACGACGCTTCGGTGATGGTCTCGAATGCCGACTGGCCGTTTTCCTCGTGATTGTTGAAGCCCGGCTTCGCGGCTACGACGGTGAAAGCTTCGAGTTTATCGCCCACGGTTTTCATGCGGATACTCCTGTATGAGTTGGGAAGAAGACTGAGTCAAGCTACCTCGGTGCTGCAACGATGATGTGACAGCCTGGGCGAAACTATAACACTATTAGTAAAGCGCTTCAATAGATTTTGACTAACGATCTTCATAGTTTTTGTCAACCGGATCGATAGTGTGCAGCGCAAGAAGCGTGCTCGAGCGCGTCACGCCGTCGCACGCGCCTTGCCGGCGCCGGGGAATTCGAGCGTGACTTCGAGGCCCGCTTCGGGGTTGCGGTTGCGCAGGCGCAGCGCGCCGCGGTAGCGGCCGACGAGGCGCAGCACGATCGCCATCCCGAGGCCCGTGCCGTCCGCCTTGGTGCGGGCGGTGTCGACGCGGTAGAACGGCCGCATCACGAGCGGCAGTTGATCCTCGGGGATGCCGGGGCCTTCGTCGCTCACCGACAGCTCGACGCGGGCGTGCGACACGCGTGTCTCGAGCGTGATGTGCGACACGCCGTCCTGCTTGCTCTGGCCGTACTTGCGCGCGTTCTCGACGAGGTTGCCGATCACGCGGCGCATGTCGGTCTCGTCGGCTTCGATCACCGCGCTCGGCGCGAGCCGCGTGCGGATCTCGACGCCATCTTCGCCTGCTACGCGCGCGGCGACTTCCTGTGCGATCGACGACAGGTCGACGGGTTCCGGCTTGCGTTGCGACGGGCGCGCGTAGTCGATGAAGGCCGCGATGATGCGGTCCATCTGTTCGATGTCGTCGACCATCGCGTCCTTGGTCGCCTGATCGGACGGGCTCATCTCGGTTTCGAGCCGCAGCCGCGCGAGCGGCGTGCGCAGGTCGTGCGAGATGCCCGCGAGCATCAGCGCGCGATCGGCCTCGAGCTGCTCGAGGTCGCGCACCATCTGGTTGAAGCTGCGGTTGGTGTCGGCCGCGACGCCCATCCCGCGCTCGGGCAGCAGTTCGGGCCTCTGGCCCGAGCCGATCTGGCGCGCGGCGAGCGCCAGCCGCGAGAACGGCCGGTTCACGAGGCTCGTGATGAACGCGGAGCCGAACAGCGACAACGCGAGCGCGAACAGGCCCCAGCCGGCCCACTGCAAGCCCGTGACGTTGTCGAGTTGGTCGCGGTCGAGCGCGACCCAGTAATCGTCGTCGTCGATCTTGAAGCTGATCCACACACCGGGAATGTCGTTGACCGACTGAGCGATCACGGTATCGTCGCCGAGGCGGCTGCGGATGTCGTGTTCGATCAGGCGGTTCAGCGATTCGTCGGGCTGCAGCTTGAACTTGTCGGTCTTCTCGCGCGGGTAAACGCGCACGCCCTCGTTGCTCTCGAGATCCTGCAGCAGCGCGCGCCGCAGATCGGGATCGGAATAGAGCAGGGCGGTGCGCGTGAGCTTCACGACCGCGACGAGCTGCAGCGCGACGCGCTGCGCCCGCGGCTCACGTTCGATCACGCGAAAGCTCTGGAACCACGCGGCGAGACTGACCGAGATCAGCAGCGCGATCAGCAGGAAGGTGCGCCAGAACAGCCCGCCGAACGCGAGCTGCAGGAGGCGCCGGTCGATACGCATGGGACGGGCCGTGGGCGGGCGAAACCGGGAAGGAGAAAGATCAGGCGGCGCCGTCCGGGATGAACACGTAGCCGAGGCCCCAGACGGTCTGGATGAAACGCGGGCTGCCCGGATCCGGTTCGATCAGCTTGCGCAGGCGCGAAATCTGCACGTCGAGGCTGCGGTCGAACACTTCGTATTCACGGCCGCGGGCGAGTTCCATCAGCTTCTCGCGCGACAGCGGCTGGCGCGGATGACGTGCGAACACCTTCAGCACCGAGAATTCGCCGGTGGTGAGCGGAATTTCCTGGCCGGACTTCGTCAGCGTGCGCGTGGCGAGGTTCAGCGAGAACTCGCCGAACTCGAACACCTCGGTGGTTTCCGACGGGGCGCCCGGCAGTTCGGCCGGCGCCTGGCGGCGCAGCACCGCATGAATGCGTGCAACGAGCTCGCGCGGGTTGAACGGTTTCGGCAGGTAATCGTCGGCGCCCATCTCGAGGCCGACGATGCGGTCCACATCCTCGCCTTTCGCGGTGAGCATGATGATCGGCGTGCGGTCGTTGCTGCCGCGCAGGCGGCGGCAGATCGACAGGCCGTCTTCGCCCGGGAGCATCAGGTCGAGCACGAGCAGGTCGAAACGCTCGCGTACCCAGAGCTTGTTCATTGCGGTCGCGTTTTCGGCGACGTAGACATTGAAACCCTGCTCGCCGAGATAGCGGCGCAGCAGGTCGCGCAAGCGCGGGTCGTCGTCGACGACGAGAATCTTGGAGGGGTTTTTCGTTTCCATGATCGGCATCTTATCGCGAATGGGAATTGACGCACGGCCGCGTATTTTCGGGCGTTACAGTCGGTTACAAAATTTACCCGTAGTGTCGCGCGGAGTAAAGGCAGGCTATAGAGATTCCTTTACTCGAAGCCGAAATTCGGTAGATACTCCCCTGCACTCCATCTTTCATCTTTGCACACCCGAATTCCGCAGGGTTTTTCAAGTACCAGAGGTAACCGGTTGCCGCGTGACGAAGGGAACAAATCGACCAAAGAAGCGAGGACGGTCATGCGATCTGCCCGGATTGCACTGATGCTGACGATCGCGCTTGCCGGTCCGTATGCGTCGAACTTCGCGTATGCGCAGCGCCCCGAGCAGGGCGCATCGTCGCGCAAGCTGCCGCGCGGCAAGGCGCCGCAGGCCGATCGTACCGCCGAGATGACGGCCCGTTCCGCCGTGCCTCCCGATCTCGAACAGCGCCGCCGCGACGGGCACATGACGCCCGAGGAGCGCCACCTTTTGCGCCAGCACATCGAGGACGCCGTTCGCGAGCTGTACAAGCGCTGACGCGCCGTCTTTCGCCCTGCGCGAAATCCTTCGCGCTGAAAAGATTCGTAGCAATTTTCCCGTCAACTTTCGCCTGCCGATTGCCGTTGTACCGGCATCCGCACCGCCGGTGCGCCCCGGGAGTCCATGACGATGAAAGCGAACGCTGCCGCACCGGCGCCGTCGCCCGCCATGCAGTCGCCGCTCGACGCCGACGATGCATTGTTTTTCCTGAGTCGTACCGGTTTTTCGCCCGCGCCCGCCGATGTTGCGCGCGTCGTCGGCATGACGCGCGCGCAGGTCGTGGCCGATACGCTCGGCAACGTTCGCCGCGATCCCGTCACGACGTGGCCCGACTGGATCGCCGAGCTGCCGCCGACGCGCGCGCAGCGCCAGGCGCTGACCCCCGACATGCGGCGCGACGAGCAGCGCGAGCGCAACGTTCGGTACGATGCGCTGCGCGCGGCATGGGTCAACGAGATGGTCGTCACGTCGTCGCCGCTGACCGAGCGCATGACGCTGTTCTGGCACGGGCACTTCACGTCGGGGCAGGACAAGGTGCCGTACCCGCAGACGATGGCCGCGCAGAACGCGCTGTTTCGCCGTGAGGCGCTCGGCAATTTCGGCACGCTGCTGCACGCGGTCGCGAAGGATCCGGCGATGCTGCAGTATCTCGACGGCGCGAGCAATCGCAAGGGGCGCCCGAACGAGAATTTCGCGCGCGAGGTGATGGAGTTGTTCACGCTCGGCGAAGGGCATTACACGCAAAACGACGTGACCGAAGCCGCGCGGGCGATGACGGGCTGGACGGTCGATCCCGATACGCTGCGCTTCGCGGTGCGGCCGGATTGGCACGATGCGGGCGACAAGACGATTCTCGGCGAAACGGGGCCGTTCGACGGCGACGGCTTTCTCGACATCCTGCTGAAGCGGCCGGGCACCGCGCGCTTCATCGCCGCCAAGCTGTGGCGCGAGTTCGTGTCCGATACGCCCGACCCGGGCGCGCTCGATGCGGTGGCCGAGCGGTTTCGATCGAGTGGCTATGACATTCGCGCGGCGCTCGCCGCGCTGTGGTCGACCGACGCCTTCTGGGATCAGCGCAACCGCGGCGTGCTCGTCAAGTCGCCGGCGGAATTCGTCGTCGGGTCGGTGCGGCTGTTCGACGTTTCATACGGCGATCCGCAGATGCTCGCGAACACCGTTCGCACGCTCGGGCAGAACCTGTTTTACCCGCCGAACGTGAAGGGCTGGCCGGGCGGCGCGCTGTGGATCAACAGCACCACGCTGCTCGCGCGCAAGCAGTTCGTCGAGCAACTGTTCCGCGCGACGGAGACGGCCGGCATGCACCCGCCGGCGCATCCGGTGGTGCCGCCGCCGAATGGCCGCGCGCATGCGGTGCCGGTGGTCGAGACGGCGTCGGCAGCCGGCATGCGCGGAGCGCCGGCCAAGCCCGCGCGCGCCGGCCTGCGTTTCGACCTCGAACGCTGGCTTGCACAATATCGCGCACGGCCGCAGGCGGCCGCGGGTCTGTCGACCGAGCTTCAGTTGCAGCACGCGGTGCTGCAACTGTCGCCGGTCGCGGCGATCGACACGGATTCCACCGGTAGCGCGTATCTCGAAGCGCTGCTGATGGATCCGGCCTATCAACTGAAATGATTCGAACGACGATGAAGCGGGGAGCCGGTGTGGCAAAGGTGCCGGGCGGCGACCCAAAGGATGCGCGATGAACCGACGTGATTTTCTGACGCTGACGGGCGCCGCGGCCGCGGCCGGCGTGTCGATGTGGCAGGCGCCTGCGATGGCGGCGTCCGTGGCGCAGGCGGGGCGCCAACCGGCAGCCGGGTATGCGAACGTGCTGATCCTCGTCGAGCTGAAGGGCGGCAACGACGGCCTCAACACGGTGGTGCCGTACGCGGACCCGCTGTATTACCAGTTCCGGCGCAGCATCGGCATCAAGCGCGAGCAGGTGCTGCAACTCGACGCGCACACGGGGCTGCATCCGTCGCTTGCGCCGCTGATGCCGCTGTGGCGCGACGGGCAGGTCGCGGTCGTGCAGGGTGTCGGCTATCCGCAGCCGAACCTGTCGCATTTCCGCTCGATCGAGATCTGGGATACCGCGTCGCGTTCGGACCAGTACCTGCACGAAGGCTGGCTCACGCGCACCTTCGCGCAGGCGCCCGTGCCGCCCGGTTTCGCGGCGGACGGCGTCGTGCTCGGCAGCGCCGAGATGGGGCCGCTCTCGAACGGTGCACGTGCGATCGCGCTCGTCAATCCCGCGCAGTTCATTCGTGCGGCCCGGCTTGCCGAGCCGTCGTCGCTGCGCGAACAGAATCCCGCGCTCGCACACATCATCGACGTCGAGAACGACATCGTGAAGGCGGCCGACCGGCTGCGCCCGCGCGGCGGGATGCGTGAATTCCGGACGGCCTTTCCGGCCGGCGCGTTCGGCACGTCGGTCAAGACGGCGATGCAGGTGCTGGCCGCATGCGAAGCGTCCGGGCCCGGCGCGCAGGATGGTGTCGCGGTGCTGCGCCTGACGCTCAACGGCTTCGATACGCACCAGAACCAGCCGGGGCAGCAAGCCGCGCTGCTCAAGCAGTTCGCGGAAGGGATGAGCGCGATGCGCGGCGCGTTGATCGAACTCGGCCGCTGGAACCAGACACTCGTGATGACGTATGCGGAATTCGGGCGGCGCGTGCGGGAGAACCAGAGCAACGGCACTGACCACGGCACGGCCGCGCCGCATTTCGTGATGGGCGGGCGCGTGGCCGGCGGGCTGTATGGTGCGCCGCCGGCGCTCGGGCGGCTCGACGGCAACGGCAACCTGCCGGTCGCGGTCGATTTCCGCCAGCTTTACGCAACCGTGCTCGGGCCGTGGTGGGGGCTCGACGCGACCCGCGTGCTGCAGCAGCGCTTCGACACGTTGCCGTTGTTGAAGGCGTGAGGCGCCCGGGTCAGCGTCGGCGCGCGGTGCGCCACGCGACCCACAGCTTGCGGATCGGCGTCAGCGCGATGCGCTGGTGCAGTACCTGGAAGCCGTCGCGCTCGATCTCGTCGAGCAGTGCGCCGGCCAGGGCGATCTGTGCACGCAGCGTGCGCTGTGCGCGGCGTTCGGATGCGGGGATCGCTGCTTCGGCGGCCACGAGCGCTTCGCGCGCGCGGGCCGTCTGGAATTGCAGCAATTCGGTGAAGGCCGGGCTGTAGCGGCGGTTCAGCAGATCGGCCGCGGTCACGTTGTAGCGCTGCAGTTCGTCGATCGGCAGGTAGATGCGGCCGTGGCGCGCGTCGTTGCCGAGTTCCTGCACGAATTGCGCGAGCATCAGCGCGCGGCCGGCATCCTCGGCCCACGGTTGCGGATCGGCCGGGTTCGCGGCGCTGGCGCGCGCGACCAGCGACGCGAAGGTGCCGCCGACCTGGGCGATATAGCGCTGCAGGTTCGCGAAATCGAGGTAGCGCGCCTGTTCGAGATCCATCCCGTAACCGTTGACGAGCGTGCGCAATGCGTCGGCCTCGGCGGCGATCGCCGGATGATGCTGCGCGAGCGCCTTCGTAACTGGGTGCGACGGCTGCCCATCGGCCAGCGCCGCGAGTTCCTTGTGCCACCACGCGAGCTTCGTGTGCCCGATGGTCGGGTCGCTGGTTTCCTTGACGGTTTCCTCGAGTTCGCGACGCAGCGCGAACAGCGCGGTCAGGCGCGGTTGCGCGGCGAGCGGCGCCTGACGCAGCGCGTAGTAGACGCTGGAGCCCGCAGGGGCGGCCTTTTGCTGACAGTAGTCGTCGAAGTTCACGGGCGGAATCGTGTGGGGGCGGGTTCGGGGGACGCGCGGCGGCGCGGTGCCGAAACGTCGAGCGCGGCATTCTAGCACCGCTGCACGATGGGTGCCGGCGGGGACGAGACAACGCCGCGCGGATCGGGTAGAATCTCGCGCTCGCCTGATCGGGCGTGCCGGTTACAGGCCGGCGCGGTGTCCCGGGCGCGTGGAAACGCATCTTGCGTGCCGCGTGGTCAGGCGACAGAAAATGCGCGTGAGTGGCGAAATTGGTAGACGCACCAGGTTTAGGTCCTGACGCCCGCAAGGGTGTGCCGGTTCGAGTCCGGCCTCACGCACCAGAAGTCGAATGCGCCTCCGTCAGGGGCCGTTCATCAAGAAGCGCTGCCGGTCGATTGACCGCAGCGCTTTTTCGTTGATGTCGTTGCGTTTCCCGGCACGCGAGCCTGGGCAAGCGGTGCACGAAAATTCGTGCCGCGCGTAATATCGTGTTCACTTCCCATATAAGAAACGCAATTACGCCGAGGACCACCGATGAAAAACACCGTCCGCATCCCGATTTCCGTACTGGCGCTGATGCTGGTCGCGCCGGCATTTGCCAATACGCCTGCCGAGAACATTGCATGGAGCACGAGGCCCGCGCAGACGGTTTCGTCGTCGTCGGCGTGCTCTGCGTACTCGGGGCGGGTGACGACGAGCGGCGAGACGTTCTCCACGGAAAACGTACTGAAAGCCCTCGGCACGTCGCTGGCCGGTGCCGCGCTCGGCATCGTCACCGGCGGATATCAGGGCGCAGTCTCCAATCCGTGCCCGCGCCCGGGCTTGTGACCGGCCCTCAGGCAAGCTGCGGAGATCTCCGCGTTATCTGAAACAAGCCCGACACCCGGCGCCGCGCGTCGCCCGACCCGCGGCGTTTCGTCATTTCAGGCGGGTTTATTCCCAGAAACTCCGGATCGCGACCGCCACGATCACCGGCACCGAGAACACCAGCGGGATCGCGAAATACTGCGCTTCGCGATCGACCACCCAGCTATAGATCACCCACGCCGCGCCGATCGCGAACGTGATGAGGCCGACCGTCACGGCGGCGATGTTCAGAACCAGCTTCGAAGGCTGGCGGCGCGTCTTGGCATCGTCATTGTTGTCGCGCGAGGACGGTTTCATCGGAAGAGTGCGGCTTCGGGCCGGAACGGGGATAAAAGCACAGGAAACCCCATCCGCACCGATCGCGCAAGGGGGCCGGCGCAGGCCGGCCCTCGTCGCGTCTACCAGCGCGCGCTACGACCCGAACGATACCGCCAGTTCATCGAGCAGTTCGCGCTGGAACGCGACGAACCGCTCGCCAGGCTGCTGCGCGATCGCGAGGTCGAGCATCGGATCGGCGACGTCGGTGCGAATGCCGGCCAGCTCCTCGACGATCGCGAGCCCGCAGAACGGCACGTACGCTTCCGAATAGCCGCCTTCGTGAACGATCGCGAGCCGCCCGCCGCAATGGCGTTGCGCGGCATCCTTCACCGCACGCGTCATGAACCGGTAACTGTCGGTATGCAGCTGCATGCGCGCGAGCGGGTCGACCGCGCTGGCGTCGAGGCCGCTGGCGACCACGATCAGCTCGGGCCGGAAACGCTCCAGCGCCGGCAGCACGATCCGTTCGAACGCGTAGCGATACGCATCGTCGCCGCTGCCCGCGAGCAGCGGCACGTTCAGGTTCGCGCCGACGCCCGCGCCTTGGCCGCGATCGTCCGCGCCGCTGTAGCCGGGCGGGAAGCAGCGGTCCTGATGCAGCGAGATCGTCAGCGTGTCCGGATCGTCGTAGTAGATCGACTGCGTGCCGTTGCCGTGGTGCACGTCCCAGTCGATCACCGCGACGCGCTCGATGCCGTATTTCGCGCGGGCAGCCTCGATCGCGATCGGGATGTTCGCGAGCAGGCAGAAGCCCATCGGGCGGTCGCGCAGGCAGTGGTGGCCGGGCGGCCGCGACAGCGAGAACGCGTTCGCCGCACGTTCGCCGACGACCGTATCGACGGCCGCGATCGCGAGGCCGGCCGACAGCGCAGCAATCTCGTAGCTACCCTTGCCGAACGGCGCGAGATCGCCGAGGTCGCCGCCGTTCGCATCGCTGAGTGCGCGGAACGCGTCGAGATAGTGCGCGGGATGAATGCGCAGCAGGTCGGCGGTCGAGGCCGGTTCGGCGCCGTGCAGGTCGAGCTGAGCGGCCAGGCCCGAGGCCTGCACGAGCGACAGGAAACGGCGCTTCGAGTCGGGCGATTCCGCGTAGCCGGCGCTCGACGGCGGCTGGACCCAGCCGCCGACCGGGAAGAACAGCGCATGCGTGCCGCCGGTATGCCAGAAAGTGCGTTCGTCGGTGAAGAAGGCAGTGCGATTCATGGATGTGCGTGACCTGTCACGGTTGGGAGGAAACGGAAGGGCGGGTGCGCCGATCGATGCGGCGCAGCGCGGTGAAAGACGCGATCGCGACTGCCGTCGCGGCCGTGAACAGCACGCGCATCGTGCCGCCGGCGTCGAGCATCAGCCCGGCCAGCAGCGGGCCGGCCGCGAGGCCTGCGCCGATCACGAAATTGAGCGTGGCGACGAGGCGGCCCGACGTGTCGATCTGCGCGACGGTCGCGAGGATGAACGGCAGCACGAACGTCCACGCGAACTTGAACGCGAAGATCGCCGCGCTGTAGCCGCCGGCGTTTCGCATCACCGCGAGCGCGACGAGCGAGGCAGCCAGCAGCGCGTAACCGGCCGCGAGCATCGCGCGCCGGGCGAGCCGGCCGCCCGCGCACGCCGCGAGCGCCGCGCCGGCGATGCCCATCACGCTCGCGATCGCGAGTACGTTGCCGGTCGACTGCGGATCGAGTCCGGCTTCGTTCGCGGCACGGCTTGCGAACGTCCACACGCTGCCGATCGCGAGATAGAACGTCAGCACCGCGCCGATCGCGAGCACGACGAAACTATGCGGTGTATGTGCCGCCGCGCCGCGCGTGTTATGCGCAGGCGCGGTTCGCGCGCCCAGCGATGACGGAAAGCCGCGCGACAGCGGCGCCGCGAGCAGCGCGAGCGCGGCGAGCGCGACATACAGCGCGCGCAGCCCGAACGCCGCGAATACATGCGGCAGCACGAACAGGCCGATCGCACCCGCGATCAACTGGCCGACGACCCACAGGCCGTACACACGGTCGCTGTTCTCGCTCGTCGCGGCGCTCGTCATGCAGAGCACCATCAGCGAGCCACCGCCGAGCGCGGTGACGGCGCGCAGCGTGAGCAGCGCGACGAAGCCCGGCATCCACAGCGCGGTCAGCAGGTTGCCCGCGCCGAACAGCGCGATGGCGAACACCGCGGCGCGGCGCGCGTCGACCCGGCCGAGCCACAGGTACGACGGCACGGTCGCGAGGCTGAACGCGCCGAGTTCGACGAAGAAGTAGGTGCCGATCTGCGACGCGGACAACCCGAGCTGCGTCGAGAGCTGGCCGGCGACGGCGGGCGCCACGAGCAGCAACAGCGGCGTGATGGCCGCGAACACGACGAGCGCGACGAGCGTCGAGCGCGCGAAGGTCGACGCGCGGCCGTCGGGCGGGAGTGCGGCATCCGGAGTAAGGGTTTTCATGGCGGGATCTCGTGTGGGGAGTCAGAACAGGTGATAGATGCCGACCATCGCGCCGAACTGCGATGCGCCGGCGAGCGGCGTCGGGTCGTATTCGTAGACGGTCTGCGAACTCTGGCCGCGGTTGCGCGCGTAGCCGAGGTTCACGTAGGCGACGGTGCGTTTCGACAGCGCGTACGTGGTGCTCGCGATGAACAGCGTCGGGTGGCCGATCGCCGGCGTGCGCGAGTCGGTGTGATAGACGCCCGCATTCAGGCCAATCTCGCTCGACATCTGATAGCGCGCACCGCCCCAGACGATCGTGCGCGCCGCGTCGAGGTCGCCGGTCAGGCGTTCGACGCCCGCATAGACAGTGAGCGGCAGGGTGGCGAACGCATAGCGCGCGGCGAGCGTGCCGAGTTCGCGGCGGCGCGCCGACGCGTCGTCGGCCGCGGAAACATCGCCGTGCGCCTGATGCAGCACCGCGCTGACCGACAGGCCGTTGCTCGTGTACTGGCCGCCGAGTTCGAGCACGCGTCCGGCGTGCGGTTTGCCGGCGACGCCGGACGTCGCGGCAAGCGCTTCCACGTCGAAGCCGGCGAACGTCGGCGACTGGTACTTGACCGAGTTGTCGATGAAGTTCGCGTTGATCGGCACGATGACGCCCTGGCCGCTGTACGACGCGTACCAGAGCGGGTCATAGAACAGCGTCTTGTCGAACAGCACGCTGAACTGCCGGCCAAGCGTGACGGTGCCGACCGGCCCCGCGATGCCGACGTACGCGCCGCGGAAGAACGCATAGCCGGGCACGGTTGCGGTGCCGTCGTTGAGGTTGAGGCCCTGTTCGAGCTTGAACAGCGCTCGCCAGCCGCCACCGAGATCCTCGTGGCCCTTCAGCCCGATCTGCGAAGGCAGGATGCCGTAGTTCTGCAACTGCACGGCCGAGTGGCGCCCGTCGGCATGCGTCAGGTATTGCACGCCGGCATCGAGCGCGCCATACAGCGTGAGACTCGACTGCGCGTGCGCGGCAGCGCTGCACGCGGCAAGCGTCGCGACGGCCGCGGCCGTGCGGATGAAGCGGGGTTTCGTCACGTGGGGTTCTCCATACCGTCCTGCATCGGTTTGTCGTTGGTGTTGTCGCGACGCAGTGTCCGTAGCGGGAAAACCGTCGAACAGTCGTACAGATGAACGGTGTGGAAAACCCGTGGTGCCCGGCATGCACGCGGCGGGCTGCGGTGGCGCGGCGTGCTGCGGGGCAGCAACGTGCCGTGCACCGTTCAAATGGATGGGGCTGACGCCCGTTCCGACGCCGTGGCCTGTCAAAAAAGCCGGTCGCTATAATCGACCGGTGTCGTTGCGCACATCAGCGGCCCGATCGGGCAGGGGAGCGGAAGGTGAGGATCACGACGGATTTCGGGCAGGATCTCGATGCGCTGCGCGACGTGCCGGCAGCCATCGTGCTCGACGACTTCGCCTGGCCGCCGCTGCCGCCCCGGCGTGCCGATTTCGACGGCGTTACGCACGGCGACGCATCGCAGCGCGAACTCGGGCTGATGCTGCTCGACCTGTACGCAGTTGCCGCCCGGTCCGGCATCGGCGAATTCGAATACCGCTTCTTCTCGCTGCTGCAGGCGCTCATTCCATTCGACGCTGCATGGACCGGCGTCGCGACCCATGTGCCGACCGGCCCGGTGATGCACAACAGCTTCCTGTACCGTCTGCCGCACGCGTTCTTCAGCGACTGGAAGCGCGTGCGCGATTGCGACCCGCTTGCGCACCGCACGCTGCGCGGCGCGCACGGCCACGCGGTGCGTTTGTCGGTCGTCGAACCGGGGCTCGATGCCCGGTTTCGCGACTGGTGCGTGAAGTACGGTCTCGCGCAGCTGATGTGCGTGTGCACGCTCGATCGCCGGTTCGGCCTGACGACGTTCATGTCGATCTACCGCCAGGGGCTGAATCGCCCGTTCAGCGACGACGATGCGCGCCGTTTCGAGGAAGTGATTCCGCATCTCGCGGCGGCGCTGACGATCAATCGCGCCGCGCAGCTCACGCGCGAGCGAGGTGATACCGTCGCGCCGGCGGCGCGCGCACTGTGCGACAACTTCGGCGTGCTCCACCATGCCGATCACGGTTTCGACGACGTGCTGCGCACCGAATGGCCGGCGTGGGTCGGCGCGCGCGTGCCGGAGCCGCTCGTCGCGCACCTGCGGCGCCAGTCGGGCCAGCCGTTCGTCGGCGATGCGCTGCGAATCCAGTGCGTACCGGTTGCGGGGCTGTTCCAGATCGAAGCGCGGCCGCGCTCGCTGCTCGACCGGCTGAGCCCGCGCGAGCTCGCGGCGATCCGCTATTACGGCGCAGGGCGCTCGCACAAGGAAGTCGCGCAACAGATGGCGATTTCGCCGACGACCGTGCGTCACTACCTGCGCTGCGCGTACCGCAAGCTCGGCATGCACGACAAGAGCCAGATTGCCGGCGTGCTCGGCGCGACGGGCGGTACGGCCGACGACGAGGCGGTGGAAGCCGGTGACGAGCGGCGCTGAATGGCGCCGAGTCGCACGGCCGCCGCGCATTGCACGCGCTCGCGTCAATGGTTGTGCCCGCAACCATTGAGCGTTATGCTCGTCAGTTCCCAGGAGACGGAATTCCATCATGAACGACACGAATGCAGGGCCGGTGCGCGCGGCGGTGGTCGGGGTCGGCGCGATCGGCGGGTTGCTCGCGGCCGCGTTGTCGCGGGCCGGCATGACCGTGAGCGCGTATGCGCGCGGCGCGACGCTCGACGCATTGAACACCCACGGCGTGCGCGTGATCGACGAGGCGGGCGTGACGTCGTCGGTTCCGGTGCGAGCGAGCGACGATGCGGCCGCGCTCGGCGTGCAGGACTACGTGGTGATCGCGCTGAAGGCGCAGGTGCTGCCGGCGCTGGCTGCGCGCATTGCGCCGCTGGTTGGGCCGGGCACCGTGATCGTCGCGGCAATGAACGGGCTGCCGTGGTGGTTCACGCACGGGCTCGAAGGGGCGCTTGACAGTGTGCCGCTCGATGCGGTCGATCCGGCCGGCGTGGTGTCGGCGGCGTTGCCGCCCGCGCAGGCGATCGGTTGCGTCGTGCACCTGTCGTCGAGTACCGACGCGCCGGGCGTCGTGCGCCGCGGGCGCGGCAACCGGCTGATCGTCGGTGCGCCCGATGCGCGGCTCGACGTGCCTGCCGCCCGGTTTGCCGCGGCGCTCGCGGCGGGTGGCTTCGACGTCGAGTCGACGCCCGCGATCCGGACCGAGATCTGGACGAAGCTGTGGGGCAACATGAACATGAATCCGCTGAGCGCGCTGACGGGGTCGACGGCCGAGCAGTTGCTCGACGATCCGTTCACGCAGGATCTCGCGTTGCGGATGATGGAGGAGGCGGCCGCGATCGGCGCGAAGCTCGGCCTGTCGACGGGGATGAGCGGGCCCGAGCGGATCGCGGTCACGCGCAAGCTCGGCGCGTTCAAGACGTCGATGCTGCAGGATTTCGAAGCGGGGCGCGCGCTCGAGATCGGGCCGATCCTCGGCGTGTTTCCCGAACTCGGGCGCAAGCTCGGCGTGCCGACCCCGTATTGCGACGCGGTGCTCGGGCTGCTCCGGCAGCGCGCGACGAACAGCGGGTTGTAGTGCGGGCGGGGCCGCGGCATGCGCGACGCCGGTGACGCGAAGCGCTGCGATCCGCTTGCGGTGCGCAACGCATGACGCAAAGCGGGCCGCCCGCGTCGTGGCTGAGGCGACCGGGGCGGCTCGTCTAATTCATCGGATCAATGCTGCGGGCGCCTTGCCCGTGTTGCCACTCAGTCGTCCCGCTCGGTCGCGTGCGCGACCACCTTGTCGAGCAGCCGCTCGAACGTCTGGCGTTCGCTGTCGGACAAGCACGCGAGCAAGCCATCGTTCCACTTGCGTACGATCGGCATGATCTTGCGATGCAGCGCGCGGCCGTCGGCGGTCAGCGCGATCAGCACGATCCGGCCATCTTCCTCGCTGGCACTGCGTTCGAGCAGCCCCTGGCGCAGCAGCGCCTCGGCTGCCCGGCTCGCCTGGCTCTTGTCGAGATTGGTGTGGCGCGCGAGATCCATGATCGAGAACGGGCCGAAGGCGCCGACGGCGGCGATCACGCGCGCTTCGGGCAGCGAGATGTCGAGCTTGTGCCGGTACACCTCGCCGATCCCGCGGTCGGATCGCTTCGTGAGCGCGTGGAGGCGATAGGTCAGAAACTGATCGAGCCCGGCTTGACGGCCTTTCATGTCGAATCCTGAAGAAAAAGGGCGGGCCCGATTGTTCCTGTATCGCGCGCTCGGGTCAACGGTCAGTGTGCGCCGTACTTCAGGCGTGTCAATTGCTCCGCTTCGTTCGCGAGCAGGCTGGCCGCGTCGCGGATCGCGACGTCGAGCGTGATCGGCCCGGGCGCCGGCGAGAAGCAGCCGGAAAAATGTTCGGACAGGCGGGGCAGCGCGGCCGGGTCGATTGCGCCGGACAGCAGCGACGCGGGCACGCCGGCGGCCTGCGCGTGGCGGCACGCGATGAACGGCGCTTTCCCGTGCAGTGTCTGCACGTCGGAGCGGCCTTCGCCGGTGATCAGCCAGTCCGCGCCCGCGAGCGCCGCGTCGAGCCCGACCTGACGCGCGACCACTTCGGCGCCGGCTTCGAACTGCGCGCCGAGCATGTGCAGCGCGAAACCGAGGCCGCCTGCGGCACCGGCGCCCGGCAGGTCGCGGCTGCGACGGTCGAGCGCGGCTTCGAGCAGGTCGGCGAAGCGGGCGAGGGCCGCGTCAAGGGTCGCAACCTGCTCGGGCGTCACGCCCTTTTGCGGGCCGAACACGGCGGTCGCGCCGTGCGCGCCCGTCAGCGGGTTGTCGACGTCGGACATGCCGATGAATTCGGTTTCCTTCAGGCGCGGGTCGAGCCCCGACGCGTCGATGCGTGCGATGTCGGCGAGCCGCGACGGAACCGGCTCGACCGGCTGGCCGCCTGCGTCGAAGCACTGGAGGCCGAGGCCGGCGAGCAGCCCGGCGCCCGCGTCGTTGGTGCTGCTGCCGCCAAGCGCGACGAAGAAGCGGCGCACGCCTTCGTCGAGCAGCGTGCGGATCGCTTCACCCATCCCGCGCGTGCTGCGCGCGTCGACGGGCACGCTCATGCCGGCCGGATCCGTAATGCCGACGATTTCGGCCGTCTCGACGATCGCGGTGCGCGCGTCGATCACGCCGACCGCCGCGTCGCGTGCTGCGAGCGATGCGCCGGCCACCCGCAGCGCGCGCCGCGTGCCGCCGCCTGCCAGCATCGCGTCGAGCGTGCCTTCGCCGCCGTCGGCCATCGGGCAGCAGCGCACGACAGCGTCGGGCCGGGCGCGGCGAATGCCGGTGGCGATCGCGTCCGCGACCTGCTCGGCGGAAAGCGAACCTTTGAACGAATCGGGCGCGATGACGACGACAGGCGCGGACGGGTGATGCGGCATGGTGTCTCCGGACGGCGTGATTGGTGTGAAGAATGACTGGGGCCGCGACGGCGGCGTACCCTCAGTTGGAGCTTACAGGATGGCGGGGCCGTGGAGGATACGGCGTTCGGCATAGCGGCGATCCGCGTGCATTGCCGTGCGAAGGGCTGTTGGCGCGGCGCAGACGCATGCGCGTCGCGCCGATCTGGCGGTGTGATGAAAATTGTTTGCTAGAATAGTCGATTCTTCCGGCCAAAGCCGTGCTCCGAGCCGCTTGCGCTAGCCATCCGGCGCGTGCAGGGATGGCGTGGCGCTCCGGCGCGGCGAGTGGATGTGACGCACATCACGCCGCAGGCAGGCACGGCAAGGAAAACCCGATTTGCTCGAATAATTTTAGGACGATTGAAGCCATGGCTAACGTTGTTGAGAACCTCGGCAAGCTTGAACGCCGTGTGACGATTTCCCTGCCGAAAGACACCGTGCAGAAGGAAATCGACGCCCGTATCCAGAAACTCGCGAAGAACGTGCGCATGCCGGGTTTCCGCCCGGGCAAGGTGCCGCTGAAGATGGTCGCGCAGCAGTACGCGGGTCAGGTCGAAGCGGAAGTGCTGAGCGACAAGGTCGGCCAGGAATTCTTCACGATCAGCCGCGCGGAAAACCTGCGCGTCGCTGGTCAGCCGAGCTTCGAGCCGAAGCAGGAGCAGGCTGAAGATGCATACGCGTTCGACGCGACGTTCGAGGTCTACCCGGAAGTGAAGATCGGCGATCTGGCGACGGCTGAAGTCGAGCGTTCGACGACGTCGATCGGCGACGCTGAAATCGACCGCACGCTGGACATCCTGCGCAAGCAGCGCGTGCACTACCACGCACGTGGCGAAGCCGGCGAGCACGGCGACGGCGGCGCGGACACCGCAGCGAAGAACGGCGACCGCGTGACGGTCGACTTCGTCGGCAAGATCGACGGCGTCGCGTTCCAGGGCGGCACGGCTGAAGATTTCCCGTTCGTGCTCGGCGAAGGCCGCATGCTGCCGGAATTCGAAACCGCGGCGCTGGGCCTGAAGGCCGGCGAATCGCGCACGTTCGACCTGGCATTCCCGGAGGATTACCACGGCAAGGACGTCGCGGGTAAGACGGCGCAATTCACGGTCACGATGAAGAAGATCGAGTGGCCGCACCTGCCGGAAATCGACGCAGAATTCGCGAAGTCGCTCGGCATCGAAGACGGCGATCTCACGAAGATGCGCGCCGAGATCAAGGAAAACCTCGAGCGTGAAGCGAAGCGCCGCACGCAGTCGATCGTGAAGAACCAGGTGATGGACGCGCTGCTGAAGATCTCCGAACTCGACGTGCCGAAGGCGCTGATCGAGCAGGATCAGCAACGTCTCGTCGAAATGGCTCGCCAGGATCTGGCGCAGCGCGGCGTGCCGAACGCGAAGGACGCACCGATCCCGGCCGAGATGTTCGCCGAGCAGGCCGAGCGTCGCGTGAAGCTGGGCCTCGTGCTGGCCGAGCTCGTGAAGTCGAATGGCCTCGAAGCGAAGCCGGAACAGATCCGCGCGGAAGTCGACGAGTTCGCGAAGAGCTACGAAGACCCGAAGGAAGTGGTCCGCTGGTATTATTCCAACCAGCAGCGCCTCGCCGAGATGGAAGCGTTCGTCGTTGAAAGCAACGTCGTCGATTTCGTGCTGGGCAAGGCAAAGGTGACGGACAAGGAAGTGAGCTTCGAGGCACTCGCGAGCGCATCGGCGCAAGCGTAAGTGTCGCTCTAGCGGCGTGCCGGCTGTCGGAGCGACGGCCCGCACGCCGTTTTCACGTCAAGCGCACGGTTGCCATTAATATGGCGATTGAGCGGGCGGCTTCCCTCCGTTCAATTTTCCAATCGAACAAGGTTCATTGAATGATCACTCGCGCTGAATTGCTGGACATGCTTGCTTCGAACGCGCCGCAGGGTTTCGAGGCGCAAGCGCTGGGGCTGGTGCCGATCGTCGTCGAAACGAGCGGCCGCGGCGAGCGTTCGTACGATATCTACTCGCGTCTCCTGAAGGAGCGCCTGGTGTTCATGGTCGGCGAAGTGAACGACCAGACCGCGAACCTCGTGGTCGCGCAGTTGCTGTTCCTCGAGAGCGAGAATCCCGACAAGGACATCAGCCTGTACATCAACAGCCCGGGCGGGTCGGTGTCGGCCGGCATGGCGATCTACGACACGATGCAGTTCATCAAGCCGGACGTGTCGACGCTGTGCATGGGCCTCGCGGCGAGCATGGGCGCGTTCCTGCTGGCGTCGGGCGCGAAGGGCAAGCGCTTCGCGCTGCCGAACTCGCGCGTGATGATTCACCAGCCGCTCGGCGGCGCACGCGGCCAGGCATCCGACATCGAGATCCAAGCGCGCGAAATCCTCTACCTGAAGGAGCGGCTGAACCAGTTGCTCGCGCAGCACACGGGTCAGGATGTGGAACGCATTGCGCGCGACACCGACCGTGATAACTTCATGTCGAGCGAAGACGCGAAGGCGTACGGACTGATCGATCAGGTGCTGCTGAAGCGCCCGTAAACTTAAGTGGGGTGCCGCCCCGATTCACGCGGCGCCCCTGCGATGTTCCGCACGCCCTGAGCCTCTGCGGCAAGCGCATCCGGCCGGCTCCGGTCGCGCCCTAGGCGCGGCGTTCGGAGCATTCGGCGTATCATGTCATTTACCTGTCCGGAGGCTCTACATTCATGGCGGACAAAAAAGGTTCGAACAGCGAGAAGCTGTTGTATTGCTCGTTTTGCGGGAAGAGCCAGCATGAGGTGAAAAAACTCATCGCGGGCCCGTCGGTGTTCATCTGCGATGAATGTATCGACCTCTGCAACGAGATCATTCGCGACGAGGCGGCTGCCGCCGGCGTCGAGGCCAGCCTGTCGCGGTCGGATCTGCCGAGCCCGCAGGAAATTCGCGACATCCTCGATCAGTACGTGATCGGCCAGGAGCGCGCGAAGAAGATCCTCGCGGTGGCCGTGTACAACCACTACAAGCGTCTGAAGCATCTCGACAAGAAGGACGACGTCGAGCTGTCGAAGAGCAACATCCTGCTGATCGGCCCGACGGGCTCCGGCAAGACGCTGCTCGCACAGACGCTCGCACGGTTGCTCAACGTGCCGTTCGTGATCGCCGATGCGACGACGCTGACCGAAGCCGGCTACGTCGGCGAGGACGTCGAGAACATCATTCAGAAGCTGTTGCAGAACTGCAACTACGAGGTCGACAAGGCCCAGCGCGGGATCGTCTACATCGACGAAATCGACAAGATCAGCCGCAAGTCGGACAACCCGTCGATCACGCGCGACGTGTCGGGCGAGGGCGTCCAGCAGGCACTGCTGAAGCTCGTCGAGGGCACGATGGCGTCGGTGCCGCCGCAGGGTGGCCGCAAGCACCCGAACCAGGATTTCATCCAGGTCGACACGACCAACATCCTGTTCATCTGCGGTGGGGCATTCGATGGCCTTGAAAAGGTGATCACCGACCGCACCGAGAAAACCGGCATCGGCTTTGGCGCGACCGTCAAGAGCAAGCAGGAACGCGACGCGGGCGAAGTGCTGCGCGAAACGGAACCGGAAGACCTGATCAAATTCGGTCTGATCCCCGAATTGATCGGCCGCCTGCCGGTGGTCGCGACGCTCGGCAAGCTCGATGAAGCCGCGCTGATGAAGATCCTGGTCGAGCCGAAGAACGCGCTCGTCAAGCAGTATCACAAGCTGTTCGCGATGGAGCGCGTCGAGCTGGAGATCCGGCCGGGCGCACTGCAGGCAGTCGCCCGCAAGGCGATCCGCCGCAAGACCGGCGCGCGCGGTTTGCGTTCGATCATCGAACAGGCATTGCTCGACGTGATGTACGAACTGCCGACAATGAAAGGGGTCAGCAAAGTCATCATTGACGAAAACGTCATCGATGGCGACGGCAAGCCTTTGCTGATCTACGAGGACACGCCGAAGGTGGCGGGTTCGAACTGACCGGCTTGCCGACGATGTTCTGCGAAAAAGGGCCGTTCATGAGACCGTGGGCGGCTTTTTTTCGTTTATCTTGTGGGTAACTCTGACTCGACACGCGGTGGTTACTTTTTTACCGAATATTTCCCGCACTTGAAGGCTTGCAATTCGTTGTGGCGGCCTCAATTACCGAACAATTGATTCCACTCATGGGGAAATGAAATGTCAGGCACCCAACTTCTCCCGCCGGAACGCATCACGCTCCCGCTGCTGCCGCTGCGGGATGTCGTCGTTTTCCCGCACATGGTGATTCCGCTCTTCGTGGGCCGGCCGAAATCGATCAAGGCCCTCGAAGCAGCGATGGAAGGCGGCAAGCACATCATGCTCGTCGCCCAGAAAACCGCGGCCAAGGACGAACCGACCGAAAAGGACATGTACGAGGTCGGTTGTATCGCCAACATCCTGCAGATGCTGAAGCTGCCGGACGGCACCGTGAAGGTGCTCGTCGAGGGCCTGCAGCGCGCGAAGGCGTTGTCGATCGAAGAACAGGAGACGCAATTCTCCTGCGAAGTGATGCCGCTCGAGCCCGATCACGCCGACAGCGCTGAAACGGAAGCGCTGCGCCGTGCGATCGTGTCGCAGTTCGACCAGTACGTGAAGCTGAACAAGAAGATCCCGCCGGAGATCCTCACGTCGCTGTCGGGCATCGATGAAGCAGGCCGTCTCGCCGACATGATCGCCGAGCGACTGCCGCTGAAGCTCGACCAGAAGCAGCACATCCTCGAGATGTTCCCGGTTATCGAGCGCCTCGAGCACCTGCTCGCGCAGCTCGAAGCCGAGATCGACATCCTGCAGGTCGAGAAGCGCATCCGCGGGCGCGTGAAGCGCCAGATGGAAAAGAGCCAGCGCGAGTACTACCTGAACGAACAGGTCAAGGCGATCCAGAAGGAGTTGGGCGAAGGCGAAGAGGGTGCCGATCTCGAGGAACTCGAGAAGCGCATCAACGCCGCGCGCATGCCGAAGGAAGCCAAGAAGAAGGCCGATGCCGAGCTGAAGAAGCTGAAGCTGATGTCGCCGATGTCGGCGGAAGCGACCGTCGTGCGCAACTACATCGACACGCTGATCGGCCTGCCGTGGCGCAAGAAGAGCAAGGTCAACAACGACCTGTCGAACGCCGAGCAGGTGCTCGACGAGGATCACTTCGGCCTCGAGAAGGTGAAGGAACGGATCCTCGAGTATCTCGCGGTGCAACAGCGCGTCGACAAGGTCAAGGCGCCGATCCTGTGTCTCGTCGGGCCCCCGGGCGTCGGCAAGACCTCGCTCGGCCAGTCGATCGCCCGTGCGACGAACCGCAAGTTCGTCCGGATGGCGCTCGGCGGCGTGCGTGACGAAGCCGAGATCCGTGGCCACCGCCGTACGTACATCGGTTCGATGCCGGGCAAGATCCTGCAGAGCCTCACGAAGGTCGGCGTGCGCAATCCGCTCTTCCTGCTCGACGAAGTCGACAAGATGGGTATGGATTTCCGCGGCGATCCGTCGTCGGCGCTGCTCGAAGTGCTCGATCCGGAACAGAACCACACGTTCGCCGACCACTACATCGAAGTCGACTTCGACCTGTCGGACGTGATGTTCGTCGCGACGTCGAACTCGCTGAACATCCCGCCGCCGCTGCTCGACCGGATGGAAGTGATCCGTCTGTCGGGTTACACGGAAGACGAGAAGGTCAGCATCGCGCAGCGTTACCTGCTGCCGAAGCAGAAGAAGAACAACGGCCTGAAGGAAGGCGAGATCGAAGTCACCGAGCAGGCGATCCGCGACATCATCCGCTACTACACGCGCGAAGCCGGTGTGCGCTCGCTCGAGCGGGAAGTGTCGAAGATCTGCCGCAAGGTCGTGAAGATGCTGCTGCTGAAGAAGGCATCGGGCGCGATCAAGGTCGACGGCGAAAACCTCGATACGTTCCTCGGCGTACGCAAGTACGACTTCGGCCTTGCCGCGAAGGAAAACCAGGTCGGTCAGGTGACGGGCCTCGCGTGGACGGAAGTCGGTGGCGATCTGCTGACGATCGAAGCCGCGGTGATGCCGGGCAAGGGCAACGTGATCCGTACGGGTTCGCTCGGCGACGTGATGAAGGAGTCGGTCGAAGCGGCGCGTTCGGTCGTGCGCTCGCGTTCGCGTCGTCTGGGCATCAAGGACGAAGCGTTCGAAAAGCAGGACATCCACATCCACGTGCCGGAAGGCGCGACGCCGAAGGACGGTCCGTCCGCCGGCGGTGCGATGACGACCGCGCTGGTATCGGTGCTGACGGGTATCCCCGTGCGTGCCGATGTCGCGATGACGGGCGAAATCACGCTGCGTGGTGAAGTCCTGCCGATCGGCGGCCTGAAGGAGAAACTGCTCGCCGCGCATCGCGGCGGCATCAAGCTCGTGCTGATCCCGGAAGAGAACGTGAAGGATCTCGCCGAGATTCCGGACAACGTGAAGAACGCGATCGAGATCGTGCCGGTCCGCTGGATCGACAAGGTGCTGGAACTCGCGCTCGAGCGTTCGCCGACCCCGCTGCCGCCTGAAGAAGAGGCGAAGGCGGCGGCACCGGTCGCTGATGCAGCGAAGGATGCCGGCTCGACGGAATTCGTCAAGCACTAAGCATTGGGACGCCGTTCTTTCTGACGGTTGTTCACGAAACCCGCGGCGTGGCCGCGGGTTTTTTTATGCGTAGCCGAATCGTGCGCGCGAACGCTAAAAAATTCGCGTCAGGGCTTTGCAAAATGATCGGGGATGAATTAAACTTGCGGGCTCGCTGGTTGTTGATGCCGAAACGCAGATCGCAGCCAGAACGAATCGGAAACGGGTGCTTAGCTCAGCTGGTAGAGCGGCGCCCTTACAAGGCGTAGGTCGGGGGTTCGAACCCCTCAGCACCCACCAGTTTCCTGATTCAGCCAGACCAAGGAGCGGTAGTTCAGTCGGTTAGAATACCGGCCTGTCACGCCGGGGGTCGCGGGTTCGAGTCCCGTCCGCTCCGCCAAAAAATGAAAAAGCCCGCCTTGTGCGGGCTTTTTCATTTGCGTTTCCGGTTGCGCCCGCTCGCGGGCGCGTGACTGCGGGGCGGAGGGCGCGGCGTCCGGTGGGACTCGAAGGGCCGCGCTTGCAAGTGCAGCCTCGGCCTGCGGGATGCAGGCGACTCGTCCGCTCCGTCAAACAAACGACGATGCCCGCCTTGTGCGGGAATTTTCGTTTTGCGCACCCGGTTGTCGCGTTGCACTCGCCGCCAACACGTCTGCTTTTCTCCCGTCCCACCCCGTATGTTGTAATATCGGTCGTTTTGTCCAATTTTCCCGTCACGCATGCTCGATTTCTTCCGTAATCACCAGCGCCTGATGATGGCGCTCCTGCTCCTGATCGTGTTGCCGGGGCTGGGTTTCGTCGGGATCCAAGGCTTCCGCGGCTTCTTCGACGATAGCGCGAACGTCGCGGCAGTCAACGGGCACAAGATCACGCGGGTCGAATTCGACGGCGCGTTCCGCCAGCAGATCGACCAGGCGCGTCAGGCGCTCGGCGGGCAGTTCGACATCAAGATGTTCGATACGCCCGAGCACCGCAAGCAGGTGCTCGACGGCCTGATCCAGCAACGCGTGCTGGCCGACGAGACCCAACGTCTGCACCTGACCGCATCCGACAACGCCGTGCGCGACGCGCTGATGAGCGACCCGATGATCGCGTCGCTGAAGAAGCCCGACGGTTCGATCGACGTCGAGCGCTATGCGCAACTGCTGTCGTTCCAGGGAATGACGCCCGAGCAGTATCAGGAGCGCGTGCGCTACAGCCTCTCGCTGCAGCAGATCCCGGCCAGCATCGTGTCGAGCGCATTCACGCCGAAGAGCCTCGCGCAACGCTTGTCCGAACTCGCCGCGCAGCAGCGCGAAGTGCAGGCGCTCGTGCTGAAGACGAGCGACTTCGCAGCGAAGGTCCAGCCGACCGATGCGCAGCTCGCCGCGTACTATGACGCGCACAAGCAGAGCTTCGCGACGCCGGAAACCGCGACGATCCAGTACCTCGTCTATTCGCCGGCCGCAGCGGCCGCGAGCGCACAGCCGACCGACGCGGACATCAAGAAGTTCTACGACGACAACCCGACGCACTTCCGCACCGAAGCGCAGGTGCGCGTGAGTCACATCTTCATCGCCGCGCCGGGCAGCGCAAGCGCAGCCGACAAGGCAGCCGCAAAGGCGAAGGCAGAGCAACTGCTGGCCGACGTGAAGGCGCATCCGGACCAGTTCGCGCAGATCGCGCAGAAGAGCTCGCAGGACGCACCGTCGGCAGCGAAGGGCGGCGACCTCGGCTTCATCACGCGCGGCTCGACGGCGGGCGGCAAGGCGTTCGACGACGCCGCGTTCGCGCTGAAGCAGGGCGACGTGAGCGGCATCGTGCAGTCGGATCTGGGCTTCCACATCCTGAAGGCAACGGAAGTGAAGCCGGCGGCCGTCAAGCCGTTCGCGGAAGTGAAGGACCAGATCGCGGCCGACCTGAAGCAGCAGTACGCATCGAAGGCGTTCACGGACAATGCAGAAGGCTTCACGTCCACCGTCTACGAAAAGGCGAAGACGCTGCAGCCGGCCGCGAACAAGTACAAGCTGACGATCCAGACGGCCACCGTCACGCCGACGCCGAATCCGCAACTGCCGCCGACGAGCCCGCTGAACAATCCGAAGTTCCTGGCTGCCGTGTTCGCCAACGACTCGGTGAAGAGCCAGAACAACACGCAGGCGATCGACGTCGGCAACAACACGCTGATCTCGGCGCGCGTGACCGACTACAAGCCGGCCGCCGTGCCTGCGCTCGACGCGATCAAGGACGTCGTGCGCCAGAAGGTCGTCGCCGAGCAGGCTGCGGAACTCGCGAAGAAGGACGGTGCGGCGAAGCTCGCCGAACTGCAGAAGTCGAAGTCGACCGACGGGTTCTCGGCCGCGCAGAAGGTGTCGCGCACGCAGTCGCAGGGCCTGACGCCGGCCGCACTGAGCGCCGTGTACAAGGTCGACGCGAAGACGCTGCCGGCTTACGTCGGTGTCGATCTCGGTGCGGATGGCTACGCGATCTACCGCGTGAATGCGGTGATCCCGGGTTCGGCGGTCGATCCGCAGCAACTGGCCGCCGCGCAGCAGCAGATGGCGCAGGTCGACGCGCAGAGCGAAGGCGAAGCGTATCTCGCCGCGCTGCGCGATCGTTCGAAGGTGAAGCTGTACGGCTCGACGGCCAGCCAGTCGCAGGACGGCGACAACTGAGCGTCGTTTCGCACGCAACAAAAAAGAGCCCCGCTTCATGCGGGGCTTTTTGTTTTCCGGCGGGGCGGCGGCGTCAGCCGCGCGGCTTGCCGAGCAGCGGTTTCAGCGCCGGCCAGACGTTGTCGAGCAGAATGCCCTGCGCCTGCTGCGCGGGATGCATCTGGTCGGCCTGGAACATCTCGGGCTTGTTCTCGATGCCGGCCAGCAGGAACGGTACGAGCGGCACGCCGAGATCCTTCGACAGCCGCGTGTAGACCGCGTGGAACTTCTGCGTGTAGTCGGGGCCGTAGTTGGGTGGCACATACATGCCGACCAGTACGACCTTGGCCTGTGCCTGCCGCGCGCCGGCGATGATGTCGCGCAGGTTCTGCTCGGTCGTTGCGAGCGGCACGCCGCGCAGCGCATCGTTCGAACCGAGTTCGACGACGACGACCGACGGCTTGAGTCGCTGCAGCACCGCGGGCAGCCGCGCGCGGCCGCCGCTCGTGGTGTCGCCGCTGACGCTGGCGTTCGCGACGCTATAATCGATTCGCTCGGTCGTGAGGCGTTGCCGCAGCAACGCCACCCAGCCGGTGTCGCGCGGCAGCCCGTATTCGGCCGACAGGCTGTCGCCGAGCACGACGATCACGGGCTGTCCCGATGTCGCGGCCGGTGTCGTCGCGGCACGTGCCGGCACGGTGGCGGCCAGCAGGGTGCCCAGCAGCGCGGCGATCGCCGCGCATCCTTTCCAGCGAAATGTCGTGTCCATGTTCAAAATTACCGATCCGATCATCGAAGTCCATGACGTGTGCAAACGGGTCGCCGATGCAACGGGCGAGCTGACGATCCTCGACGGCATCACGCTCGCCGTGGCACCGGGCAGCAGCCTCGCGATCGTCGGCGCGTCGGGGTCGGGTAAATCGACGCTGCTCGGCCTGCTTGCAGGATTGGACAGCGCGACGAGCGGCACGGTTCGCCTGCTCGGTCGCCCGCTCGACCAGCTCGACGAGGATGCGCGCGCGGCGCTGCGCAACGGTGCTGTCGGGTTCGTGTTCCAGTCGTTCCAGTTGATGCCGCACCTGACCGCGCTCGAGAACGTGATGCTGCCGCTCGAGCTGCAGGGGGGCATCAGCGCGCGTGAAGCAGCCGATCGTGCCCGGGCGCTGCTCGTGCAGGTCGGTCTCGGCGAACGCACCGCGCATTATCCGAAGCTGTTGTCCGGGGGCGAGCAGCAGCGTGTCGCGCTTGCGCGCGCATTCGTCACGCGCCCGGCGATCCTGTTCGCCGATGAGCCGACCGGCAGCCTTGATGCGGCCACGGGCCACGCGGTCATCGACCTGATGTTCGAACTGAACCGCACGCATGGCGCCACGCTCGTGCTCGTCACGCACGATGTCGAACTCGCACGCCGCTGCGCGACGACCGTGATGCTCGACGCCGGACGCATCGTCGCACCGCAAGCCGCGCAGCGCGGCGCCTGAATTTTTCGGCCGGCCTTGCAGCCAGGGCTGCGTGGCCGGCATCGGCATGATGCCGATGGTTCAGCGCTTCAGCGCCGCACGGGCGCGCTCGATCAGCGCGGTGGTCGACGAGTCGTGCTTCGCCGGATCGAGCGACTCGGCCGACAAGTCGGCTTCCACCACCTTGCCGAGGATCTTGCCGAGCTCGACGCCCCACTGGTCGAACGGATTGATGTCCCACACCGTTGCCTGCACGAGCACCTTGTGTTCGTACAGCGCGATCAGCGCGCCGAGCGTGCGCGGCGTCAGCGCGTCGACCAGCAGCGTCGTCGTCGGGCGGTTGCCCGGGAACGTCAGGTGCGGCGCGAGCGCCTCCTTGCCCGGTCCTGCGACCTCGCGGGCTTCGTCGAGCGTGCGGCCGAGCATCAGTGCCTCGCTCTGTGCAAAGCAGTTCGCCAGCAGCTTCGGATGATGGCTCGCGAGCGGATGCTCGGGCGTCAGCACCGCGATGAAGTCGATCGGCACGATCGTCGGCCCCTGATGCAGCATCTGGAAGAACGCATGCTGGCCGTTGGTGCCTGGCTCGCCCCATGTGACCGCCGACGTCGGGTAGTCGACGAAGGTGCCGTCCAGGCGCGCGGATTTGCCGTTGCTCTCCATTTCGAGCTGTTGCAGGTATGACGGCAGGTAGTGCAGCGCTTCCGAATACGGTGCGACGAGATAGCTCTGCGAACCGAAGAAATTCCGGTACCAGATGCCGATCAGGCCGAGCAGCACGGGCAGGTTGCGATCGAGCGGCGCTTCGCGGAAATGACGGTCCATGTCGTTCGCGCCGGCCAGCAACTCGTCGAACTGCTCGGGGCCGATCGCGATCATGATCGACAGGCCGACTGCCGACCACAGCGAATAGCGGCCGCCGACCCAGTCCCACATTTCGAACACGTTGTCCGCGGCGATGCCGAACTTCACGACTTCGGCCGGATTGGCCGACACGCCGACGAAGTGCTTCGCGAGCGCGTCCTCGGGGCAGCCGCGCGCGACGAACCAGTCGCGCAGCGAGCGTGCGTTCGTCATCGTTTCGAGCGTCGTGAAGGTCTTCGACACGATGATCGCGAGCGTTTCCTCGGGATCGACCTGTTCGAGCACGCGCGCCAGATCGGCACCGTCGACGTTCGACACGAAGTGCGTGGAGATTTCAGGCGTCGCGACGTGGTGCAGCGCATGCACGACCATCTTCGGCCCGAGATCGGAGCCGCCGATGCCGATGTTGATCACGTGGCGGATGCGCTTGCCGGTGTAGCCCGTCCACGTGCCGCTGCGCACGGCGCGCGCGAAGGTCGCCATCTTCGCGCGCTCGGCGCTGATCTGTGCGTGGAACGGCGCCTGCGGATCGGTCGCGCGCAGCGCGGTGTGCAGCGCGGCACGGCCTTCGGTCGGGTTGACGATCTCGCCCGCGAACATCGCGTCGCGGCGGGCTTCGACGCCCGCGTCGCGCGCGAGCTGTACGAGCAGGCGCAGCGTATCGTCGTTGATGCGGTTCTTCGAGAAATCAGCAGCGAGGCCGCCGCCCGCGAGCGTGAAGCGTTCGGCACGAGTCGGCGTGCGGTCGTTCTCCAGCGCGAACCAGTCGCGCAGGCGAGCATGGCGGATTTGCTCGAAGTGGGATTGAAGGGCAGTCCAGGCGGGGAGCGAATTCAGCGTCATGGCGGTTCGAGTGAAGCGTGAATCGGGAGGAATGCCGCGCCGGCTCATCGGGATCGTAAGGCCGGCGGACGAGAGGGCCCGCCGTGCGGCGGGGCAGTCAGTATAGCGGCCTTACGTGTCGGCGCGCGGCGGCGCGTAAAAAAGGCGATTGATCAGCGTGCGCACCATCGGCGCGAGTTCGCCGGCCGTGAGTCCGGCCGGGCCCGTGCCACGTTCGGTCAGCGTGTCGGCCGCGAGGCCGTGCAGGTAGACGCCCGCGAGCGCTGCTTCGTACGGGGCGACGCGCTGCGCGAGCAACGCGCCGATCAGGCCGCCGAGCACATCGCCGGTGCCGCCCGTGGCGAGCGCGGCGTTGCCGGTCGGATTGATCGTCACGCGGCCGTCGGGCGCCGCAATCACCGTGCCCGAGCCTTTCAGCACGACGTTCGCCGCATAACGAGCCGCGAGCGCCTGCGCGGTGGCCACGCGGTCGCGCTGGATCGTCGCCGTGTCGCTGCCGAGCAGCCGGGCGGCTTCGAGCGGATGCGGCGTCAGCACGCACGGATTGCCGCGCGTACCGCGCGTGGCGACGGCTGTCGCGAGATCGGCATGTGTCGCCACGAGGTTCAGCGCATCGGCATCGAGCAGCGTCGCGACATCGTGTGCGAGCACGTCGCGCACGAGCGTCGCCGCAGCCTCGCGCGTGCCGAGCCCGCAGCCGGCCGCGATTGCGGTCATCGCGCCGAGATCGAGGCCGTCGGCCGGATGCAGCATCAGTTCGGGGAACGGCGGGTCGTACGGCGGCGCGCCGGCGCCGAGCAAGCCGACGTGCACCTTGCCGGCGCCGGCGAACAGCGCGGCGCGGGCGGCCAGGATCGGCGCACCGCACATGCCCGTGTCGCCGCCGAGCACCGCGAGACTGCCGAACGTGCCCTTGTGAGACGCGAATGCGCGCGCGGGCATGGCGGCGGCGAATCGGGCGGGCGCGTTCAGCACGATGGCCGGCGCGGTGGGCGGCACGATGTCGAGCGATGCGACGTCGATCTCGCCGGCGAGATCGCGGCCTTCGCCGGTGTAGAGGCCAGGCTTCGCGGCGATGAAGGTGAGCGTATGGGTGGCGGCGACAGCGACGCCCGCGCCGACGATCTGGCCCGTATCGCTGTCGAGCCCGCTCGGCACATCGAGCGCAAGCACGTGGCCGCCGCTGCGCGCATGCGCGGCGATGCGCGCGGCCTGCTCGGCGAACGCGCCGTCGAGCGCGCGGCCGAGACCGATGCCGAACAGCCCGTCGACGACCCACGCATAGCCGTCCAGCGACGCGGGTGGCGTGGCCGACAGCGGCACGCCGGCCGCGCGCGCGAGGCCGAGCGCCCATTGTGCGTCGTCCGGCTTCACCGGCATCGGCATCCACGCTTGCGTCGCGACGCCAAGCTGCTGGAGGTGGGCGGCGGCAACGAGCGCGTCGCCGCCGTTGTTGCCCGGGCCGACCGCGAACCACACGGGACGGTCATCGCCGGCCACGCGCGCCGACAGCCAGTGTGCGGCGGCGGCGCCGGCGCGGCCCATCAGCGTATGCGGCGGCAGTGCCGCCGCGGCATCGGCTTCGGCCATGCGCAGGTCGGCGACGCGCAGCAGCGCGATCGGATCGGAATCGGGGAGCGGGCGGGTAACGGTCATCGCGGGGTCGTGGCGGCTGGCAAGGAGGCCGCCGGGGACGGGCCCGCGGCGGTCAGGTCGTGAAGCGCGCGGCGCGCAGCGCGGCGAGCGTGTCGGCGGGCCAGTGCTGCACGTCGCCGCCCAGATAGTCGGTCACCACTTTAGCAGACCCGCACGCGAGCCCCCAGCCGGCCGGGCCGTGCCCGAAATTGACGAACACGCGCGGATGCGGGGTCGGACCGACGACAGGCAGGCCGTCCGGCGACAGCAACTGCGTGCCTTGCCACGACAGCGCGGCCGAGATCCGCGCGGCGCCGGGCACCCAATCGTGGACGGCCTGCCCGAGCAGTGCGAGCGCGGCCTCGGACAGCGGCTCGGCGAGCGGCTTCGCGGTGTCGGGCAGGCTCTGCAGCACGGCGCCGCCGCCGACACGCAGCCGCTGGTGGGTGCGCGTGATCGAGATCCGCTTGATCGAATCGATGACGTTCAGGTGCGGTGCGTGTTCTTCGTAGGCGACCGGCGCGGTTAGCGTATGGACGCGCACCGGGTGCAGCGGCAGGCGCCAGCCGAGCCGGTCGAGCAGCGACAGGCTGCCGGCGCCGGCGGCGACCACGATCGCATCGGCGGAAATCACGTCGACCTCGCGTGCGTTCGACGCGCGCCGATCGCCGGTCGGGGCGAGCTCGACTGCGGCGCGGCCGGTGTCGGCGCGGATCGCGGCGACTTCCGCGCCGAAGCGGAACTGCACGCCATGCTCGTCGAGCGTCTGCTTGACCAGTTTCGCGAACAGCGGGCAATTGCCGGTGCGTTCGGTCTCGAGCAGCACGCCGCCGGCGAAGCCGGGCTCGGCGGGCACCGACGGCTCGAGCTCCGCGCATTCGTCGGCGGAGAGCAGGCGGTACGGCTGGTCGAGCGTGCGCAGCAGCTCGAGCGCGGGCTGCATCGCATCCCAGTCGCGCGGGTCGCGCACCACGTGCAGGATGCCGGGCTTCTGCTCGAATTCGAGTTCGAGGCGCGTCTCGATGTCGGCGAGCGTGTCGCGCGACGCATCGATCAGCGGGCGCAGCCGCGCGTACTGGGCGGCGAACGCGTCGGGCTCGCGCAGCGTGCCGAGCTGCTTGACGAAGCGGCGCACGCCGCCGTTGAAGCCCGGCTTGTAGACGATGCCGCTGTCGCGCGGCTGGCGCTGGCGCATGAAGGTCGGGCCGAACCAGACGTCGAGCGGGCTCGGCAGCAGCGCGCCGCCGTCGCCGTAGGTCGCACCCTGCGCGACGGTCGCGTGGCGTTCGACCACGCACACGCGATGGCCGGCCGCGCGCAACTGGTAGGCGGTGGCGACGCCGCTGATTCCGCCGCCGATGACGATGACATCCATGGATTGCTTCGATGACGGGTGGCGCGCGTGCGCCGCCTGGTGAAATTCGCTGGGGGCCCTGGCCCGGTGAACCCGGAATAATAGCGCCAAAATCGCGTGAGCCGGCGCCGGGCGAGCACGGACCGTGCAGCCGCGCCACGGCCGCCGGCTGCCTTGCCTGCGCGGGGCGGCCGGTGCGCGGCGCGCACCGCGGCACCGTTGCGGTGCATGCGGACTGCCGATCGGCCGGTCTGGGGCGACCGACTTCCGGGTATAATTACGGCCTTCCTTTCGCCCCACGTCGCCACCTCGCGCGACTCATCGACGTCAGTCCAGCCCATGGCTCACTTCTCGTGTTTTCCCGGCGCTTCGGCCCTCTCCGATTTCCGTCAAACCCGTCTGCTCGACACGCTCAGGCAAATCGACGCCAACATTGTCGCGGTGCGCGGGCAGTTCCTGCACTTCGTCAATGCGGCCGAGCCGCTGTCGGCCGACGACAGCGCGCGCATCGACGCGCTGATGCACTACGGCGCGCCGTTCGAGCCGGCGGCCGAGAAGGGCACGGCCGAGACCTTCGTCGTGCTGCCGCGCTTCGGCACGGTCTCGCCGTGGGCGAGCAAGGCAACCGACATCGCGCAGCACTGCGGCCTCACGCACGTGCGCCGCATCGAGCGCGGCGTCGAGTTCACGGTCACGCTGAAGTCGGGCCTGCTCGGCGGCAAGAAGGCGCTGTCGGACGACGCGCGCGCGGCCGTCGCGGCCGCGCTGCATGACCGGATGACCGAAAGCGTGGTCGCGGCACGCGACGACGCGAAGCACCTGTTCGACGAACTGCCGGCCAAGCCGCTCACGCGCGTCGACGTGCTGGGCGTCGGCCGCGGCGCGCTCGAACGCGCGAATGTCGAGCTGGGCCTCGCGCTCGCCGACGACGAGATCGACTACCTGGTCGACGCATTCCGCAAGCTCGAACGCAACCCGACCGACGTGGAACTGATGATGTTCGCGCAGGCGAACAGCGAGCACTGCCGCCACAAGATCTTCAACGCGCAGTGGACGATCGACGGCGAAGCGCAGGACATGTCGCTGTTCGCGATGATCCGCAACACCGAGAAGCTGAGCCCGCAGGGCACGATCGTCGCGTATTCGGACAACTCGTCGATCATGGTCGGCGCCGAAGCGGAGCGCTGGTTCCCGCGCAACACGGGCGCGGCCGGCGAGCCGGGCGAGCGTTATGGCCGCCACACCGAGCTCACGCACACGCTGATGAAGGTCGAGACGCACAACCACCCGACGGCGATTTCGCCGTTCCCGGGTGCGGCGACCGGCGCGGGCGGCGAGATCCGCGACGAAGGCGCGACGGGCCGCGGTGCGCGCCCGAAGGCCGGCCTCACGGGCTTCACCGTGTCGAACCTCGATCTGCCCGACGCACGCCAGTCGTGGGAAAACGCGCGCGACGCGGCGCAGCCGGTCGGCGAGCGCAACCCGAACGAGGTGCACGGCCCGTACGGCCGCCCGGATCGCATCGCGTCGCCGCTGCAGATCATGATCGACGGCCCGCTCGGCGGCGCCGCGTTCAACAACGAATTCGGCCGCCCGAACCTCGGCGGCTATTTCCGCGTGTACGAGCAGAACGTCGGCGGCCAGGTGCGCGGCTATCACAAGCCGATCATGATCGCGGGCGGCCTCGGCAACATCGCGGATCAGCATACGCACAAGCACGACGTGCCGGCCGGCTCGCTGCTGATCCAGATCGGCGGCCCCGGCATGCGGATCGGCATGGGCGGCGGCGCCGCGAGCTCGATGGCGACCGGCGCGAACACGGCCGAGCTCGACTTCGACTCGGTGCAGCGCGGCAACCCCGAAATCGAGCGTCGCGCCCAGGAAGTGATCAACGGCTGCTGGCAGCTCGGCGCGGAAAACCCGATCCTGAGTATCCACGACGTCGGCGCGGGCGGCCTGTCGAACGCGTTCCCCGAGATCGTCGACGGCGCGGGCAAGGGCGCGCGCTTCGAGCTGCGCAAGGTCGCGCTCGAGGAATCGGGCCTGTCGCCGCGCGAAATCTGGTCGAACGAAGCGCAAGAGCGCTACGTGCTGGCGATCGC
This sequence comes from Burkholderia sp. BCC0322, assembly GCF_902833045.1. Lineage (GTDB taxonomy): Bacteria > Pseudomonadota > Gammaproteobacteria > Burkholderiales > Burkholderiaceae > Burkholderia. The sequence goes on from NZ_CADFDU010000006.1 coordinate 289,679, forward strand.
GCCGGCCGATCTGCCGCGCTTCGAGGCGATCTGCGCACGTGAGCGCTGCCCGTTCGCGGTGGTCGGCGTCGCGACCGACGAACGCCAATTGAAGCTCGTCGACGACGAAGCGACGGGCACCGACGAATACCCGGTCGACATGCCGATGGAAGTGCTGCTCGGCAAGCCGCCGCGCATGCATCGCGACGTCACGCGCGTGGCGACCGAGCGCGCGCCGGTCGACGTGACGGGCATCGCGCTGTCGGCAGTCGCCGTCGACGTGCTGAAGCACCCGACGGTCGGCAGCAAGTCGTTCCTGATCACGATCGGCGACCGTTCGGTCGGCGGCACGTCGGTGCGCGACCAGATGGTCGGCCCGTGGCAGGTGCCGGTGGCCGACTGCGCGATCACCGCGCTCGACTATGCGGGCTTCAAGGGCGAGGCGATGACGATGGCCGAGCGCACGCCGCTCGCGGTGATCGACGCGCCGGCATCGGGCCGCATGGCGGTCGGCGAGGCGATCACGAACATCGCGAGCGCGCCGATCGCGTCGCTCGACAAGCTGAAGCTGTCGGCGAACTGGATGGCCGCGTGCGGCACGGCCGGCGAGGACGCCGCGTTGTTCGACACGGTCAAGGCGATCGGCATGGAGTTGTGTCCGGCGCTCGGGATCGGCATCCCGGTCGGCAAGGATTCGCTGTCGATGAAGACGAAGTGGGACGAGCAGGGCGTCGCGAAGGAAGTGGTGTCGCCGGTGTCGCTGATCATCTCCGCGTTCGCGCCGGTCGAGGACGTGCGCCGTCACCTGACGCCGCAACTGCGCCGTATCGCCGACGCGGGCGACAGCGTGCTGATCGCGATCGATCTCGGCCGCGGCAAGAACCGGATGGGCGGCAGCATCTTCGCGCAGGTCACGCAGCAGGTCGGCGACACGACGCCGGACGTCGACGATGCGGAAGACCTGAAGCGCTTCTTCAACGCAATCCAGTCGCTCAATGCGCAAGACAAGCTGCTCGCGTACCACGATCGCTCGGACGGCGGCCTGTGGGCGACGGTGTGCGAAATGGCGTTCGCGGGCCACGCGGGCGTGTCGCTGAATGTCGACATGCTGACGCTGGACCCGAATCACGAATCCGACTACGGCGACGCGAAGGACTGGGCGAAGCAGACGAGTGGCCGTCGCGAGGATCGCACGCTGCGCGCGCTGTTCTCCGAGGAACTCGGCGCCGTCGTGCAGGTGCGTGCGACCGACCGCGACGCTGTGCTCGGCGCGCTGCGCGAGTTCGGCTTGTCGGCGTGCTCGCACGTGATCGGCTCGGTCAACGATCGCGACGTGATCGAGGTGTACCGCGACGCGAAGAAGATCTTCGACGCACCGCGCACCGAGCTCCATCGCGCATGGAGCGAAGTGAGCTGGCGCATCGCACGCCTGCGCGACAACCCCGCGTGTGCGGATGCCGAATACGACACGCTGCTCGACGCGGCCGATCCCGGCATCTCGCCGGTGCTGAGCTTCGATCCGGCCGACGACATCGCCGCGCCGTTCATCGCGACGGGCGCACGACCGCGCGTCGCGATCCTGCGCGAGCAGGGCGTGAACTCGCATCTGGAAACGGCCTACGCGTTCGATCGCGCGGGCTTCGATGCGCACGACGTGCACATGAGCGACCTGCTCGCCGGCCGTGCAACGCTCGCCGATTTCGCAGGGGCGGTCGCATGTGGCGGCTTCTCGTACGGCGACGTGCTGGGCGCTGGCGAAGGCTGGGCGAAGACGGTCCGCTTCAACGCGAACCTTGCCGACATGTTCTCGGCGTTCTTCGCGCGTCCCGACACGTTCGCGCTCGGCATCTGCAACGGCTGCCAGATGCTGTCGAGCCTCGCGTCGATGATTCCGGGCGCAGAAGCGTGGCCGAAGTTCACGCGCAACAAGTCCGAGCAGTTCGAGGCGCGCTTCTCGTTCGTCGAAGTGCAGAAGTCGCCGTCGATCTTCTTCGCCGGAATGGAAGGTTCGCGGATTCCGGTCGCGGTCGCGCACGGCGAAGGCTACGCGGATTTCTCGCAGCAGGGCGACATCGATCGCGTCGCGGTCGCGATGCGTTACATCGACCACCGCGGCGAAGCGACCGAGGGCTATCCGTTCAACCCGAACGGCTCGCCGGCCGGCATCACGTCGGTCACGACGGCCGACGGCCGCTTCTCGGTGCTGATGCCGCACATGGAGCGTGTGCATCGTACGGTCGCGATGAGCTGGCATCCGGAAAGCTGGGGCGAAGCGAGCCCGTGGATGCGTGTGTTCCGTAACGCGCGCCGCTGGATCGGCTGATCGGGATGATGTTCGACCCGAACGCGCCGGTCGAGGTCGTCACGCTGCGCGACGAGCGTGCGAGCGAGGGCGACGCGATCGGTCGCGTGATCGTCGCCGCGTTCGCGGGCGAGCCGGAAGGCGGGCAGTTCGAGCGGCGGATCGTCGATACGCTGCGTGCGGACGGTGCGTTGAGCGTCTCGCTCGTCGCGGAGCGCGACGGCCGCCTGATCGGGCACGTTGCGTTCTCGCCGGTGTCGATTGGCGGTGAACCGTCGGGCAGCCAGCGCTGGTACGGGCTGGCGCCGCTCGCGGTGCTGCCCGACTGCCGGCGACGGAGCATCGGTGCAGGGCTGGTGCGCACGGGGCTCGACGCGTTGCGCCGGCTTGGCGCGCGCGGTTGCGTCCTGCTCGGCGACCCCGCGTACTACGCGCGGTTCGGCTTTGCGCCTTCCGGCGGCATCGTGTTCCCGGGCGTGCCGCCCGAGTATTTCCTCGCGCTGTCGCTCGACGATTCGGCGCCGCGGCCGTCGGGTGACGTTCGCTATCAGGACGTGTTCCATCCCGCGTAGCCTGGGCTTGCGGTGCGCGCGAATCCGGCACGGAAACAGGCCGCTCTTTGGAGCGGCCTGTTTCTTTTTGCCGGGCGGCAAGCGCATCGTGACGCGCCCGCAGGCAGTGCGCGGGCAATAAAAAAGCCGCTCCGAAGAGCGGCTTTTCGATGCATCGGCGATGAGCGCCGGCGTTACTGGATCTTTGCCTGCTGGCGCAGACCTTCCTCGAACGCCTGCAGCTTCTGCTGCACGAGCTGCTGCGCGATCTGCGCCTTCACCTGGTCGAACGGCGGCGGCGCGATGTCGCGGATGTCGTCGACGCGGATGATGTGCCAGCCGAACTGCGTCTTCACCGGCGAGTCGGTCATCTGGCCTTTCTGCAGCTTCTGCGCAGCCGCTGCGAATTCCGGCACGTATGCCTTCGGGTCGGACCAGTCGAGGTCGCCGCCGTTCTTGCCCGAACCCGGATCCTTCGAGTACTGCTTCGCAAGATCCTCGAACTTCGCGCCGGCCTTGATCTTCGCGATCAGGTCCTTCGCCTGCTGCTCGTTGTCGACGAGGATGTGGTGCAGGTGATATTCGCGGTTGCCGCCGGCGCCCTTGACGAGGTCGTCATAGCGGGCCTTCACTTCGGCGTCGGTCGGCTGGTTCTTCTTCAGGAAGCTCTCGATCATCGAACGCAGCACGACGGTCTGCTGCGCGACGGCAACTTGCGCCTTCACGTCCGGACGGTTCGGGATGCCTTCGCGGATGGCTTCCTGCATCAGGATTTCGCGGTTCACGAGTTCCTGGCGCACGGCCTGCTGCAGTTGCGGGCTGTCGGTCTGGCCTTGTTGGACGAGCTGAGCAACCATCGCGTCGGCGCGCGACTTCGGAATCGGCGTGCCGTTGACGACGGCGATGTTCTGGGCAAATGCCGGTGCCGCTGCAAAGGCAGCCGCCGCGACCCACAGGCGGGGGGATTTCAGGATCATCGGGAATTCCTAATGAGACTAGATTGAAGATTCGTTGAATTCTTCGGGCGTGTACGCCACGATCGCGAGCGCGTGAATGCCGCGCTGCATCGCATCAGCGAGCGCATCATACACCAGCCGGTGCCGTGCGACGCGCGGCTTGCCCGCGAATGCGGCCGACACGATCGTGACCGTGAAGTGGCCGCCGGCGGCCGCGCCGGCGTGGCCCGCGTGCTGCGCGCTGTCGTCGCGCACGGTGAGCGACAGCGGGGCGAGCGCTGCCGTGAGGCGCGCTTCGATCAGCGCGATGCGCTCGTCGGGCGACGCGTGGAGAAAGGCGTCCGTCATGTCACTCGTCCTTCAGGTATTTCGTGAGCCACAGGCTCTGCAGGATGATGAATACGACCATCGCGCCCGTCGTGCCGAACAGCTTGAAGTTCACCCACTGCGATTCGGTGAAGTTGTGCACCACGTACAGGTTCGCGACACCGAGCACTGCGAAGAACAGCGCCCAGGCGACGTTCAGCTTGTCCCACACGGGGTGCGGCAGCGTGAGCTGCTTGCCCATCATCTTCTCGATCAGGTTGTTGCCGAACACATAGCGTGCGGCGAGCAGCCCGATCGCAAACAGCCAGTACAGCACAGTCGGTTTCCATTGAATGAATTTCTCGTCATGCAGGACGAGGGTGGCGCCACCGAAAACGACGATCACGCCGAGGCTGACCCACAGCATCGTGTCGACCTTCCGGTGCCGGAAGGCAACCCATGCGACCTGGGCCAGCGTCGCGACGATCGCGACGGCGGTAGCGGTAAAGATGCCCCAGACCTTGAAGGCGGCAAAAAACAGGATGATCGGAAACAGATCGAACAGGAATTTCATGGCGCTCGCAGCTGCGTGAAAGGCCGCGTGCGCGGCCTTTCACCGTTGTAGGGACCCGCCAGGCACCGCCGGAGCGGATCGGGGCGGTGGCGAGGGGAGCCCCGATCCGCCCGGCGCCGCTCATTCGTTTTCGGGTCGGGACTCGAAGTTTAACGCAGCCGAATTGATGCAGTACCGCAAACCGGTCTTGTCGCGCGGGCCGTCCTCGAAGACGTGGCCGAGATGCGCGCCGCAGTGATTGCAGCGGACCTCGACGCGCACCATCCCGTGCGAGTAGTCGACCTTCTCGTCGATCACCTCGCCGTTGAGCGGCTTGAAGTAGCTGGGCCAGCCGCAGCCCGAGTGGAATTTGGCGCCGGATTCGAACAGCGGCGTGCTGCAGACGACGCATTTGTAGATACCGTCGTCTTCCGTGTCGGTGTATTCGCCGGTGAACGCACGCTCGGTCGCCGCATGCTGCGTGACTTCGTACTGCATCGGCGTGAGCCGGCGGCGCAGCTCGGCGTCGTCCTTCTCGTACGGGAAGGTCTTGTCGTCGGAATCGTGGGACATGTGGGGTTCTCCTGATCGGTCGGTCGATACGCGCGGGTTGGGGCTCAGGACGAGCAGCTCACTTCGAGCGACCCGGCCCAGTCGGGCGGCAACGCCGCGTACGCTTCATGCTCCGGTTGTTCGTCGAACGGCCGGCGCAGGATCTGCGCGAGCCGCTCGACTTCCGAGAAATCCTTTTCCTTCGCGCGCCGGATCGCGACTTCGGCCAGATGGTTGCGCAGGACGTATTTCGGGTTCACGCGGTTCATCGCGGCAGCACGTGCCGCATCGTCGCGCATTTCCTCGGACAGCCGCGCGCGGTAGAGGTTCGCCCACGCATCGAACGCGTCGCGGTCGATGAACAGGTCGCGCACGGGCGCGTCGCGGCTCGCGTCGTGCTTCGAGATCTGCGCGAGCCGGCGGAACGTCAGCGTGAAATCCGCGTGGCTCGCATGCATCGTCTCGAGCAGCTTGTTGGCGAGCTCGGCATCGTTCTCGCGCTCGAGCTCGAGGCCGAGCTTCGCACGCATCGCGCGTTCGAGCGCGGGGCCGAAGCGTTCCGGAAACTTCGCGAGCGCGGCCTGCGCGTCGTCCACCGCGCGCTCGGCGCGTGCGTCGTCGTCCGCAATGCCGTGCTGCAGCCCGATCAGCGGCAGCAGCGCCTGCGCGAGGCAATAGCAGTTCCAGTGCGCAATGCGCGGCTGCATCCGGTACGCGTAGCGGCCGCCGTTATCGGAGTGGTTGCAGATGTGGTTCGCGTCGAACGCGTCGACGAAGCCGAACGGGCCGTAGTCGATCGTCACGCCGAGGATCGACATGTTGTCGGTGTTCATCACGCCGTGGCAGAAGCCGACGGCCTGCCACTGCGCGACGAGGTCTGCCGTGCGCAGCGTCGCGGCTTCGAGCAGCGCGAGGTACGGATCGTCGGCGCGGCGGCAATCCGGATAGAAGCGGTCGATCACGTGATCGGCGAGCTGGCGCAGCAGGTCGGGGCGATCGTTCGAGAAGAAGTGCTCGAAGTGGCCGAAGCGCACGAAGCTTTCCGACACGCGCGTGACGACGGCCGATGTCTCGATCTCCTCGCGCACCACCGGCTGGTCGGAACCGATCACCGTCAGCGCGCGTGTGGTCGGGATGCCGAGGTGATGCATCGCTTCCGAGCACAGGAATTCGCGGATCGACGAGCGCAGCACCGCGCGGCCGTCGCCCATCCGCGAGTACGGCGTACGGCCGCTGCCTTTCAGTTGCAGTTCGTAGCGGCGGCCGTCGGTGCCGGTGCGCTCGCCGATCGTCAGCGCGCGGCCGTCGCCGAGCTGGCCGGCCCACACGCCGAACTGATGGCCGGAATACACCGAAGCGTACGGCATCGAGGTTGCGGGCCAGTCGCGCGTCGGGTTGCCGGCGAACAGCTCGGCGAAGCCAGGCTGCGCGGCGATCGACGCCGGCAGGTCGAGCAGTTGCGCGACCTCGTCGGAAAAGCCGACGACGTACGGCGCGGCAAGCGGCGCGGCCGGCAGGCGCGTATGAAACGCGTCGCCGAGCCGGACGAACGCGCCTTCGGCGGGTGCGCCGAGCGTGGCGGCGAGGTCGGGAAGGGTGTCAGCCGCATCGGCTGCGCTTCGGGAAAACGACATGTTGAGCGCCTCTGGGTAAGCCGATATTGTAAGGCGGCGCCGCGCCGCCCGCATGGTGGCCCGCGCACCGTGCGCCACGCCCGCCCGGGGCCGCCGACGGACGCGCGGCAGAGGCACCGATTCGCATCCACACGGAGAACAAGACGATGGGCAAGCCGTTGCTGGGCCAGATGATGGACATGCCGTTGCTGGTTTCCTCGCTGATTTCTCATGCCGCGCGGCACGCCGGCGATACGGAGATCGTGTCGAAGCGCGTGGAAGGCGATCTGCATCGCTACACGTACCGCGATTGCGAGCGCCGCGCGAAGCAACTGGCGCAGGCGCTCGCGCGGCTCGGCGTCGAAACCGGCGATCGCGTCGGTACGCTGGCGTGGAACGGCTACCGGCATCTGGAAGCGTATTACGGGATTGGCGGCATGGGGGCCGTGTGCCACACGATCAACCCGCGCCTGTTCCCCGAGCAGATCGCGTACATCGTCAATCACGCGGAAGACCGCTACGTCTTCTTCGATATCAATTTCGCACCGCTCGTCGAGGCCATCGCACCGCAATGCCCGCACGTGAAGGGCTGGGTCGCGATGACGGACGCCGCGCACCTGCCGTCCGGCACGACGCCGTTCCTCTGTTACGAAACGCTCGTCGAAGCGGAGGATGGCCGCTACGAATGGCCGCGCCTCGACGAGCAGCAGGCGTCGGGGCTCTGCTACACGTCGGGCACGACCGGCAACCCGAAGGGCGTGCTGTATTCGCACCGCTCGACGGTGCTGCACGCGTACGGCGCCGCGCTGCCCGACGCGATGAACCTGTCCGGGATGGACGCCGTGCTGCCCGTCGTGCCGATGTTCCACGTCAACGCATGGGGCCTGCCGTACGCGGTGCCGCTCACGGGCGGCAAGCTCGTGCTGCCCGGCAAGGATCTCGACGGGAAATCGCTGTATGAGCTGATGGAAGCCGAGCGCGTGACTTTTTCCGCGGGCGTGCCGACCGTGTGGCTCGGCCTGCTCAACTACATGCGCGAGGCCGGCGTGCGCTTCTCGACGCTGAACCGCACGGTGATCGGCGGCTCCGCGTGCCCGCCCGCGATGCTGCGCACCTTCGAGGACGAATACGGCGTGCGCGTGATCCACGCATGGGGGATGACCGAGCTGTCGCCGCTCGGCACGCTCGCGAAGCTCAACTGGGCGCAGTCGCAGCGGCCGCTCGACGCGCAGCGCAAGCTGCTCGAAAAGCAGGGGCGCGTGATCTGCGGCGTCGACATGCGCATCGTCGGCGAGGACGGCCACGAACTGCCGTGGGACGGCGTCGCATTCGGCGAGCTGCAGGTGCGCGGCCCGTGGGTGATCGACCACTACTTTCGCGGCGATACGTCGCCGCTGTCGGACGGCTGGTTCCCGACCGGCGACGTCGCGACGATCGACCCCGACGGCTTCCTGCAGATCACCGACCGGAGCAAGGACGTGATCAAGTCGGGCGGCGAGTGGATCAGCTCGATCGACATCGAGAACGTCGCGATTGCGCACCCGGGCGTGGCCGAGGCCGCCTGCATCGCTTGTGCCCACCCGAAATGGACCGAGCGCCCGCTGCTCGTCGTGGTGCCGCGCGAAGGGGCGAACCTGAGCCGCGACGCGCTGCTCGCGTTCTACGAAGGCAAGGTCGCGAAATGGTGGGTTCCCGACGACGTCGTATTCGTTGAATCGCTGCCGCATACCGCGACCGGCAAGCTGCAGAAGCTGAAGCTGCGCGAGACGTTCCGCGATTACGTGTTGCCGACGGCGGTCTGCGAGCCGTAACGCCGGGCGCGGTCCGGAAGCGGCTCGTGAAACGGTCGCCCGATCCGTCCCCGGATCGGGAACAAAATTCAAATTGAACGACCGTGCTTTTTCGTTGTATGCTGCCTCCGTTCATCCGGACATGCGGCTGTTCGACCGCGCACAATGAAGCGCAGCCACCCCGGCGCGCGATGCATGGAGGCAGGCAGATGGCAGTGGATTACTCGACTCGCGACGGCGTGGCCGTCCTTACGCTCAACAATCCGCCCGTCAACGGGCTTGGTCTGTCGACCCGTCAGGGTGTCATGGACGCGCTCGATCGCGCCGCGCAGGATCCGTCGGTCACGGCCATCGTGCTGACCGGCGCGGGACGCGCCTTCTCGGGCGGCGCCGACATCACCGAATTCAATACGCCGAAGGCGTTGCAGGAACCGACGCTGCACACCGTGATCCGCGCGGTGGAGGCGAGCGCGAAACCCGTCGTCGCGGCGCTGCACAGCGTCGTGATGGGCGGCGGCCTCGAGCTCGCGCTCGGCGCGCACTACCGCGTCGCGGCGCCCGGTGCGCAGGTCGCGCTGCCCGAAGTGAAGCTCGGCCTGCTGCCGGGCGCAGGCGGCACGCAGCGCCTGCCGCGCGCGGTGGGGCTCGAAACCGCACTGAACATGATCGTGTCGGGCGCGCCCGTGCCGTCGGAGCAGCTCGCGAAGAGCGGGCTGTTCGACGAAATGGCCGACGGCGACCTGCTCGACGCGGCCGTCACGTTCGCCCGCAAGGTCGGTGCGCAGAAGGGGCCGCATCCGCGCGTGCGCGATCGCAAGATCGTCCACGCGAACGCAGCGGGCTTCATCCAGTTCGCGCGCAATTCGGCCCGGGCCGCCGCACCGAATTTCCCCGCGCCGCACAAGTGCATCGACGCGATCGAGGCCGGCGTGCTGCACGGCTTCGACAAGGGCAGCGTCGCCGAGCGCGAGGGTTTCGTCGCGTTGATGATGACGCCGGAAAGCCGCGCGCTGCGGCATGCGTTCTTCGGCGAGCGCGCGGCGAGCAAGATTCCCGACGTGCCGGCCGATACGCCGTTGCGCGAGATCCGCCGCGTCGGCGTGATCGGCGCGGGCACGATGGGCGGCGGGATCGCGATGAACTTCGTCAACGCGGGCCTGCCCGTCACGCTGCTCGAGACGAAACAGGAAGCGCTCGAGCGCGGCGTCGCGACGATCCGCAAGAACTACGACGCGCAGGTGAAGAAGGGCAAGCTCACGCAGGAGAAGCTCGACGCGCGCATGGCGCTGATCACGCCGACGTTGTCCTACGACGACCTGAAGGACGCCGACCTGATCGTCGAGGCCGTGTTCGAGGAACTCGGCGTGAAGGAGCAGGTGTTCAGGAAGCTCGACGAAGTCGCGAAGGCGGGCGCGATCCTCGCGTCGAACACGTCGACGCTCGACGTCGACAAGATCGCGGCGTTCACGAAGCGTCCGCAGGACGTCGTCGGCATGCACTTCTTCAGCCCGGCGAACGTGATGAAGCTGCTCGAGGTCGTGCGCGGCGCGCAGACCGCGAAGGACGTGCTCGCCACCGTAATGGCGGTGGCGAAGAAGATCCGCAAGACGGCGGTCGTGTCGGGCGTGTGCGACGGCTTCATCGGCAACCGGATGATCGAGCAGTACATTCGTCAGGCGCTCTTCATGCTCGAGGAAGGCGCGCTGCCCGCGCAGGTCGACCGGGCGATCGAGAAATTCGGTTTCGCGATGGGCCCGTTCCGGATGAGCGACCTCGCCGGCAACGACATCGGCTGGGCGATCCGCAAGCGCCGCTACGTCGAGCAGCCCGGTCTCCAGTACTCGAAGATCGCCGACCGCCTCTGCGAGCAGGGCCGCTTCGGCCAGAAGACGGGGGCCGGCTGGTACGACTACGTGCCGGGCGATCGCAAGGCAAAGCCGTCGTCGCTCGTCGACGAGATGGTCGTCGCGTATTCGAAGGAGCGCGGCGTCGAGCGGCGCAAGATCGGCGACGACGAGATCGTCGAGCGGCTCGTGTTCGCGCTCGTCAACGAAGGCGCGAAGATCCTCGAAGAGAAGATCGCGTCGAAGGCATCCGACATCGACATGGTCTACCTGACCGGCTATGGCTTCCCGCTGTGGCGCGGCGGCCCGATGCTGTACGCGGACATGGTTGGCCTCTACAACGTCGAGCGCGCGATTCGCCGCTACGCGGCTGCGCCGAATGGCGACGCATGGCAGCTCGCGCCGTCGATCGCGGAGCTCGCGAAGGCCGGCCGCGGGTTCAACGGCTGACGCGCCGGATCGCGGCGCGACGAACACCCGGAGAAATGCAATGAAACGCACCGACGACGTACTGCTCGTGATCGACGTGCAGTACGACTTCATGCCGGGCGGCGCGCTCGCGGTGCCCGACGGCGACGCGGTCGTGCCGGTGATCAACGCGCTCGCGCAACGCTTCGACCAGGTCGTGCTGACGCAGGACTGGCACCCGCGCGAGCACGTGTCGTTCGCGGCGAACCATCCGGGCCGCGAACCGTTCTCCACGCTCGCGCTGCCGTACGGCGAACAGGTGCTGTGGCCCGTGCACTGCGTGCAGGACACCGACGGCGCGGCGCTGCATCGCGACCTCGACATCCCGCATGCGCGGCTCGTGATCCGCAAGGGCGGCGACGCGCAAGTCGACAGCTATTCCGCGTTCGTCGAAGCCGACCGCACGACGCGCACAGGGCTTGCGGGCTATCTGCACGAGCTCGGCGCGAAACGCGTGTGGTGCTGCGGGCTCGCGACCGACTACTGCGTCGCGTGGTCGGCGCTCGATGCGCGCGCGGCGGGTTTCGAAGCCGCGGTGATCAACGATGCGTGCCGCGCGATCGACCTGAACGGGTCGCTCGCCCACGCATGGCAGCAGATGCAGGCAGCGGGCGTCGCGCACGTGACGTCCGCGGGCGCGCGCCAGGCGGCGTAGCGCATTCCCCCATCCGATTCAGGACATGAAGCAGGACCGAAGGAGACTCGCATGACCGAAGCCGTAATCGTATCGACCGCCCGCACGCCGTTGGCGAAATCCTGGCGCGGTGCCTTCAACATGACGCACGGCGCGACGCTCGGCGGCCACGTGGTCGCGGCCGCGCTCGAACGCGCGAAGCTCGACCCCGCACACGTCGAGGACGTGATCATGGGTTGCGCGAACTCCGAAGGCGCGACCGGCGCGAACATCGCGCGGCAGATCGCGCTGCGCGCGGGGCTGCCCGTGACGGTGCCGGGGATGACGGTGAACCGCTTCTGCTCGTCCGGGCTGCAGACCATCGCGCTGGCCGCGCAGCGGATCATCGCGGGCGAAGGTGAAGTGTTTGTGGCGGGCGGCGTCGAATCGATCTCGTGCGTGCAGAACGAGATGAACCATCACATGATCCAGGAAGGCTGGCTCGCCCAGCACAAGCCGGAGATCTACTGGAACATGCTGCAGACGGCCGAGAACGTCGCGAAGCGCTACGGCATCTCGAAGGAGCGGCAGGACGAGTACGGCGTGCAGTCGCAATTGCGGGCGGCGGCCGCGCAGGAAGCCGGGCGTTTTCACGACGAGATCGTGCCGATCACCGTGCTCGCGGGCATCGCCGACAAGGCGACGGGCCGCTTGTTCACGAAGGAAGTGACGGTGTCGGCCGACGAAGGGATTCGCCCCGACACGACGCTCGAAGGCGTGTCGAAGATCCGCTCGGCCGTGCCGGGTGGCGTGATCACCGCCGGCAACGCGAGCCAGTTCTCGGACGGTGCGTCGGCCTGCGTCGTGATGAGCGCCGACGCCGCGCAGCGCGAAGGGCTGCAGCCGCTCGGCGTATTCCGCGGTTTCGCGGTGGCCGGTTGCGAACCGGACGAGATGGGCATCGGCCCCGTGTTCGCGGTACCCAAGCTGCTGAAGCAGGCGGGGTTGAAGGTCGCCGATATCGGCCTGTGGGAATTGAACGAAGCGTTCGCCGTGCAGGTGCTGTACTGCCGCGACACGCTCGGGATTCCTGAGGATCGCCTGAACGTGAACGGCGGCGCGATCGCGGTCGGCCATCCGTACGGCGTATCGGGCGCGCGCCTGACGGGCCATGCGCTGATCGAGGGCAAGCGGCGCGGCGTGAAGTACGTGGTCGTCACGATGTGCATCGGCGGCGGGCAGGGCGCAGCCGGGCTGTTCGAAATCCTCTGATCTTTGACGCCGAGCGGCCGCGGTTTCGCTTCGGCGAGGCAGGCGGCCGCGGCGCGAATCGGTGCGACTGATCCGCTATTCGAAACAATCGGGAAGCAAAAGGCATGCGCCCGGCAATGCCGTTTCCCCTTACTTGTCAAACGAATTGCCCCACCTATACTTGCTCTGACATTTGCCTTTCGGCACGATGGGCCGGATCGTGCGTCGTGCGATCCGTGCCGCGAAGGCTAGAACCAACGCAGCAGACCGACCGGGGACCGAATGAGTACGACCTATGCAGCCGGGGAACCGCCGCGCGTCGTCAGCGCGGCCGCGAGGCTCTACGCGAAATGCCTGCTGGTCGGATTCGCGTTGCTGCCCGCCTATCTGATCGCCTATCTGTGGTTCTTCAGCGACCCGCGCGTCGTGTTCGAGAACCACGCGTTCCATGAAATCGCGATCGCCGCCGCGACCCTCGAAGGCGCGTTCGTCACCTACGTTACGTGGGTGTGCTACCGGTCGTCCGGCGAGCCGCTGCTGCGCTGGCTGACTCTTGGCTTTCTCGGCTTCGCGATGATCTATGCGCTGCATGGCGCGTTCACCGGGATGGCGCATCACAACATCTGGCTGTTCCTGCTATACGGGCCCGCGTCGCGGCTCGTGATGTCGATCCTGCTGCTCACGGGCCTGCTGTCCTATTCGAGTCCGCCCGATCGCATCGAGAAGCGCACGAGCATGCGCACGTGGCTGCCGTGGATCGTGTTCTTCGTGATCGTCAACGTGGCCGTGGCGTACATTGCGTATTCGCCGGTCGCGGGCGCGCCGGGCACGCGGCTGTCGATGGAAGGCGGCGCGCTCGTGTTCTCGCTGCTGAACGTCGCCGTGCTGCTCGCGCGGCGGATCCGCTCGCCGCTGATGATGATCTACGGCGTGTCGATCGTGGCGTTTGCGCTGTCGTCGCTCGCGTTCATTCTCGGCAAGCCGTGGAATCACATGTGGTGGCTCGCGCACGCGATTTTCGCGGGCGGTTTCTTCCTGCTCAGCTACGGTGTCGTGCAGGCGCTGCAGACGACGCGCTCGTTCTCGGCGATCTACAGCCAGGAAGACCTGATGAGCCGGCTGTCGGAATCGATGGCGCGTACCGAGAGCGCGCTGCAGGAACTGCGACGCACGAACCAGAAGCTCGAATACATCGCCGCGACCGATCCGATGACGGGCGCGTCGAACCGCCGGCAGTTCATCGCGCAGGTCGAGCGCGAGATGGCGCGGGCCGAGCGTGACGGCACACCGTTCTGCCTGCTCGCGCTCGATCTCGACAATTTCAAGAACATCAACGATGCATACGGGCACCAGATCGGCGACGAGGTGCTGCGTGGCGTCGTGCGCCAGTGCCTCGATGCGATCCGGCCGGCCGGCGGGCTCGCGCGGGTCGGCGGCGAGGAGTTCATGGCGCTACTGCCGGAAATGCCGCTCGAAGGCGCGCGGATGACCGCCGAGCGCGTGCGCTCGTCGATCGCGAGTTCGCCGTTCGGGCTCGATTTCAAGCGCGTGCAGGTGACGGTCAGCGTCGGTGTCGCGCAATACGGGGCCGACGGCAGCACGGTCGATGCGTTGCTGCGCGTGGTCGGCGAACGCCTGTACCAGGCGAAACGGGAAGGGCGGAACCGGGTCGTTTCGCGGTGACATGGGTTTGCGCGGCACGCGGGCACGGGTGATCGGGCGCGCGACGTTCGGCAACGCGGTCGTGCGGAAGCGGTGTCGATCGCTTCAATGCCTGCCGAAGCCCCGGTGGCGGTGACGCCCCCGGGGCTTGTGCATGCCCGGTCGGCATGCGTCCGGCGCTGCGTTACCGCGATGCCAGGGCCGCTGCACTCTTCTTCGGCTGAGCATCCTGCATCCGCTGCGCCGCCTGCCACCAGTACTTGCCCGCACGCTGCTGCGGATCGCGGATCGCGAGATACGTCGTACTCCAGAGCTGCGCCGCGTTCGCCTCGGTGGCGTCCGCGCTGCGCGTGCCGAATGCATCGGTCTGGTACTTGCCGTTCACGTAGGACCATGTCCACATTTCCGACGTGCGCATGTCGCGTCCGTTCGAGATAACCTGCCAGATTGTCTGCCGCGCCTGCGTGAGCAGCGTGCGTGTCGCGGCCGACAGGTCCTGGCGCGCGAGCTGGCGATCGAGCCCGGCCACCCACATCGCCTGCTGCCACGACCAGATTACCGTGCCGTGATACGCGGAACTGGTGAACTTCGGCCACAGCGCCTGGCTTGCATACGCAGGATTCGCGATCAGCATCCCGGCATCGGTCACGAGCCCGGTCGGGAACGGCCGCGTGACGTCGGCGACGATCCGCTGAAGCTCGTCGTCCGGCGGCGTGCCGAACAGCAGCGCGAAGCCGCCGTCGGAATTCATCACCGGGATCGGATTGCCCTGCTGATCGAGCGACAGCGCGTAGAACGCCAGCGGCACGCCCGGTGCGGTGCCGGCCGGCACGCCGGTGGACGGCGCATAGGCCGACACGTCGGTGGCCGCCTGTGCGGCCGGCACGCTGACCTGGAACAGCGGAGGTGCCTGCGTCTCCCACGTGGCCGCCTGGTTCGCCGTGTTGGCGAGCGTCGCGCGATGTCCGGCATCCAGATACGGATCGAGCAGGCCGCGTGTGAGGAATGCGTTCGCCGCGCGCAGCGCGGCCGGCACGAGCACCGCATTCACGTCGTACGGGTAGACGCCGCCGCCAAGCCCGTCGGTACTGTCGCGCCAGTTGCCGACGATCTCGCCGGGCCGCAGGTGGATCAGGTTCGCGACCGACGGCTGCTGCGCGAACGGCTGCGCGGTCGTCGCGACGTGCAGCAGGTTGACGACCAGGCGGCTGCCGTTGGTCTGCCCGTCGCTGCCGCGCTGTGCGAGATACGCGGCCGCGCGGGCCTGGCCGCGCGTATCGTCGATCAGCCACGCGGCGGCGATCGGCGCGAGCAGGTAGTCGCTGTCGATCATCTTGTAGTCGTAGGTTGGCGTCGAATCGTTCGGCCGCCCGTTCTTCTGGTTGTCGACGAGCGCGAATTCGCCGATACCTTCCTCGTGCGCGACCTTGCCGTCGGTCGCCAGCCGGCTCAGCACCGACGACAGGCCGGCCTCGATCGCCGCGGGTTCGAGCACGGGCATCAGCATGCGCACCGAGATCAGCGTGTCGCGACCGAAGTAGGTGTCGTACTGCCACGAGCCGGCCAGCAGCTTGTCGTGGAAGCTCAGGAACTCGAGCACGTTCTGGCTCACCGGGTCGGGGTTGACGGACGGCGCGAGCAGGTCGGCACGCGTGATCGGCGACAACGGCGTCTCGCCCGACAGCGCATCGACATGCAGCCGCAGCGTGCGCGAGCCCGCCGGTGCGCTCAGGACGAGCTTGCCGCCCGCTGCCGGCGCGATGCTGCCGCCGTCGCGCAGCGTGATGCGCAGCGAATAGCCGGGCGCGCCGTCGATCCGGTCGCGTTGCCATTGTGCGGCACTGCCCTGGACCGTCGGCGCGGTGAGGATCTGCTGCGGAACCGTTGCGCCGCCGTTGAAATCGCGCAGGAAGCGCACGTTGCTGAGCACGCCCTGGCGGATCGTCAGCGTGTTGGTGTCCACCGACACGTCGGCGCCGATACCGTACAGCGGGCGGCCGTGTGCGTCGGGTGCCGATAGCGCGGACGGCGACGTGTCGAGGCTCCAGGTCACCGGCTGCGCGGTGTCGTCGAACCACAGCCCCGTGCCGCTGTTGCCGGCGGGGAAGACCACGAGCAGGCGCGGCTTCGTCGACGAGCGCGCGAGCAGGTGCGCGGCGACCTTGTCCTGCCGGTAGAACGCGTTGATCTGGCCACCGGTGTCCATGCGGAACGACAGCGCGGCCTGGTTCGATGGCGGGTTGGCCGGCTGGATGTCGTCGTCGTTGCAGGCGGCGAGCAGGCCGGCGCAGACGAATCCCGTGCACAGCGATTTCGCGAAGCGATGCATGTCACGTCCCTCCTGATGACTGGCGATTTTTATGAGAATTATTGAATGAGCAGGTGCTCGGTCTGCTTCACCCGGCATTATGGAATTCCTGGAAATTATGGAATTGATCCAGGCGTGCTGCTGGGGTGAATTGAATGGGAAATAACCCGTTCTCGGTTAATTCCAGAATTGAAAACAATAGTAGATGCTGCCTCGGACAGGCATGAAAGACAGCTCTGCTGGCGTCCGAGTGCAGTGCCGCCGTTGGTGCGTGCACGGCGTGAAAAACGAAACGTAAGCCACCGTAGGGGATTCTAAAGTTACGAGAAAGTCGAAGTCAATAATGATTTTATGGTTTTCGAATGGTGTTCTGAAAATGAGGCCGCAATTATTGCTTGCCGGATCGGTAAAATATGCTAATTCATGAGGAGTGAAGATGCGCCGATTATCGAGTTCGGTGAAAATCGAATGGCAATCGATGTCCGTATTGGCGATTGATTTCGAACCGGGATTGAATCGTGACGGTTCGTCTGTCGCCACGTCTCGGGCGGTGCAAACGGAAGGCGCGGAACGCGATGGATTCGGCGATACGGAGCGGTGAGCAACCGGCGTTCCTGCGACCGGGCCGGCGGGTGATCCCGAGAACCGGATTCCATGCGATCGCGCCAACCGCGTCGGTAAGTTTGGTAGGCTGGGGGCCCGCCTCCGTTTACCGAATTGACGCAGTCGATCATTGATGCGATTCGATATCCGTCATTTGCGGGGCTGACGATTTTGCGACAGAGCGACTCTTCATCGATGGTCGATGATGGTTGACGTCGCGTTTACTCCGGAGCATGCACCGTGCTGCACGTACCCGACGATTCAGTGGTCGTATTGGTTGATTTTCAGACGCGGCTGATGCCGGTGATCCACGAAGGGGTATCCGTCGTCACGCAGGCGGTCCGGCTTGCCCGTATTGCGCAGATAGTCGGCGTGCCGGTGATGGGTACCGAGCAGAGCCCCCTCCAGCTGGGCCGGAACGTGTCGGACATCAAGGAGCTGTGCTCGAGCACGGTCGTCAAGGACCATTTCGACGCGTGCGCCGAGGGACTGGTCGATGCATTGCCGGCCGGGCGCAATAGCGTCATCGTCGCCGGTTGCGAGGCGCATGTGTGCGTGTTGCAAACGGCGTTCGGGCTGTTGCGCAGCGGCCGCAACGTCACGGTGGTCAGCGATGCAGTGGGGTCGCGCAAGACGATCGACCGGGACGCAGGGATCGCTCGGCTCGGGGCGGCGGGGGCGCAAATCGCGACGGTCGAGATGATCGGGTTCGAGTGGCTGGGATCCAGCCGGCATCCCCATTTTCGCGATGTGCTGCGCCTGATCAAATGAGTCGCGGCGCCCCGCGCGCTGACGGAAACAGCGCTCCCGGAGCCGGCAGGTTGGGCCGGCTTGCTGCCGGCGGTCGCGGGCGGGATCCTCGCGTCGGCGGGCGACACGGAGAACATCGGGCATCGTTGCCGCTGGTATGAAATGATGCCCGTTTCGAGCCCAGCCTTTCAGCGCATGGCCGCGCGGTCCGGCACGCGAGTGAATGGCGGGGCGGCGGAACATGCGTGACCGGCTAGGGTTTCAGCCGGAATGGCGGATCAATGCGAACGGGAGCGAACGAAGCGATTAGACACATTGATCCAGGCCGCTCCGGGCTGGGCCGACAGTCACCTGCATGCGTTCGAGATTGCGGGGGAGCGCTACGGCATCCCCGATCCGGAGTTCGGTTTCCGTGAGCCGGTGATCTACGAAGCCCGGGCGAGGCTCGGGCAATGCCCGGACGGTGCCGCGGCACTGCATACCTCCATGACTTCGGCGACGACTGGAGGCACAAGATCAAGGTTGAAAAGGTCCTGCCGGCAGAGACCTGCCCGTATCCCTTGGACCTCGGTGGCGCCAACGCGTGCCCTCCCGAAGATGTCGAGGGGGCTTACGGATACGATGAATTCGTCGAGGTGATCGCCGACTTCACGCGCCCCGTGCATGAACACATGTTCGACTGGCAGGCGGGCGATTTGATCCCCCCGCAAACGACCACGACCGCATTCAGACCGGCCTTCAGCGCATCAAGCTCTGAGCGTCAAGATGGCCTTCGTTCGACGGCTACCTCTCTCGACAGTTGGAGCCTTCACAAATCTCGGGGCGGTTCACTCCGCTCGGGACGGAAACTTTAGAGATTGGCTAGCAACCGCAACTGATGCTGGGTCTCGGTCCCCATTACGAGTACATAGAACCGCGCCTCGCGACGCTCAGGCGCTGAAAGATTTTGTGTGTCGGAAAACGTGTTCCATTCGTCACCGTCGATGTGCTCAAGTTTGCCATGGGTCCGTGCAAAGGCAAGCAACAACCGACTCGCTTCTCGTCGGATAACGATGCGGTCCACATTCAATACATAAGGTCGCCAGCCGTCCAGGAGCACAACGTAGTGAGGTACGCAACGTCGGTCGACTATCATCGTCGGTGTTGCCATTCCCCGAGATCTGGTTAGCAAGTCAGACTCCTTCCAACGTAGCCATCCGCATAGGTTTTTCAATGTGGAAGAATGGTTCCGTCAGCTATGTTCGTCGCGTTCGAGCGATCGACATCGCTCGTCAACCATACTGTGACGTTAGCCATTCCTCTGCCCATTTGTTTGCGTACGCAACTGCATCGTCACGACTGTAGAAGGCAGCCAGATCGCTGCTATTGTGTACTTCTTGCTCCGTGCCATTCATCAGTATCGTGGTAATCCGCACGTGCGCGACATACTGAACATCCGCTCTGCGCGGTGTCGAATCGATCCGGAATCGTGTTGAATTGAAGAGCATTTTTCCTCCAAATTCTGTATTTCGGTGATCGAGTCAACGACTGACGCTTTCTCCTCGTTAGCTTGCGGCTGTTGCTCGAGCGCTCGCCCCATCACAGGGCGGTTGCTGTCAGACACGCTCCCGAAGGTACTGGATGCACTTTAGTCGTATACCTAACCGATTTGCGGGCGCACCTTGCGGGTGGGTTGTCGAGTCATGTGCCACACCAGGACGCTGTTCAGGAGGCGTGGAGCTATCCACCGGGTGGACGGACTTCGCTATCTGAAGAGCAGCATGGCCTATCCAGACGCGATCGCGCCACTCGCATTTCGCTCGATGGACGATTAGCCATGCCTGCAATGATTCAACTAGCTGATGGGGCGACAGCCACTGACGAGTTTTCCTTTGGGTGACGAGTTGCAGCGCAACAAGGAAACAGAGCAGATCCACATACCTGGTTGCGACGCGCATGGTTGGTCTTCTGGCTTTCAATGTTTGTGAACGCGTCGGCGTGAGCCCATCCTCAGATACTGAGCGCCTTCTCAATTGCGGCAATCAATTTGAATGCGTCGTCCCGACCGATCAGAAAACCCCGGCTGGTGTACTCGCACCCGAATGCATAGAAGCTAGGTAACAGGGTCACCATGTCTTTCTGCTGATTGAAATCGACTTCGCATTTAGTCAGCGGGAAAAACGGAGGCGCCTCGGTCGGCATGTTGTACACGATGCCCTCCTAGTACATTTTCCGGGGCGGCAACATGCGTTTCGCACGCAAGCGCTGCCTGGCAACGGCGCTGGCCTTTTTGCGCTTGCGTTCCGTCGTGGGCTTTTCATAGCCGGTGCGGCTGCGCAACTCGCGAATCAACCCGGTTTTCTCGATGCCACGCCGGAATCGCCGCAGCGCGACATCGATCGGTTCGTTGAGCTTCAGAATAATTGTCGTCATGTAGATCCTGTTTTGAAAGATTCGAGCGTACAGCTAGCCGAGTCGTGTCATGACGGCGCTGGCTATCTCGTCGGATTCGAATTCCGAATATCCGGCCCCGATCGATAGTGCACGTATAGCCACGAACATTTGCAGCTCATGTTGATGGCACATCGCTGAATCGGCGATTCTGGAGGGCACGACGGTGTCGATCCGGGTGACCTCATTTCGTCTGATCAAGCCGAGTAGTTCGTCGATGATCATTTCGCCCTCCAAACGACCGGGAAATTGTGTTGCGCTGGCGAGTCGCTTCAGCGTGCGCTGGAAAAGAAACCCTGTTTTTCGCGATTGTCGTCGATGATGTTCTCGGCAAAGCGCACCGAGGCACGACGGGCGTCGCCGGCGCTGTCAAATGGCGAGGTGTCGCGCAATCTGAAAGTCTGGCTTTGTGTCAGCGTATCGGTGGTCCCGCGAAGGCAAATCTTGACGGCCGCGTCGAACCCGGCATCGTAGTTATGCGGGCTGCCATTCGGCGCCGGCACGTGCGGGTAAATCAATGGGTAAATCTCGAATCCACGATAGACGTGCATGCTCATGACAAACTCCTGGCGTTCGGCCACGACGAGTCGCATGGGCGAACACATCCAGCCGGTGTCCCTGTTGCGGAGCGGGCTGGTTGGTGAAGGGGACTACGTTGCAGCGCGAAGGAGGGGCGATGCAGCAAGAGGGCGGATGGAGGGGCGAAAGATCAGAGGACTGATGATCTCCCTGATGAACCCATCATACGCGCATCGTTTGACGCACGTATGATTTATTTTGGGTACGAACAAGAACGTGTCGGCATGCGGTGCGACAGGCGTGCGGTATCGGCTTGCGAGTGGCAGGGGGTGACATCGTCACGTGTCCACTCGATGACACCCGTGATCAGGCGAGCGTCGAACGAATCTCTTTGTCGTCGAAGCGGCCGGCGCCCGGTCGTCTCCGTGCCGGAAATCGATGCGGTCGTTGGTCCGGTCGTAGGCGGACAACGCCG
The DNA here is from genome assembly GCF_902833045.1 of Burkholderia sp. BCC0322. GTDB lineage: Bacteria > Pseudomonadota > Gammaproteobacteria > Burkholderiales > Burkholderiaceae > Burkholderia. Next base: position 311,204 of record NZ_CADFDU010000006.1, read on the forward strand.
GCCTTACGCGAGCCCCTGCGAGGATCCCGATGCGGTGCCTGCGCATGCGTTCCGATGCGTGCGCGGCGACGGTCGCGCCGTTTTCCAGTGTCACGCGGAATCTGCTCTCCGAGAGGACTTCATCGACAACGCCGTCCGGTTCCAGGCGTTCTTCCTTTGTCGCGCCAATGTCTCTCGTCAGAGCGACGACCTTCACTCGAAGGCAAGTTCGCTGTTACAACCGGCTCAATCCGCTATTGCGGCGCGAGAGGGCGCCTCTTCGGGCGCGAGTTCGTGCCAGAGGGAGGCTTCGGCGGCACCCAGTTCAATGCGGTGCCCAGCTTGGGCAGGATCATGGCCTGCTTGGCACGCGGAGGGGCCTTGTTACTGCGAGGCTGACTTCGGGTCATGCGGATTCTCCTGATGTGCGGCTTGCGGGGAGGCGGTGGGCATGGCGCCCGATCGCACTCGTGCGGCTGAACACGCGCGCTACGAGCGATATTTGCGTATCGACTACGCACTTGGTCGACAGCCGGATGGGAGACGGATGGTCGGGCCTGGTCTGCGTCGAGTCGCGTTGCATCTACGACGGAGGGTGCAGCAATTGAAGCGGCAGTGAGGTGTCGCTTCGTGAGCAGGACGGATGGCGTCGCGCGATTACAGCGGGGTAATGTTCGATGCTTGCAGACCCTTGGGGCCATTCTTTGTCTCGTAGCTGACTTTCTGACCTTCCGCGAGGGTCTTGAAGCCGTCGCTGCGAATTTCCGAGAAGTGAGCGAACAGATCGTCGCCGCCGCTGTCGGGGGTGATGAAGCCGAAGCCCTTGTTGTCGTTGAACCACTTGACGGTACCGGTATCCATGGCAGATCTCCTGAAAATGGACGAGCACATGCGCCTCGAATGGACGAGGAAAAGAAATCAAGGAGGGAGAGGACAACGAATACCGCAGGTAGCGGTCGATGATGAGCAGCAATCGCGCTTCTTGAATACTTCAGCGACCGACAGTACGCGTCGTCAAGAAATGTGTCAAGCGCTTTTGGCCAGGCGTCGTGCACCGACCGACGTTGATCAATTCTTCGAATTGCGAATGAATTTTCAGGTAGCGACACTGGGCGTCATGGCTTTTGCGAACGACTGGACGATGCGTGAAAGCGCTGACAGGCGCGTTCACGCGGCAACGTTCCGAAACGAGTGTGGATCACGTCGTCTCGTTCTCGAAACAGACCGCCTGGTGACACAGCTGCAAGGTGATCATTGATCCCGTCGTTCCGGGTGGCGAATCGCGATGGCGGGCACCGGTGATCGTCAATTCGCGGACACGGCACGTTGACGCTGGCAAAACGCTATCGTCGTGGGTGCTTCATTTCCTCGGCTTCCACCGCGGCGAGTCGTTCCTCGCTTGCGGAAACAGATTCCATGGCTTCGTCGATCGATGCCAATGCATACTCGCAAGCCAGTTTCGTTTCTTCAACCGTAGGCTCTGGCTCCGCATCGTCGCTGGGTGGAGGGGAGAGCATGTCTCCGAGCATCATCGCCAGTTCAGGGGTGTCCCATTGCTCGCCCCTTTGTTCCTTCTTCTTTATATGGTGCCGGATTTCCGCGTCTTGCTCTGGCGAGAGTGGAAGGTGTCGAAACGTGTTGCTTGGTTTGGCGTCAATCATGATGTTGCCCTGAAGGTTGAATTCGACTTGCTTGAACTGCCTCCCGGATTGGACGAGCCCAGGAAAATGATGAGGCTGACGGAACAGGTTGCTATTTGCAACTGCGCGAATTGTGGATTTGTTCGAGGCGTCCCAAAAGCTCATCTACTTGGAGTTCGAGGACCTTGTTTCGCTGAGATTGCCTGCGGAGTCTGTTGAGCTTGACTGTCCAATACGATGGATTGCTGACAGGCGATCTGTCGATGAAGGCATGTTCTGCTTGCTCAAGGAGTCCGATCGCTCGCCTGATGTGGACCAACTCGCGCTCCACTTCGCAGTACCAGCTCATGTTTGCCGCCTGTTGTTGACGATTTGCATCTTGACTTGCTGCCCCGCCAGAACACCGGGGTTCACTCAGGGGCGCAGGAGCCGACTCCCAGCTGTGTCGCTGCCGCGCGGCGGGTGTGGTGAGGGGGGAATGTGGTGCGCAAGTAGGGCGCGACACGGACTGCAGGGGAGGGAGGGCCGTTAATCCACAAATGGAGCCCGGACGAAACCATCATACGCGCATCGCCGGTCAGGCAACTGTTTAATTTCGGTTGCGACGAAGAACACGCATCGTTGAATGCGAGATGAGTCACCATCCCGACTACGCGCCAGCCAGCGCCAAACCGTCCAGCATGAGCTAAGCAAGATGATCAAGACCCGAGGCCGCTTCCCGACCGACCATGCGGCAACGAAACTGATCTGGCTGGCACTGCGCAACATCACGGCTGACTGGGGGCGTGCCGCTCACGACTGGAAGACAGCCATGAACCAGTTTGGTAGGCTTGTTGCCTGCCTATGTTTGTCGGATCTTGATGCCGGCAAGTGGCATGGTGAAAAAGAGGTATCGTCTTTGGATGGTCGAAATGATACCCCCCTTTATCCCCCTATTTTTCGGCCGGACGCGATTTTCGGCGAACGTGAGCGAACGGTAGAAGGGCGTAAGGTGCCCAACCGGCAAGGGTTTTGGGCAAATTGCCGAACCATCACGAACAGGAGCGAACAAAGTGATCAGACATATTGTCATGTGGAAGTTGAAAGAATCGGCCGAGGGCGCGACGCGTGCACAGAACGCGCTGAAGCTGAAGGAAAAGCTCGAAGGCTGCCGCGACCTCGTGCCAGGCACGCTGCAGATCGACGTCGGCGTGGCGACGCCGGGCCTCGATGCGACCGCCGACATCGTGCTCGTATCCGATTTCGCGGACAAGGCCGCGCTCGATGCGTACCAGGTGCACCCGGTTCACCAGGAAGTGAAGAAATTCGTCGTCGCGGTGGCCGAATCGCGCGAGTGCGTCGACTACATCGTCGACACCGCACGATGAGCGACGCGGCAACCCCGACGGACGGCCCGTCGATCGAAAGCCCGTTCGTCGACCTGCTCGGTGTGCAGCTCGTGTCCGCGAAGGACGGTGCGAGTGAGCTCGTGCTGCCGCTCGAAGAGCGGCACATGAACACGTGGAGCATCGCGCACGGCGGCGTGACGATGACGCTCGCGGACATCGCGCTCGCGATGGCTGCACGCAGCCTGACCGACGACGGTGTTGGCGTCGTGACGGTCGAGATGAAGGTGAACTTCATGCAGCCGGGTCGCGGCGAGTTGCGCGCTTACGGGCGCGTGATGCATCGCTCGACGACGATGGCCTACTGCGAGGGCGAAGTGCGCGACAGCGACGGCAATTTCGTTGCGAAGGCGCTCGGCACGTTCAAGTACATGCGGCGGCTCGCGGTGGGCCGCGACATCAAGCGGCAACGCTCGCGCACGGCGCCTGACGCCCAGCCCGGCCCGAGCGACGCGTAAGCGCCCGGACGCACGGCCCTGCCGCTTCACGGGCAGGGCCGTTTTGTTTTGCGACGCGTCCTGGTGCACCGGAATTTCGATACGCACGGCGCGTAACGCTTGCCCGGCGCGCGCATGGCATCATGCACACTTGTTCGTTCACGGTGCCCCGCATGCGCCGTCCTAACCGATGCCGCTGAATCCGAAGATCGCCCAGGTGCTCGACATGATCGAGCGTGCGAAACGTCCGTCCTATCACCATCAGACGCCGCAGCAGGCGCGCGCCGCGTACGAGAAAAGCGCGCCGATTCTCGACGTCGCACCGGCGCCGATGCATTCGGTCGAGGAATGCGTCGTGCCGACGCGCGACGGCCGCACGATCGGTGCACGGCTGTACTTGCCGGTCGCACCGAGCCTCGCGGAGCCGCTGCCCGCGCTCGTCTACTACCATGGCGGCGGCTTCACGGTCGGCAGCGTCGATACGCACGACGCGCTGTGCCGGATGTTCGCGCACGATGCGCAATGCGCGGTGCTGTCGGTCGGCTACCGGCTCGCGCCGGAACACCGGTTCCCGACCGCGGTGAACGACGCCGACGACGCGTTGCAATGGTTGCATCGCGAGGCCGCCACGTTCGGAATCGACGCCGACCGTTTGGCCGTCGGCGGCGACAGCGCGGGCGGCACGCTCGCGACCGTATGCGCGGTGCTCGCACGCGACGCAGGCATTCGCCTGGCGCTGCAGATGCTGATCTATCCGGGCGTGACGGGCTACCAGGACACCGAATCGCATGCACGGCTCGCGAGCGGATACTTGCTGACGCAGGACACGATCCAGTGGTTCTTCACGCAATACGTGCGCGATCGGGCGGACCGCGACGACTGGCGTTTCGCGCCGCTCGACGGCATGCGCGATGCGCCGTCGTTTTCGGGCGTCGCGCCGGCGTGGATCGCGACGGCCGAATACGATCCGCTGAGCGACGAAGGCGCCGCATATGCGGACAAGTTGCGCGCGGTGGGCAACGTGGTCACGCTGGTTTGCTATCCGGGGATGATCCACGAATTCTTCAAGATGGCCGGCTACGTGCCCGAGGTACGGGCCGCGCATGCCGATGCGGTCGCGGCGCTGAAGGCTGCATTCGACGACGTTTGATGGCGATGGTTGAGCGGCGTACGCGCCGCATGGGAGCTGCGATGACGGACGGCGTGGTGGAAACCGGCGACTGGACGGTACTGGGCGGCGACGCCGCGCGGATTCGCGACGCGGTGTTCGTGCGCGAGCAGCAGATTCCGCCGGAATGGGAGCTCGACGAAGACGATCCGCTGTCGCTCCATGCGGTGGCGTACCGGGTCGATGCGGCGACCGGTATACGCCGCGCGGTCGCGACGGGGCGGCTGCTGCCGTCCGGCACGATCGGGCGCGTCGCGGTGCTGGCCGACGCACGCGGGCAGGGCGTCGGGTCAGCCGTGCTCGACGCATTGCTGGAGGCGGCGCGGCGGCGCGGCGAAATCGTCGTGCGGCTCTACGCGCAGGATTCGGCCGTGTCGTTCTACTTGCGGCACGGCTTCGCGGCGGTCGGTGAACCGTTCGTCGAAGCCGGCGTGCCGCACGTCGAGATGGCGCGCGCGCCGTAGCACGGCGCCGGTTCGCGCGCTCAGCGCGGCTGTGTCGCGTCGAGGTCGAACGTGAATGCGCGCTCGAACGTGCCCGGGCGGACGGTACGGTGCGAGCCGTCGTCGTCGCAGCGTTCCTTGATCTCGACCGTCAGCCGCACGCCTTCCTTCATCGTGACGCGCAGCGCGGTCGTGCCGCGCGTCCCGTATTCGGGGGTCTCGATGAACGCGGCCGACAGCGCACGCTCGCGCTCGATCGGAATACCCGTGTGCGGGAGTGCGTCGTCGTCGGCGACATGCGGGTCGCGCATCAGCGCGATCAGCTCGTCGAGCGTCGGGGTTGGATTGTCGGTGAGCAGCGTGCCGAGTTCCGCGCGCTTGCGCACCACTTTCGGCCAGGGCGTATCGAGCCGCGCATTCGACAGCGCATGCACGCCGGGTGCGATCGCGACGGGCGCGGCGACACCGCTTTCGCCCTCGGGCGCGCGATTGCAGAACCACGCGAGTTCACGCCGCCGCCAGTCGCCGACGAGCAGGTTGAAGCCGTTGTAGACGGCCGCATGCCCGGCGAGCTGCCCGAGGTAGTCGAGCGGCGCGACGGACGGCCCGCCGAGGAAATCGGACACGAGCTTGCCGCGGGTCGGCGCGCCGGCGCGAATGTCGAACGGGGCGCGGTAGTTCGTCAGCGCGGCGAACCGGCCGTCGCGCGATACGCCGAGCCACGTGCCGCCCGCTTCGAGATCGCGGCCGGCAAGCACGCCCGGTACATCTTCCCACCACGAGAGCGGCGCGCTCGTCCGACGAAAGAACTCGTCGCGATTGGCGGTGAGGGTAAAGACGGGACCGGCGGCGGCATCGGGCTGCCAGTCGAAGGCAATCAGACACATCGGGCGAATCTCTCGCAGAAAACATCGGGCGCCGGCTGCGACTCGCGAGCCGGCGCCCGAATGGGTTGTCGGTGCATCACGCTTCCGTCGGCCACGCGTACGGCAGCGTATCGAACGCAAGCACCGGGCCGTCGGCCGAACCGAGGTGCACCGTGCCGTTGTCGAGCGCGGCGAGCTTGATCTCGACGAGCGCGTCGACGCCACCCGCGGGCGCGGCCGCCGCGTTGACGATCATCCCGCACGGCTGGCCGGGATCGTCGCTGTGGAACAGCTCGACGCCGGCATGCACGGTATCGGTCTCGCCGGCGAGGTGCGCGAGCGCGGTGCGGCGCTTGATCGTGCCGCGGTACTGGCTGCGCGCGACGATTTCCTGGCCCGGGTAGCACCCTTTGCGAAAGTTAACGGCGCCGATCACGTCGAAGTTGACCATCTGCGGCACGAACTGTTCGACGGCAGGCTGCGTGATGCGCGGTTCGCCCGCGCGGATGTCGAGCCAGTCCCAGACGGCGGGCGACACGACCGGCAGCGTGCCGCCGAGCGCGGCGATGCGCGCGTCGACTTCCGCGCGCGGGCCGATCCACAGATAGCGCTTGCGGCCGGCCGCATCGGGCACGCGGATCAGCGTGCCGGCGGGGCCGTCGACCTTCACGTGCACGCCGTCCGGCAGCGCGTCGAAGATGCCCGACAGCGCGTCGCGCACGTCGCCCGCGAAACCGACCACCGCGAGCGCGTCGCTCGCATCGGTCAGCTTCGCTTTGGCGCGCAGCACGAACATCGACAACCGCTTCTGCACGGCGGGCTGCACGTCCTTGGACACCAGCAGGCGCACGCCGTGGCCGGCGCGCCACGTGAGGAACGAGCCGAGGAGGCGCCCCTTCGGCGAGCAGTAGCCGGACAGCCGCGCGCTCGCGGCGTCGAGATGTTCGATGTCGTTGGTGAGCTGGCCGTGCAGGAACGTCGCGGCATCATCGCCGGCCACGTCGATCACGCCGAACTGCGGCAGCGGCATGCAGGCGCCCGGCGCGTCGAAATCGGCGGCGGACGGGCGGGGGAAAACGGGGAGCGAGGCGGGTGCGGCCTGGACTGCCGGTGAAGCGAACGGTGTGCTCATGGAATGAGGGAACAGTCAACCCTGACTTTGACGGAGGCGAGCAAGTATTATATGGGTCTTAGAAAATAAAAAAGCCCCACATAATCATGCGGTTAATGTGTGTGCCTGGCAGGCTTGGCACCGTAACGGCACACTCACTTCCGACACGCAGCGTTTGCGGCTTCGAGCTTCGTCTCATAGCCGCCCCGTTGCGCTCGGTCTGCCAACAGTGTAGCAGTCTGCGTGTAAATGTCGGCGCCGAGCGCCAGCGAGTCGAAAGCGAAACTTGGTTTCTCGACGACCGGTGCATCGCAGGGCACCGGAACGGGCTTGTATACGGTCGTGACGACCGGCTCAGGGGCCTGAGTGGCCGGGGCGACTCCGCAGCCAGAGAGGGCCGCGAGAGCCGCGCATATGAGGATTCGTTTCATTGCGTGCGCTCCTGTTTGATCTGCTCGTCGACGAGTGCTCGGGCGGCGTCGCAGAGATTGACGCCGGGCGCGGGCTTGCTGGCGAGCAGGACGTTTGCGCGCGCCTGGGATTTGGTGGCGACAGATTCAGCGGCGGCCACGGCCGCGGCGGCCGACGCGGCGCGCGCCTCGGCGGCGCGTTGCAATCCTAGGATCGCGTCGTTTTGCGTCTTCGCCTGCGTGGCCAGCACGCCATAGGCCTGTTTGTCGTCCGCGATGACTTGGTTCGCCGCGCCCAGTTTCTGATCGAGCCCGGCGACGATCGGCTCGTAGTGGCGTGATGCCAGATAGGCCCCGACGCCGAGCAGGGCGGCGACGGTAGCCATAAGCGCGAGAGCGCGCGCGATGGTGCTTTCGAGCATGGTGTTAGCTCCCGAATTTCTTTCCGAGCCCGAGGCCCGTGAGCAGCGCACCGCAACCGAGCCCGTATTGGGTAAGGTCAAACGGTTTTCCAGTGACAGTGCAGTAGATTTCGAGCCCGAGCCCGACGACGAAAGCGGCGGCGGCCCACGCGTAAGCCGGTTCGAGCGTTACGTTGTCGTCGCCGGTCACGAGTTGCAGCAGTTTTTTCAGCATTTACGTCCCTTGGTGAGCCGATCGCAGTTCGTCGGCGGAATATACGAAGCCGGGCACGCGCGGGAACGCCTGGAAGATCCAGACCGGCAACGTTTCGGCGTGAATTCCGTGGCCCTTCGCGCGGTGGAATTTCGAGTGCAGGACGAGCATGTTCGCCATGCCGTCGATGAAGGTTTCCGGCTTGGCCGGGTCGAATGCCTGCCAGTCGAATCCGCGGGCCGACGCGAGCGTGACGACGATCCAGAGAAGCGATTGACGGGCGTCGAACGTTTCCCCGGTCGGCTGATCGGTTTCGAGGTCGAGAACCGGCAGACGGGTGATTTCGCCGGTCGCCACGCCTTTCACCGTCAGCCAGTCGACGGCGCTCGTGAACGCCCATTCACAAAAAACGTGGTGATACTCGGTGCCGATCGCCTGCCCGCTGATGGCGCACGGCAGCTTCGCCGCATGCCCTGCGCGTTTCGTGGCGCGGAACGTCGGCGACTCGCTGCGCGGCGGGTGCGCGGGATAGAACACGTCTTCGGTGATCGTGTCGCGGTGCTCGTGCTCTTGTGCAATTTCCATAGACGAAAAAAAGCCCGCTCGATGGCGGGCTTTGAAGGTGAGGATTTACAGGAGGGGAGATTAGGCGGCAGGCATCACGCCGGTTTCCATCGCGAGACACAGGCGCACGGCGCGCTTGCCAACTTGCGAATACCACTTGGACGCCTTCATGCCGGCCGCGGCCACGGCATACGCGCCGCGCCGAACGGCTGCAAGCGTGTTCTTGAAGCCGAGAAGGCGCCCTATCCCCATGTTGAAACACATGTTCGCGATGACGCGCTGGCGCACCTCATCGAGGTTGCGCCACCACGGCAGATGAAGATCGAGCGCGGCGAACGTCACCGTAAGGTCGTGATCGAGCAGGCTGTCGACCTGCGTATCGTTCAGCGGGTACGTCCAGCCGGGCGGCAGCGGAGATGCGAGCAGGTTGTGGCCTACTCCCGTCGTCGGGACGCCCTCCGGATCGAGGTAGCGCGTATAGCGCACCGCTTCGTCGCGGCGCAGTTCCTTTCTCATCAGATCGAGATTCATTGCTTGTCCGCCTTGCCGTCGAGCTTGTCTTCGATGCGATCGAGCTTTGCGAATACCGCCTTGAATGTGTCGGTAAGCCCGTCGAGTGCTTTTTGCAGCGTGTTCGATGTCACGTAGCTTTCCGCGACATGCAGTCGGAAATCAGCCAGTTCCTTGGCGATGGCATCCGCTTTGGCGTGAGCGCCGCGCAGCAGCCACCATAGGACGCCGCCCGCGGCCGGGAGAGCGAGCGCAACGAGGCCCGTCAAGTTTTGTTCCATTGAGTTCCGAAAATGAATAGGCCGCACGAGGCGGCCGGATGTATTTGTCGCGATGCGGCGAGGTTACGATTGGCAACAGAGGCACTTGGCGCTGCGGTAGAATTCTGCAAACCACATATAAATTTCGATGCGCAAAGACTTCCTAGAAGGGATCAAGGGCCACCGAGTGGCGCCGCTTGACTACCGCACTTATCGCGAATGAAGCCAAAACTCAACGACGCCCTCGGACGCGGGCGCAATAATTTCGATCTTGTTCGGCTTTTCGCCGCCATCCTGGTGATGTTCGGACATTCCTACATGGTTCAGAAGACGCCAGGAAATTGGGATCCAATACAAACATTCACCGGACAGGAGCTTTGCAGCTCTTTGGCCGTTTATGCATTCTTCCTTGTCAGTGGGATATTCATCACGCGCAGCTTCGATCAGAATCCCAGGCCGGCTCGGTTCCTGTTGGCTCGATCGCTCAGGATCTGGCCGGGTCTGGTAGCGTGCGCCGTCGTCACCGCGTTTGTGATAGGGCCGCTGATGTCGTCAGACACTTTGACAGGCTATTTCTCAAATCCGACGACCTACACATGGCCACTTACTGTCGCAGGAGTGTTCTTTGGGACCCCCCCTTTTTTGCCGGGCCTTTTTGAGCATAACCATACGCCATTCGTCAACATTGCACTGTGGACACTCCCGATCGAAATCAAGTGCTACGCGCTTGTGCTGCTTCTCGGGACGTTCGGAATGCTCTCAACGAAAAGGAAGGCGATCATATCGATCGTCGTATGTGCAATATCGTTTTTCTATATGATTCGACACCCCCCGGCTGAAACGTCTTTTTTTTATGACGTTTTCATGCTACAGGGCTCATATAACGGCTACCCGGTCGCATTCTTTCTAATCGGAATGACCGCATATGTATTCCGTGACAAAATCATCATCGATGGACGCATGGCGCTCGCGCTCGTTATTTCATTTGTCGTGCTCCGTCATTCACACGTGGCGACAGCCATTTACTACTCCGCTTTTACTTATGGGATTCTCTGGGTCGGATCAACACCAGTCCTGAGGAAACTTAATCAGAAGCATGACTACTCATACGGAGTTTACATATATGGGTTCTTCGTTCAGCAATGCGTGCAAACATTGCTCCCTTCCATAACGAACTATCAGAGCCTTCTGATTGCCATCCCCGCCGCACTCGTATTGGCCGCGCTGTCGTGGCATCTCGTAGAGAGCCCCTGTTTGGCACTTTTAAGGCGCAACAAGGCGGCCCCTATCTCACCGGACGTTACGACGTCTTCGCTTTCGTCAGTGCGTCAACAGTCTGCAAGTAAGCCGTAAAATCTGACTCAGAGTTGGATGCTTGCCATGCCTGCCATGCGGCGCCAGCTTCGTTGGCGGCTACCTGGATTGCAGATGGCGCAGGAACTACATACGGCTGAAGCGTCCCCGGAACGTCAAGTGCTTCGCCCGCGGCCGTTCGAAAACTGTAGACTCCGGCCTCGCAATCGACCTGTACGTTGTCTTCAAATGCATAAACTGCTCCCTTCTTGCTGTCTATGAAGTTTTGCATGGACATCCTCAATATTCCGTCCAGCTTCCGACGAAACCAACGCCGAGGCCGGTGTTGTTAAGTACGTATGTAGCGCCAACGGGCACGACTGCCGAGATCGTTCCGCTGACGGAAATCCCGCTTGTGATCGGGCCGAACAACGAGGCAACTACAGTTCCATTGATGCTTAAACCAAAACCAGATCCGGTCGATCCGTTGCCGTTCCCCGAGCCGACGCTAAGCATGATGAACAGCGGGCGCCCCGTCGAATTCGTATAGGTCGTCCCGACAACCCGAGTTGGCGTCGACAGCGTGGTCGCGCCATTCCCGATCGATTGAGAGCGCTGCACCGCGTGTTGGCTTTGCGTGGCCGCACCAACACTAACCGGGTTGAACTGAAGTTGAGCGCTCCCCCCGATCACGATCCACTGGTTTGCCCCATTGGTCGTCACCAGCCGAAGCGAATCGCCAGGATTCAGAACCACGCTCGTGTTTCCGCCGCTCCCGACGATGGCGTCGGTGCCGGCCCGCGACACCGTCAAAGCTGCCGAACCACTATTGATGAAATACAGTGCCCCGCACGTCGGCATTGCGGATGCGGCAGGGAGTGTGAACGTCGCTGCCGACGTACCCCAGAAATTGATCACTGCGCCAGATTGTGCGCCGATGAGCGTCTGCGAAGTCTGGTAGCTGTAGAAATTCTGGAAATTGCCGAGCGCCCGCTGCACGAACGCCGTGGTCGCAAGACGGGTACTGCTGTCGAACTGCGCAGCCGTAACTCCGCGAGTCTGCGAAAATTGAATTGCTGCGGTGCCGCCCGCCACATCCCATTCCGTACTGCCGCGACACACTAAAAGCAGAGAGTCGCCGATCTGCAGCGTCACGGGCTGCACGTTGCCCGCGGACCAAATGAAATCGGAGCCCTGAGTGTTGACAGTGATAGGCCCGGAGCCAAAGTTGACGATCGAAATCGTCCCTCCAGAAGGCATTGACGCGCCAGTCGGAAGGGTGATTGCTCCTCCTGATGCGCCGTACCATTGAATGAGCTGACCGGCATAAAACGCGGTGAGTGTCGTATTCGCATTCAGCGCGGTGAAGCCGGAAAAGTTACCGAGCGCGCGCTGAACGAACGCGGTAGTTGCCTGTTTCTGCGAATTGTCAAACTGCGTAGCAGTAACGCCTGTTGATAGCGTTTGCCCCGCACTGACCCACCCATTCGACCCGTTCGAAACGAACTGCACTTCCTCGCCGGGAGAAAGCGTGATGCTGTTTGAGCTGCTTCCCTGGCCGAACGATAGCGTATCGGTGCCGTTCCGCGCGACAATTGCCGATCCGGACGATTGCATGTACACGACCGTGATACTCGTTCCGTTCGGACAACTCGATGCAGGCGGGAGCGTCTGCGTCGTCCCGGTCGACGTGACGTTGATGAGCGCGCCGAGCGCAGCGGTAGTGAGCGTTTGGCTCGCCGATGCGTTGATGATCGAGCTATAACGTTCCCCGACAGCTTGGAAATACCCGCCAGTCGGCGCGAACGGCGATCCAGCTACCGCATTGATGCTCGATGCAGTGATCGTAGATTGTCCATAGGCGACGGTGACGACCCACAGCGGGATTTGGCCGGTCGGTGTCGCGGGCGTTTGCTGCGAGCCGGTCGCAGCCGCTACACCCGGCGTAAGCGTGAGCTGGATCGTGTCTTGCCGCGTGGTGTTCTGCGCGGTTCCGCTCGACTGGCCGTTTACGGGTGGCCCGCTGAACGCTTGCTGCGGATTTGTCGAGTTGTAATACGGCAGAACGACAGCGTTCGTATCCTGCTCAAGGAACGATGCCGAAATCAGATAGTTGACCGAGTAGCCGGACGTTGCGGGCGCAGGGCACGAGAAGTTCGTCGCGGCCATCAAGATCCCTTGCTTCATGATCTGATTGGTCGTGTCCTGACCGAGCGATGAATACGCTGTCGGATCGCGTTGTTGAAGCGAGTAGACGCGCCCAGGGTTCACGTTGACCGTCATTCCCGCGGGCGATGTCGGAACGCATGCGAGCCCAGAGAAAACCGTGTTCGTGCCAAGCATGTCTTGAATGAGCATGCCGAGGGCCGTGTATGTGTTTCGGTTCGTGTTGAGAAGGTCAGTTTCGAGCGGGATTTGACCTGCGTAGACGATCTGTCGATCCATTGAAACTCCAAAAACAAAAACCCCGCCGAAGCGGGGTTTGCATGTGATAGTGCGCGGGGAATTAGTTCGAAATACGAACCCAAAGAATCGTCCCGGCAGGACGAACGGATTCGATTGCGGCGTAGATCGCGGAATCGGTCACGCCCGAATTCATTTGCGACAGGTCGGCGTATTCGCCTTGAGATGGCATCGAATACCCCGATACAGACGATCCATATCCGCCGATGTTGGGAATGCCGGAACCAATCGGGCGATACGCGGTGATGAACGCCTGATAGTCGAGCACGAGAGAGCCATATGCGCCCGCAACGCCGTATCCGATCGTCGGGCCTCCATACGCCCCGGTATCCGCAGGGTTCTGAACTTCTACGATGACGGGTGCGCGCCCGGTCAAGTTTTTGAGCACCGTAACGACGGCGTTGCGGGTGCCGCGCTCCTGAACCAAATTGATCTGAATCCGAGCGCTGAACGCCGGATCCGATTCGTTCGAAAGGCGCGGGAGATTCGTGCCGAAGTAGTCGGCGGAAGAAATGTCGAGCCACCCGCCGGTCGACGTTTGAATGCGAGTCTGCGCCACCATGAACGCATAGGCTGCGTACACGGCAGCGAACATGCTCGCGATGCCGCTCAGAACGGCGTCGAGAATCGGATGGATTGTCCCAAACCATCCGTTCGGCATCCGCTCCTTAAGTCGAGCGAGAAAATCGCTTTGGTCGCCTATCGTCATCAAATCACCGATACGCTAGTGGCCTTGATGACCTGTTGGTTGGTCGCGATAAGATCCGACGTTCCGCCGTTCAACAGTAACGACCCGACATCCGTCACATCGCTCGACGCATCGAACGCAACCTGCGCGATTCGCAGATAGGAGAGCATCTGCCCGAGCTTCAAACTGTTGACGTAGCTTTGCACCGCAGCCTGAACGGTTGCCGCGGTGGACGAGTGCCCTGCGCCGGTCGATGTAGTCGTGATGGCCATCGAAATGACTGCGCCCACCACTACCGGCGCGAACACACCAAATGTCGAGGTGATCGGCCGGACTGCATTGATCGCGTTGTACGCGGTCGACAGCGTTGTAGACGATGGGTATCCCGTGCCGTCATCGACGACGACATAGAAGTACCCAATATTCGTGGAGCCGTTGTAATTCTGGTTTTCGACGATCGAGTACGCGAAATTCGCCCCAAGCGCGGAAATTGCAGCTCCGACTGCCGCGGGTGTAGCGCGCGCGAGTGTTGCAAGCCACCCGACGAAACGAACCCGCGCGGCCGCGTCTGTTTCGGCGTTCTTGCCGTTCGTGAATGGCTGCGCATTCGAAACGGTGTCGACGTAGGGGATCGACTGATACAGGGAACTGATTGCGTTCGCAATCACATTTCCAGATGCATCCGGCAACGCTAGGGAATTGCTTCCGGCAGTGATGCTGACTACCGAGCACGTGACAGATTGTGCTCCGGCCGCGATAACGAAGCCGTTTAGGCTGGCGCTATATGCCGGGTTCGTCGTATCGGCGACTACCTGGTATTGCTGCGTGCCGTCGCCGGTCTGCGCAATCGAGCCTACCGGGACGACAGCCTGCTGCGTGTAGGTGAACCGGGAAAACGTAACTTGGCCGCTTGCAGCGCTCGACGGCAATCGCGAGAATCCGAACTGTGCAAACCATGAGTCGAGGTCAGCGCCGTTCGATGTAGCTGCGCGCGTGAGTGCAATTGCGGTGAGGATCAGCCCTTGCAGGTACATCGCGATCCATGCCGTCCCCTCGCCGATCGCCCGTAGAACCGAGCCGATGACGAAGCTGACAAGCGTGGACGCAGCGCCCTGAACGGCCGTCGCAAATCCGGTAAGGATCTGCGTGAAGGATTGGCCTTGAACGCTCATTTGTTGATGTCGAATGACAGCGTGTCAGTTTCGCCGGTTGCGGCGTTGACATACTGGATGTTGATCGTCGCGCCATCGTTGAACGGTTGAACGTCGATGGTCGGGGCAGGAGAGCGGCAGACGGAAGGGAACGAATAGACGACGCTGCGGACGAGCGCCCTGACTGTCGGGATGTTTACCGTTGAACCGATCCGGCGCGGGAGGCCCGCACCGAAAGATGGATGATCGGAATAGTCAGCCGACGCGATAGCGTTACCAGCAGCATCGCTTAGAGCAGGGTTCGTCATCAATGCGCGAAGAATCTGCTGTGTTGTGCTATCACCTTCATTCGCAACCGCCAAATCGCCACCGGGGGAGACGACAAGGTCGCCTCCCCAATAGTGGTAAATATCGGGCATTAATTTACAACTTCTCCAGTGTTGGATCCGCCGTTACCGTTTGAGTGGTAATGCGTGCTATCGACGTGGTGGCCGTTGTTGACGATGGCGCCTGTCGAACTGATGTCGCCGACGATGGTGAAATTCCCGGTGAGGGTCGATGCCGATCCGGTGCCGTTATTGCCGGAAATCTGGATTCCACCTTGTCCGGTAATCGTCTTTGTCACAAGAAGCGTCCCGTTCAACGTCAGCCCCCCGCTGAACGTCATGACTCCGGATCCGTCGCCATTCATGACGACAGTCGACCCGGCTTTGTCGATGAGAGTCACCTTTCCGTCGTTCGTCAATTTGACGGTCGACCCGCTCTTGTGGACCATCCAGGTTTCGCCGGATTGAACGATTACGGGCGGATTGGCGTTCGAGAAAAAGCGCGCAGTAACGCGAGGCGCGCGCTCGTTCCCCTCGTTAAACGTGATCTGCACCATGTCGCCGATGTTTGGACCGACGAGCACGCCGAAGCCATTTCCGACGCCCGGAGCGGAAACCGGAATCCAGCCGACGAGTTCCACATCCTCGGGCTGAATCTTGACCTTCACTGCGTGACGGTTTGGGTCATAGCTCGACACAATCCCGGTTCTCGGTTTCGCGCTACCTTGCCCGCTCAAATCCGACTGCATGCGGGCCATGTTCGCGAGCCGATTCGCTACGCGTGTACTCATATGCCCTCCTGCTGAGAATCGGGGCTGTGGTTTTTCGCGTGCAATTCGAGGGTGTATCCGTCATCGAAACTAAGACGCCGCGTGATGCTGTCGGGGAAATACATTTGATCCCATGCCGTTCCGGTCCCTTGCATCTGAACGACGGATGTCGTATCGAGGAAATCGTTTCCAGCGGCTGGAATCTCGAACTCCATCAACATTTCGTGCCGAATGAGTTCGTTGTATTTCGCTTGCGCGTACTCGACGCACTTCTGCTTCGTGAGGTTCGCAACGTTGTAGTAATACGTCTGAGCGTCGCCCGAGCTTCCAATCGAACCGGGCGCCGTCGATTTCTTGCTTGTGGACGATGGGTACTGAGCGGTATAGACACGCTGGTCAACGTCGTTGAACGATCGAACCTGTACGTAAATCCCACGAGACACAGTCAATGTTCGCTCGAACTTCAGGCCCTTGACGTTACAGGTAGGCGCGCCGGTATTTGCGTCGGGCGGCGTCCATACGATCTTGTACGGCGCCACCTTCGACGGATCGGGGCGAGGGTTGAAAAACAGTGTTTGCCCCCGCACGTAGACGGCGAACTGTTCGATGCGTGCGAGATAGCAGAGCAAATCCCACTCCGTTCGCGCGTTGTTCATCGCGTCATGGTCGATCGCGTAGTACTTACCGACGAGGGTCGAAGTTTCCGTGACGTTTGACGTGAGGCCGTGCCGTTGAGCGAGCAAGGCGGCGATTTGCGACGACGTTTTGTTTTGAAATTTTTCGGTCGTCTTCGCATCGATGAAAACGCGCGTAAGATCGCGCCCTGACACTTCAATGCAGCCGCGAGCCGGGTCGTATCCGATCTTGTCGACCTGCCCGTAAATCCATCGCGGAAGCTCCGTAGCCGTCCATTTCGACAGGTCGTTAGGAACCCCGGCGAAAAGCTCGATATACATATCCTTTTGGTTGGAAAACCATGCTGCGTCCTGAGACGCAGGGAGCGCGTTTGCTGCAAATACGCAGGAAAACGTATCCGCAGATGCATAGGAGTTGTTGTCGACCTCGAACGAATCCCATCCCGTGATGATCTGACCGTTTACCTTGATCGCGCCGCGAACCGAGTTTGCGGACGAGTTAGGCACCTAAAATTCCTCCTGAGCCGCCCTGATACGGCGGGATGACGATCGATTGGTTTCCGATGATCCTCGGATCGCCACCGAGCTGCGGGTTTGCCTGAGCCAGCGTCGTCCATCCGCTCACGTCGCGGTAGAACTTCGATGCGATGTCGAACAGTGAGCCGCCGCCCGATTTGATGGTCTTGATGCCGCTGTTGATCTGGCCGAGATTCCGGCCCATTCGACCGAGAACACTGTCGAGTTGGACTAGGTTCTGCTGAGACTGAAACGCGTTGATCTGCGTGAAGAGGCGCGAGACGTTCGTCGCAATCGGATTTCCCGGAAGGATTCCGCCCAACGTCGTAACACTCTGAATGGTGTTTTCCGTCGATGCGATCAGCGTACCGACGACGCTGCGCGCTTGATTCAGCGGAGTAAGCACCGAGTTGATCGTGCTCTTTGCGGCCTTAGCGAAATCGGAAACCGCCGAAACAGCAGAGCCAAGCGTTGAAATAGCTCCGCTGACCCCGCTATCGCCAATGCTCGACGCCAGCGAAGTAGCCGCGGACATGTCCCCGTTGATGAGGTCGTCGAGGCTGTCGCTCGCGCTCTGGCCCGGCGTCGTCGTCATGTCCTGAACGACAGTGCAGGTCAACTGATACGGGATCTGGTAGTCGCGCTCGTAATCAGCATCGAAGCCCGTTACGACCACCAGGTAGAAGAATTCGGACCATGCCAAGAAAACTGGCAGTGCCGCGTCGTTCATGCCTTTCAGAGTAAGCGCGCGATCGAGCGCGTTTTCCCCGATCAGCAGCCCCGACCATTCGATCGGATCGTGGTCGGCGCCAAGCAGGTCGACCTGCCGAGCGCCGCCGATGAACTTGTGAACGACACTCCTTTGTCCGGTTTTCACCTTGATTACTTCGGGAATCTCGGTATCTGCGAACTGCACATCACCGAGACTGAGTGTGATGTCCGGCATTAGTACTCCTGCCCCGGAACCGCTTGGCCGAGCCCGGCGTCGTACATGCCTGAGCCGAGCGGCGCCGAAGACTTAGAAACGATCCCGCCGACGACTTTCGTCACGCCCTTCTCGAATCCGTTTCCGAAGTCTGCATAGGTCGTTACGTGAACCGCAGGAGGGCCGGGTCGAACGAATCGCGATTGCGTCGTTGTCGCCTGATTGACACTCGAAAATGTCGGCGCCGCGGCGCCCTTGAATTCGCCTGCGTCGACGCGCTTCTGCGCGCCCGCCGAGAGCTTCACGCCCCCGTCCGTCTTGTAACTATCGATTTCCGACTGCGTGAACGGCCGGAATGCGTACGCGGCAGCCGCTAGGGTGCCGAGCGCGAGCACGACAATGCCTAGCGGGCTAACGAGCGCGGCCAGCGCGCCAGTAAACGCCGTGGACGCGCTTCCGGCGATCGCGCCAGCAATACGGACAATCCCCGCAGCGCCACCGACAGCTTGCATTGCCAGAGCGCGCCCGAGGAAAAGCAATCCGCGCGCAATGGCGCCTATCGGTCCAGTGACGATGAATGCCATGCCTCGCAGAAACGCGAGCCCGTTGCCCGTGATACGCAGCGCGCGGAACGCGATACCTCCCATTCTGAAAATCGACATGCCGAGTCCGGCCGCAGTGCGACCGAGCCGCATCAAACCGGCAGGGCCGCCAATAGCGCGCATGGCAAGCGCCAATCCGAAGCCGCGGACCGCCGCGGTTACGAGCAGAACGGCGCCGTTGATGGCGAGTCCGCCAGCGAGCAGGATGAACCCGTCTGCTATGACCTTGAACAGCGTTTGGTGTCGCTCCACGAACTGACCAAATCGATCCAGGCCGCCCGCAATCTTCAAGAGTCCGTTTGTGATTGTCGGCAGGTAGACCGAGCCGAACACGGCGAGGAAGTTCTTCCACGCGGCATCCGCGGCCACCTCGGCACCCTCGGGCGATTTGATGTACTGCCGGTACGCTCCCGAAAAATCATCCGTCTTTCGGAAAATCGCCGTGTCCTTCGCGTTCTTCTGTGCGCTCGTTATGTTGGAGCCGATAAAATCGCCAGTCGCTCGGTTGAAGTGCTGCGCGACGAGGATCGCGAGCTGTTCTTCGTCGAGATTCCCGTACTTGCGCCGCATGGCTGGCACGAGCACATCATGAATGAATACATCCGGACGCTGAGACGCAAGTTTTGCGTTTTCTGCGGACAGGCCGCCCGTGACCGGCGTTTCAACGTGCTGCGCCCGAAGTGCCGCGCGCATCGCAGGGTCTACGGTCTTGTTGATGGCGCGCTGAATCGCGAGCGCCTCGGGGGAAATTTTCGTATCCCACAGGCCGAGGCTCGACAGGAACCCCTTTGCTTTCTTGTCCATGTGCCCGCCAATCAGCGAGCTGTTGAACGTCATCAACGTGGTGCCAGCAGTCGAGCCGGTCTTCGCGCTGATGAGTGCAGCGAAAGCGCCATACAAGTATTCGGGCGACGCAAGTTGATAGGCGATCTTGCCGGTCTGCGACGCGTGGAAATAGTCGTTCGCCGACACGCGACCGCGAGTCCCAAAGTAAACTTGAGACTGCATCGAAAGTTCTTTCGCCAACTCGGCCGGATTCTGCATCACCTTGTCGCCGCGATGCTCAAGCGCTTTTACCGAGTTGTAAACCAGGCCGTCGACATTCTTTCCGTCGTTCTGAATCTTCGCGGCGATCGCAAACCGGTTGTATGCGTCGGATAGCGACAGTGCCTTTCCGAGGTCACCGGTCGCCGTGTGCAGGTCGGTGATGAGCGCGATGTTGTCCGCGATCGTTGCGCCGAGGTTCTTGTGCGCGAGCGTCTGCGCGGTCGCGAATACCTTCGCGTTATCGGCAGACGAAAGGTTAAGCGTTTGAAACTTTTCTTGCTCCATGCGAAGTTTCTTCGCTTCTTCGTATGGAACCTTAAGCGCTCCGACAATCCCTGCGGAAATTCCGAGCATTAAGGCGCCTTTCTTCGCCTGATTCTGTATGCTTTCGATCCGCTTTTGCAGTAGACTGGCTTGCGCCTCGGTGCGTAAAAAATCTTTAGAGAGTGCGGCAAGCCCCAATGACGCGCTGTTGATGAGGCTGATTCGCACGCCAATTTTGAAGGCTTCGAACATGAAACCGTCCTTTATATTTCGCCTGCATGAATGGGCGGCTGACCGGTTCGACTCGGTGCAGTATCCGAATGTGCGCCCATTGAATAGGGCGTCGCGCGTAGGGGCGCGCGTTCAGTTCATTCATCCGATGCCGATATGGCAGCGGATTTCGATGGTGATGTTGTGCGCGGGCGCTGCAGCGATCGCGATCCCGCTGCTGACCGGGACTTGCGCGATCGTGTGGGCGTTCGTTTCGTCTATGTGAATTCGCGCGAGGTCATCAACGTGGGAACGTTGATGCCCCGACCTAGGATGCCGGTCACGAGTGCGCCGCCGAGCACGCGTTTCATCTTCTCTTCGCAGTGCAGCACCGCAGGCCCGAGGGACGGGCGCGGCGGGATCTTGTCGGTGCCAAGCTCGTGATACACGGCTTTGTCGTCGTCCGATCCGACCACGGCTTCGAGCGCCGACACCTCCCTTTGAACCGAATCGCGCATTTCGCCCGATCGAAGGAGCGGATCGTTCGGCGTGAACCCTTGGCGAACCCGATCCGCTTTCGTTTCTTCCTTCAGTTGAGCCCAAGCAGGAAACGGCCCGATCGATTTCTGATATGTGCCAAGCTCCTGCCGCGCAGTGTCGCGAACGTTGTTCGCAACCTCGACAAGCCCCGCATGCAATTCAAGGGCTACCGCCGCTTGACGCGTCATAAGATGCGCAGCGAACTGGCCCAGGCTCGCAAATTCCCGAATCGCGCTCACGAGTCCTCAAACTCCATATTCGAGTAGTTGAACTTATGGCCCTCGAACTCCGAAAACTTGATCGAGAATGCCGTGCGCGTCGCATCGTCCAAGGCGAACGCTACGTCGAACGGCACTCCGTTTTTCACGAGCCACAGCGCCTCGCTGATTGCCGCGGAGCGTGCTAGTTTTTTACTTCTTCGCGCACCTCGTCCGGCTTCGATTGCGCGCCGAAATGCTCGTCGACCGCCTGCATGACGGCTGTCACGCCATCTTCATCGAGTCGCGTGATCAGAGCCTCGATCTCACGCTCGTTGTTCGGGTAGTTGACAGGCTTTCCGTCGATGCCGGTGATGTAGGTGATCGGAAGCACCATGCCGACGTAAACCTGATTTTTCGCCGCCTCGCCGAGCATTTTCACGAGCCGGAATTGCGACAGCACGCCCGGCTTGCGCAGCGTGACTTGCAGGCCGTTCGGCGTGTCGATCGTGACCGATGCATCGGCCTTCTTGATCAGTTGTTGCGAGGGGGTTTCGCCGACCTGCGGCGACTCCTGCTTTTTGCTGCGCACGTTGACCGTCGTCATCCTTATGCCACCTTGATCCGTTGTTCAGCCATGAAGCTGATTTTTTGTTTGACCGTTTCGTCGCCAGCCCAATCGCCAGCATCGTCGAGCTTGAAAATCACGCCCACATACATGTACTGGCTCGTCGAACCATCCGACTCGGTGATCGTTTCGGTGATCGTCGACGGAAGCAGGTTGAGCCCTGCGTAGTAGTTGGCCTCTTGGGCGGCGAAGAAATCGTCGATCGTGCTGTCTTGCCGCTCGACTTCAAACGCGCCCGTCCAGCCGTCCGGGAAAATCAGGTGACGCGTCCGGCCGTCGATCCCCTTCACCTTCTTGTCGGTCGTTTCCGGCTTCGAAGTGAATTTCGTGATGAGCGAAAGGGCGAGGGTTCCGGTCGGCGTCTGGATGTTGGTCGCGATGTCGCGGCCAACGCTAAAGCCATTCAGCGGCATTTACGCTTCCCAATAGAAAAAGCCCGCGCATGGCGGGCTTACTGGTTGTTCGGAGGGGGGCTTAGTGAGAACTGATCGACGACTGAATCGTGACCGTCTGTCCGCCCTGGAGGTTGATGACGAAGTAGAAGACGATCGACAGGTACTTGACGGACACGTTTGCGGCCATGTATCCGTTTGCGACCTGCTGCGCGGGGTTGTTCGCCGCGTCGATTTCGACCGTGAACGGAACCGCTTGCGGGTTGTTCACGTCGCCGATCATCTTCGCGCGCCACAGGTTCATGAGGAACCCTTGCATCGCGCTTTTCACGTCGGTGCGCAGGTCGGCCGTCTGAGGCTGGCCGATGACCTTGCCGAACGCGCTCGCGAGCGTCAGGGCAAGGTAATTCGTCATGCGCGTGTAGTTGTCGCCGTTCTGGCCGTTCGTGCTCGACGCGTTGATGCCGGTTTGGCACGCGTAGTAGTTGCCTCCGGGCGACGGGTTCGTGATGACATCCAGTCGCGCCGACTTGATCGCGCCAATTTCGGCCGAGCTGTACGGCAGGTTTTGCGCGACGCGCTGCGTACTGACGATTCCGGGTAGCGGCTTGTTGAGGCTCGATTGCTCGGGCGACAGCGACGCTTGCTCGGCGGCCCAAAAGGTAGCGGGGCCAATGAGGCGGTTTTGGTTGTTCGTGCCGTCCCAGTACGTCACCCAATCTCCGACGAAAACCTTCAGGCCGTAGCCGTCCGCGCCCGCCGTGTTGAGCGCGGTCGATACCGTCGAATACGACTGCCCGGCCGATCCCTGCGTGCCCATGTAGATGCCTTCCTGCAAACCGAATTGCAGGATGGTCGACGCAGCGGTGAGGTCGGTGTGATCGCAGAGCGCGCCGACTTGGCAGCCTTGCGAGCGCAGGCAGTACATGCCCTTGGCTGCGCCTGCGGTGCCGTCGACGCCGACGAGCGTCGCATTCGTGACTCCGGTCGCGCCATCGGTGCCTCCAGCCAGCGCGTAAACCGTGACGATGTTCGGCGCAGTGACGGACGTTCCGATCGTCGCAACGACGTTTTGCGACGGGCCGCGCGCATTGGACTGCCCGTTGTTCACGGCATTGACGAGGTTTTGCCAGAAGGCGGCGCCAGTTCCGGCGATGTTGTCGAACACTTCCGGCGTGATGCCGGGCCGCGTGACCGTCAGCTTGTACGTGCTCGCCTTCGTGCCCGCCGTGATTGCGGCGGTCATGGCGTTTCCGCCCGTGCCCGTATAGAGCGCGGTGAGCGTCGCGCCGGTCATCGGCGTGCTTGCCGTGTCCTTCAGTGCGATCGTCGCAGCGGTATCGGTGCCGTCCGTCACGCGGACGTACTTGATCGCCGTTGCCCCGATCAGAAATGCAATGCCGATGTGCGTCGGAAGGTCGGAGGTTCGCACCTGGGCGCCCCCGAGAAAATTCGCGACATCGCTCGGCGAGCCGACGAGCGTCGGACTGTTGACCGGCCCCCAGGATCCGACGCCGATCATCCCGAGGAGGTTTGACGGAACGCCGTTGATGATGAGCGGGGGCGGCTGAATTTGCAGATACACGCCCGGCGCAGAGAGAGCGGTCGAGTTCAGTTGACCGACTTGATAAATAGGCATTGATGCTCCAATAAAAAAAGCCCGCACGTAGCGGGCTTCTTCATTCGGAAATAGGGGCGATTACTGCGGATCTTCCTTCGCGACCTTGTGGCAGAACCGTTCGTTTTCGGTCCCGATGACGCTCGCAATTTCTTGCGGGTCGGCGATGCGCTTGCCGCGCTCGTTGAAACCGAATTGGTGAATCACCACCAGTTCGAAATCGAACGAAGGCGCGGGAGCTTTCTTATCGCTCATGCGGATTCCTTATGCGTTGAAAGAGGTGATCGGATTCCCAAACTGATCCGACACTGTAGTTTTGAAGACAATCACCTGTGCGACGCCTTCCGTCTTAGTCGTCGAGAACTCGACGAAATAACGGAGGTCACGCCGGAAGAGGCGGGCCTTTTCTCCTAGATCCTGCTGTGGGCTGTCGTGGTAGACGACCCGCGCAAACAGGCCGTCCGGCATGGCGATTCGCGTCATATCGGAAAGCTGGCCGTCTATGCAGTTGGCAATTGCGACCCGCTGTGCGTCGGTGCTGCACCACAGAACGATCTGGAACAGGCGACGTTGCGTCCGGATGACCTTGACCGCAGTTCCAGTTCCGCCGACGCGAAGCGCGCCGATGCGCGCCCCGGCCGGAATGGTGATCGCGGCACCGGAACTGGTTGTTCCCGGAACGGCGGCGGCGATGATCGTCGCGAGCGCTGTCGCGATCGTCGCGGGTGCGTCGGACGGCTGAACCGCGTAGGTGTACGGCGACTGGTTGATGAAGATCGCGATGTTCTGCTGGCTGTAAGGCGTCGGGTTCGTTCCGCCAACCGTAACCACCTGACCGGACTGCGATAGCGTCAGAGTTGGAGCATTGTTGCTCTGCATCTGCCATCCCTGTTGCCACCGCGTCGTTTTCTGCTCGATACCGGTCGCGTATATAGACACGTTTGCGGAACCCGATTTCAAGTCGGCGTCGAGCACGGCGGTGGTCGGCCATCCGCATCCGACGCGCACATCGAACCCGACAGCAGAAGGGGTTCCCGTTCCATTCGGGTAAAGCCACGACGCGATCTGTCCGGCGAGCACGTTTTGAACGTCAGAAAGATCGGCCATTACGTTTGACCCTGTTGCGCGGTGAGCCGCCATCCGAGATCGGTTAGCTCGGCGCTCGAAATGATGTAGCGACGCCCGATGTCGTCGGCGATGAGGTCACCCGACCGGAGCGTGACGCTCGGCGTGGACGGCAGAAGAATCGCCCACCATGCGTTACGAACGTCGCCCGGCAGAACGATTTCACCTTTCTCGCCCTTCGTGCCTTGCAGCACCGAAGCGGGCCATGTAGCCATCAACGGAACTTCGTTCGCGGCCGTCGTGCCTTCGTAGCTCGACACTTGGCCGAACTGCGTTTGTTGCTGCGGGCGCGTGATGTTGAGCGTCCGATTGCACTCGACGGCCAGGATCGGCAAGAGCGGCTGCATGGCGGCGATAAAATACGTGCGCTGCGGGCCGACGAGATAGTCGAAGACCTGCATCTGCGTGCCATCCGCGAGGCAATACCATGTCGGCTTTCCGTACTTGTTCGCCCGGCCGTACTTCATGTCTTCGGCGTTGAAGCTGGCGAGCAGTGCCGAGTTGAGCGGGGCGCCCTGCGTCGGGTTGTTCGAGCCGGTCGGCCGATACTGCGCGAAGGGCAACCCGACCCGGATAGCGGCTTTCCCGTATCCCTGATACACCTTGCGCTGAAGCGTGGCCCCGTCCATCAGACCACCAGCGCAATTGATCCCGACGACCCGTCGACAAACGACGGGCCGGGCGGGATGCCGAAGAATCCGCAGAGGCGGCGGCGCCACGAGTCGAATAGGCGATCTCGGTCGCGTTGCTCGTTCGGGTTGTGCTTCCACACTGCGGCCGTATCGGTGTCGAGGTTCGACGACGTGCCGGGAATCGCCTGTTCCAGCGTGTTTAGGTTCGCGAGGTACGTATTGATGACGACCGTTTCCTCGCCCTGAGCAAGGTTGTTCATACGAAACTCGAGAGTGCCGTACCACTGGAAGAAGCGGTAGCCGAACGCTTGAACAGGTTGGCCGCCGTACACGGGATAGCCACAAAAGCGCCGGATGTCGATCTTTTGGGCGTCCGTGAGCATTACTTCGCCTTCGCGGGCGCTTCGGGCTCGCCGTTGATGCCGAACAGGCGCGCACCGCGCTCGATCAGCAACTTGATTTCGCTTTCGACCGTGACGACTTCATGCTGAAGCCACACATGCGCCTCGCCTTCGTCGTCGATAAAGCCGTGCGGCGCGGCGAGCGTCACCGACTCGGGCAGATTCTTCGCGTCGGCGACGACGGTTTTTGTGGCCGTCTCGGCGTCGGTCTTCGCCTTCTTCGCCGTCGCCGTCGCCGCGGCCTTCGTAACCGCCTTGGTGGCCGCCGCGGTAGCGGCCTGAACTGCGTCCGTCATGGGGATTCCTTCAAAATTTCGATCAGGGAGGGGCGCGACTACGGGCGCCCCTCAATCGCTACGCCCTCGGGGCGATTACAGCGATTCGAGAACGACGGCGCGCTTGAAGTACGAGAGCGTCGCGGTCGGGATGATGAGTTGCGTCGCGGTGACATCGGTCGGCACGGCGAAACCGCCGATCCAGTACCACGACTGCGCGATGATCTGTTGCAGGCGGTCGATCGGCTCACGAGTGACCATGCACACGCTGTCGACCATTTCGATCAGCGCGTTGTCTCCGCTAACGTCGCTGTATGCGATGCCGACGTAATCGCCTTCGATGATCGCGCCTTGACCGCACACAATCGCGCGGTGAACGGCGCCCGCGCCGATCGATGTTTGCTGCGGCGCTTCGTTCGTCGGGATGAAGCGCACGCCGAGCAGCTCGATGATCTGGCCGGTCTTGTACTCTTCGGAGCCGTACGCTCCGCGGTAGAGCAGTTTGAAATCGCCGTCCTTGAACAGGCCGAGCAGTTGGATGTCGTCGATGTAGCAGTTGTACAGGCCGCGCACGGCCGGGACGCCGTTACCGCGCAGCGTCGCGACAGCGGAAAGCACGGTTTGCATCGTCAGGTAGTCGCCCGCCTGGAGCGCCGCGGTCGTCGTGCGGCCGTTCGGGCGGTAGATCGTCGCGCCGGTCTGAGACAGGACCGCGTTACCGGCCGTGCCGTCCGCAACGGTGACGTTGCCCGAGAACGTCAGCGTGCCCGAAATACCCTGCGGCGCGGTCGATACGTTCGTCACGTCGGCCGTCGCGCCGACCAGCGCATAGACGTTCGATCCTACCGTGACCTGCATCGTGTTCGAACCGTTCACCGGCACCATCGTGCCGTTGCCCGGCGTCAGGCCCGAGCCGTCGACGTAGACTTGCTGGAACCCGCGGATGTCGTCGACCGAAACCGTGGTGCCCGCCGATCCGAGCGTGGTTCGAACGCGGGTATTGCCACCGAGATACGCGCCGTAGAGGGTGTTCCGCGCGATGCGGTCGAGCGATTGCGACGACTGCACGCCGTTCACCTTCGCATTCACGAGGAACTGGTTCGCGATGCCGACGCCCTGCGTGACCATGTTCAGGTCGATCGTGTCGCCGTACATGTTGATGCCGAGCACGTATTGCTCGATCGTCCACTGCGACGGCGACATGCCGTTGTCGAGGTTCGTGTTCGTCGACGGGTTGAGGGGCGTCGTGGTCGGCGCCTTCAGGCCGTTGCGGGTCTTCGTGATCGTCTCGCCGACCTTGTTCGGGAAGTCTTCGCGATCGGCGATGTCACGGAAACCCAGGCGCGACCGCAGGCCGCTTTCGAACTCGCGAGCGAGGAAGCCTTGTTGAATCGCGGGTTGCAGTGCGGCCGGGAAATTTTGAATACCCATTTTCTACCTTGGAAATGAAAATGCCCCGCTCGATGGCGGGGCATTCAGGAAAGGGAAGGTGCTACAGGGGGAGGGATGCGATCAGCGCTTGCGGGACGCGGCGACCATCTTGGCTTTTTCCGCCTCGTACTCGGCGGCCGACAGATTGCGCACGTCTTTCGGCGTGTTCTCAGCGGGCGGCGGCTTCTTTTCCGTCGACCCGGTGTTCTGTGCGCCGAACAGGTACGGCTTTGCCTTCTTCGCCGCCTCGAAGAGCGCGTCGACGCCTTCGAGTTCGCCTTTGTCGTTGAACTTCACCGACGACAGGTCGAGCAGGTCGAGCGCTTCCATGTCGACGAGCCCGGCTTTCACGGCGTGCGCCTTCAGCTCGGCGCGCATGACGCGCTGATTGGCGCGCGTGTCGGCGTCGGTCAGGGCGGTTTTGTGCGCCGTCTCGCTGTCGGTGAGCTTCTTGCTCGCCTCGTTGAATTGGCCGTCGCGCTCCTGGAACTTCAGGCGCCACATCTTCGCCTCTTCGCGCAGTTCGCTGACGTACTCGCGCGTGAACGTGGCCCGCGCGTCCGGATTGGCGGGCGGGTTGCCACCACCGCCGCCGCCACCACCCGAATCTTCAACGGAGAAACGGAAGAAAGAACCGAACAGGAGGGCAGACAGGAGTTTCGTGATTCGCATGGTGATTGCTCGCTACAGGGTTAGGAATTGAGGATCGATTGCGCCGTCTGCATGGCTTCTTGCCCCGCAGCGCCGCCGAGCACTTGCGCGTCGTGATCCGACAGGTTGATGTGGATGCCAACGGACAGCACGCCGTTGATTGCGGCGTGCGTCGTCGCGCCGTGCGAGAAGAGCGTCACGACTCCGTTTTCGTCCTGCGTCAGCAGAACAGCAGAGCGTGCCCCCAATCGTTCGGCCGCGTTTGCGGCCAGAGCCTTACCGATGTAGTGAGGCGTTGAGTCAGGCATCAGCCTTCCCCCTTGGTGATGTTGAAATGTCCCGGCAGGGCGCCGAGGTGATGCGCGGCATCGGCCGCTAGTCGCCCGTGTTATCCGGGACGGGTTTGGTTGCCTTGGCGAGCGTGATTTGCGCGTCCTGCGCCGCCTGCGCCTCGGCCTTGATCTTTCCGGTTTCCGCCGCGGTGTCTTCGATGTCGTACTCGTCGGCGATCGATTCCGTGGCGGTTTCCTTCGAGAGGATCCCGCCGCCCGTGAGAGCGGTTAGGGTGTTTGCTTCGTTCGTTTTGTCCGCCCAGGTAGGGGCGTACCACGGCGGCCACTTCAACGCGATTTCCGGATCGACCGGAATCTTGCCGATGGGCTTGCCTTTTTTCGTCTTGAGTGCGTGCTTGTTCGATACCTGAACGATCATGTTCAGGATTTCGAGTAGCCCGCACTCGCCGTAGGAGATTCGCAGCTTGTCGGCGAGCCAGATAAGAGCCTGATTCATCAGTTCCATCGCTCGCCCAGACTGCGCCGCCGCGATCTTGTCGGCGTCCGACTTGTTGCCATGAATCGATTCAAGCGCGACTTGGCGCGAGAGCCGCACGTATTCTAGGATCGCCGTCGTGCTGTCGCCGCTCATTTCGAGCAGCTTCGCGTCGCCGTCCTTGTCGACGACGATCGCATTCCCGCCGCCCTTGACCATCGAGTTGCCGCCGCCGCTGGCCGGTTCCTTAATGAGCAGCGTCGGGTCGCTGGCATACTTCAGCCCGCGGCCGCCCTGCGAAAGGATGTAGTCGATTTCGATGTTGGTATCGATCGCGAGCTTGAACGTGCATTCGCCGTCGATTCCGTTGCCGCCCGGAAGGTTCTTGATCCAGACCATCGGAACGAAACCGAGGTTGTGCGTTACGGTTCGCTTCTCGTCCTGGATCGGCTTGAAATCGGGATCCGCGCCCTGTACCGGCCACGGCATGTACCAGTTTTCCGCCCGCTGATCCCAATCGCGGCAAAACCAGAAATCTGCCGAAAGGTCGTCGTCACTGATCGAGTAGCCAAGCACCTTCAGGGCGCTTCCCTTCGTCTTGTACTGCTCGACGACCGTCGCGAGCGTGTCGGGCTCGTCGGCCTTCCACTCGGGCGTGAGATACGTCGTGCGCATCACGTCGAAGAAGATTCGCCCATTCAGGACACGCATGAGGATTGCGACCGATCCAACCGAGCCCTGCGTCGCGGCGTCGATCATGATTTGGTTGAGGCGCGTTTCCTTGATGATCGTCGCAAGCTGCTGCGCGACATCGGGGTTTTCCTCGCACTTCGGCGTCGGAAAGTGCTCTTCCGAGAAGAGCAGGCCGACCGAATCGTCGACGACGGCTCGGCAGAGCGCATATCTGACGCTCGGGCGCCGATCTCGGAGTTTGATGTACTCGTTTGCGTCGGTTCGCTCGGTATGGAAGGAGTGTTGCAGAACGTCGTACAGCGTGCCGTCGAGCACGGCGTTGTAACACTGGTTTTCAAAGCTTCGCTGCGGCAAGTCCTTGTCTTGCTTGTGCTGCGATTTCAGGTCTAACCACATTGGCGCCTCATATGGAGCCCGTGGCGCCGCTCGTGCGGCGCCGGGCATGCTTGGGGATTGGCGAGGCCGTCAGCGGGCCATGTGCGGGCTATCTACGCGTTGCGCGGGGATCCAGATGTGTTTCGTGTACAGGTAGTAGCCGATCGAGTCGGGCATGTGATCCATGCCGCTTTCCTTGTCCGGCTGGTTCGTGTCTTCCTTGTAGGTCAGTTGCTCGAAGCACTCGATTACGTGCTCGCAGCTCGGGTCGACGAAATACCGCCGTTGCCCGTTGCCGTTCAGCAGCCAGCCGTTCACGAAGTTGATGCGATCCCGCACGAGCGGATGCGCGGTCATATGGATGACGCGCAGCCCCTTGTCGCGCAGGATCAGGATGTCGGTTTTCCCCTGGGCGCTCGTCTTCTGCTGCGTGCCCGCTGGATCCGGATAGACGGTGATGTGCGAAACGTCGCGCTTCGTCGGGTCGAAACTTGCTTTTCCGTACCGCGACACAATCTCGTCGGCCATTTCGTGCGTGTTGCTCGTCTTGAGCACGATCTCGCCGACGCACCATATGTCGCCGTTCGGCTGTTCCTGGTGCACGCTGGCCGACATCGGATTAACGTTGAAATCCATCCCGATATGGAGCGGCAGCGCCGGGTTGTACGGGCATCGCTTGACGTTCAGCGCGCGATCAAAGCACAGGTACACCGTGCCCGTGTTCAGGTTGACGAAGTGGCCGTTCAGGTACGCTTCGATCAACTGCGGCGGGTAGCTGGCGCGCAGCGAATCGACGTAATCCTCGGGAAGGAACGGATTCGATAGCGTCGGCGCCTGGATCATGACGTAGCCCTTGGCTTCTGCTTTGGCCCGATCCTTCGCCCATGTCTCGTACACGAATGAGAAGCCTTCCGGCGTCGTGTACGCGCTGACCCGGTTGAACGGCTTGAAATGCACGTCGCGCACGCGCTTCGGCACCTGTCGATTCCGCGCGATGATCTTGCGCCACGCGTGATACGCCATTTTCTTTTTCAGCGTATCGATTTCGTCGACGTGAGCCCGGTACGTCTCATAGCCGACGATGCGTTCAGGGTTCTGCATCGAGCGCAGCACGAAGTCACCGATCCCGCCCGACGACGTGTAGATGATGTTTTCGGTCTTGTTGTACTTGTACCGAATCCCCATCGTGGACAGCTTTCCCTCCATCCGAGGGGCCATAATCAGGCGAATAAGGTCGTGCGTCGGCTCGTACAGGCCGATCAACGTATCGCTTGATGTCTGAGCGTCCCGGATGGCGCAATTCGCCATCGTTTCGGACTTGCCAACGCCGAACCCGCCGACGAAG
Source organism: Burkholderia sp. BCC0322 (assembly GCF_902833045.1). Classification (GTDB taxonomy): domain Bacteria; phylum Pseudomonadota; class Gammaproteobacteria; order Burkholderiales; family Burkholderiaceae; genus Burkholderia. The sequence continues at coordinate 342,553 of NZ_CADFDU010000006.1, forward strand.
GCGGGGTATTTGGCGGTGAGCTGGAAAAATTCTGCCTGGGGCTCGGTCATTGTCGATCGGACAATGCGCCCCATCGGCTATCCCTTTTTCGCTGGCACGATCGTGATTTCCCATTTCGGCGCATCGTCGCCGTCCGGGTCGTCGTTCTCGCGCCGTTTCACTTCCGCTTCGAGCAGTTCCGCGCGCGTCTTTTCGAGCATCGCGATACGGGCCGTTAGCCGGTCGATATGGCCGTTGTAGTCGACGCGCTCGTAGACGCCTTCGGGCCCGGCCGTGAACTCGGTTGCCTGTTTGTCGACGTACTTCTGCATTTCGAGCCCGAGAGCTGCGCTGGGGGCGTCGGTGTCGCCGTCACGCGCCCGGTTCTGCGCTTCGAGCGTGTTGTGAAGCTGCATGCGCACGATCGCGATTTCGTGATCGAGTGAGCCCAAAGCGGTAGCAACCGAGTCGTATATCTCCCGGTCTTCTTCCCGTATCACGCGGCTGTAAATGCCGTGCTTCAGGCTGTTTTTGTTGCCTTTCGGTGCGCCTGTACTGGCGCCGCCATGCAGGCGGCACCGCTTTTTCCCGGCTAGGGCGGGCCGCTGGCAGGGCGCACCGCTGCGAGTCTTAGCCCCGCAGATATGCGGCATGTGCGGATCCTCATGAAAATTGTTCTTGCGCGAATGCTACCGACGAGATAGCATTTAATCCGGCAGTATCGACAGACACCTACCGGAGGAAATCAGGATGAAACCGTTTGATCTGGAAGCAGCGAAGCGCGGCGAGCCGATCGTCACGAGAGATGGGCGCAGCGTGGCTTTCGTGGCGCACGACCCGAATTTCTCGGAAACGCATCGGGTGATTACTCGCGTCGAAGGAACCACTGCGCCGCGCTGCTATTTCGAATCCGGCGCGTACTTCAAAGAAGGCCCCGACGACCTCGACCTGTTCATGGCTCCGCGCAAGCGCACGGTGTACGTGAACATCTACGACCAAGCGAACCCGCTTGGCAAATCGCAGGGGAATTTCGCGGTGTGGCATGACAATGAAGCCGCCGCACGCAGGCATTCGGACGAATCCGCGGTTGCAACCGCAGTCCCCGTCGAAATCGAGGTCTGACCATGTACCCGCGATCCCAACTGAAGAAGTGGTACGTGTACTGCGGAGACGTGCTCGTAGAAGTGGTCAAGGCAATCACCGAGCGCGGCGCGATCGAGGCGGCGAGCGCACTGTCGGGCCGCTCTGCGTCGACGCTGTTCGCGCAGACGACCGTACGGGAGCGTCGAGCATGACCACCACCGACAATAGCCGCGCTGATGCGCTGACGGGCGACAAGCGGCAAGCCCTCGGCGAAGCGTTGACCGAATACTTTGCCGAACTGGACCGCAACATCGGAATCGATACGCCCGACCGAATTCTGTCCTTGATCGACTATCACAATGATCGCTTCATCGACGACCTGATCGACCGCGCCATCGTGCCGGCTATCTTCGCATCCCCTGTCGAGCAGCACGAAGCAGCGCCGGCCGGGGCCGCGATGCTGGATTGGGCGGTCAGGCGATGGGACGCGGAGGTGAAGAACCGGCCGCTCACCAACGTTCACCGGCGCTCGCTGGATGATACGTGGCGGCAGGTCGTGCGGCACTGCGGCGGCGACGACGTGTCGCTGCTCGGGCCGAGGCATGACGATCTGCTCGCGGCAAGCGCGCCCGCACCCTCCGCCCCGCTCGAAGGCACGGGCAATGGGGCGGATAACGAGTATCAGGTATCGATTGATGTGCGCGACCTGTTTGCATATCTGCGTGCTGCGTGGCGTGAAGGCCAGCATTACGACCGCGAGGATACGCCCGATCAAGCTGATAGCTGGAGTGCGGCAAGCGATTACGCCAACAAGACGATCGACCGCTGGACGTCGATGCGACCGATTGTTTCCCGCGCCCCTCGCACTGAGGTGGCGGGAGCGATGCGGGAGGGGTGGAAGCTTGTGCCGATCAAACCGACTGGCGTCATGAAAGATGCCGGGCATTGGGCGCTTCCGGTCGGCGTCGGCGGTCCTTGGACGGCCGCCGCCGTCTATCAGGCAATGCTCGATCAAGTCACCACGCCTCCCTCCGCAGATGCAGCGGCAGCGGCAGCGCCGGCAGACGGGCGAGCGGCTTTCGATTACGACGACGTGGTTTCGATCTGTGACGCGCACGGAATCTGCTTGCCGGTCGATTGCGTCGAAATGGTAGTCGACATCGTGAAGCTGTCGGGGCTGCTTCCAGCCGGCGCGGCAGCATCGCAGCCCCGCTAATCCGAATCACAATCGAATCACCAACCACAGGAGCACATCAGCATGAGCGCACGTAAAGTCACGAACCTCCGCAAGCGCGCACAGCAGTACACGACTGCAACGGCGACGATCGCCGGATACAAGGTCACGGCGAACCTCGGAGCGGACGACAAGATCCGCTTCAAGGTCGACGGCCGCCGCGTGAGCGGCTTCGACCTGCTCGCCCTGGTCGTATCCGCCACGTAACAAACCACGTTTCGCGCCGCATGTAGAATAGCCCCGACATCCCATCGGGGCTATTTCACATGAAGCGAACATTTTCAGCGATCTGCGCCGCGCTCATGCTGGCCGCGGCTCTTGCCGTCGCTTATGGACTCTACACCTGGATTGAGTCGCCCACTCCGTCGCTCGGCGACGTTCTGTCGCACCGGGCAGGCTAGACCCGCTGCGTCACCCGCGGCCCGGCCACAACGCGCCCGGCCGCATCTTTCCAGAACTCGATCGCCTCGCCGTTCGGGTATTCCCACACGCAGTGCAGGCCGCCGTTCACGGTCTGGCGCTCCCACATCGTCCCGCTGCGCACGGCGCGCCCCTCGCCGTCACCGGTCTTCCACGACTCGTAGTGCGGCGTCGCGGTGAATGTCGGCGGCTCGACATGCGCCCAGGGGTCGGCGCTCATGACGCGTCCCCGATACGCTGGCAGCCGTAGTTCTGGCCGCGCTTGACGAACTGGAACCGGCCCGCGAGCACGCCGCGAACCATGTGACGCGCGATGTCGTCGAAATCCGTCATGAAGAACTGCACGCTCGCGCCGTCGCTGCGCTTGAAATGCAGCGTCGCAGACGATCGCCCCCGGCCGTAGCCCGAATACGTGAGCGCGTCCTCGAACGGCACGTTATCGCGCCATTCCAGGCCGCCCCAGGTGTCGGGGTAGCCCTTCTGGTTGCCTTTCGAGTCAAAAGGGATCTGATACGTGCCCTTCGCCATCACGCCCCCGTGCGGATCTGCCGGTAGAGCCGCTGTCTGCGTCGACGCTCGGCGCTCTGATCCTTCTCGTCCTGCGTGACCTTGCGCGCCGTCATGACCGGCGACACGTAGCGGAAATTGAATTTCTTCATTGCGGGATCTCCCTGAGAAGGAACAGTGGAAAAGGTGCTTGCGTAAATGCTATCCAAAAGGTAGTATTTAACCCATCGACAACGCAACACGAAGGGGAACGACGATGCAAACCGCATACACGCTGATGGGATACACGGTCACGAACGCAGAGCAAGCCCGCACGGTTCTGCTGGTCGCCAAGCTGGCGGGCCGTGACGCCGTGGCAAAGCAAGCAATGGCGCTGATCGCGAAATATGAAGCGCAATAAATTTTTCGACCGGTACCCCGGAGCCGCTGTCTCTCTTGCCTTCGTTGTCGGCGGCTTTATCGGCTTCTTGATCGGCGCGGCTTGGGCGCATGTCGCCTAACAACCGCTCTCGCTACAGGAGAAAGACCGTGAAAACTAGCTATCTGGTCGCTGTGACCAGCCAAAGAAAGGGTGTCCTTATGCAGTGCTTTGCGCGCACGAAAGAACGCGCCGAGTCCGCATGTGAAGCTCTTTTCGCGGACACGTTTCACGAGGACGGCCAAGCCACTGCGTTTGACGAAGACGCGGTAGTCGGAATCTGGATTGAGGGCGACCCCGACTACATCCGCAGCGTCATCGCCTAACAACCGCCCCCGCTACAGGAGAAAACCATGATCCACATTCATGAGCATCACGAATACCGCTCGCGAGCAACGATGGCTTGGTCGGCTCAGCGAGACGGCGCATCGCGCATCGAGTGGGAAGCGCGCGACCAGTTCGCAGGATATTGCTTGGACGCCGTATTCCTTATTCCGGCCGGATCCGTGCAGCGTATCGAACCGAAAGATCACGAGCCATTCGCGGCTTCGACATACGCACATCGACGTTGAACAACCGCTCCCGCTACGGCGGGCAATCTGACCGCTAGGCCGAAATCTTTCACGTCGCCCGCAGAACATCGCGGGTTGATCGCAGCGTGTGGCGCTGCCTGACGATGGCCGTCAGTACTGCGAATAGGATGACGATGAGCTACGAACCGAAGCAAGGGACGCCCGGATACGCGCGCGTCGTCGCACGGGGATGCGGCGGGAGCCGTGACTACTGGGGCGAATTCGACTGCGATCACGCGCACCCGTGGACGTGCGATGACTGCCCGTGGCGCATCGAGAACGAGAAAGAGATCGAGCGGGCCGCACAGGCTGCGTTCGCAGCATCAAAGCGGCTCGGCTACGTTTGACAACCATACGGGGCACACATGGACACGAGAGCAAAAATCGCGCGCATGCGCGCCGAGGCGAAGCATTACCGCACACTCGCCGCATGCAATCGTCGGATCGCGCGCGATGCGAAAGAGCGGGGCGACCAGCTCGGCGCACTAAAGGCGCAAATCCGCACGACTGAACTCGTCCGGGCCGCGCAGCAGCGCGACGCATGGGCGAAGGAACTGCGCGCCACGATGCAGGCCGCAGCCTAAAACCGCGCCCGCCTGGGCGCCATGCAATCACACGCTATGGATGCCCCATTCTTCGAGCGGCCCGCGCACGAGCGCGTCAGGGCCGCTGCCGCCTGGATCTCTGCGAACTGCGAGCGTCCGATCACCATCGCGCAGGCCGCGGCCGTCGCCGCGATGAGCGAGCGCAATTTCCTGCGCCACTTCACGAGCACTATCGGCATGCCGCCGAGCGACTACATTGCGAAGTCGAGGATCATGCGCGCCCGTCGTCTGCTGATCGACACCGAGCTATCGATCAAGTCCGTCGCCCGATACAGCGGCTTCGGCAGCGGCGAGCATCTGGCGCGCACGTTCCGGCGCACGCTCGGGCAATCGCCGAGCGAGTATCGCCGCCATGCGGCCACAGAAAAAGTTGCTGAAGCCTGTTGACGAGATACTACCTAACGGGTAGTATTCATCTGTCCCCGCTACAAAGCGGGCAACGAACAGAGAGGGCGCACCATGCAGCGATACGCGAACAGAAGAGCCAGCGCGGACGGGCAACTATCCGTTGTCGCGTCCGCAGAACGAACAGCGCCAGTCGGCGCGAACTTCGCCGCCGCACGCGAAGCACCGAGACTTCGGCGCGTAGTGCGGCAGGTAGGACCGAGCCGGGAGCGCGCCAGGAGCGCAACCGAGTTCGTGACTCGGGCGCTCGACGCGTTCCGGCTCGGTAGGAAAGGACACGACGCGGCCATCGAGCCCGAACAGTCTCCGCACGCTCATGCCGGTAACAGCGAAATATTCGCCGACTGTTGGCTCGGAAGAGGGGAACAGCGAAGAATCGAAACGGCTGTTGACCATGCGGTTGATTCCGGATTCGGCGTGAGGCCGACAGGGAAGAGGGGCGCGAAACTTGTCGTTTTCACTCCCCGCCCGCTCGGCATCGCCTACACTGAAAGCCCGTCTGCCCGCGTCCGGAGCGCGCCATGAACGAATTCGACATTCACGCGCTGAAGGCGCACATCCTCGAAGCGAGCATAGGCGTTCTTGAGGCGCAGCAGGCAAGCCGCAGCCCGTCTGCACGCGCCCGCCTGAGCGCGATCGATGAGTCTCTCAACAACGCCTTGCTCGTGATTGAGAAGTACGCGCCTAGCCAGTTAGTGCGGCTGCCGTCGCTCCAACAGCCGTAACCGCAGCTCATACACGCAATCGGGCTCGACGAAGCCGACAACGCCGACCGCCATCCCGTCCGTGCGCCCGGTGCGCAGCAGCCAGCCGTCGCGATGCTCTTTCACGAGCCGACGCGGAGCGCGCAGCGTCCGTCCCTTCGCGTCGAGCGCGGGGTTCATGTATGCGTTCATGTGGATCCTGTAGGGAGGGAAGGGCACGAGCAGGAGGGCGCGCGCACGTTCGCCGGGCTCATCGAGTCATCCGGGGTAGCGCAGCCGTCGAAGGGCTCGCCCCTTCCCTATGATCGTCAGCCCGCCCGCAGCTCGCGGACGGCCTTCGCAGTGCGCAGCACGGATCGGAAGAGCGCGAAGGCGAGTTGAACGCCCGTCGCGCCTACGCCGAAGCCTGCGCCCATCTGTACCGCTTGCCAGAAGCTCATGGCCTCATCTCCATCACGGCCGCGAGGATACGCTTTGCGGCGAACTGCCCGAGCGGCTCAAGGTGACGGGCCGCCCGAATCTCGCGTTTGTGCCAATCGTCGTCAGCCGCTTGTCGAGCAGCGCGAATTCCCGCCCACATCGCCGCGCCATAATCCGGCGCCAGAGGACGGCGAGAGCGGGCCAGCTCGCGAGCGCACCAGTCGATCGCGGGCGAGCGCGCCGGATGCTCCGGAAATGTCTCGCATTCGATCTTGACCACGACAGACATGCCCCGCGGACACTCCATCGAATAGCCTCGCACCAGGGCACCGCCCATATGCTCGGCGAGAATGTCCATGATCTCGTGCAGCGTGAATTCTCGGCTGATCCTCATAGCCTGAACCTTTCCGGGAACATGCCCGGCAGATTTCGCACGTACTCGACCGCTCGCCAACAGGCGATTGCAGTCTCGACTGTGATTTCGGAATCGCGCGGCAGAACGCGCCCCTCATCGAGCGTGTTCAGCGCCTCGCCGATCCCGTGCGTGCAGTCGTGCAGGCGCGGCACGCTGCGATCGATGTCCGCTTGGAGCGCCTGGGCGGTTTGGCGTGCCGTCGTCATCAGTGCAGAGGATACGGGCTGTCAACGAGCTGGATATACCGTGCAGGCGATCGGAGCAAGCCGAATTTACTCGCGGCGGGCGGTGCCTCGGCGGCAGCAGTCGGCGCGAAGTACTGCTCGACCTGACTGGCGAGCAGCAAGAACAGGCCAGTATGGCCGCCGATGAGCAGCCCGAGCACGCGGCGCACCTCACGCATGTATGTGTGGGCGAAACGGGCGTCACACGCGACGATCAAGCGCGTCATCACGATCATGTATGCGAGCTTGAGCGTGCGCACCGCGTTGCCGTGGCCTTCTTCGCAGACATCCGCGATCCGCTCACGCTCGATCGCCATCCGCTCGGCACGGTTCGCCGTCGACATGTTCTCGTAGCCGTAGTGCGACGCATCGCGGACGAGCATCGCCACGGCCGGGCCGAAGAAGTGCTCGACCATGCCGAGCGGCACGTCGGTATCCGTGTGGATGTCGAGCAGCCAGCCAGCGGCCACCAGTTCGGGTGACGCACGATGCACCGCGAGCGTGTTCGCGATGTCTGCGTGCCGCGAAATCATGTCGCGCCCCGTGTATTTGCAGATGCTACCTGCGCGCGCAGCATGTGCAAATGCGCGGGCCTTCTCGACAAGCTGATCCATATCGACCTCTTTGGCGAATCGTCGCCGGTTGTGCGCCATCAGGCGCGGGGATTACGCGGGCACGTAGGCGGCAGGATCCACCGTCACGCATTCACCCGGATTTCTGCCGCGATCGACGCCGCGCTCGGCCTTCTCGCGCTGCTTCTCGCGTTCCTTATAGCCCTGTTCGTCGCCAGCCTCGGGCGCGTCGAGCACGGGCGCCATGCAGGCAATCACGACGGCCTGTCGCACCGGGTCGCCGTTGAAGCACTGTTCGGGCGCGATCTTCCCGTCGAGCACCTGACCGACAAGCCGCGACACCCGCTCGCGGTAGTCGGGCGACTCGAATTCCCATTGCAGCAATCCGCGCTCGCCCTGGGCGCGCGCCACTTCGTGAAGGATTTTTGCTACCTGCGAGGGATTCATTGCGCCGCGGCTCCTACGTGGTGAGGGTGGAAAGCGAGCAGCCCATGAGCGCCGAGCGGAACGCGCCCCGTCGTCGGGAAGCCCGCAAAGTGCATCGCCGCGTGGAAGCGCTCGCCGAACACGCGTCGCCAGTACTCCGAAATGCGCGCATACATGAGGGTTTCTCCTAACGAATGAACAGCGAAAATTCCTGTTGACTGTCGAATACCTAAACGGTAGTATTTGAGACATCGACAACGCACACGGGGCACGACATGAACACGCAAAACCTGATCGCCTGGATCGACGGCCACGACACCGCAGAGCCGACCGTCGACAACGGCGACGGCACGCTGAACGTGTCGTGCATCGCAGTCGACGCGAAGGGCGGCGTGTTCACCGAGTACGCAACGATCCCGGCAACGCTGAAGGCCGCGCGCGACTGGCTCGGCTATTGATCAACTGCCCACCAAGGGGAACGACATGACGCACCAAAAGCCGCAGATCAAGCCGACCCGCAAAGAATTCCTGCGCCGCGAAATGCTGGCGTGCGCACACGAAGCCCGCGCCGCTCGCAAATGGGGCGAGTGGTTCGCGTTGCCGGGCTGGAATGAGGCAGCAGCAAAACGCCTGTTTCAGCTCGGCGGCATGGCCGCACGCTGGTAAGGCAGCGCGCAATGAGATCCCTTCCGCTCGTCGGCGGCTTCCATGCGGGGCCGCTGTTCGAGATCCGCAAGACGCGGCCCGCCAAAGCGCCGGGCGGCAAGAAGCGCAGCACACTTCGCAGCCGTCAGGAGCGCCGAGCGACGCCGCCTTGGGTCGACCACGCCGCGATCGAAGCGCTGCACGAAGAGGCGAGACGCCTCACGCGCGAAACCGGCGAGCTTCACGTCGTCGATCACATCGTGCCGCTGCGTGGCAAGACCGTTTCCGGCCTGCACTGGCACGGCAACATGCGCGTCATCCACTGGCGCCCAAACGCAAGCAAGGGCGCGCTCACGTGGCCCGACATGCCTTTCGAACAAATGGAACTTTTATGCGACCAGACCTCGACGACCTGAGCAAAGAAACGCTCGTCAACATGCACAGAACGATATTCGGCAACGCTGGCGATTACGCCCGGCGCCCGAAATCGTTCTACATCACCTCGCTCGACAAACGCGGTAGCGCAGAGCTGGCAGCCGCACTCGAAGCGAACAAACCGGCGCCGCGCAAGGTGTCGCAAGCCGTCCTCGACAGGCGAGCAACTATCGAGAACGCGAAGGAACTGCACGCCATCGCTCGGGCGCTCGTGTCGTGGGGGAAAGACCTGATCCACAACCCGGAAGCAGTCATCACGCTACAGCAGCGCGCAGCGAAGGCGATCGGAGCATCACCGTGAACGACGACGCAGACGATTACGACGAAACGCCCCTCACGAACGAGGAACGCGACGAAATCGCCCGCCAAAAAGCGGATGATCGGTATTGGAACGATTGAGACGTGCGGGGGCGACGGGCTCGGCGCCGCATGCGGGCCTGCAGGAAGCCCCCGCTATCTCACTTACCTCTAGGCCCGCTCACCGCACGAAACGTCTCGCCGGGCGGTGCGCAATAGCGCGGCGAGGGGAGTCGATCTAAGGGATTGGGTAGCCCGACACACAGACGGGCAATCGTAGTTTTAACGTCACATGGACACATCAAGCGCGTTCGCGCGTTTCCGTCACTTCATGAAAACCTCGACATCTGGTTTTCTATTGTGTGTGCAGCCGTATTCGCTTATCTGAGATCGGTTTGTGTCGATCGACGCTACTTCATAGCGCACCCCGCTGTCGCATGTCGTTCGCCGGTTCTGGCGATTATGAAGCCCCTTGGAAAGCCCGCCGCGTCGCCTTGCGCGTCCTGGCACGCACAAGACAGCGACAGGTCGAGCATTGCACCCGGAACAGCGGGCTTCCCAAAGGGCGCCCCTTACGAGGGCGAGGCGGCCCGATGCTCGCACGTAGCGGCGCGCAAGTTACTCGGGACTTGTTTGGTGGACGCAGAGGGAATCGAACCTCTCAAGTCCCCTGAGGGATCCGGTTTTACAGACCGGGGCGCTTCCACTTACGCGCTATACGTCCAAACTGGAGCGGGCGACGAGAATCGAACTCGTGTGAACGGCTTGGAAGGCCGCTGCCTGACCATTCGGCCACGCCCGCAGAAACGAAAAAGGGGCGAGCATCTTTCGAGTGCTCGCCCCTACAAATCTGTCCGTCTCATCTTTTGCGTACTACTGCCACGGTAGTCAAACTATAGTGGACTCGTTCCACCCCGTCAACATATTTATATCGTAATGATAGTATTTGCTCGCACGGCTCGCTCGATGCCCGCAAGCACCGCCGCCCGCTCTTCCTCCGGGATGGCTGAAAGTAATTTGATAAATTCGGATTCGCTCGCTTCCCCGCGTGGCGCCTTGCTTGCTCCAATCGCCGACGCTACCCCGTCATTCGTTCTTCTTTCACTTGTAATCGTGGTTACAGTTTGCACTTCTGCCCTCGCATGTGGTTGCCGTCTCTTCCAAACGGTCTGAATATAATACCAATTAGATAGTATACAAGCAACAACAGTTTGCATACGACGCAAAGTTTGCCGCGCAGTCAGGGATTACTTTGCTCCAGTGCGGAGTTTCGCGGCGAAAGCTTTCAGCAGCGCAGCCTGGGCATCGGTCGGCGACTCGCGATACAACTCCAGGGCGGCAGCAATAAAAGCTTCTTCCTCCGGCGATCGCGTCGACGTTTCGTCGTGGACATGATCCATCCATCCATCCGGCAAACTTAGCCCATGCTCGAACTTCCGGGCCATGCGCGCCCCGATCGGCTTGTATCCCGTGTTGATGTGTGACATGTAAGCCTGGGAAACGCCTATCTTTTCAGCGAACCGTTTTAGCATCCCATGTTCGGGCGCTTCCTCTGGGCCGCCGGATTCCGCCCGGACTGCCTCTTTGAACCGCTCGAACAAGAATTCGTAGTTCCGCCGTCGAATCTCGCTGATGTCCATTCTTCACTCCAAGTGAACTCAAAAGGGGAGTATTTTACACAAGCAAGTTACCATAAAGGTACTATATTGGGGATGGATTGGCGGATTGAGGCAGGATGGTTGCTGCGGCCCTCCGTAAAATGCTACCATATGGGTATATTTCCAACGGGAGGGAACCCATATGGATGCTATGGCATTTTGGAAGGCGGTAGGGTCAAAAAAGGTCGTCGAAGTCTGCGATGCAGCGGAGACGACATTCCCGTATTTCAAGCACATCGCGCACGGTCGGAAAAGACCGAGCTATGACCTTGCGAAGAAGCTGTCGGAGCACGGCACGCGCATCACTGGGCAGACGATGGACATCATAACGCTGCTCGAAGGCCCGAAGAGGGGCGCGGCATGATTGTCCGCTCGAGACAGAAAGACCGCGGCTTTTACATGCTCGACAACGTGCTCGCCAACGACCAGCGCATTTCGTGGTCGGCGAAAGGCATGCTCGTTTTCCTCCTCGCGAAGCCGGATAACTGGCGCGTCTCGGTCGAGGCGCTCGTGAACTTCACCAAGCCATCCGCGCGCCCTACGGGGCGTGACGGCGTGTATTCGATCATCAACGAGTTGATCGGCGCCGGGTACATGTCGAAGCAGAAGAACTGCGACGGCAGCCTCGATTACATGGTCTACGACGAGCCGCAAACGTCCGACCAGGAAGGCGCGGGGCCTCATCCGGAAAATCCGGATCAGGCAGGGGACACCCAAATCCGGGAAATCCCAAACAGGGAAAAGCCAGATCCGGAAAATCCGACACTAGATAATACTGACTCTAAGAAAAAGACTGTAAAGGCTTCTAGAAACACTGAACGCGCAGAGCGCTTCGATGCGCAAGCGCATCTTGTGTCGATGGGCGTTGAAGCCAAGGTGGCGGATGACTGGCTGAAGACCCGGAAGGCGAAGAGGCTGGCGCCGACTGTCACGGCATTCGAAGGCGTTGCGCGCGAAGCCGAGAAGGCGGGTATCTCGATGGCTGAAGCCGTGAAGTACGCATGCGTGCGAGGCTGGGGCAGTTTCAAGTCTGACTGGCTAACGAACGATCGACCGGCTGCCGCGCAACCGTCGCGCTCGACCGGCGCCCATAGCGTCAGAGGTAAGGACTACGGGCAGGGCGTTGACGGCTCGGGGATGCTGCTATGAACGTGCCGACCTTGTTTTGCGAGAAGCACGGCGAATACCCGGCTCGCTCGATTTCGATCGGGCGGTTGGTGCTCCGCCCGAGCAAATGCCCGAAGTGCGTCGCCGACGAAGACGAGCGCGAGCAACGTGAGCGCGTAGCAAAGGAAACCCGCGCGCGACAAGAACGCCTCGAACGCCAGATCAAGCAAGCTGGTATACCGCACGGCTTTCTCGATCGCACGTTCGAGAGCTACATCGCCACCGAGCCGAGCCAGCAAAAAGCTCTCGACACGACCCGTCGCTTTGCAGGCGGCTTCGACCGATATGCGAAGAAGGGGACGATGCTGGCGCTGTGCGGCGGCTTGGGAACCGGCAAGACGCATCTTGCAATCGCCGCCGCACAGCACGTTTCCGCGTCCGGCCACACGGTCATGTACACGACCGCAATGGACATGGTGACGAAGCTGCGCGATGCGATGCGCCAGGATTCGCCAATTGGGCCGGGTGCGATGCTGGACGTCATTGGATCCGTTGACCTTCTGATCGTCGACGAACTCGGCGTACAGAAGCTGTCGGATGACGTTCAAACGCACCTGTTCAATGTCTTCGATCGGCGGTATCGGGACGCTCGCCCGGCGCTACTTCTCAGCAACCTGACCGCAACTGAACTCGGCGCATACGTAGGCGATCGCATCGCCGATCGTCTACGCGAGCGCGCCGCGTTTATCTCGTGCGACTGGCAATCCTACAGACGCCAAGCGAGAGACATCGGCGACCTTCTCTGACCGAATCAACCTAGGGGCAATCCATGATCGCAGCTACTAGCATTGAATCCTATTTAGCACTACGAAGAGAGGGGCGCGAGAAAAACCAGCTTCTCGTCGTGCTCAACCATTTGAAAGGGAACCCGCTGAAGGGCTTCACGCGGAATGAGCTTTCCAGAATCCTTGGCCTGTCGATTCAGTCGATTTGCGGCCGGATCGGAACGCTAAAAGATGAGGGACTCGTCGTCGAAGACGAACCCCGCAAAGACCCGATCACCGGCCGATCGGGCAAGCCCGTTCGAATCGCCCCCGACCTCCTGACGAACTGACCGAGAAGCCATGAGCCAATACCCGTTTCTGAGCGTACACAAAGCACTCGAAAGCACTTACAACACGCTCGCCGTATGCGGCGTGAAATGCCCGGCCTATGGCGTCCCTACGTCGGCTAGCACCGTCACCGAAAAGGTGTCGCTAACCGATCGACTCGCCCAGGCAGTCTGGATCGCGAAGGCAGTCGGCGAAGCACTGGCGCCGCACCATTCGGCATGGGTGACATGCACATACGACGGCGCAGGGGCGGCCCGAGACGCGTCGCTCGATTTCCTTTCCGGATTTTTCAATAAGGCGCACAGGAACACGGCGCTCGTGCGCGCTGTCATCAAACGTGAATTCGAGTTTGGGGAAACGTACTGCCGGAGTCTTGAGGACATCGCGAACGAGGCAGGCGTCGGGAAAACTACCGTCTTCCGGGTAGCAAAGCGTGTCCAGGACGAAGTGGCGGCACTGCGTCGTGAAACCGTCGACATGCTGCGTCCGGCCTTCCAGGCGCAGGGCTGGCTGCCCCCGCAGCGCGAGGCGATAAAAAAATAGTCAAAGGCGCAAATTTTCTTCTTGCTTAAATGCTACCGTGCAGATAGTATTCATACCAACGCAGCACGAACCACACGGGAGCACACGAAATGAGCGTAACCCCCTTTGACGACGTACTGAGAAGAAGATCCGGCGCGGCCTTCGCGTCGCGCCGGGAAAGCGACCGCAGCGTTGCTCCGCAGTGGGAATGCGTCGGAAATTATATCTTTCCGGGAGAGTTTCCGGTTGACGCGCGGATGGTTGAAATGACGATCGCGGCCCGCGCGCATGGGCTCGCAATTCTGGATTCCGCAATCGCAGCGCACCGCGCGGCCAAGTCTTCGGAAACGCTCGCCGCACTCGATGAAGCGCTCGCGAATTCGCTTGCGATCGATCGTCAAGTTCAACTCGCTAAATCGTTCGTCGACTATCTGTCACTCGCTCGCGACGTGTCGGAAGAGTGCAAGGGCAACGGAGTTTGGCTCCACGTCCTGAGCCGTCGGGCGACTCAACTGCTCGGGCGGATTTTCAAATGAGCCGGGTTATCGAGTGGATCGCGTGTGCCGCATTCGCGATCTTCATCGCGGCGATTGCCGCACACGACTCGCTCGGGAGTTGGCATGGATGACGACGACGGCGACAACAGGCGGCAGGAACAGGACGAACGAGAGCAAACGGAACTGACGGGAGCACACGAACATGGCAACGGTAACTTTCATCCTCGGCGAATCTGGCACCGGGAAAAGCACGTCGATGGAGAACCTCGACCCGACGCAGACCCTTTTGATTCAGTCGATCCGGAAGCGCCTTCCGTTCAAATCGACGAAATGGGGCTACCTGACGCGCGAGAACACGAGCGGAAACGTGCTGTGCATGGATGACGCGCGAAAGATCATCGACGCAATGCGTCGCACGCGTCGCCCGATCATCGTCATCGACGATGCGCAATACATCATGGCGAACGCGTTCATGCGCCGCAGCGAAGAGCGGGGATTCGACAAGTTCACCGAAATCGGTCGCGACATGTGGGAAATCATCACCGCCGCGAACGACCTGCCGGAACACGTCCGCGTGTACGTCCTGAGCCACGTCGAGACAAGCGACGACGGGCGCACGAAGATGAAGACGATCGGACGGATGCTCGACGAAAAAATCTGCCTCGAAGGCATGGTGACGATTGTCCTGAAAACCGACGTACTGGATCACGATTATCGGTTCGTCACGCAGAACAACGGACGGACGACGTGCAAGAGCCCGAAAGGCATGTTCGAGTCTGACTCAATCCCGAACGATCTCGCGGCCGTTGATAACGCGATTTGCGAGTTCTACGACATCCACGCAACGGCTTAACCACAGGAGAACGAGCCATGTACGCAGTCACACGAGAGAGCGCCCAAGCCGCACGCGAAGCGGAGAATCGCACGAACTTCGTCAACGAGAAGGGCAAGTATGTCGGTCAGTTCACGAAGGCCGAGCGCATCGTCGCAAGCACCGGAACGGAAGGGATCGGATTTTCCTTCAAGGGGCATGACGGCGTTCTGTCGAATTTCTCGCTCTACACCCGCAAGAAAGATGGCGAGCTTCTGCGCGATTACGGCATCGTCGTGTCGATCATGACGGTCCTCGGGATCCGGGAGATTCAGCCCAAGCGCTCGAAGATCCAGGAGTATGACAAAGAGGCGGGCGGCGTCGTCGAGCGGGACGGCGAGCAGTTCGTCGACCTGCTCAACAAAGACATTGGCTGCCTCTTCATCATGGAAGAGTACGAGCGCGACGGCGGCGGAACGGGATGGGGCGCACGCCTTAACGCCGTGTTTCGCTCGTCTGACGAGCTGGTGGCGAGCGAGATTCTCGACCGCAAGACTCGTCCGGAAAAGCTCCCGTACCTGATCGAGTCGCTGCGCGATCGTCCGCTGAAGAAACGGACGAACGGCCATTCGCGCCCGGCTGGATCCCGCGGCGCAGAGGATGACTATTACGGCGGCCACGGCGGGGCACCGGACGACATTCCCTTCTAACGGGAGCAGATGAGTCGCGGCGGCTGATGCCGCCGCACATGGGAGGGCGGCGAAGTGGCGCGGTATCACGTGCGGTGCAAAAAGTGCGAAGCCAGAAGAGTTTTTAATCGGACTCCTGAGCAATACAAGCGAATTCCTAAGTGTCGGTCTTGTGGTCACGACGACTACCGGATCGACCCGTGGATGCAGCGACGGAACACCCGCGCGATGGGCTGCATGTGTGCGGGATACGCCTGGGGCGGCCTGATGTCCGGCGCGATGCACAGACGGGGTAGTAAGCAGTGCTGGTATCGCGCAAACGGAGAGCAGAGACACCCAGGCGATCCGGATTTTTACGACGAACGCTATCCCGCGCACGAGAACGAGGCAAACGAACATGGAAACGACGACAACGACGGCAGTAACTTTGACGGATCTTTCGGCATTCGATCCGGTCACGATGGCGCTCGAAGAGCTTCGCAAGCGGCATGAGGGCGTCATTCACGACGTGAAAACCGCCGCGGGCATGGCAGCATGCCGCAAGGACCGAGCAGAAGTGAAAGGTTATCGACTGCGCGTCGAGGACATCCGGAAAAAACTGAAAGCTCCGATTCTCGAAGCTGGCCGAGCTGTCGACGACAAGGCGGCGACCATCACGACGGAGATTGCGTCGCTCGAAACGGCATACGATCAGCAGATCAAGGCCGAAGAGCAGCGCAAGGAAAAGGAAAGGCGCGATCGCGAGGAAGCGGAGCGCAAAGAGCGTGAAGCCGCATTGCGCGCGGAGCGCGAGAAGGCGGAAGCAGAAGCGGCAGAGTTGCGCCGAAAGAACGAAGAGCTGCAAGCGCAGCTCGCCGCAGCGACGGCCGCGCAAGCCGCGCAGGTAAAGCCGGTCTATATCCCGCCCCGAGAAAACGAAGCGCCGCAAGGGTGGGCGACGACAGAGACGAGCGTCGAGGAAGACGCTCCGCCGCATCCGCGAGTCGCCGCACATGTTCCCGCGGCTCACGACGCTGATTTGCTCGATCTGGTGGATACGAAACCGTTTGATCGGGCCATGTCTGTCGTGCGTAATTCTGACATGCACGAGCACGTACCCGCGCAACAGCCAGCACAAGGCGGCCTGCCGACCGCGCAGCAAATCGTTGACGCACTCAGCGAAAACGCGAAGCGGTACACGAACATCCGCCACGTTTGCGCCGTCCTCGAAGCAATCCGAAAAATCGAGGCCCGAGCATGAGCGGCGAGAAACCGAATATCTGCGAGGCGTTGCGCCTGATCCGCGTCTACCACGACCTGAAGCAAAAGGAAGTGAGCGCACGAACGGGCGTCGTCGAACCGACGATTTCGATGCTCGAAAGCGGCAAGCGCCAGCCGAGCGTCGAAATGCTTCAGAAGTACGCTGACGCGTTCAGCGTGCCGATGTCGTCGATCCTGTTTCTCGCCGAGCAGCTCGCAAGCCCGCCGATTCAGCGGCCCGTTAGCAAAACGATTCACAAGACGGTTATCCAAATTCTCAACTGGATCGCCGACAAACACGAACAAGGAACGCAGCCATGAATGACATCAACGAACTCGTCGCCGGAAATCGAGAAGTGATTCGCAGCGTCGCCACGGGCCGCCCGGACGCTTACATGATCCCGCTCGGCATCGTCCGAATCCGAGAAGGGTTCAACGATGCACGAAAGGCTGATCCGGACTACCCGGCGCACGTGCGTGAAATCGCCGACTCGATGAAGGCTAACGGCTGGCTGCGTCACAAGCCGCTCGTCGGCGTCATCACGCCGGAAGGGCTTGCCGTTCCCTCGGACGGCCACTCGCGATACGAGGCCGCCTTGCTCGCAAACAGCGAGGGCGCGGGGATCGAGCAGATCCCGTTTATGCCCGAGCAGAAGGGCACGAACGAGGACGATCGGATTTTCGGCCTGATCCTGAACAATAACGGGAAGCGCCTGACGCCGATGGGCGAGGCGATCGTCATCAAGCAACTGATCGGCCGCGGCATCGCAGAGAAGGAAATCGCCCGACGCACCGGCTACTCGATCACGAAGGTGCAAAACGCCCTCACGCTCATTGCGGCGCCGACGCAGATTCGCGACATGGTGTCGGCTGGCGAGGTTTCCGCGACGACAGCAATCAAGACGATCAAGGAACACGGTACGCATGCAGTCGGACAGCTCCAGGAGGCGAAGGAAACGGCCGCCGCGGCGGGAAAGACGCGCATCACCGGAAAGCACTTGGGCGAGCCGAAGCCGAAGAAACCGCACGCCGATACGGCTCGGCTCGATTTCCTGATCGAAACCGGGGCTTACATCAAGCAGATTTCGGACGATCCGCAGTATGCGGTTTTCGATAAGAACAGCTATCCGATGTTCCAGGCAGGGAACCCGCGCAACGCGATCGACGCGGCGATCGAATACAACAACCAATCGAACAAGGAAGCAACCGAATGAATACCGCAGAACTCCTGATCCGCTCACAACAGTGTCTCGCGAAACTTGGCGAAACGATGTGCAACGGCTGTACGCCTGACACCGCGGCGCTCGCACGCGAACACATGAAACTCGCTACAACGCTTGTGCATGCGGTCGACCGTGAGCGCCGCGAAACGGAAGAGCGTGAACGCAACGCGGAGCGGGCGCGCCAGCGACTTTCGGCGTAAAAAATTCGCCGCCAAATACTACCGTGAAGGGCGTATTTGGCATATGATAATCCCCACACGGTAGCACATCGAACTCATCGGAGAAATCAATGAACACGCGGCCCGAAATTCACCTCGACATCGAAACCATCCCGGCGCAGAACCCCGAACTCATCGAATCGATTCGACAAGGCCTGAGCGCTGATTTCAAGGCGCCGTCCGATATGACAAAGGAACGTGCGTGCGCAGAACTCGGCATGACGGACCCGAACGAAATCAAGTTCACGTCGAAGGCGCGCGCGCTCGAAATGTGGGTCGAGCGTTTCCGCGACGAGAAACTCGAAGAGACGGTCGAGGCAGAGTATCGCAAAACGTCGTTCAACGGAGCGCTCGGCCAGATCGCCGTTTTCGGCCTCGCGCTCGACGATCGCGATCCGCAAATGTTCTATTCGCCGAACTGGCAAGATCCGGATGCCGAGCGAGGCGTCATCGCCGAGGCGTTCGAGTTTATCGCCGACACGTTCCACCCGGAATCGATGCGGCACCCGATCTTCATCGGCCACTACATCAGCGGCTTCGATCTGCGTTTCATTTTTCATCGCGCTGCCATTCTCGGCATCAAGCCGCCGTCGTTCATTCCGTTCCATGCGCGCCCTTGGGATGACACGATCTTCGATACGATGACGCAATGGGCGGGCCACAACGGCACGATCAAGCTCGACGCGCTCTGCCGTGCCCTGGGCGTTCCCGGAAAGACCGAGGGCATGGACGGCTCGCAGGTTTGGGACTACGTGCGTTCCGGTCGCATCGCAGAGGTCGCGGCCTACTGCGCCGACGACATCGACGCGTCGCGAGCCTGCTACAAGCGCATGACGTTCCAGCCGCTTCCGGCTCCGACGTGCTCGCAGATTCCGGAAGGCGAATTCGCTTTCTAACCGTGGAATCGCAGAAGCACATCGCGGACTGCCGAAGCCGATTTATGTCGGCAGTTCGCGAGGGCAGAAGAGGGCACTACGGCAGCGCGAGCCAGATAGTCGAGTCTGTTCGCAGAGCTAGAGGCGACGCCGCCGCCGAGATTGCCAAGCGCGAGTTGTGGGCGTACATCCGAAGCGAGAAACCTGCATGACTAAAAGAAGAGCATTGAGCGTGCCGCTTGAGCATGACGAGCAAGTGGCGTTCATCAAATGGGTTCGGCTCCAATACCCCGATTTGCTCGTATGGGCGAATGCAAACGGCGGCAAGCGGGCCAAACGAACGGCAATTCTCCTGAAGCTTGAGGGAGTGTTGGCCGGTGTCCTCGACATGACCGTAGCCCGTGCCCGCGGGATCTACCACGGCATGTACATCGAAATGAAGCGCCGCAAGGGCGGTTCCGTCAGCGACGAGCAGAAAGACATGATCGACGCCCTCCGAAAGGAGGGCTATCACTGCGTCGTGACGAAGGGATGGGAAGAGGCCGCGCAACGTCTGCGCGAATACATGGAACTCGGCGAGCCGATCTATGGAAAAGCAGACATTCAGACTCTGTGACAGCAACAGACAACAGGCCGCGCAAGCGTTCGTCGACGCGCCGGACGGCTGGCATTTAACCCTCGCCCCTCCAACGCGATCCCTCGATCAAAACGCACTCCTGCACAAGCTCTTCGACCTCGTGGCGAAGCAAAAGAAATTCATGGGGCGTGTTCTGACGCCTACTCAGTGGAAAGTGATTTTCGTCTCGGGGCATGCGACAGCAACGGGGCACGGAGCGGACATGGTTCCAGGGCTCGAAGGCGAGTTTGTGAACATCCGCGAATCCACGGCTCAGATGGGCGTGAAACGCATGGCAAGCCTGCTTGAATACGTGACGGCGTGGTGTACGCAAAACGATGTGCGGATCCCTGCGGGACGAGGCTATGACGGCCTGAACATTTGACCGTAAATACTACCAAAAAGATATATTTCGAGTAATATTTATACCGCGTGAGGTGAGATTGGCGAAGAAGCAGGCACCGGCAGCAGAGCGCAGATATATGGGGATGGTCGCGTCGAGAGGGTGCGCGGCATGCAGGCGACTCGGGTTCAACGTGGACGACATGCAGGCAGCCGTTCACCACCGAGTTAGGGGGCGGGGAGGATGGGGGCGATCGAGCAACTATCAGACGTGCGGCCTATGCGGACATCACCATCAGCATAGCGGCGAGGGGGTTCACGACATGGGCGACGACGAGTATTTCGCCCATTTCGGGTTCCGAGAGATTGACTTGATACGGGACACGCAGGCCGCGCTAATCGAATTCGTGCCTGCGTCCGAAAGGGTATAAAGATGAGTGGCGCCGTAACCGAACACGAACTGCTCGAAACGATGGTCGAGGGATACAGTTACCGAAGAAGCGACGTTACTTCGCTACTGTACGATAAGCCGAAAGCAGCGGTACTCGACGCGCTCGAAGCGCTCGTGAAAAAGGGATCTGTTTGGCGCACGTATGTAGGCGGACGGTTCGAATACATCCGTCTCACGCTCGTCCAGCTCGCGGACATGGCGCAGCGTAAAGCGGATCAGAGCGACACGCCGGAATGGATGGGTAAGGCCCTGACGGGTTACGGGGACTGGCTCGATCGACACCACGCGCTCGCTATGAGCACGCGCCGAACCGCGTGAGGCGAGAATGAACACTGCATTTTTGCTGATGGCGCAATTCGGCGCACGAGCAGTCATCCCGATTGAAGACGTGCGCCGCGAATATTTCCCGCACCTCGACCTGAACAAGTTCCAGCGAAAAATTAGCTCGGGAGAGATTGCGCTCCCGATCGTGCGAATCGAGGGGAGCCAGAAGGCCGCGCGCGGCGTACATCCGCAAGACCTTGCCGAGTACATCGACAAGCAGCGCGCCGCGGCGGTCAAGGAACGGAATCAACTCTGCGGTCTGACGTAGCCGAGCGGCAATTGCGGGAGTGGCGCGATAATGTCGAGCCATTCCCAGGTCGCGTACTTGTCGCCGAATGCGTGAATGTGGGCGTACCGCTTCAGGTGCGTCCAGGTCTTGTGCCCGGACATCATTGAAACCTCGGGGATACTTTTCCCCATTTCGAACAGCCGACTTACCCCCTCGTGCCGCAGGTCGTGGAATCGCAGATCCTTGATCCCAAGCTCGACGCACGCCTCGTGAAATTCGATCGTGACGGTGTTCGCATCAAGATCGAAAACTTCCCCTTCAGAGATCGCCGGGGCGGCCCGTAGAATCCGGAGCGCTTCGAACGTCATATCGACCCAAACGTGATTTCCGATTTTCTTTTTCGGGTCTTTCATGTCGAATACGAGCAGGCGGCATCCGGCCTGATCGACATCCTGAACGGTCATGCGCACGATTTCGCTGCGGCGCCGCGCCGAGAAGATCGCATAGAGGACGATGAGGTGATACGGGGCCGCTTTCTGATTGCGGAGCCATTTCTCGTACATGCGCCGGACAATGTGCGTCACCTCGTCGAGGGTCGGGCGCCGATCCCGGCGAACCGACGTGCCGATGACACCAAGCTCTGAAAGAACGTCGATCGCCTCGGCGATGGTCGCCTTGGCGAGCGGGAACCCCCATGCCGGGCGCGCGATCTTGAAAATAGTTTTGAGGTGGCTGAAGTATCCGGCGACGGTGACGGGTGCTAGGCCAAGTTCCTCACCGAACTTCACGAGAGCCGTGCTCGTCACCTCGGAGCACCGCAGCTTCGCGATGTCCTTTTTCTCGATCAATTCGAGCGCCTGTTTCTTGCTCTTGTCGAGTTCGAGGCGCGGTTGATCGAGAAAGCGCCGAATCGCGGCCGCGAGCGGCGGGTCGTCGGCCTTCGCTGCTTCTATGGATCCCGGAGCGGCAAGCTCGGAGTCACGCTTTTTCCCCCAGGCGACAGCCGCTTGGCGTCGATCGAAAGTTTGCGTTTCCTGGTGAACTATCTTCCCGTCCCGGCGCACCCTGACCTGAACCTTGTAAGTCGTTGTACCATTTGCGTTTGTTCGTGGCGTAACCGTAGCCATTTGCTTCCCCGTTGTGTGCCGCGGGCAGACGGAGCGGCGAACTACGCTCTACCCGTGGCACACATTCTGGCACACTGGCACACTCGGGACAATGCTCCATGCTACCGAAATGGGCTAAAATAGACCAAACTAAATTCACTCAGAGTCAACGTTTATGGGCGCACCTCGAAAATACGCTACCAAATCAGTAGGTTGCGGATGGGGGTCTAAGGCGCCGTAAACGGGTATTATATGGGTCTTACCTGAGTCACGTTTCCATGTCCCTACTGAAGAAATGCGCCGCGACGATCGTGGCGCTGGCCGTCGTTGTGGCCGCTGCCGGCGCGGGCGGCGGGTATTACTGGGCAACCCGGCCCCTGCTGCTGGGTTCGGCATCGCTCGACGTCACGATCAAGCCGCGCAGCAGCGTGAAGAGCGTCGCGCTGCAGTTGAAGCGCGGCGGCGTGCCGGTCGAGCCGCTCGGCTTCGTCGCGATGACGCGCGTGCTCGGGCTGTCGAGCCGGCTCAAATCCGGCAACTACGAATTCAAGACCGGCATCACGCCTTACGAGGTACTGAAGAAGATCGCGCGCGGCGACGTGAACGAGTATGTCGCGACGGTCATCGAAGGCTGGACCTTCAAGCGGATGCGCGCGGAACTCGACTCGAATCCCGATCTTGCGCACTCGACGGCCGGCATGAGCGACGCCGAGCTGCTGCGCGCGATCGGCGCGTCGGAGAGCGCGGTGCAGCGCGGCAGCGGCGAGGGGCTGTTCTTCCCCGATACCTATCTGTTCGACAAGGGCACGAGCGACCTGAACATCTACCGGCGCGCATACCATCTGATGCAGACGCGTCTCGACGAGGCCTGGGCCGCGCGCGTGCCGGGCCTGCCGTACAAGACACCTTACGAAGCGCTGACGATCGCGTCGATCATCGAGAAGGAAACCGGCCATGCGGCCGACCGCGCGTTCGTCGCAGCGGTGTTCGCGAACCGGCTGCGCATCGGCATGCCGCTGCAGACCGATCCGTCGGTGATCTACGGGCTCGGCGATCTGTACGACGGCCGCCTGCGCAAGCGCGACCTGCAGGCCGACACTCCTTACAATACCTACACCCGGCGCGGGCTGCCGCCTACTCCAATTGCGTTGCCCGGCGTGGCCGCGCTGCAGGCGGCGATCAATCCGGCACAGACGAGCGCGCTCTATTTCGTCGCGAAAGGCGATGGCACGAGCGTGTTCTCGGACACGCTCGGCGACCACAACAAGGCCGTGGACAAGTACATAAGAGGGCAATAATGGCGAGCGGTAAATTCATCACGTTCGAAGGCATCGACGGGGCGGGGAAGACCACCCACCTGCAATGGTTTTGCGAACGCCTCCAGGGCAAGCTGGCTGCGGCCGGCAGACAGGTCGTCGTCACCCGTGAGCCGGGCGGCACGCAGCTCGGCGAGAAACTGCGCGAGATCCTGCTGAACCAGCCGATGGATCTCGAGACGGAAGCGCTGCTGATGTTCGCCGCGCGCCGCGAGCACCTGGCGCTCGTGATCGAGCCGGCGCTCGCGCGCGGCGACTGGGTCGTGTCAGATCGCTTCACCGATGCGACGTTCGCGTACCAGGGCGGCGGCCGGGGGCTGCCGCGCGACAAGCTCGAGACGCTCGAGCGCTGGGTGCAGGGCGGTTTCCAGCCCGACCTGACGGTGCTGTTCGACGTCGCGCCGCAGGTTGCGAGTGAGCGCCGCGGCGCCGCGCGCATGCCCGACAAGTTCGAAAGCGAGTCCGACGCGTTTTTCAAGCGCACGCGTAGCGAATATCTGCGACGCGCGGAAGAGGCGCCGCACCGCTTCGCGATCGTCGACGCGACGCAGACGATTCCCGAGATCCGCCAGCAGCTCGAACGCGTGCTCGCCGCGCTGTAATTCGCAAGGAGCGCACCCCATGATCTATCCGTGGCAGACCGACGACTGGAACCGCCTGCAGCAGCTGCGTGCGCAATGGCCGCACGCGCTGCTGCTGCATGGGCAGGCCGGGATCGGCAAGCTGCAGTTCGCGCAGCATCTCGCGCAGGGCTTCCTGTGCGAATCGCCGCAGCCGAACGGCGAGCCGTGCGGCACCTGCGCGGCCTGCACCTGGTTTTCGCAGGGCAACCATCCGGACTACCGGATCGTGCTGCCCGAGGCGCTGGCGGGCGAGGCGCCGGGCGCCGCTGACGACGCGAAGGCGGCCGACGCGGACGAAGGCGGCAAGAAGACGCGGGCACCGAGCAAGGAAATCAAGATCGAGCAGGTGCGCGCGCTGCTCGACTTCTGCGGGGTCGGTTCGCATCGCGGCGGCGCGCGCGTCGTCGTGCTGTATCCGGCCGAGGCACTCAACGTCGCCGCGTCGAACGCGCTGCTGAAAACGCTGGAGGAACCGCCGTCCGGCGTCGTGTTCCTGCTGGTGTCGGCGCGTATCGACCGCCTGCTGCCGACCATCATCAGCCGCTGCCGGCAGTGGCCGATGACCGTGCCGGCGCCGGACGCGGCCGCGGCCTGGCTCGCCGCGCAGGGCGTCGACCATGCGCCTGCGCTGCTCGCCGAGGCCGGCGGCGCGCCGCTCGCCGCGCTGGCGCTCGCGAGCGACGAGAATCGCCCGCTACGCGACTACACGCTCGGGCAACTGGCGGCCGGTGCGGCTTGCGACCCGTTCGCGTGCGGCGAGACGCTGCAGAAGCTGCCGGTGCCGCTGGTGCTTGGCTGGCTGCAGCGCTGGCTGTACGACCTGCTCGCACAGCGGATGGCGGGCACGCCGCGCTACTTCCCGATGCACGCGGCGGCGCTCGCGCGCTGCGCGGAAGCGGTCGATGCGAACGCGTTCGCCCGCTTCATGAAGGCCGTGACGCGGCAGCGGACGGTCGAGAACCATCCGCTCAACGCGCGGCTCGTATTCGAGGAATTGTTTCTCGGCTATCGGGAAATATTCGCGTGAGCCCGAATTGTTTCGCATGGATTGCGAAACGAAGACGGGCTCTCACCACGACGCGACCGTGGCCGGCCGGCCCGCGAACGCCACCCGTTGCCGCATGCCGGTGCACGCATGAGCAACCGCCTTACGAATTCAGGAAACACGATGTTCGTCGATTCTCACTGCCACATCAATTTCAAGGGCCTGGCCGACCGCCTGCCGGCTGTTCTCGAGAACATGCGCGAGCACGACGTCACGCACGCGCTGTGCGTGTCCGTCGATTTCGAGACGCTGCCGGAGGTCCTTGCGATCGCGGACGCGCACGACAACGTCTATGCATCGGTCGGCGTGCATCCCGATCACGAGGACGCGCGCGAGCCGACGCTTGCGGAGCTCGTCGAGCTGGCCGCGCACCCGAAGGTCGTCGCGATCGGCGAAACGGGCCTCGACTACTACCGTCTCGAAGGCCGCTCGATCGACGATATGGAATGGCAGCGCGAACGCTTTCGCACGCATATCCGCGCGGCGACCGCGACGATGAAGCCGCTGATCATCCACACGCGCTCGTCGTCGGAAGACACGCTGCGGATCATGGCCGAGGAGCGCGCGGACGTGCCGGGCGGCGTGATGCACTGCTTCACCGAGCCGTGGCCGGTGGCCGAACAGGCACTCGCGCAGAATTTCCATATCTCGCTGTCGGGCATCGTCACGTTCAAGAACGCGACCGACGTGCAGGACGTCGCGCGGCGCGTGCCGCTCGACCGGCTGCTGATCGAGACCGACTCGCCGTACCTCGCGCCGGTGCCGTATCGCGGCAAGCCGAATGAACCTGCGTACGTCAGCCATGTCGGACGCTTTATCGCATCCGAGCGCGGGATCGCCGTCGAGGCGCTCGCCGATGCGACGACGCAAAACTTTTTCCGGCTGTTCAAGATCGCCCGCTGACGACGTGCGCGCAGCCGACAACCCAGGGAAGGAGCCCACAACAATGACGAAGCCGACCAACCATCTGCCGAAACGCGTACTCGTTGCCGCCGCGCTTGTCGCGAGCGGCCTGTTCGCGACAGCCGGCGCGCATGCCGAATCGCTCGATGCGATCGTCAAGGCCGTCAAGTTCGACGACATCGCCGACATCGGCCAGCAGCTCAAGAGCGGCAAGCTCGATCCGAACACGGTCGCGCCGAACGGCGACCCGCTGATCGTGATCGCCGCACGCGAGAAGTCCGACAAAGTCGCGGCGGCGCTCGCCACGACGCCGAACGTCGACCTCGAGAAGGAAGACAAGGCCGGCGAAAATGCGCTGATGCTCGCGTCGCTGAACGGCGACGTCGGCCTCGCGAAGCTGCTGATCGACAAGGGCGCGGAAGTCAGCAAGAAGGGCTGGGCGCCGCTGCACTACGCAGCGACCAACGGCCAGGACGCAGTGGTGAAGCTGTTGCTCGACCACGACGCGTATATCGATACCGCATCGCCGAACGGCACGACGCCGCTGATGATGGCCGCACGCGGCAACCATCCGTCGACGGTCACGCTGCTGCTCGACCAGGGCGCCGATCCGCAGGTGAAGAACCAGCTCGGCATCACCGCGCTCGAATTCGCGAAGCACTACAACGCGCCTGACGCGATCGAGATCCTGAGCAAGCGGACGACGCGTATCGGGGCATCGACGCCGGCAGATGCGCAAAAGAGTGCAAAATAGCGGTTTTCGGTGCGGCAGACGGTGCCCGCGCGGCCGGATTCCGGCCGGCGCAGGGCGTCCCGGCGCCGCGCCGGCCAAGGCAGCAGGCGGTCTCGGGCCGCATTGACATAAGGAACACCATGTTGCGCGCAATGTTTTGTGCCGCGGCGTTTGCCGTGCCGTTGTCGGCCGCGGCTTTCACGGGCGCTGATCTCGACCGGCTGTGCGCGAAGACGGACGTGAAATCGCGGGCGTCGTGCGCGGCCTACATCGAAGGCGCCGCCGACGGCGTCTACAACACCATCGACGCGATCGGCGGCACGACGGGGCCGCGGGTCGGCCAGTATTTCTGCCTGCCGCCCGACATCCGGGCGCAGCAGATGACCGACGCGGTGCGCAAGTACATCGCGGAAAATCCGAAGCTGGCCGACTACAACGCGAGTACCGCGGTGTCGCTCGGTCTCGGCAAGGCGTTTCCCTGCAGGAGCGGCAGCTGACCTGACGCCGTGTCCGGGTCCGCGCGTGGCCCGGGCGTCGCCGACGCATCCAGGACGAGGCGCGCGCGCCTCATAACCCACGGGCGCCGATGATTTCAATCGAGGAACTGCAGCGCATCACCGATGCGCCGCTGCATTCATGGCTCGGCACGCTGGCCGTGTCCGTCATCGTCTTGCTGGTCGTCACGGTCGTCCACCGTCTCGGCGCACGCATCGTCAAGCGCATCGCGCAGCCATATCCGCTGATGAGCGCGATCCTGCGCTACATCGACAGGCCGTCGCTCGTCGTGCTCGCGCTGCTTGCGCTCGAATTCCTGTGGGTCCAGGCCGACGACGGCATGTCGTTCGTGCGCGGCATGCGCACGGCGGCGGCGGTCGGCTCCATCATTTCGCTCACGTGGCTGCTGGTGCGGCTCGCGGCCGGCGTCGGCGACGCCATCATCCAGGCGCATCCGATCGATACGGCCGACAACCTTCAGGCCCGGCGGATCCATACGCAGGCGAAGGTGCTCGTGCGGACCGTGATGGTGCTGATCGTGATCATCGGCACCGGCGCCGCACTCATGACGTTCCCGAACGTGCGCCAGGTCGGCGCGAGCCTGCTGGCGTCGGCCGGTGTTGCGGGCCTGGTCGCCGGTATCGCCGCGCGGCCGGTGCTCGGCAACCTGATTGCCGGGCTGCAGATCGCGCTGACGCAGCCGATCCGGCTCGACGACGTGGTCGTGATCCAGGGCGAGTGGGGGCGCATCGAGGAAATCACCGGTTCGTTCGTGTCGGTGCGGTTGTGGGACCAGCGGCGCCTCGTCGTGCCGCTGCAATGGATCATCGAGAACCCGTTCACGAACTGGACGCGCAACAGCTCGGAAATCATCGGCACGGTCTACCTGTCGGTCGATTACCGCACGCCGCTTGCGCCGCTGCGCGAGGAACTCGCGCGGCTCGTCCACGCGGCACCCGAGTGGGACGGTCGCGTGCAGGTGCTGCAGGTGACCGACGCGACGGAACGCACGATGCAGTTGCGCGCGCTCGTCAGCGCGGCCGATTCGTCTTCATGCTGGGACCTGCGCTGCCGCGTGCGCGAAGGGTTGATCGCCTACCTGCAGGACCGCTATCCGCAATGCCTGCCGCGCAGCCGGATGGAACTGTATCCGCACGATTGCGCGCCGGACGCACCGAATCCCGAACGGCCGCACGCGCGGTCGCCTGCCGCCAGTACGGCGGCCAATACCGCGGCCGACCCGCAGGCCACCGAAGGCCGCTGACAGCGGCCCGCATGCTCACCGTCCCTCGTCATGACCGCGCTGAACACGCTCGCCATCGCCAATTACCGCTCGCTGCGCGAGCTGATCGTGCCGCTCGCGGCGCTCAACGTCGTCACGGGGCCGAACGGCAGCGGCAAGTCGAGCGTGTACCGCGCCCTGCGGCTGCTCGCCGATACCGCGCAGGGGCGCGTGATCCCTTCGCTGGCCCGCGAAGGCGGGTTGCCGTCGACGCTGTGGGCCGGCCCCGAGCGTTTCTCCCGGGCGATGCTGAACGGCGATGCACCGGTTACCGGCACGGTGCGCAAGGGGCCCGTGAGCCTGAAGCTCGGCTTCGCTTGCGACGATTTCGGTTATTCGATCGATCTCGGCATGCCGACCCCGAGCAGATCGCAGTTTTCGCTCGATCCGGTGGTCAAGCGCGAGTGTATCTGGGGCGGCACGCCGTTACGCCCGTCGACGCTGCTGGTCGACCGGCAGGGCGCGCAGATCCGCGCGCGCACCGCATCGGGCGAATGGCAGACGATTCCGCAGCCGGTGGCCAGCTTCGACAGCATGATGACCGAATTCGCCGATCCGACCGGCGCGCCCGAGATGATCGCGGTGCGCGAGCGGATTCGCTCGTGGCGCTTCTACGATCACTTCCGGACCGATGCGCAGGCGCCGGCGCGGCAGTCGCACATCGGCACCCATACGCCGGTGCTCGCGGACGACGGCGCCGACCTGGCCGCCGCGTTGCAGACGATCCGCGAAATCGGCGACGGCGCGGCACTCGATGCGGCGCTCGACGACGCGTTTCCCGGTGCGTCGATCGAGATCGACAATCCGGGCGGCCGTGGCCGCTTCGACGTACTGATGCGCCAGCCGGGGCTGCTG
Organism: Burkholderia sp. BCC0322; assembly: GCF_902833045.1. Classification (GTDB taxonomy): domain Bacteria; phylum Pseudomonadota; class Gammaproteobacteria; order Burkholderiales; family Burkholderiaceae; genus Burkholderia. Next base: position 372,185 of record NZ_CADFDU010000006.1, read on the forward strand.
CGGCCGCTCACGGCGGCCGAACTGTCGGACGGCACGCTGCGCTACCTGCTGCTCGCGGCTGCGCTGCTGACACCGCGGCCGCCGGCGCTGATGGTGCTGAACGAACCGGAGACAAGCCTGCACCCCGATCTGCTGCCGGCGCTCGGCCGCCTGATCGCGCAGGCGGCGCAGCGTTCGCAGGTGCTCGTCGTGTCGCACGCGGCGCGGCTCATCGCGACGCTCGAGCGCGAGGCCGGCTGCGAATCGCTGGTGCTCGACAAGCAGCTCGGTGCGACGCGGCTCGTCGATGCCGATACGCGCGACCTGCCGGCATGGAAGTGGCCGTCGCGCTGACAGGCAGGGTGGCCTGCGTCCGGGCTCGATCGTCGCATCGGGGGGCGGATCGGCCCGACTGGCGGAATGTATCCTGCCTGTAACAACTTCCATAAAATGAAAGACGGGCGGTTCCGGGCGCCGGGATCGCGAATAATGAAGGGATATCCGGCTGGCCCCGTGCCGGCCGGCGCCGCATGGGGGCGAGCGGGGCGCGAAAGCGTAGGGCTCGCCGGCCGTGCCGCAACGGACAGGACACAGGAGACGTGGACCATGAGAATTGCCCAGATCGCGCCGCTGACCGAATCGGTGCCGCCGAAGCTGTACGGCGGCACGGAGCGCGTCGTGTCCTACATCACCGAGGCGCTCGTCGAGCTCGGCCATGATGTGACGCTGTTCGCCAGCGGCGATTCGACGACGCGGGCGAAGCTCGAGCCGGTCTGGCCACGCGCGCTGCGGCTCGACGCGTCGATCCGCGACCGGGTCGCGCCGCACATGCTGCTGATGGAGACGGTCGCGCGCCGGGCGATGGACTTCGACGTGCTCCATTTCCACATGGACTACTACTCGTTCTCGGTCTTCAACCGGCAGGAGACGCCTTACGTGACGACGCTGCACGGCCGGCTCGACCTGCCCGAGCAGCAGCCGGTGTTCGACACGTTCAACACGGCGCCGGTGATCTCGATTTCGAACTCGCAGCGCCAGCCGCTGCCGCAGGCGAAATGGCTGACGACCGTCTACCACGGGCTGCCCGATACGCTGTATATGCCGCAGCCGGTCGAGCCGCGCTACCTCGCGTTCCTCGGCCGCATCTCGCCGGAGAAGCGCGTCGACACGGCGATCCGCATTGCCCGCCAGTGCGGACTGCCGATCAGGATCGCCGCGAAGATCGACGCGGCCGACCAGGAATACTTCGAGCGCGAGATCAAGCCGCTCTTCGCGTTGCCGCACGTCGAATTCATCGGCGAGATCGCGGATCACCAGAAGGCCGAATTCCTGTCGGGCGCGCATGCGCTACTGTTCCCGATCGACTGGCCGGAGCCGTTCGGCCTCGTGATGATCGAGGCGATGTCGTGCGGCACGCCGGTGATTGCGTTCAATCGCGGCGCAGTGCCCGAAGTGGTGGACGAGGGCGTGTCGGGTTTCATCGTCGAGGATGAAATCAGCGCGGTGGCCGCCGTGAACCGGCTGCACCTGCTGCCGCGTGCGCGCGTGCGGCAGCGCTTCGAGGCGCGCTTCACGTCGCGCCGCATGGCGCAGCAGTATGTCGACGTCTACCAGTCGGTGATCCGTGCGCAGAAACGCTCGCGCTTCAAGGTGATCGACTCGACGACCTGACGCGCGTGGCGCACGGCGCGCGCGGATAAAAAAACGGCGATGCCCGCAAGGACATCGCCGTTTGCGCATCGCCCGCGCGCCGTGCGCACGGGCGTTGCGCCAGCGTCAGATCTTCAGCTTCGTGACTTTCGTGCCGTTGATCGACACGTCGCCCATCAGGCCCGCGTTCGTCAGTACGACGACCTGGACCGGTGCGGTGGCCGTGGTCGTGTCGACCGCGCCGTTCGCGCCCATCTTCACGAGCGCGACCGACGCGCCGGCGCCGGCTGCCCAGCCGTCCGAGCCGCGGAATTCGTCGAGCGCTTCCTGCGTCATGAACAGGAACACGATCGCCTTGGACTGTGCACCGGCCTGCAGGCCGACCGACAGCGACGACGTGTTGTAGTAGCCGACCGTGCTGCCGCCAACGCGCAGTGCGCCATTGCCGGACTGGCCGCCGACGATGAAGCCGGCCTGGATGACGTCCGGGAAGACGAGCACGCCGCGCGACTTCGCGACGAGTTCACGCGAACCCTTGACCGTGGAGTACATGCGCGACAGCGTGGCGTCGACGCTCGAGTCGATTGCCTGGCGCTTCGACGCGTTCGTTGCGGCGTTGTCCGGCTTGTCCGGGGTGGTGGTGCAACCGGTGAGCGCGAGGCTACCGACGATGAGCGCCGCGGCGGCTTTCAGCACAAGATTCCGTTTTTGCATCGTTCTTCTCCATCGGATGATGTTCGGAGTGAGTCTCGCTCAGGGAGCGGATCACGTCGGCAGTTATATCACAGCGGATTACAGTCCTTTTTCGTCGCGACGTGAAAAAGCGTCAAATCGCTCGAGGGTGTCGCGGCACGCCAACGGACGAACCGGCGCCCGCGCGCCGACGTCACGTCGGCATGCGGGAAACACGCGGGGGTCGATCGGACTGCGGCGCCTGCCGTGCGCGTCAGTGCGTGACGGGCGGAACAGGCGGCTTGATCGGGGGGCGGCGCAGCGCGCGGCGGATCAGCGCGATCACGACCCCGCACGCGAACAGGAACGCGGCCGGCACGACCCAGTAGCCGACGAACGCGTGCCACAGGTAGCTCGTGAGCGTGCTGCGGCGCACCACGTATTCGTCGCGGGCAGCCTGCTGGCGCGGCGCATTGGCGGCGAGCACATCGGCCGGGCAGCCGGCTGCGCGCGCCTCGTCAGGATCCCCGTGGCACTTCGCGGCGGCGCCGGTTCCCTGCTGCGCGTCGGTGAGCTGCCAGGTGGTCAGCGCGAGCTGCAGGTCTGCATTGTTGTACGCCATTTCCTCGCGGATTTCGCGCACGGCGACGATCGCAACGGGCACGGCCCAGAATACGATCACGATCAGCCAGCGGCGGAACCAGCGGTGTTGTCTCCATGCCATCCATGCCTCCGTTTGACGCGCGTGCGCGTCTGTCTCGAGGGCGGCCCGATGGCGCTTCTTGTACTTGGATGGGCCGCGTTGCAGCCATCATAGAAGAAATCGCGGCGAATTGCCGCACCATGTGGCGACGCCGGCACGGCAAGCCGGGAAAGCGGGGCAGGCGGCGTGGTGAAAGCGCGGGGGCAGGGCGCGTCGATGCGCGTGCAACGAAAACAAAAATGCCGCGCCCGCCGAAGCGGTGCGCGGCATTCGATACGGGAGCGCCGGAACTCAGGCTGCCGGCTGGCTGCTCAGGCAGCTCTTCATGAACGCCTTGCGGTCGTCGCCTTTCTTGCCGGTGGCCTGCGTGTTGCACGCCTTCATCTTGTCCTGCTGCGACATTGCCTTCGCGGGCTTCGCCGACAGGCAGTCCTTCATGAACGCCTTGCGTTCGTCGCCCGTCTTGCCGGCTGCCTGGGTGTTACAGGCTTTCATCTTGTCCTGCTGGCTGTTCGCCGCGAACGCGGGGGAAGCCAGCATGCCGCCGAGAAGCACTGCGGCTACGAGCGATTGGATTTTCATTTCGACACTCCCATGGGGTGAATTGCGTGTTATCGACGCCGTCACGAAGCACCGCGCAATGAAGTTGGGGCCGCATCGCACAGCGCGCTTCGATTATGGCAAATCAATGTGAAAACACCAAAACGGCACTTTCTATAACGTTGCGGACACCACGGCCGTTGACGGCACGTGTTACCGGACGATCGGGATAAACCATGATGATGTGCGGCGGCCAGCCTCGGTCACCGACCGGAACCTGCCGGATCCCGGCCGCGAGCCTTTACAATCGCGGCCATGAATACTCCGAATTCCGCATTCCGTTCGTCCGCGGCGACCCTGCCGCGCATCGCCGTGCTCGCCACCGGCGGCACGATCGCCGGCGCCGCGCCCGACGCGGCCAGCACGGCCGGCTACCAGGCCGGCGCGCTCGGCGTCAATTTGCTGGTCGACGCGGTGCCGGCGCTCGCGTCCATCGCGCGCATCGACGCCGAGCAGATCGCCAGCATCGACAGCAAGGATCTCGCGCCGCCGCTGTGGAATACGCTCGCCGCGCGGATCGACACGCTGATGGCCGATCCGGCGGTCGACGGCATCGTGATCACCCATGGCACCGACACGCTCGAGGAAACCGCGTATGCGCTGCACCTGGTCGTCAACGGCGACAAGCCGGTCGTGCTGACGGCCGCGATGCGCCCGGCGACCGCACTGTCGTCCGACGGCCCGCTGAACCTGCTGAACGCCGTGACGGTGGCCGCGCATCCGTCCGCGCGCGGGCAGGGCGTGCTGGTCGCGTTCAACAACCGGATCCATGGCGCGCGCGACGTCGTGAAGACGAGCACCTATGCGGTCGACGCGTTCCAGTCGCCGGAACTCGGCGCACTCGGCTGGGTGCAGGACGGCCGGGTCGAATTCGCGCGCCGCGTCACGCGTTCGCGCGACACGCAACTGGCGATCGCCGCCGCGTGGCCGCCCGTCGAAGTTGTCGCGAGCTACGCGGGCGTGACGCGGACGGCTGTCGACGCGCTCGTCGCGGCCGGCGTGCGCGGACTCGTCGTCGCGGGCACGGGCAACGGCTCGATCCATGCGACGCTGCAGGCGGCGCTGGCCGATGCGGTGAACGCAGGTGTCGCGGTGGTTCGCGCGTCGCGCGTCGGGTCGGGGCACGTGATGCGCAACGGCGCTGCGAACGACGATGCGCTCGGCTTCGTGAGCGCAGGGTCGCTGAACCCGTTCAAGGCACGCGTGCTGCTGATGCTCGCGCTCGCGAACGGCATTCATGGCCGCGACGAACTGCAGCGCATGTTCGATGCGTTGTAACCGGCGGATTGATCCGCGCAGCCCGGGTCGCCGCGCGTCACCATGAAAAAAGCAGGCCGATGGCCTGCTTTTGTCGTATCAGTCCGGCGACAATGCTCAGGACTGCGGCGGAATCACGAGCTTCTGGCCCGGGTAGATCCGGTCCGGGCTCGACAGCATCGGCTTGTTCGCCTCGAAGATCGCCGGGTACTTGTTCGCGTCGCCATAGACTTCCTTGGCGATCGCCGACAGCGTGTCGCCCGGCTTCACGTCGTGGTACTGCACTTCCGGATCGTCCGGTTGCAGATCGTCGTCGTTGACGCCCGCGACACCCTGCACGTTGCCGGCCGCGACCTTGACCTTGGCCTTCGTGTCGAGGTCGGCGACGCTGCCCGACAGCGTCACGGTGCGCGATGCGCCGTCGAACGCGACGGTCAGGTTCGACGTATCGAGACCCTGCGTGTTGATGTAGTTCTTGATGGCATCGGCCGCGGTCTGGTTTGCGGCATTCGGATCTTCCGCTGCTTGCGCATCGGCATGACCCAGCAGTTTTTCACCCGCCTCTTTGATAAACGAAAGAAGACCCATCGTTGCACTCCTTAGGTGGTTGAAAAGAAAACGCGCCATGAAGTGGCGAAAAAAACACCGCGCTGGGCGCGGTCACCGGAGGTGGCCGCAAGCGCGGCGGCTTTCTCGAAAGGCGTGGCGAAAGTGTAGGCGTTCATGACGACGATTGCATGAAAAATCGCGCGCTTGAACGTAAAGAAATGTAATACGCGAAATCCGACAGGCGGACACCCGACGACGACGTCTGACCGACCAAGGCTTCCCCGGCGTCGCCGGGTGCCGCTGCGGACCCCACCACGCCGCTCTCAGCCCAGAGCGGCGTTTTTCGCCCCGTTCCGCATGCCGTTGGCAGTGCAGGGCGGGGCGCCCCACCGTGATGCGCGAGCGTGCCGCGCATCGATGCGACCGGCCGGGCCGGTCACGTATGTCCGTCGCGCGCCTCCGCGATCGCAGCGGAAACGCGCATCGCCGCAGCCGCGTCAAGCGTCCGGCGTCTGGCCGATCTCGAAGTTCGACATGATCTCGAGCGCACGCACGAGTGCCGAGTGATCCCATGCCTTGCCGCCGTGCGATGCACACACGCTGAACAACTGCTGCGCGCTGGCCGTGTGCGGCAGTGCGAGGCCGAGCTTGCGCGCGCCGTCGAGCGCGAGGTTCAGGTCCTTCTGGTGCAGTTCGATGCGGAAGCCCGGATCGAACGTGCGCTTCGTCATCCGCGCGCCGTGCACTTCGAGGATGCGCGATGCGGCGAAGCCGCCCATCAGCGCCTGGCGCACGCGCTCCGGATCGGCACCCGAACGTGCGGCAAACAGCAGCGCTTCGCCGACCGCCTCGATGTTCAGCGCGACGATGATCTGGTTCGCGACCTTGCAGGTCTGGCCCGCGCCGTTGTCGCCGACGAGCGTGATGTTCTTGCCCATCTTCTCGAACAGCGGCCTGGCGCGCTCGAATGCCGCCTCCGGGCCGCCGACCATGATTGTCAGCGTCGCTTCGCGTGCACCGACTTCGCCGCCGGACACCGGCGCGTCGAGGTAGTCGCAGCCGAGTGCGTTGATCTGCTTCGCGAATTCCTGCGTGTCGAGCGGCGAGATCGAGCTCATGTCGATCACGAGCTTGCCGGCCGTCAGGCCCTTCGCGACGCCGTCGTCGGCGAGCAGCACGTTACGCACGTCCGGTGTATCCGGCACCATCGAGATGATGATGTCCGCGTTCCGAGCGACTTCGGTCGAGTTCGCGACGACCTTCGCGCTCGCGCGCAGGTCGTCCGGGATCGGGAACGCTCCGTTCACGACGAGCTGGTGGTCGCCCTTGAGCAGGTTGCGCGCCATGTGCGCGCCCATGATGCCGAGGCCGATGAAACCGATGGTTGCCATGTGAAAGTCTCCTATGGGGCTGAAAACGGGAAGGGCGCTACTCAGGCTGCGCGACGCGCGGAGCCCGGTGCGCAGCCGGCGACGCCTTGCAGCCAGCCGAGGCCTTCCGTCGTGGTGGTGCGGGGCTTGTACTCGCAGCCGACGTAGCCGGCATAGCCGAGCCGGTCGAGCAGCGCGAACAGGAACGCGTAATTGATCTCGCCCGTGCCCGGCTCGTTGCGGCCCGGGTTGTCCGCGAGCTGGACGTGGCCGATCGAAGCGAGGTTGCGTTCGATCGTCGCGGCCAGTTCGCCTTCCATGCGCTGCATGTGATAGATGTCGTACTGCAGGAACAGGTTGTCCGAGCCGACCGCACGGATCACGTCGAGCCCCTCCGACGAGCGGTTCAGCGCGAAGCCCGGGATATCGAAGCTGTTGCACGGCTCGACGAGCAGGCGGATGCCTTCGCGCTTGAGCGCGTCGGCGGCAAAGCGCAGGTTGTCGACGATCGTGACGAACGTCTTGTCGCGCGCCGTGCTGGCCGACGGGATGCCGACGAGGCAGTTCAACTGCGGCACCTTCAGCGCCTTCGCGTACTCGATCGCACGGCCGACCCCTTCCTGGAATTCGCCGACGCGATCGGGCAGGCACGCGATGCCGCGCTCGCCCTGGTCCCAGTTGCCCGCGGGCAGGTTGTGCAGCACGAGGCGCAGGCGATGCGTCTCGAGTCGCTCGGCGAGCTCCTCTTTCGCGTATGGGTACGGGAACAGGAACTCGACGGCGTCGAAGCCCGCGTCGGCGGCCGCCTTGAAGCGGTCGAGGAACGGCACTTCGTTGAACAGCATGGTCAGGTTTGCAGCAAACTTCGGCATGAGCTAAGCCTCTTCGGTCGGTCAGTCAAAAAATGTCGTGCGGTTCAGTCGAGCATCGAGATCGCGGTCGGTGCGTGCTCGGCCTTTTCGGCGAGATCCTCGAATTCGTTGATCGCGTCGATTTCGGCGCCCATCGAGATGTTCGTCACGCGCTCGAGGATCACTTCCACGACCACCGGCACGCTGAACTCCTCCGCGAGCGTTTGCGCCTGACGCAGCGCCGGCTCGATCTCTTCCGGCTTGAACACGCGCAGCGCCTTGCAGCCGAGGCCTTCCGCGACGGCCACGTGGTCGACGCCATAACCGTTCAGTTCCGGCGCGTTCACGTTGTCGAACGCGAGCTGCACGCAGTAGTCCATGTCGAACGCACGTTGCGCCTGGCGGATCAGCCCGAGGTACGAGTTGTTCACGACGACGTGCACGTACGGCAGCTTGAACTGCGCGCCGGCAGCCAGTTCCTCGATCATGAACTGGAAGTCGTAGTCGCCGGACAGCGCGACGATCGGGCGGCTCGGGTCGGCCGCACGCACGCCGAGCGCGGCGGGAATCGTCCAGCCGAGCGGGCCGGCCTGGCCGCAGTTGATCCAGTTGCGCGCCTTGAACACGTGCAGGAACTGCGCGGCGGCGATCTGCGACAGGCCGATCGTGCTGACGTAGCAGGTATCGCGGCCGAACACCTTGTTCATCTCTTCGTACACGCGCTGCGGCTTGACCGGCACGTTGTCGAAGTGCGTCTTGCGCTGCAGCGTACGCTTGCGTTCCTGGCATTCCGAGACCCATGCGCTGCGGTCCTTCAGCTTGCCGGCGGCCTGCCATTCCTGCGCGACGGCGACGAACAGTTCCAGCGCGGCCTTCGCGTCCGACACGATGCCGAGATCCGGGCCGAACACGCGGCCGATCTGCGTCGGTTCGATGTCGACGTGCACGAACTTGCGGCCCTTCGTGTAGACCTCGACGCTGCCCGTGTGGCGGTTCGCCCAGCGGTTGCCGATGCCGAGCACGAAGTCGGACGCGAGCATCGTCGCGTTGCCGTAGCGGTGCGACGTCTGCAGGCCGACCATGCCGGCCATCAGCGGGTGGTCGTCCGGAATCGCGCCCCACGACATCAGCGTCGGGATCACCGGCACGCCGGTCGTTTCGGCGAACTGGACGAGCAGGTCTTCGGCCGCCGCGTTGAGCACGCCGCCGCCCGACACGATCAGCGGCTTGTCCGCGTCGTTGAGCATCGCGAGCGCCTTCTCGATCTGCGCGCGGGTGGCCGCGGGCTTGTAGACCGGCAGCGGTTCATACGTGTCGATGTCGAATTCGATTTCGGCGAGTTGCACGTCGATCGGCAGGTCGACCAGCACCGGGCCCGGACGGCCCGAGCGCATCAGGTGGAATGCCTGCTGGAACACGCGCGGCACCAGCGCCGGCTCGCGCACGGTGACGGCCCACTTCGTGACGGGCTTGGCGATGGATTCGATGTCGACGGCCTGGAAGTCTTCCTTGTACAGCCGGGCACGCGGTGCCTGGCCGGTGATCGCGAGGATCGGAATCGAGTCGGCCGATGCGGAGTACAGACCCGTGATCATGTCGGTGCCGGCGGGGCCCGACGTGCCGATGCACACGCCGATGTTGCCCGGGGCCGCACGCGTGAAGCCTTCGGCCATGTGCGACGCGCCTTCGACGTGGCGTGCCAGCACGTGGCTGATGCCCCCCGACTTGCGCATCGCGGAGTAGAACGGGTTGATTGCCGCACCCGGCACGCCGAACGCGGTCTGGATGCCTTCTTTCTCGAGCACGAGCACAGCGGCGTCGACGGCTCTCATCTTGGCCATGAATGTCTCCTTGAATGGGGTGGATCTTGCAAATGGGTCTGTTGGGGACACTTTAGGGATGCAGGAAAGGTTTGATAAGATCCGCCGAAGTCGCTTTTTTCGAAACTAAAAGTATGGAATGACGGCGGGGCGAGGCTGTTCGCCGGTGCCGGAACAGAGACGGAGACGGGAGATGGATCGCTTCAAGCAGATCGAGACGTTCGTGCGGGTGGCCGATGCCGGCAGCCTCGCGGCGGCGGCGCTCGAGGAGGGCGTGTCGCCGGTGGTGCTCGGGCGGCGCATCGACGCGCTCGAAAAGCGTCTCGGCGTGAAGCTGATGTACCGCTCGACTCGGCGGCTGGTGGTCAGCGAGGAGGGCGCCGCGTTCCTCGAGCGTTGCCGCGGTCTCCTGTCGGAATGGGACCAGGCCGAGAACGAGCTGGCCGCCGGGCGCCGCGCGGTCAGCGGGCACCTGATCGTGTCCGCGCCGGCCGCGTTCGGGCGCAAGCACGTCGCGCCGCACGCCCCCGGCTTTCTGGCCGACAAGCCCGAGATGCAGCTGTCGTTCAACCTGACCGACCGTGTCGTCGATCTCGTGCGCGAAGGCTACGACCTGTCGATCCGGATCGGCGGTGCCGTCGATCCGAACTTCGTCGCGGTGAAGCTGGCGTCGAACCGGCGCGTCGTGTGCGGCACGCCCGAGTATTTCCGCCGGCACGGCCGGCCGAAGTCACTCGACGACCTGCTCAAGCACAACTGCCTCGCGTTCAACCTGCAGGGGGGGCAGAACCGCGGCTGGTATTTCCAGCGCCACGGCAAGATCGCGACGATGCGCGTCGCGGGCAATCTCGACTGCAACGACGGCGAGTTGCTGCACCGCTGGGTGGCCGAGGGCCTGGGGCTCGGCTGGCGCTCGACGTGGGAAATCGCCGCGCAGCTCGAGACGGGCGAGCTCGAAACCGTGCTCGACGAGTATGCATTGCCCGACTACGACATCCTCGCGGTCTACCCGCAGCAGCGCTACGTGCCGGCTCGCGTGCGCTACTTCATCGACTACCTGCGCGCCGCTTACGCGAGCCCCGGCTACTGGAGCACCACGCCGTAACCGGCGCGGACGGCCCCGGCCACGGGGCCGCCCGGCGTTTTTTTACGCTTCGGGCGCGCGGCGCGGGAATAAACTCGACGCAACGACGGTAAGGTCATCGAGCGCGCGCGTTGCCGGTCTGTCCGGGCACCGTGCGCGGAACGGGTGCGGCTTCGGCCGCCGGGACCAGGGAGGCCATGTGGGGCAAGGCGGACAGGCGGTCGATGAGCGGTCGGCGGACGACGCGGTTGCGCGCGGCGAGCGGTTTCGCGCGCTCGTGCTGCCGCATCTCGACGCCGCGTACAACCTCGCGCGCTGGCTGAGCGGTAGCGCCGGCGATGCGGACGACGTCGTCCAGGACGCGTGCATGCGCGCACTGCGCTTCGTCGATTCGTGTCGCGGCGACAACGCGCGGCCGTGGCTGCTGACGATCGTGCGCCACACCTGGTACACGGAATGGCGGCGCCGCACGCATGCGCACGAGGTCGCGCTGCCCGACACGCTGGACGACACCGACGTGCCCGACGACTGGCAACCGGCGACCGAGGATCCGCTCGCGCACCTGCTGCGCGGCGAGAACGTGCGGCTCGTGAATGAAGCGCTCGCGAAGCTGCCGCCCGAATACCGCGAGGTGCTGGTGCTGCGCGAGATGGAAGACCTGAGCTATCGCGAGATCGCGGCGATCGCAGATGTGCCGGTCGGCACGGTGATGTCGCGGCTCGCACGTGGCCGGCGCAAGCTCGCCGCGCTGCTGGGCGGCGCGCCGGCACCGGCGGCCGAAGGCAGGCCGGGCCGTACGCCGGCGGGCGGAACCGCATCGGAGGCTATCGATGGACTGTAACGAAGCGCGAGCGTTGCTGGACGCGGACGTCGACCGCGAGCTGTCGGCGCCCGACGCGTTGCGGGTCCAGCAGCATGTCGAAGGGTGCGAAGCGTGCCGCCGTGAACGCGCGCGGATCGTCACGCTGGTTCAGGCCGTGCGTCAGGCCGACTATCACTGTGCGCCGGATGCGCTGCGGGCGAGCATCCTCGCGAGCCTGCCGGCAGCGGCCGATGCGACTGCACGCGAGCGGGCGCGGGTGGAGCCGCAGCCCGAACCGCGGTCACGGCCGCAGCCGCGTCCGCGTGGCCGCCGCTGGTTCTCGTGGCTGACGGATCAAGGCGCAGCGACACGCCCGGCGCCTGCCGGTGCGGGGCCGCGGGTCGCCGCGCTGCCCGGCCTCGGCTGGGGTGTCGCACTGCTGGTGGCGCTCGCGGCGGCGGGCGGGATGGCATTGTCGGCGCGTCACGCCGACACCGACCGCACGGTCGACGAACTCGTGTCGAGCCACGTGCGGGCCGACCTGTCGGCGCGCGACATCGACGTGATCTCGACCGACCGGCACACGGTCAAGCCGTGGTTCAACGGCCGGCTCGACTACGCGCCGCCGGTCGAGGATCTCGCGGCGGACGGCTTCGCGCTGGTCGGCGGCCGGCTCGACTACGTCGGGCGGCGCCGCGTCGCGGTGCTCGTCTACCGTTACCGGCAGCACGTGATCGACGTCTACGTGCGGCCGGCCGGCGAAGGGCCGGGCACGCCGTACGCGACCGTGTCGCAGGGTTATGCGCTCGACCGCTGGGACGCGGCCGGGATGACGTGGTGGGCCGTGACCGACGCCGAGCCGCCGGCGCTCGCGGCGTTCAGGACCGCGCTCGATGCGCGGCTCGCCGGTACGCGTACCGAGTGACGGCGCGGCGGCGGCCTGCGGGCCCGCCGTGCGTTTCTGTTCCGACCCTGACCAGTAAAAGAACCGAAGAGCGGCCTGCCTGGCCGGGTTCGCCTCTTCAAGTCTTTGAAAACATGGCCGAATCCGCGCGCGAATCGTCGATTGGCCTTGCATGCGCCCCGTATCCGGGTTAGAATCTTCGGCTTCTCACTTGCCACACCGGTTCAGACGCCCGGGTGGCTTCAATCCACAAGGAGTGTGTAATGCGTCATTACGAAATCGTATTCATCGTGCACCCCGATCAAAGCGAGCAAGTGCCCGCGATGATCGAGCGTTACAAGACCACGATCACGTCGCACGGCGGTCAGATCCACCGTGTCGAAGACTGGGGCCGTCGCCAACTGGCCTACATGATCGAGAAACTCGCGAAGGCTCACTACGTCTGCATGAACATCGAGTGCGACCAGACGACGCTCGACGAACTCGAACACGCGTTCAAGTTCAACGACGCCGTGCTGCGTCACCTCATCGTCAAGATGAAGAAGGCCGAAACCGGCCCGTCGCCGATGATGAAGGAAGTTCAGCGCGAAGAAGCCAAGAAGGCGGCTGCAGCTCAGCCGACCGAAGCGCAGGCTTAAGTTCGTCATTCATTAAGCCATCAAGGAGCGCGTCACTCACGTGAACAGGTTGCAATTGACGGCAAGCGTCGTCGAACGCGCACCGGTGCGATATACGCCGGCTGGTGTTCCGATCGCAAGCGCCACATTGCATCACCGCACGGAAGTCGTCGAAGCAGGCATTCCCCGTCAGGTCGAAATGACGATCGAGGCGGTGGCGGCCGGTGAGGCGAGCGGCAGGCTGGAGAGTCGTGAAATGGGCGTCGAAACGCTGTTCACGGGCTTCCTGGCAAAGAAGAGCCGCAACGCGAGAACCTTGGTGTTTCACATCACAGCATTGCAGGACATTGGAAAGGACTGAAATCATGCCCCGCCCGACTGGTAAGAAATTCGACAAGCGTCGTCAGCAACAAAACCCGCTCTTCAAGCGCAAGAAGTTCTGCCGCTTCACGGCTGCAGGCGTCGAGCAGATCGACTACAAGGACACGGAAACGCTGAAGGACTTCATCGGCGAAAACGGCAAGATCACGCCGGCTCGTCTGACGGGTACGAAGGCGCACTATCAGCGTCAGCTGGATACGGCCATCAAGCGTGCGCGTTTCCTCGCGCTGCTGCCGTACACCGATCAGCACAAGGCGTAATCAGGCGACGCAATAAGGAGAATTCGAATGCAAATCATTCTGTTGGAAAAAGTCGCCAATCTGGGTAACCTCGGCGACATCGTCAAGGTCAAGGACGGTTACGCTCGCAACTTCCTGATCCCGAACCGCAAGGCTCGCCGTGCAACGAAGGAAGCGATCGCCGAATTCGAAGTTCGCCGCGCTGAACTCGAAAAGATCGCCGCTGAAAAGCTGGCGGCATCGCAGGCAGTCGGCGAGAAGCTGAACGGCCAGTCGTTCGAAATCACGCAGAAGTCGGGCGTTGACGGCCGTCTGTTCGGCTCGGTCACGAACGGCGACGTCGCGGAACTGCTGAAGAAGGCAGGTTTCGAAGTCGAGAAGCTGCAAGTTCGCATGCCGGAAGGCCCGCTGAAGATGATCGGCGAGCACAACGTCCAGGTCGCGCTGCATACGGACGTCGTCGTCGACGTCACGATCAACGTGATCGGCGACCACGCGTAAGCGTACGCAAGCTTTCCGGGCGGCTTCCGCCGTCCGGACAAGGGCAGGCGTCCGGGCAACCGGGGCCTGCCTTTTTTATTGCCTGCTCGCCGGCGACCGTCTCTCTGGCGTCGTCGTAGGTTATTCGCGATAATCCCAACCCATGAACGCGCCGCAAGATCCTCAAATCGAATCGCTGAAAGTCCCGCCGCACTCGGTCGAAGCCGAACAATCGGTGCTCGGCGGCCTGTTGCTCGACAACGCGGCCTGGGACCGGATTGCCGACTTCCTGTCGCAGGGTGATTTCTACCGCTACGACCACCGGATCATCTACGAGCACATCGGTCGCCTGATCGCGTCGACGCGCCCGGCCGACGTCGTGACCGTGTACGAAGCGCTGACCACGTCCGGCAAGGCCGACGACGTCGGGGGGCTTGCGTACCTCAACGCCCTCGCACAGAACACGCCGAGCGCGGCGAACATCCGCCGCTATGCGGAAATCGTGCGCGACCGCGCGGTGCTGCGCCGGCTCGTGTCGGTCGCCGACGAGATCTCGGCCGATGCGTTCAACCCGCAGGGCAAGGAAGTCCGCCAACTGCTCGACGAGGCGGAGTCGAAGGTGTTCTCGATCGCCGAAGAGGGCGCGCGCGGCAACCAGGGCTTCCTCGAGATCGGCCCGCTGCTCACGCAGGTCGTCGAGCGCATCGATACGCTGTACCACACGGCGAACCCGAGCGACGTCACGGGCACGCCGACGGGCTTCGTCGACCTCGACCGGATGACGTCCGGGATGCATGGCGGCGAACTGATCATCGTCGCAGGGCGTCCGTCGATGGGTAAGACGGCGTTCTCGATGAACATCGGCGAATACGTGGCGGTTGAGTACGGGTTGCCGGTCGCGGTGTTTTCGATGGAAATGCCGGGCACCCAGCTCGTGATGCGTATGCTCGGTTCGATCGGCCGGCTCGACCAGCACCGGATGCGGACGGGCCGCCTGACCGACGAGGATTGGCCGAAACTGACGCACGCCGTGCAGAAGATGAGCGAGGCGCAGCTCTTCATCGACGAAACGGGCGGCCTGAATCCGATGGAATTGCGCTCGCGCGCGCGGCGTCTTGCGCGGCAATGCGGCAAGCTCGGCCTGATCATCGTCGACTACCTGCAGCTGATGTCGGGTTCGTCGCAGGGCGAGAACCGCGCGACCGAAATCTCGGAAATCTCGCGATCGCTGAAGAGCCTGGCGAAGGAGCTCGACGTGCCGGTGATCGCGCTGTCGCAGCTTAACCGCGGCCTCGAACAGCGTCCGAACAAACGTCCGGTGATGTCGGATTTGCGCGAATCAGGCGCAATCGAACAGGACGCGGACGTGATTCTGTTCATTTACCGTGACGAAGTTTACAACCCGGACAGCCCCGACAAGGGCACGGCCGAAATCATCATCGGCAAGCAGCGTAACGGTCCGATCGGCCCCGTTCGGCTCACGTTCCTGGGGCAATACACGAAGTTCGACAACTTTGCAGGGGCGCAGACGTTCTACGGCGAGTAACGCCGGTTGTAAAGCCCTAAATCGCCAAACGTTGTATCCAATCCCGGCGCGCGCATGTGCGCGCGTCGCGGCGCGACCGAAAACGGTACAATGTCGCCCGTTTTCGTGACAGTAGTTTGACAATCTCTCAGGAATCCCATGTTCGGTCGATTCATGCCCACCGAGGGCAAGTTCTTTGAACTCTTCAACGCGCACGCGAAGCACATCGTTTCCGGTGGCCGCGAGCTCGAACTGCTGATCGACAATCTCGCCGACGCCGAGATTCACAAGCAAAACGTGCAAACCGCCGAGAAGGCCGCCGACAAGCTCACGCACGAGGCGATCGATCTTCTGCACAAGACTTTCATCACGCCGCTCGATCGCGACGAGATCCACAAGCTGATCACGACGATGGACGACATCCTCGACCTGATGGAGGACGTCGCGACCGCCGTGTCGCTGTACGACGTCCGTTCCGTCACGTCGGAAGCGAGCCAGCTCGCGCACATCGTCACGCAGTCGGCCCAGCACGTGCAGCAGGCGGTCGGGTTGCTGTCCGACATGAAGCAGTCGGCGCAGATCCTCAAGCAGTGCGAGGAGATCGACCGCTGGGAGTCGGAGGCCGATCGCGTGCTGCGCGCGGCAATGTCGAAGCTGTTCCGCGAGGAAGATGACGTGAAGACGCTCATCAAGCTGAAGGCGATCTACGAGCTGCTCGAAGAGATCACCGACAAGTGCGAGGACGTCGCAAACATCATCGAAGGCATCGTGCTGGAAAACGCCTGAGCGGACCACGATGCATTCGATACAACTTGCCCTATGGATGGTCGCGACGCTGGTGCTCGTCGCGCTCGTATTCGACTTCATGAATGGCTTTCACGACGCGGCGAACTCGATTGCCACCGTCGTGTCGACCGGGGTGCTGAAGCCCCAGCAGGCCGTCGTGTTCGCGGCGGCGTTCAACGTCATCGCGTATTTCATCTTCCACCTGAAAGTCGCGCAGACCGTCGGTAAAGGCACGATCGATCCCGAGATCGTCGACCACTACGTCGTGTTCGGTGCGCTGGTCGGTGCGATCGGCTGGAACGTGATCACGTGGTACTACGGGATTCCGTCGAGTTCGTCGCATGCGCTGATCGGTGGCCTGGTCGGCGCCGCGCTCGCCAAGTCGGGCTGGAGTTCGCTGAATATCGACGGGCTGCTGAAGACCATCGCATTCATCTTCATCTCGCCGCTGCTCGGTTTCATCCTCGGCTCGCTGTTCATGCTCGGCGTGTCGTGGCTGTATTTCCGCACCGCGCCCAGCAAGGTCGACCGGCGCTTCCGCCGGCTGCAACTGCTGTCGGCCGGGCTGTACAGCCTGGGCCACGGCGGCAACGACGCGCAGAAGACGATCGGCATCATCTGGATGCTGCTGATCGCGTCGGGCTATGCGTCGGCGACCGCCGATGCGCCGCCGGCGTGGGTGATCGGCGCGTGCTACCTGTCGATGGGCCTTGGCACGCTGTTCGGCGGCTGGCGCATCGTGCGCACGATGGGCCAGAAGATCACGAAGCTCAAGCCGGTCGGTGGTTTCTGTGCGGAAACCGGCGGCGCGATGACGCTGTTCCTCGCCTCGTTCCTCGGCATTCCGGTGTCGACCACGCACACGATCACCGGCGCGATCGTCGGCGTCGGCGCGACGCAGAAGCTGTCGGCCGTGCGCTGGGGCGTGGCCGGCAACATCGTGTGGGCATGGGTGCTGACGCTGCCCGCGGCTGCGTTGTTCGCGGCCGGTGGATGGTGGCTCGGCCACCGGATCTTCTGATCGCCGATACTGTCGAGCAGACATGACATGCGCCGCAAGCCGAAAGGCTGCGGCGCATTTTCATTTGGCGTGCGGGAATGGGCGGCGAATGGCGGGTGCAGTCGCGGGCGGGTGCAGGCGGGGGCGAAGCGGGCTAGTAGCTTCCGTTCGCGAATCGGGCAATCGGATCGTCCGCGGTGGCAGTGCGCGGGCTGACGGGCGCAGATTGGGTCGACGCACGCCATACCTGAACAGGGGCGGGCTCGATACTGCGCGGTGACGCCGCGGCGGTGGCGGGCGGCGGTTCCGCATCGAAAGCCGCGGCCTCGGCGGCAGTCAGCGCCGTCGTCGGAATCTGCGTGCCGACTTCGGCCGGGCCGGCCGGTGCGGCATTCGCCGTGATTGCAGTGGTGCCCGTGCCGTCATTCACGGATGTAGCCTGCTGCTCAGCCGTCTGCATGCGCGGCGGCGGCGCTTCATACGGGTCGGCCGACGCGGCTGCGAGGGCAACCGCTGCGGTCGATACGACCGGCGCGGCCGGCGTGACCGGTGCAGGTGCCCGGGGCGCGGCAGTTCGTGACGACGCATAGGCCGGCTGTCGCGGCGCGGCGGCGGTCACGACCACGGGAGCGGGCGCAACGACCGGCGCGCTGCGCGGCTCGTCACGCTTCGCCTCGTAGGTCGGCGCATCGAACGGCGTAGGCGCCTCGCGTGGCGGCGCGACGCGGCGAATGCCGTCGAAACGCTTGGCCCAATAGGGGTTCGTCAGGTAGTCGAGCCGCACGGTGCCGCCCGTCGACGGTGCGTTGACGAAGCGCAGCTTGCCGACATAGATGCCGACGTGCGAATGCGGCCGCCCGGTCGTATTGAAGAAGATCAGGTCGCCCGGTGCGATCTGGTCGGGCTCGATCGATACGCCGCGGCCGCTCATGTCGGCCGTCGTGCGCGGCAGGTTCACGTCAGCCGCACGGCCGATCACGTAGCGCACGAGCCCGCTGCAGTCGAAGCCGCTCGTCGGGGTATTGCCGCCCCAGCGATACGGGACGCCGACGAGGCTCATTGCCTGGATCGAGATTTCTTCCTGGCCGACGCTGTGATCGACGAACTTCGGGAAATTGGCGGGGGCGGGGAACGCACGTGGCGTCGTGATCTTCATGCCCGAGGCGGGGCGCGATGCCGACTGCGGCGGCACGCTGGAGCAGGCCGCAAGCAGTGACACGACAACAACGGGAACCCAGATTCGAAGCATGGCAAGGCGGGCAAGCGCGGCGCGCTCGCGAATCGTATGACAACGGATAGACCCGATGGTAGACGCTCTGGCGGGGCTTAAGCAACCGTTCTTGAGAATTTACTTGAAGTTTCGCGCGTAAACCGGGTTGTTGCGTGACGATGTGTTACCTGCGTTTTCGACCCCAAATAAAAACGGCGCTCCGGAAACGGAGCGCCGCGATGCGTCGAAAGCCGGCCGGGCGGCCGGCCTGTCGCGTTACAGGATGTCCGACGCGTAGTCGGCGAGCCGCGAGCGTTCACCGCGCGCGAGCGTCACGTGGCCGCTGTGGCCCCAGCCCTTGAAGCGATCGACGACGTACGTGAGACCCGAACTGCCTTCGGTCAGGTAAGGCGTGTCGATCTGTGCGATGTTGCCGAGGCACACGATCTTCGTACCCGGGCCCGCGCGCGTGACGAGCGTCTTCATCTGCTTCGGCGTCAGGTTCTGCGCCTCGTCGATGATCAGGTACTTGTCGACGAACGTGCGGCCGCGCATGAAGTTCATGCTCTTCACCTTCAGGCGCGAACGGATCAGTTCCTGCGTCGCGGCACGACCCCATTCGCCGGCCGCGTCGTCGGTCTTCTGCAGCACTTCGAGGTTGTCGTCGAATGCACCCATCCACGGCTGCATCTTCTCTTCCTCGGTGCCGGGCAGGAACCCGATGTCCTCGCCGACGGGCACGGTCGCGCGCGTCACGATGATCTCGTTGTAGCGCTTGTCGTCGAGCACCTGCGCGAGGCCGGCCGCGAGCGCGACGAGCGTCTTGCCGGTGCCGGCCTGGCCGAGCAGCGTGACGAAGTCGATCTCGGGGTTCATCAGCAGGTTCAGTGCGAAGTTCTGCTCGCGGTTGCGCGCGGTGATGCCCCACACGTTGTTCTTGTGGTGGCTGTAGTCGCGCAGCGTCTGCAGCAGCGCCGTCTTGCCGTTCAGCTCGCGGACGATCGCGTGGAATGTCGGCTCGCCGTTCTGCGGCTCGAGATAGACGAACTCGTTGACGAGCATCGACGCGACGAGCGGGCCGGTCACGCGGTAGTACGTGGTGCCCGTCTTCGTATCCTGCCAGCTCTCCATGCCCTTCGCGTGCTTGGTCCAGAAGTCCTGCGGCAGTTCGCGCACGCCGTTGTACAGGAGATCCGAGTCCTCGAGGACCTGGTCGTTGAAGTAGTCTTCCGCGGGCAGGCCGAGCGCGTGCGCCTTGATCCGCATGTTGATGTCTTTCGACACCAGCACGACCTGGCGGTCGGGGCGGTCGCGCTGCAGCGCGCGCACGACGCCGAGGATCTGGTTGTCGGCCTTGCCTTCGGGCAAGCCTTCGATCGGCGCGATGTCGGCAAGCTTCGTCTGGAAGTACAGGCGACCGAGCGCCTCGCGGCTGCCGAGGCGCGACAGCGGAATGCCGGCCGTGATCGCGCCGGCATCGGCGACGAGCGCGTCGAGCGTACGGCTGACCTGGCGTGCGTTGCGCGCGACTTCGGACATCCCCTTCTTGTGGTTGTCGAGTTCCTCGAGCGTCATCATCGGCAGATAGACGTCGTGTTCCTCGAAGCGGAAGAGGCTGCTCGGGTCGTGCATCAGCACGTTGGTGTCGAGCACGAACAGTTTCTGCAGTTCGGCGTCGGCGGGCTTGCGGCCGCGCGATTTTGTCGCCGCGCCGGCATCGCGCGCGGGGGCGGCGGCCGGTTTGTCGGCGGCCGGCCGGTCGTTGCGCGCGACGACCGGCGCCGCGGGTTCGGCGGGCGCCGGCATCGGCTGCAACAGTGCGGCCGTCTGTCTGGTCTTGCGGCCGCGTGCGGGTGCGCTCGCGGCATCTTGCGCCGAAGACGCGACGGCGCGCAGCGGCGCGGCCGTGTTCGCGGCTTCGATCATCGGTTGGGCCACGCTGGCCGGACCATAGTCACCGGCTGTGGATGCGTCCCCTTCGGCGGATTTCTTCGCGGCTTTCGCGGGCCGCGCTTTCGCCTTGTATTCGTCGGGCGGCAGCAGGCTGCCGAGCTTGCTGGGGGGAGTAGGCAAAGGCATGGTGTCCCTCGGGAGGAATCGTGTCGCAAGGCGTGCGCCGCTGATCGCATCCTGCGTGACGTAGACGCATGCAGTTTGCGCGCGGTGGCGCACAGGAAGTTCGTCTAGCCGGTTCGCCTAAGTGTCGATCAGCTCCTTGACGGGGTGAGGGCCGGACCGAAGGCCGGCGCGCAATCCATAAAAAAAGCCGCTGCCCCGTCGACAGGGACATGCGGCTCGGCTGATACCGTCGTGATGCGCGTCAGGTGCCGGGAAGCGTCGCATCGGGCACCGGCGCAGCTACGAGAAATATGGGGCGAACTGGCATTCATTGCGGCCCAATATAACGCGCCTCAAAGCGCTTGTACAGCACTTAGCACGTCGTCCACGTGACCCGGCACCTTGATGCCGCGCCATGCCTGGCGAAGCACGCCGTCGGCGTCGATCAGGAACGTCGAGCGCTCGATTCCGCGCACTTCCTTGCCATACATTTTCTTCATCTTGATGACATCGAACAGCGCGCACAGCGCTTCGTCGGCATCGGAAATCAGCGGGAACGGCAGTTCGAGCTTTGCCTTGAAATTGTCATGCGAGCGCAGGCTGTCGCGCGACACGCCGATGACTTCCGCACCGGCTTTCTTGAACTTCGGATAGAGATCGCGGAACTGCAGCCCTTCGGTCGTGCAGCCCGGCGTGTTGTCCTTCGGATAGAAGTACAGCACGAGCTTCTTGCCCTTCAGGTCGGACAGCGAAATGTCGCCGCCCGTGGCCGGTGCGGTGAAATCGGGAACTTGACGGTCAACTTCGACAGACACGTGTTTCTCCTGTTGTTATGCAAAGGCGCCGCGGCGGCGGCGCGGTTCGGCGGGGCGTCGCGGCAACGCCGCAAGAATGCGGCGGGCGACGCCGGCTCGCGCGCGAACTCAGTCGGGCTGGACGATCAGTTCGCCGGAGCGGCCGGGGATTTCGCCCCACGTGACAGGGTACGATGGCAGCGAGTCGCGGTCCAGCGTCGCGTGGTAGTCGCCCATCGTCGCAAACGTGTGGCCCTGCGCGCGCCAGCCGGCGAGCAGTTGTTCGAACACGGGCGCGAGCTTCTGGCCTTCCAGTTCCGCATGCAGCGTGAACACCTGGTCGTGCGGATTGGTTTCGGTGAACTTGAGGATGTGCGCGGCGACGTTGTGCGTGTCGACGCCGTCGATGCCGAGCACTTCGTCGAGCGTGGGCAGCGTCGTCGGCATCTGCACGTGCGACAGCGTGCGGCCGTTGACGACGGGCAGGTACGGCGAATGGCCGCGGCCGTCGGATGCGTAGCGCATCCCCCATGCGTCGATCTGCTCGAACGCGGAATCGTTCATCTGCCAGCCGGCCGCGCCGTGCGTGACGGGCGGCGCGCCGAACACCTCGATGAAGCGCGCGTGGCTCTTCTGCATTTCACGCGCAGTCCAGTCGCGATCCCGCGCGCGGACGTTGTCCTGCCAGTACACGTGATCCCACGTGTGGATCCCGCATTCGAAGCCGGCCTCGTGGATCGCGCGCATGTCGGCGATCGCGCGGCGGCCGATGTCGGGGCCCGGCAGCAGCACGCCGTACATCAGCTGCTTCACGCCGTAGTGCTCGACCACCGACGTGCGCGACACCTTCTTCAGGAAGCCGGGGCGGAACACGCGCCGCAGCGCCCAGCCCGTGTGATCGGGGCCGAGGCTGAAGAGGAAGGTCGCGCGCGCATTGAAGCGGTCGAAGATGCGCGCGAGGTTCGGCACGCCTTCGCGCGTGCCGCGCAGCGTGTCGACGTCGATCTTGAGGACGATGCGAGCCAAGCGAACGTCCCGATCAGCCTTGCTGTTCGACGAGCGCGCGCGCGTCGGCAACGTGGCCGCGATACGCTTCGAAGATGTTGCGCAGCGCGTCGTCGAACGTCGCTTGCGGCGCCCAGCCGAGCTCCTGCATCGTGTTGTCGATCTTCGGCACGCGGTTCTGCACGTCCTGGTAGCCGTTGCCGTAGTAGGCGCCGGACGTCGTTTCGACGAGCTTCACCTGCTTGGCCGAATCGGCGTACTCGGGGAATTCCGCCGCCAGTTCGAGCATCTTGTGCGCGAGTTCTCGAACCGAGAAGTTGTTCTTCGGATTCCCGATGTTGTATATCTTGCCCGACGCGACGCCGTCCTTGTTTTCGATGATCTTCATCAGCGCACTGATGCCGTCGCCGATGTCGGTGAACGCGCGCTTCTGCGAGCCGCCGTCGACGAGGCTGATGTTCTCGCCGCGCACGATGTGGCCGAGGAACTGCGTGACCACGCGCGAGCTGCCTTCCTTCGGCGTGTAGATCGAGTCGAGGCCCGGGCCGATCCAGTTGAACGGACGGAACAGCGTGAAGTTCAGGCCTTCCATCCCGTAGCCCCAGATCACGCGGTCCATCAGTTGCTTCGAGCATGCGTAGATCCAGCGCGGCTTGTTGATCGGGCCATAGGTGAGGGCCGATGCATCCGGATCGAACTGCTCGTCCGAGCACATGCCGTAGACCTCGGAGGTCGACGGGAACACCAGGTGCTTGCCGTACTTGACGGCCGAACGCACGATCGGCAGGTTCGCCTCGAAGTCGAGTTCGAACACGCGCAGCGGCTGCTGGACGTAGGTGGCGGGCGTCGCGATCGCGACGAGCGGCAGGATCACGTCGCACTTCTTCACGTGATATTCGACCCACTCCTTGTTGATCGTGATGTCGCCTTCGAAGAAATGCATCCGCTCGTGGTTGACGAGGTCGCCAAGCCGGTCGGTCTGCATGTCCATGCCGAACACTTCCCAATCGGTGGTTTCAAGAATGCGCTTCGACAGGTGATGGCCGATGAAGCCGTTCACACCCAGGATCAGGACTTTTTTTGCTTTCATGAATGACGGGAAGAATGAATGAACTGCGCGAATTCCGCGGGCGTCACGACGGTTTCGCTGCCGTCGCGCTGCTGCCACAGCTCGAGAATGGATAGGGCGCGGCTGTCGCCGCAGACGCCGAATAGCGCATTATCGCTTACGTGCAGGCCGGGCGGCAAATCTGCCGCGGCGGCCGCTGCCGCGCTGCCGGGCGCCGCGAGGCGCGCGCGCGCGATCACGAAACGCGTGCCGCCGACGTCCGTAAACGCGCCCGGATACGGGGGCGCGACCGCGCGCACCAGGTTGTAGACCTGCGCGGCCGGCTTCGACCAGTCGACGCGGCCGTCCTCGGGCTTGCGCCCGCCGTAGTAGCTGCCGGTCGCGAGATGGTTCGGCAGGTGCGGCGCCTCGCCCGCGAGCAGCGCGGGCAGCACGCGCCAGAGCGTCTGCTCGGCGGCTACCGTGACCTTGTCGAACACCTGCGCGGCCGTGTCGTCCGGCAGGATCGGCACCGCGGTCTGGCCGATGATCGCGCCCGCGTCGGGCTTCGCGGCCATCTCGTGCAGAGTCGCGCCGGTTTCGGTTTCACCGTTCAGCACCGCCCAGTTGGTCGGTACCCGACCCCGGTATTTCGGCAGCAACGAACCGTGCATGTTGTACGCGCCACGCGGCGCGATCGCGAGCAGGTCCACCGGCAGCATGTGCCGGTAGTAGAACGAGAAGATGAAGTCCGGCTGCGCGTCGGAAACCGCGCGGCGCAGCGCCGGATCGGCGGGATCGGCCGGCGTGACGACCGGAATGCCGTGCTCGGCGGCTACGGAGGCGACGCTGCCGAACCAGATGTTCTCGTTCGGGTTGTCCTCGTGCGTGACGACGAGCGCGACGTCGACGCCGCGTGCGAGCAGCACCTGCAGGCACCGCACGCCGACGTTGTGATAAGCGAAGACGACTGCGCGCGGCTTCATTGCGCGGCCTCCGTGCGGTTCGCGCCGGCCGGTACCGCCGGTACGCCGTCGTGCTGCTCGAGCACGGCCTGGATCAGGTAGCGCGGCCGTGCGCGCACCTGCTGGTAGATGCGGCCGACGTATTCGCCGAGCAGGCCGAGCGCGAAGATGATCACGCCGAGCAGGAAGAACGTGATGGCGAACAGCGTGAACACGCCTTGTACTTCCGCGCCGACGATGAAGCGTCGCACGAGCAGCAGCACGAACAGCGCGGCGGAGCCGAGCGACAGGATCACGCCGATGAACGACAGCCACTGCAGCGGCACGACCGAGAAACCCGTCACGAGGTCGAAGTTCAACCGGATCAGGCTGTACAGCGAGTACTTCGACTCGCCGGCGAAGCGTTCCTCGTGCGCGACCTCGATCTCGGTCGGCTTCTGCGCGAACGTGTACGCGAGTGCGGGGATGAACGTGTTGACTTCGCCGCACACGTTGATCGTGTCGATGATGCGGCGGCTGTATGCGCGCAGCATGCAGCCCTGGTCGGTCATCTTGATGCGCGTGATGCGCTCGCGCAGGCGGTTCATCATCTGCGACGCCTTGCGCCGCCACAGGCTGTCCTGGCGCTGCTTGCGGATCGAGCCGACGTAGTCGTAGCCCTCGCGCATCTTCGCGATCAGCTTGCCGATTTCCTCGGGCGGGTTCTGCAGGTCGGCGTCGAGCGTGATGACGATCTCGCCGCGCGATTGCGCGAAGCCGGCGAGGATCGCCATGTGCTGGCCGTAGTTGCCGTTGAGCAGCACGACGCGCGTCGTGTCGGGGCGCACGTGGAACTGATCGGCGAGCATCGCGGCCGAGCGGTCGCGGCTGCCGTCGTTGATCAGGATCACTTCGTATGACGTGTCGAGTGCGTCGAGCGCCGGATACAGCCGCGCGAACAGCGCGGCGAGGCCGTCTTCCTCGTTGTACACGGGGATGATGACCGACACTTCGGGTCGGCCGGCGTCCAGGTGCGCGGCGCCCGGATGCCCGGCGCGTGCTTCAAGGTGACTCATGTACGCTTATTTTCCGTATTGTTCGCAAATCTGGTTGATGGCGTCGACCACGCGACGCACGTCGCCTTCCGTCATCTGCGTGAAGAGCGGCAGCGTGACGGTCGACGCGCCGTACCGTTCGGCGTGGGGGAACATGCCCTCCTTGAAGCCGCGTGCACGGTACAGCGTGAAAAGATGGATCGCCGGGTAATGGATGCCCGTGCCGATGCCGCGTTCCTTCATCTGCGCCATGAACTCGGCGCGCGAGATCGTCAGCCGCTCGAGCGGCAGCGTGATCAGGAACATGTGCCAGTTGCCGTTCTCGAATTCGGCGATCGGCAGGCCGACGCCGAGCTTCACGGCCGCGCTGCCGTCGAACGCGGCGAAATAGGCGCGCGCCAGCGCGCGGCGCTGCGCGGTGAAGCGTTCGAGGTGCGGCAACTGGCCGAGGCCGACGCGTGCGGCGACGTCGGTCAGGTTGTACTTGCCGCCGAGCACGTCGCAGTCCATCCCGTCGAAGCCCGTGCGCGTGATGCCCTGCAGCCGGTATTTCTGTGCGAGCGTGGCTTCTTCCTCGTTGTTGAGCACGAGTGCGCCGCCTTCGATCGTCGTCAGGTTCTTGTTCGCGTGAAAGCTGAACGACACGATGTCGCCGATCGCGCCGATGCGCTTGCCGTTCCACGTCGAGCCGAACGCCTGCGCCGCATCCTCGATCACGCGCAGCTTGTGCGCGCGCGCAATCGCGTACAGGCGGTCCATGTCGACCGGCAGGCCGGACAGGAACACGGGGATGATCGCCTTCGTGCGCGGCGTGATCGCCTGCTCGAGCTTGTCGAGGTCGATGTTGCGCGTGACGGGATCGATGTCGGCGAACACGGGCGTCGCGCCCGTCTCGAGGATCACGTTGCTGGTCGAGACCCACGACGCCGGCGTCGTGATCACCTCGTCGCCGGCACCGACGCCCGCGATGCGCAGGCCGATCTCGAGCGTGCAGGTGCCCGAATTGAACGCGCGGACCGGACGGCCGCCGCAGTACTCGGACAGCGCCGCTTCGAATTTCTGGCTCTGCGGGCCGGTGGTGATCCAGCCCGAGCGCAGCACTTCGACGACGCCCTGGATGGTTTCCTCATCGATCTCGGGGCGGGTGAACGGCAGAAACGGAGCGGTAGTCTGGCTCATGTACGCTTTGGCCTGTAATGGCGTGTAATAAAAGGGTCGGGCGGTCCCGACCGAAACCGGCATTAAACACCGGTTGGCGGAATCGCACCGTGATTTTTTGTAGGCGGACGCTTAACGCACGCGGCGGGGCGGGATCAGCTTCGCGCGAGCACCAGCACGCCGATCAGGATGATGCCGATGCCGACGAGCCGCTGGACCGACAGCACTTCGCCGAACAGGTACCAGGCCGCGAACGCGTTGACGACGTAGCCGAGCGACAGCATCGGGTACGCGATCGACACGTCGACCCGCGACAGCCCGACGATCCAGACCACGACGCTCAGCACGTAGCAGCCGAGGCCGCCGATGATCGGCAGTTGGGTCGCGATCTTCAGGCCGACCGGGATGATGTTCGCACGGCTGAATTCGAAGTGTCCAACGGCGTTGACGCCGGCTTTCAGCAGAAGTTGCGCACAGGCGTTGAGCATCACGCCGGTGATGATGCAGACGAACGAAACGGGATTCATGCGGCAGGCGTCCTTACGATTGCGGTTTCTCGACGATCACGCGGCGGTTGTCGCGCGCAATCACGCGCATCGGCACGCCTTGCTTGACCAGGGCGTCGTACTGGCCGGGCGGCATGATCGCGAGCGCATGGGTTTCCTGGTTCCAGCGCTTGATCCACTCGTCGACGGTCGGAATCCACTTGTTCGGCTCCATCGAGATCCCGAACGCGAGCTCGTCCTGGCGCTGGACCATGATCGTCGTGTGACCCATGTAGAACGGGAATGTGTGATCGAGCATCTCGATCGAGTAGAACGGCGTATCGGCCGGCAGTTTCGCCAGTTCGGCGCGCACCGTTGGCGCGAGCAGCGCGCCCGAGCTGTAGCGGCCGAATTCATCGTGACCGGTGCCGCCGATCGTGCCGAACGCGAGCCAGGCGGCGCCAAATGCGGCGAGCGCGGCGGCGACGCCCGTGCGGCGGTTCAGCCATGCGGCCGCGAGCGTCAGCACGGCTGCGACCGCGAGGCCCGCGTACAGCCACATCTGGAACGCACGGTACAGCGCGTTCGGCGTGCGGGCGTCGCCCTGGTATGCGAGGAAGATGATCCCGAACGCCGCGACGACGAGGAACACGAGGTAGCCGAGCAGGTGGCGGCGGAACCGGTCGGCGCTCATCAGCGGCAGGTACGCGCCGATGACGAGCGCGAGCGCCGGCGCGACCGGCAGCACGTACGAGATCAGCTTCGAATGCGATGCGCTGAAGAACAGGAAGATGAATGCGCTCCAGATCAGCAGCACGAGCATCGGCGAGAAACCGTTCGGCTGGCGCGGCATCCGCAGTGCGTGGCGCAGGCTCTGCCACGCGACCGACAGCCACGGCAGGAAGCCGACCAGGAGTACGGGCACGAAGTAGTAGAGCGGGCCCGGGCGGTTCTGTTCCGGGGTCAGGTAGCGGCGGAACTGCTGGACGATGAAGAAGAAGTTGAAGAACTCGGGGTTGCGCTGCTGGACGAGCACGAACCACGGCGTGACGATCGCGAAGAAGATCACGAGGCCGCTCACCAGGTACAGGCGCTTCCAGAGCGCCCAGTCGCGTGCGATCAGCGTATAGAGCACGAGCACGGCGCCGGGCAGGATCAGGCCGACGAGGCCCTTCGACAGCACCGCGAACGCCATCGCGGCCCAGCATGCCCACATCCAGCCGCGCGCCGCGGCCGGGCGCAGCCCGGGCCGCTGCGCGAGCAGCAGCGAGCACAGCGACAGCGACATCCAGAACGCGAGCCCCATGTCGAGCGCGTTGAAGTGACCCATCAGGTTCCAGTAAGGCGACGACGCGAGCACGACGGCGGCGAGGAAGCCCGACAGCGGGTTGAACAGGCGCGCGCCGGTGTAGCCGACCAGCAGGATGCCGGCGAAGCTCGCGACGGCCGTGTAGAGGCGCGCCTGCCATTCGCCGATGCCGAACCACGCGAACGTGAGTGCGTTCAGCCAGGTCTGCAGCGGCGGTTTCTCGAAATACTTGTAGCCGTTGTAGCGCGGCGTGATCCAGTCGCCGGTGACGAACATCTCGCGCGCCATTTCCGCGTAGCGGCCTTCGTCGCTCGGGATCAGGTGGCGCAGCCCGAGCGGCGCGAACCAGACGATCGCGAGTGCGACGACGAGAAGGACGAGCGTGATGCGATTGAGCGGTAGCCTCGACGGCGTATCGTTCATGGATTTTCAGCCTGTTGGTTATTGTGACGGGCCGCCGGCGGGTTGCGCCGGCGGCGGGCGGCCGGGCCGGGCCGATCCGGGGGATCGACCCGCTGAGCCGGCCCGAGTTTTACCGCATCGGGGATTAACGTTCAATTAAGAGCGCGGCGGCGACTTTGCGGCCCTCGGCCATCAGGATGTTGTAGGTCCGGCAGGCGGCCTGGAAATCCATCGTCTCGACGCCGATCCGCTTGGCCGTGAGCGCCGCGACGAGCCGCGGGTGCGGGAAGCGCAGCCGCGCGCCGCTGCCGAAGATCACGAGTTCGGGCGTCGGGTCGAGCAGCATCGCGAAATGCTCGGGCGCGAGCGCGTCGAACGACGACACGGGCCATGCCTGGACCGGCGCGCCGGGCAGTACGATGACGCTCGTTTCGTGGCGTTCGAGATTGACGTCGACATAATCGGGGCCGTAGCCGGTGACGGTATTGAGCGCGCCGCTCGTGTCCTGGTGCAGTTTCAAATCGGTATTCCGCGGTTCCGTAGGGGAATGTATCGCAGGGCCACACGGGCCCGGACGGCCGGTTTCGCTCGCCCGAGCACGCGGGACGCCTGACGGCGCGGGCCCGGCGCGGCTATGGTGCATTGCGAAAGTCGGCCAAAATCCGCTAAATTATAACTTTTTGGTCGCCCCCGGGCGCCACTTGCGTCGCGCGTCGCCACAAGCCGCGCCCGACCGCCCGCTTTTTCCCAGTCTAGACAGCGCGCACAGACCGGCCGCTTTCCAGTTTTGATCCCGTCCCCCGGCCGCAAGGCCAACCCAGGAACCGTGTCGTCGTG
The DNA here is from genome assembly GCF_902833045.1 of Burkholderia sp. BCC0322. Taxonomy (GTDB): domain Bacteria; phylum Pseudomonadota; class Gammaproteobacteria; order Burkholderiales; family Burkholderiaceae; genus Burkholderia. Next base: position 401,759 of record NZ_CADFDU010000006.1, read on the forward strand.
AAACCGATTCAGAAGTCGAACAAGCTGCTCAACGTCTGCTACGACATCCGTGGCCCGGTGCTCGAGCACGCGAAGCGCCTCGAGGAAGAAGGCCACCGCATCATCAAGCTGAACATCGGCAATCTCGCGCCGTTCGGTTTCGACGCGCCGGACGAAATCATCCAGGACATGATCCGCAACCTGCCGACGTCGTCCGGCTATTCGGATTCGAAGGGCGTGTTCTCGGCGCGCAAGGCCGTGATGCACTACACGCAGGAAAAGGGCGTCGTGGGCGTCGGCCTCGACGACATCTACATCGGCAACGGCGCATCCGAGCTGATCGTGATGGCGACCCAGGCGCTGCTGAACGACGGCGACGAAGTGCTGCTGCCCGCGCCCGACTACCCGCTGTGGACGGCGGCGGTCAGCCTGTCGGGCGGCACGCCGGTGCACTACATCTGCGACGAGCAGAACGCGTGGATGCCCGATCTCGACGACATCCGCCGCAAGATCACGCCGAACACGAAGGCGATCGTCGTGATCAACCCGAACAACCCGACGGGCGCGCTTTATTCGGACGAATTGCTGCTCGAGCTGCTCGAGATCGCTCGCCAGCACGGGCTGATCGTGTTCGCCGACGAGGTGTACGACAAGATCGTCTACGACGGCCTCGAGCACACGGCGCTGGGTTCGCTGTCGGAGGACGTGATCACCGTCACGTTCAACAGTCTGTCGAAGAGCTATCGATCGTGCGGCTACCGCGCGGGCTGGATGGCCGTGTCGGGCCTCGGCGGCGACAACCGCCGGCGCGCGAAGGATTATCTCGAGGGGCTCGGCATCCTGTCGTCGATGCGCCTGTGCGCGAACGTGCCCGGGCAGTTCGCGATCCAGACGGCGCTCGGCGGCTACCAGAGCATCAACGAGCTGATCGTGCCGAGCGGGCGCCTGTACAAGCAGCGCGAGCTCGCGTACGACATGCTCACGTCGATCCCGGGCGTGACCTGCGTGAAGCCGCAGGCCGCGCTGTACATGTTCCCGCGCCTCGACCCGAAGCTTTATCCGATCCAGAACGACCAGCAGTTCATTCTCGACCTGCTGCTCGAGGAGCGCGTATTGCTCGTACAGGGCACGGGCTTCAACTGGACGACGCCGGATCACTTCCGCGTGGTCTTCCTGCCGAACCTCGACGACCTGACCGATTCGATCAACCGGATCGCACGCTTCCTCGACGGCTACCGCAAGCGCCATTCGGCCTGAGCGGCAGAACCACACGGTACTCACTACTTCTTACTCAGCGATCACACGCAGCATGGAACCGATCAAAGTTGGCCTGTTGGGCTTCGGCACGGTGGGCAGCGGCACCTTCACGGTGCTGGGCCGCAACCAGGAAGAAATCAAGCGACGCGCGGGGCGCGGCATCGAGGTGACGCGCATTGCGGTGCGCAACCCGGCCAAGGCGCTGGCTGCGCTCGGCGGCAACGCCGGCGACGCGCAGATCACCGACGATTTCAACGCAGTCGTCGATGATCCGTCGATCGCGATCATCGCCGAGATGATCGGCGGCACGGGCATCGCACGCGAGCTCGTGCTGCGCGCGATCGCGAACGGCAAGCACGTCGTGACGGCCAACAAGGCGCTGCTCGCGGTGCACGGCACCGAGATTTTCGAGGCCGCGCGCGCGAAGGGCGTGATGGTCGCGTTCGAGGCGGCCGTCGCCGGCGGCATCCCGATCATCAAGGCGCTGCGCGAAGGCCTGACCGCTAACCGCATCCAGTACATCGCCGGCATCATCAACGGCACGACCAACTACATCCTGTCGGAAATGCGCGATCGCGGGCTCGACTTCGCGACCGCGCTGAAGGCCGCGCAGGCGCTCGGCTACGCGGAAGCCGATCCGACCTTCGACATCGAAGGCGTCGACGCCGCGCACAAGGCGACGATCATGAGCGCGATCGCGTTCGGCGTGCCGGTGCAGTTCGAGCGCGCGTACGTGGAGGGCATCAGCAAGCTCGACGCAACCGACATCCGCTACGCGGAAGAACTCGGCTACCGGATCAAGCTGCTCGGCATCACGCGCCGCACCGAGCGCGGCATCGAGCTGCGCGTGCACCCGACGCTGATTCCGGAGAAGCGCCTGCTCGCGAACGTCGAGGGCGCGATGAACGCGGTCGTCGTGCACGGCGACGCGGTCGGCACGACGCTGTACTACGGCAAGGGCGCGGGCGCGGAGCCGACCGCGTCGGCGGTCGTCGCGGATCTCGTCGACGTCACGCGCCTGCACACGGCCGACCCCGAGCATCGCGTGCCGCACCTCGCGTTCCAGCCCGACAGCCTGTCGAACACGCCGATCCTGCCGATCGAGGAAGTCACGAGCGGCTACTACCTGCGCCTGCGGGTGGCCGACCAGACGGGCGTGCTCGCCAACATCACGCGCATCCTCGCCGAATCGGGCATCTCGATCGACGCGCTGCTGCAGAAGGAATCGGAGCAGATCGACGGCGCGAACGGCGAGACCGACATCATCCTGATCACGCACGAGACGCTCGAGAAGAGCGTCAACACGGCGATCGCGCAAATCGAGAGCCTCGCGACGGTCGTGTCGAAGGTGACGAAGCTGCGCATGGAAGCGCTGAACTGAGCTGAGGACGACATGAACTACATCTCCACGCGCGGCGCCGGTATCGGCGAGCGCCACACGTTCTCCGACATCCTGCTCGGCGGTCTCGCGAAGGACGGCGGGCTCTACCTGCCGGCCGAGTATCCGAAGGTGTCCGCCGACGAGCTCGCGCGCTGGCGCACGCTGCCGTACGCGGATCTCGCGTTCGAGATCCTGTCGAAGTTCTGCGACGACGTGCCGGCCGACGACCTGCACGCGATCACGCGCCGCACGTACACGGCCGACGTTTACCGCAACACGCGTCATGGCGAGAACGCGTCCGACATCACGCCGCTGAAGACGCTCGGCACCGAGCACGGCGCGCCGATCTCGCTGCTCGAACTGTCGAACGGCCCGACGCTCGCGTTCAAGGACATGGCGATGCAGCTGCTCGGCAACCTGTTCGAGTACACGCTCGCGAAGCACGGGCAGACGCTGAACATTCTTGGTGCGACGTCCGGCGACACCGGCAGCGCGGCCGAATACGCGATGCGCGGCAAGGCCGGCGTGCGCGTGTTCATGCTGTCGCCCCACAAGAAGATGAGCGCGTTCCAGACGGCCCAGATGTTCAGCCTGCAGGATCCGAACATCTTCAACCTCGCGGTCGAGGGCGTGTTCGACGATTGCCAGGACATCGTGAAGGCCGTGTCGAACGATCACGCGTTCAAGGCGCAGCAGAAGATCGGCACGGTCAACTCGATCAACTGGGCGCGCGTCGTCGCGCAGGTCGTGTACTACTTCAAGGGCTATTTCGCGGCTACGCAATCCAACGACGAGCGCGTGTCGTTCACGGTGCCGTCGGGCAACTTCGGCAATGTCTGCGCAGGCCACATCGCGCGGATGATGGGGCTGCCGATCGCGAAGCTCGTGGTCGCGACCAACGAGAACGACGTGCTCGACGAGTTCTTCCGCACGGGCGCGTATCGCGTGCGCAGCGCCGAGAACACCTATCACACGAGCAGCCCGAGCATGGACATCTCGAAGGCATCGAACTTCGAGCGTTTCGTGTTCGACCTGCTCGGCCGCGATCCGGCGCGCGTGATGCAGCTGTTCCGCGACGTCGAGGAGAAGGGCGGTTTCGATCTCGCGGAGAGCGGCGATTTCTCGCGCGTCGCCGAGTTCGGTTTCGTGTCGGGCCGCAGCAGCCATACCGACCGCATCGCGACGATTCGCGACGTGTTCTCGCGCTACGACACGATGATCGATACGCACACGGCCGACGGCGTGAAGGTCGCGCGCGAGCATCTCGACGCAGGCGTGCCGATGGTCGTGCTCGAGACCGCGCAGCCGATCAAGTTCGGCGAGACGATTCGCGAAGCACTCGATCGCGAAGCCGAGCGTCCGGCTGCATTCGACGGGCTCGAGGCGCTGCCGCAGCGTTTCGAGGTCGTGAAGGCCGACGCGCAGCAGGTGAAGGACTTCATCGCCGCCCATACGGGCGCATGACGCACGGCCGGGCCGCGGGCCCGGCTGCGCAGGACGGCCGGAATGCCGATTCGTCGAACGGATCGGGGTTCCGGCCGTTTCGTTTGGCGGCGCCGCGCGGCGACCGCCGCATTGCACCCGAAACAAGTGCCAGACCTGGGCGTTCGCGCCGATCACAGTTTCCGCATGTCGGCCATATCGCGCGCCCGTGCGACGGCGTCGCTACAATGACGGTTTGAATCCAACGATCCCCGATTCCATCGATGTCGAACCCGAATCCCGCGGCGCCGCGCGCGCCGATGCTGTCGACCGCCGAGGCACTCGCCGCGCTGCTCGATGCCGCGAAGCCGTTGCCCGGCGCCGAAACGGTCGCCACGCTCGACGCGCTTGGCCGCGTGCTGGTCGCTGACGTGAGCTCGCCGCTCGACGTGCCGCCGATGCATACGAGTGCGATGGACGGCTATGCGGTGCGCGTCGCCGACCTGCTGCATGGCGAGCGGCGGTTGCCCGTGTCGCAGCGCATTCCGGCAGGTCATCCGGCCGCGCCGCTCGCTGCCGGCACGGCCGCGCGGATCTTCACCGGCGCGACGGTGCCGCCCGGCGCCGACGCCGTCGTGATGCAGGAACAGACGTCGGCCGACGGCGATGCGGTGGAGATCCTGCACACGCCGAAGGCCGGTGAATGGATCACCGCACAGGGCGCGGATATCCGGCAAGGCTCGGTGATCCTGCCGGCCGGCACGCGGCTCACGCCGCAGGCGCTCGGCCTGGCCGCGTCGGTTGGCTGCGCGCAACTGCCGGTCGCTCGGCGGATTCGCGTCGCGGTGTTCTTCACCGGCGACGAACTGACGATGCCCGGTGAGCCGCTGAAGCCCGGCGCGATCTACAACTCGAACCGCTTCACGCTGCGTGGGCTGCTGGAGCGGCTCGGCTGCCACGTGACCGACTACGGGATCGTGCCCGACTCGCTCGCCGCAACGCGCGACACGCTGCGCGAGGCCGCCCGCGATCACGACGTGATCCTGACGAGCGGCGGTGTGTCGGTCGGCGACGAAGACCACGTGAAGCCGGCCGTCGAGGCCGAAGGGCGGCTCGCGCTGTGGCAGATCGCGATGAAGCCCGGCAAGCCGCTCGCGTTCGGCGCGGTGCGCCGCGGCGACGATCGCGCCGATGCGCACTTCATCGGGCTGCCCGGCAACCCGGTGTCGAGCTTCGTTACGTTCCTGCTGTTCGTGCGGCCGTTCCTGCTGCGCCTGTCCGGCGTGCGCGACGTCGCGCCGCGCGCGCTGTCGCTGCGCGCCGACTTTTCGCAAAACAAGGGCGACCGGCGCAACGAATTCCTGCGTGCGCGCGTGAACGCGGCCGGTGGCCTTGACCTGTTCCCGAACCAGAGCTCGGCGGTGCTGACGTCGACAGTGTGGGGCGACGGCCTGATCGACAACCCGCCGCAGCACGCGATCAGCGCTGGCGAGACCGTGCGTTTCATTCCGTTTTCCGAACTGCTGTCGTAACGCGACGGCTTGCCGAACCATGAATATTCAACTGAAATTCTTTGCAAGCGTCCGCGAGGCACTGGGCGTCGCCGACGAGCAGGCCGACGTGCCGGACAGCGTCACGACCGTCGGCGACGTGCGTGCGTGGCTGCGCGTGCGCGGCGGCGCGTGGGCCGAGACGCTCGCCGAAGGGCGCGCACTGCGCATGGCGTGCAACCACGAGATGACCGATGCCGACACGCGGCTCACCGAAGGCTGCGAAGTCGCGTTCTTTCCGCCGGTGACGGGCGGTTGAGGCACGGGCGATGACAACGGTACGAATCCAGTCCGACGACTTCGACCTGAATGCGGAAGTCGCGGCACTGCGCGCACGCAACCCGAAGATCGGTGCGCTCGCGTGCTTCGTCGGCACGGTGCGTGATCTGAACGAAGGCGATTCGGTTGCCGCGTTGGAGCTCGAGCACTATCCGGGAATGACCGAGAAGGCGCTCGAGAAGATTGCCGCCGAGGCCGGCCGGCGCTGGCCGGGCATCGACGTCGCGATCGTGCATCGCGTCGGCCGACTCCTGCCGCTCGACCAGATCGTGATGGTCGCAACGGTTGCGTCGCACCGCGGCGATGCGTTCGCGTCGTGCGAGTTCGTGATGGACTACCTGAAGACCGAAGCGCCGTTCTGGAAGAAGGAAACGACGCCGGATGGCGAGCGCTGGGTCGATGCGCGCAGCACCGACGATGCTGCACTCGCGCGCTGGGGCATCGAATCGGGCAATACGCGGCGCTGAGCACGGCGTCAGCGGAGTGCGGCGTGGTGCCGCTTGCGCGCAAGCGGCACGCGTGACGGTTGCCCGTTAAGCGTCCGGATCGCTGCCGCGGCCGATGATCTTCGTCGGAAACGGCTCGCCGCGGGCACGCGACGGCAACGCGTGCGGATCGTCGCCCACGTCGCGACGGCGCGGCGAGATCGCGTCGAGCAGGGCCTGCTGCTCGGGCGGAATCCGGTAGTCCCAGCCGAACCGGCTCAACTGGAGGCTCTGCGCGATCCGCAGCGCGGGCTCCATGAAGCGGATTGCCGCGGGCGGCGCGTAGCGCGCCTCGACGGTCTTCAGGAACAGTGACAGCCAGCGGCTGAAATGGGCCGGCTCGATCCCGTCGAGCGGCTGGTGCGCCTGCTGCACGTTGCCGCGATAGCCCTTGGTGCCAAGCACGAGGCTCGACCAGAAAGTGACCATCTTCGGCAGGTGGTCGTCCCAGCGGCCCGCCAGCTTCGCGTCGAACACGGGCCCGAGCAGCGGATCGGCGCGCACGCGGTCGTAGAACGCGTAGACGAGATCGCGGATGTTCTCTTCGGTCGGCTCGGTGTCGCGAGGGCGGGCCGGTGCGGTATCGGGCGAGGCGGGCATGACGGTCATGGCAAAAGGGCCGGAGAAATAGGCAACGACAGGGCGGCGGCGCGGACATCGTGCAGGACACCGGCCGAATTTTGACGCAAAATGGCGTCCAATGACCCCTGAAAACGTGTAAGTGTCAAGCATCTTATTGCGCGCACGCCCTCCCGGCAACCCGGGGCCGCAGAACAGGGCCGTCAACCGGCTTCGTGTGCATCCCGACCGGCCCGGCTCACGTAATCGGGACACGATCGATCTTTTCCGTATTCGCCCATGAGACTCACCGACTACACCGACTATTCGCTGCGCGTGATGCTGTACCTTGCCGTGCGCGGCGAGGGGCTCGCCACGATCCAGGAGATCTCGGACGCCTACGGCATCTCGAAGAACCATCTGATGAAAGTCGTGCAGCAGCTCGGCGAGCTGGGGTGGGTCGATACCGTTCGTGGTCGCAATGGCGGGCTGCGGCTGTTCCCCGAATCGCTGCAACTGACCGTCGGCCAGGTCGTGCGTGCGACCGAGAGCGATTTTGCGCTGGTCGGCTGCTTCTCGACCGACGGCGAGTCGCGCGGCTGCGTGATCGAGCCGCGGTGTCGGTTGAAGGGCGTGCTGGCGGCCGCGCGCGATGCATTCTTTGCCGAACTCGACCGTCACACGCTAGGCGAACTGGTCGAACCTGCCTCGCCGCTGGCCGCGTTGCTCGGCATTCTCCCGGTCGTGCACATGCGTGCCGAGCCGTTGCCGGAAGACGTACCCGCGCCCGTCGAGCCGCCGTCGACGGCCGGCTGATACGCGCTCGCCGGGCTTCTCGATCCGGCTGCGGCCCGTCCAGGCGCCGCGTCAAGGATATCCATCGATTTTTGCGCTGAATCAACCCGAATTTCGCTTGAAAGCCGCATAACCATCCTCATCTTGGTGTTAATCGAAAATTGGAGGTCTCGACTAAATGAGAATCGACAAGCTCACCACCAAGTTCCAGGAAGCACTCGCGGACGCGCAAAGCCTCGCGGCAGGCCGCGACAATCAATACATCGAACCCGTTCACGTTCTCGCGGCGCTGGTCGCGCAGCAGGACGGTTCCGCCCGCTCGCTGATGTCGCGCGCGGGCGTGCACATTCAGGCGCTGCAAGGCGCGCTGAACGAGGCGATCTCGCGCCTGCCGCAAGTGACGGGCACGGGCGGCGATATCCAGATCGGCCGTGAACTGGCCGGGTTGCTGAACCAGGCCGACAAGGAAGCGCAGAAGCTCAACGACACGTTCATCGCGAGCGAGATGTTCCTGCTCGCCGTGTCCGACGACAAGGGCGACGCCGGCAAGCTCGCGCGCCAGCATGGCCTCACGCGCAAGGCGCTGGAAGCCGCGATCGCCGCTGTGCGCGGCGGCTCGCAGGTGCACAGCCAGGACGCGGAAAGCCAGCGCGAGGCACTGAAGAAATACACGGTCGACCTGACCGAGCGCGCCCGTGCGGGCAAGCTCGATCCGGTGATCGGCCGCGACGACGAAATCCGCCGTTCGATCCAGATCCTGCAGCGCCGCACCAAGAACAACCCGGTGCTGATCGGCGAGCCGGGCGTCGGCAAGACCGCGATCGTCGAAGGGCTCGCGCAGCGGATCGTCAACGGCGAAGTGCCCGAGACGCTGAAGGGCAAGCGCGTGCTGTCGCTCGACATGGCTGCACTGCTCGCGGGCGCGAAGTATCGCGGCGAATTCGAGGAGCGCCTGAAGGCGGTGCTCAACGACATCGCGAAGGACGAAGGCCAGACGATCGTCTTCATCGACGAAATCCACACGATGGTCGGCGCGGGCAAGGCCGAAGGCGCGATGGATGCGGGCAACATGCTGAAGCCGGCGCTGTCGCGCGGCGAGCTGCACTGCATCGGCGCGACCACGCTCGACGAATACCGCAAGTACATCGAGAAGGACGCCGCGCTCGAGCGCCGCTTCCAGAAGGTGCTCGTCGACGAGCCGAGCGTCGAGGCGACGATCGCGATCCTGCGCGGGCTGCAGGAGAAGTACGAACTGCACCACGGCGTCGATATCACCGACCCGGCGATCGTCGCCGCGGCCGAGCTGTCGCACCGCTACATCACCGACCGCTTCCTGCCTGACAAGGCGATCGACCTGATCGACGAAGCCGCGTCGAAGATCAAGATGGAAATCGATTCGAAGCCCGAAGAGATGGACAAGCTCGACCGCCGGCTGATCCAACTGAAGATCGAGCGCGAAGCCGTGAAGAAGGAGCAGGACGAAGCGTCGCAGAAGCGCCTGCAGCTGATCGAGGAAGAGATCGAGCGGCTCGGTCGCGAGTATTCGGATCTCGAGGAAATCTGGACCGCCGAGAAGGCCGCGGTGCAGGGCAGCGCACAGCTGAAGGAAGAGATCGAGAAGGTGCGGGCGGACATCGCACGGCTGCAGCGTGACGGCAAGCTGGAGAAGGTCGCCGAGCTGCAGTACGGCAAGCTGCCGCAGCTCGAGGCGCAACTGAAGCAGGTCACGCAGGCCGAAGAGCAGGAGCAGCACAACCCGACGCGCCCGCGCCTGCTGCGTACGCAGGTCGGCGCCGAGGAAATCGCGGAAGTCGTGTCGCGTTCGACCGGGATTCCGGTGTCGCGGATGATGCAGGGCGAACGCGAGAAGCTGCTGCACATCGAGGAAAAGCTGCATGAGCGCGTGGTTGGCCAGGACGAGGCGATCAGTGCGGTGGCCGACGCGATCCGCCGTTCGCGCGCGGGTCTCGCCGATCCGAACCGTCCGTACGGCTCGTTCCTGTTCCTCGGCCCGACGGGTGTCGGCAAGACCGAGCTGTGCAAGGCGCTGGCGTCGTTCCTGTTCGATTCGGAAGAGCACCTGATCCGCATCGACATGAGCGAGTTCATGGAGAAGCACAGCGTCGCGCGGCTGATCGGCGCGCCGCCGGGCTATGTCGGCTACGAGGAAGGCGGCTACCTGACGGAAGCCGTGCGCCGCAAGCCGTACAGCGTGATCCTGCTCGACGAGATCGAGAAGGCGCATCCGGACGTGTTCAACGTGCTGCTGCAGGTGCTGGACGACGGCCGCATGACGGACGGGCAGGGGCGCACGGTCGACTTCAAGAACACGGTGATCGTGATGACGTCGAACCTCGGCTCGCAGGTGATCCAGGCGATGACGGGTGCGCCGCAGGAAGAGATCAAGGACGCCGTGTGGCTCGAGGTGAAGCAGCATTTCCGCCCCGAGTTCCTGAACCGGATCGACGACGTCGTCGTGTTCCACGCGCTCGACCGCAGCAACATCGAGTCGATCGCGAAGATCCAGCTTGCGCGCCTGCACGAACGGCTCGCGAAGCTCGACATGGCGCTCGACGTGTCGGAAGCGGCGCTCGAACAGATCGGCAAGGTCGGCTACGATCCGCTGTTCGGTGCGCGTCCGCTGAAGCGCGCGATCCAGCAAGAGATCGAGAACCCGGTCGCGAAGCTCATCCTCGCGGGCCGCTTCGGTCCGAAGGACGTGATTCCGGTCGACGTCCACGACGGCACCTTCGTGTTCGACCGCGTCGTGCACTGATCGCCTGCCATCGGCTGCCGCCCGGTTCGCGCCGGGCGCGCAAAAGCAAACACCCCGCCTCGGCGGGGTGTTTGTTTATGGCGCGTCGCAACGACGCGGCGCGTCAGCCCTGCTTGTTGCCGCCGAACATGCCGGCGATCTGCGACAGCGAGCCGAGCACATTCGACGGATCGACCTGTGCCTGGCCGTCGGCCGGCACCGTGCCGTCCGGCGTCGCGTGGTTGACGACGTGCGGCAGCACTTGCGCGAGGACGGTCGAGGCCATCGACGGATCGACACCGAACTTGCTCGCGAGCGCGCCGATCGCGTCCGAGCCGAGCACGTTCTGCAGCGTGTCCGGCGAGATCGGCTGGTTCTGGCCGGTGCCGACCCACGAGCCGATGATGTCGCCGGCGCCGCCGGCCTTGAATTTCTCGATCAGGCCATTCAGGCCGCCCGGCTGGTTGTTGATAAATTCGAGCGCGGTCGTGATCAGTGCGCTTTGCGAGTTGCCGCCGGCCTGGCCGCCGAGCAGACCGCCAACGATGTCGAGGAGACCCATGGTTCTTCACCTTTACCGATAAGGGCGCCACGCAGTGGGCGCCCGTTGAACGAATGCCGCGCGCACGCCGTCGCGCGCGCGGCGCACATCAGGCGCCCGACGCCGCGGCGGCGGAGGCTGCCTTGTCCTTCTTGCCTTTCTTCTTCGAACCCTTCGTCGCCTTAGCCGACGACGCTGCGGCCGGTGCGCTCGCACCCGCATCCGCGGATGCCGCCGTTGCCGCGGCCGCTTTTTCCTTCTTCGTCATGCGCTTGGCCTTGGCCGGCTTCGCCGCCGCATCCGGCGCGCTGGCCGCCGGTGCCGGTGCGGTGGCCGTCGTGCCGGCCGTCGCGGTCGTGGACGTGGACGCCGTGCCTGCCGACGTCGTTGCCGACGGGGCGGCCGAAGTCGTCGCGGCCGGCTTCGACAGTTTCACCCCCTTCGGCGGCGTCGCCGAGCCGCCGATCGTCAGGCCGTTTTCCTCGAGATGCCCGACCGACTTCGTGCCGAGGCCCTTCACGCGGTTCGCGAGATCGTCCGCGTCCTTGAACGGGCCGTTCTTGGTGCGTTCGTCGATGATCGCCTTCGACTTCACGGGCCCGAGACCCTTCACGGATTCGAGCGCGGCCTGGTCAGCCGTGTTGACCTCGACGGCCGCGGCGAGGCCTGCGGCGAGCGATAGCGATAGCGCGACGAACAGCATCAGCAGCTTTTTCAGCATGGCAAAGGCTCCCTGGTTCTGACGGATGAATGGCTGTTGTAACGAACGGCGGAGCGAGGCCCGGCCGGGCGTCGCCGTTAAGCATAGGACAAATGCGTGCCCTTTTTAAGACAGGCTGACCGAATCTTGCTGAAGGCTTGCGGCGCTGTAAAGGCCGAAGCTCGCGCCGGACGGCGGTTTTGACCATTCTTTACGGTGTCGCGGGGGTATCGCCGATGATCGTCGCACTGGCTGTTCGACAGGGCTTGACTTAGAGTGAACTCTAACTCCTAACCTTGTTCCTGCCATGTCGAAAACCGTAACCCAACCTTCCTCCGCCGGCCCGCTGACGATCGGCCAGGTCGCCGAAATGACCGGCTTGTCGACGCATACGCTGCGGTACTACGAGCAGGCCGGCCTGCTGCGCGCAATTTCGCGCACGGCGGCCGGGCACCGGCTCTATGCGCCGGCCGACCTTGACTGGCTGGCCTTCGTGATGCGCCTGAAGGCGACCGGTATGCCGGTCGCGCAGATGCAGGCGTTCGCGGCGCTGCGCGCGCAAGGCGAAGCGACCTTCGGTGCGCGGCGCAGTCTGCTAGTCGGGCATCGCGATGCGGTGCGCGCGCATATCGCGGAGCTGCAGGCGAGCCTCGACGTGATCAGCGACAAGATCGCGTACTACGAAGCACAGGAGCGGGATGCGGCGAGACGGGCGAAACCTTCTCACTCTCCATCGGAACAGGACGGACACAATGGAACGACGCGTTGAAGACCGCTACACGCGCGGCTGGAACAAACTGAAGGAAATCGACGGCGAAGTGGGCGAGCGCGTGATCGCGGCCCTCGCGCCGGTCGCGCCGGACTTCGGTCGGCTCCTGGTCGAATTCGGTTTCGGCGACATCTACAGCCGGCCGCAACTCGACCTGAAAGCGCGCGAGATCGCGACGATCGCGGCGCTGGCCGCGCTCGGCAACGCGCAGCCGCAACTCAAAGTGCATATCGAGGCCGCGCTCAATGTGGGTTGCACGCGCGACGAGATCGTCGAGGTGTTCATGCAGATGGCCGTCTATGCGGGTTTTCCAGCCGCGCTCAACGCATTGTTCGCCGCGCACGAGGTGTTCGTGCGGCGCGACGAAGCCGAGGCGGCCGGCAAGACGGGTGACACCGCGAACGCGCGCGAAGCGGCGGTGCATGCGTCGTGAGTGGTCGGCGCGCCGGCGCGTCACGCGCGATGCGGCGCGACGATCCGGTGCTTCGCGATGCGCCGGTACAACGTCGCCCGCGAGATGCCGAGCGCCTGCGCGGCCGCGTCGGGCCGCCAGCGATGCGCGGTGAGCGCGGCGATGATGCGGCCGCGTTCGTCGTCGGGCAGCGTGCCGGTCGCCACGCCGCCGAGTGACGCGGCAATATCGGCCGGCAGATCTTGCCGCGTCACGCGCGCGGTGTCGCACACCGCGCACGCATAGCGCAGCACGTTGCGCAACTGCCGCACGTTGCCGGGCCACGGGTACGCGGCGAGTTGTTCGGCGAGCGTCGCGTCGAGCGTCAGCACGTGGCCGGTTGCCTGCGCCTCCTCGGCGAACACGGCGGCAATCACGTCGCGCACGTCAGCACGCTCACGCAGCGGCGGCAGTTCGAACGTCGCGCCGCTCAGCCGGTAGTACAGATCCTCGCGGAACGTGCCGTCGGCCACCATGCGTGCGAGATCGCGGTGCGTCGCGCAGATCACGTCGAGATCGACGCGTACGGGGGTATCGCTGCCGAGCGGCACGACCTCGCCATCGGCGAGCACACGCAACAGGCGTGTCTGCAGCGCGAGCGGCATGTCGCCGATTTCGTCGAGGAACAGCGTGCCGCCGTCGGCGAGCGCGATCTTGCCGCGCGCGCCATGCTTGCGTGCGCCGGTGAACGCGCCGGCCGCATAGCCGAACAATTCGCTCTCGATCAGCGCTTCCGGCAGCGCTCCGCAATTGACGGCGACGAACGGCCGCGCACGTCGCGCACCGGCGTCGTGGATCGCGCGCGCGAACACTTCCTTGCCCGCGCCGGTTTCGCCGAGCACGAGAATCGGCAGCCGCTTGCTCGCGACACGCAGCGCGAGCTCGGCCTGCTGCGCGATATGCGCGTCGCTGCTGTGCAGGAACGGCGTCAGCGCGCCGACGTGGCGTTGCGCGGTGCCCGGGCGGCGCGAGGCCGTGCCGGGTTCGCGGCCGGTGCGCCGTAGCGGCGCACGCAGCCGTGCATAGAGCGGCGCGCCGGTCGCGCGCAGCCGCAGCGTGGCGATCGCATCGAGCCGCGCGGCATCGCGCAGCGGCATCTCGGTCGCATCGAAGATCTCGTCGATATGGCGCGGTTCGCGCAGCGCCGGCAGCGCATCGCGTGCCTGCCGGTTCGCGGCGACGATATTGCCGCATTCGTCGAACGCGATCAGCCACTCGGGTTGCGCTTCGACGTAGTGACGATTCGGATGCCCGAACAGGATCCAGTGGTGCGCGGTGCTGTGCACGAAGTAGCCGTCCTCGATCAGCGCCGCGCTCTGCCGCACGAGCTGATAGACGAGACGCTGGCTGTCGCGGCCGTCGGGCGAATGAACGGCCGACGCGTCTAGCACGCCGATCAGTTCGCCGCCCGGCGAGAAGATCGGTGCCGCGCTGCAGGTGAGCGTCGTGAATGCCGCGCGAAAGTGATCGGTCTTGTGCACGGTAATCGGCGCGAGATCGGTCAGTACGTTCGCGACACCGCAGGTGCCTTCCTCGCTTTCCGACCAGCACGAACCGATATGCAGCCCGGCGTGGCGGAAGTCGTTGCGGCGCTCGCGGTCGATCCGGTAGTCGATCGTCACGCCGTGCGCGTCGGTCAGCATCACGCAGTAGTCGGCGACGCGGATCATGTCGTGCAGCCGCGTCAGGCACTGGCCCGACGCGCGCAGGAACGCCTCCTCCTTGTCGCGCACTTCGCGCAGCTCGGCCGCGGTCAGCACGCGCGGACCGATCGACGAAGCGGGGTCGAGACGGTAGCGCTCCAGCGACCGCTGCCACGACGACACGAGGCGCGACGATTCGGCCGGCGCGGGCAGGCGTCCGGCGAGCGCGCCGAGCACACGGTCGGCGTGCTGGGCCTGGGGGACGGCGTAAGGCATGGTCGGCTCCGGTTCCGTACGGCGGGGAATGCGCTGTCCTTGTAGCACATCCCGTTCGGCGGATCACATTGCATCGCAGCACGCGACCGGCGTGAGACGTTCGTCTCACCGGTATCGCGGGCCGTCTCGTGACGTTGAGACGCGTTCATGTGCGACCGGCGGAGATCGTCCCGCATGACGCGGCATGCGCGGCGCCGCGATACCGCGGGGTTTGCGGGCGCAGCGGCACGCTTGCACCGGCGTCGCGAGGACCGTTTCGTCGCATCGACGATGTGAGACGCACGAGTCGAATTGCCGCGTGCTCCGTCCTTCCAGCCGCGAACCGGGGAGCGCCTGCATACCCGCCGCGTCAACATTCACATGGGTTTCACGTGCATCGCACGCACGATGGCACGCCGCTTGCAGAGATCACGGGCAAGTCGGCGCGGTCGCGCTGACGACGATCCGCCGCCCGGCGATGGCAGCGGACGAGACAGGCAAGGCCGCGGCGCACACCCATGCCCCGGGGCCGGCCAACCGGATGGAGACGAACCCGTGACGACGCCCGTTACCGTCGGCGTGATCGCGAACCCCGCATCGGGGCGCGATATCCGCCGCCTCACGACGCATGCATCCGTATTTCCGACGGCGGAGAAGGCGAACATGATCGTGCGCCTGCTGGCCGGCCTCGGCGCGATGGGCGTCGAGCGCGTGCTGACGCTGCGCGACCGGACGGGCATCGCGACGCTGCTGCTGCGTGCGCTCGACACGCATCGTGCGGTTGCGCCGCACGAGCGCTGGCCCGAGGTCGAATTCGTCGACCTGCCGATCACCGACACCGTCGCCGACACACAGGCCGGCGCCGCGTACCTGCACCGGATGGAAGTCGCGCTGATCGTCGTGCTCGGTGGCGACGGCACCCATCGCGCCGTGGCTGCGCACTGCGGCGCGACGCCGCTCGTCGCGCTGTCCACCGGCACCAACAACGCATTTCCCGAACATCGCGAAGCCACCGTCGCCGGGGTCGCGGCAGGACTCGCCGCGACCGGCGCGGTACCGGCCGAAGTCGCGTTCACGCGCAACAAGCGGCTCGTCGTGCGCTGCGTGGCGGGCGCGCAGCCGGGGCGCGAGGAGATCGCACTCGTCGACGTGTGCGCGGCACGGCAGCGCTTCATCGGCGCCCGTGCGATCTCGGGGTCCGACGACATCGACTCGCTCTACCTGACATTTGCGGAACCTGACGGGATCGGCCTGTCCGCGCTCGGCGGCGCGTGGGCGCCGCTCGAACGCAGCGCGCCGCACGGGCTCGCGATGCGCTTCGCGACCGAAGGCAAGACGGCCGGCACGCCACTCGTGGCCCCGATTGCGCCGGGCCGCGTCGATCGCGTCGTGATGCGCAGTTGCGAGCGGCTCGAGCCGGGTGCATGGCAGACGATCCCGTTCGAGCACGGCACGCTCGCGTTCGACGGCGAACGCGAGATCGAGGTCGCGCGCGGCGATCGCTACGAGATCTCGCTCGACTGGCGCGGGCCGCTGACGGTCGACGTCGGCCGCACGCTGCGCTACGCGTCGTCACGCCAACTGCTGCGCGATGCCGGCGAGTGGCGCTATTGAGGCGCCGTATTACCGAGTGACATTTCGACATCCATAACGATTACCCAGGAGACATCGCCATGACACCCCCACTCGACGGACAGGTCGCCATCGTCACAGGCGGTGCGCGCGGTATCGGTCGCGGCATTGCACTGACGCTCGCAGGCGCGGGCGCCGACATCCTGCTCGCCGACCTGCTCGACGACGCACTCGATGCCACCGCATGCGAGGTACGCGCGCTCGGCCGCCGGGTGGCGGTCGCGAAGGTCGACGTCACGCAGGCCGCGCAGGTCGATGCGATGGTTGCGCAGGCGCTCGCCGAACTCGGCCGGCTCGACATCCTCGTGAACTGCGCGGGCGTGATCAGCATTCATCCGGTCGGCGAACTGACCGAGCACGACTGGGATGTCGTGATGGACGTGAACGCGAAGGGCACGTTCCTCGGCTGCCGCGCGGCGCTCGCGCCGCTGAAGGCGCAGGGCCGCGGCCGGATCATCAACGTCGCGTCGATCGCCGGCAAGGAGGGCTTTCCGAATCTCGCGCATTACAGCGCATCGAAATTCGCGGTTGTCGGCTTCACGAATGCACTCGCGAAGGAGGTCGCGCGCGACGGCGTGACCGTCAACGCGATCTGCCCCGGCATCGTGCGTACCGACATGTGGGACCGTCTGTCCGACGCATGGAAGACCGACGGCGAATCGGTCGAGGCGTCGTGGCAGCGGCACCAGTTGACGCTGATTCCGCAGGGCCGCGCGCAGACGCCGGAAGACATGGGCCGGCTCGCGCTGTTCTTCGCGACGATGGACAACGTGACGGGCCAGGCCGTGAACGTCGACGGTGGCTTCACGTTCCACTGACGGCCGCAGGCCGTGCAATCCGTCGCCACGGCGCGGCCGCGGCGGCATTCGCAGTCAGACCTACCCAGGAGACACACATGACAGCTTCGACACAGCTCAGCAGGGACACGCTGCTGGACGCCTACCGGCTGATGCGCACGATTCGCGAATTCGAGGAGCGCCTGCACGTCGAATTCGCCACCGGCGAGATCCCCGGCTTCGTTCACCTGTATGCGGGCGAGGAGGCGTCCGCGGTCGGCACGATGCTGCACCTCGGCCTCGACGACTACGTCGCGACCACGCACCGCGGCCACGGCCATTGCATCGCGAAGGGCGTCGACGTGCACGGGATGATGGCCGAGATCTACGGCAAGAAGACGGGCGTCTGCCACGGCAAGGGCGGCTCGATGCACATCGCCGACCTGGCGATGGGGATGCTCGGCGCCAACGGGATCGTCGGTGCGGGCGGCCCGCTCGTCTGCGGCGCGGCGCTCGCGGCGAAGCACAGGAAGACCGGCGGCGTCGGCGTGTGCTTCTTCGGCGACGGCGCATCGAACCAGGGCGTGATCTTCGAATCGATGAACCTCGCGTCGGTGTGGCGGCTGCCCGCGATCTTCGTGGCCGAAAACAACGGCTATGCGGAAGCGACGTCGTCGAGCTGGTCGGTCGCGACCGACAACATCGCCGATCGTGCGAACGGGTTCGGGATGCCGGGCGTGATCGTCGACGGTTTCGATTTCTTCGCGGTGCACGAAGCGCTCGGCGAGGCCGTCGATCGTGCGCGCAACGGCGGCGGCCCGACGCTCGTCGAGGTGAAGTTCACGCGCTATTTCGGCCATTTCGAAGGCGATGCGCAAACCTATCGTGCACCTGGCGAAGTGCAGAAGCTGCGCGACGAGAAGGACTGTCTGAAGCATTTCGAAACGCGCGTCGTGCGGGCCGAAGCGCTGACGACCGCCGATCTGCGCGCGGTCGATGCAC
Source organism: Burkholderia sp. BCC0322 (assembly GCF_902833045.1). GTDB lineage: Bacteria > Pseudomonadota > Gammaproteobacteria > Burkholderiales > Burkholderiaceae > Burkholderia. Next base: position 419,989 of record NZ_CADFDU010000006.1, read on the forward strand.
AGGTCAAGGCGCTGATCGACGACGCGGTCGCGCAGGCGAAGGCCGCGCCGGTACCCGATGCAGCCGACCTGCTGACCGACGTCTACGTGTCGTACCCGTGAGCACGGCCTGACACCGCAGCCGGCACGGCGAACCGAACATTTCAGGAGACAGACATGGCAAGGAAGATCACTTATTCGCAGGCGATCAACGAGGCGCTCGCGCAGGAAATGGCGCGCGACGACAGCGTGATCGTGATGGGCGAGGACAACGCGGGCGGCGCGGGTGCGCCGGGCGAGGACGACGCGTGGGGCGGCGTGCTCGGTGTGACGAAAGGGCTGTTCCACAAGTTTCCGGGCCGCGTGCTCGATACGCCGCTGTCCGAAGGCGGCTACATCGGCGCGGCGGTCGGCGCGGCCGCGTGCGGGATGCGGCCCGTCGCGGAGCTGATGTTCATCGATTTCATGGGCGTGTGTTTCGACCAGATCTTCAACCAGGCCGCCAAATTCCGCTACATGTTCGGCGGCAAGGCGGTGACGCCGGTCGTGATTCGCGCGATGTACGGCGCCGGCTTGCGCGCGGCGGCTCAGCATTCGCAGATGCTCACGTCGCTGTTCACGCACATTCCGGGGCTGAAGGTCGTGTGCCCGTCGACGCCGTACGACGCGAAGGGGCTGCTGATCCAGGCGATCCGCGACAACGATCCCGTGATCTTCCTCGAACACAAGTTGCTCTATACCCGTGAAGGCGACGTGCCGGAGGAGTCCTATGCGATTCCGTTCGGCGAAGCGAACGTGATGCGCGACGGCGACGACGCGACGATCGTCACGTACGGCCGGATGGTGCATCTCGCGATGGACGCGGCCGCGAAGCTCGCGAAGGACGGCATCCAGGTCGACGTGATCGACCTGCGCACGACGTCGCCGCTCGACGAGGAAACGATCCTCGAAAGCGCGGAGCGCACCGGACGCGTGGTGGTCGTCGACGAAGCGAACCCGCGTTGCTCGATCGCGACCGACATCGCGGCGCTCGTCGCGCAGCGCGCGTTCCGAACGCTTAAGGCGCCGATCGAACTCGTGACCGCGCCGCATACGCCCGCGCCGTTCGCGAGCGTGCTGGAAGACCTGTATATCCCGTCCGCCGATGCGATTGCGCAGGCGGTCCTGAAGACGAGGAGCTGACACGATGTCGATTCACATGATCACGATGCCCAAGTGGGGGCTGTCGATGGAGCAGGGGCAGGTCAACGGCTGGCTGAAGGCGCTCGGCGAACGCGTGACGAAGGGCGACGAAGTGCTCGACGTCGAGACCGACAAGATCTCGTCGGGCGTCGAATGCGCGTTCGACGGCACGCTGCGCCGGCAGGTCGCGCAGGAAGGCGAGACGCTGCCGGTCGGCGCGCTGCTTGGCGTCGTCGCGGCCGACGACGCGAGCGATGCCGACATCGACGCGGCGATCGCCGATTTCCAGCGCGATTTCGTGCCGAGCGCGGCTTCCGACGAAGCCGCGGGTCCGCAGCCGGAAAAGGCGCAGATCGGCGGCCGGACGGTGCGCTTCCTGAAGCTCGGCGAAGGCGGCGGCACTCCCGCCGTGCTGATTCACGGCTTCGGCGGCGACCTCAACAACTGGCTGTTCAATCACGCGGATCTCGCCGCGCACCGGCCGGTGTGGGCGCTCGACCTGCCCGGCCATGGCGAGTCGGGCAAGGCGGTCGAGACGGGCAGCCTCGATGAACTGGCCGACGCGGTGCTCGCGCTGCTCGATGCGAAGGGCATCGACAAGGCCCACCTGATCGGTCATTCGATGGGGGGCGCGGTCGCGATGGCGGCCGCTGGGCGCGCCCCGCAACGCGTCGCGTCGCTCACGCTGATCGCGAGCGCGGGGCTCGGCACCGACATCAACCGCGCTTACATCGACGGCTTCGTCGCCGGCAACAGCCGCAACACGCTGAAGCCGCATCTCGGCGCACTGTTCGCGGACAATGCGCTGGTCACGCGGCAGCTCGTCGAGGATCTGGTCAAGTACAAGCGGCTCGAAGGCGTGCAGGCTGCGCTGGAGAAGATCGCGCATGCCGCGTTCGACGGCGCCGCGCAGCGGCGGGTGTTCCGCGACCGGCTCGCGACGCTTGCGCCGCGCACGCTCGTGATCTGGGGCGAGCACGACCAGGTGATCCCGGCGCAGCACGCGCAGGGTTTGCCGGATGGCGTCCGTGCCGAGGTGATCGCCGGCAGCGGGCACATGGTGCAGATGGAGGCGGCCGCCGACGTGAACCGCCTGATCGTCGCGTTTCTCGGAGACTGACGATGGCCGCCGCGCTCGAACGACCCAGCCTCACGGCGCTCGGCCAGCCGGGTGCGAGAAGCCGCGACAAGCTCGCGCGCATTCCCGTGCGCGTCGAGCCCGCGGCCGGTGCGGCATTGCCGAAGCCGCCGTGGCTGCGCGCGCGGCCGATGATGAGCGCAGCGGTCGTCGACACGGCGGCCGTGCTGCGTGACCATCGGCTGCATTCCGTCTGCGAGGAGGCGATGTGCCCGAACATCGGTGAATGCTTTGCGCAGCGCACGGCGACCTTCATGATCATGGGCGGCCTGTGCACGCGGCGCTGCCCGTTCTGCGACGTCGCGCACGGCCGTCCCGAGCCGCTCGATCCCGACGAGCCCGCGCGGCTGGCCGATGCGGCTGCGGCGCTCGGGCTGCGCTACGTCGTGATCACGTCGGTCGACCGCGACGACCTGCGCGACGGCGGCGCCGCGCATTTCGCCGCGTGCATCGCGGCGGTGCGCGCGAGCGTGCCGGGCATCGGCGTCGAGGTATTGACACCGGATTTCCGAGGCCGCGCGGGCCGCGCGCTCGATGCGTTGTCGACGGCGTGGCCCGACGTGTTCAACCACAACATCGAGACGGTGCCGTCGCTGTATCGCGCAGCGCGGCCGGGCGCCGACTATCGCGGCTCGCTCGAACTGCTTGCGCAGGCGAAGCGGGCGCGGCCGGGACTGGTGACGAAATCGGGGTTGATGCTTGGCCTTGGCGAGTGCGACGACGAAGTGCGCGACACGCTGCGCGACCTGCGTGCGCACGACGTCGACGTGCTGACGCTCGGCCAGTATCTCGCGCCGTCCGCGCACCATCTGCCGGTGCGGCGCTACGTGAGCCCGGACGCATTCGCCGCGTGGCGCGACGAGGCGCTATTGCTCGGTTTCAGGGAAGTCGTCGCGGGCCCGCTCGTGCGGTCGTCGTATCACGCGGCCGACGTGCTGGACGAGACGTAGCGGGCAGCGCGTCAGGCGGACGTGAAAGCGGAGGCATGCGCGCGGCTGACGCGGCGCAGGTACAGCACGAGCCCGGCGCCCGCGAGCATCAGGCTGATCGTGTTCGCGAACCAGAAACCGCGCGCGCCCGTCAGCCACGCGGGCGCGATCCCGCCCACGTCGAAACCGAGCACGTAGCCGCCGCTGAGCCCGACGCCCCACAGCGCGACCGCATAGATCACGGTCGGCACGACCGCGACCTTGTAGGCGCGCAGCACGAACGCCGACGTGACCTGCAGCGCATCGAAGACGTGGTAGCACGCGACGATCGCGACGAGCGGCATCGCGGCCGCGGCGACGGCCGGGTTCGGCGTATAGCCGCCGATGATCAGCGGGCGCAGCACGAACACGAGCAGGCCGTAGGTCGCGGCAATGCCGCACGCGAAAATCACGCTGTGCCGGCCGAGCAGCCGGGCTTCCTCGGGCCGCCCGGCGCCGAGCGCGCGCGCGACCAGCGTCGACGCCGCCACGCCGATCGACAGCGGCGTCATGTACAGCACCGCGCCGATGTTGCCGGCGATCTGGTGGCCGGCGAGCGTCGTCGTGCCGAACTGCGCGATGAACAGCGCCATGCACGTGTACGACGTGACCTCGATCAGGTACGACAGGCCCATCGGCACGCCGAGTTTCAGGATGGCCTTCTGGCGTTCCCAGACCGGCCAGCAGAAGCGCGAGAAGATCGCGAGCGGCGCGAACACGTCGAGCTTCGCGAGCAGCGTGTAGCCGATCAGCGCGAGCGCCCAGTTGATCAGCGTGCTCGCGAGCCCGCAGCCGGGGCCGCCGAGGGCCGGCACGCCGAACCCGCCGAAGATGAACCACACGTTGAGCGGAAACTTGAGCAGCAGCGCGCCGATCTGCAGCATCATCGCGAGGCGCGGCTTGCCGGCCGCGTTGGTCAGCGCGTTGTAGATGCGGAAGACGAGGCTGGCGGGCAGCCCGTACGACAGGATGCGCAGGTAGTCGACGGTGCGGTCGTGCAGCGCGGCGGGCGTGTGCGCGACGCGCAGCAGCGGTTCGGGAAAATGCAGCAGGAGAAAGCCGGGCACCGCGAGCAGCAGCGCGAGCCACAGCGCCTGGCGCACTTCCTCGCCGATCTCCGCATAGCGCCGCGCGCCGTACAGTTGCCCGGTGATCGGCTGCAGCGCCGACAGGATGCCCGTCAGGCCGATATAGATCGATATGTAGATCGACGAGCCGAGCCCGAGCGCGGCCAGATCGACGGCCGAGTAGCGCCCGACCATCGCGGTGTCGATCACGCCGAACGCGATGATCGCAAGCTGGCCGACGAGCACCGGCCACGCGAGACCGACGATCCGGCGGATGTCGCCGAACATCGTCAGTCGGCCGGCTGGCGGCGCGGCGGACGTCGCTTGACGGGCGTCTTCGGCCGTTCGATGCGCTCGTACAGGCGGAAGCGCTCGTCGCGGTCGGCGACGCGGCGGCCTTCCCACACGAGACGCCACACATATTGCGACACCGAGCTCGGCTCGCCGAAGTCCGCGCGGTCCTGACGCAGGATCACGTCGCAGTCGCCGGAGAAATCGAAGCGCATGTTGCCGAAATACGCGAAGGTCGCGATCTGCGCGTCACCGAGCCGCACCGGCGAGATGCACTCGTAGTCGGACGGCAGGTGCACCGCGATCTGTTGCGCGACATCGCGATAGGTCCGGCCGTAGTTGACGATCGGCAGCCACAGCGTCATCAGCAGCACCCACATCAGCGTGGTGCCCGCACCCGACAGCACGACGCTGCGCCACAGCACCTTCGGCTGCCGCGAGATGCGCCAGCGTACGAGGAAGCACCAGCACACGGTGGCGATCACCGCGCAGATGAACGACAGGATCTTGAAATGCGGTTCGTAGCCGGGCACGAGGCGCGCGAGGTTGCGCGCGAGCGGATGCGGGAAGCCCGTGAGCGATGCGAGCCACACGAGCCACACGAAGGTGCCGAGGATCGTGAAGCTCAGCACCGCGAACCAGTCGATCGCGTTGATCGCGCCGCGCTTGAGGGTTGGCAGCGCGAACGTCGCGAGCACCGCGAGCGGCGGCAACAGCAGCATGTACATGCGGTTCGACTGCTGGCTCTGCAGGATCACGAGCGCGACGAGCGGCACGGCGACCGACAGCGGAATCGCGACGTGCGCCCGGCGGCGCATGCCGGCCCAGCTCCACCACGCCCAGATCGCGAGCGGGCACGCGGGCCAGGTGAACAGCGGCAGGTTCTTCGCCGCATAGCCGAGCACGGCGGTCGGCGGCCCCGAAAAGCGCATCAGGCTGCCGTGGATCCACTGGTTGAAGAACCATGCGGCGTCGTCGGGCGCCGCGACGAACGCGGCCAGCGGCCATAGCGCGAAGATCGCGGCTGCGAGCGGCACGCCGACCAACGGCAGGCTCAGGTTGCGCATCTCGGGCGTGACGATCCACAGCACGGCCGTACCGACGAGCAGCGCGACGACCAGTACCGGATTGCCGGACAGCGCGACCAGGCCGATCGCGACACCCCACCACAGCGCGCCCTGCATCGGCTTGTCGATGCCGCGCACGATCCCGTAGACGAGCATCGCGATCCACGCGAACTGGGCGAGCTGCGGCGTCGTTTCATGCCCGCGCTCCGCGAGACCGAAGCAGGCGACGAGAACCAGCAGTGCGCCGTCGGCGAGCGTGCGGCCGTAGTCGCGCGGCTCGGGCTCGCCGCCGAATGCGTATTTGAACGGCTGGACCTCGGCACGCCGGCCGAGCAGGTAGGCCGCGTACCAGACGAATGCACACGCGACGCAGAACAGCACGCCGGTTTCGACGCGCGACGCGTTGCTCGCGTCGACCCACGGGCCCAGGCCGCGGATCGACAGCGCGCCGAGCCAGTAGCCGAGCGGTCCGTCGGTCGTGATGAACTTGCCGACCAGGTTCGGCAGTAGCCAGTCGTGCCAGCCGCCCTTGGCCATCGTCCACATCACGCCAAAGCCCGCCGCGTCCTCGTTCTTCCACGGGTCGCGGCCGAACAGGCCGAACGCTGCGTAGACGAAGCAGAGTGTGAGCAGCAGCCAGCGCGGCAGCGCGCGCGTGGCGGAGGCGGTGAGACGGACGACAGGCTTCATGCAGATGAGCGATTTGTTATGGGCGGGCGGCCGGCGCGGAGGTGCGCGGTCGAGCCGGCTTCGAGCATCCGGCATTGTAGACGCGCCCGCTGTTGCGCGTCAGGTCGATGCCCGGGCGCCAGCCGGCGCCGGTCGGGCGAGCAGAGACAAAAAAGGGCAGCCTGGGCTGCCCTTTTGTGCGACACCGGTGCGTTGCAACCACCGGATGCAATGCGAAGCTTACTTCGCCTTGCCGCTGGCGCGTACGCCGAACTTGTTCTTGAACTTCTCGACACGGCCTGCCGTGTCCATGATCTTTTGCTGACCCGTGTAGAACGAGTGCGATTCCGACGACACTTCGATCTTGGCGAGCGGGTAGGTCTTGCCGTCGAGTTCGATGTTTTCGCGCGTCTGGATCGTCGAGCGCGTGATGAACTTGAAGCCGTTCGACATGTCTTGGAAGACGACTTCGCGGTAGTTCGGGTGGATGCCTTCTTTCATGGTCTTTCCTTGGTGAGAGCGGTAGCCAACCCGCCGCTTGCCGTGCCGGAGCGCGCGCATTGCGCAAACCAGACGACGCCAAGCCCGGCGCGAGCCACTTGCCTAAGGTCGAAAAACGGCGATTATGCCAGAAAATCAGATGGTTGACGAATAATTTTCACGGTGCGTCGAGCGCGCCGGTGCCGGCCGGGTCTTGCCGGTAGTAGCGAGCGAGCAATCGGTACAGCTCCGGAAATTCGGACTCGAACGCTTTCGGCCGCACGAACAGCGCTTCGCTGCATACCGCGAAGAATTCCGACGGGTGGTCGGCCGCATACGGGTCGATCAGCGAGTCCCGCTCGAAGCGCGCCCACGCGCGGTCCGGCACAGCGTCGACGCGCGCGCAGAATTGGTCGTACGCGTGCTCGAACACGTCGGCCCAGGCCTGCGCATCGAGGTGAGGCGCGTGCCAGCGTCGAAATAGGGGCGGATAGCCGTCGGCCGCGCCGTTGACCATGTCGATCTTGTGCGCGAACTCGTGGATCACGACGTTGTACGCATCGCGGCCGTCCGTCATCTGCGCGTCTTCCCACGACAGGATCACGGGGCCGCCTTCCCAGGCCTCGCCGCTCGCATCCTGCTCGACTTCGTGGACGACGCCGTCTTCGTCCTGTACCGTCTTGCGGATCACGAATTCGCCCGGATAGACGACGACGCCGACCCAGCCGTCGTACAGCGACAGGTCGAGATTCAGTACCGGCAGGCAGGCCTGCGCGGCGATCGCGACGATCATCGCGTCGGTCAGTTCCAGCCCGTGCGCGGTCGAGAACGATTTTTTCGCGACGAACAGGCTCGTCAGTTCGCGCAACCGGCCGAGCGCGTCGGGCGACAGCGCCGCGAGGAACGGCAGGCGCTCGACGGTGTCCTGCCACAGCGCGTCGGGGATCGGGTGGCTGCGCAGCGCGCGGTCGCGGCGGCGGTCGTCGAACCAGCGGGTCAGTTTCGAGAGCATGAAGGCGGTTCGCGGAAATCCAAAGCCTGTCTTTTAACTCAATCGATCTCTTTTTGCCATGCCGCGAAGAGGCCGCCGACCAGCGCCACGCCCGCCAGGAAGTAAAAGCCGTCGAGCGACGCAAGGAACGACGCCTGTTGCGCGACCATGCGCGCGATCGACGCGATCGCGAGGCCGTGTGCCTCGTTCAGCGCATGGCCGGCGGCGGCATAGCTGCGCGTCAGGGCGTCGACGGTCTGCTGGAACGCCGGGTCGAACACGTTCGCGCGCTCGACGAGCCGCGTCTGGTGCACGGCCACGCGGTGCTGTTCGACGATGATCACCGACGACGTCGCGAACGAGATCGTCAGTTGCCGCACGATGTTCTTCAGCCGGTAGCCGTGCGTATATTCGTCGATCGCGAAGATCCGGAACGTCAGGTTGGCCACCGGCAGCACGATGAAGAGCAGCAGCAATCCGCGCAGCAGCAGTGGGACGATCAGCGCGGCTTCGCCGACCTGCGGTGTCATCCGCGTCATCCACAGCGCGGCCGTGATGGCGATCGCGAATCCCGGCACGACGAACCACTTCTTGTGCGTGACGAATTTCGCGTAACGCAGGTACGCGAACAGCGCGGTGGCCGAAATCAGCGACATCGTGCCCACCAGCCGCCCGGCGTTCTCGACCGGATAGCCGAGCCCGCCTTCGAGAAACCGCGACGTCAGGTAACTGAAGCCCGTCGACTCGTAGTAATAGAACATGTAGAGCAGCAGCCCGACCTGGAACGTCCGTTCGCGGAACGCGTGCAGCCGCACGAGCGGCTTCGGATGGTGCCACTGGTGATACGCGAACCACGCAAGCGCGCCGATCCCCGCGATCGTCAACAAGATCAGCATCGGCGAGCCGCTGTAGAGCTGGTAATGCACCTGTTGCAGCACGATCTGCAGCGCGCCTTGCGCGAGCGCGAACACGACATACGGCCAGAAGTGCCCGGAGCCGCGTTCGTCGTCGGGTGTCCGGCCCGAATCGGGCAACGTGAGCAGCGCGAGGATCGCGAACGCGATGCCGGCCGGCGCCGAGCACGCGAACAGCGCGCGCCACGTCGAATGCGCGACGAGCAGGCCGCCGACGATCGGCGCGAGCGCGCTGCCGAGCAGGATCATGATCAGGAACGCGCGTGTCGCGGGTGGCCGTTCTTGCGGCTTGAAGCTGATCTGGATCAGGATCCGGCACGCGCCCATCATCGGGCCGATGAAATATCCCTGAAAACCGCGCGCGAACGCGAGTTCGAGCGAGGTGTCGGCGAGCGCGGCCGCAATCGCGCCGAACGAGAACATCAGCATGCAGCCGGCGGCGTAGCGGCGATGGCCGAGCCGGTCGATCCACCATTGCTGCTGGAGGATGCCGAGCACGGCCGTGACCGCGTAGGCGCTCGACGACCACACGAGTTCGTCGGGCGACGCGTTGATGCCGCCTGCGATGTAGCTCGCGAAGAACGAGAAGGCCGCGTTGTCGAAATAGTCGATGCCGGTGACGAGTGCGAGCGCCCACGGGAACAGGTCCGCGCGCAGGTTGGCGCGGCTCCACAGCGGCGAGCGGCCGGGCACCGCATTCATTCGCGGTCCTGGCGCGTGCGCCGCGAGCCGGCCTCGGCCTGCCGCTGCGCGATCAGCGCATCGGGGCTTTCTCCGGCGAGACGCCGCTCGACGTAGTCGATATCGTGCTGCAACTCCTTGCGCAGCGCGACGGCTTCCTTCAACTCGCGCTGGACGGCCGCGATCCGGCGGTCGAGCGTGCCGATCTGCTCGGCAAGGCCGGTACGGATGTCGCGCAGCGACGCGTCGGAATAGCGACGCCGGCCGTCGCCCGTTTCTTCCAGCGGGCGCTTCAGCATCTCGGTGATGCCATGCAACGAGAAGCCGAGCGCGCGCAGCCGCAGGATGCGCGCGAAGCGCTCGAGATCGGCTTCGTCGTAGAGGCGGTAGCGGCCCTCGCTGCGCGATGGCGTGACGAGCCCGCGCTCTTCGTAATACTTCAGCGTGCGCGGCGTGACGCCGAGGCGCGATGCGGCGTCGCTCACGGTCAGCAGTGGGGTGGAGGCGTCGTTCGGCATCGGGAGGCGGGGATTAGATCGGGGCGATGGCACGATTATAGATCAACCTGTACGTTCACGTTCAGGTTGGGATCGAAAAACGGCCGCCGGGCAGGATGCGCGGGCGGCCGTTCGTTGCGGGGCGGGGGCGATCAGCCGCCGCGGCGCATCAGGTCGAAGAACTCGGAGTTGCTCTTCGTCTGGCGGATCTTGTCGAGCAGGAATTCCATCGCTTCGACTTCATCCATGTCGTGGATGAACTTGCGCAGCACCCAGATCTTCTGAAGGATCTCGGGCTTGATCAGCATTTCTTCGCGACGCGTGCCCGACTTGTTCAAGTTGATCGACGGATACACGCGTTTTTCCGCGAGACGGCGCTCGAGGTGCACTTCCATGTTACCGGTGCCCTTGAACTCTTCGTAGATCACGTCGTCCATGCGGCTGCCGGTTTCGATCAGCGCGGTGCCGATGATCGTCAGCGAACCGCCTTCCTCGATGTTGCGCGCCGCGCCGAAGAAGCGCTTCGGCCGCTGCAGCGCGTTCGCGTCGACACCACCCGTCAGCACCTTGCCCGATGCCGGGATCACGGTGTTGTACGCGCGTGCGAGACGCGTGATCGAGTCGAGCAGAATCACGACGTCATGTTTCATTTCGACGAGGCGCTTGGCCTTCTCGATCACCATTTCGGCGACCTGGACGTGGCGCGTGGCCGGTTCGTCGAACGTCGATGCGATCACTTCGCCGGCGACCGAGCGCTGCATTTCGGTCACTTCTTCCGGGCGCTCGTCGATCAGCAGCACGAACAGGATGACGTCCGGGTGGTTCTGCTTGATCGCGTGTGCGATGTGCTGGAGCATCACGGTCTTGCCCGACTTCGGCGACGCGACGAGCAGGCCGCGCTGGCCCTTGCCGATCGGCGCGATCATGTCGATGATGCGGCCCGTGACGTTTTCCTCGCCGCGCATTTCGCGTTCGAGCGACAGCGGCTTGTTCGGGTGCAGCGGCGTGAGGTTCTCGAACATGATCTTGTGTTTCGAGGCCTCGGGCGGCTGCCCGTTGACTTTGTCGACCTTCACCAGCGCGAAGTAGCGCTCGCCGTCCTTCGGCGTGCGGACTTCACCTTCGATGGTGTCGCCGGTGTGCAGGTTGAAGCGGCGGATCTGCGACGGGCTGATATAGATGTCGTCGGTGCTCGCGAGGTACGACATTTCCGGCGAGCGCAGGAAGCCGAAGCCGTCCGGCAGCACTTCGAGCGTACCGTCGCCGAAGATCGTCTCTCCCGTCTTGGCGCGCTTTTTAAGAATGGCAAACATCAACTCCTGCTTGCGCAGGCGGTTCGCGTTTTCGATCTCCAGGCCATTGGCCATTTCGATCAGTTCGGAGACGTGCAGAGACTTGAGCTCGGATAAATGCATACGGAGAACCCGCCAGGGAGGAGACGACGAAAGAAATAAAGGGAGGAGGGCGAGCGGAAGCGCTCAGAGACTTAAATGCGTCTTGTAGACGTTTTTTAATTCTAGCATAGGCCGATTCGCGCTTGAGCGAGCGATCGGCGGCTTGTCGACGGACGTGTTGCCGGATGACAACACGTCCGCGGAACTGCCTGTATTACAGGTGGCTGTCCAGGAATGCGGTGAGCTGCGACTTCGACAGCGCGCCGACCTTCTGCGCGGCGGCCGCGCCGTTCTTGAACAGGATCAGCGTCGGGATGCCGCGCACGCCGAACTTCGCGGGCGTCGCCTGGTTGTCGTCGACGTTGATCTTCGCGATCTGCAGCTTGTCGCCGTAGTCCTTCGCGACTTCGTCGAGGATCGGGGCGATCATCTTGCACGGGCCGCACCATTCGGCCCAGAAATCGACGAGCACGGGCTTGTCGGACTTGACGACGTCCTGTTCGAACGATGCGTCGCTGATGTGTTTGATCTGTTCGCTCATTGGGTCAATACCTCTTTCGGTTCGGGGACTGCCTGCTTGCGCGTTGCGGCGTACCGGCTGCCGTTGGCTGCCGGCCGCTGCGGCAGGTCACTCCGCTCTCCGGAAAGGAGGGGTGTAAGCGCTGCATGCCGCGGCTCGCGGGTCGTTCGGGCGTCATATTAGCCTAAATTGCTATCTGCTGCGGGCGGCGATAGTAGCCGCTACGCGAGTAGGGGTACGACGCGACGTTCGACCGTTGTATCCCGCAGGTGGAGGCCGGCCCGCGAATTACAAGGGGTGGGCGCGCATGCAATTCGCTTTCGGGGGAGCTTCGTGCGGCCCGATGCGCGCCGGTTTGTCTGGTCAAATTGGCATTGGTGCGAACAAACGGTCGCATTCATCCGGAAGCGGTGATAGAATATGCCGTGACGGGCCTCCTCGCATGGTGGGGCGGTGAACCTGGTCAGGTCGGGAACGAAGCAGCCACAATCGTTTTCCGCCAGTGCCGAGGGTCGGGCTCGTCACCTTCCTTCTCGCCCCGTTCGCCGGGCGTTTTTTATTTCTGCATCACACTCCGTTTTACCTGCGCGTTGCCTGTCTTCCGCACCGTTTCGCGTGTCGGCGCGACGCAGCGTTACTGATACAATTTCCCGATGACCTATCAAGTTCTCGCACGCAAGTGGCGTCCGAAGGATTTCGCTTCGCTCGTCGGCCAGGAGCACGTCGTCAGGGCGCTTACGCACGCGCTCGACGGCGGGCGTCTCCATCACGCCTATCTGTTTACCGGAACCCGCGGTGTCGGCAAGACGACGCTGTCGCGGATCTTCGCCAAGGCGCTCAACTGTGAAACCGGCGTCACGTCGCAGCCATGCGGCGTGTGTCGCGCCTGTCGCGAGATCGACGAAGGGCGTTTCGTCGATTACGTCGAGATGGACGCCGCGAGCAACCGCGGCGTCGATGAAATGGCCGCGCTGCTCGAGCGCGCGGTGTACGCGCCCGTCGATGCACGCTTCAAGGTCTACATGATCGACGAAGTGCACATGCTGACGAATCACGCGTTCAACGCGATGCTGAAGACGCTCGAAGAGCCGCCGCCGCACGTCAAGTTCATCCTCGCGACGACCGATCCGCAGAAAATTCCCGTTACCGTGCTGTCGCGCTGCCTGCAGTTCAACCTGAAGCAGATGCCGGCCGGACACATCGTGTCGCATCTCGAACGGATTCTCGGCGAAGAGCAGATCACGTTCGAACCGCAGGCACTGCGCCTGCTCGCGCGTGCCGCGCAGGGCAGCATGCGCGACGCGCTGTCCCTCACCGATCAGGCGATCGCCTATTCGGCGAACGAAGTGACCGAGTCGGCTGTGTCGGGCATGCTCGGTGCACTCGACCAGACATACATGGTGCGTCTGCTCGACGCGCTTGCCGCAGGCAGCGGCCCGGAAATCCTCGCGATCGCCGACGAGATGTCGCTGCGCAGCCTGTCGTTCTCGACCGCGCTGCAGGATCTCGCGAGCCTGCTGCACCGGATCGCGTGGGCGCAGTTCGCGCCGGGCTCGGTGCTCGACGAATGGCCGGAAGCGGGCGACCTGCGCCGCTTCGCCGAGACGCTGAGCCCCGAGCAGGTCCAGCTGTTCTATCAGATCTCGACGGTCGGTCGCGCCGAGCTCGGTCTGGCGCCGGACGAGTACGCCGGTTTCACGATGACGCTGTTGCGGATGCTCGCGTTCGAGCCGGCGGTTGCCGCCGGCAGCGCGCCGGGCGGCCAGCCGTCCGTGCCGCGTGCGGTGCCGGGTCCGCGCGTTGCGGCGGCATCGGCCGCTGCGGCGAAGCCGGCGTCGGCTGCACCTGCCGAAGCAGCGCGGCCGCAGGCCGTTGCACCGGCAGCGCCCGCGGCACCGGTCGTGCCTGCAGCGCCGCTGCAGTCCGGCGACGAAACAGACCGGCCGGCCGCGAAGCCGGCTGCCGTCCGGGCGCCGGCGCCGGCCCCGGCCCCGGCCCCGGTTGACGCGCCAGCCATCGAAACGCTGCAGCCGCAGACGGTTGCCGCACCGCAAGCAGAGCCTGCCGGCGATAACCCGGCACCTGCGCGCAAGGAACCCGAGCCGCCTGCTACCGTTGCGCAGCGAAGCGACGAACCGGCTGCGCCGGCCGAACCGGTTCCGCGTGCTGCGCCGCCCGAGGCTGCCGCGCGTCCGGCAGCGCGTTCCGGAGGAGCCGCCGCCGCGCTCGACGTGCTGCGCAACGCGGGGATGCGTGTATCGTCCGACCGCGGGCGCGCGGGCGCTGCCGCCGCTAAACCGGCAGCCCAGCCGGCCGCCGAGAAGCCGGCTGCACCGCGTCCCGCCGCTGTGCAGGTGCCGACGCCGCGCGCTGCGGCCCGTGCGCCGCAGGCGGCCGATTCGCGCCAGGCGTCGCCGCCGTGGGAGGACATCCCGCCCGACGACTACGTACCGCTCAGCGCCGACGAGATGTTCGGCGGCCCGCCTGACGATGGCTTCGTGCCGGTGTTCGACAGCGGCCCCGACGATGTGCGCGTGACGCCGGGACCGGCGGAAATTCGTCCTTCCGCGCCGGTCGATACGCGTCCGTTGCCGCCCGCGATCGCACTCGATCCGGTCGGCTTCGACGGTGAATGGCCGACGCTGGCCGCGCGGCTGCCGCTCAAGGGCGTCGCGTACCAGCTCGCGTTCAACAGCGAACTGACGGCCGTCAATGCGACGACGTTGAATCTTTCCGTGCCGGTGCCGCAATATGCGGACGCCGCGCAGGTGGTGAAGCTGAAGGCCGCGCTGGCCGATGCGCTCGGCAAGCCGGTCGAGGTGGCCGTCGAAGTCGGGCCCGCACGGCGTACGGCGGCGGCGCTCGATGCGGCCGCGCGCGCGGCACGTCAGCGCGAGGCCGAGCAGGAGATTCACGGCGATCCGTTCGTCCAGCAGCTCGTGCGCGATTTCGGTGCGCGCATCGTCGAGGGTTCGGTGCGCCCGCTCGCCGACGCCGCGTCGGATGGCCCGCCGCCGACGCTGCATTGAACTGAGCGCCCCGCGACAGGCACAATCACGCCCACACATTGGCCGGCACGCGCCGCGTGCCGGTTTTTACACGATCAAGAAGGAGTATTCCCATGTTGAAAGGCAACCTCGCCGGACTGATGAAGCAAGCGCAGCAAATGCAGGAAAACATGAAGAAGATGCAGGAGCAGCTTGCGCTGATCGAAGTCGAAGGGCAGTCGGGTGCCGGCCTCGTCAAGGTGACGATGACGTGCCGCAACGAAGTGCGTCGCGTGTCGATCGACCCCAGCCTGCTCGCGGACGACAAGGACATGCTCGAGGATCTCGTCGCGGCTGCGTTCAATGACGCCGTGCGCAAGGCCGAAGCGACGTCGCAGGAAAAGATGAGCGGCATGACGTCGGGCCTGCCGCTGCCCCCGGGCTTCAAGCTGCCGTTCTGAGCGCAGCGTCCGTGCCACTTTTTGCTGCCGTATGAAACAGCCGTCCGCCCTGTCCGCTCTCGTCGAAGCGTTGCGCGTGTTGCCCGGCGTCGGGCCGAAATCCGCCCAGCGCATGGCGGTCCACCTGATGCAGCACGATCGGGAGGGCGCGGAGCGGCTCGGCCGGTCGCTGCTGTTCGCGACCGAGCACCTGCAGCACTGCGAGAAGTGCAACACGTTTACCGAAGCGCAGATCTGCGAGGTCTGCAGCGACGAAGAACGTGATCCGACGCTGCTGTGCGTCGTCGAGACACCTGCCGACCAGATCATGCTCGAGCAGACGATGACTTACCGCGGGCTGTATTTCGTACTGATGGGGCGGCTGAGCCCGCTCGACGGGATCGGCCCGAAGGAAATCCATTTCGATCGTCTCGTGCGGCGCGCGTCCGACGGCGTCGTCAAGGAAGTCGTGCTCGCGACCAACTTCACGAACGAGGGCGAAGCCACCGCGCACTACCTCGGCCAGACGCTGAAGGCGCGCGGGCTCGCAGTCACGCGCCTCGCGCGCGGCGTGCCGGTGGGCGGCGAGCTCGAATACGTCGACGCGGGCACCATCGCCCGCGCGATGCTCGATCGCCGCACGATGTAAGCCGGGCGCCGCTTGCAGGCGGCGCCGTTCCTCATACCAGGGAGACACATGAGCACCAGCCAGGGCCCGCTCGCGGGCGTCAAAGTGCTCGAATTCGGAACGCTGATCGCGGGGCCGTTTGCGTCGCGGCTGTTCGCCGAATTCGGCGCGGAAGTGATCAAGATCGAGGATCCGAACGGCGGGGACCCGCTGCGCAAGTGGCGCAAGCTCCACCCGGAGCAGGGCGGCACGTCGCTGTGGTGGTCCGTCCAGGCGCGCAACAAGAAATCGGTCACGCTCAACCTGAAGGCCGACGCCGGCAAGGCGATCGCGCGGCAACTCGCGCGCGAAGCCGACATCGTGATCGAGAATTTCCGCCCGGGCTTGCTCGAAAAGCTCGGGCTCGGCTACGACGTGCTGTCGGCCGACAACCCGGGCCTCGTGATGGTGCGCCTGTCCGGTTACGGGCAGACGGGCCCGTACCGCGACCGGCCGGGATTCGGCGCGATTGCCGAGTCGATGGGCGGGCTGCGTCACATCACCGGCTATCCCGAGTTGCCGCCCCCGCGCATCGGCATCTCGATCGGCGATTCGATCGCCGCGCTGCACGGCGTGATCGGCGCACTGATGGCGCTGCATCACCGCAAGGTCAACGGCGGTGCGGGGCAGGTGGTCGATGTTGCCCTGTATGAAGCCGTCTTCAACATGATGGAAAGCGTGGTGCCCGAATACGGCGTGTACGGGATGGTGCGCGAGCGCACCGGCGCGTCGCTGCCGGGCATCGTGCCGTCGAATACCTATGCGTGCCGCGACGGCAGCATCGTGATCGGCGGCAACAGCGATCCGATCTTCAAGCGGCTGATGAAGGCGATCGGGCGCGACGACCTCGCCGACGATCCCGCGCTCGCGCAAAACGACGGGCGCGTGCCGCGCACCCAGGAGATCGACGAAGCGATCGCCGCGTGGCTCGCGCCGCGCACGATCGACGAAGCGCTCGTCGTGCTCAACGCGGCCGACGTGCCGGCCGGGCGCATCTACAGCGCCGCCGACATGTTCACCGATCCGCAGTTCGTCGCGCGGCAGATGATCCAGCGTTTCAAGCTGGCCGACGGCACCGACATTCCGCTGCCGAACATCACGCCGAAGCTGTCCGACACGCCGGGAGAAACGCGCTGGCTCGGCCCCGAGCTCGGCGAGCATACGGACGAGGTGCTGCGCGGCCTGGGCTACGACGCACAGGCGATTGCCGCATTGCGCGACGCGGGCGCGATTTGAGCGCCCTCGGGCCTGTCGCATCGAGCCAGGCTCCCGGAATGGCGTGCTCCCCAACGGGGCGTGGTTGGCGAGGGGAAACCCGGGGCGGCGCGGCGTTTTCCTGAGCACGCGGAACGCCGCACCGCAACGCAACGGCGCAGCGTGTCCGGGTGCCCGCAACCTTCCATCCGCAGTCGCCGGACTGTCGCTCTCGCGCCATCTTTCCTCGGTTACAATCGCCGGATGCGAATCCTACTCAGCAACGACGACGGCTATCTCGCCCCCGGTCTCGCCGCGCTCAGCGGCGCGCTGCAGCCGCTGGCCGAACTCACGGTGATCGCGCCCGAGCAGAACTGCAGCGGCGCGTCGAATTCACTCACGTTGTCGCGGCCGCTGTCGGTGCAGCGCGCGGCGAGTACGGGTTTTTTCTACGTGAACGGCACGCCGACCGATTCGGTGCACGTCGCGTTGACGGGGATGGCCGGCGCCACGCCGGACCTCGTCGTTTCCGGGATCAACAACGGCCAGAACATGGGCGAAGACACGCTCTATTCGGGGACAGTTGCGGCCGCCACCGAAGGCGTCATGTTCGGCGTGCCGGCCATCGCATTTTCGCTGGTCGATAAGGGTTGGGCCCATCTGGCGGACGCCGCGCGCGTCGCCGCGGAAATCGTCGAGCACTATCTCGCGCATCCGCTGCCGGGCCAGCCGTTGCTGAACGTCAATATTCCGAACCTGCCGTACCACGAACTGAAAGGCTGGAAGGTCACGCGCCTCGGCAAGCGTCATCCGTCGCAGCCGGTGATTCGCCAGACCGACCCGCGCGGCGAACCGATCTACTGGATCGGCGCGGCGGGCGAAGCGATGGACGCCAGCGACGGCACCGATTTTCACGCGGTGGCAAACGGTTTCGTGTCGATCACGCCGCTGCAGCTGGACCTCACGCATACGCAGATGCTGCCCGCGACGCGCGAATGGGCGCGCGCTGGAGGGCGGGCTTCATGAGCGGCGAGCGCGCGAAGCGGTTCCCGCTCGCGCTCGAAGATCTCAAGCGAGCGCCACGCAAGTCGGAAGGCCGGGCCGGCGAACGCCATGCGGCGGTCGCGGTATCGAAGGCCGCCGACAAGCCCGCGGCCGTGCTGAAACCGGTTGCGGTGAAGCCTGCTGCGGCCCGCACTGCATTGCCCGGCTCCGCCGCCGCGAAGCCGGCGACCGCACCGAAGCCAACCGTGCTGAAGCCCGCGATGCCGAAGCCGGCCGCGCCGGCCGGCACGTTTGCACTCACGTCGGAACGTGTGCGCGAACGGATGGTCGAACGGCTGCGCGCGAACGGCGTGACCGACGCGCGCGTGCTGGAAGCGATGGCCGCGGTGCCGCGACACATGTTCGTGGATCCGGGGCTCGCGACGCAGGCTTACGAGGATTCCGCGTTGCCGATCGGCCACCAGCAGACCATTTCAAAGCCGTCGGTCGTCGCGCGCATGATCGAGCTCGCGATGGCCGGCCGCACGCTCGAGCGCGTCCTCGAGATCGGCACGGGCTGCGGCTATCAGGCCGCCGTGCTGAGCCACGTGGCACGCGACGTGTATTCGATTGAACGCATCAAGCCGCTCTACGAGCGCGCGAAGCTGAACCTGCGGCCGCTACGCGTGCCGAACATCCGTCTGCACTACGGCGACGGGCGTGTCGGCCTGCCGTCCGCGGCCCCGTTCGACGCGATCGTGATCGCAGCGGCGGGGCTCGACGTGCCGCAGGCGCTGCTCGAGCAACTCGCGATCGGCGGGAGGCTCGTCGCGCCGGTGGGCGCGCAGAGCGGGTCGCACCAGGTGCTCACGCTCGTCGAGCGCGTCGCGCACGCGCAATGGCGAGAGTCACGGCTTGATCGCGTTTTCTTTGTCCCTTTAAAATCCGGAGTAATTTGAAACCGATGAGTATGTTGCGCGCGATGCAAAACAACCGTTCCAGGGAACCGCTCACGCTCGCCCAGCGCGCGATCTGCGTAGCTGCGTTCTCCACGCTTCTGGCCGCCTGTGCGACGCGGCTCGACAACGCGCCCGTCGTCGATCGCTCCGGTTCGCTCGGCACGACCGGCACCGCGCAGCCGGCGGCGCCGCTCCCCCCGGCACCGCCGGGTTACTACCGGGTGAAGCCGGGCGACACGCTGTACCGGATCGCACTCGAAAACGGGCAGAACTACCGCGACATCGCTGCGTGGAACAACCTGGCGAACCCGAATCAGATTGAAGTCGACCAGCTGCTGCGCGTTTCGCCGCAGGCCGGTGCCGCCGTGGCGGGCACGCAGGTCGCCGCGCCGATCGCGGGCGCCGCCGTTGCGACCGCGCCGCTCAGCAGCGGCCCGGCAACGCCGGGCGCCGGTACGTCGTCGGTCGCGACGCCGCCTGCCGCGGCAGCCGCATCGAGCGATACGGCTGCCGCGCCGAGCGGCCCCGTGACGTTCGCGTGGCCCGCGCGCGGTCCCGTGCTGAACGGTTTCGACGACGCGAAGAACAAGGGCGTCAATATCGGCGGTACGGCCGGCGAGACCGTGAAGGCGGCGGCCGACGGTCGCGTCGTCTACTCCGGCAATGGTCTGCGCGGCTACGGCAACCTCATTATCATCAAGCACGATGCAACTTACCTCACGGCGTATGCACACAATCGCGCTTTGATGGTAAAAGAGGGGGACGCGGTAACGAAGGGGCAGAAGATCGCCGAGATGGGGAATAGCGATTCCGACCGTGTGATGCTGCATTTCGAGGTTCGCCGGCAGGGTAAACCTGTCGATCCGCTGAAGTATTTGCCGCCTCAATAATCGAGACGACCATGCCGAAATCGAAGCGCCACGAGCCGCAAGCCGAGTCTGAGAAAATCAGTCGTGCCACGCAAGCATCGGTGGGGCGAGCTGGTGCTTCGACGGACGACGAAGACGATGTCGCGGACAACGAGCGTGACCTCGAGGCACGCGACTCTGACGCGGAAGGTGGCGACGACGAGCGCGAAGGCCGCGCCGAGGGGTCGCCCGACGTCGACGATTTCCGCACGCTGCTACAGGCCGAACTCACGGCCGACACGATTCAGCATTACCTGAACCGCATCAGCGTAAAGCCGCTGCTCACCGTCGAGGAGGAGCAGCGCTATTCGCGTCTGGCCAAGGCCGGCGAATTCGAGGCGCGGCAGGTGATGATCGAGCGCAACCTGCGCCTCGTCGTCAGCATCGCGAAGGGCTATCTGAACCGTGGCGTGCCGCTGCTCGACCTGATCGAGGAAGGCAACCTCGGCCTGATGCATGCAATCGAAAAATTCGACCCGACGCGCGGCTTTCGTTTTTCCACGTATGCGACGTGGTGGATCCGGCAGAGCATCGAGCGCGCGATCATGAACCAGGCCCGCACGGTGCGCCTGCCCGTGCACGTGATCCGTGAACTGAACCAGGTGCTGCGCGCGAAGCGCCACCTCGAAAAGAACTCGATGTCGACGGGCGAAGCGGCCGAGCGCCGCGAAGCCAGCATCGACGACATCGCCTATCTCACCGGCAAGACCGCCGAGGAAGTTACCGACATCCTCGCGCTCAACGAGCACACGGCGTCGCTCGACGCGCCGCTCGACCTCGATCCCGCGAGCAGCCTGCTCGACCTGCTGCCCGACGACCAGAGCCAGTCGCCCGATGCCGAGGTGCAGCACCGCGAGCTCGAGACGCTGACGCGCGCGTGGCTGTCGCGGCTGTCCGACAAGCATCGGCACGTGATCGAGCGCCGCTTCGGCCTGAACCACATCGAACCGGCGACGCTCGAGGAGCTGGCCGACGAGATGGGGCTCACGCGCGAGCGCGTGCGTCAGATCCAGCAGGAAGCGCTGGTGCGCCTCAAGCGGTTTTTCGCCTCCAACGGTGTGCGTAAGGACGCCGTTCTGTAACCGATGACTCCGATTCTTGTTTTTGACATCGAGACAATTCCCGATGTCGACGGCATTCGCCGTCTGGAAGACCTGCCCGCGACGCTCGACGATGCCGCGGTGGCCGAACATGCGTTCGCCGCGCGCCGCGAGAAGACCGGCAGCGATTTCCTGCCGCATCACCTGCAGCGCATCGCGGCGATTTCTTGCGTGTTCCGCGACAACAACGGTTTTCGCGTGCGCTCGCTCGGCACGCCGCAGGACAACGAGGCGACGCTGATTCAGTCGTTCTATCGCGTGATCGAGAAATACACGCCGCAGCTCGTGTCGTGGAACGGCGGCGGCTTCGATTTGCCGGTGCTCCATTACCGCGCGCTCGTGCACGGCATCCCCGCGTCGCGCTACTGGGATCTCGGCGAGGACGATCGCGATTTCAAGTGGAACAACTACATCTCGCGCTACCACTCGCGGCATACCGACCTGATGGATGTGCTCGCGA
The DNA here is from genome assembly GCF_902833045.1 of Burkholderia sp. BCC0322. GTDB lineage: Bacteria > Pseudomonadota > Gammaproteobacteria > Burkholderiales > Burkholderiaceae > Burkholderia. The sequence continues at coordinate 441,525 of NZ_CADFDU010000006.1, forward strand.
TGTATCAGGCGCGCGCGAACGCGCCGCTCGACGCGCTCGCGAAGATGTGCGGATTTCCGGGCAAGCTCGGAATGGACGGCAGCCAGGTGTGGCCGGCGTTCCAGGCAGGGCGGATCGAGGAAATCCGCAACTATTGCGAAACCGACGTCGTCAATACCTACCTGCTGTATTGCCGGTTCCAGTTGATGCGCGGTGGCCTGACGCCGAGCGAGTATGCAGACGAGATCCTGCTCGTGAGGAACTCGCTTGCGCAGGAACCTGCGTCGCACTGGACCGAATACCTGGCCGGCTTCGACGCGTAACGCGGGTGGGGTGCTCAGCAGCCGGTGCGATCACGAGAGTTCGAGCAGCACCGGCTGGTGATCCGACGCGCGCACATCGCCGTCGATCTCGCAGCGCGTGACGCGCGGCAGCAACGTATCGGTCACGAACACGAAGTCGCACGCGAGCGGCCCCTCCGACCATTGCACCGTATCGTAGACCCCGGCCGTCGGCGGTGGCGTGCGGCCAGGGTGCCGTGCGACCCATGCGTCGATGAAGCGCGGCGCGTCTGGGATCGGCTCCAGGAATCGGCGATAGGCATCGCTGCCGAACGCGCTGTTGAAATCGCCGCACACGATTGCATCGCACGGCTGGCAGGTTGCGCTGAATGGCCCCTCGGCGGTTTCGGCAGGCGCCGGTTGTGCCGCGTGTGCGCAGGCCTCGCGGTGCCGGCCACGCAGCGCGTCGACCTGAGCGAGCCGCTGGCGCGCCGAATAGTATTCCAGATGCGTGGTGACCACCCGCAGTGGCCCGAAGGGCGCCTGCAACTCGACATCGAGCGCAACGCGCGGCATCGACGGCGCACCGGCGTCGGCTGGCCAAGGCAGCAACTGGCGGAGCACGCGCCCGACCGGCAGCCGGGTCGCGATCGCGTGGCCGAACTGGCGGCGCGGCGCGCCGGCTTCGATGGCTGGCAGGTCGGCGCCGATCGCCTCGATGATCGTATGGCCGGGCAGCAGCGCCGCGAGTTCGGCGAACTGGTCGGCGCCGGGCCGGCCGGGCAGTGCGCCGAAGCCGCGCGTAACCTCCTGAAGGCACAGCACGTCGAAGTCGCCGAGTTCGCGGATCGCCGCGACGGTGCGCGAAAGATCGACGCTGCCGTCTGCGTCCCGACCCCATTGGATGTTCCAGTCGATCAGTCGCATGGTCGAATCTCCTGTCGGGCGAATTTCGGGCCGAGGGCCGCGTCCGATCGGCCTGTCGATCGGCACCCGGCCGTGGTGCTTCCGGGCCGCCTGCCTCGCGGCTCCGGCGCGATGCCGGACCGTCTATGCTCAAGTATCGACGCTTGCGTCATGCAAAGCGGGCGATCCGGGCCTTCGTCGTCTACAATCTCGCCTTCTTCAACGTTTGTCAGGAAAAGCTGGTGTCCGAAGCCGTCCCCACTTCTGCGCGCAAATCTAGAAATGCGCCCGTCGCGCCCGGAATTGCCCCGGTTCTCGAGATCGAATCGCTCGACATGGAAGCGCGCGGTGTTGGCCGCACGATGACCGAGGACGGCGAGCCGGGCAAGGTCATCTTCGTCGAGGGTGCGTTGCCAGGCGAGCGCGTGACCTATTCGAGCTTCCGTCGCAAGCCGAGCTACGAGCAGGCGACGGTTGTCGACATTCTGCGCCCGAGCGTGATGCGCACGAAGCCGAAATGCGCGTTCTTCGGCACCTGCGGCGGCTGTTCGATGCAGCATCTCGACATGCGTGCGCAGGTGGCGGTCAAGCAGCGCGTGCTCGAAGACAACCTGTGGCACCTGGCGAAGCTGCGCGCGGAAACGATGTTCGCGCCTATCCACGGCCCGTCCTGGGGCTATCGCTACCGCGCACGCCTGACCGTGCGCAACGTCGCGAAGAAGGGCGGCGTGCTGGTCGGCTTCCATGAGAAGAAGAGCAGCTACGTCGCCGACATGACGAGCTGCGAAGTGCTGCCGCCGCACGTGTCCGCAATGCTCGTGCCGCTGCGCCGGCTGGTCGAGGGGCTGTCGATCCGCGATCGGATGCCGCAGATCGAGCTTGCGGTCGGCTCGGAAGTCACGGCGCTCGTGCTTCGGGTCCTGGAGCCGATCAACGCGGACGACGAAGCGCTGTTGCGCGCGTTCGCGGACGAGCACAAGGTGCAGTTCTGGCTGCAGCCGAAAGGCCCGGACACGGTAACGCCGTTCTATCCGCTCGACGTATCGCTCGACTACACGTTGCCGGAATTCGGCATCCGCATGCCGTTCAAGCCGACCGACTTCACGCAGGTCAACCATCAGATCAACCGTGTGCTGGTGGGCCGCGCGCTGCGTCTGCTCGCGCCGTCGCGCGACGACCGCGTGCTCGACCTGTTCTGCGGGATCGGCAACTTCACGCTGCCGCTCGCGCGGCTGTCGCGCGAGGTGATGGGCATCGAAGGCAGCGACACGCTGACGACACGCGCGCTGGCGAACGCGCGCGAGAACGGTGTCGACGGCCATACGACGTTCGCGTGCCGTAACCTGTTCGAAGTGACGGGCGATGACATCCGCGCGCTCGGCGCATTCGACAAGTTCCTGATCGACCCGCCGCGCGAAGGCGCGCTCGCAGTGTCGAAGGCGCTGGCCGAGATTGCGCAGAGCGGTGAAGGCCCGCTGCCGAAGCGCATCGTCTACGTGTCGTGCAACCCGTCGACGCTGGCGCGCGACGCGGGTCTGCTCGTGCACGAGGCCGGCTATCGCCTGAAGGGCGCCGGTGTCGTGAACATGTTCCCGAATACGTCGCACGTCGAATCGATCGCGCTGTTCGAGCGCGACTGAGCCCACGCGGCGGACGTAAAAAAACCGGCCCGCGGGCCGGTTTTTTCAGGGTGTGCAGCAAACGTCAGTTGCGGTTGCCGCCGAAGATGCCGAGCAGCGCGAGCAGGTTCGTGAACACGTTGTACAGGTCGAGGTAGATCGCGAGCGTTGCCGAGATGTAGTTCGTCTCGCCGCCGTTCACGACGCGCTGGACGTCGAACAGCATGTATGCGGAGAAGATCGCGATCGCGAGTACCGACACGGTGAGCATCAGGGCCGGGAGTTGCAGGAAGATGTTCGCGACCGAGGCGAGCAGGATCACGATCACGCCCATGAACAGCCACTTGCCGAGCCCCGAGAAGTCGCGCTTGCTGACGGTGGCGATCGTCGCCATCGCGGCGAAGATGATGCCGGTGCCGCCGAACGCAAGCATGATCAGCGACGGGCCGTTCGAAAAGCCGAGGATGAAGCTCAGCAGCCGCGACAGCATCAGGCCCATGAAGAACGTGAAGCCGAGCAGCACGAACACGCCGGCCGCGCTGTTCTTCGTCCGCTCGATCGCGAACATGAAGCCGAACGCGATCGCGAAGAACGCGAGCAGGCTCATCATCGGGCTCGTGGCTGCGAACAGCGAGAAGCCCGTCGCGACGCCGACCCAGGCGCCCAACACGGTCGGCACCATCGACAGCGCGAGCAGCCAGTACGTGTTTCGCAGCACGCGGTTGCGAACTTCGGCGGTGCTGACGGAACCGCCGCGGCCGAAATTGTACGGATAGTCGTTCATGGTTTCTCCTAACATTGAACGCATGGGCGTCCAGGGCCGGTTCGGCGCGCGCGATGTGCGGCGCAGCAAACCGGGGCAGCTATGGCTAAGATACGTTCCGTGCCGAGAGGTTTCAATGGCCGGGCGGCACTAAAACATATGGATTCTGAACCTTTCATGTATGTAAGGGTTCAATCGCAATGATACACGGGATCGTGCTACAATAGCGGATTCATTTGAACCTGTAACTTCTTAATTTTTTGGAGTTTTTATGGCAATCGAGCGCACCCTGTCGATCATCAAGCCGGATGCGGTGGCAAAGAACGTGATCGGCCAGATCTACAGCCGTTTCGAAGGCGCCGGCCTGAAGATCGTCGCATCGCGCATGGCTCACCTGTCGCGTGCTGACGCAGAGAAGTTCTATGCGGTTCACGCAGCACGTCCGTTCTTCAAGGACCTCGTCGATTTCATGATCTCGGGCCCGGTGATGATCCAGGTTCTGGAAGGTGAAGGCGCGATCCTGAAGAACCGCGACCTGATGGGCGCAACGGATCCGAAGAAGGCAGAAAAGGGCACGATCCGCGCCGATTTCGCCGACAGCATCGACGCGAACGCCGTTCACGGCTCGGACGCTGCAGAAACGGCAGCGGTCGAAATCGCGTTCTTCTTCCCGGAAATGAACGTTTACTCGCGCTAAGCCCCGGCTGGCAGCAAGTAGGCAGGATTCAGCGCACGCGGCAAGGCAGCACATCATGACGAGCGAAACTTCCGTCAATCTTCTCGACTTCGACGCCGAGGGTCTGGTCGCGTACTGCGGCAGCCTCGGCGAGAAGCCGTTCCGCGCCAAGCAGTTGCAGCGCTGGATTCACCAGTACAACGCTGGCGACTTCGACGGCATGACCGATCTCGCGAAGTCCTTGAGAGAGAAACTCAAGGGCCGCGCGTCGATCGGCATGCCCGAGATTGCCAGCGATCACGTTTCCGCCGACGGCACGCGCAAGTGGCTGATCGACGTCGGAAACGGCAATGCGGTCGAAACCGTGTTCATCCCGGAAGAGACGCGCGGCACGCTGTGCGTGTCGTCGCAGGCCGGGTGTGCGGTCAACTGCCGCTTCTGTTCGACGGGCAAGCAGGGCTTTTCCCGCAACCTGTCGACAGCCGAAATCATCGGCCAGCTACGGATGGCCGAATTTGCATTGCGAGCGTCGCTGGGCCGCGCGCCCGGCCCGAACGGTAAGGCAGAGCGGGTCGTCACCAACGTGGTGATGATGGGCATGGGCGAGCCGCTGCTGAATTACAGCGCGGTCGTGCCGGCGATGCGGCTGATGCTCGACGACAACGCGTACGGCCTGTCGCGCCGCCGCGTCACGCTGTCGACGTCCGGCGTGGTGCCGATGATGGACCGCCTCGGCGCCGAACTGCCGGTTGCGCTGGCCGTTTCGCTGCACGCGCCGAACGATCCGCTGCGCGACGAGCTGGTGCCGCTCAACAAGAAGTATCCGCTGCGCGAGCTGATGGCGGCTTGCCAGCGTTATCTGAAAGTCGCACCGCGCGACTTCATCACTTTCGAATACTGCATGCTGGACGGCGTCAACGACACCGAAGCGCATGCGCGCGAACTGCTGGCCGTCACGCGCGACGTGCCGTGCAAGTTCAATCTGATCCCGTTCAATCCGTTTCCGGAATCGGGCCTCATCCGCTCGAAGCCGGAGCAGATCAAGCGCTTTGCGCAGATTCTCATCGACGCGGGAGTCGTCACGACCGTGCGCAAGACGCGCGGCGACGATATCGATGCCGCGTGCGGCCAGCTGGCCGGCGCAGTGAAGGATCGCACGCGCCTCGCGGAACGTACGGGCGCAGCAGGAAAAATCATCGAAGTTAGGGCGATTTGACAGGGGCGCCCGGCCGGGGATGCCAGGGCCTTTGAGCGGTACAACACGCGAACAGCGATCGGTCGCGGCGCCTCGGCGTCGCGCATGGTATGGACAGTTGCGGGTGCCGGCCGGCGGGAACCGGCGGCGGCCGCCAGTGAAGAAGAATCGACGCGAGGACAAGGATGAGTGAGCCGCAGCCGTCTAACGGCGCAGAGACGAATGGCGCGAAGCCGGCACCGGCAGGGTTGGAATCGCTTGCGGCAGTCGGCAGCCGACTGGCGCAGCTTCGGGAAACGAGAGGTTGGACCGTCGACGACGTGTCGGCGCGACTCAAGGTCGCACCGCAGAAGCTTCGGGCGCTCGAGGCCGGCGACATCAGCCATTTGCCCGGCGTGACGTTCGCGCTTGGTGTCGTGCGCAGCTACGCGAAGATGCTCGGCGTCGATCCGGAACCGTTCGCGCAGGCGTTGCGCCGTGAGCGCGGGGTGCAGGAAGTCGACCTGTCGATGCCTGCGTCGTCGGGGACGGATCTGCCGCGCGGCCGCGTGTCGATTCCGCTGGGCGGATCGTCGCGCCATCACCCGTGGCTGTGGGGCACGGGGATCGTCGTCGTCGCAGTGGTTGCAGTACTGATGTGGCACACTGGCGGCGATTCGTCGAGCCTGCTCGCGCGCTTCAAGAGCGGCGACGCGGAGCATGCGTCGGCCGCGAGCGTGCCGGTGGCGGCATCGCCGTCATCCGCCGAAGAGGCGGCCTCGGGTGGTGCCTCTGCTGGGGTCGCAAATGAGGTTCCGGCCTCGGCTGTTGCGTCGGCAGCTCCGGCGCCGGCCGTTGCGTCGGCTGTTCCGGCGCCTGCGCCCGTGGCGCCGGTCGTGACGGCAGCCGCTTCACAGCCCGTCGCGGCAACGACGGCCGCAAGCGCCGCCGCGCCGGCGAGCGTCGTGGTCGCGGCCGGCCAGTCGATGGTGGAGCTGAAGGTGAAGCAGGACAGCTGGTTCAGCGTGCGCGACAAGAGCGGCAAGGAGCTGTTCTCCGGGCTGGTACACGGCGGCGAGGCGAAGCAGGTCGCCGGCGACGGCCCGTTCAAGGTCACGATCGGCAACAAGGCGGGCCTCGACGCAATCGCGTTCGACGGAAAACCTGTCGATCCGGCAAAATATTCGGCAGCGCGGGGTAATGTGGCGCGGTTCACGTTGCCCTGACGTCAAGCGCCGTGGCGAAGGCCTGTCGTCGATATCGACAGGCCGCGAGGGCACGGCGCTTTTTCAATTCATGCGCCGCGTCGCGGCGCATTCCGCGTAAATGGATCTATCGATGCAATCCGAAGCTCAATCCCCACGCAGCAGTCAGATTTGTTCAACCGAGCCGGTGTTCGGCGGGCATCAGCCGCGCCGTGTATCGCATGCGGTGGATGTCCGCTGGGGCGGGCAGCTCGTGACGATCGGCGGCGACGCGCCGGTGCGCGTGCAGTCGATGACGAATACCGATACGGCTGACGCGATCGGCACGGCAATCCAGATCAAGGAACTCGCGAACGCGGGCTCCGAACTGGTGCGCATCACGGTCAACACGCCCGAGGCCGCGGCCGCCGTGCCGGCGATCCGCGAGCAGCTCGACCGCATGGGCGTGACCGTGCCGCTCGTCGGCGATTTCCACTACAACGGCCACCTGCTGCTGCGCGACTACCCGGGCTGCGCGGAGGCGCTGTCGAAGTACCGGATCAACCCGGGCAACGTCGGCCAGGGTGCGAAGCGCGATACGCAGTTCGCGCAGATGATCGAGGCTGCGGCCAAGTACGACAAGCCGGTGCGGATCGGCGTGAACTGGGGCAGTCTCGACCAGGATCTGCTTGCGCGCATGATGGACGAGAACGGTGCGCGTTCGCAGCCGTGGGATGCGCAGAGCGTGATGTACGAGGCGCTGATCCAGTCGGCGATCGGCTCGGCCGAGCGTGCGGTCGAGCTGGGCCTCGGCCGCGACCGCATCATTCTGTCGTGCAAGGTCAGCGGCGTGCAGGACCTGATCGCCGTGTACCGCGAACTCGGCCGCCGCTGCGGCTTCGCGCTGCACCTCGGGCTGACCGAGGCCGGCATGGGCTCGAAGGGCATCGTCGCGTCGACGGCTGCACTCGGCGTGCTGCTGCAGGAAGGGATCGGCGACACGATCCGCATTTCGCTGACGCCGGAACCGGGCGCGTCGCGCACGGGCGAAGTGATCGTCGGCCAGGAAATCCTCCAGACAATGGGCCTGCGTTCGTTCGCACCGATGGTGATCGCGTGCCCGGGCTGCGGCCGCACGACGAGCACGCTGTTCCAGGAACTCGCGATGCAGATCCAGACCTACCTCCGCGAACAGATGCCTGTCTGGCGCAAGGAGTATCCGGGCGTCGAGAAAATGAACGTCGCGGTGATGGGCTGCATCGTCAACGGCCCGGGCGAATCGAAGCACGCGAACATCGGCATCAGCCTGCCGGGCTCTGGCGAGAACCCGGCCGCGCCTGTCTTCATCGACGGCGAGAAGGTCAAGACGCTGCGCGGCGAGCGGATCGCCGAGGAATTCCAGCAGATCGTCAGCGACTACGTCGCACGCAATTACGGCCGCGCTGAGGCCACGAACTAATTCGTCCACACACACGATGACTGAACAAAAACGCAAGATCGAGAAGCTCACCGGCGTCAAGGGCATGAACGACATCCTCCCGCAGGATGCCGGCCTTTGGGAGTTCTTCGAAGCTACGGTGAAATCGCTGCTGCGCGCATACGGTTACCAGAACATCCGCACGCCGATCGTCGAGCACACGCAGCTCTTCACGCGCGGCATCGGTGAGGTCACCGACATCGTCGAAAAAGAGATGTACAGCTTCACCGACGCGCTGAACGGTGAAAACCTGACGATGCGCCCCGAAAATACCGCGGCGGTCGTGCGCGCGTCGATCGAGCACAACATGCTGTACGACGGCCCGAAGCGCCTGTGGTACATCGGCCCGATGTTCCGTCACGAGCGTCCGCAGCGCGGCCGCTATCGCCAGTTCCACCAGGTCGGCGTCGAGGCGCTCGGCTTCGCGGGCCCCGATGCGGATGCCGAGATCATCATGATGTGCCAGCGCCTGTGGGACGACCTCGGCCTGACCGGCATCAAGCTCGAGATCAACTCGCTCGGCCTCGCCGAAGAGCGCGCCGCGCACCGCGTCGAACTGATCAAGTACCTCGAGCAGTTCGCCGACGTGCTCGACGAGGATGCAAAGCGCCGCCTGTATACGAACCCGCTGCGCGTGCTCGACACGAAGAATCCCGCGCTGCAGGAAATCGCGCAGAACGCGCCGAAGCTGATCGACTTCCTCGGCGACGAATCGCGTGCGCACTTCGAAGGGCTGCAGCGCCTGCTGCTCGCGAACAACATTCCGTTCAAGATCAACCCGCGTCTCGTGCGTGGTCTCGACTACTACAACCTGACCGTGTTCGAGTGGGTGACCGACAAGCTCGGCGCGCAGGGCACGGTCGCGGCGGGTGGTCGCTACGATCCGCTGATCGAGCAGCTCGGCGGCAAGCCGACCGCCGCGTGCGGCTGGGCGATGGGCATCGAGCGGATCCTCGAACTGCTGAAGGAAGAGGATCTCGCACCCGAGCAGGAAGGCGTCGACGTATACGTCGTGCACCAGGGCGAGACCGCGCGCGAACAGGCGTTCATCGCGGCCGAGCGTCTGCGCGACACGGGCCTCGACGTGATCTTCCACTGCAGCGCCGACGGCGCGCCGGCGAGCTTCAAGTCGCAAATGAAACGGGCCGACGCAAGCGGCGCCGCGTTCGCGGTGATCTTCGGTGAGGAAGAGGTCGCGAACGGCACGGTGGGCGTGAAAGCGCTGCGCGGTGCGGGCGGAGACGGGGAAAAGAACGTTCAGCAGACCGTACCGGTCGAAGGCTTGACCGAATTCCTAATCAATGCGATGGTTGCATCCGCCGAAGACGGCGACGACTGATCGCGCTGACATCCGCTCGACAAAAAAGCCTGAACACGAAGGAATCGCTCGCCGATGAGTTATCACGACGAACAAGAATCGATAGAAAGTCTCAAGGCGTGGTGGGCCCGCTGGGGCAACCTCACCACGTGGATCGTGCTCGCGGCGCTCGTGGTCGCGGCCGGTTTCAACGGATGGAACTACTGGCAGCGCCGTCAGGCGGCCGAGGCGGCCGGGCTGTACGAGCAGGTCCAGAAGGCTGCCGCCGCGAACGACAAGGCGACGATGGCTCGCGCGGCCGCCGACATGGAAGACAAGTTCGGCAGCACGCCGTACGCGCAGATGACGGCGCTTTCCGCTGCGAAGACGCTGTACGCGGCCGGCGATTTGGCCGGTGCGAAGGCTCAGCTGCAATGGGCCGTCGATCACGCCAAGGATGACGAGTACAAGCAGATCGCGAAGCTGCGTCTCGCGTCGCTGCTGCTCGACGAGAAGGCGTACGATGCGGGCCTCGCGCTGCTGTCGGGTACGCCGGTCGATGCATTCAAGGGCCTCGTGGCCGATCGCCGTGGCGACCTGCTTGCCGCGCAAGGCAAGACCGACGATGCGCGCGCGGCTTACAAGCTCGCGCTCGACGGCCTGTCGAAGGACGACCAGTCTGCGCGTCAGCTCGTGCAGTTCAAGCTGGACGCGCTCGGCGGCTGAACCCCGGTCCCCTCAACCTCTTAACTCTGCTTCGCTAACCGATGAATTTGCTGAAACGTTACGCTGTGCCCGTTGCCTGCGCGGCGGCTGTCCTCGCTCTGGCGGCCTGCTCGTCGTCGAAGGACGCGCGCCGCGTGCCGACGCCGCTCACCGAGTTCAAGCCCGTGATGGACGTGCAACAGGTCTGGAAGGCGAGCGTCGGCAAGGGCGGACGCTACCTGTTCTCGCCGGTGGCCGTGGGCGACGCCGTCTATGCAGCGGGCGAGAACGGTTCGGTCGAGAAGATCGACGCGAAGACGGGCCAGACGCTCTGGCGCGCGAAGGTCGGCTCCGACCTGTCGGCCGGTGTCGGCAGCGACGGCAACCTGACCGCGGTCGGCGCGCTGAAGGGCGGCGTGTTCGTGCTGGGTCCGGACGGCAAGCAACTGTGGAAGACCAGCGTGCAGGGCGAGATCTTCTCGCCGCCGCTCGTGGGCAACGGCCTCGTGGTCGTCCGCACGATCGACGGCCAGGTGATCGCGTTCAACGCGCAGACGGGCGAGCAGAAGTGGAACTACCGCAACCGCTCGGTGCCGCTGAACCTGCGCGTATCGGCCGGCATGACGTTCGCGGGTGACGCCGCGGTGCTGGCGGGCTTCCCTGGCGGCGGGCTGGTCGCAATCAACCTGCAGACGGGCGAGCCGTTCTGGCAGACGCCGGTATCGTTTCCGAAAGGCGTGACCGAGGTCGAGCGCATCAACGACGTCAGCGGCCCGCCGACGCTCGTGGGTGCGGAAGCCTGCGCGGTGACGTTCCAGGGGCAGCTCGGCTGCTTCGATGCAAACTCGGGCCGCCCGCTGTGGGAAAAGCCGTTCTCGAGCCGTAGCGGTCTCGCGCAGGACGATTCGGTCGTCGCCGGCGGCGACGACTGGTCGGTCGTGACGGCGTACGATGCCGCCTCGGGCAACCAGCTGTGGCGCAACGACAAGCTGAAGAGCCGTGACGTCGGCGTGCCGTATCTGCTCGGGCATGCGGTCGTGCTGGGCGATTACAAGGGCTTCGTGCACTTCCTGTCGCGCGAAGACGGCAGCTTCATCGCACGGATGAAGACCGACGGCAGCGCGATTACGGCGGCGCCGGTCCTCGCGGGCAATACGCTCGTCGTGCAGACGAAGGACGGCGGCCTGTACGGCTTCCGCCCGCGCTGACGCGCAGGAAACATGCGCGGCCGCGGCGCGGCGGGCTTGTCCCGCTCGCCCCGGCCGGGCGACATGAAGGCGGCCGGTGTTCCCGGCCGCTCGGTATTTGAAAGGCAGTTCGAGACGAAAGACGACGGCGCGCAACGCGTGCCCGGCGCGCGCATCCGGCGCTGCGCGAATTCGTGATATTTTCATTCAGCGCAGCCGCCCGCAGCAGCGGGCCTCCCGCTGCTGCGCTTCACCGTAGAAAACACTGATGAAACCGGTCATTGCCCTAGTTGGGCGCCCCAATGTGGGGAAATCCACGCTGTTCAACCGGCTCACGCGCTCGCGCGATGCGCTGGTTGCCGACTTGCCGGGCCTGACGCGCGATCGCCATTACGGCGAAGGGCGCGTCGGCGAGCGGCCGTACCTGGTCGTCGATACGGGCGGCTTCGAACCCGTCGCGAAGGACGGCATTCTGCACGAGATGGCACGCCAGACGCGGCAGGCCGTCGAGGAAGCCGACGTCGTCGTGTTCATCGTCGACGGCCGCAACGGGCTCGCGCCGCAGGACAAGTCGATCGCCGACTACCTGCGCAAGACCGGCCGGCCGATCTTCCTCGTCGTCAACAAGGCCGAGGGGATGAAGTACACGGCGGTCGCGACCGACTTCTACGAGCTCGGGCTCGGCGATCCGCGCGCGATCTCGGCCGCGCACGGCGACGGCGTGACCGACATGATCAACGAGGCGCTGGAAGTCGCGTACGCGGACCAGCCAGAAGAGGAAGACGACAACGACCCGTCGCGCGGCATCAAGATCGCGATCGTCGGCCGTCCGAACGTCGGCAAGTCGACGCTCGTGAACGCGCTGATCGGCGAGGATCGCGTGATCGCGTTCGACATGCCGGGCACGACGCGCGATTCGATCTACGTCGACTTCGAGCGGAACGGCAAGAAATACACGCTGATCGACACGGCCGGCCTGCGGCGCCGCGGCAAGGTGTTCGAGGCGATCGAGAAGTTCTCGGTCGTGAAGACGCTGCAGTCGATCTCCGACGCGAACGTCGTCATTCTTCTGCTGGATGCGCAGCAGGACATCTCCGACCAGGACGCGCACATTGCCGGCTTCGTCGTCGAGCAGGGCCGTGCGCTCGTGATCGGCGTGAACAAGTGGGACGGGCTCGACGACCACGCGCGCGATCGTGCGAAAGCGGATTTGACCCGCAAGCTGAAATTCCTCGACTTCGCGAAATCGCACTTCATTTCGGCCGCGAAGAAAACGGGCATCGGCACCCTGATGCGCTCGGTCGACGACGCGTACGCGGCGGCGATGGCGAAGCTGCCGACGCCGAAGCTCACGCGCGCGCTGATCGAGGCCGTCGAGTTCCAGCAGCCGCGCCGTCGCGGCCCGGTGCGTCCGAAGCTGCGCTACGCACACCAGGGCGGCCAGAATCCGCCGATCATCGTCATCCACGGCAACGCGCTCGATGCCGTGACGGAAACGTACAAGCGCTACCTGGAAAACCGGTTCCGCGAAACTTTCTCACTGACAGGGACTCCATTGCGCATAGAGTTCCGTTCGTCGAACAATCCGTACGCGGACAAGAGCTGAAGACGTCTGTTACACGCGTCACGCAAGGGGTTGGCCGCAAGGCCTATGCCCCGGGCGGGCCAGGCAAAATCGGCTATAGTGTAGCGATTGGCGCCGGATCTCTTTTTCTTCGCCGCCAGTCCAGATCAACCTGCAAAAAAAGATGGAGTACGCCATGAGCAACAAAGGGCAATTGTTACAAGACCCGTTTTTGAACGCACTGCGCAAAGAGCACGTTCCCGTTTCGATCTACCTCGTCAACGGCATCAAGCTTCAAGGGAACATTGAATCGTTCGACCAGTACGTCGTGTTGCTCCGTAATACGGTGACCCAGATGGTGTACAAGCACGCCATCTCGACGGTCGTGCCGGCGCGCCCGGTGAATTTCCACCCGGACGCGGAAGCCTCGTCCTAACCTATCGCAGCGGCCGGCATCCGGTCGCCGCGAGCGACCGATGCCAGCCGCCTTATCTTGACACCTGAAAATTTGATCAACGCAGCGCTCGTCGGCATCGATTTCGGCAAGACCGATTTCGAAGCCAGTCTCGAAGAACTCAGTCTTCTCGCCTCCAGCGCGGGGGCCCGTCCCGCAGTCACCCTCACGGGTCGTCGCTCCAGTCCCGATGCCAAGATGTTCATCGGCAGTGGCAAAGCCGAAGAACTCCGGCTCGCCTGCGACGCACACAACGTCGAAATCGTCATCTTCAACCACGCACTGGCGCCAGCCCAGCAACGTAATCTGGAGCAGGCACTTAACAGGCGTGTGGTCGATCGCACCAGCCTCATCCTCGACATCTTTGCACAGCGCGCCCGCAGCCACGAAGGCAAGCTGCAGGTCGAACTCGCGCAGCTTCAGTATCTGTCGACGCGGCTCATTCGCGCGTGGACCCACCTTGAGCGGCAGAAGGGGGGTATCGGCCTGCGTGGCCCCGGTGAAACCCAGCTCGAAACCGACCGCCGGCTGATCGGCGAACGCATCAAGATGCTGAAGTCGAGGCTCGACCGGTTGCGCCGGCAACACAGCACGCAACGCCGCCAGCGCGCGCGCAGCGGCACGATGTCGGTGTCGCTCGTCGGCTATACGAACGCGGGCAAGTCGACGCTGTTCAACGCGCTGACGAAAGCGCAGGCCTATGCGGCCGACCAGTTGTTCGCCACGCTCGATACGACGTCGCGGCGCGTGTACCTCGGCGACGAGGTCGGCCAGATCGTCGTGTCGGATACGGTCGGGTTCATCCGCGAGTTGCCTCACCAACTGGTCGCGGCATTTCGCGCGACGCTCGAGGAAACGATCCATGCGGATCTGCTGCTGCACGTGGTCGATGCGTCGAGCGCGGTCAGGCTTGAACAGATCGAGCAGGTCAATGGTGTGCTGCACGAGATCGGCGCGGACACGATCCGGCAGGTGCTGGTGTTCAACAAGATCGACGCCGTGCCTGAGCTGGCGGCCCGCGGCGACGCGGTCGAGCGGGACGAGTATGGTAATATTTCGCGCGTCTTTTTGAGCGCGCGCACCGGTCAGGGTCTTGACGCGTTGCGTGCCGCCATCGCCGAAATCGCCTCCGCGGAACACCTTTCCAGCGCGACGTTACCCAACGGCGCGCTCGACGGCGCCCCCGCTGAACCACACGAAGACCACACGATTTCCGAACACGGGCGCTAACCGGTCCCGGCCGGTTCGCCGGCGTCCAATCTGGTGAACAAACTCTGGTGAACGAATACAACGAGCGGAGTACCTGGCGGCGGATGCGCGCCTTGCTGTCGATCAACGATCCCCGGTGGGGACGCGGCGAAAGCAATGGCAAAGACGGATCCCGTCCCCGTCCGAACGAGTCGAAGCGTCCGCAAGGCGGCGACGGCGATGGTCCGCCCGATCTCGACGAGATGTGGCGCAACTTCAACCGGCGCCTGAACGGCCTGTTCGGCGGCAAGGGCGGCAACGGTTTCCGTCCTGACAACGGGCGAGCCGCACGCGTCGGCGTCGGCATCGTGATCGGCGTGCTGGTCGCGGTCTACGCTGGCAGCGGGCTGTTCGTCGTACAGGAAGGGCAGACGGGCGTCGTGCTGCAGCTCGGCAAGCTGTCGGGCACGGTCGGCCAGGGCGTGCACTGGCGTGCGCCGTATCCGTTCGCGTCGCACGAGATCGTCGATACGTCGCAGGTCCGCTCGATCGAGATCGGCCGCAACAACGTCGTGCGTCTCGCGAACGTGAAGGAAGCGGCGATGCTGACGCGCGATGCCGATATCGTCGACGTGCGCTTCATCGTCCAGTACCGGATCCGTTCCGCGACCGATTACCTGTTCCGCAGTGTCGATCCCGAGCGCAGCGTGTCGCAGGCTGCCCAGGCCGCGGTACGTGCGATCGTCGGCACGCGCAGCGCAGCCGACGTGCTGAACCAGGACCGCGACGCGCTGCGCGAGCAACTCGCCGCCGCGATCCAGCGCGATCTCGATCGCTACCAGTCCGGGCTCGAGGTGACGGCCGTCACGATGCAGAGCGTTGCGGCGCCCGAGCAGACGCAAGCCGCCTACGGTGAAGTCGCGAAGGCGCGCGACGAGCGCGAGGCCGCGAAGCGCGCGGCGCAGGCGTATGCAAACGACCTGCTGCCGAAGGCACAGGGCGATGCGGCGAAGCTTGTCGACGAAGCGAAGGCGTATGCCGATCGCGTGGTCACGGAAGCCGAAGGCGATGCCGATCGCTTCAAGCAGGTCTATGCGCAGTACTCGAAGGCGCCCGCGGTGATTCGCGAGCGGATGTATCTGGAGACGATGCAGGAAATCTATTCGAACGCGACGAAGGTGTTCGTCGGCAACAAGGGCGGCAACAGCGTCGTGTATCTGCCGCTCGACAAGCTCGTCGAGCAGGGGCGTCAAAACGCCGCGGCGTCCACTGGCGCATCCGCGCCCGATGCCGCGTCGGCACCGGCGGCTGTCGCGCCGGCTGCAGCGGCACCTGCAAGTGCGGCGTCGGCCGTGGGTGCGTCGGGCAACGACGTGCTGCGATCGCGCGAGGCGTTTCGCAGCCGGTCGCGCGAAGACGATCTGAAGTAACGGGGAGCGCAGAACATGAACCGAATCATTGCGCTCGTCGTCGCAATCGTGATCGTTGCCTTCGCGGCATCGTCGACAGTCCTTACCGTCGATCCGCGCCATGCGGCCGTGCTGTCGGGGCGCGATGGCGCGCAACCCGAGCTGGCAGGCCCGGGCATCCATTTCAAATTGCCGCCGCCGCTGCAGACGGCCACGCTGATCGACACGCGCCTGCAATCGCTCGAGTCGTCGGATCCGCTGCAACTGGCAACGGAAGACAAGCATGACCTGCTCGTCGCTTACGCGGTGAAGTACCGGATCAGCGATCCGATGAAGTATTTCACGACGACGGGCGGCGACCCGTCGGCGGCCGGCGACCGTCTCGCCGGCGCGCTGAAGAGCGCACTCGGTGACGCGTTCGGCAAGCGCGCGCTCGACGACGCGCTCGGCGGCCAGCGTGCGATCGCCGATGCGGCGCGCGACGAAGTGAAGGCGAAGGTGTCCGGCTTCGGCGTCGACGTGGTCGACGTCCAGTTGACGCGCGTCGACTTGCCGGCCGCTCAGACCGACGCCGTCTATCAGCGGATGATCGGCGCGCTGCGCGATCAGGCGGCGCAGGTGCGTGCGCAAGGCGCGGCCGACGTCGAGCAGATCAAGGCGGACGCCGAACGCGAACAGCAGGCCGTGCTCGCGAACGCGTACAAGTCCGCGCAGACGATCAAGGGCGAGGGCGACGCGAAGGCCGCGACGATTGCCGCCGATGCGTTCGGCCGCGACCCGCAGTTCTATCAGTTCTACGCGAGCCTGCAGGCGTACCGGAACACGTTCAAGCGCAACGACATCATCGTCGTCGATCCCGACAGCGAGTTCTTCCGCTTCATGCGCAGCCCGACGGGCGGTGCCGCACCAGCGGCGCCTGCTCCCCGCAAACATTGACCTTGGGGCGCCGCGTCGAGCGGCGCCGTCGCTCGCATGGACCTGGCTGGCTCGTTGTTGCTTGCAGTAGCGCTGATGCTGATCATCGAGGGGGCGTTCCCCTTCGTGTTTCCCGTTACCTGGCGCGACACGTTTCGTAGAATAGCTGAGCGGCCGCCGCATCATATCCGGATCGGCGGGCTGATCGTGATGGTGCTCGGGCTCATATTGCTGCTGCTCGCGACCTGATCCGGACGGCGCATCCGCCGTTTGTCCCGCCCGAATTCAGAATTTCCGATTCACATCGCGGCGCGCGTGTCGCGCGCTGTTTCCCGTCGTAGGACCGTACCGATGTCGACCTGGTTACTTCCCGAGAATATCGCCGACGTACTGCCGTCGGAAGCGCGCAAGATCGAGGAGCTGCGCCGCAGGCTGCTCGACCGCTTCCGTTCGTATGGCTACGAAATGGTGATGCCGCCGCTGCTCGAGTATCTCGAGTCGCTGCTGACGAGCGGCGGCGCCGACCTGCGCCTGCGCACCTTCAAGCTGGTCGACCAGTTGTCGGGCCGTACGCTCGGCCTGCGCGCGGACATCACGCCGCAGGTCGCGCGGATCGACGCGCACCTGTTGAACCGCCAGGGCGTGACGCGCCTGTGCTATGCGGGCCACGTGATGCATACGCGTCCGCGCGGCCTGCACGCGACGCGCGAGCAGATCCAGATCGGCGCCGAAATCTACGGGCACGCCGGGCTGGAAGCTGATCTCGAGATCCAGCAACTGATGCTCGACGCGCTGCATCTCGCGGGCCTGTCGCGCATCCGCCTCGACCTCGGCCATGCGGGCGTACTCGCGGCGCTGCTGGCGCGCGACGCGCAGGCTGCCGAGCGCGGCGAGTCGCTGTACGACGCGCTGTCGGGCAAGGATGTGCCGCTGCTGAACGAGCTCACCGACGATCTCGGCGCCGACACGCGCGCCGCGCTGCGCGCGTTGCCGCATCTCTACGGTGACGCGAGCGTGCTCGCCGAGGCGCGCGCACGCTTGCCGGTGCTGCCCGAAATCACGCGAGCGCTCGACGATCTGGCGCAACTGGCGGCGCAGGCGAAGGGTGCCGAGGTGGCGATCGATCTCGGCGACCTGCGTGGCTATGCGTATCACAGCGGTGCGATGTTCAGCGCCTACATCGACGGCGTGCCGAACGCGATTGCGCGGGGCGGCCGCTACGACCATGTCGGCCAGGCGTATGGCCGTGCCCGTCCGGCTACGGGCTTCTCGCTCGACCTGCGCGAACTCGCGCGGATTTCGCCGGTCGAGGCGCGCGGCACTGCGATTCTCGCGCCGTGGGCGCAGGACGACGCGCTGAGCGCGGCCGTGGCGGCGCTGCGCGATGCGGGCGAGGTCGTGATCCAGGCGCTGCCGGGCCACGATCATGTGCTCGACGAGTTCGCCTGCGACCGTTCGCTCGTCGAGCGCAACGGCGCATGGGTGGTCGAACCCCGATAAACAGACGTTCGCGGGACGTGCTTCGGCGTGCATATCGTTGAAGCGAAACGGAAAAATTCGGAATCGCCCGCGAACATAGGTAGAATACGTTTTTAACCAGCTAACGAATCAACATGTCTGCCAGCGCAGTGAACGTGACTCCCGGGCGCAATGTCGTCGTCGTGGGAACGCAATGGGGTGATGAAGGCAAGGGCAAGATCGTCGACTGGCTGACGGACCACGCTCAGGGCGTCGTGCGTTTCCAGGGCGGTCACAACGCCGGCCACACCCTCATCATCGGCGGCAAGAAAACGATCTTGCGCCTCATTCCGTCGGGCATCATGCGTGAAGGCGTCGCCTGCTACATCGGCAACGGCGTCGTCCTGTCCCCCGAAGCACTGTTCAAGGAAATCGGCGAGCTGGAAGAAGCCGGCGTGAACGTACGCGACCGCCTGTTCATCTCCGAAGCCACGACGCTGATCCTGCCGTACCACATCGCGATCGACCAGGCGCGCGAAGCGCGCAAGGGCGCGGGCAAGATCGGCACGACGGGCCGCGGCATCGGCCCCGCGTACGAAGACAAGGTCGGCCGCCGCGCGCTGCGTGTGCAGGACCTGTTCGACGCGAAGACCTTCGCCGACCGCCTGCGCGAAAACCTCGATTTCCACAACTTCGTGCTGACCCAGTACCTGGGCGGCGCGGCCGTCGATTTCCAGGCCACGCTCGACACGATGCTCGGCTATGCCGACCGCCTGAAGCCGATGGTGGCGGACGTGTCGCGCCGCCTGTACGACGCGAACAATGCGGGCCAGAACCTGCTGTTCGAAGGCGCGCAAGGCACGCTGCTCGACATCGATCACGGCACCTATCCGTTCGTCACGTCGAGCAACTGCGTCGCAGGTGCGGCGTCGGCTGGCGCGGGCGTGGGTCCGCAGAAGCTCAACTACATCCTCGGTATCACGAAGGCCTACTGCACGCGCGTCGGCTCGGGCCCGTTCCCGAGCGAACTGTACGATGCGGACAATCCGCAGCGTCAGGATCAGGTCGGCGTCACGCTCGCCAACGTCGGCAAGGAATTCGGTTCGGTCACGGGCCGTCCGCGCCGCACGGGCTGGCTCGACGCAGCTGCGCTGCGCCGCTCGATCCAGATCAACGGCGTGTCGGGCCTGTGCATGACGAAGCTCGACGTGCTCGACGGCCTCGACGAAGTCAAGCTGTGCGTCGGCTACAAGATTGACGGCAAGGATGCGGACATCCTGCCGCGCGGCGCTGCCGATGTGGCCCGTTGCGAGCCTGTGTACGAAACGTTTGCCGGCTGGAAGGAAAGCACGGTCGGCATCAAGACGTGGGAAGCGCTGCCGGCAAACGCGCAGGCGTACCTGGCCCGCGTCCAGGAAGTGGCTGGCGTGCCGGTCGACATGGTGTCGACGGGGCCGGACCGCGACGAAACGATTCTGCTCCGCCATCCGTTCAAGGTGTAATTTTCAGATGACGCAGCAAATCACGATGACAGCGGCAGACTTGATGACCGATCCGCGCAACGACGACAAGAACCTGTGGGTAGGCTGGGACGAGTATCACCGTCTCATCGAGCTGCTCGCGCTGCAGGTGCATGCATCGGGTTGGAAGTTCGACCAGATCCTGTGCCTCGCGCGCGGCGGCCTGCGCGTCGGCGATCAACTGTCACGCATCTACGACGTGCCGCTCGCGATCCTCGCGACGAGTTCGTACCGCGAGGCGGCCGGCACGGAGCAGGGCGATCTCGACATCGCGCAGTACATCACGATGACGCGCGGCAACCTGGCGGGCAACGTGCTGCTGGTCGACGATCTCGTCGATTCGGGCGTGACGCTTGCGCGCGTGCAGGAGCACCTGAAGGAGCGCTATCCGTCGGTGACGGCCGTGCGCTCGGCCGTGCTCTGGTACAAGGGTTGCTCCAAGGTCAAGCCCGACTATCACACGCAGTTTCTGCCGACGAATCCGTGGATTCATCAGCCGTTCGAGGAGTGGGACACGGTTCGGCCGCACAACCTCGAGGCGTGGATCAAGCGCGGTCGCGCACAGCGCAACGGCTCGGGCGCGTAAGCGGCCGGCCAATCGAAGGAAAGCCTCATACGGCGCCGCTTGCGGCGCCGTTTTTCATTGGGGCGCCATGCGTGCCGGCGCCGCGCGTACCGTGGATCGGGTAGGCAGATGGCGCTGCCCCGGCTATGATTGGCAGCCCTGCCACAGCTCGCGCCAGATTGCATGCGCAGCGTGGATCACGTGGTTACAAGGCAACAGAGCAAGGCGGCGATTCACGGGGGCGCGAGTAGAATAGCGCTCGTTTTGTCCGACCCGGACCCGATTATTACGCTTTCTATGAACGACACGATCCACGCGACCGACGCAGCACACGCGCCGCATTCGACGCACCAACACTCGATGCGGGCGCTAGCGATAGCAGCCATCGGCGTCGTGTTCGGCGACATCGGCACCAGCCCGCTGTATTCGCTCAAGGAGGCGTTCAGCCCCGCACACGGCATTCCGCTCACCGAAGCATCGATTCTCGGCGTGATCTCGCTGCTGTTCTGGGCAATCATCCTGGTGGTCGGCATCAAGTACCTGTTGTTCGTGATGCGGGCGGACAACAACGGCGAAGGCGGCGTGCTCGCGCTGATGGCGCTGTCGTTGCGGCCGCTCGATTCGAAGACCCGCGTCGCGGGCGCGCTGATGGCGCTCGGGATATTCGGCGCGTGCATGTTCTACGGGGATGCGGTGATCACGCCGGCGATCTCGGTGATGTCGGCGGTCGAAGGTCTCGAAATCGCGACGCCGCACCTGTCCCATCTCGTGCTGCCGATCACGATCGCGATCCTGATCGCGCTGTTCTGGATCCAGCGTCATGGCACCGCGCTGGTCGGAAAGCTGTTCGGCCCGATCATGGTGCTGTGGTTCGTCGTGATCGCAGCGCTCGGCGTGTACCACATCGTGCGCGTGCCGGGCATCATGGCGGCCATCAACCCGTATTACGCGGCGTCGTTCATGGCCGACCACCTGCTGCAGGCGTACGTCGTGCTCGGCTCGGTCGTGCTGGTGCTGACCGGTGCGGAAGCGCTCTACGCGGATATGGGCCACTTCGGCGCGAAGCCGATCCGCATCGCGGCCTACGGGCTCGTGATGCCGTCGCTCGTGCTGAACTACTTCGGGCAGGGCGCGCTGCTGATCCAGAACCCGAAAGCGATCGAGAACCCGTTCTTCCTGCTGGCGCCCGAATGGGGGCTGTTGCCGCTCGTCGTGCTGTCGACGGTCGCGACCGTGATCGCGTCGCAGGCCGTGATCTCGGGGGCGTATTCGCTGACGTCGCAGGCGATCCAGCTCGGCTACGTGCCGCGCATGAAGGTGCTGCATACGTCCGATCTCGCGATCGGCCAGATCTACGTGCCGGTCGTGAACTGGCTGCTGCTGTTCGTGATCCTCTGCATCGTGGTCGGCTTCAAGAGCTCCGACAACCTCGCGGCCGCGTACGGCATCGCGGTGACGGCGACGATGGTGATCACGACCGTGCTCGCGGCCGTCGTGATGGTGAAGGTGTGGAACTGGAACCGCCTGCTGGTCGGCGCGATCATCGCGGTCTTCCTCATGGTCGATCTCGGCTTTTTCGGTGCGAACCTGCTGAAGGTTGCGCAGGGCGGCTGGCTGCCGCTCGGCATCGGCGCGTTGCTGTTCTTCCTGCTGATGACCTGGTACAAGGGGCGCCACATCGTGAAGGAGCGCACGGCGGCAGACGGTATTCCGCTCGAGCCGTTCCTGCAGGGATTGCTCGCGCATCCGCCGCATCGCGTGTCGGGCACCGCGATCTACCTGACCGGCAACGACAAGCTCGTGCCCGTCAGCCTGCTGCATAACCTGAAGCACAACAAGGTGCTGCACGAGCGGACCATTTTCCTGACGTTCGTCACACGCGACTTTCCTTACGTGCGCGATGACAAGCGCCTGAGCTCGCGCGATGCGGGCGGCGGGCTGTACATCGTGAAGGCCGAGTACGGTTTCAACGAGACGCCCGACGTGAAGGCTGTGCTCGAGGAGTTCGGCCGCACGCGCGACATGACGTTCGAGCTGATGGACACGTCGTTCTTCCTCGCACGCGAAACGGTCGTGCCGACGCATCTGCCCGGGATGTCGATCTGGCGCGAGCGGGTGTTCGCGTGGATGCATCAGAACGCCGCGAAGCCGACCGACTTCTTCTCGATCCCGGCGAACCGCGTGGTCGAGCTCGGGACGAAGATAGAGATCTGACCCCGGGGGCGGCGCGCGCCGTTCAGTCGCGCGCCGCCGAATCATCCGATCCGGCAATCAGGCCGCGATCGTCCGCATCGCCGGCCGCGAACGCAGCCGCATAGCGCTGCGTATCCCGCGCCACCCAATCCAGATAGCCGCGTATCCAGTATCGGCAGCCGTCGACGAGGCCGCGCACACGCGTGTCGGCGTGCCGTGCGAGTGCATCGGCGCAGATGACGAAGTCGGTGATCTCGGTGCGTACGCGCTCGGCCGTGTAGTCGACGCTTGCCTGCAGCGTATGGCCGCGCGACGCGTGGATCAGCACCATGTTCCTGAACTGCCCTGGCTGGCGCGCCTCGACGCCGACACTTTGGATATCGTTGCTCCAGCAGACGATATGGTTCGCGTGCCGGCACAGCGTCTGGATCTCCGGCCGATGAAACGTATCGGGCGGGACGGCGCCGGCATTGGCCGCGTCCGCCAGCGCGAGGCACGGATTCATCCCGCTCGTGTGACGCCGGATCGTTTCGTATTGCGGGATTGCGACGGGCTCGGCTCCCAGGTGGGCGAGGATCTGAAGCCCGGCGGTGGTGGCCCACAGGCGCATCCCTTGTGCGAAGCGCGCGAAATGTTCGGCCGACAGGCGTGCGCGCAGGCGCTGGCACAGATCCAGCCACGCTCGCTCGCCATAGACAGGCTGGGGGCCGGTACATTCGTAGTCGAGCACATCGATCATCGCGGTCAGATTGCGCAACGTATCAGGGCCGACCGGCGCCACACGATCGACGAACAGGTCGTCGACGAGAAAGAACCACACGAAATAATCGGCGAGCGCCTGCAGCAGGGAAGGATCGGCGTTCGGGTAGCAGCGCGCGGCGAGCCAGCCGTACCGGGTGCGCGCGACGCGTTCCCGGTAAGCATCGCTGACGAACATGCCATATGCGTCGGCCCATTCGAGCATGCGCGATTCGATTCGCTCGACGTGCGGTGAACAGGCGCCGGCCCACGGCACATCGAAAACGGGAATGTGCAATGCGGCCAGTTCGGTTTTCAGATGGTCTTCTGTCATGGTTTCCCGATCCATTTTTCGCGAATCCGTCCCGGTTCACCGGGCAGGCGACTACCGGATGCAATACGTCGCGAATCGATTGCAAACAGCGAGACTGAAAAACGGGAGGGCCGGAAAATGCATGGCGTGCGCGAGGGCTGCTGAGAACCTTGCCGCTGAGCGGAAAAATCGCTGCGTATTCCGGAAGCATCAAATTGCTGTCGTTCGCAGATTTATTTTATGTACCGCTTGTGAAGCGTCAAGAAAACGTTTCCCACAACGCGGATTGTTCAATTGGCCGATTAAACGCGGGTAAATGATGATGAAAACGCGCATAGTCTGTTTTCATCGCGAATATTGGAAATGTGTACGACGACTCAATAAAAATGCCCGCCGGAAGGCGGGCATTTTTGTATGTCGAGAAGACTTTCGCGGACTCAGCGTTTCAGCTTCGCGAACGCCGCGGCCATTGCGCCGGCCGGTTCCGGCTCGCGCGAACGCTGCGGGCGGGCGGCGCCGCGCCCTGCGTTGCCGCGATCCTGGCCGCCGCGCGACGACATGCCGGGCGCTGCCGCGTCGTCGTCGAGGCGCATGGTCAGCGCAATGCGCTGGCGCTTCACGTCGACGTCGAGCACCTTCACCTTGACGACCTGGCCGGCCTTCACGACTTCGTGCGGGTCCTTGATGAACTTCGTCGACATCGCGGATACGTGGACGAGGCCGTCCTGGTGGACGCCGATGTCCACGAATGCGCCGAACGCGGCGACGTTCGTCACGACGCCTTCGAGCGTCATGCCCGGCACGAGGTCCGAGACCTTCTCGACGCCTTCGCGGAACGTCGCGGTCTTGAATTCCGGGCGCGGATCGCGGCCCGGCTTCTCCAGTTCGGCAAGGATGTCGCGCACGGTCGGCAGGCCGAAACGTTCGTCGACGAATTCAGCGGGGGACAGGCCCGACAGCGCCTCGCGGTTGCCGAGCACGTCGTCGATACGCTTGTTGATCTTCGCGAGCATCCGCTCCACGACCGGATAGGCTTCCGGGTGCACCGACGAGCGGTCGAGCGGATTCTCGCCGCCGTTGATGCGCAGGAAGCCGGCGGCCTGCTCGAAGGTCTTGTCGCCGAGGCGCGGCACCTTGCGCAGGTGCTCGCGCGACGGGAACGGGCCGTTTGCATCGCGGTAGTCGACGATATTGCGCGCAAGCGTCGCGTTCAGGCCCGACACGCGGGCGAGCAGCGGGGCCGACGCGGTGTTCGCGTCAACGCCGACCGCGTTCACGCAGTCCTCGACGACCGCGTCGAGCGAGCGGGCGAGTTCGCGCTGGTTCACGTCGTGCTGGTACTGGCCGACGCCGATGGCCTTCGGCTCGATCTTCACGAGCTCGGCGAGCGGATCCTGCAGGCGGCGTGCAATCGATACGGCACCGCGCAGCGATACGTCGAGCTCCGGGAATTCCTTCGCGGCCAGCTCGGATGCCGAATAGACCGACGCGCCGGCTTCCGACACGACGATCTTCTGCAGGCGCAGCTCCGGGTGTTTCGCGACCAGTTCGCTCGCGAGTTTGTCGGTTTCACGCGACGCGGTGCCGTTGCCGATGCTGATCAGCTCGGCCTGCGTCTGCGCGGCGATGCGTGCGAGTTTTGCGATCGAGCCGTCCCAGTCGCGGCGGGGCTCGTGCGGGTAGATCGTGTCGGTCGCGAGCACCTTGCCGGTGCGGTCGACAACCGCGACCTTCACGCCCGTGCGCAGGCCGGGGTCGAGGCCGATCACGGCCTTCGGGCCGGCCGGCGCGGCCAGCAGCAGGTCGTTCAGGTTGCGTGCGAACACGCGGATCGCTTCGGTTTCGGCCGTTTCGCGCAGCTGCGTGAGCAGCTCGTTCTCGATATGCGGCTGCACCTTCACGCGCCAGCACCAGCGGCATACGTCGGACAGCCATTTGTCGGCCGGGCGGTTCTGGTTCGCGATGCCGAAATGGCGCGCGATCATCGCCTCGCCGGGATGCGGCACCTGCGCGTCGAGCTCTTCGCCGAGACCGAGCTTGACCGTCAGCACACCCGCGTTACGGCCGCGGAACAGCGCCAGGGCACGGTGCGACGGCACGGTCTTGATCGTTTCCGCGTAGTCGTAATAGTCGCGGAATTTCTCGCCTTCCTCGTTTTCCTTGCCTTCGACGACGGCCGACGACACGACGCCCTGGTTGTGCAGGTAGTCGCGTAGCTTGCCGAGCAGCTCGGCCGTCTCGCCGAACTGTTCGGACAGGATGTCGCGCGCGCCGTCGAGCGCGGCCTTCACGTCGGCGACGCCCTTGTCGGCGTCGACATACGCAGCCGCCTCGGCCTGCGGGTCGAGCAGCGGGTTCGCGAGCAGCGCCTGCGCGAGCGGCTCGAGGCCGGCTTCGCGGGCGATTTGCGCGCGCGTGCGGCGCTTCGGCTTGTACGGCAGATATAGGTCTTCGAGCACCTGCTTGCTGTCGGCCGCATCGATCGCGGCGCGCAGTTCGTCGGTCAGCTTGCCCTGTTCGTCGATGCTCGACAGGATCGCCGCGCGACGATCCTCGAGTTCGCGCAGATACAGGAGGCGTTCTTCGAGCTGGCGCAACTGCGTGTCGTCCAGGTTGCCGGTCACTTCCTTGCGGTACCGGGCAATGAACGGAACGGTCGAGCCTTCGTCGAGGAGTTGCACTGCCGCCGCGACCTGGCGCGGCTGGACGGACAGTTCGGTGGCGATGCGCTGTACGATCTTGAGTGCTACGGTTTCCGTCATGTCGTGGATGATGTGCCTGCTGAAATCGCGGCGCGGGCCGGCAGGCCCGAAGCGGCGGGCTGCGTGGCGGGCCCGACGGGCCAGATGCCGCGGGTGAGTGAAGCGGGGCATTTTGCCATAAATGGCGGAGCGTCCAGCCGGGGGTGATAGAATTTGACACATGTCCCGCAGCTTTCCTACGACGTTGCCAACTTCCCGAATTTCTCTCGTCGCGCTCGGCGCAGCGCTCGCCGCGGCTTTGTCTGCCGGGCCCTCCGGCGCGTTCGCGCAAGCTTCGGACGCAACCGCGCCGGCCGCCGCTGCCGCCGCGGCTGCGCCCGTGATGGCCACGGCCACACCGGATTTCGACGCCCGTCAAAAAGTGCTCAATCAACGCTCCGCAGAAAACGATTATCGTTATGCGGTGGCCGAGCACGATTGCTACAGCAAGTTCTTCGTCAATCACTGTCTCGGCAAGGCGCGTGAGCAGATGCGCGACGAGCGGGCGAGCATCCGCCAGGAGCAGCTCGCGCTCAACGACGAGCAGCGGGCGGTGCGCGCGCAGCAGCGTGACCAGCAGCAGGCGCTGAAGGCGGCGCAGAACGCGGCGGAGGCGCCGCAGCGCGAGGCGAACGATGCGGCAAACGCGGCTGCGTTCCGCGACAAGCAGGAGCAAAATGCACTGAAGCAGGCGCAGCGCGGCGCGGAAGGGCCGCAGCGCGCGGCGAGCAAGCAGGCATACGACCAGAAGCAGGCCGACTTCCAGCGCAAGCTCGACCAGGCGCACCAGCAGGCCGCGCAGAAGGCGCAGGAGCGGGCGGACAACGCCGCGCGCTACGAGCAGAAGCAGAAGGAAGCCGAGCAGCACAAGGCCGATGTCGAGCGGCGTCAGAAGGAAGCGGCCGAGAAGGCGCAGCAGAAGCAACAGCAGGGGCAGTAACGTGTTGGATTGATCGGGATCAGTCTCGGGCGCGCGGGCACGCCAGTCGGCGCGCTGCTTCGATGAGGAGGCAACTATGCAAAACCGTCACACGGAACAGCAGCAGGAATTGCACAACCGTTTGGCTGCATTGCAGGAGCAGCACCAGCAGCTCGCTCGGGAGATCGAGCTGAAGGAAGGGCACTCCGACATCGACGACATCACGCTGCACCGGCTGAAGAAGGAAAAGCTGGCGGCCAAGGACAAAATCATTTTGCTGCAATCGCAGCTGGAACCGGATAAGCGCGCCTGAGCGCGGCCTGGCAAGCGCCGGCGCCGCCCGGGCGCTGGACACAGGAACGCTTGCCTTGAATTCACCGCTTGAAGCCACCCCCGATGCCCGGCGCGACGTATCGTCCGCCGGGCGCGCTCGTGCGCCCGAAGGCACCTTTGAGCTGAGCCGCAAGCGCGTCGACGAACTCGACACGATCTTCGGCGAAGGCGGATTGCTGGCGCGCGCGCTCGACGGCTATCGGCCGCGTATGTCGCAGATCGAGATGGCGCGTGCCGTCGCGTCCGCGATGGAGGCGTCTGCCCGCCGGATGCCCGAACCCGAGATCTTCGAAACCCGCAAGCGGCCGGCGCGTCGCCTCGGCGACGGCGACAAGGCGGCCGAGCCGGGCGCGGACGCCGCCGCAACCGAGTCCGACAGCGATGCCGGCGACAACACGCTGATCGTCGAGGCCGGCACGGGTACCGGCAAGACCTATGCGTACCTCGTGCCCGCGATGCTGTGGGGCGGCAAGGTGATCGTGTCGACCGGCACGAAACACCTGCAGGACCAGCTGTTCCAGCGCGACATCCCGACCGTGCGCAACGCGCTGGCGGTGCCGGTGTCGGTCGCGATGCTGAAGGGCCGCGCAAACTACCTGTGCCACTACTACCTGCAACGCACGGCCGACAACGGCCGCTTGCCGTCGCGCCAGGATACGGCCTATCTGCAGGAAATCGTCCGTTTCGCGAAGATCACGAAGAGCGGCGACAAGGCCGAGCTCGCGAGCGTGCCGGAAACGGCGCCCGTCTGGTCGATGGTCACGTCGACGCGCGACAACTGCCTCGGCCAGGAATGCCCGCATTACAAGGATTGCTTCGTGATGCAGGCGCGGCGCGAGGCGCAGCAGGCCGACATCGTCGTCGTCAACCACCACCTGTTCTTCGCGGACATCATGCTGCGCGACACGGGGATGGCCGAGCTGCTGCCGAACGCGAACACGGTCATCTTCGACGAAGCGCACCAGTTGCCGGAAACGGCGACGCTGTTCTTCGGCGAGACGCTGTCGACGACGCAGATTCTCGAGCTCGCACGCGACACGGTGGCGGAAGGCCTGAGCCATGCACGCGACGCGGTCGAATGGGTGAAGCTCGGCGGTGATCTCGAGCGCGCGGCGCGCGACTTGCGCCTTGCGTTCGCGAACGACCAGATCGTCCGCATGTCGCTCGCCCAGCTCGGCGACGATCACCCGATGTTCGGCGCACTCGATGCGCTCGAGGCTGCGCTCGACGCGCTGGCATCGGCGCTTGCGAGCCAGGCCGAACGGGCGGAATCGCTCGGCGCGTGCCTGCGGCGAGCACGCGAGCTGCAGGACCTGCTGGCGGGCTGGGTCGCGCCTGGCGCGACGGAAGCGGCCGCGAAGGCCGATGCAGCGGCGGCCGGCGACAAGGCAGCATCCGACGGCGATCCGAACGAGAAGGTGCGCTGGGTCGAAGTGTTCGCGCATACCGTCCAGCTGCACGAAACGCCGCTGTCGGTCGCGCCGATCTTTGCCAAGCAGCGCGCGGGCGTGCCGCGTGCATGGGTGTTCACGTCGGCCACGCTGTCGGTGCGCGGCGATTTCACGCACTACGCGGCGCAAATGGGCCTCAGCTCGCGTCGCTCGATGACGCTCGCGAGCCCGTTCGACTACCAGTCGCAAGGGCTGCTGTACGTGCCGCGCAACCTGCCGCAACCGTCTTCGCCGGCCTTTACCGACGCCGTCTTCGACGCCGCGCTGCCGGCGATCGAGGCGTCCGGCGGCGGCGTGTTCATGCTGTGCACGACGCTGCGCGCGGTCGACCGGATCGCGTCGAAGCTGCGCGACGTGATCGAGTCGCGCGGCTGGAACACGCCACTGCTCGTGCAGGGCGATGCGAGCCGCACCGAACTGCTCGACCGTTTCCGTGCGTATGGCAACGCGATCCTGGTCGGCAGCCAGAGTTTCTGGGAAGGCGTCGACGTGCGCGGCGACGCGCTGTCGCTCGTCGTGATCGACAAGCTGCCGTTTGCGCCGCCGGACGATCCGGTGCTGGCCGCGCGGCTCGACGCGCTGACGAAGAAGGGGCTGAGCCCGTTCGCCGTGCACCAGTTGCCGCAGGCCGTGATCACGCTGAAGCAGGGGGCGGGCCGGCTGATTCGCGCGGAGACGGATCGCGGCGTGCTGATGATCTGCGACACGCGGCTCGTCGACAAGCCCTACGGTCGCCGGATCTGGCAGAGCCTGCCGCCGTTCAAGCGCACCCGCGAGATCGCGGTTGTCCAGGACTTCTTCGACGAGCACCGGTCGGAAAAACGCATGTGACGGCATGCGCGGCACGCGCACCGGTGCCGCTGGAACGCGGCGTCAACAAAAAACCCGGCTCGATGGCCGGGTTTTTTGTTCGTGCAGCGGGCGCTGCGTCGCAGCGCGCTTCAGAACTGCCACCACGACTTCTTCGCGCCGGGGCGCGAGTGGCCCGTGACGTACGGGCTGTCGGGGAACGTGCCGGCGAGTACTCGCTTCGTGTCCTCGGCAAGTTGCGGCTGGTTCAGCTTGCCGTACGACAGGACCATGATGTGCAGCGCGTCCTCGATCGCCGGGGCGCCTTTGTAGTCCTTGATCGCGAGCTGCGCACGGTTGATGGCCGCGACGTAGGCGCCACGACGGTAGTAGTAGTCGGCCGCGTGCACTTCGTGCGATGCGAGCGCGTTGACGATGTAACGCATCCGCGCGGCGGCGTCGGGCGCGTACTTGCTCTTCGGGAAGCGGTCGACGACGACCTTGAACGCATCGTACGATTCGCGCAGTGCCTGCGGATCGCGCTCGCTCATGTCCTGGCCGGAGAAGCGGCCGAACAGGCCGAGATCGTCGTTGAAGTGGATCATCCCTTTCAGGTAGTACGCGTACGGGATATCCGGATGATCGGGGTGGAGCTGGATGAAGCGATCGACGGCCTGGTCGGCGGCGGCCGCTTCGTTATCCTTCCAGTTGCAGTATGCAACGTTGATCTGTGCCTGTTGCGCGAAATGGCCGAACGGATCGCGACCTTGCAGCGATTCGAAATATTTCGCGCACTTGCCCCAGTCGCCGCCGGACAGTGCGTCCTGGGCCTCTGAGTATAATTTGTTGTTCGACCAGGTAGCCGTCTCGTCCTGCTTCTGCGGCAAGCCGTGGCAGCCGGCGATGAGGGCCGCGGCCGCTACCGCCGTAGCCCGGGCGGCGACGGTTCTGGCCGTGCGTTTGGTCGAATTCATCATGCTCGCATGTCCTAGCTTCAAGTCTCGGTGACCCAGTCTAAATGACCCGTTCAAGTTCGCAGAATGCCCAGCCGGGCACACCAAATCGCGAAGATTATAGCCCAAGCGATCGGCCCGCCGATGCTGCCTCGGGGGATTCCCTCGATGACGATCTGACCGGCGACGCAATACAACCGCCCGTCGTGCCGTCCGCGGCGGCCGATGACGCGCCGCGCATCGTCGAAGTGCCGACGTCGCTCGCGGGTGAACGCCTTGACAAGGCGCTCGCCCAACTGTTCCCCGAATTCTCGCGCAGCCGCCTGCAGAGCTGGATCGAGGCGCAGCGCGTGCTCGTCGACGGCGCGCCGGCGAAGATCCGCCAGCCGGTGCCGCTCGGCGCGAAGATCGCGCTCGTACCCGACCTGCTCCCCGAGCAGCTGGCCTTTACGCCGGAGCCGGTGCCGCTCGACGTGATCTACGAGGACGACGCCCTCGTCGTCATCAACAAGCCGGCCGGCCTCGTCGTGCATCCGGCCGCCGGCAACTGGAGCGGCACGATCCTCAACGGGCTGCTGCATCGCTATGGCGATGCGGCGGCCGGCCTGCCGCGCGCAGGGATCGTCCACCGGCTCGACAAGGAAACGTCGGGGCTGATGGTGGTGGCGCGCACGCTCGCCGCGCAGACGGACCTCGTGCGCCAGTTGCAGGCTCGCACGGTGAAGCGCCGCTATTTCGCGCTCGTGTGGGGCACGATGCCCGAGGAGGGCACGATCGACGCGCCGATCGGCCGCGATCCGCGCGAACGCACGCGCATGGCCGTCGTCACGGGTGCCTCGGGCAAGCCCGCGCGCACGCATTTCCGCACGGTTGACACATGCCTGTGGCAACGTCAGCCGGTTTCGGCGATCCAGTGCGACCTTGAGACCGGCCGCACGCACCAGATCCGCGTGCACTGCGCGCACGTCGGGCATCCGCTGCTCGGCGATCCCGTGTACGGCCGTGCGCGCGGCAAGCGCTCGGTCACGCCGCTGCCGGACGGGTTCGCGCGACAGGCGCTGCATGCATGGCGGCTCGGTCTCGTGCATCCGGTCACGGGCAAGGCGATGCAATGGCGTTGCCCGCTGCCGGACGACATGAACGCACTCGTTGCGGCGCTCGGTTTCGGGCAGGGCGACGAGGAATTCGACGACGATGACGGTGTCTACGACGATGACGATTTCGGCGGCGAGTATCACGATGACGAGCCGTACCTGGACGATGAGGAGGAGTGAGTGCCGATGACGAACCTGGCGCCGTTGACGTGGCGGGACTGCGTACAGCCCGACTGGCAGGTATCGCCGCGCGTGCGCGCGCTGATCACGACGCGTGACGGCGGGGTGAGCGAAGGCCCATACGGGCGCTGGCGGGGCGGAGAGGTGCTGCCGGGCGGAATGAATCTCGGCCTGCATACCGGCGACGACCCGGCCCATGTCGCCGGGAATCGCGCGCGCTTGCTGGCGCTGGCGGGCCAGTCGAGTGCTGCGTGGCTCGAGCAGGTTCACGGCGCGCAGATCGTGCGGGCGGACGAGGTGATCGCGGCGGCGCCTGCGGCCACGGCACCGGTGCAGGCCGACGCGAGCGTCACCGACCGGACGGGTGCCGTCTGCGTGGTGATGGTCGCGGATTGCCTGCCCGTGCTGCTGTGCGACACGCAGGGCCGCGCAGTCGGCGCCGCACATGCGGGCTGGCGCGGGCTGGCGGCCGGCATCGTCGAGCAGACTGCGGCGCGCGTCGCGGCACTCGCGGGCGGTGCGACGGACGCGCTTCATGCTTACCTCGGGCCGGCGATCGGCCCGCGGGCGTTCGAAGTCGGCGCCGACGTCCGTGACGCGTTTCTCGACACGGCCCCGCAGTCGGAGCATGATGAAACCCGGCTTGCGTTCGTCGCGATCGATGGCGCGCCGGGCAAGTTTCTTGCCGATCTCTATGGGCTCGCACGCCTGCGTCTCGCACGTGCGGGCGTTGCGCACGTGAGCGGCGGGACGGCCTGTACGGTCACCGAACAGGATCGTTTTTATTCGTACCGGCGCGATCGCGTGACGGGCCGGATGGCGGCGGCGATCTGGCTGGCGGATTGACGGAATGCGTATGCGCGTGGGGTTTGCCGCGTCGCAAAATCGGGTTATCTCGATATTTTTGCGGTCATGCCACGCAGCATCCGCGAATGAATGAAAAATCGCGAAGTCAAGTCAATCGGAATGTTTTATGTTTCGCCGGAACCCTTGTCCCGTCTGTTGCGCGAGGATTATCTCCGTACGGAAATGTTCAGCGGTTTGACATGGCGCTTCACATGGGGAAAACGATAATGATAAAAATACCGCACTGCGGCAGAATCTGGAGACGCCTCTCCAGAGCATGACGGCCCGGCTCGCAGCCGGCATGCCGCGCGCGAGCAGGATTTCACGATAGACGCTCACGAATCACCGGTAAGGCAGGTAATGACAGCATCGAAAAAATCGTCGACGTCCGCTCAGGCGGGCACTTCCCCGGGCAGCATTGGTTTCGATCCGGCCGCCCAGCCGATGCAGCAGATGTTCGAGTCATGGTTGAATGCATGGCGCGGTTTTGCAGATCCGGCACGCGCCGCGACTGCGTCGGCCACCATGAATCCGTTCGCGACATTCCAGTTTCCGACATCGTTTCCGTTCCGGATGCCGTCGATGCCCGATTTCGGCGCGATGGCGTCGCCGTTCGCCGGGTTGAAGCTGCCGGCCGCCGCGATTCCGCCCGAGCGGCTGCAGGCGCTGCAGGCCGACTACGCGCGCGATTGCATGGCGCTGATGCAGCAGGCCGCCGCGGCGAAGCTCGAGTCTCCCGAACTGAAGGACCGCCGTTTCAGCGGCGATGCGTGGAAGGCGTCGCCGGCGCATGCGTTCGCGGCGGCCTGGTATCTGCTCAACGCGCGCTATCTGCAGGAACTGGCCGACGCGCTTCAGGCCGATCCGAAGACACGCGAGCGCATTCGTTTCACGGTCCAGCAATGGACGGCCGCAGCCGCGCCGAGCAACTTCCTCGCCCTCAATCCCGATGCACAGAAATCGATCCTCGAAACGCAGGGCGAAAGCCTGCGGCAGGGGATGATGAACCTGCTCGGCGACATGCAGCGCGGCAAGATTTCGCAGACCGACGAATCGCAGTTCGTGGTCGGCAAGAACCTCGGGTGTACTGAAGGTGCGGTCGTCTACGAGAACGACCTGATCCAACTGATCCAGTACACGCCGAAGACGGACAAGGTGTTCGAGCGGCCGCTGCTGATCGTGCCGCCTTGCATCAACAAGTTCTACATCCTCGACCTGCAGCCCGAGAATTCGCTCGTCGCGCACGCGCTGTCGAACGGCCATCAGGTGTTCCTCGTGTCGTGGCGCAACGCGGACGCATCGGTCGCGCACAAGACGTGGGACGACTACATGAACGAAGGGCTGCTCGCGGCGATCGACGCCGTGCAGCAGATCAGCGGCCGCGAGCAGATCAACACGCTCGGCTTCTGCGTCGGCGGCACGATGCTCGCGACCGCGCTCGCGGTGCTCGCCGCGCGCGGCGAACATCCGGCCGCGTCGATGACGCTGCTCACCGCGATGCTCGACTTCACCGACACCGGCATTCTCGACGTGTTCGTCGACGAGGCGCACGTGCAGATGCGCGAGCAGACCATCGGCGGCAAGAACGGCGCGCAGCCGGGGCTGATGCGCGGCGTCGAATTCGCGAACACGTTCTCGTTCCTGCGGCCGAACGACCTCGTGTGGAACTACGTCGTCGACAACTACTTGAAGGGCCGCACGCCGGCGCCGTTCGACCTGCTGTACTGGAACAGCGATTCGACGAGCCTGCCGGGCCCGATGTACGCGTGGTACCTGCGCAATACCTATCTCGAGAACAAGCTGCGCGAGCCGGGTGCGCTGACCGTGTGCGGGGAATCGGTCGACCTGACGCTGATCGACGTGCCGACCTTCATCTACGGCTCGCGCGAGGATCACATCGTGCCGTGGCAGACGGCCTATGCATCCACGTCGATCCTGTCGGGCCCGCTGAAGTTCGTGCTCGGCGCGTCGGGGCACATCGCGGGCGTGATCAATCCGCCGGCGAAGAAGAAGCGCAGCTACTGGGTCAACGACAGCGACCTGCCCGAATCGGCGGACGACTGGTTCGCCGGTGCGACCGAGCAGCCGGGAAGCTGGTGGACGACCTGGGTCGAATGGCTCGATCAGTACGGCGGCCGCAAGGTGGAGCCGCCCGCGCAGCCCGGTACCGCGCAGTTCCCGGTGATCGAGCCGGCGCCGGGGCGTTACGTGTTGCAGCGCGATTGACGAAAACCGGACAGCGGAGCACGCTGTCCGGTGCACCGCAGTTTTTTTAACAGGGCCGGTAGCGATGCGCCGTGTCGTGCGGGCCTGGAGGAAAGGGAAATGACGGACGTAGTGATCGTATCGGCCGCGCGGACCGCGGTCGGCAAATTCGGCGGTTCGCTTGCGAAGATTGCGGCGCCGGAGCTGGGCGCGACGGTGATCCGCGCGGTGCTGGAGCGTGCGGGCGTGAAGCCCGATCAGGTCAGCGAAGTGATCATGGGCCAGGTGCTGACGGCCGGTTCGGGGCAGAACCCGGCGCGGCAGTCGCTGATCAAGGCCGGGTTGCCTACGGCGGTGCCGGGGATGACGATCAACAAGGTGTGCGGCTCGGGCCTGAAGGCCGTGATGCTGGCGGCGAACGCGATCGTCGCGGGCGACGCGGAGATCGTG
>NZ_CADFDU010000007.1 GCF_902833045.1 Burkholderia sp. BCC0322
GCTATCTGATCCGAGGATCAGCTCGCTTCCATCAAGCGCCCACACTTATCGGCTGTTAATTTTTAAAGAGCATTCTGCGAGGAACTTCGTGTTTCCCGGCAGCGCTGCGTTTTCAGCAGCAGAGAAGCGAGATTATTAACCGTTTTTTTAAATCCGTCAACAACTTTTTTAACTACTTCGTTGCGACGACTGCGGTTTAATTCCATGTGCGCTGGAGTCGTTAAAACCGACATCAACAGCACCGCTTCCCTTCTTCCCCCGCGCTGCGTTTCCGTTAGCGCGAAAGAGGCGTGATTCTAAGCACCTGTCCCAGTCTCCGCAACCCCTTTTGTGAAATTATTTTGACATGTGGTAGCGGGGGTCTCTGAACCTGTCCTACGGTCATAGATATGCGACACGGCAGGAGCAGGCCCGGTTGCCCGTGAACCGCCCCGCCGCATCGAGCGCAATCCTCCGCCGCTCACCGCCCCACCATCGCCCTCACCACGCCGTCCCGTCGAATCAGCCCGTGATACAGCGCTGCGGCAAAGTGCGCGAGGAACGTCGCGAAGAACAGATAGGCCAGCACCCTGTGCGCGACCCGGAGCCACGCGAACGTCACCGGATCCGCCGCCACGATCGCCGGCAGCTGCACACCCCCGCCCAGCGTCACCGGATACCCGCCCGCCGACAGCATCGCCCAGCCGATCAGCGGCATCGCGAGCATCAGCGCATACAGCACGAGATGCGACCCGTGCGCGGCAACCTTCTGCCACCACGGCAGTTCCTCGGGCAACGCCGGCGGCTTCGACAGAACCCGCACCACGATACGCACGCACACGAGCACCAGCACGGCAATGCCCAGCGGCTTGTGAATCGCCACCAGAAGCGCATGCCGCTCAGAGACAGACGCCACCATCCCCACCCCGATGAACAGCATCGCGATGATCATCGCGGCCATCGCCCAGTGCAGCACCCTCGCCGGCAAACCAAACGTCGCAGAAGTCTTCATCACCGTCCCTCCGAACTCAACCTGGCCACGCCCGCCACCCCGGCCTCTTCACTCGTCCTGCGCAGATACGAATCCGCGTAGGCAGCCGAGCGCGCCGCCAGCAACGGATCCCCCGACACCTGAATCCCCTGCGGCAGCACCGTCGGGTCGTAATTCACGTCGCGGCACGGCCCGCTGTCCTGCGCCTCCACGCGGTCGAGCACGAGCGTGCCCGCGTCGATCGTCGTGCGCTGCGCGGGCCAGACCTTCGTCGCGTCGTCCACCGGATCGCCCGGCTCCGCCAGGGTGACCAGCAGCTTCCACTTCTGCGCACCGGCCGCGATACGCTCCGTCACGTCCTGCTGCAGCACGTTCGGATCCGCCGCCGTCGCGACGTCACCGGCGCCGGCCGTCTGCTCCGGCACGACGCGCCACCGCACCGCCTGGCGCTTGCCCGCCGCATCGACGAAGTCGAACGCGTTCAAGCCGTAATAGCTTTCGGTGACGTAGCTCGCGCTCGGCTTCGCACCCTTCACCCATTCGCGGAACGCGGCCGTCTCCGGGTGCGCGCCGAAAAACGCCTTTACCTTCGCCGGATCGGGCTTGCCCGTCTTCGGATCGGGCCGGGTCGCCAGCAATTGCGCGTAGAACGCCTGCGGCGTCGCGACCGGAAACACCGGCATCGCGTTCATCCCGGTTCGCCATTGCTCGCCATCGGGCGCGGTGAGCTTCAGCGCGAGGCTGCGGATCGGCACGCTGCTGTCGGGCGCATACGGATTCCCGCCCGGCAACGCGAAGCGCCCGACCACCGGCGTGCGCACCGCCTTGAAGAACGGCGCGACCGAATACGCGCTCGCGGCCCCGTTGCCTTCGAAGTAACCGGTCACGCACACGCCCTTCGCGTGATTGCGCCGGAAGCCCGGATGAATACCGCCGCCGGCCGTCTGCAGCGCATCGACGATCCGGTGCGGGGTCAGACGCGCCGGCGCGAGCCAGCCGCCGACATACCCGAACGCCACGGCCACGCCGGCCACCGCGCAGCCGATCGCGGCCCAGCGCCACCACCCGCGCCCGGGCTCGCGCTGCGGCGAAGAAGAGGAAGAAGATCGCTCCATATATAGGCTCCCGACCGTCAGGTCATTGTCGAACCCGCGTAGGACGCCACCCGCGCCGCTTTATTCCACGAAAACTTTTTTCCTATGCTGGTGGAATAAGCGGCGCCGACCGGCGTCTTACGCGGTATCTCGACCCATTCGGCAATCGGCCCGGCCATGCCCTCCACCGCCCTCGACGACGACGCACTGCGCGAACTCATCCCCAGGCTGCGACGCTTCGCGCTCTGGCTCGCGCGCGACGTCCACGCGGCCGACGATCTCGTCCAGTCGACACTCGAGCGCGCGCTGTCGCGCTGGACGAGCCGTCGCGACGACGCGTCGCTGCGCAGCTGGCTCTTCACGATCCTGTACCGGCAGTTTCTCGACGGCAAACGCAGCGCGAAGCGCTACGCGTGGCTGCTTGGACGCATCCGCGATGACGACGAAGCGCACTGGCCGTCCGCCGAACGCGAATTCGCGGCGCGCGCGACGCTCGAAGCATTCGGCCGGCTCTCCGACGAGCAGCGCAGCCTGCTGCTGCTCGTCGCGGTCGAGGGTTTCACCTATCAGGAAGTCGCCGACCTGCTCGACATTCCGATCGGCACCGTGATGTCGCGGCTCTCCCGCGCGCGCCAGGCGCTGCGCCAGCTCAGCGACGGCGAGCTTCCCGCTCCTTCTCTCCGCCTGATGAAGAAATGAACACGCCTCCGAACGAACACGACCTCCAGGCCTATGTCGACGGCCACCTCGACGACGATGCGCGCGCCGCGGTCGAGCGTTATCTCACGCTGCATCCGGAGCGCGCGGAACAGGTGAAGCAATGGCAGCAGGATGCGCAACGGTTGCGCGCTGCGCTCGAGAGCGTGCGGATGCCGGCGGACAACCCCGCGCTGGATCCGGCGGCGATTCGCGGACGGCGCGCGGAGCGCACGCGGATGCGGTTCGCGATGGCGGCTTCGTTCGTGTTCTGCGTCGGGCTGGGGACGTTGGGCGGGTGGCAGGCGTGCGGGTGGAACGCGCCGCCGCCCATCGCGCCGATGAGCGATGCGGTCGAGGCTTACCGGATGATGGTGGTCGATCAGACGGCGAAGGTGGACTACCGGCCGACGGGTGAGGGAGATTTGCAGGGGTGGCTCACCAAACGCGTGGGGGCATCGGCGAGGCTGCCGGATCTGAGCGCGGCGGGGTTCCGGCCGGTCGGCGGACGGCTGTTCACGACGGACAGCGGCGCCACGGCTGCGATGGTGCTCTATGAGGATGCAGGCGGGCGGACGCTGAGCTTCTATCTGCGACCGGCGGAATCGAAACATCGACTGCTGCCGGCCGGGCAACGCGTGGATGGCGCGCTGCTCGCACGGTATGGATCGGTGAACGGGCTCAACTATGCAGTGGTCGGGCCGGCCGGGAGCCTCGCGGAGAAAGCAGTCGCGCAGGCGCTCGATCAGCAGACTTGAGTGGTACGATGCGCGCCCTGCCGGCGGCGCTCGATGGCCGCAAGCGCCCGGAATGATGCGGGTTCGCCGGCTTGGGCGTGGCCACGATCACCGCTGGATTGCACAGCGTTTCGACTGACTTCCCCGGTCTGTTGTCCACACCTAAGCGTCTTTGGCACCCTCACCTTTTGGAATCACAGGGTTTCGAGTTGCTGCGGAACAGGATATCCACATCGATCATGGCGGCACCTCGCGCGGCCATCGGTCGACTCGCTCACCTTGGGTTGGCACAGTGTTTCGCGTTGTTTTCGCATGCGATATCCACAACCGGTGAGATAACGCGAACATCCGCTCCGAATTCGATTACCCTCGCGCACTGAACGCACAGGCCTTCGAGTGCTTTGACTTCTCGATATCCACAAGGCAATCAATCGCGGCGGATCGCGCAAAAACTACCGGCATCGTCCGCTCTATTCCGGCAAAGCCCTGCCAAACAAGGCGTTCGAGGCGATTCGTGTGGTTGAATGCAAGACGCTCACCTGTTCGATACACAGCGATTCGACTGGTTGCGCATGTGGGTTGTCCACATGCGGCCCGCCGACAAGCGCACGAACGCGATACACATTCCGCCAGCGCTCACATCATAGAGCCGGCAACTCTCCGTCCAGTCTGGTGCGTATTCATTTGGATCGGCGCGTCACTGCATGAATTCGACGGAATCCGCACCCGGCTTTCGATCCGGGTGCAGGCTCACCTTATGCTCGCACAGCGTTTCGCGTTATTTTGTGCCGCGGTTATCCACATACGAAGGGTGACCACCTTCGCCGCTTCCGAAGTCACTTGATTCCATCAACCCTGAAAATCTCGCCGGTTTTCGGAGAAACGACGTGCTCGATGGACGCCCCGAGCGGACTCGCATTGCCGAGCCTGCGCATGCCGAACGGCATCTTGCTTGATCGTGTCCGTCACGATTGCTCCGCTACGCTCACGTCCGCGTGTCCTTGTTGCGCAGACCGCTACGTTCCAACACCTCCCGCAGGCAGTCCGGACACACGAGCTCACCGGCGTTCCACATCTGCATAAACGTGGCCCGATCATCGATGCGTAACGTCGATTCAACGATGTCGACATCCGTCCCGAGCACCTTGTGCAAGAACGCTTCGTCAAACCAATGCTTGGCTTCGTGCTGCGCACTGGCATTGATCACCTGCACGACGTGACAATCGCGGATCACGTCGATCGACAAGATCGCGGCCTCGATATCCGGTGAGGTCCGCGTCGGCCGGATCAACCCGTGCAACTCGCAGCGCGCGTCGCCGCGCGACCACTTCGCATTCGCCGCGACGACAGACGTGTCGAACGCCTGCTCTTTCGTCGTCGGTTTATAGGGCGCTTCGCCGGAGCGGACGAGCAGCTCGTCCAGGCATGCCGAACACAGATGCGCGCGCAAGCGTTCCAGCGCCGCAATTTTTGGAAACGCCTTCACATGCGCAACGTTGTCGACAAAGGTCGCGTCGACCTCGTGCTCGTCGAGTTCGGCACGCAGCATCCACATTTCCCGGCTGTATTTCGGGCGATCGAGCGAAACCTTCACGAGCTCGCC
Organism: Burkholderia sp. BCC0322; assembly: GCF_902833045.1. Classification (GTDB taxonomy): domain Bacteria; phylum Pseudomonadota; class Gammaproteobacteria; order Burkholderiales; family Burkholderiaceae; genus Burkholderia. Next base: position 5,101 of record NZ_CADFDU010000007.1, read on the forward strand.
GGACAAGAACTGCCCGCGCTGCCGAATGCGCGCGGCAATGCCCTTCGATGTCGTGATCCCGTTATCGCGTCCGTGCCGACCGCAGTGAATGGGGCCCATTACCCGCTCCGGTTGCGGGCTGTGCTCGTGTCGCCCGGGTCGTTCTTCGGTTTCATCGTGTCGGTCGTCATCATCGATGGCTCAGGGTTCGAACTCGACCGTCGCGCGTCGCGACGAGAAATATGCAGTGATCGCCGAAATCACGGCCTGGCGTGTGACGGCATCGATCGTCTCGCCGTCGTTTTCCGGTTCGACGTACTTCATGGAATCGACGTAGGCGACGAATGCGGGCCCGTTGTCCACGCCGGGCAGCAATGCTTCGCCAGGCGCTCGCACGGTGCGGTGCCCGTCGGACAGCACGATCTCGCCGCGCGACACCATCAGGACTGTGTACGTCATGAACTTGCCTCGCGTGATTCAGTCATGCCGCTCGATGACGCATTGCGTCGGCCCGCGCCACACAACCGCACGGTATCCGCGCCGCACGACGCCGATCTCCCGGTAATACTCGACGAGCGCCTGCGGGCTCCAATCGCGCCCCGCGGAGAACAGCACATCCAGATCAACAAGCGCGGCAACGAGTGCCTGGCGGTCGGTATCGTCTGCGATCGCGCGTTCCCAGCGATCGGATTGCCGAACGAAGCCCAACTGCGTCAGCACATCGGCGGCAGCCGTCACGTCGGTCACGACAACCGCAACGTGGCCGGCAATATCCGTCACCAGCATCTCGTCGACAGGTAGCTTCATTCATCCCCTCGTCCGGGTTCGTCCGCTGTCATCACTCTGCTTCTTTCGTGAGCCATCTAACGATCTCCGCGGTGTCCTCGCCGGACAGCTTCCCGATGCGATCGACGAACACCCCGTAGTCGAGATCGAACTTCAAGTTGAATCGCTCGCCCTTGTAGCGGCAACACAGGACTTCGGCTTCCGGCATCGACACGCGTTGCTCGAACACGAGGTCGCCTGGCTGTTGCTGTAACCGGTGTACGACGGCATCGATATCGAGTGCGTCGAGCCGGGTCAACGAAGAATCGGTCATGTGTCGTGAACCTGTGCGCTAAGCCCTCTCATCCTGAATGTCGGCGATTCTACATATCTATGGATACGGCGGCTTACACATCATCCGATGCGCCTCACAGCTTGCCGCTTCGTTTATCCGATCCCCGCACGCAGTGCATATCCTGCGCGAAGCACAGTCGACGGACTGTGCTTATCCAAAGGTGTTAACAGAGTTCGTATACATACGTAGTGATAGTTAACAAACCCTGTGCCTCACAGTGGATAACGTCCCTAAGCCCATGAATTCGCGACAGGAAGCAGAATGCATAACCCTGGGTGCGCGACGTGAACAGCTTCGGGCAGCACAGAACAACTTTTCGTCGATTCACAGCCGCGGCGACATATCCTCAATCGTTCCACTGTGAATCCAGAGGCTTGCCGGAGGGTTATCCAGAGGGCAATGTGGATAACACCACAGCGCATCGACGCGTTTTGCTGTGACGCGAACAGATGAAGCCAACGTTCCCGGCATCGCCAGGCAACATCGATCGTCGCCCTCCGCACCCCCCGATTCAAAAAAATTTCACGAAGGGGCTTGTGCTCCTCAAAAACCCTCTCTATAATTCGCGGCTTCTTAGGCTCGTAGCTCAGTTGGTTAGAGCACCACCTTGACATGGTGGGGGTCGTTGGTTCGAATCCAATCGAGCCTACCAACGAACAAATGAAGGGGTCTGGCAGCACAACTTGCCTACAGGCAATGCGGCTCGCCAACATACAAACGCCACGCGGCAACTTCGCGTGGCGTTTTTCTTTTTCCGGCCGAAACGACGCATGTTGCCCCGATGCGTTGCGCGATCCACGGCGTCGCATCCTTTCTCACCGACACTTCGTTCCGCTACACAACGGGCACTGCGCCGCGCGTAGAATCGTGTGCGCATCGAAGCGGCTGTTCCGACCGTCGCCCGATTTCCAACCCATCAAAACAACGACGCGCGATCCGCGCGACCGAGAGCACATGACCATGTCCGACGTCACGACCGCCACATCATCCGCGAGCAACGACGAGATCGCCGCTTACGTCGGCAAGAAAGCCGCCTGGTTCGAGAAGAAGTGGGAGATCGCCGCGTCGCGAAAGAACCGGCAGTCGTGGAACTGGGCCGCCTGTTTCCTGGGCCCGGTCTGGATGGCGTATCGATGCATGTACTGGCAGGCGGCGGCCGTTCTTGGCGCGACGGTCGCGATCACGCTGATCGAACTGCTGTTCTTCCCGAAATACTTCGAATCGAGCACGTTCGACCCGGTCACCATCGGGATCGCGGTCGCGCTCGGCTGGTGCGGGAATAGTCTCTACAGGACGCACGTCGAACGCAAGATCGAGAAACTGCGCCCGAGCGCGACGTCCCGCGAATCGTTGCTCGCGCTGCTGGAAGCGCAGGGCGGCACGAACCGGCTCGCGGCAGCGGGTTTCGCGATCGCGACGCCGTTGCTCGGTTTCCTGGTGATCGCGATCGGGACCGTACTGACCGCAGGAACCGGTGGCCAGTAAAGCAGGGCGGCAGGACGGGGAGAAGGGCGCATCGCGGCCGTGCATGCGCACGGCACTCGACGCGCGATCCCGCCGCACTCAGTGCAAGTGCTTCAACTTGTCAGGATTCCGCACGACATAGATCGCGACGATCTTCCCGTCCTCGATCTCGAGCGCAGTGGTCTGCAGCTCGCCATCGGATTCCAGCGTAACGAAACCCGGCAGCCCGTTGACGAAGCCCGCTCGCACGAGCTTCGACGCATGCGTGGCGAACAGCCCGGCCAGGTACTCGTGCACCTTCATCACGCGCTCGAAGCCGAACACCGGCTTGCCTGCAGCCGGGCGCTTGCCGCCGCCGTCCGAATGCAGGCTCACGTCCTCGGCGAGCATCGCGCCGAGCGCGCGCATGTCGCCGCTGCGTGATGCCGCGAAGAACGCTTCCGCCAATTCGATCCCGCGCTGCTTTTCGACATGAAAACGCGGCCGCGCCTCGCGTACATGCGTACGCGCTCGCGCAGCGAGTTGCCGGCATGCGGCCGGGTCGCGCTGGATCGTCGTGGCCACTTCGTCGAACTCGAGGCCGAACACGTCGTGCAGCAGGAACGCCGCACGTTCGAGCGGTGAAAGCCGTTCGAGCGCGAGCAGCAGCGGCAGCGTGACGTCTTCCTGTTCGTCTTCCTCGACGACCGGCTCGGGCAGCCACGGGCCGATATAGGTCTCGCGCTGGTGCCGCGCGGACTTCAGCTGGTCGACGCACATGCGCATCACCATGCGGCGCAGGAACGCTTCAGGTACGCGCACCTCGGTGCGGTCGACGGCCATCCAGCGGATGAACGCCTCCTGCACGATGTCCTCGGAATCCGCGACGGAACCGAGCATCCGGTACGCGACGCGGATCAGCGTGCGGCGCAGCGGGTCGAAACTCGTCGCCGCATCGGCCCGTTCTTCGGCGCTGCCCTCGGCCGGGTCGAGGTTCGGCATCAGGCCACCATCTTCGCAGCGGCGGCCTTTGCATCGGCCGGATCGATCCACAGCCCGAAGCCGACCGCGAGCCGGTTCCAGCCGTTGATCACGTTGATCATCAGCGTGAGCTTCACCTGTTCCTCCTGGCTGAAGTGGTCGTTCAGCGCCGCATGGGCCGCTTCGTGCGCCGCGTGGCCCTCCGACAGCCGCGTGAGCGCGTCGGTCCAGCCGAGCGCCGCGCGTTCGCGGTCGGTGTAGCAGGGCGCTTCGCGCCACGCGGACAGCAGGTAGATGCGCTGCTCGGTCTCGCCTTGCTCGCGCGCCTCGGCCGTGTGCATGTTAATGCAGTTCGCGCACGCGTTGATCTGCGACGCGCGGATCTTCACCAGCTCGATCAGCGTCGGCTCGAGGCTCTGCGCGGCGGCGACCGAGACGGTCATCCAGTTCTTCATCAGGGCGGGCGCGGCGGCAAACGGGTTGAGCTTCGCAGTCATGGTCCTTCTCCTTTCGTGTGGATTCCGGTGATATGACGAGCGAGCGCCCCGCGTGTGTGACATCGACGCAAAATTTTTCTCGAAGCCGGCGCGCGGCTCGGCGCGGAAGGCCGCCGGCGAGGCCGGGCAGGGTACGCGTCGAACCCGAAAAACGCGGCGGGCATGCTTCGTGCGCCCGTGCTGGTCAGACGATTCCCCGTTCGCGTCATGGTGACGATCACGGCCGCGGCGTGCGTCGATCGCAACGGCCGATGCATGCCCCCCGCATGCACCTCGTTACGCGCGGATGTCAGCAACTGGCAGGTGATCGGTTGCTTTCATTTACATTTCTCCGCCGTTTCGTGCGCATCTCGATCAGCAGCATTCACATTTCTGGACCATACTGTTCTGCACGGGCAGGTGAAGTGACGCCGCATCTGCGGCCCGGCGCGCGCGCCGGTTGCCCGACGACGCAGCAGCAGGTCGCACGTCAGCCGCGCGCATCACGCGCAAGGCTTTCCTTTTTCCGGCAACGCAACGCAGCGAATCGCGCCGTGGACGGTAAACCGATGAGCCTCCTTGCATCACAGCTTCAGCGCCGTTACCAGGACGTGCGCGCTCATAGCGTCGCGCTGACCGCGACGCTGTCCGCCGAAGACCAGGCCGTGCAGTCGATGCCCGACGCCAGTCCGACGAAATGGCATCTCGCGCATACGACCTGGTTCTTCGAAACCGTCGTACTGATGCGCCGCGTGGCCGGCTACGCGCCGTTCGACGCGGCATTCCAGTTCCTCTTCAATTCCTATTACGAAGCGCTCGGCCCGCGCCATCCGCGGCCGCAACGCGGGCTGCTCACGCGCCCGTCGCTCGACGAGGTGCATGCGTACCGACAACACGTCGACGACGCGATGCTGCACGCACTGGCCGGTGCCGATGCGGCGCTGCTCGAGACGATCGCGCCCGAGATCGAGCTCGGCCTGCATCACGAGCAGCAGCACCAGGAGCTGATCGTCACCGACATGCTGCACGCGTTCTCGTGCAACCCGCTGAAGCCGGCATTCCGGCCGCGCAACGGGATGGATGCCGGCGCGATGGCCGTGGGCGACGCCGGCGCGCTGCACTGGCTGCACCAGCCGGGCGGGCTCGTCGAGATCGGCCACGATGGCGACGCGTTCTCGTTCGACAACGAACGGCCGCGCCATACGGCGCTCGTGCGACCGTACGAAATCGCGAACCGTCTCGTGACGAATGCGGAATTCGCGGCATTCGTCGCCGACGGCGGCTATACGCGCCCCGAGTTCTGGCTGTCGGATGGCTGGGCCACGGTGCAGCGTGAAGGGTGGCAAGGGCCGGCATACTGGATGCCCGACGACGACGACGCGGCCGCCACGCGGGTACGGCGCACGTTTGGCCTGCACGGCGTCGAACCGCTCGCACCCGACGCACCGGTGTGCCACGTGAGCTTCTACGAAGCGGCCGCATATGCGGATTGGGCCGGTGCGCGCCTGCCGACCGAATTCGAATGGGAAGCCGCGTTCCCTGCCGAAGGCATCCGGCAGATGCTCGGGCACGTGTGGCAATGGACGCGCTCGTCCTACGAGCCGTATCCGGGCTTTCGGCCGCTCGAGGGCGTCGCGGCCGAATACAACGGCAAGTTCATGGTCGGCCAGCAAGTCCTGCGCGGCAGCAGCATCGCGACGCCGCCCGGGCACGAACGGCCGACGTACCGCAATTTCTTTCCGCCGGCCGCGCGCTGGCAATTCACGGGAGTGCGACTTGCGCGAGACGTCTGACCAGACGGCCACGAGCGGTGGCCAGCAACCCGCCCGCGATTCGCGGCCGAGCGCGTTCGAGCGCGACCTGATCGACGGGCTGTCGCGTACGCCGCGCAGCATTCCGCCGAAATACTTCTACGATGCGGCCGGCTCCGCGCTGTTCGACCGCATCTGCGAACTGCCCGAGTACTATCCGACCCGCACCGAGCTCGGCATCCTGCGCGATCGCGCGGCCGAGATCGTGCGGCGCGTCGGCCCGCATGCGGACATCGTCGAATTCGGCGCGGGCTCGCTCGAGAAGATCCGCGTGCTGCTCGACGCGTTCGCAGGCAACTACGCGAACGCGCCGGCGCGCTACGTGCCGGTGGACATCTCGGCCGACTACCTGCACGACGCCGCCGCGCGGCTGCGTGCGGCGTATCCATGGCTCGACGTCGCGCCGATCGCGGCCGACTACACGAAGGCCGAGCAACTGGCCGGGCTGGCCGGGACGCCGCGGCGGCGCATCGGCTTCTTTCCCGGTTCGACGATCGGCAACTTCTCGCCGGAGGAAGCCGATGCGTTCCTGCGCGATGCCGCGCGGCTGCTGCGTGGCGGCGGCTTGCTGGTCGGCGCGGATCTCGTGAAGGACGAGCGCACGCTGCACGATGCGTACAACGATGCGCAGGGCGTGACCGCGCAGTTCAACCTGAACCTGCTGGTGCGCGCGAACGCCGAGCTCGGCGCGGATTTCGACGTCGACGCGTTCTCGCATTGCGCGTTCTACGACAGCACGCGGCAGCGCATCGAGATGCACCTCGTCAGCGACATCGCGCAGACCGTGCATGTGCGTGGCCACGCGTTCCGCTTCGACGCCGGTGAGCGCATCCACACGGAGAATTCGCACAAGTTCACGATCGACGGTTTTCATGCGATCGCGCGCCGTGCGGGATTCGAGCCCGATACCGTGTGGACCGACGCGGACCACCTGTTCAGCGTGCACTGGCTGCGCAGCGTCGACGATATCCGTGCGTGACGCGCGCTTGCGGACCGCTCGCGTACGGTGCGGGCGGTTCGCTTTCGGTGTATTCCCGTTCCCGTGCAGGCCGGCGTGCTCCGATCGTCCGGTTTCGTGCCGGACAGCCCTTTTTGCCGGCCCGATGCACCGCTGCAACGGTGCGTGGAATGCCGCCTCTTCCTTGTGCCACAAGGCTTTACGGACGGCTGTAAACATCCGTTACCGGTCTCGCATACCCGTTTCACCTGTGTCTGCACCTCGTGCCTAGACTCCGAACCGTATTCACATGACGCACGACACGTGCAGGGAGTCGCGAGATGAACAAGAAACTCATTCTCGGTGCAGTTCTCGGTGTAGCGGCGCTGGCAGCTTCGGGCGTCGCATCGGCCCACGTCGACCTGTCGGTCGGCATTGGCGTACCCGCGTATGCGGCGCCGGCGCCCGTCTACGTGGCGCCGCCTCCGCCGGTTGTGTATGCCCCGGTTGGTTATCGCTACGACGACTGGCGTGCGCGCGAATGGCGCGAACACGAGTGGCGCCGCCGTGAATGGCGCGAGCACGAATGGCACGATCGCGGCGGCTGGCGCGGCGGCCGCTGGGATTAACGAAGCGGCTCGACTTGATTACTACAAGAGGAGAATGAACACATGATGCCCATTCGACACATCAGGATGTGCGCGACCGCCGCCATCGTTGCGCTTGCCACCATCGGCAGCGCGCACGCGGCGGGCTGCATGAAGGGCGCGGTGGTCGGCGGTGTGGCCGGCCACTACGCGGGGCACCACGCGGTCGTCGGCGCGGTTGGCGGCTGTATCGTCGGTCACCACATGGCGAAGAAGCACGCGCAGGAAGAGGCCGCGCAGCACAAGGCCGCCGCGCAGGGCATGCAGCCGGCGCAGTAAGCGCCATCGTCATCGGGGAGGGCGCCGCGGCCGGCGCGCTTCATGAAAAAAGGGCGGCTCATGGCCGCCCTTCGTTTTACCGCCCGGCGCCCGCCGGCGGCTCCGCAGGTTCAAACAACGCCTCCGCCTGCCTGACGCGCACGAAGCGCGCCGCGCCATCGCCCTCCACCAGCGCCCGGAAATGCGCTTCGCCGCACGCGAGCTTCGCACGCTCGTGCTCGCTCGGCACGTTGCCGTCCGCATTCGGTGTATCGACGACGAAGTACAGCCGTTCGCCACCGTCCTGCTCCGCGAGCACGGCCCAGTCCGGGTGATAGCTGCCGAGCGGCGTCGACACGCGGAACCACGCGGGCAGCTTCGCGTACAGCTTCACGCCGTCGTGCGCCTCGAGCGCATCGGCGAACGCGCGCTCCGCGTCCGTCTCGCACACGACCGCTTCGTGGATCGACTTTTGCGCATCGGGCCGCAGGTTGCGCAAGTAGCCGGTCAGCGCCTCGCTCTCGAACGATTCGAGCGCATGCACGTGGCGCTCGCCGAGCTTGCGGTATGCGATGCCCGCGACGAGCGCGAGCCGCTTGCAGCGGTTGATCGCATCGGCCGCGACCGCGATGAACTGCTGCGGATTCACGCGGAAATCTTCGAGCCGGCCGCTGTCGGCCAGGATCGTCGCGAGCGAACGGCGCGTGAGCTGCGTGCGGTCCTGCAGCTCGGTGAGCAGGTCGGGCAGCGGCAGCTCGCCTTCGTCGAGCAGCACCGTGCCGGCGCCGGCCACCTCGATCGCCTCGATGCCGGCCTTGCCGATGTCGATCTCCGCCTTGCGCCATTGCAGCCGGGCGCGCGCGATGTCCGGCGCGTCGTGCAGCGCGGCCGCGCAGTCACGCACGAGCTTCGCGTTGTCGAACTCAACGCTGTAGACGGTGCGATGGCGAATGCGATCCCACAACGCGCGGAAATCCTCGCCGAACACGACGGCCTTGCCCGACGCATCGCGCCGCAGCGCGATGGCGCGGCGCTCGTCCGCGTTGCGCACGGCAAAGCGGCCCGACAGCTTGCGCAGCGTCGCGACGATCGGCCCGCGCAGCATCTCGAACGCATCCGGCAGCACCAGTGCGCTCTGGCGCAGCGCATCCTTCAGCCGGTCGAGCACCTTGCCCTGCGCGTCGACGTAACCCTGCTCGTGCAGGTGGTTCCACAGCACGCGCGACAGCTCGACGCCGAGCGCATGCGCGGGCCCGTCGCCTTCCTGCACGGGCAGCGCCGCGAACTGGTGTTCCTCGACGATCCCGAAACGGATGCCCGTATCGGCCTCGATTTCCTTCTGCAGGTTCTCGGCGAACGACTCGTAGCGCTCGGTCGCGATCACGGTGAGCGTGTTTACGCCGGCATCGCGCACGCGTTCGCCGTCCTGGTCGACGGCGAGGCGCAGCCCGCGGCCAAGCGTCTGGCGGCGCTCGCGTTCGGTCTGGATGTCGCGCAGCGTGCAGATCTGGAACACGTTCGGGTTGTCCCAGCCTTCCTTGAGCGCCGAGTGCGAGAAGATGAATTTCAGCGGCGTGTCGAACGACAGCAGCGCCTCCTTCTCGCGCATGATCAGGCCGTACGCACGCTCCGCGTTTTCGCGCGCCGCGGCGCTGCTTTCGCTCGTGTCGGTCCAGCCGCCCTTGCGGTCGATCGAGAAGTAGCCGTTGTGCGCGCGCTCGACTTCGAGCGCGACGTCGACGCCGTCGAACAGCGCACGGTAGGCCGGCACGCGCGCCGCACGCGCATATTCCTCTTCGAAGATCAGCGCGTAATCGCCCTTCACGGGCACGCCGTTCTCGTCGTAGCGGCGATAGCGCTCGACCGAATCGACGAAGAACAGCGACAGCACCTTCACGCCGCGCTCGGCCAGGCGCAATTCCTTGTCGAGATGCTCGCGGATCGTGCGGCGGATCATTTCGCGCTGCACGGCGAGCGTGTCGATGTCGCCGAACGCCTCGCCGAGCGACAGGAACGCTTCGCCTTCCGGATGGCGCAGCTCGACGTACTCGGCGCCCTTCACCGCATGGACCTCGCCGATCCGCAGCCCCGCGTACAGCGCGCGCTTGGTCAGGCGTTCGAGATCGTCGCCGTCGGTGGCCGACACGATCTGGCGTTTCACGCCGGCCGCCGTCGCGACGTCGAGCTCGACGCGCGCGCTGATCGCGCCGCGCCGGTTCGACACGCCGACGAGCCGCACGTACGGCTTGTTGTGCGCATCCTCGACGATCGCCGATGCGATCTCGATCTGCTTGACCAGCTTGCGCTCGTACGCATCGACCGCGTCGAGCCGGTACACCATGTGGTGACGGTCGACGTGCGTGGCCGAATAGCGCAGCGTGCAAAGCGGCGCCATCGCGGCGAGCGCTTCGCGGCCACGGCCTTCGAGCCCGCCGTCGACGCTCTGCGGCTCGTCGACGATCACGATCGGCCGCGTCGCGCGGATCAGGTCGATCGGCTTCTCGCCGCCGGTCTTTTCGCTGTCCTTGTAGAGGTTGTTGATTTCCTTCTTGTTGATCGCGGCCACCGTCATCACCATGATCTGGATCGCCGCGCTCGCCGCGAAGTGGCGCACCTGGCCGAGCTTCGCGGAGTCGTACAGGAAGTAGTCGTACGGCACGCCCGCGTACAGCGCGCGGAAGTGATCCTCGGTGATCGAGAGCGTCTTGTGCACGCCTTCCTTGATCGCGATCGACGGCACGACGATCACGAACTTCGTGAAGCCGTAGCGGCGGTTCAGCTCGAAGATCGTGCGCAGGTACACGTAGGTCTTGCCGGTGCCGGTTTCCATCTCGACGGTGAAGTCGCGCGAGCCGGGCAGGCCGGACGGCGGCAGCCCGCCGCGCAGCTGCACGTCGGCGAGATTGCGCGCGAGCGCGTCGTCGGTCAGCGACAGCCGGTTGCCGACGCCCTGTTCCGACACCGCGAAGCCGAGCGAGCCTTGCGCGGCGGCCGTCGTGCCGGGTGCGGCGTTCGCGAGCACGCTGAAGTCGCCGCGATACGATTCCTGGCCGCGAAACAGGTCGCAGACGGCGTCGATCGCCTCGCGCTGGTAGTCGAGATCCGCTTCGAAATGCAGCCGCATCACAGGCTCCGCACGCGCTTCACGCCGTGCTGTTCGAGCAGCGCGGCGAGATTGAGCTTCGCGACGTCGTCGACGAAGCCGCTGTCGCGGAACAGACACGTGACGTCGTGCGTCGTGCCGGTCGCATCGAGCAGGTCGACGATGCCGTCAGCCAGCGGCCCGGCGTCGTCGCGCGTGATGCGTGCATCGAAGCACGCGACGATCGAATGGCCGATCAGGTGCACGGTCTTGCCCGCCACCTGGTGATGCTCGACCGGCGTGCACAGGTCGAGGCCGAGCTTGAGCGTCAGCTCGGCGAGCAGGTCGTCCTCGGTGCGGCCGGTCTTCACGTGCTCGACGGACGCGAAGAGCGCATGGTCGAAGTCGTCGCGGCGCGGATCCCACTCGATCACGTTGGTCGTGTCGAGCCGGTACACGCGAAAGCCCAGGTCGCCATAGCTTTCCGGATAGTCGCGCGCCACTTGCTGGGCCGCGCGGCGCAGGCGTTCCTTCGTGATTTCGGCGAGCGTCAGCGGCTTTTTCAGCTTCGCGCAGAAATCGGCGGCCGCCTGCTGCGTCTTGTCGCGGCGGTCGAGCGCTTCGGGCAGCTGCACGAGCACGTAGCGGCGCGCGCCGCCGTCGGTCGCGTTCACCTGCATCACCGCGTGGCCGGTCGAGCCGGAGCCCGCGAAGCAGTCGAGCACGATGTCGTCGCCGCGTGTGCACCAGCCGATCACGGCCGCCGCGAAATCGACCGGCTTCGGCAGGTCGAACGGAATCCCGAGCGTCTTCAGCAGCGCGTCGTCGGAACCGGCGAACGGCAGCACCGACGGCACGTTCTCGTACATGTTCTCGTCGAGGTAGTAGATCCGCTGCGGCTGCGTGGTTTCGTCCGCGCCGAATTCGATCTGGCCGCGCTCGATCAGCGCCTGCATCGTCGCAGGCGGGTTGCGCCAGCCGCGCGCCGGCATCGCGCACGGCTTGCCGGTGATCGGATGGATCAGCGGCGTGAAATACTCGTCCGGCGCCTTCTTCTTGTTCGGCCAGGCCATCGACACGAGGCGGTACACGCGGCCTTCTTCCGACAGCCGGTCGTACATCACCTCGCCGCCGGACAGGTTGGTCTGCGCCTTCATCCATGCGCGGTACGCCTTCTGCGCGTCCTTCGCGTTGCCGCTGCGGTACATGGCGTCATGCGCGGCGTCGAGCATGCGCTGCGCGTTGCGCTTCGGGCGCCTGAGCGGCGCCCGCTCGAGCAGCGTCTCGGCGTTGCGCGCGAACAGCACCAGTGATTCGTGCTGGTACGCGATGCCGCGCGCGTCGCCCTTCGGGTTGCGCTTGTCCCACACGGCGACGCCGAGCTCGTTCTCCTCGCCGAAGATCTCGCGCAGCATCAGCACCAGCGCGTGCACTTCATGCTCGTCGATATGCACGGCGATCAGCCCTTCGTCGGACAGCAGCGCGTGCGCGAGCTTCAGGCGCGGATACATCATGTTCAGCCAGTCGGTGTGGAACCGGCCGTTCGCCTCGGTGTTGGTGCTGCGCTTCACGCCGCCCTGGGTCTGCCCGGTCATCGCCAGGTAGTGGCGGATGCTGTCGGTGAAGTCGTCCGGATAGACGAAATCGCTGCCGGTGTTGTACGGCGGGTCGATGTAGACGAGCTTCACCTTGCCTGCGTAACTCTTGTGCAGCAGCTTCATCACGTCGAGGTTGTCGCCCTCGATCACGAGATGGCGCGTGTCGTCCCACGCGACGCTGTCGTCGGGGCAGGGCCGCAGCGTGCCCGTCGACGGCGTGAGCGCGGCCTGGCGCGCGCTGCGCTTGCCGTGCCAGTGAAAGCCGTAGCGCTCGTCGGCGTCGCCGACCGTGCGTTCGCCGACGAGCGCCTTCAGCACGTCGACGTCGACCGACGCGCCCTCCGGGCCTTCGGTCACGAGTTCGGGGAACAGCGCCTTCAGGCGCGCGACGTTGTCGGCGGTGAAATCCGTCGACATCGCCTGCGGGCTGGCCGCATCGAGTTTGTGCATCGTCTTTTCCATCGGAGCCCGGCCGCGCGCGCCAGGACGTCGGGCGCGCTCACGGCACCGGCGGCAATGGCCGCCCGGGCAAACCCGAAACGCTAGCGAGTCGATCGGCCGAGGTCAAGCGCCGATGTGGGGCGAGCGTGCGGACATCGGCCGCGATCGCCCGCCAGGCGGGCCGCAAGCGGCTTCGGGCCGGTTGTCGGATGGCCGGCCGGCGGGCGCCTGCCGGGCGTCCGCGGCGGCACGCCGGAAAGGACGAAAAAAGGGCACGGTCGGCGCAAAGCGCCGGCGTGCCCGCATGGAGAATCCCGGACGGAGGGTGCGGCGGGGCCCGTCGGGCCCCGTTTCAGGTCAGAAACGCGTGCGGATGCCCGACGTCAGTTCGAGCTGGTTCTTCGCGCCGAACGTCGACGACACCGTGTAGCCGCCGTGCAGCTTCATGTAGTCGCCGGCGAGGTAGACCTCGGTGCGCTTGCTCAGGTGATAGAACACCGACCCGTAGATCGTTTCCTTGAAGCCGTTGGCGACGCCGTTGGTCAGGCTGAACGCGCCGAGGTTCGCGTTCGGGACGAAGCCGTCCGAGTTGTACGCGGCGTTCTTGACGCGCATCTGCTGGTAGCCGAGCTCGTAGTCGAGCGCGCCCTTCGGCGCGATCTTCATCGACACCGTCCACGAATCGTCGTGGCGCTGGCCGAGCGAGCCCTGGTCGCCGTTGTAGCGGAAGTAGCCGGCATTCAGGCGCACGATGTCGAACGTGTAGTTGCCGCCGACCGAGAACGTCTGGTTCGTGAAGCCGCCGTTGTTCACGTGGTTGTAGAAGCCCGACACGTTGAACGGGCCGCCGTTGTAGCCGAGCGCGACCTGGTACGCGGAGCCGGTGGCGAACTGCGTCGAGTTGCTGAACTGGTAGCCGGCGCTCGCGAAGATGCCGTTGCTGAACAGCTTCTTCCACGCGATGCCGTTGTTGTAGCGCGTGCCGGTCGGGCCGGCCGCGTAGAAGATCATCTGCTTGAAGTTGTTCGAGTTGGTCCAGCCGCCTTCCTCGGTCGTCAGCCTCGCGGTGCCGTACGGGTCGCCGTAGATCGCGGCCGCGTCGCGCGCGATCGTGTTCTGGAAGCCGGCCGTCAGCTTGCCGAAGCGTTCGTCCTCGACGCCGACCCACGCATCGCGGTCGAAGATCTGGCCGCTGTCTTCCATCTGGCCGTTCGCGACCACGAATTCGCTTTCGAGGCGGAAGATGATCTTCGTGCCGCCGCCGATGTCTTCGGCGCCGCGCAGGCCCCAGCGGCTGCCGCTGAACCACGGTTCGCCTTCGTTGCCCATCCCGATCACGTGATTGCCGTTTGCGTCGGCGTGGGTCCGGTAGGTCGGAAAGCTCAGGTCCATCAGCCCGTAGAGCTGCACGCTCGATTGCGCATGCGCCTGGGTGCCGGCGCACAGGCCAGCCGCCGCGATGGAAAGGGCAAGGGTTTTTCGTTTCAAGATCGTCTCCTCCGAGCTGCCGTATTGAAATCCGGTCGTTGGCAGTACGCAATGTATGCCGACTCTTGCCGGCCACAGCGAGAGGGCCGACGCATCGCATCGTAGAGGGTGCAATCCTTCACGACGCTTTCCCGGACGCAAGAATCCGATCGGTGAAAACACCGAACACGCAACAATCACGGATCGGGCAGGCACGCGGGTGCGCACCCGCCGGGCTGCGGCGGGCGTGAACGACGTTTCGTGCTACGAATCGAGAATCGGGGGGCGGTGCAGGGCCGCCCGTCAGTCCTGCGTGCTCTTCATGCGCAGGATGTAACCGAGCCCGCGCAGCGTGATGATCTCGGCCGTGCTGCCCGCGAGATGCTTGCGCAGCCGGTGGATGTAGATGTCGATCGCGTCGGCGCTCGGCTCGTCGTCGAGCGCGAACACGCTGTCCATCAGCCGCGCCTTCGACACCGTCTTGTTCTGCTGCAGCATCAGCGTTTCGAGGATCGCGTGCTCGCGGCGGCGCAGCGCGAGCACCGTTTCGCCGCACCGGAATTCGCGCGTGCCGAACGCGTAGACGAGATCGCCGCATACGAGCTGCGTCGTGCCGACGCCGGCCTGCCGGCGGATCAGTGCGCGAATCCGGGCGACCAGCTCGCGCGATTCGAACGGCTTCACGACGTAATCGTCGGCGCCCGCGCCGAAGCAGTCGACCTTGTCGTCGACCGAGCCGTGCGCGGTCAGCATCAGCACCGGCACGTTGTCGTTGCGGCGCCGCAGCCGCGCGAGCACCTCCTTGCCGCTGATGCCGGGCAGGCGCATGTCGAGCAGCACCGCGTCGTAGCGTTCGGTCTTCAGCACCGTGTCGGCGCGCTCGCCGTCGCCGACGCAGTCGACCGCGAAATCCTCGCCGCGCAGCAGGTTCACGATCCAGTGCGCGAGTTCGGCGTTGTCTTCGACCAGCAGGAGTTTCATGACGGCATTCTCTTCAATCGTAGGCGGGCAGCCGCACGGTCACGACGATACCGCGATTGCCGGGGCCCGGCGCGAGCGACGCGCTGCCGCCGTGCGCCTGCGCGATCTCGCGCACGATCGCAAGCCCGAGGCCCGAACCCTCGGTGTCGGCCGACACGCGGTAGAACCGCTTGAACACGTGCGGACGCGCTTCGGCCGGGATGCCCGGGCCGTTGTCGACCACGTCGAGCACGATCGCGTCGCCGTCGCGGCGTGCGCAGACCGTCACGCAGCCGCCCGGCTGCGTGTAGCGCACCGCGTTGTCGACGAGGTTCATCACCAGCGCGGTCAGCAGGCTGTCGCTGCCCGCGACGTCGAGCCGCTCGCCGAGATCGGCGCCGAGGTCGATGTCGCGCCGCTGCGCGAGCACGATCGTCTCCTCCAGCACGCTCGACACCACGGCCGCGAGATCGACGCGATGGTTCAGCAGCGTCGACGGTGTCGCTTCCGCATGCGCGAGCAGCAGCAGCTTGTCGGTCACGTCGGCCATCTTGCGGCTGCTGCGCTGCATGCTGTCGAGCACCGCGGCAAGCTCCGGATCGTCGTGCCCGCGCCGCTGCGCGTACTGGATCTGCGTGTCGAGCACCGCGATCGGCGTGCGCAACTGGTGCGCGGCATCCGCGATGAAGCGGCGCTGCGTGGCCGTGTGCGTGTTGAGCCGCGCGATGCACTGGTTGATCGCGTCGACGATCGGCCGCAGCTCGTTCTGCAGCCGCTCGGGGCGGATCGGCTCCAGCTCCATCGGCCCGCGGTCGGCCACGTCGTCCTTCAGCTTCATCAGCGGGCGCATCTCGAAGGTGAGGCCGAGGTACACGAGCCCCATCGCGAGCATCAGCATCAGCGACAGCCGCACGAGCTGCGGCCGCCAGATCGTCGCGACCATCGCTTGGTGCGAGCGCGTCGTCTTCGCGACGACCACCGTGGCCGTCTCGACCCGCCCCTCGTCGTACAGCTGGCGATCGTAGGCCACCGCGCGCAGCGGCACGCCGTCGAGCGACGTGTCGTACAGCGTCGGCTCGACGCCGTGCCGCGCGGGCACGGCGAGCGCCGGCGTGCCCGCGAGCAGGCGGTCGTGGCCGTCGATCACCTTGTAGAACACCGAATCGCGCGACGGCGATTCGAAAATCTCCAGCGCGGCCGGCGGCACGTCGGCGACCGGCAGCCCGTTGCGCCATTCGATGTCCTCGCCGATCGTGCGCGCGGACGCGACGAGCGCGCTGTCCTGCACGAGCGCGGCCGTGGTCCGCGCGGTGTCGTAAGACATCGCGCCGGCGATCAGCACGAACACCGCGAGCGGCAGCAGCAGCCACCACAGCAGCCGTCCGCGCAGGCTGTGCGCCATCCCGTTGCGCTCCTTCTCCGAAATGCCGAACCGCGCCGGGGGCGCCGGCGCGGTCGGGGGTGTCATGTCAGGCGTCCGCCTGCGGCGTTCAGAACGCCGCGGGGCGCCACTTCAGCAGCCGCTTCTCGAGCCACGTCAGCAGGTAGTCGGCGGCCAGCGCGACCACCGCCAGCACGATCATCGCCGCGAACACGCCGCTGGCATTGAACGCGCCCTGGGCGGTGGAGATTAGCAAACCGATGCCCTGCTTGGAACCCAGGAATTCGCCGACGACCGCACCGACCAGCGCGAAGCCGAAGCTCACGTGCAGGCTCGCGAGAATCCAGCTCAGCGCGGACGGGATCACGACCGCCGTGGTGATCTGCCGGCGCGACGCGCCGAGGATCTGCGCGTTCGCGATCAGGTAGCGGTCGGCTTCGCGCACGCCCTGGAACGCGTTGCCGAACACGACGAAGAACACCATCACGACGGCCAGCGCGATCTTCGACGCCATCCCGAGGCCCAGCGCGATCACGAAGATCGAGCCGAGCACGACGCGCGGAATCGAGTTCGCGATCTGGATGTACAGGCCGAACACGTCGGCCATCAGCTTGTTGCGGCCGAGCACGATCCCGCAGATCACGCCGGCGACCGAGCCGATTATGAAGCCGATCCCGGTTTCCTCGAGCGTGACCCATACCTGCGTGAGCAGCGGGCCCTGCGACGTGCCGTTCACGAACCAGTCCTGGATCTGCGCGAAGATCAGCGACGGCATCGAGAAGAAGAACGGATCGATCCACTTGAGGCGTGCGGCGAGTTCCCACCCGCCGAGCACGATCACCAGCACGGCGATCCGCAGCGTGACGATCAGGTTGCGCCGGCGGCGCAGCCGGCGTTGCGCGGCGCGCTCGTCGTCCTCGAGCGTCGTCGCCGGAATGGCGGTGGGGGGAAGCGTCATGTCGGTCATGCTCCTGTCCTTGCTGTCTTTTACCGGGCTGCGTGTGCGTCAGCCGATCTGCACTTCTTCGCGCAGGTCGTGCCAGATGTCCTTGGAAATTTCGATGAAGCGCGGGTCGTAGCGGATCTCCGACGTGACGCGCGGGCGCGGCAGGTCGATCTCGTACACGCGCTTGAGCGTGGCAGGCCGCGCGGTCAGCACGAACACGCGGTCGGCGAGTGCGATCGCCTCCTCGAGATCGTGCGTGACGAACACGACCGAGCCCTTGTTCGCGGACCAGAGCTGCAGCAGCTCGTCCTGCATCAGCGTGCGCGTCTGCATGTCGAGCGCGGAGAACGGCTCGTCCATCAGCAGGATTTCCGGCTGGTTGATGAAGGTCTGCGCGAGCGCGACGCGCTTCCTCATGCCGCCGGAAAGCTGGTGCGGGTAGTGCTTCGTGAACTTGTCGAGGCCGACCTTGCGGATCCATTCCTCGGCCTGTGCGTACGCGACGTCCTTCGAGCGGCCGCGGAACAGCGGGCCGGCCGCGACGTTGTCGATCACGTTGCGCCACGGGAACACGGCGTCGGCCTGGAACACGAAGCCGATGCGCGGATCGATCCCGTCGACCGGGCGGCCCATCACGCGCACCTCGCCCGACACGGGCTTGAGCAGCCCGGTGATCAGGTTCAGCGTCGTCGACTTGCCGCAGCCGGTCGGCCCGACGATCGCGATGAATTCGCCGCGCGCGACGCTCATGCTGAAGTCGCGCAGCGCGACGGTGGCCTTGCCTTCCGGCGAAATGAAGCGGCACGACACGTTGCGAAACTCGATCGCCGGTGTGCTCGGGGAGACTGCCTGGTTCATCGCATTTGTCCTGCGGGTGAAGAGGGCGTCGCATCGTGGCGCAACGCCGGGCCGGTCAACCGGGCCGGAACGGGGCACGCACGGCGGCGGGGTCCCCGCCGCCTGCGCCGCTACCGATATCGCTTACTTCGCGTTCACGAAATCGTTCGTGAAGGTGCGCGCCAGGTCGACATGCTTGCCCTTCACCGACGGGTTGAACGCCGACAGCACCTTCAGCACGGTCGCCGGGCCGTCGGCCGGCATCTTCGCGTCGGCGGTGAACATCGGCAGCGACGCCTTCAGCGCGCTCACGTACAGCGCCTTGTCCTTCTGGTAGTCGGCCGGCATCTTCGCGGCAATCTCTTCGGCGCTGTGCGTGTGGATGAACTGCATCGTCTTCGCGAATGCGTGCGCGAGCTTGGTGGCTTCCGCCTTGTGCGAATCGGCCCACGCCGACTGCACGTACAGGCTCGCGGCCGGGTAGGTGCCGCCGAGCGCGGCGCGCGTGCCTTCCAGCGTGCGCAGGTCGACCAGCACCTTCGCGTCGCCCATCTTCTCGAGCGCGGACACGGTCGGCTCGGTCGTCATCCCGGCGTCGATACGGCCCTGCTTGATCGCGGCGATGAAGCTCGCGTCGGCGCCGACCGGCAGCATCGTGTACTGCGTCGACGGCACGCCGTGCGCGAGCGCGAGGTATTGCGTGAGGAAGCTGGTCGACGAGCCGAGGCCCGTCACGCCGAGCGTCTTGCCCTTCGCGTCGGCCATCGACTTGAAGGTCGGCGCGGCCTTGGTCGACACCATCTCGACTTCGCCCGGCACCTGGCCGAACACGGCGATCGCCTTCACGTCCTTGCCCTTGCTCTGCAGGTCGATCGTGTGGTCGTAGAAGCCGACCACACCCTGCACGGCGCCCGCGAGCAGTTCGTTCTCCGCGTCGACGCCGGCCGGCTGCGACAGCAGCTCGACGTCGAGCCCTTCGGCCTTGAAGTAGCCGAGTTCCTGCGTGAGCCGCGCGGGCAGGTAGATCAGCTTCGCGATCCCGCCGACCATGATCGTGATCTTGCCGCCGTCATCGGCGAAAGCGGGGGCAGCGGCAAGCGCGCAGCTCAGGCTGGCTGCAACGGCGAGGGTGCGCAGGATGGGTCGCATCGGGTCGTCTCCGTTCGTTGTATTCGTATGGCGCGATGCTTGCTGCATCGTCACGACGAGTATAGGGACGCGAAACCTTCTGCAACCTTTCGCGGGGCGGCGGTTCGTTTAGGGGTTTTCCACGAACCCCGGGCGCATGCTCGAAGAGCGTGCTTCCAGCCGGATTGCGCTGTGGGCTGGAATGACAACAGGCCTGTCAAATGCCGGTTTCTCGCCATTACGCTTTGGCAGGCACGAACGGGGTCGTCCATTGCGCGCAGACCAACTACGGAAACATGACATCTCGACAACGTCGTTGGTCGGCAGGAAGCATCGCGTTGCGCAGTGTTCCGACTGTGATTTTTCCTTGATCGATTCGAAACCTGTTCCGAACTTATATTTCATGTTGACCATGCAATGAATCCAACCACCATCGCCATCACCGACGACCATCCGGTCGTGATCGAAATGCTTAAGCGTCTGCCGCAGTGGGGATCGGAATTCCTCATTGCACATTGCTGTAATAGCGGTATGGAGTTGATCGACGCATTGACACGCTCGCCGGTCGATCTCGTCATCGTCGACTATTCGATGAATCGGGGCGATAAACCGATCGATGGCCTGAGGCTGCTGCGCAGGCTACATGACGTCGCGCCTGGTGCGCAATGCGTGATGCTGACCGCGCAGAAAAATCCGAGCGTTTTCGCGGCCGCACTGCAACTGGGTGTGAAAGCCATCGTCAGCAAGGAAGACGGGATTGACGAGATCGTGCATGCGTGCCGACATGTGCGCGCCGGCCGAACGCGGTATTTCTCCCCGACGGTTCGCGAAATCGTCGAGCAATCCGGCACGATCAGCCGCGGCTCCCACGCAAAGCTGACACAAAGGGAACTTGACGTCGTGCGCCTGTTCGCGTTGGGCTACTCGCTCTCGAGCATCGCAAAAAAGCTCGGCCGCTCGGTCAGTACCGTGTCGACACAGAAATACATGGCGATGAAAAAGCTGCAGGCCGATACGAATATCAATCTGATCCGCTACGCGTACGAAAGTGGGCTGATTTGACGAAGGGCGATGCCGTACTGGCGGCCGGTAATCGTGAACGTCGCAGCGCCTTTGGCGCGACCTGTCAAAATTGCAAGGTTCAGAATGGGAACCCCAAATATTCGACGACGGGACCGACTCGCCGATTTCTCATGGCGTGTCACGCGGTGTCAGTTTCTCATCGCACATGAGCAGTACTCAACGTTTGAAAAAATGGACACTTTACGATGCTCAGATTTCTATTGGACGAGCACCCTTCCTCTCATAGTCGGCGCATCTATTAAATACAAATTCATCGATAACTTCACGAGAGTATTGGTCATGATTTTCATCGCAAGAGTAATGAACGCAATTCTCTCGATTATTGCAATTAATTTTATAAATATCAAATTCATGATCCTGCCGGCAGGAGCGGCGTCTGCGCTATTGATCACAGCGATAGGTGTCGCATTAAGTGAGTCGTTTTTTTATATTTTCAGAAGGAGATAATGAAAGTGACATATTCCGCCCATAACAAAGAAATGATGCTTGTCTGCGGTACGTTCGATGCTGTCGATACTCTCGGCAATCTTCGCATTCTGTCCGATGATGAACGATTGCTGGTCGCGGGCGCCGGCAACCCTTGGGGAGCCGTAGTTGGTGGTCTGCAAGGCTCGGTTGTAGGCGGGATCGGCGGTGCCGTTACAGGGCCAATGCTCGGTGTCCCTTGGACCGTCAATGGCCTTGCGGGCATGGCGACCGGCGCTATCCAGGGCGCCTTCGCCGGCTGGTCCGGCCCACGCTAATTGAGAGTCGTGCGAGATACCGACGCATCGAGATATTGTGCGTCGGTGGCCGGCATGCGATGCACGCCTATCCGGCATTGGCGCTTGGCGTCATTGCATCGAGAATCCTGTATTCCACTTGGGCACGCCGGCTCCCACTTCAGCGACGTTGCCGCCCAGTTACCAAAGCAATTGAGGATGGCGACGACGGAGATCGCACCTCGCCCAGGGCCAACATGCCGTCGATACAGCCCGTCAGACCTTCGGTGCCGGCGACAGCCAGGCCGAAACGATCCCTACGGACGATCGTCACACAGGTCTGCACATGCGTTCGCATCGCGCAGGCGAAGAGAGCCGGACGCCGTTCTTCATATGCGATGCAGAAGCAGCAGGCCGATTCCAACGTCCACTTGATTCGTTACGCGTACGAAAACGGATTGATCTGATCGCTCGCGCGCTATTTGTAGCTGATCGTAAATGTCGCCGTGCCATTGGCGGTGCCCGGGCGGGTACCGGATTTCGTCTGGTAATAGCGCGCTGCCAGCGGCACCGACAGCGTGCTCGCGGGCGGCGCATCCGTCACCTTCCACGGCGTGCCGAGCGACACCGGGTTGCCGTCGCCCTTGAGCAGCTGGATGCCGACGCCTTGCGCCGTACTCGACGACGACAGCGACAGGATGCCGCTGGATGCGTTGTCCGCGTTGCCGTCGAGCGTCAGGTTGACCGCGAAACTGCCGGCGACTTGGGCATCGCACTTCAGGCCGATCGTGAAGCCTTTCGACGTGGATGTCGTGCCGATGCCGGAACCCAGTCCCGACGATTTGCTGAGCTTGTGGGTGCCGAGATCCACGGCCACCTGCGTGGTCGACGGCGCGCAGGTGGCTGCCTGGAACGAGATGTTCTTGAAGCCGTAGGTGACGTAGCGGGCCGCTTTCGAATAATCCTTGTTCGGGCCGCCGATCAGCGCCGTCAGCACCGACAGGACCGGAAACACCCTCGGCGTGGACGGCGTCGCCCCGATCTTCACCAGCTCGACGTCGATCGTCGCGGAAACGGTCGTCGGCGTCAGCGACGAACTGATGATCGTCCCCATCGGAAACGATGCGTCCCCGGTACCGCGATTGCCGTTATAGGTCACGTACAAGCCGAGACCGTTCGCCGTCAGGTCGGGGTCGGCCATCCATCGATAGAGCGTCGCCTCGAAGTTCGCCGACGCAACGGTCTTCATGCAGGACGCCTTGATTTCGATCCCTGTCTTGCTCCAGAGCACCGTGCCGATCGGCGCATCGGCCGCGACCCTGAACGGATCGGGCAGCGTACCGAGTTCCGCCGTGCTCACGTTCTGGCAATTCGCGGCCGCCTGCGCGGTGCCCGCGCCCGCCGCGCAGGCCAGCAGGCCCGCCGTGCAAGCCAGCCTGATGCGATGGATGGGTGTGTTCCAGTCGTTCATGTGCGATTTCATCCGATGTTGTCGTGCGCGCATGCAGGGCGCCGTCATGCAGGCGGGGCCGCGTGCCGCGGCGCATCGCCGGGACCGGACGGCCGCGCGTCGAATTCGCACGGGGCGTCGACGCGCTGGATGGCGACCTGCCGCGCGCCGGCATCGAGCGGCGGCAACGCCACGCGGATCGAACATTGCCACGCGTCGGCGTGCCCCCATTTCACCGTCAGCTTTTCGTCCGGTTCCGCGATGCGCGCATAGATCTGGCCGCCCTGCGACACCACGCCGACGTTGTTGCCGCGTGCGTCGAATACCGGCGCGCCGAACGGCAATTCCCGGCCGGTCGGCGTCGATGCATGAATCAGCAGTGCACGCCCCTTCACGGTCGGGTAGCGCAGCATCACGACGGCGCCCTGACGCGGCGCCACCTGCAGGCTCGTCGTCTGCAGCTCGACGTCGGCGGGCAGGCCGCGCGGGTCGATCTCGATCTGGTTGACCCGGTACGGATTCAGGTACGGCACGACCGCGTAGCCGCGCCCGTCGAGCGCAACGCCGCCGTATCCGACCACCCTGGCGCCACTCGCCGCCGGCACCGCGACGACGGCAACCGTGTCGGCCGCATAGGGGGACGCCGTTATGCCACCCGGATGCGCGACGATCGCGCCAACTCAATCCGACCGAGCCAGACCCGTAGCGATCGCCCTTGGCGAACGCGCCCTGAACCGTCGTGTACGGCGTGCGGTACTGGCCGGACACGCTGCCCGAATACGTCGCACCCACGTCGCGCGACGCGGAAACCGAATAGCTGCCCTGGTTCTGCGTACCGACGAAGCCGCTCGCCGTCATCATCGACGTGACCCCGCGCACGCTGTCGTGCGCGACGTTCGCACTTGCGCGCGGCGCTTGTGCCGAGCGACCGAGCGGCAGCGACACGGTCAGCATGTACTGCGTATCGACGTCGCCGCCGATCGCGCGGGCGCGGTTGACCGAGATGCTGTAGTCGACGATGCGGAAACGGTTGCTGTAGCCGATCTGGAATTGCGTGTCGGTGCCGCGGCGCTCCCAGTAGTTCTGCGTGTACGCGCTCACGAACAACTGGCCGCCGTTGTCGCCGAACCGCTGCGATGCGGTGACCGATACCCGATTGCGCGCGCGCCAGAGCGGCTGTTCAGTGAGGCCTGTCGCGTTGCGCCTGGCGTTGTCGACGTAGGCGAGCGCGTTGTCGAGATCGAGATAGCCGGACGACGAGAAGCGATACGCTGCCACCGACAGGTTGCTGTTCGTCGCTTCCAGCGTCTTGCTGTACGTGATGCGCACGCTCGCGCCGCTTGCCCGCCGGCCGTTCGACGATGTGAATGCACCGGACACGTCGAGCGCCATCGCGCCGATCGGCGTGTTGAACGCACCGCCGACGAGCAGGTTCTGGTAGTCCTCGTTCGCGAGCACGCCGCCATACAGCGTCAGCAGGTTGGACACGCCACGCGCGTAGGTCGCCTGCACGATGTGCGGCGTATACGACAGGTTCCGCTTGCGCACCACGCCCGCGACGAAACCGAACCGGTTCATGCCGGGCCGCAGCGATTGCACGACCGATGCGTACGGCACCTTGAATACCCGCTCGCTGCCGTCCGATTCGGTGACGGTCACGTCGAGATCTCCGCCGTAACCGGTCGGATAGAGGTCGTCGATCACGAACTGGCCGGGCGGCACGGTCGTTTCGTAGATGACCGCGCCGCTCTGGCGCACGGTCACGCGCGCATTCGAATTCGCGATGCCGCGAACGACCGGTGCATAGCCGCGACGGGAATCGGGCCACATGCGATCGTCGCTGGCGATCTGCACGCCGCGAAACGGAAACGTATCGAACAGCTCGCCGGACGTGTTCGCGTCGCCGAGCCTGACGCGCGCCTTGAGCGCCGTCAGGTCGCGTTGAACGTAGGTGTTGGTGATGCTGTAGTGCTGGCCGCCGCGATTCTGCCAGTTCAGCGCGCCGTCGTGACGGAAGTACCATCCGCCCGCATTGATGCCGGCGTTCAGTCCGACGTATGCCGCGCTGTCGCTCCGGCCGTTCACGACGTTTCCATAGAGATTCGCGCTGTAGCCTACGAATCCCGCGGTCACGCCGCTGTCCCACATCGACGGATCGACGTAGCCGCGGGCCGTGCGGCGCAACAGCGCTTGCGGGACATGGATGTCGAGGCGCGCCGAGCCGGCGTCGAACGACGCCGACGCGCCCGGCAGCAGCGAATCGAGCGATTTGCACGCGGCGGGATCGGCGAGCGGCGCGAGCGCTTCGGGCGCAATCCGGCTCGTATCCGCGTTGATCCTGTCGAGCATGCGGCGGCTGAAGCACACTTGCGGGCCGTTTGCGCCCGATTCGCGCACGGTGACGTCGTCGCGGCCGAGCAGCGCCCCGTTCAGGTACACGTCGGCCCGGTATTCGCCGGGCCAGACCGGGTTGCCCTTCTCAAAACGGGACAGGTCGATTCCGCTGTCCGGCGACGTCAGCACGAAGTCCGGGTCGAACTGCAGCGCCCGGGACGGCAGCGCGTCCCCCCGGCCCGGCCCGCCGATCCGGGGCTGCGGATCGGCGGGCGCAAGCTCGCTCGCCGCTGCGCCGAGCGGCAGTGCCGACCAGGCGAGCAACGCCGTCGCGTACGACCGCCGGAGCACGAGCGCCGGCCGACCGGTGCGCGGACCGGATGCGGGATGGATGCATTTCATGGGCTTCGTTTCGAATGCTCGAATTGGACGGATCGCCGACGGGCCGCGGGCTCGGTCTGAATCCGACCCGCGTCGCCCGGCAACGCGCGCAGGCGGCTCGAATGCCGAGGTCGAATCAAGGCGTGGCCTCGAGCACCGCCGGCCATTTCACGTCGGTGCCGAAGTCGTTGATCGTCGAATAGTCGAGCTTTGTGCCGGCCGGGAGGCTCGGCAGCGGCATGTTCAGCGCAAACAGACGGTCGGCACCGGGCGCGATCATCGCGCCGTCGTCGATCGTGTACGTGCGGCCGTCGTGCACGACTTGCGCCGACAGCACGGTGACGTTGAACGGCGACGAATTGGTCGCGTGCAACAGGTGGCCTTTGCCGCCGTCCGGCGCGGGCGCGAGTGACCATTTCACGCCTTTGGCCGCCTCGACCGCCCCATCGGCGTCGAGGCCGGCCGGCCGGAAGAACACCTTGATTCGCGAACGGAACGCGAGCTGCAGCATGGTCGTCGACGGCTGATCGGCGGTTTTCGGCGGAATGTCGAGTACGTTCAGCCAGAACACGGATTCCCGGTCTTGCGGCAGCGGATCGCCGGTATAGACGATCCGCAACGTCTGTCCCTTGCCCGGATCGACGCGAAAGATCGGCGGCATCAACACGAAAGGCACCTTGGCCGTGCCCGGGCGCGAGCGTGGGTCGCCGTCGTCGAGCCATGCCTGCACGAGCGCCGGATCGGTGCCGACGTTGTCGATCTTGGCGGTGATCTCCCGATCGCTGGCCGGATAGACGAGGCGCGTGCCGGAAATGATCACGCCCGCGATGCCGTGCTGTACGGTGCAGGCCAGCACGACGCATGCACAGATCGGCAACCGGCGGAAGAGAAACGAGAGGAGCGAGTACATCGTTCAATGACGAGGGAAGGGGAAGGCCGCGCGACGGGACGCTTCCCCGGAGCGGCGGTACCGCGGGCCGGAATGGCCCGCGTCGCGCGAGTCGTCGATGCCGGCCGTACGCGACGGCCGGCATGACGGCTTACAGATAGTCGATCGAGTACGTGACCGACGTGCTTACGCTGCCTGCCGTCGCCGCGCCGAGCGAGTAGTACTGCGCGCCATAGACCATCGAGGCTGCGTTGTTGACGAGGTCGACCGGCCGGCCGTTGCGTTGGCTGACATCACCGGCCTTCAGCGCTTTGCCGTCCATGTCGAGAAGCTGCACGGCGACGTTGGCCGCGGCGTTGGTCAGTGCGCGGTTGTAGAGCGTGCCGTCCCCGCCGTTGACGTTCGGGCCGGCTTCGAAGAACGCGCGCACCGATTTGCCCGCGTTCGTGCAGTTGCTGAGCGCGATAGTGAAGTTCGTCGCACCCGTTACCGCGCCCTTCGACGCCAGCGAAGCCGCGCCCACGCTCGGAAGCTGGACTGTACCGTTGTTGTCGGCATCGTTGACCTTGATGGTGCAGCTGGCGCCGCTCAGCGCACCCGTGATGTTCACGGTGCCGTCGTATGCATGCGCCGCGAGCGGCATGAACGACATCGCCGACGCCGTTGCGGAGGCCAACAGAATTTTCTTCATCATGATCCGGTATCCCTTTTAATCGCTCAAAAATTCCCACCGGGCACGCAAGCGTGTCAGGGAGGATAAAATTAACTTGCCCGATCCGTTCCGACTATCGCAATCCATCCAAAAGCGGCGCACGCTCACGATCCCGTTGGCCGATGCGGGCCGCGGGGTCGAGTGGCGTGCCGAAGCGACCGAAGCAATCGGCACGCATGTCGTCCGGATGGCGAGTCGTCGCACCGAACGTTTGCTTATCGGCCGGTCGGGCGAGCCGCGGCGGCGAGGACGGCGAGGACCGACGCAGTCGCAGCGGCCGCGATTGCGACGCCTGTCGCGAAGACGACCTTGCCGAGCGTCTCTACAGCGCCCGTCTGGGTGTTGTCCGAAGGAAACGGATTGACCCAGGGTTCGCGCGGCGCGGCCGGCTTGAACAGGCTGTTGATCCAGTCGGCGATGCCGCCGCCCGAAACGGTCGCGAGTTCCATCTTGCTGATTTCACGCATGATTCACCTTCTGACGAAATCGGATTGACATGGCCGGCATCGCGTCGCGCGTGCCGGCCCGTGCTATGACGGCAGCAGGCGCCACTGGAACGGCGCCCCCGCCTCGCATTACTTCGGTGCCGGCAGGTTCGGGTCGAACAGGCCTTCCATCACGCGGTTGAAGACCTTGAGCGTCTGCTGCGACCCATTAACCAAGCCGTAAATCTTGCCGCCGAGCAGGCCCAGCCCGGCGCCGACGAGCAGGCCGACACCGGCGCTGAGGATGCCTGCGCCCAGGATGCCGCCCGTGCTGCCGCCCGTTGCGGCACCCTTGAAGCCGCCGGCAACCAGGCCTGCAACGCTGCCCAGCACCCCCGCCCCCAGATTGCTGAAAAGGCCGCCACCGCTTACTTCATTCAATTCCATCGTGGTCAATTCGCGCATTTGAAGTTCTCCCTACAGTTACGCACTGCCGATCGTCGAAAGCCGGATCGGCATCGGCTCTCCCGTCGCGCATCGTGCGCGACGGGCACTCCACTTGCGGCGGCGCTAGGCGGCCTCCGGATCGAACCGCGCGCCGACGCCCATTTCGCGTGCGCTGCCTCGCGCGAGTTCGACGACGCGATCCGCGCTCCGGATCGTCTCCGGCCGGTGCGCGATGATGATCCGCGTGATGTTCATCGCGCGCACCGCATCGTTGATCAGCCGCTCGCGTTCAACGTCGAGATGGCTGGTCGCCTCGTCGAGCACGAGAATCGCGGGTTTCCGGTAGAAAGCACGGGCGAGCAGCACGCGCTGGCACTGGCCGCCGGACATCGACGAGCCCATGTCGCCGACGAGGCTCTGATAGCCCATCGGCATCGCCGCGATGTCGTCGTGGATCTGCGCGAGCCGCGCGGCTTCCTCGATGCGCGCCTGGTCGGGCTGCGGATCGAAGAAGCCGATGTTGTCGGCGATCGAGCCGGCGAACAGGATGTCGTCCTGCATCACGCAGCCGATCAGCTCGCGGTGCTGATGGAGCCCGAGCTTGCGGATGTCGATGCCGTCGACGCTCACGCTGCCGTGCTCGGGCGTCAGCAGGCCGAGCAGCACCTTCGCCATCGTGGTCTTGCCCTGGCCCGACGGGCCGACGAGCGCGACCGATTCTCCCGGCGCGATCGAGAACGAGCAGCCGTCGAGCACCCACGGTTCGGTCTCCGTGTAGCGAAAGCGCACGTCGCGCACGTCGATCGCGGGCGCCGCCGCGTGGCCGCCCGCCGCCGGCGCGCGCGCGGCCTTCGCTTCCATGTCGGATTCGGCGTCGGTCAGCACGATGTCGGCGAGCCGCTCGCCGTGCAGCCGCAGCATCCGGAAATCGATCACCGTGCCGATCAGGCCCGCGCCGCGCGCCATGAACTGATCGGCAAAGCTGACGAACGCGACCAGCATCCCCGCCGAGAACTGCCCGTCGATCACCTGTTTCGCGGCCAGCCACACGAGCGCCACGCGGCCCGCGCCGGAGATCACGCCCTGCAGCGTCGAGAAGCCGATCGACAGCCGCTGGATCACGACGTTCTTGTTGGTGGTCTCGACCACGGCATTCGCATAGGTCGCCACGCGCGCCTCCTGCTTGTTCGCGAGCTTGATCGCCTGCACGCCGCGGATCGACTCGAGCAGGTTCGATTCCGCGCGGGCCGCGTACACGATGTGTTCCTCGTTCGCCTGCCGGAACGGCCGATACGCAAGCCAGCGGATTGCGCCATACGCGGCGAACAGCCCGAGCACGAGCCACGTGAGCGTCGGGCTGTAGACGAACAGCATTGCGAGCGTGACGATTGCCATCGCGCCGTCGAGCAGCGCGCCGACGAATTGCGTCGTGAGCGTGCCCTGGATCGTGCCGATCGCGCCGAACCGCGACACGACGTCGCCGATGTGGCGCTGCTCGAAGTACGTCATCGGGAGCCTGAACAGATGCGAACAGACGTTCGCCGTCCACTGCACCCCGAGCAGGCTCGAGAACCACGTGACGACCCACGAGCGCAGCGCCGCGACCGCGTTCTGGAACAGCACGACGAGCAGGAAGCCGATGCCGAGCAGCGTCAGCAGGTCGGCGTCGGCCGACACGAGTACCTGGTCCATCACCCACTGCATGTAGAACGGCGTGACGATGCCGAACACCTCGAGCGCGACGGACAGCAGCAGCACCTGCGCGAACGCCGCGCGGATGCCGGTGACGCCGCCGATGAGCGTCGCCATCGAGATCGATTCGCGCTCGCGCGCCCGCGCGAACGACGGCGACGGCATCAGCTCCAGCGCGACGCCCGTGAAGTGGTCGGACACTTCGGCAAGCGGCACGTCGCGCACGCCGCGCGCGGGATCGTGGATCGTGATCCCGCTGCGCGACACCGACTTCAGCACGACGAAGTGATTCATGTCCCAGTGCAGGATGCACGGGCGCCGCAGCTTGCCGAGCTCGTCGAGTTCGAGCCGCAGCGCGCGCGACGCGAGGCCGAGCCGGTAGGCCATCAGCATCACGTCGTTGAGCGTCGCCCCTTTCAGCGACGGGCTGAAGCGTCTGCGCAGGCTGACGAGGTCGAGATCGCGGCCGTGATAGCTCGCGATCATCCCGACGCACGCGAGCCCGCACTCGGCCGCCTGCGTCTGCAGCATCACGGGCAGGCGACGGCGCCAGCCGAATTGCAGGGCATCCATCCATTTCATCGTTCAACGGGCTCCATAGCGAATCGAATGCGCGGGGGCGTTCATGCCGACGCGCGGCGGCCGAGCGCGTACAGCGGCTCGAGCACCCACTCGATCAGCCGGCGCTGGTCGATCAGCACGTCGGCCTCGAGCGCCATCCCGGGGCGCAGCGTTTCGCGCCTGCCGTACGCGACGATGTCCTGGCGATCGAGCGCGACGACCACGCGGTACAGCTGCTCGGGCACGTTGGTGCGCCCGGTGAGGTTCGCGACTTCCTGAGGCGACAACGCGGTGCGCGATACGTCGGTCACGCGGCCGAACTGCTGGCCGAATTTCTGGAACGGGTAGGCCTCGTAGCGAAGCACGACGCGCGCGCCGGTACGCACGAAGCCGATCGCGCGACTCGGCACCATCAATTGCGCCTCGAGCAATGCGCCCTGCGGCAGCAGCGAAACGACCGACTGGCCCGCGTTGACGACCTGCCCGGGTTTCGCGAGCAGCGTCGCGACAACGCTCGCCTGAGGTGCGCGCAGGATCACCGCGCGGCGTGCCTCGTTTTCCGCGATCGACTGGTCGACGTCGGCGAGCTTGCGCTCGATGTCATTCTGCTGATTGCGGGTATTGAGCGGCAATTCGCGCAGCTGCTGGCGGATCTGGTCGAGCTGCTGCTCGACGTCGAGCCGCTGGCGCGCGAGATCCTGCAGCCGCGCCTGCGCATCGAGCAGCGCGGCTTCCTGCTGCTCGACCTGGCTGTTCGACGCGTAGCCCTGCTCGCGCATCGACTGCAGCTTGCCGAGCTGCCGCAGCGAGAGTTCGGCCTGGCGCGTGCGCTGCGTCTTCTGCAGCGCGATCTGCGCGAGCTGGTCGTTCAGCGCCGCGGCGCGCGCATGCAGCCCACGTTTCGCCTCGCCGCTCAGTTGCGACTGGCTCGCGAGATCGGTCTCGAGGCGCGCACGCTGAAGATCCAGCTGCTCGCGGACCCGCTCGCGCGTGCCGCCGAGCTCGGTCGCGACTTCGGCCGACACGGCCATCAGCTCGGCGCCGGCCGCGACGGTCTGTCCCTCGCGCACGCGCGTGTCGATCACCGTGCCCGTCAGCGGCGGCATGACGGCCAGCAGCCCTTTCGCGGGCAGCAGCTGGCCGGCGACGCGCTCGCGCTTCGTGTAGGTGCCGAGCACGAAGAACGCGACGACCGCAAGCGCCGCGGCCGTCGCGACACCGATCGTCAGCCAGCGCCACGGCGGCGAATACAGGCTGACCGTGCCCATCAGCTTGTGCTTGGTCGCGTCGAGCGCTTCCTGACGGAACAGCGAATCAGTCATGTGTCGCTACCGGTGAGATCGAATGGAGGGAGACGGAATCGCGCATGGTCAGCCTGCCGGGCGGCATGCAATCGCGGCGACGTCCGCTTCGCCGAGCGTGCCGAGCGCGGCCGACAACTGCAGCCGCGCGCGCAGATAGCGATAGCGCGCGTCCGCAAGATCGCGGATCGCCTCGAAATAGCGCTGCTGCGCGTTGAGTTCGTCGATCTGCGTGCGCAGCCCGACTTCGCGGCCCAGGTGGGTCGACTTCACCTTGCTGTCGGCCGACGCGAGAGCGCGTTCTTGCGCGCGGATCAGCGCGGCGCCGTTGGTGATGCCGAGATACGCGGCACGGGCGTGCTCGCGAGCCTTGCGGCGCGCATCCTCTAGCGCGTTGCGTGCCTGGTCGCGCCGACGGTAAGCTTCGCGGCTCGCCGACAGCGTGCCGCCGCCGGCAAACAGCGGGATCGTGACTGTCACGCCGATCATCGACGAGCGGGTTTTCGACGTCGTGCCGAACACGGTGTCGAGCCCGTTCTCGTTGGCGCCGCGGCTCCAGTTCGTGCCATAGCTCGCCTGCAGGTTCACGACCGGCAGGTGCGCGCCCGTCGCGGCGACGACGTCGGCCTGTGTCTGCTCAGCCAGCTTCTCGGCGATCCGCACCTCGACGTTCTCGAGCGCGGCCTCATCCATTGCGGTCGCGAGATCGACTGGCGGCGTCTGCGGCGCGCACTGCCATGCGACCGGCGCAAGCGTATCCGCCGCGAGGCCCGTGAGCCGCCGCAGCGTGCCGCTCGCGATTTCGAGATCGTTCTGCGCGCTGACCTTGCGCGCGAGCGCTTCGTCGAGGTTCGCGCGCGCCTCGTCCACGTCGGTGCGCGTGCCATCGCCGATCCCCAGCGCCGCCTGCGCCTGGTCGAGTTGCTTATGGAATGCCTGCTGGGCGGTTTCGGCGGCCTGCAACACTTCGCGTCCAAACAGGACGTCGAAATAGGCGCTGGCGACATCGGTGATCAGGGTTTGCGACGCCTTCTCATACTCGATGTC
Organism: Burkholderia sp. BCC0322; assembly: GCF_902833045.1. Lineage (GTDB taxonomy): Bacteria > Pseudomonadota > Gammaproteobacteria > Burkholderiales > Burkholderiaceae > Burkholderia. Next base: position 37,616 of record NZ_CADFDU010000007.1, read on the forward strand.
CGCCTGGTCGGCAAGCGTGCCGCCGCGCTTGAAATCGGCGACGCGGGACACATCGAACAGCGGCTGTGTGACGGTTACGGAAGCGCTGTGACGGCGGACCGCTGCCGCATACGCCGCGGTGGGCTGGTCCTGCTTCGTGTAGCTGCCGTTGAGTTCTGCGCGCGGCAGCAGCCCCGCAAGACCTTGCCAGCGCTTCTCGCGGCCGGCGAGCTGTGCGTTGCGCGCCGCGCCGATGCCCGCATCGAAGCGCCGCGCCGCGTTCACGGCGTCGAGCAGGTCGGCCGCCTGCACCGGCCATGCGGCGCCGAGCCAGCCAAGAACCGCCACCAGCTGGAAGGATCGTGTCGAAATCATCTGCCTGTACGCGCCGCCGCATGCCGGTCGCGAGAACCGCGGCGAGGTTACGCCGCAAAGCAGGGAATTATTCAGTCATGCGTGACGGCACGATATCGTCGTTTGTCCAATTTTCGGCTGGTACTGGCAGGGGCGCGAAGGGCGGAATGCGACGGGGCACCGAGCGGAGATAGCGGCACGCCGCGCGGAGCACTGGCAAGCGCGCCGCTGCAAAGGACAACTCCGAGGAAGTCCGGTCGGAGCGAAATGCCGCCGTCAGCTAACAAATCGACCGTTTGATGAGCCTCGCCAGTTGTGATGGCAGCACTGGTGTTCCCATGTTGGTAGCCATCAACGCCCATGCTGCCCGCAACACGATGGCAAGTATCCTCATCTGACGCGAACGAATCACTCCCGGGTCAATCGGGAGAATCGTCGCCAATTGGCCGGATGAATAGGCCCGGAATCCGGATCGGCCGAGGCAGTGCCCGTACCTCGGAACGAATGATCCGCGCATCACCGCCACCCGAGCAGCACGCGCCCCATCGCATCCAGCCCCATGTCGAACAGATGCGACACGAACGGCACGAGGTTGGGCACCATCAGTTGCACGAGCAGCAGCCCGACCAGCATCGTCACCGGAAAACCGACCTGGAACACGCCGATCTGCGGCGCCGCGCGGTTCAGGATGCCGAGCGCGAGGTTCGCGATCAGCAGCGCCGCGACCACCGGCAGCGCGAGCAGCAGCCCCATCTCGAACACGGTCACGCCGAACGCGGCGAGCGTGCGCCAGCCGGGCGCGTGCAGCAGGTCGGCCGACACCGGCAGCGACTGGAACGACGCGGCGAGCGCGGCGAACACCTGCAGGTGGCCGTCCACCGCGAGGAACGCGAGCATCGCGACGGCATTCAGGAAGCGGCCCATCACGGGCGTCGCGCCGCTCGTGTGCGGATCGAAGAAGGTCGCGAAGCCGAGCCCCATCGACAGCCCGATGAAGTCGCCGGCCGCCTCGACGGCCACGAACACGAGCTGCATCGTGAAGCCCATCGCGACGCCGATCAGGAACTGCGTGACGAGGATCCAGATCCCTTGTGCGGAGAACACGGTGACGTCCGGCATCGCGCCGAGCGTGGGTGCCACGACCAGCGCCATGAACGCGGCGAGGCCGATCTTCGCGCGCACGGGCACCGCCGCGTGGCCGACGACGGGCGCGGTCGCGACGAGCGCGAGCATCCGCACGAACGGCCACAGGAACGCCGTGAGCCAGCCGTTGAGCTGCGCGTAGGTAACCGAGAACATCGCCGCCGGGGGTGAGGCGCGGCTCAGCCGGCGCCGAGCGTCGCGACGTGCAGCAGCGTCTGCCGCAGGTAGTCGAGCATGGTCGTCAGCATCCACGGGCCCGCGATCACGAGCGTCGCGGCGACCGCGAGCAGCTTCGGGATGAACGACAGGGTTGCCTCGTTGATCTGCGTCGCGGCCTGGAACAGGCTCACGACGAGGCCGACCGCGAGCGCGACCAGCAGCAGTGGGGCGGCCAGCAGCAGGCCGACCATCATCGCGTGGTGCGCGAGGGTCATCACTTGTTCGGGCGTCATCGCGCGTTTCCTCCGCCGCTTACGTAAAGCTCTGCGCGAGCGAGCCGATCAGCAACTGCCAGCCGTCGACCAGCACGAACAGCATCAGCTTGAACGGCAGCGACACGGTGGACGGCGACACCATCATCATCCCCATCGACATCAGCACGCTCGCGACGACCATGTCGATGATCAGGAACGGGATGAACACCGTGAAGCCGATCTGGAAGCCGGTCTTCAGCTCGCTCGTGACGTACGCGGGCACCAGCAGCGACAGCGGCACGTCTTCTGGGCCCTGCATCGGCGCGGCCTTCGAGATCTTCGCGAACAGCGCGAGATCGGTCTCGCGGGTCTGCTTCAGCATGAAGGTCTTGAACGGCGCGACGCCGCGCTGCACCGCCTGCTCCATCGGCATCGAGCCGTCGGAGAACGGCTTGTAGCCGTCGTTGTACGCGCGGTCGAGCACCGGCGACATCACGAAGAAGGTGAGGAACATCGCGAGGCCGACGAGCACCTGGTTCGGCGGCGTCGTCGCGGTGCCGAGCGCCTGGCGCAGCAGCGACAGCACGATGATGATGCGCGTGAAGCTCGTCATCATCAGCATCATCGCCGGCAGGAACGACAGCATCGTGAGCAGCAGCATCGTCTGCACGCTCAGCGAATACGTGGTGCCGCCGTGCGGGCCCGGGCTCGCGTTGAACGCGGGCAGGCCGTTCGCCTGCGCATGGGCGAGCGCGGGCGCGAGGCAGAGGATCAGCACGGGCGCGAAGCGCGCCGCGCGATGCAGGAAGGCGTGTTTCATCGGTATGCGGGGTCGGAAAGAGGGCGCGGCGCCATGTCAGCGGTCCTTGCCGCGACCGAGGCGCTTCGCGGCTTCGCTCGCGAGCGCGTCGCGAAACCGCGAGCCGAACGTGCCGGGCAGGCCGCCTTCGGACGGGGCGGCGCCGGCGGGTGCGTCGGCCGAAGCCGAAGCCGCCGTCGCGGTGGCCGCCGCCGAACCGGCCGGCAGCGTATGCAGCAATCGCACGTTGCCCGGCGCGACGCCGAGCACGAGCCAGGTGTCGCCGATCTCGACGATCGTCGCGCTTTCCTTCGCGCCGACCGCGACGCTCGACACGACCTTCAGCGGGCCGCCGCGGCGTGCGTGCTGGAAGCCGAAGCGGCGCGCGAGCCACGCACACGCGAACACGAGACCGATCACGACCACGAGCCCGACCAGCGTCTGCAGCACCGCGCCGAAGCCGAGCGACGGTGCGGCCGAACCGACCATCACGCTCGATGCGATCGAGCCGGCGTGGTTCACCGCGTTCATGTCGGCGGCGCCGGCCGGCGCGCAGGCAAGCGACGCCGCAATGGCCGCGGCGGCGGCCCCCACGCGCACGACGCGCACGCGGCGGCCGGGCGCTGCGACGTTCATCGATTCAGCTTCCGGATGCGTTCGGCCGGCGTGATGATGTCGGTCAGGCGGATGCCGAACTTGTCGTTGACGACCACGACCTCGCCCTGCGCGATCAGGCAGCCGTTCACGAGCACGTCCATCGGCTCGCCGGCCATGCCGTCCAGCTCGACCACCGAGCCCTGCGCGAGCTGCAGCAGGTTGCGGATCGCGATCTTCGTGCGGCCGAGCTCCACGGTCATCTTGACCGGGATGTCGAGGATCATCTCGATGTCGTTGTGCGTCGAGCTCGCCGCGGCCTTCGACAGCGGCTGGAACACGCCGGCGCCCGTCGCGCCCGGCTGCACCGGCTGCTGGTTCTGCTCGGCGAGTGCGGCCGCCCAGTCGTCGATGCCCGGATCTTCTTCCGCAGCGGCCGGCGCCGCCTGCGCGGCGGCGGCCGATGCCGCGAGGGCCGCGTCGGCCATCGCTTGTGCGTCGTCCTCGGGCGTCTGGTTCAGCTCACTCATATCCACCTTCCTTCATCGAATCGCCCGCGCTGATCATCTTCTGCACGCGCAACGCATATTGACCATTGAAAATTCCGTAGCCGCATTCCATCACCGGCACGCCGTCGACCTTCGCGGTGATCGTGTCCTCGATTTCCAGCGGCAGCACGTCGCCCGCGCGCAGGTTCAGGATCTTCTCGAAGGTCGACGAGATCTCGGCGAGGTTCGCGGTCAGCTCGACCTCGGCGGCCTGCACCTGCTGCGACAGCACGCGCACCCAGCGGCGGTCGACTTCGAGCGCCTCGCCCTGGATCGGCGACGCGAGCACGTCGCGGATCGGCTCGACCATCGAGTACGGCATGCAGATGTGCAGTGTGCCGCCCGTCGGCCCGAACTCGATCGAGAACTGCGTGACGATGACGATCTCGTTCGGCGTCGCGACGTTCGCGAACTGCGTGTGCATTTCCGAGCGCACGAATTCGAACTGCAGCGGCCGCACGCTCTTCCATGCGGTCGTGTAGTGCTCGAACACGAGGTTCAGCAGCTTGCCGATGATCCGCTGCTCGGTGGCCGTGAAATCGCGGCCCTCGACGCGCGTGTGGAAGCGCCCGTCGCCGCCGAACAGGTTGTCGACGACGAAGAACACGAGGTTCGGGTCGAATACGAACAGCGACGTGCCGCGCAGCGGCTTCACGTGCACGAGGTTCAGGTTCGTCGGGATCGGCAGGTTGCGGGTGAACTCGCTGTACTTCTGCACCTTCACCTGGCTCACGGAGATTTCCGCCGTGCGCCGCATGAAGTTGAAGATGCCGATCCGCAGCAGGCGCGCGAAGCGATCGTTGATGATCTCGAGGCCGGGCATCCGGCCGCGGACGATCCGCTCCTGCGTCGCGATGTTGTAGGGGCGGACGCCCGATGTGTCGCGGTGCTCGTCGACTGCATCGGCTTCGCCCGTGACGCCCTTGAGGAGGGCATCGACCTCCTCCTGGGACATGAACTCCTGGTGACCCATACGCGCTCCTTTCGCGGCCGCGTTACTGGACGACGAATTCGGTGAACAACACGTCGTCGACCTTCGCGCGCTGGTTGCCCGGCTGCGTAGGCTGCTCGATCAGGTCCCGCAGTTCCTTCGCGAGCGAACGTTTGCCGTCCGGCGTCGCGAGATCCTCGGGATGCTTGTTCGACAGCGCGAGCAGGATCCGGCTGCGGATCTCCGGCATCCGCGCGGTCAGCTGCTCCTGCGCCTTCGGGTCGGTGAGCTTCAGCGACAGGCCGACGCGCAGGTAGTGCTGCGCGCCGTCGTCGGACTGCAGGTTCACGGTCAGCGGGTCGAGCGGGAAGAACACCGGCGCGGCAAGCGGCGCCGGCGCGGCGGGCGCGCTCGCATGGCCGACGCCTTCCTTGCTCAGGAACACGTACATGCCGCCGGCTGCGGCAGCCGCCGCGCCCAGCGCGATGACGGCGATGAGCGCGATGCGCTTGAACTTGCCGGACGAAGCCGGCTTGTCGGCGGTCGGGTTTGCGGTCGTGGAGGCCATGTGAATGCGTGCGTGATGTCTCGTAGCATGCATTGTTCGGCATCCGGGCCGAGCCCGATGGGCGGAAAAGAGGGGGGATTTGCGGCTATCTCAGCCGATTGTCGGCCGGGTGTCGGCCGGATGCAGGGTAAGTGGGGGCGGAAAGGGCCGCCGGGCTGGCGGCCGAAGCGTGCGTGGCCGGGAAAAGGCGCTGTTCCCGCCGCACGGAGCGTGCCGCGCCGATGGCGGCAGGCGCGATCGGGCCGGGCCGGCGCCTGGCGGGAGCCGGCCGCCCGTTCAGATCGGCAGCAGCGTCAACAGCGGCGCGATCAGCACCATCGCAACGCCCGCGATCATCATCGTAAGGCTCGACACCACGCCTTCCTCGCTGCCGATCTCGCGCGCCTTCGCCGTGCCCACGCCGTGGGCGGCCGCGCCGAACAGCGCGCCGCGCGCAAGCCGCGTGCGCATCGGCACCAGCGCCAGCACCAGCTCGCCGAGCAGCATTCCGCAGATGCCGGTCGCGATCACGAACAGCGCGGTGAGATCCTTCGGCGCGTGGATCTTGTCCGACACGGCGAGCGCGAACGGCGTCGACACCGAGCGCGTCATCAGCGAGCGCTGCAGTTCCGGCGACAGGTGCAGCAGCTTCGCGAGCAGCAGCGACCCGCACACGCCCGCGCCGATCCCGACCGCGACGCCGACCGACAGCGACAGCCAGTGGCGGCGGATCAGGTCGCGATAGTCGTAGATCGGCACCGCGAACGCGATCGTCGCCGGGCCGAGCAGCCACATCAGCCAGCGCGTGTCGTGGAAGTAGACCGAATACGGGATGCCGGTCAGCAGCACGAGCAGGACCAGCACGCCCGGCACGAACACGAGCGGCGAGAACAGCAGCGTCTTCTTGAACGCGTAGAGCCGCTTCGACACGAAATACAACACGATCGTCAGCACGAAGCAGCCGAACGAGATCGCGGTGTTCGCCTGGTCGGCGGACAGGTTCGACAATGCGGCAAGCATGGCAGGCTCCGGCTCAGTGTGCCGACGCGGCGCTCAGGCGCGTGCGGCGGCGTTCGGCGAACACGCGCTGCGCGGCGAGCCGGCGCTCGAGCTTCGCGGCGAGGTCGACCGCGACGGCCACGGCGACCATCACGAACGCGGTACCGGCGAGCATCACCAGCGCGATGCGCCAGCCGTCCTCGCGGAACAGCCCGCCGTACTGCACGGCCGCGACGGCCGCCGGCACGAAGAACAGCAGCATGTCCGACAGCAGCCAGTTCGCACCGTCCTTGACCCACGCGGGCGCGACGCGGCCCGAGAACAGCAGCACGAGGAGCACCGCGAGGCCGATCACGCCGGACGGAATCGGCAGCCCGATCTTGCGCACGGCCCAGTCGACCGCCATCCACAGCGCGCCGAGCGCGGCGGCCTGCAGCGCGATCCGGCCCGTGTGCGCCAGGCTGCCCGAAGCGGCGGGGCGGGCGGCAAGTGCGGCGGTCGGCTTGGTCATGGCGGGCTCCCTACAGATATTCCGTTGATGATGCGAGTATAGGGTTTCCCCTAACCATAAATAAAATGACTTGTCTCTATCCTTATCATTCCAATTCGGAATTCGATTTTGATCGCCGCACCAATTTGGGGAGTCATCGATGGAATTGCGCGCGCTGCGGTACTTCGTCGAGGTGGTTCGCCAGCAGAGTTTCACGGCGGCCGCCGACAAGCTGTTCGTGACCCAGCCGACCATCAGCAAGATGGTGAAGGCGCTCGAGGACGAGATCGGTTCGCCGCTACTGCTGCGCGACGGCCGGCAGATGGTGCTGACCGACGCGGGGCGGATCGTGTTCCAGCGCGGCCAGGACGTGCTCGCCGCGCAGGCGCAGCTGCAGTCGGAGCTGAACGACCTCGGCACGCTCGGGCGCGGCGAGCTGACGATCGGGATCCCGCCGCTCGGCGGCTCGCTGTTCACGCCGATCATCGCCGCGTACAAACAGCGCTACCCGAACATCGAGCTGAAGCTGTTCGAGCAGGGCGCACGGATGATCGAGGCCGCGCTGATGTCGGGCGAGCTGGAACTGGGCGGGCTGCTGGAGCCGGTCGATCCCGGCACCTTCGACGTGCTGCCGATGGTGCGCGCGCCGCTGTGGCTGGTCGCACCGCGCGAATCGCGCTGGGAGGATCACGCGGCCGTGCCGCTCGCGGATCTCGCGCGCGAGTCGTTCGTGTTCTACGCGGAAAGCCTCGCGCTGCACGACGCGGTGCTCGATGCGTGCCGGCAGGTCGGTTTCACGCCGTCGATCGTGAGCCGCAGCGGCCACTGGGATTTCATGGCCGCGCTCGTGCACGCGGGGGTCGGCATCGCGCTGCTGCCCGAGCCGTATTGCCGGCGGCTCGACGCGGGACAGTTCACGTGCCGGCCGATCGTCGAGCCGGAGATCACGTGGGCGATCGCGCTCGGCTGGCTGAAGAAGGGGTATCTGTCGCACGCGGCGCGCGCGTGGCTCGAAGTGGCGCGGGCAACGCTGCCGATCGCGCCGGGGGACGACCTCGCGTTCGGCGGGTTGCGGGCGCGGGAGTGACGCCCGCCGAGGCGGGCGGCAAAGCGGATGAGGCGGGCGCAACGGCCGCCCGCCGCGCGGTCAGTGCCCCATCGCCGGCCCGGCGCCCTTCCTCGGCTTGGTGATCCACACGAGCGCCGCGAGCGCGCCGAACATGAACGCCGACAGCAGGAAGAAGTCGTTGGTCGCCATCATGAAGCCCTGCTGCGTGACGAGCTGATTGAGCTGCGCATTGGCCGTCTGGCCGACGATGCCGAGCTGCGACAGCGCGCCCTGGTAGTCGGTCGTGCTCTGCGCATACACGCTCACCGATTCCGACAACCGCGCGTGGTGGTAGATCGCGTCGTTCTCCCAGAACGTCGAACTCGCCGCGGTGCCGATCGCGCCCGACAGCGTGCGCAGGAAGTTCGACAGCCCCGACGCGCTCGCGAGCCGGTCGTCGGGGATGCTCGACAGCGTGATCGTCGTCATCGGCACGAAGAAGCACGCAACGCCGATCCCCTGCACGAGACGCGGCAGGATCACATGGCTGAACGGCACGTCGAGCGTAAACGTCGAGTTCCAGATCGACACGCCGGCGAACACGATGAACGCGAAGCTCGCGACCATCCGCAGGTCGAGCCGGTGCATGTTGCGGCCGATCAGCGGCGACAGCACGAGCGCGAGCAGCCCGACCGGCGCGGTCGCGAGGCCGGCCTTGCCCGCCGTGTAGCCCATCACGGTCTGCAGCCACAGCGGGAAGATCACGACCGAGCCGAAGAACGCCATGAAGCCGAACGAGATGATCATCGCGCCGAGCGCGAAGTTGCGGTCCTTGAAGAGCGACAGGTCGACCACCGGCTCCTTCTCGGTCGCCTCCCATACGAGCATGAACGCGAGCGACACGACCGCGATCAGCGCGAGCGCGACGATGAACGTCGAGTTGAACCAGTCGCGATCCTTGCCGAGGTCGAGCATCATCTGCAGGCACGACACGCCGATCACGAGCAGCGCGAGGCCAATCGCGTCGATCCGCTGCTTCGACGTCTTCGTCTCGCGGCCGCGCAGCAGGAAATACGCGCAGGTCGCCGAGAAGACGCCGATCGGCAGGTTGATGTAGAAGATCCACGGCCACGTGTAGTTGTCGCTGATCCAGCCGCCCAGCAACGGGCCGAAGATCGGTGCGACGATCACCGTCATCGCCCATAGCCCGAGCGCGAGTCCGCGCTTCGCGGGCGGGTAGCTGCGCATCAGGATCGTCTGCGACAGCGGCACCATCGGCCCCGACACGAGGCCCTGCAGCAGCCGGAACGCGATCAGCGTCTCGAAGTTGGTCGCGAGGCCGCACAGCGCCGACGCGATCGTGAACGCGAGCACCGACAGCGTGAACAGCCGCACCTCGCCGACCCGACGCGCGAGCCAGCCGGTGAGCGGCACCGCGATCGCGGAGGCGACCGAGTACGACGAGATCACCCAGGTGCCTTCGCTCGTCGCGACGCCGAGGCTGCCCGAGATGGTCGGCACCGCGACGTTCGCGATCGACGTGTCGAGCACTTCCATGAAGGTGCCGAGCGCGAGCCCGACCGTGAGCAGCGCGAGTGCACCGCCGGACAGCGGTGCGGGTTCGGCGGCGGGGGAGGCGGCGGATGCCGTGGTGGCGGACATCGAAATCTCCTAGACGCGGCGCGCGCGACGCGCCGGCACAACGCACGGGTGTGCGCCGCAGCGCCGCCCGGCCGGGTGGAACGGATTGAGGGAAAAGGGGAGCGCGTGCCCTGTCATCTTCTGCCCAGACAGACAAATAAGCGAACGCTTAACCTAGCCATGGGATCTCCGCGCACATCAGCTGTCCGCTTCGTCGTCGGGTTTCGGGCAACCGGTCGAGCCGGGCCCATTGGCGATGAAGCGCTGCAGCAGGCCGATGAGCGTTGCGAGCTCGTCGGCCGAGAAACCGTCGAGCTGCGCGTTGAGCGTGGTCGCGATCAGCGACGGCAGCGCCCGGGCGGCTTCGGCGCCGCGTTCGGTCAGCGTCAGCTCGATCATCCGGCGATCCTGCTCGCTGCGCGAGCGTGCGACCAGCCCCTTGCGTTCGAGCCGGTCGAGCAGCCGCGTCATCGAACCGCTGTCATACGACATCCTGCGGGACAGCTCGAACGGCGTGCGCGCATAGCCACGTGACAGCAACAGGATCACGCCGATCTGCTGCGCGGTGAGGTCGAGTGGCTCGAGCGCACGATCCATCCGCTCGACGAGCGCCTGCTTCGCCTTCGACAGGTAATAGCCGAGGCTCGTTTCCAGCGCGATGTTCTCGGGATCGTAGAGGCCGCCGGTCATGCGATTGCGCACGCAGCAATAGTGCGTTTCAGATTTAAACGCGCCCAGTATCTTGAAAATTGATTGCTTAGTCAATATTATTTGAGGCAACCAGTTACGACGTGCATGTTGCAATGCCGGAGACTATGTTCTGACCGATTCGCCCGCGTTGCGGGCACCCCGAGGACGTACGCGATGCTGTTCCTGAAAAATGCCGCCGGCGCGCTGCGCCGCAACCTGACCGATACCGCTCATCATGCGTTTTCCGGGCCGCACCGCGGCTGGAAGATCGCGCTGTACGTGACGATGCTGGTGGTGCCGGGCGGCTCGCTCGCGGCGCTCGGGTTCGCATGGTTCGATCATCGCCGGCAGCGCAATGCGAAAGACGGCGCGCGCCGCACGGGCCAGCCGGCCGCGACGGAGCCGTCGACATGGCGGTCCGCCGCCGAACCGCTTCCGCTGCCCGCGCGCTGCCACTGACAGCGCGCGGCTCCCGCCTTCCCGACTGCTCCGACTGGGCGCCGGCCGCGCCACGCACGGCCGGCGTCACGCGTTGGGCTTCCCGTCAGCGAGCCGTAATGGCCGGTAACCCGGCCGCTCGCGCCCGTAACACATTCCTGTCGCCGCGCACCGTACCCTTGGGGCTGCGCAGCTTTCCCGCCGTCAGTTACCATTTGTCCGCCAGCGGCACGACGGCCGCACCGCGCGACGCCGTTCCCCGCGCCCAGACAGGAAAACCACCATGCCGTACACCTCCCTCCCGCGCGCCCTTCGCCCGCTGAGCGCCGCCGTCGCCGTCGCGACGGCCGTGCTGCTCGCCGGCTGCGCCGTCGGGCCCGACTATCACCGGCCCGACACGTCGATCCCCGCCGCGTACAAGGAAGCGCCGGCCGGCTGGAAGGTCGCGCAGCCCGCCGACCGCACCGACCGCGGCGCGTGGTGGACGGTCTACAACGATCCGCAGCTCGATGCGCTGATCGGCAAGCTCAACGCATCGAACCAGACCATCGCGCAATCGGCGGCTGCGTACCGGCAGGCGCGCGCGCTCGTCGCCGAGGCGCGCGCCGCGTATTTCCCGACCGTCGGGCTGACCGCATCGGGCTCGCGCGCCCGCACGCCGCGCACGTCGGGTTCGTCGTCGAGTTTCAGCGGCGGCGCGTCGATCAACAACAGCTACAGCATCGGCCTCGACGCGAGCTGGGAACCCGACCTGTGGGGCAAGGTGAGCCGCACCGTCAGCGCACAGCGCGCCGGCGAAGCGGCCGCGGCGGCCGATCTCGCGAATGCGCGTCTGTCGCAGCAGGCGCTGCTCGCGCAAACCTATTTCCAGCTGCGCACGTCCGATGCGCTGCAGAAGCTGCTCGACGACACCGTGAAGTCGTACGAACAGTCGCTGAAGCTCACGCAGAACCAGTACGCGCAGGGCGTTGCCGCGCGCGCGGACGTGATCCAGGCGCAGACGCAGCTGCAGAGCGCACAGGCGGCGTCGATTGACAACGGCGTGGCCCGCGCGCAGTACGAGCATGCGATCGCGACGCTGATCGGCGAACCGGCGTCGACCTTCTCGCTGCCGCCGAACCCGCTCGCGGCCGAGCCGCCGATCACGCCGGTGGACGTACCGTCCGCGATCCTCGAACGCCGCCCCGACGTCGCGGCGGCCGAGCGCCGTGCGGCGGCCGCGAACGAGCAGATCGGCGTCGCGATCTCCGCGTTCTTCCCGACCCTCACGCTGTCGGCCACCGGCGGCTTCCAGAGCTCGGTGTGGTCGCAGCTGTTCACGCTGCCGGCGCGTTTCTGGACGGTCGGCCCGCAGCTCGCGGCCACGCTGTTCGACGCAGGGCTGCGCGCCGCGCAGACCGACGCCGCGCGCGCGACCTACGACCAGGACGTCGCCGCGTACCGCCTCGCGGTGCTCACCGCGTTCCAGGACGTCGAGGACAACCTCGCGTCGCAGCGCATCCTCGCGCAGGAAATCGACGTGCAGCGGCAGGCGGTCGACAGCGCCGAGCATTCGCTCGCGATCGTCACGAACCAGTACAAGGCCGGCACGGTTGCCTACCTGAACGTGCTGACCGCGCAGACCACCGCGTTCACAGCGCAACAGAAGCTCGCGACGATTGCCGGGCAGCGGATGACGTCGTCGGTCGGGCTCGTGAAGGCGCTCGGCGGCGGCTGGAACGTAGCGGAGATGGCGCGCGAGAACGGCGACATGGCGGCGCCGGCACCCGTGCCGGCGTCCGGTGCGGCCGCGCCCGCGGCCACCGCACCGTCGGTCGCCGCGCCGCTCGCGCAGAAGTAGGAAGGGAAAGGCGACGCGCGCGTCAGCGCTGCGCGTCGCCGAAGATCAGCGAAACCTCGTTGTTCCCGATCGGGTGGCCGAGCAGGTTCAGCAGCCCCGCGAGGTTGGCCTGTTGTTCGGGCGCCGAATGCGCGGTGCCGCGGAACGATCCCGGGCCCGGGCCGAAGTTGCCGTGGCCGTCGAGGAACAGCGGGCCCTGCGTCGTCGACAGGTCGAGATCGGCGCCGGCGCCCTTCGCCTGCAACACCGCGCGGTACGATCCGAGCGGCTTCACGCGCGATACGCGCGAACTCATCGAGTCGATCGTCACCGTCAGTTGGCCGAACGCGTTGTTGCCGATCAGCCGCCAGTCACTCCAGCCGAGCCGCACGTCGCCCTGCAGGTCGAGCGTGTTGAACGGCGTGCCGAGCCCCGCGAGCAGCGACGCGGGCACGGCCATCGTGCCCGCCGACAGCACCGCGCCGCGCCACGTCGCATCGAGCGTGACCGCATCGGGCATCGCCTCGGTCTGCCGCATGCGCATCCGCACGCGCCCGGTCAGCAGCGGCCAGAAACCCGTGGTCCATTCGACCCGGCCCGGCAGCAGCGTCGCCGCGCTCTGGTCGGCCCCCGGCGCGAGCATCAGGGTGCCGGAGCCGTGCCACAGCGACCCGTCGGGATCGACGAGATTCACGTGCCCGCCGGTCGCGCGCGCGAACTGCGGCGCGATCCACGCGGCCGGCGCGAGCGCGACGAGCGTCACCGCCGTCGCCAGGCCACCCGCCAGTACCCACGGCAATACGGTGGCGAGCCGCTTGATTCCCGGCCTCATCGGCCGACCGCCACTTGCGTCATCCACTGCGTCATTTCTGCGTAGACGGTTGCATCACGGCCGTCAGGTCGACCTGGCCGTCGTCTTTCAGCGCCGTTGCATGCGCCTCGCCGACCTGCACCTTGAACTGCCGGCGTGCATCGTCGAGCCACTGCGTCCACGCCGGGAACGACACGTTCTTCATCTGGATCTGCACGCCGTTGCCGACGATCTGCACCTGCGCGCCCTGCAGCCCGTGATCGGACAGCGACGCGGTCAGCGCGTCCTTCAGCGCGAGGCCGGTCGGCGCCACGCCCTGCGCGGCAGCCGCCAGCGACTTCGCCTCGTTCGCCTGCGCGGTCATCTGCGCGAGCTCGCCGCGCATCGTCGGCAGTTCGCGCTGGATCCGCGCGCGGCCTTCCTGCGCGGGCGACCACAGCACCGAATACGCGATCGTGACCGCCAGCACGGCGCCGCCCCAGCCGAGCAGCGTTTTTTCGCGCTGGGTGCGCTCGCCCCAGAACTGGGCCAGCGTCTGGTTCAGTTGTTCCATCTTCATGAGCGGCTCCGGATCGTCCATTTGCCCGTGTTGCTGTCGACTTCGCCGGACAGTCCGTTACGTGCGAGGCGCTGCGTGAAATCGGGATCGACCTTGACCTCCGGCTTGAAGCCGACGTCCAGCCGCCGGTCGTGATAGTCGAGCGACGCGATGCCGTTCAGCGGCAGCGCGCCCATCGAACGCGACAGCCCGCTCGCCAGCGCGAGGAAATCGTTCGGCGACAGCTCGCCGGCCGCCAGGCGCAACTGGTCGAGCTGGCGCTGCATCTGCGCGGGCGGATCGAGCACCGTCGTCGTCTTCGGGAACGCGGACAGCAGCGTCTCGGTGATCTGCGCCGACAGCGCATCGCGCTCGCGCGACAGCTTCCACCAATGCAGGTTCATCCCGATCACCGCCACGCCGAGTGTTGCCGCAACGAGGGCGAGCGGCACCCGCAGGCGCTTCACCGTCGCGCGGTCGAAGCGCCACGGCTGCGATTCGAATTCGAACTGGCACAGGTCGAACTTCTCGGTCAGCGCGCGCCGCGCGAACGCGTCGAACGACAGCGGTGCGGCGCCCGGCAGCAGCGGGCCGCCGTCGCTGCGTCCGACCGATGCCAGGCGAGGCTCCGCGCCCGGTTCGCCGAGTTCGTACAGTTCGACATCGCCGCCGCCTGCCAGCGCGGCCAGCGTGCCGGCCGCGCGCGACGCAGGCGCCGCGAAGCCTTCACCAAGCGCACCGCGTGCGACCGCGAGTTCGAGGCGCGGCGCACCGGCCGCGGCCGGCTGCGCGCCGGCCTCGACGAGCACTTGTTCGACCGCTGCCGCGAGGCCGAGCACCGCGGCCACCGTCGCCGGGCGGGCGGGCGGCGCGTCGACGGCGTCCGCAGCAACCGCGGCGGCATCGACCGCGCTGTCGGCCGGCGCGGCGATTACGTGCGGCGCAGGCAGGCAGCGGGTCGCGGGCACCGCGCTCAGGTGCCGGTGGCCGGCCGCCGTGAACGCGTCGCAGATCGTGCGGAACCACGCGCGATCGACGACGGCCAGCACGCGGCGCCCGTCGGGCAGCGCATCCGGATCGAGCGCGATATGGCAGCCGAGCGGATCCTGGATCAGCTGATCCTCGACGATGTTGGGCAGCGCCTGACGCAGCTTCGGTCCCTTCAGCGGCGGCACGGTCGCGGCCAGCAGCAGCACGTCGCGCGCGGCGACGATCAGCACGGTCGCATTCGCGCGCGGCAGCAACGCGAGCGCGGCGCGGCCGGCGCGCTGCACATGGCCGGCCTTGTCGACGAACGTGAACGGCAGCTCGGGCCACTGCCATTCCTGCAACGGCACGGCAGGCTCGCGCGGCGGCAAAGAAACAATCAACGTGCTCACAAGAGCTCCTCTCCCGATTGGCGTCGTTATAGCTGGTCGCGAATGCGCACGACCCGTGTCGAGTGCGTGGTCGGATCACGATACACGAGCGAGGTGCGATCGACCTCCGCGCGTTCGTGCTGGATCCGGCCATGCACGATGAAATAGCTCGAATTGACGTCGACGACGCTCGAGTCGAGCGTCACGTTCGGCGCACCGGCGCCGCGCAGCGCGAGCTGCACGTCGGCGACGTTGCGGAAAAACACGGTCTCGCGGCGCGACACGAGCGCCTGCGCGGACGACACGCTCATTCCCGGCATCAGCGCCGCAATGACCTCGGCCGGCGCGGTGTTCATGTTCACGGGCGTCGTGGTCGGCAGCACGGTGACGAACGGGCGCAGCCGGGCAACCATCTCGGGCGTCACGCCGTCGACGTCGAGCAGGCTGTCGACGCCCGTCATCATCAGCGGCGCGGGCCCGCGGTCGCCGCCCGTCATGCCGGGATCGTCGGTGAAGCCGCCGCCGCCTTGCTGATCGGTCGTCACCGGCGCGGTGACCGGCGGCGCGGTGCCGCCACCCGGCAGCGTCGGCATCTGGAAACGCGTCGCCGAATTCAGCAGGCCCGCGCGCACCTGGAGCGCGATGCGCTTCGCGAACGCGCCGTCGTAGCCGAGCGTCGCCAGCAGGCGCTGGAACGCCTGGACCTGCGTGACGTTCAGCTGCAGCACGCCGGGTGCCGGCGACGCCACGAGGTTGCGCAGGTTGAACTTCGCCTGCGCATCCTCGATCGAGCCGGAGATATAGGTGTCTTCGCCGCCGGTGTCGTTGGGCGCGCCGATCCGGCCGAGGAAGTCCGACAGTTTCGTCTTCGCGATCGGTACGCCCCAGATCCCGCCGAGATACGTGATGCCGGGCGCCGTATCGCCTTCGGAGCGCAGGATCATCCGCGTCCAGTCGAGCGCGCCGCGCGCGACCCACTGCGCCTGCGCGATCACGCGCTGGTTCTCGATGCGGCGGATCTGCACCTGCTGGCGCCACAGCATGCCCGAGACGAGGATCGCCGACAGCGCGACGACGAGCAGCGCGGTGATGATCGCCGCGCCGCGCTGGCGGCCGCGTGCGCGACCGTCAGCACGGGCGGCAAATAATAGGCGGTGAGGGCGCGCACGCATCGTCATTCCCCGACGAGGAAGATGCGCGTGACCGGCACGCGCAGCGACGTCGCGCCGATGCTGACCTGCAGCCCCGTCACCGCGCGCGCAGGCGGCGCGTTGCCGATCTGCGGCACCTTGAGCGCATCGTTGTTCTGCGCGAGGGCTTCGTCGGCCGTCTGCAGGTTGGTGGTCCAGCCCACGCGCGGCACGTACAGCTTCGCGTCGATCGCGCCGACGCCGCCCATCAGCGCGACCCAGCTCCAGCCTTCGACGCTGCTGTCCTTCAGCATGCTGCGCAGCCGGTTCGCGTCGTCGATCGGCGGTGACGCATAGCGCACGACGCGCCCGCCGGCGATCCGGTAGCGGACCACCTGCAGCCGCGGCGCGACGCCCGGCACCTCGAGTTCGCGGACGATCTGCAGCGTATTGCCGGCGACGCCGATCGCCGGCTGGCCGGCCTCGTCGTCGGTCGCGGCGAGCCGCGCGTCGATGCGCATCTGGTCGAACATCTGCGCGAACACGCGCTCGTCTTCCATTGCGGCCGCGACCTTGTCGCGACCGCGCATGATCTGGTCGAGCCCGCGCCATGCGAGGATCGCGACCACCGCGAGGATCGCGATCGCGATCATCAGCTCGATCAGCGTGAAGCCGCGGGCGGGGCGGGCGAGCGGGCGTCGCATCGGCGCGTCAGAGCGGACGGCTGGTTTCATTCGCGACCACCGTCACCATCTGCGCGAGCACGCCGGTGTGCCCCGGCATGCTCACCGAAATCCGCACGCGCCGGAACACCGGGTTGGGCGTGGTGCTCACGCGCTGCGTGCAGACGAGCTGCACGTTGCCTTGCGAGCAGTCGAAACTCTGTTCGCCGATCTCCGGCCACGCATGCGTGAGCCGCATCTGCGCGAGCGCGTTGTCGGCGCTCCAGCCGGCGAGCAGCCGGCGATGAAGATCGGACGCGTTGGTCGCCATCGTGCCGACCGCGCGGATCGAAGCGGCGAGCGCGACTGCGATGATCGCGAGTGCGACCAGCACCTCGATCATCGTGAAACCGCGCGCCCCGACGAAGCCGGCCGCAGGCCGGGCCCCGGAGGAAACCCGCTCGGGGTGCTCCGAAGGAAGTCCCCTTGGGGGGCGCGATGAAGAAACGGAAGAGGGCAGGCGACGACGCATCGTCATTGCACCTCGTAGCGGCCATTGCCGGTGCCGACGATCGTCGCGCTGCCGACGGCCGAATGCAGCGTCACGCGCACCGGCGTGTCGATGCTCTCGGTGCCGAACACGACGCGATTCGCGTGCGTGTCGGACCCCGGATAGTCGATGTCGGCGCCGGTGACGCCACCATCCCAGTCGCGCGGCCGCAGCAGGTCGTCGCGCAGCGTGCGCCAGCCGTCGGGCGAGCTCACGTCGAAACGGAAGCCTTGCGCGGTCGGCTGCCACGCGATCGGTCGGGCACGCACCTGCGCTTCGTCGCCGGCCGTCTCGAACAGCAGCGCGATGCGCTGCGCCTCCTCGCGCAGGTCGGTGCGCGGATTGCGCGTGAGCGACAAGGACGCGAGCGACACGAGCAACCCCGCGATCACGAGCACGACCAGCATTTCGAGCAGCGTGAAGCCGCGCGCGCGATGTCGCCGCGCCGCTTGCAACGCGCGCCCGCCGTCGGCACGCGCCGGCACGGACGAAGCCGCGCCGCGACGCACACGGCAATCGCGGCCGCAGCGGAAGGTCGTGCGGATGGCGAGCATGAAGAACGGGAGCGAAGCGTCGGGCCGGTCAGTGAGCGCTTATTGCCACGAACCGATGTCGGTGTCGTTGCCTTCGCCGCCTTCCTTGCCGTCGGCGCCGTAGCTGAACACGTCGATCTCGCCGTGCACGCCCGGGTTCAGGTACTTGTAGCTGTTACCCCACGGATCGTTCGGCAGGCGCTCGAGATAGCCGCCGTCCTTCCAGTTGTTCGGGATCGGATCGGTGGACGGCTTCTGGATCAGCGCGTTCAGGCCCTGATCCTGGGTCGGGTAGCGGCCGTTGTCGAGCCGGTACAGCTTGAGCGCCTGCATGATCGTGCCGATGTCCTGCTTCGCGGCGATGCGGCGTGCCTCGTCCGGGCGGCTCATGATCTTCGGCACGATCAGCGCCGCCAGGATCCCGAGGATCGCGACCACCACCATGATCTCGATCAGCGTGAAACCGCGCTGACGACGCACGGCCGCGTTGCGGCGAGTGATCCACGTTTGCATGACTGACTACCTCTTTCCAAAAAATGTCGTTGGTTGAGTGACGCACCCGGCGCAGCGGACGATTGCCTGACGGCAACCTTCCGAACCCGCGGGCGCGGAGCACGCATTGTAAGGCGCGCGTTGCCGAGGGCTTTCACCCAACGCAAATTTCATATACATCCGTACAATAGCGCGCATGAACGCGCTCTCGATCCGGATCCTCTCCCTAGCCCTCTTCGCGGGTTTGTGCGCGACGGCCACCTACTGGGTCGTCACGCTGTCCGCCCGCGAAGCGCCGCTGCCCGCCGCCGCCGCGCGGCCGCCGATCCGCACCGAGGACGCCGCGGCGCTCTTCGGCGGTCAGCTCGACAAGAATCCCGTGCAGGACATCCACCTGTTCGGCATCCTCGCGCTCGACCACGGCGGCGCCGCGATCGTCGGTGTCGGCGGTGAGCCGCCGCGCGCCGTGTCGCTCGGCGCGGACGTCACGTCCGGCGCGAAGCTCGCCGAAGTCCGCCCCCGCTCGATCATCGTCGAGCGCAACGGTGCCCGCACCGAAGTCCAGCTGCCCGCCAACACGCCGTCCCCGGCGATCTACATGCGCTGAAGCCGAAGGCGACGGCCCGACCCACGGTCAGGCCGTCACTGCACCATGTTGTTCAGCTCGATGATCGGCAGCATCACCGCCAGCACGATCACGAGCACGATGCCCCCCATCGCCAGGATCAGCAGCGGCTCGAGCAGGCTCGTCAGGAACATCGTGCGGCGTTCGAGTTCGCGCGCTTCGCCTTCGGCCGCGCGATCCAGCATCGTCGTCACGTCGCCCGTCGCTTCGCCGGAACGGATCAGGTGTACGAGCACCGGCGGAAACGTCTTCACGTTGTTCAGCGCGCGCGACAGCGCGGAGCCTTCGCGCACGCGCACGATCGCGTCGTCGATGTTCGCGCGCATCGCGCGGTTCGACAGCGTCTCGCCGGCCGCCTGCAGCGCGCGCAGGATCGGCACGCCCGCCGCGGTGAGGATGCCGAGCGTGCTCGCGAAACGCACCGTGTTGTAGCCGCGTACGAGCTTGCCGGCGAGCGGTGCGGTCAGCACCCAGCGGTCGAACGCGAGGCGGGGCCCGTCGCGCGACAGCGTCGCCTTCACGAACCACACGACGAGCACGACCGCGATCAGGATCGCCCACCACCAGTGCCGCACGAAATCCGACAGCGCCATCATCACGATCGTGAGCACGGGCAACTGCTGCTTCGTGCTCGCGAACACGTTGACGACCTGCGGCACGACATAGCTCAGCAGGAACGTGACGATGCCGAATGCGATCAGCGTGACGATCCCCGGATACGTGAACGCCAGCAGGATCTTCTGCTTCAGCGCGTTGCTTTGCTCGATGTAGTCGGCGAGGCGCGACAACACGATGCCGAGCTTGCCGGTGTGCTCGCCCGCCGCGACGAGCGCGCGGTAGATCTCCGGGAAATCGCGCGGATGCTGGCCCAGCGCATTCGCGAGCGAATGGCCGCCGAGCACCTCGGCGCGGATCGCGGCCATCAGTTCGCGGATGTAGTCGCGCTCGGCCTGCTCGGTCAGCACGCCGAGCGCCTCGTCGAGCGGCAGCCCGGCGATCAGCAGGCTCGCGAGCTGGCGCGTGAGGATCGCCTGTTCGCGCTGCGACAGCTTGCGGCCGAACGCGAGCCGCTGCGACCGCGCCCCGCGCGTCGCGCTGGCGGCCGGCTCGACGACGAGCGGCGTCAGCCCTTGCGTACGCAGCTGGCCGCGCGCGGCACGGGCGCTGTCGGCATCGATGACGCCTTTCTGCGCGCGTCCCGCCGAATCGATTGCTTCGAAACGGAATGCCGGCATCGCGCTATGCGCCTCCCGTCACGCGCAGCACTTCCTCGAGCGACGTCGCGCCCGACGCGAGCCAGCGCTCGGCATCGTCGCGCAGCGTGCGCATGCCTTCCGCACGGCCGGCGGCGAGAATCTCCGCGTCGGCCGCGTTGCGGTGGATCAGCGAGCGGATCGAATCGTCGACCAGCAGCAGTTCGTATACGCCGCGCCGGCCCGAATAACCCGAATGCCCGCACTTGTCGCAGCCGACCGGATGCCACACGGTGCGGCCTTCTTCCTGGCGCTCTTCCTTGCAGGCGGGGCAGAGCTGCCGCACGAGCCGCTGCGCGAGCACGCCGAGCAGCGACGATGCGAGCAGGTACGGCTCGACGCCCATGTCGGTCAGACGCGTGACGGCCGAGGCCGCATCGTTCGTGTGCAGCGTCGCGAGCACGAGGTGGCCCGTCAGCGATGCCTGCACGGCGATCTGCGCGGTTTCGAGATCGCGGATTTCGCCGATCATGATCACGTCCGGATCCTGGCGCAGGATCGAGCGCAGCGCGCGGGCAAAGGTCATCCCGATCCGCTCGTTCACCTGCGTCTGGCCGATGCCGCCGAGATCGTATTCGATCGGGTCCTCGACGGTCATGATGTTGGTCGTCGCGGTTTCGAGCCGCGACATCGACGCGTACAGCGTGGTCGTCTTGCCCGAACCCGTCGGGCCCGTGACGAGCACGATGCCGTGCGGGCGCGCGATCAGCTTGTCGAACTGGACGAGCGTGTCGCGGCCCATCCCGAGCGCTTCGAGGTTCAGCCGCTTCGCATCCTTTTCCAGCAGACGCAGCACCGCGCGCTCGCCATGCCCGGTCGGCAGCGTCGACACCCGCACGTCGACCGGCCGGCCGCCGACGCGCAGCGTGATGCGGCCGTCCTGCGGCAGGCGCTTCTCCGCGATATCGAGCTGCGCCATGATCTTGATCCGCGAGATCAGCGCGCCGTGCAGCGCCTTCTTCGGCCGCACGACGTCGCGCAGCGTGCCGTCGACGCGAAAGCGCACGACCGAGGCGTTCTCGAACGGCTCGATGTGGATGTCCGATGCCTGTTCGCGCGCCGCTTGCGTGAGCAGCGCGTTGATCATCCGGATGATCGGCGCGTCGTCTTCCGATTCGAGCAGATCCTCGACTTCGGGGATGTCCTGCATCAGCCGCGACAGGTCGACCTCGCCTTCGACCTCGCCGACCACCTGCGCGGCGCTGCCGTCCTGGCGTGCGTACGCATGGTTGATCGCCTGCGCGAGCTCGTCGGCCGGCACGCGATGCACAGAGATCGAGCCGAAGTTGCGCGCGATCTCCGCGAGCGCAGCGTCGCTCGTGCGTTCGCTGATCCACACCTCGAGCGTGTCGTCGAGCTGGTGCGCGATCAGCACCTGGCCGCTCTTCGCGAAGCCGTACGGCAACAGCCGCGCGGCGAGCGGCGACGGCGGCTGCCGTTCGCCCGGCGCGCCGTCGTGGGAAGGGGATGCGAGCACGTCGCTCACTGCGACGCTCCCGGCGTGGCCGTCAGCGGCTGTTGCGGCACGGCCTGCTGCGGCACGCTTTGCGGCTGCGCGGGCGTCGCCTCCGGCAACGGCTGGGCCGGAACCGGCACCACCTGGCGCTGCAGTTGCTGGCGACGCATCTTGTCGAGATCGAACAGGTTGCCCGCGGCCGTGCCGCCCTGGCTCGGGCCGATCGGCATCGGCGGAACGATCGGATCGTCCTTGTCGCGCATCACGTTGTTGTCGGACTTGTACGCACCCGTCACGCCCTGGATATAGTCGTAGCGATTGGCCGTGACTTCCTGCGCGACGTTGCGATCGGTGATGATCACCGGGCGCAGGAACACCATCAGGTTGGTTTTCTGGCGCTGCTTCGATTCCGAACGGAACAACTGGCCGATCCACGGAATGTCGCCGAGCAGCGGCACCTTGCTGTTCGCCACCTGGTAGTTGTCCTGCATCAAGCCGCCGAGCACGATGATCTCGCCGTTGTCCGCCAGGATCGTCGACTGGATCGAGCGCTTCGTGAAGGTCGGGCCGGTCTGCGCGCTCGTCGTGCCGGCGACGACCGCCGAATCCTCGGTATAGAGCTGCAGCTTCAGGATGCCGCCGTCGGTAATCTGCGGCTTCACGTGCAGCGTCAGGCCGACGTCGCGACGGTCGTAGGTGTTGAACGCATTGCTCGTCGTGCCGCTCGTCAGGTTCGAATACGAACCGGTCGCGATCGGCACGTTCTGGCCGACGACGATCTTCGCTTCCTCGTTGTCGAGCGTGATCAGGTTCGGCGTCGACAGCACGTTCGCGTCGCTCACGCCCGAGAAATACTGCAGCAGTGCGCCGAGCCCCTGCACGCCGAACATGTTGTGCAGCCAGCCGATGTTGAGGCCCTGGTTCAGCCCCGCGATGTTGGCTGCCAGTCCGGTGGTCGCCGCCGTGCCGCCGGTCGTCAGGTTGATGATGCTGTTGCCCGCCACGCTGCCGGCAGTGGCCGCCAGGTTCGTGCCGCCGAGAAACTGGCCGCTCGCCACCTGCCACTGGATGCCGAGGTTGCCCTGCGTCGTCGAGTTCAGCTCGACGATCAGCGCCTCGATATAGACCTGCGCACGCCGCGCATCGAGCTGGTCGATCACCGAGCGCAGGTTCCGGTAAACCGGATCCGACGCGGTGATGATCAGCGAGTTGGTCGCCGCATCGGCCTGGATCATCCCGCCGGGCTGGTTGTCGTCGCCCTTGTCCTTGTCGCCGCCGAGCAGACCGGCGCTGCCAAGCCCGCCGCCGCTGCCCGACGAGCCGCCGTACCCCGACGATGACGACGAGCCGCCGAGGCCGCCCGACGGCAGCGGCGGGGTGCCGGACGTGCCGGTCGAGAAGTTGCCGCTCGACGACGAGCCGCCGTTCTGGTTGAAGCTGTTCACATCGTTGGAGGACGCCGACGAGCCGCTGTCGCTGCCGCTGCCCTTGCCGAGCATCCCGCGCAGCGTCTTCGCGAGCTTCACAGCATCGGCGTTGCGCAACGGCACGACGTGCATGTTGCCGGGCACCCCGCTCGGCGCATCGAGCTGCTGCACGAGCCGCTTGGCGGCCGCGAGGCGCGACGCGCTCGACGCGCGCAGCAGCAGCGAGTTGGTGCGCGGGTCGGCCGTGACCGACACCTTCAGCGTCGCGTCGCTATTGCCGATCGCGCCCGGGTCGAGCATTTTCTGCAGCTGCGCGGCGAGATCGATCGCGTTCGCGTTGCGCAGCGGAACGACCTGCACCTGCGCGCCCGCGGCGCTGTCCACGCCCGCGATGATCTGTGCGATGCGCCGCACGTTGTCCGCGTAGTCGGTCACGACGATCGTGTTGTTCGCCGGATAGGCAGTGACCGTGTTGTTCGGCGAGATCAGCGGCCGCAGCACGGGCAGCAGGTTGTTCGCCGATTCGTTGTGCAGCTCGAACACCTGCGTGATCACCTGGTCGCCGCGGGCCTGCGGCGCATTGCCGACATAGGTCGGCACGCCCTGCAGTTTCGCGTCGGCCTCGGGTACGACCTTCAGCACGCCGTGATCCTGCACGAGCGAGAAGCCCTGCATGCGCAGCGCCGACTGCAGCGTCTTCAGCGCCTGGTCTTCCGGCACTGGCCGTTCGGCCACGAGGTTGAGTTGCCCCTTCACACGAGGGTCGACGATGATGGTCTTGCCGGTTGCGGCGCCGATCGCCTTGGCGACCTGGTCGATATCCGCATTCACGAAGTTGAGCGTGACCTGAGCGTAGGCGGCCTGCGAGACGATGATGCCGGCGACGATCAGAGTCGTGGCGACGCGCCGCATTACGAAGCGATTTCTTGTCATGGATGAATGGGTCGATGCCGGCTCAGGCCACTTCCGGCGGTAGTGCTGGGATCCAAGTCCGAAAGAGGCGACATTAGCAGTTTTTCATGTCCGAAATATCACATTGATCCGAGGACTGTCTCACATACGACATGTATCCGGCGAGCCGTATGCAATATGTAAGATTCGGCCTGTTCCCGGCATGCCGGCCATCGCCCCCGTTTCACGATGAATCGACACGGAAATGCGGTATAACCGGGCTGCCGTATTCCTGTATGTCTCAAGCTGACGGACTGTCGGTATGATACGGGCGGCATGATTCTTGTCGCACGAATAACAGGCGCGGGTTTTCCCGACCCTCACGCATTTTCTTGTCGATTTCGCACCATGAACAGACGGTTCGCTTCGATCGCGTTGATCGCCGCCGGCGCTTGTTTCGCCAGCGCGAACGCTCGCGCGGACTGTTTCGACGAAGCGGCCAAATATCAGCAGGTCAATCCGCTGATCCTGCGCGCGATCGCGTGGCAGGAATCGCGCAACCGGCCCGGCGCGCTGAACAAGAACACCAATGGCTCGGTCGACTACGGCCTGATGCAGATCAATTCGATCCACCTGCCGACGCTGTCGCGCTACGGGATCGGCCGCGATACGCTGATGGAGCCGTGCAAGAACGTGTACATCGCCGCGTGGCATCTCAAGCAGAAGATGAACCGCTACGGCAACACGTGGCAGGCCGTCGGCGCCTATCATTCGGAAACCCCGTCGCTGCGCGACAAGTACGCGCGGCAGATCGCCGGCATCCTGACCCAGTGGAAGCTGCTGCCGCCCATGCAATGACGCGGCGCCGCAGGCCTGACGCCGTACCGGCCGGCCGGCGCGCGTTTGATGCACAATGCGGACTCACGCCGCAATTTCACCCGTGCGCGGGACGATCGCGCCCCGGAAGGGCGTCGCGGCCGCTTTTTCAATCTTTCCGTTGGTGCATATCGCTATGAATCCGGCAATGAACCAGCCGTTGCCCGTCACCGTGCTGTCCGGCTTCCTCGGCGCCGGCAAGACCACGCTGCTCAATCACATCCTCGCGAACCGCGCGGGCCTGAAAGTCGCCGTGATCGTCAACGATCTCGCGGCGGTCAACATCGACGCATCGCTCGTGCGCGACGCGCAGGCGCTGTCGCACGTCGAGGAACGCCTCGTCGAGATGTCGAACGGCTGCATCTGCTGCACGCTGCGCGACGACCTGCTCGTCGAGATCCGCACGCTCGCGTCCGAAGGCCGCTTCGACGCGATCGTGATCGAATCGACCGGAATCGCGGAGCCGATGCCGATCGCCGAAACCTTCACGTTCGTCGACGACGACAGCACGTCGCTGTCGAAGGTCGCGCAGCTCGACACGCTCGTCACCGTGGTCGACGCGTACAACTTCCTGCGCGACTACGGCTCGGACGATGCGCTCGCGGCGCGCGGCATCGCCGCATCGGAAGAGGACGACCGCACGCTCGTCGAACTCCTGATCGAGCAGATCGAGTTCTGCGACGTGCTGGTGATCAACAAGGCCGACCTCGTCGACGCGAACGACCTTGCACGCCTGCAGCACATTCTGGCGCGACTCAATCCGCGCGCGCACCAGGTCGTGTCGACGTTCGGCAACGTGCCGCTCGACGAAGTGCTGAACACGGGCCGCTTCGATTTCGACGAAGCCGCGAACGCACCGGGCTGGCTCGCGTCGCTCGATCACGATCACACTCATCGCGACGACCCGGACGGCCATGACGAACATCATGCGCACGTGCACGGCGAAGCCGACGAATTCGGCATCGGCAATTTTGTTTACCGTGCGCGCCGGCCGTTTCATCCGGCTCGACTCTGGGCGCTGCTGCACCAGGAGTGGCCGGGCGTGCTGCGCAGCAAGGGCTTCTTCTGGCTCGCGACGCGAAACGACATCGCGGGTTCGCTGTCGCAGGCGGGCGGCGTATGCCGGCATGGCCCGGCGGGGCTCTGGTGGGCGGCGCAGGATCGCGCGGAATGGCCGGACGACGATGAGCTGCTGGGCGAAATCCGCGCCGAATGGCACGGCGATCTCGACGATCGCTCAGTGGGCGACCGCCGGCAGGAACTCGTGCTGATCGGCATCGCGCTCGACGCGAATGCATGGCGCGCGAAGCTCGACGCGTGCCTGCTGACCGATGCGGAATTCGCGCTCGGCGCGGCCGGATGGCATGCGTTCGACGATCCGTTCCCGGCGTGGGATGTCGATTCGCACGACGACGACGATCACGGCGACACGCAGATCGTGCATGCGTAACGCGTTGTAAAAACAACCGTTAAATCTTGCAAGAGGGGCGCGGACTGTGGCAAAAATGCTGCGCGCGCCCAACAAAAAACCCGCCGAAAGGCGGGTTTTTCTTGGAACAGGCGCTGGTTTAACGCTTGTTGACGGCGTCCTTGAACGCCTTGCCAGCCGTGAACTTGACCGTCTTGGCTGCCGGGATCTTGATGGTTTCGCCGGTCTTCGGGTTGCGGCCCGTACGTGCTGCGCGCTTGCCCGAACCGAAGCTGCCGAAGCCGATCAGCTGAACCGCATCACCCTTCGACACGGCTTTCTTGATGACTTCGAGCAGCGTGTCCAGCGTTTCGCCGGTTTGAGCCTTGCTGGCGCCCGTTTGGGCGGCGACGGCGTCGATCAGTTCCTGTTTGTTCATTAAGGTTCCTTTATCAGGTTAGGTTGACACGAACAGCGCGAACGCGCCGATTATACGTGCGCGAACCGTGCCGTCGAGAGTCAGACTCCGACGACACAGCGCCGAATCCTGGCCCGCGCGACGCGCCCTCCGGTTAGCCGGCGGCCACCCCGCGGTACGGCGTTGCTATGATAGCGCAGCGCAAACCCAATAACGACAAGGGTTTCAAAGATTTTCATCGGTATTTCGCCGAATGAATCACCGGCTGCCCGTTTTTTGACCAGCGCCAACCGGACAGGATACGCAGCGCGGTCCGCCCGTGCGCCGCGCCGTTGGCTTTTTCCAACGACCGGTCGGACGGCCCCGCGCAATCCCTTGCCAGGCTTGGCTGCCACGTTTTTTGTTTCGCATGACCGACCGACTTGTTCCCGCCACGCTCGCGCTTCGCGACGACGGCACGCTCGTCTCGCCCGAGTTCGGCGATCTCCAGCGCAGCGCATCAGGCGCACTTGCGCATCGCGTGTTCGTCGCGGGCAACGGGCTGCCGGCGCGCTGGCAGGGCCGCCGCACGTTCACGATCGTGGCGACCGGATTCGGCGCGGGCGGCAGCTTCCTCGCGGCCTGGGCCGCGTGGCGCGACGATCCCGCGCGCTGCGAGCGGCTGCATTTTGTCGCAGTCGAACCGCATCCGTTTGCGCGCGACGACCTGCGCCGTGCAGCTGCGCATATCGTTGCGGACACAACCATATCGGCGGATGTCGATACCCTTGCCGACGCGTGGCCGATGCTTGTACCAGGGCTGCACCGGCTCGAATTCGACGAAGGGCGCGTGGTGCTCACGCTCGCGTTCGGCGATGCGATCGACATGCTGGGCAGGATCGTTGCGCGCGCCGACGCGTTCTGTCTCGACGGCCTCACGTCCTCGAGCGACGCGGATCTCCAGTCGACCGGCGTGGTCCGTGCGCTCTCGAAAATCGCCGGCGAACACGCAACATTTGCAGCGTATGCGCATTCGGACGCGTTGAAACACGCACTCGACACGTCGGGTTTCACGTATCGCGAGATCGACGATCTGCTCGTCGGCGAATATGCGCCGCGCTGGCGCGCGCGCCGGCACGAGCCGCCGCTCGCGTTGCCTGTCGCGACGCGTCGCGCGATCGTGATCGGCGCAGGCCTGGCAGGGTGCGCGGTCGTCGAACGCCTGGCCGCGCGCGGCTGGGACGTCACGCTGATCGAGCGGCACGAGCGGATCGCGAGCGAAGCGTCGGGCAATCCGGCCGGTGTATTCCATCCGTTGATGACACGCGACGACAACGTCGCGAGCCGGCTCACGCGTAGTGGCTTCCTGCATGCGATCGCGCGCTGGCGCGCACTCGAACGTGCGGGCCATGCATTCGCGCGCAGCACGCACGGGATGATCCATCTCGCCGAATCGGCCGACGACTTCGAACGGATGCGCGACGCCTTCGATGCGTTCGGTGCGCCGTCCGACTACGTGTCGTTGCTCGACGTCGATGCCGCGCGCGCTTATCTGAACCTGCCGGTCGCGCAGGGCGGCCTGCTGTTTCCGCACGGCGGCGCCATCTGGCCGGCCGGCGTTTGCGCGGCCCAATATGCGGCGGCCGGCGAGCGCGTGCGCTTGCTCGCGTCCACCGGCGTTGCAAAACTCGAACGTCGGGGCGACGCATGGCATGCACTCGACGATACGGGCGGCACGCTGGCCGACGCGCCCGTCGTCGTGCTCGCGAATGCCGGCGACGCCGCGCGTCTCGCCGGGCTGCAGCATGTCGCACTGCAGCCGGTGCGCGGTCAGCTCACGTTGCTGCCGGCCGGCAGCACGGCGCCGCTGCCGTGCCCGACGATCGGCGACGGTTACGCGGTACCGCTCGACGACGGCACGCTGCTGATCGGCGCGACGTTCGAGCCCGACGACATCGATCCCGCGATGCGCGCGGCCGGCCACCTCGAAAACCTCGAGCGCGTGCGGCATCTGCTGCCCGGCCTGATCGGCGAACTGCCGGACACCGACACACTGCGCGGCCGCGTCGCGTTCCGCTGGGTCGTCGGCGACCGCCTGCCGCTGCTCGGCCCGCTCGCGGACGAAGCGGGCGCCGTCGCCCATGCACGCGCACTGAGCGGTGCGCAGGCGCGCGACCTGCCACGCATGCCCGGGCTCTACGGCGCATTCGGCTTCGGCTCGCGCGGACTCGTATGGGCCGCGCTCGGCGCCGAACTGATTGCATCGCAACTCGAAGGGGAGCCGTGGCCGCTCGAGCGCGAACTCGCCGATGCCGTCGACCCCGCCCGCTTCCTGATCCGCGCGTTGCGCGCACGCCGCGTCGGTCAGCCCGGCTGATCACCCACCCGAGTCGCTCACAGTTTCCCGACTTTTTTGCGCCAGGTTATCCACTCGACACTGTGGATAACCGCGTGGAATCCGCGCGCACTTCGTGTGCAATCACAGTGGACGTAAACTGGGTAACTCGGCACAGCTGTGAGGCGGCCCGAAAGTTGCTCAACTCAAACCGCTGTGCACGAACAGTCTGTGCAACGGGTTATGGGTTCTGCAACACCTTGATCCGTCAACGTAAACCGAAGTTATCCACAGAACTGTGCGCCCTTTGTTAACTTCTACTACGTATATATACAGGTAAACCTTTGAAACCAAAGACCTGTGGTGCCGCACAGCGCCGCGAGTCGATTCAATGGGTTCCAGACCGAAAAAGCTGTGGCACAATCGGTTTCCTTCGCGTTCATCCGGCCAGGCGCCGGACATGCTTCAATGGAACGGTCGGCACGATTTCGAATCTGAATCTTCGAGACTGCGCAGTCCGTTCACACACCAGGCCGACAATCCAGATCGGCAACCTGAACGACTTTCCGCCCTGTGGCGGAAAAGGCGGATCCCATGTCCCGCCGTCGTCGACACAACAATCACATTCGGGGCGATACCCGGCCGGCGCGCATCCATTTCTGACGCTTGACCCCGCGTCGCTGGCGGTCGCTTCCAAAGGAGAAGTCACCACGATGAAGTCGGCGTTCTCATTCCTGCCCAACTGGCCGCTTACGCCGGATGCCGTGTTCTGGGCCGGGCTCGCGCTGTTCGCGGCCGGCCTGTGTGGCGAGCTGTGCTATCGCGCATGGCGTCTGCCTCGCATCACCGGTTATGCGGTGATCGGTCTCATCGCCGGATCGTTCGGATTCGGCGTGATCGATGCAAGCACCGACGAAACTTCCCGGTTGCTGATCGACGTCGCACTTGGCCTCTTGCTGTTCGAGCTCGGCAGCCGCCTCGACCTGCGCTGGATCCGGCGCAATCCGTGGCTGATCGCGTCGAGCCTCGCGGAAGCCACGCTGACGTTCGTGCTCGTGCTGTTCGTCATGCTTGCGCTCGGTGTTTCGGGAATGGTCGCGATCGTGTTGTCGGCGATCGCGATCGCGACGTCGCCGTCGATGGTGATCCAGCTCAAGACCGAACTGCGCGCGGAAGGACAGGTGTCGCAGCGCCTCATCACGCTCACCGCGCTCAACAGCGTGTACGCGATCGTGCTGACCAAGCTCGTGACGAGCTGGCTCCACCAGGAAGCGTACGGCAACGTTTTCGCGACGATCCTGCAGCCGCTCTACCTGATCGCCGGCTCGTTCATCGTCGCGTACCTCGTCGCGCGTTCGTGCAATTTCCTGTTCCGTCACATGACGTCGACGATGCGCGACGAGCATTCGTTCGTCGCGCTGTTCGGGCTCGTGATGCTGGCGATCGCGGTGGCCCAGGCGCTGAAGCTGTCGACGCTGCTCACGCTGCTGCTCGCCGGCATCATCGTCAAGAACCTCGAAGCGCGCCCGCAGCTGTGGCCCGAGCACTTCGGCACGGCCGGCTGGCTGCTGACGGTGGTCCTGTTCGTGCTCACGCTCACGTCGTTCACGTGGGGCGACATCGCGCTCGGCGGGCTGCTCGCGATCGTGCTGATCGTCACGCGGCTCGTCGCGAAGCTGGCCGGCGTCGTCGCGTTCGCGAAGCCGAGCGGCATCGGCATGAAGCAGGGCATCGCGCTCGGCATCGCGCTCACGCCGATGTCCGCGCTGTCGTACCTGCTCGTCGACGACACCTACCAGCTCTATCCGAATTTCGACCCGCACCTGCGCGCGATCGTGATGTGCACGATCGTGATCCTGCAGCTCGTCAGCCCGTTCATCGTGTACCGCTGCTTGTCGGCGGTCGGTGAACGCAGCGACAGCAACTGATTCCGGAACCTGCCATGGCACTCGAAACCTTCGTCAATTCCGAACCGTTTACGTTCGGCGTCGAACTGGAGATCCAGGTCGTCAACACGCACAACTACGACCTGACCAAAGCGGCCTCCGACCTGATGCGCCTGATCCAGGGCGAGACCTTTCCGGGCAACATCACGCCCGAAATCACCGAAAGCATGATCGAGCTGTCGACCGGCATCTGCCGTACGCACGAGCAGGCGGTGAGCGAGCTGCACGCGATCCGCGACGTGCTCGTGAAGGCGGCCGACCAGCTCAACGTCGGGCTGGCCGGCGGCGGCACGCATGCGTTCCAGCAATGGAGCGACCGGCAGATCTACGATGCGCCGCGCTTCCAGTACATCTCCGAGCTGTATGGTTATCTCGCCAAGCAGTTCACCGTGTTCGGCCAGCACGTGCACATCGGCTGCCCCGATCCCGACAGCGCGCTGTTCCTGCTGCACTCGATGTCGCGCTTCATTCCGCACTTCATCGCGCTGTCCGCGTCGTCGCCGTTCGTGCAGAACGTCGACACCGGCTTCCATTCGGCACGCCTGAATTCGGTGTTCGCGTTCCCGCTGTCGGGCCGCGCGCCGTTCGTGCTGACCTGGGACAGCTTCGAGGAGTACTTCACGAAGATGGTGAACACCGGCGTCGTCAACTCGATGAAGGACTTCTACTGGGACATCCGGCCGAAACCCGGCTACGGGACGATCGAGGTGCGCGTGATGGACACGCCGTTGTCGGTCGACCGCGCGGCGGCGATCGCCTGCTACATCCAGACGCTCGCGCGCTACCTGCTGACCGACCGGCCGCTGAAGCTGTCCGAGGACGACTACCTCGTCTACACGTTCAACCGTTTCGAGGCGTGCCGCTTCGGGCTCGAGGGCACCTGCGTGAATCCTCAGACGGGTGAGCGCCGCACGATCGCCGAAGACATCCTCGACACGCTCGACCGGATCGCGCCGCATGCGGCCGCGCTCGGTTCGCGCGCGGCGCTCGACGAGATCGGTGCGCTCGCCCAGGCGCGCGTGAACGACGCATCGTGGTTGAGAACCGTTTTCAAACAGGAAAAATCGCTCAATGAGACGGTCCGCCAGCAGTGCTTACGTTGGCGCGAGTGAAAAAATGTTTTGCAGATTACGGGCTCGACCGAGTCGCGATTCACTGAACGACCGGCGGCCCCGATTGCCGCCGAAATCGTTGCCGGTTGTCCTGAAAATCTGTGGATAACCTGATATTCCGCTGCAAAGTCAACGATCTGTGCGCGGGATAACCCGGTGGATCATTGCGCTTGGCCCGATGGCCGATCCGAACAGGAAAATGCTCGCATGCACCGTTCGGCGGGTGTCCGGCATTGCAGGCACAACGAAAAATTTTGGTTATCCAGTGATTTTCCACAGAATGAAGGGGATAACTTAGCTGTGCGATTTTCCGCTCTCGCTTAGAATGTCGGCTTTGCGGACACCGGAACGATGCGTGTCTTACCGGTCGCCGCGAACGCGACCGCCGCGTGTGCCCTCGCGACGGCCGTGCTGACGCACTCGCAAGAGCGTGTCTGTTTTGAGATAGACATTCGATCTCCACACTACGGCCGCTCGGCAAACCGGGCGGCGGCAAAGCGAAAAGACTATGAGCGAAGGCGTTTACGGGAATCAGGCTTCGGGACGTGTGACCCACAGCCTGCTGCGGTTGAGTACGGCCATGCGAAGCCAGGCATGGGATTGGGCGGAAGGCGCGGGCCTCACGCCGACGCAGGGCGAGATTCTCGTGCTGCTGCTGCAGCGCAAGGGCCCGATGCGGCTCGGCGAGATCGCGCGCGAGACCCAGCTGACCGCGGCGACCACGAGCGATGCGGTGAGCACGCTCGAGACCAAGGGTCTCGTCGAGAAGCGCCGTGCGCTGGATGACGGCCGCGCGCTGGCCGTGCGCCTGTCGGCCCGCGGCCGGACGGCCGCGAAGAAGGCGCTGCAATGGCCTGAATTCCTGACGAAAGCGGTCGGCAAGCTCGGCGCGGACGAGCAGGGCGCGTTGTATCGCGCGCTGCTGAAGACGCTGCGCGAACTGCAGGTGGCCGGTGCGACGCCGCCGCAGCGCATGTGCGTGACGTGCGCCCACTTCCAGCCGGGCAAGCTGTCGAAGAAGACCGTGCATCACTGCGCGGCGCTCGATATCTCGATGTCCGACAGCGATTTGCGTCTCGACTGCTCGGTGCAGGAAGAAGCCGACGCGGCGACGCAGAAGAAGACCTGGAAGATTTTCGCAGGCTGACGTCCGTCGATCGACCGGGAGGCCGATGATGAACGCTGAAGTCGTGGCGATCCGCCACGTGCATTTCGAGGATCTCGGGAGCTTCGAGCAGGTGCTCGGCGAACGGGGCCGGCGGGTGCGCTACGTCGACGTCGGGTCGTCGCGGGTCGAGGTGCTCGACGTGCTCGAGCCGTCGCTGCTCGTCGTGCTCGGCGGGCCGCTCAGCGTGTACGACGATGCGCAGTATCCGACGATCGCGCCGCTCGCGGCGCTCGTGCGCCAGCGCATCGACGCCGGGCTGCCGATCCTCGGGATCTGCCTCGGCTCGCAATTCATCGCCCGGGCGCTCGGTGCGCGTGTCTATCCGGCCGCGCAGCACGAACTCGGCTGGGCGCCGCTGACGCTCACCGATGCCGGCCGCGCATCGCCGCTGCGCCATCTCGATGGTGCGGCGACGTCGATGCTGCACTGGCATGGCGACACGTTCGACCTGCCGGGCGGGGCGATTCATCTCGCGTCGACACCGGCCTGCCGTCACCAGGCGTTCGCATGGGGCCGGCACGTGCTGGCGCTGCAATGCCATCCGGAAATCCGCACCGACCGCTTCGAACCGTGGCTGATCGCGAACGCCGGCGAAATCGCGGCGACGCCCGGCATCGACGCGCGCCAGTTGCGCGCCGACACCGCTCAGTACGGCCCCGGGCTCGAAGCGGCCGCGCGACGCATGTTCGCGGAGTGGCTCGACAGCGTCGGACTCTGACGCCGCCGGCGGCGCTGCCGTTCGCCGCGAACGGGTTGCCCGGCCCGCATCCGATGCAGGCCGGCGCATCGTCGTATGCGCGGCGTTTTCCACCTTTCCCGCATCGCCGGCAACCCACTGCCGGCCGCACCTGACCATCCGCTTACTGCCGGGGGCGCCGTCAGCACGCTTTCGGCCTGCGTGCTACGCTCGTTCGCTCTTTCCTTTCCTGGCGAGCGGCCTCCATGACTGCGCTGTTTTCCCCGTTCACGCTGCGAGGCGTGACCCTTCCGAACCGGATCGTGATCTCCCCGATGTGCCAGTATTCGGCCGAACGCGGCGAGGCGACCGACTGGCACATGATTCACCTCGGCCATCTCGCATTGTCGGGCGCGGGGCTGCTCTGCATCGAGGCGACCGCCGTGGAACCCGACGGACGCATCACGCATGGCGACCTCGGCCTCTGGGACGACGCGACCGAGGCCGCGCTCAAGCCCGTGCTGGCCGCGATCCGCAAGCATTCGCCGGTCCGCATCGCGATGCAGTTGTCGCATGCGGGGCGCAAGGCGTCGAGCAACGTGCCCTGGCAGGGCGGTCAGCTCGTGTCCGTCGCCGACGGCGGCTGGTTGCCGCATGCGCCGTCGGCCGTGCCGCACAAGGATGGCGAGACGCCGCCGCTCGCACTCGATGCCGCGGGCCTCAACCGGATCCGCGAAGCGTTCGCGGCCGCGGCGAAGCGGGCGGCGCGGCTCGGCATCGATGCGATCGAGGTGCACGCGGCACACGGCTACCTGCTGCACCAGTTCCTGTCGCCGCTCGCGAACCAGCGCACGGACGAATACGGCGGCTCGCTCGAAAATCGCATGCGCTTTCCACTGGAGATCTTCGAGATCGTGCGCGCGGCGTTTCCCGAAGACCGGCCGGTCGGCGTGCGCGTATCCGCGACCGACTGGGTCGAAGGCGGCTGGGAGCTCGACGATACGATCGCGTTCGCGCACGAACTGAAGCGCCGCGGCTGTGACTGGATCGACGTGTCGTCCGGCGGGGTGTCGCCGTTGCAGAAGATTCCGCTGTCGCCCGGCTACCAGGTACCGTTCGCGCAGGCCGTGAAGCGCGCGGTCGGCATGCCGACGATCGCGGTCGGCCTGATCAACGAGCCCGCGCATGCGAACCGGCTCATCGAAGCCGGCGATGCCGATTTCGTCGCGATGGCGCGTGCGATGCTGTACGACCCGCGCTGGCCGTGGCATGCGGCGGCCGAGCTCGGCGCGCAGGTGACGGCACCGCCGCAATACTGGCGCTCGCAGCCGCGCGAGCACAAGGCATTGTTCGGCGACATCGCATTCGGCCAGCGTTGAGCGCCGCGCGCGCAATATTGCGCGTGATGTTGAACGAAGCAATCGTGAACGTGTAGGATGCGGGTAATCCGCCGCATGCCCCGACGCGGCACCGACCGGTGCCGCGTTTTCGTTTTGCGCGACGCGAGGTCGCGATCGCGGCCGCCTTCCATTCAAGTCGTCTTCACAAGGATTCGTTCGATGAGTTCACGCAGGATCGCGGTGCGCCGCTCGGGAGTACACGGCAAGGGCGTGTTCGCCGTGGCGCCGATCAAGGCCGGCGAGCGCGTAGTGGAATACAAGGGCGAACGAATTTCGTGGAAGGAGGCGCTGCGTCGCCACCCGCACGACCCGAGCGAACCGAACCATACGTTCTACTTCGCACTGGACGAGGGTGGGGTGATCGACGGCAAGATCGACGGCAACAGCGCGCGCTGGATCAACCACTCGTGCGCGCCGAACTGCGAAGCCGAGGAAGTCAAAGGCCGCGTGTACATCCACGCACTGCGCGACATCGGGCCGGAAGAGGAGTTGTTCTACGACTACGGCCTCGTGATCGATGCGAAGCTGACGAAGTCGCTCAAGCGCGAATACGCGTGCCATTGCGGCGCGGCGTCGTGTCGCGGCACGCTGCTCGCCACATCCGACGACGGCGGCAAGAAGAAAAAGAAGAAGGACAAGAAGGACGGCAAGTCCGAGTCCCGGTCGAAGGACAAGAAAAGCAAGAAGTGACGCAAGCGGCAGCGCACGATGCGCTGCCGCCAGACGTTTCAGCAGACGGCTGCCGCATCGCGCAGCCGTGCTCTCCGCCTCCCTCATCCGGCGCGCGGCCCGATCAGCGGCTGCCCGCCGGGAGTCCCTCAGTGCGCCGATGCGGCGGCCGGTGTTTCGCTGGCCGGCTTCTCGATGCGCGCGGTCAGCGGCACCCTCACCACGAAGCGCGAGCCGCCTTCCGACGCATCCTCGTACGAGACGGTGCCGCCGTGCATCGCGATGATGTCGTGCACGATCGCGAGGCCGAGCCCGGCGCCCGTCTCGACACCGTTGCCGCTTTGCGCGTCGCCGCGGAAGAAGCGCTTGAACAGGTCGGCCTGCTGGTTGGCGGGCACGCCGGGGCCGTTGTCCTCGACGACGATCTCGGCGGCCGGCTGGCCGTCCTCGAGTGCGCCGCGCGCAACGTTCACCGTGATCCGTGCGCCGTCCGGCCGCGCGAGCGGTACGTACTTCAGTGCATTGTCGAGCAGGTTCGCAATCACCTCGCGCAACAGCACGGGATTTCCGCGCACGATCAGCTTCCCGTCGTCACCGGGATCGTCGGTGCGCTGGAAGCCGAGGTCGACGTGCGACGCAAGGGCGCGCGGTACCCATTCGGCACCCGTCTCGAACGCCATCGCCGCGAGGTCGACGTCGACGAACCGCGCGGCCTGTTCGCCCGGCTCCGCACGGGCGAGCGACAGCAACTGATTCGACAGCCGCACTGCACGGTCGGCCGCCGCGCGCAGCTCGCGCACGGCAGCGTAGGTCTGGTGCGGGTCGCGCGCGACGGCGGCCTGTTCCGCATGCAGCTTCACGGCCGTGAGCGGCGTGCGCAACTGGTGCGCGGCATCGGCGATGAACTTGCGCTGCGCGTCGAGCGCAGTCTTCAGGCGGCCGAGCAGCGCGTTCATCGCGCTCGTCAGTGGCCGGATTTCCAGCGGCACCTCGGTTTCGTCGACCGGTTCCAGCGACGTGTGGGTCTGCCGGTTCAGCGAATCGGCCAGGTGCGTGAGCGGGCCGAGCTGCTGGTTCACGACGCGCCACACGATGCCCCAGCCCGCGAGCAGCAGCAGCAGCAGCGGCATCATGATCGCGACGAGGAATTCGGCCGCGATCCGGTAGCGGTGCCGCACCGGCTGCGCGACCTCGACGACCATCGGCTTGCCGCCTTCGACGTCGTCGACGCGCACCTGCGCAACCCGCACGGCACGGTTGTCGTATTCGGCCTCGAACACATACGCGTGATGCAT
This sequence comes from Burkholderia sp. BCC0322, assembly GCF_902833045.1. Classification (GTDB taxonomy): domain Bacteria; phylum Pseudomonadota; class Gammaproteobacteria; order Burkholderiales; family Burkholderiaceae; genus Burkholderia. Next base: position 75,057 of record NZ_CADFDU010000007.1, read on the forward strand.
GCGGCGTACGTTGATGCCCTGCAGCGGCAGCTTCGGATCGCCGGCGAGTTCCTGTTCGCCGTCGCTGATCCGGTAGATCAGCGCTTCGGCGGGATCGGAGAACATCGCCTGCGCGAGCGGCGGCACCGTGAACGGCGCGTCGGGGCCGGCAATCTGGATCTGTTTGGAGATGGCGGTCGCGAGATCGGCGAGCGAGCGGTCGATCACGTGCTGCGTGTATTGCCACGCGAGCCAGTAGGCGATCAGGCCGCTCATCAGCGCGAGCATCGACAGCGGGGCGGCGAGGCGCCGAAGCAGCGAGCGGCGCAGGCTGGTGGTCACAGCCGGATCAGGAGACATTTCGACGGGCAAATGGATAAGCGCCGCTCACGGGGAGCGGCGCGGTCTTGCGCCGGGCGGCGACGCGGAGCAGCGCGCACACGCGGGCGGCGCGTCGCCGCCCGGCGTGCGGTGCCGCTCAGACGCTCGCCGTCTGGCGGATTTCCTGCAGCAGGTAGCCGAAGCCGCGCACCGTGACGATTTCGACACGGCACTGCTCGAGTTTCTTGCGCACGCGGTGCACGTAGACTTCGATCGCGGTGTCGCCGAGATCGCCGCCGAAGTGCGTGAGGTGATCCTGCAGCTGGGCCTTGCTGACGACGCGGCCGTGGCGCAGCAGCAGCATCTCGAGCACCGCGAATTCGCGCGGCGACAGTTCGAGCGGCTTGTCATCGTTGAAGATGCGGCGGTCGACGCCCGACAGGCGGACGCCGCCGAGCGACACTTCCGGACGCGGCATGTCGCTGTGCGGGCCGCTGCGGCGCATCACCGCGCGGATGCGCGCTTCGAGCTCGGCCGGCTCGAACGGCTTGAGCATGTAGTCGTCGGCGCCCGAGTTCAGGCCCTGGATCCGGTCGTTCAGCTCGTCGCGCGCGGTCAGCACGATGACGGGCGTGTGGCGGTTGGTCTGGCGGAAGCGCGTGAGCAGCGTCATCCCGTCGATGCCTGGCAGGCCGAGGTCGAGGATCACGAGTTCGTGGCGGTTCTGTGCCAGCGCCTGTTCGGCAAAGATGCCGTCATGCACCATGTCGACGGTGAAGCCAGCCTGCTCGAGGCTGCTCTGGATACCGCGTGCGATGGGGCGGTCGTCTTCAATCAGAAGGAGTCGCATGAAGTTCGCTCAAGTACAATGGGTTGGCGGTTCAGGCACGCGGACAGCACGACGCCGTTTCCACAGGGGCGCCGCTACACCTGACATCAAGCATGGCGGCCAGCGAACGATTAAATCCAAACATGTCCGATATTTCGATCAACGACCTAGAAGCCGCGATCAATTTCTGGCGCGCCCGCTCGCCGTCGAGCGGCGACGAACTCAAACTCTGCGAAGAGGCCAGCGCGCTTTCCAAGCCGTATGCGCTGCTGATTGTACAGCGCCAAAGCGCGCTGCAACTGGAAGGTTTGGACCCCAAGGCGCGGAATGCATACGAGACTTACGTGCGCCTTAAGGATGGCTTGGAAAGCTGAAGGCTTTCGCTGACTACATCCTAGAAAACGTTCATCGAAATGAAAAGTTGACGCGCCGCGCATCGAAAGACGCGCGGCGGTAGAGGAAGGCCTCAGGCGGCGGGTTTCGCGTGCGCGCCGGCGCGGTCGATGAACAGCGCGAGTTCGATGTCGCGTTCGGTCAGGCCGTCGGCGTCGTGGGTCGACAGCGTGATGTCGACGCGGTTGTACACGTTGAACCATTCCGGATGGTGGTTCATTTCCTGCGCCTTGATCGCGACGCGCGTCATGAAGCCGAACGCGTCGTTGAAATCGGCGAAGCGCAGGCTGCGCTGGATCGCGTCGCGGTCGGGTACGGCCGTCCAGAGCGGCAGGCCTTCGAGTCGGGTCTTGCGTTCTTCTGATGTGAGCTTGTGGATCATCTTGCACCTCTCGTTCGGTAACGGCGCCCGCGCGCGGCTGCGCCGCGCGGCGAAGCCGGCACCGGTCATTGTTTCATAGTTGCGGGAAGGCGATCGGGAGGCCGCCGGGGGCGCGTTCGTGCACCCTCGACCGTCATGCGTCGGCGTCGTCGGGCCAGCCTTCGCCGGTGCCGCGGTGCAGCACGCTATCGGTATCGAGCACCGCGCCGGCTGCGAACTCGGGCAGCGCCGCCAGCCGGTCGGCCAGCGCACGGCCGTCGACGTCGGCGAGCGCGAACAGCTGGGCGAAATCGTCGATCACGAAATAGGTCTTCTGGAACGTGTCGATCCGGTACTTCGTGCGCATCACGCGCTCGAGGTCGAAACCGAGCCGGTTCGGCGCCGCGCTTTCGAGGCTGTACAGGCTTTCACCCTTGCTCGACACGATTCCGGCGCCGTAGATCGACAGCCCGTTCGTGCCGCGCGGATCGCGGATCAGCCCGAATTCCACCGTATACCAGTAGAGCCGCGCGAGGCGCGCCAGCGCCGCTTCGTCGTCGGCGACCGCAAGTGCGATACGACCGTACGCCTGCATGTAGTCCGCGAACACCGGATTGATCAGCAGCGGCACGTGGCCGAACAGGTCGTGGAAGCAGTCGGGTTCCTGCAGGTAATCGAGCTGGTCGGGGCGGCGCATCCACCAGGTGACGGGGAAGCGCCGGTTCGCGAGATGCGCGAAGAACACCCGGTCGGGCACGAGGCCCGGCACCGCGATGATCTCCCAGTCCGTTGCCGGCTTCAACTGACGGTTCACGTCGGCGAACGACGGCACGCGATCGGCCGGCAGGTCGATCTTCCCGAGCCCCGCGACGAACGCGTCGCACGCGCGCCCGCGCAACAGTGCCGACTGGCGTGCATAGAGCTGCTTCCACACCGCGTGGTCAACCTGGCCGTAACGCGCGAGCGGCTGGTCGATGGTGAAATCGGCGCGGGTTTCGAGGCCCGCATCGAACTGCTCCTGCAGTTTCGCGGTGACGACGGTGGACATGATCTGGCTCTGCACGTGGCGGTTGGGAACCATGCAAGTGTAGAGCGGGGTGCGCGCGGAATGGGCGCAATATTGGCGTTGATTTGCTTGATGATGCGATAATCGTGCATCAAATCACGAATCAATGCGGAGAATGCTCATGCTGGAACTCGATCATTTCGATCTTGCGCTGCTGGACGTGCTGCAGCGCTTCGGCCGCGCGACGCACCAGCAGCTCGGCGAGGAGGTGCCGCTGTCGCCGTCGCAGATCGGCCGGAGGCTGCAGCGGCTCGAGGCGGCCGGCGTGATCGAAGGCTATCGCGTGATGCTGCGGCCCGAAAAGCTCGGGCTCGGCGTCACCGCGTTCACGAGCCTGAAGCTCAAGCACCACGGCGATTCGATCATCGAGCAGTTCCAGCAGCAGATCGACGTGCTGCCCGAAGTGCTCGAATGCCATGCGGTGGTGGGCGATGCGGACTACCTGCTGCGGATCGTCGCGCCCGACCTCAACGCGCTGTCGCAGTTCGTGATGAAGAAGCTGATGCGCGTGCCGGGCGTGGACAGCGTGCGCTCGAACATCGTGCTGACGACCTTCAAGCGCAACGGCGCACTGCCGCTCGCGCACTTGGCGCCTGGCGCCGCCTGACGCGGCGACCGGGCGGCGGCAGGGGCGAGGGCGGCGCGGGTGGCACTGCGGTAGAGCAGGGCCGGATCAGGTCGCTTCGTGCTGCGTGTCGGCGTTCAGCAGGTCGACGTACGCGACCGCGACGAGATCGTCCTGCGGCACGCCGAGCTTCGCGAACACGTCGTGCGCTTCCGCTTCGCCGCCGGCTTCGTCGTCATCGGGGCCGAGCACGACTTCCAGTTCGATGAAATCGCCGAGGCCGTCGACGCGGTCGAGGTGGATGCGGGTGCGGCCCGCGAGGTACACGTGCCGCTCCTTCGTCACGATTCCGCGCGTGGTCAGCGCGGTGGCGAGCAGCGCGTGCATCGCGTCGGGGTTCGTCACCGGGCTGCGCGTGTAGTACGACGCCTTCGGGCCGTCGCGGTCGTCGCGCTGGTAGAAGATCAGTTCGGCCGGCGTGCCGTCCTCGAAGCGGCGCAGCTTCAGCCTGCCGCGCGGCACGTCGTAGAAGAAATCCTGCTGGCGATAGAAGAGCGGCGCCTCGGTCGCGAGCCTGGCCGCCTGTTCGCGCAGCTGGTCGAATTCGCGGGCGCGGGCTTTGATCTCGATGTTGCGGGCCATGCGGGTCTCCTTCAATCGGGGTCTCGCGGTGTGCGAACGCACAATCTAGCAAAAACGCGGAGACGGTGGCGTGACGACGGGCGGGGGGCGTGGCGAGATGACGCGCCGGGGCGGGCCGCGTCGTCATCAGCCCCGCTCATATCGACCATTGCGCCTCGATCAGCCGTAGCGCGGCCGCGATCGCCGGTTCGTCGCGCCGCTCGGCGAGCGTCACGAACGTCAGTTCGGTGGGCACCGTCACGGGCTCGACGATCGTCAGCGCATGCGCGTGCGCTTCGGCCAGCGCGGTCGAGTCGCGCGCGAGCGTCAACCCGATCCCCGATTTGACGAGATCGAGCATCGACTGCTCCTGGTCGACCTCGGCAACCTTGAGCGGCTGCGCGCCGGCATCGGCGAAGCGCCGCGAAAGCAGCCGGTGGTGCGCGGACGCCGGCGGCGTCCAGATCCACGGCAGCGTCGCAAGCGAACGCCAGTCATGGGCGCGCTGCACGCGCTCCTTCCAGCCGGCCGGCGCGAGCACGCGGTACTGGAAATGCGTGAGCGTGACGGTGTGGAACAGCGCGCCGTCGAGTGGATCGTCCTCGCCCGGCCGGCCGATGTAGTAGCCGACGTCGAGCGCCTGCGTGCGCACCTGTTCGATCACCCAGCCCGACATGCCGTGCCGCAGCGCCGTCTCGATCTGCGGATGGGTTTCGACGAGCGCGCGCAGGAAGCCGCCGAGCCGCAGGAAGCCCGGATCGAGGATCGTGCCGATCCGCAGCCGGCCGCGGACCTCGTGTCGCAGTGCAGCAGCGGCGCGTTGCACGTCGGCGGCCGCGGCGAGCGCCCGTTCCGCATGCGGCAGCAGCGTCTGCCCGTCGCGCGTCAGTGCGAGACCGCGCGACGTGCGCGAAAACAGCGTGACGCCGAGGGTTTCCTGCAGATGCTTGATCTGCAGGCTGACCGCTGGCTGCGTCAGGTGCAGTTGCACGGCGGCGCGCGTCAGGTTGCCTTCGCGCGCGACCGTCGCGAACGCGCGGAGCAGGGTGAGATCCATCGTCGTGATATGAGCGCGGCTTATAACGCAGTTCAGCATAACTCATTGGATCGGCGGCCGGCGGCCGGAGTACGCTTCATCGGCCGTGGCGCGCGGGGCCGCATGCGTGGCGCGCGACACACTATGCTGGAAATGACGCGCGGCGTTGCACCGCGTGACAGGAGACAAACCGTGACGACACAACGCACGCTAGAAGGCGAATTCGATTACGTGATCGTCGGCGCGGGCACCGCAGGCTGCGTGCTCGCGAACCGCCTGACCGAAGATCCCGACATCCGCGTGCTGCTGCTCGAAGCGGGCGGCAAGGACGACTATCACTGGATCCACATTCCGGTCGGCTATCTGTACTGCATCGGCAACCCGCGCACCGACTGGCTGTACAAGACGCAGCCGGAAGCGGCGCTCAACGGCCGTGCGCTCTCATATCCGCGCGGCCGCGTGCTCGGCGGCTGCTCGTCGATCAACGGGATGATCTACATGCGTGGCCAGCGCGAGGATTACGACGGCTGGGCGCAGGAAACCGGCGACGCCGGCTGGTCGTGGGACAGCGTGCTGCCGATCTTCAAGCGCAGCGAGGATCACCATGCGGGCGCGAGCGACGCGCACGGCGCGGGCGGCTACTGGCGCGTCGAGAAGCAGCGGCTGCGCTGGGAGATCCTCGAATCGTTCGCGCAGGCCGCGCAGCAGACGGGTATCCCGGCAACCGACGATTTCAATCGTGGCGACAATACCGGGGTCGGCTATTTCGAGGTGAACCAGAAGCGCGGCGTGCGCTGGAATACCTCGAAAGCGTTCCTGCGGCCCGCGATGGCACGCCCGAACCTGACCGTCATCACCGGCGCGCACGCGCAGCGCGTGATCTTCGACGGGCGGCGCGCGGTCGGCGTCGAATATCACGGTGGCGGCACCGATTACGTTGCACGGGCGCGTTCGGAGGTGCTGCTGACGTCCGGCGCCGTGAATTCGCCGCAGCTGCTCGAACTGTCGGGTATAGGCGATGGCCGGCGGCTGCAGGCGCTCGGCATCGACGTCGTGCAGGATCTGCCGGGCGTCGGCGAAAACCTGCAGGATCACTTGCAATTGCGGATGGCGTTTCGCGTCGAAGGCGTGCGCACGCTCAACACGCTGTCCGCGCACTGGTGGGGCAAGCTGATGATCGGCGCCGAATATGCGTTGCTGCAGCGCGGGCCGATGTCGATGGCGCCGTCGCAGCTCGGCGCGTTCGCGAAATCCGATCCCGACGATCCCGCGCTCACGCGCCCCGATCTCGAATACCACGTGCAGCCGCTGTCGCTCGAACGCTTCGGCGAGCCGCTGCACAGCTTCAACGCGTTCACGGCCTCCGTGTGCCATCTGCGGCCGACGTCGCGCGGCAGCGTGCATATCGCGAGTGCCGATCCGGGTGTGGCCCCCGCGATCGCGCCGAACTATCTGTCGACCGATCACGATCGCCACGTCGCCGCGAACGCGCTGCGGCTCACGCGCCGGATAGCGTCCGCGCCGGCGCTCGCACGCTATCGTCCCGAGGAAATCCTGCCGGGCGCGCAGTACCGGAGCGAAGTCGAGCTGATCGAGGCGGCCGGCGCCATCGGCACGACGATCTTCCATCCGGTCGGCACCTGCCGGATGGGGCGTGCCGACGATGAGCGCGCGGTGGTCGACAGCCGGCTGCGCGTACGCGGCATCGCCGGGCTGCGGATCGTCGATGCATCGGTGATGCCGTTCATTACATCGGGCAACACCAATTCGCCGACGCTGATGATCGCCGAGCGCGCGAGCGACATGATCCGTGCCGATCGCCGCGCGGCGCGCGAAGCGACGCCGGTGCGCACGGAGGCCGCGGCGACACCCGTGTGACGGGAGGCCGACCCGCACGCCAGCGGGCTGTCATGACGACGCCCGCTGATTCGCTATGCGAAACAAGCTGCTGTTGCGGCGCCGGCGCCGATTGTGCCGGTTCGCCGGCAAGATCCATGCAAGCCGTGCAGCCGCACGGCTTTTTTGTTGCGTGCGTGCCGGGCCGTGCCGTGCGGATGGTCAACCGACGACGATGCACGTATCAAAAAAACAAACGCGGTGAAAAACCGTGCATAGCCGCACGCGACATGGCGGCCAGCCCTATAAGTGCAAATCCCGATGATTGCACTGCACCAACGGCGAGACAATGTGGCGCAGCGTGCATACGCGTCGGCGCGGGAGACCACCCGCGAGGCGTAACACGGCGCCCGGGGCAGCCCGCTCATCCGCTGACCTGTTTCGCGGACGCTTCTCGCGAATCTTCCCGGTGCTTCGCCTGACTTCGTACGGAAGGGAACATGATTCTCGGCGACACGATTCTGGAAACACGCGGACTGACCAAGGAGTTCAGGGGTTTCACGGCCGTCAACGGCGTGAACCTGCGTGTGCGTCGCGGTGCGATCCACGCGCTGATCGGACCGAACGGCGCGGGCAAGACCACCTGCTTCAACCTCCTCACCAAATTCCTGACGCCGACGGCCGGCCAGATCGTCTTCAACGGCATCGACATCACCGACGAGCGGCCCGCGCAGGTTGCACGCCGCGGCATCATCCGCTCGTTCCAGATCTCGGCCGTCTTCCCGCACCTGACCGCACTGCAGAACGTGCGCATCGGCCTGCAGCGCGCGCTCGGCACCGAATTCCATTTCTGGCGCAGCGAACGCACGCTGAAGCGGCTTGACGACCGCGCGATGGACCTGCTCACGCAGGTCGGCCTCACCGATTTCGCGCAGGTGCCGACCGTCGAACTCGCTTACGGCCGCAAGCGCGCGCTGGAGATCGCGACCACGCTCGCGATGGAGCCGGAACTGATGCTGCTCGACGAGCCCACGCAGGGGATGGGCCACGAGGACGTCGATCGCGTGACCGCGCTGATCAAGAAGGTCGCGAGCGGCCGCACGATCCTGATGGTCGAGCACAACATGAACGTGATCGCGGGCATCTCCGACACGATCACCGTCCTGCAGCGCGGCGAGGTGCTGGCCGAAGGGTCGTATGCGGAAGTGTCGAAGAATCCGCTCGTCATCGAGGCCTACATGGGCAGCGCCGACGCGGCGCTCGCGGGGGCGCACGCATGAAGCACAGCGAACGGGAGGAACGCGAATTGAGCGGCGTCGAAAGCGGTACGCCCGCGCTGGAGATCACGGGCCTGGAGGCCTGGTACGGGGAATCCCACATATTGCACGGTGTCGACCTGACGGTGCATCGCGGCGAGGTGGTCACGCTGCTCGGCCGCAACGGCGCGGGCCGCACGACGACGCTGCGCGCGATCATGGGCCTCACGGGCCGCCGCAGCGGGTCGATCAAGGTCGCGGGCAACGAGACGATCGGCCTCGCGACGCACCGCATCGCGCATTTCGGTATCGGCTACTGCCCGGAGGAGCGCGGGATCTTCTCGAGCCTGTCGTGCGAGGAGAACCTGATGCTGCCGCCGCCGATCGGATCGCGCGACCACGCGATGTCGATCGACGAGATCTACGCGATGTTCCCGAACCTCGCGTCGCGCCGGCAGAGCCAGGGCACGCGGCTGTCCGGCGGCGAGCAGCAGATGCTCGCGGTCGCGCGGATCCTGCGCACCGGCGCGAACCTGCTGCTGCTCGACGAGATTTCCGAAGGCCTCGCACCGGTGATCGTGCAGGCGCTGGCGCGGATGATCGTCGCGCTGAAGGCGCGCGGCTACACGATCGTGATGGTCGAACAGAATTTCCGCTTCGCGGCCCCGCTCGCCGACCGGTTCTACGTGATGGAGCACGGCAGCATCGTCGAACATTTCCAGGCGGCCGAACTGGAAAGCAAGATGCCGACCCTGCACGACCTGCTCGGGGTGTGACGCCGGCCCGTCTCTTTCGCCGCTAGCCGTGGCGGCTTCGAACAACCACAACGCATCAGAACAACAGGAGACGTCAATGAAAATGAAGACCCTCGCACACGCCTGTCTCGCGCTCGCGACCGCCGTGCTCACCGCTGGCGCCGCGCAGGCCGCGGATACCGTGAAGATCGGCTTCATCACCGACATGTCGGGGCTTTACGCGGATATCGACGGGCAGGGCGGCCTGGAGGCGATCCGCATGGCGGTCGCCGATTTCGGCGGCAAGGTGCTCGGCAAGCCGATCGAGGTCGTCTATGCCGATCACCAGAACAAGGCCGACATCGCCGCGTCGAAGGCGCGCGAATGGATGGACCGCGGCGGGCTCGACCTGCTGGTCGGCGGCACGAACTCGGCCACCGCGCTGTCGATGAACCAGGTCGCGGCCGAGAAGAAGAAGGTCTACATCAACATCGGCGCAGGCGCCGACACGCTGACCAACGAGCAGTGCACGCCGTACACGGTCCACTACGCCTACGACACGATGGCGCTCGCGAAGGGCACCGGTTCGGCGGTGGTGAAGCAGGGCGGCAAGACGTGGTTCTTCCTGACCGCCGATTACGCGTTCGGCAAGGCGCTCGAGAAGAACACGTCGGATGTCGTGAAGGCGAACGGCGGCCAGGTGCTCGGTGCGGTACGCCACCCGCTGTCCGCGTCGGATTTCTCGTCGTTCCTGCTGCAGGCGCAGGCGTCGAAGGCGCAGATCCTGGGCCTCGCGAACGCGGGCGGCGACACGATCAACTCGATCAAGGCCGCGAAGGAATTCGGCATCACGAAGACGATGAAGCTCGCCGCGCTGCTGATGTTCATCGACGACGTGCACAGCCTCGGCCTCGAGACGACGCAGGGCCTGGTGCTGACCGACAGCTGGTACTGGAACCGCGACGCGGCGTCGCGCCAGTGGGCGCAGCGCTACTTCGGCAAGATGAAGAAGATGCCGTCGAGTCTGCAGGCGGCCGACTACTCGTCGGTCACGACCTACCTGAAGGCCGTCCAGGCCGCAGGCACGACCGATTCCGACAAGGTGATGGCCGAGCTGAAGAAGATCAAGGTCAACGACTTCTACGCGAAGGGCTACATCCGCACGGACGGCAGCATGATCCACGACATGTACCTGATGGAAGTGAAGAAGCCGTCGGAGTCGAAGGAGCCGTGGGATTACTACAAGGTGCTCGCGACGATTCCGGGCGAACAGGCGTTCGGAACCAAGCAGGAATCGCGCTGCGCGTTGTGGAAGTAAGCAGGACGTAGCGGCGCGCGCGGGCGCGCCGCTCGGTGGCGGCTGCAGCGATGTGCCCGCTGCGCTGCCCGCGTACGCGACGCATGAAGGTTGCGCACGCAACGAAACTCATTCTGACGGCTAAGTCGATGGAAATTTTTGGCATTCCGTTGCCGGCGATGCTGAGCCAGTTGCTGCTCGGGCTCGTCAACGGCTCGTTCTACGCGATCCTGAGCCTCGGGCTTGCGGTGATCTTCGGGCTGCTCAACGTGATCAACTTCGCGCACGGCGCGCTGTTCATGCTGGGTGCGATGCTCGCGTGGATGGGCCTGTCGTATTTCGGCCTGCCGTACTGGGCGATGCTGGTGATCGCGCCGCTGGTCGTCGGTGCGTTCGGGATCCTGATCGAGCGCTCGATGCTGCGCTGGCTGTACAAGCTCGATCACCTGTACGGACTGCTGCTCACGTTCGGGCTCACGCTGGTCGTCGAAGGCGTGTTCCGGTCGATCTACGGCTCGTCCGGCCAGCCGTACGACGTGCCGTCGCAGCTGTCCGGCGCCACCAACCTCGGTTTCATGTTCCTGCCGAACTACCGCGCATGGGTCGTCGTCGCGTCGCTCGCGGTGTGCCTCGCGACGTGGTTCGTGATCGAGAAGACGCGCCTCGGCGCCTACCTGCGCGCGGGCACCGAGAACCCGAAGCTCGTCGAGGCATTCGGCGTGAACGTGCCGATGATGATCACGCTCACCTACGGCTTCGGCGTCGCGCTCGCCGCGTTCGCGGGCGTGCTGGCCGCGCCGGTGATCCAGGTGTCGCCGCTGATGGGCCAGCCGATGATCATCACCGTGTTCGCGGTGGTCGTGATCGGCGGGATGGGCTCGATCCTCGGCTCGATTGTCACGGGCCTGCTGCTCGGCGTGATCGAGGGTTTCACGCGCGTGTTCTACCCCGAAGCGTCGGCCACCGTCGTGTTCGTGATCATGGCGATCGTGCTGCTGTTCCGCCCGGCGGGCCTCTTCGGCAAGGAAAAATGATGCAGAGAAAAGTGCTCTACGGCGTGCTGCTCGCCGCACTGCTCGCCGCGCCGTTCATCGGCGCGTATCCGGTGTTCGTGATGAAGGTGCTCACGTTCGCGCTGTTCGCGGCCGCGTTCAACCTGCTGATCGGCTATACGGGGCTGCTGTCGTTCGGCCATGCGATGTTCCTCGCGAGCGCCGGCTATGCGACCGGTTATTCGATGCAGACGCTCGGCTTCACGCCGGAGCTCGGCGTGCTGGCTGGTACCGTTGCCGCGACGCTGCTCGGGCTCGTCGTCGGGCTGTTCGCGATCCGGCGGCAGGGCATCTACTTCGCGATGATCACGCTCGCGTTTGCGCAGATGGTCTACTTCATCTACCTGCAGGCGCCGTTCACGCACGGCGAGGACGGGCTGCAGGGCGTGCCGCGCGGCCACCTGTTCGGGCTGCTCGACCTGTCGAACGACGTCGCGCTGTACTACGTCGTGCTGACGGTGGTCGTCGCCGCGTGCGCGTTCATCGTGCGGGTCGTGCATTCGCCGTTCGGCCAGGTGCTCGTCGCGATCAAGGAGAACGAGGCGCGCGCGATCTCGCTCGGCTACGACACCGACCGCTTCAAGCTGCTCGCGTTCATCCTGTCGGCGGGCATCGCGGGGCTCGCCGGCTCGCTGAAGGTGCTCGTGCTCGGCTTCGAGACGCTGTCGGACGCGTACTGGACGATGTCGGGCCTCGTCGTACTGATGACGCTCGTCGGCGGGATGGGCACACTGTTCGGGCCGCTGCTGGGTGCGGCGCTGATCGTCGCGCTGGAAGACCGGCTCGGCGACATCGGCGAATGGCTCGCCTCGGCGACCGGCGTCGCGTGGTTCCATTCGCTCGGCGAATCGGCGACGATCGTCACGGGGCTGATCTTCATCGCATGCGTGCTCGCATTCCGGCGCGGCATCGTCGGCGAAATAGTCGCGCGGATCAGGCCGCTCAGGGCGTCCTGAGCGCGTGCCGCGCGCGTCGCGGCACGTTGATGCGAAGCACCATCCGGTGCGCTGCGAAAGGGCGTCGCAGCGGGCTCAAGTCGGTGCTGCGCGGCACACTGGTGCCCCATTTTCGTGCGGCGATGCACCATAGGGGTAAATGCTAAGTTGCCGTGGTGCTTAAGCCTCTTTAAGATTCACTTTAGTTCTGATGCACCGCGAAACGAATTTGCAGGTGGAGAACGAGGAGACAATCGAGGCACAAAGTGCCCGGACCCCAAAGCGCTGTTGGACGGAATCCAACAGCGCTTTTTCATTTGCGTGCACGGATTTCCGTTGATGGTGCATCGGCCTGCGCAGTGACCTCATTCCGCGCTTGTGTTCGCACCGCGCCTCTTCCGCGCTTCGCCGCGTCCTCCCGTTTTCCGCTTTCCCGCGATTCCTTCGCAAACGATGCGCAGCCGTGCGCTGGCCGTTCGGGCTAACCCGGTTGGCGTGCGCCAAACGCGTCCGTTACACTCGGCTTTCGCCGACCGTGCGGTCGGGAAAATCGGTCGGCAGTTCTCCTACAAGCAGAATGCAGAAGAGGGAGTACGGTTGGATGAGCAGCGCAGGACGATGGATCGGGGCAGGAAGGGCGGCTGGCGCCGTTCGTTCGTCGTGGGGTTGGCCGGTTGTCGCGGAGGCCTTCCCGAGCCGTTCCGCGGCCTGTAGGCGCATTCCGGCGCCATCGCCGGTCGTTGCGTGCGCATCCGTATCGATATCTGCATCCGCATCGGCATCCGTATTCGCATGAGCGGCCGGCTTCCCGATCATGTGCCGCTCGCGCGCCAGGCCGTATCAGGCCAGATCGACGTGCCTTTCCTTGATCGTTGCGCGCACATCGATTGCCCGCGCGATTGCGTATTTTTCCGCGTTCTTCATCCAGACGACACCGCTGCTGCGCATCGTGACAGTCGAACGACCGTTTCGACCGCCGGCCGGTGCGCCCGCGCGCGGTGTCGTCCGGGCGCAGTTGAAGGTGGGGTGTTTCACGGGAAAACGAGCGTAGGCGCGCCAAGGCGAGATAGTTAAATTATTAACTTGTTTTGGGGACCGGGAGCCGCCCGAGCGACCCGTGGCTTTTTCGAGCAGCGTTTGGAGACAACGTAAATGAAGATGAATCGATGGATGGAGGCCGTGCTTGCCGCGGGCCTCGTGTGCGCGGCGGCAACGGCGTCGGCACAGGTGAAGATCGGCGTGACGCTGTCGGCCACCGGGCCGGCCGCGTCGCTCGGGATTCCGGAAAAGAACACGATCGCGCTGCTGCCGAAGGAAATCGCCGGCAAGAGCGTGCAGTACATCGTGCTCGACGACGCATCCGACACGAGCCGCGCGGTGCAGAACGTGCGCAAGCTGATCGATGAAGATCACGTCGACGCGATCATCGGCTCGTCCGTCACGCCGAACTCGCTCGCGATGCTCGATCCCGTGTCGCAGGGCAAGACGCCGACGATCTCGCTCGCGGCGAGCGCCCAGATCATCTCGCCGATGGACGCGAAGCGCGCATGGATGTTCAAGGTGCCGCAGAACGACCAGCTGATGGCCGACGCGATCGCCGGCTACATGGCGAAACACGGTGTGAAGACGGTCGGCTTCATCGGCTTTGCCGATGCGTACGGCGACAGCTGGTACAACACGTTCAACGCGGCGGCCGCGAAGAACGGCTTGAAGGTCGTATCGAACGAGCGCTACAACCGCACCGACGCGTCGGTGATGGGGCAGGTGCTGAAGCTGATGGGCTCGAATCCGGATGCGGTGCTGATCGCCGGCTCGGGCACGCCGGCGGCGCTGCCGGCGAAGACGCTGAAGGAGCGCGGCTACAAGGGCAAGGTGTACCAGACGCACGGCGTCGCAAACAACGACTTCCTGCGCGTGTGCGGCAAGGATTGCGAAGGCGAGATCCTGCCCGCCGGCCCGGTGCTCGTGACCGACCAGCTGCCCGATTCAAACCCGGTGAAGAAGCCGGCGCTCGGCTATAAGGCCGCGTACGAGAAGGCGTACGGTGCGGGCTCGCTGGCGACGTTCGGCGGCCATGCGTGGGACGCGGGGCTGCTGCTGCAGCGTGCGATTCCGGAAGCGCTGAAGAAGGGCCAGCCGGGCACCGAGGCGTTCCGCGAGGCGCTGCGCGCATCGATCGAGAACGTGAAAGACCTGCCCGTGTCGCACGGCGTGATCAACATGACGTCGACCGACCACAACGGCTTCGACACGCGTGCGCGCGTGATGGTGCAGATCGTCGACGGCAAGTGGAAGCTGCAGGCCGAGTAAGCATCACTGCAAACCGGCATGCGCGGCGCGAGTGGCGCCGCGCATGCCGTCGGCATGGGTGCCGGGCCTTACGGGCCGCGCCCGTGCCGCCTGGAACCGCCGGGGCCGCCTGCCCGGCGCCCGACGCGCTGACCTGGCCGTCCGCGCGTCGGCCGTCCCGTCTTTCGTTTCTCCGCAGCATTCTCGATACACGAAACGTATGGATCTCTCGATTGCAGCGATCCTCGCGCAAGACGGCATCACGACCGGCGCCATATATGCATTGCTGTCGCTGGCGCTCGTGCTGGTGTTTTCCGTCACGCGGGTGATCTTCATTCCCCAGGGCGAATTCGTCGCCTACGGTGCGCTGACGCTTGCCGCGTTGCAGGCGCAGAAATTTCCCGCCACCTGCTGGCTGCTGTTCGTGATGGGCATCGCGTGTTTCCTGCTCGAAGTCGGCGGCCTGACCCGGCATCGCGAGCGGCGCCATCAGCTCGGCCGCACGCTCGCGACGCTCGGCAGCCGCTACATCTTGCTGCCGCTCGCGGTGTTCGCGATCACACGCAGCTTCGCCGTGCAGCCGCTGCCGATGCTTGCGCAAATCGCACTGACGCTCGCGATCGTCGTGCCGATGGGGCCGTTCGTCTATCGACTCGTGTACCAGCCGATCGCCGAAGGCACGACGTTGCTGCTACTGATCGTGTCGGTCGCCGTCCACTTTGCGATGGTCGGCCTCGGGCTCGTGATGTTCGGCGCGGAAGGCTCGCGCACCAACGGCTTCTCGGATGCGTCGCTGTCGATCGGCAGCATGAACGTGTCGGTGCAGAGCATCCTGGTCGTCGTGACGGCGCTCGTGCTGATCGGCGCGCTCTACGTGTACTTCGGCCGCACGATCGCCGGCAAGGCGCTGCGCGCGACGTCGGTGAACCGGCTCGGCGCGCGGCTCGTCGGCATCGGCACGACCGAGGCAGGGCGGCTCGCGTTCACGTTCGCGGCGGGGCTCGGCGTGCTGTCCGGGATCCTCGTTGGCCCGCTGACGACGATCTACTACGACTCGGGCTTCCTGATCGGCCTGAAGGGTTTCGTTGGCGCGATCATCGGCGGGCTCGTCAGCTATCCGCTCGCGGCCGCCGGCTCGCTGCTCGTTGGCGTGCTCGAATCGTATTCGTCGTTCTGGGCGAGCGCCTACAAGGAGGTGATCGTGTTCACGCTGATCATTCCGGTGCTGCTGTGGCGGAGCTTCGCCACGCCGCATGCGGAAGAGGAAGAGGAGTGACACGATGAAGACGATGGGACGCAACAAGACCTTCTGGGTGTTTCTCGTGGTGCTGTTCGCGCTGCCGGTGCTGCCCGGCGCGCTGCAGGTGCCTGAATACTGGATCACGCTGCTGAACTACATCGGCCTGTACGCGATCGTCGCGATCGGGCTCGTGCTGCTCACGGGCGTCGGCGGGATGACGAGCTTCGGGCAGGCCGCGTTCGTCGGCATCGGCGCCTATGCGACCGCGCTCCTGACGACGCGCTACGGTGTATCGCCGTGGCTCGCACTGATCGTCGGCGTCGTGCTGACGGCGCTCGTCGCGCTCGTGCTCGGCGCGGTCACGATGCGGCTGTCCGGCCACTTCCTGCCCCTCGGCACGATCGCGTGGGGCCTCGCGCTGTTCTACTTGTTCGGCAACCTCGAACTGCTCGGCAAGTACGACGGGATCAACGGGATTCCGGCGCTGAACCTGTTCGGCATCGAGCTCGACAGCGGCCGCAGCCTGTACTTCCTGATCTGGGCCGTCGTGCTGGCCGCGATCGTGTCGGTGCAGAACCTGCTGAACAGCCGCCCGGGCCGTGCGATCCGCGCGCTGCGCGGCGGTGGCGTGATGGCCGAGGCGATGGGCGTGAACACCGCGTGGATGCGCGTCGTGATCTTCGTCTACGCGGCCGTGCTCGCGGCGGTATCGGGTTTCCTGTACGCACACCTGCAGCGCGCGGTGAACCCGACGCCATTCGGGCTGAACCACGGGATCGAGTTCCTGTTCATGGCCGTGGTGGGTGGTGTGTCGCACGTGTGGGGCGCGGTGCTCGGTGCGGCGATCCTGACCGTGCTGCAGGACTACCTGCAGACGCTGCTGCCGAAGCTGCTCGGCTCGGAAGGCAACTTCGAGATCATCGTGTTCGGCGTGCTGATGGTGCTGCTGCTGCAGTACGCACGCCAGGGCGTGTGGCCGTTCGTCGCCAGGCTGTTTCCGCGCGGGCCGCGTGCGCATGTACCCGAGCACGCGGAGCCGTTGCCGCAACGCGCGAAGCCGAGGGCCGGCGAGCCGTTGCTCGTCGTCGACAACGCGCGCAAACAGTTCGGCGGGCTCGTGGCCGTCAACGACGTCAGCTTCGACGTGAAAGCGGGGCAGATCATCGGGCTGATCGGCCCGAACGGCGCCGGCAAGTCGACCACATTCAATCTCGTGACCGGTGTGCTGAAGCCGACGGGCGGCACGATCACGTTCCGTGGCGAGCGCATCGACGGGCTCACATCGCGCCAGATCGTCCGCCGCGGCATCGGCCGGACGTTCCAGCACGTGAAGCTGTTGCCGGCGATGACCGTGCTCGAGAACGTCGCGATCGGTGCGCACCTTCGCGGCCATACCGGCGTGTGGCGCAGCGTCGCGCGGCTCAATGCCCGTGAGGAAGCGCAGTTGCTGGCCGAGGCCGCACAGCAGATCCGCCGCGTCGGGCTCGAAAAGCACATGTACGACGAAGCGGGCAGCCTCGCGCTGGGCCAGCAGCGGATTCTCGAAATCGCGCGTGCGCTGTGCTGCGACCCGACGCTGTTGCTGCTCGACGAGCCGGCCGCCGGGCTGCGTTACCAGGAGAAGCAGCAGCTCGCTGACTTGCTGCGGCGGCTGAAGGCGGAAGGAATGAGCGTGTTGCTCGTGGAACACGACATGGATTTCGTGATGAATCTCACCGACCGGCTGGTGGTGATGGAATTCGGCACACGGATCGCGGAAGGGCTGCCACAGGACGTGCAGCAGGATCCGGCGGTGCTCGAAGCGTATCTGGGCGGGGTGGAGTGATGACGGACACGACGATACCGATTCTCGACGTGCGCGGGCTGGCGGTCCGGTACGGAAAGGTGGAGGCGCTACACGGCGCGGCGATCAAGGTGGGTGCAGGGCAGATCGTCAGCGTGATCGGCCCGAACGGGGCCGGTAAATCGACGCTGTTGAATGCGATCATGGGCGCGCTGCCGGTGACCGGGCATGCGTCGGGCGCGGTCGTGTATCGCGGTCACGATGTCGGTGCGCTGCCGGTCGAGCAGCGCGTCGCGCGCGGGATGTGCCTCGTGCCAGAGAAGCGTGAGCTGTTCAGCACGATGACGGTCGAAGACAACCTCATACTGGGTGCGTATCGGCGCAAGCAGGCGGGTGAAGCGAACTTCCTCGACCAGCTCGATCACGTCTTCGCGCTGTTTCCGCGGCTGAAGGAGCGGCGCAAGCAGGCGGCGGGCACGCTGTCCGGTGGCGAGCGGCAGATGCTCGCGGTTGGTCGCGCACTGATGGGTAAGCCCGACCTGCTGATGCTCGACGAGCCGAGCCTCGGGCTGGCGCCGCTGATCGTGAAGGAGATCTTTCATATCATCAGCGCGTTGCGCGGCACAGGGGTGGCGACACTGCTGATCGAGCAGAATGCGCGTGCGGCGCTGCAGATCTCGGACTACGGCTACGTGCTGGAGACGGGCGAGTTTGCGCTGGAAGGGCCGGCAGCGGAACTCGCGCAGAATCCGCGCGTGATCGAAACCTATCTCGGGTTGGCGAAGAAAACGGCTTGATCGGGGCGCGCGGTTGGCGGGAAACGGGCGGCGTGTTTCACGTGAAACACGCCGCTTTTGTTTTTGATGCGAGGTGTGATGCCGGCACATCGGCGGTTAACAACCAGGGGATAAGTTGCGGAGGAACAGTCAAAAGCGCTGTGCAGTGGCGATGGGTGCAGGTATCCACAGCGCAGATGGCGATCCGGTTTGCCGTTCGGAGTTGGCCACTCGTCACAGGCCGACGATGTGCCGCGTCACAGGGGATAAGTGTCGAACGAGCCGACGAAAATTCTGTGAGGAAGGGGCGGGCGTGATTGCACAGGGTGTTTCGTCCGCGGTGTTGGGTGGGGCAAAGACCTCGAGCGGGTTGTATGTTCCACGTGAAATTTCCGGACAAATGGATCTCTGCACAGGCGCAACGATGTGCGGCGGGCGGGCCGGAAGCTTTGCGGAAGTGGGCTTTGAATCACGGATTCATCGACCCACCACCGAAAAAAACGACGAAATGCACAGACCCTACCATTCGGTTGGCCTTCGAGTGAAAAGCGAACCCGCTATAATTCGGCCCATACATTTCTCAGATAGGTTCGTGCGCAGTTCTGCGTACGGAATCCACCATGCTTTTTCCCACAGAATTTGACGTCATCGTCGTCGGTGGCGGCCATGCCGGCACCGAAGCGGCGCTGGCGTCCGCCCGCATGGGCGCAAAGACACTGCTGCTGACCCACAACATCGAAACACTTGGGCAGATGAGCTGCAATCCGTCGATCGGCGGCATTGGCAAGGGCCATCTGGTCAAGGAGGTCGATGCGCTGGGCGGCGCGATGGCGGCCGCGACGGACGAGAGCGGTATTCAGTTCCGGATCCTCAATTCGTCGAAGGGCCCGGCTGTGCGTGCGACGCGTGCGCAGGCGGATCGCATCCTGTACAAGGCTGCGATCCGACGCCGGCTCGAGAACCAGCCAAACCTCTGGCTGTTCCAGCAGGCCGTCGACGACCTGATGGTCGAAGGCGACCGCGTGGTGGGCGCCGTCACGCAGATCGGCATCCGCTTCCGCGCCCGCGCGGTCGTGCTGACCGCCGGGACGTTCCTCGACGGCAAGATCCACGTTGGCCTGAACAACTACACGGGCGGTCGCGCGGGCGATCCGGCGGCCGTGTCGCTGTCGTCGCACCTGAAGGAGCTGAAGCTGCCGCAGGGCCGCCTGAAGACCGGTACGCCGCCGCGTATCGATGGCCGCTCGATCGATTTCTCGCAGCTGACCGAACAGCCTGGCGATCTCGATCCGGTCCCCGTCTTCTCGTTCCTGGGCCGCGCGGAGCAGCATCCGCAACAGCTGCCGTGCTGGGTCACGCACACGAACGAACGTACGCACGACATCATTCGTGGCGGTCTCGACCGTTCGCCTATGTATACAGGCGTGATCGAAGGCGTCGGGCCGCGCTATTGCCCGTCGATCGAGGACAAGATTCACCGGTTCGCATCGAAGGAATCGCACCAGATCTTCCTGGAGCCGGAAGGGCTGACGACCAACGAGTTCTACCCGAACGGGATCTCGACGAGCCTGCCGTTCGACGTCCAGCTTGAGCTCGTGCACTCGATGCGCGGCCTCGAGAACGCGCATATCCTGCGCCCTGGCTACGCGATCGAGTACGACTACTTCGACCCGCGCGCGCTGAAGGCGTCGCTCGAGACGAAGGCGATCAACGGGCTGTTCTTTGCGGGCCAGATCAACGGGACGACCGGCTATGAAGAGGCGGCCGCGCAGGGCCTGCTGGCCGGCCTCAATGCGGGCCGCTACGTGCAGGAGAAGGACGCATGGTGCCCGCGCCGCGACCAGGCCTACCTTGGCGTGCTGGTCGACGATCTCGTGACGCGGGGCGTGGCCGAGCCGTACCGGATGTTCACAAGCCGTGCCGAGTATCGTCTCAGCCTGCGTGAAGACAATGCCGACATGCGCCTGACCGAGATCGGCCGCGAGCTTGGGCTCGTCGACGACGCGCGCTGGGACGCATTCAACCGGAAGCGCGACGCTGTTTCACGTGAAACCGAACGCCTGAAGTCGACGTGGGTCACGCCGAAGACCTTGCCGCCGGAAGAGGCGACCGCGCTCCTCGGCAAGGCGATCGATCACGAATACAGCCTCGCCGAGCTGCTGCGCCGTCCGGGTATCAGCTACGACGGCGTGTGCGGGCTGAAGGGCGGCGAATGCGGCCCCGCCGAGCCGCTGACCGACGATCCGGTGCTGCTCGAGCAGATCAAGGAGCAGGTCGAGATCGGCATCAAGTATCAGGGCTATATTGAGCGCCAGGCGTCCGAGATCGAGCGCAACGATGCGAACGAGAATACGCGCCTGCCGGACGGTATCGATTACCGCGAAGTCCGCGGCCTGTCGTTCGAGGTGAGCCAGAAGCTCAACGAGTTCCGGCCGGAGACGATCGGGCAGGCGTCGCGCATCTCGGGCGTCACGCCGGCGGCGATCTCGCTGCTGATGGTGCACCTGAAGCGCCGTGGCCTGGGCCGCCGCAAGGGCACTGCTGAAGCGGCAACGGAGCAGGGGGACGGCGTCGTCCCGACGCAACAATGACGGCGCGTCGCGCGCCGGCGGTTAATCGGGACGTACTGGAACAGATGCTCGTCGAGGGCGCGACGGTGCTTGACCTCGCGCTGACAGATGCACAACGCAACCAGCTGCTCGACTATGTCGCGCTGCTCGGCAAGTGGAACGCGGTCTACAACCTGACGGCGATTCGCGACCCGAAGCAGATGCTGATCCAGCACATCCTCGATTCGCTCTCCATCGTCTCGCATCTGCGTGGCCGGGCATCGGCCCGCGTGCTCGACGTCGGCTCGGGCGGCGGGTTGCCCGGTATCGTGTTGGCGATCGTCGAGCCGGACTGGCAGATCACGCTGAACGATATCGTGCAGAAGAAGTCTGCATTCCAGACTCAGATGCGCGCGGAGTTGAAGCTCGCGAACCTGTCGGTGGTCACCGGGCGGGTCGAATCGCTGCAGCCGGGGGTCGAAGTGCCGGAAAAATTCGACATGATCGTATCCCGCGCTTTCGCGGATCTGTCCGACTTCGTTAAACTTGCCCGACATCTGGTCGCGCCGGGCGGATCGATCTGGGCAATGAAGGGCGTCCGTCCGGACGACGAGATTGCGCGATTGCCGGAAGGTAGCCGCGTGAAGCAGACGATACGGCTGGCGGTACCGATGCTCGATGCCGAACGGCATCTGATCGAAGTGGCCGTCGACGAAGCGAATTGAAGGGCAGGCGCGCAGTAGCGCGCCGTTTGTTTGAAGGTAAAGGGAACACACCAACGATGGCAAAGATCTTCTGCGTTGCAAACCAGAAGGGGGGCGTCGGCAAGACGACGACATCGGTCAATCTCGCCGCAAGCCTTGCAGCGCAGGAGCAACGAGTCCTGCTGATCGATCTCGACCCGCAGGGCAACGCGACGATGGGTAGCGGGATCGACAAGGCTGCTTGCGAAGCGACCGTGTACGAGGTGCTGGTCGACGGCGTCTCGGTGACCGACGCGCGCATACGCCCGGACGGCGTCACCTACGATGTGCTGCCCGCGAACCGCGAGCTGTCCGGCGCCGAGATCGAGCTGATCAACATCGACAACCGCGAGCGCCGGCTGAAGGCCGCACTCGAGCACGTGGCCGACGAATACGACTTCGTGCTGATCGATTGCCCGCCGACGCTGTCGCTGCTGACGCTGAACGGGCTGTGCGCGGCGCACGGCGTCGTGATCCCGATGCAGTGCGAATACTTCGCGCTGGAAGGGTTGTCGGATCTCGTCAACACGATCAAGCAGGTGCACGCGAACATGAACCGCGACCTGAAGATCATCGGCTTGCTGCGCGTGATGTTCGATCCGCGCATCACGCTGCAGCAGCAAGTTTCCGATCAACTGAAAGCGCACTTCGGCGACAAGGTGTTCGACGCGGTGATTCCGCGTAACGTGCGCCTGGCGGAAGCGCCGAGTTACGGGCTGCCGGGCGTCGTGTTCGACCGCAACTCGCGTGGTGCGCAAGCGTATCTCCAGTTCGGTGCCGAGATGATCGACCGCGTTCGCGCGTTCGAGGTGTCGTGATCCGGACATGAGCGAAGCGAGGAAGAAAGACATGAACGCGGTACCAAAGAAGAAGGGCTTGGGACGTGGCCTCGAAGCGCTGCTCGGCGGCAGTGCCGATATCACCGAAGCGGTGAAGATCGAAGGCGCACCGAACACGCTCGCGCTCGGCAAGCTGCAGGCCGGCAAGTACCAGCCGCGGACGCGGATGGACGAAGGCAGCCTGCAGGAGCTCGCGGCGAGCATTCGCGCGCAGGGCGTGATGCAGCCGATCCTGGTACGGCCCATTTCGTCAGACAAATACGAGATCATCGCAGGCGAGCGCCGTTTCCGTGCGGCACGCCTGGCGGGCCTCGATGAAGTGCCGGTGCTCGTGAAGGACGTGTCGGATCAGGCCGCCGCGGCGATGGCGCTGATCGAGAACATCCAGCGCGAGGATCTGAACCCGCTTGAAGAGGCGCACGGTATCCAGCGCCTGCTCGACGAGTTCGGTTTCACGCACGAACAGGCGGCCGAATCGGTTGGCCGTTCGCGCAGCGCGGTGTCGAACCTGCTGCGCCTGCTGAACCTGGCCTCGCCGGTGCAGACGATGCTGCTGGCCGGTGATCTCGACATGGGGCATGCGCGCGCGCTGCTCGCCGTCGATGCCGCCACGCAGATCACGCTCGCCCATCAGGTCGTCAACAAGCGCATGTCGGTACGCGAGACGGAGAAGCTCGTCTCGCACACGACGAAGGAAGCGCCGGCCGTGAAGGCGCGTGCGAAGGACGACGGCGGCCGCGATACGCGCCGTCTCGAGGAGGAGTTGTCCGACCTGCTCGCGTCGACGGTGAAGATCAAACTTGGCCGCCGCGGGCGCGGGCAGGTGACGATCGACTTCGGCAACCTCGACGCGCTCGAGGGCATTCTCGCGCGACTGCGCGGCAACGTTGCAACCGAAGAGTAACGGGCGGCCAATGGAGGAGACGGGCGCGCCGGCGCCGCGAAGGTGGCTCGGATGGCTTGCACAGGAGCCCGTGCTATCGGTGCTCGCGCTGGGCCTGATCCTGCTGCAATGGGTGCGTCCGCAACCATTGTCCGTGTTGGCCGACCGTGTTGACTGGCAGACGGTCGCGACGCTCGCCGGCCTGTTGATGCTGACCAAGGCGCTCGAGTTGTCCGGCTGCCTGATGTGGCTCGCACACCGCATCGTGCATCACGTGCACTCCGAACGCGGCCTGGCGATGCTGCTGGTCGGATTCGCCGCGTTGCTGTCGATGTGGCTCACCAACGACGTCGCGCTGTTCGTCGTCGTGCCGTTGATGGTGTCGCTGCGTGCGCTGACGCCGCTGCCGTTCCGGCGGCTCGTGATCGTCGTCGCGCTGGCCGTCAATGCGGGGTCCGTCGCGACGCCGCTCGGCAATCCCCAGAATCTCTTCCTGTGGCAATTGAGCGGTGTGTCGTTCGGCCGCTTCGTGGTCACGCTCGGGCCGCTCGCGATCGCGCTGATGGCGCTGCTGTTCGTGCTGACGGCATGCGCATTTCGCGCGAAGCCGCTCGACCTGTCCGGCGATGCCGTCGCCATTCCCGTACAACGCATGCACGCGCTGATCGCGGCGGTGCTGTTCGCGGCATTCGTGCTGCTCGCCGATGCACACCATCCGCTGCCGGGCCTAGTTGCCGTCGCGATCGTGCTGCTTGTCGTAAAACGTGACGCAGTCCTGAAGATCGACTGGCTGCTGCTACTGATTTTCGTACTGATGTTCGTCGTGCTGCGCAGCGCGGCTGCGCTGCCCGTCATCCATGACGCGATTGCGCATGCGCGCCTCGATTCATCGCTGCGCATCTTTGCGGCCGGTGCCGTGCTGTCGCAGGGCATCAGCAACGTGCCGGCCGCGATCCTGCTGTCGGAGTTCACGCGTGACTGGCGCGCGCTCGCGTTCGGCGTATCGGTCGGCGGATTCGGCTTCGCGATCGGCTCGCTTGCGAACCTGATCGCGGTGCGTCTCGCGAAGGAGCCGCGCATGTGGCTGCCGTTCCACCTGGTCTCGATTCCGTTCGCGCTCGCAAGCGCGGCACTCGGTGCATGGCTGCTCGTTCACGGTTGAGCGATGCGGGTGTGCGTGGCACAGGCGTGCCACTCGGGCGGTGGGGCGGGTGCACAGCATTCGTGCTGGTGCGGGCTGTTGATAAGTGCGGCAAGCCACAGTCGATCGACTGTGGTGGCATGACAACTGATTGGATGGTTCGATGCGTCAGCGTCGGTCCCAATTTCACGCAACAGGCGCGGCCGGGTGGCCACAGTGTTTCGTCTGCTCGGGGTGTCATGCGGAGCCCGAGCCCGGGGCTGCGTCACAGCGTGGATCTTGGGTGGTGATCGTGCCGCTCCGCCGGCGCCCGCACCGGGCATCGTTTCCTCGCCATTTCCTCGTCGCCGGATTTTTTCGAGCAAGAAATACCGGCGCCAAAAAGCGACCTTACAACTGTCATCGTACGTCGTCGAATCGCGCGTTTTTCACATGATGAGGCGTCGTTTTACGCAGGTTTTTGTCGCGTCTAAAGCCTTGAATCACTTGCAACTATCGCTTACAATCGCCCGGATTTGTTAGCTAGGCACCCCTGAAAGCTTTCGGAAAGCTTGGGGCCGGGTTCAAGGATTTTGCGGAAGATTGCGATGGCGGGTCAGGCGCCGCACGACAGGCACGATGATCAGCGCACGCAACGCACCGCTTCAGCGGCCGGCGAGCGGCGCGAATTCGATGATGACTGGGATGCCGAGCAACAAGATAACAACATCGTTCCGCTCACTCGGGCAGAAGCCGAAAAGCTGTTCGGCCCGAGCGTGAGCAAGCCCTCGCGCGTGACCCCCTATAAGGTGGTATTCGCGCAAGTGGTTCTGTCCCTGGTTGCAACGCTGGCGTGGTGGCTGTTTTCGAAGTCACCGGGTGCCGCTGCGCAATCCGCGTTTCTGGGCGGAGCGATTGGCTGGGTGCCCAGTGCGTTGTTCGTGGCACGACTGAAGGCAGGTGGCTCGGCCACCGTGATGAGCTGGGTGATGGGCGAAGCCCTGAAGCTCGGCCTGACGATCGGGATGTTCGCAGCAGTGGCGTTCGGCTGGGCCGGCGTGCACTGGGTGCCGTTCCTCGTCACGTACCTCGTCGTGCTGAAGACGTACTGGATCGCGCTGGCCTGGCGGTAACGAACAAGCAGCGTGCGGTTTCGACAAGAACCGCACCGGCCCGTTCCCGCAATAGCGTGTTGCGGAACTGGCAAAACGATTTTCGACAATTTGGGTGGCATTAACGATATGGCAGCTAGCGAAGGCACGCGCGGTCCGGATCCGTCCGAGTACATTGCGCACCACTTGCAGAATTTCTCCACCTCGCATCAGACGTCGATTTTCGACATCCACGTCTGGAATCTCGACACGCTGTTCTGGTCGATCGTTTGCGGCATCGTGACGATCCTCGTGCTGCGTCTGGCTGCCCGCAAGGCGACGTCGGGCGTGCCGGGCCGTTTCCAGTGCGCGATCGAGATGCTCGTCGAGATGGTCGAAGACCAATCGAAGGCCATCGTTCACGGCAACCGTACCTTCATCGCTCCGCTCGCGCTCACGGTGTTCGTGTGGGTCGCGCTGATGAACTCCCTCGACTTCCTCCCCGTCGACCTGCCGGGCCGCGTGATCGGCTGGCTCGGTCTGTCGGACGTGATTTCCCACCATCGCATCGTCCCGACGGCCGACCTGAACGGCACGCTCGGCATCGCGCTCGGCGTGTTCGTCCTGATGATCTACTACAGCATCAAGATCAAGGGCGCGGGCGGCTTTGTGCATGAGCTGCTGTCGGCACCGTTTGGCGCCCACCCGCTGCTGTGGATCCCGAACCTCGCGCTCAACATCGTCGAATATCTCGCGAAGACCGTCTCCCTCGGTATGCGGCTGTTCGGCAACATGTACGCGGGTGAGCTGTTGTTCCTGTTGATCGCCCTGCTCGGCAGCATGTGGAGCTTCGGTGGCGACGCAACGTTCCTCGGCTTCATTGGTCATGTGATCGCGGGTAGCGTCTGGGCAATCTTCCACATTCTGATTGTTCTGTTGCAGGCATTCATTTTCATGATGCTGACGCTGGTGTATCTCGGCCAGGCGCACGACAAGCACTAAGCGCGGCGTGCAAGAAAGAGTTTCCGTTTTAGTTTTTTAAATCTCAGTTCCAAGTCTTTTCACAAAGGAGTGATCATGCAAGCTTACATCGCCAACATCCAGGGTCTGACCGCCATCGGTATCGGCATCATCATCGGCCTGGGTGCAATCGGCGCCTGTATCGGTATCGCGCTGATGGGTGGTAAGTACATCGAAGCCTGCGCACGTCAGCCGGAACTCATCAACCCGCTGCAAACGAAGATGTTCCTGCTGGCTGGTCTGATCGACGCGGCATTCCTGATCGGCGTGGGTGTTGCAATGCTGTTCGCGTTCGCGAACCCGCTCCTGTCGAAGCTCGCAGGCTAAGGTTCCTCGGAAATATGCGTCCGGCGCAAGCCGGCGCAGGGCGGAACGGAGACTTGGGGCGCTGATCGAATGCAACTCGATGAGCGCCTTACCGTTTCATTTTTCCGGAATAGCAGATAAGGAAACACCGTGAATCTCAACGCAACTCTGTTTGCGCAAATGGTCGTGTTCCTGGTCCTCGCGTGGTTCACGATGAAATTCGTGTGGCCGCCGTTGATCAACGCCCTCGACGAACGTTCGAAGAAGATCGCCGACGGCCTCGCCGCCGCCGAAAAGGGCAAGGCAGAACTCGACGCAGCGCACAAGCGCGTGGACCAGGAACTCGCGCAGGCCCGCAATGACGGCCAGCAGCGCATCGCCGACGCCGAAAAGCGTGCCCAGGCGGTCGCCGAGGAAATCAAGGCCAACGCCCAGGCTGAAGCCGCCCGCATCATCGCCCAGGCGAAGGCGGAAGCAGAACAGCAAATCGTGAAGGCGCGCGAAGCGCTGCGTGGCGAAGTCGCTACGCTGGCCGTGAAGGGCGCCGAGCAGATCCTGAAGCGCGAAGTCGATCAAACGGCCCACGCCCAACTGCTGAATCAACTGAAAGCCGAGCTCTGATCATGGCCGAACTTGCAACCATCGCCCGCCCTTACGCAGAAGCGCTGTTCCGCGTGGCCGAGGGCGGTGACATCGCCGCCTGGTCCACGCTCGTGCAAGAGCTGGCCCAGGTTGCGCGTCTGCCGGAAGTCCTGTCGGTCGCGTCGAGCCCGAAGGTGACGCGCACGCAAGTAGCCGAGTTGCTGCTTGTTGCGGTGAAGTCGCCGCTCGCGGCTGGCGCTGAAGCGAAGAACTTCGTGCAGATGCTGGTCGACAATCATCGCATCGCGCTGCTGCCGGAAATCGCCGAGCAGTTCGAGGCGCTCAAGAACGAACGTGAAGGTGCAGCCGACGCCGAGATCGTGAGCGCGTTCCCGCTGAACGGCGCGGATCTCGAGAGTCTCGTCTCGGGCCTCGAGCGCAAGTTCAAGCGCAAGCTGAAACCGACGGTCGAAGTCGATTCGTCGCTGATCGGCGGCGTGCGCGTGACGGTCGGCGACGAAGTGCTCGACACCTCGGTTCGCGCGCGCCTCGCATCGATGCAGGCAGCCTTGACCGCCTGAGCGCCACGCCGGCACGCAACAGAATTGACTATCAGGAGCGAATAATGCAACTCAATCCCTCTGAGATCAGCGAGCTGATCAAGAGCCGGATCCAGGGCCTTGAAGCGAGCGCAGACGTTCGCAACCAGGGCACCGTGATCTCCGTGACCGACGGTATCGTGCGTATCCACGGCCTGTCGGACGTGATGCAGGGCGAAATGCTCGAGTTTCCGGGCAACACGTTCGGCCTCGCGCTGAACCTCGAGCGCGACTCGGTCGGCGCGGTGATTCTCGGCGAATACGAACACATCTCGGAAGGCGACGTCGTCAAGACGACGGGCCGCATTCTCGAAGTGCCGGTTGGTCCGGAACTCGTCGGCCGTGTGGTCGATGCGCTCGGCAACCCGATCGACGGCAAGGGCCCGGTCAACGCGAAGCTGACCGACGCGATCGAAAAGATCGCCCCGGGCGTGATCTGGCGCAAGTCGGTGTCGCAGCCGGTGCAGACGGGCATCAAGTCGATCGACGCAATGGTGCCGATCGGCCGTGGCCAGCGTGAGCTGATCATCGGCGACCGTCAGTGCGGCAAGACCGCGGTGGCGCTCGACGCGATCATCAACCAGAAGGGCAAGGACCTGATCTGTATCTACGTCGCGATCGGCCAGAAGGCTTCGTCGATCATGAACGTGGTTCGCAAGCTCGAAGAAACGGGCGCGATGGAATACACGATCGTCGTCGCCGCTTCGGCTTCGGACTCGGCAGCGATGCAGTACCTCGCACCGTACGCCGGCTGCACGATGGGCGAATACTTCCGCGACCGTGGCCAAGACGCGCTGATCATTTACGACGACTTGACCAAGCAAGCCTGGGCATACCGTCAGATCTCGCTGCTGCTGCGCCGCCCGCCGGGCCGTGAAGCATACCCGGGTGACGTGTTCTATCTCCACTCGCGTCTGCTCGAGCGCGCTGCTCGCGTGTCGGAAGAGTACGTCGAGAAGTTCACGAACGGCGAAGTGAAGGGCAAGAGCGGTTCGCTGACGGCACTGCCAGTCATCGAAACGCAGGCTGGCGACGTGACCGCGTTCGTTCCGACGAACGTGATCTCGATTACCGACGGCCAGATCTTCCTGGAAACCGACCTGTTCAACGCAGGCATCCGCCCGGCAATCAACGCCGGCGTGTCGGTGTCGCGCGTCGGTGGCGCCGCTCAGACGAAGGTCGTGAAGAAGCTGTCGGGCGGTATCCGTACCGACCTCGCGCAGTACCGTGAACTGGCGGCATTCGCCCAGTTCGCGTCGGACCTCGACGAAGCGACCCGCAAGCAGCTCGAGCGCGGCCGCCGCGTGACGGAACTGCTGAAGCAGCCGCAGTACCAGCCGCTGCAGGTGTGGGAACTGGCCGTGTCGCTGTACGCCGCGAACAACGGCTACCTCGACGACCTCGACGTGAAGCAAGTGCTGCCGTTCGAGAAGGGCCTGCGCGAAAGCCTGAAGACCAGCCACGCTGACCTCATCAAGCGCATCGAAGACACCAAGGATCTCTCGAAGGACGACGAAGGCGCACTGCGCTCGGCGATCGAATCCTTCAAGAAGTCCGGTGCCTATTGATCCGCGAGTGACACACTGAGGCCGCGCGGGTGCTGATGCGCCCGCGCCGCTTCGGTCAAGGAGCAAGCTATGGCTGGAATGAAGGAAATTCGCGGCAAGATCAAGAGCGTGCAGAACACGCGCAAGATCACGAAGGCGATGGAGATGGTGGCCGCATCGAAGATGCGCCGCGCGCAGGAACGCATGCGCGCCGCTCGTCCGTATGCGGACAAGGTCCGTGCCATCGCCGCGCACATGAGCCGCGCGAACCCGGAGTACCGCCACCCGTTCATGGTGGCGAACGACGGCGCGCAGACGGCCGGCATCATCCTCGTCACGACGGACAAGGGGCTGTGCGGCGGTCTGAACACCAACGTGCTGCGTGCGACGGTGCAGAAGTTCAAGGAGCTGGAAGAGAAGGGCCAGAAGGTCGAAGCCACCGCGATCGGCGGCAAGGGCCTCGGGTTCCTGAACCGCTTCGGCGCGAAGGTGATGTCGCAGGTCGTGCACCTCGGCGACACCCCGCACCTGGACAAGCTGATCGGCGCGGTGAAGACGCAGCTCGAC
The DNA here is from genome assembly GCF_902833045.1 of Burkholderia sp. BCC0322. Taxonomy (GTDB): domain Bacteria; phylum Pseudomonadota; class Gammaproteobacteria; order Burkholderiales; family Burkholderiaceae; genus Burkholderia. Next base: position 105,272 of record NZ_CADFDU010000007.1, read on the forward strand.
CTGTACTCGGAAGGCAAGCTGTCGGCCGTTTATATCGCGTACACGCGCTTCGTCAACACGATGAAGCAGGAAGCCGTGATCGAGCAACTGCTGCCGCTGTCGTCGGAGCACTTCGAAGCCGATGACGGTACGCCGGCCACGTCGTGGGATTACATCTACGAGCCGGACGCGCAGGCAGTCGTCGACGAACTGCTCGTGCGTTACGTCGAGGCGCTGGTGTACCAGGCCGTCGCGGAAAACATGGCGTCCGAGCAATCGGCGCGCATGGTCGCGATGAAGGCCGCGTCCGACAACGCGAAGACGGTGATCAGCGAACTGCAGCTCGTGTACAACAAGAGCCGTCAGGCCGCGATTACGAAAGAACTGTCGGAGATCGTCGGCGGCGCAGCTGCTGTTTAAGCGCGCGCCACGGACGACAACTGCGCCTTTGCGCGAGTAAAGAATCAGGTATTTAAAGGAAAAGCGATGAGTACTGCTGCTTTGGTAGAAGGCAAGATCGTACAGTGCATCGGCGCCGTTATCGACGTGGAATTCCCGCGCGACAGCATGCCGAAGATCTACGACGCGCTTATTCTCGATGGCTCGGAACTGACGCTCGAAGTCCAGCAGCAGCTGGGCGACGGCGTGGTCCGTACCATTTGTCTGGGTGCATCCGACGGCCTGCGCCGCGGCCTGACCGTGAAGAACACGGCAAAGCCGATCTCGGTGCCGGTCGGCAAGCCGACCCTCGGCCGGATCATGGACGTGCTCGGCCGTCCGATCGACGAAGCCGGCCCGATCGAAAGCGAACATACGCGTTCGATCCACCAGAAGGCTCCGGCGTTCGACGAACTGTCGCCGTCGACCGAACTGCTCGAAACGGGTATCAAGGTCATCGACCTGATCTGCCCGTTCGCAAAGGGCGGCAAGGTTGGCCTGTTCGGCGGTGCTGGCGTGGGCAAGACCGTCAACATGATGGAGCTCATCAACAACATCGCGAAGGAACACGGCGGTTACTCCGTGTTCGCGGGCGTGGGCGAGCGTACCCGTGAAGGGAACGACTTCTACCACGAAATGAAGGACTCGAACGTTCTCGACAAGGTCGCGCTGGTGTACGGCCAGATGAACGAGCCGCCGGGCAACCGTCTGCGCGTCGCGCTGACCGGCCTGACGATGGCCGAGCACTTCCGTGACGAAGGCCTCGACGTGCTGTTCTTCGTCGACAACATCTACCGTTTCACGCTGGCCGGTACCGAAGTGTCGGCACTGCTCGGCCGTATGCCGTCGGCAGTGGGCTATCAGCCGACGCTGGCTGAAGAAATGGGCAAGCTGCAAGAGCGCATCACGTCGACCAAGAAGGGCTCGATTACGTCGGTCCAGGCCGTGTACGTCCCTGCGGACGACTTGACCGACCCGTCGCCGGCCACGACCTTCGGCCACCTGGATGCAACCGTCGTTCTGTCGCGTGACATCGCTTCGCTGGGTATCTACCCGGCGGTCGACCCGCTCGACTCGACGTCGCGCCAGATCGACCCGAACGTGATCGGTGAAGAGCACTACTCGATCACCCGTCGCGTTCAGCAAACGCTGCAGCGCTACAAGGAACTGCGCGACATCATCGCGATTCTGGGTATGGACGAACTGTCGCCGGAAGACAAGCTGTCGGTCGCGCGCGCTCGTAAGATCCAGCGTTTCCTGTCGCAGCCGTTCCACGTTGCTGAAGTGTTCACGGGCTCGCCGGGCAAGTACGTGCCGCTGAAGGAAACGATCCGCGGCTTCAAGATGATCGTCGACGGCGAGTGTGACCACCTGCCGGAACAGGCGTTCTACATGGTCGGCACGATCGACGAAGCCTTCGAAAAGGCCAAGAAGATCTCGTAAGGGTTCGAGTGAGTCGCACGGCGCGTGCTGGCCGGGGTGTCGGTCTTCACTGACCGGTAACCGGGCCGGCCGCGCCGACCGCAACACGCTCAATCCGCCGTGCATGGGACGAGGGCAGGCGCCGTGAGGCGTTCGCACTCGTCGACAGGAGTCGATATGGCAACCATCAAAGTAGACGTCGTCAGCGCGGAAGAGCAGATCTTCTCGGGCGAGGCGAAATTCGTCGCGCTGCCGGGCGAAACGGGTGAGCTGGGTATTCTGCCGGGCCACACGCCGCTGATCACGCGGATTCGTCCGGGTGCGGTGCGCATCGAAGTCGAGGGCGGCAACGACGAATTCGTGTTCGTCGCAGGCGGCATTCTCGAAGTGCAGCCGGGCGCCGTGACGGTGCTCGCCGATACCGCGATCCGCGGCAAGGACCTCGACGCGGCGAAAGCCGAGGAAGCGCGCAAGCGTGCCGAGGAAACGCTGCAGAACGCGAAGTCGGATCTCGACCTCGCGAAGGCGCAATCCGAGCTTGCGACCGCGATGGCGCAGCTCGAGGCGATCCAGCGTCTGGCGAAGATTCGCAGCCGGCACTGAGCCGCGCCGCGTGTCCCGCGAAAGAAAGCAGCCTTCGGGCTGCTTTTTTTTCGTCCGTCGGGTTCGTCTGATTTTTGCGGGCCGGATCGTTCCGTCCGGTCGTGCTATTTCATCCGTCCGCCGCGATTTGCTGTCAGAGTGTCGTCAGCCGCGCGCGTCATCATCTGCGTCGAGGCCGTCCGTCGCGATTGCGCGGCGGAGGCGGGCGCCGCAAGTGCGCAGGCCGACCAGACCAAAAGGACGGAGACATTCATGGCAGTAGACCTTGGCGTGGGGGCGCTGATCGCGCCCGAAAACGGATTGTCGTACGTACGCGGCACGACTGACGTACCGCTCTCCGAAGCGACGATCGGCCGGTTCCTGCTCGACACGGCGGGCCGCTTTCCCGATCGTCCGGCCGTCGTGTTCCGCGAGCAGCAGGTGCGCTGGACCTGGCGCGAGTTCGCGAACGAGGTCGACGTGCTGGCGTCCGGCCTGGCCTCGCTCGGCATCGTGAAGGGCGATCGCGTCGGCATCTGGTCGCCGAACCGCAGCGAATGGCTGCTCACGCAGTTCGCGACTGCGCGCATCGGCGCCGTGCTCGTCAACATCAATCCGGCCTACCGGCTGTCGGAGCTCGAATACGCGCTGAACAAGGTTGGCTGCAAGGCCGTGATCGCCGCCGAGCGCTTCAAGACGTCCGCGTACGTCGAGATGCTGCAGACCATCGCGCCGGAGCTCGCGAGCGCGACGCCGGGCGAGCTGCATGCGGCGCGCGTGCCGAGCCTGCGCACGGTCGTGTCGATGGGCGACGTCGCGCCGGCCGGCATGTTCCGCTTCGCGGACGTGATGGCGCGCGGCCGCCAGGCCGTCGATCCCGCGCTGCTCGATGCGATCGGCGCGACGCTTGCGGCCAGCGAGCCGATCAACATCCAGTTCACGAGCGGCACGACCGGCAGCCCGAAGGGCGCGACGCTCACGCATCGCAACGTCGTCAACAACGGGCGCTCGATCGCGGCGGCGATGCGCTTCACCGAACAGGACACGCTGTGCATCCCGGTGCCGCTGTATCACTGTTTCGGGATGGTGCTCGCGGTGCTCGCGTGCGTGTCGACGGGCGCGGCGATGGTGTTCCCGGGTGAGGCGTTCGACCCGGTCGCGACGCTCGCGGCGGTGGCCGACGAGCGCTGCACAGCGCTGCATGGCGTGCCGACGATGTTCATCGCGGAGCTCGATCACCCCGAGTTCGCGAAATTCGACCTGTCGACGCTGCGCACCGGGATCATGGCCGGTTCGCCGTGCCCGATCGAGACGATGAAGCGCGTCGTGTCGCAGATGCACCTGTCGGAGATCACGATTGCGTACGGGATGACGGAAACGAGCCCGGTGTCGTTCCAGAGTTCGACGGACGATCCGCTCGAAAAGCGCACGACGACGGTCGGCCGCATCCAGCCGCATCTGGAGGTGAAGATCGTCGACCCGAACGGCGAGATCGTGCCGGTCGGCGCAACCGGCGAGCTGTGCACGAAGGGCCATTCGGTGATGCTCGGCTACTGGGGCGACGACGCGAAGACGCGCGAGGTGCTGGTGGACGGCTGGATGCATACGGGCGACCTCGCGACGCTCGATGCGGACGGCTACTGCAACATCGTCGGCCGGCTGAAGGACATGGTGATTCGCGGCGGCGAGAACGTCTATCCGCGCGAGATCGAGGAATTCCTGTTTCGGCATCCGAAGATCCAGAGCGCGCAGGTATTCGGCGTGCCCGATGCGAAGTACGGTGAGGAGCTGTGTGCGTGGATCGTGCTGCGCGCGGACGAGCAGATGACCGAGGACGACGTGCGTGCGTTCTGCAACGGGCAGATCGCGCACTACAAGATCCCGCGCTACATCCGCTTCGTCGACGAGCTGCCGATGACGGTGACGGGCAAGGTGCAGAAGTTCGTGATGCGCGACCGGATGATCGAGGAGCTGAAGCTCGACGTGCAGAAGACCGCGTAGTGCGGCATGAAGGCGGGAAAAACGCGGCGGCCTGCGGGCCGTTGCGCTTTCGATGGACGAAAAAAAGCGGGCTTATTAGCCCGCTAAAAACCACACGCTACGGGGTTAGCGCGAGGAGACCAAAGATGAAACCGAATCCGGCGGGGGGCCGGAAACGACTCCAACAGGGATGCCCCTCGGAAGGGCTTCGGTACGTGACCGACTGGCTCGCAGCGCTTCGCGTCCGCTCACACTTGGCACACGAGACCGCATCCGTGTTGAAACCGTTGAGGCCATTGTGGGCGAATTAATGACCCGTCGCGGTAACAAAGTGTTTCAGGTTGTAACGCCCGCCAGATAAGGCTTTCCGGGATTTTTTGCTGTTTTTGAGGGCCTGAAAAAGGTCATTTTTACTCATATTTTCCGCAGCGTTTTCAGCGCATGCGCACGATGCGTTTTTCATGCGTATCAGGCTCGACGAACTGCCGATTTGCACGTGAGAAAATGCGCCTTTCGGCCGATGTCGCGCATGACGATTCATTCGTCAGAAAGATTTTGAAACGTGATTGGCACGCGCGGAAGTCGGCCGTTCGGCCAATTCGATGGCTTCGGGCCGATTTTCCGGGCGCCGGCATGCTGCGCCGAACTGTAACGGCGGCGCGTCGGTTGCCGCCGCGCGGCGACTTTCGCGGCGATGGTCGCGGGGTCGGTGCCTGCTATCTGTCGCCGTGCGCGTGCCCGCTTACTTTAGCCATTTGTCCGAAATCGCCTGGTATTCGCCGGTCGACAGCGCGAGATGCAGCCACTGATCGACATACTGCTGGAACGCGACGTCGCCGCGCGGCACCATGTACGCCTTCTCGCCGAACTGGAACGGCTTGTCCGGATGCACCGAGCACAGGCCCGGATTCAGCTTTTGCTGCAGCAGCGTCTCGGACGCATCCGTCACCATCACGTCCGCCTTGCCGGCGAGGATCTGCTTGAAGATCGTTACGTTGTCCGGATAGACGGTGAGGTTCGCATGCGTGAAGTACTGCTTCGCGAACCGCTCGTTGGTGCCGCCGGGGTTCACGATCACGCGGGTCTCCGGCCGGTCGATCTGCGCGACGGTCTGGTATTTGCCGGCGTCCGCGCAGCGCACGATCGGCGTCTTGCCGTCCACCACGTACGGCTGCGTGAAGAACACGCGCTTCTGGCGCTCGAGCGTCGTCGACACGCCGCCGACCGCGATGTCGCATTTCGCGACGAAATCGCCGGTCAGGTTCGGCCAGCTCGTCTTCACGTAATCGGCCTTCACGCCGAGCGACTTCGCGAGCGATTCGGCCATGTCGATGTCGATCCCCTCGAAGCGGCCGTCGTCACGGTAGTACGAATACGGCTTGTAGTCGCCCGTCGTGCACACGCGCAGCGTGCCGCGCGCGAGCACGTCGTCGAGCCGCGAGCCGGCGCCCGCTGCGGCGGCGGTGCCCGCGCCGGTCTGCGCGTGCGCCGCGGCGCAGCAAAGCAGCGTGGCGGCGGCGAACGTGGCGAGTGTCTTCATCGGTCTCCTCCTTCGTTTCGTTCGATATGAGCGTCCGATCATAACGGAGCCATCGCGCGCGTCATATGGCCGCCATCGCGTCGGCAAGCGCGGCCCGACGGCGCCTGTCCGGTAAAATGCCGGTTTGCCCTCGCATCGTCGCTCCTACCGTGGCCCATACCCTGCTCAACGACACCTTCCTGCGTGCGCTTCTGCGCGAGCCGACCGACTACACGCCGATCTGGCTGATGCGCCAGGCCGGCCGCTACCTGCCCGAATACAACGCGACGCGCGCGCGCGCCGGCAGCTTCCTCGGCCTCGCGAAGCATCCCGACTACGCGACCGAAGTGACGCTGCAGCCGCTCGAGCGCTTTCCGCTCGACGCCGCGATCCTGTTCTCGGACATCCTGACGATTCCCGATGCGATGGGGCTCGGCCTCGACTTCCAGGTCGGCGAAGGGCCGAAGTTCGCGCATCCGGTGCGCACCGAGGCCGACGTCGCGAAGCTCGCGGTGCCGGACATCGAAGAGACGCTCGGCTACGTGACGGGCGCCGTGCGCGAGATCCGTCGTGCGCTCACCGACGGCCAGGGCCGCCAGCGCGTGCCGCTGATCGGTTTTTCGGGCAGCCCGTGGACGCTTGCGTGCTACATGGTCGAAGGCGGCGGGTCGGACGATTTCCGCACGGTGAAGTCGATGGCGTATTCGCGCCCCGACCTGATGCACCGGATCCTCGACGTGAACGCGCAGGCGGTGGCCGCGTACCTGAACGCGCAGATCGAAGCGGGCGCGCAGGCCGTGATGATCTTCGACACGTGGGGCGGCGCGCTGGCGGACGGCGCGTACCAGCGTTTCTCGCTGGACTACATCCGCCGCGTGGTCTCGCAACTCAAGCGCGAGCACGACGGCGAGCGCGTGCCGGTGATCACGTTCACGAAGGGCGGCGGGCTGTGGCTCGAGGAGATCGCGGCGACCGGCGTCGACGCGGTCGGGCTCGACTGGACGGTCAACCTCGGCCACGCGCGCGAACGCGTTGCGGGCAAGGTCGCGCTGCAGGGCAACCTCGATCCGACGATCCTGTTTGCGCCGCCCGCCGCCGTACGCGAGCAGGCGCGTGCTGTGCTCGACAGCTATGGCAACCATCCGGGCCACGTATTCAACCTCGGGCACGGCATTTCGCAATTCACGTCGCCCGATCACGTCGCTGAACTCGTCGACGAAGTGCATCGCCACAGCCGCGCGATCCGTAGCGGAGCCGCGGGCTGAGCGCAAGTGCTGTCATGCTGCACTGCGGCGTGACAGCGTTTCGCTGCCGGAACTAAACAGGACGCAACCCCCCACCGGTTGCCGATTCAGTGCTTGTCAAGACTTGACTTATACACATTTTCCACGTTGCAGCGCGGTAGAGCCCTGTATCGGTCAATTTGTCTCGCTATGGTTCGGTAATTTGAATAGCAGCCTTATGGAATAAGCCTCAGCGGGGCACCGCAACAAGCGGCGAAAATCCGCGCAAAGCGCGGCCCCGCGCGCGTTGCAGCCAGTGAGCGGCGAGTTCTCAACAAAGTTATCCACAGGCTGGGCAGGGTATACGGCGATTCCTAATGCGAATCCAAAACTTAGCGCCGAATCTGAAGTTTTACTTTAAGTTCGCTGCCCCGATGCGAGCGCGGATGTCGGCCGTCCATGCCCATGCGGCGCATGCCGCCGTCGGAGTGCCGCAATGAGCGGCACCTATCTGCGCGTCGCGCTCGACCATCCGCTCGCCACCCTGTTCGATTACCGCTGCGACGTGCAACCGCCGCCCGGGCCGGGCACGCTGGTGCAGGTACCGTTCGGCAAGCGGCAGGCCGTCGGGCTCGTCTGCGAAGTGACGACTCACACCGATGTGCCGCCGTCCCGGCTGCGCGCGATCGACGCGATCTGCGCCGACCTGCCGCCGTTGTCGCCGGACTGGCTCGCGCTCGTGTCGTTTGCCGCCGACTACTACCAGCGCGGGCGTGGCGAGGTCGCGTTGCCGGCGCTGCCGCAGGCGCTGCGCGATGCCGGGCGCTGGGGGCGGCTGCTCGCGCCCGAAGTGCGTTACCGGCCGACCGAAGCCGGCCGCGCGGCGCTGCCCGATGCGCTGCCCGCGCGCGGGGCCGCGCTGCGGCGGCTCGCGCAGGCGCTGGTCGACACCGGTTCGCTGGCGCTGCCCGATGCGCGCGCGCTTCACCCGAAGGCGGCGGTCACGCTCGACGACTGGGCGACGCGTGGCTGGGTCGACATCGAGGAGATCGGCTGGGCCGACGCGCCTGTGGCCAAAGCTGTGGATAACCTGTTGGCAGCCGGTGGACGAACTGTGCCGCCGTCGCTCACGGACCAGCAGGCCGAGGCGCTCGACGCGATTCGCGCCGCGCAGGGCTTCGCGCCGTTCCTGCTGCACGGCGTGACGGGCAGCGGCAAGACGGAAGTCTATCTGCATGCGCTCGCGTCGCTGCTCGACGCACGGCCGGATGCGCAGGCGCTCGTGCTCGTTCCCGAAATCAACCTGACGCCGCAATTCGAGGCCGCGTTTCGCGCGCGCTTCGCGGGTGCCCTCGCCGACGACGCGATCGTCACGCTGCACAGCGGGCTCGCCGAGGGCGAGCGTGCGCGCAACTGGCTCGCCGCGCATACGGGCCGCGCGCGGATCGTGCTCGGCACGCGTCTCGCGGTGCTCGCGTCGATGCCGGCGCTCGCGCTGATCGTCGTCGACGAGGAGCACGAGCCCGCGTACAAGCAGCAGGAAGGGTTGCGCTATTCGGCGCGCGATCTCGCCGTGTGGCGCGCGAAGCAGCTCGGCATCACGGTCGTGCTCGGCTCGGCGACGCCGTCGCTCGAAAGCTGGTGGCAGGCCGAGCAGGGCCGCTACACGCGGCTCACGCTGTCGCGCCGCGCGGTGGCCGACGCGACGCTGCCGACCGTGCGGCTGATCGACCTCGAAGAGGAGCGGCGGCGCGGGCGCGCGTCGCTGGGCGGGCTGTCGGGGCCGCTCGTCGCGGCGCTGAAGGCGCGGCTCGAGCGCGGCGAACAGAGCCTGGTGTTCCTGAACCGGCGCGGCTACGCGCCGCAGCTCGCGTGCGATGCCTGCGGCTGGGTGGCCGGCTGCCCGCGCTGCAGCGCGTACGTCGTGCTGCACAAGCCCGAGCACGCGCTGCGCTGCCATCACTGCGGCTGGGAAGCGCGCATTCCGCGATCGTGCCCCGAGTGCGGCAACGTCGACATCGCGCCGCTCGGGCGCGGCACGCAACGCATCGAGGAGGCGCTCGCCGAGGCCGTGCCGGGCGCGCGCGTGCTGCGGATCGACGCGGACAGCACGCGCCGCAAGGGCAGCGCGCAGGCGCTCTTTTCCGATGTGCACGCGGGCGAGGTCGATATCCTCGTCGGCACGCAGATGATCGCGAAGGGGCACGACTTTCAGCGCGTGTCGCTCGTCGGCGTGCTCAATGCCGACACCGCGCTCTTCTCGCACGACTTCCGCGCGAGCGAACGGCTGTTCGCGCAGCTGATGCAGGTGAGCGGCCGCGCGGGGCGTGCCGGGCTGCCGGGCGAGGTGCTCGTGCAGACGCGTTACCCGCGTCACGCGCTGTACCACGCGCTCGGGCGGCAGGATTACGTCGGCTTCGCGAATTCGACGCTCGGCGAGCGCCGCGACGCGCACCTGCCGCCGTTCGTCTACCAGGCGCTGTTGCGCGCCGAAGGGCGAACGCTCGACGCGGCGCTCGCGTTCCTGCTGCAGGCCGCGGCCGCGTTGCCGGGGCTGCCGGGCGCCGATCGCGTGACCGTCTACGACGCGGTGCCGATGACGATCGTCAAGGTCGCGAACGTCCACCGTGCGCAGTTACTGCTCGAAAGCGCGTCGCGGGCGGCGCTGCAGCATGCGCTGCGCGCATGGCAGCCGGAGCTGCGCGCGTTGAAGGGCGTGCTGCGGTGGAGCGTCGAGGTCGATCCGCTGGATATCTGAGCGGCGCGCCGTGCGGTCGTCCGGCTGCGTGCCGCCCCATTGAAGCCGGGCCCGCCGGGGCCGGGCGCCCCCAAGCCGTCGCTTGCCGCACGGCTGCGCCTCGGCGCCACGCCTGCCGTCACACCCAGTGCAACCCGTTTTCGTCCGCCGCCTCGCGCGCGGAAGGTTGCGCACGCATGCCAAACCGGCCCGCTCAGGGAAAACACCGATCCTCCGACCACGGGCAACCCCTAGGTTGCAACCACATAAGTGTATGATTATATTGAGTAACCTAAGGGTGCAACCAGTCTCGCAATTTGGTTGCACCTTTTTATTGCGTGCCGTAGGATTTCGCGCATCCTCTCACCCCCTATCGCCGGGCTCGCACCGGCGCACGAACCCACCATGGCAAGCACGACTCTCGGCGTCAAAGTCGACGACCTTCTCCGCTCGCGCCTCAAGGACGCCGCCGCGCGCCTCGAGCGCACTCCCCACTGGCTGATCAAGCAGGCGATCTTCGCGTACCTCGAGCGGATCGAGCACGGCCAGTTGCCGCCCGAGTTGTCGGGCCACAGCGGCGTCACGGAGCTCGCCGACGGCCAGGCCGCGGACGGCGACGACGACAACTCGCCGCATCCGTTCCTCGAGTTCGCGCAGAACGTGCAGCCGCAATCGGTGCTGCGCGCGGCGATCACGGCTGCGTACCGCCGCCCCGAGCCGGAATGCGTGCCGTTCCTGCTCGGCCAGGCGCGCCTGCCCGCGAACCTGCAGGCGGACGTGCAGGCGCTCGCGACGAAGCTCGTCGAGGCGTTGCGCGAGAAGAGCTCGGGCGGCGGCGTCGAGGGGCTGATCCACGAGTTCTCGCTGTCGAGCCAGGAAGGCGTGGCGCTGATGTGCCTCGCCGAAGCGCTGCTGCGCATTCCCGATCGCGCGACGCGCGATGCGCTGATCCGCGACAAGATCAGCAAGGGCGACTGGCGCTCGCACGTCGGCCACGCGCCGTCGCTGTTCGTGAATGCGGCGACCTGGGGGCTGATGATCACCGGCAAGCTCGTGACGACCAACAGCGAAGCCGGGCTGTCGTCGGCGCTGACGCGCCTGATCGGCCGCGGCGGCGAGCCGCTGATCCGCAAGGGCGTCGACATGGCGATGCGCCTGATGGGCGAGCAGTTCGTCACCGGCGAGACGATCTCCGAAGCACTGGCGAACAGCCGCAAGTACGAAGCGCGCGGCTTCCGCTACTCGTACGACATGCTCGGCGAAGCGGCGACGACCGAAGAGGACGCGCAGCGCTACTACGCGTCGTACGAACAGGCGATCCACGCGATCGGCAAGGCAGCCGGCGGCCGCGGCATCTACGAAGGCCCGGGCATCTCGATCAAGCTGTCGGCGCTGCATGCGCGCTACTCGCGTTCGCAGCAGGACCGCACGATGAGCGAGCTGCTGCCGCGCGTGCGCGCCCTCGCGCTGCTCGCACGCCGCTATGACATCGGCCTGAACATCGACGCCGAAGAGGCCGACCGCCTCGAACTGTCGCTCGACCTGCTCGAGGCGCTGTGCTTCGATCCGGACCTCGCGGGCTGGAACGGCATCGGCTTCGTCGTGCAGGGCTACCAGAAGCGCTGCCCGTTCGTGATCGATTACCTGATCGATCTCGCGCGCCGCAGCCGTCACCGCCTGATGATCCGCCTCGTGAAGGGCGCGTACTGGGATTCCGAGATCAAGCGTGCGCAGGTCGACGGCCTCGAAGGCTATCCGGTCTACACGCGCAAGATCTACACCGACGTGTCGTACCTCGCGTGCGCGAAGAAGCTGCTCGCGGCGCCGGACGCCGTCTACCCGCAGTTCGCGACGCACAACGCCTACACGCTGGCCGCGATCTACCAGCTCGCGGGCCAGAACTACTACCCGGGCCAGTACGAATTCCAGTGCCTGCACGGGATGGGCGAGCCGCTGTACGAGGAAGTCACCGGCCGCGACAAGCTGAACCGTCCGTGCCGCGTGTACGCGCCGGTCGGCACGCACGAGACGCTGCTCGCCTACCTGGTGCGCCGCCTGCTCGAGAACGGCGCGAACACGTCGTTCGTGAACCGCATCGCGGATAAAACCGTGTCGGTGAAGGAGCTGGTCGCCGATCCGGTCGACGAAGCGTCGAAGGTCGTGCCGCTCGGCGCGCCGCACGCGAAGATCCCGCTGCCGCGCAACCTGTACGGCGACGAGCGCCCCAACTCGATGGGCCTCGACCTGTCGAACGAACACCGTCTCGCGTCGCTGTCGTCCGCGCTGCTCGCGAGCGCGCATTTCCCGTGGCGCGCGGCGCCGATGCTTGCCGACGACGCGCTCGCCGATGCGCCGGCCCGCGACGTGCGCAACCCGGCCGACCAGCGCGACCTGGTCGGCACGGTCAGCGAAGCGACGGCCGAACACGTGAGCGCGGCACTCGCGCACGCGGTGGCCGCCGCGCCGATCTGGCAGGCGACGCCGGTCGATGCGCGTGCCGATTGCCTGGTGCGCGCGGCCGACCTGCTCGAAGCGCAGATGCACACGCTGATGGGCCTGATCGTGCGCGAAGCCGGCAAATCGCTGCCGAACGCGATCGCCGAGATCCGCGAGGCGGTCGACTTCCTGCGCTACTACGCGGCACAGATCCGCGGCGAATTCTCGAACGACACGCACCGTCCGCTGGGCCCCGTGGTCTGTATCAGCCCGTGGAACTTCCCGCTCGCGATCTTCATGGGCCAGGTCGCCGCGGCACTCGCCGCCGGCAACACGGTCCTCGCGAAGCCGGCCGAACAGACGCCGCTGATCGCCGCCCAGGCCGTGCGCCTGCTGCGCGAGGCCGGCGTGCCGGCCGGCGCGGTGCAGCTGCTGCCGGGTACCGGCGAGACCGTCGGTGCGGCGCTGGTGGCCGATCCGCGTACGCGTGCGGTGATGTTCACCGGCTCGACCGAAGTCGCGCGCCTGATCAACAAGACGCTCGCCGCGCGCCTCGACCCGGACGGCAAGCCGATCCCGCTGATCGCCGAAACGGGCGGCCAGAACGCGATGATCGTCGACTCGTCGGCGCTCGCGGAGCAGGTCGTCGCGGACGTGCTGCAGTCGTCGTTCGACTCGGCCGGTCAACGGTGTTCGGCGCTGCGCGTTCTGTGTCTGCAGGACGACGTCGCGGATCGTACGCTGACGATGCTCAAGGGCGCGATGCACGAGCTGGCGCTCGGCAATCCCGACCGCCTGTCGACCGACGTCGGCCCGGTGATCGACGCCGAGGCGAAGCAGACGATCGACACGCACGTCGCGGCGATGAAGGACAAGGGGCACGCCGTCACGCAGCTGCCGGCGCCCGAGGCCTGTGCGCACGGCACGTTCGTGCCGCCGACGCTGATCGAGATCGGCAGCATCGACGAGCTGAAGCGCGAGGTGTTCGGCCCCGTGCTGCACGTGGTGCGTTACCGCCGCAGCCAGCTCGACAAGCTGCTGGAGCAGATCCGCGCGACCGGCTACGGCCTGACGCTCGGCATCCACACGCGGATCGACGAGACGATCGCGCACGTGATTTCGAACGCGCACGTCGGCAACATCTACGTGAACCGCAACGTGATCGGCGCGGTGGTCGGCGTCCAGCCGTTCGGCGGCGAAGGGCTGTCGGGCACGGGCCCGAAGGCCGGCGGCGCGCTGTACCTGCAGCGCCTGCTCGCGACGCGTCCGTCGGGCCTGCCGCGTTCGCTCGCGCAGATGCTGATCGCGGACGGCGCGGTGGAAGGCGACGCGCGCGGCAACCCGGCGGCGGCGCTCACGACGCTGCGCGACTGGCTGATCGAGCAGCGCGAGCCGGCGCTGGCCGCGCGTTGCGACGGCTATCTGGCCCAGGTGCCGGCCGGTGCGACCGCGGTGCTGACCGGTCCGACAGGCGAGCGAAACACGTATACACTCGGCCCGCGCGGCACGGTGCTGTGTGTCGCGGCGACGCCGGGCGGTGCGCGCGCGCAGTTCGCGGCAGTGCTCGCAACCGGCAACCGCGCGCTGTTCGCGGGCGCGGCCGGCGAGGCGCTGGTTGCCGCGCTGCCGGCGTCGCTGAAGGCTCATGCGACCGTGCGCAAGCAGGCCGACGCGCCGTTCGACGCGGTGCTGTTCGAAGGCGACAGCGACGAACTGCAGACGCTCGTGAAGGACGTCGCGCAGCGGCCGGGCCCGATCGTGTCGGTGCAGGGCGTGTCGGCGGGCGCGTTCGAGAACGGCGATGCGGAAGATTACGCGCTGGAACGGCTGCTGACGGAGCGCTCGGTGAGCGTGAACACGGCCGCGGCGGGCGGCAATGCGAATTTGATGACGATCGGCTGATCATCCTTGCCGTTCGGATCAAACAAAAGAAGCGGCAAGGCGATCCCGAAGCCGCTTCATTTACCCTGGTACCAAGGAGATGCTATGCAACACACGATGAAAAAGCTGGCAGGCGCGACGTTTGTCGCAGTCATGTCGCTGGCGGGGACGGCCCATGCGGATGACGTGAAGATCGGTTACGCAGGGCCGATGACGGGCGCGCAGGCGCACTACGGCAAGGATATGCAGAACGGGATCGTGCTCGCGATCGAGGATTTCAACGCGACGAACCCGAAGATCGGCGGCAAGCCGGTGAAGTTCGCACTCGACACGCAAGACGACCAGGCTGACCCGCGCACCGGCACGACGGTTGCGCAGAAGCTCGTCGACGACGGTATCAAGGGCATGCTCGGCCACTTCAACTCGGGCACGACGATTCCGGCTTCGCGCATCTACGCGAACGCCGGCATTCCGCAGATCGCGATGGCGACCGCACCGGAATACACGCAGCAGGGCTACAAGACGACCTTCCGCATGATGACGTCCGACACGCAGCAGGGCTCGGTGGCCGGCACGTTCGCGTCGAAGGATCTCGGCATGAAGAAGATCGCGATCGTCGACGACCGCACGGCCTACGGCCAGGGTCTCGCCGACCAGTTCGAGAAGGCCGCGAAGGCCGGCGGCGCGTCGATCGTCGACCGTGAATTCACGAACGACAAGGCGGTCGACTTCAAGGCGATCCTGACCAAGCTGAAGGCTGCTAAGCCGGATCTCGTCTATTACGGTGGCGCGGATTCGCAGGCGGCACCGATGGTCAAGCAGATGAAGACGCTCGGCATCACCGCTCCGCTGATGAGCGGCGAAATGGTGAAGACGCCGACGTTCCTGAAGATCGCGGGCAACGCGGCCGACGGCACGATCGCTTCGCTGGCAGGCCTCCCGCTGGAAGAAATGCCGGGCGGCAAGACGTACGCGGACAAGTACAAGAAGCGCTTCGGCGAAGACGTGCAGACGTACTCGCCGTATGCGTACGACGGTGCGATGGCGCTGTTCAACGCGATGAAGAAGGCCGATTCGACCGATCCGGCGAAGTACCTGCCGCTGCTCGCGAAGACCGACATGGCCGGTGTGACGTCGACGCACGTCGCGTATGACGCGAAGGGCGACCTGAAGAACGGCGGCATCACGATGTACAAGGTCGAGAAGGGCGAGTGGAAGCCGCTGAAGAGCATTGGCGGCAAGTAAGCAGGGCATGACGTGACATGACGCGCGGGCGGCGGCGCTTGTCGCTGCCCTGCCGATCATGCGAAAAAGCCACCGGGCCGTCGGGCTCCGGTGGCTTTTTCTTTGGTGGTACACGGCCGGCACGTCGTATGGATTTTGCAGGCGATGGTGCAGCAGGCTTGCCACATGTGTACATCAACGCCGCATCGCCGTGACTGGCGGCGGTATGGCGTTACTTGCCATCACAGCACTTGTTAGGGCAGTCGGGCAGGAAGGAAATTTCCACGCGCCGCCCATTGTCCACGTCGCCACGCGAGTAGACGCGGGCGCTCGTCTTGATGGTCCCGCGTAAAAAACCTAATTGCTCCAACAGCGCATACGCGGTTTGCATTCTTGATTGCGCAAGGGCCAGTGCGCTCCGTTCACTTTCCTCGGCATGGCCACTAATCAGTGTTGTTTCTTTGGTGAAGTGATTGGCGTAATAGACTTTTTGGTCAGCGGCCCATTTTGCGATGCGGGCGATTTCGGAATTCGATATGTGCGAGCTATCTATCGAGAAGTAGATGTCAAAATTCTCGCTGGCGATGCATGCAAATGCCGGATTGGCGGTGAGAAGGCTTAGGCTGAGAATTAACTTAAGCATTGTAAATTACGTATCCCGCAACACTGTCGGCATTGTTTATTGCTTGATTCGGATGGCATCCCATTTTCAATAAATGGAATGGCTATCTTGATACGCTATTCCAGATAAGAAACGTCGATCAATCGGACGAATATGATTCAGTACCGCTAACTTCTATTACTAGTTCAATTCCGCGTATTGCATCGGCCGCGCGTTCGGGAATGCATGGGTCAGCTTATGGGGCCGTGCGATTTCCTGGAGGGCGTTCGCATTCGTTACGTGGCAGTCCGAGGGAGACGCGGACAGGGAATGGTGCAGTATCCCGCTTTGATGAAAGATTGGGGGCGCGAGGGGAATATGAGTACGCGAGTTGCAAGTGCGTTGGCGCAAACGTGGGTACTCAGTCCCTGCGACGCACGCGCAGCAGGAACTTCTGCAGCTTGCCCGTCGGCGTGCGCGGCAGCGCCTGCGCGAACGTGAATTCGCGCGGGATCTTGTACGCGGCCAGCCGCTCGCCGCAGAACGCGCGCAGCGCGTCCGCGTCGGGCACGGCGCCCGTGCGCAGCACCACGTGCGCCACGACGGTTTCGCCCCAGTCCGGATGAGGCGCGCCGACGACGGCCGCCTCGGCGATGTCCGGGTGCGCGCCGAGCACGTCCTCCACTTCCTTCGAATAGACGTTCTCGCCGCCCGTCACGATCATGTCCTTCAGCCGGTCGACGATGAACAGGTAGCCATCCTGATCGATCCGCGCGATGTCGCCGGTGCGATACCAGCCGCCCGGCGCGAACGCGGCGCGCGTCGCGGCTGCATCGTCGAGATAGCCGAGCATCATGCTGTCGGTCTTCAGCCAGATCTCGCCGGTCTCGCCCGGCTGCGCGTCGATCCCGTCCATCCGCACGACGCGCAGGTCGACGCCCGGGCCGCCCTGGCGGCCGATCGAACCGGCCTTCGCGATCTGCTCGTCCGGATACAGCGTCGTGCCGGCCGGCCCCGCTTCCGTCATGCCGTACACCTGGAAGAACGCGTCGCTGCGATACGCACGCGCGAGACGTTCGGCCTGCGCGGGGCCGATCGGGCCGCCGCCATACAGCCAGGCGCGCACGCTCGACAGGTCGAACGCCGCGAAGCCGTCGACCGTGTCGAGCGGCAGCAGGTACGACACCGGCGCGCCGAAATACAGCGTCACGCGCTCGCGCTCGACGGCCTGCAGGAAGCGCAGCGGATGGTATTCGCGCAGCAGCACGACGGTGCCGCCCGCGACCAGCGTGCCGCCGAACCAGTTGTTGAGCGGCGACGCATGCCAGATCGGCATCGCCATCAGCGTGCGCTCGTGGCGGCCGATGCCGGTCGCGAGGGCTGCCTGCATCGCCGCGAGCGTCACGGTGCGGTGGCTGTGCACGCAGCCTTTCGGGTGGCCGGTCGTGCCGGACGTGTAGAGGATCTGCGCGATGTCGCCGTCGGCCGGCTCGATGCCCGCGAGGCCGTCCATCGTCGCGCACAGCGTGTCGAAGCACGGTACGCCGTCGAGCTCGCCTTCGGTCACCAGCCGTCGCGCGGGATGCACGATGCGTTCGGCCACCGGTGCGAGCGCCACGTCGAACAGCAGCACCTTGCTGCGGCTGTGTTCGAGCACGTAATCGACTTCCGGCGCCTGCAGCTTGTGGTTGATCGGCACGAACGTCGCGCCGAGCCGCCACGCGCCGAACATCAGGTCGACGAAGGCCGGCGTGTTGAAGCACATCGCGGCGACGCGGTCGCCGGCCGCGACGCCCAGCGCGCTCAGCACGGCTGCCGCGCGGTGCGAGCGCTCGCGCGCGGCAGCATAGGTGATCGTCGCGGATTCGCTGACGAGGAACGGCTTGTCGGGCGTCGCACGGGCGGCGCGGTCAAGGGCGGCGACGAGGTTCATCGGGGCTCCGGGCGGGCGATCGAGGGCGAACGGGGTCGTACTGAGTGATCCGAAATGACATCAGGCCGGATACGCGCGCTGCAGCAGCGCGGCGACGTCGATCGCGTGCGGATCGAAGCCGCCCGCGATGCGGCCCCAGTCGGGCGCGGCGAGCCGCGTCGCGACGAACGCGTCGGCGACGGCCGCCGGTGCATCGCGGCGCAGCAGGCACGCCTGCGCGACCACCGCGAGCCGCTGCGCGAACACGCGGCCCGATGCCTCGAGCGTGTCGGCCGGCGCCGCGAGCATCGCGCGCAGCGCATCGAGCGCCGCGCGGATGCGCGGTTCGCCCGCGCCGAGGTCGGCGAGTTCGGCGAACAGCGCGGCGGCCGCGTCGGGCTCGCGAGATATCGCGCGCAGCACGTCGAGGCACATCACGTTGCCCGACCCTTCCCAGATCGAGTTGACGGGCGCCTCGCGGAACAGCCGCGCGATCGGGCCGTCGTCGACGTAGCCGTTGCCGCCGAACACTTCCATCACCTCGCCGGTCAGCTCGACCGCGCGCTTGCATACCCAGAATTTCGCGGCGGGCGTGACGATGCGCTTCCAGGCGCGTTCGCGCGGCGAGTCGTCGCGCTCGAACGCGTCGGCGAGACGCATCGAGAGGGACAGCGCCGCTTCGCTTTCGAGCGCGAGATCGGCCAGCACGGTGCGCATCAGCGGCTGCTCGGCAAGTACGCGGCCGAACGCGTGACGCTGGCGCGTGTACGCGATCGCCTGCACGACGCCCTGGCGCAGCATCGCCGCGCTGCCGAGCACGCAGTTCAGCCGCGTGTAGGTGGCCATCTCGATGATGGTCGGAATGCCGCGGCCTTCGTCGCCGAGCATGATGCCCCACGCGTCGTTCAGCTCGACTTCGCTGCTCGAATTGCTGCGGTTGCCGACCTTGTCCTTCAGCCGCTGGATCTCGACCGCGTTCTTCTTGCCGTCCGGCCGCCAGCGTGGCACGTAGAAGCACGACGGGCCGCCGGCTTCGGTGCGCGCGACGACGAGGTGCGCGTCGCACATCGGCGCGGAGAAAAACCACTTGTGGCCGCGCAGCCGGTATTCGCCGCCGCGTCCGCCCGCGCCGACGGCGGTCGCGAGCGTCGTGTTCGCGCGCACGTCCGAGCCGCCCTGTTTCTCGGTCATCCCCATGCCGAACCAGATCGAGCGCTTGTCGGCGACCGGCACGTCGCGCGGATCGTAGTCGTCGCTGTAGAGCTTGTCGCGCAGCAGCGCCCACAGCGCGGGTTCCTTCTGCAGCACCGGGATCGCGGCCTGCGTCATCGTCGCCGGACATAGCGTGCCGGCCTCGATCTGGCCGTGCAGGTAGAAGCCGGCCGCGGTCGCGGCCCAGCGGCCGCGGCGCGACTCGCGGAATGCGAGCGACACGAAGCCTTCGTGGCGGTATTGGCCGAGCAGGGCGTGCCAAGCCGGGTGGAAGTCGACGCGGTCGATACGCCGGCCGCGCCGGTCGAAGGTGTTCAGCTCCGGCGTGTGGCGGTTCGCTTCGTCGGCGAGCCGTGCGGTGTCGGCGCTGCCGAGCCGCGCGCCGTACGCGTCGAGTTGCGGTACGGCCCAGTCGGCGCCCGCGCGGGTGAGCGCGTCGCGCAGCGCGATGTCCGTCGCGAAGAGGTTATAGTCGACCAGTTCGTTGAACTGGTTCGTGACGGCGTGAGTCGATTCGGTCATCGAGGTTGTCTCCGGTCTCATGCTTCGCGGGCGGCCGGCGCCATGCCGCACGGATGGCGCTTCGGCGCCGGTTCCGGCCCCCGGTAAAACGCATTCCCTGCTGATTTTCAGAGTAGCAAATATGCCGCCGCGACATGTTCAGGTTCCGGCGCCGCCCGGCCAGCCGGCGGCGCAACCCGCGCCCGCATTGCGCCGCCGGCCGCGCCAGTCGCGCGCGCAGGCGAGTTCCGACGCGCTGCAGCAGGCGTTCGTTCAGCTTTTGCTCGAACGCGGCTACGCGAAGGCGACGATCCGCGAAATCGCGGCTGTCGCGGGCGTCAGCATCGGCACCTTCTACGAGTATTTCGGCGACAAGCAGAGCCTCGCGGCGCTCTGCATCCACCGGCACGTGCTGGCGTTGGCCGACCGGCTGCGCGACGCCGTGGCGCAGCTGCGCGGCGCGCCGCGGGCCGAAATCGCCGCCGCGCTCGTCGACCTGCAGGTCGATGCGATCGGCGCCGACGCGGCGCTGTGGGGCGTGCTCTTCGCGCTGGAGCGGCAGGTGTCGCCGCTCACCGCCTACCGCCGGCATTACGACGCGTACGTCGCGCTGTGGCGCGACGCGCTCGCGCACGCGGCCGATCCGCCGCCGGCCGCACGGCTCGACGGGCTCGCGCGGATGGCGCACGCGATCTGCTACGGCGGTCTCTCGCAGGCGCTGCTGACGCTCGGGCCCGCGTTCGACATCGCCGCGCTGCGCGACGAACTGCGGGCCGTGCTGCTCGCCTACCTGGCCGCGGCGGGCCGGTAGCATTCCCGAGGGCCTGTTCACGCTAATGACGGGCTTGCGAACGAGCCTTGCCGGCTGTCCCCCAAGGGGACTTCCTTCGGGCGCGTGCAAGAAGCAAGGAGCGCCGTTTGGTCGAGCCAGACAAGCGATGCGCGACGCCGCAATGCGGCCGGCAACGCGCGTTCCCCCGTTTGGGAAAAATCATTCGTGGGGCCAGCGCAAGCCGTCATTAGCGTGAACAGGCGCTAGGGGAAATGCCTGATTCGCATGTCGCTCTGGCGGGCGTGCCTTGCCGCTGCGCGCACCTCTTTGCGCGCCATGAGAAAAATGCATGGCCGCCATGACGAACTTTCGATTGTCCGCCGATATTGGCTCGGGCTAAATCTTGCGGCAGATGCAGGCCGTGCGCGGCTTGCCCGAAGGACATCAGAAGGAGGAGTCATGCGAAGCGCGACCGCGCCCCGTTCGAAACTGCCCGACGTCGGGACGACGATCTTCACGGTGATCGGCCAACTGGCGGCTCGGCACGATGCGTTGAACCTGTCGCAGGGTGCGCCGAATTTCGCGCCCGATCCCGCGCTCGTCGAAGGCGTTGCGCGCGCGATGCGCGACGGGCACAACCAGTACGCGCCGATGGCCGGCGTCACGGCGCTGCGCGAGCGGCTCGCCGAGAAGACCGAGGCGCTGTACGGCACGCGTTATGACCCGGCCACGGAAATCACGGTGATCGCCAGCGCGAGCGAAGGGCTCTACGCGGCGATCAGCGCGCTCGTGCACCCGGGCGACGAGGTGATCTACTTCGAGCCGTCGTTCGACAGCTATGCGCCGATCGTGCGGCTGCAGGGTGCGACGCCGGTGGCGATCAAGCTGTCGCCGGAGCATTTCCGCGTGAACTGGGACGAAGTCGCCGCGGCGATCAACCCGCGCACGCGGATGATCATCGTCAACACGCCGCACAACCCGACCGCGACCGTGTTCTCGGCCGACGATCTCGAACGGCTCGCGCAGCTCACGCGCGATACCGGCATCGTGATCCTGTCCGACGAGGTTTACGAGCACGTCGTGTTCGACGGCGCGCAGCACCAGAGCATGGCGCGCCATCGCGAGCTGGCCGAGCGCAGCGTGATCGTGTCGTCGTTCGGCAAGTCGTTCCACGTGACGGGCTGGCGGGTCGGCTATTGCCTCGCGCCGGCCGAGCTGATGGACGAGATCCGCAAGGTGCACCAGTTCATGGTGTTCGCGGCCGACACGCCGATGCAGGTCGCGTTCGCGGAGATCCTCGCGCGGCCGGACAGCTATCTCGGCCTGTCGGCGTTCTACCAGGCCAAGCGCGACCTGCTCGCGCGCGAGCTGGCCGATTCGCGTTTCGAGCTGCTGCCGAGCGAAGGCTCGTTCTTCATGCTGGCGCGCTTCCGGCACTTCTCGGACGAGCGCGACAGCGATTTCGTGCTGCGCCTGATTCGCGACGCGCGTGTCGCGACGATTCCGCTGTCGGCGTTCTACACCGACGGCACCGACGCCGGCGTGATCCGGCTCAGTTTTTCGAAGGACGACGCGACGCTGGTCGAAGGCGCGCGGCGGCTGAGTTCGCTGTAAGGCCCGTACGGAAACCGGCGACGAGGACGTCGCATCGACCAGACCAGGAGATCACGATGAAGCACACGGCAACCCTGAAACTCGCATTCGCACTCGCGTGCGCAATCGGCTCCGGCGCGGCGCTCGCCGACGCGCAGACGCTGCGCTTCGGCCTCGAGGCGCAATACCCGCCGTTCGAATCGAAAGCGCCGAACGGCGACCTGCAGGGCTTCGACATCGACGTCGGCAATGCCGTCTGCCAGACGGCGAAGCTGTCGTGCAAATGGGTCGAGACGTCGTTCGACGGCCTGATTCCCGCGCTGAAGGGCCGCAAGTTCGACGCGATCAATTCGGCGATGAACGCGACCGAGCAGCGGCGCCAGGCGATCGACTTCACGACGATCATCTATCGCGTGCCGACCCAGTTGATCGCGCGCACCGGCAGCGGCCTGCTGCCGACGCCCGAATCGCTGAAAGGCAAGCGCGTCGGCGTGCTGCAGGCGTCGATCCAGGAAACCTTCGCGAAGGCGCACTGGGAGCCGGCCGGCGTCGCGGTGGTCGCGTACCAGGACCAGAACCAGGCGTATGCGGACCTCGTGGCGGGCCGCCTCGACGCGACGCTCGTGCTCGCACCGTCCGGCCAGCGCGGTTTCCTGTCGCGTCCGGACGGCAAGGGCTTCTCGTTCGTCGGCCAGCCGGTGCACGACGACAAGATCCTCGGCAGCGGCATCGCCTTCGGCATGCGCAAGGGGGACGACGCGCTGAAGGCGAAGCTCGATGCGGCGATCGACAAGCTGAAGGCGGACGGCACGGTGAAGTCGCTCGGCCTGAAGTATTTCGGCGATATCGACATCTCGGCGAAGTAAGCGGGGCCGCGCGCAATGCAGAACCGGAACACGGCCGCCGCGGGGGGCGAACAGGGCGGCGCATCGCTGTCGGGTGACGCGATCGAAGCCGTGTTCGTCGCCGAACTGGGCGATGCGCTCGTCATGCGTTCGGCCGACATCGATCCGCGTTACTTCACCGCGTACAACGAGCCGGCCGGCGTGCGGCCGCGCGCGCTGGTGCGCCCGCGCAGCATCGACGACGTGTCGCGCACGCTTGCGCTGTGCACGCGGCTCGGCCAGCCGGTCGTGCCGCAAGGCGGGCTGACGGGGCTCGCACGCGGCGCGGTCGCGCTCGGCGGCGAGGTCGTGCTGTCGATGGAGCGTTTCTCGGGCATCGAGGCGCTCGACGCGGCGGCCGGCACGATCACCGTGCGCGCCGGGACGCCGCTGCAGACGGTGCAGGAAGCCGCGGAGGCGGCGGGTTTCACGTTCGGCGTCGATCTTGGCGCACGCGGCTCATGCCAGATCGGCGGCATGCTTGCGACCAACGCGGGCGGCACGCGCGCGATCCGCTACGGGATGATGCGCGAGCAGGTGCTCGGGCTCGAGGCCGTGCTCGCGGACGGCACGGTCGTGTCGTCGATGAACCGGATGCTGAAGAACAACGCGGGCTACGACCTGAAGCAGCTGTTCATCGGCAGCGAGGGGACGCTCGGTGTCGTCACGCGCGCGGTGCTGCGGCTGCATCCGTTGCTCGCTGCACCGGCCACCGCGCTTTGCCGCGTGCGCGACTACGACGCGGTGGTCGGATTGTGGAACCGCGTGCGCACGCTGCCGGAGGTCGTCAGCTTCGAGGCGATGTGGCCGGCGTTCTACGACTACGTCGCGCGCCATACGCCGGGCGTCACCGCGCCGTTCGCAGGTGACGGCGGTTTTGCGGTGCTGATCGAGTGCGCGACGAGCGCGCCGCGCGGCGACGCGCACCACGCGCTGGAAACCGGCCTCGCGGCGGGGTTCGACGCAGGGCTCGTGGAGGATGCGGTGATCGCGACGTCGGAGCGGCAGGCGCGCGACCTGTGGACGCTGCGCGAAGGTCTCGCGATCGATGCGCTGCCGCATCTCGTCAACTTCGACGTGAGTCTGCCGACGGGCGAACTCGGCGCGTTCGCTGCGCGCTGCGAGGCGGCGCTGCGCTCGCGCTGGCCGGATGTCACGTGCCTGTTCTTCGGCCATGTCGGCGACGGCAACGTGCATATCGGCGTGTCGCTCGCCGGGATGACCGACGCGGACCTCGATGCGCTGGATCACTGCGTGTACGCGGTGGTGCGCGAGATGGGCGGCTCGGTGTCGGCCGAGCACGGGATCGGGGTGCTCAAGCGTCCTTATCTCGCCCACACGCGCAGCGACGCGGAAATCGGATTGATGCGACGCCTGAAGGCCGCACTGGATCCGCTCGGCATTCTGAATCCCGGCAAGGTGCTTTGATCGGGGCGATGCCCGTTGCCGGCTGGGGCCGGCCGGCGCGACGCGTCAGCCGTCCACCCAGCGCAGCGCGCCGATCTTCAGGTGTTCGACGACGCTGCGCGCCCATTCGAGTTCGGCATTGAGCAGCACGAGTGCGTGCTCGTTCTGCAGCAGGAACAGGCGCGGCACCTGATCGGCCTGCGCGGTGGCGCGCAGCGTTTCGAGGCGCTCACGCTCGGCGTCGAGCCGGGCGATCCGAAGCTCGAGCTGGTGGCGTGCATCCTCGGCGTCGAGCAGCGGCAGGAACGCGAGACCGGCGCCGAACGCCGGAAATTCACGCGCGGGCTCCGCGAGCAGCGCATGCAGCCACGCCCGCCCGGCCGTGTGCCCTGCCTCGGTCAGTGCATACAGCGTGCGCTCCGGGAACGCACCGTCGCGCTCGGTATCGTGCATGACGATCATCCCGTCGCGCAGCAGCCGGTCGATCGTCTGATAGAGGCTCGTGCGCTGGCGCACGTTGACGACTTCGTCGTACCCGCGCGCTTTCAGTTGCTGCAGCATCCCGTATGGATGCATCGGCGTTTCGGTCAGCGTCGCGAGGACGGCCAGCGCGAGCGGGGACGGACGACTGGTGGACATGAATAGTTATCCGATATCTAGTGTAAATATAACTATTCTCAACCAGACTATCATATTTCACAAGGGTTTCAGCCGAGGTGCGAGCGTTTCGCGGCCGGGGCGACGGTTTCCATCGTCGCGAGACCGTGCACGATGCCGCAATCCTCGACCGAATGCTCGCCGACACACTGGCGCCGCAATTCGGTGAGCTGGTTGCGCAGGTGCGTGAGTTCCGCGAGGCGCGCGTCGACGTGCCCGATGTGGTCGTCGAGCAGCGCATTGATCGAATCGCACGGATCGGCAGGCATGTCGGTGAGTTGCAGCAGCGCGCGGATTTCGTCGTGCGCCATGTCGAGCGCGCGGCAGTTGCGGATGAAGCGCAGCCGTTCGACATGCACGTCGGTGTAGTTGCGGTAGTTCGAGTCGGTGCGCTCCGCGTCCGGCATCAGTCCCTCTTTCTCGTAGAACCGGATCGTCTCGGGCGTGCAGCGGGCCGCTTTGGCCAGTTCGCCAATCTTCATGCCTTTCTCCCGTGTAAGGGTTGACCTTGTAGTGGCTTCAGGGTGTTAACTCTACACCGTCAAGCCATAAAGGAGGTTGTCATGACCGACGCCCAGCGTACCCACGACCCACGACACCGTCATGCCGACGGCGCCGATACGTGCTGCGCCGACCCGCGCGACACGCAGCTGGCGACCGTTGTCGACGCGGTGCCGGTGGCCGGCGAGCACGCGCACGGCAAGGCCGCCTCGCGCGGCCACGATCACGATCACGGCCATGCACACGACGATGCGCATGTGCATGGGGCATCGTGCTCGCACGGGCGTGCGAAGCATGACGATGCCGGCCACGATCATGCACACGACGACAGGCATGTACATGGCGCCGCGTGCTCGCACGACCATGCCGGTCACGACGACGACCACGACCACGCGGCCGGCGACTGCTGCGCGCCTGCCGCGCTGACGCTCGCGCCGCTGCCGGTCGCGCAGGCGACCGCGTCGGGCCACGTGCGCTCCGCGTTCCGGATCATGCAGATGGACTGTCCGACCGAGGAAACGCTGATCCGCAAGAAGCTCGGCGGGATGAGCGAAGTGTCGGCGCTCGAATTCAACCTGATGCAGCGGATGCTGACCGTCGAGCACGTGCCGGGCGCACAGCCGGCGATCGAAAGCGCAATCCGCACGCTCGGGATGACCCCCGAGGCGGCAACGGCCGGCGCACCGGCGCAGCGCGTCGCCGACGCACCCGCGAAGCCGTGGTGGCCGCTGGCGCTGGCCGGCGTCGCCGCGATCGCGTCCGAAGGCGCGACCTGGGCCGGCCTGCCCGTATGGCTGTCGGCGGCGCTCGCGCTCGCGGCGGTGCTCGCTTGCGGGCTCACCACGTACAAGAAGGGCTGGATCGCGATCCGCAACGGCAACCTGAACATCAACGCGCTGATGAGCATCGCGGTGACGGGGGCGATGGCGATCGGCCAGTGGCCGGAAGCCGCGATGGTGATGGTGCTGTTCACGATCGCCGAGCTGATCGAAGCGAAGTCGCTCGACCGGGCGCGCAATGCGATCCAGGGCCTGATGCAGCTCGCGCCGGACATCGCGACCGTGCGTGACGCCGACGGGTCGTGGCGCACGATCGAGGCCGCGCGAGTGGTGCTCGGCGCGGTCGTGCGCGTGAAACCGGGCGAGCGGATCGGGCTGGACGGCGAAGTCGTCGCGGGCCGCTCGACGGTGAACCAGGCGCCGATCACCGGCGAGAGCCTGCCCGTCGAAAAGACCACCGGCGACGCCGTGTACGCGGGCACGATCAACGAATCGGGTTCGTTCGAATATCGCGTGACGGCCGTCGCGGCCCACTCGACGCTCGCGCGGATCATCCATGCGGTCGAGGAAGCCCAGGGCGCGAAGGCGCCCACGCAGCGCTTCGTCGACCAGTTCGCACGCGTCTACACGCCGATCGTGTTCGCGGTCGCGCTGCTGGTCGCGGCGGTGCCGCCGCTCGTCATGGGCGGTGCGTGGCAAGACTGGATCTACCGCGCGCTGGTGCTGCTCGTGATCGCGTGCCCGTGCGCACTGGTGATCTCGACGCCGGTGACGATCGTGTCGGGGCTCGCGGCCGCGGCGCGGCGCGGGATTCTCGTGAAGGGCGGCGTGTACCTGGAAGAAGGGCGCAAGCTCGCGTGGCTCGCACTCGACAAGACCGGCACGATCACGCACGGCAAGCCGGTGCAGACCGACTTCGACCTGCATGCGGACGACGCCGATGCGGCACGTGTACGCCACCTCGGCGCGAGCCTCGCGGCGCGCTCCGATCACCCGGTGTCGCAGGCGATCGCCACTGCTGCCCGCGACGCCGGCGCGACGGCCTTCGCCGATGTGCAGGACTTCGAAGCGATCGTCGGGCGCGGCGTGCGCGGCACGATCGACGGCACGCGCTACTGGCTCGGCAACCACCGGCTCGTCGAGGAACTCGAGCGCTGCTCGACGGCCCTCGAGGCGAAGCTCGATGCGCTCGAGCGGCAGGGCAAGAGCGTCGTGGTGCTGGTCGACGAAGCGCGCGTGCTCGGCATCTTCGCGGTGGCGGACACGATCAAGGACACGAGCCGTGAAGCGATCGCCGATCTGCATGCGCTCGGCATCCGCACCGCGATGCTGACGGGCGACAACCCGCATACCGCGCGGGCGATCGCGCAGCAGGCCGGCATCGACGACGCGCGCGGTAACCAGTTGCCGGAAGACAAGCTCGCGGCGGTCGAGGAACTGTCGGCCGGCGGCGCGGGCGCGGTCGGGATGGTCGGCGACGGGATCAACGACGCGCCGGCGCTCGCACGCGCCGACATCGGTTTCGCGATGGGCGCGATGGGCACCGACACGGCGATCGAGACGGCCGACGTCGCGCTGATGGACGACGACCTGCGCAAGATCCCCGCGTTCGTGCGGCTGTCGCGTGCGACGCATCGTGTCCTGGTGCAGAACATCGGCTTCGCGCTCGGCGTGAAGATCGTGTTCCTCGGCCTCACGGTCGCGGGGCTCGGCACGATGTGGATGGCGGTCTTCGCCGACGCGGGCGCAAGCCTGATCGTCGTGGCCAACGGTTTGCGGCTGCTGTCGTCCTCGGGGGCGTTCGGCGGCGCGCAGGCCCAGCGTTGAGGAGTACGCGATGAGCTTTCTGAAACGAATCCTGGGCGGCCACGGCGGGGGGCATGGCGGCGGCCACGGCAACAGCGGCCACGGTGGCGGCCACCACGGCGGGCAGCGCCGGGACGGGCATGGCGGCCACGATGCGCGCGGCCGCGATCGCTACGGTTGGGGCTGGCAGGCGCCGGCCGACGGGCAGGGTGGCCAGGGCGGCAACGTGCCGCTGAGCCAGCTCGCGTGCGCGGGCTGCGGCGCGCTCAATGCGGCGGATGCGCGTTTCTGTGCGCAGTGCGGCGCGTCGCAGCGCGCCAAGGCTTGCAGCCGCTGCCAAGCGGCGCTGGCTGCCGACGCGCGTTTCTGCCCGGGCTGCGGGACGCAGGCCGGATAACGTGCGATCGCCGGCGTGATTGCCCGCATCGGAACCGTCGCCGGGAGCATGGTGCCTGCAACGGGCGTCGTCCTGGAACAGCGCGCCGGCTCGCCCCGGCACCCCGGCCCTTCGATCAGCGCAGCGGCAGGTAGATCTCGGTGCGCAGGTCGGTCGGCGCCGCATTCATCGGCGTATTGAGGTACAGCTCGAACGGCGGCGCGTCGGCGGCTTCGCGGCCCGAGTGACGCAGCCAGTCGCCGTAGAGCCACTGGTAGGCCGTCTTCAGGTCCGCGTACGGCCCGGTGTGCAACAGCACCGCATATTCGCCGCCCGCCACGGTCACGCGCTCCACCGGCGGCGCGGGTTCGATGTCCGGCGCGCTGTCGGTCGGGATGAAGCAGGCCTTCGCGCGCAACTGCGCTTCGGGCGTCGTGTCCGGATCGTCGTAATAAATGCCGATCATCTTCGCGCCGGGGCCGATCAACCCGTGCTGCCCGACCCACGCGCCGATCCGCGTGAACGCTTCGCTGACCTTCAAGTACGAACCGGTGTGCGCTACCGCATAGCCGTGCAGTTCCGGCAGCTGCCGGATGTCGACTTCATGCTTGAACATGTCTGCTTCTCCTCGCTGTAACGGATAGATGGGCCGGTGGCTGCCCGTGCGCCGGTGCTGCACGGGCGGCACCCCGTATGCGTCGCGAAACGCCCGCGTGAACGCGTGCGTCGAACCGTAGCCCGCGCGCCGTGCGATCTCGTCGAGCGGCCGCGCGGTGCAGACGAGATCTTCGGACGCGCGCACGATCCGCATCCGCCGCACCGTCAGCACGATCGACTCGCCATACAGCGCGCGATACACGCGCTGCCAGTGATACGGCGACAGGCACGCGACTTCGGCAAGCCGGTTCAGGTCGAGCGGGCCGTCGAGGTGCGCGCGAATGTACTCGTGGACGCGCGCCACGCTGGCCGCGTAACGGATCCAGGCGGGCTGGTCGGGTTTCGTTTCGACGGTCATCGGCGTATCCGGGCGGGAACCGACGTCACGGTAGCACGGGCCGAATTGATAAATCTTGCGGAAATGCGCAGGAGGCCGACAAATCAGGCCCCTTTTTATTGTGACGAAATGGGGTCTTGCCCCCCCGAGATCTATGACTAAAGTTAAAGACGGTGAAATCGGATGATCGCGTCATTTTTCTCGGGTAAGTTGCTCCGGCAGGGCAGCACGTTTTCGAAGTACGCAGGTAGTTCGTCGATGTTCAATCGCAACACCACGTTTTCGGGAGAAGAAGAAATGGATGCTTCCAGCTTCATCACGTCGCTGCAGACCACGCTAGGGGGGTATCTGCCAAAGATCGCCGGCGCGATTGGCATCCTGGTGATCGGCTGGCTGATCGCCGTCGTGGTGCGGGCCGGCGCGATGCGCCTGCTCGGCGCGCTGAAGGTCGATCAGCGGATCAACGAAAGCACCGGCCAGGGCGCCTGCGTCGAGCGCATCATCGCAGGCGGCCTGTTCTGGCTCGTGCTGCTCGTCACCGCGGTGGGCATCTTCAACGTGCTCAACCTGTACGCGGTCTCCAACCCGTTCTCGCTGCTCGTCACGCACATCGTCAACTACCTGCCGAACCTGATCGGCGGCGGGGCGCTGACGCTGATCGCGTGGCTCATCGCGTCGATGCTGCGCAGCCTCGCGAACCGCACGCTGAAGGCGAGCAAGATCGACGACAAGCTGTCCGAAGGCGCGGGCATGCGGCCGATGAGCGGCTATCTCGGCGACGTGCTGTTCTGGCTCGTGATCCTGATGTTCCTGCCGGCGATCCTCGCGTCGTTCGCGCTGTCGGGGCTGCTGTCGCCGGTGCAGGGGATGGTCGACAAGCTGCTCGCGATCGTGCCGAACCTGTTCGCGGCCGCGGTGATCGGCCTGGTCGGCTGGATCGTCGCGCGCGTGCTGCGCGGCCTCGTGACGAACCTGCTCGTCGCCGCGGGCGCCGACCGCCTCACGCAGGGTCTCGACAGCCCGACGCCGGTGCGCGTGTCGAGCCTGATCGGCACGATCGTCTACGTGTTCGTGTTCGTACCGACGCTGATCTCCGCGCTCGACGCGCTGAAGATCGACGCGATCTCGGTGCCGGCCACCAACATGCTGAACCAGTTCCTCGGCGCGGTGCCGGACATCGTCGCGGCGATCGTGATCGTGCTCGTGACGTTCTACTTCGCGCGCTTCGTCGCGTCGCTCGCTCAGAAGCTGCTCGAAGCCGCGGGCGCAGACGGGCTGCCGGCCGTGCTCGGCGTCGAGCGCGTGTTCTCGGGGATCCTGCAGCCGTCGGTGCTGGTGGCGCGGCTGATCGTGTTCTTCGCGATGCTGTTTGCGTCGGTCGAAGCGGCGAACCGGCTCGGGTTCTCGCAGGTGCGCGACGTCGTCACGCTGTTCATCGAATTCGGCGGCCACGTGCTGATGGGCGGCGTGATCCTCGTGATCGGCGTGTGGCTCGCGGGCCTCGCGCGCCGCGTGATCGAGCAGGCCGACCGCGAGCACAGCGTGCTGTTCGCGCGCATCGCGCAATTCGCGATCCTCGGCCTCGTGTTCGCGATGGGGCTGCGCGCGATGGGCATCGCGAACGAGATCGTCCAGCTTGCGTTCGGCCTCGTGCTCGGCGCGATCGCGGTGGCGGTGGCGCTGTCGTTCGGTCTTGGCGGGCGTGAAGCGGCCGGCAAGCTGCTCGATCGCTGGTTCAACCAGCGCGGCGGCGGGCAATAAGCCTGTCGCGTGCCGTCCGGCCGCTTCGCGCGGCCGGCGGCGCCGGCCCGCAGGGCGCGGTCGGGCGTGCGCGCCCGGCACATCGGCGCGCGTCGCATGGCCGGCCGGGCCGGCATTTCCGTCAGCGAAATGTCAGCCGCGATCTTTGCCGAATTTCGATAACACGTCGTTTAATGACTCTCTAGCATCGATTCTCAGTCGCGCAGGCCGCCAGGCCCGGCGCCTTTGAGGAGAGAGTCCGATGAAAGCAGAGTCGAATGGCCGGCCCGCCGCCGGCGCCAAGTCGTCCGGCCAGCCCGCGCTGCAGCAGACGCTCGGGACCTGGCAACTGTGGGGCATCGCGGTCGGCCTCGTGATTTCCGGCGAATACTTCGGCTGGAGCTACGGCTGGGCGAGCGCCGGCACGCTGGGCTTCGTCGTCACCGCGCTGTTCGTCGCGGCGATGTACACGACCTTCATCTTCAGTTTCACCGAGCTGACGACGTCGATCCCGCACGCGGGCGGCCCGTTCGCGTATGCGCGCCGCGCATTCGGCCCGACCGGCGGCTATCTCGCCGGCGCGGCGACGCTCGTCGAGTTCGTGTTCGCGCCGCCCGCGATCGCGCTGGCGATCGGCGCGTACCTGCACGTGCAGTTCCCGGGGCTCGAGCCGAAGCATGCGGCAATGGGCGCGTATCTCGTGTTCATGGCGCTGAACATCGTCGGCGTGCAGATCGCCGCGACCTTCGAGCTGGTCGTCACGCTGCTCGCGATCTTCGAGTTGCTGGTGTTCATGGGCGTCGTGTCGCCGGGCTTCGCGTGGAGCAACTTCATGAAGGGCGGCTGGTCGGGCGCCGATCACTTCAGCGTGGGCGCGTTCCACGGGATGTTCGCGGCGATCCCGTTCGCGATCTGGTTCTTCCTCGCGATCGAAGGCGTCGCGATGGCCGCCGAGGAAGCGAAGAACCCGAAGCGCTCGATTCCGATCGCCTACGTGGCCGGGATCCTGACCCTCGTCGCGCTCGCGATCGGCGTGATGGTGTTCGCCGGCGGCGCGGGCGACTGGACCAAGCTCGCGAACATCAACGATCCGCTGCCGCAGGCGATGAAGTACATCGTCGGCGCGAACAGCGGCTGGATGCACATGCTCGTGTGGCTCGGGCTGTTCGGTCTGGTCGCATCGTTCCACGGGATCATCCTCGGCTATTCGCGCCAGATCTTCGCGCTGGCCCGCGAAGGCTACTTGCCGGAATGGCTCGGGAAGGTGCATCCGCGCTTCAAGACCCCGCATCGCGCGATTCTCGCGGGCGGCGTGGTCGGCATCGCGGCGATCTACAGCGACGAGCTGATCCAGTTCGGCGGTCAGACGCTGACCGCGAACATCGTGACGATGTCGGTGTTCGGCGCGATCGTGATGTATATCGTGAGCATGGCGTCGCTGTTCAAGCTGCGCCGCTCGCAGCCGAACATGGCGCGGCCGTTCCGCGCACCGCTGTACCCGATCTTCCCGGCATTCGCGATTCTTGCGGCGCTCGTCTGTCTCGGTACGATGGTGGTCTTCAACGGGCTGGTCGCGCTGGTGTTCGTCGGCTTCCTCGCGGTGGGCTACGCGTACTTCCTCGCGACCCGTTCGCAGCGCGCGAGCGCGCCCGGCGACGTGCTGCTGGAGGAATGAGCATGGCGAAGGTGAACGGCCGTTCCTGACGGCATCCGGCGCGCCCCGTCGAACGGGCGCGCCGTCGGCTTTTGGCAAGGAGACTCGCAGATGTCCTATACGGAGACGATCGGCCCGCGCACGTACCGCTTCGCGGACCTGAAGACGCTGCTCGCGAAGGCGAGCCCGCTGCGTTCCGGCGACCAGCTCGCCGGTGTCGCGGCGGCGAGCGAGGAGGAGCGCGTCGCCGCGAAAATCGCGCTCGCGGGCGTGCCGCTGAAGGCGTTCCTGAACGAAGCGGTGATCCCGTATGAGGACGACGAGGTCACGCGCCTGATCGTCGACGATCACGACGCTGCCGCGTTCGCGGAAATCTCGCACCTCACCGTCGGCGACTTCCGCAACTGGCTGCTGTCGCCCGCGGCCGACGGCGCGGCGCTCGAACGGATCGCGCCGGGCCTCACGCCCGAGATGGTCGCGGCCGTGTCGAAGCTGATGCGCAATCAGGACCTGATCGCGGCGGCGAGGAAGCGCCGCGTCGTCACGCGCTTTCGCAACACGGTAGGGTTGCCGGGCCGGATGTCGGTGCGGCTGCAGCCGAACCACCCGACCGACGACGTGAAGGGCATCGCCGCATCGATGCTCGACGGGCTGATGTACGGCTGCGGCGACGCGATGATCGGCATCAACCCGGCCACCGACAGCCTCGCGGCGATCGTGAAGCTGCTCGCGATGATCGACGGGTTCCGCGAGCGCTACGGCGTGCCGACGCAGTCGTGCGTGCTCACGCACGTGACCAACACGATCGCGGCAATCGAGAAGGGCGCGCCGGTCGATCTCGTGTTCCAGTCGATCGCGGGTACCGAGAAGGCGAACGCGAGCTTCGGCATCTCGCTCGCGCTGCTCGGCGAGGCGCGCGAGGCCGCGCTGTCGCTCGAGCGCGGCACGGTCGGCAACAACCTGATGTACTTCGAGACGGGGCAGGGCAGTGCGCTCTCGGCGAACGCGCACTTCGGCGTCGACCAGCAGACCTGCGAAGTGCGCGCATATGCGGTGGCGCGCAAGTTCGAGCCGTTCCTCGTGAACACGGTGGTCGGCTTCATCGGCCCTGAATACCTGTACGACGGCAAGCAGATCATCCGCGCGGGGCTCGAGGATCACTTCTGCGGGAAGCTGCTCGGCGTGCCGATGGGTTGCGACATCTGCTACACGAACCACGCGGAAGCCGACCAGGACGACATGGATACCTTGCTGACGCTGCTGGGTGCGGCCGGCATCAACTTCATCATGGGCATTCCGGGCGCGGACGACGTGATGCTGAACTACCAGAGCACGTCGTTCCACGACCAGCTGTACGTGCGCGAGGTGCTCGGCCTGCGCCGCGCGCCGGAATTCGAGGAGTGGCTGGAGACGATGGAAATCGCCGACGCGCACGGCGCATTGCGCGCCGCGACGTCGCGTGTGCCGCTGCTCGCGGGCGCGAACGACTGGATGGGGATTTCGGCATGAGCGACGCCGTCGAGAAGAACCCGTGGGCGCAATTGAAGTCGTTCACGAACGCACGGATCGCGCTCGGTCGCGCGGGCAACAGCCTGCCGACCGCGCCGCTGCTCGCGTTCAACCTGTCGCATGCGCAGGCGCGCGACGCGGTGCACCAGCCGCTCGATGCGGACGCGCTGCGGCGCGAGATCGAGACATGCGGGTTACCGACGCTCGGCGTGCAGAGCGCCGCGCCGGACCGCGACCACTATCTGCGCCGGCCCGACCTCGGCCGCAAGCTGTCGGATGACAGTCGCGGGCGGCTGGCCGGCTACGGCGCGGCGCTCGACGACGCACCCGACGTCGTGTTCGTGGTCGGCGACGGGCTGTCGGCGTTCGCGGCCGCGAAGCAGGCGTTGCCGTTGCTGCAGGCGGTGCGGCCGCGGCTCGATGCGGACGGCTGGCGGATCGGCCCGGTGGTGGTCGCGACCCAGGCGCGCGTCGCGCTCGGCGACGAGATCGGCGAGCTGCTGCGCGCGAAGGTCGTCGCGATGCTGATCGGCGAACGGCCGGGGCTCAGCTCGCCGGACAGCCTCGGCGTGTACCTGACGTGGGCGCCGAAGGTCGGTTGCCACGACGCGCTGCGCAACTGCATCTCGAACGTGCGGCCCGAAGGGCTGCCTTACGCGGCGGCCGCGCACAAGCTGCATTACCTGATGACGCATGCGCGCAGGCTCCAGCTGACGGGCGTCGGGCTGAAGGACGACAGCGATGCGTTGCTGCCGCAGGCGCAGGCGGAGCGGATCGGGGCGGACTGAAAACGGCCGTGCGGGTCGCTGGTGCGCGGCGGCATTCGCGCAGAGCGAGCGGCTTGCGGGGGGCTACCGGAACAGCCGCTCGCACAGGAAATCGACGAACACGCGCAGCTTCGGCGACAACTGCCGGCTCGACGGCCACACGATCGAGAATTGCCCCGGCGCGATCCGGTAGTCGTCGAGCACGGTCACGAGTGCGCCGCGTTCGAGCGCGTCGTGCGCGAGGAAGTCGGGCATGTAACCGATGCCGAGCCCCGCGAGTACTGTCCCGCGCAGGGCCTCCATGTTGTTGCAGGTCAGCGCGGTGCGCAGTTTCAGCGGCGTGCCGTCGTCGGCCGCGAGCGCCCAGTCCTGCAGCTTGCCGGTGGTCGGGAAGCAGTAACGCACGCACTCGTGCGTTTCGAGATCGCGCGGCGTGCGCGGCGTGCCGGCCTGGGCGAGATACGCGGGCGTCGCGCACAGCACGAACGCGAACGGGCCGAGCCGCCGCGACATCAGGCTTGAATCGGACAGCGGGCCGCTGCGGATCACCGCGTCGAAGCCGCCTTCGACGACATCCACCATCCGGTCGTTGAAATCGAGATCGAGTTCGACGTCCGGGTAGCGCTGACGGAATTCGGGCAGCACCGGCAGCAGGAACCGGTAGCCGATCACCGGCAGGCTCACGCGCAGCTTGCCGCGCGGGCGCTGCGCCGACGCCGTGACAGTCGCTTCCGCATCGCGGAAATCCTCGAGGATCCGCTGGCAGCGTTCGTAGAAGTGCCGCCCTTCTTCGGTGAGCGTGACGCGCCGCGTCGTGCGGTTGAACAGCCGCACGCCGAGCGACTGCTCGAGTTTCGCGATCGTCTTGCCGACCGCCGACGCCGAGATGCCGAGCGCGCGGCCGGCGGCGACGAAGCTCAGCGCTTCCGCGGTGCGGACGAAGGCGACGATGCCGGTCAGGTTGTCCATCGAATCGAAGGGCGTGCGCCGACGCGCGTAGTCGAGTGAATTGCGGAATTTTAGTCCGTTATATGCGGAACTTTGCGTGGTTTTTCGCGGATTGAATCGGATTTATCTTCTGTCGCTCTGACGGCGCATCCGCGCCGGCTTTTCGAGGAGCGATGATGGATCACCCTTTTTCAGCCGCTTCAGACCCGTCGGCACGCCGGCGCGCGTGGGTGCTGGCCGCCGTCTGCATGGCCGCCGTCGCGCTGCCGCTGTCGTTTTCGGGCGGCGCGGTCGCGACGCCGGCGATCGGCCGCGACCTGCACGGCGGCACGGTCGCGATGAACTGGATCACCAACGCGTTCATGCTCGCGTTCGGCAGCTTCCTGATGGCGGCCGGCGCGCTGGCCGACCAGTTCGGCCGCAAGCGCCTGTTCGCGATCGGCGTCGGCGGTTTCACGCTGATGTCGGTTGCGCTCGCGTTCGCGCCGTCGATGCTCGCGGTCGACCTGCTGCGCGCCGCGCAGGGGCTCGCGGCAGCCGCGGCGCTCGCGGGCGGCACGGCCGCGCTCGCGCAGGAGTTCGACGGCGCGGCGCGCACGCGCGCATTCAGCCTGCTCGGCACGACCTTCGGCATCGGGCTCGCGTTTGGGCCGGTGCTCGCCGGCGCGCTGATCGGGCATGTCGGCTGGCGCGCGATCTTCGTCACGAGCGCGGTGGCCGGCGGGCTGTCGCTCGTATTCGGGCTGCCGCGCATGCACGAGTCGCGCGACCCGCATGCGACGGGGCTCGACTGGCCAGGCACGGCTGCGTTTACCGCCGCGCTGACGCTGTTCACGTTCGGCGTGATCGAGGCGCCCGCGCGCGGCTGGACGAGCGCGCTCGTGATCGTGCTGCTGGCCGGCGCGGCGCTCGGCGCATGCGCATTCGTGATGATCGAGACGCGCGTCGCGCGGCCGATGCTCGACCTGTCGCTGTTCCGGATTGCGCGCTTCGTCGGCGTGCAGGTGCTGCCGGTGTCGACCTGCTGCTGCTATATCGTGCTGCTCGTCGTGTTGCCGCTGCGCTTCATCGGCATCGACGGTTTCAGCGAGATCGACGCCGGCTGGCTGATGCTCGCGATTTCCGCGCCGATGCTGGTCGTGCCGCTCGTCGCCGCGACGCTCACGCGCTGGCTGTCGGCCGGCGTGATCTCGGGGCTCGGGCTGCTGATCGCGGCAGCCGGGCTCGTGTGGCTGGGGATCGCGCTGCGCGGCGGCGCGGGGCCTGCGGTGATCGCGCCGATGCTCGCGATCGGCGTCGGGGCCGGGATGCCGTGGGGGCTGATGGACGGGCTGTCGGTGAGCGTCGTGCCGAAGGAGCGCGCGGGGATGGCGACGGGGATCTTCAGTACGACGCGCGTGGCCGGCGAGGGGATCGCGCTCGCAATCGTCGGTGCGGTGCTGGCCGCGCTCGCGCGGGCGGGGTTGGCGCAGGCGGCGGGTGCTGCGGGCACACCCGACGCGACGCTGCGTGCGGCTGCGCGGCTCGCGACCGGTGATCTGGCGGGTGCGGCAGCCGCGCTGCCGGGTGTCGGGCATGCGGCGCTGCTCGCGAGTTACGCGCATGCGTTCGATCGGCTGCTGATCGGGCTGGCGGTCGTTACGGTGCTGTGTGCGGGGGTGGTGTTTGCGTTTCTCGGCGGGCGGCCGGCGGCGGCTGAAACGGGTGACGACGCCGGCGAGCACGCGCACACCGACGTGCCGGTGCGCAGCCGGATCGAAGCGGCGTGTGCGCAGACGCACGGACGTTGAGCCGCGCGTCGTCGCGCACGGGTGCTCCGGCCACGGCGGCCGGCGTGCCGTCTTGTTTCGTCATCGCTGTGCTCGCACGTTGACGCTCCGTCACGCGCATCACGCCAGCACCAACGGCGGCAGCGTCGCATCCGCCCGTGCCTGCGCCCGTTCCACGTCAACCACCACATAGCGCCGCGCGGCGGGCCACAAGTGCGCGTGGTTTTCCGCCGCCTCGTCGATCGTCGCGCGGCCCTGCACGAGCCAGGTCGTCTGGCGCACGAAGTCGACGAACAGCAGCGCGATGGCCGGATTCACGAGCAGGTTGCCGATCGTGTTGAACAGGTTGTTGCCCGCGAAGTCGGGCAGCACGAGCGTGCGGCGGTCGGGCATGTCGACGAGCGGCTCGAACGAGCCGTCCGCGCGTGGCTCGCGGCCGCGGTACGAGCAGTCGCTGTTGCCGTCCGCGTCGGCGGTCGCGACGATCAGGAACGCCTGTTCGCGAATGAACGCGATGGCGTCGTCGGTCAGGGGGCCGCGGTCGTTCATGGTGTCGTCCGGCGCACACGCCGTTGCGTGGGAATGCGCGTTGTGCACGCAAGCGACATGCCACGCGGCGTGGCCTGCCTCCATGCGCAGGTGCGCCTGCGCACTGTGGAAATTTCGAACACCGCCCCGGCGCGCGGCGCAGTCGCGCTGTTCAGAATCGGCACACCCGCCGTGCGGCATCGATGAACACGGCACGGTGCGCACGCGGGCCGGCTGGGGTCGCCGTGTTTCCGTCCTGTTTGGCACGCATGTTGCGTAAACGAAGGCAGCGCAATTCGAACCGGCGCTGTACTCACACAAGCACGATAAACAGGAGACATGTATGAACCCGTTTGACCTGAAGCAACTGGGCCTCGACGTCGAATACCCGTACCGTCAGCAATACGACAACTACATCGGCGGCAAGTGGGTTCCGCCGGTGAAAGGCGAGTACTTCGAGAACGTATCGCCGATCAACGGCCAGCCGTTCTGCCGCATCCCGCGCTCGGGCGCCGACGATATCGAGCTGGCGCTGGACGCCGCGCATGCCGCGCGCCGCAAGTGGGGCAAGACGTCCGTGGCCGAGCGCGCGAACCTGCTGCTCGCCGCCGCCGACCGGATGGAAAAGAACCTGAAGCTGCTGGCCGTGGCCGAGACGATCGACAACGGCAAGCCGCTGCGCGAGACGATGGCGGCCGACCTGCCGCTCGCGATCGACCACTTCCGCTACTTTGCAGGCTGCATCCGCGCGCAGGAAGGCGGCATCTCCGAAATCGACGACAACACTGTCGCGTATCACTTCCACGAACCGCTCGGCGTCGTCGGCCAGATCATTCCGTGGAACTTCCCGCTGCTGATGGCCGCCTGGAAGCTCGCGCCGGCGCTTGCCGCCGGCTGCTGCGTGGTGATGAAGCCGGCCGAGCAGACGCCCGCGTCGGTGCTCGTGCTGATGGAGCTGATCGGCGACCTGTTCCCGGCCGGCACGATCAACATCGTGAACGGCTTCGGCAAGGAAGCGGGCGAAGCGCTCGCGACCAGCAAGCGCATCGCGAAGATCGCGTTCACGGGCTCGACGCCGGTCGGCAAGCACATCCTGCGCGCGGCGGCCGACAGCCTGATCCCGTCGACGGTCGAACTGGGCGGCAAGAGTCCGAACATCTTCTTCGCCGACGTGCTCGACCAGGACGACGCGTTCCTCGACAAGGCGCTCGAAGGGCTCGCGATGTTCGCGCTGAACCAGGGCGAAGTGTGCACGTGCCCGTCGCGGATCCTGATCCAGGAATCGATCTACGAGAAGTTCATCGAGAAGGCCGTCGCGCGCGTCGAGCGCATCAAGGCCGGCCATCCGCTCGACCTGCAGACGATGATCGGCGCGCAGGCATCGCAGCAGCAGCTCGACAAGATCCTGTCGTACATCGACATCGGCCGCGGCGAAGGTGCGCAATGCCTGACGGGCGGCGAGCGCACGGCGCCGGCGGCGGAACTCGGCACGGGCTACTACGTGAAGCCGACGATGCTGCTCGGCAACAACAAGATGCGCGTGTTCCAGGAAGAGATCTTCGGGCCGGTCGCGTCGGTGATGACGTTCAAGGACGAGCAGGACGCGATCGAGCTCGCGAACGACACGTTCTACGGGCTCGGCGCGGGCGTGTGGACGCGTAACGGCACGCGTGCGTACCGGATGGGCCGCGAGGTCGAGGCCGGCCGCGTGTGGACCAACTGCTACCACCTGTACCCCGCGCACGCGGCGTTCGGCGGCTACAAGCAGTCGGGGATCGGCCGCGAGACGCACAAGATGGCGCTGTCGAACTATCAGCAGACGAAGTGCCTGCTGGTGAGCTACCAGGCCGAGGCGCTCGGGTTCTTCTGAGCCGCGCGCGGGCGTCCTGGCCGGCCGGCAGTGGATTGCCGGCCGGTCGGGGCGCAGGGTTTCGGCGTCAGCGGCGAAGCGTCGGATGCCGGATGGTCGTCGAACGCGTGTCGCGCCGGGCGATGGCGGCTGGCTGGCCGACGACCGGTGCGCGGATGCGTGCCGCACGGCCGACCGGCGATCCGGAGTTTTGCCGTTTCCGCCCATTCGCAGTCGCAACCCGACACCGGCCGCGAGTTGCCGCGGCCTTCGACGGAAACGAACCCGATGGCCGTTTGCTCGCGGCGGCATGTTGAGCCGGCGCGCCGGACGTAAAACCCCATGTCAGAACCGCCCCGATCCCGTCCGCGCCATCCCGTGTTCCACGCGGGTGAACTCGACGCGCACCACCGCTTTGGCGTCGCCGACGAAGCCGAGCGGATGAGCGACGTCGTGACGACGCGGCTGAGCATCGGTGTGCGGCAGTTCATCGAGACGCAGCCGTTCATGTTCGTCGGCACGGCCTGCGGCGGGCCGGCGGGCGTGACCTGCGACATCGTGCAGAGCCGGCGCGACGCGAACGGCGACCTGCTGCCGGTCGTGCGCGTGATCGATACGAAGACGCTGCGCTTCGTGCTGCCGGTGCACGGCGACGGCGACGACGGCCGGGGCGACATTGCGCGGTGCGATGGCAGCGGCGTCGGGTTGCTGTTCGTCGACTTCATGCGCGGTATCCGTTACCGGATCAACGGGCGCGCGACGCTGCACACGGACCTGTCCGATGCGGACGCGGCGCCGTGGCCGGCTGGCAGTGCGATCGTCGAGTTGGCGGTCGCGCAGGCGTACGGCAATTGCTGCACGCGGGTCGTGCGGCTGCGGCGCGCGAACGGTGGCTAGCCGGCCGTCGCGTGTCGCCGGCGGGGCGGAGCGCACCGGGTGCGCCGGCGTGGCGCGTGCCGCACCGGCGGGGTGCGTACGGCAGGGCGTTTGGGTACGCCTACATGGCGCGCGCAGGCCGCGCAGCGCCGAATGACGGGCGATGCATCGTTCGGCACGGGACTTGCGTGACAGGCGGGGTTCCGGGCAGGTGAGGGAGGACACGATGGACCAACACGTGGCGTGCAGCGAAGAACCGACGGCCGAAGACACGCGGCGCAGCGCGCAGGGCGACGATGCGCTGGCCGGGCAGGCGGTCGTCAGCGTGGCGCACGACGCCGACGAGCAGGCACGCAACCTGATCGGCTGGCGGCAGACTTACGACCAGCTCGCGGCTGGCCGCTTCGTCGGCACGCTGACCGAGCTGCCGCTCGACACGATGAAGCTGTTTCGCGAATCGACGAGCCACCTGCTGCGCCAGGCGTGCGAGGTGCGCGGCGATGCGTACTGGTTCGGCATCCCGCTCGTGTGCGATGGCACCGCGCGCGTCGATGCGTGCCGCATCGGGCCGGGTGCGCTCGCGTTCCGGCCCGGCAACGTCGAGTTTGAACTGGTGACGCCCGCGCAGTTCTCGATCTACGGTGTCGTCGTGCGCGGCGACGTGCTGCGCCGCTATGCGGAGGAGGTCGAGCGCCGCGCGCTCGACGAGCGGCTGTTCACGCAGCGCGTGATGCAGGTCGGCGATGCGCGGCTCGCGCGCCTGTGCGCGCTGCTCGGCCGCCGGCTCGATGGTGCGGTGGCGATGGCCGGCCCGCTGGCCGATGCGCAGCGCGACGACCTGCAGGCCGAGGTGCTGGCCGCGCTGTTCGATGTGTGTGCGCAACCGGCCGACGACGCCGCCGGCCGCGCGCCATCGATGCGGCGCTGGATCGTCGAACAGGCACGCGACTACGTGCTCGCGCATCGTACGCGCCCGGTTGGCGTGCCCGAGCTGTGCGAGCAGTTGCACGTGAGCCGGCGCACGCTGCAGTACTGCTTCCAGGACGTGCTCGGCATGGCGCCGGCCACCTACCTGCGCACGCTGCGGCTGAACGGTGCGCGGCGTGACCTGTGCGGCCGCGCGGCCGGTTCGGTGCAGGACGTGGCGGAGGCATGGGGCTTCTGGCACCTCAGCCAGTTCGCGACCGATTACCGGCGGCTGTTCGGCAAGCGTCCGTCGGAGACGCTGCGCGATCGCGCGGCGATGGTGACGGTGGGGTAAGCGTGGGGCGGTAGTCGAAGCGGTTCCGGTTTCGATGTGGACTTCGGCTCAGGCACTGGCACCGGCACTGGCACTGGCACTGGCACTGGCACTGGCACTGGCACTGGCACTGGCACTGGCACTGGCACTGGCACTGGCACTGGCACTGGCACTGGCACTGGCACCGGCACCGGCACCGGCACCGGCACCGGCACTGGCTCAGGCTCAGGCTCAGGCTCAGGCTCAGGCTCAGGCGGCGCGGACACACAGCGCGCTTTCGGCGTCGCCGCTGCCCGCCGCACCCTGTTTCCCTATTCGGCCGTAGCCGCCGCCTTGCGCGGCGCGGGCCACGCCACCGCATCCCAATCGATCGCGCGATAGGCCGCCTCGACCGCCGCGAGATCGGCCGGGCGCTCGCTGCGATGCAGCCCGAGCAATTCGGCGGGCACGTCGAGCGCGACCGGCACGCAACGCGGATAGTCGCGCACGCGCAGCGCCGGCCCGATCGTCGTGAAGCATGCGAGCGTCGGCACGTCGAAACCGTCGGCGAGATGCAGCGCGGCCGTGTCGGGCGCGAACAGCAGGCTGGCACCCTTGACCCATGCGATGAACCGGGCCGTATCGTCGGCCGCATCGGCGCTCACGTCGACATAGGCGGGATGCGCGACGGGCCCGAACCCGGCCACCGGCAATCCGTAGCGCTGCGCGAGCTGTTCGACGAACGTTGCCCGCAGTGCGGGCGGCACGCTACGCAATGCGGTGCTCGCGGTCGGACAGAACAGCACGTACGGGCGCTGCCATGACGCAGGCAACGCAGGCAGCCGCAGCCGCGCGAGCCAGCGGTTGCGCTTGGCCGATGCCGGCACCGACGCGGGTTCCACGCCGAGCGCGTCGAGGAAGAAATCGATCATCGGCAGCCGCGCGAAAGCGGGCCAGTACAGGTGATTGCCGACGTCGATGCACGGCGCGTCCGCCAGCAGCGCGTCGGCGGGGTACGGCAGGGTGCGGGACGGCGCGACGATGTCGGCCGCGAGCGCATACAGCGCCTCGACATAGCGCGGCGCGCGGGCCGGCCGGTACAGCGTGAAGCGCAG
This sequence comes from Burkholderia sp. BCC0322, assembly GCF_902833045.1. Classification (GTDB taxonomy): domain Bacteria; phylum Pseudomonadota; class Gammaproteobacteria; order Burkholderiales; family Burkholderiaceae; genus Burkholderia. The sequence goes on from NZ_CADFDU010000007.1 coordinate 148,662, forward strand.
GCCCGGGTGCGCGTCGCGCAGCGCGGCGAGGGCGGTGAGCCCGATCACCGAATCGCCGAGCGTGACGCCCATCCCGTTAATCACGTGCACGTGCCGTGCGTTGTCGTAGTCGAGCCGGAACGGCCGGTGCGCGGCGTGCAGCAGCCTGCGTGCGGCCGTGGCCGGCACGTGGCCGACGGCACGCGCGCCGCCGTGCTCGAGGTCGTAGGGCGCGACGAACGTGCCGTCCGGTGCGAGCAGCGTGCCGGGGAGCGTGAGTGCGTCGTCGTGCGACAGCGCGACGTCGGGCGGCGCGGCGTGCGTGTCCACCGTCATCCGCCGCGCGCGCGGCGGCCCTGTTCGCGGATCTGCTCGAGTGTCGCCGCCGGCGTGCTGGCGTCCTGCGGGATGCGGATTTCGATCAGGGCGGGCCGCCCGCAGGTCAGCGCACGTTCGAGCGCGGGCGCGAAATCGGCGGTGCGCTCGACGGTCTCGCCATGCGCGCCGAACGCGCGCGCATACGCGGCGAAATCGGGATTCGTGAGCCCCGTGCCATGCACGCGTCCCGGGTAGTTGCGCTCCTGATGCATGCGGATCGTGCCGAAATGCCCGTTGTTGACGACGATCACGACGATGTTCAGCCCGTACTGCATCGCGGTCGCGAGCTCGTTGCCGGCCATCATGAAGCAGCCGTCGCCCGCGAGCGCGACGACGGCGCGCGACGGGTACAGCGACTTCGCGGCAAGCGCAGCCGGCACGCCGTAGCCCATCGCGCCGCTCGTCGGCGCGAGCTGCGAGCGGAAGTGCCGGTACGCGAAGTGGCGATGCAGCCAGATCGCATAGTTGCCGGCGCCGTTGGTGAGGATCGCGTCGTGCGGCAGGCGCTCGCGCAACTGCACCATCACGTCGCCGAGCTGGACGTCGCCGGGCATCGGCAGCGGCGCATGCCATTCGCGATACGCGCGGTGCGCGTCGGCGGCGGTGCCGGCCCACGCGGGGTGCTCGGGCGCCTCGAGCGCGGCGAGCGGCGCGGCGATCTCGGGCATGCCCGACACGATCGGCAGGTCGGCCGCATATACGCGGCCAAGCTCGTCCGCGCCCTGGTGCACGTGGATCAGCGTCTGGCGCGTCTTCGGGATGTCGAGCAGCGTGTAGCCGCCGGTCGTCGCTTCGCCGAGGCGCGGCCCGATCACGAGCAGCAGGTCGGCGTCGCGGATGCGCTTCGCGAGCGCGGGGTTGATCCCGAGCCCGACGTCGCCCGCGTAGTTCGGGTGCGCGTTGTCGATCGTGTCCTGGTAGCGGAACGCACAGGCCACCGGCAGTTGCCAGCGCTCGACGAAGGTGCGCAGGTTCGCGCACGCGTCGGGTGTCCAGCCGCTGCCGCCGACGATCGCCAGCGGCCGCTCCGCGCGCGCGAGCCGCTCGCGCAGTTCGTCGAGCTGCGCGGCCGACGGTGCGGCCGCGACGCGTTTCGCGGCCGGCACGACGGGCTGCGGCGCGCACGCTTCGGACAGCACGTCTTCGGGCAGCGCGAGCACGACCGGGCCGGGACGGCCGGACGTCGCGACGTGGAACGCATGGCTCAGGTATTCGGGGATGCGGCGCGGATCGTCGATCTGCGCGACCCATTTCGCCATCTGGCCGAACATCCGCCGGTAGTCGATTTCCTGGAAGGCTTCGCGGTCGAGGTGCTCGCGTGCGCACTGGCCGACGAACAGGATCATCGGCGTCGAATCCTGGAACGCGGTGTGCACGCCGATCGAAGCATGCGTCGCGCCGGGCCCGCGCGTGACGAACGCGATGCCGGGGCGGCCGGTCAGCTTGCCGACGGCCTCGGCCATGTTCGCGGCGGCGGCCTCGTGGCGGCAGACGACCGTCTGGATGCGCGCGGTGTTGTCCGCCAGCGCATCGAGTACGGCGAGGAAACTCTCGCCCGGCACGCAGAACACGCGTTCGACGTGATTGGCGAGCAACGCATCGACGAGCAGTCGCGCGCCGGTGGTGGCGGGCTGCTCGAGATCCTTGGAATGCGACATGGGCTGCCGTCTCCCTGGGTAGCGGGACGTACAGCTTACGCCTGTCGGCGGGGCGGTGAAAAGTGTCGGAACGCGGAGTGATTCGGACGGTGCCTCGCCCCCGTTCTCTGGTTGCGGTTGGCCGAACGGCCAGCTTGTGCTCGTTGGCGCGACGATGAAAAGTACGCGCTACGGATATTGAGCCGGACGCTGAATCGGCATGTCGACCTTCAGCGGCGGGTTGATGTTGACGCGTCGGGCAGACCGCCATCGGGAGGCGTATGTACACACATGGATTTACATCTCGGCCTGCATCATATAATGTACATACACTGTACATCCGGGCGGAGATCGACATGCACACCACGAGGGTATTTCGGAACGGCAACTCGCAGGCCGTGCGCATTCCTGCGGACCTTGCCTATGAACGCAGCGATATCGAGCTGGAAATCGAGCGCGTCGGCGACGAAATCCGCATTCGGCCGATGCGGCGACCCCTGACTCGGGTACTCGAGAAATTCGCGAAATTCGGGCCGGACTTCATGACCGAAGGGCGTGGCGAGCATGAGCAGGCCGAACGCGAGGGTTTGTGATGCCGCGCTACATGCTCGACACCAACATGTGCATCTATCTGATGAAAAATCAGCCGGAGCAGGTGGCGAAACGTTTTGCGCAGTGCTACACCGGCGACGTCGTCATGTCGGCGATCACTTACGCCGAACTCGAGTACGGCGTGACCGCATGTGCGAATCCCGCGCGGGAGCGTCGCAACCTCGCCGCATTGATCGAGGATATTCCCGTCGCGCCTTTCGACGTCGCGGCTGCGCACGCGTATGGTCCGGTCCGAGACGCAACGCGCGAGCGGAAGAAGGACCACCTCGACAAGCTGATCGCCGCGCATGCGGTGTCGCTCGATGTCGCCCTCGTCACCAACAACGAGCGGGATTTCGTCAGCTATCCGGGGTTGCGACTGGAGAACTGGCTGAACGATTAGTGTCCGGAGCCGTGCCCGGCGGCCTGGCGGGATATCGATCCGCCCCGCATGGCCGCCGGCGCCGGCATCAACACTCGACGATATTCACCGCGAGCCCGCCGCGCGACGTTTCCTTGTACTTCGTCTTCATGTCGGCGCCCGTCTCGCGCATCGTCTTGATCACGGAGTCGAGCGACACGTAGTGCGAGCCGTCGCCGCGCAGCGCCATGCGCGCCGCGTTGACGGCCTTCACCGACGCCATCGCGTTGCGCTCGATGCACGGGATCTGCACCATCCCGCCGACCGGGTCGCAGGTGAGGCCGAGGTTGTGCTCCATCCCGATCTCGGCCGCGTTCTCGACCTGTTGCGGCGTGCCGCCGAGCACGGCCGCGAGCGCGCCGGCCGCCATCGAGCACGCGACGCCCACTTCGCCCTGGCAGCCGACTTCCGCGCCGGAGATCGACGCGTTGAGCTTGTAAAGAATGCCGATCGCGGCGGCCGTCAGCAGGAAGTCGATCACGCCCCGTTCGTTCGCGCCGGGCGTGAAGCGTGTGTAGTAGTGCAGCACGGCCGGGATGATGCCGGCCGCGCCGTTGGTCGGTGCAGTGACGACGCGGCCGCCGGCCGCGTTTTCCTCGTTGACCGCGATCGCGTACAGGTTGATCCAGTCGATCATCGACAGCGGATCCTGCAGCGCGCGCTCCGGGCTGCCCGTCAACGTGCGGTACAGCTGCGGCGCGCGGCGCTTGACCTGGAACGGGCCGGGCAGGTTGCCGTCGGCTTCCGGGTTGCCGATCCCGCAGCCGCGCGACACGCACGACTGCATCACGGCCCAGATCTTCAGCAGGCCGTCGCGCGTCTCTTCCTCGGTATGCCACGCGCGCTCGTTTTCCCACATCAGCTGCGCGATCGACTTGCCGGTCGACTCGGTCAGCGCGAGCAGCTCGGCGCCGGTGCGGAACGGGTGCGTCATCTGCTCGGCCGCGCTCAGCACCTTCGTGTTCGGTGCGCCGGCCGTCACGACGAAGCCGCCGCCGACCGACAGGTAGGTGCGCTCGACCAGCACCGCGCCGCTCGCGTCGGACGCGCGCAGTTTCATTCCGTTCGGGTGCTCGGGCAGCGCCTGGCGGTAGAACGCGATGTTCTCCTTCAGCACGAACGGCACCGGGTGCGTGCCGAGCAGCGCGAGCTGCTTCGACTTGCGGACGTCTTCCAGCCGCGCGTCGATCGTGTCGGGATCGACGGTGTCGGGCGCGTCGCCGAGCAGGCCGAGCATCACGCCGCGGTCGGTGCCGTGGCCCTTGCCGGTCGCGCCGAGCGAGCCGTACAGCTCGACCTTCACGTGGGCCGTTGCGTCGAGCAGCCCGTCGCGCTCGAGGCCCTGGACGAACATCAGCGCCGCGCGCATCGGCCCGACCGTATGCGAACTGGACGGACCGATACCGATCTTGAAGAGGTCAAAGACGCTGACTGCCATGTTGATTTCTGCCTTGCTTTAAGAGTAGTGCTAGCGCGCCTGCAATGGCAGGCACGCGGCGAGCCATGCGGGCGGCGTTGGGGAAAGCTGCTGCGCGACGCGGGCATAGCGCCCGTCGAGCCGCGCGGCCAGATGAAAGAGTTCGGTGGCGTTTTTCGGGTCCCACTGCCCCGTGTAGCCCGGCAGGCCGGCCTCGCGGCGCTTCGCGTCGAACGGCACCGGCGAATTCACGAATTCCTCGTGCGTCTTCTCGCCGAGCGCGTACGGCACGAGCCAGTCGAGCGCGGCCGCGAGCGTCGCGCCGTTTGCGCCACGCTCGCGCAGCCAGTTGCGGTTGAAGCGGCGCGCGGCGAGCGCGGCCGTCACCAGCGGCTGCAGGTCGTACACCGCATAGTGCAGCGCATCGCGTTCCTCGAAGTCCCACGTCTTGCCGTCCGGGCCGATGTTGTCGGCGAGATGCTCGACGAACAGCCGCTGCGCGGCGTTCATCATCTTGCGGTCGCCGAGCGTGAACGCGGACAGCGCGATCAGCTTGATCCGGTGGCTTTGCCAATTGTTGCGCCAGGTGCCGGTGAGCGGGCGCTTCTGCGCGTCGATCTGTGCGACATAGCCGGCACCGAGCTTCGCGATGAACGCGGCCGTCGCGTTGCGGGTCTTCACCGGCAGCGCGCTCGCGGTCATGTCGTACGCGACGATCAGGCTGTCGAAGCGCGTCTCGTCGATCGGGTTGAAGCTCGGCTGGTAGGTCGCGACCCACGCGGAAAGAAAGCGGTCGACGAGCTGCAGGTAGCGCGGCGCGTTCGTCACGCGCCACGCGAGCGCGGCGTCGCGCATCAGGTCGAGATCCTTCAGCGCGTCGACGCTCTGGTCGTAGATGCCTTCGTGCGGCAGCGTGCCCTCGGTGTGCACGCGCGGCATCGCCTTCGGCTGCTCGCCGATGCGCGCGTCGACGCTGCGGATCAGCGCCTGGACGCCCGGCTCGGCCTGGGTCGTCTCGCTCGCCTGCAGTGCCGGCGCCGCGCAGAAATTCATCGCGGCGCGCGCGCTGCCGGACGCGCCGAGGCCGGCGGCGGCAAACGACAGCGACGCGACGAGCATCGGCGCGAACCGGCGTGCGCGCGTGCGCGGCCGGCTCTGCATTGCACCCTGGCCCGGAAACATCGGACGCACCATGCGGAACTCCTTCATTGGCTGGATCGCGTGTGATGTTAGCCGGATTGGCGGGCGAACGCGCACCGGTTCGGGCGGCGAATGCAAAAACCGCACGCAACACGGAGTTGCGTGCGGTGCGATTGCCATCGGACGGCTCCTGGCCTGTGCGCGTTATGCGTATTCCGACATCGGCACGCACGAGCAGAACAGGTTGCGGTCGCCGTAGACGTTGTCCGCGCGGCCGACCGGCGGCCAGTACTTGTTCGTGCCGAGCGACGCGACCGGGTACGCAGCCTGCTCGCGCGAGTACGCGTGCGGCCATTCGTTCGCGGTGACGACGGCCGCCGTGTGCGGTGCGTGACGCAGCGGGTTGTCCTCGCGATCGGCGCGGCCTTCCTCGACCGCACGGATTTCGTCGCGGATCGCGATCATCGCGGCGATGAAGCGGTCGAGTTCTTCCTGCGATTCCGATTCGGTCGGCTCGACCATCAGCGTGCCCGGCACCGGGAAGCTCATCGTCGGCGCGTGGAAGCCGTAGTCCATCAGGCGCTTCGCGACGTCGTCGACGGTGATGCCGCTCGATTCCTTGATCGGACGCAGGTCGAGAATGCACTCGTGCGCAACCAGCCCGCCCGGGCCCGAATACAGCACCGGGTAGTGCGGCGCGAGGCGCTTCGCGATGTAGTTCGCGTTGAGGATCGCGGTTTCCGTTGCGGCGGTCAGGTTCTTCGCGCCCATCATCGCGATGTACATCCACGAGATCGGCAGGATCGACGCCGAGCCGTACGGCGCGGCCGATACCGCGCCGATGCCGTCTTCCGCGCGCGTGTAGCCGGTCGAACGCTGGTTCGGCAGGAACTTCGCGAGGTGCGCGCCGACTGCGACCGGGCCGACACCCGGGCCGCCACCGCCGTGCGGGATGCAGAAGGTCTTGTGCAGGTTTAGGTGCGACACGTCGCCGCCGAACTGGCCCGGCGCGGTCAGGCCGACCATCGCGTTCATGTTCGCGCCGTCGACGTACACCTGGCCGCCGTGCGCATGGACGATCTCGCAGATCTCGCGCACGTTCTGCTCGAACACGCCGTGCGTCGACGGATACGTGATCATGATCGCCGCGAGATCCTTCGAATGCTCGTCGGCCTTTGCCTTCAGATCGGCGATGTCGACGTTGCCTTGCGCGTCGCATGCAACGACCACGACCTTCATGCCGGCCATGTGCGCGGACGCCGGGTTCGTGCCGTGCGCGGATGCCGGGATCAGGCACACGTCGCGGTGTGCTTCGCCGCGCGATGCGTGGTAGGCGTGGATGATCAGCAGGCCCGCGTACTCGCCCTGCGAGCCCGCGTTCGGCTGCAGCGACACGGCCGCGTAGCCGGTGGCCGCGACGAGCATCTGCTCGAGCTGGTCGATCATCTCGCGGTAGCCGACGGTCTGCTCGGCCGGTGCGAACGGATGGATCCGGCCGAATTCGGGCCACGTGACCGGCAGCATTTCCGACGTCGCGTTCAGCTTCATCGTGCACGAGCCGAGCGGGATCATCGAGCGGTCGAGCGCGAGATCCTTGTCCGACAGGCTGCGCAGGTAGCGCAGCATTTCGGTTTCGGAATGGTGGCGGTTGAACACGTGGTGCGTCAGGTACGCGCTCGTGCGCTCGAGGCCGGCCGGCAGCGCGGCGACGCCGGCGAGGCCCGCGTCCAGCGCGTCGACGGCCGGCGCGGTGCCGCCTGCGGCTTGCGCGAACACGGCGAGGAGATCGGCGAGGTCGTCGCGCGTCGTCGTTTCGTCGACCGACACGCCGACTTGCGTGTCGCTCACGCGGCGCAGGTTGATGCGCTTCGCCTTCGCGAATTCGTGAATCTGCGCGGTGCGCGCGCCGGTGTCGATCGTCAGCGTGTCGAAGAACGTGTCGTTGACGGTCGCGAAGCCGAGTTGCTTCACGCCGGCGGCGAGCAGCGCCGCGATGCGGTTCACGCGCAGCGCGATCGTCTTCAGGCCGTGCGGGCCGTGGTAGACCGCGTACATGCTGGCCATGATCGCGAGCAGTGCCTGCGCGGTACACACGTTCGACGTGGCCTTCTCGCGGCGGATGTGCTGTTCGCGGGTTTGCAGCGCGAGGCGCAGCGCGGGCTTGCCCTGGGCGTCGACCGTCACGCCGACGAGGCGGCCCGGCATCTGGCGCTTGAATTCGTCACGCACCGCGAGATACGCGGCGTGCGGGCCGCCGAAGCCCATCGGCACGCCGAAGCGCTGCGTGTTGCCGATCGCGACGTCCGCGCCCCAGTCGCCGGGCGGCGTGAGCACGGTCAGTGCGAGCAGGTCGGCTGCGACGACCACGTGGCCGCCGGCCGCGTGGATCGCGTCGGTGAGCGCGCGGTAGTCGCGCACGTCGCCGTTCACGCCCGGGTATTGCAGCAGCACGCCGAATGCATTCGACTGTGCCGCGTCGGCGGCCGGGCCCGTCTTGACCTCGATGCCGACCGGCAGCGCGCGCGTGCGGATCACTTCGAGCGTTTGCGGCAGCACGTCGTCGGCGACGTAGAACACGTTCGACGCCGGCTTGCCGGTGCGCTGCAGCAGCGTCATGGCTTCGGCGGCGGCGGTGGCTTCATCGAGCAGCGACGCGTTCGAGATCGCGAGGCCCGTGAGGTCGGCCACCATCTGCTGGAAGTTCAGGAGCGCCTCGAGGCGGCCCTGGGAAATTTCGGGCTGGTACGGCGTGTAGGCCGTGTACCACGCGGGGTTTTCGAGCACGTTGCGCAGGATGACGGCCGGCGTGTGCGTGTCGTGGTAACCCTGACCGATATACGAGCGGAACACCTGGTTCTTGTCCGCGAGAACCCGCAGCGCGGCGAGGGCTTCGGCCTCGCTCTTCGGCTGCGCGAACGGGCCGAGCGGCAGCGTTTCGGCGCGACGGATCGAGGCCGGGATCACGGCGTCGATCAGGGCGGCGCGCGACGCGAAGCCGAGCGTGTCGAGCATGGCCTGCTGGCTGGCGGCGTCGGGGCCGATATGGCGTTCGGCGAACGCGTCGTGCGTTTCGAGCGCGGCGAGCGAGAGGGGCGTGCGGTTCATCAGGCGGTCCGGGTGTTCGAGCTTCATGGCGTGACTCTGGTCCCGCGCGGGACGGGGCGGCTGGCCGGCCCCGCGCGGTTCGGGTGAGGAAATTAGTCGATCAGCTTGGTGTAGGCGGCAGCGTCGATCAGCTTGTCGGTCGATGCGCCGGCCGCGAGCTTGATCTTGAAGAGCCACACGCCGTACGCGTCGCTGTTCACTTCTTCCGGTGCGTCGGCGGCTTCCGTATTGACGGCGACGACCTCGCCGGACACCGGCGAGTAGATGTCGGATGCAGCCTTCACCGATTCGACGACGCCGACGGCGTCGCCTTCCTTCACCTGCTTGCCGACTGCCGGCAGCTCGAGGAAGACGATGTCGCCGAGCGTGCTCTGCGCGTGATCGGTGATGCCGACCGTCAGCGTGCCGTCTGCCTCGGTGCGGATCCACTCGTGTTCGTCGGTGTATTTCAGATCGGCCGGGACGTTGCTCATCGGATGCTCCTGGATAAAAGGGTGTGATTCGTTTTGCTGGCGCGCCGCCGAGGCACGCCGGGTGTGGTGTTGCGCCGGGCGCCATCTCCCGGCTTCCCGGGAGGCGGGCCTCCCGGCCGTTACGCAGCGAGGACCTTGCCGTTGCGCACGAACGGCAGTTTTACCACGCGCGCGGGAAGATTCTTGTCGCGAATTTGCACCTGGACCAGGTCGCCGATCTGGACGGCCGCCGGTACGCGCGCGAACGCGATCGATTCCTGCATCGACGGCGAGAACGTGCCGCTCGTGATCTCGCCTTCGCCGTGCGGCGTGACGACCTTCTGGTGCGCGCGCAGCACGCCGCCCGCCTTGCCGTTTTCCTTCTGCAGGATCAGGCCGACGAACGCGGCGCGGGTGCCGTTGGCTTCCAGTGCGGCGCGGCCGACGAAGTCGCGCGGCGCGGAGAGGTCGACCGTCCACGCGAGGCCCGCGTCGAGCGGCGAGACGGTGTCGTCCATGTCCTGGCCGTACAGGTTCATGCCGGCCTCGAGGCGCAGCGTGTCGCGCGCGCCGAGCCCGCACGGGCGCACGCCGTTTTGCTGCAGCGCGTTCCACAGCGCTTCGACGTGCACGGCCGGGACGATCACTTCGAAACCGTCTTCACCGGTGTAGCCGGTGCGCGCGACGGTGAGATCGCCGAACGGCGTGCCGGCGACCTGCGCGGCGTTGAACGGCTTCAGTTCGCTCGTCGCGGCGCGCGCGGCGGGCACGGTCGTCCAGGTTTTTTCGCGGGCGTTCGGGCCCTGAACGGCGACGATCGCGAAATCGCGGCGCGGCGCGATCGTCACGCCGAAGCCGCCTTGCTCGTTCAGCTGGTTGAACCACGCGATGTCTTTCTCGGCCGTGCCGGCGTTGACGACGACGCGGAAGAATTCTTCGGTGAAGTAGTAGACGATCAGGTCGTCGATGACGCCGCCTTGCGGATTGAGCAGGCACGAGTAGAGTGCCTTGCCGGGCGTCTTGAGCTTGCCGACGTTGTTCGCGATCGCATGCTCGAAGAACGCGCGCACGCGGCTGCCGGTGAAATCGACGACGCACATGTGCGACACGTCGAACATGCCGGCGTCGGTGCGCACGGCTTCATGTTCTTCGATCTGCGAGCCGTAGTTGACGGGCATGTCCCAGCCGCCGAAGTCGACCATGCGGGCATTGAGCGCGCGGTGCGCGGCGTTGAGCGGGGTGTGATTCAGTGCAGTCATCGAGGCCTCAGGCAAGGCGCTTGCGCGCGGATCAGAACGGCCATGTGCCGACCACCGCGGCCGATGGCCTGCGAGCGATCCGGTACATGCCCCTCTGTCCTCGATACCTGAGAGATTGCGCTGCCGGCCAGGCCTGGCGAACGCGCGCCCCTTCGGTGGGCAGCCTGCCCGCGCAACCGATGCGCTGCGGGCTACTGCCGCTCTCCAGAGTGCGGGGAGAGTGTGGCCCGCGCAATGCGCGGACGGGATTCCCCGACGCGGTCGGTCCTTTTGCCTGAGAGTTTGCGGGTGTGCCCCTTCGGCGGCGCAACCGGTGCTGAAACAGCCCGGTTACACGCTCTCCCGACGCGTGCGGGCGACTGTACGCGAGCGGGTGGGCCTTGTCAATTTGAGCAAAAGAATGTCGCTTCGCGACAAGCGGCGGCACCGGGTGCCGCCGCTTTTCCGCTCCGGCGGGCGCCGGTGCGTTACTCGCCGATCGCGCGGGCGGCCGTGTCGAGTTCCTGGTTCAGCACGCGCTGCTCGTCGCCGGACAGGCCGCCGCTGTGTTGCGCGGACATGTCGTTCGCTTCCTGGCGGATCACGTCGAGGCGGTGATGAAGCTGCGCGCCGTACGGCGGCGGGTAGTAGCCGCCGTTCACGCGCGCATCGATGCGGCGATGCAGGTTGTCGATCCGGCCCTGGATCTGCTGCATCCGCTCGTTCGCGACGACCTGCGGATTCGGCCGCGGCGGGGGGGCCGGGCGGACCGGCTGCTGCGGCTGCACGATACAGGCCGCAAGCGAGGAAACCAGGACGCAGCACGCAGCTGCGCGAATCAACCGTTGCATCAACATTCTCCTGACGGATTGGTGTCGTATCGACTTTTTTGAGAAACGCGTCAGACCGGTCGGGCGCTGACTTTCGTTCCCCCGGCATTTGTAACCGAATGTTCCGGCTGATCCAAGTGAGCGTGCGCTGGCCGGCCATGACCGGCCGGCGCGCGGTGTCAGATCGTGCGGCGCACGAACGGCAGCCGGCGGCCATCGTGCTCGCTTTGCGCGGCGAGTTCGATGATCGTCATCACGTCGACGGCGTCCTGCGCGGTGACGGGGAACGGCGCGCCGTCGCGGATCGACGCGGCGAGCGCGCGGTAGAACTCCGCGTACTGGCCATCGAGCGTCGGCACCGGGCGCTCGACCTCGACCTCGACCTCGACGTCGCCGTCCAGCACGCGCAGCAGGCCGGGCGGGTTGCCGCCGCCGAATTCGACGTCGTCCGCGGTGAGGCCGGCCTTGAGCTGGTCTTCCTGTGTGTCGAGCCCGAACTTCTGGTAGCTGCCGCGTGTGCCGTGCAGCGTGAAGCGCGCGGGTTCGATCGCCGACAGCGCGCTCGCGTGCAGCACGACGTCCTTGTCCGGATAGCCGAGCTGCAGATGCACGAAATCGGGCGCCGTGCCGTGGTCGCGGCGCGTCTTGACGGTCGCGCTCACGGTCTCCGGCACGCCGAACAGCGCAAGCGCCTGGTCGATCAGGTGCGGGCCGAGGTCGAGCAGCAGGCCGCCGCCGCGGGCGGGCTCCTCGCGCCAGCGCGTGCGCGGCGTTGGGCGGAAGCGGTCGAAGTGCGATTCGAAACAGGTCAGCCGGCCGAGCTCGCCCGATTCGACGACACGGCGCACGGTGAGGAAATCGCCGTCCCAGCGGCGGTTGTGGAACGGCGCGAACAGCCGGCTGCGCGCGTTCGCGAGCCGCGCGAGCGCGAGCGCCTCGTCGGCGGTGAGCGTGACGGGCTTGTCGACGACCACGTGACGGCCGGCTTCGAGCACCTGGCGCGCGAGCGCGAAGTGCGTGTCGTTCGGCGTGGCGATCACCACGCACTCGATGTCGTCGAGGCCGAGCAGCGTGTCGAGATCGGGGACGACGCGCGCGCCCGGATACGCGGCCTGCGCGCGATCGGGCTGACCCGTCGCGATCGCGGCGACTTCAGTGCGGCCGCTCGTGGCGATCACGGGCGCGTGGAACGTCGCGCCGGCGAAACCGAAACCCATCAAACCAATCCTGAGCAATGACGACATGGCAATCCCTGGCTGCGAAGGAAACTAAAGGATGGTGCGCCGAGACGGCGCGAAGACGACCGGCTATTTTGGCATGGCGCCGCCGCTTGTACTGGCGCGTTGGGCGAAATGCGCGGTGCGATCCGGCGCTTGCGCAAGGACAGCCGGCATCTTGCGCGAGCGCGCAGGCCGCCCGTGCGTGTTTGCCCGCCGGCCCGTGCGGTGAGCGGCTGGCGCACGGGCGCCGCGCCGCGTCATGCGGCTGCCCGCCGCCGCACGGCGGCGGCGACCTGCTCGGCCCACGCGGCGCATGCGGCTTCGCCGGGGTGGAAGCCGTCGGCGGCCATCAGGTGGCGCTCGAGCGGCAGCGCGACACGCAGGAACGTGCAATGCGGCTGCGTGGCGGCCCAGCCGGCGAGCGCCGTGTTGAGCCGCTTCGCGCGCCGCCCGAGATACCACGCGAGCGGCTGCGGCAGCGCCGGAAAGCGCTCCATCGGCGGCACCGCGGACAGGATCACGTGCCCGACCCGGAAGCGCGCGGCGAGCAGCCGGACGAGCTCGGCCTGCTGCGCGCGCCAGCGGGCCGGCGGCACGCCGCCCGTCACGTCGTTGACGCCGAGCGACGTGACGGCCACGTCGAACGGCTCGGCCGGCTCGGCGGCGAGCCAGTCGACGAGATCCTGCGTGGTCAGTCCGGTGTGCGCGAGCAGTTTCCAGCTCACGCGGTGGGTGGCCGCCAGCGCGTTCGCCAGTTGCCCGGACAGCGCGTCGCGCTGCGTCGCGACGCCGACGCCCGCGGCGGCCGAATCGCCGACCACCAGCACGCGCAGCGGCGGGCCGTCGCCCGCTACCCCGGCGCGCGGGCCGGCTGCCTCGGGCAGCCGCGGCGTGACGCGGCGCACGTAGCGCCCCTGCGCGAACAGCAGCGGGCCAAGGGCAGCGGTGGCGAACGGGTATCCCATGATGTCGATCCGGTGGCGGTTCAGGTGATTCAAGCGGGCCGGCGAGGGGCTGCGCCGGGTGGACATATTGTGGCCGATCGGTGCGAGAACGGGGCCGGATTGGCCGGACGGACAGGGGGCGGCCGGCCGGTCGGCCCGCGCAGCCCCGCCCGGCGGCGCTCCCGAAAAGCACGCCGCCGACGTGTTAACATGCGCGTCCTGCCCGCGTGTCCGCCTGCTTCGCCAGCCTGCCGCGCAAGGCATCCTCCCGGCGTTCCGCCGTCAACCGCAACACCATCCGCCATCATGTCCGCAGGCCTCAATCCCGCCCAGAACGAAGCGGTGCGCTACCTCGACGGTCCCTGTCTCGTGCTCGCCGGCGCGGGCAGCGGCAAGACCCGTGTGATCACGCAGAAGATCGCGCACCTGATCGAAGCGAAAGGCTTCGAGCCGCGCCACATCGCCGCCGTCACGTTCACGAACAAGGCGGCCGCCGAAATGCGCGAGCGCGTGGGGAAGCTGCTCGAGGGCAAGACGCTCACCACGCCCGGCAAGGAAGGCCGCAAGGTGCCCGTCAACCAGCTCACCGTCTGCACCTTCCACTCGCTCGGCGTGCAGATCCTGCGCCAGGAGGCCGAGCACGTCGGCCTGAAGCCGCAGTTCTCGATCATGGATTCGGACGACTGCTTCGGCATGATCCAGGAGCAACTCGGCACGACCGACAAGGGGCTGATCCGCAAGATCCAGAGCATCATCTCGCTGTGGAAGAACGGCCTGATCATGCCCGACGAGGCGATGGCGATCGCGGCCAACGAGGACGAGCACCAGGCCGCGCTGGTCTACCGCAACTACGTCGCGACGCTGCATGCGTACCAGGCGGTCGACTTCGACGACCTGATCCGCCTGCCCGCCGAGCTGTTCGCGAAGAACGAGCAGGTGCGCGACCGCTGGCAGAACAAGCTGCGCTACCTGCTGATCGACGAATACCAGGACACCAACGCGTGCCAGTACGAGCTGCTGAAGCTGCTCGCCGGCCCGCGCGCCGCATTCACGGCGGTGGGTGACGACGACCAGGCGATCTACGGCTGGCGCGGCGCGACGCTCGAGAACCTCGCGCAGCTCGGCAAGGATTTCCCGAAGCTGCACGTGATCAAGCTCGAGCAGAACTACCGGTCGACGGTGCGCATCCTCACCGCCGCGAACAACGTGATCGCGAACAACCCGAAACTGTTCGAGAAGAAGCTGTGGTCCGAGCACGGGATGGGCGATTCGATCACCGTCACGCCGTGCAACGACGAAGAGCATGAAGCCGAATCGGTCGTGTTCCGGCTGTCCGCGCACAAGTTCGAGCGGCGCGCGCAGTTCCGCGACTACGCGATCCTGTATCGCGGCAACTTCCAGGCGCGGATCTTCGAGCAGGTGCTGCGGCGCGAGCGGATCCCGTACGTGCTGTCGGGCGGCCAGTCGTTCTTCGACAAGGCCGAGATCAAGGATCTGTGCGCGTACCTGCGGCTGATCGCGAACGCCGACGACGATCCCGCGTTCATCCGCGCGGTCACCACGCCGCGCCGCGGGATCGGCAACACGACGCTCGAAGCGCTCGGCTCGTTCGCGGGGCAGGCGAAAGTGTCGCTGTTCGAGGCCGTGTACATGGGCGGGATCGAGGCGCGGCTGTCCGCGCGGCAGGTCGAGCCGCTGCGGATGTTCTGCGACTTCATCCAGCGCCTGACCGAGCGCGCGGACAAGGATCCCGCCACCGTCGTGCTCGACGACATGATGGAGGCGATCCACTACGAGGCGTACCTGTACGACGCGTTCGACGAGCGGCAGGCGCAGTCGAAGTGGCAGAACGTGCTCGAATTCCTCGAATGGCTGAAGCGCAAGGGCACCAAGCCCGAGACGGAGGCCGTCGACGGCGAGGCGGAAGGTTTCCACAATGCGGACGGGCTCGCCGATACGGGCAAGAACCTGCTCGGCCTGATCCAGACCGTCGCGCTGATGTCGATGCTCGAGGGCAAGGAAGAGGATCCGGACGCCGTGCGCCTGTCGACCGTCCATGCGTCGAAGGGGCTCGAGTATCCGCACGTGTTCCTGGTCGGCGTCGAGGAGGGCATCATGCCGCACCGCGGCGGCTCCGAGGACGACGGCCCGATCGACAACGAGCGGATCGAGGAGGAGCGCCGGCTGATGTACGTCGCGATCACGCGCGCGCAGCGCAGCCTGCACCTGAACTGGTGCAAGAAGCGCAAGCGGGCGCGCGAGACGGTCGTGTGCGAACCGTCGCGCTTCATCCCGGAGATGGGGCTCGACGAGGCGCCGCCGCCGACGCCGGAAGAGGCGCCGATGTCGCCGAAGGACCGGCTCGCGAGCCTGAAGGCGTTGCTGCAGAAGTGACGCGTTGGCGTCGTCGGGTGCATGGCGGCCCGGCGCTCCGGAAAAACAAAACCCCCGCGATGCGTATGCGTCGCGGGGGGTTTTTTACGGGTGGGCGGGCGTTACTTCGACGCGTTGACCATGTAATCGACGGCCGCCTTCACGTCGGCGTCCGATGCGTTCGACCCGCCCTTCGGCGGCATCGCGCCCTTGCCGTGCAGCGCATAGTTGTAGACCGTATCCATCGAGTCCTTCAGGCGCGGCGCCCAGTCTTCCTTGCTGCCGAACTTCGGCGCGCCGAGCACGCCGGCGGCGTGACAGGCCTGGCAGGTCGACGTGTACAGCGCCTTGCCGGCGTCGGCGCTGGCCGGGACGGCCGCGGGCGCTTCGCCGGCCTTCGGGATCGCGGCGATCGCAGCCTGTGCCGCGGCGATTTGCGCGCTCGCGGCGTCCGCTGCGCCCGACGCGGCTGCGGCGCCGCTGGCGGGTTGCGCCGCATTGGCGGCCGGCGCGGCCGGTTCGGGGAAGTTCGCGCCGTCGTTGTTCGCCATGTAGACGATCGCGCGGGCGATTTCGTAGTCGCTGACGTCATCGGGGCTCGTGCCGCCGCGCGGCGGCATCGCGCCCTTGCCGGCGAGGGCCGTTTTCAGCAGCGTGTCGAAGCCTTGCGAGATGCGCGGCGCCCAGTCGTCCTTGTTGCCGAACTTCGGTGCGCCGGCGGCGCCCGTGCCGTGGCAGGTCACGCAGACGGCCTTGTAGACTTCCTCGCCGGTCTTGTACGTGCGGGGCGCGTTGGCGTCCTTCACGTCGACCTGCGCAAGCGGGGCGATGCGCGCGGCGACCTGCTCGTCGGACAGCGCGTCCGTGCCGGCGCCGGAACGGAACGCATGGTTCGCATAGTTGGCGAACAGGACGATCAGGATGATCGGAATCGCGAACGACGCGATGATGACGGCAATCAGTTGCCCGGGGGTTTTGACGGGAGATTCGTGGGGTGCTTCGCTCATGCTTGCCTCGTCTCCGTGAATAGGAATTGTGAGCGCGGTGCAACGGCAAATGGCAGTCCAATGAAGCCCGGTCGATTATAGACGGAACGTTTACATCACGGCGAGCGGTGCGATGGCGCGTGTTTACCCGCACGCAGCGCGGCCCGGCGGGGATTCGTCGGGCACGGTGGACGCGTCATGGGAAACCGGGTATCCTTGCTGTCTTGCCAATCGTGGGCGGCCTGTATATGGGGTCGCTTCACTGTCTCACGCGCCCGTAGCTCAATGGATAGAGTACTGCCCTCCGAAGGCAGGGGTTGCTGGTTCGATCCCAGCCGGGCGCGCCAAGCCTAGTAAGGCTCTCAGCGGTTTTCTCCGTTCGTCGCACTGTCTCGTTGCAGCTGAATTGCAGCTGGCTCGGGCACGGGCTCGGCCGTCAACGGCGTGACCCACTGCGCGAGGTGGTCGGCCGACAGGTGCGCGTACCGCTGCACCATTTCCATCGTCTCCCATCCGCCCAGTTCCTTGAGCACCTGCAGCGGCGTGCCGCGCTGCACGTGCCAGCTCGCCCAGGTATGACGCAGGTCGTGCCAGCGGAAATCGCTCAGACCGGCCCGCTGCAGCGCCTTGGCCCATGCGGCCGTTGCCGTCTGGTAGACCGGCCTGCCGCGATAGGTGAACACGCTGTCCGCGCATTCCGGCGCCCGCGGGTTCGCGTGCTGGCGGCGCAGCACGGCGATCGCGGTATCCGAGAGCGGTACCGTGATGGCCTTGCGCGCCTTCGCCTGGTCCGGGTGGATCCACGCGACGCGCCGCGCAAGGTCGACTTGCGACCACCGCAGCCCCGTCACGTTGGAGCGGATCAGCCGGTGAGCGTTGAACGAAGGTCGATCGGCGCCGGCGTAATTTGATGCATGTCGAAGATCACCACTTCGTTGTACCCGGTTCGCAGCCACGGGGCGGGGCAGAACAGTCGATATTGAGGGCCGACGTTCCAGTAGCGACCGAGGTTGCGCCCATTGACCCATACAACGCCTTTGATCCAACCACGCATGTCCAGGAACGTATCGCCTACCCGGTTGAGCATGAGAGCAGCCTTGAAGAACAGGCCGGGTCGGGTCGGGTCAGTGCAGCGTTGCCGCAACCTCGTGATGTACTCGGCGTCCATCGGGAGCGCGTACGTTGTCCATTCACGCAACGGCTTCGCACCGACCGTCACGTCCCCGTTGATCCCCTTTCGATCAATCAGGTCGTCACCATAGTTGACGCGGCCCATGCCTTCGACGAGCACATCGAGCACCCTGCCACCGGTCGGAAGTGTGACGTGCTCGGTGTTTGATACGACGCGCAGCCCTTCCGCGAGATATCGCGGCATTTTCGCGCGCGTTATGCCGCCAGCGTATTCAGTGTCGACGAACACTGTCGCATAGTCGTGAACGTCACCCGCCGATAGCGGGCCGCCGGCTCCGCCGATGTCCGCGTGACGGTAAAGGACGAAGCCGGCCTGTTGTCCGTGCATTTCCATGGGCCGCGGCGCGTCGCTTGTCGCGATCGGCGCCGGCAGGTTGTCCCATAGCGAAGCGAAAAGAAACGGCCGCAGCGAACGGTCGCCAGCGAGCTCGATCGTAGGCGGTGCGGCCGGTACGGGCGGGAGCGGTTCGGTCAGGTGCGCCTGAATCAGGTCGCGGTAGCGCGTGAAGCTGCCCGCTGCGCGTCCCTGCTCGTCGATTGGCGCGAAGTAGTCATAGCTCGTGATGTCAGGTTGATAGTCGCCTGTCTTGTGGTCGCGGTTCGCGCCGGCCGTGAAGCCGAAGCTCGTGCCGCCGTGGATCACGTAAATGCTGAACGACAAGCCATAGCGCATGAAATCCGATAGCTCGCGCGAGATATCGGAATCGTCCCCCTGGAATTTCTGGTCGCCCCAATGGGTAAAGAAGCCTGGATAGACTTCGCCGCCCATGACGGTAGAACCGGGGAATTCTTCGCGTATCCGATCAATGTCGTGCGCCTTTGGCCCACTGAGGCCGATCGCGCAGCCGTCAAGCGCAGTTCGATTTTCCCGCAGCTGCTTGACACCATCGTCGGTAAAGAACGGCCCCGTGATGCCGCCGTCAACCCATGCGCGCCGTATTTCCTCCAGATAGGCGATGTCGTCGCCGTAGGTCGCGTACTCGTTTTCGATCTGGATCAGCAAGATCGGCCCGCCGTTTGCCGACATCAACGGGCGTACTCGCGGCACCAGCTCGGCAATGTACTGGCGCGCCGCATCCATGAAGCGCGGGTCACGGTGCGAGCCCACACGCAACTGGATGCCATCGTGTGCGAGCAGGCGTGAAGGGATGCCACCGAGATCCCACTCGCCGCAGATATACGGGCCGGGCCGTAGCAGCACCCACATGCCTTCGTCCTGGCAGAGCTGCATGAATGTCTCGACGTCGCGCTCGTCTGACTCGAAATCGAATTTGCCCGCGGCCGTCTCGTGGAAATTCCACATGACGTAGACGGCGATGGTGTTCATCCCCATCGCCTTTGCCATCTGGATTCGGTGGCGCCAGTACTCGCGCGGGATGCGCCCCGGATGCATCTCGCCGCTACGAATCTGGAATGGCGCACCGTCGAGCAGGAAGGTGATGCCGTCGTCGCCGAACGTCAGGATGTGGCGACCCCCGTTTTTTGGCGTGGGGCCGGTCAGGATTTGCCGTGGCTCGAATGTCACGGACGTCTTGCCGCGATTGCATGCCCCGAGAAGCGGCACCAACGCTGCCGCCATCAAAAAGTTTCGCCTGTTCAAACTTATGTTCCGGTTCTTTTTTTGGTATTCACCGAGCCTGGCCCCTGGCCCGCCTTTCAGTAGCACAACATTATCTTACGAATTCGATCTTCGGGCCGGATCGGGAGCCGTTACCGGCCGCACCACGGGCGCCGACCGCAGCCGCCGTGCCGGTGTCGTGTTGCCTCGCCGTTGTGCGAGAATCGCCCGCAACGACCACTCCAAGCGACGATCGCGGCGGCCGTCCGCGCATCGCGCCGACTTCCGATGGCTGCCATCCTGTCTACCTCGACCGCAGTCGATGCCCGCGCGCAGACCGATGCGCAGCAGGCGCTGCTCGCGCGTCTGCACACGTATTCCCCCGACGACCCGACCGCGCCGCTGCCGTACAGCCGGCGCCTTGCCGAAGCCGAAGGCTGGTCGCATGCACACGCGCTGGCCGTGATCGACGAATACAAGCGCTTCGCGTTCCTCGCGCAGGCAGCCGGCCATCCGGTCACGCCGTCGCACGCGGTCGACGCCGCCTGGCACCTGCACCTGCAATACACGCGCGAATACTGGGACGTGTTCTGCGCCGACGTGCTGCGCGCGCCGCTGCATCACGTGCCGGGCGCGGGCGCGCCCGACGAGGCCGCGCAGTACGCGCGGCACTACCGGCAGACGCTCGACAGCTACCGCAGGCTGTTCGGCTGCGAGCCGCCCGAAGCGATCTGGCCGCGCCCCGTCGCCGAGCCGACCGTGCCCGCCGACGCCCCGATGCAGCGCGCAGAACTGCGCGACGGCCCGTCGAGCGAGCCCGCCGCGCGCCCGCGACGCTGGCGGCGCTTCGCGAAGTTCGCGTGGCCGACGGCGGCGATCAGTGTCGCGGCGACCTGCGCGAGCGCGAGCGATTTCAATGTGCTGGACTTCTCGGGGCCGGACTTTCTCGGGTTGTTCTACGTGCCGCTCTGCATCGCCGCGCTGCTGCTGATCGCCGGCCTGCAGTGGATCGAATACCGCCACCGTGCGTGGGGAACGCGCGCCCCCGAATCGTCGCCCGACCTGAGCGCGGAGGAAGCGGCGTATCTCGCGGGCGGCGGTGCGCGCATGGCGCAGGTCGCGATGCTGTCGCTCGCGCATGCCGGTGCGATCGAGCTGCGGATGAGCAAGGTTCACGGCGCGCGGGTGCGGATCGACGATCCGCGACACGCAGGCGCTTATGGCGCCGACTGGGAATGGCTGAGGAGGCAACCCGGCGGCGAGACGAGCTGCCACGCGTTTCGTCAGCGTCTCGCGTGGCGCGAAGCCGACTGTGTTGCAGCGTTGCAGCGCAAAGGCTGGCTCTGGGCGCCGGGCGAGATGCGGGCGACGCGGATGGCCGCGCGCGCAATCCTGCTGCTCGTGTTCGGCGCGGGCGCGGCGAAGCTCGCGGTCGGCCTGACCCGCGGCCGGCCGGTGCTGCTGCTGATGATTTTCATGGCGGCGTTCATGGTCGCGTACCACTTCATGGTCGGACGCCTGCCCGGCCTGGGGCGCGGCGGCATGACGCGCGGCGGCGAGGCGGCGCTCGACGCGCACCGCGACGAACGCCGGGGCGAGCGCGCGACTCCGGACGGGCTCTTGTGGACGGCTGCGCTGTTCGGCGCCGGCGCGCTCGCCGGCACCGTGTGGGCCGCGCATTCGAAAGTGCTGATGGCGCCGCCGCCCGTCGCCGTGAAAACCGGCGGGTCGAGCGGTTCGTCCGACTCGGGCGCCGGGGACAGCAGCAGTTCGAGTTCGTGCGGAGCGTCGAGTTCGTGCAGTTCGTCGAGCTCATGCAGCTCGAGCAGTTGCGGCGGCTGTTCGAGCAACTGAGCACAGGGCGCGCTGCCGGGACAGCGCGCCGGGCCGCCAGCGTCAGGCAAGCGGCACGGCGCGCGCCGAACTACGCGATCGCGGCATCGGCGGGCGTGGGTGCCTGCGCGGCACGCCCGTCGCCCGCCTCGACGATCAGCGTCCAGTCGAACGCCGGCAGTGCGCAGAGCTGCTCGACGGTGGCCGTGTACTCGTGAGCGGGCGCGTGCAGGTAGCGCACCTTGTCGGTCCATTCGGGCAGCGGCGCCTGCGACGTGGTCAGCACGACCGCGAGCAGATCCTGTTCCGGCCGCCTTGCGATTTCCTGCAGGCTCAGCCGGACCTTGTCGAGGTCGCCCTCGGCGTCCAGGATCAGCGCACCGTGGATCGGCGCATCCGGCCGGCCCGGCTGGTTGCCGACAGCGCCTTTGTCGATGCACTGCTGATACACATGGCGATAGCGCGGCAGCGCCTGCTGCAGCGCGTGATGCTTGCGGACCTTCGCCTGCGCCGTGCGCGCGAGCCCGCGGCGCAGCGCCGGGTTCGCGATCAGCCGGTCGAGCGCGTCGACCCAGGCCTGCGGCGCATCCGGGACCAGCAGGCCGTCGCAGCCGTCGTTCAGCGCGAAGCGATAGGCTGACCGGTCGCTGACGATCGAGGGGATGCCGGCCGCCGCGTATTCCTGCCACTGGATCGTGCTCGCGCCCGCGTTGTAGTCGTGGTCGGCGAGCGGCAGCAGCGCGATGTCCCAGCGCCGTTCCGGCAGGCGTTGTGCGTGCGCGTCGTAGTCGTGAAGCTCGGGCTCGCACCCGGCGGCCGGATGGCCGGCCCAGCCCGGCGGGACGTCCGCGCCGACGAAACTCACCCTGACCTTGCCGGGATGGCGCGCGCAGATCGCCTGCAGCGCCGCGTCGACGAGCGCGAAGTTGTCGGCGCGCAGCGACGCGCCGGCGATGCCGATCGTCACGCAGTCGCCGCCGCGCGCCGTCACGGGGCGGTAGAACCGGTCGAAGTCCACGCTGTCGGGCAGCACGTGAACGCGCGGGTGCGACAGCCGGTAGCGGCTGGCGATGAACGGCGTGGATACGATCACGGCGTCCGCGTTGCGCAGCATGAGCTCGATCCCCGCGCGGGCCATCCCGCCTTGCGCGGCGAGCGGATGCGCGGGCGGCAGGTCGGTCAGCAGGTCGTCGGTCTCGTAGATCACCGGCTTTTCATGCTTGAAGATGGTGTACAGGTCGTTGCCCGTCAGCAGGCCGGGCGTCAGCCGGTGCAGCAGGATGGCGTCGGCCGTGGCCAGCACGCTGCTGTCGATCTGGCCGTCCCGGATGCCCGGGACGAGTTCCCATTCGTCGTTCAGCAGACCGAACGGCAGCGTGAGGCGAATTCGCGACGACGCGCATGCGTCCGGATCGATCGAATACACGATCAGGCGCTTGCGGCGCGGTGTGGCGTCCGCAGTCGCGGCGACGGGCGCCAGCGTCCGGTTCTCCGCCAGCAGCCGCGCGTACAGCGCACCGTGGCGCGCGGCGTTGCGGCCGATGTCGTGCTGCGCGCGGATCGCATCCTGCGCGGCCGCGGCGAGTTGCGCGCGGGTTTGCGGATGCTCGATCAGGTGCGCGATCGCGTCGACCCACGCGTCGGCGCTGTCGGCGACGAGCCAGCCCGTGAGGCCGTGGACAACCGAGCAGCCTTCCGCCGGCGTGGCGACGAGCACCGTGGCCGCGCCGGCCGCCGAGCATTCGAGCCATGTGCGCGGCGGCGCATCGTCGCGCAACGTGACCGGCGCCGCGACCAGCGCGATGTCGAGGTCCGCGCGCTTCAGCGCGTCGGCGTAGCTGTCGTAAGGGGCAGGCTGCGCGATCAGCGTGACGTCCGGTTCACGGTCCCAGCCGGCCGGCAGCGCCGCGCCGACGAACGACACCCGGAGCTTCCCCGGAAACCGGCGACGGAGCTCGGCCAGCGCGTGGCGGACCTGCTCGAGACGCGCGCCGTCGAGACCGGTGCCGGAAACCGCGAGGTTCACGTGGTCGCGCACGCCGGGGGCCGCGCGGTGCAGACGCTCGAGATCGACGCCGGTCGGCAGCACGTGGACCGATGCGTTGACGTGACGGTACTGCCGCACCAGCGCTTCCGACGGCACGACGAGCGCATGCGCGCGCTGCACGGCGCTGCGGATGCCCGCCTTGCGGCGCGCGTTGTCGGTCGCGCCGGGGAGGTCGGCGAGCAGCGTGTCGAGCGGCGCGTCGATCTCGAGGACGACCGGCTTGCCGAGCGAGAACAGGTGTTCCAGCGTGGCGGCGGACAGCAGGCCCGGCGTGTCGCCCTGCAGCACGATCAGGTCCGCGCGCTGCAGCGCGTCGGGATCGATGCCGGCTTGCGTGACAGGGAAAGTCAACGCCCATTCGCGGTCCAGCCGCGCGAACGGCTGCGCAAAGCGCAGGCTGGCGCGCGCGTAGTCGGCCGGTTCGGCGGTGACGACCGCGATGCACGAGCGCGGCGCGGGAGCGGGCTGTCCCGGTGCGGCGGCGCCCGGCGCGACAGCCTGCGCATCCAGCTTGTCCGCGTGGGCCTGGGTCCGCTCGACGAAGTTCTGCAACTGCTGCCAGAACGCCTCCTCTTCCTTCAGGTAGACGCTGCGCGCTTCGTGAACGGTGGCCTTCGCGTGGGCGATCTCGTGTTCGTCGAGCCCCCACGCGATGCCCTTGCCGTCCATCACCCACCGGGTCGGCTCCGACAGCGACGCGTCATTCATGATGCACACGACCGGGCAGCCGCACAGCAGCGCTTCGAACACGGCGGTGGACCATTCGTACATGTACACGCACTCGACCTGGCGGAACAGCGCCGCGAGTTCGTGCGCCGAACGTTCCGGCACGCGGGTCGAGATTTCGATCGACTCGGCGGTGACCGGATGCAGCGTGCCGCCGCGCCGCAGGTGGCGATTGATGAAGACGGCCGTGCCGTTGCGGCGGGCATCGTCGACACCGTCGCTGTTGAAGATGCGCGTGTCGACCAGCGGCATGCGCAGCAGGTCCGCCTTCCATTCTTCGGGCACCAGCGACGGCCCGAACGTGAAGATGAGGTCGTTCGGCTGCAGGGTGATCGGTTCGCCGTTGATGCGGCCGGGCTCGGCCAGCAGGTAGCGCACGACGCAGCGCGCGTTGAACGGATTGCCGGTGACGACGTCCGGGTAGACGACGATCGGGCTGCGATTCGCGCGGGCGTGCGCCTGCACGATGTCGTTGGTCAGCGGCGGCGTGCGCAGGTCGGGATGCACGACCGGCGTGCAGACGTACGCTTCGTGGCCGAGCAGGTTCAGCACGTGGCACAGGTAGTGCATCGCGCGGATCCCGCCGGAGGTTTGCCGGAAATTCGGCGCGAGTATGTAGTACGGGTGGTCGAGTCGCGTAAAGATGCGCGAACCGCCGTGCGCCAGGCTAGGTTTGGGAATCGTCATCGTTATCGGGTGCGGTAGAAATCGAAGACCACGTCGAGGATGCGATCCTGTTCGGCTTCGGTCATGTCGTGGTACAGCGGCAGCCGGACGAGCCGGTCGGCGACGAGGTCCGTCACCGCCATGCCGGACCCGCAGCGCCCGTAGCGCTGGCCGGCCGGCGAACTGTGCAGCGGCACGTAGTGGAACACCGCATTCACGCCCACCGAGCGGATCTGCTGCAGCAGCTCGGTGCGTTCGGCGAGGTCGCGTGCGAGGAAATAGAACATGTGGCCGTTGCCGCGCTCGGCGAGCGAAATCGCGGGCAGCTCGATCAGCCCGTCCGCGTGCAGCGGCTGCAGCGCGTCCTGGTAGCGCTGCACGGTCGCGCGCCGCTGCGCGGTGATCACGTCCGCGTGCTCGAACTGCGCGTACAGGAACGCCGCGATCAGCTCGCCCGGCAGGAACGACGAGCCGACGTCGACCCAGGTGTACTTGTCCACCTGCCCGCGGAAGAACTGACTGCGGTTGGTGCCCTTCTCGCGGATGATCTCCGCGCGCTCGACGAGGCGTGGGTCGTTGACCAGCAGCGCGCCGCCTTCGCCCGAGATCACGTTCTTGGTCTCGTGGAAGCTGAGGCACGCGAGGTGGCCGAGGCTGCCGAGCGGCTTGCCGTTCCACGTCGACTGCAGCGCCTGAGCGGCGTCCTCGATCACCCACAGGTCGTGGTCCGCCGCGAGCTGCCCGATCACGTCCATGTCGCATGCGACGCCCGCGTAGTGCACCGGCACGATCGCGCGCGTGCGCTTGGTGATCGCGGCGGCGATCTGCATCTCGTCAAGATTCAGCGTGTCGCGGCGGATGTCGACGAACACCGGCGTCGCGCCGCGCAGCACGAACGCGTTGGCGGTCGACACGAACGTGTAGGACGGCATGATCACTTCGTCGCCGGGCTGCACGTCGGCGAGGATCGCGGCCATCTCGAGCGCGGCCGTGCACGAGTGCGTGAGCAGCGCGCGCTGGCAGCCGATGCGCGCTTCCAGCCAGCGGTGGCAGAGCTTCGTGAATGCCTGGTCGTCGGCGAGACCGCCCTGCTCGACCGCTTTCGCGATGTAGTAGAGCTCCTTGCCGACCACGAACGGGCGGCCGAACGGAATGCTGTCGAGATTGGGTGGGCCGAACATGGTCAGGCTCCGCGGTAAGGGTTGGACGTTCGGCCGCGCGGCTCGCGCGCGGCGCCGCTCAGATGTCCTTGCGGACGAGAATCGTGAATTCGTACAGGCCGTAGTCGTGCAGCAGCGCGACGTGGCGCGAATAGCGGCGCTTGCAGCGATCGAACAGCGCGCACGGGTCCGCGTAGTACAGGAGGTCCGGGCGCATGAACGGCGGATCGGAATACGACGTCAGGCAGTTGAACGCGAAGCCCAGTCGGCTCGTCGCGTGCAGCGTGTCGAGCGACGCGTGGATGTAGTCGAGCCAGGCGTCGTCGCCGTGACCGCGCCTGACGTTGAAGATGCCGGATGCGATCCCGTAGTCCGACGCGGCCTGCGGCACCGCGCCGACATGAAACGCGACGTTCGCGTCGTCGCGGTAGCGCTGCCGCGCGGCGTCGACCATGTCGGACGAGATGTCGTAGCCCGCATACGCGAAGCCGTCCGGCAGCGCGCGCGCCTTCAGGAAATCGACCAGCGCGCCGTAGCCGCAGCCGATATCGTTCACCGAGTGGCCGCCGGACGCGGGCAGGATCTTCGTCAGTTGTTCGAAGCGCAGGAACTGGCCGGCTTCGCCGTTCCAGTCGACGCCGCGCGCGGTCGCGCCGTGCTCCGCCAGCCGCGCGCTGTAGTACGCGGCCACATCTTCCAGCAGGCTCGTATGCCGGGATTCGCTCATGGACATCACCTCAGTCTTTCGAGGTCAGCGCGTACCGGCGCGCTTCGGGACCGCAGTTGAACAGCACGTCGAGCACCGTCACGCCGTGGACGAAGTCGCCCCACTGCTGCGGATACTCGGGATAGGTCGGATAGTCGAACCAGCGCACCGCGACGCCGGCATCGGCGAACAGGTTCTCGTCGAGGTAGCTGCGCGCGGCCGGGCCGGACAGGTACTCGGTCGCGCCCGCCTGCACGCACAGGTTCAGCAGCTTCTCGGTGCGGTCGCCGTGCAGCGCATAGTCCGACGTCGACGACACGCGCGTGCCGATCTCCAGTTGCCGGAGGACCCACGTCAGCATCGCGAAATTCAGCTCGCTCAGCATCCCGTAGGTGCGACCGGTGTAGAGCGCTTCGAGCTCGTCCGCATAGCGCGCGAAGTGCGGCGCGCGCGCGTAGTTCTGCTGCAGGGCCTTCCAGTGCAGCAGCGCCCAGTCGGCGCCGTCGATCTCGGTTTCGCGGATCGACTGGTGATACTTGCCCTTCACCTTCACCGGCACGCTCAGCCATTGCACGCCCTGCGGCGTCTTGATCTGGTTGCGGTTGCGCCAGTCGCGGCGCGTGTACTGCGCGTCATCGTAGAGGATGAACTCGTCGCTGGCGGCGATCAGGTCGAAGTAGCCCTTCCACGGAATGTAGTTGGACTGGACGATCGCCACCCGCTTCGCGTCGCGGTTCATGGTCGCACCGCTCATGCCGGAATGTGGCCGTACCGGTACATGTCGACGAGCTCGGGCGGAATGCCCCAGTCCGTTGCGCCCAGCTTGTCGTGCAGCGCCTCGAGGTCCGCGCGCATCGCATTCTGGAGCTGTTCGACCATGCGGTTGCGCGCCGGCACGAAGTCGTGCTGGTACGCGGCATTGATCTGATGGCGTACCGTCTTCGCGATCGCGGCCTCGCGCGTCATGTTGCGGATCAGCGGGCGTTCGGGCGCGAGTTCCGCGTAGCGCGGATCGATCGGCTCGCCGCGCATCGCCGCGACGAGATCGCGGCACAGCACCGGCGACAGGTGGAAGCCGTCGCGCTTGGTGCCGCCGAGAATCCACAGGTCGCGCACGCTGGTTTCGCCGAACAGCGGATACAGGTCGGACGTCGTCGGTCGCCAGCCGACGTTGACGTTGACCAGGTTCGCGCGCGAGAAGCGGGTGTTGATCTGGTCCATCGCGGACTTGAGCAGCGTGTACGCGCTGCCGGCGTGGCCGTGCTGGTGCGGCACCGGGCTGATGTAGTTGCTGGCGCCGACGAGGGTCCGGTCAGGCCCGTGCGGCGCCGAATACACACCGCACGCGAGGCCGCGGTTGGTCGTGCGCACGCAGTGCGTGTGCACGTTCTCCGTGCTCTGCAGTTCGATCGACATGCCGATGCCGTAGAACATCCGCTGCACCGGCAGCTCGGGCAGGCTCGCCTGCAGCACGCGCGTCACGTTGGCGCCGTTGCAGAGGATGAAGCGGTCCGCGCCGAGCACGCTGCCATCGGACAGGCGCGCGCCGGTGACGCGTCCGGCCGCGGTGTCGAGCCGCTCGACCTCGGCGTCGATGAAGCGCACGTTGCCGGCTTGCGCGACCGACTCGGTCAGCGCGTCGAGAAACTGTTTCGGATTGACCCAGCCTTCGCGCTTCAGGAAGACCGCCTTCAGCGCGCGATAGCGCGGGTCCGGATGATAGTTCGGGATGCCTGACGGATCGACCGCCTCGCAGGGCTCCTCGAATTCGCGACAGAACCGCTGCATGGCCGCGAAGTTCTCGTCGTCGAGCGCGTCGGTCGCCGCGTTGTTCAGCACGAAGGTGCCGAAGCCGTGCGCGATCGCGCGCTCCGGCGTGCAGATTTCAGCGAATACGGCGGGCCAGGCCGCCGTCGCGCCGCGGCTCAGCTCGAACTTGAAGCGGTCGATCGGCGTGCCGAGCGAATCGCCTTCCAGCTCGGTGAACGAATTGAGCATCGCCGCCGCAGCGCGCGTGGCCGAGCCGGGCCGATGCGCGTGGCCGACGATCACGAGCTCGACGCCCGGGTCGGCCTGCTGCCAGGCGCGGGCCGTCATCAGGCCGAGAATGCCGTTGCCGAGGATTGCGATTTTCATTTGCGTGCGCCCCCGCCTTCGGGGAATGACAGGTAGCAGAGCGACGGATAGGCCGCCGCCTTGTGGATCTGGTGCGGACGGTTGCCGAGCAGGTCGCGCAGGTAATGGATGCCTTCCGCGGGCAGCTGGCCGCCGCGGGTGAGCTGCCAGAACGCGACGACGCCGCCGGGCACCAGCCGCTCCATCACGGCGTCGAACGCGTGCCGGGTCGGCTCGATCACGTTCAGGTCGAACCACGCGAGCGCGACCATCTCGCCGGGATGCGCTTCGTCGAACGCGGCCAGCGTGTCGCGGCAGTCGCCTTCCCACACGTGGTGCTTGTCATGCACGTGCCCCATCGCGTTGCTGCGCTCGTGCAGGTTCAGCAGCTTGCGCAGCAGGTCGGCGTACTCGCCGGACAGCGAGTACGTGCCGTCGGAGAACAGCTTGCGGTCGCGCGTGTCGTGCTCGGCGAAGCCCGTGTAGCCGGTGAACGTATCGAATGCGTGGATGCGGCGCTGGAAGTTCAGCGGCTCGAGAATCGCGCGGAAGTTCTCGCACAGCACGGCGGTCTGCCCGCGCCATGTGCCGAGATCGAGGATCGCGCCCGGCAGCGGCACGATTTTTTGATAAATCTCAAAGGTCGCGAGAATGCGTGCGAGGAGCGAGCCGCGCACGAACAGGCCGAGCGACCGTTCCAGTTCCTCGCGCGTCGCGGGGTAGGTCTGCATCAGGTCGAACAGTTCGCGGCGCGCCGCGAGCTGATCGCCATCTGCGTTGGTGATGATCGCTGATTCGTGCATACACAGGGCTCCAGGCACAAAGGGTGTGACCGGACGAGCGCGCGTCGGCGCGGTGGCATCGGAATGCGCAACCTTCCGGGCGTCGCAGGTCGGACATCTTTCTGCGATCAAGTCTAGCGAGCGCCGCCAGGATCGAATGTCGGATTAGCGGGTGGTTTCACCCCGCATTTCGATGGATTCGCGGGTGTCCGGTGCGAATTCGGGGCACCCGCGGGTGCGGCTTGCAGTAGCGGGAATAGCGACCATTTCCAGCACCTGCTCGCCAAATTGGAACGCGGCGTGCGCGAGGAGAATTCGGACACGTCGGAGACCGTCGGTGCGTGCGTCCGCAGGCGAAGGCGTGCGCCGACGCAGCGGAGCCGGCCGCGATTCGAATCCCGTATTGGCTACCAGGACGACATAGCTCATGATGCCCACCTCCCCCGCCGCCGCCACGATCGAACAGGCGCTGGCGCACCATCAGGCCGACCGGCTGGAAGAGGCCGAGACGCTGTACCGGCGGATCCTCGACACCGATCCCCGGCACGCGGACGCGCTTCACCTCCTCGGCCTGATCGGCCATCAGTACGGGCGCTATCAGGAGGCATCCGACCTGATCATGGCGGCGATCGAGATCAGGCCGGACGCGATGTACTACTACAACCTCGGCAACGTGATGCAGGCGGACAACCGTCACGCCGCCGCCGCCGAATGCTTCCGTCTCGCAATCGAGCTGCGACCCGACTACGTCGATGCGTACAACAACCTCGGCAACGCGCTTCGGCTCGCCGGCGACGCCCGTGCGGCCGTCGATGCGTTCTGCCAGGCCATCTCGCTGAAGCCGGACAACGGCCAGGCCTACAACAACCTTGCGAATGCGCTGTTCGACGTGAACGAGATTCCGGCCGCGCTCGAGGCTTACCGGCACGCGATCGCGCTGCGCCCCGAACTGCCGGAGCCGCGCAGCAACCTGCTGTTCGCGAGCCACTGCAGCGAAGCGTTCGACCACGACGCATATCTCGCCGAGGCCGCGCGCTACGACGAAGTCGTCACGCGGTGCGCGACGCCGTGGACGGACTGGCTCGTCGACCTGACCGCCCGCACCGGGCGGCCGCTCAAGGTCGGCATCGTGTCGGGCGACCTGAAAGCGCATCCGGTCGGCTATTTCATCGAGAGCATCCTGAAGCATCTCGACGCGAACCGGATCGAGATGCATGCGTACCCGACGCGCGACGTCGAGGACGACGTGACCGCCCGCATCAAGCCGGCCTTCGCGACGTGGACCTGCATTGCCGGCCTGAGCGACGAAGCGGCGGCCGCGCGTATCCGCGCGGACCGCATCGACGTGTTGCTCGATGCGGCGGGCCACACGGTCTACAACCGCCTGCCGCTGTTCGCGTGGAAGCCCGCGCCGCTGCAGGCAAGCTGGCCCGGTTATTTCGCGAGCACCGGCGTGCGCGCGATCGACTACGTGATCGGCGACCGTCACGTGCTGCCGCCCGCCGAGGCCGCGCATTTCACCGAGCGGCCGTGGCATCTGCCGGACAGCTATCTGTGCTTCACGCCGCCGGCCGAGCCTGTCGACGTCGGCGCGCTGCCGATGCTCGCGAACGGCCATCCGACCTTCGGCTATTTCGGCAAGCTCGCGAAGATCACCGATCACGTCGTCGCGGTCTGGTCGCGCGTGCTGCAATCGGTCGCGGGCGCGAAGCTGTTCGTGAAGGCGGAGCATCTCGACGATCCGCGCGAGCAGCAGGCGCTTGCCGCGCGCTTGGCGGCGCACGGCATCGACGCGCAGCGCCTGATCCTCGAAGGCCGCGCGCCGCGCGCCGAATACCTGGCCGCGTACCGGCGCGTCGACCTGATGCTGAGCCCGTTCCCGTATCCGGGCGGCACGACGACCGCCGAGGCGCTGTGGATGGGGGTGCCCGTTCTGTGCCGGCGCGGCGAGCGCTTCCTGTCGCACATCGCCGAGAGCCTGCTGCATTCGGCGCGGCTGCCCGAGTGGATCGCGGACGACGACGACACGTATGTCGCGAAGGCCGTCGCGCAGGTCGGCCAGCCCGCCGAGCTGGCGGCGCTGCGCGCGACGCTGCGCGCGCAGGTGCTCGCGTCGCCGCTGTGCGACGCGCCCCGCTTCGCGCGCCACTTCGAGGACGCACTGCACGGCATGTGGGCGCAGCACGTCGAAGCCGCGCCGGGCGCATCCGTGTGAGGCCGCTCACGACGTGACGTGCGTGGGCATTTCCACGCCAGCGGCAAGCGGAACATCGCGCCTCTCGCGCTGAACACCTCGCCGGCCGGCGTGATCGTCGTTCCGACCGGTCGCGCGTGCGCGACACCGTAGTCGGGATGGCACGCGATGGGATTGCGGCGTCGGCCGTGATGATCGGGCATGTCGGCAGGCTGATCGACTCCGGACGCGAACCGCATCCCTATTGAGCAGAGCAGACGAGATGGACGGAACAGGACAGACATTGCAGGCGGCGCTCGCGCATCATCAGGCGGGGCGTCTCGCGGAAGCGAAGACGCTGTACGACGCGATCCTCGCCGCGCAGCCGGGCCAGCCGGATGCGCTGCATTTTCTCGGGCTGCTGGCGTGCCAGCTGAAGCAGTACGACGCGGGACTTGCGCTGATGGAGCAATCGCTCGTCGAGCGGCCGGACGCGTCGTACTTCAACAACCTGGGCAACATGCTGCGCGAAAGCGGCCGGCTCGACGACGCAATCGCGCACTATCGGCGCGCGGTGGCGCTGCGGCCGGACTATCCGGAGGCGCACAACAACCTCGGCAACGCGTTGCGCGACGCGCGCGAGCCGACGGCCGCGATGGAGAGCTGCGCGCGCGCGATCGCGCTGCGGCCCGGTTACGCGCAGGCGTACAACAACCTCGGCAACGCGCTGCAGGATCTGGGCGACCTCGACGGCGCCGCCACGCATTACGGCCGCGCGATCGAGCTGGACGCGTCGATGGCGATGGCCCACGCGAACCTGAGCGCCGTGCGTCACAAGCAATTGCGCTGCGCGGAGGCGCTCGCCCATGCGCTGGACGCGATCCGGCTCGCACCGAACCTCGCTGACGCGCACAACCACGCGGGCAACGCGTATCACGGACTGGACCGGCTCGACGCGGCGCAGGCCAGCCATCGCACGGCTGTCACGCTGAATCCGGCCGACGCCGGCGCGTGCCACAACCTGTCCGTCGTGCTGCTGAAGCTGCAGCGGCTCGACGAGGCGCTCGTGTATTGCCGGCAGGCGTTGCAGGCCGGCCCGCCGGCCGTGTTGATGCACGTCAATCTCGGCGACATCCTGCGCGCGCAGGGCAACGTCGACGCCGCGGTCCACGCGTATCGCGATGCGCTGGCGCTGGTGCGCGACGATGCCGACGACGTCGCGGCGACCGTGCTGAACCGGCTGCTGTTCAGCGCGGCGGTGTCCGCGTGCGTGACCCCCGCCGACTACCTGGCCGACGCGCGGCGCTACGGCCGGCACCTGGCCGCGCGTTCGACGCGCTATGCGCACGATCCGCGCGAGCGGGACGCGCGCGCACAAGGGCGGCCGCTGCGCGTCGGCTTCGTGTCCGGCGACCTGCGCCTGCATCCGGTCGGCATCTTCCTGGAAAGCGTGCTGGCGCACCTCGAGCGCACGCGCATCGATCTGCGCGTGTACGTGACCACGGACGAGGAGGACGCGATCACCGCGAAGCTGAAGCCGCACGCGAACCGCTGGCGCTCGATTGCCGCGCTGGGTCCGGAGGCGGCCGCGCGAATGATTCACGATGACGAAATCGACGTCCTCGTCGACCTCGCGGGCCATACGCAGTCGAGCGGGCTTCCCGTGTTCGGCTGGAAACCCGCACCGGTGCAGGCGAGCTGGCTCGGCTTCTTCGCGTCGACCGGCTGCGACGCGATCGACTACTTCATCGGCGACCGCTACACGCTGCCGGACGCCGAAGCGCATCACTTCGACGAGAAGCCGTGGCGGCTGCCCGACAGCTTCCTGTGCTTCACGCCGCCGGCCTGCGACGTCGAGGTCGGCCCGCTGCCGATGGCGGCGAGCGGCCATCCGACGTTCGGTTGCTTCGGCCAGCTCGTGAAGATCGGCGACGACGTCGTGCGCGCGTGGTCGCGCATCCTGCACACGCTGCCGGACGCGCGGCTGCTGCTCAAGGCGCATGAGCTCGGCCGCGAGGGCGTGCGCGACGCGACCGCGGCGCGCTTCGCGCGGCATGGCATCGATGCGGACCGGCTGATCCTCGAGGGCGGTTCGCCGCGCGCGGAATACTTTGCCGCGTATCACCGCATCGACGTCGCGCTGAGCCCGTTTCCGTACCCGGGCGGCACGACCACCGCCGAAGCGCTGTGGATGGGCGTGCCGGTGCTCGGGATGAAGGGCAGCCGGTTCGTCACGCACATTTGCGAAAGCGTGCTGCACGCGGCGGGCATGGGCGAATGGGTCGCTGACGGCGAGGACACCTATGTCGAGAAGGCGATCGCGGCGGTGCGCGATCGCGAGCAGCTCGCGGCGCTGCGCGCCGGGCTGCGCGCGCAGCTGCTCGCATCGCCGTTGTGCGACGCGCGCCGGTTCGCCGCGCATCTCGAAGCGGCGTTCCTCGCCATGTGGCAACGCTATACGAACTCGGAGCAGGAAGCATGAACGATATCCACGACACGCTGCAGTCCGCGCTCGCGCATCATCAGGCGGGGCGTCTCGCGGAAGCGAAGACGCTGTACGACGCGATCCTCGCCGCGCAGCCGGGCCAGCCGGATGCGCTGCATTTCCTCGGGCTGCTGGCGTGCCAGCTGAAGCAGTACGACGCGGGGCTCGCCCTGATGGAGCAATCGCTCGTCGAGCGGCCGGACGCGTCGTACTTCAACAACCTGGGCAACATGCTGCGCGAAAGCGGCCGGCTCGACGACGCGATCGCGTACTACCGGCGCGCGGTGGGGCTGCGACCGGACTATCCGGAAGCGCACAACAACCTCGGCAACGCGTTGCGCGACGCGCGCGAGCCGACGGCCGCGATGGAGAGCTGCGCGCGCGCGATCGAGCTGCGGCCCGGTTACGCGCAGGCGTACAACAACCTCGGCAACGCGCTGCAGGATCTGGGCGAGCACGAGGCGGCGGCGGCGAGCTACGCCAAGGCGGTCGCGCACCAGCCGCAATACGCGGATGCGTACTGCAATCTCGGCAACGCGCTGCATGCGCAGGAGAAATTCGACGATGCTGCGGATGCCTATCGTCGCGCCATCGCGCTGCAACCGGGCTTCCGTGTCGCGCACCAGGGGCTGAGCGAGACGCTGCGCGCGGCAGGTGATCTGCGAGGTGCGGTCGACCATGCGCGCGAGGGACTCGATCCGGGCGACGCGGACGCGCACTGCGTACTGGCAAGGCTGCTGCAGCGTATCGGCGATTTCGACAAGGCGCTCGAACTGCTCGAGCAGGCGGTCGCGATCGACCCCGCGCATGCGCAAGCATGGGCGTGGCTCGGCGATTTGCGCAACCAGCAGGGCGAATACGGGCAGGCGGTGCAAGTGTGCCGGCGTGCGATCGAGCTTGATCCCGAACTGGCCGACGCATACAACTTCCTTGGCTTCGCGTATCACAACCTCAACTTGCTGGCCGCCGCGGAGTTGAGCCACCGGCATGCGATCGACCTGAACCCGGACGATGCCGACGCGCATCACAACCTCGCCGCCGCGCTGTTTCGGCTCGAGAAGCTCGACGAGGCGATGAAGCACACCGAGATCGCGCGGGAGCTCGGCATCGATCCGCTGAAGGTCCAGATGACGCTCGGCGACATCCTGTGGGCGAAAGGGGATCTCGCCGGCGCGCTGGATGCGTTCCGCTCGGCGATCCGGCACGACCTGCATCGCGCGTACTCGCGGATGCTGTTCAACATGTCGAGCTCGCCCGCGTTCGAACCGCACGAGTGGGTCGCCGAAGCGCGCCGCTACGGCGAGCATCTCGAGCGCGACGCGCGTCCGTTCGAGCACGACCGCGCGCAGCGCGTCGCGCAGGCGCAGGGGCGGCCACTGCGCGTCGGCTTCGTGTCGGGCGACCTGCGGCAGCACCCGGTCGGCATCTTCCTTGAAAGCGTGCTCGCGCGGATCGACCGGTCGCGCATCGAGCCGCATGCCTATGTGACCTTCGTCGGCGAGGACGACGTGACCGCGCGGCTCAGGCCGAACTTCGCGAGCTGGAAGAAGGTGGTCAGCCTGGGCCGCGAGGAGGCCGCGCAACTGATTCGCGACGACGGCATCGACATCCTGATCGATATGGCAGGCCATACCAACTGGAGCGGCCTGCCGATCTTCGGGCACAAGCCCGCGCCGGTGCAGGCGAGCTGGCTCGGTTTCTTCGCGACGACCGGTTGCCGCGCGATCGACTATTTCATCGGCGATGCGCATACGCTACCGGCCGACGAGGCGCATCACTTCACCGAACGGCCGTGGCGACTGCCGGACAGCTACCTGTGCTTCACGCCGCCGCCGTACGATGTCGCGGTCGGTCCGCTGCCGATGGTGACTCATGGCGGCGTCACGTTCGGCTGCTTCGGCAAGCTGATCAAGATCAGCGACGAGGTCGTCGCGCTGTGGTCGCGCATCCTGCACGCGCTGCCGGACGCACGCCTGCTGCTGAAGGCCCATGAGCTCGGCGCCGGCGACGTGAACCACGCGACGCTCGACCGCTTCGCGCGGCACGGCATCGGCGCGGATCGGCTGATTCTCGAAGGCGGTTCGCCGCGTGCGGAGTACTTCGCCGCGTATAACCGCATCGACATCGCGCTGAGCCCGTTCCCGTACCCGGGCGGCACGACCACCGCCGAAGCGCTGTGGATGGGCGTGCCGGTGCTCGGGATGAAGGGCAGCCGCTTCGTCACGCACATTTGCGAGAGCCTGCTGCACGCGGCGGGCATGGGCGAATGGATCGCGGAAGACGAGGCGGCGTACCTCGCGAAGGCCGTCGCGTTCGCGCGCGACCGCGACGGGCTGGCGACGCTGCGTGCAACGCTGCGCGAGCGCGCGCTGGCGTCGCCGCTGTGCGATGCGTCGCGCTTCGCACGCAACCTCGAGGACGCGCTGCACGGCATGTGGACCCGCTACGCGGCCGGTGAGACGGCGACCCGTGACGCGTGACGAGCGGGATCGCGCCACGGCTGGAAGCCGCGCTCGCGCATCGTCGGGCCGGCCGCCCGAGCTGATCGGGGCGGCCGTCGAGCGGGCGACGCGGGCGTAGCCGGCGCGATCCGGCTCGCGCTCCCGCCTGCAGGCGAAAAAAAAGCCGCATGGAAGCGGCTCGACGGTACGGCGACAACGGACCGCTCGACTGGCGGCGTCTTTTAATTCGAAATGCGCGGCGGGCGAGACGCCCGGCCGGTCACAGCATGCCGGCCTTCTGGTACTGGCTCGCGGCCTTGATCCGCTCCTGGGACTGCGCAAATTCCGCAGCCAGGCGGTCACGGTCCGTCTGCGCATGCTCCGTGATCGACGCGTCGATCGCCATGATCTGCCGCACCTGGTCCAGCGCGTCTGGCGTCTGCTCGCCGGACAGGTTCATCAGCAGCGGCGAGCGTTCGTCGACGAGGGCCGCGACGCGCACCCAGTCGCGTGCGTCGGCCGCCGACTGCATCGCGCGGGTCAGGTCGAAGGCGCGGGACAGGGTGTCGTTCGTCATGGTCAGGTCCGTTCGGTGCGGTTGCGACTTACTTGTTGGTGGCCATCGCGCCCGCGCTGTTCTGGCCGCCGAACAGCTGGGTCAGGTAGCGGGTGTTGTTCGCCATCTGCGCCATCAGCGTGTTCAGCGCGGTGAACTGCGCGGTGTATTGCGTGGTCAGCTGGTTCGAGTAGGTCTGCAGTTGCGTGGCCTGATTCTGCACGCTCGTCAGATCGGCATTGATCGCGGTGGTGCGCTGGTCGATCAGGCCGGACGTCTGCGTGTACGAGTTGATGTTCGCATTGAGCGCCTGGGCGATGCCGTTCGTCTGGTTGAAGATCGCCGCCACCGCGGAACCGTTCGACTTGAGCGCGGTGGTCAGCGCGGCGGTGTCGACCGACATCGCGCCGGTCGAGTCCACGTTGATGCCGATGCTGCCGAGCGCATAGGTCGTGCCGCCCGTCGTGACGCCGCTGCTGAGCGTCGTCGCGAGCGTGTTCCTGATCGTGTTCAGCATCGCGTCGCCGAGCAGCGGGCCGGCGGTCTTCGCGGTCGGGTCGTAGGACGACAGCGATTTCGCCGTGCTCACGAAGTTGCTGTATGCGGTCGCGAAATTGTTGATCGCGGTCGTCGCCGCGGCCGTGTCCTGCGACAGCGTGACGGTTTGCGTCGTGCCGACGGCGGCCTGCGACAGCGCCAGCGTGACGCCCGTCAGCGCGCCCGACACGTTGTTCGACGCGCTCGACACCGGCGTGCCGTCGATCGTCAGCTTCGCGTCGGCGGCCGGCGTGACCGTCGTGTACCCCGACGTCAGTTTCGAATTGACGCCCGTACCCGTGATCGAAATCGTGTTGGCCGCGCCGGTGGCGTTCGACTGCATCACGAGATGCTGGCCGTCCGAACCGGTGATGACCGATGCGGTGACGCCGGCATTGCCGGATGCCGAATTGATCGACGACGCGATGTCGGACAGCGATGCGCCGGCCGCCACGCTGACGTTGAACGCGGGGTTGCTGCCGAAGGTGATGCTCAGCGAACCGGCCGAGATCGTGTCCGCCGACGTCACGCCGGCCGACGACAGCTTGTTGGCGGTCGCGAGCTGCGTGACATTGACCGAATACGAACCGGCCACCGCGCCGCTGCCGCTCGTGACCGTCGTCGCGATGCCGCTGCCGCTCGCCGTCGCGGCCAGGCTGCCGAGCGTGGTGCCGTTCGAGAGGCCGGTGAGCGCGGTCTGCAGCGCGGACAGCGCACCCTTCAACTGGCCGATCGCGGACAACTGCGTATTGTCGTTCGTCTGGCGGGTCTGCAGGGTCTGCAATTGCCCGGCCGTCTTCGCGTTCACCAGCGTCGTGACGAGCGAATTGACGTCGAGCGACGAATTGGTCGCGCCGCTGATGATCGACTGTCCGGCCTGCGACAGGAGGGTGCTGATGTCCGTGCTGCTGACGGGGGTTGTGGTGGCCATGCCGTTGCTCCGGTCGTCCGCGCAATCAACGTGCGCGATGCGGCGGGGCGCCGCGGTTCAATGCAAAGAGGGAGGCGTGCCTCCCTGGAGAATTCTGATCCGGGCGGGTTCGGCGGCGTCGCGATGCGTCGCATGGTGACGCCGCCGGGCCCGGAGGCGGGCGGGCGCGTGGCCCGCCGCGGGTGCTGCTCGATTAGCCGAGGAGCTTCAGGACTTGCTGCGGCAGCGAGTTCGCTTGCGCCAGAACCGAGATACCGGCTTGTTGCAGCACTTGCGCCTTGCTCAGGTTCGCCGTTTCCGTCGCGAAGTCCGCGTCGGTGATCTGCGAGCGAGCGGCGGTCATGTTGGTTGCCTGGGTTTGCGTCGTCGAGATCGCAGCCTGGAACGTGTTCTGTGCTGCGCCCAGCGTTGCCTGGAACGTGTTGACTTGCTTCAGTGCCGCGTCGATCGCCGTGATCGCCGATTGCGCGCCCGACTGGGTGGCGACGCTCAGGGTGTTCACGCTCATGCCCGTGCTGTTCCAGTTCGCCGTGCCGAAGTCGACGGTAACGACCTGGTTCGCTGCTGCGCCGATCTGGAACGTGACGCTGCCGGCGCCGCCCAGGATGGTCTGGCTGTTGAACGTCGTTTGCGATGCGACACGGTCGATTTCGCCGAGACGCGTCGTCACTTCAGCTTGCAGGTTCGCGCGAGCGCTCGAATCCAGCGAGCCGTCGCCCGCTTGTTGCGCCAGCGTACGGATACGCTGCAGGTTGTCGACCGTCGATTGCAGCGCGCCGTTGGCGGTCTGGATCATCGAGATGCCGTTGTTCGCGTTTGCAACACCTTGCGTCAGCGCATTGATTGCCGCCGTTTGCGACGTCGAGATCGCCAGGCCTGCTGCATCGTCAGCAGCGGTGTTGATGCGCTTGCCCGACGACAGGCGGTTGATTGCTTGCGACAGTGCGCTTTGCGAGCCCGACAGATTCGTCTGCGTCGTCAGCGAAAGGATGTTGGTGTTGATGTTCAGCATTTGCTTCCTCGTTTTGGAAAATGCCTGGGATACAGACAGGTTCTGATTTCGGCGTTGCGCTTTATCGCGACTGGCGCTGCCCGCCTTTCCTGGTTGACGGCGGCACCCGGCGAAAACTTTAGAGGGATGTTTGGGTAAATTCGGGACGGAAGGATGGTTGTCGGCCGAAAGGCACGCCCGGCTTGGCCGGCCGGGCCGCGGGCAGGTGCGGCAACCGGCCCCGTTCGACGGGGCGATCGGCCGCGCCACGCGGAGCGACGAACCGGGAGATGCAAAAGGATAGTTTTATCTGTGATTCTCTGCTATGATGGCGGGCTGAATTGAGATTTCTGTCACGCCTCTGCCGTTTTCGGCATGTCTGCTGGCAGTCAAACGCGGCGCTGCACGCGGCTGTGAAGCGTACTCGCGGTGCTTTCCGCCTCTCTTTTCCGGCCTCCGAGGCCGTATTTCCGCTCGTTTCGCCTGTTTGTGGGGACGCTCGGATGGCCGGTGCGTGGCGCTTGGCCGCTACGTTTTTGACCGTTTAAGCAATTTAGGAACGACATGACGACGATTCTTCTGAAAGAAAACGAGCCGTTCGAAGTGGCGATTCGCCGCTTTCGCCGTGCTATCGAAAAAAATGGCCTGATCGCTGAACTGCGCGAACGCCAGTCCTACGAAAAGCCGACCGCAGTCCGCAAGCGCAAGAAGGCCGCAGCCGTCAAGCGCCTGCACAAGCGCCTGCGCAGCCAGATGCTGCCGAAGAAGCTCCACTAAGAGCGTCTTACGGTTCGCCGCGAAACGGCGGAGCGTGCTTCGAAAGAAGCCGCTCCGCCGTTTTGCTTTTGGGGACCGGGAAAATCCCGGGGCCGCTGCGGTTCCGGCGCGCTTGCGCGCCGTCAGCCCGCCTTGCGCCGGCGTGCGGGCTGCTTGCCGCCGAGCGCCGCGCATTGCGCGTGGCACGGGCAGCCGACCTCGTGATCGTTGACCATGCCGGTGGCCTGCATCAGCGCATAGCAGATCGTCGAACCGACGAACTTGCAGCCGTAAGCCTTCAACGCCTTGCTGAGCGCGTCGGACTGCTCGGTCGACGCGGGCGCGTCGCGGTACGACTGCCATGCGTTCTGGACGGGCGTATCGCCGACGAACGACCACAGGAACGCGGCGAGCGAACCGTGCTCTTCGCGGATGCGCTGCACGGCGCGCGCATTGGTGACCGCCGACTCGACCTTCGCGCGGTTGCGCACGATGCCCGGATTCTCCAGCAGCTTCTCGATGCGCTTCGGCGTGAAGCGTGCGACGGCATCGACGTCGAAATCCGCAAAGGCTTCGCGATAGCCCGCGCGCTTGTTCAGGATCGTCGACCACGACAACCCGGCCTGCGCGCCTTCCAGGATCAGCATTTCGAACAGGTGGCGATCGTCGTGCGAGGGCACGCCCCACTCGGTATCGTGATAGTGAGCATCCGCTTCCGTCTTCACCCAGTTGCACCGCTGCGACATCGTCTGCCTCGTATTCAGTGTCGATTCGATCGCGTCAGCATAGCGGAAGCCCCTTCCACGGAACAGCCTGCCGAACGGCAGATGGGCGCGCGGCGCCGATCCGGTTAAGCTTGGTGCCTGTTCGAATCAGCGGGATGAAGGCATGGCGGCATTACTTTTTGCGATCGGCATCGACGGCGGCGGCACGGGCACGCGCGCGGTGCTGGCCGACCGGCACGGGCGCGAGCTCGCGCAGGGGCGCGGCGGTCCGTCGGGGCTCGGGCTCGGCATCGAGCGCGCGTGGGCGTCGATTAGCGCGGCGTGCGCGGACGCGTTCACGCAGGCCGGTTTCGCGTTCGAGTGGTCGCAGTGCGCGCTCGGCTGCGGGCTCGCGGGCGTGAACAATGCGGCGTGGCTCGCCGCGTTCCGCGCGCAGGCGCCGCTCGGCGCGCTCGCGGTCGAGAGCGACGCGTATACAACCGTCGTCGGCGCGCACGGCGGCGCGCCGGGGTTGATCGTCGCGCTCGGCACCGGCAGCATCGCGGCGGCGCTCGATGCCTCCGGCGCATGCCGGATTGCGGGCGGCTTCGGCTTTCCGTCCGGCGACGAGGCGAGCGGCGCATGGCTCGGCGTGCGAGCGCTCGCGTATGCGCAGCAGGCGCTCGACGGCCGCGCGCCGCGCGATGCATTCGCCAATGCGCTGCTCGCGGAAACGGGCGCGCAGGATCGCGACGCGCTCGTCCAGTGGTCGTGCGATGCGAACCAGACGATCTACGCGCGGCTTGCGCCGATCGTGCTCGCGCACCGCTCGCATCCGGTCGCGGGCGCACTGATCGCGCAGGCGGGCGACGAGATCGGCAAGATGATCGACGCGCTCGATCCGCAGCAGGCGCTGCCGGTCGCGCTGTGCGGCGGATTGGCGGACGCACTCGCACCGGCCGTGCCGGCGCGCCATGCCGCCCGGCTGCGCGCGCCGCTCGACGATTCCGCGCACGGCGCGCTGCGGCTCGCGCTGCAGGCGCTGCGGGCCGCGGAAGGAGGCTGAAGGCGTTTCGACGGTGGTTGATGGCGCACCGCAACCGGGCCGCGGGCGGCGATCGACCGGGAACCGTCCGGCGGGCAACCGGGCACGACGTTAAAATGGCCGTTCCGCAGAGCCCTGAGCGCCATTCTTCCGTCCCATGTACAAAGTCATCGCCACCGATCTCGACGGCACCCTGCTGAACAGCGACCACCAGCTCGATCGGTACACGATCGACACCGTCCGCCGGCTCGACCGCGACGGCCTGCAGTTCGTGATCGCCACCGGGCGTCATTACGCGGACGTCGCGGGCATTCGCGACGTGCTCGGCATCCGGCCGTACCTGATCACGTCGAACGGTGCGCGTGTGCATGCGCCGGACGATACGACGATCCACGCGCAGGACATCGATCCGGCGATCGTCCGCGGCCTCGTGCAGCCGGACGTCGTCGGCGCGCACGGCCGCGTGATCGTCAACCTGTTCACCGACCAGGGCTGGCTGATCGACCGCGATGCGCCGCACCTGCTCGAATTCCACCAGGATTCGGGCTTCCGCTACGACGTGATCGACATGTCCGCGCACGACGGCACGGATATCGCGAAGGTGCTGTACATCGGCGATCCGGCCGATCTGGCGGTCGTCGCCGAGCAGATGCGCGTGCGTTTCGGCGATGCGCTGTACGTCACGTACTCGCTGCCCGACTGCCTCGAAGTGATGACCGCGAACGTGTCGAAGGGCCGCGCGCTGCGCTCGGTGCTCGCGCGGCTCGGCGTCGACACCGGCCACTGCATCGCGTTCGGCGACAACATGAACGATATCGACCTGCTCGAAACCGCCGGCCACGCGTTCATGATGAACAACGCGAACCCCGACCTGGTCGCGCGGCTCCCGCACATCCCGCGGATCGGCAACAACTTCGACGCGGGCGTCGCCCGCCACCTGCGCACGCTGTTCTCGCTCGAAGAAAACGTCGCCGCATCCTGAGCGTCCCGCCGGGGCGCCAATGAAAAACGGGCGCCAGTGGCGCCCGTCGAAACGACCTGCCTCGATCTTCTTGGACAGCGTGAGGCTCGCTGCTCTGCTCGCTTGACCCCGTAGTGTTTTATTCGCTTGTGCGAGCGGATACCGGCAGCAGGTCGACGGCGTTGTCACGCCCCGCGACCAGCGGGTAGATGATCCCGGCGAGTGCGGCGCCGATGATCGGCGCCACCCAGAACAGCCAGAGCTGGCCGATCGCTTCGCCGCCCACGAACAGCGCGGGGCCGGTCGAGCGGGCGGGGTTCACCGACGTGTTGGTGACAGGAATCGAGATCAGGTGAATCAGCGTCAGGCAAAGGCCGATCGCGATCGGCGCAAAGCCGGCCGGTGCGCGCTTGTCGGTGGCGCCCAGGATCACGAACAGGAAGAAGCCCGTCATCACGACTTCGCAAATGAACGCCGCGCCGAGCGCGTAGTGGCCGGGCGAGCGCTCGCCGAAGCCGTTCGTCGCAAAGCCGCTGCCGACGACGTCGAAGCCCGGTTTGCCGGTTGCGATCAGGTACAGCACGAATGCGCCGAGCGTCGCGCCGACCACCTGCGCCACGATATACGGCACGAGATCGCGCGCGGGGAAGCGGCCGGCGACCGTCAGGCCGACGCTCACCGCAGGATTCA
The DNA here is from genome assembly GCF_902833045.1 of Burkholderia sp. BCC0322. Lineage (GTDB taxonomy): Bacteria > Pseudomonadota > Gammaproteobacteria > Burkholderiales > Burkholderiaceae > Burkholderia. The sequence goes on from NZ_CADFDU010000007.1 coordinate 192,427, forward strand.
GGTGGCAGCCCGAAATGTGACCAATTGCGAATGCCATCGTCAGCACAGTCAGGCCGAAGGCAAGTGCGACGCCGGCAAAGCCGATGCCGAGGCCCGGAAAGGCGGCGGCCAGCACGGCGCTTCCGCACCCGCCGAGCACCAGCCAGAACGTGCCGAATACCTCTGCAGCGAGACGCTGAGAAAGATTCATGTAAGGACCTCGTTCAAGTGGATTGAAGACAACCGGACGACGCGAAGGATTTAAACCGTCACCCGGAATTGGTCTGGATTATAGGAAATGAATCGGGTCGGGGAGGGTCAACGATTGTTAAATTTGAATGGCTGACGAATGCCTTTTATTAGAATAAGTCCGCATTCTCGATATAGCCGAATCGGTTAAAGATGACAGCATTAATTTCGAAGGGTAGGGCGGCAGTGCGGATGACGTAACGGATGCTGGTGTCCCGGTCGAGTTCGCCGGGGCCGCATCGTCAAAAGGGGAGTCGAAAAATGTCTCAATACGCGAAACTCAAGGCGCAGATCGCCGATCTGCAGGCTCAGGCGGACGATGTACGCCGCCAGGAAGTGGCGGCGGTGATTGCGGAAGTCCAGCAAAAAATCGCCGAATATGGGCTGACTGCCCAGGATCTGGGCTTCGCGGAGCGAGCGAAGCGCGGACGCCCGCCGAAGAAGGCGCCGCTGCCCCCGAAATACCGCGATCCGAAGTCGGGCGCGACCTGGAGCGGGCGAGGCAAGCCGCCGAATTGGATCGTCGGTAAAAACCGCGATCGTTTCCTGATCGAATGACCGAAAGCCCAAACAAAAGAGCCGCATCGAGATGCGGCTCTTTTGTTTTGCGCGCCGATTCGGGCGCGGATTTGATTACGGAATATTTCCTTGCGGAATTCCGTGTCAGGCGCCGGCGACCCGGCGCAATACCGGTTGACGGGTTCCCGCGCACAGCGATTCGTAAGTTTCGACATAACGCTGCGCCATTGCCTTCGAGCTGAAGCGCGTGTCGAAACGTTTGCGGATGGCGGTGCGCGACAGGCTGTCGATCCGGTGCAGCGCGCCGACCGCGCCTTGAACGTCCTCGACGATGAAGCCCGTGACGCCGTCCTCGATCACTTCCGGCACCGAGCCGCGGTTGAACGCGACGACCGGCGTGCCGCAGGCCATCGCCTCGATCATCACGAGGCCGAACGGCTCCGGCCAGTCGATCGGGAACAGCAGCGCCTTCGCGCCGGACAGGAACGCCGGCTTCTGCGCCTCGTTGATCTCGCCGATGAATTCGACGTGTGCCTGGCCGAGCAGCGGCTCGATCACTTCCTTGAAATAGTCGGCGTCGGCCTTGTCGACCTTCGCGGCGATCTTCAGCGGCAGCCCGCTTTGCGCGGCGATCCGGATCGCGGTGTCGACGCGCTTTTCCGGGCAGATCCGGCCGAGGAACGCGAGGTATTCGGGCTTCACGCCCGGCTGCGGCGTGAGCAGCGTGTCGGGCAGCCCGTGATAGACGGTGCCGGCCCACGCGGCCTGCGGCAGCGGCTTGCGCTGGTTGTTCGAGATCGACACGACCGGCGCGTCCGGGAAGGCGTCGAACACCGGCTGCAGCTCCGGCAGATCGAGGCGGCCGTGCAGCGTCGTCACATACGGCGTGTCGAGGCGCGACATCAGCGGGAACGGCAGGTAGTCGAGGTGGAAGTGCAGCACGTCGAATTCGTGCGCGACCCGGGCGACCTGTTCGAGGAGCCGCATATGGGGCGCCATCGAATCGCGGATCGACGGGTCGAGCCGCAGTGCGCGCGGCCAGGCCGCCTCGAGCCGGGCCGACGTGACGGAGTCGCCGCTGGCGAACAGCGTCACGTCGTGGCCGAGTTCGACGAGCGCCTCGGTGAGGTAGGACACGACACGCTCGGTGCCGCCGTAGAGCTTCGGCGGAACGGCTTCGTAAAGCGGCGCGATCTGGGCAATTCGCATGGATGTTCTCCTGTGTCGATCCGGGAGCGCGGTGGCGCCGGTACGGATCCCGTGCAAGGTTGCGGAACTCGCCGACGCACGCGGTTGGCGGTACGTGGCCGTGCCCTGGGCGGGGTGCGCGGGGCGCCGGACGGCAAGCTGCGGGGCGGGCCGGCACGGCTCGCGCCGCCGCCCATTGGAGTCCATTATCGATAGCGCCCCGAGGGTTTCGAGTGTTTTTTCAAACACTTAAGGCTTGTTACACGATGAAATACGCGAAAACCCCGAGAAAAAGGGCGAGGAATCAGGAATCGAGATAGATGCAACTATTGTTGCGCCATCGTGAAAAACCACTATAATTTTTACCGATCCGATTGTCGGCAGCCCTGCCGGCAAGCCTTCCGTCACCGCCCGGAGGCCATCGGACGCATCGCAGCCGAATTCGCGCCGCCACTCGCTTTTCCAATTGTCCCTTTCAATTCGCCTTGTCGGAAAAATTCCTACACGGTTTACAGACAAATCCTGCATGGCATACGCCACTTCGCTGATACCGACATAAATGCCGTTTGGCCAAAATTCGCCCTGTAAGACTATAAACGAGCCGACTGAGCGCCAAGAGCGCTCTGATCGAGCAAACGTTTTCATAACACGATTGGCCAAAGCAAAGCTCTTTAACGGGGGAATCATGAGCGCTACCAGCGAAATGCTCAGTGAGATCAAAGAGGTCAACCTGTCGTACCTCCTCCTCGCGCAACGCCTGCTGCGGGAAGACAAAGCGATGGGCATGTTCCGCATGGGAATCTCCCAGGAACTCGCCGACGTGCTCGCCAACCTCACGCTCGCACAGACCGTGAAGCTGGCTGCGTCCAACCAGATGCTGTGCCGCTTCCGCTTCGATGATCACGCGCTGCTCTCGTCGCTCGCCGACAAGGGCCGCAGCGATGTCGTCGCGCACGCCCACTCGGCCATCCTGATGGCCGGGCAGCAGGTCGAAGGCGTCCGCTGATCCATCCCGCCTTGCGTTTGTCCCGGCGTGCCGCGCCGGTGGGCAGCGTATTGGCCATCCATCCGAACAACGTCAAGCGGACGGTTATCACCATGGCAAGCAAAAGCGTCGTGATCGAGGTGAAGGAAATCACTCTCGCCATCGAACTGATCGAACTGGGCGCCCGGCTGCAGCTCCTGGAAGCGGAGACGAGCCTGTCGCGGGACCGTCTGATCAAGCTGTACAAGGAACTGAAGGGCGTGTCGCCGCCGAAGGGGATGCTGCCGTTCTCGACCGACTGGTTCATGACGTGGCAGCCGAACATCCACTCGTCGCTGTTCTACAACATCTACCGGTTCATGCAGGACCACGGCCGTTGCGAGCCGATCCAGTCGATCGTGAAGGCGTACCGGCTCTATCAGGAGCACGTGAACCTGTCCGGCGACGAGGCCGCGCTGAGCCTCACGCGCGCGTGGACGCTCGTGCGCTTCTTCGATTCGGGGATGCTGCAGATGACCCCGTGCACGCGCTGCGGCGGCCACTTCGTCGCGCATGCGCATGATCCGCATCAAGGTTTCGTCTGCGGCCTCTGCCAGCCGCCGTCGCGCGCAGGCAAGACCCGCAAGGCCGCCGCCGCACGCGCCGAACTGGCCGCCGCTGCGGCCTGAGCGCCGGGCCGGGTAGCGCGAATCGTCTGCAAATTGCTGGTAAACACCGTCGGGCTGCCGCCTGGCCGCCCGCGAAAGTTTTCCTGCCGACTGCCGTAAACCTGTTTAACGGCGGTCTCCCCGCCGGTCATTCGTGAGGGACAGGCAGTGCTGATTATCGTGGGAACACTCGTGACGCTGTTGTCCGTCTTCGGCGGTTATGCGCTGGCAGGCGGGCATCTGGGCGCCTTGATCCAGCCCGTCGAGATCCTGATGATCGTGGGCGCGGGCGTCGGCGCGTTCATCCTCGGCAACGGCGGCAAGACCATCAAGGCCACGCTGCGCGTGCTGCCGACGCTCTTCAAGGGCTCGAAATACACGAAGGATGTCTACATGGAGCTGATGGCGCTTCTTTACGTGCTGCTCGCGAAGGCACGCAAGGAAGGCACGCTCACGCTCGAGGCCGACATCGACGATCCGGAAAAGAGCCCGATCTTCACGCAATACCCGAAGATCCTCGCCGATCATCACATCGTCGAATTCCTGACCGACTACCTGCGCCTGATGGTGGGCGGCAACATGAACGCGTTCGAGATCGAAAGCCTGATGGACGAGGAGATCGAGACGCACCACGCGGAAGGCGAAGGCCCCGCGCATGCACTGATGCGCGTCGGCGACGCGATGCCGGCGTTCGGTATCGTCGCGGCCGTGATGGGCGTCGTGCACACGATGGCATCCGCCGACAAGCCGCCCGCGGTGCTCGGCGCGATGATCGCGCAGGCGCTGGTCGGCACGTTCCTCGGGATCCTGCTGTCGTACGGGCTGATCGGGCCGCTCGCGAGCCTCGCGGAGCAGCGCGTCGCCGAGTCGACCAAGATGTTCCAGTGCATCAAGGTGACGATCCTCGCGACGCTGAACGGCTATGCGCCGGCGATTGCGGTCGAGTTCGGCCGCAAGGTGCTGTTCTCGACCGAGCGCCCGTCGTTCTCCGAGCTCGAAGAGCATGTGCGCCGCGTGAAGGCGAAGTGACGCGGAGCGACCAATGAGCAAGAGCAAGGATCGCGCAATCGTCGTCAAGCGGGTGGCCCCGGCGAAGAAGGGCCACCACGGCGGCGCATGGAAGCTCGCGTACGCGGACTTCATGACCGCGATGATGGCGTTCTTCCTGCTGATGTGGCTGCTGAGCTCGGTCACGCCGGTGCAGCTGAAGGGGATCGCCGAATACTTCAACACGCCGCTGAAGGCCGCGCTGTTCGGCAGCGGCGACCGCAGCTCGCAGGATTCCAGCATCATCAACGGCGGCGGCCGCGATCTGTCGAGCGTCGACGCCGGCACGCTGCGCCGCACCGACGGCACGACCCAGCTCGCCGAACGCCTCGCGAAGATGGGCGACGAGCAATCCCGGTCGCAGGCGCAAGGCGCGCAGGACCGGCTCGAGCAGGCGCGCCTGCACGACCTGCAGATCAAGCTGATGGCCGCGATCGAGGCCAACCCGACGCTGCGCCAGTTCAAGCAGCAGATCCGCATCGATTCCACGCTGATGGGGCTGCGCATCGAGATCGTCGATACGCAGAAGCGGCCGATGTTCGCGATGTCGAGCGACAACGTCGAACCGTACATGCGCGACATCCTGCGCGAGATCGGCAAGACGCTGAACGACGTGCCGAACCGGATCATCGTCCAGGGCCACACCGACGCCGTGCCGTACTCGGGCGGCGAGGGCGGCTACAGCAACTGGGAGCTGTCGGCCGACCGCGCGAACGCGTCGCGCCGCGAGCTGATCGCCGGCGGCATGGACGAGGCGAAGGTGCTGCGCGTGCTCGGTCTCGCGTCGACGCAGAACCTGAACAAGGCCGACCCGCTCGATCCGGAAAACCGCCGGATCAGCGTGATCGTGCTGAACCGCAAATCCGAAGAGGCGCTGATGCGCGACGATGCGACGACCACGACGCTGTCGGCCGATGCGGCCGGCTCGCAGCAGCTCGCGCAGCAGCTGGCCCCGTCGCCGGCCGCGCGCCCGGCGCTCGCGGCGTCCGCCGTCGCCGTGCCGAAACCCTGACGTTTACAAGATTCCGAGACAGACATGATCCGAACCATTCTCGCCATCGACGACTCCGCGACCATGCGTGCGCTGCTGCAGGCAACGCTGATGCAGGCCGGCTACGACGTGACGGTGGCGCCGGACGGCGAGGCCGGCTTCGATCTGGCGGCCACCGTGCCGTACGACCTGGTGCTGACCGACCAGAACATGCCGCGCAAGAGCGGGCTCGAAGTGATCGCCGCACTGCGCAAGCTGACCGCCTATACGGAAACGCCGATTCTCGTGCTGACGACGGAAGGCAGCGACGCGTTCAAGGACGCCGCACGCGAGGCGGGCGCGACCGGCTGGATCGAAAAGCCGATCGACCCCGCCGTGCTGGTCGACCTGGTCGCGACGCTGTCCGAGCCGGCCGCCTCCTGACATTCACGCGACGCATTCAACCCGGGACCGGGCATGACTCTCGACATCACTCAGTTCTACCAGACATTTTTCGACGAAGCGGACGAGCTGCTCGCGCAGATGGAGCAGTTGCTGCTGAACCTCGACGTCGGCTCGCCCGACCCCGAGGATCTGGCCGCGATCTTCCGCGCCGCGCATTCGATCAAGGGCGGCGCGGCGACGTTCGGCTTTTCCGCGCTGACCGATACGACGCACATCCTCGAATCGCTGCTTGACCGCGCGCGCAACCATGAGCTGACGCTGACCAAGGAAATGGTCGACGCGTTCCTGGAGACGAAGGACGTGCTGTCCGACCAGCTCGTCGACTACCGCGCGAGCGCCGAACCGGACGCGGCCGCCGCCGCGACGATCTGCGCGAAGCTCGAACGGCTGAAGGCCGAGAGCGGCGCGGGTGCGCCGGCAGCCGCCGCGGCTGCGCCCGTGGCGCCGGCCGCTGCCGCCGCCACACCGGCTGCTCCGGCCGTGGAACCGGCCGCCGGCGACGATCGCGTGCCCGACCACGTGATCGAGCAGGCCGTCGCGGCCGCGCATCCGGCGGCCGCCGCCGATGCGGGCGAAGGCGGTCCGCACCTGAAGATCACGCTCGTGGGCGTCGATGCGAAGGATCGCGAACTGCTCACCGAAGAGCTCGGCAACCTCGGCCGGATCGTGGGCCGCGAGGAAGCCGGCGCCGACCTGACGCTGTGGGTCGAATCGGACGTGCCGTCCGACGACATCGTCGCCGTGTGCTGCTTCGTGATCGACGAAAGCCAGATCCGCGTCGGGCGCGGCACCGCGCCGGCCGCACCGGCTGCCGCACCGGAAGCCGCGGCGCCGGCAGCAGAACCGGCCGCCGCCGCGCAACCGGTGCGCGCGGAGGTCTTCGCGCCGCAGGCCGCGGCACCGCAACCGGCCGCATCGGCGCCGGCCGCGCCCGCGCCCGCCGAGCCGGCCGCCGCTGCCGCGCAAGCGCAGCAGCCGGCCCGGCAAGCGCCCGCCGACCACGCGCCGCAGCCCGCCGCGCATCACGACGACAAGCGCGCCCGCCCGGCCGCCGCTGCCGCATCGGGCGCCGAAGGCAGCTCGATTCGCGTCGGCGTCGAGAAGGTCGATCAACTGATCAACCTGGTCGGCGAGCTCGTGATCACGCAGGCGATGCTCGCGGAAACCGCGACCGCGTTCGACCCGGCGTTGCACGACCGCCTGTTCAACGGGATGGCGCAGCTCGAGCGCAACGCGCGCGACCTGCAGGAAGCCGTGATGTCGATCCGCATGATGCCGATGGACTACGTGTTCAGCCGCTTCCCGCGTCTCGTGCGCGACCTTGCCGGCAAGCTCGGCAAGCAGGTCGAGCTCGTCACGTTCGGCCAGGCGACCGAACTCGACAAGAGCCTGATCGAACGGATCATCGATCCGCTGACCCACCTCGTGCGCAACAGCCTCGACCACGGGATCGAGACGGTCGACAAGCGCGTGGCCGCCGGCAAGGACGCGGTGGGCCAGCTCGTGCTGTCGGCCGCGCATCACGGCGGCAACATCGTGATCGAGGTGAGCGACGACGGCGCAGGCCTGAACCGCGAGCGAATCCTCGCGAAGGCCGCGAAACAGGGCATGCAGGTGTCCGACAACATCAGCGACGACGAAGTCTGGCAACTGATTTTCGCGCCGGGCTTCTCGACGGCCGAGACGGTGACCGACGTGTCGGGCCGCGGCGTCGGGATGGACGTCGTGAAGCGCAACATCCAGTCGATGGGCGGCCACGTCGAGATCACGTCCGTGGCCGGCCGCGGCACGACCACGCGGATCGTGCTGCCGCTCACGCTCGCGATCCTCGACGGGATGTCGGTGAAGGTCGGCAACGAGATCTTCATCCTGCCGCTGAACTTCGTGATGGAGTCGCTGCAGCCGTCGAACGACGACATCTACACGGTCGGCAACGGCGAACGCGTGGTGCGCGTGCGCGGCGAATACCTGCCGTTGGTCGCGCTGCACGAAGTGTTCTCGGTCGACGACGCGCGCACCGACCCGACGCAAGGAATCGTCACGATCATGGAAACCGAGGGGCGCCGCTTCGCGATGCTGATCGACGAGCTGGTCGGCCAGCAGCAGGTGGTCGTGAAGAACCTCGAAACCAATTACCGCAAGGTGCACGGCATCTCGGCGGCGACGATTCTCGGCGACGGCAGCGTCGCGTTGATCGTCGACGTCGCGGCGCTGAACCGTGAAACCCGTGCGACGCACGGCGCCCGTGCCGGCGCCGAGCTCGCGATGTTCTGATGTCACTCGCCATTCAACCGATTGGGGGCAAACGTGTCTGCTGAAGTCCAAATGATCAATCCGGCCGCGGCGAACGCGGCAACGAGCCGCCGCGATGCGGAACAAGGCGACGCGACGGGCCAGGAATTCCTCGTGTTCACGCTCGGCGACGAGGAATACGGGATCGACATCCTGAAGGTGCAGGAAATCCGCGGCTACGACAGCGTCACGCGCATCGCGAACGCGCCGGAATTCATCAAGGGCGTGATCAACCTGCGCGGGATCATCGTGCCGATCGTCGACATGCGGATCAAGTTCCATCTCGGCCGCGTCGAGTACGACCACCAGACCGTCGTGATCATCCTGAACGTCGCGCATCGCGTGGTCGGGATGGTGGTCGACGGCGTTTCGGACGTGCTGACGCTGCAGACCGACCAGATCATGCCGGCGCCGGAATTCGGCGCGACGCTGACGACCGAGTACCTGACGGGCCTCGGCACGGTCGACGGCCGGATGCTGATCCTGATGGACATCGAGAAGCTGATGTCGAGCCGTGAAATGGCGCTGATCGAGACGCTCGGCGGGTAAGCGCGCCGCGCGCGCGCAGGAATTTAGGGAGAATCTGCAATGTTGCATAACTGGTCGATCCGCACGACGCTCACGGCGGTCGGACTCATCCTCGTGGCGCTGGCCGCAGCCGTCGGCGGGCTCGGCCTGTACGCGCTGAATCAGGCGAGCCGCTCGCTCGACGAGATCGCGCACGTCGACCTGCCGGCGATCCATACGCTCGACGACACGTCGTCGTACCTGCTGCGTGCGCGTGTGTCGCTCGACCGCTTCCGTTCGCTGACGGAAGCAGGCAACACGGCCGAGGCGGCCAAGGTGCTCGACCGCGCGCAGGAGCTGTACGCGAAGTCGAGCCAGAACTGGCAGGCATTCCAGTCGACGCCGAAGCTCGGCGTCGAGCAGGCGCTCGTCGACGACCTGACCACCCGCTACACGACGATCGTGAAGGAAGGCGTCGAGCCCGAGTTCGCGGCCGCGCGCGCGGGCGACATGGCCGCGTACCACGCGGTCGCCGATACCAAGATCAGCCCGATGTTCGTCGCGTACGACCAGGCCGCGTCGGCCGTGGTCGCGTCGCTGCAAAAGCGCGCGGAAGATCGCCAGGCCGCGACGCAGTCGCAGATCTCGCTGATGGTCGCGCTGATCGCGGCCGGCATCGCGATCGCGGTCGTCGTCGTGATCGCGATCCGCTTCGCGCTGCGCGGGCTGATCGTGCAGCCGCTCGAGGACGCGATCGCGCACTTCGAGCGCATCGCCGGCGGCGACCTCACGCAGCCGGTGAACGTGTTCAGCACGAACGAGATCGGCCGCCTGTTCGGCGGCATCAAGCGGATGCAGGACGCCGTCACGACGATGGTGCAGGCCGTGCATCGCGGCACCGAATCGATCGACGTCGGCGCGCGCGAGATCGCGACCGGCAACATCGACCTGTCGCAGCGTACCGAGGAGCAGGCCGCCTCGCTGCAGGAAACCGCGTCGAGCATGGAGCAGCTGACGGGCACCGTGCGGCAGAACGCGGAGAACGCGCGGCAGGCCAGCCAGCTCGCGGTGAATGCGTCGGACATCGCGACGCAGGGCGGCGAGGTGGTCGGCCAGGTCGTGTCGACGATGCAGGACATCGCGGCGAGCTCGGGCAAGGTCGTCGACATCATCGGCACGATCGAAGGTATCGCGTTCCAGACCAACATCCTCGCGCTGAACGCGGCGGTCGAAGCGGCCCGCGCGGGTGAGCAGGGCCGCGGCTTCGCGGTGGTCGCGGGCGAGGTGCGCTCGCTCGCGCAGCGCAGCGCGAGCGCCGCGAAGGAAATCAAGCAGCTGATCGGCGATTCGAGCGAGAAGGTCGAAAGCGGGTCGGCGCTCGTCGCGCGTGCCGGCTCGACGATGGACGAGATCGTGCAGGCCGTGCGCCGCGTGACCGACATCATGGGCGAGATCAGCGCCGCGTCGGACGAGCAGTCGACCGGCATCGAGCAGGTCAACCGCGCAGTGGGCCAGATGGATTCGGTCACGCAGCAGAACGCGGCGCTCGTCGAGCAGGCGGCCGCCGCGGCCGCGTCGCTCGAGGAGCAGACGCGCCAGATGAAGGCGATCGTGTCGGGCTGGCGCGTGGCGGGCGGCATCGTGCTCGCGCCGTCGCGCGGGGTCGCGCGGCCGGTCGCGCATGAGCCTGCGGCCGTGCCGGCGCTGACGTCGGAGCCGCGTTTCGATGCGGCGCCGGCCGCCGCGCTGCCGGCCCCGCAGGCTGCCGCACAACCGGCACGGCGCGCCGCGCCGGCACCGCGTGCGGCCGCTGCGGCTGCATCGGGTGCGGGCCATGAACCGAAGCGTGCGGCCGATACGGGCGCGCACGCGCAGAAGGATGCGCCGGCTTCCCGCGGCACGGCCGCGGGCGGCTATGGGCCGCGTCTCGCGAAAACCGCCGCGCCGGCCGACAAGCCGGCCGCGAAGCCCGCGCTCGTGCGCCCCGCGCTGAACGGCGAGAAGCCGGCGGCGGCCACGGCCGGCACGTCCGATGATGATTGGGAGACCTTCTAAACCATGTCGCACGCGCGCGCGCCGTTTCGACCCGATGTACCGGATGCCTCGCCTCGCGCGGGCGAGCCGGGGCGCGACTTCGCGTTCACGAGCGCGGATTTCGCACGCATTCGCGCGCTGATCCATCAACGCGCGGGGATCTCGCTGTCCGAGCACAAGCGCGACATGGCGTACAGCCGTCTCGCGCGCCGCTTGCGGGCACGCGGCCTCGACACGTTCCGCGACTACCTCGACCTGCTCGAGCAGGAAGACGATCCGCTCGAGTGGGAAGCGTTCACCAATGCGCTGACCACCAACCTGACCGCGTTCTTCCGCGAGTCGCACCACTTCCCGATCCTGTCGGAGTTCGTGAAAGGACGGCCGGCGCCGGTATCGGTGTGGTGCTCGGCGGCGTCGACCGGCGAGGAGCCGTACTCGATCGCGATCACGCTGATCGAGGCGCTCGGCGAATCGGCGGCGCGCGGCGCGTCGATCCTCGCGACCGACCTCGACACGCAGGTGCTCGCGAAGGCGGAAGCCGGCATCTACACGTACGACCAGGTCAAGCACCTGTCGCCCGAGCGGCTGAAGCGCTTCTTCCTGAAGGGCACGGGCGCGCAGGCCGGCCGCGTGAAGGTGCGCCCCGAGCTGCGCGCGATGATCCGCTTCGAGCAGCTGAACCTGACCGATGCGGACTACGGGATCGCGAAGCCGTTCGACGCGATCTTCTGCCGCAACGTGATGATCTATTTCGACAAGCCGACGCAGGGGCAGGTGCTGTCGCGCTTCGAGCCGCTCGTGAAGCCGGGCGGGCTGCTGTTCGCCGGCCATTCGGAAAATTTCACGTATGTCACGCAGGCGTTCCGGCTGCGCGGGCAGACGGTGTATGAACTGACCCGCGACGCCGCAATCGGCGCGCGGCCGCGTGGTGCGCAGGCGCAGGCGGCGGCCGCGATGCCGCAGCCGGTGCGCGCACGGGCGGCGGGCGCCGCGCCCGCCTTTGGAGAGCGCGGATGAGCGCCCTGCCGATCGCAACCAATCGCTACTTCGACAACCACTTCGGCCGTCCCGGCGTGAAGCTGTTGCCGAACGAGTTCTACACGACGTCCGAGGACATGGTGCTGATGACCGTGCTCGGCTCGTGCGTCGCCGCGTGCCTGCACGACCCGTACGCGGGCATCGGCGGGATGAACCACTTCATGTTGCCGGACGACGGCGCCGATCCGGGCGCGGCCGCGTCGGAATCGATGCGCTACGGTGCGTATGCGATGGAAGTGCTGATCAACGAGATGATCAAGGCCGGCGGGCGCCGCGAACGCTTCGAGGCGAAGGTGTTTGGGGGCGCCGCCGTGCTGGCCGGGATGACGACGATCAACATCGGCGACCGCAACGCGGATTTCGTGCGCCGCTACCTGGCGCTCGAACGCATCCGCATCACGGCGGAAGACCTGCAGGGCGTGCACCCGCGCAAGGTCGCGTTCATGGCGAACAGCGGGCGCGCGATGGTGAAGAAGCTGCGGCTGCAGGTGCCGGGCGTCACCGAGCGCGAAGCCGCGCTCGCCCGCGAGGCCGATCGCGCCCGCGCCGCACGGCCGCGTCCGCAAGTCGAGCTGTTCTCGGCGAAGCGTCCGGCCCCGCCGCAGCCGGCGCGGCCGCGCATCGAGCTGTTCGGTGCGCGCAGCGCGGCGCCGGCCGGCGGCGTGCGGGCGGCGGCGTGCGGGCGGCGAACCTATCAAGAAAGCAGGAGGCATGACCGCAGTGCAGAAGATCAAAGTGTTGTGCGTCGACGATTCGGCGCTGATCCGCAGCCTGATGACCGAGATCATCAACAGCCAGCCCGACATGACGGTGGTCGCGACCGCGCCCGATCCGCTCGTCGCGCGCGAGCTCATCAAGCAGCACAACCCCGACGTGCTCACGCTCGACGTCGAAATGCCGCGCATGGACGGGCTCGACTTCCTCGAGAAGCTGATGCGCCTGCGGCCGATGCCGGTCGTGATGGTGTCGTCGCTGACCGAGCGCGGCTCGGAAATCACGCTGCGCGCGCTCGAACTCGGCGCGGTCGATTTCGTCACGAAGCCGCGCGTCGGGATTCGCGACGGGATGCTCGACTATGCGGAAAAGCTCGCCGACAAGATCCGCGCGGCGTCGCGTGCGCGCGTGCGCCAGGCGCCGCAGCCGCAGGCCGTCGCGCGCGCGGCGGACAGCCACCCGGCCGCGCCGATGATCAACAACCCGCTCGTCAGTACCGAGAAGCTGATCATCATCGGTGCGTCGACGGGCGGCACCGAGGCGATCCGCGAAGTGCTGACGCCGCTGCCGCCGGATGCGCCGGCCGTGCTGATCGCGCAGCACATGCCGCCCGGCTTCACGAAATCGTTCGCGCAGCGGCTGAACGGCCTGTGCCGGATCGCGGTGAAGGAAGCGGAGCATGGCGAGCGCGTGCTGCCGGGCCACGCGTATATCGCGCCGGGCCACGCGCACCTGTTGCTTGCGAGAAGCGGGGCGAACTATATTGCGCAACTGTCGGACGAGCCGCCGGTGAACCGGCACCGCCCGTCGGTCGACGTGCTGTTCCGCTCGGCGGCGACGCACGCGGGCAAGAACGCGATCGGGGTGATCCTGACCGGGATGGGCCGCGACGGCGCGGCAGGCCTGCTGGAAATGAAACGCGCGGGCGCGCACACGTTCGCGCAGGATGAGGCAAGCTGCATCGTGTTCGGGATGCCGCGCGAGGCGATCGCGCTCGGCGGCGCGGACGAAATCGTGCCGCTCGCCGAGATGAGCCGCCGCGTGATGGCGCGCCTGGCGACGATGGGCGACCGCGTGCAGCGCGTTTGAATGGAATGCCACGGGGCGCGTGCCACGATACGCGTCCCGACGGAAACGAATCTGGAAAGGAACGACGATGGACAAGAGCATGAAAATCCTGGTGGTGGACGATTTCCCGACGATGCGCCGGATCGTCCGCAACCTGCTCAAGGAACTGGGCTACTCGAACGTCGACGAGGCCGAGGATGGCGCGGCCGGCCTTGCGCGGCTGCGCGGCGGCGGTTTCGACTTCGTGATCTCCGACTGGAACATGCCGAACCTCGACGGCCTCGCGATGCTGAAGGAAATCCGCGCGGACGCGACGCTCACGCACCTGCCGGTGCTGATGGTCACGGCCGAGTCGAAGAAGGAGAACATCATCGCGGCCGCGCAGGCCGGCGCGAGCGGCTACGTCGTGAAACCGTTTACGGCGGCGACGCTCGACGAGAAGCTGAACAAGATCATCGACAAGATGGCGAAGGCCGGGAGCTGACGTGAACGAGCCGATCCATGCCGCGCTGACGGGTGCGGGGTTCAGCGCCGACGGCCACGCCGAAGGCGCCGATTTCGCAAGCGACCGCATCCTCGCGCGTATCGGCCATGTCACGCGCACGCTGCGCGATTCGATGCGCGAGCTCGGGCTCGACAAGCATGTCGAGCGGGCGGCGGAAGCCGTACCCGATGCGCGCGACCGGCTGCGCTACGTCGCGACGATGACGGAGCAGGCCGCCGTGCGCGTGCTGAACGCGATCGAGGTCGCGAAGCCGATGCAGGCGCGCATCCAGAACGAGGCCGAGGCGCTCGACGCGCGCTGGACGCAGTGGTACGCGGCACCGATCGAGCACGCGGAAGTGCGCGAGCTGATGGACGATACGCGCACGTTCCTGCGCACGCTGCCCGAAGCGACGTCGGCGACCAGCGCGCAACTGCTCGAGATCATGCTCGCGCAGGATTTTCAGGATCTGACCGGGCAGGTGATCAAGAAGATCATGGACATGGTTTACCTGATCGAGCAGCAGCTCCTCACCGTGCTCGTCGAGAACATCGCGCCTGAGCGGCGCGAGCAGTTCGCGGCCACCGCGGCTGCGTTCGCGGCCGAGCAGATGAGTTCGACCGGCAGCCCCGAGTCGCTGCTGAACGGCCCGCAGATCGCGCCGGAAGGCAAGACCGACGTGGTCCAGGACCAGGGGCAGGTCGACGACCTGCTCGCCAGCCTGGGCTTCTGATCCTGCCGCATGCATCGGCGCGCCGCGTGTCGCGGCGGCGCCCGATGCACGCGTCCCGTGTTCCCCGCACCGCATTCCCGCGCGCGTCTCACCCGTGAGGCCGAGGGTCGTCCTGCGTCAAATTGACACTTCGACACACTCAGCAGGCATACTACGCGTCAGTAGCAACGTAGCGTCATTCGTACGATTTCATATGTTTGCCGGCGGCGCGGGCCCGATGGCCGCACTACCGGCAACGAAGCCAGTCCCTTGGGGGGGAACGTGAAGCTGAAACGCTTGGGCTGGGCCGTCGCGCACGCGACGGCTGCAATGGGTGTGCTGTGGAGCGTCCACGCATACGCGGAACTGGGCGGCGCGCCGATGTCGCCGCCGGCGGACGATCAGGCCGCAACCGTGCGCGCGTTGCAGCGCGCAATGCGTTCGGCAGACGGCGTGCAGACGAGCACGGCCGGCTATACCGTCCGCGAGATCACGCTCGGATCGGGCACCGTCATCCACGAATACACGTCGGCCGCCGGCAGCGTGTTCGGCCTCGCGTGGCAAGGGCCGACGATGCCGGATCTCGCCTCGCTGCTCGGCAGCTATTTCCCGCAGTACACCGCAGGCGTCCAGGCGGCACACAAGGCGCGCGGCTGGCGCGCGCCCGTGTCCGTCGACACGAGCGGCCTCGTGATCCGGACAGGCGGCCACATGGGCGCCTTCTCGGGCCAGGCGTGGCTGCCGGCGGCGCTGCCTGCCGGCCTGGCCGGCACCGACATCCAGTGACAGCGGGAGAGCGATCTTGAGCATTCCTCGTACATTCAAGCGCTGGCTCGGCGTGCTGGGCCTCGCGGCGGCGACGGTCGTCCTCGTGACGGCATGCGGCGGCGGCGACGGTGGCGGCAGCAGTTCGGGCAATAACGGCAACAACGGCAACAACGGTAACAGCGGCTCGGACGGCAATTCCGGGAACACGGCCGTCATCACCGTCAACGCCGGCGTCGCGAACGTGATCAACATCCCGACCATCAGCCTGAAGGTCTGTGCGCCGGGCACGTCGAACTGCCAGGTGGTCAACAACGTGCTCGTCGATACCGCGTCCTACGGGCTGCGGCTCGTCGGCAGCGCCGTGTCGGGCGTGCTCGGCAGCCTTCCGCAGGTGACGAGCGGCGGCGCGCCGGTCGCCGAGTGCGGCAAGTTCGTGTCGAGCTATACGTGGGGTTCGGTGCGCACGGTCGACCTGTCGATCGGCTCCGAGCAGGCGAGCTCGCTGCCCGTGCAGATCATCGGCGACCTCGGCACGACGAACGTGCCGAACTCGTGCACGAACGGCGGCGCGTCGGCCAACACGGCGAGCGCGCTCGGCGCGAACGGGATCCTCGGCATCGGGCCGGCGCCGGTCGACTGCGGGACGACCTGCGCGACGTCGACGTCGACGAACAACAACTACTACGCATGCCCGAACGGCGACAACGCGAACTGCACGGTTGCGCTCGTGCCGGTCGCGCAGCAGGTGGCCAACCCCGTGCATCGTTTCGCCGACAGCAACGGGGTGAGCGTGAGCATGCCGACCATCTCGAACAACGGACAGGCGAGCGCAACCGGGACGCTGACGTTCGGCCTGCCCGACCTGACCGGGAAGACCGTGATGACGTCGACCACCACGGGCGACGTCAACGCGACGTTCCTCGGGCGCAACGTGACGGCGTTCTTCGATACGGGTTCGAATGCGTACTTCTTCAACGATTCGTCGCAGACGGCCTGCTCGAAGAACACGCAGTTCTACTGCCCGACGGCGTCGACCACCTATTCGGCGACGCTGACCGGCCAGAACGGCGTGAGCGGCACGGTATCGATGCCCGTCGTGAACGCGGATTCGCTGTTCTCGAACCCGTCGACGTTCGCGTTCAACGACATCGCGGGTCCGTTCGGTTCGTCCGGCTGGCTCGACATCGGCATGCCGCACTTCTACGGCAAGACGATCTACTTCGGGATGGACAAGACCGCGAGCGGCGGCGCGGCGCCTTTCGTCGCGTTCTGACGCGGCACGGCGGGACGCAGGAACAAGGGGACGAGCGATCGTCCCCTTTTTTTTGTCCGGACGCGGTGCGCGGTGCGACGGGGCCGACCGGCGCGCCGCCGCGCGCGGGCGCGGCGCCTACGCGCCCGGCGGCGGAGCCGGCGTGCCTGCGCAGCCGGCTGTTGGCGCGCAGGCGAGCGGCAGCCACGACACGAGCGGATGGCGGAGCATCGTGCGGTTCGACCGGAATCGGGAATGGCGAAGGGCAGCGCGCTTTGCACCCCCGCGTAAGGCCGGCCGGTTAATCGAATGCGACACACTTTCGCCGATTATCGATCGCACCCGATTTCATTTCGATGCAATCAAATGCCGGATTATCCCGGGCTGCAGTTTCTGTCAGGTTTTCAAGATTATTGAAATGACGCGGCATGCAAGCCGATGGTGTCGCATTCCGCTGTTGCAGCCGTTCCCGCGCCGTTCGGGCGGCGTTCCGGCGGCAATGCGGCCGGGTGCGCGCACTCCCCGGCATGTGAAAACAGATGGAGTCCGTCGAAATTCAAACATATAATGCCGGCGTTGTTTCCGGGGTCGTCTATATAAAACAGGAGGGTAATAAGATGAATTTTTCAGAAGCCGTTCGTTCCGCACTCAATAAATACGCGACATTCGAAGGCCGTGCGCGCCGTGCCGAATACTGGTATTTCGCGCTGCTCACCTGCGCGCTGTCGATCGCCGCGCAGATCATCGGCGCGGCGGGCCACGACGCGGGCCTGATCACGCTGCTGCTGCTCGTCGTGATCGGCCTGGCTTCGCTGGCGCTGATCATTCCGAGCATCGCGGTCAGCGTGCGCCGGCTGCATGATACGGGCCGCTCGGGCTGGTTTCTGCTGCTCGCGCTGATTCCGATCGTCGGCGGCATCCTGCTGCTCGTGTGGATGTGCTCGCGCGGCACCGAAGGTCCGAACCGCTTCGGCGAGGATCCGGTCGCGGCAGCCTGACCGACGCCTGCTCCGACGCGCGACGCCGTCGCGTCGGGGCAGGGTTTCGCGTCGCACCCGCCAGGCCGTTTCACCGTTTCTCCCTTTCCGCGCCTTTCCTCGCTTCACACCGTCGCCGCTCCGTCCGGAGCCGACACCCCCCGATCGCACTGATCGGCGCGTTTTTCCGCCGCGCCGCACACCGTTCCGTCCCCCGTCCAGGCCCGTTCGCGCCGGTTCGCCCGATTCCCCGAAATACCCCCCTTTCCCGGCTTTGCTCGACCGATCGGCGTTTGACGCCTCCATGAAT
The DNA here is from genome assembly GCF_902833045.1 of Burkholderia sp. BCC0322. Lineage (GTDB taxonomy): Bacteria > Pseudomonadota > Gammaproteobacteria > Burkholderiales > Burkholderiaceae > Burkholderia. Next base: position 210,632 of record NZ_CADFDU010000007.1, read on the forward strand.
AATCGGTGTCACTGGAAAGCGGCATTCCGCCGTACCCGACTGGAGGCCACGTGGCAGACGAGAGCGATCTCGACAAGACCGAAGCCGCCACTCCCAGGCGCCTCGAGAAGGCGCGCGAGGAGGGGCAGGTCGCGCGTTCGCGCGAACTGGCTTCGTTCGCGCTGCTCGCGGCCGGGTTCTATGGCACCTGGCTGCTCGCGGGCCCGTCGGGCGGGCATCTGCAGGCAATGCTGCGCGGCGCGTTCACGTTCGATCGCGCGGCCGCGTTCGACACGAGCCGGATGCTGTCGGCGGCCGGCAGCGCGAGCCTCGAAGGCTTCGCCGCGCTGCTGCCGATCCTCGCGCTCACCGGCGTCGCCGCGCTGCTCGCGCCGATGGCGCTCGGCGGCTGGCTGATCTCGTCGAAGACGTTCGAGCTGAAGTTCGACCGCCTGAACCCGATCTCGGGCCTCGGCCGGATCTTCTCGATCCAGGGGCCGATCCAGCTCGGGATGTCGCTCGCGAAGACGCTGGTCGTCGGCGGGATCGGCGGCATCGCGATCTGGCGCAGCAAGGACGAGCTGCTCGGCCTCGCGACGCAGCCGCTCGGCGCGGCGCTGACCGATGCGCTGCACCTGGTCGCCGTGTGCTGCGGCACGACGGTCGCCGGGATGCTGGTGGTCGCCGCACTCGATGTGCCTTACCAAATCTGGCAGTACAACAAGAAGTTGCGCATGACGAAGGAAGAAGTGAAGCGCGAGCATCGCGAGAACGAAGGCGATCCGCACGTGAAGGGGCGCATCCGCCAGCAGCAGCGCGCGATCGCGCGCCGCCGGATGATGGCGGCCGTGCCGAAGGCCGACGTGGTCGTGACGAACCCGACGCACTTCGCCGTCGCGCTGCAATACACGGACGGCGAGATGCGTGCGCCGAAGGTCGTCGCGAAGGGCGTGAACCTCGTCGCCGCGCGCATCCGCGAACTCGCGGCCGAGCACAACGTGCCGCTGCTCGAGGCGCCGCCGCTCGCGCGTGCGCTGTATCACAACGTCGAACTCGAACGCGAGATTCCCGGCTCGTTGTACTCGGCCGTCGCCGAAGTGCTCGCGTGGGTCTACCAGCTCAAGCGCTTCCGTTCGGAAGGCGGTGCGTTCCCGGCGGCGCCGGTCGATCTGGAGGTGCCGGCCGATCTCGACAAGGGCGCGTCGGTGCCCGCAGAAGACGAGCGCGAAGAAGCCGAAGACACGCTCGGCAAGGCAGGTGCGGCATGAGCACTCCGACCGGCCTGTTCGCGAAGCGCCCGAACCCGTTCGCGGGCGCCAATGTGCGCGCGCTCGCGGGCCCGATCCTCATCTGCATGATCCTGGGGATGATGATCCTGCCGCTGCCCCCGCTGCTGCTGGATCTGCTGTTCACGTTCAACATCGCGCTGTCGGTGATGGTGCTGCTCGTCAGCATGTACACGATGAAGCCGCTCGACTTCGCGGCGTTCCCGAGCGTGCTGCTGTTCTCGACGCTGCTGCGCCTGTCGCTGAACGTCGCGTCGACGCGCGTCGTGCTGCTCGAAGGCCACACGGGCCCGGACGCGGCCGGCCAGGTGATCGAGGCATTCGGCCACTTCCTCGTCGGCGGCAACTTCGCGGTCGGTATCGTCGTGTTCGTGATCCTGATGATCATCAACTTCATGGTGATCACGAAGGGCGCGGGGCGGATCGCCGAAGTGTCCGCGCGCTTCACGCTCGATGCGATGCCCGGCAAGCAGATGGCGATCGACGCCGACCTGAACGCGGGCCTCATCAACGAAGAGCAGGCGCGCAAGCGCCGCCTGGCCGTGTCGCAGGAAGCCGAGTTCTACGGGTCGATGGACGGCGCGTCGAAGTTCGTGCGCGGCGACGCGATCGCCGGCCTGATCATCATGGCGATCAACGTGATCGGCGGGCTGATCGTCGGGATGGTCCAGCACGACATGACGTTCGCCGCGGCCGGCACGAACTACACGCTGCTGACGATCGGCGACGGCCTCGTCGCGCAGATCCCGTCGCTCGTGATCTCGACCGCGGCGGGCGTGATCGTGTCGCGCGTCGCGACCGACGAGGACATCGGCACGCAGATCACCGGCCAGCTGTTCACGAACCCGCGCGTGCTGAACATCACCGGCGCGATCATCGTGCTGATGGGGCTGATCCCCGGCATGCCGCACGTCGCGTTCCTCGCGCTCGGCGGCGGCGCGATCTGGCTGGCCCGCACGCAGACCAAGCGCGCGGCGGCCCGCAAGGCGGCCGGCGACCTGACCGACATCGCGCCGCCCGCGGCGCTGCCGTCGGACAGCCACGAGGCGACCTGGGACGACGTGCAGCTGATCGACCCGCTCGGGCTGGAAGTCGGTTACCGGCTGATCCCGCTCGTCGACAAGAACAGCGACGGCGAACTGCTCAAGCGCATCAAGAGCATCCGCAAGAAATTCGCGCAGGAAATCGGCTTCCTGCCGCCGGTGATCCATATCCGCGACAACCTCGAGCTGCGGCCGAACGCGTACCGGATCGCGCTGAAGGGTGTCGAGATCGGTGTCGGCGAAGTGTTCCCGGGCCAGTGGCTCGCGATCAACCCCGGCCAGGTGACGGCCGCGCTGCCGGGCGCCGTCACGCAGGATCCCGCGTTCGGGCTGCCGGCCGTGTGGATCGACGTCGCGATGCGCGAGCAGGCGCAGGTGTACGGCTACACGGTGGTTGACGCGAGCACGGTCGTCGCGACGCACCTGAATCATCTGGTCGTCCAGCACGCGGCCGAGCTGCTCGGCCGCCAGGAAGTGCAGTCGCTCGTCGAGCGCACCGGCAAGGACGCGCCGTCGCTCGTCGAGGACCTCATCCCGAAGACGATCTCGCTGACGACGCTGCAGAAGGTGCTGCAGAACCTGCTCGAGGAAGGCGTGCCGATCCGCGACATGCGCACGATCCTCGAGGCCGTGTCCGAACACGCGGGCCGCGGCGATGCGTTCGAGATCACGGCCGCCGTGCGGCTGGCGCTCGGCCGCGCGATCACGCAGCAGTGGTATCCGGGCGCAGGCGAGATGCAGGTGATGGGCCTCGACTCGAATCTCGAGCGCGTGCTGTCGCAGGCGCTCGCCACCGGCGCGAACCCGGGCCTCGAACCCGGCCTCGCGCACAACCTTCTGACCGGCACGCAACAGGCGATGCTGCGTCAACAGAATCTCGGGCTGCCGCCCGTGCTGCTGGTGCAGCACGCGCTGCGCGCGATGCTCGCGCGTTTCCTGCGCCGCAGCCTGCCGCAATTGAAAGTGCTGTCGTATGCCGAAGTGCCGGACACACGCACGATCAAAGTCGTTAACGTCATCGGGGGTTCCGCTTGAACATTCGCAAATTCACCGGCGCAACGAGCCGCGACGCACTTCGTCTCGTGCGCGAGGCGCTCGGCGCCGACGCGGTCGTGCTGTCGAACCGTACGCTCGATGACGGCAGCGTGGAAATCGTTGCGCTTGCAGATTCGGACCTGGCCGCCGTGACGCCGCCGGCTGCGGCGCGCCCGCGCATCGCCGCGCCGCGCGTGCCGGAATCCGTGCCGGCCGCCGCGGTGCCGGGCATCGTGTCGCGCCCGGGCGCGGCGCCGGCCCGCCCGACGGTCAATCCGTATGCGGCAGGTGAAGGCGGGCTGCCGGACGTGTTCTCGTCGGTGTTCGGCGCAAGCGCCGAAGCAGACGACACGGCGGCGCAACCGTCGGCGATCGATGACGAAGCGCCGGCCGCGGCAGCGCCGTATTCCGCCGCCCCCGCTCCGACTGCCGCGGCCCCGGCCCCGGCCGCCGCCTCCGAACCCGCACCGTGGCTCGTCGAGCACGCGAAGCGCCTGACGCAGCAGCGCGACGCGCTGATGGCACGTGCGCAGGCGGCGCCCGCCGCGCCGCAGGCGAGCGCGCCTGCCCCGCAGGCCGCCGCGAGCGCGACGCCGCCCGACTGGGCGCGCGACATCGTGCGCGACGCCGAACGCCGGATGCCGGCCGTCGCCGTCCGCGCGCCCGACACGAAAGCGAACGCGAAGGCGGCCGAGCGCACGCGCCTGTCCACCGACGCCGCCGCCGCGGTGGCCGACGCAGTGAAGTCGCGCATCGAGCGGATCGTCAACGATACGGTGATGCAGGAGCTCGGCGAACTGCGCGGGATGATGGAAGAGCAGTTCGACAGCCTGTTGTGGCACGACCGCCAGCGTCGCAGCGCCGTGCATGGCGCGCTGACGAAGCACCTGTTCGCGGCCGGTTTCTCCGCGCAGCTCGTGCGGATGCTGGTCGACAACATGCCGGCCGGCGACGGCGCGCAGACCTTCGAACAGGCCGCCGCATGGGCGCAGTCGGTGCTCGCGTCGAACCTGCCGGTGCTCGAAAGCGAAGATGCGCTGATGGAGCGCGGCGGCGTGTTCGCGCTGATGGGGCCGACGGGCGTCGGCAAGACGACCACCACCGCGAAGCTGGCCGCACGCTGCGTGATGCGCTTCGGCGCGAGCAAGGTCGCGCTGCTGACCACCGACAGCTACCGGATCGGCGGCCACGAGCAGCTGCGCATCTTCGGCAAGATCCTCGGCGTGCCCGTGCACGCGGTGAAGGATGCGGGCGACCTCGCGCTCGCGCTGTCCGAGCTGCGCAACAAGCACATCGTGCTGATCGACACGATCGGCATGAGCCAGCGCGACCGCGCGGTATCCGACCAGATCGCGATGCTGCACGGGGCGAACGCGCCGGTGCAGCGCCTGCTGCTGCTCAACGCGACGAGCCACGGCGACACGCTCAACGAAGTCGTGCAGGCGTACCGCAGCGTGGGCGAGCATCCGGACCTGGCCGGCTGCATCCTCACGAAGCTCGACGAGGCGACCCACCTCGGCGGCGTGCTCGACACGGTGATCCGCTACAAGCTGCCGATCCATTACGTGTCGACCGGCCAGAAGGTGCCGGAGAACCTGTACGTCGCGTCGACCAAATTCCTGCTGAAGAGCGCGTTCTGTGTACCGCGCGACGGCTCGCCCTTCGTGCCGCAAGACGAGGACATGCCGACGCTGCTCTCCGCACTGACCGCACGTTCCACCGCCGAGCTGCACGAGGTGCGATTTGGATAAACGAATCATCGACCAGGCCGAAGGGCTGCGGCGCCTGCTGGCCGGGCGCGCATCGCGCATCGTCGCGGTGACGGGCGGGCCGGCGGGTGTCGGCTGCACGTCCACCGTCGTGAACCTGGCGGCGGCGCTCGCGTCGCTCGGCAAGGATGTGCTCGTCGTCGACGAGCGTGCCGACGTGCATTCGGCCAGCGCGACGCTGGCGGGCGCGTGGCTGCGCGACGGCGAACGCACGCGGGTCGCGGCCGGCTTCGGCCTGTGCGCCGCGGCGCGGCTCGCACGCACCGGCTACACCGATGCGCAACTGAGCGATTTCATCGACGGGCCGGCCGATATCGTCCTCGTCGACGCGCAGCTCGGCGCCGACGGTTCGTTCTCGACGCTCGCCCGCGAAGCGCACGACGTGCTGGTCGTCACGCGGGTCGCCGCGCAGGCGATCACCGAGGCGTACGCGTGCATGAAGCGGCTGCATTTCGCGCATGCGCTCGCGCAGTTCCGCGTGCTGACCAATCACGTCGGCAGCCACGCGGACGCGAAGGTCGCGTTCGACAACCTCGCGGGCGTCGCGAGCCGCTACCTGACGGTGTCGATCGCCGACGCGGGCTGCGTGAGCGCCGATACGCTCGTCGAGCACGCACGCGAGCTGATGCGCGTCGTGGTCGACGCGTTCCCGTCGTCGGCTGCCGCGCGCGACTACCGGCAGATTGCCGCCGACCTGCTGTACTGGCCGATGCGCCCGTATTCGGGTGCCGGCCGCGCCGTGCACGCGGGCGGCAAGCCGTCGTATGAGGCGGGCGCGGCACACGCCGCGTGAGCACCACCGGAAGGAGAGAGCCATGATGTACAACGCTCAAGGAAAGATGTCCCAGGCCGACGTGCTCGCGCAATATGCGCCGCTCGTGCGACGCCTCGGGCTGCAGCTCGTCGCGAAGATGCCGGCGAGCGTCGACCTCGACGACCTGATCCAGGCCGGCATGATCGGCCTGATGGACGCGGCCGGCCGCTACAAGGAAGACCAGGGCGCGCAGTTCGAGACCTACGCGACGCAGCGCATCCGCGGCGCGATGCTCGACGAGTTGCGCAGCAACGACTGGCTGCCGCGCAGCCTGCGCAAGACGTCGCGCGAGGTCGAGCACGCGGTGCATCAGGTCGAGCAGCATCTCGGCCGTTCGGCGAGCGAGACCGAGATCGCGCAGCACCTGAACATGCCGCTCGACGAATACCAGGGGATGCTGCAGGACCTGCACGGCAGCCAGCTGATCTACTACGAGGATTTCGACCGTGCGGCCGACGACGAGCCGTTCCTCGACCGCTACCGCGTCGATCACGCCGATCCGCTGTCGGCGCTGCTCGACGAGCACCTGCGCGAGGCGCTCGTCGAGGCGATCGAGCGGCTGCCAGAGCGCGAGAAGCTGCTGATGTCGCTGTACTACGAACGGGGTCTGAATCTGCGCGAGATCGGCTCGGTGCTCGAAGTGAGCGAATCGCGCGTGTGCCAGCTGCACAGCCAGGCCGTCGCGCGCCTGCGCGCGCGGCTGCGCGAACAGGCGTGGGTCGGCGCGGAGTCCTGACCCTTTCCTGACGGCCGCGCGCGCCGCCGCCGCGCGCTTGCGCCGTGTGTGCGCCGCGCTTGCGCATTTTGCGCGCCGATTTGCTACAATCCTCTCCGCTTTCCGAGGAGCGTTGCGACGGACCATCCTGCGTCCGCCAGGCTCGGAAGGCTTCACCAAGCAGCCGTGCGGCACAACCGCACCGGTTCCGCTTCCTGAACGGCGCTCACGTCACCAATCTAGAAACTTTTTAGAAAGGAGGGCGTGATGAACGCCATTATCGATTCCAAAGCTTCCAACGATTACGTCGTCGCCGACATGGCGCTGGCCGGCTGGGGCCGCAAGGAACTGAACATCGCCGAGACCGAAATGCCGGGCCTCGTGCAGATCCGTGACGAATACAAGGCACAGCAGCCGCTGAAGGGCGCGCGCATCGCCGGTTCGCTGCACATGACGATCCAGACGGGCGTGCTGATCGAGACGCTGAAGGCGCTCGGCGCGGACGTCCGCTGGGCCTCGTGCAACATCTTCTCGACGCAGGACCATGCAGCCGCCGCGATCGTCGAGGCCGGCACGCCGGTGTTCGCGTTCAAGGGCGAATCGCTCGACGAATACTGGGAGTTCTCGCACCGCATCTTCGAATGGCCGAACGGCGAATTCGCGAACATGATCCTGGACGACGGCGGCGACGCAACGCTGCTGCTGATCCTCGGCGCGAAGGCCGAGAAGGACCGTTCGGTGATCGCGAAGCCGACCAACGAGGAAGAAGTCGCGCTGTACAAGTCGATCGCGAAGCACCTCGACGCGGACCCGACCTGGTACTCGACGCGCCTCGCGCACATCAAGGGCGTGACCGAAGAAACCACGACCGGCGTGCACCGCCTGTACCAGATGGAAAAGGACGGCCGCCTGCCGTTCCCGGCGTTCAACGTGAACGATTCGGTCACGAAGTCGAAGTTCGACAACCTGTACGGCTGCCGTGAATCGCTGGTCGACGGCATCAAGCGCGCGACCGACGTGATGATTGCGGGCAAGGTCGCGGTCGTCGCGGGCTACGGCGACGTGGGCAAGGGCTGCGCGCAGTCGCTGCGCGGCCTGGGCGCGACCGTGTGGGTCACCGAAATCGACCCGATCTGCGCGCTGCAGGCGGCGATGGAAGGCTACCGCGTCGTGACGATGGAATACGCGGCCGACAAGGCCGACATCTTCGTGACGGCGACCGGCAACTACCACGTGATCAACCACGATCACATGAAGGCGATGCGCCACAACGCGATCGTCTGCAACATCGGTCACTTCGACTCGGAAATCGACGTCGCGTCGACCCGCCAGTACCAGTGGGAAAACATCAAGCCGCAGGTCGACCACATCATCTTCCCGGACGGCAAGCGCATCATCCTGCTGGCGGAAGGCCGCCTCGTGAACCTCGGCTGCGCGACCGGCCACCCGTCGTTCGTGATGTCGAACTCGTTCGCGAACCAGACGCTCGCGCAGATCGAGCTGTTCGTGCGCGGCGGCGAGTACGAGAACAAGGTGTACGTGCTGCCGAAGCACCTCGATGAAAAGGTCGCGCGCCTGCACCTCGCGCGCATCGGCGCGAACCTGTCCGTGCTGTCGGACGAGCAGGCTTCGTACATCGGTGTGCAGAAGGATGGCCCGTTCAAGCCGAACCACTACCGCTACTGATCCGATGCGCCGCTGCCGCGGTGCCGTGCGCGCGTCGCCGACGTGCGCACGGTACGGCGGCACGGCGCCGGATCGCCGGCTGCCGCGGCGCGCCTTCGGGCACCCGCGGCAGCCGGCGGCGGCTACTGATCGTACCGATCGACAACCGAACCGGAGCACTCCATGAGCGTCATCCTCACCTGGGTCATCAACGCGCTCGCGCTGCTGATCATCACGTACCTCGTGCCGTCGATCCACATCAAGAGCTTCGGCACGGCGCTGATCGTGGCGGTCGTGCTCGGCCTGATCAACACGGTGATCCGTCCGGTGCTGATCCTGCTGACGCTGCCCGTCACGATCGTCACGCTCGGGGTGTTCATCCTCGTCGTGAACGCGTTGTGCTTCTGGTTCGCGTCGTCGCTGCTGAAGGGCTTCGAGGTGTCGGGCTTCTGGTCCGCGTTCTTCGGTTCGATCCTGTACAGCATCGTGTCGTGGCTGCTGTCCGCGCTGATCTTCGGTCAGCGCGACATCGGCTGAGGCCTGAGCCTGTTCCCACCGAATCATGAAACCGATCGAACTCTCGTTTGAATTCTTCCCGCCGAAGACGGCGGAAGGCGTCGAGAAGCTGCGCGCCACGCGTGCGCAACTGCTGCCGCTGAAGCCGAAATTCGTCTCCGTGACGTTCGGCGCCGGCGGCTCGACGCAGCAGGGCACGCTCGATACCGTGCTCGACATGCAGAAGGACGGCCTCGAGGCCGCGCCGCACCTGTCGTGCATCGGCTCGTCGCGCGACAGCCTGCGTGCGATCCTCGACCAGTACCGCTCGTACGGCATCCGTCATATCGTCGCGCTGCGCGGCGACCTGCCGTCCGGGATGGGTGCGGTCGGCGAGCTGCGCTATGCGTCCGAGCTCGTCAGCTTCATCCGCGCCGAGCATGGCGACTGGTTCCACATCGAGGTCGCCGGCTACCCCGAGTACCACCCGCAAGCGCGCTCGCCGAAGGCCGATCTCGAGAATTTCGCGCGCAAGGTGAAAGCCGGCGCGAATTCCGCGATCACGCAGTACTTCTTCAACGCCGACGCGTATTTCCGCTTCGTCGACGATGCGCGCAAGCTGGGCGTGGACGTGCCGATCGTGCCGGGCATCATGCCGATCACGAACTTCTCGCAGCTGATGCGCTTCTCCGAGATGTGCGGCGCCGAAGTGCCGCGCTGGGTCGCGCGCCGGCTCGAGAGTTTCGGCGACGATCGCGAGTCGATCCGCGCGTTCGGCGCGGACGTCGTCACGAGCCTGTGCCAGCGTCTGGTCGACGCGGGCGTGCCTGGGCTGCACTTCTATACGCTGAACACGGCGGCCGCGACGCGGACGATCTGTGAACGGCTCGTCGTGTAGGCGCGCTCACGCGATTGCATGTGGAAAAGCCCCGCCGGTTTGTGCCGGCGGGGCTTTTTTTCGAGCCCTGCGGAGCGGCGCCGCGTGCGTCAGCGCCGCGCCTGCATCAGCGGCGGGCGGCGGTCGAACCACGGCCGCGCCTGTTCGAGCTGCCGGGCGAGCCTGAGCAGCAGCCCGTCGTCGGTGTGGCGCGCGGCGAACTGCACGCCGATCGGCAGCCCGCGCGCGTTCCAGTAGAGCGGCACCGACATCGCCGGCTGGCCGGTCAGGTTGAACAGCTCGGTGCAGCCGGCCCACGTGAACGCCTTTTCCGACGACTTCGCGAGCATTTCCTTCAGCAGCGGCTTCACCGGCAGCGCGGCGAGCACCTTCATCTGCGCCGATTCGAACGGCGTCGGCTGCAATTCGCCGATCTTCACCGGCGGGCCCGCGAGCGACGCGCACAGGATCGCGTCGTAGCGCGACACGAGGCCGGCCACCTGCACCGTGAGCTGGCGCTGCCATTCGAGCACGTCGGGCAGGCGCGTGCGCGCGAGGCGCCGGCCGACCACGGCCATCGCCCACGTCGCGGCCTCGAATTCGCCGCGCTTCGGCGTGCGGCCGGTCAGCGCGCGCGCACCGAGCACCATCTCCTCGGCGATCGTCGCCCATAGCGTGAGGAAGGTTTCGGCCGCGCGCGCGTAGTCGACGTGCAGCGTCGCCGGCTCGACATGGTGGCCGAGCGATTCGAGCAGCGCGGCCGCGTCGTCGAGCGCCGCGCGCGTGTCGTCGGCGAGCGCCGGCGCGAGCATCGGGTCGAGCACGAGGCCGATCCGCAGCGGGCCGGGCGGCGTGTCGAGCTCGCCGAGGAACGTGCCGGGCGAGCCGGCCGGCAAGGTCTGGCCGGTCGTCACGTCGAGCAGCAGCGCGCTGTCGCGCACGCTGCGCGTGATCGCATGCTGGACGATCAGCTCGCCGTTCGAAGGCAGGTCGACGAGTACCGGGTTGCGGCTCGGCTTCAGTCCGAACAGCCCGCAGCACGATGCGGGAATGCGGATCGAGCCGCCGCCGTCGGACGCATGCGCGATCGGCACGATGCCGGCCGCGACGGCCGCCGCCGCGCCGCCGCTCGAGCCGCCGGGCGTGTGATCGAGACTCCACGGGTTGCGGCACGCGCCGAACAGCTCGGGTTCCGTGTACGGCATCTGGCCGATCTCCGACGTGTTGGTCTTGCCGAACACGTTGAGACCGGCCGCGCGGCTTCGCGCGATCACCGGCGAATCGTCGGCGGGCACGAAATACCGGTAGTGCCGGCTGCCCATCGACAGCGGCAGCCCGGCCACCGCCGCGCCGAGATCCTTCACGAGATAGGGCACGCCGGCGAACGGCGCGTCGGCGCCGCCGTCGGGCGTGGCGGCCGCCCGCTGGCGTGCGGCTTCGTAGTCCTGCAGCACGATCGCGTTGATCGCGCCGTTGACCGCTTCGGCCTGGCCGATCGCGGCGTCGAGCAATTCGCGCGGGCTCGCCTTGCGTTCGCGTACCAGCGTGGCGAGGCCGATCGCGTCATGCGCGAGATAGTCCGAGTGCATCGCAGTCACCCCCGTTGTGACCCGTGGCGATGACAGCAGCATAACGCGGGCCCGGTGCGCGGGCCCGCGGCCGGCCGTTTTTAGAGGTGCTCGGCGAGGAAGGTCAGCGTGCGGCCGTGCGCGAGCGCCGACGCGCGCTGGTTGTACGACGCGCGGTCCGTGCAGTTGAAGCCGTGCTCGGCGCCCGGATACACATGGAACGACGCATGGCCGTGGCCGGCGAACGCGGCCTTCACCTGTTCGACGGCCGTGAGCGGGATTCCGTGGTCGTTTTCCGCGTAGTGGAACAGGATCGGCTGCGTGACCTTGCCGGCGAGGTCGAGCGCGTTCTGGATGCCGCCGCCGTAGTAAGCCACTGCCGCATCGATCTTGCCGGTCGCGGCCGCGCGGTACGCGAGCTGGCCACCGAAGCAGTAACCGATCGCGGCGATCTTGCCGGCCACTTCGGGGCGCGCGCGCAACGCATCGGCGGCCGCGCCGATGTCCGCGACCGCGAGACCCACGTCGGTCTTTTTCATCAGTTCGATGCCTTTGTCGCGATCCGCGCCTTCGTAGGTCAGCTCGACGCGCGGCTGCGTGCGCCAGAACACGTCCGGCGCGAGCGCGACGAAGCCGTCGGAGGCGTACTGGTCGGCGACCGCGCGGATGTGCGAGTTCACGCCGAAGATCTCCTGGATGATGATGACGGCCGGGCCTTTGCCGCGCTTGGGCAGTGCGAGATAGCCGCCGAAGCTGTCGTTACCGGTGGGGATGTCGATCCATTGGGCAGTCACGTTCTGAACTCCTGGCGAACGGGGTGCGCGATGCGCGCCCCGGGGTGGAAGAGGGCTAGGGCTTGCTCCCGCTAATGACGGACTTGCGAACGTGCGTTGCCGGCCGTCGTGCGAGGCGCGAGGCGCGCCGTTTGGCCGAGCCAAGCAAGCGGCGATCGACGCCGTAATACGGTCGGTAACGCACGTCCCCCTGACTGGAAAAATTCATGCGTGGAGCGGGCCCCGGAAGGGCCGATCGCGGCGTCATGCTCGTCGCGAATCCGTCGGGTATTCGCTTCGCTGCAATCCTTGCGCTCGGCCCTTCCGCGGCGGGCCGGCGCAAGCCCGTCATTAGCGGGAACAGGCCCTAGAGTGTGCCACCGATCCCGTGTCGTTGCAGGGTACGCGCCCGCTTCTCGCGCAGCGATCGTTTCGATCTCGATTATTCATTTTTCGGCGCTGCGCCACTTCGATAAAGTCGATGTGCCGGCCTTTACAAAGCGCTTTCGCGCATCGTCATCGAAGGATTCGCCATGTCTGCCCGTGTGTTTTCCACGCCTTTTTCCGAACGCTTCGGCCTGCGCCTGCCGCTCGTGCAGGCGCCGATGGTCGGCGCGACCACGACCGCGATGGTCGCCGCCGCCTCGAATGCCGGCGCGCTCGGCAGTCTCGGCGCCGGCGCGTTCGCGCCCGAGCGCCTCGCGACCGAAGTCGAAGCCATTCGCGCGGCGACCGATCGCCCGTTCGCGATCAACCTGTTCGTGCAGCCGGACGCCGCGCCCGACGCGGCGACCGTCACCCGCGCATTGGCCGCGATCGACCCGCTGAACGCGGCGCTCGGATTGCCGCCGGGCACCGCGCCCGCGCGCTACGCCCCCGACTTTCGCGCGCAGCTCGATGCACTCGTGGCGTTGCGCGTGCCCGTGGCGAGCTTCACGTTCGGCGTGCTCGATGCCGCCGATGTCGCGCGCCTGAAGGCCGCCGGCACCTACGTGATCGGCACGGCGACGCACGTGGCCGAGGGGCTCGCATGGCAGGCGGCCGGCGCCGACGCGCTGTCCGCGCAAGGTGCCGAGGCGGGCGGCCATCGCGGCACGTTCATCGGTTCCGCCGATGACGCGCTGATCGGCACGCTCGCGCTCGTGCCGCAACTGGTCGACGCGACCGGCCTGCCCGTGCTTGCCGCGGGCGGCATCATGGACGGCCGCGGGATCGCGGCCGCGCTCGCGCTCGGCGCGCAGGGCGCACAGCTCGGCACCGCGTTTCTCACATGCACGGAAAGCGCGATCGCGGCGGACTGGAAGGCGCGCCTGCTCGCAAGCGCCGATACGTCGACGCAGGTCACGCGCGCGATCACCGGCCGCCACGCGCGCGGGCTGCGCAACACGCTGATGGCGCGGCTCGGCGAGCGCATGGCCGACGTCGCGCCGTACCCGGTGCAGAACGCGCTCACGCAGCCGCTGCGCCAGGCCGCCGCACGCGCCAACAACGGCGACTACCTGTCGCTGTGGGCCGGGCAGGGCGCACCGCTCGCGCGACGGCGCGGCGACGCGCTGACGACATCGCAGCTCGTTGACGCGCTCGATGCCGAATGGCGTGCGGCGGCTGCCTGAATCGTTCATATCGGACGATGAAACGCGCGTTGTCACGCGCGTTTCACTCAATGATCACGGGCACAAAATACCGAATCGAAATGCCCCCGGAATGTTTTGAAACGACCTTTCGGCAGGCCGCCGAGAATTAGCGGAAACCCTTATCAGGCGGGGCTTGCAGCGATGTTCGAGTCATCATTCCAAAGTACGCATATCGGTAGTGTTACCACTACCCCAAAAAAGTCCCACAAATTAATTTGATCACCTACACTTGCGCGCAAGTACGGACGGGCGGCTGCTAAAAGCGGCGGTTTTCACGTGCTTGAGGCCAAGTGCATGAACGATGCAACCGGCGAATCGTCCAGTGATTGCAAACACAGGGATGGCAGCGGGGCACCGGGCGATGGCGTTTATTGGGACCGAAACTGGAGACTTACATGAATATCAAGATGCAAAAGCTGCTGCCGATCACCGCTGCGGCGATGCTGTGCGTTGCAGCTGCAAGCAACGCGGCCGCCGATCAAGTCGTCAAGATCGGCCACGTCGCGCCCTTGACGGGCGGCATTGCACACCTGGGCAAGGACAACGAGAACGGTGCGCGTCTCGCAGTCGAGGAGATCAACGCGAAGGGTCTCACGATCGGCGGCCAGAAAATCACGCTGCAACTCGACCCGCAGGATGACGCTGCTGACCCGCGGCAGGCCACGCAGGTTGCGCAGAAGCTCGTCGACGACAAGGTCGTCGCGGTGGTCGGCCACCTGAACTCGGGCACGTCGATCCCGGCCTCGAAGATCTACAGCGATGCAGGCATCGTGCAGATCTCGCCGTCGGCGACCAACCCGGCCTACACGCAGCAGGGCTTCAAGACCACGTATCGCGTGGTGGCCACCGATGCGCAGCAGGGCCCGGCACTCGCGAACTACGCGCACTCGAAGGGCATCAAGAGCGTGGCCGTGGTCGACGATTCGACCGCGTACGGCCAGGGTCTCGCGAACGAGTTCGAGAAGAAGGCCAAGGCGCTCGGCCTGAAGGTGATGTCGCATGACGCGACGAACGACAAGGCGGTCGACTTCCGCGCGATTCTGACCAAGATCAAGGGCGAGAATCCGGACGCGATCATGTACGGCGGCATGGACGCCACCGGCGGCCCGTTCGCGAAACAGGCGAAGCAGCTCGGCCTGCGCGCGAAGATCTTCGCGGGCGACGGCGTGTGCACGGAAAAGCTGGCCGACCTGGCCGGCGACGCGACCGACAACGTGGTGTGCTCGGAAGCCGGTGCTTCGCTCGAGAAGATGGCGGGCGGCGCAACGTTCAAGGCGAAGTACGAGAAGCGCTTCGGCCAGCCGATCCAGATCTACGCACCGTTCACGTATGACGCCGTGTACATCATCGTCGATGCGATGAAGCGCGCGAACTCGACGGATCCGGCGAAGATCCTCGCCGCGATGCCGGCGACGAACTACTCGGGCGTGATCGGCACGACGACCTTCGACTCGAAGGGCGACCTGCAGCACGGCGTGATCTCGCTGTACAACTACAAGAACGGCAAGAAGTCGCTGCTCGACGAAGTGAAGATGTAACCCGAAAAGCGGTCAACAGAAGGGGTGAAAGCGCGCATGCGGCAACGCATGCGCGCTTTCTTTTTAGGCTGGCACCGGCCGCGCCCCGTCAGATCTTCAGCCGCGCGAGCACCTTCGGCGCGACGGCCGCGACGAGCGCCGCGCACAGCGCGACGACGGACAGGCCGATCGTCAGGTTCGCGGCCTGCGCGACGGCGCCGATCACGACCGGACCGAACAGCATGCCGAAATACGCGAGCCCGGCCACGTGTGCGAGCCCTTCGGCCGCGTGGATGCCTTTCACGCGCGCGGCGGCCGCGAACAGCACCGGCATCATGTTCGCGAGGCCGAGCCCCATCATCGTGAAGCCGGTCAGCACCGTGGCCGGATACGGCAGCAGCAGCGCGCCGATCATCCCCGCGCAGGCGAGCGACGCGCTCGCGAACACGAGCTGCGGGGCGCCGAAGCGGGCGCGCACGGCGTCCCCTGCGAAGCGCGCGATGGCCATCCCCCCCGAGAACGCGGCATAGGCGGCGCTGGCGAGCGCGGGGCTCGCCGCGACGACGTCGCGCATGTAGACCGTCGCCCAGTCGTACATCGCGCCTTCGGCGATCAGCGCGACGAGCGCGATCCCGCCGAGCATCCACAACGCCGGCGAGCGCCAGCGGTTGCCGCCGCCGTGCGCGTGTTCGTGGTGCGGCACATGCGGCAGCACGGCCGGGCTGGCGACCGCGAGCACCGTCGCACTGGTCGCCGCCGCGAGCGCGAGATGCACGGCCGGCGCCATGCCGGCCGACAGCAACGCGCCGCCGGCGGCCGCGCCTGCCATGCCGCCGATGCTGAACATGCCGTGCAGCGACGACATGATCGGCCTGCCGATCGCGATTTCGACCGCGCTGGCCTCGGCGTTCATCGCGACGTCGAGCGTCGCCATCGAGAAGCCGAACAGCGCGAGCACGGCGAGCAGCAGCGGGTAGTCCGGCACGACGAGGATCAGCGCCGCGCAGGCCGACATCACGAGCCCGCCCGCGAGGCACGCGGTGCGCGAGCCGACGCGCGCGATCCAGCGCGCGATGGTCAGCATCGCGGCGATCGAGCCGACGGCGACCGCGAACAGCGCGATCGACAGCAGCCCGGGGCTCAGCGCGAACTTGTCGCGTACGGTCGGCACGTGCACGCCCCACGACGCGAACATCATGCCGGCGACGAAGAACAGCGCCATCGACGCCGCGCGCGCCCGCTGGCGGGCCGGCAGCGACAGCACGCGATGCGCGTCGGGCGGCGCGGAGAACGGGGACGACGATTCGGGGGAGGAGGATTCGGACACGGCAACGCTCATCAAAAGTCATGCACGGACGCACGCGGCGCCCGTCGGATCGGTCCGATTCTATCGAACCGCTTACGATCGTGCCGGGCGATGGCCGTTTGGCCGATGATCCGGCGACTGCCCGGTGACCCGCGTTCGGCCGATGCGCGGCGCGCCGCGCCCGCGGGTAACATCGAAGCGCATGGCGTGCCTGGCGCGCCACCTTTCGACCGCAGGAGTCCTCTTGAACATCGATCCCGCTCTCGCCCTGCATCTGCTGCACCGCTGCGCGCTCGGCACGCTCGCCACCCATTCGCGCGATCCGCAGGGTTTCCCGTATCCGACGGTCGTCCCGTTTGCACCCGATGCAAGCCATCGTCCCGTGATCCTCGTGAGCGGCCTCGCGGAGCACACGCGCAATCTGGCCGCCGATCCGCGCGCGGGCTTCCTCGTCGTCGACGCACCCGGCGGCGACGTGCTGAATGCCGAGCGCGCGACGCTGCTCGGCCGGTTCGTGCCGCTCGGCGACGATCCGCACGTCACCGCGCGCTACTGTCGTTATGAGCCGGACGCCGCGCGCTATCTCGCGCTCGGCGATTTCACGTTCTGGGCGCTCAGCGTCGAGCGGCTGCGCTATATCGGCGGCTTCGGGCGCATGGGCTGGGTCGACGGCACGCATCTCGATGGGCTACCGCCGCTCGCGTTCGATGAGGAACAAGCGCTATGGGACGCGTACGATGCAGGCAATGCGCGCCGCGACGGGCTCGAATTGCTCGGTGTCGATCGCCACGGCGCCGACTGGCGACATGACGGCCGCCGCGTGCGTACGCCGTTCGATACGCCATTGGCCGATGCGGGCGAATTGCGCGAGCGGCTGATTGCGTGCGCGCGGGATGTGACGTGACGTCGCGGATGCCGGCTTGTCCGCGCTTTGTTCGTTCAGCGAGTCGCGCCATCCGATTTTGGTAAAGCTGTCGTCTGATGAAAGCTTTGATTTTTCGAATGCAGGGTAATTGCGTATGTTGATAGGCCTAATAGGCAATGGCTAATGTCCTAATCTCTGTGTAGGAACGTAAAAATTTGAGAAAAGGCCGCGGCCGGTCAAAATGACACGCGTGAATTTCAATTGAGCTCGGGATTTTCATGAATCTCTCTTCTATCAAATCTTTTTTGTGCTAATCTCTGCCTTCGAAAATCCGAGGCACATATATTTCATGAATGGTGAGCTGGCTGCAGACCGGCGCCATTGGTCAGATAGAAAGGGAAACTATGTCTTCTTACAAGGACCTGCTGGCCCAGCGGGAGAAGCTGGAGAAGCAAATCGAAGAAGCGAAGTCGCGTGAATACGCTGAAGTGCTGAATGACGTGAAGCAGAAAATTGCCGACTACGGCTTTTCGCTCGCTGAACTCGGTCTCAGCCGCGCGAAGGCAGGCAAGGTTGGCCGTCCGCGTGCAGGCGTTGCCGCGAAATACCGCGATCCGGAAACGGGCGCGACGTGGTCGGGCCGCGGCAAGCCGCCGCGCTGGATCGCGGGCAAGAACCGTGAACAGTTCGCAATTTAAACGTTTGTTTAAATAGCCTGCTCTTCAAAAGAGCCGCGTGTCCGTTGAGGAGCGCGGCTTTTTTGTTTTCAGCGGTCGCCACGCGCATCGCGTCGTCATGAAAATGTAATGATCCGGTGCGAATGGAAATGCGACCCGTTCGCATAAGCGGTTGATTTAAATAAGAAATTTGTGGGTATTGGCGCGGCTCACGGGGCGCCCTTGATAGAATTGGGTATCGCACACCGATATCCCATATTTCATGTCCACGTTTTCCGGCGACGCGCAGAGCGCAGATAAGCACGCGGTTGCACGCAAGAGCACGTTCGTCAGTATTGTGCTGAATGTCGTGCTTGCGACATTTCAGATCGTCGTTGGCGTGATTGCGCATTCGCAGGCATTGATTGCCGACGGGGTGCATTCGGTTTCCGATTTGATCTCGGATTTTGTCGTGCTGGTTGCGAATCGGCATAGTGGCGCATCGCCGGATGCCGACCACAATTACGGACACAGCCGCTACGAGACCGTCGCATCGCTGTTTCTCGGCGCGATCCTGATTGCGGTCGGCGTCGGCATGCTCTGGCGGGCCGGCGACCGTCTCGTTAATCTCGAAAACATTCCGGCGATACATTTTTCCGCGCTGCTCGTCGCGCTGACGGTGCTCGTGTCGAAAGAGGCGCTGTTTCGCTACATGCTGCGCGAAGCGCGGCGCGTTCGCTCGGCGATGCTCGTCGCGAACGCGTGGCATGCGCGCTCGGATGCCGCATCGTCGCTCGTCGTCGCGATCGGCATCGTCGGCAGCCTGGCCGGCGTGAAGCTGCTCGACCCGATCGCAGCGGCGATCGTCGGCTTCATGGTCGCGCGCATGGGCTGGACGTTCGGCTATGACGCGTTGCAGGACCTCTCCGACCGTGCGCTCGATACGACCGATACGGCCGAGATCCGCGCGCTGCTCGCGGCGACGCCCGGCGTGCGCGACGTGCACGACCTGCGCACGCGCAAGATGGGCGATGCCGCGCTCGTCGACGCGCACATCCTGGTCGACCCGAAAATCTCCGTCTCCGAAGGGCACTACATCGCCGAGACCGCGCGTGCGCGCGTGCTGACCGACTCGCGCGTGCTCGATGCGCTGATCCACGTCGACCCGGAGAACGACGCGGCGCGCCGTCCGGCGCTCGCGCTGCCGCCGCGCGGCGAGATCGCGGCACGGCTCGAGGCGGCGCTCGCGCAGCGCGGGCTGCGTGCGGCGGCAATCAACCTGCATTACCTGAGTACGGGGCTCGAGATCGACGTGACGCTTGCCTGCGATCCGCACGACACCGACGCGGCGCTGGCCGGCCGGCTCGACGCCGACGCGTTGAAGCGCGAGTTCGGCGTGCGCCGGATCGGCTTCACGCGCACGATGCCGGCGCAGGCGTGACCCGCCGCGGGCACGCGCGACGTCCGGCCGCCGGCGCGTGCCGGTGCGTTACAGCGGCAGTTGCGTGTCGAACTTGATTTCGCGCAGCACGACGCTCGTGCGCACCTGCGACACGGCAGGGATCTTGAAGATGCGCTCGTGCAGGAACACGTCGTAGGCCTTGATGTCCGGCGCGACGATCTTGAGGATGTAATCGGCTTCGCCGGTCGTGCTGTAGCACTCGGTGACTTCCGGGCAGGTCGCGATCTCGCGCTCGAACTGCTCGACGCCGCCTTCGTTGTGGCGGGTCAGGTGCACGTGCGCGAGCGCGCAGACGTGCAGGCCGAGCTTCTCGCGATCGAGCAGCGCCGTGTAGCGCTGGATCACGCCCGACTGTTCCATGTCCTTGATGCGGCGCCAGCACGGCGTGCTCGACAGGCCGACCTGGTCCGAGATTTCCTGGACCGAACGGCGCGCGTCGAGCTGCAACAGGCGAAGGATTTTTTGCGAAAAGGAATCGAGCGTCACCTGCGCCTCCATGCGGCAACTACAACACGCTGAATGTTAGAGGGCCGGGAAAGGAAAGGCAATCAGGCGTCGCGTTGTTGAGCAAGATTCGCTAATTTGCTCGCGGATCAGTGGGGTTTTGTCCCGCCGCTGCGTTTTCCGATCGATCGGTGTCCGATACCGCGAGGCCCGCGATCGCGGCCTGCTGGCGGCGCAGGTCGGCCAGCATGTTGCAGAACAGCGCGCCTTGCTCGATCGCGTCGTCGAGCGCGACGTGCGTGTGCGGATGGTCGTCGAACCAGTGCTTCGGAAAACGCGGCTTGATCGCCTTGCGGTACGGCAGGCCAGTCATCGCGAACGCGAGCGTCTTGATGTCGAGCGCCGACCACGAGAACGGGCAGCGCCCGGCGAAGCGCATCATGTACCAGAACATGAACGTGAAATCGAAGCCGGCCGGCATCGCGACGAACACCGGCTTGCCGGGCAGCGCCTCGACCCAGTCGACGTACGCGATCAGCGCCGCTTCGGGCGCTTGCAAATCCTTCCGGCACGCGGCCCATGCTTCGGGCTCGGTCTTCCACCACGCTTCCTGCACCGGGTGCGCCTGCGCGTCCGGCAGCGTTTCGAGGTTGGCCGAGAACGTCGCGATCAGCTGCTTGTCCTCGGTGTAGGCGGCCGACGCGAAGCTCAGCATCGAGTGCGGGCCGGGAATCGGGCCGTCGGCCTCGACGTCGGTGCTGACGTAGATTTCCTGGATGGCGGTCTGGTTCATCCGAACACCTTGTCGGACACGAACGGGTTCGTGCGGCGCTCGTCGCCGAACGTCGACACCGGGCCGTGGCCCGGCACGAACGTCACGTCGTCGCCGAGCGGCCACAGCTTCTCCTTGATCGACCGGACGAGATCCTCGTGATTGCCGCGCGGGAAATCGGTACGGCCGATCGAGCCGGCGAACAGCACGTCGCCGACGATCGCGACGCGATGCGCGCGGCTGAAGAACACGACATGGCCCGGCGTGTGGCCCGGGCAGTGATAGACCTCGAGCGTCTCGTCGCCGAACCGCACGGTGTCGCCGTCGTTCAGCCAGCGGTCGGGCTCGAAGGTGTCGGCGGCCGGAAAGCCGAAGCGTTCGCTCTGCATCGGCAGCTTCTCGATCCAGAAGCGCTCTTCTTCCTGCGGCCCCTCGATCGGTACGCCGTAATGCGTCGCAAGCGTCTTCGCGCCCGCGCAGTGATCGATGTGCCCGTGTGTGAGCAGTACCTTCTCGACCTGCACGTTCTGTCGCGCGACTTCCTGTTCGATCCGGTCGAGGTCGCCGCCCGGATCGACGACGGCGGCGCGGCCCGTCTTCTCGCAGACGAGCAGCGAGCAGTTCTGCTGGAACGGCGTGACCGGAATGAGCGTGACTTTCATGGAGGCACCGGCGGCTAAAAGGAGCGATTGTACCGGTCGCGCGTGCTGCCTGCCGCCCGCGTGGTGCATCGCGCGACGCGTGTCTCCGGGCAATCCCGGAGCATGTCGATTGTTACCGCCATAGAGAGAATCAATGGTCCGGCCGGGCCGCTTTTCGAGATGGCGTTTTGATTTATGTATAATGCGCCCCATTGCGCGTGAATTTCACGCAATTCGCTGGTGTTTCGGCCCCGTTAAAAGGGGCGTCGAAATCACCGTCAAGCATCAGCCGCCGGGGAGTCCGGCGGTGTATCCAGCACCGAGCATTCGGTGCTCACGTCTTGTCCGGCCGGGTGCTGCGCGCCCGCCTGCGGCCCTGCTGCCGCGCCGCCGGATGAGGCCTGTGCCGCCGTTCCCGTGCGTTGGTCGTATCGACGCGCGCGAACGTGAAGCCATGTTCGATGGCGGCATGTGGGGTCTGGTCAGGCTGTTGGGGACAGGTTGCGCCAGACGTGAAAGCTAATCAGGACGGTTGCGGCATAGACGAAAGCCGCGCCCATGCTAGCCGCCTGCTCGAATTCGAGCGGGGCGTGCACGCATTTGCCGTCCGGGCCGCGTATGTGCGCTGTGAAGCAGCGTCGTGAAGGAGCGGCCCGAACCAGAAGGCGACACGTCGATGAACGTACGATTTCCGAGTCGATTCGGGACCATTGCATTATTTTTTGCGTTGACGGGCTGTGCGGTGCCACCCAGCCAGACCACCGGTAGCGCGAACCAGAAGAACGCGGTCGACAAGACGGCCGCTGCCGCCAAGGCGGACAACGACAAGCAGCAACTGAATTTCGATTCCGCGCTGGCATCGATGCCGGCTGCCGACAGCAAGGACGCGAAGAAGCCGTTGCTGGCCGACGCCGAGCCGATCGACGGCAAGGATGTGTCCGACTTCCGTCAGACGGGTCGCGCCTCCTGGTACGGGCGGGATTTCCACGGTCGCCGCACTGCGAACGGCGAGCGTTTCAACATGAACGCGCTCACTGCCGCGCACCGCACGCTGCCGCTTTCGTCGTACATCAAGGTGACGAACGCGTCGACCGGCAAGTGGGTCGTCGTGAAGGTCAACGATCGCGGGCCGTTCAAGCGCGGCCGCGTGCTCGACCTGTCGTATGCGGCCGCCAAGTTGATCGGCCTCGTGCACGCCGGCACGGGCCGCGTGAAGATCGAAGGGCTGTCGCCGCAGGAAGCGCGCGAGGCACGCGACGAGATGCTCGCGTCGGTCTCGACGAAGTAACGCGGCGGATCCGTCCGCTCATGCAAAAGGGCTGCCCGAGGGCAGCCCTTTGTCTTTCCGCCGCCGCGCGATGCCGGCGCCGGTTTCCCGGTGCTGGCCGTCGCGCGCGTCAGTGCTCATCCTTCAGCGCAAGCGCTCGCGCATACAGTGTGTTGCGCGACGCGCCCGTCAGCGCGGCCGCGAGCTTGGCCGCGCTCTTCACCGGCACCTCTTCCAGCAGCAGCTTGAGCAGCGCGTCGTGCGCGGTGACGTCGGCTTTGCCGCTCGTCGCCGGCGCGCCTTCGACGACCAGCACGAACTCGCCGCGCTGCCGGTTCGCATCGCCGGCGAGCCAGGTCTGTCCTTCGGCCAGGGTGCCCTGGAACAACTGCTCGTGTAGCTTGGTGAGTTCGCGCGCGATCAGCAGCCGGCGCGCGGGGCCGAACACATCGGCGAGCGCGGCGACGGTTTCGGCGATCCGGTGGGGCGCCTCGTAAAACACCAGTGCATACGGATGCGATACCAGCGCCTGCAGCGCGGTCGCGCGCTGCTTGGCCTTCGGCGGCAGGAAGCCCGCGAACGTGAATGCGCCGGCCCAGCCGCCGGCCACGCTCAGCGCGGTCACCGCCGCGCTGGCGCCCGGCAGCGGGATCACCGCGAAGCCGGCGGCGCGCACCGCGTCGACGAGCCGCGCGCCGGGGTCCGAGATGCCGGGCGTGCCGGCGTCGGATACGTAGGCCACGCGTTCGCCGGCGCGCAGCAGTTCGATCACGCGTTGCGCGGCTTCGCGTTCGTTGTGCTCGTGCACGGCGACGAGCGGCTTCGAGATCCCGTAGCGGGCGAGCAGCTGGCCCGTGTTGCGGGTGTCTTCGGCCGCGATGCGATCGGCGAGGCCGAGCACGTGCAGTGCGCGCAGCGTGATGTCGGCGGTGTTGCCGATCGGCGTGGCGACCACGTAGAGCGCGGCGCTCGGGTAGTGCTGCGTTTGCGCGAGTTCGAGGAGGGCAGTCATGGCAGGCAATGCGCGCAATCGCGGCGCAGGCGGAACAAGGACGGCATTGTGCCACGCGGAGGCGGCGCGGCCGGATGACGGGCGCGGTTTGCCGCGCGCGGGCGACAACTTTTCCGGTGCGGCACGATCCAAACCGGTCGGCGCGGCATTCGAGCAGCGCGCGCGGCAGTTTCTCGAACGCCGTGGCCTCGTGTTCGTCGCGGCGAATGTGACGATGCGCGGCGGCGAGCTCGATCTCGTGATGCGCGAGCCCGACGGCATGCTCGTGTTCGTCGAGGTGCGCGCGCGGCGCAGCACCCGGCATGGCGGCGCGGCCGCGAGCGTCGACTGGCGCAAGCGGCGGCGTCTGGTTGCGGCTGCGCTCCAGTTCTGGGCGCGGCACGGCGCCGGCGCCGCGTGCCGCTTCGACGTCGTCGCTTTCGAGGCCGGCCGGCTCGCGTGGCTGCGCGACGCATTTCGTGCCGACGATGCGTAGCGGCGAGCTGTGACGAGATGTAAAGAGTTCTTGCCGGACCCCCGGAGAGGGCGCCGGAGTACGGTAAACTCGCCGCACCCACGATGACGCGCGATGCGTGCCACGCGCCCAGTTCACCAGGAATCGATGTCAGTCGAACGTATTCAGCAACATTTCCGCGACAGTGCCGCGCTTCACGCCGAAGCGGCCGACGCGCTGTCGCTGCCGATCGCAGCCGCGGTCGATGCGATGTTCGCCGCGCTGGCGAACGGCAACAAGATCGTCGCCTGCGGTGACGGCCCGTCGGCCGCCGCCGCGCACTACCTCGCCGTGTCGCTCGTCGGCGGCTTCGAGCGCGAGCGCCCGGGCCTGCCCGCGATCGCGCTGGCCACCGACGCGTCGCAGGGCGGCCTCGCGGGCGCGGTGTCCGCCGAACAACTGTTCGCGCAGCAGGTACGCGTGCTCGGCCAGACCGGCGACATCCTGCTGGTGCTCGATCCGGCCGGCGCGTCGCCGCGCGTGCTGGCGGCGATCGACGAAGCGCACGAGCGCGAGATGACCGTCGTCGCGCTGACGGGCGGCGACGGCCATGCGGTCGCGGCTGCGCTGCGTGATACCGATATTCCGATCAGCGTGCCCGCCGTTCGCGCGGCGCGCGTCCACGAAGTCCATCTGCTGACCATCCACTGCCTGTGCGACGGCATCGACGCGATGCTGCTGGGTGAGGATTGAACGAAGGAGAGCCGTCGATGAATCAAAGCCGCGTCAAACAGACGCTCGTCAGAACCACGCTGCTGGCTGCGCTGACGGCGGGCCTCGCCGTGTCGCTGCAGGGTTGTGTGCTCGGGGTCGTGGGCGCAGCGGCCGGCGGCGGCGCGCTGATCGCGACCGATCGCCGTACGCTCGGCGCGCAGACGGAGGATCGCGAGATCCAGGTCAAGGCGCTCTCGCAGATCAACAGCGGGCTGCCCGACCAGTCGCACGTGAACGTGACGGTGTTCAACCGCCGCGTGCTGCTGACGGGCGAAGTGCCGAACGATGCGTCGAAGCAGCGCGCCGAGGAAATCGTGCGCGCCATCAACAACGTGAACGGCATCGTCAACGAGCTGTCGGTCGAGCCGGCGTCGTCGCTGTCGTCGCGCGCGAACGACTCGTACCTCGAAGGGCGCGTGAAGTCCGAACTGATCGCGACGAAGGGCATCTCGGCGAACTACTACAAGGTCGTCAGCGAACGCGGCAACCTTTACCTGATGGGGCTCGTGACGGTAGACGAGGGCAATCGCGGCGCGGAAGCGGCCAGCCAGGTGCCGGGCGTCGAGAAGGTCGTGAAGGTGTTCCAGTACGTGAAGCCGCAGGATGCGCAGGCGCTGCAGAACGCATCGCCCGCGAGCGGCGCATCCGGCGCGCAGGCTGCCGCCGCGCCGGCGGATACCGCGACGGTGGGCGCCGTGCCCGACGCGTCGGTGCAATCCACGCCGTTGCAGCCGCCCGCGCCGATCTCGAATTCGTCGAACGTGCATCCGGGCAACCCGAAGGCCCCGTCGCAATGAAGAGCATGCAGATGAAGCAGATGAAACAGTGGATGGTGCAGGGCGTCGCGGCCGCGGCGCTCGTGGTGGGGACGCTGGGCGCCGCGCACGCGGATGTCGGCGACGGCCTGAAGGTCGCGCGCGGCAACGCCTGCATGGGCTGCCACGCGGTCGACCGCAAGCTCGTCGGCCCGTCGTTCAAGGATATCGCCGCCCGCTACAAGGCCGATCCGCAGGCCGTGGCCAAGCTGTCGAAGAAGGTGAAGGAGGGCGGTTCGGGCGTCTGGGGCGCCATTCCGATGCCCGCGCACCCGCGCATGAGCGACGCCGACGTGCGTTCGGTGGTCGAATGGGTGCTGGCTGGCGCGCCGTCAAAATAAGGTTTCAGGGGCGATTCAACCCCTATTGCCAAGCGCAGAAATGCGTGTGTATGATGGTTGACTGTTGGGGCGGTAGCTCAGCTGGGAGAGCGTCGCGTTCGCAATGCGAAGGTCGGGAGTTCGATCCTCCTCCGCTCCACCAATAGATCCGAAAGGCTCGATCGCAATGAGACAGGGAGCATATTTTTGCCCCAAGTGCAAAGATATGCTTCCCTGACAAAGTGCAACGTTATGCTTCTCGAACAACAAAGCCGGCCTTGTGCCGGCTTTGTTGTTTGGGTGCGACTAGATGGGGCGCCGTGGCGCTTCAGGGAATGGCGCGGGCGAGTGTATGCGAACCTCAGTTTGAGTTTTGGGTGCCGGCTCAAGCCGGAGCGCGGCTCAAAAAGCGTTCTTGGTGGGTTTCCATGGACGTCGCTTGACGACCCGAAGCGGTCCCTCGCCACGGATGTAGATGTGACCGCTTTCTGGAGCCAAACGGCCGTTGGCAGCGAGCCTCTGAACCTGACAAATGATGGTGTGTCGGCGTCAGCGCTGGATGAGCCTGTGCGCTGAGGCTGGTATTGCTCCCGCGCTTGCCGGGAGGAGCGTTCCCGACGCCGATCCGATGTAGCGACCGCTATGCAGATGCTTTGACTCCGGTCCGTACGCCGGGGCATGGTGTTCCGTTACATAACGCCAGATCCTGCTGTGAATCCCGTTATCAAAAACGTCGCTTTTCGCCAGTTGTTCGCGAGCGATAGAGTTTGCTCACTGCAAAAGTGCGTTCACTTGAGAGACGAGCTCGTGGTCAGGAAAGCGCTCACAGGCCACTGACCAAACCTGCTTCGCCTTTGCATGGTCGCCGCTGTTCCAGTGCACTCCGCCGAGCTCGAACATTGCAGCAGCATATTCAGGATCTAGGGTGACCGCCCGATGGAAGGCGTCGATCGCCTGTTCGACCTGCCCAAGATGCGCGTATGCCACGCCGACCTGAAACCAACTCATTGCGTCTGGCTGAAGCGCTTTAGCCTGCTCCAAGAGGATCGGTACACTTTCGTCAAAGCGGTCTAAAAAGTTCAGCGCCGTTCCAAGGCAATAGCCATAGTGGCCGCCTTCGAGATCGTAGGCCTTGCGAAAGCAGCGTTCAGCCTCCACCCAGTCCCCGTTCTCCTGTGCCCAATGGCCGAGGCGATCCCACGGCAATGCGGCGCCATCCGCGCTGACGTGAGCGATATGGCGGTCGAATTCATCCCTGAATTCGGCGTAGGTTTTCTTGAGGTCATAACCCTGTCCTCGCAAGTAGAAAATACTCATTAGCAACTCCCATCGCCCTTGCGAGTCGTCAGGATGGGCTTGGACGTAGCGCTGCCAGAAGGCCCGAGCGTGCACTGCGTTGTCGATCGTGGTGCGGCCGAAACTCGCCACTAGTCGTAGGCACCACGGCCAAATCCATTCGTAGCGGTCGGCCTGACTGATTAGAGCATTGATCTCGCGGAATGCAGCTGAGCCCTGGTCGAGGTTGAACAAGACGTTGACGCGCCACCCGGACACCGCCGTCATCTTTCCCTGGTTGCGATCTACGAATGCGACTTGGTCGAAGTGATTCAGAGCTTCCTTGTAACGGCCGATCCGAACGAGATGGTTGCCCATAGCATTGTGGGCCTCGGCCAGATTCGAATCCAGCCGCAGCGCCTCACGATAGTGCTCAACGGCTGAATCTTGATCGCCGAGTTGCTCGAAGCTCGTGCCTAGATTCTTGTGGATCTGGGCCGCCAACTCGGAGGCGCCTATAAGTCCTGGATCTGCAAGGGCGGTTTGATAGGCCAACTTGGCCTGCTCATCGTCGGGAATCGCCGAGTATGCGTTTCCAATGGTGTAATGCAGGCTGGCAGCCTGAAAGCGGCCACTTGCGAGTTGCCGCTGGAAAAACGCGATGCCCTCGACAATCCGCTCTGGATGAAGAGTTCGGCGCGCCATGCCGAGATTGATCTCCGACATATAGAGGATGCCAATGAAGTCGTGATCAGCACCGAGCGCTGCGGCGAACCGCTCGAAGCTTGCGCTGATCACGTCGTCTGCATTCTGGTCATAAAGCTGCTGCAGCAGTGTCGCCGCTTGGAGCTGATCCTCCGGGACATGGACCACCGGTACGGCGTCCAGGACGGCGTTGGGTAAGTCTTTAGGACCGGCGGAGGTTTGAGCGACCCGACGGTCCCGCGAAGACTTGGCGCCGGACCGCGCGAGCGCGGCCACCTTACACAATTGATCGATCGTCATCTCGCGCGTGAAGGTGACGGTGACCGAGCTTTGGTCCGTCCATGAACGCCCGCCGTGCTCGTATTGCTGCAGGACAGCGTCGGCTAGGCAGATGCGCAACGTACCCGTCGGGACGTGGTAGCAGGCGTAGAAGCTGTACGGCTGCATCAGCAGGTAGTTCAGGTTCGCGCGCTCGACGGAGACACTGAGCGACCCGTCGACATTCAGGTTCCGGGCTGTACCTTTCACCTGAACATGCACGCGGACGTTTGTCGCCAGACCGCCCGCGACGACCTCAATCTGGCAGTCTGTGCCGTAGTCCTTGCGGTCCGACGCCTGAAGGATAAAACAACCGCTGTCGGCCAGCCGCTTTTGGAAGGCTGCAAGAGCTTGGTCCTCTATTTCGTGGTTCTTATCACGGCGCGGTAGTTCGTCGAACGGATTCATAAGTGTCTGTCTATCGTAGGCGGTCGGCGATGCGTTCCAGTCTCATCGATCGTCATTGTCAAAGGCATGATCGCATCAGCCGTAGCCAGGCTCGGATACCGCACCGGGCAGCTTGTCGGCTCGACCCCAAAATCTTGCACAGGCGCCGGCATAGCGGATGACGTCCTCGGGTCGGATAAGGAGCTGCTCACTCTCCTCGGAGTTCGACGGAAGAATGTCAATGTATCGCGAGGGATGGTGGGTCCAACGTTCCGGTGCGTGAGCGCGTAGATCGTTCAGCGAAGTCCCATCGCCATGGCGATAGACGTTCGCGACGAGGAACATCTCTACAAGACTGTCGCAGATGCCGCTGAGATCGACACCGCCTTTTGCGGCGCATTCGGGAAGGTGCTCGCGAAACAGCTCCCGACCGGGCTTTTTGCCGGCCACGCCGAGGCTGCGCCCCCATATGCGCAGCTGACGTTCAAAGAGGCCGGCTAGAGTGAGGGTAAATGCCTTAGCAGCTTCGTTCGCGGTATGGTTATCGACCTGCGCCGCCGCACGATTGAGGAACTCGTTCATCGATGCGGCTTCGCCGAATCGAAGCTCGGCGTGGATCGGCAGCGCGTTTAAGCCAGGCCTGATCAACCGCTGAAAGAGACGGTCGGTGTTGGCTTGGAACACCCTTGGAAGATTGTCGCCCGGAATCATAGGAGCGCGCCCTCAGCGTTGTCCAACGCGGGGGGCTCGGTCATGGCCGCGAAGTTCGACAGCGTGACGCCGACCAGCCGAATGCCTTTCTGCAGCGGGTAGACCGAACTGATCAGCGCGAGGCTCGCCCCGTGGCCGACAGCCACCGGCTTACCCTGCAGTGTTCGGTTATCCCGTTGCTCGACCGGAGCATAGAGAGCGTTCATGTCATCGCGGATCATCTTGCGAACCTACCTTCAACCACAGCGATGGACGATAGCATGGGGCATGAACAAAAGGGATACATGACTCCGAAGGACGCCGAGAGCGACGCCTGGTTCGCCCGTTTGCATCTCCGCTGTTGTTTGCGCAGAGTTATAGTGGCCACGAACGAAATTGTTGCTTGAGGCCGCCCGCCTCAAATGGGAGCCAGCATGCTGAAGGCCAGCGAAGAGGAGATCGAATCCATCCGGGAATACTTCGAATGGCAAGCCCCCGACCTAGAAGTAACCTTCATGCAAAAGGTCTACTCCGAATCGGTGCTGAACACGTGCCACGACGTGTGGGACATACACACCAACAAAGATCGATGGTGGGTCATCACT
This sequence comes from Burkholderia sp. BCC0322, assembly GCF_902833045.1. GTDB lineage: Bacteria > Pseudomonadota > Gammaproteobacteria > Burkholderiales > Burkholderiaceae > Burkholderia. The sequence continues at coordinate 240,549 of NZ_CADFDU010000007.1, forward strand.
GGCGGCACCAACCTCTATTCCCAGCAACAGTTCCCTAATATGGATCTGGCGCTGACCTTCCACATCGGTCTGATTCTGCGTATCCCCCGCACCGAGCAGGACCAAGGCGACGACATGCGCCTCCTTCCGTTCGGGCCAGTCTTCGAAATGATGGAAGAGGCCGGCGATGCAGTCAGCCACGCCCACAATCTCGCGGACTACCAGGCGGTTGGTGTTCGTTGCCGAGAGACTTTGCTTGAGTTGATCGGCGTCGCCCAAGACGCCGCGGTCTGGACGGAAACGCCACCTCAGCGCGCCAATTTCCGCGAGTGGTCGGAAATCATCTGCAACGCTCTCGTGCCCGGCAATAGCAATCGGGAGCGACGCGGTGCATTGAAAGGTGCGCTCGATAGCGCTTGGACGTTCTCCAATTGGCTGACGCATGCAAAATCAGCTACCTGGCTCGATGCCGACTTGGCGCACACGTTGATTCAGCATGCCATCGGTATGGCCACCTCCCTGATCCTTCGTGAGCTACGCGGCGTGCCAGAGGCTTGTCCGAATTGTGGATCGCCCGATCTTGTGCCCGAAAAGGGCGAAAACACTGCGGCTCCGGCCGTGGTCTGGGAACGACCGCGATGCGCCGACTGCGGATGGGCCGGCAGACCTGTTCCAATCTTTGATGCCGAGAACGTGCGACCACTCATAACCCGCGAAGGCAAAGAGACCCATGACCACAGCATCATGACCGTGCCGTTGCGTGCCATCCAGAAGCCAGGCGATCCGGCGGTCGAAGCATTACAAGGCGCAGTGACCGGGCCGCCGGAGCCCGCCGAATATTTCGCTTATGGATCGAACATGGCCACTGCGCGGCTGCGGCAACGAATTCCGAGCGCCAAGCCGCTGGGGGTCGCCACCCTCCCTGGGCATGAACTGCGGTTTCACAAGCGTAGCAAGGACGGTTCGGGGAAGTGCAACGCGTTCGCGACGGATGACAATGAGAGCACTGTGGTCGGTGTTCTTTTCTGTTTTGATCCATCAGAACGTAGAAAGCTCGACGCTGCTGAGGGTACCGGTAAGGGTTATGACGCCGCCATAGTGACGGTCGTCAATGACAAGGGCCGCAGGCGGAAGGTCCTGACATATATCGCCTCGAACGACGCCATCGACGAAAGCCTGCGGCCTTACAGTTGGTACAAGGATCATGTCTTGGCTGGCGCTCAGGAACATGGCCTCCCGCAGGACTACCTCGATGAACACATCGCGATGGTTGAAACGGTTGAGGACCCCGACGTCGCAAGGGCCTCAAAGGAGCGCGCGACGTACTCCACGTAGCCCGAATTGCGTCACACACACTGTGCGGCTCGGCGTTGCGTCCCGTCTCTCTCCCGGTCCTCCTCGCCAGCAGCCGCGAGGAGGAAACGGGTTTGCGCGGCCCTTCGCGAACCGCGATCAAGAGCGTAAGGACGATGGGTCCATCGTTGGGTTCAATGAGGACGAGGCGCGGCCGGATGATGTTGAGTATCACGTCCCTGCTGCCGACCCTTGGGGTGAAGATTGACGAATTAGTAGAGGCTCGAAGGTCCGGTCTATGCAGATCGTCACCATCCTAATCTTCATGTCCATCAAGCATCTTTCTTCCACGTGCGCACACACGGGGATTGCGGGGCTGTCGCGGAAAATAGGGAGGAGATCGGGGTGAAGGGATACGCTTTGACCTCAGAATCCGCGCGCAAGCACGGACGATGTAAATGAGCCGCCGATCTTTGCTCAGCGGTTTAGTCAGATGACGTGGCGCATGGCGAACGCGGACACTGAACTTGCGACGCTAAATCTATACGACAACAGGACGCAGGCTGATCGGCACGTCGCCAGCGTGCGAAAGGTCGAATTGGCCGATAACTACTGGTTTTCCAGAATTCATCACGCTGGGATAGGCCCAAATTAGGTAGGTCTCGACGTCTTTGATGCGGCCCGCCAGTTCTGCATCGAGAACTCCGACATAGAGGCGAGCGCCGTGCCTCAGACATCCCTCAATCCAGTGGCGATACCCGTTCGCATATCGCCCAGAAATCTCGACGTCACCGCGCTTGCGTTTGTGCCCACCGAAGTAGCTTTTGTTCACCATCCCCCAATAGAACGGCTTCCCGTCCCACTCATGTAGGTAAATCACGCGTGTGAAGTTTTTCGCATCGTCGTACGACATACACCGGTGCCAATCGATCTTCATGCACCCGCCTTTGACTGTTTGCGTGCGCCGGGATCGCTCTCGACAAGATATTTGTCGTATTCGCCTTTCAGCTCGGGACTGACCCAGCGAAGTTCGTGATTGGCATTGAGCTCGATAAGCCCACGGTCCAGCGCCCGATGCAAATCCGCGCGCAGCGGGATACCGTCGGTCGCCTTGTTGTGGCCCAAGCGCCAGTCTCGACCAGGCAGATGTGCGGCATCAAGCAGAGCTTCGACAGCGCATTCCGTGACGACGCATTTGCCATCGTGATGCGCGATCACCGCTCTACGGAAGGCGGGCTGTTCCAAGCGGAGCTGTGCAAGGCGGTACCGCTCCTCCCGCTGTTTCGGTGTTTCGAGTTTGGCTGGTGTCGCCGGCCGATAGTACGAGTACGTCGACGGGCCTTTCTGCATCAGGATGGCGTGCAGTTGATCGCCGGCTTCCGGCAGATCCACGAGGCGGTAGAAGTGCGTCTCGTCCATGACCAGGAAATACCGGCCCTCGTCCAAATCCGACGGCGTCGTACCGAGATACCGCCCGACACACACGATGGACTGGTGGGCGACCCAGTGAAGCACGTAGGCTTCTTTCGGCTCGACGTTTTGCGGCGTGCCTTTCCACTCGCCGTTGAGCCAGCGACGCTTGTTCGAGGGGGCGACGTGGAAGTTATCCTTGGAATCCGGGTGCTTGTTTTTCGTGATGATGACAGGCGCATGCAGCTCGATGAGCATCTCGTACAGCTCGGCGGATGACACACTCGGGTGCAGGGGAGTTTTGTCAGCCTGGCCATTCTTGCCGTGGATCTTGAAATCCAGATTCTTCAGCATGTTATGCCAGCGGCCGTCTAACCTACCCGGGAAATCGCTCGGCATCAAGACGGGTTGGCCAGCCAGTTCTAGCGCGATCGCCGTAATGGCCTTGATCGGGTAACGTTCCCCGTCAATCTCGACCTCGTAATGCCGGGCATTCTGGAACCCGTGGTATCCCGGATTCTTGCGCCAGAATGCGGCGGCTTTTCTGACGTGCTGGGCGGTTACGCGATCTTGGTTGATATCCATGCTATCCCCGTATGCGTGAAGGCAGCGGTGTGGCTTTATGGTGTTGGAATTATCGGTGATTCTTGAGCCACTGGAGTTGTTTGCCGATGGTAAGACCATCCATCGGAATCTCAACCGTGAAGCGGCCGGTGAGGTAGTCCATCAGGAACTCGCGATACCGGTTGCCGACGAGCACGACGCATCGACCGCTCTGCCACGGATCCCGATTCAGGTCTGCCCACAGCTGAACGTCCAACTGCTCGCGTACGCGTTGCGCCCAGTGACGACGGCCGGCGATTGGCATGCGATTCAGTGTCTGCTCGTATGGCTCGATGACCTGATCGGCGGAGATCAGGCCATGCTTGGCCGAGAGGATGTACCAGATTCCGCCGCGACGCTCAACGTACTCACGGGCTTTGCGGAACCATTGCGAGGCGTAAAGATCCTTCGCCGGCATGGCGCGATCGTGCTTCTCTCCGACGCAGGAGACGAGGTAAATATCGATCATGCGCATATTAGTAGAGAATAGATTTGCCGGGGTCACGACTGCATCAGTCATTCATATCCGAATATCCATACCAGCGTCTCTCATGTCCGTTGGGCGGTTGACGTACCAGTCCATACCTGAACAGGGCGACATTGGTCCCAAACTTGAAATCCGGCTTGCTCTGCCAGTTCAAATTGACCTCAGCGATCCACTCCCCTTTATCCATACGGTACGCCACAATCGACATGGGAATCGGATGAACGTTCCAGTCTTCGAAATGCGTTTTGTAGCGTGCATGGATTGCCGCGGTCAATTCTTCTTTGATCCTGTCATTCGGTTCATTGAGGTTGCCGGTCATCTGATTTCCTATTCATTGTCTGTCTTTGAGCCGCAGTCCAGTATCCAGCCGCTCGTCGGATCCATCAGCAGCTGATTCGCATACGCGACTGCTCTGGCGTGAGTAACTGCAGCCGAATACGGCCAGGCTGCGGATGCCTGACATGGGTTTTAATCATGTCGCCCACGCGGGCGAGCTGGCTAATGTCCATCATTGCGCCCTTGAACAATCCACTTTTCGCATGCGTTCGCACAGCCCCGTTAGCACACGCGAAACGTGTCAATCAGTATGTGGTCACAGGAAAAGCATTGGCCGTGGTCCAGGGGGCAAGCAAGCGGGCCTCTCGTGGGCCACGATTCGTCGTGCGTCGGATGAGCTCGGGGTGAAGAAGTATCGCGCGATGGGCGGTACGCAATGGTACTGGACTCTGGAGAACGGTGCGGCCGGCGGTTGGCAGCACCAGCCTTGGCCAACCAGTTCGCCCGGTGCTCCGGCGGCGTTCGATGCGATGTCCGGCAGCGCCGCTCCGACGTACGCCGCTTACAACCCGTCCGCGGGTCATATGGATGCACTTCAGGGGCGGGTAGCTGGATAGCACTCGGCTGTCTCGGCAACCGAAGCACTTGCGCGAGGAGACGCGGGCAGTTAGTGTGCGCTCGCTTATGAAATTCATTGCCTGTTGAAATTGTGCCGGTACGCTCAAAGCCTCGCGGTTGGAGGCATGCGGGTAGTGGGGCGCCCAGACAGACTGGGACGGCTGCGGGCTAATCTGGTCAAGACCTGTAGAATCGCCCATACTCTCGCAGGATCGATGCTTCCCAAGTTGAGCGAAAGCAGGGAGTTCTATTCCGGGCGAGAGCGTTTTCGTGCCAAGTGTAGAAAGAGGGGTTGATGGAGAGCGTCAATCTTCCCCGCGCGAATGCGGCGCTCCGAGTCGAATCATCTCTTGTGCCACCAAAATATCGCTGGTAAGTGGCGCTGACATTATCTCAGACATGTTCTTAACCCTTCTTCATTTTTTTTGATGCACATGCTAGATGACAAGGCGATAAGAAAAGCTCTAATTTCGTTGTTGAATGCACGAAGCCCGAAGCCGAAATTGCTTGTTCATGAACTGGGTGTGCACAACAGTAACGCTATTGTCGACATCGCCGCTATTTATTCAGAGCTTCATGGATTTGAGATTAAGGGTGAGGGTGATAGTGTTTCTCGCGTAGCCAAGCAGTCAAAATATTACAATCTTTCCTTCCCAAAGTTAACCTTGGTGACTACATCGAATCACCTCGCGTGGGCTACAAAAAATCTTCCGAGCTTTTGGGGGATTATTTTGGCCAAATGTGCTTCATCGGGAGTGATTCTAAGTTATATCAGGGCTGCTCGAAATAACCCTGATTTTTGCAAGGAAACATCATTGTTAATGCTTTGGAGGGACGAATTGTTGAATTTGACAAATAAAAATGAATCAATTAAAACCAAAAAGAGTGATACGCGAGCGGAGTTAGCGTCTAAAATTGCATCGAAACTTACAAAGGGTCAGATCGCAACTCTGCTCGCGGAATCGATTGAGATCCGTCAGCAAGCTAAACGACATCCACAATAAAGGTGATATGCGATGAAAGTGTCGCCTTAAGCCATGAGCTCGGGCTTCCCCCGCGTTTGGCTCGCTTCGTAGTCAGCGCACTTCGATCGTAGATGTATTTGTCTCCAAATGAATAGGCTGGCTTTCGGTAGAATGGCTTTGCTACAATTACGTCTGCTATATCGAAATACTGTCCATATCCGTTCGGATGTGTCTTGAAAGCTCCACCTCGTACAACAAAATAGCGTGTGTCGTAGGTATAAAAAACCTTCGGTGCTGCTACGCCTTGAACCATCCATATCTCCAAATCCAGATCAGAGTATTCTGGGCTGACCAGTCCGTAGTCTCCGAAATGTGATTTCGATAAAATCGATTTCGATAGCGATGCCTCAATCTTTTTCCAAAGATGCCACTCCTGGCGCTCAATTGAGGTGTTGCTGTTTGTCGAAAGTATCGCAGTGATCACGGGTGGAATCGAGGATCCGGTAAATACGATTCTATCAATGTAAAAATCCGCGCAAAGAGAATTGACGAAATTTACTGCGACATCCTTCAATTTATCGAGATCCGATGCGACAACGCGAAAATCAATGACCACGTGAATTTCTCTTGGTTTCGCATCCACCAACAGAGGCCAGATTGCTGCCAGATCGGGTTTTGTGAGCTTGTAGCTCTCGATATCTTCAAGAGTGAGTCTAATCGCAACATCGCATCCAGTTTTTTGCACAGTGGCGAGAGCTGCAGGATTGTGACTTCCATCGCGATTCAATGCCACAACAGGAATTGCGTTCAAATGGGAGACGGCTTGAAGGATATAAGCATATTGAGTTTTTCCATTCAGTTTAATCGAGTCATCAAGATCGAAATTGTCGATATAGAAATTCACCTCTGGCAGATGTCTTTCAATATGATCAACGCCAATTCTGATTCGATCTAAAATCTCGCTTTCGGAGATATCTTTTGGTCTTGGTACGTCAAAAAATGGAACTACTCCCTTTTTTCTATAGCCCTCGAATTCCGCCAAGGCAGATATCTCGTTCTTTTTGAATTTCAAGAACGGCGTATATTCTGGCATCACTCAATCTCCAGGATATTTCGAACATCGATTGAATTTACCAATTCGGAGAATATTTTGTAATTCCCGTTCCGTTTCCTCACCATGCCAGCCGCGATGGCAGGATGAACTCCCGCTGCTTTTGCCATCTCATAGAGATCTTCTTGATTCATCGATCGATGTACAGCCGCCTTATTCCAAATTCGCCTAGGAATCAATGAATCGGCGGCCAATCTGTTGGCCTCAATTTCGATATCGGTGGCGTTATCGTCCTCGTCGAGATCGTCAAAAATTGGGTTTTCTAGTTGATCGTAGTGCATTGATATATGCGCCAATTCGTGCAGCAACGTAAACCAAAGATGGTCGTAGCGTGCGTATCTCAAGCTTAGTCCGATTACTGGGACTCCATTTTGCAGCTTCGCTGTGACGCCGTCGAGTTTCATGGATGGAAATGCTTGCTCAAATACGACTGAAATTCCATAGTTCGCGAAAATGAAATTCGAAAGGCTTGTAATGGCTGTAGTGTCCGAGCTTCGTGTTGCTATGGCTCTGAGGTCGGCTTGTGTTATGCCTTTATATTCGATATCGAGGTTGGAAAGCGATTGTGTGCGCGCTTTTTTTAGAACATTGCTGAGCCAAACCAATGTCAATGCTTCGCTTGCGTCCTCGCGTTTTCTAAAAAAAACTGGTGAATCTATCGAGGCTAGCTCGGCGGCGGCATTCATCAAAACCAAGATATCTGACTCGCCGGAAGTGCGTTTTCTTAGCTCCTTCCAGGGGAGGTTGCTGCTTTGATCAACGAGGATGCGCAGTGCGTTTTCAATGCGGCGCTCTTTTTCCAAGGAAAAAGATAGTGCCATGAAGTCGGAGATGTCATCCATTTGCTACCCCCATCAATGCGTTGGCGGCATCCTCTTGAGCTTCGAAAAATCGCAAATTCTCTTTCTCAGGATCCAGACCAAGATCGGTCATGCCGATCTTAATATAATAGGCTTCTGCATTCGGTAAGGAGTGAAGGCAGAATCCGGGTTGGTATCCAAGATCATTTACGGAATAATCTATGCAATGTGAGAGGAGCAATGATCCAACTTGACCAAATTGCTTGGTATAACCCGGTCGATTTCGGTTCCAGCGTGCCGTGGCCAAGTAGTCAATGTAGAATATATCATTTCCACTCATCCTGCTCGGCTCGGGGTGATAGATAATTGCTATTCCCTGAACTCGACCCTCGGCAATCATGTAAAACCATTCATATTGCGGGCCTTTGCACTGAAACGCTTTTCTTGACCACTCCCAGTGCCAGTCTTCCAGATTATATTGCTTAAATAATCCTTGCAGCTTGGCTACGTCGTTCTGAACCCCAGGATTGTTGGCTAGAAGTTCTTGAATAATCTTGGCCTTTTCTTGCCCCCATTCGTGATCCGCTTGGAATACATGGGCAATATTAAAGCCGCTGGATATCTCAAACTCCACTTCCTGCTGACTGTGATTGCATAGAAGCGTATTTTTGGGCATTTCTTTATTTGGCCATTAGTTTTTTTTAAGTGATTTTAACCTTGAAGGAATTGATCCTCAGGGTTAAATCTGGTCTCCTTCGGGTGTTGCCTCACGAGGCAGCGCAGCAGAAGAAATCGAAGCTTGTGCGTTCGAACAACCTCGCCGACCCTGCAGAAATAGGTCCGGATTTCAGAACTATGTCGTCACTGATATTGCCATTGAAAACACCGAACTTCAAGCGCGTTTCGCCTTTTTGGAACGATTACTGATCAAATAAGTTCTTGATTGGGGTCGAGGTACGAAGGCGCCCGCCGTTTTGCGGGGTGCTGCTATTGAACGTGCGTGAGTGGCAAACATGCGCATGTAATTCTTGGTCCCCTGGTCATGCTCATGGCGATAGCAAATCGCGGCTAGTGCGTGGCTTCAATCAGTTTGACACGGCCTCGCGATAGCGATTCACGTTGTGCGGGCGGAGATGGGCCTGTCAATTATGTCAGGATGAATGGGTGGCCTTCCATAAAAATAGAAAGACATTTGTATGAATGGTCGGCGAAACGTCGGACTTTTGCATCTGACTACTATCAACTATTGTCAAATTTCATCAACGTGGTGTCGCAACGAAGTTGCGTCATGCTAACGTCGTCGCAAACGTTTTTCTAGCCGCGATCTTTCGAGAATTATTCCTGCCGTCCGCGCTAGAAAATCCCGAAAAGAATACCAAGCGAATAAGAATGCGAGTGAAGACCACACGACGGACGTCGGCCACGCGCGACGTCCTGGGCGTAATCGTGCGCCCTGAATATTGGATGCGTTACGATTCAGCCGTGCCGCTGCTCGCGAAGCGTTCGCGGCCACTGTGGATGCGTATGACGGCCTTCGTCTTGGCAGTCGTCCTCGCCACCATGTCCATACCCGCCGCGGCACAGATTAATCCGGCCGCCGACGGCAAGGGGCCGTCGGTCTCGACTACCCCATCAGGCGTTCCCCTCGTCCAGATCAATCGGCCGTCCGCTGCAGGCGTATCTGACAACCACTACTCACAATTCTCGACAGGATCCGCTGGGGCCATCCTCAACAACTCGCCGACATCGGCTCAAACCCAACTCGCTGGTTGGGTGCCCGGCAACGCGAATCTGACGTCGGGTGCCAAGATTATTCTCAACCAGGTGACGGGCACATCGCCCAGCATGCTGGGCGGCCCCCTGGAGGTGGCAGGTGCCAGGGCGCAGGTTGTGATCGCAAACGGAAATGGCATCACCTGTTCGGGTTGCGGATTCATCAACACGAACAAGGCAGTCTTGACGACCGGTACGCCGATCCTTGATCAGAATGGCAACCTGTCGGCATTCCGGGTCACGGGTGGCACGGTAACGTTTACCGGCGCGGGCATGAACGCATCGAACGTTGATCGGGTCGACGTGCTCGCACGCGCCGTGCAGCTGAATGCGGCGCTCTACGCGAACCAACTCAACGTCGTGACTGGCACGAATCAGATCGACGCCAACACGCTCGCTGCGACGCCGATCGCCGGCACGAGTGTCGCGCCTTCGTTCGGACTCGACGTGAGTCAGTTGGGCGGGATGTATGCCCAACGCATCCTGTTGGTGGGCACTGAAGCGGGCGTCGGCGTGAACGATGGCGGCACGATCGCCGCGCAGACCGGTGACCTGAGCCTGTCGACGCAGGGGCAACTCACAGTGTCGGGCAACGTCAATGCAGCCGGCAACCTGAATATCGCTGCTCGCTCGGGCGTGTCGAACAGCGGAGCGATTTATGGCCTGCAATCGACCACAGTGAACTCGGTTGGCGACATCGGCAACAGCGGCACCATTGCGGGACAGAATCAAGTATTCGTCAACGGTCAGAACGTTTCTTCGACGGGAACGCTCGCGGCCGGTGTGAACGCCAACGGGCAGATCGGGACGAGCGGCGATCTTACGGTCGTGGCTGGGAATCGACTGACGGCGACCGGTCAGAATCTCGCCGGTGGTAATGCGACGTTGCAAGCAGCAACAGTAGATCTGTCCGGCTCGAAGACCGCGGCGAACGGCAGTCTGGCGATTTCGGCAACGACCGGCGATGTGAATCTCACGGGCGCCACAACACAGGCCGGTCAGCAGGCAAACATCGCAGCCCCGGGCGGCACGGTGCGTAACGATGCGTTGTCGGCCACGCAGATCGCGCAGATCACCGCGCAGCAGATCACTATCAACGCAGCCGCCTTGTCGAACCGCGGCGGGTCCATCCAGCAGACGGGCACGAACAACACGGCAATTCAGATCGCCGGCGTGCTCGACAATACCGGCGGCACGATTACGACCAATGCGACTGATCTCGCGATTCACGCGGGATCGATTGCGAACGCCGGCGGCCAGATCCACCTGGCCGGTAACGGTAAGCTGAGCGTCGCTGCCGGCGCGCTCGGCAACCAGGCAGGGTCGATCGGCAGCAACGGTGCACTCGGCATCAATGCCGCAAGCATTGACAACACCAGCGGCGTCCTCACGTCGATGGGCACCGCTACCGTGGCGTCGACTGGTGCGCTGACGAATGTCAATGGTGCAATCGAATCGTCGCAGGGATTGGCCGTTACGGCGGGCTCGGCGAACAACACCGGCGGACGCATCCAGTCAGATGACGCGTCGGGTATGACGCTCCAGATCGCGGGCCAGTTGACGAATGCCCATGCACCCGGCACGACTTCGGGTGGGTTGATTGGCGCGAACGGCAACACGCAGGTCAGCGCGGGTGCGATCACAAACAGCGGGACCATCAGCAGCGCGCAGCAGCTCGATGTGACGGCGACCCAGGCCGTCGACAATTCCGCGGGAGTGCTCGCCGCAGATGGCATCGCGATCCGAGCGGGCTCGATCAAGAATAATGGCGGCACGATCTCGCAGACCGGCACCGCCGCCGGCGCGACGATCGCAGCAACGGGCGCCGTGGACAATTCCGGTGGCGTCATCGCGGCCAACGGCCCGAACGCGACGATTAGTTCCGGGGCGCTCACGAACGATCAGGGCGCGATTTCGCATGCGGGTTCAGGGAAACTGGACATCCAGACCGGTGCGTTCTCGAACCAGCAGGGGACGATCGCGACGAATGGCGATGCGACGCTCGCCACCGGCTCAGCGACCAACAGCGGCACGATCGAGGCTCAGAAAACGCTGCAGCTGACTTCGTCGTCGCTGACCAATAGTGGCGCTGTCGAATCCGTCGGAGCGCTGTCGGTGAACGCAGGCGCGCAGCTCGCGAATGCCGGCGGGAAAATCCTGGCGGGCACGTCAACTGCACCGACCGCCCTGTCGGTTACAGCTACCGAGATCGACAACAGCCAAGGGGCGCTCGGTGCCGGATCGGTGTCGCTGAATGCGACGAACCTGACGAACCACGGCGGTTCCATCGTTCAGTCGAACTCGAATGGCAGCGCGGCGCTCAACGTTGCGAACACGCTCGACAACAGCAACGGTGGCTCGATTCAGGTCGCGGCCACCAACCTCAGCCTGACGCCGCAAATTCTGAACAATTCGGGCGGCACCATTGCCCACGCGGGGAATGGCGTGCTAACGGTGCAATCTGGCACGGTCACGAACGACGGCGGGTTCCTCGGCTCCAACGGTGCGACGAAGATCAACGCCAGCACGGTGTCGAATCGTGGCGGCACGCTTTCGGCGGTCGGGAGCACATCCGTCACGGGGACGAACGGGGTCGACAACAGCGCGCTGTCGGGCAAGAGCGGTTATATCGGCGGAGCTTCAGTCGCGGTCGGCTCTCAAGGAGCGGTGAACAATACCGGCAGCCTGATAGAAGCTGCGACCGGCTCGGCGAGCGTCAACGGACAGACTGTCACAAACGATGCCGGTGTGATTCGCGCGCTCGGCGCAGCACCCGTGACCGTAACGGCGGTCGGCGCACTGTCGAACCGAGGCGGTTCGATCGGTGGCAATCGCAACGTCTCGGTGTCTGGCGCATCGATCGACAATACGTCGGGCACCTTGGCCGCACTCGGCGACCTGAATGCGACGTCGGCAAGCACGCTGTCAAATGCCAGTGGCCTCGTCGAGGCACAGGGCAACATCAATGCAAACGCAGCTGGCGCGATCTCGAACCAAAGCGGCAAGATCAAGGCGGTCGGCGCAAATAGCGCGCTGACGCTGTCCGGCAGCAGCATCGACAACTCGAGCGGCGCAATCACGAACGCCGGGACCGGCGCGACGACGCTCACGGCAGCCAGCACGATCACGAACGCCAATCCGACGGGTACGGTATCGTCGGGGTTGATCGCCGGCAATGGCGCGGTCACGCTCAACGCCGCGAGCTTGTCGAATACGCAGGGCGGTAATGTGTCGGCCGCAGGCGACCTGACGCTCAACACACCGTCGAGTGTGGTCAACGACGGCGGCACGCTCGCTGCAGGCGGGAACCTGATAGTCAATCAGCCCGGCGCGACTTTTTCGAATGTCGGCGGTTCGGTGTCCGGCGGTAATGTCGCGTTGACCACCGCAGCGCTCGACAACACCCGTGGCGCCATTGCAAATCCGGCCGGCAGCGTAGGCAACGTGGCCATCCAAACGGGCACGCTGACGAACACGAACGGATCGATCGGCAGCACGCAGGATCTGTCAGTGACCGCCAATTCGCTGGTCGGCGACGGGAAAATCGTTGGCGGTCGCGATGCGACGATCAGCCTGCAAGGCAACTATACCTACGATGCTGCAACCCAGATCACGGCGAACCGCAACCTGACGTTTTCGACAACGGGTACATTCACGAACGCCGGTACGCTCTCATCGGCCGGCAATCTGACGCTGAACGCCGCGAATGTTGTCAACCAGGCTGGCGCCGACATCGCGTCGGGCAATGCGGCGGATCCGACTTCCGGCGCGACGACGATCAATGCGGCCGGCGGCGATATCAATAACGCGGGCCGGATCGAAGGCAACACCGTCACGACGGCCAGCAATACGCTGGAAAACAGCGGCTCGATGATCGGCGGAACGGTCTCCGCGAACGCAAATACGCTGACGAACGACGGTGTCGCAGCGATCATCGCCGGTACGAATGGCGTCAATCTGTGGGTGCCGGGTACGGTCAACAACCAGAACGGCGCGACGATCTACAGCCTCGGTGACGTCAACATCGCAGCGAACGGAGCGAAGGACGCAAACGGCAATCTGGTCAACCAGACAGGCACCGTGAACAATCTGTCGTCGACGATCGAGGCGAACGGCAATCTGAACGTTGCCGCAAACCAGATCAACAACGTCCGGCAGAACATCCAGACGACCACCACCACATCGACGCAGACGGCCAAGCTGCTGCCGCTGCCGTGGCTGCACACAGGTTGGGCTGGGGCATCTGCGCCGTTCCAGGATGTGAATACTCTGATTCAGAGCGCGTACTACTTGAACCCGGCGGACATCGTGTCGATCACGCCGATGGTGTCACCCGACGGCGTCCTAATCCAGAAGGTCGTCGTGAACATGCCGGCCAACGCGTCGGCATTCCAGTCCGCCTGGGGCAGCTACGCACGACCGCAATCGAACGGCGGCACGGCCTGGACCGATGGGCAGCAACAGCGCCTCTCGACCACATCCGGTCAGCAGGTCCTGTACGTCCAGACGGTCCAAAACGGTCAGTCGAATCCCGATCAGGCCGGTGGGACGGCGTGGCCGGACCATAGCCTCGATACGGTGGCAAACGTCTACGGCTCCATCAGCTACTCGAGCCAGTACGGCGATTGCACGACGAACTGCGTGCGACTGGAGGTGCAGTCGCAATACATCGATCCGAATAGTCAGTTTCTGAAAGGCGGCAGCCCGAACCTTTCGGGCTCGAATCTGGTCGAGGCCGAGCGTGATGCGACGACCACGACGACGGCGACCACGCTCGCTCCGGGCAGTGGCGCGCCCGCGTTGATGACGTCGGGCGGTGCGATGAACCTGACGATCGGCACGCAGTTGAACAACAACAATGGCACGATTGCAGCCGGTGGCAACCTGAACATCGACGGGCAGGCGAGCAACGGCAGCAATGCGAAGATCGCAAACACGTCGACGCAGCTTGCGACCACCTATTCGTTCTCGAACCGATCGGGATACGGTTCAGTCGGCGGTCCGCAGGTGCCCTCGACGTGGGTGACGTGGACGAATCCGACGATCACGCTCAATACCAGCGTGGCGGGCGGCACGATTACCAGCAATCAGGCAGTCACGATCAACGGCGGCCAGATCTCGAATACCAGCGTGTTGGCAACCGGCGGCGTTACGGGCGCGAGCGCCCAATCGCTCGGTCTGGGAAGTGTCTCGTTGACGGGTTCCGCCGGCAATGGTGCGGTCAGCGGCGGTACGTCGGTCACCACGACGAGCAGCGTGACCGGCAAGACGACCGCGACCACAGTGTCCGGCGCGGTCCGTAATGTGGACGGCGCGCGCTCCTCCGTGTTGAACCCGGTGTTGCCCTCGAGTGGCCTTTACAAGGTGGCGAATTCGCCGGGCGTCAATTACTTCGTGCAGACCGATCCGCGCTTCACGAGCTACTCGAATTTCATCTCCAGCGACTACATGCTGAACCTGCTCGGAATCAATCCGATGCAGACGCAAAAGCGCCTCGGAGATGGTTTCTACGAAACGCAGCTAGTACAGCAGCAGATCACGAGCCTGACGGGTCGGCGCTACTTGCCCGGCTACGCGAGCGACGAAGACGAATACCAAAAACTGATGGCAAGTGGCGTCGCCACTGCCAAGCAATTCAATCTGGAACCAGGCGTTGCGCTCACCGATGCGCAGATGGCGGCGTTGACGCATGACATCGTGTGGCTTGTTAGTGAGACCGTGACGTTGCCGGACGGCTCGAAGCAGACCGCGCTGGTACCGCAGGTCTATCTGGCGAAGACGGACGACGCGTCGCTGTCGCCGACCGGCGCGCTGATCGCGGGCAATACGGTAGCCATTCATGGGACCGATGTGACAAACGCCGCAGGCACGATCGCGGCGACCAAGAACGCACTCGTCGTCGCGGACAACGACATCCAGAACCTGGGCGGCCTGATTTCGGGCGGTAACGTAGGCCTGCAGGCCGGGCACGACATCGTCAATCAGTCGCTCACGAATACCGAAACGGCGAAATTTGCGAACAGTACGTCGAGCCATACGTCGATTGGGGCGGTAGGCCAGATTCAGGCGACGAACAACGCAGTGCTGATGGCGGGTAACTCGATCCGGGTCGAAGGCGCGCAGGTCGCTGCGGGCGGAAATCTTGGGCTGTCGGCCGGCAACGGCATTGACGTCGGCACGGTGCAGACCGGCTCGAGCGTCGGTGCGCGACTCGACTCGCAGAATACCAGCACGTTCAAGACCACGAATCAGGTAGGTAGCACCCTCTCGGCGGGCGGCAATCTGGGCTTGGTCGGTGGCGGAGACATCGGCATCACTGGCAGCAATCTCACGTCGACCGGCGATTTGACAGTTGCGAGTTCCGGGAACGTCAATATCACCAGCCCAAGCAACAGCACGTCCGATTCGCGACATGGCGCGAATTCAAAGGGCTGGAACAGTTTCGATCTGTCCACGCAGTCGAACGTCGGAAGCGCGTTGTCGGCGGGCGGCAACGCCACCGTGCTGGCAGGCGCACGACAGGACACGAACGGCAATCTGGTGCTTGCGACCGACGGTGGTGCTCCGGCGAAGAATCTCACGCTGCAGGGATCGAGTGTCGTCGCAGGCAATAACGGACAAGGGATGAGCGTCGCGACACTCGGCGCGACGGGTGACGTGAACATCGGCGCCGCCCAGGACACCACGACATTTAATAGCGCGAGCCATTCGTCCGCGAGCCATTTCCTCTCGCACTCAACGACTGATACGAGTCAGCAGTTCACCGCGACCCATTCGACGGGTTCGCTCGTGTCAGGGGATACGGTGGCGGTAACGGCGGGGCACGATTTGAACGTCCAAGGCAGCGCTGTGGTTGGCACGAACGCGGTGACGCTCGGCGCGAAGAACGACGTCAACATTACGACGTCGCAGGACACCGTCGATTCGAGCAGCTACTACCACACCAGCAAGTCGGGCTTGATGAGCAGTGGCGGAGTTGGCGTGACGATTGGCAGCCAGTCGCTTGCGCAGACGGACAAATCATCCTCCGCGACCAACAATGCAAGTACGATCGGCGCATCCAACGGGAACGTCACGATCAATGCTGGTCGCAACCTGGGCGTTACCGGCAGCCAAATCGTGGCAGGCGGCAATGTGGCGATGACCGGGCAAAACGTGACCGTCAATTCCGCGTATGACACCTATACCGACGTGCAGACCCAGCAAGCTCGTCAGGCCGGCCTGACGGTCGGCCTGGGCGGTGGTGTGCTGCAAACCGGTCAGACGATGGTGAACGACGTGCGGTCCGGCGCGGCTTCCGGCGATTCGCGTTTAATGGCTGTACAGGGGCTGGCTGCGGCGGAATCGGCTTATCAGAACCGAGGCGCGATCGGAAGCACGGCGAGTGCATTGGCGAACGGCAATGGCAGTCAGGCAGCGAACGCGTCTGGTATCCAATTGCAGATCAGCGTCGGCTCCAGCCAAAGCAACAGTTCATCCAGCACATCGATCTCCACCGCGAGGGGCTCGTCGATCATCGGCAATGGAAACGTGTCGATTACCGCAACCGGTGCACCCGGCGCGGATGGCAAGGCCCAAGCTGGCACAGGTGACATCGTGATGACCGGCGCGACCGTTCAGGGCAAGAACGTCTCGCTCGGCGCCAATAACAACATCACACTGCAGGCCGCGCAAAGCACGGAACAGGACACGAGCTCGAATAGTTCGAGCGGCTGGAATGCGGGTGTCGGGATCGGTGTGAACAGCAAGGGCGGCGCAGGCATTAGTGTCTTTGCCGGTGGCTCAGCATCGCATGGCAACGGCAATGGTTCGAGCGTGACCCAGGAAAATACGACCGTGACCGCCAGCAAGAATCTGACGATCAAGTCAGGTGGCGACACGACGTTGTCGGGCGCGCAGATTTCGGGCGATACGGTGAAGGCCGATGTCGGCGGTAATCTGACGATGACGAGTCTGCAAGACACGTCGACTTACGATTCCAAGCAGAACAGTATCAGCGGCGGGGCTAGCTACACGTTTGGCGCCGGCGGTTTCTCGGGAAGCCTGTCCGCGAACCAGACGAAGATCAACAGTAACTACGCGTCCGTCAATCAGCAGACGGGAATCGTCACGGGCAGCGGCGGTTTTGACGTGAATGTCGCCGGGCACACCCAACTCAACGGCGCCGAAATCGCAAGCGCGGCGCCTGCGGACAAAAACAGCCTGACGACCGGCAGCTTGGGATACACGAACATCCAGAATGTGATGTCGTATTCTGGCTCGTCGACTGGTGTTTCGGTCGGCACGGGAGGTCCCATTGGCGTAACCGGCGGCCCGCAGTTGTCGCAGACCGGAGACAACGCGAGCGGCACGACGTCCGCGGCGGTGAGTGCGGCGACCATCACGGTGAAATCGGACCAGCAGACCGGCAAGGACAGTACGGCCGGCCTGTCACGCGATACGGCGAACGCGAACCAGACCGTCCAGAACACCTTCAATCTGCAAGAGGTGCAGAACAACCTTGCCTTTGCGCAGACGTTCGGGAAAACAGCGACGTTCGCTGTGGCCGAAGCGACAACGCAGTTGGTGAACAACAGCAACAACCCGCAGTTGAAGGCGTTGTTCGGTGAAGGCGGCGCTGGCCGGGATGCGCTTCATGCAGCGGTCGCGGCGATTGGTGCTGCGTTGTCCGGCGGGAATGTCGCCGGGGCTGTCGGCGGGTCGATCGCGGGCGATGCATTGCAGGCGCTCGCCGCACCGATTATCGATCAGGCGGTGGCGTCGCTGCCGGCGGGCGCACAGGACGCCGCACGTACGATCCTGAACAGTGTGGTGGCGACTGCAGGTGGTGCGGCGGGTGGTGCTCTTGCCGGAGGCGGTTCGCAGGGCGCGATCGCAGGCGCGGGTGCAGCCGCGAACAATGATGTCTACAACCGACAACTGCACCCCGACGAGCGGAAGCTGATCTCGAGTGCGGCCAATACGATTGCGACGTCACAGGGGAAAACGGCGGCCGACCAGGCGAAGATCGCGCAGTATTGGACCGATATGTTGACGTTGGTCGCCAATGCAGACGTCGACGCGCAGGGCCAGCAGCAACTGAACCAGACCATCGCGCAGCTGACGCAGGCAGCTCAAGCGTCTGGTAACTATCAGGCGCTGCTGACGTTCCAGCAAAACCTGACGACTGCCCAGCAGATCATCAAGGGGATGTCGGGCCAGACGATCACCGGTGCCGGTGGGCCAATCGTGGCCGACGACGGTGTGCTCAAGACGTTCCAGGCGACGGGTTCGCAATTCAACGACTCGTCGCTGTTCGGTACGCCGGGCGGTACGAAGACCGGTCTGGCAATCGGCGAGACGCCGTCGTCGGCCGGTGTCGGGTCCCAGTACTACGTCGCTCCGAACGGTCCGACCAACCAGCAGTTGTCGGCATTCACGAACGATCTCGTTCAGCAGGCAGGCACGCCCAATGGTGCCGCCACACCCGCCTATCCTCTCGAAACGGTCGTGCTTGGGAATATGGCGGGCAAGGTCGTAGCCGGTGCGCTGGGTGCGATTTTTGGCGACACGGCCGAGACCGTTGCAGCGGCCGTATCGAAGCCGAGCGCTCCGGTACCGGTCAAGCCCGTCAACAATCTGTTCGGACAGACGTTGGACGGCCCGATCGTGACGCATACGGTGGGTATCCAGGATGGGACGCTCGGCGAATCCATCGGATTGCAGGCGCTGAAAAATGAGACCAATCTGTCGTTCAAGGCACTGCAGAACAATAGCGGCCACGGCGCAGACGGCGTGGCCATCGACTCAGGGAGCAAGACCATTTGGGTTGCCGAAGTAAAATCGTCGCAGAACGGTGTCGGTTCTGCCGCGACGGCGCAAGGTGATCCCGTAACGAAGCTGGACGGCTGGGTAAACTCCGCGCTCAATCCAAACGGAACCCCATGGGCCGCCCAACCAGGAAGCAATGGAGCCTTGGCACAGAGCATTCGAGATGCCCTTCTCGACGGTTATCAAGTCAAGGGTATCCAGGTTCAGGTTGGGGTGCCGGCTCCTGGCGCCACAGGCGCGACGCAGATTTCCATTCAGCCATGGGCAAAGTGATCGTATGACCGAATTGAAAAATCTCACCCCGTTGGGCATAGCCCCGCGCTGGACCAGCCGAAAGGCTGTGATCGGATGGAACGAGAAGACCACACCATGGTCATTCGAGCCAGCGATTGAATACAACGCACGCGCTGATGTAAAGAATGCGAACAAAATTCCGCCTAGTACGCCATATATCGGCGTGGGTGTCCGGTCGCTTGCGAAAGCCGAGGCGCAAGCACTTCAAGACGAACCGTGGGAAAACGCCACGATCGACGCGCTAGGTTATGTTGACTTGGGCGTCCGTCTGGATTTTTTTTGGCACGTCAAATTCCGAACGGTATTTGCCGATCATCCGCGGCCATTGCGAATGATGGACTGGAAACTGACGACGGAAATGATGGCGATGTACTTCATGCTCGGGCGTATCGAGGAAGGTATCTACCAGGGCTATCTCACACACGCGGTCCTGAATCGAACATACCAGCTGCAACTGTCGTACGAGGAACACCATCGTCGCGTTCAGGCGTTCATGCTTCGGCTTTTCGCGGACTGGCGCGGTGACGTGAGTCATACGTGGCCGCCGTATGCTCACGATGAGCCGATCTACGAGGGCATTCTTGAACGATGGCGTGATCCCAATCCCGAGGTGCTGACGCCATGGCTCCTGGCCGCTTGTGATCGGCATACCCATGAATCGAAGCGGGATAGCGAAAACAAGCAATACGATTGCTCGGCGTTCCCGCGCACACCGCTCGAAATCCTGTTCCTGTTTCGTTTGCGAGAACTGATTGGCTTGCAAAACCCGGTGCTCGATCACCCGTTGATGGAAGTGCCATTTGACCGGCTACCTGAATCGCAAGCGCCGTATGTTCCGGACGAGTACGTGCGTGGCACGCTTGCGCGCGTGCGCGAAGACTGGCCCGAGTTCGATCGAATTGTTTCGTTGGAGGCGCTGAAAAGCGGTTACTAGGATGGCACATTCAATCGGAGCGATTCTGATCATTGGTGGCATGGCGGTGGTCTTGCTTTCCCAGATCTTGATCGGGATACATGCTTTTGCAGGCAACCCGGTTAGCGGAATCATGTGTTTCGTCATGCCCTTCTATGTTTTGGTCTACGCAAAACGACACTCGGTCGGGCGTGCCTTGATGCGGGCATGGTACGCGGGATTGGCTGCGTTGGTCGCGGGCGTTTTCTTGAGTACGTAGTGGATTGAGGACACGGACTTCAGCTCAGTTGTGATTGAGCAGACTTCGCGAAGCGCGCCGACGTGACGTCCATTCGACGCGCAGACCATCATCCATCGGGAAGCAACGTCCACCTTTGACGAAAGCCTGTTGCCGACCCGTTGAAACGGACGTATTCATCGAAACCTCGATCTATGACCAGAACCCGTCACTCAGCTTCGGAGATTGCTAGTCCACGTGAGGGGAGTTTCGTCAATCTCGCGTGCAATTTTCGTTGGAATACGGCCTGCCGTGCGTTTATCTGCTGCTGCGTTGCGATCATCTTGAGCGGATGCGAGGCGGCACCACCTGGTGCTCCGCCGAAACCCGTGCCGCTGGACGAACCCCAGCCCACGCATCTGCCAGGTTTCGTTTGGATCGGTGGGTATTGGCACTGGGACGGGACGCAGTGGGTCTGGATCAAAGGGCACTTGGCGCCGCAGCTTTAATTTCGAGCCGCCATAACAAGAAAATGATTACACGCACGACATTCTCTAAGCTGGCATGCATGGGGTTGATGCTGCCATTAGCATGCTTCGCCCAAACGTCGTCTCTTGATCACGCCGTGAGTCGAGCGGGAGCGGTTCAGGATAAAACGCAACAGCAACGCGAACAAGCTCAAGCGCGTGAGCGCGATGAAGTGTCGGCTCTCGTTCGCCGAGCGGACGCATGGAGCACGGCAGATGAGCATGGAAAGGCGGGGGACGCGTACCTTGAAGCAGCTCGAAAAATTTCAACGAATCCGATTCTCTACAATCTTGCGGGGATTTCCTACACGTTGGCGGGCAAGAACGAGCAGGCGATTTTGGCCTTTTCTCGATCGATTTATCTCGCCCCCCAACGCGCCGACATTTACCGGATGCGCGGCATCGCCTACCGGCACGAGGGCAATATCGGCAAGGCACTCGTGGATTTCGCAACTGCGGTTCAGCTTGCGCCCGAGAGGCTTGACGCCCGTTGGTCACTTGCATTGGTTCTGGAAAATGCCGGGCAGCCTCAAGCGTCCCTCGACGAATACGGTGAGATTCTACGCATTGCCCCCAACTCGGTTGAGGCACACATATTCCGCGCAGATGTATTAACGAAGGTGGGGCGCGATGGTGACGCGCTCAGTGAATATGAAGCTGCCAGTCGCATCGAGCCTGACGATCCAGGTCTCCTGCATTTACGCATGCAATTCTGGTTTTATCAGGGCAAATTCGAGGCGGTAATTAGCGACGCGGATAGGTGGCTCTCCCTGAAGCGCAGTACCAGCGATGGTCCATACATCGCGTATGTGCTGTTGTGGAGACACATGGCGGCGAAACGCCTCAACGTCGACGACCGTGATGCCTTGGAGAGCGCCAAGGACAAGCTGGGCCGAAACGAGTGGCCTTATCCACTGATCCAGTTCGCGCTCGGCGAGATAAACGAAACGCAGTTGAGGGCAGCAACGGCATCTGGAGATCCCGCCAAACTCAAGGATCGACAATGCGAGGCACTGACGTCGATTGGCGAGTCGTACGTTGCGCGCCATTCCGAAAAAATTGCCGAACGTCTATTCAGTTCGGCTTTGGAAGTCTGTCCAACGACATCTATCGAGCATTTGCTGGTAACGCGAGAGCTTGAACAAATCGATATGCGCCGAACCGCGAAGGATCTCTAACAAAAAATGACCATACGCTCGACTCTTTGGCCGCTGGCCTATGCTGGCCTGATGTTGCCGCTTGCGTGCCTTGCACAGACTGCACCTGAAGGCGCCGGAGTCGCTGTCAATCGCGCCGGTGCCGTTCAAGAACAACTGCAGCAGCAGCGCGAGCAGGCGCAAGAGCGTGAGCGTGCATTGAGTGCGCCATCGGTGCGACTGCAGCAGAAGGAAGAGGCAATTCCAGATACGCTGCCGAGCGAGACTCCGTGTTTCGCGCTTCAGCGCATCGAACTGAATGTGCCGACGTCGCTGCCGTCAGCGGCGCGGGCGCTGAATGATCCGACCTCTCGGTCCGACCAGTTTGCGTTCGCGCGCCGGTGGCTGAATCGCTACGTCGGACAATGCGCCGGCCAGCGCGGCGTCGAACTGCTTCGCAAGGGCGTGCTCGCGCAGATCCTGTCGCGAGGTTACATCACGACCCGCGTGCTGGTCCCTGATCAAGACCTTTCCACGGGCATGCTGCGCTTCGAACTGCTGCCCGGCACGGTGCACGACATTCGCTTCGCCGATCCGTCGACGCGCGGTACGTGGAAATCGGCATTCCCGAATCGCGCCGGCGACCTGCTGAACCTGCGCGATCTCGAACAAGGCCTCGAGCAGATGAAGCGCGTGCCGAGCCAGGACGCCGACATGAAGATCGAGCCGGCCGCACAAGTCGGAGAAAGCGACGTCGTCATCGCAGTCAAACGATCGCGGCCCTGGAAATTTGTACTTGGCCTCGATAACTCCGGAACGCATGAGACGGGCAAGCTGCAAGGTTCTGCGACTTTCGGCTACGACAATCCACTGGGCCTGAATGACCTGTTCAGTGTCGGCGTGTCGAACGACATGCTGTTCACCGACAAGAACATGGGCACACACGGGTTCAACGCGTACTACTCGGTCCCGTGGGGCAACTGGACCTTCTCGGTGTCGGGCAATACGAGCAACTATTTTCAGCACATCGCCGGCGCCAACCAGACATTCCTGGCGAGCGGTCAGACACGAACACTCTCTTTGCGCGCCGACCGCCTGCTGTATCGGGATCAGTTCAGCAAGACAAGCGTCGAAGTGCAGCTTTCGCGCCGCTTTGGCCGAAGCTTCATTGAAGACACCGAGATCTCGGGCCAGCACCGCAACAATACGTTCCTCGAACTGGGGCTAGTCCGTCGACAGTATCTCGGTCAGGCACAGCTGGACGCGACGCTTGCGTATCGGCAAGGCGTGCCATGGTTCGGTGCGCAGGGAGAACTTCACGATCCGTTCATGGGCGCGCAGTTCGACCAGACATACCTGTACAAGATGGCCGTGCTCGATGCGTCGCTGTCGATGCCGTTCCAGATCGGATCGGTGCCGCTGCGTTATGCGAGTACGTTCCACGGCCAGTACACGCCCGATCACCTGTTCTATATCGACGACCTGTCACTGGGAAGTTTCTATAGCGTACGCGGTTTCGACGGCGAATACCTGCTCTCAGCCGAGAAGGGTTTCTATTGGCGGAACGATCTTGAGCTGCCGATCGGCGCGACCGGTCAGGCGGTGTACCTCGGTCTCGACTACGGTCATGTGTGGGGTCCGAGCGTCGCCGCGTTGCTCGGCAACCAGTTGGCCGGGATCGCGCTCGGCGTGCGCGGCGGCAAATCGGGCGTCGCAGGTGCTCTCAGCTACGACCTATTCATCGGCACACCACTGTATGCCCCTGCGCACTACCCGACGGCCCGTGCGACCGTGGGTTTCCAATTGACGTACCAGTACTGAACACCATCGGAGAACAAGACGATGTTTCATTCCAAGCAAAATCTCCTCGCCGTCGCTTTGGTGCTCGTGGGGCTCGTGCTCACCGGATGTGGTGGCGGCGGTGACACAGGCAACGGGCCGGCGCCTTCGTCAAATACCGGCTCCTCCGGTTCGGGTTCGTCCGCGACGAACGGTGGTGTCGTCTCGAGCGTATTCCTGCAATCGGGTGGCAGCGGTTACTTCAGTTTCGCCAGCAGCTTGAACGCGTCGTCACAATACACGGGCGTCGCGAGAGCGCAGCTTTATACGACAAGCGCGTCGAGTTCGGTGTTCAGCGAGCAGACGAGCAACGTGATCGGCCAGTACAGCATGACGACGACGCGCATGACGCTCGTGACCACGCAAGGCGATTACAGTACGCTGGGTCTCGGCAACGACATCCAGATTGATCAGCAAAGTGCGAACGCCTTTACGTACGGGGTGGGCGGTTCACCGGCGATTCTGCAGGCGACACTGACATCGACGGATGTGTCGGGCCAGGCTGTGTCTGCCGTCGCGATCGATGCTAATGGTGGCGTCGCGCACACGCTCGCGGCGGATACGGCAGCGATGCCGGCCGGCTCGGTTCGCTATACGACGCAGGTGGCTGCGCTGCAGCCGCTACTTATGGTGCAATCGGGTAATCCGCTCAGTCAAACACTCGCCCAACTGCAGCAGCAGTACGGCGGTACGATCGCGACGCTCGGCGACGCGACCTATCTGACCGGCATGACCGGCGCGCCGGCACTGGCCTATGCGCAGCTGGGCGGGAGCGTCTATCTGGCGAACTACACCGGCGCAAATCAGGCTACGGGCCTGAGCTTGGTTGCAGGGACACCTTACGCGTACAACCAGACGGCTGCGGCGTTCATCGCGCAGGAGTTGCAGACGCATGCTGGTGCGCTGTAGCCCGATCACCATAGATCGAATCATCGAACTTCGAAACACGACTGCGTGCCCACACATCATGTCGCGAAAGAACCGAGGCCGCACGCCGCTGACCAAGGAGATGCTGTTGCCGATGTCGGCGAGCGCCGTACGCAAGCTCTCGTTGGAAAATCATCTGATGCTGGCCGTGCTCAAGTCGGGCCAAGGGAACAAGGACGCGATGGTCTCGCTCCTGCGCGTGCTGTACATGACGTGGTTCCTGTCGGAAAGAACTGAACCGGTGACGGATGTCGCCACGTTGCTCGACGTCGAGTCGTCGCTGGAAACCAGCATCGAAGCAGCGGCTCAGGGACTCGGTTGGCAACTGCCGGACGAGATCGTGTCGGCGATCGAGCAGGTACTGCTCGGCTTTGACCGCTTGATCAGCTATGCGCCGAAGTACCGTTATCAGGAAGCGTGGGACCGCCTGTGTCGATTCGTGGCCTCGGAAAGGCAGTCGCCGCTGCCAGGCAGTCAGCTTGGCAAGGTCTGACAATGAGACCGCGGTGGTGCGTCCGGTCCACTGGATAGATAACGGATCCAATGAAGATGCGATCGCGAATCGATCTCGAAAGCGGTTCCCTCGCCCAACTGTCCCCGCTCGAGCAGGCCTTCCTGACTGAAGTGAGCCGGAGCGGCGCGTCCGACGCTGCGTTTAAGTTGGCCCTGTTGGCAGTCCCGTTGCTCAGCTTTACAGTATGGCGGCCATTGTCGATCGGCGATCTGGCCGATCGTGTAGGACTGTCGACCCGGCAAGCAATGCTGGCCGCCCGCGAGTTGGTGGAAATCGGTGCGCTCGGGCGGCGTCCGGGTGGATACCTCGGGTGCAAGCTGCAGTCGTACCGGCTGCGTGAGCGGTTTCGAGCGATCAAACTGTCGGCGTCGCTCGGACAGGAGCGAGACGCGCGATCTGCGGACAGCTTCTGACATGATTGTTGACCAGATCGCAACCGAAGAGGGAATTCTATGACTCGAACAAAAAGGAGCGTGAGCCATGAAGATCCGGCAACTGAGATTCAGCCCAAACGCGCTTGGTGGCGAGAGATGTCGAGTAAGGCCGTGGTAGCCATTGTGGCCTCGACTGGCGGCGTCCTGGCTGCAACCTACAACGATGCGCTAACCACTTTTATCAAGCCCGGCTTGGCCAACGCATGGGCATGGACTCAGGACCGCGTAGCCCCGATGGCCGACGACAAACTTATCGGGGTTGGTTTGACGTTTTACATACCTCAGAATGTTGACAAAGGACGATCGGCCGAAGGCGTGAGCGTTACTCTCTGGCCCGAGCGTTGCAAGCGCCCGGGCGGCGTTTCCATCAAGAAGGCATATGGAGATGGCGAGCGAGATTCGTATACCAATGCGATCGTAGGTGTTTCATGCCGAGCGTCCGGTAGGACGTTGGTCACGCTCACTCCCGAGAGTGGGTCTGCCGTAACGATATACGACGGGATCCCAAAGGACGGTGAGCAGATTGCATTTACCGGTGTGCCGGGGAGCTATTACGCAGGGATCGTGTCGTTGTATTGGCTAGACAAGAAGATGCCTGATGGCCCATGGGTTCCAGTCAACAAATGCCAGCGCACGAATACATGTGCGGAAGAGTTGCGTAAAGACGTTGAGCGCTTGGGAGGCGCAAATAATGTGAAGTAGTAGGATGCGCGGCTGATTGGTACCGTCGCTCAGCTTGGTGGCGCCGGCAACGTGTTGCAGCCAGATGCGCTGTGAACTGGGTGTCGACTTCGAGAGCCGGCACCAAGTCTCCAATGTTGGCTGAGATTCGCGATCGCTCGATCGTGACGCGCAGCCATCGACGCTATCTACGCAGCACGACGACGCAGGCGATGACCTACTACAATGCCCTCAACCAGCTCACGACGCTGCTTCAGTCTGGCGGAGTGGGATCTTCGGACCAGTGTTCGGCAGGGGCGGATACTTCGCTTGGACTGCTATGCTGAATTGGTCGACTGGCAGAAAAATGGTCGACCTTCACGTGATTTGCCGCATGGCGTACAACCGGATTGGCGAGAGATAAGCCGGCTTCCCGCAAGCACTTTTCGATGTGGCGCCGAGTAACATGTGCGTATGTCGAATACACAGCCCGGACGAGTTGAGTTGCAAGCTCAGCGTCACGAACCTCCTTCTCCTTGCGTTGGGCCAGTACCCAGTGCCGATGAAGTCTCGAGATCTGTCGACACTCGTCCTCGAACCAATATCGAAGGTACGTGTACTTGTAGCCCAATTTCTCCGCGATGTCTTTCATGGGACTCTCGGAGTACCCTTGGGCGATGATGGTTTGGAGCGCCTCGGTCAAAGCATTGCGCTGCTTGACGGACAGATCTAAAGTGCGGCGCGTAGGTGGCCGGAACTGCCTTTGCGGAGGAGCCGTAAACGAGTCGTCGAGACCGTCGCGCAGGAATGCGACGGGCGTGGTGCGTAACCCTTGTGTCATCAGAAGAAGGGCCGGCAGCGATGGCTGCACGTTTCGGTAACGCCATTGGCTGATGACCCGCTTTGTGAATCCAAGCGCTCTTTCGATGTTCGCGACGGTGCCATCGAAGTGACGCTCAGCGATCTCGGCAATGCGAGTCTGCAGATGCTGAGCTGTGAGCGATTCGCTGATTTCCGGCCCATGGAGAATCATTTCGCCGATTGCATCGATGTTGTACCGCTGACGCGGGCTGATTCGGCTTGCTTTGACGATTCCTCTGAGCTCTTTATGGTTCGCCGCGAGCCAACTGCCGCACCGAGAACAAAAGTCCACATGCGCGTGGCGCGGCACAAATGGCTGAACCCGCCGGCAGGTTGGGCATTCATACTGCAGCGCCATGCTATGGACTGGGCACACCAAAATGGGGGCGGCTTGCCAGATCAACGGCAAATAGGGTTCGTGTCCCGCGTCACGCCATTCGAGGAAGCATAGTGGGCACCATCTCGGATGCGTAGACAGTAACCCCAGTGCTCGCGGGTCGAGTAGGCCGGACCACAGCATGAAGGAGCATTCGCTTAGCTTTTGTTGGCTGGTCAGGTCTTCCAGCTTTCGAGTGAATTCTGCTGCGTACTTGCCCACACCGTTCATGGTCTTCAGGTGAGACTCCGTGAAACTCGAACTATGTTTGGTATGTCGAATCCTTGTCTCCGGAACGATCTCGCGCCTCATCAAAACAAGAGGGCTCACGGTATGGGCCAGAGCGAGGCGAATCAAGACGCTATGCAATGCTTCCCGCATGATCGAATCGTTGCCTAGCGGAGCGATCCGATACAGGCGGCTTCGTTCCGGCATCTGCCAATTCGACGTTTGCCACAGATCGTCATCAGAAGTCATTTGAGGCTCCTCCGACAGGATCTCGCCCCGGCTTTCTTGTCCCCGGTCGGCGCTTCTTGACAGGGCGACGTGACTCCGGGGCGGCAGCTTGCTTCCGAGATGGAATTGTGGGGATGTAATCGAATCCGAGTTCGTGTGCGAGATCGTCTTCCTTGATGTCAATCAGAAGGGCTTCTCCTGCTATCGCCTCCTTCAGCATCGCCATCAGCTTATAGTTCGAGAAGGCCGTTGCCTCGAGTAGGGTGCTATCTACCGGGATGCCGTGGGTCAAGGCCCGTTCAAGCGCGCGCTGCAACCATGTTTTGAGGATACCGACGCATCCCACGGATCGCATGAGGAAATAGTCGGCGTGATTCACGAGATCCTTATCCCACTCAACCGGCAGCGCATGAAGCATCGTGTGTATGGTGTCGCGGAACGAGTCGCCGTATGAGTTTCCGATCAGGAGGTCTTCGGCCGTGTATCGTCCGAAATGAACAATATCTGAGCGCCTGAGCAGTTGCGAATCGAAGTTCTCCGGCTTGATGAGTTCATAGGTGGCGGCAAGGATCATCGGTATTTCGATGTCGTTCTTGAGAGATTTAACTAGCTTCAACTGCAGCGAGAGCTGCGACCTTGAACGAATGATGAACAGGTGACTCGCTTCGTCGAAGGCGATGATCTTTGTCCCTCGGTGGATGACGCAGCTTCTCAGTGCTCTTCGGAGTTCTTCCGCCACCAGTGCGGGAAGATTTCCAACAATCTCTCCGTCGAGTTCGACCAGCATGCGTTGGATAACCTTTCGTCGAATGAGCGGTTCGTAGAAGCATTCGAGCGTACGGACGAGCGCATCTTTCCAATTGAAATCCCCGCGGATTGGAGCTGGAAGGCAGACCAATACGGCTGGCACGAATGACGGATCGGACTCGAGCTGGGTGGCGTACGACATGTTTACTCGCTTGATGAACTCCTCAATGGCGACAGACTTGCCGACGCCAGATGGGCCAACGAGAACCATGAACGAATCAGCGCGGGACGGATTGCCAGCGTTGCACAGCGAGTCAAGGGCCTCTTTCAACTTGAGATGCATGACACGTCTCGACTTGAATTTCAGCAACTCGGCATACTCTGGAGAGTTTTCTGCGAAGGTGAACATCAGAATTCCTCCAGGATCTTCGGTTGGTAGGGCACGTACTCTGATGTGTCCAGATGGACCAAGTCTTTCGGCGACGTGGTTTCACTGGACGGGCTCTTCGCTACAGCTGGTTCTGAGGTCTCCATCTCGAGTTCATGGAGCCTTTGAAGTGCGACGGCTTCTTCAGCTTCCGCGGTAGTAAGGAAGTCGGCCAAGCGCTGTGCATTGACGGATTCTTGTGCGCCGGCGAGCCGAAATTTTTCACGTAACCGTTCGCTGGCCAGTTGGACTTCGCGTTGTGAGCGTCCACGGAACACGACGTAGTGCTCGGAGTGACATTCGTGCCACTTGTTCTCGATGTATGCATAGGCGATGCCCATGTCGAAAGGATCGAACCGAACAGGCACTCGTTCGCCGATCCTTGAAAGGATTCGCAGCGCTGGCGATGAGTAGTAGCAGTAGTTAACCTTGATGCCGCGAACAGTCACTTTTGCGGTCCCCTTGGCCGTCGATGGCATGGTCATCAACATGAATGCGTCGTTGTATGTGACCCGAACATGGTGCCGACGTCCCGTTAACTCGATGCCAGCGTTGTATGCCTCGAGTGGACTGCACCCGAGCGCAGTGTGGTGATTTTTGTCGTATACCTTGTTAAGGTATTCCTCGAACTTTCGACTGAACGTTTCGTAGGTCCAGATGGCCAGACGCGACGGGGATATCTCCTTTGTGACTTTTCTGTATTGGCTTTCTGCCTGCGTGTTGCCAAGCAGGTTGTGAATGAACGCCTCTTGGGTTGTGCCAAATAGTGATTCGATCACCGACCCATCGTGGGGGCGAGCCGTTTTACGTCGTTTCTTGTTGCACTTGAGGGCCGCGAGGAGCTGTTCGAAGTAAGTTGATTCGAAGTCCCGTCCTCTGTCTGTGACGATAAACTGAGGAACTCTTCCGTGTCGCCTGACACACTCTCGAATCACCATCATGCATGAGCGATAGGAAGGTGGGTCGAACGTAAGGTAGTACGCCAGTATTCGCCGCGTGAATGTGCACACCATCAACGTCAGCCAGATTGTCTTCAGAACACGGCCATCGAGTCGCGCCCGAAATCTAATTGGCAGCGGGGTATGATCGATGTGCGCAATGTGGAAGGGATGCGTCCCGTGTGGCGGTGTTGTCGGCCCAATCCACCAATACGGGACGATGGGATCCAACTTATAGGCGACGCGGGCGCCGAGTCGCTTGACTACATCTTTGGGCGTCTTGAGTTTTCTTATTTCGGCTGCGAACGTTTTGCGGCTCGGTGGTCGAAATCCCTGCTGGTTGCATAGGCTTATGACCAGGCCATACATTGCGGTCATTGTTTTCCGTTGCGGCTTCGTCCACTTCTCTTGGTATACGTGCTGCATGACATCGATGACTGGTTGCGCGACCTTCCGACAGTGATTGCCCTGGCTTTGCATGACGTTTGGAACTAGGCCAATGAACCCGTATCCGTAGCGATGTTCGGCTCGTCGATAGTCGGCGAGCCAGTATTTCTGTGTGCGGAGCGTGCAATGAGCCAGGGTGGTGGCAGCATCAGGCTCGAATAGGAC
Source organism: Burkholderia sp. BCC0322 (assembly GCF_902833045.1). GTDB lineage: Bacteria > Pseudomonadota > Gammaproteobacteria > Burkholderiales > Burkholderiaceae > Burkholderia. Next base: position 271,552 of record NZ_CADFDU010000007.1, read on the forward strand.
GCGATAACGTTCGACCGCGATTTCCAGCTTTTGAACACTGACGCGTTCGAGGATTGCTAACGCGTCTCCCCGATCGGCGACGAGTTTGTCGACGACAGGGATGACCTTTCCCTGCTGAGCAAGTTCGTCGAGAACGGCAGGGGTGAGCTCAATGAAGTTTGAGTGGCAGCCTGCCTTCTCATCGATACTGCGACATGCTATCGATGAATCACCACGGTTTAGGACTTCCCAAAGCCGGCCATCCCACTGGAAGCGAGCGCCGGGGCCGATCGAGAGCGTGACCGATTGACGGGGCGATTTAGTTTCGGACTTGGCGAATGAGCGGTACGCGACGGCAGCATGTCTGTCCCGGAAAACCAGCGCTTCCTGAGGATTCGTTAGGCGATCGCTGGGCAAATCGAACACAACCCGCCCAGATGAGATCTCGGAGTACAACGTGTCCGCGATATCAGGGAGGTCGTTGAGTACTGACGCGATAGTGCTCCACGGACGAGACGCGATCCGTTCGTGGAGGCCGGCAATTTGCGTCACGTCGTTCTGAGGCTTCCACGCTTTGTAGTCGCGCAAAAACTCAAGGTTCTCGATGAGCGCCCATGCGTTTTCGCGAGATGAACGGATAACGAAGGTCGCACCGAGGTCCGCCGCTGCTTGCTCGGCCGCAATCCGGCGCCACTCGCCAGACTGATCAACCGTGTACATGTGAGGTTTTTCTCGTGCCAGCTTGACCAGATCTTCCTCGAGCTTGCATTCGACGAACTGGAAACCGGCGCGAGTGATGCGCAAAAAATCAGGGACATACTGAAAACTGGACCGCCGTCCGCTCGGTGCGGTTTGTACGATGGTTAGGTGGTAGGGTTGCCCATAGAATTCGATGGTTTCATCGTCGTGATCCCACGTCACCGCGGCAGCATATTCGGTGTGATATGCCTCGCAGTCCACCGTTGTTCCCATCTTCAAGCTGCAATATCTCACCGAATTACTGATGCTCCCGCCATCTGTCCTTCGAACCGGGGAGTTGGAACGGATCCAGCGGATTGCTTTCTGTCCTTGAACCGGCGTACCCAGTTCGTCAAACAGCGGTTGTAGTTCGTCGTCGTTGAACACGAAAACCTCCTGTGAAGAGGACGCGTTGCCCCTCCTCGCCTGCCGAAATGCAAGGCGAGGGGCTCGATGAAATAAAGGGGGCGGAAACGACGAGAAAAACACTCCCGGTGGCCTTGACAGCATGCTGTCGGCCGCTAGAATGTGCCTATCCACCGTTCATGGATGCACAGTTTTTCGAAGGGCTCAGCCGCGTCAACGGCTGGGCCCTTTGTGTTTCCGCACGAGGTCAAATGTCCACTTTGGGCTTCCTCCTGGTTGATTAGGGATCCGATTGAATTGAGTCTTGCGCAGGCTGTAGCGTGGACTGCGCCGTCGTGCTGTTGTAGGAGGCACGAAGATGAGACGATAGCGTGCAGAACCTCGTGACGTCAAATTAAGTCATTGATTGTATTGAATAATGTGTGCTATAGGATAATTTGGCGGGGCTTGCGGAGCCACCTAGAAGAGCGGGTGGTAGTCGTGAGTGACAACTGCAGCACCCGGTCTCGAGAGCAAGCTGGGGGGACGATTCGAGAGACCGGCGATCTAAGCGGCGAATGGGTCCATCCATAGTCGAGCGGCATTGCTTACCCAACTCGCGCAGGCAAGCTTCCCGTGATCGACCATCGGTGTGATGGTGGAAAGGAAAATGCCGACTTATCGCCAGGGCACTGAAGAGGTGGGACGGAAACATACCGCGGAACAACGTCCAGACCGATATGCCCCGTTCCCTGTTTTCTGTCACTAGGCGTGGATCCGCGCTAGTGTGAGAGTGGTTGCTAGGTGCGGACGCGCAACGTACTACCCGGCGGCTCCTTCCCTAAGCGCTGAGATGTAGCGGAGTAAATCGCCGGTGCGCCCATCTGACACGAGCTGTTCAGCTGTCTTATCGTCGAAGGGAGAGAGCGGCTCGTTGCGATACCAAAAGAGCGCGCGCTGTACGTCTCCGGAGACGTCGGCCGCAGCTTGGATGACTTTGATCGCGTCCTGAAGAAATCTCTGCATACGCTCAGATCTAACGGCATTGCAGTCTACGCCGGCCAATTGCGCGAGCGTTGGCATGTCGATATGCAAGGCGAGGGCGAAGCATCGTGCTGAGATCAGTGGATTCGCGCCTCCCCGATCATTCAAGGACGAGATGAATTGATCGACGCTACTAGGCGGCGTTGAGACGTGAGCGGTATCGGGATCCATGGCGGTTGGCCTAGAGGTACGCTGCATGCACATCTGCAGCCCGTGTCGACTGATTGCCATTCCACGTAACCATACCTGTATCGAGTGGGACCTGCATCAGAAGCGCGCCATATCCACCACCACGCCAAGTGCACAAAGTGCAACGAAATCAGTGCAGCTAGGACAAAGTGCAGAGAATTGCTTCCACCTGCTCGACATTCGTTTTACAGAGGCCTTTGATTTCTGCGGTTGGAGTGCAAAGAGATGAGTCCGAGTGCGTGCAAGGATTTGCTCCCTGTCTCAGCAAGATCGAGCCTTTTTATTTTCCAGCATGCCGTGCGTAACGCGCTCGCATCGAGTATTGCCTTCGACGCGGCCCGTTCCTACTCGGCCGCGTCGCGATCGCGTGCCGGGGCGGCCGGCGCGCGCTTTGCCGCGCGGTAATGCCACTCTCACCCCCGCCCGAAACTCGGCCGCTTCGGATCGTACGTCCACCCCGGCACGAGATAGCGCATCGCGACCGCGTCGTCGCGCGCGGTGCCGCCCACCTCCTTGTACAGCGCATGCGCGGCCTCGACCTGCGCCATGTCGAGCTCGATCCCGAGCCCCGGCCGCTCCGGCACGGCCACTTGGCCGCCGACGATCTTCAGCGGCTCGCGCGTGAGCCGCGCGTCGCCTTCCTGCCAGATCCAGTGCGTGTCGATCGCGGTGATCGTGCCGGGCGCGGCCGCTGCCGCATGCGTGAACATCGCGAGCGACACGTCGAAGTGGTTGTTCGAGTGCGAGCCCCACGTGAGCCCCCAGTCGCGGCACAGCTGCGCGAGCCGCACCGACCCCTGCATCGTCCAGAAATGCGGATCGGCGAGCGGGATGTCGACCGCCTGCAGCCGTACCGCGTGATCCATCTGCCGCCAGTCGGTCGCGATCATGTTGGTCGCGGTCGGAATACCGGTCGCGCGGCGGAATTCGGCCATCACCTCGCGGCCCGAATAACCGCCTTCCGGCCCGCACGGATCCTCCGCGTAGGCGAGCAGGTGGCCTTGCCCGCGGCACAGCGCGACGGCCTCGTCGAGCGACCACGCGCCGTTCGGGTCGAGCGTCGCGCGCGCGTCCGGGAAACGCGCCTTGATCGCGGCGATCGCTTCCATCTCGTCGGCGCCGGCCATCACGCCGCCCTTCAGCTTGAAATCTGCGAAACCGTAGCGATCGACCGCGGCTTCGGCCTGCCGCGCGATCGCGGCCGGCGTGAGCGCTTCCTCGTTGCGTAGCCGGAACCACGGGGTATGCGCCTGCGCTTCGTCACGATACGGCAGGTCGGTGCGGCCGCGATCGCCTATATAGAACAGATAAGCGAGCATCGGCACCGCGTCGCGCTGCTGGCCTTCGCCGAGCAGCGCCGCGACCGGCACGTCGAGGTGCTGGCCGAGCAGGTCGAGCAGCGCCGCCTCGATCGCGGTGATCACGTTGTCGAGCCGCAGGTTGATCTCGTGTGGCTGGCGCAGCACCGCTGCTTCACCGGCCGACGTCACCTCGTGCCTGATCGTGCGGCCCGCACCCGGGCCGGCACCGGACAGCGCCGCGCGCACCGTGTTGAGCGTCGCCTGGTAGCGTCCGATCGACTGGCCGACCACGAGATCCGTCATGCGCTCGAGCGCATGACGGATGCCTTCGCCGCCCGGCACTTCGCCGACGCCCATGTGTCCGCTGCTGTCGTCGAGGATCACGAGGTTGCGCGTGAAGTACGGCGCGTGCGCGCCGCACAGGTTGAGCAGCATGCTGTCGCGGCCGGCGACGGGAATCACCTGCATGCGCGTGACGTGCGGGGTGCCGGCACGGCGGGATTCGGACATCGGTTCGCTCCTGGTTCCGGTGGCGCACGGGCCGCCGCCTGCGCCGTCGCGGCCCGTGCCGTTCATTGAAGCTCGACGCGGCGGATCTCGCCGACGACGAACAGGTAGCAGATCACGGCGACGAGCGCGTGCGCGACGACATAGACGAGCGCGCCGTTGAACGAGCCGCTGCGGTCGACGATATAGCCGATCGCGATCGGCGTCGTGATGCTCGACAGATTGCCGCACGTGTTGAGCAGCGCGCCGCTCAAGCCCGCGATCTGGCGCGGCGCGGTGTCCGCGTTGACGGCCCAGCCGAGCGCGCCGAGCCCCTTGCCGAAGAACGACAGCGCCATGAACAGCACGACAAGCACGTGCGAATCGGTGTAGTTGCAGACGATCATCGACATCGACAGCAGCATGCCGAACACGATCGGCACCTTGCGCGCGACCGATAGCGAGCGACCCTGCTTGAGCAGCCCGTCGGACACGACGCCGCCGAGAATCCCGCCGAGGAACCCGCACACGGCCGGGATCGACGCGACGAGCCCCGCGTTGAGGATCGACATCCCGCGCGCCTGCACGAGATAGACGGGAAACCAGGTGATGAAGAAATAGGTGAGCGCGTTGATGCAGTACTGCGCGACGTACACGCCGATCAGCATCCGGCTCTTCAGCAGTGCCTTCACGTGGCGCATCGACGGTCCGCCGCCGCGCGCGCCCGTCGCCTGGTCGATGTTGACGAGCGCCCCGCCTTCGGCGAGGTAGTCGAGTTCCGCGCGGTTGATGCTCGGGTGGTCCTTCGGGTCGTACATCGTGCGATTCCACACCAGGACGAATGCGAAGCCGAGCACGCCCATCACCGCGAACACCGACTGCCAGCCGAACGCGTGCACGAGCCAGCCCATCAACGGCGCGAACACGACGGTCGCCGCGTACTGCGCGGCGTTGAAGATCGCCGACGCGGTGCCGCGCTCGGCGGCAGGGAACCACGCGGACACGATCCGGCTGTTGGCCGGGAACGACGGCGCCTCGGCCGCGCCGACAAGAAAGCGCAGCCCGAACAGCAGCGCGAACGCGGCCGCGCCGCCGAAAAAGCCGATCGTGCCCTGCAGCAACGTGAACAGCGACCAGAAGAAGATGCTGAACGCATAGACGATGCGCGACCCGTAGCGGTCGAGCAGCCAGCCGCCGGGCAGTTGCGCGACCACGTACGACCAGCCGAACGCGGAGAAGATGAAGCCGATCTGCACGTGGCTCAGGTGCAGCGCGCGGGCGAGACTCGGGCCCGCGATCGCGATCGCCGCGCGATCCGCGTAGTTGATCGTCGTGACCGCGAACAGGACGGCCAGCACCAGCCAGCGCACGCGCGTGCGCCGGGCCGTTGCCGACGCGGACGCCGACAGCGCTTGAAGCGGATTCATGACTGTCTCCTCCGAAGGGCGGAAGGTGCCGTCGTGCGGCAGGCGCGTCGGTGCGCGCCATTCGTGTGGGTAATGCCGGCCGGAGGCCGGACGCCGATGCGGGCGGGCAGGGCGTCCGGGTCATTCTGTCATGTCGAAATTTGCGCTTTCATGCCAATTGCTGACTTGATCGATTCACGATTTGAATCGATCGATCGGGCGACCGCTCAGACGCGTGCGTCGGTCGAGGCGGTGCCGTGATGGCGCGCCACGTGCTGCGCGAGAAACTCGACGGCGGCGCGCACGCCGGGCAACTGGCCACGCCGGTGCGGCATCAGCAGCGTCGTCGTGACGGTACCGGCGCGCCAGCCGGGTAACACGCGCACGAGGGCACCGGACGCGAGCGCGGCGCCGGCGATCCAGTCGGGCAGGCACGCGATGCCGAGGCCGGCCGTCGCCGCCTGCAGCAGCAGCGTCGATTCGTCGGCCTGCAGGCGCAGGCGCGGCGTCACGTCGACGGTGTCCCCGCCGCATTGCAGCCGCCACGGCTGCTGGCCCGGGTGCAACCCGTCGTGCTGCGCGAGATCGGCCGGCGCGTCCGGTGTGCCGGCACGCGCGAGATAGGCCGGTGACGCCACGGCGACGATCGGCGATGCCGCGAGCGGCCGTTGCACGAGCGCGGAATCGGGCAGCGGCGTGAAATGGCTGCGCACCGCGATGTCGAAGCCTTCCTGCGCGATGTCGACGAGGCGGTCGCTCGCGTGAATCTGCAGCAGCAGCTTCGGGTGCGCGATCGCCAGCGCTGGCAGGCACGGCGCGAGGATGTGCTGCGCGACCGGCACCGAGCCCGTGATCCGCACGACGCCGGCCGGTTCGGCGGCTTGCCGCAGCACCGCGTCGCGCGCGCTTTCGGCCTCGATCACTGCCGCGCGTGCATGTTCGAAGAACTCGGTGCCGACCGGCGTGAGCCGGAAGCTGCGCGACGTGCGATGCACGAGCCGCGCGCCGAGCGTGCGCTCGAGCTCGGCAACGCGTTTGCTGACCGTCGATTTCGGCAGGTCGAGGCGGCGCGCGGCGGCCGACATGCTGCCGGCGTTCACCGCCTGCACGAACAGGTAGAGATCGTTCAGATTCACTTCCAGCGTCCACAAAGAGAAACAACGGGTTTCAATATTAGCGGCTACTGCGCCATCGTTCGCCATGGGAGCATGACTGCTCGTTCAACTTCTGCGGAATCTCCCATGTCTCCCGTCCTTCTCTACGGCGTTCCCGCCGGCTGCTCGTTCGGCTCGATCGTTGCGCTCGAATGGATCGGCCGCCCGTACCGGCTGTCGCGCGTCACGATGCCGGGCATCGTGACGCGCGACGCATTCCTCGCGCTGAACCCCGTCGCCGAGACACCGGCGTTCGTGACCGCAAACGGTGACGTACTGACCGAAAGCCTCGCGATCCTCGGCCACATCGGCGCGCAGGCGCTCGACAGCGGCCTCGCGTTCCGCCAGGGCAGCGCGGAATTCGACCGTCTGAACCGGATGCTGGCGTGGCTGAACACGACGTTCTTCAACGCGTTTGGCGCGCTCTGGTACGTGTACGAACACGACACCGAAGGCGCCGAGAAAGCGGCGTTGCAGGCGTACGGCCGCGGCAAGGTGCTGAAGGCGCACCGGCAGCTCGAGGCGATGCTCGCGCGCGGAGACGGCCCGTGGCTGCTGGGCGCACGGCGCACGCTGGCCGACGCGTACTTCGCCGGGATCGCCCGCTGGGCCGACTATCACGCGGTGTTCGAGCCCGCGGCATTCCCGCGCATCGCCGCACTGCGTGCTCGGCTCGCCGACGATGCCGGCGTGCACTTCGCGCAGGCGATCGAGGAAAACCTGCCGCTGCCGGCGTCACCGGCGTTCGAAGGACATGTATCGGTCGACGATGCGCTGGCAAGCGCATGCAACATCGCGATTCCGGCCCGCGCAATCTGACTGGCGTCGTGATCGCCCGAAGGGATGGAACGCGCTGGCGCTACTTTTTTACCCGGATAATATTGACATCCAATTTATACCCGGATAAAAATAGCGGCATTCCGATCCAGCCCGCGGGCGACCACGATGACCACCACCACACTTCTCCCTTCCTATACGGCCTTCGACGGCCATCGACGGCTCGCGTCGGGCCCGCTCGCGACGGTCGCGCTCGCGGTCCGGCAGGCTGCCGGCGATGCGATGCCCGGCACGATCCTGATCTTCGACGATGCGACGGGCCGCTCGATCGATCTCGACCTGCGCGGCACGGCGGACGAAATCCGCGTGCGCTACGCGCCGCCGTCGGGCGACGCCGCGGGTGTCGCCGGCGAGCCGGCCGGCGCGGGTGAACAGCGCGGCCGCGGCCGGCCCAAGCTCGGCGTCGTGTCGCGCGAGGTCACGCTGTTGCCGCGTCACTGGGAATGGCTGGCCACGCAGCCCGGCGGCGCGTCGGTCGCGTTGCGCAAGCTCGTCGAGGACGCGCGACGCACGTACGCGCAAACCGACCGGCAACGCGACGCGCAGGCGCGCGCCTACCACTTCATGTCGGCGATGGCGGGCGACCTGCCCGGGTTCGAGGAGGCCGCGCGGGCGCTGTATGCGAACGACCCGGCGCGGCTCGCCGAGCTGATCGCCGGCTGGCCGGACGACGTGCGCGACCATGCGCTCGCGCTGGCGCGCGGCGAGCTGCCGCCGTCCACCGAAGACTGCTGAAAGGAGCATCCGACGCCATGACCGCATTCGATCTGAACCGCGGCGCGATCGCGCCGGTCGCCGACGAAGTCGATCTCGTCGACCTGCGTGTGACCGGCGACATCCCGCGCGAACTCGACGGCACGCTGCTGCGCAACGGCCCGAACCCACCGGGCGGCCGCTTCGAAGGCAACGACGTGCTGTCGTGGTGGCCGGAAGCCGCAATGCTGCATGCGATCGCGTTCGAAGGCGGCCGCGCGACCGGCTACCGGAACCGCTGGGCGCGCACGCAGCGCTGGGCCGCCGTGCATGCGCCCGCGCAGGCGCCGCATCTGCCCGACATCAATCCGAACGTGAGCGTGCTGCAGCACGCCGGCGAATTGCTCGCGCTGGCGGAGGGCGGCGTGCCGTTCGCGATCACGGCTGCGCTCGATTCGCTCGGCGTGCCGGCGCGGCACGCAAGCCTCGGCGGCGGGATGACCGCGCATCCGAAGGTCGATCCGGTGACCGGCGAGCTGATCGCGTTTCGCGCGGACTGGCGCGCACCGTGGCTGCGCTATGGCGTTGCCGACGCGCAGGGCGTGCAGCGCGTCGATATCGAGATCGACCTGAGCGCGCCGTCGATGATGCACGACCTCGCGATCACGGAAACCCGCAGCCTGCTGCTCGACCTGAACGTCGGCTACGACTTCTCGCTGCTGAAGCAGGGCCACCGGATGCCGCTGCGCTGGCACGACGACCGGCCCGCGCGCATCGGCGTGATCCCGCGCCACGGCGGCGCCGTGCGCTGGTTCGGCGTCGAGCCGTGCTTCATCTTGCACGTCGTGAATGCATACGACTGCGACGAATCGTGCATCGTGCTCGATGCGGTGCGCTATCCGTCGTTCCTGCGGCTCGATGCGGGTACGGGCCGCTTCGCCGACAACCCGGTCGGCGAGCTGTGGCGCTATGTGATCGATACGGCGAACGGGCTGATCGACGAAGGGCCGCTCGCCGACGGCGGCATCGAGATGCCGCGCATCAACGAAAGCCGCACGGGGCGCCCCTATCGTTACCTGTATGCGGTCGAGCAGCCTAACAACGCGGAAATGCGCGGCGTGATGCGCTTCGACCATGTGCGCGGCACGCTGACCCGATACGCGGTGCCGGCCGGCGACCAGAACGGCGAGCCGGTGTTCGTGCCGCGCCCGGGCGGCGTCGACGAGGACGACGGCTGGCTGCTGGTGGTGGTCTACCGCGCGGCGACGGATACGAGCGACGTCGTGATCCTCGATGCGCGCGCGATCGACGGCGGGCCGGTCGCGACCGTGCACCTGCCGCGCCGCGTGCCGGCCGGGTTCCACGGCGCGTGGGTGCCGCGCGTGCGCTGAGCGGCGGGGCCGCGCGTCACTGCGCGCGCAGCGCGTCGACGATCTTCAGCCGCGCGGCGCGCAGGGCCGGCAGGAACCCGCCGACGAGCCCCATCACGAGCGAGAACAGCAGCGTCTTCACGACGATCGCGGGCGTCAGCACGAAGCGGAACGACAGGTCGGCGAAGGTTTGAAAGTTGGTCGTCGAGAACGACGCGAACTGCATCAGCGACGCGCATGCGAGCCCCGCGACGCCGCCGACGAAGCCGAGCAGCAGCGCTTCGAGCAGGAACGCGGCGAGCACGCTCATGCGCTTGAAGCCGAGCGCGCGCAGCGTGCCGATCTCGGCGACGCGGTTCGCGACCGACGCATACATCGTGATCATCGCGCCGATCATCGCGGCGATCGAGAAGATCGTCGACAGCGTGATGCCGAGGATGTTGATGAACGTCGACAGCGCCTTCGACTGGTCGCCGTAGAAGGTCTGCTCGCGTTTCGCCTCGTCGGTGAGGCGCGGGTCGACGTCGATGTCGGCCTTGAAGCGCGCGAAGCCGTCGGCGCCCGGGATGCGCAGCACCAGCGACGAGTAGCTGGTGCGCCGGAACGACTGCATCAGCTGGTCGACGTCGCCCCAGATCTCCGAGTCGAAGCCGCTGCCGCCCGCGTCGAAGATGCCGACGATGGTCCAGTCGCGCTGCGCGAAATGCAGGCTGTCACCGAGCTGCGTGCCGCTGAACCCCTTCGCGATCGCGCTGCCGACGATGATCTCCGACGAGCCGGGCGTGAACATGCGGCCGGTGACGAGCTTCACGTGCGGGCGCAGCGCGAGGCCGGCCGGCGACACGCCGCGGATCACGACGTTCGACGGCTTGCCGGACGACGTCTTGACCAGCGAAATCAGCACGACCGCTTCCTTCGACACGAGCGGCCGGCCGTCGGGGCCGAGCGCGACGGCCGGGTGCATCTCGAGCGCGTTGGCCTGCTGGTGGTCGATCGAACTCTGGATCTCGGTTTCGGCGCCCTTGCGGATCACCACCGCGTTGTCGGGTTCGCCGGTCGACACGAGCGTCTTCGTGAGCCCCGCGTCGAGCATCTGCACCGTCGCGAACACGAAGATCACGAGCGCCATCCCGCCGGCGGTCAGCGCGGTGGTGAGCCGCCGCGTCCACAGGTTGCGCGCGATGTAGTTGAGCGGGATCGCCATGCTTCTACCCGATCGCCCGCAGGCCTTCGACCACGCGCACGCGCGCCGCTTGCCACGCCGGCACGATCGCCGCCGCGAAGCCGACCGCGACCGAGCACGCGGCCTGCAGCATGACCGTCTCGGCCGACACCTTGAACACCGGGAAGATGCCGCCGGCCGCCTGCTTGAACAGGCTCGCGGCGGGCGGCGTCGCGAGGATCCCGAGCCCGCCGCCGGCCACCGCGATCACGACCGATTCGCCGAACACGATCAGCGCGAGGAAGCCGGGGCCGAAGCCGAGCGCTTTCAGCGTCGCGTATTCGGCCGTGCGTTCGCGCGCGCTCATCGCCATCGCGTTGGCCATCACGGCCATGATGATCAGGATCACGACGTACGACACGACGCGGATCGCCGCGATGATCTGGTTCGACATTGCGACGAAGCCGAGCTGGAACGCCTGCTCGGTTTCGGTCAGCGTCTCGGCGAGCGAGTTCTTGAACACCGCGTCGACGTCGCGCGCGATCGATGCGCCGTCGTCGGGGTTCGCGACGCCGAGCACGAATACGCCGACCTGGTCGGCCTGCTTCGGCGTGCGCTGGCGCACCGTCTCGTTCAGGTAGTCCCAGTGGAACACCAACTGGCGCGTGATCGTCGAGTCGTCGCGGCCGTCGAAGATCCCGCGCACGACGAAATCCCAGGTGCCCGGGTAGATCGTGCCCTTCAGCGGGATCACGTCACCGATCTTGAAGCCGAACTGCGTCGCGAGCTGGCGCCCGACCAGGCAGCCGCGCCGGTCGCGGTCGTAGTCGGCGCGCTGCGGGTCCGGGACGATGAATTCCGGGTACAGGTCGAGATAGTTGTCCGATACCGCGAAGCTCGCGAAGAAGTTCTTCGGGTCGCGGTAGATGCCGCCGAACCAGTTCGAGCGGACCACGGCCGTCACGCCTTCGACGCCGCGAATCCGGTTCTCGTAGCTCACGGGCAGCGGAAACACGAGCGAGATCGCATTGCGCGTGACGAGCCGCCCGCTGGATGCGGCGGCCGCGCCCGCGTACCACGCATCGACCACGGTGTGCAGCAGCCCGAACGCGAGCACGGCGATGGTCAGCCCGAGCACGGTCAGCAGCGTGCGCAGCCGGTGCCGCAGCGCGTTGCGCGCGATCAGCTTCAGCACGTACATCGCGCGCGCTCCCGCGGCCGGTCAGCCGGCGTGCCCATCGATCAGCTCCCCTTTTTCCAGATGCACGAGCGAGCGCGCGGCGCCGGCCGCGTGCGCGTCGTGGGTCACCATGATGATCGTCTTGCCGAGCTCGGCATTCATCCGCTGCAGCATGGCGAGCACGTCGGTGGCCGACGCGCGGTCGAGATCGCCGGTCGGCTCGTCGGCGACGATCAGCACGGGATCGGTGATCAGCGCGCGCGCGATCGCGACGCGCTGCTGCTGGCCGCCCGACAGCTCGGACGGGTAATGGCTCGTCCGGTCGCCGAGATTCACCATGTCGAGCACGAGTTCGACGCGTTCGCGCCGCTCGCGGCGTGACAGGTGCGTGAGCATCAGCGGCAGCTCGACGTTCTCGAACGCGGTGAGCACCGGCATCAGGTTGTAGAACTGGAAGATGAAGCCGACGTTCGCCGCGCGCCATTCGGCCAGTTGCGCCTCCGCGAGCAGCGAGATATCGAGCCCGCCCACGCGCAGCTCGCCGCTGTCGGGCCGATCGATGCCGGCCACCAGGTTCAGCAGCGTGCTCTTGCCGGAACCGGACGGCCCCATCAGCGCGACGAAGTCGCCTTCGCCGATGTCGAGCGTGATGTCGGTCAGCACCGGCACGATCTGGTTGCCGCGCCGGTACGACTTCGCGACGTGGCTGATTTCGACGAGGGGCGGCGGGGCGTCGTTCACGCGTGCGCTACTTCTTCGCGACGGTCACTTTCGCGCCGTCCTTCAGTTTCGGGCCCGGCGCGAGGATGACCGTGTCACCGGGCTTCACGCCGCGGATCGCGACGAGTTCGCCGATCCGCATGCCGGCCGTCACCGCCACTGCGTGCACGACGTCGTCCTTCACGACGAACACGACCGGCCGCCCGTCGCGTTCCACGACCGCGCTCGCCTGCACGGCCGTCTCGGGCCGCCGGTCCTGCGCCGACACGGGCTTCGACAGGAACGCGATCTTCGCGCTCATGTCGGGCAGCACGCGGTCGTCGCGGTCGACGAAGCGCACCTTCACGAGCACGGTGGCTTTCGAGCGGTCGACGGTCGGCACGATGCGCGACACGCGGCCCGCGAAGCGCATGTCGGGCAGCGCGTCGAGCTGGATCTCGCACGGCTGCTCGGCGCGGATCTTCGCGATGTTCGATTCGGCGACGTCGGCCTCGACCTCGAGCGTGTCCATGTCGGCAATCGTCACGACGGCGCCCTTGCTGTCCGACGCGGACGAGAACGGCGTGATGTTGTCGCCGACGTTCGCGTGCTTCGCGAGCACGATGCCGTCGAACGGGGCGCGGATCACCGTCTGGTCGACCGCGACCTGCGCGGCCTGCGCGTTGGCTTCGGCGGACGCGATCGCGGCCTGGTCGCTGTTGACCGACGCGCGCGCCTTGTTCACGCGGGCCGTGTCGGTGTCGAACTGGGCGGCCGGCACGGCGCCCTTCGGCGCGAGCACCGAGGTGCGGCGCAACGCGATCTCCGCGTCCTTCAGTTCGGCCTGCTCGACGCCCAGGTTGGCGCGGGCGACCTTCACCTGCGCGAGCGCCTGCGCCAGCGAGGCTTCGACGTCGCGGCTTTCGAGGCGCGCGATGATCTCGTCCTTCTTTACGCGCGTGCCTTCCAGTACGCCGAGCCATTCGACGCGCCCCTGGCCCTTCGATGCGACCGCGGCCTTGCGCTGCGGTACGACGTAGCCGGTCGCATTGAGCTGCGTGTCGTTCTGGTACGGGTAGGCGGACGTGACGGCGGTGGTTTCGACGGCCGGCCGGCCGGTCAGCGCGAGGCCGGCGGCGATCGCGACGATGACGGCCGCGGCGGCGACCGCGTAGCGGAGCCACCGGCGCCGGCGGGGCGCCGGTGCGAGCGGACGCCGGTCGATCTTCAGTTTGTCCAGGTTGTGATCGGGCAATTTGAGCGCCTCGAGACGGCGGCGGTCTGGCGACCTGCCGCGATCCGGTTTCCGGGGAAAGGGACGGATGGACGCCAGTATAAGCGTCGCCCCGACGGCGCGCGAGCGGGTTGGCGGCGGCACCGCAGCCGCCGCCGGACCGGTCGCCGGCAACGGAACAGGTTTGCTCCCCCGGGGAAACCCGAGGGGGCAGGCAACGTGTCAACTCGCTGCGAACGCGGTGCGTTATGGAACCAGTGCGTCAGGTTTTGTTGCGGCGGAACGGCGAAAGCCGGCCGCGTGGCCTGGGGCTCCGATGCGAATGCCTCGCATCCTTACTTACCGGTACGTTTGACTTTTTCTCCGCTAAAGGAAGAACAATGAAGAAGACGCTCGCTTCGATCATGACCGCAGCATTCGCACTCGCATCGGTTTCGGCATTCGCACAGGAGACGGCATCGGCGCCGGCAGGCGCGATGGCACCCGCTTCCGCACCGATGAAGAAGGATCACAGCAAGCCGAAGCACATGCTGAAGCACCACGGTTCGGCCAAGGGCAAGGCGAAGGCCGCAGCCGCATCGGCAGCCGGCACGAACGACGCAGGCGCAGCCAACTAAGCGCTTCGACCGGGGCCGGCACCGCCGGCCACCCGTCGCGAGACCCCGCATGTTCACGCATGCGGGGTTTTGTTTTTTCAGGCGCCGGGTTCGCCGGGCAGCGGCGCCGCCGGCGGCGCGCGCATCGCGTCGACCACCGTGCGCATGCGCCGCCAGTGCGAGCCTTCCCAGAACACGCGCCGGCATACGTCGCACGCGGCGAAGCGCCGGTGCCGCTGCCGGACGCCGGCCGGCACGCGTGGCGCTGCAGCCGCCGCGTCGAGCGGATGCAGCGGCGCATTGCAGCGCAGGCACAGCCGGAACGGTCGCATGTGCGGCGCGAGATCGAGCCGCTCGAACAGTTCGCGCAGCTGGTCGGCTGGCTGCAGCGCGTGCAGGTAGCAGCCGCGCTCGACCGCGCGCCGCTTGAGCAGCTCGCGGTCGCGGGTCAGCACGATCCGGCCCTCCCGCGCGGCGAGCGCCGCGAGCGCGTCGTCGCGGTAGTGGTTGTCGTAGCAGGTGTCGAAGCCCGCGAGGCGCAGCAGTTGCGCGAGGCCGCCGAGATGCGCGTCGGCGACGAAGCGCCATTGCGCCGGCGGCGGCACGGCGGCCCCGTTTGCCGCCCGCTGCGCGCGTTCCGGAAACGCTTCGACCCGGTCGCCGTCGTCGAGCGGCCGGTCGAGCGTGGCCGGCGCGTCGTTCACGCACAGCCGGCCGATTTCCGTATGCGGGACGCCGAGCGCCTCGATCGCGTGCTTCAGCGTCGCGTCGCGCGCGCACGCGTGCCCGAACGCGCGGTCGCGCTGCACGCGCGGGAGAAAGGCGTTCAGTTCGTCGTGGAAGCGGAAGGTCGCGGTCGGCATGCGCGCAGTATGGCACCGCGCATGGCCGGCTGCGTGTCCTGCAGCCGCGGCGCTTCTGTGTTTAACTCCCCGCTTCACGGAGCGAAGGAGCGGGAAATGGATCTCGGATTTATCGGGTTGGGTGAAATGGGGCAGGCAATCGCGACGAACCTGCTGAAGGCCGGGCACACGGTGCGGGTCTGGAACCGGTCGCGCGAGCGCGCCGAGCCGCTCGTTGCCGTCGGCGCGCAGATCGTCGACACGCCGGCCGATGCGTTTCGCGGCGACGCGGTGTTCTCGATGCTGGCCGACGACGCCGCGGCGCGCGCGATCTTCGACGATGCGCTGCTCGCACAGGCGCCGCGCGGCCTGATCCACGTGAACATGGCGACGGTGTCGGTCGCGCTGGCCGAATCGCTCGCGCACGCGCACGCGTCGCGCGGCATCCATTACGTCGCCGCGCCGGTGATGGGGCGGCCCGACGTCGCGGCCGCCGCGCGCCTGACGATCATGGCGGGCGGCCCGGCCGAGGCGATCGACCGCGTGCAGCCGCTGTTCGACGCGATCGGCCAGAAGACCTGGCGGTTCGGGTCGCTGCCGCAGCATGCGAACGTCGCGAAGATCGCCGCGAACTTCACGCTCGCATCGGCGATCGAGACGCTCGGCGAGGCCTCTGCGTTGCTCGGCGCGCATGGCGTCGCGATGCGCGATTTCCTGGACGTCATTACCGGCAGCGTGTTTCCGGGCCCCGTCTACGAAGGTTACGGCGGCATGATCGCCGAGCGGCGCTACGAGCCCGCGCGCTTCAAGGCACGCCTCGGGTTGAAGGACGTTCGCCTCGCGCTGGAAGCCGGTGACGCCGTGTCGGTGCCGCTGCCGGTGGCGAGCGTCGTGCGCGACAACCTGCTCGATGCGCTTGCACACGGCGGCGGCGAGCAGGATTTCGCGGTGCTTGGCGAAGTCGCGCTGCGTCGCGCGGGCCGCTGATCCGTCGCGCGACAGCAGGCCGGCGCACCGGCATAATCGACGTTTCGTTTTCCCTTACATCGAGGCAGAGGCGGGCATGAACTTGCATACATGGTGGCTTTTCGTGGCGACGGTGTTCGTCGTGTCGGCGATTCCGGGCCCGAACATGCTGCTGGTGATGACGCACGGCGCGCGGCACGGGCTGCGGCGTTCGACGTGGACGATGGCCGGTTGTCTCACCGCGCTGGTGCTGATGCTGTCGGTGTCGGCGGCGGGCCTCGGCGCGGTGCTCGAAGCATGGCCGGCGATGTTCAATACGCTGCGCTTTGCGGGCGCGGCCTACCTGATCTACCTCGGCGTGAAGGCGTGGCGCGCCCGCGTCGATGGCGAGCAGCCTGCCGACGACGTCGAAACCGTGCAGCGCCAGGCCGCGCCGGCATCGCGCGGGACGCTGTTCCGCAACGGATTCCTCGTCGCGGGCAGCAACCCGAAGGCGATCCTGTTCGCGGCCGCGCTGCTGCCGCAGTTCATCAACGCGGCCGAGCCGACGCTGCCGCAGTTCGGCATGCTCGTCGTCACGTTCGCGGTGATCGAGGTGAGCTGGTATCTCGTCTACGCGTCGTTCGGCACGCGTATCGGCGCGACGTTGAAGAGCCAGAGCGTGGCGAAGATCTTCAACCGGCTGACGGGCGGGCTGTTCGTCGGCTTCGGCGCGATGATGGCGCTGGTCCGTCACTGATTTCGCACTGACGCCGGTGCACCGAACGCCCCGTCCCTCGCAAGAGGGCGGGGCGTTCTGCTTTTCGGGCCTGCGTCACGCTTGCCTGCGCGCGCGGGCGCGTCAACGCCGCTGCGCCGACACGGCGTCCGTCCGGGAGCCCGAAGACGGCGGCCGCGCCGCCGAACGTGCTGGCGCGCAACGCGCATCGCGCATCGCAATTCGCTGAGGGTGGTGGAAACGGTGGGGCTCGAGACGCGGATCAACGTGTGGATCGTGCACGGCGCACTGCCGGGCCGGCTGGCGCGGCCGGTCGCGCTGCTGCGCGATGCGCCGGGCGAAGTGCTCGACCGGGAAAACAGGGTGGGGTCAGATGCAGTGAAGTCAGCCTAGAGGCGACATTCGAGGGAAAATCCTGATTTTCTCTACGGAAATGTTGCATTGCGGAAACCGATTCGCTATAGTTGCACCTGTCTCCTCCATGTCTCCTCTGATATGGATTCAGCCCGCCTCTTAGGCGGGCTTTTTTTTGCCTGCGATTTTGTCGCGGCCCTCCATTCGTCGTCCGTCGCCGCGCTCAGAACTTGTACGTCATCCCGACGTAGCTGATGATCGGGTCGGCCTTCAGGTCCGATTTCGACTCCGAGAGCACCGTGCCGTCGGCTGCCTTGATCGTCACCGTCGACGTCGTCTTCAGCGGAATGTACGTCACCGACGCGATCAGCCCGAAATGCTCCGTCATGTTGTACTGCAGCCCCGCGTTGAACACCGGCTGCCATGACGACGACGCCTTCGCCTCCACCGACGTCGTACCCGGCTTGCCCGCGCCCGCGGCGAGAACCGCGCCGAGGTTGTCCTGCGTCTGCTTGATGAAGTTCGTGTTGAGCTGCAGGTCGCTGAACCAGTTGTACGACACGCCGAGGCCGAGGAACGGCCGGAACTTCGCGGTCGCCTGCCCGAAGTAGTACTGCAGCAGCACGGCCGGGCTCCATTGCCGCACGCTCTTCACGATCGGGTTGACTGACGCCAGCCCGATGTTTTGCGTGCCGAGCGCGCCGGCGGGGCCGGGCGGCTTGATCGTGCCCTGGCCCGACACCTTGAATACCGGCGGCACGCCGGCCACCGATGTCACCGCGATATGGTCGGTCAGGAAGTGGCTGACCGTCAGGCCGACGGTGTCGGCGCCGCTCGTGTGCAGCCCGGTGCCCGGCGACGTGAACGACGGCGGCAGCCGCAGCGGCGTGTTGATCGGCGTCGGCGCGACGTTGGTCGTCATCGGCGTGCTGCTCTGCTGCGGCATCACGTGGAACCAGCCCAGCGTGACGACGTTGCTGCCGGCGCTCTGCGCGTGCGCCGCGAGCGGCGCCAGCACGGCGGCGCCGGCCGCGGCACGGAGAAGGGTTTTCTTCATCACGGCTTCCCCCTCTGCTTACTGGACGAACGCGCCGATCGTGAAATACGGCGTCGATCCGGCGTTGTCGAGGAACCCGAACACGCCACCCGTGAAGATGAACTTGCCGGTCGGCGTCGAGCTGCTGGCGCCCGCGTGGATCGTCGTGACCGTGCCCGGCACCTTCTGCGTGTAGTCGAGATCGAGCGCGGTCGCGAGTGAGGCTTGCGATGCGTTGAACGGATCGAGCAGCGTCGCCTGGTTGTTCGTCAGCGCGGTGGTGCGGTAGTCGAACTGGCTGTCGACGCCGATGTACTCGCCGTTCTGCGAGCCGACCGCGATCGTCGTCTGCGGTGAGAGGATCGAGATGCTCGATTCGTCGTCGGCGGTGAGACCCGGCACACCGTTGCTGTCGGGCGTCGGGTTCGGGTTCGCGACGCCGGTACGCACGAGGATTGGCACGAGCTGGTTGCGCAGCTTGCCGACGATCATGAAGCCCTTGCCCTGCGGCGTCGCCGACAGCGTCGGTTTCAGCTGGCTCGCGTAGTTGTTCGACTGGAACGCGCCGCTGCCGTCCGCCGACAACACGAAGTTCGTGCCTTGCTGCGTGCACGCCCGCCGGCGAACTGGCCGGTCGTGTCGCACTTGGTCCAGCTCCCGTCGGCGTTGATCGTCACCTTCGCGTCGATCGACGCCGGCGCGAAGTTCTGCGACGGCACTTCACCGAAGCCCACGTGACTGTATGTGCCCGCAACCTTCGTGATGTCGGTCTCGATCGACGAGAAGCCGATGAACGGGTAGTACGGGAATTTCGTGTCGGGCACCGCGGCCTGGCCGAGCACGCCGTTGAACTGGATTTCCTTGCCGGGAATCGTGCCGCCCGCGACGCCCATGCCGACGAAGATGCGCGCCGGGCGCGACGGATCGAGGCTCGCGCCGTTCAGGCGGAATGCGCACTGGTTCAGCTTGTTGGTCGGCAGCAGCGTTTCCTGCGTGAGCGTGCCGCTGTCGACGGTGCCCGCGCGGGTCGGCACGACGGTGCCGGTCGTCTGCGGCACCGCTGATTCGACGTACGTGACCTGCCAGGTCATCTTGGTCGTGTCGAGCTGGACCTTCGCGAGTTCGCCGCTGCCCGCGCCGCCCGTAAACACGGTGCTGTAGTCGAGCGACGCAGGACAGAGCCGGTCTTCGACGAGCGGGGGCGGGTTGTCGCTGCCGCCGCCGCATGCGGAAAGAAGGGGGGCGGCAAGGGCCGCCGCCAGAATGAGGTTGCGCTTCATGTTGCTCCTCCAGATTTGTCTTGTGTGGCGGCCAGCTCCCTGTCGGCCGCTTCTGTTGGTTATGCTCGTCCTGCCTGCGCTGTGCCGCGCGCGCTCGTGCACGTGCGTTACGCGACGGCGGTCGGCCCGCCGTCGCGCCCTCGTTCGCTACTTGCTGATCTGCGCACCCACGCCGAAGTACGGTGTCGACGACGTGGTCGAATTCGCCGACGTCGACTCGACGCCGCCGTTCACCGTGCCCTGGATCAGCGCCGCATACAGTCCGCCCGTCGCGATCACCACGCCCGAGGCGGGGCTACCGCTCTTCGGAATCGTCGTCGCGTTGAGCAGGCCCGGCGTCGCCTGGCCGTAGTCGAGCGTGAAGCCGTCTTCCTCGTCCTGCGTACTCGGGTTGATGAACGATGCGTTGCTGCCGCGGATCAGGGCCGCCGTGTACTTGAAGTTCGAGTCCGCGCCCGCGTAGC
Organism: Burkholderia sp. BCC0322; assembly: GCF_902833045.1. Classification (GTDB taxonomy): domain Bacteria; phylum Pseudomonadota; class Gammaproteobacteria; order Burkholderiales; family Burkholderiaceae; genus Burkholderia. Next base: position 291,625 of record NZ_CADFDU010000007.1, read on the forward strand.
CGCCGTCGATCGCGCCCGACGTGATCGCCGTCGCCGCGCCGAGCACCGCGATGCCCGATTCGTCGTCGACCTGCGCATCGGTATGCAGCGGCGGCGTGCCGAGGTTCACGTTGCCTGTCCGCACGATCACCGGCACCGTCGCGCCGTTGAGCTGGCCGATCACCATGTGCGCGGTGGCCGACTTGCCGGTCGCGCCGACGATCGGCAACTGCGTTTGCGGCAGCGTCTGCGGCGCCTTCGTGCTGTCGAAGTAGCCGCCGTTCGCGGTGTTCACGGTCCACGGGTTGCCGGTCGTCTGGCAGCCGCCCGAACTCGTCGACGTGCAGGCGCCGTTCGCGTCGAACGTCTCGCTCGAGTTCGTGCCCTTCGTCGCGTAGTTGCCCGACGGCACGAGGTGGTAGATCAGCGCGTTGTACGTGCCCGGCAGCTTCGAGAGGTCCGTCGTCGTGTTCGCGAAGCCGAGGAACGGATAGAAATCGAAGTGACGGTTCGGCACCTGGCCGACGTTTTGCACGAGGCCCGGGATGATCGTCAGCCCGTCGTACTGGATCGTCGCGCCCGGAATGCCGCCGCCCGCGACACCCATGCCGACCAGCAGCATCGGCGGGTTTGCCTGGTTGAAGTCGGCGGCGGTCGAATAGGTCGTGCCGTTCGGCGCCTTGCCCGTGCCCGGCGTGAGGATGAACGCGCAGCGCGTCTGCTCCGCGGTCGGCAGCGTGCCGGTCGGCGGGTGCATGACCGCACCGGTGATCGTCGTGCCTGCGCGGCTCGGCGTGACCGTGCCGGTCGCGAGCGGAATCGGCGATTCGAGCCACTTGAGCGTGTAGGTCATCGCCACGGCGTCGATGTTGACGCTGACGATCTCGCCGCTACCGGCGCCGCCGAGGTACGTGCTCTTCACGATGTCGGCGTTGGCCGGGCACAGCGAACCGTTGACGGGCTGTGACGGCGGCGGCCCTTGCGTGCCGCAGCTCGATCCGGAACATTGGGGCGCGTTGATCGGCGCGGGTGCGCCGCCGTCCCCCCCACCACATGCAACCAGGAAAGGGGCAATGGCAAAGGCCGTTGCCACCCCCTTCGATAAGGTGTGCGACATGCCGCTGTCTCCAATCGTTTAATTGTGCGAGCTAATGTCGCCGTCTTGTTTTTTGCTGTCAATTGATGAACCCGTCTAAAAAAGGCGATTGAAACGGGCGTCGTGTTTTGAATCCTTGTCTGGTACGGCATTCAGTAAGAATTAAAACGTGAGGCAGGCTGCCGGAAGTGGCCGGAGTGGGGGATGTGCGGCGCCTGACAGGCCGGCGAAGAGCCTTCCTGCGTATAACGGCAGCGTTTAAAGCGGCGGGTATCCGGTTTATCCCTATTCGGGATTGACTGGATAAGGAAGGGGTGGGATTAATTCACTGGTAATCACGCAATGGAAAGCTTGTAAATATTTGTAAATGCGCGATCCGGGATTTTTTATATATTGCCTGATACGAGTAAATAAAAAGCCGGCCAGTGGCCGGCTTTGCATTGCATGCGATGTTGAATCAGCGTTTGAGACCCGCGTCCTCGGCCGCGCCGATGCTCAGGTTCATGCACTGGATGGCGGCGCCCGATGCGCCCTTGCCGAGGTTGTCGAGGCGCGCAACCGTGACGAAGCGCTCTTCGTTGCCGAACACGAACAGGTCGACCCGGTTCGTGTCGTTGTTCGCCTGCACGTCGAAGAAGCCGCCGTCCAGGTTCGCGTCCGCATCGAACGGCGCGACGCGCACGAATGCTTCGTCCGCGTAGTACTCGGCGAACACGCGCTGTATGTCCTGCGGCGTCGTGCGCTTCGCGAGCTGCTCGGGCGTGAAGTAGGTCGTCACCGCGAGCCCCTTCAGGAACGGGCCGACGATCGGCGTGAAGATCGGCGGGTTCGCGAGGCCCGTGTGCGCGGCCATCTCCGGCAGGTGCTTGTGCGTGAGGCCGAGCGCGTACGGACGCGGGCTCGCGAGCTTGCCGCCCGGCGCCGCGTTTTCGTAGTCGGCGATCATCGACTTGCCGCCGCCGCTGTAGCCGGTGATCGAGTAGCTGTGCGCGGCGAACGTCGGCGCGACGATGCCTGCATCGACGAGCGGACGCATCGCGAGCACGAAGGCCGATGCGTGGCAGCCGGGCACCGCGATGCGCTTCGACGTGCGAATCTTCTCGCGCTGCGCGCGGGTCAGTTCCGGCAGACCGTACGCCCAGTCGGCGCTGGTGCGGAACGCGGTGCTCGCGTCGATCAGCGTCGTGTTCGGGTTCTCGACGAGCGATGCCGATTCGCGCGATGCAACGTCCGGCAGGCACAGGAACGTGACGTCCGACGCGTTGATCAGGCGGCGGCGCTCTTCGACGTCCTTGCGCTTCGCTTCATCGATGCGCAGGATCTCGATGTCGCTGCGTGCCGACAGGTATTCGAAGATCTTGAGGCCGGTCGTGCCTTCCTGGCCGTCGACAAAAACTTTGGTGCTCATTTCGCTCTCACTGAATGAAACGGGGGCCCGCGCCCTGAATCCGCCATTTTAAGACGTCATCCGGCGGGCCTGCACCGCGCGGGGCGAAAAAAAGACGGCCGGCGGACCGTCTTGTGTCCCTTTGGCGCCCGGCGGCGCGGGCGCCGGGGCGTGCTCAGCCGCGGCCGGCGACCCAGCGGGCGGTCGCTTCGGCAACGCGCCGGCCGAATGCCTTGCCGGTCTCGAGGTCGCCCGGCAGCGGGCCCTCGTCGGGCGTCGAATCCGCCGGCGACTGCGCGAGCAGGCCCGTCGAGCCGCCCAGGTAGTTGATGTCGTTGCGCGTGGCCGCCTTCGAATTGGCCGGCATCAGGCTCGTGCCGACCCACACCATCCCATGCTGCATCGACAGCGTGACGAAATATTGAATCGTCGAGAACTTGTCGCCGTTCATCGTCGCGGAGTTCGTGAAGCCCGCGGCGATCTTGTCCTTCCATTTCTGCGTGAACCACGCTTTCGACGTCGCATCGGCAAATTGCTTGAACTGCGCCGACGGGCCGCCCATGTAGGTCGGCGCACCGAAGACGATCGCGTCGGCCGCGTCGAGCGCGGCCCAGCCCGCGTCGTCGACGTCGCCGACGGCGAGCAGGCGAACGGTCGCGCCGGCTTCCTGCGCGCCCGTGTGCACGGCCTCGGCCAGTTTCTGCGTGTGACCGTAGCCGCTGTGATAGACGATGACGATGTTCGACATGAAGCGCTCTCCAGAGAGGAACGGGAACGGCGGCCGCAGGCGCGCCGCGTCACGCGTCGCCGGCGGGGCGGCGCGACAGATGCGCGGCGTGGCGCCGCGACCGGTGAGGACAAGTCTAGCAAGCCGAAATGACGGGAAAACGCGCGGGCGCGGAGTCCGTCATGTCGCGGCAGCCGGCAGCCGGCAGTCGCGGTGCGGCGGTGCGCAGTGCCCGATGCCCGATGCCCGATGCGCATTACTGCCCGTAGTTGACCGTGAGTTGCGCGGTGCCGATCGCCAGCGTGCCGATCTCGTGCTCGAACATCGGTGCGGGGCGGCCCTGCGCGACGCGCAGGTCGTCGCCCTTCAGCGCATAGACGGTGATCACGTAGCGGTGCGGCTTGCCGGGCGGCGGGCACGGGCCGCCGTAGCCGTCGATCCCGAAGTCGTTGCGCGCCTCGCTTGCGCCGATGCGCCGCAGGAATCCGGACGCGCTCGCGTCGGCGGGCAGGCTCGTGACCGTCGCCGGAATGCCCGCCACGGCCCAGTGCCACCAGCCATGCCCCGGTGCATCGGGATCGAAGATCGTGACCGCGTAACCGTGCGTGCCGGGCGGCGGGTTGTGCCAGGTGAGTTGCGGCGAGCGGTTGCCGCCCTTGCAGTCGCCGCGGTCGAACACGTTCGCGGCGCGGACGCGCCCGCCCGGGCTCAGGTCGTCGCTCGTCACGGTGAACGGACCCTCCGCATGCGCGGGCAGGGCAGTGAGGACGACGGCGTAAAGGAGGGCGGCGAGGAATGGCGACGGGCGACCCGATGGCGCAGGCGGAGTGATCCGGCGATCCACACGCATATGGCGCTTCTCCCGTCACGTGGGCCGAACCGATGCGTCCGGCGTTGTTGGCATAGTGCGTTGCCTGCGCAGCTGATGGCAGCGATGGATCAAGTCTAGCATTAGGGTTCGATGAGCGATGCACGCCGCGACCCGCGGTCGCGATCGTTTCCTGCGCGGATCGACGGGCGAAAAAAAACCGCCCGCGATGAAGCGGGCGGCTGGTTCAGCCAGGACGCCGGCCAGCGGGCCGACGCGGCATCAGTCCTTCGGGGACGTCGCGCCGCCGTGCGCAGCCGACCACTCGGCCGGCGCGTGCAGGAATTTCTCGACTTCGTCGAGCGTCTTCGTCTCGAAGTAGCCCGATGCCTTCGCGACGCGCAGCACGTCCCACCACGTGGCGAGCGCGTGCAGGTCGACGTCGATGTCCTTCAGGACCGACACGCTTTCCTTGAAGATGTTGTAGTGGAACAGCACGAAGCAGTGGTTCACCGTCGCACCCGCGGTGCGCAGCGCGTTGACGAAGTTGATCTTGCTGCGGCTGTCGGTCGTCAGGTCTTCCACCAGCAGCACGCGCGAGCCTTCTTCCAGATGGCCTTCGATCTGCGCGTTGCGGCCGAAACCCTTCGGCTTTTTGCGCACGTACTGCATCGGCACCATCATCCGGTCCGCGATCCATGCCGCGAACGGGATGCCGGCCGTCTCGCCGCCCGCCACCGCATCGATCTGCTCGAAGCCGATGTCGCGCGTGATCGTCGTTTCAGCCATTTCCATCAGCGCGCGGCGCACGCGCGGATACGAAATCAGCTTGCGGCAGTCGATGTAGACGGGGCTTGCCCAGCCGGACGTGAAGATGAACGGTTTTTCTGCATTGAAGTGCACTGCCTGTACTTCGAGCAGGATTTTGGCGGTCGTATCCGAGATCGACTGACGATCGTAGCCTGTCATGGGCATTCCTTGGGTGATGAGCGAAGAGCGGGCGCGGGCCCGGTGGCGCAGCAAGGGGAACCTGCCCAGGGGGCCGGGGCGCGATCGGAGGGCCAATCGCATCGCTGCGCGCGTAGCCGGCTATTTTACCCGATTCAGGCCGGTTTTCGGCGGAATTCGCGCAGGTTCGCCGTGCGGCTCGCCACCGGCGAAACAAACGGGGCCTGACCGCTTGCGTGCTGATGCGGACGATGCGGCGCTGCACCAACATGCGCCATGCGCGGGGTGTACACTAGGCGACCCTTAGAAATCGTTCAGTACTTTGTACTTTCCTCTTGCCACCCGCCAAGGTTCGATGGCGTGCCGACCCGGCGCGTCGCGTGCCGTCTCGCAGTCGATCACCCTCTCGATTCAAGCAGACGCGGCCGAAGGTGCTGTGTACTGAACCGTCAATATTTCGCATGTCTCTCGCAGGTCAATCATGGACGAACAACTGAAGCAGGCCGCACTCGCTTATCACCTGAACCCGAAACCCGGCAAGATTTCGGTCACCCCGACCAAGCCGCTGTCGAACCAGCTCGATCTGTCGCTTGCGTATTCGCCGGGCGTCGCCGCGGCGTGCGAAGCGATCCACGCCGATCCGCTCGACGCGCAGAAGTACACGTCGCGCGGCAACCTCGTCGGCGTCATCACGAACGGCACCGCCGTGCTCGGCCTCGGCAACATCGGCCCGCTCGCCGCGAAGCCGGTGATGGAAGGCAAGGGCTGCCTCTTCAAGAAATTCGCGGGCATCGACGTGTTCGACATCGAACTGTCGGAGTCCGACCCCGACAAGCTCGTCGAGGCGATCGCGATGCTCGAGCCGACGCTCGGCGGCATCAACCTCGAGGACATCAAGGCGCCGGAATGCTTCTATATCGAGCAGAAGCTGCGCGAGCGCATGAAGATCCCCGTCTTTCACGATGACCAGCACGGCACCGCGATCATCGCGTCGGCCGCGATCCTGAACGGCCTGAAGGTCGTCGGCAAGAAGCTGTCCGAAGTGAAGCTCGTGTGCTCGGGCGCCGGCGCCGCGGCGATCGCGTGTCTGGACCTGCTGGTGAACCTCGGCCTGACGAAGTCAAACATCCTCGTCGCCGATTCGAAGGGCGTGATCTACGAAGGCCGCGGCAACCTCGATCCGTCGAAGCAGCGCTATGCGGCGACCACCGACGCACGCACGCTCGCCGACGCGATCGTCGGCGCCGACGTGTTCCTCGGCTGCTCGAGCGCGGGCGTGCTGAAGCAGGATATGGTCAAGACGATGGGCGACCGCCCGCTGATCCTGGCGCTCGCGAACCCGGAACCGGAAATCCGCCCGGAAGACGCGAAGGCCGTGCGCCCGGACGCGATCGTCGCGACCGGCCGTTCGGACTACCCGAACCAGGTCAACAACGTGCTGTGCTTCCCGTTCATCTTCCGCGGCGCGCTCGACGTCGGCGCGACGACGATCACGGAGGAAATGAAGCTCGCGTGCGTGCGCGCGATCGCCGAGCTGGCGCAGGAAACCGACCAGAGCGAAGAAGTCGCGAAGGCGTATGAAGGCCACTCGCTCGAATTCGGGCCGGACTACCTGATTCCGAAGCCGTTCGACCCGCGCCTGATCATCAAGATCGCGCCGGCCGTCGCACAGGCCGCGATGGATTCGGGCGTCGCGACGCGTCCGATCCAGGACATGGATGCGTACCGCGAGCAGCTCGGCGCGACCGTCTACCGCACCGGCATGGTGATGCGCCCGGTGTTCGCGACCGCGAAGCAGAAGCAGGCCCGCATCGTGTTCGCCGAGGGCGAGGACGAGCGCGTGTTGCGCGCGGCGCAGTTCGTGCTGCAGGAGAAGATCGCGAAGCCGATCATCGTCGGCCGTCCGTCGGTCGTCGACATGCGCCTGCAAAAGATCGGCTCGAAGCTGAAGGCCGGCACCGATTTCGAGATCGTCGATCCGGAAGACGATGCGCGCTACCACCGCTACTGGCAGGCGTATCAGGAGATCGGCGCGCGCGACGGCGTGACGCCGGAAGTCGCGAAGGCCGCGATGCGCAAGTTCAACACGCTGATCGGCGCGATGCTCGTGCACCGGGGCGACGCGGACGGGATGATCTGCGGGATGATCGACACGTTCCACAGCCACCTGAAGTTCATCGAGCAGGTGCTGGGCCGCGCGAAGGGCGCCGAGCACTTCGCGGCGATGAACCTGCTGATGCTGCCGGGCCGCAACCTGTTCGTGTGCGATACGTACGTGAACGAGCTGCCGAGCGCCGAACAGCTCGCCGACATGACGATCCAGGCGGCGGCCGAGATCGAGCGCTTCGGCATTGTGCCGAAGGCTGCGCTGCTGTCGAACTCGAACTTCGGCAGCGCGCCGTCCGCATCGTCGCGCCGGATGGGCGAGGCTCGCAAGCTGATCGTCGAACGTGCGCCGAACCTGGAAGTCGACGGCGAAATGCACGGCGACGCGGCGCTGTCGGAAATGATCCGCAAGCAGGCATTCCCCGGCACGACGCTGTCGGGTGAAGCGAACCTGCTGATCATGCCGAACGTCGAAGCGGCGAACATCGCGTACAACCTGCTGAAGATGGTCGGCGGCGAAGGCGTGACGGTCGGCCCGTTCCTGCTCGGCGCGGCGAAGCCGGTCCACATCCTGACGCCGGCTGCGACCGTGCGCCGGATCATCAACATGACGGCCGTTGCCGCCGCGAACGTGAACACGAAGTAAGTCCACGCCCGTGTGTGCCGCGCTTCGGGCGCGGCGCAATGGAAAACGCCACGGAACCTGCGTTCCGTGGCGTTTTTTTATCGTGACGCGAACCGGTGGCGGCGCGCCGGCGGGCATCCGGACCGCGAATGCCCGCCGTGTGCCGTCACGCGACCTGCTGGTGCGGCTGGCCGCCGGCCGGCGCCCGCCACTTCGCGAGCAGCGTGTTCCACTTCTGGCGTACCGCGCGCAGGTTGTTCTCCTTCACGTGGCCGTAGCCGCGAATGCCGTCCGGCAGCGCCGCAAGCTCGAGGGCGAGCGGGCGGTTGGCCGCGTTCAGCTTGGCGAGCACCTCGCCGATCAGCGCTTCGTACTCGCCGATCAGCGCACGCTCGGTGCGACGCTCCTCGGTACGGCCGAACGGGTCGAGCCCCGTGCCGCGCAGGAACTTCGCCTTCGCGAGCAGCCGGAATGCCGACATCATCCAAGGGCCGTATGCCTTTTTCACGAGATGGCCGTGCGCGTCCGTCTTCGCGAACAGCGGCGGCGCGAGGTGGAACTTCAGCTTCCAGTCGCCTTCGAACTGCGCGGACAGGCGCGCGAGGAACGCGGGATCGGACTGCAGCCGCGCGACCTCGTATTCGTCCTTGTACGCCATCAGCTTGAACAGGTTGCGCGCGACCGCTTCGGTCAGCTGTTCCTGCACCGTGTCGCCGTCCGCCAGCGCGCGCTCGGCCGCGCGCACCTTGTCGACGAATGCCGCATAGCGTGCTGCGTACGCGGCGTTCTGGTACGCGGTGAGGAATTCCACGCGCTTCGCGATCAGCGCGTCGACCGCCTTCTTCGTGTGCAGCGAAATCACCGTGGCGCCTTGCGCGGGGCGCGCGTCGCCGGCCGCGGCCTGCTTCACGCTCGCCAGGTCGTGCGCAGCGCGGCGGCCCCAGTCGAATGCCGCACGATTCTTCTCGACCGATACCGCATTCAGTTCGATCGCGCGGACGAGCGACGCGAGCGTGAGCGGCAGCCAGCCCTTTTGCCACGCGTAACCGAGCACGAACGGGTTCGTGTAGATCGCGTCGCCGAGCAGCGCAACCGCGAAGCGGTTCGCGTCGATGAAATCGACGGCTTCGCCGGCAGCCGCGCGGATGTCGTTCTCGGCGGACAGGCCGGGGAACGCCCAGTTCGGGTTCTTGATGAACTCGGCGGTCGGCGTCTGCGCGCTGTTGACGACCACGCGCGTCGTGTCGTGCCGCATCCGCGACGTGCACTCGTCGCCGGCCGTGACGATCGCGTCGCAGCCGATCACGAGGTCGGCTTCGCCCATCGCGATCCGCGTGGCGTGGATGTCGGTCGGTGCGTGCGAGATCTGCACGTGGCTCATCACGGCGCCGCCCTTCTGCGCGAGGCCGGTCACGTCGAGCACGGTCACGCCCTTGTTTTCCAGGTGCGCGGCCATCCCGAGCAGCGCGCCGATCGTGACGACGCCCGTGCCGCCGACGCCCGTGACGAGCACGCCGTACGCGCGGTCGATGTCCGGCAGCGTCGGTTCAGGGATCGGCGGCAGTGCGTTGCCGTCGACCGACACGGCCTTCGGCTTCTTCAACTGGCCGCCCTCGACCGTGACGAAGCTCGGGCAGAAGCCCTTCACGCACGAGAAGTCCTTGTTGCAGCTCGACTGGTTGATCTGGCGCTTCGTGCCGAATTCGGTTTCCAGCGGCTCGACCGACAGGCAGTTCGACTGCACCGAGCAGTCGCCGCAGCCTTCGCACACCGCGTCGTTGATCACGACGCGCTTCGCCGGGTCCGGATACGTGCCGCGTTTGCGGCGGCGGCGTTTCTCGGTGGCGCAGGTCTGGTCGTAGATCAGGATCGTCGTGCCTTCGATCTCGCGCAGCTCGCGCTGCACGTCGTCGAGCTGGTCGCGATGGTGAATCGTCACGCCAGGCGCCAGCAGCGCCTTCTGGCCGTCGTACTTCTCCGGCTCGTCGGTGACGATCACGATCTTCTTCGCGCCTTCGGACGCGAGCTGGTGCGTGATCTGCGGCACCGTCAGCACGCCGTCGACCGGCTGGCCGCCCGTCATCGCGACCGCGTCGTTGTAGAGGATCTTGTAGGTGATGTTCGCCTTCGACGAGATCGCCGCGCGCACCGCCAGCAGGCCCGAGTGGAAATAGGTGCCGTCGCCGAGGTTCGCGAACACGTGCTTCTCGTCCGTGAACGGCGCCTGGCCGATCCACGGCACGCCTTCCCCGCCCATCTGGCTGAAGGTGCTCGTGCTGCGGTCCATCCATACGGTCATGTAGTGGCAGCCGATGCCGGCGATCGCGCGCGAGCCTTCCGGCACGTTGGTCGACGTGTTGTGCGGGCAGCCCGAGCAGAACCACGGCTTGCGCTCGGTCTGCACGTGTGGCTTCGCGAGCGCCATTTCCTTTGCGTTGATCACCGCGAGCCGCGCGGCGATGCGCGCGCGCACGTCGGACGGCAACTCGAACTTCTCGAGGCGCGTCGCGATGGCTTTCGCGATGATCGCGGGCGACAGCTCGTAGTGCGCGGGCAGCAGCCAGTTGCCCATCGGCACCGACCATTCGCCGCCGGCGCCGTCCTTCTCGTCGAACTTGCCGAACACGCGCGGACGTTGCCCGTCGGGCCAGTTGTACAGCTCTTCCTTGATCGCGTATTCGAGGATCTGGCGTTTTTCCTCGACGACGAGGATTTCGTCGAGGCCGCGCGCGAACGCCTGCGCGCCCTGCGCTTCGAGCGGCCACACGCAGCCGACCTTGTAGAGGCGGATGCCGATCCGCGCGCAGGTTTCGTCGTCGAGGCCGAGGTCGGTCAGCGCCTGGCGCACGTCGAGGTAGGCCTTGCCGCCGGTCATGATCCCGAAGCGCGCGTGCGGGGAGTCGATCTCGATGCGGTCGAGCTTGTTCGCGCGCACATAGGCGAGCGCCGCGTACCACTTGTAGTCGAGCAGCCGCGCTTCCTGCACGAGCGGCGGGTCGGGCCAGCGGATGTTCAGCCCGCCTTCCGGCAGGATGAAGTCGGTCGGCAGCACGATCTCGGTGCGATGCGGGTCGATGTCGACCGACGCCGACGATTCGACGACGTCCGTCACGCACTTGAGCGCGACCCACAGGCCGGAGTAGCGGCTCATCGCCCAGCCGTGCAGGCCGAAATCGAGATACTCCTGCACGTTGGACGGGAACAGCACCGGCAGCCCGCAGGCCTTGAAGATGTGTTCGGACTGGTGCGCGAGCGTCGACGATTTCGCCGCGTGGTCGTCGCCGGCGAGCACCAGCACGCCGCCGTGCTGCGACGAGCCGGCCGAGTTCGCGTGCTTGAATACGTCGCCCGTGCGGTCGACGCCCGGGCCCTTGCCGTACCACATGCCGAACACGCCGTCGTGCTTGGCGCCGGGGTACAGGTTCACTTGCTGCGAGCCCCACACGGCGGTGGCGGCGAGATCTTCGTTGAGGCCGGGCTGGAAGACGATCTGGTGGGCTGCCAGGTGCTGCTTGGCTTTCCAGAGCGACAGATCGAGGCCGCCGAGCGGTGAACCGCGATAGCCGGAGATGAAGCCGGCGGTATTGAGGCCTGCGGCGCGATCGCGTTCCTGCTGGAGCATCGGCAGGCGCACGAGGGCCTGGATCCCGCTCATGTACGCGCGACCGCGTTCCAGTGTGTATTTGTCGTCAAGCGTGACGGACTTCAGCGCGGCTTCCAGCGATGCGCGTTGGCCTGCGTCTAGCGGGGCATTCATTAACTGTCTCCTCCACCCAGTTTGGGATCACCAAAACTCGACTGCCTCGGGCATCTTGTGGACGCGTCGGCAGTGGCCGGCATATTGGCCGGTTTCAAGCGATGGTAGCACTGGGGCAAACCCGCCGCCCATCGGACAAAATGCGGCGGCGCGCCGGTGAAAAAGGGCATGACCATGCGTTACATCATGTAAATGCATGTAAAGCTGCCCCCATTTGCGGGCAAATGCCGTTAATCTTGTCGGCCTGCCGGAGGTGCCCGGCCGCGTGGGTTCGTTTCGACGCAATCGGGGAGGCGCCGGCAGTTTTACAGGAGGTGCAATGAACACACGCCATATCCAGAGTTTCCTGATCGTGTCCGCCGCGTTTTTCTCGATGACCGGCCCGGTGCACGCGCGAGGCGCGAGCGCACTGGCGGCAGCCGGCGCGCAGATGCAGCAGATCGTGCCGGCCCAGGACGCCGTCGCGCAGCCGTCGGCCGAGCGCGCCGTCGAGTCGAAGGCGAACGCGCGTTGATCCGGTCGCGCGGCCTGCGGGTCGCGCCGGAATGCAAAAAGGGCGGGAATCCGAGGATTCCCGCCCTTTTTTTCGCCGCCGGATCGTGCGGGCTGCCGGGTTGCCCCGGGCAGCCGCCCGCCGGATGCGTCAGGCCTTGTCCTGCACGACGCCGCGGCGGATCTGGTCGAGTTCGATCGATTCGAACAGCGCCTTGAAGTTGCCTTCGCCGAAGCCCTGGTTGCCCTTGCGCTGGATGATCTCGAAGAAGATCGGCCCGATCTGGTTCTCGGTGAAGATCTGCAGCAGCAGGTCGTCGCGCGCTCCGTCGATCAGGATCTTGCGCTTCTTCAGTTCTTCCAGCGATTCGCCGTGGTTCGGCACGCGGCGGTCGACCAGTTCGTAATACGTGTCGATCGTGTCGAGCAACTTCACATCCTTGCTGCGCAGGCCATCGACCGCCTGGTAGATGTCGGAGGCGCCGAGCGCGATGTGCTGGATGCCTTCGCCGTGGTACGCGTCGAGGTATTCCTGGATCTGGCCGGCTGTATCCGAGCCTTCCTCGTTGATCGGGATGCGGATCTTGCCGCACGGCGACGTCATCGCCTTCGACTTCACGCCCGTCACCTTGCCTTCGATGTCGAAGTAGCGCACTTCGCGGAAATTGAACAGGCGCTCGTAGAACTCGGCCCATTCCTGCATGCGGCCGCGATGCACGTTGTGCGTCAGGTGGTCGATATAGGTGAGGCCGTGGCCGACCGGGTTCGGGTTCGCGCCGGCGATCGGCTCGAAGTCGACGTCATAGATGCTGATGTCGCCGATTGCGCCCGGTTGCGCACCGTTCTTGCCGCGCCAGCGGTCGACGAAGTAGATCAGCGAATCGCCGATGCCCTTGATCGCCGGGATGTTCAGCTCCATCGGGCCGGTCTTGTTGTCGAAGCCCCATGCGCCGAGGTCGAGCGCGCGCTGGTACGCCTTCGCGGCATCCTGCACGCGGAACGCGATCGCGCAGATCGACGGGCCGTGCAGGCGCGCGAAGCGTTGTGCGAACGAATCCGGTTCGGCGTTGATGATGAAGTTGATGTCGCCCTGGCGGTACACCGTCACGTCCTTGTGGCGGTGGCGCGCGATCGCGGTGAAACCCATCCGTTCGAACAGTTGTCCGAGCGCTTTCGGGTCCGGTGCCGTGTATTCGATGAATTCGAAGCCGTCGGTGCCGACGGGGTTGTCCCAGTTCGGGATCTGCATGGCGTGTCTCCTGTGGGGGCGATCGGCCGGGGCGACGTGCGCGGGTCCGGCCTGGTTCGATGTCGAACGTGGCACACGCGGCGGCGTGCGCGACGAATCGGTACGTGCGACAGAGTGTAGCGGGCAGCCACGAGCGTAAACTTGCGAACTTAATTGCACAAACCTACGATGGCGCAATTTCCAGTCTTTGTATGCTCATTGGAGGGCAGAAGATGGCGCAAGTCGAATTGGATGCCATCGACCGGCGGATTCTCGCGATTCTTCAGGAGAACGGGCGCCTGTCGAACCAGGAGATCGCCGAGCGTGTGAACCTGTCGCCGAGCCCGTGCCTGCGGCGAATTCGGCGGCTCGAGGAGATCGGCGTGATCACCGGCTATGTCGCGCTGCTGAATCCGCAGAAACTCGGGCTCGACCTGCTCGCGTACGTGAGCGTGCGGCTCGAGAAGCGCGGCGGTCTGGCGCCGGCGCGGGCCGACGAGACGTCGGCGCGTGCGGGTGCGACCCATGCGGAGCTGTTTCGCGCGGCCGTGCAGACCTGGCCGGAAGTGGTCGCGTGCCACGCGATGACGGGCGATATGGATTACCTGCTGCGCGTGCAGGTCGAGGACATGGCGCATTTTTCCCGCTTCGTGCAGGAGCACTTGCTGCATCACCCGTCGGTGATCGACGTGAAGACGAGCTTTTCGCTCGATTGCTTCAAGGAGACGACGGCGTTGCCGATTCGTTCGGTGCGCTAGTGCGCGGCGGGGAAGGGAGGGGCCGGGCGCGCCGCTGGCGCGGCCCGGCTGGCCGACATTACGCCGTCAGGGCGGCGGGCATCAGCGATTCGATGAACTTCGTGGTGCGGCGCGCCTGGCGCTTCATTGCGTAGTCGAACACCGCGGCCTGTTCCTGCAGCATCTCGGCGATGATCGTCGAGTGGTCGGCCGGCGGCAGCGACAGGTACGCATCGGCTTCGCCGTACGCGTACTCGATCCGCATGCCGGATTTCTTCGCAATGTGCATCATCGTCGCGTTACGCGACAGGCAGTGCATGTACAGCATCGTCACGTGCGTATTGCGGCTGCGGATTGCCGCGCGCTCGAACAGCTTCGAGCCGACACCGCGGCCGCGTGCGCTTTCGAGCACCGACACGCCGAATTCGGCCGTGCGCTTGTCGCCGTCGGCCGGCAGATAGGCCAGGTGGCCGACGCCGATCAGTTCGAGGTCGTGGTCGAACACGCCGAACACGGTGTCGCGGCCGAAGTCGATCGTGCGGACATAGTTCTCGATCACGTGGTCGGGCACCATCTGGCCGAAGCGCAGCAGGCGGTCCTCTTCGTCGAGCGAGAGAAAGTGGGTGAGCATCTGCTCACGGTCTTTGGAAGCCAGTTCCCTTACGAGAACCGGCGCACTACCGGCGGTGCCGACGACATCGGCGGGGCCGTTCAATTGCGTGTTCATCGTGGGTTCCTCAATGTGTGACCGTACAGCGGGTTGTGCAACGCAACAGCATTTTACCCGACCGTCGGCCCCCGGATTGGGGAAAACCCGTATTTGACCTTGTTTGTACTGGAGGATGAATTCTAAACCTGTTTAGTTAATCTTGTATCTATTTGATTTTTAACAGATTTAAAATTCATCATATGAAATGCGCGACAGGCGACCACAGTGTGCCCGTCTTGCAACGCTTGCTGCTGTGCGGCAATCAGGCGGCCGTCGACAGTCCGCGTTCGATCAGGTCGATCACCTGCTCGGCGAAGTCGCGGTAGCCGAGGCGGCCGCCGGGCTTCAGCCACGTGAACGTCCAGTTGATCATCCCGAACACCATCATCGTCACGGATGTCTGGTTTTCCTTCGAGATGCGATCCGGGTACGCGCGTGCGAGCTGCCGCGTGAACGCCGCGACGATGTCGCGCTGACGGTCGAGCACGATTTCGCGCTGCGCGTCCTCGAGGTACTTCACGTCGTTGAGCAGCGCGACGTGGCGGCTGTGCGACGTTTCGTACTCGGCGAGGAACGCGCGCACCAGCT
This sequence comes from Burkholderia sp. BCC0322, assembly GCF_902833045.1. GTDB lineage: Bacteria > Pseudomonadota > Gammaproteobacteria > Burkholderiales > Burkholderiaceae > Burkholderia. The sequence goes on from NZ_CADFDU010000007.1 coordinate 306,812, forward strand.
CCGCGAACGCGTCGCGCTCGCTGAGGCCGCGCCGTTGGCTCGCCCCTTCGACCTCGGCGATGATCAGCATCAGCCGCTTCGTGTAGCGGTCGAGCAGGTCGAACAGGATCGCTTCCTTGCTCTCGTAATAGTGATAGAGGCGTGCCTTCGACGTGCCGCTCGCCGTTGCGAGATCGGACATCGACGTGCTCGGGTAGCTCGTCTGCGCGAATTTCTCGGCGGCCAGATCGAGGATCTGCTCGCGCTGGGATTCGTGGTCGGGCGCTCGGGTACGGGCCATGGTCGAATGCGGAAGATTAGCGGTGCGTGGTGGCCGCGCGGGCTGCGCGCACCTGCGTGGAAGAGAGGGCGTCGGGCGCGTCGTCCTGCAGCTCGAGCCGGCCGGCCGCCGCGAGCTCGCGGCAGCGCCACCAGGCGATCGAGTCGCTGACGAACAGCCCGCCGCGGTCGGCGTCGGCCATGATGCTGCCGACGAGGCGCCCCGCGGGCCGCCAGTCGGCTTCCGCGCGCGCGACGATCAGCGTGTCGAGGTCCGCATAGTGGCCGCTCTTGATCGTGTTGCTGACCCAGTAGCGCAACTCGGCGTTCTGGTGCTTCGCCTCCTGCCATTCGAGCGCGAGGCGGCCGATGCGCAGCACCGAGATCGGCGCGGCCATCGGGCGCTTCCGCGCCAGTTCGGCGGGCGAGAACATGCCGGTCGCACACGCCTGGTCGGTGCGCGACAGCGCCGCGCGCTGCGCCGAGACGAGGTCGGCGGCCGACAGTCGCACTTCGTTCAGGCGTTGCGGGACGTTGCGCAGGTGATAGGCGACGCGGCGCAGCAGCAGTTTGTCGCCGACGCTCGGCGCATGCCACACGACCACCTGGCCCGTATCCGTCGCGAGCTGGTCGAGGCGCGCGAACTCGCCTTCGATCTCTGCGTTCCAGTCGGGAATCTGGTCGCCTAGCACGCGCTGCCAGAAGGCGGCGCGCGTGTCGGGCGTCTCGTCGGCACCCTTGAGCGGCCCGACGCCGAGATCGTCGAGCAATCCGACGACGCGCTCGTCGCGTCCGGCTTGCGCGAGGGCCTCGCGCAGCGACGCGGCGGCGGTGCCGCCCTGAATCACATGAATGGTACTCATCGGCCTGTCGTCAACAAAAGAAAACCGCCGGCCGGGCGGACGTTGCGATGTCCAGCCGGCCGGCGGCCCCTAGTGTAAGCGAGATGTGTGACGGCGAGAAACCGTCCGGTGCCGCGACGCGACGTCGCTCAACGCTCGTCGAAGCTCACGACGACCTTGTCGCTGATGGGGTGGCACTGGCACGTGAGCACGAAGCCGTCCTTTACTTCATGCGCTTCGAGCGTGTAGTTCTTTTCCATCCGCACTTCGCCCTCGAGCACCTTCGCGCGGCAGGTGCAGCACACACCGCCCTTGCACGCATACGGCAGCGCGAGGCCCGCACGCAGGCCGATATCGAGCAGGCTCACGCCTTCGTACGGCAGCCGCAGCTTGCGCTTCTTGCCGTCGAGCACGATTTCCAGGTCGGCGGCCGGCGTCTGGTCGGTGATTTCGACGACCGGCGCGCCGGCCTGCGGCAGCGGCGTGCCGAAGCGCTCGACGTGCACCTTCGCCTGCGGCACGCCGGCTGCCTTCAGCGCGGCTTCGGCCGCATCCATCATCGGCGCGGGGCCGCAGATGAACGCCTCGTCGATCGCGTCGGCCGGCGTCAGCGTGTCGAGGAATTCCGCGCATTTCGCCTGGTCGAGCACGCCGTTGAACAGCGCGACGTCCTGCTGGTCGTCCGACAGCACGTGATAGAGGACGAAGCGGTCCATGTAGCGGTTCTTCAGGTCCTCGAGCTCCTCCGCGAACATGATCGCGTCGACGCTGCGGTTGCCGTAGATCAGCGTGAATGTGCTGCGCGGCTCGAGTTCGAGCGTCGTCTTCACGATCGCGAGCACCGGCGTGATCCCGGAACCGCCGGAAAACGCGACGTACTGCTTGCCGTGATCGGCGTTCAGGTGGGTGAAGAAACGGCCGTCCGGCGTCATCACGTCGATCGTGTGGCCTGGCTTGAGCGAGTCGAACGCGAAGTTCGAGAAGCGGCCGCCGCGCACGCGCTTGATGCCGATGCGCAGTTCGCCGTCGCGGTCGTAGTCCGTCGTGCCGACGCAGATCGAATACGAGCGTCGCGTTTCCTCGCCGTCGATGTGGGTCTTCAGCGTGACGAACTGGCCCTGCGTGAAGCGGTACGCATCGCGCAGCTCGGGCGGCACGTCGAAGGAGACGGTTACGGCGTCGGCGGTCTCGGGCCGCACGTCGCGGATACGCAGCGGATGAAATTGCGGGGTCGCCATATCGATTAATAAGGTTTGAAGTAGTCGAAGGGTTCGCGGCAGTCGACGCAGCGATACAGCGCCTTGCAGGCCGTGGAAGCGAATTGCGCGAGACGCTCGGTGCGGGCGGAGCCGCAGCGCGGGCACGCGGGCGCCGCGACCGGCCGCGGCACGAAGCGCACGACGCTTTCCCGCGGCGCGGCGGTGCCGCACTGGCCGACCGGCGGCGCGATGCCGTACGCGCGCAGCTTGTCGCGCGCTTCCTGTGTGATCCAGTCGGTCGTCCACGCGGGCGCGAGCACCGTCTCGATCCGGTGCGGCGGGAGGTCGGCGGCCTGCAGCGCGGCGGCGATATCCTCGGCGATCTGCGACATGGCCGGGCAGCCCGAGTAGGTCGGCGTGATCACGACCTCGAGCTGGCCGTCGTCCGCGCGGCGGACGTCGCGCAGGATGCCGAGCTCGCGGATCGACACGACCGGAATCTCGGGATCGGGCACGGCTTCGAGCACGTCCCATGCACGGGCGAGCAGCGGATCGTCGCGGTGCACGGTGGGCGCGACATGAGCGGGGGCGGTCTGGACGGACATCGTCGGGCTCCGTGGCGTCGGGATTACCAGGTCGCGCCGGGGTGCTGGCGTGCGAGGCTTTGCATTTCGGCGAGCAGGTAGCCCATGTGTTCCGAGTGCTCGCCCTGCTTGCCGGTCGTCACATGCTGAACGGGGGCCGGCAGCGTGAGCGTCGCTTCCGCGAGCGCGTCGTCCACGTCAGCGCGCCATGCCGCTTCGAGCGTGGCCGGTGCGGGGGCGATGCCCGCGGCCGCGACCGCGTCGTCGATCGCATCGGCGGCGAAGAATTCGCGCGTGTACGGCGTCAGGTAGTCGAGCGCGTCCTGCGCGCGACGGTGCGATTCGTCGGTGCCGTCGCCGAGGCGGACGAGCCACTCGCGTGCGTGCTGCACGTGATAGCGGGTTTCCTTTACCGATTTCGCGGCGATCGCGGCGAGCTGCGTGTCGGTCGACGTTTCGAGCGCGGTCCACACGTGCAGCATCAGTACCGAGTACAGGAAGTTGCGCACGATCGTCACCGCGTAGTCCTTGTCGGCGTGCGCGGTGCCGGCGACCGGGCCGTAGTGCGGCAGCTCGGCGAGCGTGAAGTTCGCGAACTCGCGCTCGGTGCGGAAGTAAGCGTAGTCGTCCTCGGTCTTCGTTGCGCCGGTGAGCTGGCGCTCGAGTTCGGCCGCGTGCGTATACAGCATGCGTGCCTGGCCGATGAGGTCGAGGCTCATGTTGGTGAGCGCGATGTCTTCCTCGAGGATCGGGCCGTGGCCGCACCATTCGGCGTTGCGCTGACCGAGGATCAGCGTGTTGTCCGCGAGGCGCAGCACGTAGGAGAGGTGTTCGGGCGTGATCGTCATGGCGCGGGCATTACATGTGGTTGACTTCGTCGGGCAGCGTGTAGAACGTCGGGTGACGGTAGATCTTGTCGCCCGCCGGCTCGAACAGCTCGGCCTTCTCGTTCGGATCCGACGCGGTAATCGCCGACGACGGCACCACCCAGATGCTCACGCCTTCCTGGCGGCGCGTGTAGACGTCGCGCGCCATGCGCAGCGCCATCGACGCGTCGGCGGCGTGCAGGCTGCCGCAATGCTTGTGGTCGAGCCCCTGCTTGCTGCGCACGAACACTTCCCAGATCGGCCATTCCTTGTTCATCACTTTCTCCTGAATCCTGAATTCGATGGTGTGCCGCCGCTCAGGCGGCGTGCTGTTCGGCGCGCGCGCGGCGCTTTGCCTCGTGGGCGAGTGCGGCTTCGCGCACCCATGCGCCGTCCTCGTGCGCTTTCACGCGGGTCGCGAGGCGTTCCTTGTTGCACGGGCCGTCGCCGTTGACCACGCGCCAGAATTCGTCCCAGTCGATCGTGCCGTAGTCGTGATGGCCGCGCGCCTCGTTCCACTTCAGGTCGGGGTCGGGCAGGGTCACGCCGAGTACTTTCGCCTGGTCGACCGTCGCGTCGACGAACTTCTGCCGCAGGTCGTCGTTCGTGATCCGCTTGATGCCCCATTTCGCGGACTGATTGCTATGGACCGAATCGGCGTCGCTTGGGCCGAACATCATCAGCACCGGCCACCACCAGCGGTTCACGGCCTGCTGGACCATCGCGCGTTGCGCGTCGGTGCCCTTCATCATCGACAGCAGCGCGTCGAAACCCTGGCGCTGGTGGAACGATTCTTCCTTGCACACGCGGATCATCGCGCGCGCATACGGGCCGTACGTGCAGCGGCACAGCGGGATCTGGTTCATGATCGCCGCACCGTCGACGAGCCAGCCGATCACGCCGACGTCGGCCCAGGTCGGCGTCGGGTAGTTGAAGATGCTCGAATATTTCGCCTTGCCGGCGTGCAGTGCGTCGATCAGCGAATCGCGCGATACGCCGAGGGTTTCGGCCGCGCTATAAAGATAGAGGCCGTGGCCGGCTTCGTCCTGGACCTTCGCGAGCAGGATCGCCTTGCGCTTCAGGCTCGGCGCGCGCGAGATCCAGTTGCCTTCGGGCAGCATGCCGACGACTTCCGAGTGCGCGTGCTGCGAGATCTGGCGAACCAGCGTCTTGCGATAGGCGTCGGGCATCCAGTCCTGCGGTTCGATCTTGCCGTCGGCGGCCATGACCGCATCGAACCGCGCCTGCTCGGGCGACTCGGCTGCGGCGTCGAGCGGCGCGACGTTGCCGGGAATGTCGAGGGATTGCGTGTACATGGCGAGATTCTCGTCAGGTTGAATGTGCGAAGTATAAACCAACCGACCGGTCGGTTAATAAATTTCTTGCGGATTTGCGGCGAGATTCGGGTAAACGAGGCACGTCGGGGCGCGATCGGGTGACGTGATGCTGGTCTGGTGCGTGGGGTTCGCGTCTTCTGCGGCACAATGCCCGCTTTCCGATGAGGATTTTGCCGATGTCATTCCGAAGCAGTATCGCCGCGGCCATGTTGGGTGCGGCCGTCTTTGTCTCGCCGCTCGTGGCCTCGGCCTCGGCCGCGCCGGCCGGGTGGGTGGCCGCGTGGGCGACCGCGTTGCAGCCGATTCCCGACCTTGCCGCACCGCCGCCGCTTTATCGTGCGCCCGACGTGGCCGGACGGGCCGTGCGCCAGATCGTGTATCCGACGGTGTCGGGGCGTGCCGCACGGATCCGCGTCAGCAACGCATACGGCCGTGCGCCTCTGGTCGTCGAGGCGGCGAGCTTCGCGCGCGCCGGGGAAGGGGCGGCGCTTGCGGGCGCGGCGGTGCCGGTCCGGTTCGGCGGCAAGGCGTCCGTGACGCTGGCGCCGGGCCAGGAACTCGAAAGCGATCCGGTGGCGATCGACGTGGCGGCCGGGCGGCCGTATGCGATCAGCCTCCAGATGGGGCCGAACCAACGGATGACGGTCTGGCACCGCGTGTCGAACCAGTTCAATTACGTGTCTGCACCGGGGGGGCACGTGAGTGATCCGGGCGCCGCCGCGTTTCGCGCCCGTTTTACCCAATACGCATGGGTGAGCGAGCTCGCGGTCGAGGCCGGCTCCGCGCGTGCCAGCGTAGCGGCGATCGGCGATTCGATCACTGACGGGCTGCGCTCGAGCGTGAACCGGAACCGTCGCTGGCCGGACGCACTGGCGCGTCGGCTGAGCGCCTCCGGCGTGGAGTCGATCGGCGTCGCGAATCTTGGTATCAGCGGGAACCGGCTGCTCAGCGATTCGGCGTGCTACGGCACGTCGCTGGCATCGCGATTCGAACGCGATGCGCTGTCGCGCGCGGGTGTGAAGGCCGCGATCGTGCTGATCGGGATCAACGACATCAACTTTGCGGCGATGCCGCCGCGCGCGGGGCTCGATTGCGACCACCCGCATACGCAGGTCACGGCTGCATCTTTGATCGACGGCTACCGCCGGCTGATCGAAGCGGCGCACCGTCAGGGGGTGAAGGTCTTCGGCGCGACGCTGACGCCGGCTGGGCTGCCGGCGGGGCGCGAGGCGATCCGGCTTGAGGTGAACCGGTGGATCCGGAGCGGTAGCGGGTTCGACGGCGTGGTCGACTTCGATGCCGTGCTGCGCGATCCGGTGCGCCCGAGCGTGCTGCAGCGTCGATACGATAGCGGGGACGGCATTCATCCGAGCGACGCCGGCTACACGGCGATGGCCGATGCGGTGTCGATCGAGCAACTGCAGGCAGTGGTGGGCGGCAAGTGACGCACTTCTATATATAGAGGGAAGTGTTGCTGGCGACCGGGAGGTCAGCCGCATCGCGCGGCCCGTCGAGCCCCCGTGCGCGACAGCGCACGGGGGCCTTTTCAAAATATTTTCACAAAGGGGCTTGCGTGGTTGGGGGCAGGTGCTTAGAATCACGCCTCTTTCGCGCTAACGGAAACGCGGCGCGGGAGAGGGAAGCAGGGTTGGTGGTGTGCGGCAGTCTGGCGCG
>NZ_CADFDU010000008.1 GCF_902833045.1 Burkholderia sp. BCC0322
ATCCGGGTATGACATTTGGTGTAGTAGCTTTTTAGAAATGTCGTGTTCTAGCCATTTAGAAATGTCGTGTTTGAACCTCGGTAAGCTTGCCGGCTCCCCGTCAGATCATGGAGCCGGCGATGCACCGAACAGCACTAGTGACATTGAACATGCGAGAACTCGACCGTCTGAAGGTCATCCAGGCTGTAGTGGATTCGTGGCTGAAGCCTGGCCGCGCGGCCGAACGTCTGGGCCTGACGGTCCGGCAGATCGAACGGCTAGTGATTCGGTACCGGGAATCTGGCGCGGTTGGACTGACGTCGCGCAAACGTGGTCGTCCGGGGAACCGGCGATTGGACGAGGAACTGGCTCGGCGAGCGCTGACGATCATTCGCGAGCGCTACGCGGATTTTGGCCCGACGCTGGCCTGCGAGAAGTTGTCCGAGTGCCATGGCATCCAGCTGGCCAAGGAGACGGTACGGCGGCTGATGACGGATGGACGACCATCTCATTCCACTTGTCACATCATACGAAATAGTTAGATACTAGTAATGTTTATGAAGTCAATTTGGAAGAATAGCCGAGTGGCAACAATCTCGGTCACGCGTGTCATGCTTTCCGCAACTCCCGAAGGCAAAGCGTGTTGACTTTGTCAACTTTAAAATCAGTTTGACTTTTTCGTCAAAAAACCAATCGCTACCGGGACCGTTAGATGAAAAGAAGACACTTTCTTGGGGCCTCCACTGCTTTATTGGCAAGCAGTCCTATTCGAACATTCGCGCAAGGACACGGTCCAGTCGACGATCTTTTGCCACCAATTAACGTTTCAGCACCGACCGAACTTGCCCTCCCCATAGCCACGCCTAATGGCCCCGCCGGAGGGTATCATTGGGCAATAAATGGAGATAATATTCGCGGCGGCATATTTCAAATTGGCAAATTCAGATTAGTCAATGGAAAGAAAATTCTCGAAGCTGCTGCTGCCGGACGGTCGCGCGACGTGCTTTATGAATTTGGGTATGGGATGGAGCTTGCAAGCAAACAAGTTGTTCAAGCGCAAATTGCAACTTATGCCCTTTTCACTTCCTGGATTGCAGACATGGGCTGGCAAGGCATCACTGGCGCAAACCAGTATGGCCTCTCCGATACGACGTTTAGTGGCCTCACAACAGCATTTGGGTTGTTCAGTGACTACTATTTCAGTCACCTCCCGACTCCACCCATTGAGAGTTTTAAATTCTACGCCACTCCATTTTTCACCCTTTCAGCATACTACAATTGGATTCGGGGAAACGGAGATCCAAAATCAGTCGATCTTAAATCTTTGAGGCTTGGAATCGGCGTTCAGCAGATATCTCCGATAAGGGACATTATCGTCAACGATGGCATGGGACCTGGAACCTATCGAATAGATGCCCGGTTCAGCACCAATTTATTGAGCGACCAAGAGTTGATTGTCGGGTCGGCACTTGGGCGAGTGAGCGGCCACATCCAAGGAGAGCTATTTTTAGGAAGTGATGATAGTTTCTATTTCAGAGGAGAATACACACTTAATCCAGACAAATTCGATTTTGACGCTTCACGGTCTCGTCCGTCGATACAAGAGGCATTGACTACGTTCGTCCGAAAAATTGGAGAATTTACTGATCACAAAGATTTCATGATCTATTTTACCGGGTCGCAACCACTCAACGTCAACGGAACGAGAGCCAGCATCAAAGCAATGAATCCAGATGGCACGCCAGCGGCGGTTCATACGCCACGAATCGGTGGTTTCGGGCGCAGACCATAAATCGATTTTACTGACCCTCGAACCGACATGAGGAAAGCTGAGAAGCTCTCCTCATGCCAAAAAACCCGATTTTTTGATTATGGGGTAATTTTGACAAAAAAAATACTGAAATACTCGATCGGTTCCATTGGTGCATTATTGATTTGCGCATTGGTCTTATTTGCCGTTTTGATCTATGTCAAAAATTGGGATGGCGGAGATGGTGCGTGCCCTCAAATGAGTCGTCGCGAAATAACGGGATTCGTTGAAGAGTACGCAAAACAAAATGGCTCATCAAAAGTTATTTTTGATGAAAATTTCGAATACATCACCGACCTCCACCAATGGAAGGTTCCGTATCGATCTGATGGCCATCGGTATATCGCGAAAATGACGTGCCTTGGAATCATTCTTGATAATGTGGGGCCGTATGATTGACTCCAACTTCCGCCCGTGATATCGGGTTGGCAGCGGCAAGATGACAGGCCCGCTTCGAAAAGTCATGGTTCGTGGTCTCGAGAAAGCGGACCAACCACTGCCATCTAACGATGGCGGCCTACAAGCTGACGCGATTGAGATCGTTTGCCGCATAGCGCCCGCACTTCGCGCTCGATCGACTGCAGCCGGCCGACCAGCTTGCGCACCGGTCAGCTCGCGCGCGGCATCGTGACCGCACGGCCAACGGCGTGCTCTTCATGACGCTTGAGGACGAGACGGGCTAGGTCAACGTGATCCTGTGGCCCTGTCTGTTGGGGGCAGTTTCGGAAAGAGGCGCTCGGCGCTGCGATGCTGGCCGTGTACGGCGTATGGCAGGCAGAACGTTCCGCTGATTCGCGAGCAAAGTCGATGCAGCTGTTCGAGGATGGAATCGGCTGACGCGGTCCAGACGAACGGTTTGCAGTTTTCGTTGTAGTGGGAGACAAAGTGATCGATTCGCTTGATCAGTTGTTTGACCGAGCCGAACGAGCCTCTCCGGATCGCTTTGTCGGTGATCAACGCAAAGAAGCGTTCGACCTGGTTGAGCCACGAACTGTAGGTACGAATGAAATGCATGTGCCAGCGGGGGCATGCCGCCAGCCACGCCTTGACCTTCGGAGGCTTGTGACTGCCGTAGTTGTCGACGATGCAGTGCACGTCGAGTTCGGCTGGCACGGCTTTGTCGATTTCGCGCAGGAACTAAAGGAATTCCTGATGTCGATGACGTGGCTTGCAGGTAGCGAGCAAGGCACGATTGAGCACATTCAGAGCGGCAAACAACGTCGTGGTGCCATGACGGACGTAATCGTGAGTGACGCCTTCGACGTAGCCGAAACCCATCTGCAGCATAGATTGCGTGCGCTCGAGCGCCTGACACTGGCTCTTCTCGTTCACGCACAGCACCAGCGCGTTCTGCAGTGGACTCAGGTTTGAAATGTCCGCTTTTGGGGTGCGGCCGAACGACTGGGCCTAACGGTCCGGCAGATCGAACGGCTAGTGATTCGGTACCAGGAATCTGGCGCGGCTGGACTGACGTCGCGCGATGACCAGCATGGGTCGGAACGGGCCGCGCAGCGCCCTCTTCATCGTTTTGCGGCGGCACCGGGGCCGAACGGCGGACGGGCGAGCCAGACCACCGCGATCACCGCGAGATACACGCAGCCGAGCGCGAACGAAACGTCGTTGAACGAGATCTGGTACGCCTGTGCGTCGACCAGGTTGCTCAGCAGCGTGGCCGCGCGTTGCGGATCGCCACCGCCGAGCCGGGCGACTTCCGCTCGCACGGCCGGATCGAACGCACTCACGTGCTCGCTGAGCTGCGCGTGATGCAGGATCGCGCGCCGGTCCCACAGGAACGACGTGATCGACACCGCGAAGCTCGCGCCGAGCGTGCGCAGGAACGTCGACAGGCCGGAGCCGGCGGTGATCTCGTCCGGCTTCAGGTCGGACAGCAGGATGCTGTTGATCGGCATGATGAACAGCGCGAGGCCGAGGCCCTGCAGCAGCTGGATCAGCGCGACGTGCGTGAAGTCGATGTCGGGCACGAAGCCCGCACGCAGGAACGACGACGTACCGAGGATCGCGAATGCGCAGCACACGAGCACGCGCATGTTGAAGCGTGGCGCGTACTTGCCCATGAACGGCGTCATCAGCACCGGGATCACGCCCATCGGCGCGACCGCGAGCCCGGCCCAGAATGCCGTGTAGCCGAGTGTGCGCTGCAGCCACTGCGGCACGATCACGTTGACCGCGAAGAATGCCGAATACGCGAGCACGAGCGTCAGCGTGCCGGCCGCGAAGTTGCGGTGCGCGAAGAGCCGCAGGTTCACGATCGGATTCGGTTCGTTGAGTTCCCAGATCAGGAACAGCGCGATGCCGAACGCGGCGACCACCGACATCACGACGATGAACGTCGAGTTGAACCAGTCGGCTTCGTTGCCTTTGTCGAGCACGATCTGCAGCGCGCCGACGCCGACGATCAGCGCGGCGAGGCCGACATAGTCGACGCGCGCGGCAACCGTCGTCTCGACGCGCGCACGCATCTGCGCGAACACGCACATCGCGGCGAACACGCCGATCGGCAGGTTGATCAGGAACGCCCAGCGCCACGCGTAATGCTCGGTGACCCAGCCGCCGAACACGGGCCCCGCGATCGGCGCGACGACGGTGACCATCGCGATCATCGACAGCGCGAAGCCGCGTCGCTGCGGCGGGTAGATCGACAGCATCAGCGCCTGCGTGGTCGGGATCATCGGCCCCGCGACCAGGCCCTGCAGCGCGCGGAACGCGACGAGCTGCGGCAGGTTCTGCGCGAGGCCGCACAACAGCGACGCGAACGTGAACGCGAGCGTCGCCCACACGAACAACCGCACCTGCCCGACGCGCTTGACGAGAAACCCGGTCAGCGGCAGCGCGATCGCGTTGCTGACCGAGAACGTCGTGACGACCCACGCGCTCTGCGTCGTGCTCACGCCGAAGTTGCCGGCGATCGTCGGCAGCGACACGTTCGCGACGGTGCCGTCCAGCACCTGCATGAAGACCGCGAGCGCGAGGCCGAAGGTCGTCAGCCCGACGCTCGACGGACGAAAGCCGCTGTCGGCGGCCGCCATCGCGCCGCTCATCGCACGGCCTCCGCACGCGCTGCCGCCGGCAGGTTCGCATGGATGACGTCGGCGATCAGGCTGTCGGCACGCGCGAGCTCGTCGCGGTACACGTCGGTGTGGAATACCGGCGCGCGCTGCTCGCGATGCGACAGCATCGCACCGCCGCGGTCGTGCTGGTCGACGCGTGCGTGCATCGACAGGCCGATGCGCAGCGGATGCGCGTCGAGCTGCGCCGGGTCGGTCAGTTCGATGCGGACCGGCAGCCGCTGCACGATCTTGATCCAGTTGCCGGTCGCGTTCTGCGCGGGCAGCAGCGAGAACGCGCTGCCGGTGCCGATGCCCAGGCTCTGCACGCGGCCGGTGTAGCGCACCGCGTCGCCGTACAGGTCGGCGGTCAGTTCGACCGGCTGCCCGATACGCATGTGCTCGAGCTGCTTCTCGGTGAAGTTCGCGTCGACCCACAGCTCGCGCAGCGGCACGATCGCAAGCAGCGGCACACCGGGCGACACGCGCTGCCCGACCTGCACCGTGCGCTTCGCGACATAGCCGGTGACGGGCGTGACGACGTCGGTGCGCGCATGCGCAAGGTAGGCGGCCCGCAGCCGTTCGGCCGCGGCCTGCACGTCCGGATGTGACGCGACCGCGGTGTCGTCGATCAGCGCCTTGCTCGTCTGGTGCTGCTCGCTCAACGTCGCCAGCGCGCTCTGCGCCCCCGCGTATGCACTTTGCGCGGACGTCAGCGTGTCGCGAGCATGCGCGAGTTCCTCGCGTGAAATCGCGCCGGTGCGGCCGAGATCCTCGCGGCGGCTGTAGTCGGCCTTCGCCTTGTCGAGCGCGGTGCGGCGCGTGTCGAGTTCAGCGCGTGCGCCGTCGATGCTGTTCGCGAGCCCGCGCTCGTTGCTGTACAGGCCGCGCACCTTGCGCACCGTTGCCGCGAGATCGGCCTGCGCGGTCGCGAGCGCGATCTGCGCGTCGCTCGGGTCGAGACGGACGAGCGGCGTGCCGGCGCGTACGAGGTTGCCGTCGTCCGCGTCGATCGATACGACGGTGCCCGTCACCTGCGGCGTCAGCTCGACGACGTTGCCTTGCGCGTACGCGTTGTCGGTGGATTCGTACCAGCGTCCGACGATCGCGTACCAGATGCCCCAGCCAATGATGCCGAGTGCGAACACGGCAACCAGCGCGCGCACCAGATGCTTGCGCCGCGCAGGCGGTGGCGGCGGCGTCGCAGGCGCGCCACCTCCCGGTGCCGGTTGCGTGCGGGCATCGGGCCCGCCCGGCGCGCGCGGCGTCGTGGTGTGGTCGGCCGCCGGCTGCTGGCGGACGCTGGCGGGATCGGTGGCGTCCGGTCGCGCGGGAGTCTGCAGGGAGTTGTCGCTGCTCATGGTTCGATGTCAAGGACGTTGGGAAGGAGTGGCGGCAAGCGCGGCGTCGTCCGGCTCGGCGCGGAAGCCGCCGCCGAGCGCGGCGACGAGTTGCAGCGACTGGTCCGCGCGCTGTGCGCGCAGCGCGGCGACCTCGCGGCTCACGACCAGCAGTTGCTGGCGCACGACGAGCGCGTCGAGGTAGCTGCCGACGCCGGCCCGGTATTGCGCGTCCGCGAGCCGCCACGCATCGGTGGCGGAGTCGAACGCACGCTGCTGGGCATCCGTCTGCACGGCCAGCGAATGCAGCCGGTGCAGATCGTCGGCCACCTCGCCGATCGCACCGATCAGCGTCTTGTTGTAGCCGGCGACCGCGAGGTCGTATTGCGCGTCGCGCCGGCGCAGCACGCCGCGTCGTTCACCGCCGTCGAAGATCGGCAGGCTCACGGCCGGGCTGGCGTTGTAGGTGCGCGACGCGGCCTGGAACAGCGAGGCGCCGCCGCGCGTCGCGAGCCCGATCAGCGCGGCGAGACTGACGTTGGGCAGGAAATCCGCACGAGCGGCTGCGACGTTGCGGCTGGCTGCCTCGACTCGCCAGCGCGCGGCGACGAGGTCGGCGCGCCGGCCGAGCAGCGCGGCAGGCAGGTCGGCCGGCACCGCGAGCGCAGCGGCCGGCAGCGGCGCGGGCCGCACGAGTGCGAGACCGCGATCGGGGCCCGCGCCGAGCAGGATCGCGAGCGCGATGCGCGCGCTGTCGATCGCCTGCGCGGTACGGGCCTGCTCGCGCGTCGCGGCCGCGACTTCGCTTTCCACCTGACGCTGCTGCGCGACGTTGTCGATGCCTTTCGCGACGCGCTGGCGCGTAAGCGTGAGCGCTTCGTCTGCACGTTCGTATTCGGCCCGTGCGACGTCCTGCTGATCGAATGCGTACGCGAGATTGACGTAGGCGCGCGCAACGTTGACCGACAGCAGCACGCGTGCGGCCTGTGCATCGACCTGCGCGGCGCGCGCTTCGCCGAGCGCGGCTTCCCACGCGGCACGGCGGCCGCCCCACAGATCAAGATCCCAGCTCAGGCCGAGATTGATCTCGCGCGTGTGGCTGAAGAAGCCGCCGCCCTCGCCCGATGAAAACTGGGTGCCGGACAGCCGCTCGGCCTTCGCGCTCGCGCGGCCGACGAGGTGCGGCAGCCGCGCGGCCCGTGCCTCGATCACCAGCGCCTGCGCTTCGCGTGCGCGCGCATCGGCGGTCGCGAGATCGGGGTTGCCGGCGAGCGCCTCGTCGATCAGTGCACTCAGTTGCGCATCGTTCAGCGCGCGCCACCAGTCAGCGGCCGGCCAGTCGGCGGCCGGTGCGTGCGCGAGGCTGCGCGATGCGGCAAGCGTATCGGCGCCGCGCAGCGTGCCGGCCGGCGCGAGCCCGTCGCGGCTCGCGCACGCGCCGAGCACGACGAGCGCCGCGGCGACGGCGATTCGCGACATGACGCGCAGTGCGCCGGCATCGCGTGTCCAGGGAGCAAGTGCTGCACGCATCGCATTCCTCTGCTTCGTATCGGTTTGAACACGACACGCATTGTTGGACGCTCCCGGACAAAGCTGATAATGTTGTTTAGACAAAAAATAATGAATTCCGGCCATGCCCATCCGACACGTTTCCCCGCCGCGTACCGCGAAGCGCGCCGACTCCGATCCGAGCGAGCGTGAGGACGGCCCGTCGCTGATCGCCGTCTGGGGCGAGGACGACGGCGGCAACACGTACCGGCTCGGTACCCGCGAGGTCGACTGGCACAGCCATCTGCGCGGCCAGGTGTTCTGCGTGGAAAGCGGTTTCGCGCACGTGCGCACCCCGCATGGTTCGTGGCTGCTGCCGCCGCATCGCGCGGGCTGGATTCCGCCGGGCGAGCAGCACAAGGTCAGCATCAGCGGCGCGTTGAGCGGCTGGAGCGTCGTGATCGCGCCTGCCGCGAGCCGGCGGATGCCGGGCCAGCCGTGCGTGATCGCGATCACCGAACTGATGCGCGCGCTCGTGCGGCGCGCGGTGTCGTGGGCCGATCAGGATCGGCTCGATATGGAGCAGGCGCGCATCAGCATCGTGCTGCTCGACGAGATGCGCCGTGCGCCGCACGAGCCGCTGCATCTGCCGATGCCGCGCGACCGGCGGCTGCTGCGCATCGCTAACGCGATCCTCGGGCAGCCGCACGACAGCCGCACGCTTGAAGCGTGGGCCGAATGGGCCGGGTTGTCCGCCCGCACGCTGAGCCGGCTGTTCGTCGCGGAAACCGGCACGAGCTTCGCGCAATGGCGTCAGCAGGCGCGCCTGACGCATGCGCTCGAACGGCTTGCGAACGGCGACAGCGTCGCCAACATCGCCGACGCGTTGGGCTACGCGACGCCGAGCAACTTCATCGCGATGTTCCGCCGCGCATTCGGCGATTCGCCCGCGCACTACTTCGCGAAGCGCAGGCAGCCATAGCGCAGTGCGGCGCTGCCCCGCCCCGCCCCTATCACCCCTGCCAATACAGTACCGGCATCGACTCGGCGAGAACCTGACGATCCGGTTGAGGGAGTCGTGCGCGACGAATGTTCGCTTCCCTGCCCTCGGTTCGACGGCGAGCAGCATGAAGGCGCGCCATACGTCGGTCATCAGACGCGTTTTCGAAACGACGAGTTTGGATTTAAAATCGTGATGTTGTGATAAGAAAAGTTATCCAGACGTCATCATCTATTTATCCAACTGCGTGCTCCACGGCCGACGAATCGGCTCGTCACACGACGAATCCGCAGGCATCACCAGAACAACGCGCGCCGCACCGCTGCCGCGACGCGCGTCGGGAATGCAAGCGTGATAGCCCGCGAAACCGGCCTAGCTTGGGGGCGATGCTTCAGCGCACCCTGATCGTGTAAGCGGCTCGCGCGTCAGCCAGTCCCCCGTCATTGGTGGCCGTGACGGTGAAGGAATAGCGCCCGGTGTTGCCGGGCGTCCCGACGATCCCGCCGGTGTCGTGATTGAGTAGAAGACCTGGAGGCAACGCCCCGCCGGTCACCGAAAAATGGACTGTCGCGGGCGTATTCGTCGTGATTCTCGCTTCGTAGAGCGTGCCTCGCGCGGCATCCGGCAGAACCGTGGGGCTCAGTTTTGGCGTCGGCGCCGATACGGTCTGCGGCTTTCCGATCGGGGTCTTGTCGGGGTTCAACTGCTGTAACGACCAACTCTGCCCCGAACCGACGACCGTCAGGGTCCAGTGCGTATTCAGATCGCGGAACGCGAGCTTCTGCTGCTCGGTGAATGCACCCAGATTTCTGGCTGTTTCCCACTGCTTGATTTTCTCGAGAATCTGAGGCGTCAGTGATTCTTTCGAGGACAGGCTGGCCATCGTGAACCAGAAACCGGTGCCGGCGTTGAGCCCCGCGCCGCGTGCGAGGCGGGTCTCGACCTGGAACAGGATATCGGCGTCGAGTGTCGGGACGCGGGTGAAAGTGAGCCATCCAAGCATGCCCGGCAGGTAGTTGGCCTGGTAGAAAGTATTGTTGAGGAACATCTGATCCATCGTGTCGTCCCAACTCGCGCGGGTCAGCACGTCCCAAGCATTCGAGGTCATCCGGCTGGTCTCGCTGATGTATCCATCGTGCCCGGTCTGGGCTGCGTAGGTACCGTTTATCAAACGGGCAATGCCAAAGCTGCCCCAGCCGGAGAGGCTGGCGGATTCCACACCGTCAAACGACTGGGACCGGATGCCGACGTCGTTCCGCAGCGTCCCGAACCGGACAGCAATCTCGTCGATGATGCCGAGGCCGCCCGTGGCCCCGCCATACGAATTCACGATCACCCTCGCCACGGGCGTACCTTGCGGGGCGTCGGCCGCGACGGAGCCCCATTGGCCTCGCTGCAGCCCGCTGACTTGCCATACATTGCCGACCATTCGGAAACTGTCGAACGAGACGAACTCATTGCCGATACGCAGCATTTTTCCGTTGATCGCGGCCTGCACCGGTCCGGATACGGGCAGGGAGAGCGCCGTGCTGGACGCGCTCAATGGCCGGTACAAAGCGGCTTGTGCGCCCGTAGCCAAACGAGGGTCCGGGGAGGGCGAAACGTACGGGTCGATGACGAGCGGGAGATCCGAGCCGGTGCTGATGAAGTCCGACATGGTATGAACGCCGACGCGGATACCTTGCTCTTTTGCAGCAGCCACCAGCCGTGCAGCGCCGGTGTCGCTGCTGCCGAAGCTGGCGTCGAACCGATAATGCCCGGTATAGGCCCACGGCCCGCGATAGTTCATCGGAAGCGAGTAGATGTAGTGGATTCCGGCGCTTTTGGCGAAGCCGGCAGCCTGGTTGACATTGCTGGTCGCGAGATCGGCCAGCACGAGAAACGACTGGCTGCTGGCCTGGGCGACTTTCTGCCATTGGCCGTTCTGGGTCGGATACGGGAGGTTCTCGCCCGACGCGATGAACGACAACAGAGTCGTCACGAGATCCGGTTCGCAACCGTATAGCGCAATTTTCGATCCGATTACCGTGCCGTTGATATCGAGCGGGCCGAGCGGAATCGGAGAGCCGTTGGGGTTGAGCCGCGTACGCTCGCGTGTATAGTCAAAAGTGAAGGCGCGCAGCACGGCCCCCCACGAAGTCTTGGCGGCCACGCTCCACGGTTCCATGTCCGCCACCGTCAGCCTGTACGGATTCGGGTTGACGTCGCTTTCCCAGCCGTATTGCGGATATTCTTTGGGCCACGCGCCTTCGGTGCGATCGTTGAGCGGCTTGAGGCCGATCGCAAAATCGTTGTTTCGCACCACGCCCGCCGCTTCGCCGACGGTGTGGTTGATCACAAGGGGCAATGGCCCCCACAGCAGCGTCTGAACGTCGCCACCGTTGGCGATCAGCACCCGGGTGACTTCAAAGGTGGCGTAGCCATTCTTCTGCAGGACGCGCACATCGGCCTCGAATCCGAGACGCGCCTCGCTCACGAAGAAAAGCGTGTTGTCAGCGGACGACCATCGGACGCCGGTGGGCATCACCTGTTGTCCGTTGATCACGAGACTGACGAGCGGGACGGACTTTCCGGGCGATATGAAGTCGTGGCCGCTGCGGGAATCGACGAGTTCGACGACAGCGCCGGTGGAGTCCAGACCCAGCGTCAAGTAGCCAGCCGGAATGTGCAGAGTGCTTTTCATTTTTCGACTTTCCTGACGATACGAGCGGGCACCGGCGACGCAGTTTCACCACTGCATCCTTCCCACGCATGCCGTGAGCCCATGTTTGGAATATCTAACCGATCCCCTTGGCATACATGTAACGGTGGCCGGCGGATATCCCGGATCATTGGACGCAGCCGATCTGGCGAACGGCTTCGAAGCGCCCGGGCAGGTTGTCGACGCCGGCAATCCTGCATCGACGGGCGAGCACACCGGCCTTCGAAGCTCGCCCCTTCCGGGATCCGGGCCGCGGGATCAGCGTCGCGATCCTTGTGGACGGCATATGACAAGCGACGCACCGTGACTGCCTCAATAGCGTTCGCCGCGGGGCTTGCCGCACGGCAATCCGTTCCGATGGCGGCCAGCCGCCGTACTACCTGACCGAACTACCGGTCGTGGAACCGGCGTAGCTCAGAGGAGACGGCAACCGCATGACTGCGGCATGTTTCCTGATTAGCTCGGAACCTCGGCGATGTACGCAATGTAGAGGTTTTGCCCCCAATCAGTGCCCGAATAATCGGGGAACACCGCATCTTCGCGAGTGATATTGACGTTGAAACCGGTCGTCGTGACTTTGGTCACCGTCACCGAGAACGTGTCCGGATAAGAGGATGCGTCGTTGGGGTCCTGCAGGGCCGTCACGATGACGACGGGAGCAGTCGAAAACGTGCCCGGGAACGTGATCTGCGCATTGAGCGGCGGGTTTTTCCAGGAAATCCGGTCGCCGCTTTGATAGCTGCCGACTGCCTGCTTCGCTACGATTCTTTCCAGCATTTCGAGCTCCTTATGGACAAGACGATTGGCATCTTGGTGAGCCGTGCGCGAAAGCACTCCGCTCGAAGCAAAGGTATGTCGAGCACACTGCGAAAGCGATTACACGCGATTACACGACTGAGGTAGCGATCCGGGCTCGTCGGAATGGAGGTCGAACCACCATGCGAGCGGCTGGCCGGGCGATGTCGACGCCTTGTATGAGCGGCACGCGACACCGTCGCGGCAACGCATGCCCTTGTCGCGAAAGGACTGCGAGCGGTTGACGTGCAACCTCACTGAACGTCCAGACCGGCTGCTGACCGCAATCCACCGCCCCTCCCCGCACTTGTTGCCCCGACGCATGAGCGTTGCTCTACGGTGGGGGTTCGAGATTGCAACCGGCGCGCCTGGCGCGATGCGCCGGCCCGTATGGCGCGTGTCCCGGCCGGTTGCGTGGCCGGTGCGCGCGCCAGATGCTCGACGAGAAAGTCGCCGAATGTACGTACGCGTGACGACAAAACGCGCGCATGCGGATACAGCAGCATGAGTGGCCGCGACCGGCCACCGAGGCCGGGCAGCACTTCCACGAGCGCGCCGGCGCACAAATCCTGCTCGATGATGAAGCGATACGTCTGGAGCAGGCCCGCACCGCTGCGCGCGAGCGGCACACCGGCAACGTAGTCACCCGACCTACCGTAGCGGCCGGTTGTCGCGACGTCGAGTTCTTCCAAGCCATCGTTGAACAACCACGGAATCGGCCGCCCCGTCAGGCGGTCACCCCTTCCCGACAGCGCTTTCACCCACCCTGCCCGGATTCGCCGCTCGTCGAATATCGGCGATCGATCGTCTGAAAGCCTTGTCCGGCAAGGCTGTAAACGTATCCAGATACATTGAAATACAAAATATCGCATGCGATTTAATCGAATGCGCTTGACGTAGGCGGTCGCCTCGACGAAACTCCATCGCATGCGATCGAATCGCATCTGACATAAACCAGTCCCCTGAAGGAGCAAATGATGAGCAAGATCGACAACGTGCTGTACACCGGCAAGACGCATACGACTTCGGGCGGCCGCGACGGCACGGCCCGCAGTTCCGACGGCCGCCTCGACATCCAGTTGTCGTCGCCGGGCAGCGCCGGCAGCGGCACCAACCCGGAACAATTGTTCGCGGCCGGCTGGTCGGCCTGCTTCATCGGCGCGATGCAGCTTGCGGCGCGTGCCGCGAAGGTGACGCTGCCGGCCGATCTGGCGGTCGACGCCGAAGTGGATCTCGGCACCGCCGGCAACGCGTACTTCCTGCAGGCCCGTCTGAACGTGAGCGTGCCAGGGCTCGATCGCGACATCGCGCAACGCATCGTCGATGCCGCACACCAGACCTGCCCGTATTCGAAGGCGACGCGCGGTAACATCGACGTCGACATCCGTATCGCTTGAACGATGCATCAGGCGGCCGAGCGCCGCCTTGCCGAATGCCCGATTTCCTTTCTTTCTTTTCGAGGTGAATGATGAATATCCGACTGATCGCCGCCGTTCTCGCCGCTGTTTCGGCTACTGTTGCCGCACCGGCGTTCTCCAGCGAATCCACCGTGACGCGTGCGCAGGTGCGCGCCGAGCTTGCGCAGTTGCAACAGGCCGGGTACCCGCTGAATCGTGCGACCGACGCCACCTATCCGGACGATCTCCAGGCGGCACTCACGCAGATCCATGCCGCCGATGCGGTCGCCGGCAACGAGCGGGCGTCCGGCTACGGCAGCAACGGCGATGCGGCAACGCAATCGGGCCGTCGGCATGCGGTCAGCGTGGCCGACCGCTCGGTGTATTTCGGTCATTGAACGAAACCGCGAACGGCGCCCGTTGCCGGCGCAGGGTTCGCAACCGCCGCATTCCTATTTTCTTGTCGAGGTGAATGATGAAGACCCAACTGATCGCCGCCCTTCTTGTTGCGGTGTCGGCCGCCGCCGCTGCGCCGGCGTTTGCCGGCGAAGGCACCGTGACGCGCTCGCAAGTGCGTGCGGAACTGGCCGCGCTGCAGAAGACCGGCTACCTGCCGAACCGGCCCAACGACCCGAACTATCCGGACAATCTGCAGGCTGCGCTGCGGCGGGTCCACGACAACGATGCGGTCGCGGTCGAGTCGCTGATGTCCGGTTACGGCGGCGATTCCGGCGGTGCAACGCAGTCGGGCAGCCGCGGTGCGGTTCGCATGGCCGAGCGGTCGATCTATTTCGGCCATTGAGCATGGCGCGTCGGAAGCGTCGCGCAAGGCCGGGCAACGTGCAGGAAACGGGGGCGCGCGAGCATTGCGCGTTCCTCGTCAGTCTGCGATGGAGAGCAGTATTTCAAGTTAATAACATGCGCTGCGTGCTTGCGTCTGTTCGGGACTCGATTGTGCGCAGCGCCAACGCCACTCCCCGGTTATCGCCAGCAGCGAGTATGGAAGAAAGAAGCAACCACCGCGTGGCAGGTCGAACAGCAACCCATGCCCAAACGTGGTCACGATGATGGACGTCCATCCGTCGACGGCCCGGCCCCGCTCGAATTGAGTGATGGCGTATGGGGAAATCGAGCGGTATCGAAGCCGCCCAAAGCGGTTGCTTCCGCAACCACATCGCGCTGCGGCCGTGCACCGGGCCATTGTTGCCGGACCGCGTCGATCCTGCGTTCGAAGCGATACACGATGGCAGGCGGAAAGTTCATCCACGCGACGCCAACCCGGACGGCGCGAACACGCATGGCTTCCAGGTAGCGCACCGGAATCGGGCAACGCGGCACATACGTGAACTGGTAGAACGCGCCATCGGCAGCCAGGTGGCGCGCGAACGCGCAATGAACGATCGCGACGGCCTGTTCGACCGGCATCGCGACGAGCGGCAACCCGCTCACGATTGCATCCGCGCGCGCCCCGCCGAAGAAGTCGCCCGTCACGCCGAGCTGCGCTGCATCCATCTGCATGATCCGCAACGCGGGAAACTGACGCCGCAGCGCGTTCGCAAATGCGGGATCGGCTTCCACCAGCACCAGCCGGTCGCTCGAGACGCCGCGCGCGAGCAGTGCCCGCGTGAACACGCCGGTGCCGGCACCGAGCTCGATCACGGTGGCGCCGTCGCGCGGGATGTCGGCGGTGATCAGTGCGGCGAGCGCCGGGCCGGACGGCGCGAGCGCGCCAACCCGACGCGGATTGCGCAACCAGGTACGCAGGAACAGCATCCATTCAGGGATTCGCATCGACAGGCTCCAGGCGGGATCGATCGGTCAACGACGGGTAGCTATGCGGCCGCTTGCGCGGCCAGGTAGCCAGCCGTGATGAACAGCGTGTTCCAGAGCGCGATGCCGACCGCGGCACCCGACGCGAATCGCGCGAAGCTCGTTTCCAGCAAGCCGGCAAGCGCCGGTGCGACGAGCCGCACGAGCGGCACCAGTTGCGACCAGAGTGCGAGCCGCGTGGGCCGCGCGCGGATTCCGTCGATCAGTACGTCCATTCGTGCGGGCTGCAACCTGCCCAGCGGCGCGACGCGGCGCAGCAGCGCCAGCACGCTGTCTTCCGGCCACAGGTTGCCGAGCGCGTAATGCAACAGGCAGCCCGCGAAGCTGCCGAGCGCCGTGACGACGATGGCTTCCGGCAGTGTCCATGCACCTTGCGCGCTGGCGACGCCGATCATCGTGAGGAGCACGTGCGACGGCAGTACGGGGATCAGCCGTTCGATCAGTGACAGGCCAACGAGGCAGGCGATGCCGTTGGCGCTGGCCAGACTGAGCGGGAGGCCGAACGGGACGAGCGTGGCGAGCTGGTTCATCGCACGGCTCCCGCGCGGCAGGCGCACAACGGGCACAACGGGCGCGACCTTCCATGCCAGAATGGCCCGCACCGGGACGGCGTGAAGGTGGCGCTTCGTGCCGCATTGCATTGCAGCAACGGAATTGCAGGACGTGACACGGTCATCGCGAGCCTCTCGAGAAAACGCCAGATGCATTGCACCGGCAATGCGGCGATTGGCACGCATCGTGGCCTCCCGGCTTTAAGAAGTTTTTAATCGCGGTCGGTCAGGCTGGCGACCTCGACATTCGAGGAGCGAAACCCATGCATATCCTGTTGGTGGAAGACGATGTCATGCTGGCCGACGCCGTTTGCGCGGGCCTCAGGCAGAACGGCTGGCGCGCGGACTGGTCGGCCGACGTGCCGGCCTCGCGGCTCGCGCTCGTCGGCCACGACTACGACGCGGTGCTGCTCGACCTGCAACTGCCGGGCGCGTCCGGTTTCACGCTGCTCGCCGCGATGCGCGCGAACTACGACCCGACGCCGGTATTGATCGTCACCGCGCGCGATCAGCTGAGCGACCGGATCCGCGGCCTCGACGCAGGCGCCGACGACTATCTCGTGAAGCCGTTTCAGCTCGACGAGCTCTACGCACGGCTGCGCGCGCTGACGCGCCGCAGCCAGGGCCGCGTGTCGGAGCGCCTGATCTACCGCGACGTGCATGTCGATCCGGCGCGCAAGGAAGTCACCCGCGCCGGCGAGCCCGTTGCGCTCAGCATTCACGAGTACCGCACGCTGCTCGCGCTGATGGAGCGGCAAGGCCGCGTCGTCACGCGGACGCAGCTCGAAGCGCGCGTGTACGGCAACGACAGCGAAGTCGAAAGCAACACGATCGCGGTGTACATCCATCAGCTTCGGCGCAAGCTCGGCGACGAACTGATCGTGACGGTGCATGGCTTCGGCTATCGCGTCGGGGAGAGCCCGGCATGAAGTCGCTGCGCGTGCGCCTGCTCGCGACCGTGATGGCGGCGGTGGTCGTGTTCTGGGCGAGCTGGGGGGCGTTTCTCGGCATCGGCCTGTGGCGCGAACAGCGCGGCTGGCGCGACGGCATGCTCGAAAGCGCCGCACAACTGCTGCTCCTGTCGTTGCCGGCTGCGATCGATCGCCTGCCTGAAGCGAACGCCCAGGCAGTGGTGCCGAAAGCCGCGTATGGCAGGTACGACATCGCGTTCCAGGTCTGGGTAGATGGCCGCATCGTGATGCACAGCGCGGATGCGCCGGCACCGGCGCTCAAGGCTGACCTGCGGGACGGCTACGGCACGAGCGCCGGTCGCGGCGCCGTGCACGACGAGACCTGGCGGGTCTACTCGCTGTCGGATCCGGCGGGCAGGATTCACGTTCAGACGGGCGGCCCGGCCACGACCTGGCAGGAGAAGGCGAGCAATGCGTTGCAACTCGGGTTGTTCAATACAGCGGTGATGCTCGGGATGCTGGGCGTCGTGATCTGGTGGGTGATCCGCTGGTCGTTCGGGCCGGTGCGCGAGGTCCAGCGAGCCATCCAGCACAAGGCCGCGTTCGATTTTTCGCCGTTGCCGCTGGTGACGCTGCCGCGCGAACTCCGCCCGCTCGTCGAGTCGTTCAATCGCCTGCTCGCGCGGCTGAATCAGGCCGTCGACACCGAACGCCGCTTCATCGGCGATGCGGCGCACGAGTTGCGCACGCCGCTGGCGGCGTTGTCCGCCCAGGCGGAGGTCGCGTTGCAAGCGGACAGCCTGGCGGACAAGAACGAAGCATTGCGTCGGCTCGCAACGGGCGTCGAGCGCAGCGCGCGGCTCTCCGGGCAATTGCTCGAACTGGCGCGGCTGGATGCCGGATCGCGCGTCGACCAGCATGGGCCGGTCGACCTGTCGCGGCTCGTTGCGCTGATCGCGAGCGACTTCGACGCGGCCGCAGATGCGCGCCGACAGACGGTGCGGATCGCGGTCGAACCGGTACGCGTCTGGGGCGATCTGGACGAGATCGCGATTGCGGTGCGCAACCTGATCGACAACGCGTTGCGATACGGCCGTGACGGCGGGCGGGTCGAGATCACGTGCGACGTCCCCGCCGACGCGGACGGTGCGCGGGTCAAGCTGCGTATCGCTGACGACGGGCCCGGTGTGCCGGTCGGCGAACGCGAGCGGATCTTCGAACGCTTTTATCGCGTCCCGGGGACGGTGCAGCCGGGCAGCGGCATCGGCCTGTCGCTCGTCGTGCGAATCGCCGAGTCTCACGGCGGGTCGGTCGAGGTGACGACCGGGATCGGAGGGAACGGGCTGGCGGTGGTCCTGTCGCTCCCGGTATGGGTGGATCCGGCGCGCTGGCAGCGCTAGCGCGAGCGCCGGCAATCCGGCCGGTGCAGGCGCCGCGCCCTGCCCGGCCGATCCCGGTCTATGCTGTGCCATCGAAACCTTCAATCGAGGAGCAGCCGATGTCCGACGCAACGACCGGAAACGCGCCAGACAGTGCGCACCCGCTCGACCATGTGGTGTGGAACGCGCTGGCGCGCAGGCAGCGCCGCTTTGCGCTTGGCAATGACCGTGCGTGGCGGTTTCCGGCAGCCATCGCGCCGTTCGCCGCGATCGAGGACACGAGCGCGGCATCGTTCGACGCATTGCGCACGCTGATCGCCGCACATGGGCCGGCGGCACTGGTCACGCCGGACGTGCTCGAGCTGCCGGCGGGATTGTCGGCGATCCGGCGCGCGAACCTGTTGCAGATGATCTGGCAACGGACGCTCGACCCTGCGCCTGAATCCGGCTACGTCACGCTCGCCGAAGCCGATGTGCCGGAAATGCTCGCGCTGACCACGGCCGCGCAGCCCGGCCCGTTCGGCCCGCGCACGTTCGAGCTCGGCCATTACATCGGCATTCGCAGCGAAGGCAGGCTGGCCGCGATGGCCGGCGAGCGGATGCAGGTCGACGGGTATACGGAGATCAGCGCCGTCTGCGTCGATGCCGCGTTCCGGCGGCAAGGGCTGGCGGCCCGTCTGATGCGGTCGTTGATTGCGGAGATCGATGCGCGCGCGGAAACGCCTTTCCTGCACGTCCTCACGTCGAACCAGGTTGCGATCGAGCGCTATCTCGCCCTCGGTTTTGTCGTTCGCCGCGAGATGCACCTGCTGGTGCTGGGCGACGAGCACGCATGACGACGCGGCCGGCGCGATGCACGTGCCGGCCGCGGTTTGTCCGGACGTTTATTCGTCGGTCGAGCGGATCAGGTTGCCGCGCAGCGTGACGATCGCCTTCTGCATCTTTGCGAATTCGTCCGGCTTCAACCCGGTGGCTTCGACCAGATTCATGTCGAGCCCCTTCTCGCGCACGCGGCGGCCGCGCTTCGTGAGGCTGACGAGCACCTGGCGCTCGTCCGACGGATCGCGGTGCCGCTCCAGATAGCCCATCGCCTCGAGCTTCTTCAGGATCGGCGTCAGCGTATTGGATTCGAGGAACAGCTTCTCGCCGAGCTGGCCGACCGTCTGGTTGTCCTGCTCCCAGAGCGCAATGATCGTGATGTATTGCGTATACGTGAGGCCGAGTTCTTCGAGGATCGGCTTGTAGGCCTTGCCGAACGCGAGGTTCGCCGAGTAGATCGCAAAGCACAGGAACTCGGACAGCTTCGGCGCGGCGGCGGATGGGGCTTCGGTCGGTTTCATGAACGTCCTCCAGCGACGCGAGCGGCCGCAGACAGACGCATTATATATCGTGTGCGATCTTATCGGTAGCATGATAATCGTGTTCGATGAACCGGCGCGCCGTCAGCCTGCCCTACGGCGCTTGCCAGTCTGCATGCGGCTGACCGACATCAGCGTGCATTGCACCGGATGCGCGATTTCGGTCGCGAGCCCGCCTGCGGCAAACAGCAGGATCGTCAGCCAGCGTTTCATGCGTCCTCCACGACCGAGAGGCTCGCGCCGTTGGCGACCATTGCGTCGAGTGCATACGGATCGACACCTTCGAGGCAGCCGAGGTTGACGCGCCAGCAGGCGGGATCCATGCGCGTCTGATGGAACGGATAGATGCCGCAATGGCTGCAGAAATAGTGATGGGCCGTGCGTGTGTTGAATTGGTAGCACGTCAGCGCGCCCTCGCCTTCGACGATCGTCAGTTCGCTTGCGGCGAACATCGGGCTCATCAGCGCGCCGCGCCGGCGGCACAGGCTGCAGTTGCAGCGAACCGCCGGCGTCACGGCCGTTCTGACTTCGAATTTGACGGTCCCGCAATGGCAGGACCCTTTGAACCAGGTTGCAGACATGGTGGATTCCCGAAGAGGTCATGCCTGCTTTATAGCGGACGCCCGAAGCTGCGTTGTATCGCAATGTATCCGCCGTTCGTGCAGATACAGAACATTGCAAATCGGCGGCGATAGCGGCCCACAAGAGAGCGAGCAGTCTTGTCGCACAGGGGCGCGATGCTTTGCCAGGGGGATACTGCACTTGCCGTTTTGGCCCTACAATGCGCAGGCGACGAAACCGCATGATCGGCCGTCAGGATGCCGCGTTCATCGAACGCAGCGTCCGACATTCAAGCGGTTTCGCTGAATAACGAACAACATCCAACCCGCATCCATGAAAAGAAGAACGTTTCTCGCGCTGCCCGCCGTGGCGGCGTCCGGCCTGCTCGCCGGTTGCTCCAACGCCGACTTGGGACCCATCACCAATCGCATGATGAAGGACCCGGAATACCGGGAAACGCTGTCGGCATTTCTGATCAGCGCGGACGGAAAGAGCCTCGTCGTCATCGGCAAGCAGTATCACTACATTTTCGATGTGCCGCCGGCCCTCGCCGTCAATCTCACGGCACCCTATCGCCCCAAGCTGTACACCGATTTCGACGATTTCGAGACGCACGGCGACAAGATCACCGGACGTTATGTATTGCAGCTTTCGCGCGACGACGCACCGTCCGGCTCCGAGTTGCGTGAACGCGCGCTCGCCGATGGTTTCAAGGATCAGGGTTACACGCTGACCGAGAGCGGCACGATCAGCGGCAAGCGCTACCAGCCGAACGACGTCACGCCTTCGTCGATCCCGCAGGCGTTCAATCACGCGTACGACGTCAAGGTGATCGAGCGGCCGTCGGTGCTGGGCAAGGGAGCGAAGCTCGCGCTTTCGCCGATCACGATGGCAGCCGATGGCGCGCTCGGGCTGCTGGGTATCGCGCTGGCCCCGATCGCACTCACCACGATTATCGTCCTGGCCCACTAAGGCCATGGCATCGCGGCATTGCCGCAATGCGACGACCACGTCGCGCTTCAGCGGAATCCACCATGAGAATTCCTGCCCGAACGATGTTCCGTATCGGTTGCCTTGCCACCTGCCTGGTCGTCACGCAACACGCCGTCGCCGAAAGCGGCTGGGACGCCGCGCGGCATGTCCGCGCCGACTGGGTGTTCGCGTCGATGAAGGAAAGCGACGTGCGGCCCACGCTGGATCGCGCACTGAAGGACCAGGCGCGCTGGGCCGGCCTGCCCGGCAACGCACCCGATACAGGCGCGTTCCAATGCACGAAGCTCGCCTTGCCGCCGCCGTCGGCCGACGCTCAGGCCGCGTTCGACGCGGCACCGTCGCCGCACGGTCGCGACGCCGACAAGGCGTACGCGAAGGCCGCGTCGCTCGGTTCGTGGCGTGCGGCCGCGCGGCTGGCGAGCAGTTCGCTCGACGACGAGGATTGGGAAGGTGCGCAGCCGGCGATTGCATGGTTGCTCGTTCATCACGTTCCGGCCGGCTACAACAAGCTCGCGGATGTCCTGCAGGCGATGTCGGGCTACGACGGCGAAATGCCCGGCGAGGGCATGAGCGGGATGATCGCGTCGCTGCGCTGGCGCGCGGCGCGCGAAGGCGATCCGGTCGCGCAGATGGAGATGGCCGATCTGTTCGAGAAGCTCGGCAAGGCCGATCTCGTCACCGCGCTGCGCGCTTGCGCGACGCAGCAGAATCCGGCGCTGAAATGAAGCGAGCCGGTATGCCGAGGTGATGTGCGGCGTACCGGCTCATGTTGTGACGTTGTCGCGTCAGACTTCGTACCGCACCGCGTGCGCTTCGGTCGGCAGCGGCAGATCCCAGCGCAGCAGCATCGCTTCGAGCGCGCGGTTCGTCAGCGACGTGTCGCGCCGCGCGTTGCGACGCAACAGCGCCGCGCGCGGCTGTTCGAGGTAGACGAGCGTGATGTCGGCGCCGTACGCAAACAGCAGGTCGAGCGTCTTCTTGCGCATCAGCGGCGACAGGTTCGTCGCATTCCACACGAACGGTTTCTGCACGCGCAACAGCGCCTTCGCGGCATCGACCGCATGGTGCGCGACGGCACCCTCGTTCTGCCCGTGACGCAGCCCCAATGCATCGCGCGCATCGTCGAATGACACGACCGGCAGATCCGGATGATGCCGCGCAACCCACGTGTTCTTGCCCGACGCAGGCAGACCCGACATCACGACGACCTGCGAGCCCGGCGGACGGAACAGCGGATAGTCGGGATGCACGTCCGCGCCACGGAAGTAGCTGAGCGCGGTGTGCGCATCGGCGAACGCGCGCGGCTGGCCGTAACAGCCGTCTTCCCTCGCCAGTTCACGCAACAGTTCGATGTTGTCGAGCACGCGCTGCGTATCGGCGCAGATGCGCCCGCGAATATCGGCTTCGGCGAGCAGGCACAGCAGCGGCAGGCTGACCTGCCACGACAGCTCGCGCGCGATGAATTCGGGCGTGCCGCGGCGCGATCCGCTCATCGCGAAGAACGGCACCTGGTGCACGGCGATCATCCGGCAGATCGCCTCGCGCACCGTGAACGGCACGCCGGCATCCCACAGGGCGATCCGCGCATCGATCGCGCCCTTGCGCGAGTGGCCGGGATGGCCGATTGCACCGGTGACGGGATCGATGACCGTCGTGCCGTGCTTCGCGATGTCGTGCAGCAGCGCGGCCAGGAACACGATCTCCTGGTCCGTGCGCGACGCGGCCTGGTACTCGGGCAGCGCGAGCAGCGCATCGATCACCATCATCGTATGCGTCCACACGTCGCCTTCGCCGTGGTGCGCGGGCTCCTGCGGTGTCGTTTTCGCCTGTTCGAGCGCGGGAAATGCCGCGAGACACGCACGATAGTCCGGCTGCCGGCCGGATACAGGCACGAGTGCCTGAAGTTGTTCGTACTTCATGCTCAAGACTCCTTCGAAACGGCGCACGGCCGCTCCGCATTCATTTGCCCGGATGCGCGGCGAGGCGCGATGGCCACGTGACCGTCGGGCGCGGTGCATACAGGTCGACGCCCGGCGCGAGCAGGTTCGGGATGAACGGCTGCTCCGAATGATGGCGTGCCGACTCGAGAATGGCCTGCACGAAATCGTGGCGCACCCACTTCAGGCGCGCGGTCGTCGTGCCGTCCGTTTCGACCTTCACATAAAGCCCTTCGGAGCGCTCCGACTTGTCGCACTGCTGCCATGCACGTGCGAGGTCGAGCCCTTGCCGCCGCACCGTTTCCTCGAACGCGCGACGCCAGTCCGGCGTCTTCGCGAGCGACGGGCCGAGCAGCGCCTTCAGGTCGGCGAGCCGCGCCGGCGCGATGCCCTCGTACAGCACGGGCACCGACAGCACGGGCCCGTCGGCGAGCAGCGCGCGACGCGCGGGCGTCGACAGGAAACGGCCCGTTGCGCGGTCGAACACGTCGAACTCGAAAAAGTGATGCGGCAGCGCGTCGTAGAACACCGCGTGCTTCTTGCTCATCGTCTCGCCGTACATCACGTAGCGATCGCCAAGGCGGTCGAGCAGCCAGCCGGCATGGGCGGCGGCCCAGGTCTTCACGAACCCGAACTGCCGCTCGCGGCCGCCGCCGGCCAGATAGTGGCCGCGCGACTGCAGCAGCAGTTCGCCCGCCGGGCTGAAGCTGATGCCCGTGTTTGCGCCGTCGAGCTTTTCCTCGACGACGAGATGCGCGCCCGCGAGGGTGCGATAAGGAATGTGGTCGTGACCTTCGTCGTCGTCCTGCAGGCGCGAGCCTTCGAGGTGCGGCGTGCGTGGGTAGCGGGCGAGGTCGAACGATTGCGCGTATGCGCGGAAATCCAGCGTCATGGTCTTTCTCCGGAAACAACGGAAGAAGCCGACGACGTGAACGAACGATGGGATGTGCGTTGCGGTGTCAGTGCGTGTCCGGGCGCGGCCCTGCGATTACTGTTCCGCGCCGCGAGGCAGACGGAAACGGGCAGGACGACATGCGGCCGGGACGGCAGTCGTCGGCGTATCAGGCGAAGGGACGAATGTTTGCGGGCACTTGGATCACCGATTCGATGAAGGTTCAGGGATGAAGCAGGCGGATGCTACGAAACGGCTTTTGCGCTGTCAAGCGTGGTCGGGCACCTCCGTGGCGGCTGTCTGCGTAGGTCGAATGCCTGCCGTGGCGCGCGTTGCGCGTCATCGACGGTGAAATGATCTGGATTCCTATGTGTGTGTTTTTCGCCACATCGAAGGATGATTCGGTGGGCTACGCTGCACCGCCCGCTTGCTGCGCCCGTCGCGTGCATGCTAGAGTCGCCGCCATTCCGATCAACCCCTCACTCGCAAGGAGAAGAAAATCATGACGTCACGCCAGCACTCCTCCCGTCGCGGGTCGTAGTTCGGGTTTTTCGCGTCCGTTCGTTTCATCGTTCACGCCAAGCAGCACCGCATATCGCCGTCACGGCGATGAGCCGGGTCGTTCCGATCCGGTCGTGCCGCCCTCTTCCCGACTTCCGATGCCGGGCAGCGCCTGCGTGCGCTGCCTGCGCCATGGCCCGCCGTTCTACTTTTTCATCGAACGGAAACCTCCATGGGCACTTCCATGCAATACCTGGGCGAGCGCATCACGTTGTGCGCTTGCGCCACCACCTGGATCGAAGGTGAGGCCATCCGGCAGCTTGAACACGCTGCCACCCTCCCCGGCATGCGGCGCGTCGCCGGCATGCCCGATCTTCACCCCGGACGCGGCTACCCGGTCGGCGCCGCGTTCTTTTCGACGGGCCGGCTCTATCCGGCGCTGATCGGCGGCGATATCGGCTGCGGGATGGCGCTGTGGCAGACCGCGCTCGATGCGCGGCGCGTCAGTGCGTCGAAGCTCGCGAGCCGGCTCGGCTCGATCGACGCCACACCCGATGCGAGCTGGCAGCCGCTCATTGCGGCCGCCGGGTTCGCGGATCATGCGTACGCGGCGTCGCTCGGCACGATCGGCAGCGGCAATCATTTCGCGGAGGCGCAGCGAATCGACGCGGTGTACGACACCGATGCCGTCGAGGCGCTCGGTCTCGATCCCGATCGCCTGCTGCTGCTCGTGCATAGCGGGTCGCGCGGCTTCGGCCAGTCGATTCTCGAGCAACACATGCGCGAGCACGGCTACAACGGCCTCGACGACGCGGATGCCGCATGCACCGCGTACCTCGCGCGTCACGATGCGGCGTTGCGCTACGCGATCGCGAATCGCGACCTGATCGCGCGGCGCATGCTGGCGCGCTGGCGCACCGATGGCCGGTGCGTGCTCGACGTGAACCACAACCTGGTGAGCCGTGCGACCGTCGACGGCGAGCCGGGCTGGCTGCATCGCAAGGGTGCGACGCCGGCCGACGCAGGGCCGGTCGTCATTCCCGGGTCGCGCGGCGACTACAGCTACCTCGTCGTGCCGGTGCGGCCCGACGATGCAGCCAGCCTTGCGTCGCTGGCGCACGGTGCGGGCCGCAAGTGGGCGCGCGGCGATTGCAAGGGGCGCCTCGAACGGCGCTTCACGCCGTCGCAGCTCACGCGCACGCAGCTCGGCAGCCACGTGATTTGCGAAGACCGCGAACTGCTGTACGAGGAAGCACCGCAGGCCTACAAGCCGATCGACAGCGTCGTCGACGCGCTCGAGGCGGCCGGCCTGCTGCGCAAGCTGGCGCGGCTCGCGCCGGTGCTGACCTACAAGACGTCCGGGGAGGCTGGCCGATGCTGATGCAGATTTCTTCGGCGCACGGCCCGCTCGAGTGCCAGCTTGCCGCGGCCAATGCGTTGCGGCGCCTGCAGGCGGAGGCCGATGCGCTGCGCGTCGTCGTTACGGTGCTCGATGCGCAGCCGGGCGAACGGCCCGGCACGCTGCGCTCGGCGCTGCTCGATCTCGACGGCGCCGGCGCGCAGGCGCTTGCGGATCGCTGGACAGGCACGCTGCAATGGATTTGCGCGAGCCCGTACCGGTTGCGCCATCCGCGCAAGAACTGGTTCATCGGCGTCACGCGCTGTGCCGACGCGCAGCCGCTGCCGGATGGCGACGTGCGGTTCGAAGCGATGCGCGCACGCGGGCCGGGCGGCCAGCACGTGAACAAGACGAGCTCCGCGATTCGTGCGACCCATGTCGCGACCGGCCTGTCGGTGCGCGTGGAAAGCGAGCGCAGCCAGCACGCGAACAAGCGCCTGGCGCTGCAGTTGCTGCAGGTGCGGCTGCAACAGGAAGCCGACCGTCACGCGTCCGATGCGCGCCGGCAGCGGCGGATGCAGCACTTTGCGCTGGAGCGCGGCAACCCCGTGCGCGTGTTTCACGGGGCGGCGTTCGTGCCGGCCGACTGAGCCCGAGCGCCTGGCCGCCGGTGGTTGTTGCGCCGGCGGCCGGACGCCGATCATCCGTCCGTCCGCGTGAGCGCGGTACGGCGCGCCTAGCGCGGCGCGATCGACAACAATGCGGCGAGCATCGCACCGTCCGGCTTCGCGAGATCGTCGAGCACGTCGAAGTGCTGCATGCCGGGGAGCCCTACGTGGACGATCCGCTCGCCGGCTGCTTCGCATGCCGTCGCGTAGTCGCGTGCTTGCCGCACGAGTTCGGGCAATTCGGCCTCGCCGACCGCGACGACCGTCGGCGCGCCGGGGCCGACATGGCGCAACGGGCTGTACGCCTCGACCTCGTGCGCGGTGAGTTGCAGCTTGTCGTTCAGGCAGCACAGCGAGATCGGTTCGAGATCGACGAGCGGGCTGATCGCGAGCGCCGAGACGACGCCCGGATGCGCGCGGTGCACGGCCGTCAGGTGGCCGCCGGCTGAATGGCCGCTCAGGTGGATCGGCCGCTTCGCGGTGCCGAGGCCGTCGGGGTCGTTCGCGAGGTAGTCGAGCAACGCACCGATCTCGCCGACGATGCCGGTCATCGTCGCGACCGGCGCGAGCGTGTATTCGGCGAGTATCACGTCGAAACCGCACGCGAGCGGCCCGCTTGCCGCGTAGGCGAAATCCTCTTTCGCGCAGTGCTGCCAGTAGCCGCCGTGAATGAACACGAACAGCGGCGCATCGGGCCGACCGCACGACAGCCAGTCGAAACGCTGCGCGGGTTGCGCGCCGTAACGCAGGTCGCGCCGCACGGACGCGGCGTCGTAGAGCGCCGCGCTGCGCGCCTGCATCGACGCGAGCAACGCGGGGAAATCGGGAACGGCCCGCGTGTTCAGATAAGCGGCGTCGAGCGCCGTGCGGTCCATGCCGCGATAGAGGATCGTCATCGGGAATTACCTGGGTCGGGTTGCGGAAGCGCGGACGCTAGGTCCGGTGCGAAGGCGGCTTCTCAGTCGCCGATGCACGCATTATCCGCAGCGCGGCACGGGGCGGCTATCCGGAATCGGCGAGCGCGGAAACCGTCTGTCCGTTTTCGGCGGGAGATCGGCGCGGCATGCTGCCGCACCGTGATCAGGTTCGCATGCGCGAGTGTGAAGGCCCGATACAGCCGGCGGTGCGCCGGGCGCTCGGATCAATTCCGAGCTCTCGGTCAGGTTCCGGTCGGGATCGCGCACGTAGAGCGACCGGATCGTCCGCGTCGCACCCGTGCGTTCGACCGGCCCTGCGACGACCGGTCATTCGACGCGTTTCAGGTGCGCGATCACGTCGTCGAGCGGCACCGACGCGATGAAGCGATGCAGGCGCTCGCCGATCAGCTCGCGGACAACGTCGCCGCATGTGTTGTGATGCGCGTGACTCATGGCGCGACGGTAGGAGATTTGAACCGCGCAAACAGAACGGCCCCGCTCGATGGCTCGAAGCGGGGCCGGCTGAATTCGGGGGCTGCTTACGCCAGCGACTCGGCACGTAACGGGTTCGTGCATCCGGCCTATCTTGCGGCCGGTTTCTGAATTCCTGATGGGTGCTACTTTAGGGAATCCGGATCGCCAACGCTGTAGGGCCAGTCTGAAACTGAATGGGACGACTGCTGAAAGCGTCCGTTTCGACAGCAGCGCACCGCTATCCGCTATCGGCGCGAATCTCAGTACGCCGACATCTCGACGCAAGGATCGACCTTGGACGGCGAGCAGATGACCGAATACTTGGCACTCTCGCGCATCAGCGCTTCGCCTTCGTGCAGCGCGATCTTGATCTCGGGGTGACGCTCGTACGCGAGGAATGCCGAGCACACCACCGCGGACATCACGACGAGGGAAAACACAAATTTTTCAAGGGTTTGGAAACGTTCAGGCATGGTTCGACCTTTCTTCTAGGCCACGATTATAGCCCAGGATAAGGGTTTTCCCTATATCTCCGGTCGTATGCCGGGGATCGCCGTGATCGCCCCCCTTTTCGTTGTCGTTTCGCCCATCGGTTCGCGCCTGGGGCACCGGGCGGGGCGCGTGAGCGTCGCCGCGTCGTTCAAGCGGAATCGCCGGGAGCGGCCGCTTCGACGGACCGGCCCGCTCGAGGTCGATCGGCATGATCTTCGCGTCGATGCAGCTCTCGATGTGCGCCACGTCCGCGTGTTCTCCCGGAAAGCGCTGCTCGATGAGCCGGGCCCAGTCGCGGATCACTTCCCGGTCGTACCGGGGAAGCGGCACGGCCTGCGAGATCGGCGGGCCGTCCCCTTCGTCGCCGACCCGGCGCGGCAGGTCGGCGGTGCCGACGAACGATACCGATGCGAGCCGGGCCTTCAGGCCTTCGCGACGTGCCGCGCGGATGAACGCGGCAATCGGCGTATAGGAGCCGGCCATGACGACGACGTCCGGCTGGCTGTCCAGCAGCAACGCGAGGCCCGTGTCGACCGCCGTGGTCCCGCGGCGGAACGTGCGTGCCGTGACGACGTCGAGGCCATGGCGCTGCAGCGCCAGCCGCGTGCCCGCCAGCACCGCGAGCCCGAAGCCGTCGTCCGGATAGCACACCGCGAAACGTTTCGCGCCGTCGTGCTCGATGAAATGGCCGACCCGCGCGCGGGGCTCGTCTTCATGGCTGCGGCGAAAGACGCGGCTGCGTCACTGCGGCGCCGACGCGCCGCTCGCCGCATTGCCGGGCCACGCCTTGCCGATCTCGTCGACCAGTGACTTCGCGGTGCCCGTCACGATCGCCGCGTCGACGCCGGAGGTCTGCCACGAGCCGTCGGCGGCCTTCACGAAGGTCAGGTTCGCGCGCGAGGGCTTGTAGTCGGCGTTGCGCCACGTGACCACGACATCGCACGAGTACGTGCGCTCGCCGAGCTTCTTGCAGTCGCCGTCGGGCTTCGCCGACACGACATCGGCCGAGACCGGCAGCGGCTGGCCGAACAGCGCATTCAGGCCGCCGTGGTTTTCCGCTTCGAGCGCGCGGCGCACGGCGGCGTCGACGTCGCTCGACCCGGGGCCGTCGTGGAGCAGGTTGCAGGCGGCCAGCAGCGTCGATGCTCCGGCGAGTGTCAGCAGCGTGTAGAACTTCATGGATAGCCGTTATAGGGTGAACGCCGCGTAGTCTGCAACGTCCGCGTGTCGTGCGCGGTATCCATTTGTAACCAATTGCACGGATGCGCAAGCGGCGCCGCGTGCCCGTGTGTCGCCGTGGGGCTGAACGGGCCCTCGCCTATTGCCGCTCCTGCTTCACGCGGCTCACGAGCTGCGTCGGGCTCACGAACTGCAGTGCGATCACGACCCAGACGAGCGTGATGGCCATGTAGATCATCGCCATCGCGTCGATCGACTGCGGCGCACGCACGCCGGTCGAGAACACCGCGTAATACAGCGCGACGACGAGCGTCTGCGTGCTCGGCCCTGCGGTGAAGAAGGTCAGCTCGAACATGCCGATCGTGCGCACCAGCACGAGCAGCCCCGCCGCGAGCATGCCGGGCACCAGCAGCGGCAGCAGCACGTGGCGGAAATAGCGCCACGTGTTCGCACCGAAGATGCGCGCGGCGGCTTCCAGATTCGGATCGATCTGCTCGATGAACGGCGTCATCACGAGGATCACGAACGGCAGCGCCGGCACGAGGTTCGCGAGGATCACGCCGGGCAGCGTGCCCGCGAGCCCGACCTTGTACATCACGGTGGCCATCGGGATCCCGTACGTGACGGGCGGCACCATCAGCGGCAGCAGGAACACCAGCAGCGCAAGGCGCTTGCCGCGAAACTGCACGCGCGCGAGCGCGTACGCGGCCGGCACGCCGAGCGCGATCGACAGCAGCACGACCGCGCCGACGACCTCGACGGTCACCCACAGCACGCTCGCGAGCTGGAAGTCCTCCCAGGCCTTCGCGTACCAGTGCAGCGTGAAGCCCTGCGGCAGCGGCGTGCCGAACCAGCGCGTCGCGACCGAATTCACCGCGACGGTCGCGATCAGCAGCATCACGTTCAGCAGGAAGAACGCCATCAGCCCCCACACGAGCGCCTTCCATGCGCGGCCGGCGAGATGGCTTGCCATCTTCTGCGGTTTCCTCGCGTCGACGGGGCGCTCGCCGCGCGCATCGGGCGCGTCGTGCTTCGGCGGCCACGTGCGGGCGGCATGTTGGTCGGTCGCCATCAGCCCTTGCCTCCCGTCACCGCGCCCGTATAGAAGAAGCGGCGCGCGCCGAGCATCGATGCGACCACCAGCAGTTGCACGAAGCCCATCACGATCGCGATCGCCGACGCGAGCGAGTAGTCATAGCTTTCGAACGCGGCTTCCGCCGCCGCGATCGAGATCACGCGCGTCGGCCCGGCCGGCGCGCCGAGCAGCACGGCCGACGGAAACACCGAGAACGCCTGCACGAACGACAGGCACGCGGCCATCGTCAACCCCGGCACGAGCAGCGGCAGGTAGATCCGGCGGAACTGCTGCCACGGGTTTGCGCCGAGCGTCGCGGCCGCGCGCGCGAGTGTCGGGTCGATGCCGCTGATGTACGACAGCATCAGCAGGAACGCGAACGGGAAGCCCGACACGATCAGCGACAGCAGCACGCCCCAATAGTTGTGCGTGAGCCGTACTTCATCGGTGTACAGGTGCAGCGCCTGCAACGCCTGCGGGAACCAGCCGTTCGGCCCGAAATACGTGAGCATCCCGTCGGCGACGAGCACCGTGCCGAGCGTGACGGGAATCACGAGCAGCGTCGTGACGAACTTCTGGTACGGCGAATGGCGGCGCAGTGCGAACGCGACGGGTACCGCGACGCCGACGTTGATCAGCGTCGCCGGCACCGCGAGCTTCAGCGTGACGAGCACGGTCGGCCACATCGCGGTGTCGGTGAAGAACTGCACGTAGTTCGCGAGCGCGCCGCCGCCGTTCATCGGCTGGAACGACAGCACGAGGCCATACGCGAACGGATAGATGAACAGCGCGACGATGAACGCGAGCGCGGGCGTGACGAGCCAGGCTTTCGCGTCGCGCGGCGCGCCGGCCGGGAGCGTGCTCATGCGGCCTCCCGGTGTAACCGCGCCGCTCATGTCGGCGCTCCCGGGTAGACGAGCGCGCGTGACGGCGCAACGCGCAGCCGCAGCGGCTCGCCTTCCGTGAATTCGCCGGCGACGCGCGCCCAGATCGCGCCGAACGGCGTGATTGCGCGGATCAGCGAATCGCGGCCGCCGTACTCGACGGTTTCGACGGTCGCGTCGAACGTGTTGTCACCGCCTGCGTCCGCGCGCTCGATGTCGTCGGGGCGCAGCGCGACAAGCACATCCTTTGCGTCGAACCCGGCCATCGGCACGCCCGTGAGTCGCACCCCGCCCGCGGCGACATTCACGTAATCGCCGGCCATCCCTTCGAGCGTGAACGGCAGCACGTTGCGATAGCCCATGAAACGCGCGACATGCAGGTTGTGCGGGCGTGTGTAGACGTCCTTCGGCGTCGCGACCTGCTGCACGACGCCCTCCTTCATCACGACGATGCGGTCGGCCATCGACAGCGCCTCGTCCTGGTCGTGCGTCACGTAGATCGTCGCGCGTTCGAGCTGCGTGTGAATGCGGCGGATCTCGGCGCGCATTTCGATACGCAGCTTCGTGTCGAGGTTCGACAGCGGCTCGTCCATCAGCACGAGCGGCGGCTCGATGACGATCGCGCGTGCGATCGCGACGCGCTGCTGCTGCCCGCCCGACAGTTGCCCCGGCAGCTTGCCCTCGTGGCCGACGAGCTGCACGAGTTCGAGCGCCTGCTGCGCGCGCCGCCGCGTTTCCTGCTTCGGCACGCCGCGCATCTTGAGGCCGAAGCCGACGTTGTCGAGCACCGACATGTGCGGAAACAGCGCGTAGTTCTGGAACACCATCCCGAAGCCGCGGCGCTCGGGCGGCAGCACGTCGATGCG
The DNA here is from genome assembly GCF_902833045.1 of Burkholderia sp. BCC0322. GTDB lineage: Bacteria > Pseudomonadota > Gammaproteobacteria > Burkholderiales > Burkholderiaceae > Burkholderia. The sequence continues at coordinate 32,383 of NZ_CADFDU010000008.1, forward strand.
CGTGTCGTCGAGCCAGATGCCGCCGCGCGTGAGCGGCTGCAGCCCCGCGATGCAGTTGAGCGCGGTCGACTTGCCGCAGCCCGACGGGCCGAGCAGCGCGATGAATTCGCCGCGCCGGATCTCGAGATCGAGCCCGTCCAGCGCGGCGACCTGCGCGCCTTGCGTATTGGTGAAGCTGCGGCACACGTCATCGAGCCGCAGCCGTTCGAAACTGTGCTTCATTGCGCGAACTCCGTCGACGCGGGCGCCGTGGCGCCCGCCGGTCCATGCGTTACTTCGACTTCTGCGAACCGATCTCGCGATCCCACTTCTGGAACGCGGCGACCATCGCCTGCGCGTTGAGCGGCTGCACGTGCGGGCGATCGGCGAGCAGCTTCGCGTACTCGGGGCGGCCGAACTTGCGGATCACCTCCTGGCTGTGCGCGGGCGCCATCTCGAGCGTCACGCCCTTCACCGCCGGGCCCGGGTAGAAGTAGCCGTCGTCGTAGGTCATCGCCTGTTGCGCCGGTTCGAGCAGGAAGTTCATCAGCTTGAACAGCACGTCGAGCTTTTCCTTCGGCACGCCCTTCGGGATCACCATGTAGTGCGCGTCGTTGACCCACGTCATGTTGTCGAATGCCTGGACCCTGAACTCGGCCGGCACGATGCCGAGTGCGCGCGGGTTGAGGTCCCAGCCGGTGACGGTCACGGTCATGTCGCGGGTGCCCTCGCCGAGCTCCTTCATCACGGCCGACGTGCCGCCCGGGTAGTACGGCACGCAGTCGTTCAACGTCTTGAGGAACGCCCAGGTCTTGTCCCAGCCGTTGATCGGATCCTGCGGATTCTTGTCGCCGAGCACGTACGGCAGCCCCATCAGGAACGTGCGGCCGGGGCCCGAGTTTGCCGGGCGCGCGTAGATCAGCTTGTTCGGGTGCGCCTTGCACCATGCGAGCAGCTGGTCGGGCGTCTTCGGCGGATTGCCGACCTTTGCCGGGTTGTATTCGAGCAGCGGGCCGGCCGGCATGTAGGTGACTTCGAGGCCGTAGCCCTGCGCGAGATCCTGCATCTTGCGCGGGCCGGGCGCGTATTTGTCGAGCACGCCGGGGAACGCGGCAGCGTCGTCGGGCAGCAGCTTCAGCCACAGGTTCTGTTCGATGCCGGCGGCCAGCGCGTCGGTGCCCGTCAGGACGAGGTCGATGTCGGAGCGCCCCGCCGCCTGCATCGCCTTGATCTTGCCCGGCAACTGCGGCGCGGGCGCGTTCGTGAACGTGACGTTCGACACGAGGGTCGGGTTCTTGTCGCGGAAGGCTTCGATGGCCTTCTGCGTGAGTTGCAGGTTGCCCGCGACATCGACGATGTTCAGCGACACGGGGGCGGCAACGGCTGCCGCGGCCGACAGCGTGAAACCCAGGGCGAGTGCGATCCGGCGGACACGGCGAGCGATCGGGGTGGCGTTCATGTCTCCTCACTTCGGTCGGTGGATGGGACCTTTCTTTTCAGGAAATCATGACGGCGTTATACGATGTCGGTCAACAAAAAACCACGACGCGCGGGGCGGGACTTTCCCTGACAAAAACCTTCCGTTGGTTGACGATTTGTGTGCCAACCGCAGCGAGCGGGCCGTCCGGCGCTGATTGCGACGCGTGTTAAGACGTCGTATCTCGACGGACCGCGAGGCGGAATGGGTTCAGGGCCGCATCGCGGCCAGACGGCGACGGGACGCGCGCCGGGTATCCGATTGGGCCGGCGCGTCGAAGGCAGGAATATCCGGTCGGTCAGGCCGCACCGAGTGCGGCCACTTCACGGATCAACCGTTCGGCATCCTGCCACTCGCCATATCCCGACGCAGGGTTCAGATGCCCGACCTCGCCAAGATCGACGAGTGTGCTGCCCCACCCTGCCGCCAGCGCCTCGATGCGTTCGAAGCGCGCGAGCGGATCGTTGCGGCTCGCCGCGACGATGCTCGGGAACGGCAGCCGCTCGGTCGGTACCGGCGTCCAGCCGTTCGCGTCGATCGCATCGGGCGTGGGATAACCGGGGGGCATCGGCGTATCGAGATCGGCCGGCGCCGCGAGCAGCGCGCCGTGGATCTTGCGCGTGGCCTGCCGCGCCCAGTGCACCGTAATCATCACGCCGGCGCTGTGCGCGACGAGGATCACGGGGCCGTCGATCCCGGCCAGCGCCGCATCGAGCGCCGCGACGCGCGCGGCACGGCTCAGCTTGTCGGCTTCGAGCGGTGCGACCGAGCGCGCGTTCGGCAGGCGCCGTTCGAGATGCGTCTGCCAGTGGTTTTCGACGTGGTCCCGCAAGCCGGGCACGATCAGGATGGTGGGTACGGTCGTCAGGGTCATGCAGTCTCCGAAGCGTTCAGGAAAGGGAGGACGCGCGCCGTTCGCGTTCGACGCGCGCGAGATCGGCCACATAGCTCGCGCGTCCGATCGCGAACAGCACGGCGGCCATGAGCGGCACGACGGGAATCCATTGCAGCGCGCCGACGAGCCCCGCGCGATCGGCGGCCCACCCCGTCAGCAGCGGGCCCGGCGCCATGCCGAGCAGGTTGTTGGCAAGCGTGAGCGTGGCGAATGCCGATGCGTGGATCGCAGCCGGCGTCAGGTTCGCGACCATCGCGCCCGATGCACCGGACGCGCCCGCGCCGACCAGCATGCCCACGCAGATCAGCGCGAGTTGCAACGGGCCGGGCGGCAGCCGGAACGCAATCGCGAGGCACGCGCCCGTCAGCACGCAATACGCGATCGCGGTCAGCCACTTGCGCTTGCCGTCGGTCTTGCCGACGCGGTCGGTGACGATCCCGCAGCCGACCATCCCGACGCCCGCGAGCAGCACGAAGCCGGCCGCGAGGACGGCCGCACGGTCGGGCGCCATCGCGTAGTAGCGGTTCAGGTAGCTCGGCAGCCACGCGAACAGCGCGCCGGGCACGAACAGGTGCAGCCCGCTGCCGAGATACGCGCAGATCACCGAGCGCGATGCGAACAGGCCCGACATCAGCGCGCGCACGCTGCCGCGCAGGTCGCGCGGCGCGCCGGCGTCGCGCCGGCACGGTGCGATGCGATATGCGGCGAGCCGCCGTTCGGTCACGACGCAGCGATACGCGGCGAGCAGCACGATGCCGAGCGCGGCCATCACGCCGAACGACCAGCGCCAGCCGAGATGCGCGCCGACCAGCCCGCCGAGCGCCATCCCGAACACGGAACCGAACGCGCCGCCCGCCATGAACGCGCCGGTCAGCGTCGCGCGCAGCCGTGCCGGAAAGATGCTGAGGATCAGCGCGACGCCGACGCTGCCGTACGCGGCTTCGCCAAGCCCGACGAGGCCGCGCGCGACCAGCATTTCCGCATAGTTGGTCGACAGTGCGCAGCCGAGCGTCGCGACGCTCCACAACGCGGCCATCAGCACGATGCTGCGCACGCGCCCGAAGCGGTCGGCGAGCACCGACAGCGGAAACGTCAGCAGCCCGACCAGCAGCGCAACGACGCCGGACAGCGAACCGAGCTGCGTGTCCGACAGCGCCCACGCGTGCTTGAGCAGCGGGAACACGGCGTTGAGCACCTGCCGCGACATGTAGTCCGACAGCAGCAGGCCGACGGTCAGCCCGAACACGAGCCATGCATACGCGGGCGCGCGCCGGCCGGCGGCGGCGACGTCCTGCATCGACGGCTCGACATGATGGATCAGCATGCGTGTCTCCTCCGGCACCGGAGCGGTCGTGCTCCGGCGCGGCTTGCGCGGCCCCGCTCCGTTGACCGGAGTCGTCCCCACGCCACGCGCGGGGATGGGCGCCACGCCACAACGATCGGCGGGCGGCGGCCAGTACGGCCGCCTGCCCGGATGCGCGAATGTGCGGTGCCTCAGGCGGCCCGCAGCGGCACGTTCACCTGGCCCGGCCGGCGGTTCGGCGCCATCCCGAGGTGCGCGAGCGTCTCGTCGATGCCGTCGTACTGCACGCCGATCCGGTAGATCGCCTTCGCCTCCTTGCCGGTCGCGATGTCGCGGCCGAGTTCGCGCGCGATCCGTGCGCACTGCTCGACCTGCTGCACCGACGTCATCCGGTTGCCCTTCTGGTCGATGATCGTGTCCTCGATCCCGCAGCGCGGATGCAGGCCCAGCGCCATCGCGATCGTGTTGATCGGCAGCACGTTCTTCATCAGCGATTCGAGCGTGATGCACGCGCCGTCCGGGCAGCGCCGCACGAATTCCATGAAGTTGTACGGATTCGGCCCGTCGAAGCCGCCGCCGATGCCGACCCACGTGACGTTCAGCGGGCCGCGATAGACGCCGCGCCGGACGATCCGTTCGAGCGTTTCCAGCGCGTGCATGCCGGTGAGCTGGAAATGCGGCTGGATGCCGGCCGCCTGCAGGCGGCGCAGGTGCTCGTCGACCCAGCCGGGGCCGGCCGGCACGGTCATCTCGCGGTACGCGTCCCACAGCGCGGCTTCGTTCAGCGACGTGCCGGCGATGTCCTTGCGGTTCATCAGCTCGGTGATGTTCATCTGCACGGTGTTGATCGCGACCGTCACCTGGTCGGGCTTCGGCGTCAGCTCGGCAAGCATGTGGCGCGTGTCGTCGGACAGCCATTTCGCATCGGCGCCCTCGCCTTCCGGCGCGAACGAGATCGAGCCGCCGACCTGCAGGATCATGTCGGGCACCGCCTCGCGCAGCCGGCCGAGCAACTCGTTGAACTTCGACAGCCGCTTGCTGCCGCGGCCGTCGAGCTCGCGTACGTGCAGGTGCAGCACCGTCGCGCCCGCGTTGTAGCAGTCGACGGCCTTCTGCACGTGCTCGTCCATCGTCACCGGAATGTCTTCCGGAAAGTCGGCCGGCATCCATTCGGGGCCGTACGGCGCGACCGTGATGACCACCTTGTCCTGGTTTTCCGGGTGCAGCGAATCGTCGAGAAATTGCATGTCGTCCTCCAGTGGAAATCGTTGTATTTCGGGCGCACGGGCGTGCGTATCCCGCCGCGCCGGGCGGCCGGCCCGGCGCGGCGTTCGGGGTTGCGGATCGGTTACGGCGCGAACGCGCTCAGAACGGCACGTCGCCGACGATGCCCGCGCGCTCCATCTTGCGCACGCAAGCCGGGTAGTCCATCACCGCGTAGTGCTGGGTGCTGCGGTTGTCCCAGATCGCGACGCTGTGCTTCTTCCAGCGCCAGCGCACCTGGTACTCGGGGATAGCGGCCTGGCTGATCAGGTACTGCAGCAACTGGCCGGCGCCGGGATTCGCGTCCTGCCCGACCCGCACGCGCGCCGGCGTGTGGAAGTTCGTGAAATGCGTGGTGAACGCATTCACGTACAGCACCTTCTCGCCGGTTTCCGGGTGCGTGCGCACGACCGGATGCTCGGCGTCGGGGTACTGCGCCTTCAGCGCGAGGCGCTTGTCGATCGGCATCGCGGCGCCGAAGCTCGCCTCGATACTGTGCCGCGCGCGCAAGTCGTCGATCTGCTGCTTCACGTACGCCGGCAGGCGCTCGTACGCGAGCACCATGTTCGCCCACATCGTGTCGCCGCCGACCGGCGGACCGTCGATGCAGCGCAGCACGCAGCCGAACGGCGGCGCCACGCGCCAGCTCGCATCGCTGTGCCACGCATTCTCGTAGCGGTCGTTCGGCTGGTCGGGCGACTTGTAGATCCGCACGAGCCCCGGGTGTTCGGGATCGCTGCCGGCAACCGGATGATCCTCGAGCTCGCCGAAGCGCCGCGCGAACGCGACGTGCTCGGCGCGCGTGATGTCCTGGTCGCGCAGGAACAGCACGCGATGCCGGAGCAGTTGCACGCGGATCTCGGCGAACAGGCCGTCGTCGTGCACGGCGTCGGCGAGGCTTACATCCAGCAGTTCCGCGCCGATCGCGCAGGTCAGGGGTTCGACTCGCATGCGCGTCTCCTCAGACGATGAACACCGACGAACCGGTCGTCTTGCGCGATTCGAGATCGCGGTGCGCCTGCGCGGCGTCCTGCAGCGCGTAGCGCTGGTTGATCTCGATCCGGATCCGGCCGGCCGCGACGTGCGCGAACAATTCGCCGGCCAGGTCGTGCTTCTCGGCCGGATCGGCGATGTAGTCGGCCAGCGCCGGGCGCGTCAGGTACAGCGAGCCCTTCATCGCGAGGCGCTGCGGATCGAACGGCGGGATCGGGCCCGACGCGGTGCCGACGCACACCATCAGCCCGCGCCGCTTCAGCGAATCGAGCGAGCCTTCGAAGGTGTCCTTGCCGACGCTGTCGAACACGACGTCGACGCCCGCGCCGTCCGTCAGTTCACGCACGCGCTTCGCGACGTCCTCGCGGCTGTAGTCGATCGTATGGTCGCAACCGTGCGCGCGGGCGATTTCGGCCTTGTGTTCGCTCGATACCGTGCCGATCACCATGAGCCCGAGCAGCTTCGCCCATTGCGACACGATCAGCCCGACGCCGCCGGCGGCCGCGTGCAGCAGGATCGCGTCGCCCGGCGCAAACGCGTGGATGCGGCGCAGCAGGTAGGCGGACGTCAGGCCGCGCATCGTCATCGCGGAAGCCGTTTCGCACGAAATGCCCGCGGGCAGCCGCACGAGCGGCGCGGCGGGGATCAGCCGCTCGGTGCTGTATGCGCCGAGCGTGTTCAGGAAGCCCGTGTAGGTCACGCGGTCGCCGGCGGCGACATTCGTCACGCCGGGGCCAACCGCTTCGACCACGCCCGCCGCCTCGACGCCGAGGCCGGCAGGCAGCGGCACCGGATACAGGCCGCTGCGGAAATACGTGTCGGCGAAATTCAGTCCGACCGCGTCGTGCCGCAGGCGTACCTGGCCGGGGCCCGGGTCGCCGACCTCGACTGCCTCCCAGCGCAGGACCTCGGGGCCGCCGGTTTCGTGGAATCGCACTGCATGTGCCATGTCGTTCTCCGTAGGGTGTCAGTCCGATGCGCGCCGCGCATCGTCGGGTTCGTTCGGTTCGTTCGCGCGTGGCGGCGTCGCGGCTGCGCCGTCCGCCAGCGATGCATCCAGTCCGGCCCAGTCCGCGTCGCCGAGATAGCGCCGCGCGGCCGGGAAAATCACGCCTTCCATCCGCCCCATCTGCTCGAACGCGCCGTGCGCATAGCGGGCGAGCGCCGCGTCGAAGGCGGCCGACGGCAGCCCGTCCGACGCGATCCGCATGAGCGCATCAAGCGCCGGTGCGTCGCGCTGGCGCTGGCGGTCGAGTTCATCCAGTTCGGCCGCGACGCACTCCGCGCGCACGCGCAATGCCGCGCAGAGGCGCGCTTCGGCGGCCGTGCCGGCGCGGGCGCGCTGCAGTGCGGCGAGCGATGTCAGCGCGTCCTGCGTGTCGGCCACTTGCCGCGACGGCGCGCCCACGTGTGCCTTTGCGCCGGACGCCGTCAGCGCCCGCAGCAACCCGCCGACCGCGCGATGCGCGTCGAAACAACGCGCCATCACGCGCGCCTCGGCAGGCGATCGCCGCGACGTGCACACGAGCACCGGCACGCCGCTCGTCGCGAGCAGGCGCTGCCGTTGCGCGCGGGCCGCCGCGTCGGCATCGTGCGGCAGCGCCGCGACGCCGATCAGGTCGCAGCCGAGTTCGGCTGCAAGCGTGCCGGGCGCCGCATCGCCGGCCCCCGGATGGCCGGCCCCCGCGATCGCATGGGACACCCCCTGCGCCCGCGCGGCGGCTTCCACTTTCGCACCGTGCTCCGGCAGCCGCGCTCCGGATAAACGCGAGTCCGGCGCGGCGCCGGGTAGCAGGAACGTGACCCGGGCGCCGACCGCGCGCGCCAGTTCGAGCGCATGGCCGATCGCGTCGATGCCGCCGGGCGTGCCGTCGACCGTCACGAGCAGATGGCGATACATCGCGCTGCTCCGCTTATCCGGCGAGCGGCGCGCTGCGCCGCGTGCCGGTCGATACGATGTTCATGGCCCCCTCCTCGTTGCGTTCGTGATGCATCGGAACCCATGTTATCGATGCGGCGCCGGGGCGGCCCCACTCGTCGCGGGGGGGATTGACGCGCGAACGCGGTTCGGCCGATCCTTCCCGCACGCCCACCCCGGACGCTGGCCCGCACGGCACCGCCGGATTCCGACTGCTGCCCCGATGGCCCACCCACCCGATCGCGCCGACGCGCCCCCCACCGAACTGGTCCTGAAGACGACCGCGCCGCGTGTACCGGCGCAGTTGCTGGCCCGCGCGCGGCTGAGCCTCGCCGCGCCCGCTTTCGACGGCCGGCCGGTCGCGCTCGTGCAGGCGCCGGCCGGCTACGGCAAGACGTCGCTGCTCGCGCAATGGCGCCGCGAAACCCTTGCGCTCGGCCGCGCGGTCGTGTGGCTGTCGGCCGACGAGCGCGACGATGCGGCGCGGTTGCTGCAGGGGCTCGTGCAAGCGGTGCGGACCGGCTGCGCGCGGCCCGGCTTCGGGCGCCTGATCCCGGTCGGCGCGGCGCGCGCGCTGGAAGGCGTGACCGCGTGGCTGGCCGAGGTCGCGCAACTGTCGATCGATGCGCTGCTGATCGTCGACGATGCGGAGCGGCTGCCGCCAGCCGGCCTCGATGCGCTGACGTATGTGCTGCACAACGCGCCGCAAAACCTGCATGTCGTCGTTGCCGCGCGGCGCGGGCTCGATCACGTGGCCGGCGACCTGCTCGCCGGCGGGCAATGCACGCTCGCGGGCCCCGACTGGCTGCGTTTCACGCTCGACGAGACGATTGCGCTGGTCGGTGCGCGCTTTGCGCAGCGAGTCGACGCCGATGCGTGCGCCCGGCTGTTCGAACGCGTCGACGGCTGGCCGCTCGGCCTGCAGCTCGCGATGGCCGCGATGGCGCGCTCGGCCGATCCGCGCCAGGCGGTAGATGCGCTCGCCGCCCGCGTGGACGGCACGCGCGACCGGCTCGTCGAACTGCTGCTCACGAACCTGTCGGCGGACGATACGGCTTTCCTGACCCGCACGAGCGTCGCCGATCGCCTGCATCCGTCGCTGTGCGCCGCGCTGCTCGACGATGCGGACGCGCCCGACCGTCTCGCGCGGCTTGCACGCGACACGCCGCTGTTCATTGCGTCGGACGATTCGGACTGGTGCCGGCTGCATCCGCTCGTGCGCGACACGCTGCGCGACCGCCTGGCCGCGGGCCCGGAACCCGAGCGCAGCACGCTGCATGCGCGCGCGGCCGCCTGGCTCGACTCACACGGGATGACCGAGGAAGCCGCCCGCCACGCGTATGCGGCCGGCCAGTTCGAGGTGGCGTACGCGCTTGCGCAGCGCTGTCTCGAGGATGCGATCAAGCAGGGCCGCATCAACGACGTGCTCGACTGGCTCGCGCTGCTGCCTGACGCGGAACTCGACAAGCGCCCGACGCTGCGCGTCGCGGTGGCGTGGGCGCTGGCGCTTGGCGAGCGCCATGTCGAGGCGCAGCGCCAGATCGCGGGCATCCTCGCGGATCCCGGCACGCCCGCGGCGATGCGCTACGAATGCGCGCTGATCCTCAGCGCGGCCGCGTATTACGCCGACGAAATCGACCGCTTCGTCGAGCTGTTCGAACCGTGGGCCGACTTCGCGCCGCCGGCGGCGACATGGCTCGCGCAAATGCACGCGAACCGGCTGTCGGCGCGCGCGATCATCGTCGGCGAACCGGCGCAGGCGCGCCGCTTCCAGCACGCGGCACCGCGCGGCGAGACGGCGGCCGGGTTCGGCTATGTCGCACGCTGGGGCGAGCTGATCACGGGCCTGAGCTACCTGTGCGAGGGTCAGGTCCGGCTGGCCGACGACGCGCTGTCGCCGGCGCTGGCGCGCGCGGAAGCCGATCTCGGGCGCCGCCATCCGCTGACCTGCATGCTCGCGGCGATGTGCGCGGCGCTCGCGTACGAGGCCGACCGCGTCGACCAGGCCGCCGCGCTGCTCGCGAACCGGCTCGACGTGCTTGAACATGCGGGCACGCCCGACACCGTGCTGCTCGGCTATCGCACCGCCGCGCGCATCGCGCTGCTGCACGGGGTCGAGCACCGCGCGATCGACCTGCTCGAAGCGCTCGACGCGATGGGCGTCGCGCGCCGCCTGCCGCGCCTGTCGGTCGCGAGCCTCGCCGAACAGGTGCGCATTCATGCGGCGCGCTATCGCGAGGCAACCTGCCACGCGCTCGTCGAGCGGATCGACGCGATCGCGGCGGCCGAGTTTCCGTCGCACGGGCCGCTGTGGCGGCGCCCCGTCGTGCTGCTGCAGGCAATCGCACACGCGGGCGCGGCGCTGGCCGCACGCCGCTGGGACGACGCGCGCGCGGCGCTCGACGAAGCAGCGGTGCTGGCCCGCGAAATGAGCATGGGCCAGGCGCGCATCGAGATCATGGCGCTCAGCGCGTTCGCGCTCGAACAGTCGGGCGGCGGCGGCCGCGCGCTGCTCGACGAGGCGATGAACCTCGCGGACCTGTTCGGGCTGACGCGCACGCTCGCCGACGCGCATCCGGCCATCGCCGACTGGGCGCGCCGCGCCGGCGACGAAGCGGCTCCCGGCGCCGGCCCCGCGCGGCACGCGCTGCCGCAGCCGCGCATCGTGCCGCCGGCCCCGCGCGCCGCGGCCAGCCCGCGCGCGGTGCCGAGCGTCGTGCTGACACCGAAGGAGCGCGCGATCCTCGAACTGCTCGCGCGCAACCTGTCGAACAAGGAGATCGCGGTGGCGCTCGCCGTCGGCGAGGAAACCGTGAAGTGGCACCTGAAGAACCTGTTCGGCAAGCTCGACGCCAGCTCGCGCAAGCATGCGGTACGCCGCGCGCTGGTGCTCGGCCTGCTCGAAAGCGCGCCGTAACGCCGCTTCCGCCAACCGGGCGTCTGGCCGCGCCCGCCTTCCTCCGATTCTCCGCAACCCTGCCCCCCGCGCATGGGGGGGAGCGGCCGCCCGCCGTTGCGTACTCTTTCCGCACGGCTCGCACGGGCGATGCAGGCCACGCCTTCCCGCCCGCCTCGATGCTTCCCCGCTTCACCCGGACGGGCTCGATCCCGTCCGGTCCAATACGATCCTGGAGACTTCATGAAGACGAAACTGGCCGCGCTCGCGGCGCTTGCCGGCTGTTCGGCGCTCGCGCACGCGCAATCCTCCGTCACGCTCTACGGCGTGATCGACTCGGGCCTGCTGTACCAGAGCACGTCGGCGGCATCGTTCAGCCCGAGCGCGCCGAATACCGGCAAGGTGTTCCGCATGAAGGACGGCGGCATCTACTCGAGCTTCTGGGGCATCAAGGGCAGCGAGGACATCGGCGGCGGCTACAAGGTCAACTTCAAGCTGCAGGGCTCGTTCGACAGCGGCACCGGCAAGCTGCAGCTGAGCGACACGCCGGGCGCCGTCGCGATCTTCAACCAGGTTGCGTCGCTCGGCGTGTCGGGCCCGTTCGGCACGTTCACGGCCGGCCGCCAGATCGTGCCGATGATTTACGCGATGGCCGACACCGACGTGCGCAACGCGCAATTCTTCGGCAGCGTGCTGACCGCGTGGCTCGGCCTGAACACGGCGGCCGGCTGGCCGGGAACCAGCACCAACGGCGCGATCGGCGCGCTGTACGACAGCAATGCGTTCGTGTACCAGTCGCCGACCTTCGCGGGCGCGTCGATCGCGCTCGAATATGCGCCGGGCGGCGTGGCCGGCCAGTTCCAGGGCGGTACGCGCGAATCGGTCGTGCTCAGGTATGCGAACGACGGGCTGAACGCATCGGCCGTCTACTACAACGGGCACGACACGAACCCGGCGCCGGGCGTCATGCCGACCGGCGTCGACAACAACCGCTTCATCTACTTTGGTGCGAAATACACGATCCACGATTTCTCGGTGTCGGCGTCGTATGGCAACGGCCGGAATCCGTCGCATGCGGACAAGGTGAACCTCGACATGCTGTCGGCCGGCATCGGTTATCGCTTCACGCCTTTCCTGCAGGTGAGCTCGGCCGTGTATTACCTGAAGGATCGCAACGTCCCGGCGAACAAGTCGACGGCGGTCGTGCTCGCGGCCGACTACAGCCTGTCGAAGCGGACGACGGTCTATGCGCAGGTCGGCCGCGTGAACAACCGCGGCACGATGGACCAGATGCTCGTGTACGGGCAGCCGGTCGCGCCGGGCGTCGGCACGACGGCCGCGATGATCGGGCTGCGGCACAACTTCTGACGGTTTCCGGCGGCGCCTGGCGATGCGGCGGCGCTCGCGTGCGGCACCGCCTGCATCGATCCGCGGGATCGGCTACAGTGGGCGTTTTCGGCGCGTTCCGCCCCGCCGCCGCGCCATCGACCGTGGCGCGCGGCAGCCGGGACGGAGCGCGGAACCTCCACTTCGACGAGCGAACCCCCATGCCCGATCTGTCCGCCTTCCCGATCACGCAAAAGTGGCCGGCCCAGCATCCCGACCGTCTCCAGCTCTACTCGCTGCCGACGCCGAACGGCGTCAAGGTGTCGATCATGCTCGAGGAAACGGGCCTGCCGTACGAGCCGCACCTCGTGCGCTTCGACACGAACGACCAGTTCTCGCCCGCGTTCCTGTCGCTGAACCCGAACAACAAGATCCCGGCGATCATCGACCCGGACGGCCCGGACGGCAAACCGCTGCCGCTGTTCGAATCGGGCGCGATCCTGATCTATCTCGCGGACAAGACGGGCCGGTTGATCCCGAAGGATCTCGCCGGCCGCTACGAGACGATCCAGTGGGTGATGTTCCAGATGGGCGGCATCGGGCCGATGTTCGGCCAGCTCGGCTTCTTCCACAAGTTCGCCGGCCGCGACTACGAGGACAAGCGCCCGCGCGACCGCTACGTCGACGAATCGAAGCGCCTGCTCGGCGTGCTCGACGCGCATCTCGCGAACCGCCAGTGGGTGATGGGCGATACGTACACCATCGCCGATATCGCGATCTTCCCGTGGGTGCGCAACCTCGTCGGCTTCTACGAAGCGGGCGACCTGGTCGGCTTCAGCGAATTCCGGAACGTCGCGCGGGTGCTCGACGCGTTCGTGGCGCGTCCGGCTGTCGCGCGCGGGCTCAATATTCCGGCGCGAGGCTGATCGGCCAGGAAAGCGCCACGGCCACCGCCCAAGGTCGGCCGTTCGAGTTCGCCCATGCGGGCGCCGCTCACGACCGGCGCCCGCACGGGCGTTCAAGTGCCCGTGTGGCGCTTGCGGCGATACGCTCGAAACGTGTGGTGCGCTCGGCCGAGCCCGGTTGTCTTCATCGCCGGGCTTGCAGTGCGGCAAAATACGTGACTTGTCGCGCGGGCGGCCTCGATGCGTGGCGCCCTGAAAGGCGTGAACTTTCCGGTCAGCGTGCCTTTGCCCGGATCGAACGCCGACGCCAGGCGGCGTGTTGCGCGGCGCGGATTCGAGGCGCCAGCCGGGGGCGGCCCGTGCGACGAGATGCGATGACCGACATGAGAAATGGAATGACGACTACATTCGACGCGGCAACGACGGCGGCGATCGCCGCGTTTGCGCAATTGGATTTACACACGGCGGTGCAAGCGATGCGCGCCGAGGCCGACTACGACCACGAACGAGACCAGTGGATCTCGCGCTACATCGACGAGCACGGCGGCGGCGCGGACGATGCAGAATATGACGCGTTGCACGCGCAGGCCCAGGCAACTCCGGAGTACGCGCAGTTCGTCGATGCGGTGCGCCGCGAAATCCTGGAATACTTCGGCGTGACCGACGATCAACTGGACTGGGTGGTCGTGCTGCGCGAGGACGACAGCGACGAGCTCTGGGCGGAAGTCAACCGGCAGCGGAGTGCGCTGGGAACCGGCGAAGTGCGCGGAGATCTCTGATCCTTGCTTGCCGTTGGGGCCTCGAGTCTTGCCGGGTGCGGGGCTGGAGTCGGGGCAGTCACGTGGTGCGCGGGCGCTCGGTTGCTGCAACCGATCCGCTGAGGCAGGACACGCTTTCGGATCTTCGGAACGCGTCGCCGTCATGCCCTGACATGGGCCATCGAAGGTGCAACGGCTCGACCGGCAGCAATGGGTCGGACAGGTGCGTCGGCAAGCGGCGCCCCCGATCATTCACGAGGCATGCTTTTTGCCCGCCACGCGCGTTTGCAATACGCGTCCGGCGGCGCTACTCGCCGTCCGCCCCTTTCGGCGCCTCGTCTGCCAGCCCCGCCAGCAACTTTTCCAGCAACCGCGACAACTGCGCCTGTTCCGCCTCCGACAGCACGGCCAGCAGCGCGCGCTGATTGTCGATGTGCGCGACGACCGCTTCGTCGATCAGCGTGCGGCCTGTCTCCGTCAGCGCGACGAGCGTGCCGCGCCCGTCGGCCGGGTTCGGCCGGCGCTCCACCCAGCCGGCTTTCTGCAACCGGTCGATGCGCGCGGTCATCCCGCCCGACGACATCATCAGCGCGTCGTACAGCGCCGTCGGCGTCAGCGCGAACGGCGCCCCGCCACGCCGCAGCGTGGCGAGCACGTCGAATTCGCCCGGCTGCATCCCGTAGCGCGCGAACAGCGGATTGAGACGGTCGCGCGCGATCACGAGCGCCGCTTCCTGCAGCCGCCCCATCACCACCATCGACGACGCGTCGAGATCCGGACGCTCGGCGCGCCATTGTGCGAGCGCATGCGCGGCTCGATCCATTAACCCTCCTCGGCTCACCAGTTATCTTGACGTCGAGATAAATCAGCATTTATCTTGATGTCGAGATACTTTACATGAAGAACGCGCCGCGCCTCACCGGGGCCCGCGCACCGATTTCGAGGGCCTTGCAATGAATCGCTTCTCTTCCCCCGGATGGCGGCTCGCCGCCATCGTGCTCGTCGGGCTGAACCTGCGGCCGGCGCTTGCCGCGGTCGGCCCGCTGCTCGACATGATCCAGCGGGCGACCGGCATCAGTGACGGCGCGGCCAGCCTGCTGACGACGATCCCGATCCTGTTGATGGGGCTCGGCGCACTGAGTGCGCGGCGCCTGCAGCGCCTGACCGGCATCGCGGGCGGCGTCTGGCTCGGCGTCGCGCTGATCGGGCTGGCCTGCGTGTCGCGCATCGGCGCGCAGCACGCGTGGCTGCTGCTCGCGAGCGCCTGCTGCGCGGGTGTCGGGATCGCGATGGTGCAGGCGCTGCTGCCCGGCTTCGTGAAGGCGCATTTCGCGACGCGGATCGGCGGTGCGATGGGCGTCTATTCGACGTCGATCATGGGCGGCGCCGTGCTCGCGAGCGTCGTCGCGCCGTTCGCTGCGGCGCGCTGGGGCTGGCTCCCCGCGCTCGCGGGCTGGGCGCTGCCGGCCGCGGTGGCCGCGCTGGCGTGGCCGCTGGCCAGTCGCGGCGGCGACGCGCTCGCCGCCGGGCCGACGTCGGCGTCGAACGCACAGCCGGCGCGCTCGGCGCGCGCGTGGCGCCTCGCGCTGTTCTTCGGCATCGCGACGGGGGCGTACACGCTCGTGCTCGCCTGGCTGCCGCCGTACTACATGCGGCTCGGCTGGTCGCCGACGGCGGCCGGCAGCCTGCTCGGCGGCGTGACGCTCGCGGAAGTCGTCGCGGGGCTGACGATCTCGGCGACGATCGACCGCCTGCCCGATCGCCGGCCCGCGCTGCATGCGGCGATCGCGTCGCTGCTCGTCGGCTTGCTGGTGATGCTGGCCGCGCCTGAAGCGCTGGCATTGCCGGCCGCGCTGTTGTTGGGCGCGGGGATCGGCGCGCTGTTTCCGCTGTCGCTGATCGTCACCGTCGACCATGCCGCGACGCCGGCCGATGCCGCGTCGCTGACGGGCTTCGTGCAGGGCGTCGGCTACCTGATCGCCGGACTGTTTCCGTTCGCGGCAGGCATCGTGCGCCAGCATCTCGCGGACCTGACGCCCGCCTGGATCGCGATGGCCTGCCTGTGTGTCGCGCTGTTCGCGCTGGCGGCCGGGTTTGCGCCGAAGCGGATGCTGCACGCGGCGCGCGCGTAGCGCCGGCGGGCGCTCAGTTGACCGGCTCGCAAAACGGGATCTTGTCGCGCAGCGCGTTGCCTGCGGCGACCGGGTCCCGCCCTGCCGGCAGCGTGACGGAAACCGACGTATGACCGGTCTTGCCCCGGGGTTCCTGGCCCGGCCAATGACTCTCCTTCCAGGTGGCGATCCAGTCGAGACTGCCGGCGCTCGCACCGGGCACGAAGCGCAGCCGCAGCGAACCGTCGAAGTCTTCGCTGCAATGCGGCGAGTGCCGATAGTCGTGCTCAGTGAAGCAGGCGCGAATATGCTTGCTGCAGCTGAACGGGAGCTTCGCTGCACGGGGCGTGCGGGCATGCCCGCCGTCCGGCCGTAGTTCGACGAAGTCGGCGTTTTCCCAGCTTCCGCCACCGCCGGAATAACTTTCGGACCAACCGGCCAGCACCGCGACCGCGAAGCGCTCGCCGCCCAGCGGATACAGCGCGGGGTAGATCCGCAGCGGCGGCGGCTCGCCATCGCCTTCGACCCGGTCAGTGAGCGGGTAGTCGGAGAAATCCCACTGCCGCACGACCTTCCAGCCCGTGCCGGACGCGAAACTCACTTGCAGCAGTTGCGGGCCCGGCAGGATCGCATAGTAGAGGCCCGCCGCGTCGTTCCTGGCCCGGTACAGCGACGGCGCGCTGTCCGCATCACCTGACTGGCCGGCGGCGCCGCACGATGCCGACGCCAACTCGCAGACCTTGCGCGGCCAGTCGCGATCGGGCGCGGCGGTGTTCGCCACCTCGACCAGGGGCACGGCGCGGGCTTCATTGGCTTCAGCGGCGGCGTTGGCCGTGGAGGCCGCCAGCAGAGCGGCCGTCAAACCCGCCAGGCCGAACCCGCGTGATCGAGTCAGGGTACGCATTCGACGTTGTCCTTGTCAGGTTGCTTGCGCGGCGCGCCGTGACCGCGCGTAGTGGCCCAGTCTGCCCGAAAGTGGACGGCCTGCGCGTGCTCAGCCCGCGCTCGCGTACAGCGTCGAATCCGCGAACCCCTCGGCGTCGAGCACGCGCCCGATCAGGATCAGCGCGGTGCGCTCGATCTGCGTGCCCTGCACCTTGCCGACGATGTCGGCGAGCGTGCCGGTCACGCGTTCTTCATCGGGCCAGCTCGCGCGATAGATCACCGCGACCGGGCAATCGGCGCCGTAATGCGGCAGCACGTCGTCGACGATGCGGGCGAGATGGCGCACGCCGAGATGGATCGCGAGCGTCGCGCGGTGCGCGGCAAGCGAGCCGAGCGCTTCGCCTTCCGGCATCGTCGTCTTGCCGGCGAAGCGCGTGAGGATCACCGTCTGCGCGACGCCGGGCAATGTCAGCTCGACGCCGAGCGTCGCCGCGCACGCGGCCGTGGCCGTTACGCCGGGCACGATTTCGTATGGAATCCCGAGCGCCTTCAATCGGCGAATCTGCTCGCCGATCGCCCCGTACAGCGACGGGTCGCCCGAATGCACGCGTGCGACGTCCTGCCCTTTCGCGTGCGCCGCGGCGAGCAGCGCGACGATCGCGTCGAGGTCGAGCTCGGCCGTATTGACGACCTGCTCCGCGCGATGGCCGTCGAGCACGGCCGCCGGCACCAGCGATCCCGCATACAGGATCACCGGGCAGGTGCGCACGAGGCGCTGGCCCTTCACCGTGATCAGCTCCGGGTCGCCGGGGCCCGCGCCGATGAAATACACCGTCATCGAAAAATCTCCGTCAATTCATGGGATGACCCGCCGTACCGCATCATGCGCGTGCGGCGGGATCGAGCGCGTCGATGAGCGCCGCGGCCGAGTCGAACGCGCGGTCGGCGTCGGGCAGCGGCGGCCGGCGCAGCATCACGACCGGCAGCCTGCGTTCACGCGCGACGTCGAGCTTGGCTTCGGTGGCCGCGCCACCGCTGTTCTTGCTGACGACGACGTCGATACCCATCAGCGCGAACAGCGCGCGCTCGCCGTCGAGCGTGAACGGCCCGCGCGCGGCGACGATCTGCGCGTGCGCGTTGCCGGGATGCGCGTCGAGGCAGCGCACGAGCCAGAACTGGTGTGGCGGAATCGCGTCGAGATGCGCGAGCGGTTCGCGGCCGAGCGTGAACAGCGGCCGCCTGAACGGCGCAAGCGCGGCCTCGATGCCGGCCCAGTCGTCGACCATGCGCCAGTCGTCGCCGGGTTGCGGCGCCCACGGCGCGCGGTGCAGCGCCCACAGCGGCACGCCCGCTTCACGCGCCGCGGCGGCGGCATTCGCGCTGATCCGCGCGGCATACGGATGCGTCGCGTCGATCACGAGGCCGATGCCGGCGCCGCGCAGATAGGCGGCCAGCCCGGCAGCACCACCGAAGCCGCCGACGCGTACGTCGCAGCGCAGGTCGTCGGGTACCTTGCCGAGGCCGGCCAGACTGTAGACGTGATGAGGCCCGAGCGCCCGCGCGATTTTCAGCGCATCGCCGGTGCCGCCGAGCAGCAGGATGCGCGCGCTCATCGCGCCTCCCCGACGAAGCGGCCTTGCCGGTCGATCGCGAACATTTCGACGGCGACCGACGGCGGCACGATGTCGCGCGCGACGCGCAACGCGTGTGCGCAGACGAGATCGCCGAGCGGCACACCGTCGGCATGCGCAATCTTCAGTGCTTCCTGGCTCGTGTTCGCGGCGCGCATCGCGGCCTGCAGCGCATCGCTTGCGCCGGCCTCGGCCGCCCACTGCGCGAGCAGCGGCAGGTCGATGCTCGAATGGCGGCTGTGCAGGTCGAGATGGCCGGCCGCGAGCTTGCTGAGCTTGCCGAAGCCGCCGCACATCGACAGCCGCGCGACCGGCGCGCGCCGCAGGTGCTTGAGCACCGCGCCCGCGAAATCGCCCATCTCGATCAGCGCCATGTCGGGCAGGCGGTAGTGCGCGCGCATCGCGTCCTCGCTCGCGTTGCCGGTGCACGCGGCGATGTGCGCGATCCCGTTCGCCCGCGCGACGTCGATGCCCTGGTGGATCGACGCGATGTAGGCCGAGCACGAGAACGGCCGCACGATGCCCGTCGTGCCGAGGATCGACAAACCACCGACGATGCCGAGGCGCGGATTCATCGTCTTCAGCGCGAGCGCCTCGCCGCCTTCGACGCCGATCGTCACGTCGAAGCCGCCCGCGTAGCCATGCTCGATCGCGAGCGCTTCCAGGTGCGTCGTCATCATCTGGCGCGGCACCGGGTTGATCGCCGGTTCGCCGACCGGCAGCGTCAGCCCCGCGCGCGTGACCGTGCCGACGCCCGGCCCTGCATGGAACCGCACGCCGGGCGCCGACGCGAGCGCGACGCGCGCGAAGATCAGCGCGCCGTGCGTCACGTCCGGATCGTCGCCGGCGTCCTTGATCGTGCCGGCTTCCGCACCGTCGTCCGTGGTGCGACAAAACTCGAGCCGCATCATCACGCGCTGCCCCTTCGGCAGCACGATCTCGACCGCGTCGTCCGCGCGGCCCGCGAGCAGCAGCCGCGCGGCGGCGAGCGACGTCGCGGTCGCGCAGCTGCCGGTCGTGTAGCCGAAGCGGAGCGGCGCGGGCTGTTCGGGGGTCTCGTCGCGCATCACGCGTCCGTTGCGTTCGTCGTGGCCGACGATGCGCTCGTGTCGGCCAGGCCGGCCGCGTCGGGCTTGCGCACGTCGTATAGCGTGACCGGCAACGGCTGCCGCCACGTATCGAAGCGGCCGAGCGGCTCGGCGTGCGCGAGCGACACGCGCGTCAGCGTGCCGCCGTGCGCCTCGCGCCAGGCGGCGAGCGCCATCTCGCCCTGCAGCGTGACCGCGTTCGCGACCAGCCGGCCGCCGGGCTTCAGCGCTGCCCAGCACGCGTCGAGCACGCCGGGCGCGGTCGCCCCGCCGCCGATGAAGATCGCGTCGGGCGCGGCAAGCCCCGCGAGCGCATCGGGCGCGCGGCCCGCGACGAGTTGCAGGCCCGGCACGCCGAGCGCGTCGCGATTGTGCTCGATGAAGCGCTGCCGCTCCGCATGCGCTTCGATCGCGATTGCCTGGCAGGACGGATGCGCGCGCATCCATTCGATGCCGATCGAGCCGCTGCCGGCGCCGACGTCCCACAGCAGCTCGCCGGGCGCGGGCGCGAGGCGACCGAGTGTCATTGCGCGCAGATCGCGCTTGGTGAGCTGGCCGTCATGACGGTACGCATCGTCGGGCAGGCCGGGCGTGAGCGCGCGGCGCGGCGCGTCGGGGCCGGCCTGGCAGTCGAGCGCCACCAGGTTGAGCGCGGCCGTTTCGTCGACGCGCCAGTCCTGTGCGAGCCCGTCGAGACGCCGCTCGAGCGGGCCGCCGAGATGTTCGAACACGCTGATGCGCGTCGGCCCGAAGCCGCGTGCGACGAGTTCGGCCGCGACGGCGGCCGGCGTGCGGCCGTCGGCGCTCAGCACGAACAGGCGGCGGCCGGGCAGCAGGTGGCGCGCGAGCGTCGCAAGCGGACGGCCCACAAGCGAGACCGCGCCGACATCCTGCAGCGCCCAGCCGAGGCGTGCGGCCGCCAGCGACAGCGACGACGGCGCGGGCATCACGCGCCATTCGTCCGGGGACAGTGTGCGCGCGAGCGTGGCGCCGACGCCGAACAGCATCGGATCGCCGCTGGCGAGCACGCAGACGGGCGACGCGCGACGCGCGAGCACGCCCGCGAGATCGAACGGCGACGGCCACGTTTCGCGTGCGGCCGGCAGCCGCGCGGGCAGCATGTCGAGATGCCGCTTCGCGCCGACGACGAGCGTCGCGTCGAGCAGCGCGCGGCGCGCGCTGCGTCCGAGCCCCGCGTAACCGTCGTCGCCGATGCCCACTACCGTCAGCCACGCCGTCATGCACCCTTCCCCATCGTTCGATTCCCTACCGTGTGTTGCGATGCGCGGCGGCCAAGTCGCCGCGCGTTGATCCGTTGCTGATTCCGATCCTGATCCGCTTCCGCGCGGTGCGTGCCTCCCGCCGGTGCGATACGGCCCGGATGTCAGCCGAGCCGCCAATCGTACCATTTGCGAGACAACGCAAAACCGGCTGCGGCCGTGCTGCGACGCGGTTGTGCGACGCATCGCCGATGCCGGATCGTCGCAAAAATCGGGTATCCTACGGCCGTTCGTTCGCCGGTGCCCCTCGGGGCCGAAGAGGGAACACAGGGCGCGCCGCGCGCCGCTGTGGCTGCCCCCGCAACTGTAGACAGCGAGCCGATCTCCCCCTCATGCCACTGGTTCCACCGGGAAGGCCGGGAGCCGGCGCCGACCTGTCAGCCAGGAGACCTGCCGGCCAGAAAGTGCGTGCGTGCCAGTCGGCGTCGGGCGGGGTGTACCGATGCGTTGGCCGCGGCGCGACACTGTCCCGCTACCCCGTTGAGTTCCGCCCCCGTTTCGATTCCTGCGTCGCCCGTCGTGCGCCCGTCGGCCTGCCCGGGGCTCGTGCGCGTGGTCGCGGCCGCCGACGGCGGGCTGTGCCGGATCAAGCTGCCGGGCGGCCGGCTCGACGCGCACCAGGCGCGTGCGATCGCCGCCGCCGCGCGTGCCTGCGGCTCCGGCGCGATCGACGCGACCAATCGCGCGAATCTCCAGCTGCGCGGCATTCGCGACAGCGCGGCCGACGCGCTGGCGCGCGCGTTGCTCGACGCGGGCCTCGGCCCGCGCGTCGACACAACCTCGAATGCCGCCGCCGATGCGGCCGCGCTCGCCGCGAGCGACGACGTCCGCAATGTGATGCTCAGCCCGCTCGCCGGCCACGACCCGGCCGCGCTCGTCGACAGCCGCGCGCTCGTCGCGCCGCTCTTCGACCTGCTGGCGCGCGAGCCTCGCCGCGGCGAGCTGTCGCCGAAATTCTCGATCCAGCTAGACGGCGGCGAATCGGTTGCGGCGCTCGATCATCCGCACGACATCTGGCTGGCCGCCTGGCGTCGCGGCGACGGCGCGGTACGCGTCGCTGCCGGGCTGGCCGGCTGCCCTCCGGTTGCGCACGACGACCCGCCCGCTGCGGTCGATGTCGCGCCCGCTCAAGCCGCTGCGCTGGTTCGCGCGCTGCTGCTTGCATTCCTCGATCTCGCGCCGGCGAACGTCTCGCGGATGCGCGCGCTGCTCGCAACAGGCAGCGAACGCGCGTTGCTCGAACGCGCGCAGCACTATTTGCCCTTCCCGCTCGCGGCCGATCCGGCGCTCGCCGGCTGGC
This sequence comes from Burkholderia sp. BCC0322, assembly GCF_902833045.1. Lineage (GTDB taxonomy): Bacteria > Pseudomonadota > Gammaproteobacteria > Burkholderiales > Burkholderiaceae > Burkholderia. The sequence goes on from NZ_CADFDU010000008.1 coordinate 54,391, forward strand.
GCCGCACGCATGCCGATCCGACGCTGCGTTTCGGCGTGCGTTCGTCTCTCGACGAGGCGCGCTGCAACGTCGGCGCGCAATTCGTGCTCGGCCGGCTCGATGCCGCACAACTGGAGCGGCTCGCCGCGCTGGCCGAAGCCGACGGCGACGGCACGCTGTCGATGACGCCGTGGCAAGGCGTGTTTCTCCACGGCGTGCCGAACGAACGCGCTTCGGCCACGCTCGATGCGCTCGCGTCGCTCGGCCTCGTCTGCGCGTCGTCCGACCCGCTCGCGTCGCTCGTCGCATGCACCGGCAGCGCGGGCTGCGCGAAGGCGCGCGCCGACACGAAGCAGGACGCACTCGCGCTCGCCACGCGCATCGGCCATGCGGTCGACGTGCACCTGACCGGCTGCGAGCGCCACTGCGCGTTGCCGCATCCCGCGACGCACACGCTCGTCGCGGTTGCGCCCGCGCACTACGACCTTTACCGGCGCGACGCTGCCGCGGGCCTCGGCGCCCCGCTCGCGCGCCATCTGACGATTGACCAGGCCGCGGCCCGATTGACGGGCGCGCGGCACAGCCAGGACACCACCGATGCTTGACTACATTCGCGACGGGCAGGAAATCTACCGCCAGTCGTTCGCGACGATCCGCGCCGAGGCCGACCTGTCGCAGGTTCCGCCCGACCTCGAGAAACTCGCGGTGCGCGTGATCCATGCGTGCGGGATGGTCGACGTCGTCTACGACCTGCGCTTCTCGGCCGGTGCCGGCACGGCGGGCCGCACGGCGCTGGCAGCCGGCGCGCCGATCCTGTGCGATGCGAGGATGGTTGCCGAAGGCATCACGCGCGCGCGGCTGCCGGCCGACAATCGCGTGATCTGCACGCTCGGCGAGCCCGAGGTGCCCGATCTCGCGCGACATCTCGGCAACACGCGATCGGCCGCCGCGCTCGAACTGTGGCGTCCGCATCTCGCGGGCAGCGTCGTCGTGATCGGCAATGCGCCCACCGCGCTGTTCCACCTGCTCGACATGATCGACGCCGGCGCGCCGCGTCCCGCGCTGATCCTCGGTTTCCCGGTCGGCTTCATCGGCGCGGCCGAATCGAAGGCGCTGCTCGATGCCGACAGCCGCGGCGTGCCGTACGTCACGCTGCTCGGCCGGCGCGGCGGCAGCGCGATGGCGGCTGCGGCGGTCAATGCGCTCGCGACGGAGGTCGAATGACGACCGCGCGCGGACGCCTGTTCGGGGTCGGCGTCGGCCCCGGCGATCCTGAACTGATGACGATCAAGGCGCTGCGCGTGCTGCAGGCCGCGCCCGTGGTCGCGTATTTCGTCGCGAAGGGCAAGAAGGGCAATGCGTACGGCATCGTCGAAGCGCACCTGCGGGACGGGCAAACGCAACTGCCGCTGGTCTATCCGGTGACGACCGAAGCGCTGCCGCCGCCGCTGTGCTACGAGACGGTGATCGCCGACTTCTACGATACGGCCGCCGAGATCGTTGCCGCGCACCTCGATGCGGGCCGCGACGTCGCCGTGATTTGCGAGGGCGACCCGTTCTTCTACGGCTCGTACATGTACCTGCACGACCGCCTCGCACCGCGCTACGACACCGAGGTCGTCCCCGGCGTATGCGCGATGCTCGGCGGCACGGCCGTGCTCGGCCAGCCGCTCGTCTATCGCAACCAGAGCCTGTCGGTGCTGTCGGGCGTGCTGCCCGAGCACGAGCTGCGCGAGCGGCTCGCGCGGGCCGACGCGGCCGTCGTGATGAAGCTCGGCCGCAATTTCGACAAGGTGCGGCGCGTGCTCGACGAGTTGGGGCTCGCGAAGCGCGCGCTGTATGTCGAGCGCGCGACGATGGCAAGCCAGCGCATCGTGCCGCTCGACGAAGTCGATCCGATGGCGTCGCCGTATTTCTCGCTGCTCGTCGTGCCGGGGGAAAAATGGCAAGGATGACGACCCCGCCCGCGATCGTGATTCTCGGCACGGGCGCGCTCGATACCGCACGGCGCATCCAGGCGCGCTATCCGGATGCCCTCGTGCACGGCCTCGCGTCGCGCGTCGCGGCGGACGTGCCGTTCGACGATCTCGGCGTGCACTTGCGCGAACTCTATGCGCGCGGGCTGCCGATCGTCGCGCTGTGCGCGGCCGGCATCGTGATCCGCTGCCTCGCCCCCGCACTCGCCGACAAAGGCATCGAGCCGCCCGTGCTCGCGGTGGCGGAAGACGGGTCGGCGGTCGTGCCGCTGCTCGGCGGGCTGACGGGCGTCAACGTGATCGCGCGAGAAATCGCCGCATGCGTCGGCGTCGCTCCTGCAATCACGACGAGCGGCGAACTGCGCTTCGGCGCGTGCATGCTCAATCCGCCGGAAGGTTATGCGCTCGCCGATCTCGCCCAGGGCAAGCGTTTCGTGTCCGATCTGCTCGCGGGCGCGTCGACGCGCATCGACGGTGCGGCGCCGTGGCTCGACGATGTCGCACTGCCGCGCGACGACGCGGCCGCGCACGCGATCCGCGTGACGCCCGACGCATGGCGCGGCACGCGCGACGAACTCGTGATTCATCCGCGCAGCGTGGTGGTGGGCGTCGATGCGCAGGCGATCCGCGGCGATGAAGCGCTCGCTGCGCGCATCGACGCCGCACTCGATGCGCACGGTCTCGCACGGCTCGCGCTCGCGGCCATCGTGGCGCACGCGTCGGCAATCGGCGACGCGGTGCTGGAGGACGCGGCGCGAACGCTCGACGTGCCGCTGCGTTTCGTCGATGTCGATTCCGAAGGCAACGACGAGGCAATCGCCGATGCCGCCGCGCTGCTTGGCCGCGCATTGCGCGTCGCACACACGCTGCGCGCCACGACGAACGGTATCGCGTGCGCGGTCGCGTCGCATCCGGTCGATCCCGCCACGCTCGGCCGTGCGCGCGGCCGCCTGACGGTGCTCGGCCTCGGCCCGGGCGGCGCAGCGTGGCTCACGCCGGCCGCACGCGCCGCGCTCGCGGACGCGACCGACATCCTCGGCTACACGACCTACGTGAACATGGCGGGCCCGTTCCGCGGCGACCAGCGCGTGCATGGCACCGACAATCGCGAAGAGATGCAGCGCGCGCGCCATGCATTCGAGCTCGCGGCCAGCGGCCGGCGCGTCGCGGTCGTGTCATCGGGCGACCCGGGTGTGTTCGCAATGGCCGCGGCCGTGCTCGAAGCGCTCGACGAAGCGTGCGATCCGCACTGGGCCGCGGTCGACCTGCGCGTGGAGCCGGGCATCTCGGCGTCGCTCGCGACGGCCGCGCAGGCCGGTGCGCCGCTCGGTCACGACTTCTGTGCGATCTCGCTGTCGGACAACCTGAAGCCGTGGGACGTGATCGAGACGCGCCTGCGGCATGCGGCGCAGGCCGATCTGGTAATGGCGTTCTACAACCCGATCTCGCGTGCGCGGCCGTGGCAGCTCGATCGTGCGCTCGATGTCGTGCGCGCGCACCGCACGGCCGAGACGGTGGTCGTGCTCGGCCGCGACATCGGCCGGCCGGGCGCGACGCTCACGACGACGACGCTCGGCGCGCTGCGCAGCGACCAGGTCGACATGCGCACGATGGTGATCGTCGGCTCGTCGACGACGCGGCGTTTCGCGATCGGCAACGCACGAGAGTGGGTCTATACGCCGCGCTGGTATCGCTGAACGCGGCTAGCGTGTGAACCCGGCTAACGTGTGAACCCGGCACCGCGCACGTGGGCATGCTCGCTGCCGGCCGCGCCGCCGTCTCGCCAGAACCGGTACACGAGCACGCCGACGACGGCCTGCGCCGCGACCACGAACGCGACGCAGCCGGCCCATCCCCATCGATGCCAGCCGGGCACCGGCAGGATCGAGCCGAGGCTGCCGCCGAAGTAATAGCAGGACAGGTAGAGGCCGATCGCCGTCGAGCGTGCGCTCGACGCCGCCTGCGAGATGAACGCATTGGCCGACGCCTGTTCGACGAACACGGCGGTCGAACTGAGCGCGAGGCCGGCCAGGATCACCGGCACGCTGTCGGACAGCGTGAGCAATGCCCCGCCGATCGCGAGCGCGGCCGCGGCAAGCCCCGGTGCACGCGGGCCGCGATGCCGCGCGAGGCGGCCTGCCAGCGGGGTCACGACCACCGCCACCAGAAACACCGCATAGATCGCGCCGATCCCGACCGTGCCGAAGCCGAACGGCGCACGGGCCAGGCGCAGGCCGACGAACGTGAACGTCGCGACCTGCGACGCGAGCACGCACGCGCCGATCGCGAACGACGCGAGCAGCGGGCCGCGCGTGACGATGCGCCAGGACGGCCCGGCACCGCTGTCCGCGTCGTGGTCGGCGCGCCGCGCGCTCGCACCGGATGCCGGCAGGCTCGCATAGATCGCGACACCCGTGACGAGACATAGCGCCGCGACGACGTCGAGCGCATGCCGCCAGCCCCACATCGACGTCATCAGGTTGGTCGCGAAGCGGCCGGCGAAACCGCCGAGCGTCGTGCCGGCGACGAACAGCGCGCTGATCTCGGCCGACGTGCCGCGATCGAAGCGTTCGGCGATATAGGCGATCGACAGCGCGAAGACGAACGGCATGACGAGACCGGCGGCAAAACGCGCGCCGAGAAACGACGCGAAACTGACCGCATGCGCGGACCACACGACCGGTAGCGCGACGGCCGCCGCCGCGAGCGAAATCGCGACGCGCCGCTCGATGCGTGCAGCCAGCACGCCGACGAACGGCGCGATAATGGCGACGGCTGTCGTGGTGGCGCTCACGCCCTGCCCCGCACGCTCCGCGCTGACGCCGAAGGTGGCCGCGAGTTCGTGCAGGATGCCCTGCGTCGAATACAGATTGAGAAACGCGGCGAAGCCGCAGAGAAAGAACGCGATGCGCGTGGTCCTGTCGTTCATCGGAGCTGCCTGGTCGTCGATGCCGACAGTCTGACGAGCGCGCCGCGTGCACGCCAATACCGTTTTCATCGCGATTGATACCGGAACGACAACAATGCTCGACCTGCGCCGCCTCCGCTATTTCGTGGTCGTCGCCGACGAACTGCACTTCGGCCGCGCGGCGTTGCGCCTGCGGGTCGCGCAGCCGCCGCTGACGCGCCATGTCGCCGCGCTGGAAAGCGAGCTCGGCGTCCGGCTGTTCGAGCGTTCGACGCGCGCGGTGCGGCTGACGCCGGAAGGCGCCGCGTTCCTCGAACATGCGCGCAACGTCGTCAGCGCGGCCGCCGAGGCCGAGGCGAGCGCGCGCAAGATCGCGCAAGGCATCGCCGGGCGGATCGTGATCGGCTATGCGAGCTCGATCCCGATGTCCGACACGTTCCCGGACGTCATCCGCGTCGCGAGCCGGACGATGCCCGACGTCGAGCTCACGTTCCGCGAGGCGGCGACCGCCAGCCAGCGCCAGCAGATCGCGGACGGCACGATGGACATCGGCTTCGGCTGGGCGTGGGACGGTGCGCCCGGCGTGCCGGTGGCATCGCTCGTCGTGTCGCGCGAACCGCTCGTCGCGGCCGTGCCGGCCGGCGATCCGCTCGCGGGCCGTGCGAGCGTCGACGTCGCGGAACTTGCGAACGCAACCTTCGTCACGTTTCCGCCCGGTTACGGCTCGGCATTGACCGCTGCCCTGGACGACTTGTGCGCGCAAGCCGGATTCGCACCGCGGATCGGCGCGACCGCGGCCCAGATCGCGACGCTCGTGTCGCTGGTGGCCGCCGAGCGCGGCATCGCGATCGTGCCGGGATTCACGGCGACGCTGCGGCGCCCGGGCGTCGTCTACGTGCCGCTTGCCGGCACGCGCGCGGTCGAACAGATCGTGTCGTGGAACGAGCCGTTCGCGTCGGCGTGCGTCGAGCGCTTCGTCGCACTGGCACGCTCGCTTGCGCAGCCGGCATCGGCCTGATGCATCGCGAGCGGGGAGCGTCGGGGCGCGTGCGATCGATCGGGAAAATCGCCCGCATCACGCGTGCCGGAACTGTGCGGAATCGGCAAGATCGTTACGTATCGGGAATCAAATAACAAAAAGAACTCCTGACTGTTCACTATTCGATGCGAATCCTCCAAGATGGGCACGCCGCCGGCCGGGCATGCCTGGTCGCACGACCGGCGGCGATACGCGGGCCAGCGTATCCCTCTTCCACTTGGAGAACACAATGAACAACAATGTGTTGCCGCGTTTCATCCCGCGCGCTTTTGCCGCGGGTTGTCTGCTCGCCGTGGCGAGCGTGTCCCAGGGCGCCGGCGTCTATGCGCCCTATGTCGACGTGACGCTCTACCCGACGCCGCTCGTCGACCAGATCGGCATTCGCCAAGGCATCCAGCAGTTCACGCTCGCGTTCGTGGTCGCGGGCAACGGTTGTGTGCCGTCGTGGGGCGGCGTGCAGCCGATCGGCAACGGCGCGAGCGGCGGCCTGCTGACCGCGCTGTCGACGTCGATCGCGAGCTATCGCTCGAAAGGCGGCGAAGTGGCCGTGTCGTTCGGCGGCGCGAACGGCACGCCGCTGATGCAGGCATGCTCGACGGTCCCCGCGCTGGCGAGCGCATACCAGACCGTGATCGACACGTACGGCCTCACGCACATCGACTTCGACATCGAGGGCGCGTCGCAGACGGACACGACCGCGGTCGCGCGCAACTTCCAGGCGGTCGCGCAGCTGCAGGCGAGCTATGCGGCGAAAGGCAAGCCGCTGCACGTCACGCTCACGCTGCCGACGATGCCGACCGGGCTCACGCAGGACGGCCTGAACGTCGTCAACGCGGCGATCTCGAACAAGACCGCGTTCGATGCGGTGAACGTGATGGCGATGGACTACGGCCCCGCGAACATCGACATGGGCGCGGCCGCGATCAGTGCCGCGCAGGCGCTCTACTCGCAGCTCGATACGGCCTTCAAGTCGGCCGGCCAGCCGAAGACCGATGCGCAGCTCTGGCAGATGGTCGGCGTCACGCCGATGATCGGCGTGAACGACGTGCAGGGCGAAACCTTCACGCTCGCGAATGCGCAAAGCGTGCTGAACGCGGCGGTCGCCAACGGTTACGGCTTCTTCGGCAACTGGTCGGTCGGCCGCGACCAGGCCTGCCCGTCCGGCGGCACCTATGCGTCGCCGACGTGCTCGGGCGTCGCGCAGCAGCCGTACGCGTTCGCGACCATCTTCAAGCAGCTCGGCGGCAAGTGGGGCGCGGGCGTCACGCAGGACCCGAACTACGGCGGCGGCTCGGACGGCGGCACGCCGCAGCCGGGCGCGCCCTGGGTGGCCGGCCAGGTCTATACGGCCGGTGCGACGGTCACCTACCAGGGCACGACGTATCAGGCGCAATGGTGGACGCAGGGCGACGTGCCCGGCCAGGCCGCGGTGTGGAAGCCGGTCGGCGGCGGCACGCCCACGTGGTCTGCCACCACCGCGTATTCAGGCGGCACCTGCGTGATGTACCAGGGCGCGAAATACTGCGCGAAATGGTGGACGCAAGGCGACAACCCGAGTGCGGGCGGTGTGTGGGTGAAGTCGTGATGCGGCGTCGCGGCCGTCGCTAGGCACCAGGCTTGCGCTTCAGCGGCCGTTCACGGCGATCGATAGCGGATCGCCGGCGGACGGCCCGCTGGCCGGCGGTACCCTGCCCGCGTTCAGCCGCGCGCGTGCTCCGCCAGCAGCCTGGCCTTCGCATCGACGAGCCGCGCCGCATGCGTATCGCGATGCTGGCGCATCCGCTCGGTCGGCCCGACCACCGACAGCCCGTACCAGTCGCCGTCGAGCGTCAGCGCGACCGCGAGCGCCGACAGTTCGGGCGCGCTCTCGCCGAAGTTCTCGGCCCAGCCGAGTTCGCGGAACCGGGCGGTTTGCGCGACGAGCGCAGGCAGGTCCGCCACTGTCGTGTCGGTGTAGCGTTCGAACGTCAACTGCGCGCCGAGCGCCTGCTGCGCGTCGCCGTCCAGTTCCGCGAAAATCGCCTTGCCGATCGAGTTCGCATGCAGCGGGCGCAGCTCGCCCGGCGCGCGCGTGTAGCGGATTGCCTGCTCCGATTCGACGACGTCGAGATAGGTGACGGACACGCCCTGGATCTTGCCGAGCACGGCCGTTTCGCGGCTCGCGTCGCGCAGCGCGACGAGATGCGGATGAACGATGTCGACGACCGGATCGGTCGCGTCGATCGCGGCGGCGATCGTCTGCAGGCGGCGCGTCGGGTAGTAGCCGCCGCGCTTGCGCACTTCGTACAGGTAGCCGCGGCTCACGAGCGTGCGCGCCATCGCGAGGCAGCTCGACGCCGGCACATTGAGCAGGCGCGCGAGTTCGGTGAGCGGCAGCGGCCGCCGTTCGGCGGCGAACAGCTCGAACAGGTCGAGCGTGCGGGCAACGAGTTTGACGTCCATGACGAGCGCTTGAATCGGAACGGGAGGTCGCGCACCGGGCCGGCCGCCGGGACGGTACGGTCAGTACGACTTCGGCAGCCCGAGCACCTTCTCCGCGATGTAGCACAGGATCAGTTGCGGACTCACGGGCGCGAGCCTCGGAATCATACACTCGCGCAGGTAGCGCTCGACATGGTATTCCTTTGCGTAGCCCATCCCGCCGTGCGTCGCGACCGCCGTCTGGCACGCCTGGAACGCGGCTTCCGCGCCGAGGTATTTCGCGGCGTTGGCCTCCGCGCCGCACGGCTGCCCCGCGTCGTAGCGCGTCGCGGCCTTCATCACCATCAGCCACGCGGCCTCGAGCTGCATCCACGCCTGCGCGAGCGGATGCTGGATCGACTGGTTCTGCCCGATCGGCCGGCCGAACACGACGCGCTCGCACGCATACTGCGTCGCGCGACGCAGCGCGGCCTGCCCGAGCCCGATCGCCTCGGCGGCGATCAGGATCCGTTCGGGATTCAGCCCGTGCAACAGGTAGCGGAAGCCGTCGCCTTCGTTGCCGATCAGGTCGCCTTCCGGTACGCGCAGGTTGTCGATGAACAGCAGGTTCGAATCGACCGCCTTGCGGCCCATCTTCTCGATCTCGCGCACCTCGACGCACGAGCGGTCGAGATCGGTATAGAACAGGCTCAGCCCGTCGGTCGGCTTCGCGACCTGGTCGAGCGGCGTCGTGCGCGCGATGATCAGCATCTTGTTGGCCACCTGCGCGGTCGAGATCCAGATCTTGCGCCCGCTCAGCACGTAGTGGTCGCCGTCCCGGCTGGCCTGCGTGGTCAGGTGCGTGGTGTCGAGGCCCGCATCGGGTTCGGTCACCGCGAAGCACGCCTTGTCGCGCCCGGCGATCAGCGGCGGCAGGAAGCGCGCCTTCTGCGCGTCGGTGCCGAACACCTGCACCGGGTTCAGCCCGAAGATGTTCATGTGGACGGCCGACGCGCCGGACAGGCCGGCACCCGATGCGCTGATCGTGCGCATCATCAGCGCGGCCTCGGTCATCCCGAGCCCGGCGCCGCCATGGGCGGGGTCCATCGCGATGCCGAGCCAGCCGGCCTCGGCGAGCGCCGCGTGGAAATCGGCGGGGAACCCGCCCGCGCGATCGCGTTCGAGCCAGTAGTCGTCGCCGAAGCGCGCGCAGATTTTCTCGATCGCGCTTTCGATCGCGCGCTGGTCATCGGTCAGGTCGAACTGCATGGAATGCACTCCCGGAAAAAGGCGAGCGGTCGCGCCGCTCTCAAGAAAACGCCATGCGGCGCCGAGGTTTCCACGCCGAAGGATGTCCCCGTGCGGGATGGCCCGCTCGGCGCGTCGGCACGAAGCGGCCAGTCTCGGGCGCTCACAACGGAAACACGCCCACGATCACCGCGGCGAACACCATCAGCACGGTGGCGGCGAACAGGAACGGAATCGTGAATTTCTGGTGCTCGGCCAGCTCGACGCCGGTCAGGCCGACGATCAGGAACGTCGCGGGCGTGAGCGGGCTCACCGGGAAGCCCGTCGTCATCTGCCCGAGCAGCGCGGCTTGCGCCATCTGGATCGGCGGCACGCCGAGCAGCTTGCCGCTTTCCGCGAGCACCGGCAGCACGCCGAAATAGAACGAATCGGGGTCGAACAGCAGGCTGAGCGGCATCGACAGCAGCCCGAGCACGAACGGCATGTGACGCGCATGCTCGACCGGCACGTGTGCGACGACCACGTCCGCCATCGCCTTCAGCATCCCGGTGCCGGACATGATGCCGGTGAACGCGCCGGCCGCGAGCAGCACGCTCGCCATCATCAGCGCGGCCTTCGCATGCGCGTCGATCCGCTCGCGCTGGGCGTGCACGTCCGGGTAGTTGATCACGAGCGCGGCGACCGTGCCGAGCATGAACATCACCATCGGGTCGACGATGCCCGACACGAGCGTGACAAGCACGACGAGCGTCAGCGCGAGATTGATCCGGAAGCGTTCCGGCCGGCGCAACGCGCGTTCGGCGTCGGTCAGTGCGCGCGGCGCAATCGCGAGCGACGCCGCGCCGGCGCGATCGAGCCCGAGCCGCTTCGCCTCGCGCACGCCGAGCACGTAGGCGGTGCCGAACACGAACACGAGCCCGACGATCTGCACCGGAATCATCGGCATGAAGATCGCGGAACCGGGAATGTGCAGCGCCGCCGACGCGCGCAGCATCGGCCCGACCCACGGCAGGAAGTTGACGCCGGCCGCCATCGACGCCACGCACGCGAGGATGCGGCGATCCATCCCGAGCCGCGTATAGAGCGGCATCATCGCCGGCAGCGTGACGAGAAACGTGACGGCGCCCGAGCCGTCGAGATGGATCAGCAGCGCGAGCAGCGCCGAGCCCGTCACGATGCGTGGCGGATGGCAGCCGATCACGCGCAGCACGCCCGCGATGATCGGGTCGAGCATCCCCGCATCGGTGAGGATGCCGAAAAAAAGAATCGCAAAAACGAACATCCCGGCGATCGGGCCGATGTTCTGTACGCCGTGCACGATGAACTTGCCGGTCGCGAGCCCGAAACCGGCCGCGAGCGACGCGGCCACCGGCACGACGATCAGCGCGACGAGCGGCGACAGCCGTTTCGTGATGATCAGGCCGAACAGCGCGACGATGGCGATCGCGCCGATCCATGCAAGCATGATGCGTCTCCTCTGCAGCCGGTACGCCGGTGCAGCGCCCGGCAGGGTGTTCGAAGGGGCGTGCGGCACGCAGGGCCGTGCGGCGCCGTCGGGCGCGCGGCACGGCCGGCGGCCGCGAAGCCGGTCAATCCCGGTGTGTGGCGCGATCGCGGCCGTCAGCGTCGGCGAACACCTGCGCCGCGTGTTCGTTCAGCGCGGGCGGCGGCCGCCGGTACGTGGCCGGCGTGCGACCGAGCTTGATCGGCGACGCGATGCCGCGATGCCGGCCCAGCTCGACCTTCATCTCCCGATGCGCGACATGCGGATGATCGAGCGCCGCATCGAGCCCGAGCACCGGTGCGCACGGCACGCCGCGGCGCATCAGTTGCTCGGCGAGCGCCGCGCCGTCGTGTCCGGCGAGCGCCGTTTCGAGCCGCGCACGCAGCGCGGCGCGATTCGCGCTGCGCGCGCGGTTGTCCGTGAAGCGCGGATCGTCGAGCCAGTCGCGCGTGCCGAGCACGTCGCACAGCCCGGCGAACTGCCCGTTGTTGCCGACCGCGAGAAAGATGTCGACGGTGGCCGTCGGAAAGCTGTCGTACGGCGTGATGTTCGGATGCGCGTTGCCGGTGCGCACGGGTGCCTTCCGTGAATGGAAGAAGTTCGGCGTATGGGGATGCAGGATCGACAGCGCGCAGTCGAACAGCGTCGATTCGACGAACTGGCCGCGGCCGCTCGCGTCGCGCTCGCGCAGCGCCATCAGCACGCCGAGCGCGGCGTTCAGCCCGGTGACGAGATCGACGATCGGCACGCCGACCCGCAGCGGCGCGCCGCCCGCTTCGCCATTGACGCTCATCAGCCCCGCGAGCGCCTGCACGGCGGCGTCGTAGCCGGGCAGCCCGCCGAGCGGGCCGTCCGCGCCGAAACCCGACACGCGGCAATAAACGAGGCGCGGAAACCGCGCATGCAGCGCGTCGAAGCCGAGCTCCCAGCGCTCCATCGTGCCGATCTTGAAATTCTCGACGATGGCGTCCGCGTGTTCGAGCAGGCCGAGCAGCCGCTCGCGGTCGGCCGGTTGCGTCAGGTCGAGCGCGATGCCGAGCTTGTTGCGGTTCACGCCGAGGAAGTACGACGCGGTATCGCCGTCGAACGGCGGGCCCCACGTGCGCGTTTCGTCGCCGGACGGCGGTTCGACCTTGATCACTTCCGCGCCGTGGTCGGCCAGGATCTGCGTTGCATACGGGCCGCCCAGCACCCGCGACAGATCGATGATGCGCAATCCCGCCAGCGCGCCCTGCTGCTCGTGTTCCGCCATGCGTCCCGCTCCTGGTTCCGGTTGATCGGACGGCCGGTTCCGGTTGCCGCACACCTGCGGCGCAGCCTCCCGGATTCGATAAATAATTCTTGTGTGTGAATTTATATTCACACTCGGGAATTATGTTGTCAACCCCGACGGCACCCTGAGGCCGGACGGACGGCGCCGCCGTGCGCAAGTGGGGCCGACACCGAACACGACGCGGTTGCGATGGCGCCCCGCCATTCGCTAAGCTGGCGGGCCATCTTCATCTCGAAAAAACAAGGCGGACTATTCATGAAACGGATGCTGCTCGCGGCCTTCGTGCTGGCGTCGACGCTGGGCGTCGCCCACGCGCAAACCCGGACGTTCCATTTCGGCGAAGGACAGACGCAGATGCCGGGGGGCGCGCCGCAGGTGGCCTCACCGACCGCGCGGCCCGCGCCCGCGCGCCGGCACGTCACGCCGCCGTCCCACCATCGGCGTGCCGTTCACAAGCGCCGCCCACCGCGCCACGCGAAGCCGGCGCGCAGCGGAATCTATACGCACGCGTGACCCGTTTTCCGTTCCGCGAAGCCGTGCACGGAACTGTCATGAACGGCCACTAAGATCGGTGCGGCACCTGTACGCCGTCGCGGCCCGTTGCCGGAAAACGAGCCGCCGACGCGCATTTTCTCCACGATTCAGCACCTGCTTTACCGAATATGAGTACCGGGCCGGACACTCTCGCCGTCATCAAGGAACGCGCCACGATCGTGTGCCGCCAGCGCAGCAGTGTGCTGCTGGTTGCCCGCACCGCGTCGCGCTGGTCGCTGCCGGGCGGCACGATCCGGCGTGGCGAGACGCCGCTCGATGCTGCGCTGCGGGAGCTCGCGGAGGAAACGCGGCTGGAGGGGCTAACGCTCGACTACGCGGTGCAGTTCGGCGGGCTGACCAAGCTCCATCACGTGTTCGTGGCCGACGTACCGGCGCACCTGACGCCGCGCGCGAGCAACGAGATCGCCCGCTGCAAGTGGTTCACCGTCGACCGGCTCGACACGCTTCGTGCGAGCGTGCCGACGCGCAAGATCATCGAACTGCTGCGGCTCGAGTGTTTCTCGGCGATCGCGAACGGCCGGCCGCGCTGACCCCGATATCACCCGCGCCGGTCACGCGCGCAGGAACGGACCGGCCTTGCGCTCGAGCAGCGTGACGAGTTCGGGCTGCATGTAGGTGTAACGGTCGGGAATGTCGAGGCACACGATCTTCTTGTGCCGCAGATGCGTGCCGAATTGCGCCGCCAGCCGCGCCCGGTGGGCACGCTCCATCACGAACACGACATCGGCCCAGTCGAGCTGCTCGGCGGACAGGCGCGTATCCGCATCGGGCGCGAGGCCCGCCGAGTCCGTTTCGACGGCCGGCCAGGCGGCGAATACCGCTTCGGCGGTCGGGCTGCGCAGCCGGTTGCGGCTGCAGATGAAGAGCGCCCGCGTCATGTCGCTTCGCGGTTGCCCGACACCACCCTGCTCACCCTTGCGCAATCGTGCCCGGCCGGACGTACGCGAGCATGTGCGGCACGTAGTCGGCCTTGCCGAGTTCGACGCCATGATGGCGCAGGATCGCGTACGCGGCGATCGCGTGGAAGTAGAACTGCGGCAGCGCCCAGTCGCGCGCGTACTGTTCGCCGGTCATGTCGAACGCGATCCCGTTTGGCATCTCGAGCGCGATCGGCAGCGCGGCGCCGCCGTCGAGCGCATCCGGCGCGAGTTCGCCGAGAAAGGCGAGCGTGCCGGCGACGATCGCCTGCGCGTCGGCGAGCGAGCCGGGTTGCGCATCCGCATTCCATCCCGCCTCGCGCAATGCCAGCAACGCGGCCGGCACCGGTTCGCCACGCAGCCGGTGGACGGGCTCCATCGCCTGGAAACACGAGAAGCGCACCTGTGCCGCGAGCGGATACATGTCGGGCGCCAGCTTCAGCGACATCGCCGCGTCGGGCGCGTCGCCCGCGGCCTGCCGGTGCGCGGCAGCCTTGTCGAGCCATGCGGTCTGCGCGCGCAGCAGCTGGGTGAAGGTCGGGACGAGAAGTTGGGTCGGTGTCACGCATGCGCTCCTGTGTTGTGGTTTTCGCCACGATAGCAGCGTCGGCACGAATCTGCGTCGAGGCCTGGGCGATGAGCGCGATGCGATGCGGATCGGGTGATGTGGCGCGTGACACGGGCGAGTGCACCCCGACGCGGGATGATGACGACGCGCGGCCGCATCCACGCAACCTCAGGGCTTGCCCTGTCGCGCCAGGAACCGGTCGAGCTGCGATGCGAACGCCTTGCCGTCGCGCGCGCTGAACGGCGCCGGCCCGCCCGTGTCGATGCCCGCGCTGCGCAACTGATCCATCATCGCGCGCGTCGACAGGCGTTCCTCGATGTTCTCGCGGCTGAACCAGTTGCCGCGCGGGTCGAGCGCATGCGCGCCCTTGTCGAGCACGGCGGCGGCCAGCGGGATGTCGGCGGTAATCACGAGGTCGCCCGCTTCCACCAGCTCGACGATGCGCGCATCGGCCACGTCGAAGCCGGCCGGCACCTGCACCGCCTTGATGAACGGCGACGGCGGCGTGCGCAGAAACTGGTTCGCGACCAGCGTCACGCTGATTTCGGCGCGACGCGCGGCGCGAAACAGCATGTCCTTGATGACGGCGGGACACGCGTCGGCATCGACCAGTACTTGCATGGTGGAGTGTTCCAATGGGTTGAAGCAGAAGCGGCGATCATAGCGCACCGCCGGCCGCCATCAGCCGGCCCGGCCCGTGCACAGCGCGTCGGCCGTCACCCACTGCGCGTCCCACGCCGCGGCCAGCCGCGCGCCCCGCCCGATCCGTACGGCCGCGTCGTCGAAATCGACGAACACGACGTGATCGGCCGCCGCGGGTTTCGCGGGCATCTCGCGCGTGCGTCCGTCGGACAGCACCCACAGCCAGCGCTGCTTGCCGGGCTCGCGCCGCGACGCACGCGCGAGCAATTGCGCGGCGGCCGCGATGCCGTCCGCGAGCGGCGTGCCGCCGCCGCCTTCGACGGGTTCGAGCCAGCGCGCATTCCACCAGCGCGGGACGGCCGGGCCAAAGCGTCGCGCGGCGCCGTTGCCGCCGAAGCAGATCAGCGCGGTTTCGACCCGGGCGCGCGCGGCCTGGTCGAAATACGCGACGATCAGCCCCTTCGCCAAGGCAAGCCGCTCGTGAGACAGCATCGACGCCGAACAGTCGAGCACGAAGCAATGCAGTGCGGGCGGCGTGCCGGCGCGTTTGCGGAAGCGCAGATGGTCGCGATGCAGCGGGCCGCCGCGTTTCGCGGCCAGTGTCGCCGGCCACGCCACGGCCGCGCCGGCGCGCGCCGTGCCCGGCACGCGCGCGGCTGCGCCTGATGGCCATCGAGGACCGCGAACGAGGTTCGCGGCGGCGCCGGCTCGATGGCTCAGCGTTTTTTTAGCGGCAGCGGCACGACGCCTTTGACGTTGCGCAGCCCCGCCGGCTCGGGCGGCAGGTAGCCCCAGTCGCCCTGGGATGGCGTGGCATCGTTGTTCGCCGCGCCCGATGGATCGCCGGGGCGCTCGCGCGCATCGGGCGGCGCGTGACCGTCGCGTTCGTCATCGGGTTGCGGTGCGCCGGACGAGGGGGGCAGGCCCGCGTGGCGCCGGTGCCGCAGCACCGCGTCGGCCACCCGCTCCACATGCGACACCGTGACCGCGTCGGCCTGCTCCAGCGCGGCAAGCGCGCGCGCCGCGCGCAGCATCACGAGATCGGCGCGCAGCCCGTCGACGGCCGCGTCGATACACAGCGCGCTGACGCGCGCATGGACCGCATCGTCGAAACCGAGCGCCGCCAGCCGTGCGCGCGCCGCGTGAATCCGGTCGCCGAGCTCGCGTTGCGCAGACGCATGACGCGCGCGAAACGCATCCGGATCGAGATCGAATGCAAGCCGTGCCTTCACGATCCGCTCGCGCTGTGCGGCGTCGAAGCAGTTCTCCAGCTCGATCATCAAACCGAAGCGGTCGAGCAGCTGCGGACGCAGCTCGCCCTCCTCCGGATTCATCGTCCCGATGAGCACGAAGCGCGCATCGTGCGCGTGCGACACGCCATCGCGCTCGACGATGTTCACGCCGCTCGCGGCGACGTCGAGCAGCGTATCGACGAGCCCGTCGGCGAGCAGGTTCACTTCGTCGACGTACAGCACGCCGAGATGCGCCCTCGCGAGGAGGCCCGGCCGGAAGCGCACGCCGTTTTCGGCGAGTGCATGCGCGAGATCGAGCGTACCCGTCACCTGCTCGTCGCTCGCCGACAGCGGCAGCGTGACGAACTGCCCTTCGGGCAACAGCTCCGCGAGGCCGCGCGCCGCGGTCGATTTCGCGGTACCGCGCGGCCCGCTCACCAGCACGCCGCCCAGCGACGGATCGATCGCGGCCAGCAGCAGCGCCTGCTGCAGCGCCTCCTGCGCGACGAGCGCCGCAAACGGAAAGACCGCGCGGGCGCGGTGCGTCGTCGGATCGGTCATCGCCGTCCCCCTTCCTGGAATTGTTCGCTCGCGAGCCAGACCGCCTCGATCCGTTCGCGATAGTCGCCCGGCTGCTGCCACAGGCCGCGCTGCATCGCTTCGACGAAGCGTTCGCAGATGCCGTGCAGCGCCTTCGGGTTGTGCCGTTCGAGGAACGCGCGGGTGGCGTCGTCGAACAGGTACGCGTCGGCGACGAGCGCGTACTGGTGGTCGGACAGCACGCGCGCGGTCGCGTCATAGCCGTACAGGTAGTCGACGGTCGCCGCCATCTCGGCTGCGCCCTTGTAACCGTGGCGCTTCACGCCGTCGAGCCATTTCGGGTTGACGACACGCGAGCGGATCACCCGCGCGATTTCCTCGCGCAGCGTGCGCATCTTCGGCGCGGCCGGATTCGCGTGGTCGCCGTGATAGATGCTCGGCTGCTGCCCGGACAGGTGCCGCACGGCCGCCGTCATCCCGCCCTGGAACTGGTAGTAGTCGTTCGAATCGAGGATGTCGTGCTCGCGGCTGTCCTGGTTCTGCACGACGACGTCGATCGTCGCGAGCCGCTCGCCGAACACGTCGGCCGCGGCGTCGCCCGCGCTGTTCTGCGCGTACGCGTGGCCGCCCCACCGGCGGTAGGCGTCGGCGAGATCGGCGTCGGCCTGCCAGCGGCGCTGGTCGATCAGGTCCTGCAGGCCCGCGCCGTAGCTGCCCGGCCGCGCGCCGAACACGCGCCAGCCGGCGCGGCGCCGCGCCTCGTCCGGTGCCACGCCCCGTGCGATCCACGTCTCGCGTTCACGCGCGATGCGCGCACGGATCGGGTTCAGATCCTCGGGCTCGTCGAGCGCGGCCACGGCCTGCACGGCCGCGTCGAACAGATGCATCAGGTTCGGGAACGCGTCGCGGAAGAAGCCCGACACGCGCAGCGTCACGTCGATGCGCGGCCGGTCGAAGATCTCGATCGGCAGGATCTCGAAGTCGGTCACGCGGTGGCTGCCGTGCGCCCATTTCGGCCGTACGCCGAGCAGCGCGAACGCCTGCGCGATGTCATCGCCACCGGTGCGCATCGTCGCCGTACCCCATACCGAGAGGCCGATCGCGCGCGGATAGTCGCCGTGATCCTGCAGATGACGCTCGATCAGTTGCTGCGCGGATTTCAGGCCGAGCGACCACGCGGCCTGCGTCGGCACCGCGCGCGTGTCGACCGAGTAGAAGTTGCGGCCGGTCGGCAGCACGTCGGGGCGGCCGCGCGACGGCGAGCCGCTCGGCCCCGGCGGCACGAAGCGGCCGTCGAGCCCGCGCAGCAGCTGACGCATTTCCTCGCCGCCGCATGCGTCGAGCGCGGGCAGCAGCGTCGCACGCACGCGCTCGATCACGGCGAGCGTGTGCGGCCAGTCGCCGGGAGGCGTCGCATCGGCGCCCGTGTTGCCGCAGCCGGCTGTGCACAACCCGTCGAGCCAGTGCTGCGCAAGCCGTTCGAGCCGCTCGCGCGTATCGCCCGCATGGCGCCACGGCGATGCGTCGAGCGCCTGCAGGATCGCCGGGCGCGGGCCGACCCACGGCGCGGCCCAGTCGGCCGCGAGCGGATCGAAATCGTCGCCGAGCGCGAGATCGCGCGCGAGCGCACCGATCAGCCCTGCCCGCGCACCCTTGCCGTCACCGACCGGAAAGCGTGCGAGCGCGAGCAGCGTGTCGCGCCGCTGGCGCTCGGCCGGCGATACGCCGAACACGTGCAGCCCGTCGCGAATCTGCGCTTCCTTCAGCTCGCACAGCCACGCGTCGACGCGCGTGAGCAGCGCATCCTCGCCGCCCGTATCACGCGGCGGCGACACGCTCAGTTCGTCATGCAAACGATGTTCGGCGATCGTCGCTAGGATCGTCTTGCGCAGCAGCTTCGCGCGCCGCGCATCGACCATCAGCGCTTCGTAGTATTCGTCGACCTGCCGTTCGAGATCCTGCAGCGGGCCGTAGTTTTCCGCGCGGGTGAGCGGCGGCATCAGGTGATCGATGATCACGGCCTGCGCGCGGCGCTTCGCCTGGCTGCCCTCGCCCGGATCGTTGACGATGAACGGGTACAGGTGCGGCAGCGGCCCCAGCGTCAGGTCCGGCCAGCACGCGTCGGACAGCGCGACGCTCTTGCCCGGCAGCCATTCGAGGTTGCCGTGCTTGCCGAGGTGGATGACCGCGTCGATGCGATACGCGTCGCGCAGCCAGAAATAAAACGCGAGATACGCGTGCGGCGGCACGAGATCCGCGTCGTGGTAGCTCGCGTAATCGTTCTCGCCGCGCGAGCGCGACGGCTGGATGCCGACGAACACGTTGCCCGCGCGCCAGCCGGCGATCGTGAAGCGCCCTTGCCGCAGCGTCGGGTCGGCTTCGGGCGGGCCCCAGCGTGCGTTCAGTGCGTCGCGCACGGCCGCCGGCAGCCGCGCGAAACGTGCGACGTAGTCGGCCAGCGGGAAGCTCTGGAATGCGGGACGCAGCGCGTGCACGGCCGTGTCGTTGGTCACGCCTTCGGTGAGCCGTGCGATCAGCGCGTCGCCGTCGGGCGGCAGGTCGGCCACCGCATAGCCCGCGTCGCGCAGCGCCGCGAGCACGCGCAGCGCGGACGCCGGCGTGTCGAGCCCGACGCCGTTGCCGATCCGCCCTTCGCTTTGCGGATAGTTCGCGAGAATCAGCGCGATACGCTTGTCGGCGTGGTCGACCGTGCGCAGCCGGCACCAGCCGCGCGCGAGCGCCGCGACGAACGCGATCCGCTCGGCATCCGGCTGGTAGCGCACGACGTCGACCTCGGTGTGCGGGCAGCGGTACGCGAGCCCCTTGAAGCTCACCGCGCGCGTGACGATGCGCCCGTCGACCTCGGGCAGCGCGATGTGCATCGCGATGTCGCGCGCATGCAGGCCCTGGTTGTCGGCCACCCACGCGTCGCGATTGCCGCCGGACAGGATCACCTGCAATACCGGCGCGTCGCCGGCGAGCACGTCGTGTTCGGGGCTGTCGATCGCGCCGGCTGCGAACGCGGTCGTGTTCAGCACGAGCGCGACGTCGTGCGTGTCGCAGAGCTGCGTGATGACTTCGCGGCTCACCGCGTCCTTCAGCGACGTGACCGCGATCGGCAGCGGATTCAGCCCTGCGTCGACGAGCGCATCGGCCAGCGCGTCGAACACGGCCGTGTTCGCGGCCTGCCAGTGCGCGCGATAGAACAGGATCGCGACGACGGGCGCACCGGGCGTCCAGCGCGGCCGCCAGTCGTCGACGCTCGCGCGGTCGCGCGCCGGGTGATACAGCGCGGCGGCCGGCAGCGGGCGCGGCGGCTCGGGCGCTTCGCCGAAGCCGAGCGTGTGGAACGCAATGCTGCGCAGCAGCGCCTCGGCGTTGTGCACGCCGCCTTCACGCAGGTAGCGCCACCACAGCCGGCACAGGTCGGGCGCGACGGTGCTTTTCGCGACGAGGTTCGGGTCTTCCTGCAGGTCGCCCGAGAACATCGCGAGCGGCAGTTTGCGCTTCGACGCGAGCGACACGGCCTGCTCGATCCCGTACGGCCAATACGCCTCGCCGCCGAGATGATCGATCACGACCGACTTCGCATGCTGCAGCACGTCGTCGACGTAGAAGTCGACCGACGCCGGCTGCCGCAGGAACGTGACGTTCGCGAGCCGCACGCTCGGGAAGCCGGCCGGCAGATGCGGCACGACGCTCGCCAGCAGCGACAGCGTCGTGTCGGCCGAACTCAGGATCACGATGTCGGCCGGCTGCTGGTCGATCCGGACGACGCCCTGCGTATCGTCGACGAAGCCGCCCGGCGTGGTACGCAGCAGATGCATCGTGCGTTACGCCTGTTGCGGTTCGGCCGCGCACGCGGCGTCGAACGCGCGTTGCAGCGCGGCCGCGTCGAGATCCTCGCCGATCAGCACGAAGCGGCTCGCGCGCGTTTCGCCGTCCTGCCAGCGACGGTCGAAGTAGCTGTCGAAGCGGCGGCCGACGCCCTGGATCACGAGCCGCATCGGTGCGCCGGGCAACGCGGCGAAGCCCTTCGCGCGGTAAATCGTGTGCGCTTCGACGACGCGCTGCAGCGCGGCGATCGTCGCTTCGCGCGTGCCGGCGTCGCCCGACACGACCACCGAGTCGAAATCGTCGTGATGATGATCGTGATCGCCGTCGTCGGCCGAGCCGTGATGGTCGTGACGCAGGTGGATCGTTTCCTCCGATGCCGATTCGAGACCGAGCAGCATCGCGAGATCGAGCTCGCCGCGCGTCGCGCGCACGATCTTCACCTGCGGCGGGATCTCGTCGCGGATCGCGGTTTCGATCTGCGCGAACGCCGCGTCACCGACGAGATCGGCCTTGTTCACGATCACGAGATCGGCGGACGACAGTTGATCGGCGAACAACTCGTGCAGCGGCGATTCGTGGTCGAGGTTCGGATCGGCGCGGCGCTGCGCGTCGACGGCCTGCGGGTTTTCCGCGAACTGGCCGCTGGCGGCGGCCGGCCCGTCGACCACGGTCACGACCGCATCGACCGTGAAGCTGTTGCGGATCGTCGGCCAGTTGAACGCCTGCACGAGCGGCTTCGGCAGCGCGAGGCCGGACGTCTCGATCAGCACGTGGTCGATGTCCGCGCGGCGCTCGACGAGCGCTTCCATCACCGGATAGAACTCTTCCTGCACCGTGCAGCACAGGCAGCCGTTCGCGAGTTCGTAGAGCTGGCCCGACGCTTCGCCCTGCGCGCCGTCGGCATCGTCGCAGCCGATGCCGCAGCCCTTGAGGATTTCGCCGTCGATGCCGAGCTCGCCGAATTCGTTGACGATCACCGCGATGCGGCGGCCTTCGGCGTGCTGCAGGATGTGGCGCATCAGCGTGGTCTTGCCGCTGCCGAGAAAGCCCGTGACGATCGTGACGGGAAGCTTGCGTAGGGTCATGGTAGGTCCAGGGTCGAAAATGGAATCAGGCCGGGATCGTCGCGTCGAGGGCGGCGTGGCAGTTCATCTGGCGGATCGCGGGCCTGCCGCCGCGCGATCCGCACGGACAGTCGCGGGGTGGGCGGAACGACGAATCGGACATGGTGCTTCCTTGCGAACGGTCGACATCGTGAATGCCAACACGGCTGCCGCCGGCCCGGCTCGCGCAGCCGGCTGTTCCCCGCGACGGCCGGCGCGGGTTCGCGCATGGGCAGATCGGCGGAGGAAGCGGGCAACATGCGGGCGTCGGGCCTGCTGCGGCCGTGGACGATGCGCCGCCTCCCCGCGGCGCTGAACCCCAATGTTTAGGCCGGTATCCGGGCTGGCGAACACGCCGCTTCGCCTTCCCGGATGCGCGCGGCATCCAGTGGCGGTCGTCCGCATGCGCGCGGCATGCGGCGAAGCGGCGCTGCGTGGCGCTTGCGCGCGACGCGTTCGCTTACCGTTGCGGGGGCAGCACAGGTTGGCTCGACTGCGGCGCAGGCGGGCGCCCTGTTTCCCGTTTAACTGCGCGCACCGGAGCGGCGCGCGCGAGCACCAAAACGCGTGCGAGTGTAGGCGGCGGTGCGGGGAGCGTCAAGGCGAACCAGGCCGCCGGGCCCGGTTCCGGATGCCCGGCGCGCAGGGCTGGACGTCGTGCGCGGCGGTTCGCGCGGGTGGATCGCTGTGCTATCGTAGCGCCGCGTTCGGTGCTCGCATGCGCATTCCGCGCCTGCAGTTAAACGGGAAACAGGAGGCGGCCTGCCGCCCGGCCTGTGCTGTCCCCGCAACGGTACGCCGCCCGCGCGACGCGCTTCCCCGCGCACGCGCCCATGCCGCCCACGATGCCACTGCCCTTCAGCCGGGCGGGAAGGCTGCGGCCTGGCAAGCGGCCAGCCCGGATACCGGCCGACGCAAGGGGCGAGCCCGACGCTCGCCGAACGCCCGATCCGCGGGGGACGGATGGGGTGCGCATTCCGCCCGCGTTCGCGCGGGCTTCGTTCGATCCGCCATGCTTGACCCGTCTGCCGGCCGCCGCCGCGCCGCCCGCCTGCCCCGTTCCACTGTTTCGACACGGTGCGCGCCGTGCCGCGCCCGATGAGCCGCGCATGGCTCGTCGGCGCCGGCCCCGGCGACGCCGACCTGCTGACGCTCAAGGCCGTCCACGCGATCGGCGCGGCGGACGTGCTGCTCGTCGACGATCTCGTGAATCCCGACGTACTGCGCCATGCGCGTGCCGACGCGCATATCGAGCACGTCGGCAAGCGCGGCGGCCATGCATCGACGCCGCAGGCGGCGATCGTCGCCGCGATGCTCGCGCATCTGCGCGCGGGCCGCAGCGTCGCGCGGCTCAAGGGCGGCGACCCGTTCGTGTTCGGCCGCGGCGGCGAGGAACTGGCCGCGCTCGGCGCGGCGGGATTCCCGGTCGAAGTCGTGAACGGCGTCACCGCGGGCATCGCCGCGCCGGCCGCCATCGGCATCCCGGTCACGCAGCGCGGCGACGCGCAGGGCGTGATCTTCGTCACGGGCCACGGCGCGGGCGCCGACGAGCCCGACTGGCGCGCGCTCGCGGCCACGCGCATGACGATCGTCATCTACATGGGCATCCGCCGGCTCGACGCGATTGCAACCGCGCTGCGCGAAGGCGGCTTGCCCGGCGATACGCCGTGCGCGGCGATCGAGCATGCGACGCGCCCCGAACAGCGGCACGTGCTTGCGACGCTCGATACGCTCGTCGAACGCGTCGGCGCAACCGGCATCGGCTCGCCTGCGATCGTCGTGATCGGGCGCGTCGCGGCGTTCGCCGACGCTCCCGCGGTACGTGCCGCGCTCGGCGGCCGCGCATGATGCGTGTCGCGCTCGGCATCGGTTTCCGAGCAGGCGCCACGGCCGCGCAACTCGATGCCGCGATCCGCGCGGCACTGACGCGGTACCCGGCCGCCGAACCGGCGCTCGTCGCCACGCTCGCCGACAAGGCGCGCGCCCGCGCGCTGCGCACGCTGTGCGCGCGACGCGGCTGGCCGCTCGTCGCGTTCGACGCGGCGCACCTCGCGCGCCATCCCGAACTGGCCGCCAGCGGCCCGTCGGATGCCGCGCTCGCCCGCTTCGGCGTCGCGGGCGTGGCCGAGCCATGCGCGCGGCTCGCGGCGCCGCACGGCCGGCTGCTGGGCCCCAAATCCATCCGGGACGGCGTGACGGTCGCACTCGCCGGCCCGCTCTGAACCCCTTTGTTTCGCTTTCTTTCGACAGGACGAATCCGATGAAAACCGACGCCGAATCCCATCAACGGATGACCGAACGCCGCCGCGCGGGCCACGAGAAGAAGCAGGCCGCCGCCGTCAACGAAAAGGGCCTGCTGATCGTCAACACCGGCAACGGCAAGGGCAAGAGCACGGCCGCGTTCGGCATGGCGGTGCGCGTGCTCGGCCACGGCATGCGGCTCGGCGTCGTGCAGTTCATCAAGGGCGCGCTGCACACGTCCGAGCGCGACTTCCTCGGCGCGGTGGCCGAATGCGATTTCGTGACGATGGGCGACGGCTATACGTGGAACACGCAGAACCGCGACGCCGACATCGCGACCGCGCGCAAGGGCTGGGACGAGGCGCGCCGGATGATCGAGAGCGGCGACTACCGGATGGTGATCCTCGACGAGCTGAACACGGTGCTCAAGTACGAATACCTGCCGCTCGACGAAGTGCTCGCGACGCTGGCCGCACGGCCCGATTCGGTGCACGTCGTCGTGACCGGGCGGCACGCGCCCGATGCGCTGATCGAGGCGGCCGACCTCGTCACCGAAATGCGGCTCGTCAAGCATCCGTACAAGGAACAGGGCGTGAAGGCGCAGCGCGGCGTGGAGTTCTGAGCATGCCTGCCTGCCCCGCGCTGTTCGTCAGTGCGCCCGCGTCGGGCCAGGGCAAGACGTCGGTGACGGCGGGCCTCGCTCGATTGCACCGCCGGCTCGGCCGGCGCGTGCGCGTATTCAAGACCGGGCCCGATTTTCTCGATCCGATGCTGCTCGAGCGCGCGAGCGGCGCGCCCGTGCATGCGCTCGACCTCGGGATGGTCGGCGAGGCCGGCTGCCGTGCGCTGCTTGCCGACGCCGCGCGCGAGGCGGACCTGATCCTGATCGAGGGCGTGATGGGGCTGTTCGACGGCACGCCGAGCAGCGCCGACCTCGCGGCCGCGTTCGGCGTGCCGGTCGTCGCGGTGATTTCCGCGAAGTCGATGGCGCAGACGTTCGCGGCGATCGCGTTCGGGCTCGCGCGGTTCCGGCCGGGGCTGCCGTTTCACGGCGTGCTGGCGAATCGCGTCGGCTCGGCCCGGCACGCGGAACTGCTGCAACAGGCGCTGCCCGACGACCTGCGGTGGCTCGGGCACGTGCCGGCCGATGCGGGCATCGCGTTGCCGGAGCGGCATCTCGGCCTGCACCAGCCGAACGACATTGACGATCTCGACGCGCGGCTCGATCGCGCGGCCGACGTGCTCGCGCACACGGCGCTTGCCGAATTGCCCCCGGCTGTCGTGTTCGCGGAACCGGAAGCGGCAGCGCCGCTGCCGCGTGCGCTCGCCGGCAAGCGGATCGCGGTGGCGCGCGATGTCGCTTTTTCGTTCATCTATCCGGCGAATCTCGCGTTGCTCGACAGGCTCGGTGCGCAGGTGCGATGCTTCTCGCCGCTCGCCGACGAACCCGTGCCGGACGACTGCGACGCGCTGTTCCTGCCGGGCGGCTATCCGGAACTGCATGCGGCGACCCTCGCGTCGAACGCCGCGACCGCGCGGTCGATTCGCGCGCACGCGGCGGCGGGCAAGCCGGTCGTCGCGGAATGCGGCGGGATGGTGTACCTGTGTGAATCGCTGACCGATGTGGACGGCGCGACGACGCCGATGCTTGGACTGTTGCCGGGTCAGGCGACGATGCAGCGCCGGTTTGCCGCGCTCGGCATGCAGCAGCTCGATACGCGCAGCGGGACGATGCGCGGCCACACGTTCCATTATTCGCGGTTCGCGACGCCGCTCGAACCGGTCGCGAGCGCCGCGCGCCCCGACGGGATGTCGGGCAGCGGCGAAGCGGTCTATCGACGCGACGCGATCGTCGCGACGTACATGCACATGTACTGGCCGTCGAATCCGGAAGCGGTCATCGCGATGTTCAGCGGGGAAGCGTTCTAGACGCGGGATGGCTCGAGTCATGCCGGGATGGCGTACCCCGTCGCAACACGCCCGTGCGTACTTCGTGCGGCTGCGGATGGGGTTCGATTGGTGCGTCGCCCGCATCCGGGCCAGGACGGCCTTGCTGTCGAACGGCTTGGGCGCGCCCGATGCCGCCCCTGCTTTCAATGCTTCCTGCCACGCTCGCCCCTGCGTTTCGCGTGACTCGAGAAGCCACAAGCCGGCTCGTACGACGGGTCACACCAGGAACGCCTCCGCCAGCTTCACCCAGTACGACGCGCCGGTCGGCAGCGCCGCGTCGTTGAAGTCGTAGCCGGGGTTGTGCACCATGCAGCCCCCTTCCCCGTCGCCATTGCCGATGATCAGGTAGCAGCCCGGCCGCTTCTCGAGCAGGAACGCGAAATCCTCGCTGCCGGTGAGCGGCACCATTTCGTCGATCAGGTTCGCGTCGCCCACCCACTCGCGTGCGACGTTGCGCGCGAACGCGGTCATATCCGCATCGTTGACGAGCACCGGGTAGCGGCGCTGGTAGTCGATCGTCGCGGTCGCGCCGAACACGGCGGCCTGCGCATGGACGACCTCCTTGATGCGCGTCTCGAGCAGGTCGCGCACCTCGGGCTTCAACGCGCGCACCGACAGGCGCATCTGCGCGCGATCGGGAATCACGTTCGGCGCCTCGCCCGCGTGGATTGCGCCGACCGTGACGATCGCCATGTCGAGCGGCGGCACGTTGCGCGACACGATCGTCTGCAGCGCGATGACGATCTGCGCGCAGACGACCACTGAATCGACCGCCTTGTGCGGCACCGCGCCGTGGCCGCCACGCCCCTGCACGTCGACGATCACCGTATCCGACGACGCCATGAACGATCCCGGCAGGAAACCGAACTTGCCGGTCGGGAAGCCGGGCATGTTGTGCATCGCGAAGATCGCGTCGCACGGGAACCGCTCGAACAGCCCTTCGTCGAGCATCTTCTTCGCGCCGCCGAGCCCTTCCTCGGCCGGCTGGAAAATCAGGTTCAGCGTGCCCGAGAAGCGGCGCTCACGGGCAAGATGCTTCGCGGCCGCGAGCAGCATCGCCGTGTGGCCGTCGTGGCCGCACGCGTGCATCTTGCCGGCGATCTTGCTCTCGTACGGCAGGCCCGTGGCCTCGTGGATCGGCAGGGCGTCCATGTCGGCGCGCAGGCCGAGGCGCCGCGCGCCGTCGCCGACCTTCAACTGCGCGACGACGCCCGTGCCGCCGAGCCCGCGGTGCACCGTATAGCCCCACGACTGCAGTTGCTCCGCGACGAGGTCGCTCGTCGCGAATTCCTCGAAGCCGAGCTCGGGGTGGGCATGGATGCGGTGCCGGATCTCGATCATTTCGTCGGCGAGGCCTGCGGGAATCACGCTGTGCGTCACGGTGTCGTCTCCTGATGTGCGGTGGTGCTGCCGGGATGTGCAGGCAAGGATAGTCCGTTCAACGGCAACCGGGCAGACGGAAAGTTGTCGCGGTAGCAACTCGCAGTTGCCATATTGGGAACGGTGCGCGAGCCGCGCAAGCTGGCCGTCCGGACGACTGCCGCGCCGGGGCCGGACACGCGAAACTGTGCGCCACCTGTCAACTTCTTGCGTATGAGGGCTCCAATGACCATTGCTCGGCATCCTTAAATAGTCATGGATAATCAAAAGCTTGCGAATTCTTGTTCACTTTTTGACGCTCGTACATTTTTTGTGTACGATGGCAAAAAAGTGAACATGCGATTGCCTTCGATGCCCGCGAACCCTTCCCTCTCCATGTCGGAACAGCAGGTGCTCGACGAAGCCTGCGCTGCGTTCGAACGCGCTACCCGGCGCTTTCGTGCGCGGCCCGTACGCGTGCCGGCCGCCGGCCACGCGCGCGCCGACGCGATGATCCGCTTCGACGTTGCCGGGCACGCCTTCGAGATGCCGGCCGCCGTCAGCCTGCGCGTCGAATCGCTGGCGGACGCGCTCGCGACACTGCGCCGCCTCGGCGGCGATACCGCGAAGCCTGGGGAGCGGCCGCTGATGCTCGTCGCGCCATACCTTTCGGCCGAACTGGCCGCCGGCCTGACCGACCAGGGCATCCCGTATCTCGATACCGCCGGCAACGCATGCCTGATTCAGCCGGAGGCGACCGTGATGATCTCGGGCCGGCCGAAGCCCGCACGCGCACCGCGCCGGCAGGCGTCGCGCGCAACGACGCCCAAGGGGCTGGCCGTGATGTTCGCACTCGCGACGCAGCCGGGCCTCGTCGCCCAACCGTACCGGGCGATCGCCGCCGCGTCGGACGTCGCGCTCGGCACGGTCAATCTCGCGATGGACGATCTGGTCGCGCGCGCCCTCGTCGGGCAGCGCCGCAACGGCGAGCGCCTGATTCCCGACTGGCCGCGCTTCGTGCAGGAATGGGTCGCGCTCTACCCGAGCCGCTTGCGCGCGAAACTGCCGAGCCGACGATTTGCCGCGCTCTCGCCCGACTGGTGGCGCGGCTTCGATTTCGCCGCATTCAATGCGCGGCTCGGCGGCGAGCCGGCGGCCGACCTACTGACGCACGATCTGAAGCCGGCCGCGATCACCGTCTATACGCACGGCACCGCGTCGAACCAGTTGCTGCTACAAGGCCGCCTGCGCGCTGACGAGCGCGGCGACGTCGAGCTCGTCGAAGCGTTCTGGCCGCCGCTGGCGGCGCTCGCCTGGCCCGAGCAGGACGTACCGGTCGTGCCGCCGCTGTTGATCTACGCGGATCTCGTCGCGTCCGGCGACAGCCGCAATCTCGCCGTCGCCGAGCGCATCCATGACCGATACCTCGCCCACCCGCCCGCTTGAGGTCGACGCACGCCGGCCGCTGGCGCCTGCGGCGCTTGCGCTGCTGCAGAGCGTGTGCTCGACCTGCTCACGCCTCGACGCGGCATTCGTGGTCGCCGGCGCAACCGCGCGCGACATCCTGATGTGGCACGTTCACGGCATTCAGCCGGCGCGCGCGACGCGCGATATCGACGTTGCGGTGTGCGCGGTGAGCTGGCCGTTTCACGAGCGACTCATCGACGCGCTCGTCGCAACCGGGCAGTTCGCCCGCGCACCGAAACAGCAGCAGAAACTGCTGTTCGACAGTGGCACACACGGTTTTCGCACGGAGCTGGATCTCGTGCCGTTCGGGCCGCTCGAAACGCCGCCCGGCGAGATCGCGTGGCCGCCCGGCGGTGAGTTCGTGCTGAACGTGTTCGGTTTTCAGGAAGCGGTGGACACCGCGCAGCCGGTGTCGATCGACGCGCACACCGTGGTGCCGGTGGCCAGCCTGCCGGCGCTCGCGCTGCTCAAGCTGCTCGCGTGGAAGGATCGGCGCGCGCGCCAGAACAGCGACGCGTACGACCTGCTGTTCCTGCTGACGCATTTCCACGACGCCGGTAATCGCGAGCGCATCTGGGATGTCGCGCCGGACCTGCTCGAAATGCACGCGTTCCAGCCGGAACTCGCCGCTGCCGCGCTGCTCGCGCGCGACGCGCAACGGATTGCGTTGCCGCACACGCGCGACGCGATCCGCGCGCTGCTGTCGGATGAAGCGACTTATGCCGCGCTCGGCCAGGATCTGCTGGCACGCGCGTTCGCGCTGTTGCCCGGCGAATTCAGCGATGACGCCGACCGGTATCTCGACGCGTTCCGCACCGCCTTTCTCGCATATCGCCCCGCACCGCGCACGTGACGCACCGCTGCGGTACAGCCGCGCGACCGTGCGCGCGGCATGCTGCGCTCAGGCCGCCCAGTCTTCGAGCGACAACCCGGCGACACGGCCGAACTCGCGGCTGCTGAGGGTGTCGAGCACCGCCCCGGCCGCGATCGCATGCCCGGCGATCGACGTATCGTTCGCGCCGATCGGCGTGCCGCGCGCGGCAAGACCGGCACGAATCGCCGCCGTGTCCCACGACAGCACGCCGTCCAGGCGCGCAACGAAGGTCGCCACGAGTTCTGCATGCTTGGGCGACACCTTCCTGCCGAGCGCGCCGAACCGCATTTCGGCATAGGTGATTGCCGAGACGACGATCCGGTGCTGCGCATTGACGCACGATTGCAGCCGCGACAGCACCACGGGCGGCCGCTCGCGCATGATGAACGAACAGTTGTTCGTAGCGAGCATGTAGAGCGTGATCACCGGCTGGACTCCGTCGGCGCTTCGCCCTCACCGCGGAGGTCGAAGCGGTCGGACTCGATCACGGCCGGGCGTTCTGCGAGAAAATCGGCGTCGGCCAGCGGTTCGCTCGCGAACGACAGCCACGTAGGCCGCACCGGCCACAGCAGCAGCGTGTCGCCCTCGCGGCGGATCTCGAGTTCCGTCACCCCCTCGAACTCCATGTCCTTCGGGATACGGATTGCCTGGTTACGGGCATATATGGGCGTACGCAACCCGCATGTCGCGCCCCATGCCGCGGAAGATGTTTTCGCCATTGTTGCGGGCCTGTCGTCGATGAGGAGAGTGATCAATTCTTCACGACGCAGGCCGCGCGGTCCATATGCCGGACGGCCGATGCCGGCGCGTCGTGCCGCGCCGCGCATTCGCGCCGTCACGGCAACCGGAACGTGTCGAAGAACGTATCGCGCTCGATCATGGTGAGCGCCGCGCGCTTGTGCGGGAAGTCGAATTCCTTCAGCGTGTGGAACCCGAGCCGGTGCATGTACGCGATATGCCGCACGTGATCGACGCGCGGTTCGCCGACGAGGCGCTGCGTGCGCGGTTCGTCGACGAACATGTAGTGCAGTACCCCGCTCCACCACGCATGCAGCTTGCCGGCGCTCTGGAAGCGCGGGTCGCCGATCAGCAGGTGCAGCCCGCGGTCGTAGTCGTGCGCGTCGTAGAACGGCGCGAGACGGTCCTCCTTCGCCCAGTAGAACTCGAAATAGCCGAACGGCGTGTCGTCGAAATAGCCGATCATCGGGTGCATGTGCGGATCGGCAAGCCGCTCGGCGAGATACGCCGCGTGCTCGTCGCGCGTGCCGCGCTGGTCCCAGAACTGCGCGACGCGATCGAGGTTCATCCAGCCGCTGAACAGATCCGCGTGCGCGTCGACATCGACCGTGCGCAGGCTGAACGTCATCCCGACCTGCGGCATGGTGCGTGCATAGATCTCGCCGGCCGGCGATGGCGGCCGCACCGGGTGCCGGTGGCCGTTCGTGATCGCGTAGCGCAGCGGCATGCCGCCCGACGCGGGCGCCTTCAGCCACGGCTTAGGGTTCTGCCAGAACGTCGCGCGCGACACGGTGAGACGCAGCGTGTCGCCGGCCACCTGCGCGCCGTCGATCACGCCCTCGCGCACCGCGCGCACGACGTACGACGCAATCGCCGCCGCATCGGCGCCGCCGAGCGGCGCGGTGATCGTCGCCGCGTCGTAGCGCGTGTCGGTGTTGAACAGTGCGACGAACGCCGCGAGCAGCAGGTCCGGCGAGTCGTCGGGCCGCCACGCGTCGAGCGTGTGCTCGGCGACGGCCAGCGCCTGCCCGCGTGCGGCGCCGTCGAGCGCGGCGGCCACTGCACCTTCGACGGCGTCCGGGGCGCCGGCCGGTTTCGTCAGCGTGTCTACCATCACAGTGCTCCCGCGTCGTGGCGGTCGGCGAGGACGTGCAGCCCCCGCTCGAGTGCCGGAAACAGGCTGCGCTGGAAGTTGTTCCAGCGCAGTTCGAGAATCGTGTCGTCCGGCGCGATCGGCGTGTCGAGCACGTCGCAGATCACCTCGCCGGAATCGATGCCGTTGTCGACGTAGTGGAACGATGCGCCCGTCATCATCACCGGCTCGACGGACGACGTTGCGCCGCTCGCCCAGTCGACCCGTTCGCCGCGCGCGCCGTGCAGCGCGTCGAGCGTCGCCCACGCGCCGCGCCGCTGGTACGGCGAACCGTCGGCCGTGATGCCGGGGTGGATGTTGGCGATGCGCCGGTGAAAGCGCGCGCCGGGCCGCACGAGTTCGTCGAGGATCACGAGCAGCCCGTCGAGCACGACGACGTCGGCTTCGAGTTCGAGCAGGCGCTCGAGCAGACGGCGCTCGAACGCCTGCTTGGCCGCGGCGCGCTCGCGCGCGTCGCGCGGCAGCCGCCGGTACGTCGACGCAATCGTGCAGAACAGTTCGTCGACGGGCCGGCCTTGCACCGTCAACCCTTCCGGCAGGATCCACGGGCGGCCCGGCGTACGGGCGAAGCCGTAGTCGGCGACTTTCGCGCGGTCGGCCGGCGAGCCTTCGTCGTCGTCGACGATCACGCCCTGGAGCGTGTAACGCTCGCCGAGCGGCGAGTCGTTCAGGCGCTCGACGAGGAATTCGAGCGGCGCCTTCATGTAGCGCGTGCCGCCCTGATAAGCGACCGGCTGGCCGGCGCGATCGGCCGCGCCGTTGCGCAGCGACTGGATGTAGACGAGATTTTTCTTCGGCATGGAGGCGTCGTGGAAAAGCGGACGATGGCGCCGCGGCCCGCCCGCGCCGGCCACGCAGGCCGGCCGGCGCGCCGCGGCGCACATCGTCACCAGTTGTATTTCGCGGTCGCGATCACGGTACGGTCGGTCCCGAACACGCAGACGTTCGCCGACTGGCAACCGCTGATGTAGTGGCGGTTGAACAGGTTCGTCCCGTTCACGGCGAAGCGCCAGTTACGCGTGTCGTAGTGCACGCCCGCGTCGAACAGCGTGACGCTCGATACCGTCAGCGAGTTGTCGGCCGCACCGGCCGATGCGCTCTGGTAGCGAACGCCGCCGCCGAGGCCGAAGCCCGCGAGCGGCCCCGTGTGCCACGTCCAGTCGGTCCACAGCGACGCCATCTGGCGCGGACGCGGGATGTCGACCGGCCAGTTGTTCAGCGACACGTCGTTGGCCTTCACGTTCTTCACGTCCTGGTACACGTACGACGCGATCACCGACAGGTTGCGCGTGAGCTTGCCGGTCGCGCTCAGCTCGATCCCGCGCGAGCGCACTTCGCCGGTCTGCACCGACTTCGTGCCGGTATTGTCCTGGCTCGGCAGCGCCGGCGTGAGCACGTTGGTCTGGTTGATCTGGTAGATCGCCGCGTTCAGCATCAGGTTCTTGCCGGGCGGCTGCCAGCGCAGGCCGGCCTCGATCTGCTTGCCGCGGGTCGGCTGCGGCAGCCCGCCGCCGAGCAGGTTCACGCCGATCAGCGGATTGAACGACGTGGCATAGCTGACGTACGGCGACAGCCCGTAATCGCCCTGGTACGTGAGGCCCACGCGGCCGGTGAATGCCGTCACGTCCGCCTTCGTCGACGTGCCGCCCGCGCGGTCGTCCATCCGCATGTTGACCCAGTCCTCGCGGCCGCCGAGCGTCAGCGTCCAGCGGTTCCACTTGACCTGGTCCTGCGCGTACAGGCCGAACGTGTTCATCGTCGTGTACGTGTTGGTGCGGAACGTCGCGTCGGGCGTGAACACCGCCGTCGTGACGGGCTGGTACACCGGGTTGTAGATGTTCAGCGGCGGTGCGGCGGCGAGCCACTCGCTGTCGGTCGCCGTCTGCCGGTTGTACTGGAAGCCGAGCAGCAGTGTGTGCTGGAGCGGGCCCGTCGCGAAGCGGCCTTCGAGGTTGTTGTCGATGTCGAAGCGGCTGTAGTTCATCTGGAACACGCCGGCCCAGCGCGACACGTCGGTCATGCTGCCGTCGACGAAGCCGTTGCCGAACACCGAACCGTTGTCGAGCGACAGGTGCATCAGGCGCGTGTTCTGGCGGAACGTCCACGCCGGCGTCAGGTTGCGCTCGAACTGGTAGCCGACCGACCACTGCTTCTTGCGGTAGTAGTTGAAGTTTCCGTCGCCCTCGTAGACGTCCTTGTTGATCTGCCCGTTCGGGTTCGGCAGCACCGTGCCCTGCGCGGGCAGGAAGTTCGACGAGATGTCGCCCCAGTCCTGCAGATAGGTGGCCGACAGCGTCAGCGAGGTGTCCGCGTCCGGACGCCAGCGGAACGACGGCGCGAGCGCGACGCGCTGGTCGTTGTTCGGGCCGGTCAGCGCGTTGCCGTCGCGTGCGACGCCGACGAAGCGGTACGCGTACTTGCCGTCCGGGTCGAGCTTGTCGCCGACGTCGATCATGAACTGCTTGCGCGCGTAGTTGCCGATCTGCACGCCGGCCTCGCGCACGCGCTCGCCGTCGGCGAGCTTGGTCTGCACGTCGACGATCGCGCCCGGGTCGCCCGCGCCGTACAGCACCGAGGTCGGCCCGCGCAGCACGCTGATGCTGTCGATCATGTACGGATCGACACGCCAGCTCGCCAGGTTGATCGTGTTCGGCACCTGCAGCCCGTTCACGTACGCGGTCGGCGTGAAGCCGCGCAGCGCCGCGTACCAGTCGGAGCGGTTGTCCGAGCCGTACGACGAGAAACCCGGCACGTAGCGCAGCGCCGCGTTCACGTCGGTCGCGCCGGTCATCTCGATCTGCTGCGCGGTGACGACGTTGATCGTCTGCGGGATCTCGTTGATCGACGTACTGGTCTTCGTACCGGTCCGGCTGCGCTTCGCGACGAGCCCGACCGTGCCGTCTCCTTCCGAGGCCGCGTTGACGTTGATCGTCGGCAGCGTGCCGGTCGACCCACTGGCCGACGCACCGTTCTGCGCACTGCTGGCCGATGCCGCGGCGCCCGCGTTCACGGCCGGCGCCGTCTGGGCCTGTGCCTGCCCTGCCGCCACACCGAACGCCACGCTCGCCGCGGCTGCGATCGCACGCAAACGCGTGCCTGTTGCCCACTCCATCTTTCTCTGCTCCACTTGTTTCATGCGGTCTCCGACCGTGCCTTTGTCAAAGAGCGAAAGCCATCCGGCTCGCGCTCACCCCGTTGTCCCGTCGTTTTTCCTGTGATGCCCGGGCCGCGCCTTCTTCATGGGCGGGTGCGATCTCGTTTTCGAGCGACGCGCAGATTTCGTCCGCGCGACGCGCCAGTACCGACAGCAGCGTGTCGGACAGGCCGTGGCTGTCTTCGCAGCAGCCTTGCAGGTAGATGCGCGGCGCGAAGTGCTCGGGCGTCGCGAGCAGGTAGTCGCGCGTCACGTCGCCGCGTGCAAGCGCGTCACCCAGGTGCGGCGCGAGCCCTTCGAGCAGCGCCGAATGCGTGTCGCGGCGGTAGCCGGTGGCCAGCACGAGCGCGTCGAAACGCTCGACGCGCGTGTCGCCGCTCATCCGGTCGCGCAGCGTCAGCTCGATGCGTCCGTCGGCGGTGCGCACCGCCGCCTCGATCGCGCTGTTCGCGAGCAGCGCATGACGCGGCGTGCCGTCGATGCGCTGCAGGTACAGCATTTCGTAGATCTGTTCGATCAGCGGCCGGTCGACCACCGCGTAGTTCGTGTCGCGATAACGCTCGAGCAGCGCGCGTCGCGCGTCGTGCGGCTGCGCGTAGACGACATCGGTGAACTCGGGGCTGAAGATCTCGTTGACGAACGGGCTGTCGTCGGCCGGCTTCAACGCACCGGCGCGCATCACGAGGTTCGCGTCGACGTGCGGGAAGCGGCGCGCGAGATCGATGAACACCTCGGCGGCGCTCTGCCCCGCGCCGATCACCGCGACGCGGCGGCGCTCGCCGTCCGGCGACGCGACGAGCCGGTCGATGTCGGTCAGGTACGACGACGAGTGGATCACGCGGTCGCGACCGAGCGCGGCGAACGCGTCCGGAACCGCCGGCGTGCCGCCGACGCCGACCGACAGCGCGCGCGTGACGCGCTGGCGCTCATGGCCGGCCGCGTCGCGCGACAGCACGCGCAGCGCGTCGATCCGCGCGCCGTCGCCGTGCACGGGTTCGATCGCCAGGACGGTTTCGCTGTAATGGACGCGATCGTCGAACGCCTCGGCCACCCAGCTCAGGTAGTCGTGGAACTCCACGCGGGTCGGATAGAAGTTCTTCAGGTTGACGAATTCGTTCAGCCGGCCGCGTTCGAACAGATAGTTGATGAACGTGTAGCGGCTCTTCGGATCGCGCATCGTGACGAGATCCTTCAGAAACGAGATCTGCATCCGGCAGTCGTCGAGCAGCATGCCGCGATGCCAGCCGAATTCCGGCTGGCGCTCGACGAAGCAATGGGCGAACGTGCGGGCGCCGCCGCGCTCGGCGAGGCGCACGGCCAGCGCCAGATTCGACGGCCCGAAGCCGACGCCGATCAGGTCGAATACGGTTTCTCTCTGCATGTCTCAGCTCCCTTGTCGGTGAATCCGGCGCGTCAGACGT
This sequence comes from Burkholderia sp. BCC0322, assembly GCF_902833045.1. Taxonomy (GTDB): domain Bacteria; phylum Pseudomonadota; class Gammaproteobacteria; order Burkholderiales; family Burkholderiaceae; genus Burkholderia. Next base: position 90,469 of record NZ_CADFDU010000008.1, read on the forward strand.
GACGGCCGGAGAAGAAGGTCTCGCGCAGCGTGCGCATCCACAGCGGCTGCGCGTCGGCCAGCGCGAGACGGCGCTGCCGCGCGAAGCCATGCCGCGCGAGATGGTCGGCAACCCGCGCGTGGCCGGCCGGCACGGCACAGCCGACCGCTTCGGTACGCGGGTCGTCGAGAAACAGGTAATGAACGACGGACGGCAGCCAGCCCGCCACGCAATGCGGGCCGCGCCAGCGCGACTCGCCGACCAGCATCCGCAGCCCGCGGTCGTAGTCGCGCGCCGCGACGTGCGGCGCGAGCGCGTCTTCCTTCAGCCAGACCGCTTCGAAATACGCGAACGGTTCGCCGTCGAAGCAGCCGACCAGCGGAATCACGTGCGGATCGGCGTCGGGCGCCGCGCCTTGCGCGCCGGGCGGCGTGCCCGGCCAGCCGTCGCGCACGCGCGGCTCGTCGAACCAGCGCGCGAGTCGCGCGGCGTCCTCGGCCGGCTGCCAGCCGCGCAGCGTGAAGCGCACGCCGAGCGCAGGCAGGTCGCGCGCGTAGACCTCGCCGCGCGGCGCGGGCGGCCGGCGCGGATGGCGGCGGCCGTCGGTGAACATCGGCAACGTCGCGCACGGCAGATGCGGGCCGACGAGCCACAGATCGGCCTGCTGCGCCCAGCCTTCACGCATGCAGCGGCCGCCGTCGGCGAGCACGCCGCTCGCGCGCAACGCATCGAGCGCAACCGCCGGCCACGCTGCCGGGTCGAGCCGGATCGCCGCGTGGCGGGCGCTATCCGAAAACGCCGCGGCCAGCGCGACCAGCAGCGCACGCCGCTGGTCGGCCGGGGCCGCGCGATGGTTGTACGCGACGAGGCGCAGCGCGCCATCGTCGCCGAGCTGTGCGCGCAGCAACTGCGCGCCGATGCCGTCGCCCTGCGCGACGCGGATCTGCGTGCCGTCGCGCACGGCGAACAGGCCGTCCGCGAACGCGAGGCGGCAGGTATCGAGCAGCGTGAATCCGTCCGGACGCACCTCAGCCAGCATGGCGCGCCTCCTGTCCCGTTTCCGTGTGTGCATCGAGTCGCGCATCAAGTCGCGCGCCGAGTGCCGCGAGCGTCGGCGACGCGAACAGGTCGGCGACCGTCAGCGCGTGACCGGCACGGGCCGCCGCGTCGACGAAGCGCACGACGTCGAACGAGGTCGCGCCGGCTTCGAACAGGTTGGCGTCCGCTTCGGGTGCGGCCGTCGCGAACGTGTCGGACCACAGCGCCGCGAGGGCGGCAGCCGCATGCGGTGCACGCGACGACGTCGCCGCGCGCCCGTTGCCTTCCGCCTGCGAGCGATGCGACGCCGGCGCGACCGCAGGCTTGTCCGGCGCGCCGAGCGCCGCTTCCGACGCGCCGGCGAAACGCGCGACTTCGTCGTGGTAGACATCGACGAGCGCATCGACGAAACCGCGGTCGATCAGTTCGTCCGCATACGAGAATGCGGCGCTTACGCGGCCATCCGGATGCTCGACGACGTCGAGCTCCAGCGTGAACACGACGCGATGGCGCACCTCGCCGAATCCGGCCAGCGACAGGCCGGCCCAGTCGCGCGCCGCGGCACCCGCCGGGCGCAGGTAGTTGAACATCACCTGGAACAGCGGATTGGCCTGCGCGGCACGCGGCGCGCGCAGCGCCGCGACGACGTCCGCGAACGGCACGTCGGCGTGCGCGTAGGCCGTGAGCGCCGTGTCGCGCACTTGTGCGAGCACGTCCGCACGGCGCGCGGCCGGGTCGAGCCGCGTGCGCACGACGACCGAATTGATGAAGAGGCCGAGCGCGTCGCGGGCCGCGTCGCCCGTCAGCTCGCGCGTCGACGCCAGCACGCCGACCGGCTGGTCGGCCGCGCCCGTCGTGCGGAACAGCGCGGTGTTGAGCGCCGCGTGCAGCAGCATCGGCAGTGTCGCGTGCGCGGCCGACGCCGTGTCGCGCGCGGCGCGGATCAGGGCGCCGTCGAATTCGAATGCAATGCGGGCCGCACGCCATTGCGGCACGGCCGGTGCGTGCGCGCGCTGCGGCAGCACGCGCGTCGGCAGATCGGCCAGCGCGTCGCGCCAGTACGCGACGCGGGCCGGATGGCACGGTGCGGGCAGCACGAGCGGCATGGCTGGTTCAACGGCCTCAACAGCCTCATCGGCCGGCGCGGCGCCGCCTTGCACGCGGGCGACATAGCGCACACGAACCGCGTCGAGCCACAGCTCGATCGATTCGCCATCCGACACGATGTGATGAATCGTCACCGACAGCACATGATCGTCTGCCCCGAGCCGCAGGACCCGCGCGCGCCACAGCGGCGCATCGGCAGCGAGGTCGAACGGCGCGAGCGCATCCTCGTCGGTCAGCGCCGCGGCACGAACGAGTGCATCGGTTTGCGCCGACAGGTCGACCACCGGCAGTTCGACGGCAACGTCCGAGTCGATCCGCTGGCCCGGAAGTGCGCCGTCACGCTCGACCAACCGCGCGCGCAGCGCCGGATGCACGATCGCGACATCCGCAAAGGCCGCACGCAGCGCATCGACATCGAGCGGGCCGCGCACACGCAGCGCGACCGGAATGTTGTATGCGGCGCTGTCCGGCTGCGCGCGCCACAGGAACCACAGGCCGAGCTGCGCCGGCGACAGCGGCCACACGCCGTGCGCGTCCGGTTGGGCGACGGCGAGGCCCGGCGCTGCCGCACCGGCATGCGCGGCGCGCGGCGCACCGGCGACCTGCAACGCGTACTGCGCGAGCACGGGCGCTTCGAACAGCGCACGCACCGGCACGTCGCGGCCGAGCCGTTCGGCCACACGCGTTGCGACGCGCACGGCGGCGAGCGAATGGCCGCCGAGATCGAAGAAGTGATCGCCGCGCCCCACGCGCGCGAGATTCAGCACGTCGCACCAGATCGCGGCGAGCGCGGCCTCGTCGCCGTCGTGCGGCGCTTCGTACGCGCGCTCGACGCGTACCGGCGCCGGCAGCCGTGCGCGGTCGACCTTGCTGTTCGCGTTGCGCGGCAGCGCGTCGAGCACGATCAGCTGCGCGGGCACCATGTAGTCGGGCAGCGTGCGGCGCAGGTGCGCGTCGAGCGTCGCGGCTTCGACCGGCTGCGCGGCCGCCCTTGCGTCGGCGGTCAGCTCGACGTACGCGACCAGCTGCGCGCGTGCGCCCTGCCCGTGCACGACCGCGCACGCTTCGCGCACCGCGTCGTGCGCGGCAAGCTGGGCCTCGATCTCGCCGAGTTCGATGCGCAGCCCGCGCAGCTTCACCTGATGGTCGACGCGGCCGATGAAGTCGAACACGCCGTCCGCGCGACGCCGCACGAGGTCGCCCGTGCGGTACAGCCGCGCGCCCGGCACGCCGTACGGATCGGGCACGAAGCGCTCGGCGGTCAGCGCCGGGCGGTCGAGATAACCGCGCGCGACGCCGATCCCCTCGCCGCCCAGATACAGTTCGCCGATCACGCCGACCGGCAGCGGATGCAGGCGTTCGTCGAGCACATGCGCGGTGCGTGCGCCGACCAGCGTACCGATCGGCAGGTAGGCGGCGTCGCCGAGCATCGCGAGATCGTCGCCGGGCCGGAACATCCACAGCGTCGGCGTGATGACCGTCTCGGTCGGGCCATAGCCGTTGACCACGCGCACGTTCGGCAGTGCGCGCCGCAGCATCGCGAACGCCTCGCGCGACGTCGCCTCGCCGCCGACGGTCAGCGAACGCAGCGTCGGCGGCGCACCATGCGCGAGCGCCCATTCGGCGAGCTGCGCGGCGCAACCGGGCGGCACGTAGGTCATCGTCACGCCATCGCGGACCATCATCGCGCAGGTCTGCGCGGGCGGCCACAGCACGTCGGCCGTCACCGACACGGCGGCGCCCGACATGTACTGCGAAAACCAGCCTTCGTGCGCACCGTCGAAGTTGACCGACTGGAACAGCAGGAACACGTCGTTTTCGCCCGCGCCGTAGCGCTCGGCGATCGCCGCGCAATGCCGCGCGAACGACGCATGATCGACGATCACGCCCTTCGGCTTGCCGGTCGAGCCCGACGTGTAGATCACATAGGCCGCGTGGCCCGGCAGCACGTCCGGCAGCGCGACGTGCGCGGCTGCGTCGAGTGCATCGACTTCATCGGCGCGCCATACGCGCAGATCCGGCAGTTCGAGCAGCGACGCGGCGCTCGCGCCGTCGGTCAGCACGTGCGCGATGTTCGCGTCGCCGACGATCTGCGCGAGCCGTTCGCGCGGATGCGCCGGGTCGAGCGGCACGAACGCGGCGCCCGACTTCAGCACCGCGATCAGCGCGACGAGCAGGTCGACCGAGCGCCGCAGCGCGACGCCCACGCGCATTTCGGGCCGTACGCCGGCCGCCACCAGATGGCGCGCCAGCCGTGCCGCGCGCGCATCGACTTCGCCACGCGTCAGCGCACGATCGACATCGGCGACGCCGCGTGCATCGGGCCGCGCGTGTGCATGCGCAGCGATGCGCGCATGCACGGGTACGAACGGCTCGACTTCGGTCTCGTCCGCCGGCGCGTTCCATGCAAAGAGTTGCGCCCGTTCGTCGGCGGGCAGCCAGTCGAGATCGCCGACCGGCATGCCGGGGCGCGCGAGCGCATCGGCCAGCAGCGTGACGAAACGTGCGGCCAGCCGTGCGATCGCGTCCGCGTCGAACAGGTCGAGCGCGTAGATGAACGCGGCGTCGAACGTGCCGTCCGGCGTCGCTTCGACCGAAAGCGTCAGGTCGAATTTCGCGGACGGCGTGCCCGACGGCAGCAACGCCGCCGACGCCGCGCCGAGCGCCGGCAGCGCGCGGCGCTCGCCGTACGCGGCCATCACCTGGAACAGCGGATGGTGACTCGCGCTGCGCGGCACGCCGAGCGCGTCGACCACCTGCTCGAACGGCACGTCCTGGTGCATCTGCGCGTCGACGAGCGCGCGCTGCGTGCGCGCGACCAGCGACGAAAAATCGCCGTACGCGGGCACGTCGACGTCGATCGCGAGCGCGTTGACGAAGAAGCCGATCAGGCCGGCGACTTCCGCGCGTTCGCGGTTCGCGGCCGGCACGCCGACGCAGATTCGCGCATCGCCGGTCGCGCGCGCCAGCAGCGCATCGAGCGCGGCAAGCAGCACCGCGAACGGCGTGGCGCCCGACGCAGCCGCGAATGCGCGCAATTGCGCGCCGATGCGTGCGTCGAGCGAAAACCCATGGCGTGCGCCGCGCGCACTGCGGCGTGCGGGTCGCGCGGCTGCGCCCGGCAGCGCCAGCACGCCGCGTTGCGGATCGAGCCGTTCGCGCCAGAACGCGAGCTGGCGGTCACGCTCGCCGGCGTCGAGCCAGCGGCGCTGCCACAGCGCGTAGTCGGCGTACTGGATCGGCAGCGGCGCGAGCGGCACCGGCCGGTCGGACGCATACGCGCGATAGAACGCCGCGAGTTCCTCGAGCATCACGCCGGACGACCAGCCGTCCGACACGATGTGATGCACGGTCAGCGCGAGCCAGTGACGGGTCGCATCGAAGCGCACCAGATGGGCGCGTACGAGCGGCGCCGCGCCGAGATCGAACGGCTCGGCTTCGTCAGCCGTGGCGACCGCCTCCGCGCGCGCCGTGCGCTGCGCATCCGGCAGCGCTTCGAGATCGGTTTCGCGCCACGGGCAGCGCAGCGGCGCGTGGATCGTTTGCGCCACGCCGTCCTGCGTTTCGTCGAAGGTCGTGCGCAGCGCCTCATGGCGCGCGATCAGCGCGTCGCACGCCAGGCGCAGCGCATGCGCGTCGAGCGGGCCCGTCAGCGCCAGGCGCTCGGTGATGTGATACGCGTCGGGCGCATCGATCAGCCGCGCATGCAGCCACAGCCGCGTCTGCGCGAACGACGCCGGCACGCGCTCGCTGCGTGGCGTGCGCGGCGGGATCGGCAGCACGCGGAAGTCGATGCCGGCCGCGCCGAGCTTGTCGATGAAGACCGCGCGCTGCGCGTCGGGCAGTTGCGCGAAACGTGTCGCGAGCGCGAGCCAGTCGGGTTGAACCTTCGTCATCCGTCGTCCTTATTGGGTTTCCAGTTCGCCGAGCAGCGCATCGATCGCGCTCGCCGCGTCGGTTTCGCCGCGCGCCGCGCAGGCCGCGTCGATCGCCTCCGCGCAGCGCGCCAGCGTGCGCGTGTCGAACAGCGTGCGCAGCGGCAACGCGAGCCCCCAGTGCAGATTCGCCTGCGCGTGGGCCTGCGTCGCGAGCAGCGAATGGCCGCCGAGCAGGAAGAAATCGTCGTCGCGGCCGATCGCCTCCACGTGCAGCACGCGTTGCCAGATCCCGGCGAGCGCGCGTTCCGTGTCGGTCGCGAGCGCGACGTCAGTTGCCGCTTCGCGCGCCGGCGCGGGCAGCGCATGGCGATCGCATTTGCCGTTCGGCGTGACGGGCAACGCGTCGAGTTCGATCAGTCGCGACGGCACCATGTAGGCCGGCAATTGCGCACGGAGCGCGTCGAGCAGCGCCGCCTGGTCGAGCGGGCCCGCGTCGCCACGCGCGACATAGCCGATCAGTTGCTCGTCGCGCACGATCACGACGGCGTCGTTCACACCGGCCGCCGCGCGCAGCAGCGCCTCGATCTCGCCCGGCTCGATCCGCTGGCCGCGCAGCTTGACCTGCGTATCGACGCGGCCGAGATAGTCGAGCGCACCGTCGGCACGCCGTCGTGCGAGGTCGCCCGTGCGGTACATGCGCGTGCCCGGCACGAACGGATCGGGCACGAAGCGCTCGGCGGTCAGCGCCGGACGGCCGAGATAGCCGCGCGCGAGGCCCGCGCCCGCGAGATAGAGTTCGCCGGTCGCGCCGGCCGGCACCGGCTGCCACGCCGCATCGAGCACGTGCAGTTGCAGGTTCGCGATCGGATGGCCGATCGGCACCGCGGCAGCATCCGCATCGTCGGGGCCGCAGGTCCAGTGCGACACGTCGATCGCGGCCTCGGTCGGCCCGTACAGGTTCACGAGCGTCGCGTTCGGCAGCAGTCGCGCCGTCTTCGCGACGAGTTCAGGCGCGAGCGCCTCGCCGCTTGCAACGATCAGGCGCACGCTGTCGCACTGCGCGGCGGCCGAGAAATCGTCGAGATGCGCGGCGAACGCGGCCAGCATCGACGGCACGAAGTGCAGCACCGTCACGCCGTGTGCGTGGATCGCGGCGGCCAGGCGCGCCGGATCGCGATGGTCGCCTGGCGCGGCGATCGCGAGCTTCGCGCCGATCGCCAGCGGCCACACGAATTCCCACACCGATACGTCGAAGCCGAACGGCGTCTTGTGCAGCACGACGTCGTCGCGCGTCAGCCGGTACGCGTGCTGCATCCACGCGATCCGGTTCGCGAGCGCGCCGTGCGTGTTGCCGGCGCCCTTCGGCTTGCCGGTCGAACCGGACGTGTAGATCAGGTATGCGAGCTGCGCGTCGTCGATCGCCGCGGTCGCGCCGGCGGCGTCGTGTCCGGTTTCATCGGCCGTTTCATCGGCGAGCAGGTCGGCAACCGTCAGCAACTGCGTGCCCGCACCATCACCGAGCGCAGCTTCGACTTGCTCGCGCAGATGAGCCTGGGTGATCGCGACGGCCGGCCGCGCGTCGCGCAGCAGGTACGCGATGCGCTCGGGCGGATAGTCGGGATCGACCGGCAAGTACGCCGCGCCGGCCTTCAGCACGCCAAACAGCGCCATCACCATGTCGAACGAACGCTCGACGCACAGTGCGACCGGCGTGTCGGGCCGCACGCCGCGCCGGCGCAATGCGGCCGCGATGCGTGACGTGCTGAAGTCGAGTTCGCGATAGGTCGCGCGATGCACGCCGCCGTGAACGTCCGCGTATTCGAGCGCGATCGCGTCGGGCGTCGCCCGCGCCGCATCGGCGAATTGCAGATGCAGCGGCTGACGTTGCGCGTCCGGCCAGATGTGCGCGGTGTTGCACGCATGGACCAGCGCGTCGCGAGTCGCTTCGTCGGCGATCGACAGCGTGCCGAGCAGCGCATCCGGCGTGCGGGCCAGCGCGTCGAGCGCGCATGCAAACGCGCGGTGCCAGGTTTCAACCTGTCGCGCATCGACGCGCGCGGTGTCGTAGCCGTAGTCGATCGTCAGCTCGGTGCCGCTCTCGATCACGAGCGTCAGTGCGAAATCGGTGGCTTCGATGCTGCGCACGCCGCTCAATGCCAGCGCGCGCGGATCGGCGTCGCGCGCCGTGTCGTCGACCGGGTAGTTCTCGAACACGACCAGCGTGTCGAACAGGGCGCCGCCCGCGCCGCGCGCCCAGCGCTGGATGTCGGCGAGCGGCGTGTGCGCGTGCTCGGCGGCAGCCGCGTTCTCGCGTTGCAGCGTCTGCAGCCAGTCGGCCGCGCGTTGTTGCGGCGCCGGTGCGGTAATCACCGGCAGCGTGTTGATGAACAGGCCGAGCACCGAATCGACGTCCGCGAGCGCATCGGGGCGGCCCGCGACGGTCGCGCCGAACGCGACGGCCGGCTGGTGCGTCATCCGCTGCAGGGCGAGCGCCCAGGCGCCCTGCACCAGCGTGTTGACGGTCAGCTTCAATGCGCGTGCGGTCTGCGCGACAAGCGTCATCGTGTCGGCATCGAGCGTTGCGCGCCACGTGAGCATTTCGGCATCCGCACGGTCGGCCGTGCGTGCCGCGATCAGCGTCGGTGCGTCGAGTCGTGCGAGGCGTTCCGTCCAGAAGCGCTCGTCGGCGTCGCGGTCGCGCGTGCCGAGCCATGCGATGAAGTCGCGATAACGCAGCGCCGGGCGGCTTGCGAACGGCGACACGGCATCCGGATCGCGATAGTCGCGCAGCACGTCGGCGAGCAGGCGCGCCGTGCTCCAGCCGTCGAGCAGCACGTGATGACGCGTCCACACGACGCGCCATGCATCATCGGTCACGCGGATCAGCGTGAGCCGCATCAGCGGCGGCTCGCGCCAGTCGAAACCGCGGGCGCGATCGGCCGCGAGCCATGCGTCGAAATCGGCATCGAGCGTGTCGCCGCGGGTGCGCCAGTCGAGCCGTTCGACCGGCATCCGCGCGTGACGATGCACGCACTGCAGCGGCGCGGCTTCGTCCGGCATCACGCTCGTGCGCAGGATGTCGTGGCGGGCGATCGACGCGTCGAATGCGGCCGCGAGCCGGTCGGCGTCGAGTGCGGTCGCGGTCGCGACGAGCTGGTTCACATAGCTGGCGTGACCGGGCGCGAACAGCGCATGGAACAGGATGCCCTGCTGCATCGGCGACAACGGATACACGTCTTCGATCGTGCGCCAGTCGAGCGGCGCGCGCTCGATCGCGGCCTGCGTGAGACCGGCGGACTGCGCGAGCGGGAAATCGCCCGGCGTCGCGCCACCACCGCGATGCGCCACGCGCGACACGCACGTGTCGACAAGTTCGCGCAGCGCCGCCGCGAAGCGTTCGGCGAATGCGTCGATCGTCGTGCGTTCGAATTGCGGTGCGCCGTAGACCCAGTGCACTTTCAGCGTGCGCGCGCCGTCACGATCCGTATCGAGGTACGCGTGGATCGCGAGCGTATTGCCGAGCGGCCCCTGGGGATCGCGCTCGACGCCGGCGCCGCCGAAGCGCGGCACGAGCGCGGCATCGCGCGGCGCGTCGAACTGGCCGAGATAGTTGAACGTGACGCGCGGGCGCGGCACGGCGACCAGCGCCGCACGCGTCGCCGCATCGCCGTAGTGCGCGAGCACGCCGAAGCCGAGACCCTTGTGCGGCACCGCGCGCAGCACGTCCTTGACCGAGCACAGCGTGTCGCGCGCCGTGGCCGCGACCGGCAGCGTCACCGGGTAATGGCTCGTCAGCCAGCCGATCGTGCGGCTGGCATCCGCGTCGTCGAACAGTGCCTCGCGGCCATGCCCTTCCAGTTCGATGCGGCACGACGCGGCACCGCTCACGCCGGCCAGCGCCTGTGCGAGCGCCGCGCCCAGCAGCTCGATCGTCTGCGTGCGGTAGGCCGCATGCGTATCGGTCAACGCCGCGCGCGTCAATGCCGCGTCGATCGTCTGCACGACGACGGCCGCATCGGCGTTCGTTGCCGCCGCGTCGGGATGATCGGGCGCGATGTCGTCGCCCTGCGCCATGCCGGCCCAGTACGCAGCCTCGGCCGCGAACGGCGAGCGCGGTTCCGTTGCCGCCCGTGCGAGCCGTGCGGCCCACGCATCCGCGCGCAGGCCCGGCTGCGACAGCTTGACCGGCGCGCGTTCGCAAGCGGCGCGGTACGCCGTGTCGAGGTCGTCGAGCAGGATGCGCCACGACACGCCATCGACGATCGCATGGTGAATCGCGAGATAGAGCTGCGTCGCGCCGTCCGGCAAGCGTGCCGCGCACGCGCAGGCAAGCGGCCCGCGGCCGAGGTCGAGGCGACGCTGCAACGCGTCGAAGCGCGCTAGCGCGTCGGCTTCGTCTCGGGCGGAGACGTCGACGAACGGCAGCGCGTCGTACGGCTTCGCCGCCTCGCTGGCGTGCCACGTCCCATCGGCGCCACCCGCGAACCGCTGGCGGAATGCGTCGTGATGCGTCAGCAACGATGCGAAGGCGCGCGCGAATGCGTCGGCGTCGAACGGCCCGCGCACATCGAACGCGACCGACTGGTTCCAGTGGCCCGGATGCGGAATATCGAGCGCGAAGAAGCGCTGCTGAGCGGGTGTCAGGACCCTCGCAGCCACCGGCGCGCCGGCCGCGACCGCAGGTTGTGCGGCAGCGGCAGCCGCCGCAGCCACGTCCTCCGTCTTCGCAATGCGTGCGAGTTCGGCGACCGTCGGGCCGTCGAACAGCTGCTTCGGCGTGAATCGCACGCCGCGCTTGCGCGCACGGGCGATCACCTGCAGCACGAGAATCGAATCGCCGCCGAGCGCGAAGAAATTGTCGTCGCGCCCGACCTTCGGCGCCTTCAGCACGGCCTGCCAGACTTCGGCGAGCACCGTTTCGACCGCGCCCTGCGGGGTATCGCCGGATGCCGTCGCGACCGGCGTGGCCGCCCGTTCACGCAACGCGGCACGATCGATCTTGCCGTTCGCGGTGACCGGCAGACGCGCGAGCGCGACGAACTGCGCGGGCACCATATAGTCGGGCAGCTTCGCGACAAGCGCTTCGCGCAATGCAGCCTCGTCGAAGGTCGCACCGTCGCGCATCACGACGAACGTCGCGAGCCGCATGCGGCCGTCGTGCTCGATCGCGAGGGTTTCGGCCTGTGCGACCTGGCCGGCTGCGCGCACGGCCGCACTAACCTCGCCCGGTTCGACGCGATAGCCGCGAATCTTCACCTGATCGTCGATACGGCCGAGGAACGCGAGGCGGCCGTCCGCGCGCAAGCGCACGTGGTCGCCGGTGCGATACAGCCGCGCGCCGGGCGTAAACGGATCGGGGACGAAGCGCTCGGCGGTCTGCGCCGGCCGCCCGAGGTAGCCGCGCGCGACGCCCGGCCCACCCAGATACAGTTCGCCCGTCGCGCCGGCCGGCACGCACGCGCCGAACGCGTCGAGCACCAGCGCGCGCGCATTCGGCAGCGGCAGGCCGAGTGGCACGCCGCTCGCGGGATCGCGCGCATCGGCGGCGATCGACGCCGTGTCGCAGGCTATCGCGCCGACCGTCGTTTCGGTCGGCCCGTAGTGGTTGATCACGCGGCAGGCCGGCGCGAGCGCGGCCACGCGCGCGACGAGCGCCCACGTGAGCGTTTCGCCGCCGGTCACGAGCGCGTGGCGCGGCAGCACGTCGGCCGGCACGCGCGCATCGAGCAGCGCCTGCAGGTGGCTCGGCACGATCTTCAGCACACCGATGTCGCGGCGGCGCATTTCATCGGCGAACAGGTCGGGATCGAACGCGCACGCGGCCGGCAGCAGGTGCAGCGTGCGGCCCGCGCACAGCGCGCCGAACAGCGTCGTGTGGCCGAGATCGGCCGCGACGGTCGACACCATCGCGAACGACGCGTCCGGTGCGAACGCGAGTTCGTCGAGCATCCCCTGCACGTAGTCGGCGAGTGCGCCGTGCGACACGACGACGCCCTTCGGCGTGCCGGTCGAGCCCGACGTGTAGATCAGGTACGCCCCCTGTTCCGGATGCGGCGCGATGCGTACGCCGGCTGCATGCGCGAGCGAGGCATCCTGCGCGAGCGTGTCGACGTCGAGCGGCTGTGCGTCGATGCCGGCCGGCCACGCGGCCGGCTCCGCGACGAGCGCCCAGCGCGCGCCGCAGTCGGCTGCCGCCGCGGCCAGTCGCGCGTCGGGCTGGGCGGGATCAAGCAACACCGCAAGTGCACCGGCCTTCAGCGCGCCGAGCAAATCGACGACGAAGCGCGCCGAACGTTCGATGCAGACGATGACGGCCGCTTCGGCGGCCACGCCGCGTTGGGTCAGCGCGCGCGCGATGCGGTTCGATGCGTCGTCGAGTTCGGCGAACGTCAGCGACACCGACGCGTCGGCGAGCGCGACGCGATGCGGATACGCGGCCGCCTGTCGCGCGAACGCGGCGACGATGTCCGCATGTTCGACGCGCAGCGCACGGCCGTCGCGCGGCTGGCGCGAAGCCGCCGATGCGTCACACGGCAGGACGGCCGTGGTTTGATGCGGATCGCCCGCGGCCGCACCCACGAGCGCCGCATAGCTGTCGAGCCATGCGCGCGCGGTGTCGCCGTCGATGCAGTCGGTCGCATAGGCCGCGACCAGTTCGATGCCATTCGCATCGTCGGTGAAATCCACGGCGAAGTCGAAGCGTGCGGCGAGGTCAGGCCCCGGCGCCGCGACGGCCGTCGCGCCCGGCAGCACGCTGTCGTGCCGCGCGTCGAACTGCTGCGCGAATTTCACGCGCAGCCATTCGTCACCGCGCTTGACCGGCGGCTTCACCGCATCGACGACGCGCTCGAACGGCACGTCCTGGTGCGCGACCGCGTCGAGCGCCGCCGTGCGCGCTGCGTCGACGAGCGCGCGGAACGGCAGCGTCGGCGCCACGCGTACGCGCAGCGCGACCGTATTCAGGAACAGGCCGAGCAGCGCGCGCGTTTCCGGGCGCTGGCGATGCGCGACCGGCACCGCGACGACAACGTCCGTCTCGCCGGTCAGGCGCGACAACCACGCGTCGAGCGCGGCCAGCAGCACCGTGAAGGTAGTGGCCTGCGTGTCGCGCGCGAGTTGCCGCACATCGGCCGCGACCGCGTCGGGCAGCCGCACCGACACGCGTGCGCCTTGCAGCGTGCGTACCGCCCCCGGCTGACGATCGACCGGCAGCGCGAGCGGGCCCGGCACGTCGCGCAACGCGCCGCGCCAGTAGTCGAGCTGACGTTCCCCCTCGCCGCCGGCCAGCATGTCGCGTTGCCAGTCCGCATAGTCGGCGTACTGGATCGGCAGTTCGGGCAGCGACGGTTCGCGGCCTTCGGCGTACGCACGATAGGCGGCCGACAGCTCGTCAAATGCGCAGCGCGAACTCCAGCCGTCGGTGATCGCGTGATGGGCGGTGAGCAGCAGGCGGTGACGGTCGTCGGCGAGTGCGACCAGCGTCGCGCGCAGCAGCGGGCCGCGTGCGAGGTCGAACGGTTCGGCCGCGTCGCGCTCGGCGAGACGCGCGGCGTGCGCGTCGCGGGCGGCGGGCGGCTGGCCGCGCAGGTCGACGTCGACGATCGGCACGTGCAGATGCGCATGAATCCGCTGCATCACGATGCCGTCGTCGTTGTCGACGAGCGTCGTGCGCCATGCTTCGTGGCGCTCGATCACGTGATCGAGCGCGCGCTGCAACGCAGCGCGATCGAGCGTGCCGTCGATCGTCCAGTGCGCGGCGATGTGATACGCGGCGCTCGCGTCACGTGTTTGCGCGAGCACCCAGAATCGTTGCTGCGCGAGCGATGCGGCGCGGTCGACGTGCGGCGCGTACGATTCGACTGCTTCGGCCGGCGCGCGGTGCGCGGAAATGGCGGCCAGCGGTTCGCCGGTTTCGCGTTCCGCACGATCGACCGCCTCGGCCAGTTCGAAGAGCGCCGGATCGGCGAACAGCGTATCGAGCCGCAGGTTCACGCGTACTGCCGCGCGGATCGCCGCCTGCAACTGCATCGCGGCGAGCGAATCGGCGCCCAGCGCGAAGAACCGGTCGTCACGCGACGGCGTGACGTCAAGGCCGAGCAGCGTCTGCCAGAGGTCGGCGAGCTGCCGTTCGGTCGGCGTGCGCGGTGTGTCGCCGCTGCCTGGTGCGGTGTCGCGCGCGGCGGCAATCTTCTCGCGCAGCGCGGCGCGGTCGATCTTGCCGTTCAGCGTATACGGCAGCGCATCGCAACGCACGAACCGGTGCGGCTGCCAGGCGGCCGGCAGTTGCGCGGCCACGTGTGCTTTCAGCACCGCATCGTCGGCCGCCGCGCGCAACGCGACGCACGCGATCAGCCGCGTCGGCCCGTTGCCGGCTTCGGCGACCACGGCCGCGTCGGCCACGGCCGGATGCGAGCGCAGGCATGCGGCGATTTCAGCGGGCTCGACACGCACGCCGCGCACCTGGACCTGATCGTCGAGGCGGCCGAGATAGTCGAATGCGCCGTCTTCGCGCAGCCGTGCGAGATCGCCGGTGCGGTACACGCGCGCACCGGGTTCGCCGTCGGCATCGGGAATGAAGCGTTCGGCCGTCAGCGCCGGACGGCCGTGATAGCCGCGCGCGACGCACACGCCGCCCAGCAGCAGTTCGCCCACGCCGTCGCCGCCGTCGATACGCGCGACGCGCGGCCCGATCACGCGGCCGATCGGCAGCGACGCGTACGCGTCGGTGGCGGCCAGCACGGGCGTCTCGCCCGGCTCGACCGGCCACAGCATCGGCGAAATGACAGCCTCCGTCGGCCCGTAGCCGTTGATCAGGCGTACCGACGGGAACGTGCCGCGCACGAACTCGAATGCCTGCTGCGGCAGCGCTTCGCCGCCGAACGCGAGCACGCGCAGTGTCGGCGGCACGCCGTCGCGCGCGGCCACCGCCGCGAATTCGCGCAGGTACGCAGGCGGGAACGCGGCGACGTTGACCGATTCATTCACCATCAACGCACGCGCGGCATCCGGCGCGAAGGGCTGCGGCGGCGCCACGACGATGCTGGCGCCGCTCGCGAGCGGCGCGAGCCAGCATTCATGAGCGGCGTCGAAATTGACCGACGCGAAATGCAGCAGGCGGTCGCCGGCCTCGATCGGCAGCGCGGCCGCGAGCGCGTCGCAGTGCGCGGCGAGCGGCCCGTGTTCGACGACGACCGCCTTCGGCGTGCCGGTCGAACCCGACGTATAAATCATGTAGGCGGCCGAACGCGGGTGGACGGACACGGCCTCGTCATCGGCGGACATATCCTGCCCGTCCGCCGCTTCTACTTCCGCTGCCACTGCCGCGTCAAACGCGTGCTCGAACGGCTGACCGAGCGCCGCACGGCCGGCGGCATCGACGATCCCGTGCCGCAACTGCGCATCCTGGACGATCCAGTCGAGGCGCGCGGCCGGATGACGCGGGTCGAGCGGCACGAACACGCCGCCCGCCTTCAGCACGGCCAGCAGCGCGACGAACAGTTCGCACGAACGCTCGACGCACACGCCCACCCGCACTTCCGCGCCGACGCCGGCCGCGCGCAGTTGCCGGGCCAGCCGCGATGCCCGCGCATCGAGCGCGCCGCGCGACAGGCGCAAGTCATTCTGGAAAGGGATTGCGATGGCGGGTGCGTCGGGCGCGAGGCGCGCCAGTTCGCGGATTCGGTGATGCAGCGCAGTCGGGAAACTCGTCATGTGCGTGAAGTCCTTCGGTCCGGCCGCTTCGGCCAAGTCTCGGGGCCGCTTGGGGCGGCTTCACTGGTGTGACGAACGGCGTGGCCGATTTTTTACCGTTTTGTGCGCAAAGCCCGCGCGAAGGCTTTTTTTGTACACGCCGCTAAATATTTGCGCGGCCCGTTCGTCTATCAGGGAGGAAAGCCGGAACGGGGCCCCGCCTCGCCCGCCGCTTTCACGTCAGCTTTGCCGTTTCCGCGTTTTCGCTTGCCTTCCCTTTACCGACGTTGCCGATGACTGCCGCCCACGAGCCTTCTTCCCCGCCGCCCCTCGACGCTTCCCCCGGCCGCCCCGCGGCGCGCCTGATCCTTGCGCTGTTGCGCGAAAGCCGTGCGTCGCTCGCGCTGGCGCTCACCGCGTGCGTGCTGAACGGCGTCGCGAGCGTGCTGCTCGTCGCGACGCTGAACCGCGCGCTCTCGCAGCCGGGCGCGGCCGACGCGTCGCTCGCGTGGCGCTTCGCGCTGTGCGCGGTGATCGCGCTCGTCACGCGAATCGTGTCGGGCACGCTGTTTGCCCGCCTGTCGCAGGACACGATGGCGCGGCTGCGCGTGCATCTCGCGCGGCGCGTCGGCGCGGCCGAGCTGCGCGACATCGAGCGGATCGGCGCGGCGCCCGTGCAGTCGGTGCTGACCGACGACGCCACCAACGTGTCGATGCTGTTCTTCGCGCTGCCGAACCTGGTCATGCACGGCTCGATCGTGTTCGGCTGCCTCGGCTATCTCGCGTGGCTGTCGTGGCCCGTGTGCCTGCTGGCGCTGGCCGCGATCATTGCCGGCTCGCTCGGCTATCACACCGGCGATCGCCGCGCGATCGCGTCGCTCGAAGCGGCCGGCCAGGCGCAGGACCGCCTGTTCGGCTATCTCGGCTCGCTGTTTTCCGGCGCGAAGGAGCTGAAGCTGCACGACGAGCGCGCACGCCAGTTCGTCGACGGCCAGCTCGGCGCCGCGATCGGCGAAGTACGCGATCACCGCCGCCGCGCGTTCAGCGCATATGCGGTCGGCGTCGGCTGGATCATCTTCCTGTTCTATGTGTTCCTCGGCATCGCGTCGTTCTGGCCGCAACTCGGCGTGCATGCCGATCCGGCCGCGGCCGCCGGCTACGTCGTCGTGTTCCTGTTCATGCTCGTGCCGCTCGACGGACTCCTGAACAACCTGCCGACCGTCAATGCAGCCCGCGTGTCGCTCACGCGGATCGAAGGCGTGATGGCCGAATTCGGCGCGCTGCGCACGGTGCCGCCCGCGTCCGATGCACCCGACGTGCCGCCGGCCGGCTCCGTCACGCTGCGCGGCGTCACGCATGCGTACTTCCACGAGCGCGACGAACGGATGTTCAGCATCGGGCCGATCAACCTGACGATCCAGCCGGGCGAGCTCGTGTTCATCGTCGGCGGCAACGGCAGCGGCAAGACGACGCTCGCGAAGGTGCTGACGGGGCTCTACGAACCGGAAGAAGGCACGATCGAGGTCGACGGCCGCGCGATCGGCTGGCGCGAGCGCGCCGCGTACCGGCAACGCTTCAGCGCGGTGTTCAACGATTTCCACCTGTTCGATGCGCTGCTCGGCATCGTCGATCCCGACGATCCGTCCCGTGCGCAGGCCGATGCGCGCGCAAACGCGCTCGTCGCGAAACTCGCGCTCGACCACAAGGTGAAGGTGGTCGACGGCGCGTTCTCCACCCGCGCGCTGTCGACCGGGCAGCGCAAGCGGCTCGCGCTCGTCGTCGCGTACCTGGAGGACCGGCCGTTCTACCTGTTCGACGAATGGGCAGCCGACCAGGACCCGTCGTTCAAGGCCGTGTTCTACGAGCAACTGCTGCCCGAGCTGCGCGCGCGCGGCAAGGCGGTGATCGTGATCACGCACGACGACCGCTACTTCGATCTCGCCGACCGCCTGCTGAAGCTCGACAACGGGCGCATCGTCAGCGACACGACGCCGGCGCGCTCGCGCGCGCAGGATGGTGTCGATGCGCTGAGCGCGTAACGCGGCAGACGATCAAAAAAATCGCCGGCGCGCTGCAATGACAGTGCGCCGGCGATTTTCGTTTCGGAAGGACAGGGCCCGTGTGTGCTGTGCGATCGTGGAATAGCCCGGGCGGTTCACCGCGAATCGTGCCGACCGCAACGCCCTGCCCGTCGAAGCCGAAGCCGCATCGTCCGCCGATCGACCGCCGCGCACGCACTCAACTCACGGCCGGCAGCTTAAGCATCGTATCGGTCATCACGTCGGCCAGCTTCAGCGCCGACATCGGCCCGCCGAATCCCCAGATATTGCGTTCGACGAGCGCGATCCGGTGCGCCTTCATCGCGGGCACGAAGCGCCACACCGGCGAATCGAGTTTCGCGGACAGCGGCACCTCCATCCCCGATGCGGTCACGAACAGCACGGCCAGCTCACGCTGCCTGAGCAAATCGGCCGACGTCACGTACAACGTGCCTTCCCGTGTCGGCTTCTTCGGCCACGGATCGAGACCGAGCGCCCGCGCGAGGCCCGCCGACGTGCTGTTGCCCGTATAGGCCCAGTAGCGGTCGGGCAAGCCGAGATCCTGCAGCAGCGCGACGCGCTCGCCCTTTCTGCCCGCGGCCGCGAGCCGCGCCGCATTGCGCGCGATGCCCGCATCGAGCTGCGCATCGACCGCCTGCGCACGCGCGTCGCGCCCCGTCACCGCACCGATCGTCCGGAAGATCCGCCGCATCCAGTCGAGCTGCGTGACCGGCACGCCGCCATCGGACACGTTCGGGCTGAACTGGAACAGGATCGTCGGTGCGATCCGGTCGAGCGCGTCGAAGATCGGCGCATGCCGGAAGCCGACGCCGATGATCAGGTCGGGCTTGACCGCCGCAATCGCTTCGAGGCCCGGCTCCTGGCGCGAACCGATATCGGTCACGTTCGCGAGCCGGTCGCTTTGGTAGCCGAGCCAGCCCGGATAGAACGCGGTATCGGCCATCCCGACCGGCACGATGTCGAGCGCGATCACGCTTTCCGCGAACATGAAGTCGAGCGCGACCACGCGCTGCGGGCGCACCGGCATCGTCGCGCTCGCCTGGGACACGACGGGATTGCCGGCCAGCGACACCGCGCCCGGCGCACGCACGCCCTGCACGCCCTGCACGCGATGAGCGTCGAGGGTCGCGGCAACGGCGTGGGACCGTGCGCCAAGCGCGCCGCAGCACGCGGCGCCGAGCGCCGCGAGTGCGCCGAGCGCGTGCCGGCGGCCGGCATCCGTCACCGGATCGCGTCCTGCCCGGCCAGCGCCGCGTCGTCCATCGTCAGTAGCAGGGGGCAGCTTCCACACAGTTGCGTTTCTCCAGGAATTTCATAGCGCAGGCAGCACACGCGGCGCGCGCGAAACGGCGTCGGCAGCAGCGCCGAGCGCGGCACGGCATCGCGCACCGGCAGGCGCAGCGGATTCGGTTCGCCGTGCACGCAGTTCGAGCCGAACAGCCAGTCCGTATCCCGAACGGGATCGGCCGCGCATGGCAGCGAACGATACGTATCGAGCAGGTAGTCGAGCAGGTTGCCTGCGTTGCTCCACAGCACGCGCGGCGTGACGCGGCCCATCGCCGCGAGCGCGTCGATCACGGCGCCAAGATGCGAGACGAGCCCCGCATAGCGTGGCGCCGGGGCGTCGCACGGTTCGCCGAGCGCATCGTGCGGGAAGTACAGCGCGGCGGGCATCCCGTCGTCGAGCGCGACGAACGTGCGCTCGGGCGTCATGTCGAGCGGGCGGCCGAGCGTCAGCGCGGCGACGACGCCGGCCGGCGCCGCGCGGCCGAAATAGTATTTGCTCCATTGCGACATCAGCGCGCGCGCATGCTGCGCCGGATCGCCGCCGTAATGGCCGACCATCGCGTCGAGCACGATGTCGCGGTGCGCGGGCAACGCGCTGACCGGCACGATGATGCGTCCCGGCGCGTGCGCGTCGTCGGGCATGCCGAGCCAGACGACGTCGAGGTGTTCGGCGAACGGTTCGGGCGCGAACGCTGAAAAACGCGTGGCAGGCGCGCCGTCGAGCGCGGGCGTCATCGCCCTGCGCGCCGGGCGCGGCGCCCCTCGAGGATCAACAACCCGAGCAGGTACGGTGCGCCGATCAGCGCGGTCAGCACGCCGGCCGGCACTTCGCGCGGCGCGACGACCGTACGCGCCGCGAGATCCGCCACCCCGAGGATCAGCGCGCCGCACGCGGCTGCGAGCCACAGCCGCGTACGGTGCCGGCGCGCGCCGAGCATCGTCGCGACGTGCGGTGCCATCAACCCGATGAAGCCGACCGGCCCGACCGCCGCGACGGCCGCGCACGCGGCGAGCGTCGCGATCGTCAGCGCGAGCGGCCGCAGCGCGGCCACCGGCAGGCCGAGCGCGGCCGCCTGATCGTCGCCGAGTGCGAGCATGTCGAGCGGTTTCGCGAGCCACGCAAACACCGGCACCGCGAGCACGCACCACGGCAGCAGCATCGACACCTCGCCCCAGCTCCGGCCATAAGTGCCGCCGACGAGCCACACGACGAAACGCGCGGGCTGCACGCTTTCCTGCGTGATCAACCATTGCGCGAGCGTGGTCCACAATGCGCCGATCACGATGCCCGTCAGCGCCACCGCGAGCGGCGCGTAGCGATGCCGGTGATTCAGCGCGAGCGTGATCGCGAGCGACAGTCCGCCGCCGATCAGCGCGGCCGCCGCGAGCGTCAGGTGGCCCATCAGCGGCCACGTCGACAACGCAAACAGCGTGACCAGCCCCGCGCCCTGCGTAACGCCGAGCACTTCAGGGCCCGCGAGCGGATTGCGCACGACGCTTTGCATGGCGACGCCGCTCACCGCCAGCAACGCGCCGGCCAGAAGCGCGCACAGCAGGCGCGGCATGCGCAGGTCGATCAGCATCCGCGCGAGCGCATCGTGACCGGACAGCGCATCGGACCAGCGCGCGATCGACAGCCACTCGGGGCCGGCCGATACGCCGACCAACACGATCAGCACGCCTGCCGCGACGAACAGCGCGGTGCGCAGCGGCCAGCCGAGCCGTTCGAGCCAGCCCACGAGCCGCGTCGAGCCGCCGCCTGCCGCGCGTTCGCCATCCGCATGCAGCACGCCCGACCACGCGGCGCCGCGCCGGATCATCGCCAGCATCAGCGGCGTGCCGACCAGCGCGATCGCGACGCCGGTCGACAGCGTGGCGTCGAGGCCCGACGCGAGCACCGCGCTGTCGGTGACGAGCACGAGCGCACCGCCCGCGAGCGCGGACAGCGGCACCAGCACGCCAAGCCGCGCCGCGCGCGCGCCGCGCACCTGGCGCAGCAGGTTCGGCGCGACGAGGCCGACATACGACAGCGGGCCCGCGATACTGACGGCCACGCTCGTGAACGCGACCGCAACGATCGTCGCGGCGAGCCGCGTCGCATCGACGCGCACGCCGGCCGCGGCCGCCGCATCGTCGCCGAGCGTGAGCGGATTCAGCGGCCGGATCACGAACGGCAACGCGATGAGCGGCACGACCAGCCAGCGCGCGGCGAGCCCGAGGCCCGTCGCGCCCGGCTGGTAGAGGCTGCCGTTGGTCCACAGCGCGGCGCCCGCGATGTTCTGCTCGAAGAACGCGAGCACGAGCGTCGACAGCGCCGCGAACAGCAGCATGCACACGCTGCCCGCGAGCACGAGCCGCAACGGCGTCGCGCGCCAGCCGCCGGCCGCGACGATCGCGATTGCGGCGGCGGCCAGCCCGCACACGAACAACAACGGCACCGACGCGACCCCGGCCAGCGCCGGCACGAGCATCGCCGCGAGCAGGCCGAGCTGGGCGCCGCCCGTCACGCCGAGCAGGTCGGGCGACGCGAGCGGATTGCGCGTGAGCGACTGGAACAGCGCGCCGGCGATGCCGAGGCAGCCGCCCGCGACGAGCGCGGCCGCGACGCGCGGCAGGTTGAGGTCGAACAGGAACACGTGCGCGAGCGCGGCGGCATCACTGCCGGGCACGGCGTCCCGCCACACGCGCAGATCGGGGGCGACGCGCAGCGCCGCGAGCAGCGCGATCAACGTGACGAGGCCGAACGCGATCGCGCCGGCCCGGCCCGAAGCCGCGCCCTTCCCCGCCGCCGCGAGGCGCTTGCGCATCGCGAACGTCGTCATACGGCGAGATCCCGGTCGAAGACGCCGGCCGCCTGCGGCGCGCCGTCGGTTGACGGCCCGTAGGCCGGCACGCACATCGGCGCGCCCGTTTGCGGATGCGCGAGCTTCAGCATCTCGACGCCGAACGCCGCGCGCAGCCGCGCCGGATCGAGCATCGCGTCGGGCGTGCCCTGCGCGACGAGGCGGCCCGCGCGCATCAGCACGATCTCGTCACTGTACGCGGCCGCCTGGTTCAGGTCGTGCAGCACCCACACGATCGTCAGCCCGCGCGTGCGGTTCAGCGTGCGCAGCGCATCGAGGATGTCGAGCTGGTGATGGATGTCGAGATAGGTCGTCGGTTCGTCGAGCAGCACGATCGGCGCCTGCTGCGCGAGCGCCATCGCGATCCACGCGCGCTGGCGTTCGCCGCCGGACAGCGCACCGACGTCGCGGTTCGCGTCGTCGGCGAGGCCGCTCGTCTCGAGCGCCTCGTCGATCGCCGCATGGTCGGTGCGCGTCAGCCCGCGCAGGAAGCCGCCGTACGCATAGCGCCCGTACGCGACGAGCTCGCGCACCGTGAGGCCCGAAGGAATCTGGTTGAACTGCGCGAGCATCGTCAGCTCGCGCGCAAGCGCGCGACGGCGAAACGACGCGAGCGGCTGGCCGTTGACTTCGACATGGCCGGCACGTGCGGGCTGCAGGCCCGCGAGCGTGCGCAGCAGCGTGCTCTTGCCGCAACCGTTCGGTCCGCACAGCGCGGTAACGCGGCCGGCCGCGATCGACAGGTCCAGCCCGTCGATCACGACATGGTCGCGATACCCTACCGACAGCCCGCGCGCGGCAAGCGCGGCGGTACGACGCGTCATCAATCCTCCGTTCGGTCGCGCGGGACCGTATGACTCTGCGCCATCGCGACGACGACCTTGCGCGGCCCATCGAACGGGTCGCGCGCATGCGCGGTCAGCATGTTGTCGAGCATCAGCACGTCGCCCGTGCGCCACGGGAACACGATGCGCTGCTGGTCGAGCACGCCGCGGATCTGAGCGAGTGCATCGGCTTCGAGCGGTTCGCCGTCGCCGTAATACACGTTGCGCGGCACGTTCTCGAGCCCGACCGCGTCGACGAGCGCCTCCTGCATGTCGTCGTCGAGCGCCGACAGGTGAAACAGGTTCGCCTGGTTGAACCACACGCGCTCGTCCGTGCGCGGATGGCGCGCAACGGCCTGGCAACGTTCGCGGGTGCGCAGCAGCAGTTCGCCGTCGTCGCCGGTGCGCCACGTGCATTCGATGCCGCGCGCCGCGCACATCCGTTCGACCTCGGCCGGCTCGTCGGTGCCGAACGACTGCTGCCACGGCAGGTCGAGCCCCTGTCCGAAATTGCGCACGTACAGCAGCTCGCGCTTCTCGAAGCGCGCAACCAGCGCCGGATCGAGCGCGCGGTATACCGCGCGGCTGTCCGCGATCGGCGTCGCACCGCCCTTCGGGGCCGCGAGCGCGCAGTGGAACCAGATCCGCAGCGGCCATTCGCGTGTGTACGACTGCTCGTTGTGCAGCGGAATCGCACGGTGCGGCGGGTATTCGGTCGACGTGTAGACCGCGCCTTCGACCTGGCTGCGCGGCGTCGACGCATATTCATAGCCGATCAGCGGATCGCCGAACGACGCCGCGAACTGCTGGAACGCGTCGATCGACGGCACGTGAAAGCCCGTGAACAGCACGCCGCCCGCCCGTTCGAGCGTGTCGGCCGCGATCTCGCGCGCGAGCGGCGCGACGTCGTCGATCGACATCCCGTCGCCGCCGCGCGGCGACACGACGGTGGGCAGCCCCGGCTCGATACGCAGGTCGTCGAGCGTCGGCAACGAAAGCAGGGTCATGCAACGTCCTCTTCAGGTGGCGCGCCGGATCACGGCGCAGCGGGTCACGACGCGCGCGATGCGCGCTCGCCGTCCATCGCGCGGCGCAGGCTCGCGGGGCGCATGTCGGTCCAGACGGTCTCGATGTGCGCGAGACAGTCGGCTTTCGGGCCGCTCACGCCGATCTCGCGCCAGCCGGCCGGCACGGGCCGGAACGTCGGCCAGATCGAATACTGTTCTTCGTCGTTGATGACGACCGTATAGACGAGGTCGTCGGTGTCGGCGGAAGGCGTCGTGGCTTGCGTCATGATCGGAAATCGCTGAGGCGGTTGAAGGTGGCGAAGCGGCGGTGTCGGCCGCTCCTGTCTGTTAGACGATTGGCCGGCGCGGTTTTTTACCGGCGGCGTGCGCGGCCGCCCAGGAACACCGGGCACGCGACGCCGCGATGGCACGCGTCGAGGCATTCCGCGCAGTGGCGCTCCGCGTCGCGCACCATGAAGTGCACGAGCGTCTGCGACACGTTCAGCGCGCGCGCCGCAGTCTGCAGCGTTTCCTCGCGCAGCCGCACCATCTCGAAGGCGGCACGGCTGCGCGCCGGCAGGTCGTCGAGCGCGGCCCACACGCGCCGCAGCGTGTCGCGCGTCAGCAGCGCGGCTTCCGGCGTCGGCTCGGGCGACGGCACGTCGAAGCCGTCGTCCTCTTCCGTGTGATAGACGTTCTCGAGGCTTTGCCGGCGGCACGCGTCGATCGACGCATTGCGCACCATCCGCGTCACGTACGCGACCGGCTGGCGCACCGCGTCCTGGTTCGGGAATTCGACGAGTTTCACGAACACGTCGTGCACGACGTCCTCGGCGCGGCTCGCGCAACCGACGAAACCGCGCGCGACATTGACGAGCATCGCGCGATGAGAGATCAGCACGTCGAGCAACGCACCCTGCGCACGGTCCGACGCGGCACGGCGCGCACGCGGCGGCCGGTCGGAAAAATTGCCGAGGAACGGGTTCGCCGCTGCCGCCGCCGGTCGGTCGAGCACTTCCGCCATCGCCATCGATCTGCTCCGTCAAATTCCGAGATAGCGCAATTTAACGTAAACGCAAATCATTCTCAATCCGATTACGGGATGACCCTTTCGGTTGTCAGGATTTGTCTGAATAATCGATGAAACCGTTGCTCGGACAGATGGGACGGGGCCGCCAGCGGCGCCGCCCTGCGCGCACCGCCGGCGCCGCGCCGACGCGATCTTTCACGCGTCCGTCGAAACGCCTGTGCGTGTCATGGGCGGTAGCAACTTCTTACCACGTGAAATTTTGAGGGCTCGTACGATCGGGTTGCCGTTTCCAACGGAGAACGACATGAAATCCATCGTGTTATCCGCCGTCATGGCGGGCGTGGTATCGAGCGTGATGCTCACCGGCTGCGTCGCCTATCCGGCGCCGGCCGAAGTCACGATCGGCTGGCATGGCGATCGTTACTGGGACGGAAATCGCTACTGGGAGCGCCGCGACTGGGAGGCTCGGCATCCCGGCTGGCATGACGACCGGCGCGACGATCGCCGTGACGACCATCACGACGATCAGCGGCCGCAGTGGTAAAGCGCCGCCGCTTCCGTAGCCCGCCAATCAACAACAGGACCTCAACATGAAGACGCTACTCAAAACCCTGACCGTCGCGGCGCTCGCCGCCGCCGTGCTCGTGCCGGCCATCGCCGAAGCGCATCCGCACCGCGTGTGTCACTTCGATCATCACCATCACAAGATGTGCCGCTGGGTGCGGTAAACGAAACCAGGCGCCGGGGAACCGGCGCCTGGTTTCATCGCTTTACCTGCATGCAACCACGCGGGCTAGCGTGCGGCCGGCAACCGCAACCGGCATTGCGCCAGCCGCGCCGGGGTGACGGGCATGCGGCAGGCGTCTCGCCGCATGGCTGCGTTCGGCTTTGCCGCCAGCATGCGTGACGCCACTTTCGGCTGCGACGCCCGTACCCGCGATGCGTCCGCACCCGGACTCGCCGGCCGCAGTGCGCGCAGCGTCGCTGCATCGATGTGCACTTGCCAGAATTGCGGCCTCCCGTCGGGATCGTCTTCGCGATAGCCCTGCCCCGTGATGGTCTGCCCGTCGGGGCTGACGCCGATCACGCCGGTCAGATTCAGCGTGCCGACCGACAGGCCGGCTGCTTCGAGCAGCGCAACGAGGCTGCGCATACCGCTTTGCGGCGTCCAGACGAAGACACGCGTGCCGTCTATCTGCCCATTGCTGGATTCACCGATCACGACCCGCCCGTCCGTGCTGATCGACGACACGTAGCTACTGTTGTCGCCGTCGAGAAAACCGAGCCGCTGGATGGTGTCTCCGCCGTTCGTCCACAGCACGGCCTCCGAGTCGACCCGTTGCCCATCCGGCGTGACCACCAGGGTGCCGAGCGAGCCGGCGATCGTCCGTTCGTCTTCGGTCACGCCACTGGCTATATCCATTCTGGCCAGGCCCGTGTTGATCGTCGGCAACAGTCGTTCGCCGAATCGTGCTGTCCACAGGAGCGCACGCGAGCCATACACGCCGTCGACATTGCCGGCGAGCCCGGTTGCCGCATTCCCGGACGACGTCATCGACAGGAACTGCACAGCATAGTCGCCGCCCGGCGGCAACTCGCGGAAACCCCTCGGCTGGTCCCACATGAACCGTGCATACCGGCCGTCTGTCGTCGTGAAGCTGCCCGTCATCCTGGTGCCGGCGAGGTTCGCAACTTCGACCCATGCGCCCCGGCCCGCCGTATCCGGAACGAGTTTCTGTGTGCGACCGTCGCCCGGCCATCGCACCGCCCATCGATCGAGGTTGCTGCTGTCCGCCTGGAGCGCGCTGATCGAACCGCCGATCACCTGGCCATCGGCCGACACCGTCTGCGCCTGCGAGTCGTAGGCGTTTGCCGGCGCGGCCAGCCTCTGCCAGCCCGTCGCCGCCGACCACGAAAAGGCCATCGAGTTGCCGGGCTGCGCTTCACTCCAGTAGGAACCGATAATCGTCTTGCCGTCCGCGCTGACGGCATAGCCGTTGTAGCGCATATTGCGCGGCCCGCCCAGGTCGCCGATCACGGTCAACGAATAACCGCCGGCCGAAACCGTCTGTGCGTGAACCGAACTCATCGCCGACACGGCCAGCACGGCCGCAACGATACCGCGTCTCAGATGCATCCCCTTCTCCTCCGTCAGTTCGTCAAAGCAAATCGGGGGCAGCGGTGTGTTTCGCGACGCACGCCCCTCATGCCAGGCAACGCTCAATACAGAAAAATCCGGATCGTCGCCGACGCGTCGAACCGCCCGATCTTCGGTGGTCCGAACGACTTGAGCACCGCGTCGAGCAACACGGTCTGGTTGGCGACGTTGGCCGGAAACTGCGTGAGCGTGAATTGCTTGTTGAATTCGATCGGCTTGCCCTGACTGTCTTCCAGGCCGATGCCAAAGTTGCTCTTGCTTTCAGGCACCAGCAGGCCGTTTTGCACAGTACCCTTCGTCGCTTCGAAGTAACCGTCGACGCGCACCGGAATGCTGCACTTTTTGGTCAGAGACAGCGAAAACCGCTTGCGCGGCACGGCCGGCAGGAACCCGTTGCCCGAGGCCTGCACCTGCCCGAAATTCACGATGCCCGGCTCGGGCGTGACCAGCACGTCGACCGTACAGGGTGTGGGCTTGAGCTTCTGCAGCCCGCTCAGCTTGTAACGGAAACTCCCTTTGCTGTTCAGCCCGTACTTGCCGTCGAACTGGAATACCGCGTAGATGTCCGACGGCGGTGCCACCCACGCTCCACGCTTGCGCACGACGACCTGGTACGCGATGCTGATGGGCCATTTCTTGCACAGCCCGGCCTCCACCTCCCGATCGCTCTTGTTGCAGGCTTCAACGGAGCGGTGCGTGTCGATGCCGTCTCCCGGCTGGCTGCTGCGCCCGTAGTAGTCCTGGCCCTCGAAGCGAATCCCGACTTCCAGCCCCCACGCGACCGGATTCTGCTTCTCAGGGTTGGCGTAAAAGTAAATCTGCTCGTCGAAGTACTGCAGCCCGTTGGCGATGTCCTTGTAGCAATAGCCGGTGGTCGTGCGCGGCGGCGACACCCAGATCACGTAGCCGTCGGGGGCGTCGGTCGGATACGACGCCACGTTGCCGATCGACTCCGTCAGCGACATGCCGCCGCCGTCCGCGACACATTTCAACGCCCATGCCGGCTGCGCAAGCGCGACGAACAGCGCGAGCACACACCACCGGAGCCACTTGGGCGTCCTCGTCGTCACGCCGCTTCGCATGCCCCCGCTCATTTCTTCACGCTCCTGCACGCACCGGCCTCACACGCGTACTCCACCGCCACCTGGCCGCCGTAGTCGTCCACGTGCGTGACGAACAGCGTCGTCGGCGTCGCGGCCTTGAACGGCACGTCGGCCGTGCTCATCGGGCTCACCATCACCGGCTCGAGCGGCACATGCGTCTTCTGCGCCCCCGAAGCCAGGCCGACGATCGTGATGTGATACGGCGTCGGATTGTCGAACACCAGCGTGTGCGCGGCCGGATCGACCCGCAACGTCATCGGTAGCGTCCAGTCCTCGTCGCGCGCCGGCTGCACGGCCTTCGGCCGGTAGAACAGCTTCATCTGCGTATGCAGCGCGATCTGCAGCGTGTTCGGCGTATCCGTCTTCGGCGGCACTTCGCGGATGTTCAGGTAGAACACCGATTCGCGATCGGCCGGCAACTCGGTGCCCGGCAGCTTCGCGATCCGCAGCACGTTGCGCTCGTTCGCCTCGACGCGCTGCAGCGGCGGCACGACCATCAGCGGCGACGTGATCTTGTTGCCCTTCGCGTCCTCGAGCCACGACTGCACGAGATACGGGTACGTCGTGCTCTTGTTGGTGATCGTGACGATCGCGGCCTGTTCGCCTTCGTTGAAGATCACGCGCGTGCGATCGGGCACGATCGCCGCCTGCGCGGCGCCCGCGAACAGCACGCCGGCGGTTGCGAGCACGCACCCTGCGCGCCGCGGGAAGGAAAGGGAGAAGGAATTTTTCATCGCTGGATCCGTGAATTCATCGTTCGACCCGTGCGGCCGCTGCATGCGACTCGCCGGGCGTCTGGCACGTCACCGGAATCGGCGTGCCTTCGAGTTGGAGCTGGTTCGGCAGCGTGTCGATCGTGCAGAGCGTGCGTTCGCCCGCCCGCACCGCCAGCGTGGATTTCGGCTGAACCTGGGTCAGGAACGCCGCACCGCCCTCGCCGACGATGCCGAGTTCCTTGCCGTTCGCCACGTCCTGCACCGATGCGCCGAACGGCAGCGGCTTGCCGGCCGGGTCGGTCAGCGTCAGGTACAGGTTGCTGCCGCGCGCGGCGGAAAACTTCACGAAGCCGATCGCGCCGTCGGTCAGCACCATGCGCTGGATCGGGTTCGTCACCTGCACTTCGAGCGGCAGCTTTTCGACGTTGACGGTCGCGTCGTACACGTTGTACGGCGAGATCCCGTCGAGCACCGCGTAGCCGCGCGAATCGGTACGCGAGAGCGTGCCGGACAGCGGCACATCGGGCACGCCATCGGTCGACACCAACAAGCGCGTATCGCCCGCATTGCCGTTCGCGTGTGCCGACACGCCGTATTGCGTCGCGACGAACGAGCCGTCGACTTCGAGCGAGGCGGCCGCGTACGCATTGGCGAGCGTCGACGCCTGCGCGGTCAGCTGATACGCCGACGAGCGCTGGCGGTAGCTCGCGTTCGCCGACGCGCGTCCATCGGTCGCGCCCGCGTTGATCTGGTAGGTGCGGCCATTCGGATCGTCGTAGATGTAGCCCGCGTTCACGCTCGTGCTGCCGCTGCCCGTCGTCAGGTTCGACGTGACCGTGTGGCGGCCGCCGATCGGCAGCGTCGCGGTGACCGAGACCTGGTTGCCGCTTGCACCGGCGCTCTGCGTGCGAAACGCCGACACGCTCACGTTCAGGTTGCGCAGCGTGCCGATCGAGAACGCGCGCGTCAGCGTGAGGCCCACGCGCTGCTCGTTCGCACGTTCCCAGTAGGTCGTCTGGTCGTACGAGAAATAGGTCGATGTATCGCCGAAACGCTTCGACAGCGTCGCGGAGTAGCGCTGCTTGCTGTTGGCAAGGCCGTACGCGGTCGGGTCGCCCGAGAACTGCGCGAAGTTCGTGTACTCGCGCTCGGAGAAGCGATAGCCGAAGAAGCGCACGTCGGCATCGAGCCCGTCGAAGTGCTTCGAATAGTTGATGCGGTACGAGTTGCCGTTGCGGGTCGCGCCGCTCCACCACAGCTTCGCCCGCGCATGCGTGATGTCGGCCGACAGCGCGCCGAACGCGCCGAAATCGCGGCCCAGGCCGAGCGCGATCGACGTATAACCCGACGCGGCGATGAAGCCGCCGTACGCCGTGACGTCGAACGGCAGGCCGTAGGCGATTTCACCAAAGCCGAAGAACGGCGTGATGCCGGCGCCGCCGAACTGTCGCGGCTTGCCGACAGCGGCCTTGTAGCGCAATTGCCCGGCGCGCGCGAGGAACGGCACGGCGGCCGTCGTCACCTGGAAGCGCTGCACGCTGCCGTCCTCTTCCTCGACGGCGACGTCGAGCGTGCCCTGCACGCTCGTATTGATGTTCTGCAGCGCGAACGCGCCCGGCGACACGCGCGTCACGTACAACACACGGCCTGCCTGCGAAACCGTCACGGTCGCGTTGGTGCGCGCAACACCCGAGATCAGCGGCGCATAGCCGCGCAGCGAAGGCGGCAGCATGCGGTCGTCGCTGCGGATCGACGCACCCGTCAGCGCGAACGTGTCGAAGATGTCGGAAGTCAGGTAGTCGTCGCCGAACGTCACCGTCGACTGGATCGACGGCAGCGCGCGAAAGGCATAAAGCCGGCTGAAGCGGAACGTGCGGTCCGCGTAGGCCGTATTGCCCACGTTCGATTGCGCCTGGTAGTCGCCGCGAAAGCGCCATGCATCCCAGTTCGCGCCCACCGTCCCGTAGGCCTGGATCGAATTCGTCTGGCTGCCGCCCGTACCGAAGTTGCGGTTCGTGTTCGCGATCACGCGATAGTCGAGCATCGCGCCCGGAATCCCTTCGGACCAGCGCGACGGCGGCAGGTAGGTCGTGTCGGTGAACTCGAGCGCGGCCTGCGGAATCGTGATCTTGAGCCGCCCGTCGCTTTTCAGGTAGCGCACGGTCGCCCCCTCGATCGCGCCGAGATCGACGCAACGTCCGCCCTGGAAGCGCGGCAGGTCCTTCAGGAGCGACGGCTTCAGCCCGAACTGCGCGACGAGTTCCGGCGGCAGGCACGGCTTGCCCGCCCCCGATGTGTCGACGGCGATGAATTCGATCGCCTGCAGCCCGTAGAACAGGTCGTTGACCTGCACGTCGAGCATGTACTCGCCGGGCAGCGTGAAGTCCGCTTGCGAGAACTGCGACAGATCGACGTTGTTCGAGCCGTCGATGTTCAGGAACGACGCATTGAATTCCGTCGCATGGCTCTGGCTGCTGACAACCAGCACGGAGACGCAAAGGAAGGAATGTCTGATTCGCACGCGGCGCTACCGGAAGTCCAGGGATGGGGAAAAGGAGGCAAAACGAACGAGGAAGGGTGCGCGCACCCTTCCCCGGTACGGCGGCTTACTGGTAGCGGACGGTGAAGTTCGCGACGCCTTCGGCGGTACCCGGCGTCACGCCGGCTGCGGTCGCTTCGTACATGGCCGCGAAGCGTGCGATGTTCGTGCCGTTCTGCAGCACGGTCGGTGCCTTCTGCTCGGCGCCGTTGTCGAGGTATTCGCCCGACGCTGCCTGCAGGCGGATGCCGACGTTGGTTGCCGAACCGATCGTCGCGAGCAGCTTCGGCTGGCCTGCGCTCGACGTGCCCGTGAACGTGAAGTACGCGTTCTGCGCGACGCTCGTGTCGCAATCGGTCAGCTTGATGTCGAAGTTGGTCGGCGTGGACTTGTCGCCAGCCTGCTTGAACACGTTGGTCGGCACCTTGCCGAGGTTCACGGTCTGGTTGACCGAACCCGAATCGATGCCGCATGCGCCCGCGACGATCTCGCCCGTGAAGTTGATCGTGCCGGTGCCCGCTGCGAAGGCCGAGGTCGACAGGGCTGCGAGTGCGACAGCGGTCAGGAGGGATTTTTTCATGACATTACCCGTAAGGAGTGCAAATGGAGTAGATGACGTGGCGGACACAAACGGCAGCGCATGGTTGGCTTCCGTCCGTCACGAGGCCGCATTATCGAGATAATCGTGAAAGTTTTTTGTAAATCATTGTCAAATGCTTCTGACAATGTTCGATTTATCCCTCTAAACCCATACCACTTCCCACCCGCTTTCAATCCAGAGATTTTTATCCGCAGTCCTTTTTTATTCTCTGGAAGCGATTGAAGATTAAAGATATTTTCGATCGGCAGTCGCCACCCACCTGCTCCCCCTTGCTGGCATTGGCTCCATACAAATCATCCGGGAAAAAGACAAAATCTTGTCCAACGCCGCCATCGTTGCCTGACGACAACGCCAATATCAAATCATTTTCAACAAACAGGAAATTAAATCGCAACTCAATCAATATGATTCTTTCGCGCAAACGATTGCGATGCGAATACAAACGTTTTACCGCGACATTTTGCCGCCCTCATTATTTCCAATACGTGGTTAATTCGATTGTCAATTCAGGATCGTAAGTCGCACATATGCACGGTCGCCGGAACCAGACATCCGGACCGCATCGCATGGGAGAAAGAAGCCGAAATGACCCGCACACGTTTGCGCGGGATGGCGACACGAGCGGTCGCAAGACGAGGGCTGTTCCGGAACGTGTACGTGCGCGTTGCGGCAGGATGACGAACGTCCTGGCCGGCCTGTCGGTGGGGAACGCTATCGCTGGAACAGCGGTATGGATCGAAGGAAGCGGCGGCGGCACGTCGAAGCGTACCGCCGCCGCCATGCCGCCAGGGGCGTTGTCGCGTCAGGCGACGGGCATTACGCGGAAGCCGCGGCCTCCGCCGACGCCGGCGACCAGCCGCCGCCGAGCGCACGGTACAGCGTAATCGCATTCGCGAGCCGGAGCTGCTTGAGCCGGATCAGCTCCTGCCCCGACTCGTACGTGCTGCGCTGCGCGTCGAGCAGTTCGAGATACGTCGCGACACCGCCCGCGAAGCGACGCTCCGCGAGCTTCAGCCGCGCGCCGTCGGCCGCATGGACGTCCTGCTGCGCGCCAAGCTGGCGATCGATCCAGTCGCGCGCGGCGAATGCATCGGCCACTTCGCGGAACGCGGTCTGCACCGTCTTCTCGTAATCGGCAACCGCGATGTGCTTGCGCGCGTTCGCGACATCGAGGTTCGCGCGATTGCGTCCGCCCGCGAAGATCGGCAGCGTGATGCGCGGTGAGAACGTCCACACGCTCGTGCCGCCGGTAAACAGGCTCGACAATGCGTCGCTGACCGAGCCGTAGTCGCTCGTCAGCGTGATGCGCGGGAAGAACGCCGCGCGCGCGGCGCCGATCTGCGCGTTGGCAGCCTTGAGCCGCGCCTCTGCCTGCCGGATGTCCGGCCGCCGTTCGAGCAGCGTACTCGGTGCGCCGGGCGCCACCGGCGCGATCGACAGCGTGTCGAGCGCGGTCGTGTCGCCGGGTGCGTTGCGCGCGAAGTCGCCCGCGAGCAACTGCAACGCCCGCACGGACTGCGCATGATCGCGCTGCAGCGCGGCCTGCGACGCGCGCGCGGATGCCACCAGCATCTCGGCCGAGCGCAGCTCGATCGCATCGCTCGTGCCGGCCGCATAGCGGCGCTGCGTGAGCGCGGCCATCCGTTCGCGCGCATCCAGCGTGCGCTGCGCCAGCGCGAGCTGCTCGCGCAGCGAGCGCTCCGACACATAGGCGAGCGCCACGTCGGCGATCACGCCGATGCGAACCGTGCGTTGCGCGTTCGCCGTCGCGAAGTATTCGGCGAGTGCCGCGTCGGACAGGCTGCGCACGCGGCCGAACAGGTCGAGCTCGTACGCGCTGACGCCGACGCCCGCGCGATACAGCCCGCTGATCGCGCTTTCGCGCACGACCGGGTCGTACTGCCGTGCACGGTCGTAGCCCAGGTTCGCATCGACCGACGGCATCAGGTCCGCGCGCTGCACGCCGTACAGCGCACGCGCTTCCTCGAGACGGCCGGCCGCGACCCGCAGGTCGCGGTTGTTCGCGAGCGCCGCATCGATCCACGCCTGCAACGCGGCGTCGGTAAAGTAGGCGCGCCAGTCGTCGAGCAGCGCGGCGGCGTCGGGCGACACCTCGGCCGCCGGCGCGGCACTGCCGTCGACCGGCGCATAGGTCGACGGCACCGGCGCCGCCGGCCGCTCGTAGCGCGGCGCGAGCGTGCAACCGGCCAGCGCGAGCGCGGCGGCCAGCGCAACCTGAACCCGCAGCGCGGCGCGTGCATTCAGCGCAAACATCATTGAGAACCCTCCATCGTCGCCGGCTGCGCCCCGCCGCGCCGGCGCGGGCCGACGTCGAACAGGCGGCCGACGATCACGAAAAACAGCGGGACGAGGAACACCGCGAGCACGGTCGCCGTGATCACGCCGCCGAGCACGCCGGTGCCGATCGCCATCTGCGCGCCGGACGCGGCGCCCGACGCGAACGCGAGCGGCAGCACGCCGACGCCGAACGCGAGCGACGTCATCACGATCGGCCGCAGCCGCAGGCGCGCGGCCTCGAGCGCCGCGTCGACGAGCGACATGCGCTGCGCGACCAGGTCCTTCGCGACTTCGACGATCAGGATCGCGTTCTTCGCGGACAACCCGATCGTCGCGATCAGCCCGACCTTGAAGTAGATGTCGTTCGGCATCATCCGCAGCGTGACGCCGAGCACCGCACCGATCACGCCAAGCGGCACGACCAGCATCACCGCGAACGGGATCGACCAGCTCTCGTACAGCGCCGCGAGCGCGAGGAACACGACGAGCACCGACAGCGCGAACAGCATCGGCGCTTGCGCACCCGACAGCCGCTCCTCGAACGACTGCCCCGACCACGAGAAGCCGGTGCCGGCCGGCAGTTTCCCGGCGAGCCGCTCGATCGCGGTCATCGCCTCGCCGCTGCTGTGGCCTGCCGCGGCCGAGCCGTTGATCGTGAACGACGGATAGCCGTTGTAGCGCGTGAGCTGCGGCGGCCCCATCGTCCAGTGCAGCGTCGTGAACGCCGCGAGCGGCACCATCTCGCCATGCGTGTTGCGCACGCGCAGCTTCTTCACGTCCTCCGGATCGAGCCGGTGCAGCCCGTCGGCCTGCACGACCACGCGCCGCACCTGCGTGCCGTGCATGAAGTCGCCGATATAGTCGGAGCCGAACATCACCGCGAGCGTCGTGTTGATCTCGTCCATCGACACGCCGAGCGCGGACGCCTTCGCGCGATCGATGTCGAGCTTCAACTGCGGCGCGTCCTGCGTGCCGGCGAACATCAGGTCGGTCAGCGCCGGATCCTTGCGGCCTGTCGCGAGCAGTTGCTCGCGCGCGGCGCTGAACGTCGCGTAGTCGAGCCCGCCGCGGTTCTGCAAACGGAAGTCGAAACCGCTCGACGAGCCGAGATCGGGCAGCGCCGGCGAGTTCATCGCGAACACCGTCGTGTTCGGCGTGCTCGCGAAGCGCTCGTTGATGCGCGCGACGATCGCCTGCACGTGAGTGTCTTCGCGCTTGCGCTCCTTCCAGTTTTTCAGCGTGACGAAGATCATCCCGCCGTTCGGCCCCTCGCCGTACAGGTTGAAGCCGCCAAGCGCATACGTGAACGCGGCCGGCTCGTCGCGGCGGATGGCCGACTCGACCTCCCGCACGCTCTGCATCGTTTCCGCGAGCGGCGTGCCTTGCGGCCGGATCACCATCACCATGAAATTGCCCTGGTCCTCGTCCGGCAGGAACGCGGTCGGCAGCTGCGTGAGCATCAGCGCCGCGGCCGCGGTCAGCGCACCGTACACGACGAGCCAGCGCACCGGCTTCTTCAGCATCGCGCCGACGCGCGTCGCATAGCGCTGCGTCGAGTGTGCGACGAAGCGGTTGAACCAGCCGAAGAAGCCGCGCTTCTCGTGATGGTCGCCGGACACGGGCTTGAGCAGCGTCGCGCACAGTGCGGGCGTCAGCGACAGCGCGAGGAAGGCCGAGAAGCCGATCGACACCGCGAGCGACAACGCAAATTGCCGGTAGATGTTGCCCACCGCGCCGCCGAAGAACGCCATCGGCACGAACACCGACGTCAGCACCACGGTGATCCCGACGATTGCGCCGCTGATCTGCTTCATCGCCTTGACGGTCGCGTCGTAGGGTTGCAGCCCCTCCTCGACCATCAGCCGCTCGACGTTCTCCACCACGACGATCGCGTCGTCGACGAGGATGCCGATCGCGAGCACCATCCCGAACATCGTCAGCACGTTGATCGAGAAGCCCGCCGCGTACATCACGCCGAACGTGCCCGCGAGCGCGACCGGCACGACGAGCGTCGGGATCAGCGTCGCGCGCAGGTTCTGCATGAACAGGAACATCACGAGGAACACCAGCACGCCGGCCTCGATCAGCGTCGTGACGACCTTGTTCATCGACACGCGCACGAACGACGACGTCTCGTACGGGATCTGGTACTTCACGCCCGGCGGGAAATACGCGGACAGCTCGTCCATCGTCGCGCGCACGCGCTTCTCGGTGGATACCGCGTTCGAGCCCGGCGCGAGCTTGATGCCCATTCCGGTCGCGACCTTGCCGTTCACGTACGACGGATAGTTGTAGTCGTTGCCGCCGAACTCGACGCGCGCGACGTCGCGCAAATACAGCGCGGAGCCGTCGGCCTGCGTGCGCAGCGCGATCGCGCCGAAATCGGCCGGCGTCTTCAGCGGCGCATCGGCGAACACGGTCGCCGCGATCGGCGCACTGGCCGGCACCGCGCTGCGGCCGATGTCGCCGATCGTCACGCGCGCGTTGTGCGCGCGCACGGCCGACGCGATATCCGACGCGGTGAGGCCGTGCCCGGCCATCTTCACCGGGTCGGGCCAGATCCGCATCGCGTACTCGGCGCCCCAGAACTGCACCTTGCCGACACCCTCGACGCGACGCAGCGCCTGCACGACGTTCGCCGACGCATATTCGCCGAGCTGCACGGCGCTCATCCGTCCGTCGTCGGACGTCAGCGACACCACGAGCTGAATGTTGTCGGCGGCCTTCTCGACCTGGATGCCGTCGCGCCGCACCGGTTCGGGCAGCCGCGCCTCGACCGTTTTCAGCCGGTTCTGCACTTCGACGGCCGCGAGGTCGGCGTTCACGCCCTGCTTGAACGTCAGGTACAGCGACGCCATCCCGGCGCTGCTGGTGGCCGACGTGTACATCAGCCCCGGCGCGCCGTTCATTTCGCGCTCGATCAGCGCGGTCACCGATTCCTCGACGACCTGCGCGGACGCGCCCGGGTACGTCGCATAGATGCTGACGACGGGCGGCGCGATGTCCGGGTACTGCGCAACGGGCAGCGCGCGGATCGCGAATGCGCCGCCCAGCATGATGAAGATTGCGATCACCCACGCGAAGACGGGGCGATCGATGAAGAAACGTGCCATGGTGGTGTGATGTTAACCAGTCAGGTTTGACGGGCAGCCGCCTGCGAAGCGGCCGCTGCCGGCGCTGCCTTCGACGGCGGCGCCTTCTCGACGGGCTTGACGGCCGTATCGGGCGCGAACTGCGCGGCGTTGTCGACGATCACGCGCTCGCCGCCCGCGAGGCCGCGCGTGATGCGCCAGTCATGGCCGCTC
Organism: Burkholderia sp. BCC0322; assembly: GCF_902833045.1. Lineage (GTDB taxonomy): Bacteria > Pseudomonadota > Gammaproteobacteria > Burkholderiales > Burkholderiaceae > Burkholderia. The sequence goes on from NZ_CADFDU010000008.1 coordinate 127,932, forward strand.
ATCTGGTCGGCGGCGACCTCGACGTCCTTGACCTTGTCGTTCGTGCCGACGACCCGCACCGACGTGCGCTCGGCCGTGCGCAGCAGCGCATCGCGCGGCACGAGGATCGCCCGCTGGTCGACCGCCGTGTCGAGCGCGATACGCACATACGCGCCCGGCAACAGCTCGCGCTCCGGATTCGGGAACAACGCGCGCATCGCGACGGTGTCGGTGGTCGGATCGACCGCGAGATCGCTGAACAGCAGCTTGCCCTTCAGCGGATACGCGGTGCCGTCGGCGCGCAGCAGCGTCACCGCGATGTCGTGCTGCGCGATGCCCGTCGCACGCCCGCTCTTCACCGCGCGGCGCAGCGCGTCGACATCGGCGGCCGGCTGCGAGAAGTTCACGTAGATCGGATCGAGCTGCTCGACGGTCGTGAGCGGCGTCGCCTGGTCCTGGCCGACGAGCGCGCCTTCGGTCACGAGCGCGCGCCGTGCGCGGCCCGCGATCGGCGCGGTGACGGTCGCATAGTCGAGTTGCAACTGCGCGCGTGCGAGCTCCGCCTTCGCGGAAGTCACGCCGGCCTTCGCCTGCGTGTCGTCGGCAACCGCCTCGGTATGGTCGCGTTCGCTCACCGCGCGATCGCGCACGAGATCGTCGTAACGACGGCGCTTGTCGCTCGCCGCGAGCGCGGCGGCCTGCGCCTTCGCGAGCGCGCCCTGCGCGGCGTCGCGCGCGGCCTTCAGCGGCGCGGGATCGATGCGGAACAGCACCGCGCCCTGCTTCACTTCCTGGCCTTCCTCGTAGGTGCGCGCGGTCACGATGCCCGCGACCCGCGCGCGTACTTCCGCCTGCCGGTACGCTTCGAGCCGGCCCGGCAATTCGACGGTCATCGGCACGGCCGTCGGGCGCACCGTCACGACCGTTGCCTGTTTCGCGGCCTCCGGCGCGGCGTCCTGGTCGCCCTTTCCACATCCGGCCAGGGCCAGCATGGCCGCCAGCGCGAACGGCGCCAGACGGTGGCGCAACAGGGAGCGATTGTTGTTCATGTGTGACCTCGGATCGTTCGCCACCGATAAAATGCGGCGGCTCAGGGTGGCCGATTATAATCAGTCACGACTGATTAAATACACACCGCTTCAATCTGACCGTCACACTGTCTCAATAAAACGACAGCGAACTGTAAGAAATTTTAGGACATGGCCCGCAAGACCCGCGAAGAATCGCTCGCCATCAAGCACCGAATCCTCGACGCCGCCGAGCTCGTGCTGCTCGAGAAAGGCGTGGCGCAAACCGCGATGGCAGACCTCGCCGAGGCCGCCGGGATGTCACGGGGCGCTGTCTACGGCCACTACCGCAACAAGATGGAAGTGTGTCTCGCGCTGTGCGACCGCGCGTTCGCGCGCACGTCGGAAGGCTTCGACGCGGGCGACGGGCTGCCCCCGCTCGCCACGCTGCGGCGCGCCGCATCGCACTATCTACAGGAATGCGGCGAGCCGGGCCCAATGCAGCGCGTGCTCGTGATCCTCTATACCAAGTGCGAGCAGAGCGAGGAAAACGGCGCGCTGCAGCGGCGCCGCATGCTGCTCGAATTGCAGATGCTGCGGATCACGAAGGCGCTGCTGCGTCGCGCGATCGCGGCCGGCGAAGTCGCCGCCGATCTCGACGTGCACCTGGCCGCCGTCTATCTCGTGTCGCTGCTCGAAGGCGTGTTCGCATCGATGATCTGGACCAACCGGCTGCGCGGCAACCTGTGGACCGACGCCGAGGCGATGCTCGACGCCGGCTTCGACACCGTGCGCACGTCCGCCGCCTTGCGCATCCGCGCGCACAAATTGCCGGACTGACGAAAATTGTCGTAATAAATGCTGATTTAACCCGATTTACCGCACCGCGAAACGAATGAGCTGACCCCCTTTAAAATTTTTAACGTTTCGCGGAACATCGGTAGACTGACGCTGTCATCTTTCTTTAGCGTCTTCGTGATAACCGGGTTCGACCCGGAATGCACGCCGCCGTTCGAAGCGGGCCCGCCCCGCGCGTTGGGTCGAACGGAAACGACACAGGCCCCTGGCGGGGCCTGTTTTGTTGCACGCCCGCCGCCCGCCCCGTCGCTGCCCGACGGATGTGCCGCCGGCGGTCCCTGCCCACACCCCTTTGAACCGCTTTCCTGGATGTGGACACCTTGGTCAAGTCTGTCGCTACCCCTGATGCTTTCGCGCCCGGCCGCGCGCAGCGCATTGTGCGCGCGCTCGTGCCGGCCGCCGTGCTCGGCGCCCTCGCCGCACTCGGCCTCGCCGCGCTGCCAGCCGTGTCGCAACTGCCGGGCGCCGTCGACTCGGGCACGGCCGCGCTGCCGCAGCGCGTGCTGTCGGAAACACCGTTTCCCACCGCGCAGCATTTCGTGACGAGCGAGCTCGCCCGCACGATCGGCGAACGCAACGACCGCAGCCAGCAGCCGGGCCTGTTCGCGCCGCTCAGCGCGCACCGCAACGACATGCTCGGCTATGCGACCCTGTTCCAGTTCGCGGCCCCCGAAAGCCAGCACGGGATGCGTGCGGGCAACATCGAACTCACGCTGTCCGATACGTTGAACCGTCTCGACGTGCCGCCCGAGGTGCGCATCCAGCTCGGCGATCTCGTCAGCGGCAAGGTCGCGATGCGGGCAAGCGCGCAGCGCGGCGATTACTACCGCGTCGCGTTCGATACGAACGACGGCACACCGCGCCTTACCGCACTCGAACTGCGCGTCGCCGGCCGCACGTTCGGCGCGATCTGGTTCCGCGCACCGGGCGCCGAGCACGGCGCGTACTACGCGCTCGACGGCTCGCCGCTCGAAGCCGCCGCATTCACGATGCCGGTCAAGTGGACGCGCATCAGCTCGTTCTTCGGCGAGCGCATCCATCCGCTGTCGCAGGCGATGGCGTTCCACACGGGCGTCGATCTCGCGGCACCCACCGGCACGCCCGTCGACGCAGCGGCCGACGGCGTCGTATCGTTCGTCGGCACCGATCCGGGCGGCTACGGCCGCTACGTGATCGTCGATCACGCCGACGGTTACTCGACGTACTACGCGCACCTGTCCGCGTTCGCGCGCGGCCTCAAGACGGGCGAAACCGTGAAGCAGGGCCAGCGCATCGGTTCGGTCGGCATGACGGGCGCCGCGACGGGTCCGCACCTGCACTTCGAGGTGCGCGTCGCGAACAATCCGGTCGATCCGCTCGTCACGCTCGCGAGCGCGCAGACGGCGCTGTCCGACATGCAGCTCACCGCATTCCGCCAGGAAGCGGCGCAATGGCGCTTCCGCCTCGCATCGATCAATACGGCGCCGTTCGCGTTCGCGCAGAACGACGGGCCGCTGTGGGGCGATTTCGCGACCGATTCATCGACGCTGCGTGCGGTCTTCAATACGCATTACTCGGCGTCGTGACGCACGTGCTGCGCGCAGTTGCCCGACGGGTAGCGGCGCGCGCGGCCGGCGTTCTACCTTCCTCGTCCCTGTCCCTGCCCGCCGGGCCTGACCTGCCTGGCACGCAGCCCGCTGCGCCCATTCACCGACACTGCCTCGTCGGCAATTCAAAAACGGCCGCAGCATGCCGTCACCGCGCGGGTTCCGTATCCCCGGTGGCCGCGTGCGCTGCGCGTTCCGCACGCGGGCGCCGCGACAGCAGCCAGCGCGCCGCGCCGTCGAGCGACGTGCACAGCACCAGATAGATCAGCGCGACGAACAGGAAGATCGGCGCCGGATACACCATCAGCCGGTTGTTCACCTGCGTCGCGACGAACGACAGCTCCGGCACGCCGACGATATACGCGAGCGACGTGTCCTTCACGAGCGCAACCCACTGGTTGACGAACGACGGCGTCATGATCCGGATCGCCTGCGGCAGCAGCACGTAGCGCACCGTCTGCCAGCGCGTGAGCCCGAGCGACAGCCCGGCCTGCCATTGCCCGTCGCCAGCCGCGACGATGCCCGCATGCACCGCGTGCGCGAGATACGCGCCGCCGATCAGCGCGAGCGCGCATACGACCGTCGCGAGCCCCGGCACGTCCATGTGCAGCACCACGGGTATCAGGAAGTAGGTCCAGAAAATCAGCATCAGCACGGGAATCGCGCGGAAGAAACCGATGAACGCAAGCAGCAGCACGCGTGCGGGGCCGCGCGCGAGCGCCATCGCAACACCGAGCGCGATGCCGAGCACGGCCGACACGACGGCCGACGCGATTGCGAGCAGCAGCGACAGCGCGGCGCCGCCGAGCGGCCCTTCCGGGAAGGCGCCGACGAGCAGGTACGGCAGATTGGCGAGCAGCAGCGAAAAGTCCATCGTCAGCGCCCCGCTCCCAGCCGGTCGCGCCATTGCGTGGCGGCATACGCGCCCGCTTCGATCGCGGCCACCGCCGCAACGTACAGCACGGTTGCCACGCCGAATGCAGCGAACGTCTTGAACGTCTCGGTCTCGACCTGCCGCGATGCATACGACAGCTCGGCCACGCCGATCGCCATCGCGAGCGACGAGTTCTTCACGAGATTCATGTATTGGCCGAACAGCGGCGGCAACGCGATGCGCACCGCCTGCGGCAGCACCACGTAACGCAGCGACTGCATCGGCGTGAGGCCGAGCGCGGCCGCCGCATCGTGCTGCGCGCGCCGCACGCCGCGCAAGCCCGCTTCGCACTCCTCGGCGACGAACGCGGCCGTATAGGCGCTCAGCCCGACCCAGCCCGCGACGAATTCGAACGACGGCCATGCGAGCGTGAACGGGCCGATGCTCAACGCATGGCGCGCGTTGAGCCACGCGACCCACGGGTCGGGCAGCAACGATGCGACGCTGAAATACCAGAACAGCAACTGCACGAGCAGTGGCGTGTTGCGGAACGTGACGACGTACGCGGCCGCCACCGTGCGCAGCCCCGTGCCGCGCGCATGCCGCATGACCGCGAGCAACAGCCCGCCGGCGGTCGCGAAGACGGCCGACGCGGCCGCGAGGCCGAGCGTCAGCAGGAAGCCCTGCCAGAGCCAGGACAGATATTTGGGAGCCAACCCGAGCATGCTGTGTTGCGGGCGCGAAGCGCGCGATCGGAAGAAAACGGAAAGCGCCGCGAGGCCGGTGGTCCGGCCGGTCGCGGCGCGCGTGCGATGCGGATCAGGTCTTGTCGCCGATCCGGAAGATGCGCGTGAGCGGCGTCTTCGTCGTCGGCCCGAACCATGCGTCGTAGATCTGCCCGGCACGGCCGTTTGCCTCGAGCCCCTTCAGCGTATCGTTGACGAAGCCGAGCAGGCGCGTCTCGCCCTTCGGCACGCCGACGCCCATGTAGTCGTTCGAGATCGTGAACGCCGGGATCTCGTAGTTCTGCTTGTCGGGCACGTTCGCGAGCAGCCCGATCAGTTTCGGGCCGTCCTGCGTGATCGCCTGCACGTTGCCGGCGCGCAGCGCGGCAAACGCGAACGGCGTGTCGTCATACGCGACGATCGTCGCCTTCGGGAATTTCTCGCGCAGCGTGATCTCGTTGGTCGTACCCTTGTCGGCGCCGACGCGCAGCGTGTTCAGCTGGTCGGCCGATTTCAGCACGCCCTTCTTCGCGAGAAACTGCTGGCCCGACGAGAAATACGGAATGCTGAAGTCGACCTGCTTCGCGCGTTCGTCGGTGATCGTGAAGTTCGCGAGCACGAGATCGACCTTGCCGGACGTCAGGAACGGAATGCGGTTCGCGGGGTTGGTCGGCTGGAGTTGCAGTTTCACGCCGAGCTTGTCGGCAAGCGCCTTCGCATAGTCGACGTCGAGGCCGACGATGTGATTGCTTTTACCGTCGACGTAACCGAACGGCGGGTTGCTGTCGAACGTCGCGACGCGCAGCACACCGGCTTTCCTGATGTCGTCGAGACGGTCCGCATGCGCGACGGTGCCGGCAGCGATGAGCGCAGCCCCGACGAGCCACGTAGCGAGAGTGTGGATTTTCATGAGCACGACCTGATTTGTTATGAAGGCCGCCGCGGATCGCGCGGCAGCCCGGTTCGAAGAACATCGCGACGGAGTGTGTCGTCGCGAAGCCGCTAACGTATCAGCGCGTGCGGCGAATCCGAACCAACAAATGGTGCTTTGCTCAGCGGGTTTCGTGATGAGGCGAGCGAGGCGATCAATCGCCGTCGCCGCCCGCTTCCCCTTCCGCGGACGCCGCACACAGGAACTCGCCTTCGCCAGTGTCCTGCAGGTAATCGAGCGAGCGGTCCATGCTGAGGAACGACAGCGTGCCCGCGGCGCCCAATGCGTAGAGCGTGCGATGGTCCGGCGCGAAGATCACCTGCGACACGCCGCCCGCCACCGGAAATTCGCCGACGGTGCGGCGGGTCGCCACCTTGATCACGCGCATCGGCGAGCCGTCGTACGTGCTCACGGCGATCAGCTTGCCGTCGCCGCTGCCGTCAAAACCGTGCGCCGAAGTCTGGCAGACCGGGTAGGTCTTCAGCGGCGCCAGGCTCGCTTGATCCACCCATTTGACCGACGACGCGCCGTAGAGCCACGTTCCCGCGCCCGGCGCGCCCGGTTCCGCCTGGATGAAGTCCGCATCGAGCGGATACGAGCGAACCGGCTCGTTCGTCGACGTATCGAACGCGACGATCGTGCCTTTCTGCATGGCGTTGACGTTCAGTTGCTTTCCGTCCGGCGACAGCCACATCGACAGCGGCCGCCCGAACTCGACGCCCGCCCCGTCGCCATCGCCCAGCTTCAGCGTCGCGACGACCTGCGGCCAGTGCGTGATGCTGACGACGGACACCGTGTCGTCGACGCCGTTCAACACGTAGAGCCTGTCGTGCGACGCCGATGCGACGATCGCGCGCGGAAACCGGCCGAGCGTCGCGCTGTCGACGATCTTGCCACTCGCCAGATCGATGCGCACGACGCTGTTCTCGCGCATCGACGTCACGTACGCATAGCGCTCGTCCGGGCTGACCACGACCCCGCTTGCGCCGCGGCCGCGGCACATGTTGCTCGGACAACCGTCGAGCCCCGTCTTGAACGGCTCCCCGGGAATCGTGCGGATCACCGCGCGCTTGTCGACGTCGACGACGACGAGCGCGTTCGCGTCGTTGTCGGTGATGTACAGGCGCTTGCCCGACGCGCCCATCACCATCGCATAGGTGCCCTTGCCGACCGGAACGACGGTCCCCGCGGCCAGCTCGGCCGACACGGGTGCGGCGCGATGCTGCTCGTCGTCGCGAATCTGTGCGGCGATCGTATCCGCGTCGCGCTTCGCCTGCTGCCGCGCGTCGTCCTGCGCGCGCTCGCGGTCTACGGCCGTGCGCAGCGCCTGCAGCTCGGCGCTGCCCGCGCGCTGCGCCGCGAAAAACATCGCGCCGCTGCCCAGCACCGCCAGCGCAACCGGCAGGACCGCGCCGCGCAACGACGCGCCCGAAGGACGAAAACCGTACAGTATCCAGCCGACGACAAAACCCGTGACGACGCCACCCAGATGCGCAGCCTGGTCGATACCGGAAATGAAGAACCCCGATACCAGGTTGATGGCGATCACCTGGGCCACCGCGCCGAGATTGATGACGACGCGCGCATCGCGGCCGCTGTCCGTGCGTCGGTGCAACGCGAACGCGGCGGCCGCGCCGGCCAGCCCCATCAGCGCGCCCGACGCGCCGACGCTGACGACCGGGCGGATGCCGCTCGTCGGCACCACGATGCCGAACGCGACCTGCATTGTGCTGACCTCGTGGTACCCGGACCAGAGCGCGCTCAGCAGCGAACCGCCGAGCGCCGACAGCAGGTACACGATGCCGAACCGCAGCGAGCCGCCCGCGCGCTCGAGCACGGTGCCGAGCACGATCAGCATGTAGAGGTTCAGCGCCAGATGCTGCCAGCCGCCGTGCAGGAACGCGCTGGTCAGCAGGCGCCACGGTTGCCCGGTCAGCGTATACGGCGCGAAGTTGGCGCCCCAGTCGAGCAGCAGGCTGTTCGGCAGCGCACCGTACGATGCCTGCCGCCACATCAGCAGGAAGACGGCGAGGTTGACGACGGCCAGCAGGATCGTCAGGCCCGGAATGGATGATCGTTGTTCTTTCATGGATATTTTTTTCAATCGTCGATGGCGCCTGGAACCGGCGCTGCCGATTGTATATCCCGGACACGCAAACGACCGGGACAAAAAAACGCCCGCTGCAGGCAGCGGGCGTGAATCCCAGTCAAGGAGGTGTCACACGAACTACGGAATCAGGTTAAGCGGCGCACCCGCCGCCGGCAACGAATCGATTTCGATATCGTTATCGCGCGCGGCGCGATGAGCTTGCACTCGAGCGTGTCATTGCCGCGCGCAATCGATCACGGCTCGTGACGCAGATACCCTTCCTTGCTCGGATCGCGCATCCGCCACGACACGATCAGCGAGATCGCGCACAGCACGGTCACGTACCAGTAGAAGGTTTCCTCGCTGCCGACCGACTTGAACCACAACGCGACGTACTCGGCCGAACCGCCGAAGATCGCGTTCGCGACCGCGTACGACAGGCCGACGCCCATCGCGCGCACTTCCGGCGGGAACATCTCGGCCTTGATCAGGCCGCTGATCGACGTGTAGAAGCTGACGATCGCGAGCGCGACGGTGATCAGCACGAATGCGGCCACCGGGCTCGTCACGTCCTTCAGCGCATGCATCAGCGGCACCGTGCCGATCACCGCGAACGAACCGAACAGGATCATCGACGTGCGGCGGCCGATCTTGTCGGACAGCGCACCGAACACCGGCTGCATCAGCATGTAGACGAGCAGCGCGACGGTCATCACGTTGCTGGCCGTCTTCGCATGCATGCCGGCCGTGTTGACGAGGTACTTCTGCATGTACGTCGTGAACGTGTAGAAGATCAGCGAGCCGCCGGCCGTGAAGCCGACCACCGTGAAGAACGCGCCCTTGTGCTGCCACACGCCCCGGATCGTGCCCGCGTTTTTCTTGTCGCGCGACGCGCTCGTCGACGTTTCGTCGAGCGACTTGCGCAGGTACAGCGAGATCAGCGCGGCCGCCGCGCCGACCACGAACGGAATGCGCCAGCCCCACGCCTTCAGTTCGTCGGCCGACAGCGTCTGCTGCAGGATCACGAGCACGAGCAGTGCGCACAGCTGGCCGCCGATCAGCGTCACGTACTGGAACGACGCGAAGAAGCCGCGGCGGCCCTTCAGCGCCACCTCGCTCATGTAGGTCGCGCTCGTGCCGTATTCGCCGCCCACCGACAGCCCCTGGAACAGCCGCGCGACCAGCAGCAGCGCCGGCGCGAGCGCGCCGATCTGCGCATAGGTCGGCAGTACCGCGATCACGAGCGAGCCACCGCACATCATCAGCACGGAGATCATCATCGCGTTGCGGCGGCCGTGGCGGTCGGCGATGCGGCCGAACAGCCAGCCGCCGATCGGACGCATCAGGAAGCCGGCCGCGAACACGCCGGCCGTATTCAGCAGCTGCGTCGTCGCGTTGCCGCTCGGGAAGAACGCCGGCGCGAAGTACAGCGCGCAGAACGAGTAGATGTAGAAGTCGAACCACTCGACGAGGTTGCCCGACGAGGCGCCGACGATGGCGAACACACGCCGCCGGGTGTCGTGCGCGGACAGCGCGGCTTGGTCGGTCTGGACGTCCATGGATGGGTCAGTTCCTTATAGTGCTTTCTGGGCGAGGCGGCGCGGGCCGCCGCGGGCCGCCGCGTGCGGTCGCATGTGGCACCGGTTCCGGCGCACGACGCTACCGGATTTTAGCGAAATGTAAAGTAACAGGCTCTCCGGGTTCGTCCGGATGTAGAAAATTTTTCTCCCGCCATGCGTTCGTCATATGAAAACGCCAGCCCACAGGCTGGCGTCCGATGCAAACTCTCTGCAGGCGAGGCTCAGATCCGCACCTCCGGCGGCACGTAGCGGCACTCGTAGCGCTTGCGCACGGTGCCGGCCTCGTCGACGCTTTCCAGGAACACGTCGAACTGCCACAGCCGCGCCATGTGCTTGAGCACCTCGTCGCTGTCGTTCGACAGGTGGCGGTTGTCGGTCATGAAGTGGCGCAGCGTGAGGCTGCGGTCGCCGCGCGTGTTCACCGCCCACACCTGGATGTTCGGCTCGCGGTGATGGATGTCGTACTGCCTCGACAGCGCCTGCCGCACGTACTGGTAGCCTGAATCGTCGTGGATCGCCGACACCTCGAGCGAATCGCGCATGTCGTCGTCAAGCACCGAGAAGAGCCGCATGTCGCGGATCAGGCTCGGCGACAGGTACTGCGCGATGAAGCTCTCGTCCTTGAAGTTGCGCATCGCGTAGTGCATCGCCGGCAGCCACGGGGTGCCTGCGATCTCCGGAAACCACTTGTAGTCTTCCTCCGTCGGCGCCTCGCAGATTCGCCGGATGTCGCTCATCATCGAGAAACCGAGCGCATACGGGTTGATCCCGCTGTAGTACGGCTTCGTGACGGGCGGCTGGTAGACCACGTTGCTGTGCGAGTGCAGGAACTCCATCATGAAGCCGTCTTCCAGCTTCCCCTGGTTGTATAGCGTGTTCAGCAGCGTGTAGTGCCAGAACGTCGCCCAGCCTTCGTTCATCACCTGCGTCTGCCGCTGCGGGTAGAAATACTGGCCGATCTTGCGCACGATGCGGATCACTTCCCGTTCCCACGGTTCGAGCAACGGCGCGTTCTTCTCCGCGAAATACAGCAGGTTCTCCTGCGGCTCGGGCGGATAGCGGTCTTCCTGCTCCTCCATCAGCTCGGGCTTCTTGCCCGGCAGCGTGCGCCACAGTTCGTTCACCTGCGACTGCAGGTACGCCTCGCGTTCGCGCCGCAGCGCGGCTTCCTTCGACAGCGAAGGCTTCTGCGGCCGCTTGTAGCGGTCGACGCCGTAGTTCATCAGCGCATGGCACGAATCGAGCAGTTCCTCCACGCGATCGAGGCCGTAGCGCTCCTCGCATTCCGCGACGTAGTTCTTCGCGTACACGAGATAGTCGATGATCGCGTGCGCGTCGGTCCACAACCGGAACAGGTAGTTGCCCTTGAAGAACGAGTTGTGTCCGTACGCCGCGTGCGCGATGACGAGCGCCTGCATCGTCATCGTGTTCTCTTCCATCAGGTACGCGATGCACGGGTTCGAGTTGATGACGATTTCGTACGCGAGCCCCATCTGGCCGCGACGGTAGCTCTTCTCGGTCGACAGGAAGTGCTTGCCGAACGACCAGTGACGGTAGTTGACGGGCATCCCGACCGACGCATACGCGTCCATCATCTGCTCGGCGCTGATCAGTTCGAGCTGGATCGGGTAGATGTCGAGCTCGTATTGTTCGGCGACCTGCGAAATGTGCGTGTCGTATTCCTCAAGCAGTTCGAACGTCCAGTCGGACGGGCACGGCAGCGGCTTGCGTTCGGCAACGTTCATACGCGCTTCCTTTTGCCCTGGGCCGGGCAAGTCGGCGGCCGGCGGCGGCGGTTCGGCCTGCCCGCGTTGCTGCGATGCGGCAGGGCCGGCCGTGTCGTCGCCGGAAGGGCGCGGCGCATAGCCGCGCGACTCGTTGTGCAGATGGCGGGTCGTCATGACATTTCCACCTGCTTTTCGAACAATTCGCGAAACACCGGGTAAATGTCGGCAGCCGATTCCACTTTTTTCATCGCGAGATGCGGCTGCGACAGGGCCAGTTGCGCGTACTCCAGCCACAGGTTCTGCTCTTCCGGCGCGACCTGGATATACGCGAAGTAACGCGTCTTCGTGAGAATATCCTCTTCCAGGATTTTGCGACACTTGGGCGAATCGTCGGTCCAGTTGTCGCCGTCGGATGCCTGCGCGCCGTAGATGTTCCACTCGGTCGGCGAGTAGCGCTCGTTCATCACCTTGCGCATCAGCTCGAGCGCGCTCGACACCACCGTGCCGCCGCTCTCGGTCGAATGGAAGAAGGTGTCCTCGTCGACCTCCTCGGCACGCGTGTGGTGACGGATGAACACGACCTCGATACGCTCGTAGTTCCGTTTGAGGAACAGGTAAAGCAGGATGAAGAAGCGCTTCGACAGATCCTTGCGCTGCTCGTCCATCGAACCCGACACGTCCATCAGGCAGAACATCACGGCCTGGCTCGACGGCTGCGGCTGCTTCACGCGGTTGATGTAGCGCAGGTCGAACGGATCGATGAACGGAATCCGCCAGATGCGCCCCTTCAGGTGATGGATCTCGGCCTCGAGCACCGCGATCTCCGCGCGCCGGTCTTCCGGATCGCTCTTCATCGCCTCCAGCTGCGCTTCGAGTTCGCGCAGCTCGTTGACGAGCGGCGAGCCGAGCGCGATGCGACGCCCGAGCGCACTGCGCAGCGACCGCACGACATCGATGTTGTTCGGCGTGCCTTCCGCCGACCAGCCCGCGCGCACGTTCTTCCAGCTCGGCACCGTCAGCAGGTGCGTCTTGACGAGGCGCGGCAGTTCGAGATCGTCGAAGAAGTACTGCATGAACTCGTCGCGCGACAACTCGAACACGAAGTCGTCCTGCCCTTCGCCCTCGTTGCTCGCCTGACTGCCCCCGCCGCCCGAGCCACCCTGCGGACGCGGGATCTTGTCGCCGCGCACGTAGTCCTCGTTGCCGGGGTGCACGTATTCACGACGCCCGCCAGGCGCGTGCCGAAAATTCGGCTCCGCGATGTCCTTGCGCGGGATCGTGATGCTCTGCGTGCTCTGGATATCCTTGATGCTACGGTCGCGCACCGCGTCCGACACGGCGCGACGAATGTAGTTCTTGACGCGACGCAAAAAGCGTTCGCGGTTGGCGATACTCTTGTTCTTGCCGGCCAGCCTGCGGTCGATGATTTGATGAAGCACTCCCGGTCTCCCGCTCGAAAGTCGATATGCCGGGACGCTCGCCGCACATGCCGTCTCCCGTCATGCCGGCGGCGTCTCTGAAAGCGCCCGTACGGCGACGCCGTACGGGCGCGGTACCGCGCGCGTCATGACGACTTGCGCACGCGCAGGTACCAGTCGCAAAGCAGCCTCACCTGCTTCGGCGTATAGCCCTTCGCGACCATCCGGTTCACAAAGTCCTCATGCTTGCGCTGCTCCTCCGCCGAACCCTTGGCGTTGAACGAAATCACCGGCAACAGTTCCTCGGTGTTCGAGAACATCTTCTTCTCGATCACGACGCGCAACTTCTCGTAGCTCGTCCACACGGGGTTCTTGCCGGCATTCGCCGCCCGTGCACGCAACACGAAGTTCACGATCTCGTTGCGGTAATCCTTCGGATTACTGATGCCGGCCGGCTTCTCGATCTTCTCCAGCTCCGCGTTCAGCGCGGCGCGGTCGAAGCTCTCGCCCGTGTCGTGATCGCGGAATTCCTGGTCCTGGATCCAGAAGTCCGCATACGTGACGTAGCGGTCGAAGATGTTCTGGCCATACTCCGAATACGACTCGAGGTAGGCTGTCTGGATCTCCTTGCCGATGAATTCCGCGTAGCGCGACGCGAGCACGTCCTTCACGAAGGACAGGTACTTCTGCTCGGTTTCCGGCGGGAACTGCTCGCGTTCGATCTGCTGTTCGAGCACGTACATCAGGTGCACGGGGTTGGCCGCAACCTCGCTCGAATCGAAGTTGAACACGCGCGACAGGATCTTGAACGCGAAGCGCGTCGACACGCCCGTCATCCCTTCGTCCACGCCTGCGTAATCGCGGTATTCCTGGTACGACTTCGCCTTCGGATCGGTGTCCTTGAGGTTCTCGCCGTCATACACCTGCATCTTCGAGAACAGGCTCGAATTCTCCGGCTCGTGCAGGCGAGACAGCACCGAGAACTGCGACATCATCTTCAGCGTGCCCGGCGCGCAGACGGCCTCGGCCAGCGACGAGTTGCGGATCAGCTTCTCGTAGATCTTGGTCTCTTCCGAGACGCGCAGGCAGTACGGCACCTTCACGACGAAGATCCGGTCGAGCAGTGCCTCGTTGTTGCGGTTGTTGCGGAACGCCTTCCACTCCGACTCGTTCGAGTGCGCGAGGATGATCCCGTCGAACGGAATCGCGCCGAAGCCCTCGGTACCCTTGAAGTTGCCTTCCTGGGTGGCGGTGAGCAGCGGGTGCAACACCTTGATCGGCGCCTTGAACATTTCGACGAACTCGAGCAGGCCCTGGTTCGCCAGGCACAGGCCTCCCGAGTAGCTGTACGCGTCGGCGTCGTCCTGCGCGTACTGTTCGAGCTTGCGGATATCGACCTTGCCGACCAGCGACGAGATGTCCTGGTTGTTCTCGTCACCCGGCTCCGTCTTCGCGATGCCGACCTGCCGCAGGATCGACGGATAGCGGCGCACCACGCGGAACTGGCGGATGTCGCCGTTGTATTCGTGCAGCCGCTTGACGGCCCACGGACTCAGGATGTTCTTCAGGTAGCGGCGCGGAATGCCGTACTGTTCCTCGAGGATCGGGCCGTCTTCGTCGTAGTCGAACAGCCCGAGCGGCGATTCGTTGACGGGCGAACCCTTCAGCGAATAGAACGGCACGCGCTCCATCAGTTGCTTCAGACGCTCGGCGATCGACGACTTGCCGCCGCCCACCGGGCCAAGCAGATAGAGGATCTGCTTCTTCTCTTCGAGCCCTTGCGCAGCGTGGCGGAAATAGGCGACCACCTGCTCGATCACCTCCTCCATTCCGTAGAACTCACGGAACGCGGGATAGACCTTGATGACCTTGTTCGCAAAGATCCGCGACAGGCGCGGATCGTTGCGGGTATCGACATGTTCAGGTTCCCCGATTGCTGCCAGCATGCGTTCACCAGCCGTCGCGTACGCGGATGGATCGTTCTTGCAGAGCGCGAGATACTCCTCCAGCGAGAGCTCTTCCTCTCGCGTTTTTTCGAAGCGGTTCGCGAAGCTGCTGTAAATATCCATGCTACCTCCCTCGCCTGAGTCTGAAGACGTGCCTGCCTTCGTACGACTGCGCAGAAGCAAGCGCGTTCGAATTCATCCTAAACCCTTTCTTATTTTTTTTCACGAACTCTTCGTACGAAGTTCGTCATTCTCGACAACACCGCTTGGACAACACATTTCGTCGTTTTACAATCGATCTCCCGAGTCGCACAAACTGCATCCTGCGCATCTCGTCGAACGACGGAACGTCTTGTGTGTTGGACACATCCGGCGTCGTCACTTCTCCCCTTCATCCCTATACGTTCGAGCGGCCGTTTTCGACGACACGTTGCGCGTACCGTTACAAATTTTTTTCGCAGCGCCCTTACGGAGATACCCGTACGACGGACGTGGGAACTTCGCATGCACCGGTGCACGCATCCGTCGATGCAGGTCACGCGATGCACGCGACGATGCGCGATCGTCATTGACACACGTCGGCTGTCACATTTTTCAGCCGCGGAAACGACGACGCCCGCATGTCGCGGGCGTCGTTCGTCACCAAATGGGGAGAGATGCGCGGCACGCGCGAATCAGAAGGTTTCCCAGTCGTCCGAGCCGGCACTAACGGCAGTCTGCGCCGGCGCCGCAGAAGCAGCGGCGGGCTTGCGCACCGGCGCCGCTGCGGCCGCGCGCTTCGGCGGTGCATCGCGCTCGTCGCGCGCAGCAGCCTGGGCAGGCGCGGCAACCGCTGCGGCGGGCGCACGCGGTGCGTGACGCACCGCAACCGGAGCCGCGCTGCCGGAGCGTGACGTGTCGTCGTCGAGCTGGAACACCGCTGCCGTTTCACGCAGGCGTCCGGCCTGTTCGTCGAGCGATTGCGCGGCGGCCGCGGCTTCCTCGACGAGCGCCGCATTCTGCTGCGTGACCTCGTCCATCTGCGCGACCGCGCGCGCCACCTGGTCGATCCCGCCACTCTGTTCCTCGGACGCCGCCGCGATCTCGCCCATGATGTCGGTCACGCGCTGCACCGCACCGATCACGTCGCTCATCGTGCGCCCTGCTTCGTCGACCAGCGTGGAACCCGACCGGATGCGCTCCACCGATGCGTCGATCAGCACCTTGATCTCCTTGGCCGCGGTCGACGAACGCTGGGCCAGACTGCGCACCTCGCCCGCGACGACCGCGAAACCGCGGCCTTCCTCGCCGGCCCGCGCGGCTTCGACTGCTGCATTCAGCGCAAGAATGTTGGTCTGGAACGCGATTCCTTCGATGATGGCAATGATGTCCGCGATCTTTGCCGAGCTGTCGTTGATCTCGCCCATCGTGCCGACCACCTGGCGGACCACCGTATTGCCCTTGTTTGCAATCTCCGACGCATTCGCGGCCAGCGAACTCGCCTGGCGCGCATTGTCCGCGTTCTGTTTCACGGTGCCGGTCAGCTGCTCCATGCTCGACGCGGTTTCCTGCAGCGCCGCGGCCTGTTCCTCGGTGCGCGACGACAGGTCGATGTTGCCGGCCGCAATCTGGCGCGCCGCGGTCGCGATCGACTCGCTGCCGCCGCGCACGGTGCGCACCGTGTCGACGAGCCCGCGCTGCATCTTGCCGAGGCCCTCGAGAAGCTGGCCCATCTCGTCATGCCGGTCCACGACGATCGGGCGGCGCAGGTCGCCCGCAGCAATGGCGTCGAAATGCGCGAGCGCGTCGGCAATCGGGCGGCCGATCGCGCGGCTCAGCGTCAGCCACGACACGACCGCGGCGCCAAAGCCGGCCAACAGCGCGACGATCGCCAGCACGCGCAGCGTGTCGTACACCGATTCCGCGTGATCGAAGCCGGCTTGCGCATCGGTGAACTGGAAGTTGCGCAGCGCCTCGCTCGCCGTCGCGACGTCGTTGTAGCGCACCTGGAGCTGCTTCGCGCCTTCGCCGATACGGTCGGCCTGATTCGCCCCGATCACGCTCGCGAACGCGTCACACTCGTGCTGCAGCGCCTGCCGCTTTGCGGCGACGTCCTGGGCGAGCCGGTCTTCCTCCGGGCCGCGCGGCAACGCGAGGTATTTCTGCCACCACGTATCGGACTGCGCGCGCATCGCGCGGCTGCGTTCGACGGCGGCCGCCGCGTCCGGCGAGCCGGCCAGGAGCGCCGCACGGTCGAGCGCCAAACGTTCGCGTGCAGCGTAGATCTCGGCCACCGAAACGTCGACCGCGCTCGGCATCTGGTTCGTGAAAATCTCGCGCGTCGTATCGTTCGCGCGCGTCATCCCGTATACGCCGAGCCCGCCGATCACCCCCAGGAGCACCGCCAGAAACGCCATCGTGAAACCGATGCGCGCACGAATCGTCAGGTTTTTGAACACCATCATCCTTCCTGTGTTGCGTCGTGATGGACGGGACAGGCCCGTCGCTTCGAAGCATTGCTTCGCTCGGTGCATTTACGACCATGCGCCGCACAACTTGATGGTGTTTCCGCTATTTTTTCGAATTATTCGTCTGTCTATTACAAATAGCTGAATGAAAAATGCGCACTTCAGCATGTGCTGCAAGCCAGGCAATGGGAGCTTATCGGCTGCCGGCGAGCGGCGGATACGCGGCCGTCGTGCGCGACGAGCCGGCCGCGATGCATGATCCAGCCCTATCAGGCCAGTTCGGCAAGCGTTGGAATCGACGGTTGCGCGCCCGCGCGCGTGACCGACAGTGCCGCTGCGCGTTGCGCGAAGCGGATGGCCGTGTCGACGTCCGCGCCCGCCGCGAGCCGCGCGGAAAAGCCGCCGATGAAGGTATCGCCGGCCGCCGTCGTGTCGACGGCCTGCACGGCCGGCGCCGGATAATGCCGTGCCGCGCCATCGGCCGTCAGCGCAAGCACGCCGCGCGCGCCCAGCGTCACCAGCACGTTGCGTGCTCCGCCGGCCTGCAGCACGCGCGCGGCGGCTTCCGCCTCCGCCGGGTCCCGCACCGGCAGCGCGGTCAGCGCGGCCGCCTCGACCTCGTTCGGGATCAGGTAATCCACGAGCGGCAGCCAGCCGTCCGGCAGCGGTGCGACGGCCGGGGCCGGATTGAGCACCACCGTGCGGCCGAGCCGACGCCCGGCCGACAGCGCCGCGAACACCGCGTCCGGCGGCGTCTCGAGCTGGCAGATCAGCACATCGGCCGACGCCAGGGCGGCCTCGTGCCGTGCGATCGTCTCGGTCGTGACCTCGCCGTTGCCGCCCGCGACGATCACGATCGCGTTCTGGCTCGCATCGTCGACGACGATCAGCGCAACGCCGGTCGACGCCGACGCGCTCGTCGCGAGCCCCGCACAGTCGATCCCCTCGGCTTCGAGGCCCGCGCGCAACGCCGCGCCGTGCGCATCCGCGCCGACACAGCCGATCATCGCGACCCGCGCACCGAGCCGCGCGGCCGCGACGGCCTGATTGCCGCCCTTGCCGCCCGCCGCCTGCGCGAACGCATGACCGGCGAGCGTTTCGCCCGGCAGCGGCAAACGCGGCGCGCGCACGACGAGATCCATGTTGAGGCTGCCGACCACCGTCACGCGGCCGGCGCCTGCTGCGGGCGCGGTCATGCGCGACCGCCCGATGCCGGCGGTTCGCGGTAGATCGCCGTCGATTCACGCAGCACGAGGCGCGGCGACACGACGCGGCGGCGGCTCGGCACGGCGGCCGAACCGCCGCCGATCCGCTCGATCAGCGTTTGCGCGGCCATTTCGCCGAGGGCGCGCACCGACTGGCCGACCGTCGACAGTGCCGGATACGTGTAGCGGGAGAATTCGATGTCGTCGAACCCGATGATCGAGCAGTCGTCGGGCACGCGCATGCCGCGCTCGGCCGCCGCGCGCAGCGCGCCGACGCCCATCAGGTCGTTGCCCGCGAAGATCGCGCTCGGCCGCACCGATTCGAACAGCCGCGACGCCGCGTGATAACCGCCTAGGCACGAAAAGTCGCTTTCCGCGATCGCGCCCGGCACGATGTCGACACCGCGCTCGGCCATCGCGCGGATGAAGCCGTGCACGCGCATCGCGCTGACCGCCGTGTCGGTCGGCCCCGTGATGCAGCCGATCTTCGCGTGCCCGAGCTCGAGCAGATGGCGCGTCGCCAGGTACGCACCGCGCTCGTGGTCGATCTGCACGAGGTCGGCCGCCAGCCCCTCGATGTTGCGGTCGACGACGACGAGCGGCGCATGGATGTCCGCGAGCGTCTGCGCCAGCACCGCGTCCTCGCCCGCCGACGCAACGATCAGCCCGTCGATGCGCTTTTCCTGCAGCACGCGCAGGTAGTTGCGCTGCTTCACGGGATCGTCATCCGAGTTGCAGAAGAACACGCAATAGCCGTTGGCAGCGCACTGATCCTCGATGCCGCGCGCAAGCTCCGCGAAGTACGGATTCGTGCTGTTCGGCACGACGAGGCCGATGGTCGCCGTCGCACGCGCCTTCAGCGAGCGTGCCACCGCCGACGGCACGTAATTCAGCTCGCGGATTGCGCCCTCGACCTTCGCGCGCACGTCCGCGGACACTGGCCTCGAATTGTTCACCACGTGCGAGACGGTCGTAAACGACACGCCCGCCATGGCCGCCACATCCTTGATCGTCGCCATTTCCCGTTTCTCTCTGGTCTGTTCTGTCTGTCGTTCTACCGCACGCGCGTGCGCCGGCTGCGATACGTATCGAGCACGACCGCCACCACGATCACCGCGCCGGTGATGATCCGTTTCGTCGGCTCGTTCGCGCCGATCTGCGCCAGCCCCGCGGCCAGCACGGAGATGATCAACACGCCGAAGAACGTGCTGATCACCGAGCCGCGCCCGCCCATCAGGCTCGTGCCGCCAATCACGACGGCGGCGATCACCTGCAGTTCGAGGCCGACGCCCGCATTCGGATCAGCCGCTTCGAGCCGCGAAATCTGGAACAGCGACGCAAGCCCTGCGAGCGCGCCCATCAACGCGAATACGAGGATTTTATACGGCCTCGGGTTAACCCCTGCAAGTCGGACGGCTTCTTCGTTGGTGCCGATTCCGACGAGATAGCGTCCGAACACGGTGCGCGTCAGTACGAACTGGGCCGCGATCATTACCGCGACCGCGATCAGGAACGCCGGCGAGATACCGAGCGCGATCGGGTTCGACAGGAAATCGAACGCGTCGCCGATGTAGGCCGTGCGCGAATTCGTCAGCTGGTACGCGAGGCCGCGCGCGGCCTCCAGCACCCCAAGCGACACGATGAACGACGGGATTCGCCAGCCGACCGTGACCGCGCCCGTCAGCGCGCCCGTGACGGTCGCGACCGCGATGCCGATCAGCGCGGCCGGCAGCGGCCCCCACTGCCATTTCAGCGCGGCGACGCTGACCATCGACGCGGCGAGCGCGAGCACCGAGCCGACCGACAGGTCGATTCCGGCGATGATCAGCACGAAGGTCATCCCGACCGACATGACGACGAGATCGGGAATCTGGTTCGCGATCGTGCTGAACGTGTCGTAGGTCAGGAAATGCGAGCTCAGCGTCGAAAACAGCACGATCATCGCGGCGAGCGCGCCGGCGAGCCCGAGGTAGTTCGACAGGCCGAGCCGCGTGCCGGACAGCGTGCGCGCGCGGCGCCCCGTCACGTCCTGCTGCGCGCCTGTGTCGGTCGGGGTTACGGGAGGCTGGGTCATTGCTGTCGTCCTGTCGTCGAAGTGCCCGGAGCGGCGCCTGGCGCCTGCCCCGCGTCCGGATGCTGCCCGCCGCCCGGCGGCGTCTCGCGGCCGAAGCCGGCGAACGCCGCGGCCAGCAGCGCATCCTGGGTCCAGTTGCCGCGCTCGAACACGGCGGTCATGCGGCCGGCTGACATCACGCCGATCCGGTCGCAGATCAGCATCAGCTCACGCAGGTCGCTCGACACGACGACGAGCGCCCGGCCTTCGCGCGCGAGCGCGCCCATCAACGTGTAGATCTCGAACTTTGCGCCGACGTCGATCCCGCGCGTCGGCTCGTCGAACAGCAGCACGCCCATGTCGCGCGCGAGCCAGCGGCCGATCACGACCTTCTGCTGGTTGCCGCCCGACAGCTCGCCGACCGCCTGCGTCGCGCCGTGCGTGCGGATCCGTAGCGCGTCGATCTGCCGTTCGGCGAGCGCCGTTTCGCGCGCGCCGTCGACGATCCCGCCACGCGCGAGCCGGTCGAGCTGGCCGAGCGACACGTTCGCGGTGATCGACTGCGTCAGTAGCAACCCCTCACCCTTGCGATCCTCGGTGATCAGCGCGATGCCGTGCTTCACCGCCTCGACGGGCGAGGCGATCCGCGTCGGCTTCGGCGGCTGGCCGACCGCGATCGTTCCCGCGTCCGGCACATCCGCGCCGTAGATCAGCCGCAGCAGTTCGGTACGCCCCGCGCCGATCAACCCCGAGATGCCGAAGATCTCGCCCGCGCGCACCTCGAGCGAAACGTCGCGTACCGCTGCCCCGCGGGTAAGGCCCGACACGACGAGCCGCGGCGCGCCGATATGGCGCTCGCCGAGGTCGATGTGCTCGCCGATCTCGCGCCCGACCATCAGCGTGACGAGCCCGTCGGACGTCGTCGCCGCCATGTCGCCCGCATGGACGAGCCGGCCATCGCGCAGCACCGCGACGCGCTCGGCGACACGCGCGAGTTCCTCGAGCCGGTGCGAGATGTAGACGATCGCGACGCCGCGCGCCTTCAGCCGGTCGATCTGTTCGAACAGCAACTCGACTTCACGCGCGGTCAGCATCGCGGTCGGTTCGTCGAGAATCAGCACGCGGCAGTCGCCGATCAGGTTGCGCGCGATCTCGACCATCTGCTGGTGGCCGATGCCGAGCGCGCCCACCGGCGTATCGGGATCGACCGTGTCGAGCCCGACCTGCGCCATCGCGGCCCGCGCATCGTCGCGCAGCCGCGCGCGGTCGATGATTCCGAATCGCCGCGGCAGGCGGTTCAGGAACAGGTTCTCGGCAACCGTCAGTGTGGGCAGCAGGTTCAACTCCTGCATCACCATGCGCACGCCGAGCGCCTCGGCCTGCGACCGGCTCGCCGGCGCATATGGCTGGCCGCCGAGTTGCATCGTGCCGGCGGTCGGTTCGACGAGCCCGCCGATGATCTTCGACAGCGTGCTCTTGCCGGCGCCGTTCTCACCCGTCAACGCAAGCGCGTGGCCCGGCTCGAGCGACAGCGTGACGTCGGCGAGCACGGGTTCGGCATAGGTCTTGCAGATGCCGGATACGGACAGCACGGGAGTGGCTGCGCGGGAGGGTTGGAAAGTCGGGTCCATCGCGATCCTGGTTGCGGCCGCGCGCACGCGGCGCGCGGGTGTGACGCTCACAAGTGCATGTGCATGCAGTGGCCGTGATCGCGCTCACCCCGGATAACGGCCGCCACGCAGAATTCTTGAGGGCGGCGGCCGCATCGGGGCCGCGTCACTTCGTCACGAGATCCACCGGCGTCTCGACCACGCCCGACAAGTCGGCCTGCTTGCGATGCTCCGCGATCGCCTTGAGCGCCGTGTCGATACCGAACACGGCCTGCTTCGCTGCGTACTGATCGGCGGTCGCGAGCACGCGGCCGTCCTTCAGCATCGGCTTGATCGCGTTGATGTTGTCGTAGCCGACCACGAGCACCTTGCCCTGCTTGCCGGCCGCGCGCACGGCCGACACGGCGCCGATCGCCATGTTGTCGTTACCGCACAGCAGCGCCTTCAGGTTCGGGTATTCGTTGAGCATCGCGGCAGCGACCGCATTGCCCTTGTCGATCTCCCATTCGCCGGATTGCACCGACACGACCTTCATCCCGCCCGCCTTCATCGCGTCCTGGAAACCGGCCGTGCGCTGCTGCGCGTTCGTCGTCGTCGACACGCCTTCGACGATGCCGACCTGGTCGCCCGCCTTCAGCCGCTTCGCGAGGTAGTCGCCGATCTTGCGGGCGCCCTTGCGGTTGTCCGGACCGACGAACGGCACGTTCAGGTTCTTCGACTTCAGCACATCGGGATCGAGCCGGTTGTCGATATTGACGACGATGATGCCCGCATCGACCGCCTTCTTCACGACCGGCACGAGCGCCTTCGAATCAGCCGGCGCGAGCACGATCGCGTCGACCTTCGACACGATCATCTGCTCGACGATGCGGATCTGGTTCGCCGTGTCGGTCTCGTCCTTGATGCCGTTGGTGATCAGGTCGAACTGGCTTGCGTTGTGTTTCTGGTATTCCTTCGCGCCCGTTTCCATCGTCAGGAAGAACTCGTTGGCGAGCGACTTCATCACGAGCGCGACCTTCGGCTTGCCCGTAGACTGCGCGTGGACGGCCGGTGCGGCAGCGACCGCGACGACGGCGAGCGCGGCGGTCAGGAAGCGACGGCGAAAGCGGACATTCATACTCATCTCCTGGCGACTGGCCCTGAGGGCCGGACTATTGTTTGACTGTTGTTTTAATGTAAGCAAACGTTTGCGCCATACTACCCGGGCAATGGCCATCGATGCTGCTGTCGGTACCACGAAATGGAAGCGAGGCAGACGGCCGACTGCCTGACGCGTGCTGTCGTTTACACGCCACCGCCGGCGGACGCCGGCGGAGTGAAGGCTATGCTGTACCGATTCGTGTCGGCGCGCAACCTGTCTGATCAATATTTAAGGGTTTATTCGGAGCCCGTGTCACGCCGGGTCCTGCGGCGCCGGCTCGTCTTCGCCGGCTGACGGCGGCTCGCCGAAGCGGTTCGCATGCGGCGTGCCGGCGATGAAGCCATTCATCACGAACAACGCAAGCGCGCCGACGATCGGCACGAACAGCAGCAGCATCCACCATCCCGACTTGTCGATGTCGTGCAGCCGCTTCACGCCGACCGCAATCGACGACCACACCGCGATGACCGCAATGGCGACGAGCACCGGCATCGCCAGCACCGGCAGATCCTCTTCCGGCGCGCCGCGGGAACCCGCGTCGAAGATCGCGCTGAGCACCGTGGAAGCCAGCGCGTAGATCCACCACGGCAGGCGTCCGATCCGGCCTTGGAAGGAAAAGAGCAACCATTTCAGGTTCATTGTTCACCTCTTCGTCAAGCGTGTTGCGAGCAACTCGACATGTCTCCAAGCTTGTCGGGACCGGCAATCCGCATGCATTGTTTTGTGAAGATGGACGGCCCGCCGGATGCGCCTTTCGCACTGCTTCCCGGCGTTGCTCGTTGCGCCACCAGCGCGGACCGGCGCGTCAGGAACGTGACGCGGGGCGACGCGAACCTGCGTCAGCCGGCATTCACACGCATTGAATCATATCTGCAGCGATACCGATCGTCCGGTATGGATGATCGTCGCCGCCGAAACGAGGCGTTCAAGCGCGCCTGCTTGTTCTTGTCGTTGTGCTGGCCAAGCGAATACATGTCGTTCGCCGGGTGCGGCGAAGAATTGGACGGGAAACCGCGATGGCGGTCGATGATTCCGTGAGTCGAACAACCAAGGCGGCGGCAGATCGCCTGCCGCCGCCCAATACATGACAACCCGCGCAGGTACGTCGCGCCATCCGCGGTGATAGCGTGGATGGCGCACGACGCGCTGCTGTCAAACGGCTTCGCGCAACATCCCCGCGATTTCCGCTTCGTTCAGGTGCGGCGCGAACATCTCGATCAGACGGTATGCATACGCGCGCAGGAACGCGCCCTTGCGCAGCCCGACCCGCGTCGTGCTCGCCTCGAACAGGTGCTGCGTATCGAGCGCGACGAGCCCCGTGTCACGCTGCGGATCGTAGGCCATCGCCGCGACGACGCCGATCCCCATCCCGAGCTCGACGTAAGTCTTGATCACGTCCGCGTCGATCGCGGTCAGCACGACGTCGGGCACGGCGCCCGCCGCCGTGAACGCCTGGTCGATATGCGAGCGGCCCGTGAAGTCCTGGTCGTACGTGATGATCGGATACTCGGCGATTTCCTCGAGCGTCAGGTTCTCGCGACCGACGAGCGGATGGCCCTTCGGCACGACGACCGTGTGGTGCCACGAGTAGCACGGGAACGTGACGATGTCCGGATAGCGGTCGAGCGCCTCGGTCGAGATGCCGAGATCGGCCTCGCCGTTCAGGATCATCTGCGCGATCTGCTGCGGGCTGCCCTGGCGCAGCGCGAGATGCACCTTCGGGAACACGTCGGTGAACTGCCGGATCACCTTCGGCAGCGCGTAACGCGCCTGCGTGTGTGTCGTCGCGACGACGAGGTGGCCGCTGTCCTGGTCGGCGAACTGGCGCGCGACACGACGCAGGTTCTCGGCGTCGAGCAGCATCCGCTCGATCAGCTGGTGCACCGCCTTGCCAGGCTCCGTGAGCCCCGTCAGCCGCTTGCCGCGCCGGATGAAGATGTCGACGCCCAGTTCATCCTCGAGATCCTTGATCTGCTTCGACACGCCCGACTGCGACGTGTACAGCACGTTCGCGACTTCCGTCAGGTTCATGTTCTGGCGCACCGCTTCGCGCACGAACCGCAATTGCTGAAAATTCATGGGTATGCCTCTTAGGCTGTCGTTGTTTGATTGTCGAATCGGAGCAATTTCCGCCCCCTGCCCTGCATTTTTGCGTTAACGCGCGGGAAACACCCTCACGGCGCGCGGCACGGCGGTCGCACCATCGCCGACCTGCAGCGACAGCGCACGCCACGCATCGCGATCGAGTTCCGCCTCGAGCGCGCCGCCCGCACGCGCCTCGAGTTCCACGCGCACCGACCCGCCCAGCGGAATCACGCGGCGCACGTCCACCGCGATGCCGTCGCGGTGCCCTTCGCCAATCGGCCACAGCTGCAGGTCGTGCGGGCGCACATAGGCGTTCGCGGGGCCGGCGAAATCGGCATCGATCTCGATCGGCGCGGCCGCGCCCTCGGCGACGAAGCCACGCCCGGCGACCGTGCCCGGCAGCCGGTTGGCCGCGCCGAGGAACTCGTAGACGAACGCGCTCTGCGGGTGATCGTAGACGTCCTGCGGGCTGCCGACCTGCTCGACATGGCCGCGGTTCAGCACGACGATGCGGTCCGCGACTTCCAGCGCCTCCTCCTGGTCGTGCGTGACGAAGATCGTCGAGATGTGCAGGTCGTCGTGCAGACGACGCAGCCAGCCGCGCAGCTCCTTGCGGACCTTCGCGTCGAGCGCGCCGAACGGCTCGTCGAGCAGCAGCACCTTCGGCTCGACCGCGAGTGCGCGAGCGAGCGCGATGCGCTGGCGCTGGCCGCCCGACAGCTCGGACGGATAGCGCTGCGCGAGCCAGTCGAGCTGCACGAGCTTCAGCAACTCGTGCACCTTGTCGCGGATCGCGCTTTCCGACGGCCGCTCGCGACGCGGCTTCACGCGCAGCCCGAACGCGACGTTCTCGAAGACCGTCATGTGGCGGAACAATGCGTAATGCTGGAACACGAAACCGACCTGGCGATCACGTGCGCCGACCGACGCCACGTCGAGCCCCTGCAACACGACCTGGCCGGCATCCGCGTGCTCGAGACCCGCGATCACGCGCAGCAGCGTGGTCTTGCCGCAGCCGGACGGCCCCAGCAGCGCGACCAGCTCGCCGGGCGGGAAGTCGAGCGATACGTTGTCGAGCGCCGTGAAATCGCCGAAGCGCTTCTGAAGGTTACGGACGGTGATACCCATTCTGGTTGCCTCTTTACGATTTCGACGAAACGGCGGCGACGGGGCCGGCATGTGCGGGAACGGTGTCGCGCGCGCCGGCCAGTTCGGCGGCGAGATGGCGCTCGGCCAGCAGCTTCAGCGCGAGCGTGACGAGCGCGAGCAGCGCCAGCACCGACGCCACCGCGAACGCCGCCGCGAAGTTGTATTCGTTGTACAGGATCTCGACGTGCAGCGGCATCGTGTCGGTCACGCCGCGGATGTGGCCCGACACGACCGATACCGCGCCGAACTCGCCCATCGCGCGCGCATTGCACAGGATCACGCCGTACAGCAGGCCCCACCTCACGTTCGGCAACGTCACGCGGCGGAAGATCTGCCAGCCGGATGCACCGAGCACGCGCGCGGCTTCTTCCTCGTCCGTGCCTTGTGCCTGCATCAGCGGAATCAGCTCGCGCGCAACGAACGGGAACGTGACGAAGATCGTCGCGAGCACGATGCCCGGCACCGCGAAGATGATCTGCACGTCGTGATCCTGCAGCCATGGCCCGAGCCAGCCCTGCGCGCCGAACAGCAGCACGTACACGAGGCCCGAGATCACCGGCGACACCGAGAACGGCAGGTCGATCAGCGTCGTCAGCAGCGCCTTGCCGCGGAATTCGAATTTCGCGATCGCCCACGATGCGCACACGCCGAACACGAGGTTCAGCGGCACGGCGATCGCGGCGACGGTCAGGGTCAGCTTGATCGCCGACCACGCGTCGGGGTCGGCCAGCGATTCGAGATAGAAGCCGACGCCCTTTCTCAGCGCCTCGACGAACACCGCGGCGAGCGGCACGACGAGGAAGAACGCGAGGAACGCCAGCGCGATGCCCGTGAGCAGCCAGCGCACGACGCGCGACTCGCTGACGGGGTCGAGCCGCTTCGCGGCGCGCCCTTGCGCTTCCGACGACGGGGTTTTCAGCACGACGGTGGCCTCCTGGC
This sequence comes from Burkholderia sp. BCC0322, assembly GCF_902833045.1. Classification (GTDB taxonomy): domain Bacteria; phylum Pseudomonadota; class Gammaproteobacteria; order Burkholderiales; family Burkholderiaceae; genus Burkholderia. The sequence continues at coordinate 155,281 of NZ_CADFDU010000008.1, forward strand.
TCATTGCTGGCCTCCTGCTGCAACGGCGGTGACGGTGGCGGGCGCGGGCCCGCTTGCGCCCTTGCTCGTCCTGCGCTGCAGATACCACTGCAGCGTGTTGATCAGCAGCAGCATCAGGAACGACACGACGAGCATCACGACCGCGAGCGCGGTCGCGCCCGCGTAGTCGTACTGTTCGAGCTTCGTGATGATCAGCAGCGACGTGATCTCGGATTTCATCGGCACGTTGCCGGCGATGAAGATCACCGAGCCGTATTCCCCGAGCGCGCGCGCGAACGCGAGTGCGAACCCGGTGAGGAGCGCCGGCAGCACGGCCGGCAGCACGACGCGGCGGAACGTCAGCCAGCGCGACGCGCCGAGGCACGCGGCGGCCTCTTCCTGCTCGCGTTCGAAATCCTCGAGCACCGGCTGCACCGTGCGCACGACGAACGGCAGCCCGATGAAGGTCAGCGCGACCAGCACGCCGGCCGGCGTGAACGCGATCTTGATGCCGAGCGGCGCGAGATACTGGCCGACCCAGCCGTTGGTCGCGTAAACGGCCGCGAGCGAAATGCCGGCGACCGACGTCGGCAGCGCGAACGGCAGGTCGACGATCGCATCGACGAGGCGCTTGAACGGGAACGTGTAGCGCACGAGCACCCACGCGACGAGAAAGCCGAATACGGCGTTGATCAGCGCGCCGCCGAGTGCGGCGGAGAACGTCAGCCGGTACGACGCCAGCACGCGCGGCGACGTGACGGCGGTGACGAACTGGTCCCACGACAGCGTCGCGGTCTTCAGGAACGTGGCGGCGAGCGGTATCAGCACCACGAGGCTCAAATAGGCCACCGTGATGCCTAGCGTCACGCCGAAACCGGGCAGCGCGCTCGGCTTGCGAAAGGTGTACGTCGTCATCGGATGCTCTTGCTGGGTCGATGCTGCTCATGGGTCCGACGCAAACGCCGGCGCAGTGAATCGCGCCGGCGGGCCGTCGGGGATGCGGCGCGCTGCGTGGCGCGCCGCTGTCGTTATGGCGTTACTGCGGCTTGTAGATCGAATCGAACACGCCGCCGTCCGCGAAATGCGTCTTCTGCGCATTCGTCCAGCCGCCGAAGGTATCGTCGACCGTGTACAGCTTCAGCTTCGGGAACTGCTTCGTCAGCTCCGCCGGCACGTTCTTCGAACGCGGCCGGTAGTAGTTGCGCGCCGCGATCTCCTGGCCCTGCGGGCTGTACAGGAAGTTCAGGTATGCATCGGCCAGCTTGCGCGTGCCCTTCTTGTCGACCACCTTGTCGACCACCGCGACCGGCGGCTCGGCCAGGATGCTCACCGACGGCACGACGATCTCGAACTTGTCGGTGCCGAACTCCTTGACCGACAGGAATGCCTCGTTTTCCCATGCGATCAGCACGTCGCCGATCCCGCGCTGCACGAAGCTCGTGGTTGCGCCGCGCGCGCCCGAATCGAGCACGCCCGCGTTCTTGTACAGCTTCGTGACGAACTCCTTCGCCGTCTGCTCGTTGCCGCCCGGCTTGTGCACCGCGTATGCCCATGCGGCCAGGTAGTTCCAGCGCGCGCCGCCCGACGTCTTCGGATTCGGCGTGACGATCGAGATGCCCGGCTTGGTCAGGTCGTCCCAGTCCTTGATCCCCTTCGGATTGCCCTTGCGCACCAGGAACACGATCGTCGACGTGTACGGCGACGCGTTGTCGGGCAGCCGCTTCTGCCAGTCCTTGCTGACGAGCCCCTTGTTCGCGAGCGCGTCGATGTCGTACGCCAGCGCCAGCGTCACGACGTCGGCCTGGAGGCCATCGAGCACCGAGCGCGCCTGCGCGCCCGAACCGCCGTGCGACTGCTTGAAGTTGACGGTCTCGCCCGTCTTCGCCTTCCACTCCTTGCCGAACGCCTGGTTGAAGTCCTGATACAGCTCGCGCGTCGGGTCGTACGACACGTTCAGGAAGGTCGTATCGGCCTGCGCGTGCGTCGCGACGCCCAGCGCCGCCGCCGCGCCGAGCGCGAGTGTTGCGATCAGGCGGCCCACTCCGCCCGCCAGCCCCGTGTTGCGCTTGCCCATCCTTGGTTCTCCAGTGTTGTCGGTATTGCGATGTCGGGCCAGTCTAACGAACGGGTTACATGATTAAAAATAATCGTTCCTCATTTTTTAATACTCAAAAGTGCTAACGCAGGCTGGATGGACGGTTGAGGCAGATGAACCGGCGTCCGGACGTCGCGAGATCGCGCCGGAACCGGCGCGATCGCGTCGAACCTCAAGTAACACTTGAAATTCGCGGACTACTGTATAAAAATACAGCTCACTGTCTATCCATACAGTTGAGCCATGACCAAACTCACCGCCCGTCAGCAGCAAGTGTTCGACTTGATCCGTCGCGCGATCGAGCGCTCCGGATTCCCGCCCACTCGTGCCGAGATCGCAGCCGAGCTGGGCTTCAGCTCGCCGAATGCTGCCGAGGAGCACCTGCGCGCGCTGGCGCGCAAGGGTGTGATCGAGCTGGCCGCCGGCGCATCGCGCGGCATCCGCCTGCTCGGCATCGACGATGCCCCGCACCAGTTCACGCTGCCGCACCCCGGCCTGATGCAGCTGTCGCTGCCGCTCGTCGGCCGCGTCGCGGCCGGTAGCCCGATCCTTGCGCAGGAGCACATCTCGCAGCATTACGCGTGCGATCCCGCGCTGTTCTCCAGCAAGCCCGATTACCTGCTGAAAGTGCGCGGCCTGTCGATGCGCGACGCCGGCATCCTCGACGGCGACCTCCTCGCCGTGCAGAAGCGCACGGAAGCGAAGGACGGCCAGATCATCGTTGCGCGTCTCGGCGACGACGTCACGGTCAAACGCCTGATGCGCCGGCCTGGCGGTCTCGAGCTGATCGCGGAGAACCCGGATTACGAAAACATCTTCGTCAAGGCCGGCAGCGCGGAATTCGCGCTGGAAGGCATCGCCGTCGGGCTGATTCGCTCGGGCGAACTCTGACATTCCGTCTCGCTCAGGAGAACATCATGGAACGCCTTTCCCGTCTGCTGCCTTTCCGTCAATTCGGTCGCCTGCGTCACCTGCGCGGCCGCACGCCCTGCGCACCGCTGTCCGCTGCGGCGCCTGTGCAAGAAGAAGTCGCAGTCGAACGGCAGGCGTCCCTGCTGCCGTCGGCGCTTCCCGCTTTCGCGCGGGTATCGCTGAACGCCGGCCTGAATCACGCCGAACCCGCGCGCCGCGCGCCGGTGCGCGTCTATCACGGCCGTTCGCGCCTGATCATGGTCGGCACGATCGATGCCGTGTGCCGGATGATCGATCGCTGCATCGCGGAGGAACGATCGGCCACGCCAGGCGGTCTCTGATTGCGGAATATCCCCGCACCGGAGGCAATGTGACCGGATCTTCGGGCCGCGCATGGCGGCTCAAGCCCCTGCTGATCGTCGTGCTGGCCGTCGCCATCATTGCGGCGATCGGCTATGCCTACGCGTCGCCGTACGTCGCGCTCGGTCGCCTGAAATCGGCGATCGATGCGCGCGATGCGCAGGCCATCAGTGATTATGTCGATTTCCCGTCGCTGCGCATCAGCCTGAAGCAGCAGGTCACGGAAGAGTTGATGCGCCGGATCGACGCGGTGAAGAAGGACAATCCGTTCGCGGTGATCGGTGCGTTGATCGGGTCGGCACTGATCGGCCCCCTGGTCGATGCGTACGCCACCCCGGAGGGCGTGGCCGCGCTGATGAGCGGATTGCCGCCGCGTGGCAATCCGGGTGAGCGTCCGCCCGAATGGTCGAATTTGCCGCCAGGCAGCCATGCGCCGGGCAACACGCCGGCCGCCCCCGCAGCCAATCCGGCTCCGGCGAGCGCGACCGCTCCGGGCAGCAACGCGGCCACCACGGCCGCGTCATCGCAATCACCCGCCGCTGCCGCACCGGCAAGCGCGGTCGACGCAACACATGCGCCGCACCAGCAGCAAACCAGCGCCGGCTACCGGAATATCGATGAATTCGTCGTGACCTACCAGCGCAGTGCCGACGGCACGCGCTATGCGGCAATATTCCACCGCTTCGGCCTGTTCTCGTGGAAGTTGTCCGCGATCGACCTGCACGCTTGACAGGTCTTGGGTGGCCGCGGTCGGTACCCGCGCCACGCGTACGGCATGACGCCTGACCGACGCGATTCGCCGGTCAGGCAGTCATCGAATCATTGGATCATTTGCCGTTCGCCGTGGCCGCTTCACGCTCACGCGCGATTTCGGCCTTTTGCTCCTGCGCCGACGAACACGCAACCAGAATGCTGCAGTTCACGCGGTCGAGCAGTTGCGTGTTGCCCGACCCCATCCACCATCTCGATAAGCCGCTACGGCACCGATGGCCGACAACGACGAGGTCGACCTTCAGCTCCGTCGCGAGATTCGCGATTTCGTCGATCGGATAGCCGAACGCGAAATGGCCTTCGGCCTGCACGCCGCGCTCGCGCAGCCAGTTCACCCCTTCCTGCAGGATTTCGCGCGCGGTTTCCTCGAACCGGCCGCACGCGACGTCGGTCAGCAAGCCTGCGCTCTGCGCAATGCTCGAGCGCATATCGACGACCGACAGCAAATGCGTCTCGGCCTTCAGGTCCATCGCGAGGTTGGCGCCGCAGCGCAGGGCCTTGCGCCCTTCGAGCGAGCCGTCGTAACACAACAGAATCTTGTTGTAGCTAGCCATGAAGCCTCCCTATCGCAACAACGAGCCTACGCATTCATCATGGTGCGCCGCAATTCAGGACGCAAGGGATGGAAAACGCTGATTCGCCCCGCTCGGCGCGTACGCGATGATGCGGTGCACGATCGGTGCGTACATGCATCGCACCGTGCAGGTATGCTCTGAAGAGACGCAACCAATGCACTAGAATGGCCCGTTCGCACTCCAGCAGGCCGGCAGGCGCCGGCGTCGTGTGCTTCGGCCATGCCCGTGCGGCACGCAATCGTCCGATCGGTTCGCCAACCGGCCTCGCATCCGGGAGCGGACCGCGTCCGAGCCCGCTTCCAACGACAACCACCCCATGTCCGTTGCACCGATCGATTTCCGGAACGTCGAAAAGCGCTATGGCGACAAGCTCGTCGTCAACGGCCTGTCCTTCACCGTACAGGCCGGCGAATGCTACGGCCTGCTCGGGCCGAACGGCGCCGGCAAGACCACCACGCTGAAAATGCTGCTCGGCCTCACGCACCCCGACGCAGGCGCCATTTCGCTCTGCGGCGAACCGGTTCCATCGCGTGCACGGCATGCGCGCCGGCGTGTCGGGGTCGTCCCGCAGTTCGACAATCTCGACCCCGACTTCACCGTGCGCGAGAACCTGCTCGTGTTCAGCCGCTATTTCGGCATGTCGGCGCAGGATGCGCACGCGCTCGTGCAGCCGCTGCTCGAATTCGCGAAGCTCGAGAACAAGGCCAATGCCAAGGTCGGCGAATTGTCGGGCGGCATGAAGCGCCGCCTGACACTCGCCCGCGCGCTCGTCAACGATCCCGATGTGCTGGTGCTCGACGAGCCGACGACGGGCCTCGACCCGCAGGCACGCCACCTGATGTGGGAACGGCTGCGCTCGCTGCTCGCACGCGGCAAGACGATCCTGATCACCACGCACTTCATGGAAGAAGCGGAGCGCCTGTGCGACCGCCTGTGCGTGATCGAGGAAGGCCGCAAGATCGCCGAAGGCGCGCCGCACGCACTGATCGAATCGGAGATCGGCTGCGACGTGATCGAAATCTACGGGCCCGATCCAGCCACGCTGCGCGACGAACTGTCGGCGTTCGCGAAGCGCACCGAGATCAGCGGCGAGACGCTGTTCTGCTACGTGAGCGACCCGGAACCGCTCAGTGCGCGACTCAAGGGTCGCACGGGGTTGCGCTATCTGCATCGCCCGGCCAATCTCGAAGATGTGTTCCTGCGGCTCACGGGCCGCGAAATGCAGGACTGATCGATCATGGACGTCCGCAACTATTCCGCCGCACCGTCGGCCCCCCCGCGCGTGTCACGTTTCGCGATCGCGATGCCCGCGAACGCGACCAACTGGATCGCCGTCTGGCGGCGCAACTATCTCGTCTGGCGCAAGCTCGCGCTCGCGTCGATGTTCGGCAATCTCGCCGATCCGATGATCTATCTGTTCGGGTTGGGGTTCGGACTCGGCCTGATGCTCGGCCACGTCGACGGCGTGTCGTATATCGCGTTCCTCGCGGCCGGCACGGTCGGGTCGAGCGTGATGATGTCCGCGAGCTTCGAGTCGATGTATTCGGGATTCTCGCGGATGCACGTGCAGCGCACGTGGGAAGCAATCATGCATACGCCGCTCGCGCTCGGCGACATCGTGCTCGGCGAGATCGTCTGGGGGGCCAGCAAGGCGATGCTGTCGGGGGCTGCGATCATGCTCGTCGCGGGGGCGCTCGGCTATGCGCAGTTTCCGTCGATGCTCGTGGCGCTGCCCGTGATCGCGCTTGCGGGCCTCGCGTTTGCAAGCATCGCGATGATCGTCACGGCGCTCGCGCCGTCCTACGATTTCTTCATGTTTTATCAGACGCTCGTGCTGACGCCGATGCTGCTGCTGTCGGGCGTGTTCTTCCCGACCACGCAGTTGCCGCCGATCGCGCGGCATGCGGCGCAGGCGCTGCCGCTCGCGAATGCCGTCGAGTTGATTCGGCCCGCGATGCTCGGCCGGCCGGCGACCGACGTCGCGCTGCATGTCGCGGTGCTCGCAGGTTACGCGGTCGGCGGATTCCTGCTGTCCGCATGGCTATTCCGGCGGCGGATGATGCGCTGACGGCCGGCGCACTGGGCGCCGGCTTCATGCGACGACGTTACTCGTCGTCGTCGCTCCACGGGATCTCGACGTCGGTCAGGAACGCGACGGTCGCGAGCGGGCCACCTTCCTGGCGGCCCAGCTTGCCGTCCGCGCGATGCCATTCGACGCGGAACTGCGTGCCCGGATCGTCGGCAAGCAGATAAACCGAGCGCAGCTCTTCCTTGTCAGCCTCGTCCACCGGGCCGTCGAACGACACCAGCATCTTCTGCGGCCACAGGCCGTTGACCGGATCGTAAATGCGGTCGCCCTGCGGAATGTCGATGCTGGCTTCGACGCCGATCGTTGCGGAAGCCTCGATGATCATCATGCCGAGTGCGTTCAGCACGGCAGTCGCCCGCGCGGAATTGGCCTGGCGGATCGCGAGATCACCGCGCGTCAGCGCCTTTTCGAGTCGAGGATGGATCTTCGGTTGGGTCATGCGTTTTCCTGTTTGCTTCTTGTAAATGGCGCCGCACGCGTGAAACGGCGGCGCCGGATGAATACGACGATTGCGCCCGATTGGCGCGCCGCTCGCGCGCGTCAGAACCCGAGCGCGACCGCGAGCAGGCCGCTCGCGATCCCGAACACGACGACGAGGATCGCGACGATGGCCAGCATGTAAGGCTTGAACGAACGCGCGAGCATCGCGAGCGACGGCACGCTGATCGGCGGCAGCGTCATCAGCAGCGCGGCGGCCGGGCCGACGCCCATGCCGAGCGACAGCATTGCCTGGATGATCGGCACCTCGCCGGCCGTCGGGATCACGAACAGCATGCCCGCGACCGCGAACGCGACGATCCAGCCGAGATGATTGCCGATGTCCGGGCCGATATGCGGGAACAGCCACGCGCGCGCGGCGCCGAGCAGCAGCACGAGCACGATGTATTCGGGCACGAGCCGCACGGCCATGCGCGCCAGCAGCTTCATCCAGCGGACGAACGGATTGCCGGCCGCGGCCTGCTCGGCCGCCAGCTCGGCAAGCTGTGCATCGCCGATGCTGCGGTCTTCAGGGCGTGCGATGCGGTTCAGCAGATAGCCGATCCCGAACACCATCGCGATGCCGAGCACCAGGCGCAGCGCACTCCAGTGCCAGCCGAGCACGAAGCCCATGAACACCAGCGCCGCCGGGTTCAGCACCGTGTTGCCGAGCCAGAACGCAACCGCGCCGCCCGGCGATGCATGGCGCGCACGCAGCCCCGCGACGACCGGCGCCGCGCAGCACGTGCACATCATGCCGGGCAGCGACAGCAGGCCGCCCGCGGCGACGCTGCCGAAGCCGGTGCGGCCGAGCACGCGCGCAACCCAGTGCGCGGGCAGCAGCGCCTGCACGGCCGAACCGAGCAGCAGGCCCAGCACCATCGCCTGCCAGATCGCCTTGCCGTACGCCCACGCGTAATCGAGCGCGGCCTTCAGCGACGGCTCCGGGGCGGCCGCCGATGTGCCCATCAGGATCGACTGGCCGATCGAATGATGCTCGGCGGCAACGAACGCCTTGTTGTAGTACGGGAACCATTTCACATAGAACAGGCCCGCGACCGCGATCAGCAGGAAGGTCATCCAGCCGAGGGCCGGACTGGGTTGGGTGCGTGTTGTCGTCATCGTGTGGTCGTCGATTGGTCTTGGTCGGGTTCGGATGTCGCGCCCGCGGCAAGCGCGGCCGATGCGGGCAGCCCGGCTTGCGCGAGTGCGGCCAGCAGCGCACGCGCCTGATCGTGTCCGTCGGCGGCGTTGGGCCGGAACGTGAACGTCAGCGCCCGGTTCGGTTTGTTGTAGGTCGCGCGATAGGTGCGCGCATAGGCGGGATCGTAATGCTTGTCGATCAGCTCGGTGAACAGCTCCGCCCGCGCGTCCGCATCGATCAGCGCCTTCCAGCGTGTTACCTGTTCGCGGCTATGCAGGCCGATCAGCCGATCGAGCTGCGCCTTGAAGGTGTCCGGTTCGTCGAACAGGTGCGCATAATCGTCGAGGAGGAATGCGATGCGCTCGTCGTGCGCCGCGTCGACATGCACCCACGGCCCTGCGTGAAACGCTTCGATCAACGCGATCGGCAACTGCACGAGCCCGATCCTGCGGCTTTCCGATTCGACGAACACCGGCCATTCGGGGTCGAAACGCCCGAGTGTTTCGACGAGCCCGGAGTCGAACCCCTTCTGCGCCGGCTGCGGCTTGCCCGGAAGCGCGCCGAGCAGCGAACCGCGATGGCACGCAAGCGCCTCGAGGTCGAGCGTCTGCGCGCCGACGTCGCGCAATGCGTTCAGCAGGCGCGTCTTGCCGCAGCCCGTATGCCCGACGAGCGCGATGTAGCGAAAGCGCGTCGGCAGCGAGTCGAGCGTCGCGCACACCGACTGGCGGTACGACTTGTAGCCGCCGTCGAGCTGGCGCGCTTTCCAGCCGATCAGGTTGAACCAGGTCGTCATCGAGCCCGAGCGCTTGCCGCCGCGCCAGCAGTAGATCAGCGGCCGCCAGTTGCGCGGACGATCGGCGAACGTCGTATCCAGATGCCGTGCGATGTTGCGCGCGACGATCGCCGCGCCGACCCGGGTCGCCTCGTACGGCGACACCTGCCGGTACATCGTGCCGATGAGCACGCGCTCCTCGTTGCTGAGTACGGGCGCGTTCAGCGCGCCAGGGATATGATCCTCGGCGAACTCGAGCGGCGTGCGCACGTCGATGATCTCGTCGAACTCACCGGCGTGATCGAGGGTGACAAGCAGGTTCTTCAATTTGGCGTCGAACAGGGGCGATGCGGCTCGATGAGCCGCATGGGCGCGGAAGGCGGATTGACGATTATCTCACGGGCCGGCGTCTCGGGACGCGCGCGGCGGTCGGCGGCGCCGAGGCGGCCTGCATCGCGTCGATCAGATGGTCGCGGAACGCACGAACCGACGCGGGTAGATCGCGCCCCGCCATCGTCTGCACCTGGATGCTGCGCTCGCGTAGCTGCGGGTTCGTCACGGGCACGACGACGAAGCCGTCCGCGGCGCAGCGATCGCGCACCGACAGCAGCCCCGTAAACATCACCGCGCCCGTGCGCCGTGCGTAGCCGTACATCGCCGCCGTGTTGTTGCTCGTCAGTTCGGGCTCGAGCAGCAGCCCGTCGAGCGCGCACGCGATGTCGATCAGTTGGCGCACCGTCGTGCCGGCCTCGGGCAGCACGTGCGGATGACGCGCGACATCGGCGAGCGACACCGCTTCTCGCGTCGCGAGCGGATGGTCGTGCCGCACCAGCGCGAAGATCGGCGCGCGCTCGGTGTGCTCGACACGCACGCCCTTCTCCGGCGCGAGGCTGAAGCTCAACGCGATGTCCACATCGCCGTCGCGCACCCGCCGCGTCGCGTCCGCCGGCGACACCACCCACACGGAGAAATCGACGCCCGGATGGCGCGCCTTGAAACTGGCGAGCGTGCCGGGCAGGAAATCGATCGCGAACCCTTCCGAGCATGCGATCTTCAGCAGGCTGCCGTGCAGCGCATCGAGCCCGCCGATGTCCTTCATCACGTGCTCGGCCTCGAGCAGGCTGCGCTGCGCGAACGCCAGGAGCCGCTCGCCGGCCTCCGACAGCGCCATCCCGCGCGGCCGGCGCTCGAACAGCGGTGCGCCAAGCTCGCCCTCCAGTTTCGCGATCTGGCGGCTGATCGCCGATACGGCCACGTGCAGCCGCGCGGACGCGTCACTGATCGAGCCGGTGCGCGCCACTTCGACGAAATACCGCAATGCCAGGCCATGCAGGAAAGCCGCCATCGTTCTGTCTCCGCCCGGCTGCCGGCCGCGCTGCTTTGCCTTTTCGGCAAAGAAAGGTTCGAAATTCGATCATTGTGACAAAAAAAACGGCTTTCTAGAATCGATCGCACCTCACGCTGCAGGCACGATCCGGCGCGTGCAGCGAACCCGACCGAGGAGCACGACTTGAGCCGTACCGCCGCCATCCAGCACGCGCTGAACCAGTTCGAATCCGGTGCGTTCTTCACGACCCTGAGCCGCCGCGTCGGTCTGCGCACCGAAAGTCAGGAAAGCGGCAACGATGCCGCGCTGCGCGCGTACCTGACCGACGAGATCGCCCCCGAAGCCGCGCGCCTCGGCTTCACGTCGCGGATCGTCGACAACCCCATCGACGGCGGCGGCCCGTTCCTGCTCGCATCGCGCCACGAAGACGACGCACTGCCGACCGTGCTGATCTATGGCCACGGCGACGTCGTGCGCGGCTACGACGCGCAATGGCGCGCACCGCTGTCGCCGTGGACGCTGACCGCCGACGGCGACCGCTGGTACGGCCGCGGCAGCGCCGACAACAAGGGCCAGCACACCATCAACCTGGCCGCGCTGGCGAGCGTGCTCGACGCGCGCGGCGGCCAGCTCGGCTTCAACGCGAAGCTGCTGATCGAGATGGGCGAGGAAACGGGTTCGCCGGGCCTCGACGCACTGTGCCGCCAGGAGCGCGACGCGCTCGCGGCCGACGTGCTGATCGCGTCCGACGGCCCGCGCATCGCCGCCGCGCGCCCAACGGTTTTCCTCGGTTCGCGCGGCTCGGTCAATTTCAAGCTGAGCCTGCGCGCCCGCGACGGCGCGCATCACTCCGGCAACTGGGGCGGGCTGCTGCGCAATCCGGCGATCGTGCTCGCCCATGCGCTTGCGAGCCTCGTCGACGCGCGCGGCGCGATTCGCGTCGCGGGGCTGCGTCCGCCGCCGATCCCGGCAGCCGTGCGCGATGCGCTCGCCGATCTCTCCGTTGGCGGCGGTCCCGGCGATCCCGCGCTCGACGCCGACTGGGGCGAGCCCGGCCTCACCGCGGCCGAGCGCGTATTCGGCTGGAACACGTTCGAGATCCTCGCGTTCAAGGCCGGCAACCCCGAGCACCCCGTCAATGCGATCCCGCCCGCCGCATATGCGCACTGCCAGTTGCGCTTCGTCGTCGGCACCGACTGGGAAGCGCTGCATGCGCATCTGCGCACGCACCTCGATGCGCACGGCTTCGCCGACATCGAGATCGACGTCGAACGCGGCGCCCCGGCGACGCGCGTGCCGCCGGACGATCCGTGGGTCCGCTGGGCCGTCGCATCGCTGGCGCGGACCACCGGCAAGAAGCCCGCGATCCTGCCGAATCTCGGCGGCACGCTGCCGAACGAAGTGTTCGCCGACACGCTCGGGCTGCCGACGCTGTGGGTGCCGCACTCGTACCCGGCATGCTCGCAGCACGCGCCGGACGAGCACCTGCTCGCGAGCGTCGTCAGCGAGGGGCTGCAGATGATGGCCGGCCTTTTCTGGGATCTCGGCGACGACGCGCCGACCGTTCGCCGCGCGGTGCCCGCCGCGACCGGCGCCGCCCTGTAACGCCACCCTGTAACGCGCTTCGCCCCTTTCTCGGGACCTGCACACACGATGAATACGACCACCCTGACCTCGCAGGAAGCCGCCCGCCCCAGCGCCGCGAAGATCCGGCGCATCATCTTCGCGGCATCGATCGGCAACGCACTCGAATGGTTCGACCTGATCGTCTACGGCTTCTTCGCGGTGACGATCGCCAAGCTGTTCTTCCCCGCGACCAGCGAAGCGACGTCGCTGATGCTCACGCTCGGCACGTTCGGGCTGTCCTACCTGATCCGGCCGATCGGCGGCTTCGTGCTCGGCGCGTACGCGGATCGCGCGGGCCGCAAGGGGTCGCTGCTGCTGTCGATCGCGATGATGATGGCCGGCACACTGCTGATCGCGCTGATGCCGACCTACGCAGCGATCGGCATACTCGCGCCGCTCGGGATCATGCTGTCACGGCTGATGCAGGGCTTTTCCGCGGGCGGCGAATTCGCGAGCTCGACCGCGTTCCTCGTCGAGCACGCACCGCAGCGGCGCGGTTTCATGTCGAGCTGGCAGTTCGCGAGCCAGGGCCTCGCGACGCTGCTCGCATCGGGCTTCGGCGCGGTGCTGACATCCACGCTGACGACCGCGCAGCTCGAAAGCTGGGGCTGGCGCGTGCCGTTCCTGTTCGGGCTCGCGATCGGCCCGGTCGGGCTGTACATCCGCCGCTACGTTGACGAAGGCGTCGAGTTCAAGACACAGGCACGCTCGGAAGCGCCCGTGCGCGAGTTGTTCGCCGATCAGAAGTTGCGGCTGCTGCTGTCGGTCGGCGCGCTCGTGATCTCGACCGCGATCAACTACATGGTGCTGTATATGCCGACCTATGCGATCAAGCAGCTCGGGCTGCCCGCGTCGACAGGCTTCGCGGCGACGCTCGCGACCGGCTTCGTGCTCACGCTCGTCACGCCGGTCGTCGGCCACCTGTCCGATCGTACCGGGCGGATCCGCATGATGGCGGTTGCGGCAATCCTGATGCTCGTCACCGTGTACCCGACATTCGCGTGGCTCACGCGTCACGCATCGTTCGCGACGATGCTCGCCGCCCTGGTCTGGATCGGTGCGCTGAAGGCGATGTACTGCGGCGCACTGCCGGCACTGATGGCCGAGCTGTTCCCGTCGCAGACGCGCGCGACGGGGCTCGCGGTCAGCTACAACACGGGCGTCACGCTGTTCGGCGGCTTCGCGCCGTTCGTCATCACCTGGCTGATCAGCGCGACCGGCAACCGGCTGTCGCCGGCGCTCTATCTGATGGGCTGCGCGCTGCTGAGCCTCGCCGCGCTGTTCGTCGCGCGCACACGGCTCAAGATGCGATAACGGAAGGAACGACGGCGCAGCGATGCGCCGCCGGTGCGGCCCGTCGCGGCATGGTTGCCGCGCGGGCCGCGCACCGCTTGGTTCAGGTCATGGCGCGGGGTTCGGCTGCCGTTCATGCAGCGCGTCGATCTCGGCGAGGATCTCGTCGGACAGCTTCACGTCAATGCTGCCGATGTTCTCCTTCAACTGTTCGAGCGACGTCGCCCCGACCAGGTTGCTGCGCGTGAACGGCCGGCTGTTGACGAACGCCAGCGCGAGCTGCGCGGGCGACAGCCCGTGACGCCGTGCGAGCGCGACATAGCGTGACGTCGCCTCGACGGCCTGCGGCTTGCTGTAACGCTGGAAGCGTTCGAACAGCGTGATGCGTGCGCCGGCCGGACGCGCGCCGTTCTCGTACTTGCCGGACAGCCAGCCGAACGCGAGCGGCGAATAGGCGAGCAGGCCGACGCCATCGCGATGCGTGAATTCCGACAGGCCGTTTTCGAACGTGCGGTTCAGCAGGCTGTACGGATTCTGGATGCTCGCGATGCGCGGCAGCCCGAGCTTCTCGGCCGCGCGCAGGAACTGCGCGACGCCCCACGGCGTTTCGTTCGACACGCCAATCGCGCGCACCTTGCCGGCCTTCACGAATTCCGCGAGCACGCCGAGGGTGTCCTCGATCGGCACCGTATAGGCGTCGTCGACCCACGGATAGGCAGGACGGCCGAACGTCGTCGTGCTGCGGTCGGGCCAGTGCAACTGGTAGAGATCGACGTAGTCGGTCTGCAGGCGCTTGAGGCTGCCGTCGAGCGCTTCGGTCAGGTTCTTGCGGTCGAACTGGTTGCCTTCGCCGCGAATATGGCGCGGATTGTGCGGCTGCCGTGCCGGCCCAGCGATTTTCGTCGCGAGCACGATGCGCTCGCGCTGCGCGCGATGCTGCGCGAGCCAGGTGCCGATGTACGCCTCGGTGCGCCCCTGCGTTTCGGGTTTCGGCGGCACCGGATACATTTCCGCGGCATCGATCAGCGTCACGCCCTGCCCGATCGCGTAGTCGATCTGCTCGTGCGCATCGCGCTCCGAATTCTGCTCGCCCCACGTCATCGTGCCCAGGCCGATCAGGCTGACCTCGACGCCCGAATCGCCAAGTGTGCGGTATTCCATGCTGCTCCTGTCGCGTCGGTGGAAAGCAGGAACGCTATCACATTGAAGCGACCGCTTCAGACCGGCGCCACCTACGCTTACAGACGGCCTTCGGCACCGGCGTGGAGGTTCACGCGCCGGCCCGAACGACGGTGTTGCCGCCCGCCGTTACTGCGGCCGCTGGATGAAGCAGGTCGCCGACGCATGCGCGACGATCTTGTCGTCCGCGGTCTTCAACGTGCCCTCCGCGACGCCCAGCGAACGCGACAGGTGAATCACGCGCCCTTCGGCAACCAGGTCGGCGTCGCGCGGCACGGGCCGCAGCATCTTCACGTGCAGATCGACCGTGCCGTAGCCGACACCCGCGTCCAGCATCGAATGCACCGCGCACCCCGTGACCGAATCGAGCACCGTCGCGGCGAACCCGCCGTGGACGCCGCCAAGCGGATTCAGGTGCCGGCCGTCCGCCCGCGCCGAGAACTTCACGTAACCGAGCTCGACGTCGAGCGGACGCATCGGGATCGTCTCGGAAATCGACGCGAGCGGCGCATCGCCCGATACCGCTGCGCGCAGCAGATCGAGACCAGACAGGGAAAGCGGGTTCATCGGGTTGTCTCCGGGTTGAAAGCGCGTCGCCGCGCGAGTAAGTTCTAAATTGGAACTCATTATTGACAGCGACGGCGGCCGTTGTCAACGTGGCCGGGCCCGTTACAACCGAAGGCGGGTTCTATAATCGAACCCGCTATTTTGCTGAACCGACGCAAGAGACTCGACGATGAAATGGGATGACATCGGCACGCTGAACTGTTCGGTCGCGCGTACGCTCGCCGTGCTCGGCGACCGCTGGACCATGCTGATCCTCCGCAACGCGTTCCTCGGCTGCCGACGCTTCGACGCGTTCCAGACCCAGCTTGGCCTCACGCGCCATGTGCTGGCCGAGCGGCTCGCGCGGCTCGTTGACGAAGGCGTGCTGGTCAAGCGTGCGTATCAGGATCGGCCGCCGCGTTTCGAATATCGGCTGACGGACAAGGGCCTCGACCTCTACCCGACCCTGCTCGCGCTGACGGCGTGGGGCGACCGCTGGAAAGGCGACGGCCAGGGGCCGCCGGTGCAGTTGCGCCACCGCACCTGCGGCCATCTGATGCATGCGGTCACCGTATGCTCGGCGTGCGGCGAACCGCTCGACGCACGCGACGTGCAGCCGGAGCGTGGCCCAGGGTGGATCGCAGACGAGGCAGCCGGAGCGCCCGTGGCCGACGATTGACGCAGCGTCGTGCACGCATGAATGAACGCGCGACGGGCACCGATCGTTAGTCGCGCTCGCGGTGCTGTCGCGGGCCGCATCGAGCCCGTCCGGCTGCAATCGTGCATGGCTTGCATGCCGCAATTCCGCCACCGCCGCACGCGCATTCGCATGCAGCTTTCGATCACATCCACCGATTAAACCGATCAAGCACCCGGATATCGCACAACGCAACTTTGCGTCACCGCCTCCGCCATCGCCGGTCATCGCGATGAGTTACCCCGTCTCATCCGCACGTGACCGCGCCGCCACGTCTGCGTTACACTCACGGCCCGCTGTCTCGAAATTGTTCGCTGTCCAAGATGTTGTCGCGCAATCGCCTCGCCGCTGCCTGTCTCGCCGCCTCCCTGCTCGCCACTCCGTTCGCCGCCTTCGGCAAGACGCAAAGTGAATCGCTGCTTCAGCAGGCGATCGACTTCGTTGCACGTTGGCTGCCGGCCCCCACTCACGAAGCGCCTGCGACACAGGTCGTCGAATCGGCCTTTTCACCCGACGGCGGTGCCGAAGCGCTCGTGCTGAAAGCGATCGGCGCCGCGCGCAGTTCGATCCGTGTCGCCGCCTATTCGTTCACGTCGCCGCCTGTCACGCGCGCACTGCTCGCCGCTAGGCGACGCGGCGTGAATGTCGCGGTGGTCGTCGACGACAAGGGCAATCGCGCAAAGAGCAGCAAGCAGGCGTTGAACCTGCTCGTCAACGCAGGTATCCCGACGCGCACGATCGACGCCTACGCGATCCATCACGACAAGTACCTCGTGATCGACGCCGAGCACGTCGAAACGGGTTCGTTCAACTACAGCGCGTCGGCGGCCAGCCGCAATTCCGAAAACGTCGTCGTGGTGTGGAACAACCCGCAACTCGCGTCGCGTTATCTCACGCACTGGCAAAGCCGCTTCGACCAGGGCACGCCGTACCGCTCCAGCTACTGAGGCAGGCCGCGCGGCGCGCACCACCGTGTTCGATCCGCCGTGTTGCCGATGATCGGCGAGCATGGCGCGACGTTCAATTCAGCCGAATGGCCAGCGCGCCCCGCAGTCAATGGATTTCGGGCGCCCGCCCGGTCGCCGCACCGGCCTGCGTCGTCGGTGCACAACGATTCGCCTGACCGCTCGCGCCGCTTGCCGAAGACGTCGACAAACCGCTGGCGCCACCTGGCAGCGCGCTGCTCACGCAAACGACGCCGAATGCCAGCGTGTTCTGAACCATCGGATAAAGAAGATACAGCGCAAACGCGAGATAGCCCGCGTACAGAAATCGAACCATGGTGCGATGGGAAGCGTTGAACGAGTGGACTCGCCCTGTTTACGGCACTGCGCCGGGCACCTTGAGGCATCGCGCCTCCGATTGCGCATCGGGGTGAAACACCATCCCATGACGCCCGCTTCTCCCCCCTTCTGCATCGATCCGCGCCAGGCCCAAACCACCCGCCGGCGGATTTGCACCGTGGCGATGCGCCGAACAATGCGCGATACTGTCCGCCATACGATCCCATGACCGGCCTCGCAGCCGGGACAAAAGACAACGCCCATGCAAATCGCACCCAAACCGGCCGACGAGGCGGCCCGGCTCGATACGCTTCATTCGCTCTCGATCCTCGACACGCCGCCCGAAGAGCGCTTCGATCGCCTGACGCGTCTCGCACGCAGGCTGTTCGACGTACCGATCGCACTCGTCAGCCTCGTCGACGACGATCGGCAGTGGTTCAAGAGCCACGCCGGGCTCGACGTCACGCAAACGTCGCGCGACGTGTCTTTCTGCGCCCATGCGTTGCTCGAGGGCAATACGATGGTGATCCAGGATGCGCTGAGCGACAACCGCTTCCACGACAATCCGCTCGTCACCGGCGCGCCCGGCATCCGCTTCTACGCCGGTCGGCCGCTGACGGCGCCGAACGGTGCGCCCATCGGCACGCTGTGCCTGATCGACACGCGGCCGCGCTCGCTCGAGCCCGACGAACTCGCGCTGCTCGGCGATCTCGCCCACATGACCGAACGTGAAATCGCCGCACTGCATTTCGCGACCACCGACGAACTCACGCAACTGACCAACCGGCGCGGTTTCGAGATCCTGGCCCGTCACGTGTTGAGGCTGTGCGATCGCCTTGACCGTCACGCGGTGCTGCTGTTCTTCGACCTGAACGGTTTCAAGTCGATCAACGACCACTTCGGCCACGCCGAAGGCGACCACGCGCTCAAGACATTCGCCGAAACGCTGACGGGCGCGCTGCGCGACAGCGACGTGATCGCACGGCTTGGCGGCGACGAGTTCGTCGTGCTGCTGAGCGCCACCGATCCGGCCGACGTTGCCGAGCCGGTCGAACGCGTGACGCAGGCGCTCGCATTGCGCAACGCGGCCGACGCACGCGGCTATGACATCCGGTTCAGCGTCGGGCACGTCGACTACGATCCCGCGCACCATCGCGACGTGGCCGACCTGCTCGCATCGGCCGATCAACGGATGTACGAGGACAAGCAGCGCGGCAAGACGGCCGGCGCGTAAGTACGGGCCGACCGGGCGCGTGGTGCCGCCCTGCCGCTCAACTGCGGTGGCGTGGTTGCGTCAGCGTCAGCTTCCGCACGGCGGCGCGCTGGCCATGGCCTCCGCGATCTGCTCGGGCGTCAGGTCGCGCTGGTGCGTCGCGAGCGACCAGCGATGGCCGAACGGATCCTCGACCTGTCCGTAGCGATCGCCCCAGAACATGTCGGCCGCCGGAATCGTGACCGTCGCGCCAGCGTCGACCGCCTTCGCGATCGCCGCGTCGGTGTCCGGCACGTACAGGTGCAGGCAGACCGGCGTGCCTTTCAGCGCCTTCGGCCCGAGCGCGCCGTGATCGGGCATCTCATCCACCAGCATCAGTGTCGAATCGCCAATCACGAGGCACGCGTGCGCGAGCCGACCGTCGGGCATCGCCAGGCGAAACTGTTCGCTCGCATTGAACGCGCGCTTGTAGAAGTCGATGGCTGCCGTTGCGCCGGCGCAGATCAGGTGCGGCGTCAGCGTGCGCATCCCTTCCGGGATCGGTTTGACGGACGTGGACATGGGTATCGCTCCTTCGGTCGGTTGTCGTATCGGAATCGGGACGGACGCGCGATGCGCACGCCTCCGATGCTACGACGGACGAACCCGGCGGAAATCGACACGGTGCCCGACAATTTTTTGTTTTCTCGGGTATCGGCGCGCGTGGGTTCCCCGCACCGTGCGTCATCGGCCCGCTCGGCCGGCCTCGTTGTCCGGCGCACCGAACTGCCGACGGCATGCCTCCAGCAATCCGACCACCGCATCGAGCGGCAGATCGGCAAACCGGGCGATCGGCAGCATCACGCCACCCGGCACCCTGGTGCGCGACGAATGCGCCGAGAACTGATAGCCGATGTAACGATTGCCGGCGACGCTGATGATCCGGAATTCGGTGACGTCGCGCCATGGCGTGACGGGTTGTTCGCGCAAAGCCCCGATCAGCCTGAAGCCCGTCTCGTCGACATGCAGCGCCATCCTGCGCCGCGACGACACGAGGAAGAGGGCCGCCGCCAGCGCCAGCAACACGGCCAATGCCGCCACCGGCCAGAGCGCCGGGGCGGCCGCATAACCGCACAGGCTCGCCGCGGCCAGCACCGCGCACGCGCTCGCCCTTCTTTTCAGGCTCCGGCCGTCGACTGCCAGCGTCACTGGCAACTGGCCGACGACGGTTCCCGCGACGGGGTCGACGTGCCAGCCGGAATCGGGGGTTTCGCTTTCGTCGTTCATCGCGCGATCGCTCACATCGACGACAATCGGTTCATCAAGATCGGACACCCTATCGCCCCGCCGAGACGGACAGCTTGTCGACAGGAAATGGTCGTGATCGACGAAGGTAAGCATCGACGCACGACAACGCGTTTTTGTCCGCGCGAAACGGGCAGCACGCCGTCGGCATCGGGCATTTTCAGTTGCACACCTTGACGGTGCCGTTGGTCGTGCATTGACCGATGGCCCAGTGACTTTGCCCTGCCAGATGAGGGGCCAGGCCGACACCACGGATCGGCTCGGAAGGCGACGATGCCGGAATGGCCTTGGCTGCCGACGCGGTGTCGGGCGACGGCAGCGGAGGCGGCTCGGAGGCGGTCTGGCAAGCCGACAGCGCCAGACAAAGAGCGGATGCCAACGGGGCGATGAGCGTTCTGGACATGGTTTCGTACGCGTTTGCGATATTCGCCTCCGGTCAAACGGGCCCGCGCTGTAGATCACGTGCCCCGTCAGACCGTCCGGCGCAACCGCCAATGCCGCATGACGGTCATCCAATACTACGCCTCGCCATCGACGTCGTGCGACCGGCCGTTCGCCAGGCACCGCCATCCACGCAGCGGCACCCGCTTGTGCTGAGGCACACCGCGCCGGTCAGATTTGCGGCAGATCGCGCAACGTACGCGACTCGTTCGTTGCATCGATGTCGAGTTCGATGCCTTCCGATGCATCGCGATACAGCACGCGTTTGAGCCTGGGCCCGATCGCGGTGGCATCCGATGCCGAGAAAATTGCGCGGACATCGTTGCCGGACGCAAGCGCGCGCGCCACGTCCGCCACCGGCGCCTCGCTTGGCGTCGCCGCCCACGACCGGTCAGCCGGATTCACGGCCGCCCAGCGCACGTGCGTCACGCGCGCGCTGAGCGGATCGATTCGCACGCCATTCACCGCAAACATCGACATCGACATCTCCTTCGAATTTGATTGCTGCCCGCCGTACCGATGCGCGGTCACGGACGGCCCCAGATCTCGCAGACGTTTCCCGCCGGATCCGCCACGGATATCGCGATCGTGCCGTCGCCGTAGTCCCACTCGTTCAGGATGCCGACGCGGCACGATTCAAGTCGCGCAATGGCTTCCGAGACATGCGCCACTTCGATGGCCAGCGCAATGCCATGGCCGGTCGGCCGAAACTCCGGATACGGAAACTCGCCACCGCGGCCGGTATGAATGGTCAGCGTCGCCCCGTCCACGACAAAGCGATACCATGGATTCCCCGCAGCCGACACACCTTCGGAATGCACCGGTAGCGCAAGCGCCAACCGATAGAAATCCACCACGGCCCGGAAGCGATCGTCCTCGACCGGCACGAGGATGCCCAGACGCTCGATCATGTGCGCTTCTCCGGCCAACGCGATTTTCGATGATACATTGCGACGCTTTACAACCGTCAACAGACAATCGTGCACGGGAGAAACACATGACCGACGCCTGGGGAACCTTCCCTGCCAGAATGGGCGACCATCAGGCTTTCATCAGCTTCAACCACGGCTTTGCGGACATCGCCGAAGGCGATCCGCGCACGTCGCTGCTCAGCGTGCGCGTCCCCTTTGCGCACCCGACGCCGGAAGGCCTGCCGACCGGCGACGAATTCACCGGCCTCGCGCAGATCGAGGATCTGCTGGACGGCACCATTACCGCGAAAGGTGGCGTGCAGGTTGGCCGCATCACCGTCGACGGCCATCGCGATTTCCTGTTCTACGTACCGTTCGACGAAGAGGCAGCGGCGGAGATCGTCGACGCGCTGGCCGATCAGACAACCTACGCACTGCAGTACGCGCACCAGGACGATCCGGACAAGGAAGCGTACTGGCAGACGCTCTACCCGACCGACGACGACTGGCAGATCATGCGCGACATGCGCGTGCTGGATGAATTGCGGAAGAAAGGCGACGCCGGCGACGTCAGCCGGCGCGTGATGCACTGGGCATACTTTCCCGACCCTGGCGACGCACATCAGTTCGCGGACTGGGCCGAAGCGAAAGGCTATCCGGTCGAGTCGGTTGCGCCCACCGAAGACGGCAAGTCGGCCGTACGGTTTTCGCACGAAGGCACGATGGCGCTGGCTGACATCACGCGCCATACGGTCGCGATCAGCCGCGAAGTACGTTCGCTCGGCGGGGCATACGACGGATGGGAAACCAGCGTCGAACAGGCTGGCTGAGCGAGTTGACCTGCCCGCTGCGCGACACGTGATGCGAAGCGTCCGGTGCAAAAAATATCCCGGCGGCATGCTTGCGCGCCGCCGGGACCAAGGCATCACCGGCCGAAGCCGGCGATGGGCCTGAGGGTTCGCTCAGGCACGAGGAAAGCGATTCGTGCGGACCAGGCGAACGGACGCCGGGGCGCGCAACCGATGCGGTTACGCCGCCCGCCGGACGCCTGTCCGGTTCCGCCAACGCAACCTTCCGGCGTCGGACGGGCAAAAAGCCCCCGCTCCTGCGCGAGCGAGCGGGGAAACGGTTGACCGGGCCGGGGAAGAACGGTCAACCGGCCAAATTGTGTGCGCGGGCCGCGCGACGATCTGTGCGGCAACTCACCGTTTGGTGACGATGCCGCAGCATTCGGTTCGCTCGCGCGCCGCTCGGATCGCGCCACGGTTCGAGCACAACGCCCGCGACCGGCACGAGCCTCACCTCGATGATCGGCGACAGCACCACGGCCCCGGTCATCATCACGCAGTCGGCCGCAAGCGTGACAGGCGTCGCCGGCACAGGCACGGCCTCCTGCCGTCGTGATGCGGTCGGTATCGCGGCGCAGCTGCAGCGAGAACTCGCCCAAGACCTTGCTGCCCTGCGCGACGCGCCCATATAACGATGCATTGATCGATTTCCGGTAAGGCGATGCCAGCACAACGCCGACATGCTCCGGCATATCGACGATGGAGTGATATTGCTTGCCGTCCTCGCTGACGAGAAATTAGTCGACTGTCGCTTCGTCTCTGTCGTCTTCGAACAGCATTGCAGTGCAGGCTGTCAGGCCGGCGGCGACAACGATCGCGCCCGCCGTCAGCAGCGCTCTTCTTTTCATGTCTGGAATTTTGTTTTGCTTTAATTCAATCGGATATTTTCAGGCCCGGGACCAGTTTCCGGTATGCCACGGATGTTGTCAAAGCAGGATTATTCTATTTTTCCGATCGGCATGATTCGGGCTTCTATTTTATGTACCGTCTTTTTCGAACCCGCGCTTCGTGAACACAGGAACTCGCGTCATGACAACCGGGTTTCGACATCGTGACGGTCAGCTGAAAAGCCATTCCGCGACCACCTCGATCCAGTCGAGATCGCCGGCGATATCCATGACGGTTTCGCCGACGATTTCGGCAGTCGACGTGGTTGAGGCGCCCGTCGCCACCACTCCGGCAGCCGCCGCGTTCGCCTTCGCCATTTCGACCGACGCGCCCAATCTCGGATCGGCCAGCCGTTCCAGCCAGTCGACGATGTTGGCACGCGCATCCTCTTCATCGACGAAATCATGCCGTGCGAGAAAGCGGTCGAATACGATCCACGCAAGCGTCTTGCTTCGCGAATCGGATTCGAGATGCCAATCGACAACGCTGGTCCGGCCGGACTCCCGGATTTCGAGCGTCGCCGTGAAACGGTAATCGAGGTACTCGATCTCAAGTTTCGACGACATGGTTTTCTCCGGCCAATTTGCCCTCTCAGTTCTTATGACGCCCCTTGTACGCCGGGTTTCACGACACCGTGTGCATTTTCGATGAAATTCGCGCGGTGCGCCATTGCCCCTGACGGCATCGCGATACGCTCGCGACCTGCCGATATTGATCGCCGACGCATGACCGCATTCAATTTACCCACCATTCCTCCCTGCGCTTTTGCTCGCGGTTCAGGTTCTGCCGCGAATCGCGCCGCTTCCCTGTGCCGGGTATGGCCCTGCTTCGCCAATGCGATCGCACTGCTAAACTCCAGTCAAGAAGACCGCTTGCAGCACCAGAGGAAACCATGGCACTCGCCCGCGCACAACAGAATGGCGTAGAAGTCTGGATTATCCAGCTTCCCGGGCACGCCCCCTATGCCTATGCGCATCTCAAGCGGGTATTCTCGTCCGACGATACGCGACACCGCGTCGTGACGATCGACGTGAAAAAACTGCTGGAATGCGCCGACCGAGACACGACGGACTACGTGTTGCCGTCGGTGCTGTACTGGGCCCCTGGAAAGGCCGCGGGCATTCGCGAATTCCTCGATCCTGAGCAGGACAGGATTCCGGACATGCCGTACATCACGTTTCGCGAGACGAGAACGCGAACGCTGCTCGGCATCCCCGGCCTGTCGAAAGTCGGCGTGGCGTCGTTCCGCAACGGCCAGCATCGCGCGCGTTATCTCGCCTATGCAGGCGCAACGACCCTGCCCGTCGAGGTGCACGAGACGGAAGCCGATCTGCTCATGCGGTACTGCGGCGGGTAACGACGGAGTACGTTCGACCGTTGCCCGGCGATGGCCGCTTCTCGTGTGGCCATTCGTGCGAATGCCGCGAGGCCGCTACGCCTGTATCGCGTAGATCCGGTCGGTGACCTCCGTCTGGCCGATGCGGCTCGTTTCGATACCCGCCAGTTGCCAGCCGTTGTGCTCATAGAAGCCGATCGCGTCAGCGCCTACCTGCCGGGCGTCGCTGCAACTCGTTGCCAGTGCAACGGGATGCAGGCAAAAAAAATCCCGACACCTTCATTGGTCGCCGGGATCGAACGGCCCTGCAAAGCATGAGGGCACGAGGAAGTCGACACATTACACCCATGTAAGACTGTTGCGCATTGTCGGCTCGCGCCAAATCCCTGCCCCATTCCGCCATTCATGCGGCAAAGCGCGGCCATGAACGAAAAAAGCCTGCTCACGCGGAACGCGAGCAGGCAAGAAAACGGATCAGCATTCGAGGCACGAGGGCTGTCCATGAAAGATAACGGCACGGGGCGCAAGAACATTAGGCGGAAAACGAAACTTCGCAACGTCACGTCGACGGGATACGGCCATACACGCTCGCGTTGAAGGTCCATGGATGAAAACCTGCGACACAGTGACGATACCCGTCGCTCCCAACCCCGGCCGCCCGCCCATCGTGCGCAATTCCACCCGGCTTGCTCGCAGCGATGCGCCCGTTCGCTTAGCCAGTCCGTTTAATCGGCCATGTATGGCAAACTTCGGCTCCGAATCGATGCAGCGCGCACTCTTTACCGCAGGGAAAACATGTACGTCCTGATCTATATCGCAGCAGTCGCTGTCGCGAACCTGATGGTCGCTCATTTCGGGCCGGCTGCTACACCGATCATCGCGTTCTTTCTGATCGGACTCGATCTCGCGATCCGAGACCGGCTCCACCTGGACTGGCGCGGCCGCGCGCTTTGGTCACGGATGTTCGCGTTGATCGCGGCCGCTGGCGTCGTCAGTTACGCGCTCAATCCGGCTGCCAAGGAAATCGCCCTCGCGTCTCTCGTAGCGTTCGGTTCGGCAGCCTTGGCGAGCGCAATCGTGTTTCAACTCGCACGTCGCTTTCCGATACTGGCACGCGCAAACGGCGCGAACGTCGCGGGCGCGGCCGTCGACTCCATCATCTTTCCACTGATTGCATTCGGGACAGTGTTCCCGACGATCGCCGCATTGCAGTTCGTCGCGAAGGTCGCGGGCGGCGCTTTGTGGTCGTGGGTGGTTTTTCGAAATACTCGAACGGTTCAGGCGGGGATTGCGAGCAATGCGGTCGATCGTTAAGAGCGGGTTGCGCGTATAGCGGCGTTGTTCGTTGTCGAGGTCGTCGTCGTTTCGTTTCAGTTCAGTTCGCGCTGGCGTTTCTCGCGTAGACCAAAGACCGGAGTGTCGTGTTGTTGGTCGCTTGCGCGGTCGGCACGAGGATCGAATGACGCTCGTAAAGCGATGAGGTATGGAATTCCCAAATTGGGCATTCCAAAACAAAAACGGCACTGTCTTTTGGGACAGTGCCGTTTCTAACGACTTGATACTGCTTGGAATTCTTTGGGGTGGCTGATGGGACTCGAACCCACGACGACAGGAATCACAATCCTGGACTCTACCAACTGAGCTACAGCCACCACTGTTACTGCTTTTTGTTCTTCGCTGCTTTTGTGTTTCAGCAGCGAAGAACAAGATTATACGAACACTTTTGAATCTTGCAAAGCTTTTTTTTCAAAAACTTCTTCGGCCTCGTTCAGATGCGCGCGCGCCTCGTCGAACACGGCCAGATCAGCGCGCGCAAGCTTCTTGTTGTCGGACAGCACACGACGCCAACCGCGTGCGCCGGGCATGCCGCGATACAGCCCGAGCGCGTGCCGCACGATCGCGCCGAGGTAGGTCCCGCGCTTCAGTTCGGCCGCACAGTATTCGATCAGCTTCGCCTCGGCCTCTTCGCGCGTCGGCACCGCTGCGGTCGATCCGTAGAAGCGCGTATCAACCTCCGCGAGCACGTACGGGTTGTGATACGCCTCGCGGCCGAGCATCACGCCGTCGACATGCTCGAGATGCTGCGCAACCTCGTCGAGCGTCGTGATGCCGCCGTTGATCACGATCTCGAGCGACGGGAAATCGCGCTTCAACTGATACGCATAGTCGTACTTGAGCGGCGGGATCTCGCGATTCTCCTTCGGCGACAGCCCCTTCAGGATCGCATTGCGCGCATGCACGACGAACGTTTCGCAGCCAGCCTCGGCCACCGTGCCGACGAAGTCGCGCACGAATGCGTAGTCTTCGACCGCGTCGACACCGATCCGGTGCTTGACCGTGACCGGCACCGACACCGCATCGCGCATCGCCTTCACGCAGTCGGCGACGAGCTGCGGCTCGTTCATCAGGCACGCGCCGAACGCGCCGCGCTGCACGCGCTCGGACGGGCATCCGCAATTCAGGTTGATTTCGTCGTAGCCCCACTGCTCGCCGAGCTTCGCCGCGCGCGCGAGATCGTCGCGCTCGCTGCCGCCCAGTTGCAGCGCAACCGGCGATTCGTTCGGCGTGAACGCGAGATGCCGCTGGGCATCACCGAACAGCAGCGCGCCGGTCGTGATCATCTCCGTATACAGCCACGTGTCGCGCGTCAGCGTACGGTGGAACGACCGGCAATGGCGGTCGGTCCAGTCGAGCATGGGCGCGACGGATACGCGGCGGGGAGGAAGCGAGGACGGTACGGACATGGATTTCGGGCAACAGGCCGGGCAGCGCGGAAACAACCCGGCATTTTACCGCAAGACGGGCCGTACCTGCCCGGCACGCAGGCTACCCCTCGCCCAGCTCCGCATCGACGGCCCGCCGCGCCTCGGCGAGCACGCGCTCGATCACGCGCCGTTCGGTCAGCAGCATCCCGTCGACCTTGACGAGCCGCCAGTCGATCCGCACGGCCTCACCCTGCAGCACGCGGTAATGCGCATGCTCGCCGTCCCAGACCTGCTCGGTCTTCACCTCGATCTCGAAGCCGCGATACGGCTCGCTGAAATCGCCGAGGTCGCTGCCTCTCGGTTCCATCTCACGCTCCGTGGCGACGCAGCGCCCGGCCGCCCGCGCGGCCGGCGCCGTGCGCTCAATCGTATTCGTCGGATAAAAAGGATTTGCCATCGGCCGTCAGGTCGACCCGGTCGGCTGTCGCCTGGTAGATCAGCCCCTCGTTCAGCAACGCGTAGACGACGTCGTCGAACGCAGCGGGAACCGGCCGGCTTTCGCCGAACTGGTCGATCCACTTCAGCGCCTCGATGGCTTCGGGGGAAAGGATGGGGGTCATGCGTTCGCCTCCGGCATCGGTGTCGCTCCATCCTAGCACTTCGTCCGGACGTCGAATACCAACGCAAACGCGCTGCGCCAATGCCGAGCGGCGCCAACGGGCAGGTTGCCCGCGGCGCCGCGTCGGTGCAGGACACGCGGGCTCAGAGGCGCGCGATCGATACTTCCGTCGATTTCACGAGCGCGACGACTTCCGCGCCCACCTTCAGTTCGAGTTCGTCAACCGAACGGGTCGTGATCACCGACGTGACGATGCCGAACGGCGTCTCGACGTCGACCTCGGAGACCACCGATCCGCGGATGATCTCCTTGACCTTGCCCTTGAACTGGTTACGTACGTTGATTGCAGTGATGCTCATCAGGTTGATCGCTCCGAAGAAAAAGATCTCAGAACGGGCGGCCGCTGCCGCCCGGATTTAAACGGCCCAGCGGATCTGCCCGACCGGTCGAACGTTGTCTGTCTCATGCACCGCGCCCTGATCGGCCGCACCGGGCCCGCCGGCGAGCACGCGTTTCAGCACGCGATCCTCCAGCGCCGCAAACGCCGCCGACGCGCGGGCGCGCGGCCGGTCGAGCGGCACCGGCTGATCCAGCGCCACCCGCCCCTGCTCGATGAGCAGGATGCGATCGCCGAGCGCGACGGCCTCCTGCACGTCGTGTGTGACGAGGAGCGCGGTGAATCGATGCTCACGCCACAGCCGCTCGATCAGCGCATGCATCTCGATGCGGGTCAGCGCGTCGAGCGCGCCGAGCGGCTCGTCGAGCAACAGCAGTTGAGGCCGGTGCACGAGCGCGCGGGCCAGTGCGACACGCTGCCGCTGTCCGCCCGACAGTTGCGCGGGCCAGTCGTTCGCGCGTTCCAGCAGGCCGACTTCATCGAGCACCGCGCGTGCCTGGTCGCGCGCGCCGCGCCCGAGGCCCAGCATCACGTTCTGCAGCACGGTTTTCCACGGCAGCAGGCGCGCATCCTGGTACATGATCCGCGTATCGAGTTCGCCGCCGCCCTCGCCGCGCGTCTCGAGCGCGCCGCTGCTCGGCTGCTCGAGCCCGGCAACGAGACGCAGCAGCGTCGATTTCCCGCAGCCGCTGCGTCCGACGATCGCGACGAAACTGCCGCGCGCGATGCCGAGCTCGACGTTGTCGAGTACCGTGCGTGCCCCGAAGCGCTTGCTGACGCCCGACAGTGTCACGGCATCGTCGGGCGCCGGGCTTCCTGGCCGTCGCCGCGCGAGCGGAACGACGGATGCGCTGCCGTCACGCTCGAGAACCGCCGCGTCCCGCGCGTCGCTGTCCGCGACACGCGCCTGCGCAAGTTCGGCCTCGAGGTCCGCGCCGGCGAGCGGGCCGTAGGCGGCCGCCGAAGTCGTCGCATTCATGCCTTTGCTCCTGATTGATACGCGGGGTGCCAGCGCAGCGTCACACGCTCGAGCCATTTCGCCAGCACGTCGGCCAGCTTGCCGAGCACCGCGTACAGCAGGATGCCGACCACCACCACGTCGGTTTGCAGGAATTCACGTGCGTTCATCGTCATGTAGCCGATGCCCGACTGCGCGGAGATCGTTTCCGCGACGATCAGCATCACCCACATCAGCCCGAGCGCAAAGCGCGCGCCGACGAGAATCGACGGCAGCGCTCCGGGCAGGATCACGTCGCGGTACAGCGCGAAATCACGCACGCCATAGCTCTTCGCCATTTCGATCAGGTTTGCATCGACCGAACGAATCCCGTGGTACGTGTTGATGTAGACCGGGAAGAACACGCCGAGCGCAACGAGGAACAGCTTCGCCTTCTCGTCGATGCCGAACCACAGGATCACGAGCGGAATCATCGCGAGCGCCGGGATGTTGCGGATCATCTGGATCGTCGAATCGAGTGCAACCTCGGCCGCCTTCGACAAGCCGGTCGCGAGCCCCAGCGCGAGGCCGACGCCGCCGCCGATCGCGAAACCGAACAGCGCGCGCCAGGTGCTGACCTTCACGTTCGCCCACATTTCACCCGACGTCACGAGCGACCAGGCCGCTCGCACGACCGCCACCGGTTCCGGCAGTACGCGGGTCGACAGCCAGCCGATGCGCGCACCGACTTCCCATGCCGCCAGCAGCGCAAGCGGCACGAGCCACGGTGCGACGCCGCGCCATGCGCGGGCGGCGACGGCCGCGCCCGTCGTCGACGTTTTCGTTGTCATCGCAGGCCTCCTGTCGCTCAGCTCTGGGCCGCTTTCGGCAGATAGCTGTTGCCAACGATCTCGCCGAACGGGCCCGACAGCGGGCCGGTCGCCTTCGCCGCACCGTTGCCCTTGATCAGCGGGAATACGAGTTCCGCGAAACGGTACGACTCCTCCAGGTGCGGATAGCCGGACAGGATGAAGGTCTCGATGCCGAGATCCGCGTATTCGCGCATGCGCTCCGCGATCTGCTCCGGATTGCCGACGAGCGCAGTGCCCGCGCCGCCGCGCACCAGACCGACGCCGGCCCACAGGTTCGGATACACCTCGAGCGCCTCGCGGCCGCCGCGCTTGCCGCCGTGCAGCGCGGCCATCCGGCGCTGGCCTTCCGAATCCATGTTCGCGAACGCTTTCTGCGCACGCGCGATGGTTTCGTCGTCGAGGCGGCTGATCAGGCGTTCGGCGTCACGCCATGCCTCGTCCTCGGTCTCGCGCACGATCACGTGCAGACGAATACCGAACCGGATCTTGCGGCCGCGTGCCTCCGCGCGGGCGCGAATATCGGCGATCTTCTTCGCGACGGCCTCGGGAGGCTCGCCCCAGGTCAGGTAGGTGTCGATGTGATCGGCCGCGATCTCATGCGCGGCCGGCGACGAGCCGCCGAACCACAGCGGCGGATGAGGACGCTGCACGGGCGGATAAAGTGCCTTGCCGCCCTTCGACTGCAGATGCTTGCCGATGTAGTCGAACCCGCCGTTGTCGTGCGACGCGGACAGCAGCCCGCGCCAGATGTTCAGGAAGTCGTCGGTGATTTCGTAGCGCGTGTCGTGATCCGCGAACAGGCCGTCGCCTTCGAGTTCGGCGGCATCGCCGCCGGTCACGACGTTGATCAGCAGGCGGCCGCCCGACAGGCGGTCGAACGTTGCAGCCATCCGCGCCGACAGCCCCGGCGATGCAATGCCGGGACGGATCGCGACCAGGAACTTCAGGCGCTGCGTTGCCGGGATGAGGCTCGATGCGACGACCCACGCATCCTCGCAGGAACGGCCGGTCGGCAGCAGCACGCCCTCGTAACCGAGCGTATCGGCCGCCACCGCGACCTGCTTGAAGTAATCGTAATCCGCGGCGCGCGCACCTTCGGCCGTGCCGAGATAGCGGCTGTCGCCATGCGTGGGGATAAACCAGAACACATTCATCTGCTGCTCCTGCTTGACTGTCCTTGCCGGAATTTGAAAAAACACCGCCCTGCTCGCGTCGCGGATGAGCGGCGCATGCATGGTGTGCGTTCGAATCGGGATGGCTCGCCGGTCAGGCCGTGCAGCGGGCGAGGACGCGATTGCACGGCTGTTTCTGGGAAATCAGTCTAGGGATCGGTGCAGGGCTTTGGAACGATTTTTTTGAGCTTAGGTTTTCCGCTTTCGTGATTAGCACGACGCTGGAGCGAATATCGCGGCGGGCGGGCCCTATAATGACGCACCTATCCGAATAACTCCGCGCGGACGGCCCCGGCTGTGCGCGCCCGCGGTGCACTCATCGATGCAGAAAGTCATCCTGCCATTCCTGTCCGGCTTCCTGGCCGCCCTGTTTTTCCGCGAAGCCACGCTCGCACTCCTTCATACGGCCGACCTGATCGCCGCAACCGGCTTCTCCACGCAGCCGTTCGCGCCGCTCGGCATTCCTGAATTTGTCGCGAATGCGCTGATCAGCGCGTGCTGTGCGATCCCGATGGCATGGCTGCTGCGCGTCTCGCCGGAGCGCGAGGCATCGTGGATCGGCGCACTGGTGTTCGGCGGCATCGTGCTGACGGCCGCCCGCGTGTTCGCGATCGATCCGCTGCGCGGCATCTGGCCGTCGGGCAACATGATGCCCGTGCTCGCAGCCGGCTTCGCGGCGAACGCGGTATGGGGCTTCGGTGCCCTCGTGTTCATGCGCGCGTTCATGTCGGACGACGCTGGCGACGAATAACGCGGACGCAAGCGCTACGCCCTTCGACCGCCAACCGGTCTACACAATGAAAAAAGCCCGAACGGCTCATACCGGTCGGGCTTTTTGTTTCCAGCTCGCGCTCGGTCGGTCCAGCTAACTTCAGTCCTGCAGTTTCCGCAGCGGATGCGTATCAGGCGTCCACGGGCTGTCGAACATCGCCAGCAGGTCCACGCGGTCGATATCGGCGGACGACTTGAAACGCCAGGCCGGCTGGTGATCCTTGTCAACGATCAGCGCGCGCACGCCTTCGATCACGTCGCCGCGCGCGAACGTCGAGCGCGTGAGATCGAGATCGCGGCGCAAGCAGTCTGCCATTGTCGCGCCGCGTGCGCGTTCGACGACTTCCAGCGACACGGCCATCGACAGTGGCGACAACTGTTCGCGCATCGCATGGGTCGCCTTCTCGACCCATCCGTCGACGGCCGCGCAATCCTGCTCGGCGTCGAGCGACGCGAGGATCGCGCCGATGTCCGGCTGCGCGAAATGCCGATCGATCCCGGCACGCGCGTCGGCCAGCGCCGACGTGTCGGGCGTCGGCACGACCTTGTGCGCGGCGGCCGCGGCGGCCACGCACGCGACCGCCTGCTCGCCGCTGTCGATGCGCGCGCCGTGCAGCGTATCGAGCAGCGCCGGCATTGCGGGATCGGGCAGATAGACGTCAGCGAGCTGCGCGTACAGCGCGCCGGCCGCGTCGAGCGTCGCGCCGGTCACGGCGAGATAGCGGCCGATCGCGCCGGGCGTGCGCGCGAGGAACCAGCTCATCCCGACGTCCGGGAACAGGCCGATGCGCGTTTCCGGCATCGCCATCTTCGTCGAATCGGTCACGACACGCAGGCCGCCCGTATGCCGCGCCGCCTGCGAAATACCCATGCCGCCGCCCATCACGACACCGTGCATCAGCGCGATATAGGGCTTCGGATACGTGAAGATCGTGTGGTTGAGCGTGTATTCCTCGATGAAGAACGTGTCGACCGCATCGCGGTCGCCGCGCTGCCACGCATCGTGGAAGAAACGCACGTCGCCGCCCGCGCAGAACGCGCGCGGATGCGGGCTGTGCACGACGACCGCGACGACTTCGGGATCGTCGCGCCACGCGTCGAGCGCCTGCTGCATCAGCCGGATCATGCCGACCGACAGCGCGTTCAGCGCCTTCGGCCGGTTCAGTTCGAGAAAGCCGATGCGATTCACGACATACGCGCGCACGTCGGGCTGAGTGGATTCGGCGGAAACGGCAGCGGAAGTGGAATCGGTCATGAGGGTCATCCGGCAAATGGCAGTCGCATGCTCAGTGCGCCTGCATCTTCGAAAACAGGTTCAACACCACGACGCCGGCGACGATCAGGCCGAGGCCGATCACGGCCGGCAGGTCCGGCACCTGGCGATAGAGCAGCATCGCGACGAGCGTGATCAGCACGATGCCGGCGCCCGACCAGACTGCATAGATGATGCCGACGGGCATCGTGCGCAACGTGAGCGACAGGCAGTAGAACGCGATGCCGTAGCCGGCGACGACCAGCAACGACGGCCAGAGGCGCGTGAAGCCATCCGCCGCGCGCAGCGCCGACGTGCCGATCACTTCCGCGACGATCGCGATCGCGAGCCATGCGTAACCGGGCAGCTGCATCGCTCAGCTCCTTGCGAGGGCCAGCACGGCGTAGTCGTGGCCGAGCTCGGCACACAGCGCCTCGACGACGAATTCGTGGTCCGCGCGCTGCGGCAGCCCCGACGCAGTGATCGAGCCGATCACGCCGGCACCGGCGACGGTCAACGGGAACGAGCCGCCGTGCGGCGAATATTCGGCGATCGGCAGCCCGTGCTTGTCGGCAAGCGTCGCGCCGGCCTGCTGCATGCGCAGGCCGATCGCGTACGAGCTGCGGCGGAAATGCGCGACGACGTTGCGCTTGCGGCGCACCCAGTCGGCATTGTCAGGCGTGGCGCCGGCGAGCGCCGCGTAGAACAGCGGCTGGCCGAACGTGACGATGTCGATCGCGATCGCATGGCCGCGCGACGTCGCGAGCGCGTGCATCCGGTTGCCGAGCGCCCACGCGCGGGCCGGGTCGAAATGGGGAAACACGAGCGCCTGTTCCTGCGCGCCGATCGATTGCAGATCGTGAGCGATGTCCATGAATCCGTCGATACAGTAATGAGAGTCGCAACGGCGCCGCTGCGATCGCGCGGCCCCGCTGCCGAAGAAACGAAACAAACCGCTCGATTCTAGCGCACGCCCATGCCGTACCGTCCCTACAAGCGGCGACAAGAAATTGTCAGAAAGCGCTTGCACGCACTCGGGTTACTCCTTATAATTGATTTCTTCGACGGACGCGGGGTGGAGCAGTCTGGCAGCTCGTCGGGCTCATAACCCGAAGGTCGTAGGTTCAAATCCTACCCCCGCAACCAACGTCCAGAATGACGCAAAAAGCCCGGCTCAGTGCCGGGCTTTTTGTTTTCCAGTCGCACTCGCCGTCCCGCCTCGCGCGCCCGCGCTCCACTTCGCGCGACACGCGGCCTGCACGCTCAGGCGTTCAAGAATGCCGCGCCCCGGTGATACACTCGCATCACCTCGTCCCTTCCACTCGACATGAAATTCTGCTCCGTCTGCGGTCACGAAGTCATCGCGCGCATTCCACCGGGCGACAACCGCGAGCGCTTCGTCTGCGATCACTGCGGCACGATCCACTACCAGAATCCGCGCAACGTCGTCGGCACGGTCCCGGTCTGGGGCGATCAGATCCTGCTGTGCCGCCGCGCGATCGAGCCGCGCTACGGGTTCTGGACGCTGCCCGCGGGCTTCATGGAAATGGGCGAGACGACGGCTGAAGCCGCCGCACGCGAAACGCTCGAAGAAGCCGGTGCGCGCGTCGAGGTGCAGAACCTCTTCACGCTGCTCAACGTACCGCACGTGCATCAGGTCCACCTGTTCTACCTCGCGCGGCTCACCGATCCGGGGTTCGAGGCCGGCGAGGAAAGCCTCGAAGTGAAGCTGTTCGACGAAGCCGACATCCCGTGGGACGAGATCGCGTTCCCGACCGTCAGCCAGACCCTGCGATTCTTCTTCGCCGATCGCGCCACGGGCGACTACGGCGTGCACACTGGCGATATCTTCCGCTCGCTGCGCAACGGCTGAGCTCCCGCCCCATGGTCCCCTGGCTCGGCCCGGACGATCCGTTTCCGCCCATCGAACGCGCGCTCGGTCCCGCGACCGGCGCGCCAGGGCTGCTCGCCGCGAGCGCCGACCTGCTGCCGTCGCGCCTCATCGACGCGTACCGGCGCGGCATCTTCCCGTGGTATTCCGACGGCCAGCCCGTGCTGTGGTGGAGCCCCGACCCGCGCATGATCCTCGTGCCCGCCGAATTCAAGGTGTCGCCATCGCTGCGCAAGACGCTGAAGCGCGTGTTGCGCGAGCCCGAATGGGAGGTGCGCGTCGACCACGACTTTCCGGGCGTGATGCGTGCGTGCGCACAGGCGCCGCGCCGCGGGCAGCGCGGCACGTGGATCACGGCCGAGATCATCGACGCGTACACGTCGCTCTACCGCTCCGGCAACGCGCACAGCATCGAAACGTGGCACGGCGGGCGACGCGTCGGCGGCCTGTACGGCGTGTCGTTCGGGCGGATGTTTTTCGGCGAGTCGATGTATGCGGACGCGACCGACGCCTCGAAAATCGCGCTGGCCACGCTCGTCGCACACCTTCGCGAGCAGGGGCTGGAAATGATAGACTGCCAGCAGAATACGTCGCATCTAGCGTCGCTCGGCGGCCGCGAGATCGCACGCAAGGCCTTTGTCGCTCACGTGCGCAGCGCGGTAGCCGAACCGCCGATTCCGTGGGAATTCGACAAGCGCGTGCTCGCCGCGCTGACGGCCCGCGCCGAACCGGCGGCCCCCTCCGGAATCGAACGCTAGCGCGGCACTCCTCCCCTGCATCGAGAGCTGCCCATGACTCACCCGACTGAGCTGCCGCTTTCACCGCTTTCGGCGTTGCAATTCTATGCAACGGCGCCCTATCCGTGCAGCTATCTGGACGGCCGCGTTGCGCGCTCGCAAGTCGCGACGCCGAGCCACCTGATCAATTCCGACATCTACACCGAGCTCGTCAAGGCCGGCTTCCGGCGCTCGGGTGTCTTCACATATCGCCCGTACTGCGACGGCTGCCGCGCCTGCGTGCCGGTGCGTGTGCCCGTCGGCGCATTCGCGCCGTCGCGCACGCAGCGTCGGATGTGGAAGCGGCACCGCGCGCTCGTCGCGACGGTTTCGCCGCTGCACTACGACGAAGAGCACTACGCGCTCTACATGCGCTATCAGTCCGCGCGCCACGCGGGCGGCGGCATGGATCGCGACAGCCGCGACCAGTACGAGCAATTCCTGCTGCAAAGCCGGATCAACTCGCGCCTCGTCGAATTCCGCGACCTCGACGCCCCGGGCGGCGAGCCCGGCAAGCTGCGCATGGTCAGCATGATCGACATCCTCGGCGACGGGCTGTCGTCCGTCTACACGTTCTTCGAGCCGGACGACCAGCACACGAGCTACGGCACCTACAACATTCTGTGGCAGATCGAGCAGGCGAAGAGCCTTGGCCTGCCCTACGTGTACCTCGGCTACTGGATCCGCGAGAGCCCGAAGATGGCGTACAAGGCAAACTTCCACCCGCTCGAAGGGCTGATCGACGGCCGCTGGAAGATTCTCGATCCGGAACGGATCGACCTGCCGCCCGTCGACGCGGCGCTGGCCCGTGCGCCGTTGCCGGGCGGGCATTCCGGCTCGGGTTGACGCGCGCCGCGGGGGTGACGAAGCGAAGCGCGCCCCTGCCGCTCAACTCCCGGTAAAATAGCGGGTTGTCATTCATTCCGGCTGTCCGCCCAATTCCCGTGTTCAGTTCCCTCTATCCGCTGGCCCGCGCATCCCTGTTCAAGATGGATGCGGAAGACGCTCACCACCTCACGCTGCGCGCGCTCGGCGCGGCCGGCCGCACGGGCCTTGCCTGCGCGCTGTCGGCCCGCGTGCCCGACGCGCCGCGCACCGTGATGGGGCTCACGTTCCGCAACCCGGTCGGCCTCGCGGCCGGCCTCGACAAGGACGGCGCGGCCATCGACGGCCTTGCGGCGCTCGGTTTCGGCTTCATCGAGGTCGGCACGGTCACGCCGCGCCCGCAGCCCGGCAACCCGCGCCCGCGGATGTTCCGCCTGCCGCAAGCCGACGCGCTGATCAACCGGATGGGCTTCAACAACCATGGCGTCGACCAGTTCGTGAAGAACGTCCAGGCCGCGCGCTATCGCGGCATCCTCGGCCTGAACATCGGCAAGAACGCCGATACGCCGATCGAGCGCGCCGCCGAGGACTACCTGTACTGCCTCGAGCGCGTGTACCCGTTCGCGAGCTACGTGACGATCAACATCTCGTCGCCGAACACGAAGAACCTGCGCCAGTTGCAGGGTGCGGGCGAGCTCGACGCGCTGCTCGCGGCGCTGAAGGACAAGCAGCAGCGCCTCGCCGACCTGCACGGCAAGCTCGTGCCGCTCGCCCTGAAGATCGCGCCCGATCTCGACGACGAACAGGTCAAGGAAATCGGCGATACGCTGCTGCGCCACAAGATCGAGGCGGTCATTGCGACCAACACGACGCTGTCGCGCGCGGCCGTCCAGGGCCTGCCGCATGCAGACGAAGCCGGCGGCCTGTCCGGCCGCCCCGTGTTCGACGCGTCGAACGAAGTGATCCGCAAGCTGCACGCCGAAGTCGGCAGCGAAGTGCCGATCATCGGCGTCGGCGGCATTTTCTCGGGCGAGGATGCCCGTGAAAAGCTCGCGGCCGGCGCGGCGCTCGTGCAGCTCTATACGGGGTTCATCTACCGCGGCCCCGCGCTCGTCGCGGAATGCGTGAAGGCCGTCGCCCGCGAACGCACCGCGTAATATAGGCATAAACAAACGATATTTAGCGGTCGATTGCATTTTTGCTATCATCGGCCCCGTTATCAGAATCAATGACCCGGACAGGGCAAGGAAACACACGATGAAGATTGCGCTGCTGAAGAAGCTGCTGGTTGCCGGCCTGATCGGCACGTCGTTCGCTGCCGCCACCGCGCATGCGGCCGACCTCCTCGACCAGGTGAAACAACGCGGCACGCTGCGGGTCGGCCTCGAAGGCACGTTCCCGCCGTTCAACTCGAAGAACCCGCAAGGCGAACTCGTCGGCTTCGACGTCGACATTGCGAAGGCCGTGGCCGCGAAGCTCGGCGTGAAGGCCGAATTCGTGACGACCGAATGGAGCGGCATCATCGCGGGCCTGCAGGCCGGCAAGTTTGACGTGATCGCCAACCAGGTCGGCATCACCGACAAGCGCAAGGAAACGCTCGACTTCTCGCCCGCATACACGTACTCGTCCGCGCAACTGATCCAGCGCAACGACGACACGCGCCAGTTCAAGTCGCTCGAAGACCTGAAAGGCAAGAAGCTCGGCGTCGCGCTCGGCACGAACTACATGGACATGGCGAAGTCGGTGCCCGGCATCGACGTGAAGACGTACCCGGGCGCGCCCGAGTACCTGCGTGACCTCGCGGCCGGCCGTCTCGACGCGGCGCTCAACGACCGCCTGATGCTCGCGTACCTGACCAAGAACTCGCAGCTGCCGCTGCGCCCGGGTGCGAACGTCGGCTCGGCGAACCCGTCGGGCATCCCGTTCAAGAAGGGCAACCCGAAGTTCCAGAAGGCAATCGACGACGCGATGGCACAACTCGAAGCAGACGGCACCTTCACGAAGATCTCGGACAAGTGGTTCGGCGTCGACGTGACGAAACCGATCAAGTAAGCACGCCTGCATTTCCCGCCTGACGGCGGGTCGGAAAGGGCGGCATCCGTCACGATGCCGCCCTTTGTTTTGTTCGTCCGGTTTATGATTGCGCTTTCGCGCACGCCTTCGATTCGTATTCCATGTCGACAACGTCCCTGCTCGTCCAATCGCTGCCGGTGCTCGCCCAGGGCGCCGTTCTGACCGTCAAGTTCGCCGTGCTGTCGATGGTGTTCGGCCTGCTTGGCGCCGTCGTGCTCGCGATGATGGGCATCCGGCAAAGCGAAGCGCTCGACGGCTTCGAACGCATCTGGGTCAACGCGCTCGCGTGGCTGGCACGCGCGTACGTGAGCCTGATGCGCGGCACGCCGCTGCTCGTGCAGATCTTCGTCATCTACTACGGGCTGCCGAGCCTCGGCATCTCGCTCGACCCGACGCCCGCCGGCGTCATCGCGCTGTCCGCAAACGTCGCGGCTTACATGTCGGAAAGCATGCGCGGCGCGATCAACGGGATCGCGCGCGGCCAATGGCTCGCCGCGTACAGCCTCGGGCTGTCGTGGGGACAGACGCTGCGCTACGTGATCGGCCCGCAGGCGCTGCGCATCGCGGTACCGAGCCTGTCGAACAGCCTGATCAGCCTGATCAAGGACACGTCGCTCGTGTCCGTGATCACCGTGACCGAACTGCTGCGCAGCGCGCAGGAAGTGATCGCGGCGACCTATCAACCGCTGCCGCTCTATCTCGCCGCCGCGGCCGTGTACTGGATCCTGTGCCAGATCCTCGAATGGGTGCAGCGCTGGTACGAAAAACGCCTGTCGCTGCCGTCTCGGCACTGAGCGCACGCCGTCCGCCGGGCCGCACGCGCGCGCCCGGCCTCCTTCTTCCCGCTTATTCCCCCGTATAGCGCACGCCCAGCGCCGCTCGCGCGGCATCGGTCATCGCGATCATCTGCCGAGAATGGTCGTGCGTCATGATCGGACTTTCGGTCTTGCCCTCGCGCAGCAGGTCGCAGAAATGCGCGGTCTCGTAGTTCAGCCCGCCGCCGTCGACCGGCGCATCGAGTTCGACGGTGCGCCCGTCCGCGTAGCGGATCGTCGCACGCGCGGGGTTCCACCACTTCTCGTGAATCGTCACGTGGCCGCCGGCCGCGGCGATCAGCGCGTCGCCGCGCCCCATCACGTCGAGCCCGCAAAAGAGCTGCGCGATCCCGCCGTTCGCATGCACGCTGTTCAGGCTCGCGAACAGGTCGACTCCCGTCGCGCCGACGCGGCCGAGCGTCTGCACGTCGAGCGCCGCGCCGAGCCAGTCGACCGCGAGAAAGGCCTCGTAGATCCCGATATCGAGCAGCGCGCCGCCCGCTCGATCGAGACGATAGACGGAGTGGTCGTCCGGGACCGACGACGATGCACACCCTGCCCGCACGAGCCGGATCTCGCCGATCGGATCGTCATGCAGATGCGCGCGCACCTGACGGTACAGCGGAAAGAACGGAGGCTTCATCGCCTCCATGAAAAGCCGCCCGGCGTCGCGTGCCGCACGCAGCACGGTGTCGAGTTGCGCCGCGTTCAGCGTCGCGGGCTTTTCGCACAGCACGGCCTTGCCGGCAGCAAGCGCGGCCAGCGTGTACTGCGCATGACTGTCATGGAGCGTCGCGATGTAGACCGCGTCGATATCGCTCGCGAGGAGTGCTTCGAGGCTTGCGGCAGGCGTGCCGCCGTATGCGCCGCAAAAATCTGCCGCGGCATCGGCGCGGCGGGCCCAGGCGCCGGAGAGCGTGGCGCCCGGCACGTGTGCGAGGCTTTGCGCGAAACGGCGCGCGATGCTGCCTGCACCGACGATGCCGAAGCGCACCGAGTGATGGTCGTTGTCGTTCATCCTGATCTTCCGTGTCGGTCGTATGACGATGGCCGGCACGCTGCCGGCCGGCCGTCATGATAAACGGCCCGGCGGCACACGGATGAGCGACACGCGCAGCGTCAGGCGCGCATGGGGACGTCGACGGAGAAATCGCGCGAGATCTCGTCGGCGCTGAAATCGATCAGCGCGAGCGAAGCGGCTTCGGCTTCGCGCGGGTCGCGCCGCTCGATCGCGTCGACCACACGCGCATGCGCCTTCACCACGATGTCGTGCGCACCTTCCTTCTGCACGACACGCGGATTCACGAGACGCACCGCACCGCGCACGATCGCCGCCATCTGCTGGAAAAACTGGTTGCCGCTTGCCTGGACGATCCGCGTGTGCAGCAACTCGTCCGCCGTGTCGTAGCCAGGGTCTCCCGGCTGCAGCACCTTGAACGCATCGAATGCTTCGCGGATACCCGCGATGTCGGCAGCCGTTGCACGCACCGCCGCCTGCGCGGTCGCGCGCGGTTCGATCAACATCCGGAATTCGATGACATCGCGCATGAACTGCGGATCGGGTTTCGCCCGGAATCGCCAGCTCACCACGTCTTCGTCGATCATCCGCCAGTCACGCATCGGCCGCACGCGCGTGCCGACTTTCGGACGCACGTCGAGCATGTCGCGCGCAAGCAACATCGACAACGCTTCCCGCATCACGGTGCGACTCACATCGAACTCTTTCGACAGCACGTCCTGCGGCGGCAAGATGCCGCCGTACTTGTCCTCGACGATACCCGAGACAAGCCCATCCATCACTTTGGCGACCAGTGACCGGTCTTTGCCCTGCTCCATGACACCTCCCCGTGCGTCGATTTGCGAACTCCTGCTCCGCAGTTCCGCCGGCCCTGGTTACGACTGTTCTTATGATCTATAAGTTGATGAGTTCGGGGATATTTCGCTATCTGGTAAACACCTGACAGGGTTATCCCTCTTTTTGACGGGGTGATTTATACGGCTAAAAATAAGGCCCGGGAAGCGCATTGCGCCTGCCGGGCCCCGATTTCCACAAGATTTAAACATTCAGTCCATTACGGCATGTGACACGTCATTACGGACTGCTTGCCATGTCTTTCAAGTAGCCGAATACAGGATCGTTTCAACGCCGTTTTCCGTGCCGAGCAAGCACAGATTCGCGCCGCGCTCAGCGAACAGGCCGACCGTCACGACGCCCGGCCATGCGTTCACCTGCGCTTCGAAGCCGCGCGGATCGGCGATCTGCAGCCCCTTCACGTCGATGATCTCGTTGCCGTTGTCGGTGATGTACGGCGCACCGTCCTTCGTCACGCGCAGCACGGGCACGCCGCCGAGGGCAGTCACGCGCCGGCCGATCGCCGTACGCGCCATCGGCACGACCTCGATAGGCAGCGGGAACGCGCCGAGCACCGGCACGCGCTTGCTGGCGTCGGCGATGCAGACGAACGTGTCGGCCACCGACGCGACGATCTTCTCGCGCGTGAGCGCGCCGCCGCCGCCCTTGATCATCGCGCCGCTCGCGTCGATCTCGTCGGCGCCATCGACGTACACCTGCAGCGAGTCGACCTCGTTCAGGTCGAACACCTTGATGCCGTGCGACTTCAGGCGCTCGGTCGTGGCGACGGAGCTCGACACGGCGCCGCGATAGCGCGCCTTGACGACGGCGAGCGCGTCGATGAAGCAGTTGGCGGTCGAGCCGGTGCCGACGCCGATCACGGCGCCTTCCGGCACGTTCTGGATCACGTAATCAGCGGCGGCCTGGCCGACGAGGCGTTTGAGTTCGTCTTGAGTCATGGAGTGGTAATGCTGCGGGATTGCGGAAAACTGCCAGTTTACCGGACTCGGACGACGGCTCGCGTTTTTCGGCACACGGTGCACTGTGGAGTCAGGGCGCGCCCGCCGCGGGCGCGTCGTCCGCCGGCTGCGTGCCGGGGAAGTACTTGTCGAGCAACGCCTGCGCGATTGCGTCGCTTTCGGCGTCCGGGTTGCCCGCATAGTCGGACGG
Source organism: Burkholderia sp. BCC0322 (assembly GCF_902833045.1). Taxonomy (GTDB): domain Bacteria; phylum Pseudomonadota; class Gammaproteobacteria; order Burkholderiales; family Burkholderiaceae; genus Burkholderia. Next base: position 197,457 of record NZ_CADFDU010000008.1, read on the forward strand.
CCTGAAATGCATCTGGAACGCCGCGAACACGCGTCGCGTGCGTGCGTCGAGCACCCCATCGGTGGCCACGTCGTAACCGTAGCGCGCGAGCTTGATCTGCAGTTCGCGCACGTCGGCCGGCGCATGCGGATCACGACCACCGAGCCGCGCGGTCACGGTCGCATCGTCCGGCCACGCGCCGACGCCGGCCTGGGCCAGCGCATGCCAAGGAAACAGCGGCCCCGGATCGATCTTGCGTTGCGGCGCGATGTCGCTGTGCCCGACCACGCGCGTCGGCGGAATCCCGTAGCGCGCGACGATGTCCTTCGACAGCCGGGTCAGCGCCGCGACCTGTTCGGGCGGATAGGGCTGCCAGGTGCGGTTCTGCGGATCGAGCGGCCCGCGGTTCACGTTCTCGATGCCGATCGACACCGCGTTCAGCTCGGTCGTTCCCTGCCACTCGCTGACGCCCGCGTGCCATGCACGCTCCGATTCCGGAACGAGCTGGTAGACGACCGGCATCCCGCGCTCGATGCGCGGTTGCGGCGGGATGACGTAATGCACGCTGACCGAATCGCCCGTCAGTGTGCGCAGCGATTTCGCCTCGTCGCTTTCGGTGTAATGCATCACGAGGAAGCGGATCCGCGAATCGGCGCCACGTGCGTGCAAGCTCGTGTCGGCGTAGTAAGTGCCGCGTTCGACGAGCGACGGCGACGTGCAGGCGGCCAGCAGGCACAGCACGGCGCAGGATGCACCAACGCGAAACGGGGTCATCGGTTGCGAACTCCGGAGAGCCGCGTGCCGCATCGGATCGCGGCACGCGGCGTTCGGGTCATTCAAGGCCCGCGCAGGGCGCGCGGGACGGGCTGCGTCAGCCCTTCACGCGCCGCTGGCGCACGGCTTCGTACAGGCACACGCCGCTTGCGACCGACACATTCAGGCTCTCCACGCTGCCGGCCATCGGAATGCTCATCACTTCGTCGCAGGTGTCGCGCGTAAGCCGGCGCATGCCTTCGCCTTCCGCGCCCATCACGAGCGCGACGGGGCCGTCGAGCTTCGTTTCGTAGAGCGTTGACGATGCCTCGTCCGACGTGCCGATGATCCACACGCCGGCGTCCTTCAGCTCGCGCAGGGCGCGGGCGAGGTTCGTCACCGTGATGTACGGCACCGTATCGGCCGCGCCGCTCGCGACCTTGGCCGCGGTTGCGTTCAGGCCGACCGCACGGTCGCGCGGCGCGATCACCGCGTGCGCGCCGGCCGAATCGGCGACACGCAGGCACGCGCCGAGGTTATGCGGATCGGTGACACCGTCGAGCACCAGCAGCAGCGCCGGGCCCTGGATGCCGTCGAGCAGCTCCGACAGGTTCTGCGCGAGCGGGATGTCCTCGACACGCGCGACGACGCCCTGGTGACGCTCGGTATGGGCGAGGCCCCACAGGCGCGTTTCGTCGGCCGCGATCAGCCGCACGCCCGCTTCCTTCGCGGTGTGCAGGAAGTCCTGCATGCGGCGGTCGCGGCGCGTCTGGTCATACAGCACCTCCGCAACCGTCGATGCATCGTGCCGCAAACGTGCGGTCACCGCATGAAAACCGTAAAGAACCTTCAGACGTGACATGACTGGAACAACCTTCGATCAAACGTGCGGCCGCGCGACGCGCGCAGCCGCGATCCATGGAAAAGGAAAGCGCCGCGTTGCCGGCTGATGACCGGTAACGCGGCGTCTCTCGATACTGCAGGGCGGACGCTGACGCCGCCCCGAATGCTCAATACTTCTTGCGGGCGCGCGTCTTCTTCGCGGCCGGCTTCGCCGCCGCGCCGCCGCCGCTTGGGCCCTTCTTCTTCGCGGCGGCACGCGCGGCGCGCGCTTCCTTCACCGCGACGCTCGGCGCGCTCGCGGCCTTCTTGCGACGCAGCGCAGGCTCCTCCGCCTGGGGCAGCGCGCGTACGCGCGGGCCGTTGCCGTTGCCGCGGTCGACAGCGCCGCCAGCCGAAGCCGGCGCGGGCGAAGGACGCGGCGCCTTCACCGGCGTATCGCGCACGAGACGGAAGTCGATCTTGCGTGCATCGAGATCGACGCGGCTCACCTGCACGCGCACGCGATCCGACAGGCGATAGCGGATGCCCGTGCGTTCACCGCGCAACTCGTTCTTGATCTCGTCGTACTGGAAGTAGTCCGAGCCAAGTTCCGTGACGTGCACGAGCCCTTCGATGAAGAGCGTGTCGAGCTGCACGAAGATGCCGAACGACGTGACGCCGTTCACCATCCCGCCGTATTCCTCGCCGAGCTTGTCGCGCATGAAATAGCACTTCAGCCATGCCTCGACATCGCGCGACGCTTCGTCCGCGCGTCGCTCGTTCGCCGAGCAGTGCAGTCCAAGTTCTTCCCAGATCGCCGTGTTGTTCGAGCGCGAGCGGCCGCGCGCTTCGTCGTCGGCCTGCTGCATCGCACGGGCACGCGGCGACAGCGCGGTGTTCAGCTCGAAGCCATCCGGTGCCTTCGGCACATACTTCTTGCCCGACAGGATCGCGTAGATCGCGCGGTGCGTGAGCAGGTCGGGATAGCGGCGGATCGGGCTCGTGAAGTGCGCGTACGCCTCGTAGGCAAGGCCGAAGTGACCGATGTTGTCCGGGCTGTAGACGGCCTGCTGCATCGAGCGCAGCAGCATCGGCTGCAGCATCTGCGCATCGGGCCGGTCGCGGATCTGCGCCATCAGCGCCGCGTAGTCGCTCGCATGCGGCTTGTCGCCGCCGCCGAGCGACAGGCCCATGCCGCGCAGGAACGCGCGCAGGTTCTCGAGCTTCTCCGGCGTCGGCCCCGCGTGCACGCGGTACAGGCCCGGATGCTTGTTGCGCTTCAGGAAATCGGCCGCGCAGACGTTCGCGGCCAGCATGCATTCCTCGATCAGCTTGTGCGCATCGTTACGCTGGCGCGGCACGATCTGCTCGATCTTGCCCTGCGAGTTGCAGACGATGTAGGTCTCGGTCGTGTCGAAGTCGATCGCGCCACGCTTCTGCCGCGCGGCGAACAGCGACTTGTAGACACCGTACAGGTCCTGCAGGTGCGGCAGCAGGTCCGCGCGGCGCGCAGCCTCCGGCCCCTTCGTGTTCGACAGCACCGCGGCGACTTCGGTGTACGTGAGGCGCGCAGCCGAATGGATGACGGCCGGATAGAACTGGTACGCCTTGATCTCGCCGCGCGCGGTGATCACCATGTCGCACGCGAGCACGCAGCGGTCGACATGCGGATTCAGCGAGCACAGGCCGTTCGACAGTTTCTCCGGCAGCATCGGAATCACGCGGCGCGGGAAGTAGACCGACGTGCTGCGCTCGAGCGCATCGGCATCGAGCCCGCTGCCCGGCTGTACGTAGTGCGATACGTCGGCGATCGCGACGATCAGCCGGTAGCCGTCGCCACGGCCGACCTTGACCGGCTCGCAGTAGACGGCGTCGTCGAAGTCGCGGGCGTCCTCGCCGTCGATCGTCACGAGCGGCACGTCGCGCAGGTCGACGCGGAAACGCAGGTCGGTCGGCCGCACCTTGTCGGGCAGCGCGGCCGCTTCGTCGAGCGCCGGCTGGCTGAACTCGTGCGGCACGCCGTACTTGCGCACCGCGATTTCGATTTCCATGCCCGGATCGTCGATGTCGCCGAGCACCTCGACGACACGGCCGAGCGGCTGCGAATGGCGGCTCGGGAAATCGGTCAGCTCGACGACAACGACCTGCCCGACCTTCGCCTTCTTCACGTTCTGCGTGATCAGGATGTCATGGCCGATGCGCTTGTCTTCCGGAGCGACGATCAGCGCGCCGTTCTCGTTGAGCAGGCGGCCGATCACGCGCTTGTTCGCGCGCTCGGTGACTTCGACGACATGCCCTTCCGGGCGGCCGCGGCGATCGTAGCCGACGATCCGCGCGAGCACGCGATCGTTGTGCATCACCTTCTGCATTTCGCCGTTCGGCAGGAACAGGTCGTCCTGGCCGTCGTCGCGGATGACGAACCCGTAGCCGTCGCGATGCCCCTGCACGCGCCCGGCGACGAAGTTCGACGGATGGGTCAACTGGTAATGGCCGCGCTTGTCGAGGCGAATCTGGCCGTCGCGTTCCATCGCGGCGACACGCCGGAAGAACCCCTCGCGCTCCTGACGCTTGATCGACAGTGCTTCTGCGATGTCGTTGGCGGCCAGCGGCGCGTCGCTCGTACGCAGCACGCCGAGAATTTCTTCACGGCTCGGAATGGGGTACGGATATTTGCTCAAGGGTTTGTCGATGGTTGTTCTCGTTGCGTTGATTGATGGTGCACGGCATCAACATAGAGGTGTCCTTCAGACAGTTCTATATTGACGGCGGCGGGTCATTCTATCATCCGCCTGTGTCACCAAAAGACCGGAATGCCGCCAGCAGGCGCAGCGGAGCCCGGATTGCGATGCATCGCAAAAATGTGTTGACACGAATAATTGGGGCGCTATAATTTCGCTTCTTTGCAGCAAGCAACTACTGCAAAACGTGCCCAGGTGGCGGAATTGGTAGACGCACTAGGTTCAGGTCCTAGCGGTGGCAACATCGTGGAGGTTCGAGTCCTCTCCTGGGCACCATCTGTATTTAAAAAGGTCGGCTTCTAGCCGGCCTTTTTCATTTCCGGCGCCAAGGAATGGCGTTCGGCTTACTCGCCGATGAACGTGTGCAGCAACCGTGACAGTTCGTCAAACTCGGCCTTCGAAAATTTCCGCAAGCGGGCGTTGAGCACCTTCGGCGCAATCTCCGGAGTCCGCACGACAACCGCCCGCCCCGCTTCGGTCAGCGCGAGGCTCACTACCCGCCGATCGCTCACGCTGCGCGACCGCTCGACGAGCCCCTGCCCTCCAGTTTGTCGAGCACGCGCGCCATCAGCCCGGTGTCGACGCAGAGCAGCTTCGTAGTTCGAAAGGCGTCGCCGCACTGTCGGTGCGCAGGGGCAGCAGGACACCCATTTGCTGCGCCCTGATATCGAGATCCTTCAACGCCGCGTCCATCTCGGACGTAATCGGATTGCGTGCCTTCACGAGCACGAACACCCCGCCCCCTCGGTTTCAGATCCTGTTTGACCAGCTGTCGCAGGCGGGCACATGACTGCGCGGCCACCCGCAGGAGGCTGCGAGCGCCGATCTGCGGGCTCGAGGCGACGACGAACGCGCGCCGCAGTTACGTCGTCCGCGCAGTAGTCGCGCGAAACTTTGGCGAGCAGCAGAAGATCGCCGACACGTTCGCCACCGCCGGACTGCTGCCGGCCCGCGTCGACACGAGCCAGGGGCCCAGCGCTGGAATTTCCCCGCGAAACGCGTTGATCCACCGGGCGCGCGAGAATCCGTCGCGCAAGGGGCAATAATTTTTATCGCCTTGAGTGAAATTGTGTTGACAGACTCTGCCAACACGCTATAATAGCGGTCTTCGCACTGCAGAAATAAGCGAAACGTGCCCAGGTGGCGGAATTGGTAGACGCACTAGGTTCAGGTCCTAGCGGTGGCAACATCGTGGAGGTTCGAGTCCTCTCCTGGGCACCATCTGTTTTCTAAAAAGGTCGGCTTCTAGCCGGCCTTTTTTCATTTCCGGCCCAGGAAGCAAAGCGCCTGCTCGCTTCGCACGAGGTCTCGAAAGGCTGCGCCTGCGAGTGAAACCAGGGGCGCGCATGCGTGACCGAACCCTCCCCTCCTGACCACCATCTGCTTTCAAAAGCGGCCTGCTTCCAGTCGATCTCTTTTCATTCCCGACCGCGGTATTGATGTGTCCGCGTGCACAACCGGAATCACAAATTCGACGATGCACGTCGGCGACCGCGACGTGTGCGCGCCCCGCCCGATGCCCCGAACAAGCCTGCCAAATTATTTTCGTTCGTGACCTCAAATTCTGTTGACAGCCAAGCAATACGCGCTATAATTTCGCTTCTTTGCAGCAAGCAACTACTGCAAAACGTGCCCAGGTGGCGGAATTGGTAGACGCACTAGGTTCAGGTCCTAGCGGTGGCAACATCGTGGAGGTTCGAGTCCTCTCCTGGGCACCATCTGTATTTAAAAAGGTCGGCTTCTAGCCGGCCTTTTTTCATTTCCGGCCGCCCCATCCCGAAAGCAAACCGGTCACTTCGGTTTGCGCGGCCAGCGCCAGCGAACCGTAACGGCACGCGGCAAACCCGGCGACAACCCATTGCCCGGGTTCGGACCACGCCACAAGCCACCCTGGGCCGGATTTTCTCGATCTCCGCGCCCATCCCCGATTCCGGACACCCCGCACCAGCATCCCCGCCTCCACCACAAACCGGGATTTCCCTAGGCTGACATACCGCCGCTCACGCGGTTAAATAAATCAACGTGATTTATTTAATGCGCCGCCGAACGGCGCACCATGGAAGGAGACGCCATGAGAAGCCCGCACTTCGGCCAGGGAAGCAACTCGGCCAACGTGCGCCGTTACAACGAGCGCCTGCTGCTGAAGACGCTGCGGCGCGCGGGCAGCGCGTCGAAGGCTGACCTCGCCCGCCTTGCGAACATGACGGGAACGGCGGTCGGCAGCATCATCACGTCGCTCGCCAGCGCGAAGCTGATCGAATTCGCGGGCCGCACCGAAGGCCAGCGCGGCCAGCCGGCCTCGCTGATCCGCCTCGATCCGCGCGGCGCGTTCGGCATCGGCGTCCATCTCGACCGCATGCGCATCGAAACGGCACTCGTCAACTTCGCGGGCGACGTGCTCGGCCGACGCTCGCACGACACGCTGCTGCCGCCGCCCGCCAACGTGCTCGAGATTGTCCGCCACGACATCGACGCCATGCAGGCCCTGCTCCCCGACCACGAGCGCGCGCGCCTGACCGGCATCGGCGTCGCTCAGCCCTACAACCTCGGCGCCTGGATGCGCGAACTCGGCCTCGCACCCGACACGTTCCGCGCGTGGGAAGACGTCGATTTCGCGGCCGACCTCGGTCGCACGCAATCGCTGCCCGTCTTCGGCGAAAACGACGGCAACGCGGCCGCGATCGCCGAACTGTTCTACGGATACGGCCGGCAGTGCGACGACTTCGTCTACCTGTTCATCGGGCCGGCAATCGGCGGCGGCATCGCGATCGATGGCGACTGCCTGCGCGGCGTGACCGGCAATGCGGGCGACATCGCCGTGATTCCCGTGCCGCCGAGCCGGCTGGCTTCCGCGCCGCCGCCGCGCGGCCCGTGGGACATCCTGCTCGCGCGCGCATCGCTGCATGCGCTGGTGCGCCACCTGCGCCATCACGGCGAGACGGTCGACAACCGGGCCGATCTCGAAGCGTGCATCGCCCGCGGCCTGCCAGCCGTCGACGAATGGATCGACGATTGCGTCGACGCGCTGGCACCCGCACTGCGCGCGATGCTATGCGTGATCGATGCGCCGGTGGTCGTGCTCGACGCCGATACCGACGCCGGCCTGCTCGACGCGGTCACGACGCGCCTGCGTGCAGCGCTCGTGGCCACCGCGCCCGAAGCGCGCGGCACGCCGGTACTCGTACGCGGCACGTTCGGCGCCGACGCCGGTGCGATCGGCGCGGCCACGCTGCCGATGTTCTTCAACTTCTCCCCGCGGGCCGGCATTCTCAAGGGCGCCCGCACCGACTCGCAGGAGGTCAACCATGTCGCGATCTGAGTCGCCCCGCCCGCTGCTCGAGATGCGCGGGATCAGCAAGACGTTCCCGGCCGTGCGCGCGCTCGACAACGTCAGCCTGACCGTCTATCCGGGCGAGATCCATTCGCTGATGGGCGAAAACGGCGCGGGCAAATCGACGCTGATGAAAATCCTGTCGGGCGCATACCGCGCCGACGCCGGCGGCGAGATCCTGATCGACGGCGCCCGCATCGACATCGACGGCCCGCTTGCCGCGCGCGATGCGGGCGTCGCGGTGATCTACCAGGAACTGTGCCTGTCGCCGAATCTGACCGTCGCGGAAAACATCTATATCGGCCGCGAACTGCGGCGCGGCAACCGGCGCTGGGGCACGATCGACCGCGCGGCGATGGCGCGCGGCTGTGAGGACGTGCTCGCGCGCCTGGGCGCATCGTTCGGGCCCGACACGCTTGTCGATACGCTGTCGATCGCGGAGCAGCAGCTCGTCGAGATCGCGCGCGCCGTGCACACCCGTGCGCGCATTCTCGTGATGGACGAGCCGACCACGCCGCTGTCGTCGCGCGAAACCGAGCACCTGTTCCGGCTGATCCGCCAGTTGCGCGAGGAGGGTCTCGCGATCATCTACATCAGCCACCGGATGGCGGAGATCTACGAACTGTCCGACCGGGTGTCGGTGCTGCGCGACGGCACGTACGTCGGCACGCTCGAACGCGCGTCGCTGTCAGCCGAGCGTCTCGTCGCCATGATGGTCGGCCGCGACATCTCCGGCTTCTACAAGAAGGAACATGCGCCGTACGACCCCGGCCACCTGCTGCTGTCGGTACGCGACATCGCCGACGGCTCGCGTGTGCGCGGCTGCAGCCTCGACCTGCACGCCGGCGAAGTGCTTGGCATCGCGGGGCTCGTCGGCGCAGGCCGCACCGAACTCGCACGACTGATCTTCGGGGCCGAGCCGCGCGTGCGCGGCGATGTGAAGGTGGGCGAGCGCACGTTCGGCGCGCACTCGCCGCGCGACGCGATCGATGCCGGCCTCGTCTACCTGACCGAAGATCGCAAGCGCCAGGGCCTGTTCCTCGACATGAGCGTGCGCGACAACATCAACATCTCAGTCTGCAACCGCGATGCGCGGCTCGGCGCACTCGACCTCGCGCGCGGCGCCGAACGCGCGCGCGACGCCATCGCATCGCTGTCGATCCGCGTTCCCCACGCGAACGTCAACGTCGGCGCGCTGTCCGGCGGCAACCAGCAGAAGGTGCTGCTGTCGCGGCTGCTCGAGACGAAGCCGCGCGTGTTGATCCTCGACGAACCGACCCGCGGCGTCGACATCGGCGCGAAATCCGAGATCTACCGGATCATCAACGAACTGGCCCGCGCCGGCGTCGGTGTGATCGTGATCTCGAGCGAACTGCCGGAGATCATCGGTGTCGCCGATCGCGTGCTCGTGATGCGCGAGGGCGAGATCGCGGGCGAACTCGGCGGCTACACGCCGACGCCCATCACGCAGGAAGCCATCATCGCGCTCGCCACCGGCTCGCAGGCCGAACTCGCCGACGCGCACTGAGCTCAATTCATTTCTTTCTTACAATCAGGTTACCGAAATGATCAACCCGACCAAGCAGCGGAACCTCGCTTCCGCGACGGCCCATCCGGTCGCCAACCGTACGCCCCTGATGCGCGGCGCCGATCACCGCGCCCGCATGCAGTCGCTGATCCGCACCGCCGGGATGCTGCCGGTGCTGCTCGTACTGTGCATCGGCTTCGGCTTCCTGACCGACGGTTTCTTCACGCTGCAGAACCTGTCGATCGTCACGCAGCAGGCGTCGATCAACATCGTGCTCGCCGCCGGCATGACCTTCGTGATCCTGACGGGCGGCATCGACCTGTCGGTCGGCTCGGTGCTCGCTGCCGCCGCCGTCGCGGCGCTGCTCGCGTCGACCATCCCGGGCTGGGGCTGGCTCGGCGTGCCGTTCGCGCTCCTCGTCGGCCTCGTGTTCGGCGCGATCAACGGCGGCCTGATCTCGTTCCTGCGCCTGCCGCCGTTCATCGTCACGCTCGGCGCGATGACGGCCGTGCGCGGCGTCGCGCGCCTGATCGGCAACGACACGACCGTGTTCAATCCGCAGTTGCCGTTCGCGTTCATCGGCAACGGCACGATCCTCGGCGTGCCGTGGCTCGTCGTGATCGCGTGCGCGGTGATCGCGATTTCGTGGTTCATCCTGCGCCGCACGGTGCTCGGAATGCGCATCTATTCGGTCGGCGGCAATCCGGAAGCCGCCCGCCTGTCAGGCATCAACGTGCGCGCGATCCAGATGTTCGTTTATGCGGCGTCGGGCCTGCTCGCCGGCCTCGGTGCGGTGATGTCGGCCGCGCGGCTCTACGCGGCCAATGGCCTGCAGCTCGGCCAGTCGTACGAACTCGACGCGATCGCCGCGGTGATCCTCGGCGGCACCAGCTTCGTCGGCGGCGTCGGCTCGATCGTCGGCACGTTGATCGGTGCGCTGATCATCGCGGTGCTGACGAACGGCCTCGTGCTGCTCGGCGTGTCCGACATCTGGCAGTACATCATCAAGGGGCTCGTAATCATCGGCGCCGTCGCGCTCGACCGCTACCGCCAGCGCGATTCGGCGCGTACCTGAGCGCCTTTCCATTCATTCAACCTTGCGGCGCAGACCGATCCCTGCGCCCGCTCGACAAGCAACTTCACGGAGACACAACGACATGTTCAAGCACAAAGCCGCCCTCACCGCCGTCGCCTGCGCACTCGCCTTCGGCGCTTCCGTCGCGCACGCGGCCGACAAGCCGCTCAAATCGATCGGCGTCACGGTCGGGTCGCTCGGCAACCCGTACTTCGTCACGATCGTCAAGGGCGCCGAGGCGCGCGCCAAACAGATCAACCCGAATGCGAAGGTCACGGCCGTGTCGGCCGACTATGACCTGAACAAGCAGTTCACGCAGATCGACAACTTCATCTCCGCGCAAGTCGACATAATCCTGCTCAACGCAACCGATCCGAAGGCGATCGAGCCGGCGGTGAAGAAGGCGCAGGCGGCCGGCATCACGGTCGTTGCGGTCGACGTCGCGGCCGCCGGCGCGAACGCGACCGTGCAGACCAACAACGTGAAGGCCGGCGAGCTGGCATGCGACTACATCGCGAAGAAACTCAACGGCAAGGGCAACGTGATCATCGAGAACGGCCCGCAAGTGTCGGCCGTGATCGATCGCGTCAACGGCTGCAAGACCGTGCTCGCGAAAAGCGCCGGCATCAAGGTGCTGTCGAGCGACCAGGACGGCAAGGGCTCGCGTGAAGGCGGGATGAATGCGATGCAGGGCTACCTGACGCGTTTTCCGAAGCTCGATGCGGTATTCACGATCAACGACCCGCAGGCGATCGGCAGCGATCTCGCCGCGAAACAGCTGAACCGCCCGGGCATCGTGATCACGTCGGTCGACGGCGCGCCCGACATCGAGGTCGCGCTCAAGTCGAATACGCTCGTGCAGGCGTCGTCGAGCCAGGATCCGTGGGCGATGGCGCAGCAGGCAGTCAACGTCGGCTACGGCATCATGAACGGCCAGAAGCCGGCCAACCCGATGATCCTGATCGAACCGACGCTCATCACGCGCGACAACGTGAAGACCTACAAGGGCTGGAGCGCGCCGCGCTGATCGCGCCGCCCGTTCACCCGCGCAACCGGGCAGTGCCGGGCCGCATCGCAACGTGCGACGGCCCGCACTGCCCGCCTTTTCAGATCAATCGCTGCATGGCCGCGCACAACGCCGCGGCACAAGGTTTCGACATGACGACGACGTTTCCCCGCCTGATCGTATTCGGCGAAGCATTGACCGATTTCATCCGCGACGACGCGCAGCACTGGCACAGCGTCGCCGGCGGCTCGTGCTGGAACGTCGCGCGTGTCGGTGCGCGACTCGGCGTGCCGACGGCTTTCGCCGGCACGGTCAGCCGCGACACCTTCGGCGACGAGCTGATGCGCAAGAGCGCCGACGCCGGGCTCGACCTGCGCTTCATGCGGCAGGTCGATCGCGCGCCGCTGCTCGCGATGATCGTGTCGAAGCAGCCGCCCCACTACTTCTTCATCGGCGAGAACAGCGCCGATCTCGCGTTCGATCCGGCGGACCTGCCCGCCGGCGCACTCGACGCGACCGAGATCGTGCACATCGGTTCACTCGGTGTCGTGCGCGAGCCGCTCGCATCGCGCCTGATTGAAGTTGCGCAAGCTGCGCGGGCGGCCGGCAAGCGGATCTCGTTCGACCCGAACTTTCGTGCGCCGATGGCCGCGCCGTCGTATCGCGACACGCTGCGCCGGCTGGCCGGGCTCGCCGACTGGATCAAGGTCTCCGACGAGGATCTGCGCGGGCTGTTTCCCGAACTCGATGAAGCCACCGCGCTCGCGCAACTGCGTACGTGGGCGCCCGACGCGACGATGCTCGTCACGCGCGGCGCATCCGGCATGCAGCTTCTGCATCGCAACACCGTGCTGTTCCAGCCCGCGTTCCCGACCGAAGTGGCCGACACCGTCGGCTGCGGCGATGCGAGCATCGGCGGCTGGCTCGCCAGCCAGCTCACGCGTCCCGATGCATCAGCCGCCGAACACCTGCGCTACGCAGCCGCGTGCGCGGCGGTCGCCTGTGCGCATGCCGGCGCCTATGCGCCGACGGCAGCCGAAGTGACCAGCATGATCGATCGCTCCGCCGACGTCGTCGTTTCCCAATAGCACGCGCCGGCGCGCCGCCCCGTCACCCGGCGGTCGTGCCGGCGCCACCGTCCGCCGGCATCCCGGCCTGCAGCAGTTGCAGGCTCTCGTCGACGCTCAGTTCCGACATTGCGTCGTCGCGCAGCGTATCGTCGGCCGCGCGGCGCAACGCGTGCAGCGCGTGCACCTTGAGCCGCACGATCGCGAGCCGCAACCCGCGCGCCGTGCATTCGGCCGCGAACGTGCGCAACGATTCGATCGTCGTGCTGTCGATATCCGGCGTTTCCTCGAGGCTCAGCATCACGGTATGCGCGTCCGGCGCGGCCTTCATCAATGCACGCACACGGTTCAGCATCCGGTCCGCATTCGCGAAGAACAGTTGCGCCTCGGGTCGCACGATCAGCACGCCCGGCACCGGCTTCGCGTCGGCATGGCTCGCCACGTCGACGAAATCATGACTGTCGCGCAACCTGCCTAGCACGCTGACGTTCGGCTCGGACAGCTTGCGCAGCGTCAGCAGCAGGCTCACGCCGATGGCCGCGAGCAACCCGTGCAGCACGCCGAGCACGAGCACCGCGAGCAGCGCGGCGATCACGACGAGCCGGTCGCGATGCCAGGCCCAGTACGGCCGGAATACCGACGGATGCAGCGAGTGGCTGACCGCGAAGATCACGATCGCCGCGAGCACGGGCTCCGGCGTGCGCGCGAGCTGCGGCAGCAGCAGCAAGACGATCAGCGCAACCACGCCCGCCGCCCACAGGCCGGCAAAGCGCGATTGCGCGCCGGCCGCTTCGTTCGCCGAGGTCGCCGAATAGCCGGCGCCGACCGGCATCCCGTGCAGCAGGCCCGACACGAGATTCGCGCAGCCGAGCGCGACGAGGTCGCGGTTCGGCGATACGCTGTCGCCATGCTTCAGCGCGAAGTTGCGGATCGATCCGTACGATTCCGCGTACAGGATCAGCATCAGCGCGAACGCAAGCTCGATGGTCTGCATCCACGCATTGCGGTCGAGGGTCGGCAGGCCGAACTCGAGATGCTTGAAATCGATATGGCCGACGATCGCGATCCCGTATCGCTGCCAGTCGATCGCATAGCCGGCCGCAATCGACAGCACGATCACGACGAGCGTCGCGGGCACGCGCGAGCTCCGCCCGAGCGCGAACAGCAACGCCAGTGCGATCGCACCGAGCACGGCGCTCGCGAGATTCGCATGCGGCGCGCCGGTGATCAGGTCGAGCGCGACATGCGGCGCATCGCTGTGCTGCACGGAGATCGCGAGAATCTTCGGCAACTGCTTGATGACGATCGTCAGCGCAAGGCCGAACGTGAAGCCGCGCAGCACCGGCCGCGCGACGAAGTCCGACATGCCGCCGAGGCGCGCGGCACCGGCCAGGATGAACAGCACGCCCGTCATCGCGACGAGCGCCGCCGCGAGCGCGAGCTGCGCGGCGAGCGCCATCCCCGACTCCGCCAGCACGGTCGCCGCGAGCACGGCGGCCGACGAGGACGTCGACGACACGATCGCGAAGCGGCTGCTGCCGGTAAGCGCATAGACGACGAGCCCCGACAGCAATGCGATGAGACCGGCCTGCGGCGGCAGGTTCGCCAGCCCCGCGTACGCGACCGCCTCGGGGATCAGCAGGCCCGCGATCGACAGGCCGGCCAGCGCATCGAGGCCGATGCGTCGCGTGGGCGGCGGCGAGGCCGCGTCGAGCGCGGCGAAATGGTCGGCATGCTGCGGGCCGGCGTCGGGGCGGATCGGGGCGGTCGTCATGAGCGGGTCAGGGCTTGACGGCGATGACGCCTGACCAGCCAGGGAGATAGCGTGCGTCCTGCTCATGCGCGCGATGCAGTGCGATGTCGAGCGCCTTCGCAAAGTTCTTGCGGATCTGGTCGAGCGACACGTGCTGGCGCAGGTAGTCGGCCCACAGGAATTCGCTGAACGGCGTCGCGTCCTTCGCATAGCCGCCCGCCGTGCGCAGCTCGCCGGCGAGGCTGCGGTACGGATCGTCCACGAGCCCCGTCAGCGCCTTCGGCAGATTCGCGTAGTCACGGCGAGTGCCGTCCGCGCCGAACGGATGCACCCACTGGTTGTGCTCCATCATCCGCCAGAAGATCGTGTGGTCGAGCCACGACAGATCCTTCAGCAGCATCGCGTTCACGCGTGCCTCGCCCTCCTCGATCAGCGCGAGGCCGAGGTGGTGGTGATCGGTGATGTAGTGCAGCCCATCCGGGCCGAGCACCGTCGGGAACCAGTGCGATTCGATCGCGGTCTTGCGCGCGCGCTTGCTGAGCGCCTTCCAGTGCTTGCGCTTCGCCTTGACTTCGCGATAGCCGACCGTCATCTGCGTGGGACGCAGTTCTTCCAGCTTGACGGGAATCAGGTGAACATCGTTGCCGAGCGTCATGGTCGTACCCCATGTTGCGAAATTCCGGCAACGATACTCCTGATCCTGCGAGCCGTTAATACGTCATGACCTCGATACGCATCCGGTTAACGATCTCTGACAACCGCCTACGCCCGTGCGGCGCCGCGCTACGCACGCAGATCGTTGCGTTCGAGACGATGTCGAATGTAAGGAATACCATCGTGCACGACGCTCACGCGACGCATCCCGAGCTTGCGCGCGACATTCAGCGAGCCGCTGTTGGCCTCCGCGATATCGGCGATCACGCGTGGCAGATGCACGGTGTCGAAGGCGTGGCGCACGACCGCCGCCGCCGCTTCGCTCGCGATCCCACGCCCCCATGCCGCCCGCACCAGCCGCCAGCCGATCTCGACGTCGCGTGCGCCGCCCGCATAGTCGGGAATCAGCAGGATCCAGCCGATGAACGCATCGGGCGCGGCCTTCTCGAAGATCGACCAGTAGCCGAGGCCCGGCGGATAGTCGCGCGTGATCCGGTGCGTGACGAAGCGCCGATGCTCGACGGGATCGTGCCACGGGCCCGCGATGTGCCGCGTGACTTCGGGATCGCGATCCATCGCCACGCACGCATCGAGGTCGGCCAGCACACGCGGACGCAGCCACAGCCGGGCAGTTTCGAGCACGGGCAGCGTCGCGGCGGAACGTTCGGTCATCGGGACTCCTGATTCGGTGACGATGCGCATAGGGCACATTACACAACAGATACAAACAGCTTTCCAGAATGATACAGACGCGTGCCGCCTGTTTCGTGCGACGGCGTTTCCCATTCCGAAACAGTTCATTTCCTAGGGATTATTCCTGATTCGACGTTATCGCGCCCCACCTCGTCCGGCGTCGCGGCCTACACTCGATCCATGCCCCCGCACCGCGCGCAAGCCGGCCGGCATCCGCATGCACATCAAGGGCGCGCAAGCCAACGAGGAGAACTCGGACATGAGCTGGACCCGCGAACAACGCAACGTCACGATCGCCGCCTACCTCGGCTGGACACTCGATGCGTTCGATTTCTTCCTGATGGTCTTCGTGCTGAAGGACATCGCCGCCGAATTCGGGTCGACAATTCCCGCCGTCGCGTTCGCGCTCACACTGACGCTCGCGATGCGCCCGCTCGGCGCACTGATCTTCGGCCGGCTCGCCGATCGCTTCGGCCGCCGCCCGACGCTGATGGTCAACATCGCGTGCTACTCGCTGCTCGAACTCGCATCGGGTTTCGCGCCGAGCCTGACCGCGCTGCTCGTGCTGCGCGCGTTGTTCGGCGTCGCGATGGGCGGCGAATGGGGTGTCGGCTCGGCACTGACGATGGAAACCGTCCCGACCCATGCGCGCGGCTTCGTGTCGGGGCTGCTGCAGGCCGGCTATCCGAGCGGCTACCTGCTCGCGTCCGTCGTGTTCGGCCTGTTCTACCAGTACATCGGCTGGCGCGGGATGTTCATGGTCGGCGTGCTGCCCGCGCTGCTCGTGCTGTACGTGCGTGCTCACGTGCCCGAATCGCCGGCGTGGAAACAGATGGAGAAGCGCCAGCGCCCGAGCCTTGGCGCCACGTTGCAGCAGAACTGGAAGCTCACGATCTACGCGATCGTGCTGATGACCGCGTTCAACTTCTTTTCGCACGGCACGCAGGATCTCTATCCGACGTTCCTGCGCGAACAGCATCACTTCGATCCGCATACCGTGTCGTGGATCACGATCGTGCTGAACATCGGCGCCATCGTCGGCGGCCTGTCGTTCGGCACGATCTCGGAGCGGATCGGCCGACGTCGGGCCATCTTCATCGCCGCGTTGATCGCCCTGCCCGTGCTGCCGCTGTGGGCGTTCTCGAGCGGCCCGGTTGCCCTCGCCGCTGGCGCGTTCCTGATGCAGATCTCGGTGCAGGGTGCGTGGGGCGTGATCCCGGTTCACCTGAACGAGATCTCGCCCGACGAGATCCGCGCGACCTTCCCCGGCGTCGTCTATCAGCTCGGCAACCTGCTCGCGTCGGGCAACGCGACGATGCAGGCGTCGCTCGCCGTTTCGAACCACAACAACTACAGCTTCGCACTCGCGCTCGTGGCCGGCATCGTTGCCGTCGTGATCGCCGTGCTGATCCTGTTCAGCCGCGAGCGGCGCGGCATCGACATGACGCAATCGGTCAATACGCGTAGCACGGTCGCCTGAACCCGCGCATTGCCGCACCGCATCATCGCGCGTGCCCCGTCCGGTCGAGGGCACGCACGATACTTTCCGCATTCGCACATCGAACTAGAGGAATTTGTCCAGATTCCCTGCTTGCCCGCTCCGTCCGCGATTTTTTATCTTAATAAAAACGACTGTTTGAATCAGACAAAAAATCACCAGTTCGCGGCCGGGCGACCGGCATGGGAGGCGGGACATGGCAGTAAGTCAGGAGGGACGGCCATCCGCGGGACGGCCGTCCGGGGCACGGTCATCCGGCACGCGGCAGAACGGCGGGACGAAGGCGCGCATCCTCGATGCGGCCGAGGACCTGTTCATCGAGCATGGCTTCGAGGCGATGTCGATGCGCCAGATTACGTCGCGCGCGGCGGTCAACCTCGCCGCGGTCAACTACCACTTCGGCAGCAAGGAAGCGCTGATCCACGCGATGCTGTCGCGCCGGCTCGACCAGCTCAACCAGGAGCGCCTGGGCATCCTCGACCGCTTCGATGCGCAGCTCGGCACGCACATCACCTGCGAGCACGTGCTCGGCGCGATGTTCATTCCCGCGCTGAAGGCGTCGCGCGATCCCGAGCGCGGCGGGCCCGGGTTCCTGCGGCTGATCGGCCGTGCGTACACCGATCCGTCGCCGTTCGTGCGCAACTTCCTGACCGCGCACTACGCAAGCGTCGCGGGCCGCTTCTTCGATGCGTTCCAGCGCGCATTGCCGCACCTGCCGCGCACGGAGCTCGGCTGGCGTCTGCACTTCGCGATCGGCGCGCTGTCCGGCGCGCTCGCGGGCGCTGAAACGGAAAGCCTGATCGACGAGTTCTCGCAAGGCCGCACGATGAACGACGTGCAGATGATCGCGCGACTGTCGTCGCTGATCGTCGCCGCGCTGAAAGCGCCGATGCCCGACAGTGCGCAACTGTCGATCTTCGCGGCCGTGCTCGACGACGCGGGCGCGAGCGAAGCGTTCGGGCTGCCGCAGTCGGCCGCGACCGCCGTCGATGCGACGACGCTGCATTCCACGAACTGAGCGCGCGAGGCCACGCGCGGCTACCTGTTCACGATTTGATTGAAACGCGCGGTCGTGCGGGGCGTCGAGGCGCCCCGTCGATCGACCGTGCGGCACAGGGCAAGGGCCGGCGCTGAAACGTCCGCCCTCGCCGAGAGCAAAGAACGGAGACTCGTCATGTCATCTTCCGCAGCAACCGCAGCGGCCCAGGTTCCGCCGAACACCGACGGCATCTGGTACGCGTCATACCCGCCCGGCGTCCCGCACGACATCGACGTCACGCAATACGCATCGCTCGTGCAGTTCTTCGACGAATGCACGAGCCGCTTCGCCGAGCGCGTCGCCTACGTGAGCGCAGGCGCATCGATGACCTATCGCACGCTCGCGCAGAAGGTCGACGCGTTCGCGTCGTACCTGCAAAGCATCGGCGTCAAGCCCGGCGACCGCGTCGCGATCATGCTGCCGAACACGTTCCAGTACCCGGTCGCGCTGTTCGGCACGTTGAAAGCCGGCGCGATCGTCGTCAACGTCAATCCGCTCTACACCGTGCGCGAACTCGCGCATCAGCTGAAGGACAGCGGCGCGCAGACGATCGTCGTGTTCGAGAATTTCGCGCGCACGCTGCAGGACGCGCTGCCGGAAACGCAGGTGAAGAACATCGTCGTCACCGCGCTCGGCGACCTGCTCGCCGACGGCTTCAATGCGAAAGGACGCCTGATCAATTTCGTGCTGAAGCACGTGAAGAAGCTCGTGCCGGCCTACCACCTGCCGCAGGCCGTCCGGCTGCGCTCCGCCCTCGCGCTCGGCGCGCGCGGCAAGCCGCAGCCCGTGCAGATCACGCGCGACGACCTCGCGTTCCTGCAATACACGGGCGGCACGACCGGCGTCGCGAAAGGCGCGATGCTCACGCACGGCAACCTGATTGCGAACCTGCTGCAAGCGAAGGCCTGGATCGCCGACCAGGTATCCGGCGACGTCGAAACCGTGCTCACGCCGCTGCCGCTGTATCACATCTATTCGCTGACGGTGAACGCATTCATCTTCATGGGACTCGGCGGGCGCAACATCCTGATCGCCAACCCGCGCGACATGACGATGGTGATGAAGATCATCCGCAACGAGACGTTCACCGGGATCACCGGCATCAACACGCTGTACAACGCGTTCCTCGACAACGAAGAATTCCGCAAGCGGGATTTCTCGAAGCTGAAGCTCGCAATGGCCGGCGGGATGGCGATGCAGCGCGCAGTCGCCGAGCGCTTCCAGCAGGTGACGGGCCGGCCGGTCGTCGAAGGCTACGGCCTGACCGAATGCTCGCCGATCGTCACGATGAACCCCGTTGACCTGAACGACATGGCCGCGTTCAGCGGTTCGATCGGCCTGCCCGCGCCGTCCACCGTCGTGCGCTTTCGTCGCGAGGACGGCACCTGGGCGCCCATCGGCGAACCAGGCGAGCTGTGCGTGCACGGCCCGCAGGTGATGCGCGGCTACTGGCAGCGCCCCGACGAGACGGCCAAGGTGATCGACGCCGACGGCTGGCTCAGCACCGGCGACATCGGCGTGATGGACGAACGCGGCTTCATTCGCCTGATCGACCGCAAGAAGGACATGATCCTCGTGTCGGGCTTCAACGTGTATCCGAACGAAATCGAGGAAGTGCTCGTGATGCATCCGGGCATCAGCGAAGCCGCGGCGATCGGCATTCCCGACGAGGTACAGGGCGAACGGATCAAGGTGTTCGTCGTGCGCCGCGATCCGTCGTTGACGGTCGACGACGTGCTCGCGCACTGCCGCAAGAACCTGACCGGCTACAAGATGCCGAAATTCGTCGAATTCCGCGACGCGTTGCCGCAGACCAACGTCGGCAAGATCCTGCGCCGCGCGTTGCGCGACGAGGAACTCGCCAAAATCAAGGCCGCGAAGCAAGGCTGAACGATCCATCGCCTCCGGAGACGCCGTCGATGAACGAAGGAAAGAAGCGCCACGCACGGCATGCCGCCGCCGTGGCCGTCGCCTGCCTGTTGTCGCTCGTACAGGCAGGCCTGCATGCACAGGAAACGGCCGACGCCGCGAGTGCGGCAGCGGGTGTCACACTGCCGTTGGAACTCGCGAAAGTCACGCGCGAGCCGGTCGCGCAGCAGGCGCGCTGGCTGCGCACGGCCGCGCAGCGCGGCACGCTCGCGCAGCTCGACGACGCGACGCTCACCGCGCTCTTCAAGGCACTCGATCCGCTCGCAGTACCCCTCTATATCCGTAACGGCCCAAACGGCTATCCGTCCTACCAGTTCACGATGGTGCGCCAGGAGCGCATCAACGGAAAATGGTCCGAGACACCCGACCGCATGCTCGTGAAGACCACCCGCGAGCCACTGCGCGTCTATGCGAAATGGCTGCCGGGCGGCGCGCATGCCGGACAGGAGACCATCTACGACACGACGCAGCGCAAGGACGAGATGTACGGCCACCTCGGCGGCCTGCTCGGCAAGATTCCGCTGTGGACGGCAATCGACGGCGCACTCGCGCGCGCCCAGTCGAATCACCAGGTGAAGGATCTCGGCACCGAGTTCATCACGAACCTGTACCTGACCGAAGGGAAAAAATACGTGGAAGCCGGCGTGCAACGGCCGACCGATGTTGACGCCAGGACAATCAACGGCGTGCGGGTCGTTGCGCTCACCTACGAAACGCCGACCGGCCGGCCGCAGTTCTACGCGAAGAAGGAAGTCCTGGGGCTCGATCTGCACGCGCCCTATTTCCGGACCGTCGAGTCCTATGACAACGACGGCAAGATCTTCGAGCGGATCGTCATCGAGAAAATCGCGCCAGCGACGCTCGACGACACCGCATTCGACCCGAAAAACCCTGACTACGCGTTCTGATGCGCGCCGGCAGGGCCGACCTCGGGCTCAATCGTCATCATCGTCGCCATGGTGCCGGTGCCACACCTTGTAATCGTGCTTGCGCCACTTCCGGTAGCGATCGTCGTCATCGCCGTAGTAGTCGTATCCGTAGCCCGGATAGGCGACCATGGCCGGCTGCGGCGCTACATAGACCGGCGCCGGCTCGACATAGACCGGTGCGACCGGAACGCCGATGCCGACCGACAGGTCGACATGCCCCGCCATCGCACTGCCGGAAGCCAGCAACCCCACGCCGCCGCCCCATGCTGCCCATCGTCTCTTGTTCATGTTCCGAATTCCTGATATGCCGGCCCGCCCGGCTCGCGCGGCCAATGTAAGCGCCGCGCGTAGACCCAGGTGATACGGCACTGCGAGAGTCGTAACGCGGCCTAACGAAATGGCATTAGCCGTTTGGCCGAATCGCGAAAATGCGCCGGAACGTCTATAGTGGGTTACGGTTCGACACAATCACGATTTCGCGCTCCCCGATCGAACAGGGTAGAATCCCGCCAAACACCTTGTGGACGAACACGCCACACACACGCACAACATATTCTCTGACGCAGGCTCCTGCCGCACCTCAATGGCCAATCCCGCAGAATCCCATCCGCAAAACGACTTCATCAATTCGGCGCGCAAGGAACGTAAGCGCGTTGAAATCTATCTCGTCAACGGCATTCGTCTGACGGGGTGTATCGAGTCGTTCGACCAGTACCTGGTGATGCTGCGCACCCCCGTGGGTCTGCAAGGCATCTACAAGCGCGCGATTTCCACGATCCAGCTCGACACGGGCGGCTCGCGCCCGGGCGGCAGCGGCCCCCGCGGGCCGCGTACCGGCGGGCGCCCCGGCGGCCGTGAAGGCGGCGGTCACAGCCCGTACGGCTCGCACGGCGGCCCGCGTGAATCGCGCGGCGACGGCGGCTACGGCTCGCGCGAACCGCGCGAGGGTTACGGCTCGCGTGAGCCGCGCGAAGGCTACGGCGCCCCGCGCGAACCCCGTGAACCGCGCGAAAACTACGGCGCGCCGCGCGACACCGGCGACGCATCCGGCAACGCATCGCCGTCGGACTCCCGCGGCGGCACCGGGCCGGTCATCGTGACGCGCCGCCGGCGAATCGTGCCGGACGGCCAGTAAAGCAAAAGGGCAAGCCAACCGGCTTGCCCTTCTTACTTGTGCGGCCGGCGCGGCATGTCGCCGCACCGCCGCCGGGTTCAGCGCGCCGTCGTCGGCAGGCCCGCGTCGGCCTCACGCTGCAACGAACGCACCTGCTGCTGCAACGCGCGCAGTTGCGATTGAAGCTCGGCCTGCTGCGCCTGCAATGCGGCCGTCTCGTTGCGTACGCTCTTCTGGCGATCCGCGACCGCGGCCTGCTGCTGCCGTGCGATCGAGATATCGGCCTGCAGACGCCGCGCGCGATCCTGCGTGACTTCGATCTGCTTGTCCATTTGCGCCTTCTGCGATTCCAGCTTCGCTGCCCGCAGTTCGTTCACGGCCAGCCGCTCCGCCTGGCGCGAGAAATCGCGATAGATCGCTTCCGCACGCGTTTCGTCGTAAGTCTTGATGACGCGCCAAAACGCCTTCTGCTGGAACAACGCGACGAAGTACGTACCGTCCTTCACGTTGAACAGCAGGCTCGCGCCGTAGCTGCCGTTGTAGCTCGTGCGCATTTCCGTCAGCGTGTGCGCCTGGATCTGGCGCTGCAACTCATCGACCGTGCTCGGCCCCGTCGACTCGCCCGCCTGCGGCTGCACCGACGTCTGCGAATCGATCACCGGAATCGCCGCCACCGGCGCCGACGCCTGCTGTACGGCCGGCGAACCGCTGTCGGCCAGACTTTGCGCGTATGCGCCCTGGATGCCTCCCACCACGGCGAGCAACACGCACGCCCTTCCCAACCCCGTCATATGGCTCATGAAGTTCTATTCCCGCCCGAGTCGTTGTAATTCAGCGCGATTTTATCTCATTAATTACTCACTTTCGCGGGTCTCGGGCTCCTCGTCGAAGATCTGATACTTGCGCATTTTTTCCCACAGTACCTTGCGGCTGATGCCAAGCTGCTGCGCCGTATCCTGACGCCGCCAGCCGTTTGCGTCGAGCGCCGCGATGACGCGGTTGCGCTCGTTCATGTCCCACTTGCTGCGGTCGACGAAGACCTCGGCCGCGCTCTCCGCCGGTACCGGCTGCGCCGAATTGCGCGCGTGCGCGATCAGCCGCTGCAGCCGCGCGGCATCCCACCCGCCCGTCTGTCGCACCGTCACGCCGACACGCTCGGCGAGGTTGCGCAGTTCACGCACGTTGCCGGGAAAATAGCTGTCCGCGACCGAATCCGTCAGCCAGTACGGCAGATCGGACAACTGAGCGAGCCGCTCCTCGCCGACGACCTGCGCGACGAACGACTTGAACAGCGCGATCTTGTCGACGGCGCCGCGCTCTTCCAGCGACGGAATGTTCAGCTCGATCACCGCGAGCCGGTAGTAGAGGTCGGCGCGGAACAGGCCATCCTTCACGAGTTGAGGCAGCTTCTTGTTGCTTGCCGCGACCAGGCGGAAATCGACCTTGACCGGCGTCGTCGCACCGACGCGCAGTACCGCGCCATCCTCGAGCACGCGCAGCAGCTTGACCTGCTGGTACAGCGGCAGATCGCCGACTTCGTCGAGGAACAGCGTGCCGCCGCCCGCCTGCTCGAAATAGCCTTTATGCGCAACAACCGCGCCCGTGAACGATCCCTTCGCATGACCGAAGAACAGCGATTCGAACAGGCCATCGGGAATCGCGCCGCAGTTCACCGGCACGAATTCGCCGTGCCGATAGCGCGAGTGCTTGTCGTGCAGCAGTTGCGCGATGCGCTCCTTGCCGACGCCGGTTTCGCCGTGCAGCAGCACGTTGGTGTCGCAGTCGGCGAACGTATCGACTTCGTGCAGGAGCGCCTGCATCGATTCCGAGTGCGCGACGAGTTCGGACGGTTGCGACGTTTCGGCCGTATGCGCACGCAGCTGCGTGACGAGCTTGCCGATCATGCCGCGCAGTTCGGCGCAGGTGAAGTCGAGCGGCAGGATATGCGAATACTCGGGCGGATACTGCGACGCGTCGTGATCGCGCGCCGCGCCGACCCAGACGACCGGCATGCCGATGTTGGCCTGCCAGTCGCGCAGGAATGCCGCGCCGGTCTCGATCATCGACACGCTGATGATCGCCAGCGATGGCCGCAATGCGGCGCGCTCGGGCGAGACTTCCGCGTTGTCGGCACGGATCACTTCGACGTCGAAGCTCGCCATGCACCGGGCGACACGGTCGACAATGTCCGCCTTGCCTTCCCAGACGTACAGGTCGAGCTCTTCGATTGCGGGCGTGGTTCTCATGATTCGGGTGCGGCTTCAGTAATTGACAAGTTGCTCGGCATTGCTGCTCAGTGAGCGAATGCAGGCGGCAGCGACACTGCCTGCTTTGATGACGGAACGTTCAGGCATTTATTGAACCAGCATGGGGTTACCGCATTTGATCGAGTCCGGTGTGTTCGTGACATAGGCATTCCCGAGGCTGAGGCCGAGCAGACCCGTGACCGAGGTCAGGAGCGAATCAATCGGTTGCAGGAGCAGCGGGACGAGTGTAGTTCCCAGTGCGGACAAAATCGGCCCGAGAACGACGTTCAGCACCGGCGTGACAACATCGCCCAGCAATGCGAGCAAACCGCTGTTGGCGGTCAACTGGATCGACAGCCCACTGTTAAGTGCGCTCTGAACCGCGGGTGACAGAATCTGATCCGTGCCGGTGCTCAACATGTATGGCGATGCAGGAGCCGGCGACGCGGATGATCCAGGACCAGGATAGGTAAACGCCAATGGTGTCGCACTCTGATTGGCAACAGGAATGGTCAACTGTCCAGGCGTCAGGTTAATGTTGACCGAGATCTGGCTCAGGTCGAGGAGCCCGAGCGTCAAGGTCTTGACCAACGTCGACAACCCGGAAATCAGACCGCCCAAGTTCAGCAGATTGAGCAGGCTCTGCAGGTTGACGGACACCAGCGTTATCGGTGTTGCGCTACCGTTCTGTGTATATCCACTCGGTGCATTGAGGTTGATCGGCGTATTCGCCGAGCCGCCGAGATACACGGCAACCAATCCGGTCTGCACGTTCACCGTCGCACTTTTCGTGCCGTCCGCAGTACAGGTGACCGACGCCAGGCCCGCCGTTGCCGGTGCCACATAGGCGGTGATCGGCAGTTGCACCGCCGCGAGCGGCGTGGGACTACCCGACGGGCACGTGCCCCCCGGATAGACCAGCCCGCCGGTCGGACAGGTCGACAGCAACGATATCGACGTATTGAGGAAAATGTTCCCCTGCGCGGTCGACGTGTTGGTCGTGCAATTGGACGTCCCGCAGTTCGACGGCCCCGGCGGACCGCTCGCGGTGGACGGCGGATTCGCACCGAGTTTGACCGAACCCGATACGTTCACGTTCAGCAGCGGCGCGAGCAAGGTGGGCGTCTGAACCGTGACGCTGGGGATGTTGACCGAATTCGTGCCGT
This sequence comes from Burkholderia sp. BCC0322, assembly GCF_902833045.1. GTDB lineage: Bacteria > Pseudomonadota > Gammaproteobacteria > Burkholderiales > Burkholderiaceae > Burkholderia. The sequence goes on from NZ_CADFDU010000008.1 coordinate 222,777, forward strand.
TCGCGATCTGCAATGCCGTCGACAGCAATCCGAGTGCATTGACGCTGGCGTCGACGGCGGAGGTTCCCGTAGCGGTAGCAGCAGAAACCAGTTGGCCGAGCGCGATCTGCGGACCGCCGCAGACGCTGCCGGAACAGAGCGCAGCGACAATCGCGTTCAGAACGTTCAGGTTCGCCCCGACCAGATTCTGCTGCGTCGCCGCCTGCACTGCGGCGTTCGCCAGTTGCCCGAGCGTCACGGTACCGTTCAATACGCCTGTGGTCGTGCCGACCGGCAGATTGGCGAGAATGCCGGCCAGTTTCAGATTGACTTGTGCCAGCCCCTGGTAGTCGAGAACCTGCAGACTCAGCGCATTCGGAGACCCCGTCAGCACCTTGAGCAACTGATTGGCCAAGCCGCCGTTCAATGTCGCCAGCGACGTGGTCAGCGTAAAGGTATCGGTCGGCACGCTCTTGGCGATGGCGGATCCACCGATCGTGACGCCACCGCGAAATATCCCGTCGACCGGCTCGGCTACCGTGACACAAACCGCATTAGTCGATTGCCCATTGACTGTTCCGGCCGACAGACCGGCGCATTGGCCACCGCTGATCGGGTCTCCCGAAATCCATGTGAACTGCGCGCTGCCGCTGCCCTGAGGCGCGGACCAGATGCCGCAAGACACGGAGACGCTCGAACCTGTCGGCAACGGGTTCTTCGATGGGTTGGCGATTTGACCGGCAGCGGTCTTCGCTGCCTGACAAGTCGAGTCACTGGCAATTTGCGACACCGCTGACAGCGCGGCCAAATCGGCCGCCGCTTGCATTCGACGTCTTTCAGCATAGAAATGGTCGACGTCGATCGCGCCCAGCACGATAATCGCAACCAGTGCCCAGATCGTCGCCATGACCGCGACGCTCCCCCGCTGGCGACTTCTCCCCGGGCCGCCAGCGCCACACCGCCGCGCCGCGTGCGATTGATCTGCGCGCATGGTCATCTCTTATTGCGCGCCCTGCCCGCCGCCTGACATGCCACCCGTTGCACCGAGTTGCGAACTTATCGAATCAGGGATCTTGTTCTTGAACGAATCAAGATAGCGCTGGTAGGCAAGCGATGCGACATCGCCGAACACCGGTTGCGCCGGCGCCGCCGCGCGATTGTCACGCTGCATCGAGAGCCAGTCCTTGGTGGAACGGCCAACGTCTGACGCGCCCGGTGCCACGGCCTGTTGACCATATGCCGCGCCTGAGCTCGTTACGATGCAGGCGATTGCGCCCAACGTCGCGATCCAGCCGATGCGTGCGCTTCGATTATGTTTGTTGTCGTTCATGTTGCTCCCCGGATATCCATTCATTGTGCAAACCGTTGCAACAGCGGCACTGTCTGGTCATAGCCAACGTTGTTCGCCATCGGCGTGATCGGTGTTGGAGCGCCGCGTCGCGACACCACCGGTGGTGTCGCAACTGCACGCTGCAGGGCGCGCACGGCCATAGCGATCTTCGCGGCATCGCTGTTGATGTCCTTGCGAATATCGGCCGACAGATGCTGCTGGTTCATCAACCGTTGCGCATCCTGCGAACGTCCTGCCGCAAACAGATACAGCGCGAGGTTGCTGACGATCTTCGGATTGCGCTGATCGAGTTCGGCCGCCTTCATCAGCGGCACCCGCGAACCGACGACGTCGCCGCTGCGCAACTTCGCGTAAGCAAGGTCGGAAAGCAGCGACGGATCCGTCGGCGCAAGCTCCGACGCCTGCGTCAATGCCTGCACCGCACGGTCGAAATCCCCTGCGGCACCCGCCAGCAACCCCAGCCCGCGATAGCCGCGCGCAGCAAGCGGCGTCTTCAGCAACTGGTTATACGCGGCCGCGCTCGCGGCCGGCTGATCGGTCATCCGCAGCGCATCCGCGCGCAGCAGAACCGATTCCGGCATGACGCCGTATGTCTTGTCGTACGCGTCGATGTGCGCGAGCGAAGCGTAATAGAGCCCTTGCGTTTGCATGCGCTGAATCAGGCCCAGGTACATCCCCGGCGTATCCGGCACGGACTGCTTCTGATCTGCTGCCTGCATCAGCGCCGCACGCTCGGTCTGCGCACCGACGCCATACCCGCTTTCCTTGGTGGCACATGCGCCAAGCAGCAGCACTGCTGTCAACATGCCTGCCCGCGTCACCGTTTCGCCGATTCGCTTCATGATCTGTCCTTCCGTCTTTCAATGCTGCGACGATAATGCGCGCATTACTGCCAGCATGCCCGGCCCGGCCGTCACGATCAGCAATGCTGGCAACAGCGTCAGCACCATGACGCCCGTCATCTTCACGGTCAATCTGCCGATACGTTCGCGCAGCATCGCGCGGCGCGTCTCGCGCAAACGATCGCCGAACTGCTTGAGCGGCTCCTGCACCGCACCACCATGCTTGTCGACCTGAATCATCAATCGCACGATCGCGCGCAAATCCTCGTTGTCGAATCCGCCGGACAGCCGTTGCAACGACTGCTCGCGCGTACGTCCTGCAGCGAACTGACGCTGCGCGATTCCCACCTCCGACGACAGCACTGGAAGCATCCCGCGAAAATCGTTCGTCACGACCTGCAGGCTCTGATCGAGCGACAACCCGACACCTTGCAGCAGGCGCAACATGTCGACGAGCAGCGGCAGTTCGTCGACAACGCTCTGCCGCCGCGACGCCGCGCGGCGCTGCACATAGAGTTTCGGCAGCATGAAGCCGAGCCCGAAAGCGACGAACATGCCGACCATCCAGACACCGCCTTTCATGCGCCCGCTCGCGAAGGTCACAAACAGCAGCGGCAGCACGATCCCGCACGCAACCCGCGCGCTCAGAAACAGCCCGCGCGTGCGCGCGTCGACATATCCGGCTTGCTCGAGCAGGCGGCGATCCTCTTCCGCGACGGCGTATTTGCCGAATCCCGTATCCAGCCAGCGCATGCCCGCCGCCGACAACCGGTCCAGCAAACGCTGGACGCGTTGCCCGCCGCGCACATCGGGTTTCGCAAGCGTATCGCCGTTCGGCGCGGTCCGTGCTTTCGCTGCCTCGAGTGCAGCCATGCGCTGATCCAGCGCATCGACCAGAGCACGTTCGGCACGCCCCGCTGCATGCGCACGCAGCACGGCAACCATGCCCAGCAGCAGCACCCCAAGTGCGCCCGCTGCCAGCGCAATCGCTCCGATTTGATTTGCTGTCATAGCCTCACCTGAGCCGAGCCATTCGGTACAGCCATATGCTGCCGGCCACTTGCGCCAGGAATGCGATCGTGAGCAGCGACCGACCGCTCGGGTCGCCCCACATCCCGTATAGATATCTCGGGTTTGTCATCACGACAAAACTGCCGATCGCAATCGGCAGCATGACGAGGACAAACGCCGACAGCCGCGTCTCTGACGACATCGCAGTCAATTCACGTTCGGCCTGCTCGAGATCGCGCATGAACACCGACATCCGCTCGAGCATCACGTCCGCGCGACCGCCGTATTTGACCGACAAGCGCAGCACCGAGCCGACGAGTTCAAACTCTTCTGTCCGGTAGATCTTCGCGATGTGCATCATCGCGCGATCGATCTCGATACCGCCGCGCAGCATCCGCGACACGACGTCCAGGCAGCCGCGCAGCGGCTCCTCGGTCGTCAGGAGTGCGGCCTGGAAGGCAGCCGGCACGCTGTTGCCCAGCGTGACGAGACGCACGATCCCGTCGAGGAACGACGGGATCTGCCGGACGATCTTCAATCGCCGCCGCTGAATTCGTGACGCGAGCCAGACGCCGAGTATCGCGCTTCCGCAAATGAGCGCCGCGAAGCATGCGAGCATGCCGCCGTGACTACCCGCGACGAATGCAACCACGACAAGCACTGCAAGCGCGATGAACGCCTTGCCGCGCGCGTCGTCTATCCCTGCACGGCTCGCGAGGTTCGACAGATATTCGGACGCCGTCGCATACCAATGTGCCCAGAATGCGTCGGACGATATGTTCCGTGCCGCGCTTGGCTGCATCGGCACCGCGCGCGCGGCACCTGCCGCCGGTGGCCGTGCTGCCTGCGCTGCGGCACCGGCACGTGCGCCGGGTTCGAGCCGGCTGTCGATGAAGCGCTTGGCGTCGGTTCGTGCGCGACGGGTTTCCGCGTGACGCCACAGCATCATCGCGGCCGCGACGCACAGCATCGCGAAGGCCAGCGCCCACACCATCGCGCTATACATTGAAGCCCCCACCGCCGCGGCCGAACCCGCCACCACCGAAACCTCCGCCAAACCCGCCGTCGCCGAACCCGCCGTTCGTCAGTGTCTGGCGGAAGCGCGCGAGCTTCGGCGAATGCGGATGAATGCCCAGCGTCTCCCAGTGGTCGACTTCCTCACCCTCCGAAGTCACGCGCGCTTCATAGCGATACAACTCTTGCGTCGCGATGATGTTGTCGGACAGCCCTGTCACTTCGGTGATCGACAGGATTCGGCGCCGCCCGTTCGACAGGCGCCCGATCTGCACGATGAAGTCGATCGCGTTCGCGATCTGCCTGCGCAAGCTCGACTCGGTACCCTGGAAGCCGGCAAAACCCGCCAGCATCTCGAGACGGTACAGACACTCACGCGGCGAACTCGCATGCACGGTGCCCATCGAGCCGTCGTGGCCCGTGTTCATCGCCTGCAGCATTTCCAGCACTTCGCCGCCGCGCACTTCGCCGACGATGATCCGGTCCGGACGCATCCGCAGCGTATTGCGCAACAGGTCGCGAATCGACACGACACCGGTGCCGTCGAAACCGCCCGGACGGCTCTCCAGCCGCACGACGTGCGGGTGGTTCAGCGACAGTTCCGCCGTATCCTCGATCGTCACGACACGCTCGATCTCCGGGATGTGGAACGCGAGCGCGTTGAGCAACGACGTCTTGCCGGAACTCGTGCCGCCCGACACGAGAATGTTGCATCGCGCCTCGACCGCCGCCTGGAGCAGCGTGTTGATCTCTTCGTTGAACGTCCCGTTGCCGAGCAGATCGGACGGCTTCAGCGGATCCTTGCGGAACTTCCGGATCGATACGACCGGGCCGTCGATCGACAGCGGTTCGATCACGACGTTCACGCGGCCACCGTCGGGCAACCGCGCGTCGACCATCGGGTTCGACTCGTCGAGACGTCGGCCGATCGGCGCGAGGATCCGGCGTACGATCCGCAGCAGATGCGCGTTGTCGGTAAAGCGCACCGGCAGCTTCGCGAGGATGCCGTGACGCGACACGTACACGTCGTTGTAGCCGTTGATCAGGATGTCTTCTACCGCCGGGTCCGCGAGCAGGTCCTCGATCGGCCCGAAGCCCGCAAGCTCCTTCGTCAGGGCCTCGGCGATCGCCCGCACCTCGTTCTCGTTGAGCGGAATGCGGCGCAGACGCACGAAGCTGTCGATCTCGAGATCGACGAACTGATTGATCGCCTGGCGGGACCATCGGCCAAATTCGGCGCCCAGTTCTTCGATGCGTGTCAGCAAATGTTCATGCGCGGCATTCTTGATGTCGTGGAATTGCTGCGTCTGGGAGAACGGCGCTGCGCCGTCGGCGAATTGAATGTCGTGTGCCATCGCTTACGACCGCTTGGACGAGGGTTGAATGAAGCGCTTCAGCGCAGACAGGCCTGAAGCCGGTCGCGCAGCGGCCGATCTGACCGACACGCCTGGCAGCCGCGCGGCGAGCGACTCGAGCGCGCGCACGTACGGGTCGCGCTCCGTCATGTCGACGATGAGCCGGCCCTGGTTTGCCGCATGGCCGATCGCGACGCGGCGCGACGGCAACGTACCCACCAGCGCCAGGCCGAGACGCTCGGCGATCTGTGCGGGCGTCAGGTCGAGTGCGGGATCGTACTGGTTGACGACGAGCCGTACGCGATCGATGTCGACACCCGCGTCGCGCAGCCCAGTGAGCAGATCGGCCGCGGACACGATCGACGCGACGCTCTGATCGCAGACGAGCCATGCTTCATCGGCCGAGGTCGTAATCTGGGCAACGAACTCGCGGTTCGAAAAGCCACCGAGATCGACGACCTGCTGATCGAAGAATGCGCGAAACCGGTTCAACAAACCAACACACGACGCATACGAGACGTCGCGCAGCCCTCCGAGATCGGCCGGCAACGTCGTCAACGCAACGCCGCTCTCATGCCGGGTCAACGCGGTATTGACAAAGGTCCGGTCGATTCGGCGCAGGTTGTGAACGGCATCGATGAAATGGAATTCGCAGCGGGTATTCAGGAACAGCGCGCCATCGCCTGCCGGCAGCCCCAGGTCGACGAGCGCTGTCTGGCGACCGGCCGGTGTGCCGCCATTCGGCTCGCCGGCTGCCCCCGGGGTCACCGCGCGCTTCTGCAGCCACACGGCGAGATTCGCCGCGAGCGTACTCACGCCCATGCCGGCGCGCGCGCCAAGCAATGCGACGAGCTTGCCGTGACGGCTTGCCGGCTCGTCGACGTTTGCCAGCAGCCCGCGCGTCGTGCGCAACGCCTCTTCCGCCGCAGCCGACACGTCGATGAAATCGCGCACACCGGCGCGCAATGCGGCGAGCGTGCTCTCCGGCTGCGCGAGCGAGCCGAGTGCGATGATCGGCAGCCCCGGGTGCGATGCACGTACGGCCGCGGCGACCACGCTCGCAGCTGCGCTGCCGTCAGAAAAATCGATGAACACGAGTGCCGGATTGAGCCCCGTGATGCGCTGGGCAAGTACGCCCGGCTCGAGCGGCGCAGCTTCGACCGCACCGGCCGATACGAGCGTGTCGGCCAGCCAGCGGACATGCGCCTCGTGCTGTGACGCGCAAACGAAATAGTCGGTCACGGCGGGTTCACACAATGACTGGATTCGCGCGTTCATGTCGAACACTCCCGACTACACAAAGCGTGGCGACGCGTCGCAATCCGCGAGACATCCCACTCATTTCGAAAACCCCGGAGCGGCGTCCGGCGACGCAGCTCCGCCCAGATATGATTTCCAGACCGGTCCGTCGTGCTGCTCGGACAGCTCTCCGGGCGTCGCGGGCAGCACGGCCCCCTTGGCGATCGGCGCGACAAGGTGAGGTGTCACGATGATCAGCAATTCCTTGTCGTTCTGCTGATAGTTCAGATTCTTGAAGAACGTACCGATAATCGGCAGATCGCCCAGCAACGGCACCTTGCTCACGTTCGACATCGTCTGGCGATCGATCAGCCCGCCGATCACGAAGCTTTCACCATCGCCGAGCTCGACGGTCGTGTCCGCGCGGCGAGTCGTGATGCCGGGCACCGCAACGCCGCTGATCGTCACGCTGTTCACGAAGTCGAGTTGACTCGACTCGGGGGCAACCTTCAACGCGATCCGGTTCGGGCTCAGAACCGTCGGCATCAGCGAGAGCCCGACGCCATATTGCTTCCACTGGATCGCGGTCGAGCCGAGCCCTTGCGGTGACGGCACCGGAATCTCGCCGCCCGCGAGAAAGCTCGCGCTCTGCCCGGACAGCGCGACCAGCGTCGGCTCCGCCAGCACGCGAGCGAGATTGTTCGCCTCGAGCAGTGACAGATCAGCAAAAATGCCGCGCCCGGCGGCGTTCACGACCAGGTTGAACGCCGACGCGACAGGGGATCCGAGAGTCGGAACGTAACCCGCGGTACCTGGGCCGGACCCTCCGCTATAAGACTGCACGCCTCCCGGCGAAAACGATCCGAACGAAAAGCCGTTGCTTTGCTTGAAGAAATTGAACCCGACCTGCTTGAGCACCGAACGACTGAATTCGACGACCCGCACGTCGACCTGCACGACACTCTTGCCGGGAACCGTCGAGCGGTCGATCACGGCCCCCTTCCCGCTCATATTCTTGCCGACCGCGGCAGCCCGCGCGTGCGCCTCGAGCGACGCCGAAGAGCCCTGCAATACCGCCGTTCCACCGTATGCATTCACGCGCGGCGTAGCGCCGTCGAGCACCGCTTGCGCGGCCGCGTCGACGACCTCGACGTTCCAGACCGTCGGCTCGTCGTGACCGCGCTCCCACAGCATGACGTTCGTCGCGCCGGGCGCCTTCGCGGTAAGCAGCACCGATCCGGAGCGGCTCCCCTTCATAATCAGCACGTCGGCTATCGCAGGATCACCGACCGCGACACGCTGCAGCGTGCGGCTCGCCGAAATCTGTCTTTGCGCGCCGACCGCTAGCTCGATCGTGTCGCTCGCAGTCGCGAGCGATGCGAAAGTCAGGGTGAAGATGGCAGTCGCGAATGCAATCAGTGTTTTTTTCATCGTTTGGTAGACCGTCGCGCGGCCCTTTACTTGTCGTCGCTGATATCGATGGCCGTCGATGTCTTTCAATAGGCAACCGTTTCCGACCGGCCGCCGCGGATCACTTCGATGTTGCCGCCGCCCCCGCTCGGCCGCGCCACCGGCAGCAAACGGGGCGGTAAAGGTGGCACGCTCACATTGGCCACCGGCGTTCTAGGTGTACCCGACAGTTGTTGCAACGAAACGCCCGCTGCGGCCAGTGCCGACGGCGACAGCTTGTTGTCCGTACGTACCGCAACCGTCTGTATCGCGAGCTCGTCGTCACGCGGGTTACGCAAGGCGAACGTCAGCCGGCCGCTCGCCTCGCCGAGCGTCAGCGCATCGACCTGCGCGGTCGGTACCGCGAGCACCGCGATGCGGACGCCGGCCTGTTGCCCATTGCCACCGTTGTTGTTCCCGCTGTCGCGATCCGATGTCGCATCACCGAACGACAGCACGCGGACCTTCGACAACAGAAGACGCGCCTGCGTCTGCGAGACCTCGCCGTCCAGCATCGTGCCGCCACCTTCACGCTTCAGATTCAGGAACACGTCGACATAGTTGCCGGGCCGCAGCCGGTTGCCAACCGCATTCGATTCGTCGACGCGAACTGCAACCGCGCGCTCGCCGGGCTGTACGTCTTCGGCAAGCCCCGATACCAGCGCATCCGCAACGACCGGCGCCGAAGCCGGGATTTCCCGAACCGGCACGCGTCCGACAAGCGGAACGGGATCACTAAACGCGCCCACCGGTACTAGCGCGGTCGACTGGACCTTCAGTGCGTCAGCCGGGATCGGCTGACCGCCCGGCAAGGTGCGCGTCGCAATCACGACAGGTACGGCTGTTGCCGTCGCCACTTGCTGGACCGGCACGGGACGCGAAGCACTGCGTCCAAGCACCCATGCATAGATTCCAAGCAGAACGGCGATCGCAATCAGCAGCCCCGCAATGATCTTCGTTACGTTGTTGGCCATGTTCTCGAATGGATGCAGGAATAAAAATCCAGTTAGCTTCTTGCTACGTGATTCGTGGATGGCGTGCTCACAGCATGGCCTGCGGGATTTGCACCACTGCCGAGCCCGTCAACGGTGCCGTCATGAATGTTCCCAGGAACGGCATGATCGTCATCCAGTTGTCCGGCGTATAGCTCACCGTGACCGTCAGGCAGTACAGCAACGGCGTCGGCGTCCCGTTGTAGTTGCACTGCTGCGCCACAACGTTGGGCGGACTACTGTTCAGCCAGCCGAGGACGTTCTGGGTTGTCGCCTTCGCGTTCGCGACGCGTGCCGTGAGATCAGGTGCGTAGCTCAACCCAGCGCGCGCGCCCTCGCTTGCCGCCAAAGTCAAGCTCTGCTGAATGAGAAAAATCATCCCGAAACTCAGAATCGCGTAGAAAATCACGAAGAACAGCGGAAACACGATCGCAAACTCGACCGCTGTCGCTCCGCGTTGCCGCCGACGTCCTCGCCAGGCGTTCTGCCGTTTCATTGCACGCCCCCCGCTGCCGCAAGATAGATCAGCCATACGGCAGCCGGCACCGCAAGGCATGCGGCATAGGGCGTTGCCCTATATCTCCCGAGTCTCAGCGCAGGCTCGCGCGGTCGCCACAAGCCCCCGAGCGAGGTGCGCGACAGCACCATCAGCGAGAACGCATGCAGGCCCGCAACCAGACTGGCGGCCACCCACAGTCCAAGCAGCGCATGCGCACCACACCAGATGCCGAGCACGGCAAAAATCTTTACATCGGCTGCGCCCATCATGCGTAGAAGGAAGAACGGCATAAGCCCAATCAAGCCGACCAGCAAGCCGACCATTGACTGAAGCATGGAAATGCCAAATGGATTCGCGGCCACGCATGCGCCGCCGAACCCGCCGACCAGTCCGACCAGAACAAGCGCGTTCGAAATACGGCGGAAACGAATATCGCTGACCACGACAAAACCTGCCCAGGTCAGAAATACCCCGCTGAAAATAATATGTCCCATCGCGCCACGATCCGCAGCAAATACGAGGGCGAGCGGATTACCGAGGCAATCCGCCCGCTACTGCGCCAAGACGACTCCCGAAACAGAAGTGTCAGCTTAGCCCGCCGGGGTTGCCCGGATCGCGCTGGCAGAACAGTTGGTAGCCGAAGGGGAGGACACGCAAGTGCCAAGATTGGTGAACATGTTTCCAAGACTACTGCCGATGTTCGTCACCCCGGCAACGATTGCGACAGCAATGAGACCCGCAATCAGACCATACTCGATCGCGGTAACCCCGTCTTCTTCCTTAAGGAAACGCTTGATGATTGCTTTCATTTTATTCCTCGTGCCTGTATTTACGTTCTTTGGCCTTTTATACGTAAACGTCCCCGCATATCCGGCCATTGCCCCGCGCTGTTCGCCACATCTGCTGCGACGTCAACCGGGTGCGCTTTCTTTATAGGTTGCCCCGAGGGGCATGGCTCAACATTTGATGCAAGTTAACATTCGCGATAGTGATCCTCCTCGAACGCTGTGTACCGAACCGTACATTTCCTTACATCTGCTTCGGATTCTATATCCGATCCCATTTAATTTCCAACCTCTTTCAACGACTTGGATGGAAAAAAATGACCGGAAGCACAACGTATTTGTACGGCGTTTCGGTACGGCTTACACATAGGATTTACGATAGGTTAGATGTGCACACCTAATCCACCAGTAAAACAATTGCCTCGTCCACCAAGCCTGCGCATCCCCCACGTTACGTCGTACGCGTAACGCCAATGTTGTGACGTTACGTTACGCAACGCTCGAAACCGTTCTCATTCGTCTGCCCTTAAAAAGATTCAACAATCTTTCAATTTCCATAACCTCCTTTTCCGACAAGGAATTGCCCCGTTTAAAACCTGTTGTCGAACCGTCGGCCATCGAAATGGCACGACAGTTGCAGAGTAGTTCTCGCACCACTCAACACAACGCAGTTCACAACACATTTTTAATGCGAGGACAAAATGGACATTAAGGTTATCCCCCATGGCGTGTTCCGGACGACTCTGATCGCGGCCACCGTTGCAGCCATGCTTTCCCTCTCCGCGTGCGGTGGTTCCGGCTCCATCAGCCAGGGTCTTGGCGGCGGCTCGAGCTCCGGCGGCGGCGATTCGATCTCGACTTCGGGCGGCGGCACGTCCGGCTCGAGCGGAACCTCGGGTACGAGCGGCACGTCCGGCACCAGCGGAACCTCAGGCACGAGCGGTACGTCCGGCACCAGCGGAACCTCGGGTACGAGCGGCACCAGCGGCACGTCGGGCACGAGCGGTACCTCGGGCACCTCGGGTGTGTCGTCGAACCCAGTGGGAACTGTCCTCGCAAGCAGCAGCAACATCGTCACGGGTGTCGGCGGAACCGTCTCGGGTCTCGGCTCCGTCATCGGCAGCCAGTCGCTGCCGGGCGTCAACCCGGCCACCACGCAAGCCGCCGGCGGCATCGTGCAAAGCGTCGGCGGTGCGGTGACCGCACTCGGCAACGGTCTCGGCCAGCTCGGCGCGACGAAGGATCCGCTCGGCACGACGCTCGCCAGCACGGGCGGCGTGGTCAACCAGCTCGGCGGCGCAGTCACGCAGACCGGCAACCTGGTCACGAGCCTCGGCAGCGGGCCCCTGTCACCGCTCGCACCGGTCACGGGCGCCGTCGGCGGCCTCGTGTCGACGCTCGGCGGTGCCGTCTCGAACGGCGGCACCACCCTCACCAACGCACTGTCGACCGGCCCGATCCAGCAAGTCACGCAGACGGTCAGCTCTGCCATCACGCCGATCACGACGATGGTCGGCCAGACGACCCAGACGATCGGCACGGCGACCGGCCTCGGCGCGCCCGTCAATACACTGCTCGGCACGGTCGGCAACGGCCTGAACCAGGCCGGCGCCCTGCTCGCGTCGACGGGCGGCAACCCCGTCACGACCGGCCTTGGCAACACGGTCTCGTCGACGGGCAACACCGTGAAGGCCGTCGGCGGCCTGCTCACGGGCGGCACCGGTGGCGTGACCAACCCGCTCGCACCGCTCACTGGCCTCGTCTCGACGGTCACGGGCGCACTCGGCGGCGCAACGGGCGGCGGCAGCGGCCCGCTCGCTCCGGTCACCGGCCTCGTCTCCACGGTTACCGGTGCACTCGGCGGCGCAGCAGGCGGCGGCGGCGGTCCGCTCGCCCCGGTCACCGGCCTCGTCTCCACGGTTACCGGTGCACTCGGCGGCGCAGCAGGCGGCAGCGGCGGTCCGCTCGCCCCGGTCACCGGCCTCGTCTCCACGGTCACGGGCGCACTCGGCGGCGCAACGGGCGGCAGCAGCAGCCCGCTCGCCCCGGTCACGGGTCTCCTCGGCGCGGTGACGGGTGCACTCGGCAGCGCGACAGGCGGTGCAGGCGGCAGCAGCCCGCTCGCCCCGGTGACGAACGCCGTCTCCACGGTGACCAGCGCAGTCGGCGCACCGGCATTGACCGGCGGTACGGGCGCAGTGACGAATTCGGGCTCGTCGTCGAATCCGCTCGCGCCCGTCACGTCGCTGATCGGTGGCCTGCTCGGCGGCACGCACGGCAAGTAAACCAACATCCATCAATCGACAAGACAGCGAGGAGTCAATCATGTCCCAGCAACGTTCTCTCACGACAGCCGCCCTGAGCCAGTGGCGCGTGCCCCTCACCGCCTTCGCCGCCGCCTGCCTGCTGGCCGCCTGCGGCGGCGGCGGCGTGAGCTCGCCGCCGACCAGCAGCAACAACAACCCCAGCAGCACGAGCGGCACGCCGAGCACGAGCGGCACCAGCGGCACGTCAACCGGCACCAAGGGTGTCGTCAGCACGGTTGGCCAGACAGCCACCGACCTCGGCAGCACGGTCGGCAACATCAGCGTGCCGGGCCTCGGCGACGGCGTGACGAAGGGCGTCGGCAGCACGCTCTCCAGCACCGGCACGATCGTCGGCGCAGCCGCCGATGCCGTGAGCAACGGGCTGGGACAGATCGGCACGACTAAGGATCCGGTCGGCACAACCGTCGCTGGCCTCGGCAATGTGGTCGGCGCGACGAGCAACACGGTGTCCGGGCTGAGCTCGACGGTCAAGGCACTCGGCACGGGCCCGCTCGCGCCGCTCGCGCCCGTCACGACCCCGGTCGGCACCGTGCTCGACACGGTGGCCAACGGCTTGACGGCCGCCGGCACGACGATCGGCTCGACGCTGTCGTCGGGCGCGGTGCAGCAGGTGACGCAGCCGCTCAGCTCGGCGATCACGCCACTCGTGATCACCGCCGGCCAGGTCACGCAACAGGTCGGCACGACGACCGGCCTCGGCCAACCCGTCTCGGGCCTGCTCGGCCAGGTCGGCGGCGCGATCAGCTCGGCCGGCAAGCAGGTTGGCGGCACGTCAAGCCAGCCGCTCGTCGGCGACGTGGGTCAACTCGTGACTGCGGTCGGCAACACCGTGACCAACGCGGGTGGCCTCGTCAACCCGAACGGCCCGAACGGCGCGGCACCGATCCCCGGCCTGATCACGAGCCTCGTCGGCGGCTCGACGGCGACCGTACAGAACGGCACGTCGTCGGGTTCCGGCTCGACGAATCCGCTCGGCGGCCTGCTGTCGGGTCTCGGCTCGACGCCGCTCGGCTCGCTCACCGGCGCACTCGGCGGCGCAACCGGCGGCTCGGGCAGCGGCCCGCTCGCACCCGTCACGGGCCTCGTCTCCACCGTTACCGGCGCACTGAGCGGTGCGGCGGGCGGCAGCGGCGGCCCGCTCGCCCCGGTCACGAATCTCGTGTCGACGGTCACGGGCACGCTCGGCGGCGCAACGGGTGGTGCAGGCAGTGCAAACCCTCTCGCGCCTGTCACCGGTTTGCTGAATACTGTCACCGGAGCAGTTGGCGGTGCAGCAGGATCCGGTGGCGCGAGCCCGCTCGCGCCGGTCACGTCGCTGGTCGGCAGCGTCACGGGTACGGCGACGTCGGGCGGCGGCTCGACGGGTCTGCTGGCACCGGTAACGGGATTGCTGGGTACGCTGGGTAGCGTTGGCAAATAAGGAGGACGGTCGCACCTTCGCAGCCGGAGCGGATGGCGCGACCGTACAAATACAACCGGCATTGCGGCACGCGGCGCGCGGCACCCTGGTGTCGCGCGCCGGCATTACAAAGAAGACGAAGAGCAAGGCCTACGAGGAAGAACAATGAAATCCAGACTCGACAGATGGATGATGATGCTCGCCATCGCGGCAGCAGGCACGGCACATGCACAAACACGCGTCGGAGGTAACCCGCTCGATTCCCTACCGCAGATCAACGCGCCGAAAACCGGCCCGAGCGTGACCGTGCAGGTCGCACCGCAAGCACCCCAATTGCAGGAGTTGTTGTCGCGCCACCTGACACCGACGACGTTCCAGGTCGAAGGCGTGAAGTCCGTTCCGTTCGAGGAAATCTCGCGTCGCTTCACCCCTCTCGTCGGCAAGGACATCACGATCGGCGAATTGATCGAAACGGCCAACGGCGTGACGAAGCTGTACCAGGATCGCGGCTACGCGCTGTCGTTCGCGTTCGTTCCCGCGCAGACGTTCGAGAACGGCGTCGTGCGCATCACGGTTGTCGAAGGCTATGTATCGGACGTCAAGGTCACCGGCAAGCCTGGTGCGATGGAACCGAAGATTCGTGCGATCGCCGCACATATCACTGCCGATCGCCCGCTGCGCCGCGCGACGTTCGAACGCTACGTGAACACGTTCGGCCTGTTGCCCGGCCTCACGGTAAAGGCGAACGTACCGCCGCCGCAAACCACCGACGGTGCCACGACGCTCGAGCTCGCGGTCGACCGCAAGCCGTTCAACGTCAGCACCGGTATCGACTTCAACCACCCGGGCGTCCAGGGCCTCATCACCGCCACGGAAAACGGCCTCACGTCGTTCGGCGAGCAACTGAGCATTTCCGCGCTGGCGCCGCCGGGGCGCGACAAGCAGACTTATTTCGCATTCAGCGGCGCGGTACCCGTGGGCAGCAGCGGCCTGATCACGCGCCTCGACGCGAGCACCTATCGCGGCAAGCCGACCGACAACCCGGGGCTGCCGTCATACGTGCAGCGTACGGTCAAGAACGAGAAGCTGGGTCTTTCGGCATCCTATCCGATATTGCTGAACAACCAGCGCAGCCTGCTCGGCACGGTGTCGGGCTACGCGGCGCACAACGAGGACAACTACCAGAACCAGATCAACGGCGCGACGCTCGAGAACCGGTCGCAGGTTCGCGTGCTGCAACTGCAGCTCGACTACACGAACGTCCAGCCGAAACAGGTACGAAAATTGAGCGTCAATGTGGCCAAGGCGTTCGACATTCTCGGCGCGTCGAAATCGCAGGTCGCCCAGGTGAACGGCTCGACGATTACGTACGCCGACCCGACATCGCTGACCTTCGTCCGCACCGGCGCGACCTTCACGCAAACCAACGAGTGGCCGTTCCGGATCGGCACGTCGGTCTCGCTAACCGGGCAATACAGCCCCGACTCGCTGCCGACGTCCGAGCAGATCTCGTTCGGCTCGACGCGTTACGCGCTCGGCTATCAGCCGGGCGAAGCGTCGGGTGACTCGGGATGGGGGATGTCGTTGGAGGTCAACCGCGGCTTCACGCCGGGCTGGACGTATATGAAGTCCGTTACGCCGTACATCGCCTACGATATGGCCCGTGTGTACCTGCACGCGGGTACACCGTCGCCGAATCGCATGTCATCGGTCGGCATTGGCGTGCGTTTCACCGACAGCCGCTTCTACAGCCTCGACCTGAACGTCGCGAAGCCGGTGGGTGACGCGCCCGTCGAAAGCGCGTCACGCAGCCCGCGCATCAACGCCGCATTCTCGTATCAGCTCAACTGAACGGTCACCGAACAGCCCGCGCCACGCGGGCTGTTTCGATTAGAGTCCCCTCTATCAAACGTGGCGCGCTGTTTCACGTATTCTGGCACAGCTCGCAACATGCCCGCCCCATGCAGACGGTCGTGCGGGCAAATCGAACACGACATGCAAAACAAGGAGGACGACAATGATTCAACTGACCCGCCCGTTTCGTGCAATCGCCGTCGCCGGCGTACTGCTCGCTTGCGCTGCCCCCACGTTCGCACAAGCAGACAGCCCCATCGGCATGTGGCAGACGATCGACGACAACACGCATCAGCCGAAGGCACTCGTGCAGATCGCCGAGGACGGCGACGGTGCGCTGACCGGCAAGGTCGTCAAGGGCCTCGGCGCGAACGATACGCCTGATCGCCGCTGCACCGCCTGCACGGACGAGCGCAAGGATCAGCTCATCAAGGGCATGACGATCATCAAGGCAATGAAGAAGGATGGCGACCACTGGGACGGCGGCAACATTCTCGACCCGGAGAACGGCAAGGTCTACAAGTGCAAGATGACGCTTGAAGACGGCGGCCAGAAACTCGTGGTGCGCGGTTACATCGGCGTGTCGCTGCTCGGTCGTTCGCAGACCTGGGTTCGCCAGCAATAATGCGACTCGCGCTTAAACGCGCGGCTCAATGAAAAAATCGGCCTGCGACGAAGTCGTCAGGCCGATTTTGTTTTGATGCGCGCAAAACTGGAACCCGCGGACATCACGCTGCATGTTTCAGCGTATCTGATGCATAGCTGCCAGGTGCGCGATACACAGGCGCCACATTGCTGCGCGCTTCCGCCGCTTTCGATTGCGTGTGCTTGCGCATTCGCGTGGACAATTCATTGCACAGATTGACGCCTGCGTCGCCATAGAGTTCACGCATGATACTCATCAACGTACCTGTCTCGTGCCAGACCTTGAAGCGTCGATGGCAAGTTTGGTACGAAGGGTAACGGCGCGGCATGGCCGACCACGTTGCGCCACTGTAGATCACCCAGAGCACGCCGTTCAGGACGGCACGCGTATTGGCCAACGGACGGCCGCGCAACTCGGTGCGCGGCTGCATTTCGGGCAGAAGCGGCGCGACGCAGCGCCACTCGTGTTCGGTCAGATCGCGATACGGTGTCATGGATCTCTCCAGCCTTAGTAACCATGACACAACGATATCGGCTCACCTCAACAATGAATATAAGACAAATCCGAAAATACCCCGAGATTACCTGAATTTGACCGGAATTGACGTTTGAATCCCGGCCGTTGCCGGGAATCGCACTCAGGTCAGCGACGTATCGACGATGCGGCGCGGCGTTTCGATATATTCCTTCGACTGCATCTCGACGATTCGCGACACCGTACGTGCAAATTCGTTGGCCATCGGGCCTTCGACGTACAACTGCTCCGCCGGCACCGCTGCAGACATCAGCAGCTTGACCTTGTGGTCGTACAGCACGTCGATGAGCCACGTGAAGCGGCGCGCCTCGGACGCCATCCGCGGCGACATCTGCGGCACCTCGGACAGTACGATCGCGTGGAAGCGGCTTGCGAGCTCGAGATAGTCGTTCTGCGAGCGCGGGCCGCCGCACAGCGTCGCGAAGTCGAACCATACGACGCCGTCCGCCTTGCGCAGCGCCTTCAGTTCGCGCTTCTCGATATGCAGGAGCGGGCTTTCGTCGGGAACCGCAGCAAGCTTCTGGAACGCATGCCGCAATTCGCGATCGGCATCCGCACCGAGCGGCGTGTGATACATCTTCACCTGCGCAAGCGTGCGCTGGCGATAATCGACGCCCGCATCGACGTTGAGCACGTCGAGCTTGGACTTGATCAGCGCGATCGCCGGCAGCATGCGGTCACGATGCAGGCCGTCCGGATACAGGTCGTCGGGATCGTAGTTGGACGTCATCACGAACTGCACGCCGTTGTTGAACAGGCGGTCGAGCAGACGATAAAGGATCATCGCATCGGCAATATCCGACACGTGGAACTCGTCGAAGCAGATCAGCCGGTAGCGCTTCGCGATGCGCCGTGCGAGTTCGTCGAGCGGATCGGCCTGCCCTTTCAATTCCTCGAGCTCGCGATGCACTTCGCGCATGAATTCGTGAAAATGCAGGCGCGTCTTGCGCTGCACGGGCACGACCGCGTAGAAGCTGTCCATCAGGAAGCTCTTGCCGCGACCGACGCCGCCCCACATGTAGACACCGCGCGGGAGGTCGGGATGATTGATGAGCTTCTTGAATGCGTTCGAGCGGCGCGCCTTGTACTCGACCCACTCGTCGAAACAGAGCTGCAGGCGATCGACGGCCGCGCGCTGCGCGGGATCGGACTGATAGCCGCGCGTGGTCAGTTCGCGCGTGTAGTATTCGGTGACGTTCATCGGGCAAACCGGAAAAAACGAAGGCGGACGGGTAACCCCGCCCGCCCTCGTCATGAGACGGCTGCACCGGCCGATGGCCGGCCGGCGCTATACCGCGCTCAGCTGTTCAGCGAACGTTTGTCGACGGCGAGCGCCGCTTCGCGCATCACTTCCGACATCGACGGGTGCGGATGGCAGATACGGGCGATGTCTTCCGACGCCGCCTTGAATTCCATCGCCACCACGGCTTCCGCGATCAGGTCCGACGCGTTCGCCGCGATCACATGCACGCCGAGCAGTTCGTCGGTCTTCGCGTCCGCGATCATCTTCACGAAACCGTCCGGTGCGTTCATGCCGAGCGCGCGGCCGTTGATCGAGAACGGGAACTTGCCCGTCTTGATCTCGCGGCCTTCCGCCTTCAGCTGCTGCTCCGTCTTGCCGACCCACGCGATTTCCGGGTACGTGTAGATCACCCACGGAATGCAGTTGTAGTCGATGTGCGGCTTCTGGCCGTCGATCACTTCCGCGACCAGCACGCCTTCGTCTTCCGCCTTGTGCGCGAGCATCGGGCCACGCACCACGTCGCCGATCGCGTACACGTTCGGCACCGCCGTGCGGCAGTGGTCGTCCACGTCGATGAAGCCGCGTTCGTTCGCCTTCAGGCCGATCGCCTCGAGGCCGAGGTTGTCGGTGTTCGGCACGCGGCCGACCGACACGATCAGGCGGTCGGCGTCGAGCGTCTGCGCGTTGCCGTCCTTGTCCGTGTAGGCGATCGACACGCCGTTCGCGGTCGTCTTCACTTCGCCGATCTTCACGCCGAGATGGATGTCGAGGCCCTGCTTCTTGAACAGTTTGGCCGCTTCCTTCGCGAGCGCTTCGTCAGCAGCGCCGAGGAATGCCGGCAGCGCTTCGAGCACCGTCACTTCGGCACCCAGGCGACGCCACACCGAACCGAGTTCGAGGCCGATCACGCCGGCACCGATCACGGCGAGCTTCTTCGGCACCGCGTCGAACGTCAGCGCACCTTCGTTGTCCGACACGATCTTGTTGTCGACCGGGATGCCCGGCAGGTGACGCGCCTTCGAGCCCGTCGCGATGATCACGTTCTTCGCGGTGACGACTTCGGTTTCACCCTCGCCGCTCACTTCGATCTGCACGCCGGCGTCGGTCTTGCCGGTGAACTTGCCATGGCCCTTCAGCCAGGTGATCTTGTTCTTCTTGAACAGGAACTCGATCCCGCTCGTCATCTTCTCGACGATCGCGTCCTTGCGGCCGAGCATCTTCGCAACGTCGATCTTCACGCCGTCAACCGTGATGCCGTGGTCGGCCAGGTGGTGCGACGTGTTCTCGAACTCTTCCGACGACGCGAGCAGCGCCTTCGACGGGATGCAGCCGACGTTCAGGCACGTGCCGCCGAGCTTCAGCGCGCCGGCCGGGTTCTTCCACTTCTCGATACACGCAACGGTCTTGCCGAGCTGCGCGGCGCGGATCGCGGCGATGTAGCCGCCGGGGCCGGCGCCGATCACGACGACGTCAAATTCCTTGGACATGACAATCCTTTCTTCTTGTGCAACCGCACGGGCAGCGCGTGTCGCGCGCCCGTGCGATGCGGGTCAATGCGGTGAAACTCGGCTTACAGGTCGAGCAGCAGGCGTGCCGGATCTTCCAGCGCATCCTTCATCGCGACAAGCGACAGCACGGCTTCGCGGCCGTCGATGATGCGGTGGTCGTACGACAGCGCGAGGTAGTTGATCGGACGGATCACGATCTGGCCGTTTTCGACGACCGGACGCTCCTTCGTCGCGTGCACGCCGAGGATCGCCGACTGCGGCGGGTTGATGATCGGGGTCGACAGCATCGAGCCGAACACGCCGCCGTTCGAGATCGAGAACGTACCGCCCGTCATTTCCTCGATCGACAGCTTGCCGTCCTTCGCCTTCTGGCCGAACTCGGCGATCTTCTTTTCGATTTCGGCGAGGCTCAGTTGATCCGCATTGCGCAGGATCGGCACGACGAGGCCGCGCGGCGAGCCGACAGCGATACCGATGTCGAAGTAGCCGTGGTAGACGATGTCGTTACCGTCGATCGACGCGTTCACGAGCGGGAACTTCTTCAGTGCGTGGACAGCCGCCTTCACGAAGAACGACATGAAACCGAGCTTCACGCCATGCTCTTTCTCGAACTTGTCCTTGTACTTGTTACGCAGCTCCATGACCGGGGCCATGTTCACTTCGTTGAACGTCGTCAGGATCGCGTTGGTCTGCTGCGACTCGAGCAGACGCTCGGCAATACGCGCACGCAGGCGCGACATCGGCACGCGTTGTTCCGGACGGTCGTTCAGCCAGGTCGCAGCCGATGCCGGCACCTTCACTTCCGGCAGCGACGGCTTCGCAGCGGCCGTCTTGGCCGGTGCGGCAGCCGGAGCGGCCTTCGTTGCGCTGCCTGCTGCCAGCGCGTCGCCCTTCGTGACGCGGCCGTCGCGGCCCGAACCTGCGACGTCGCCCGCCGACAGGCCCTTCTCGGCCAGCAGCTTCGATGCGGCCGGCGATGCGGTCGCCGACGATGCCGCAGCGGCGACCGGCTGCGCTGCCGGCGCGGCTGCAGCAGGTGCTGCCGCCGGCTTGACTTCGGCGGCGCCCGCCGCAGCTTCGGCCGCACCTGCCTTCGCTTCAGTGTCGATCGTTGCGATCAGTTGATCGGCAACCACCGTGTCGCCGTCGTTCTGCAGCACTTGCGCGAGCACGCCCGCGGCCGGCGCCGGCACTTCGAGCACGACCTTGTCGGTCTCGAGTTCGATCAGGATTTCGTCTTGAGCAACTGCTTCGCCCGGCTTCTTCTTCCACTGCAGCATGGTGGCTTCCGAAACCGACTCCGAAAGCTGGGGGACTTTGACTTCTACGATAGCCATGTGATTTTCCTGGATGCTTAATCTGGGGTATGACGAGGTTCGTGCGATTCCTTCAGCCAGTGCGGCGCGCAACGCGCCCGGCAGGCCAAAAGAGACGGGAAAGCGCATGGCGCCTTCCCGTTTCGCTTCCGTCGGTTATTTCGCGATCGATGCGCTCTTCAGGCGGCCGAACGCACCTTCGATGAGGGCCTTCTGCTGCTCGTAGTGCTTCGCGTAGTAGCCAACCGCCGGCGAGGCCGAAGCCGGACGGCCGCTGTATGCCAGCTTCTGCCCTTCCTTCATGCCTTCCTTCAGATGGTGCTCGACGTAGAACCAGGGGCCCTGGTTCTGCGGCTCGTCCTGCACCCAGACCACTTCAGTCGCGTTCTCGTACTTCTTCATTTCGGCTTCGAACTGCTTGTGCGCGAACGGATACAGCTGCTCGATACGGATGATCGCGACGTCGTTCGCCTTCGTTTCGCGGCGATGTGCGACGAGGTCGTAATACACGCGGCCCGAGCACACCAGCACGCGCTTGACCTTCTTCGCGTCGATGCCGCCGTCGGTTTCGCCCAGCACCGGCTGGAACGAACCCTTCGCGAGTTCCGACAGGTCCGACACAGCTTCCTTGTGACGCAGCAGCGACTTCGGCGTAGCGACGATCAGCGGCTTGCGGAACAGGCGGATCATCTGGCGACGCAGCAGGTGGAAAATCTGCGCCGGCGTCGTCGGTTGAACGACCTGCATGTTGTGATCCGCGCACAGTTGCAGGAAACGCTCGATACGCGTCGACGAGTGTTCCGGACCCTGGCCTTCGTAGCCGTGCGGCAGCAGCATCGTCAGACCCGACACGCGGCCCCACTTCACTTCGCCCGACGAGATGAACTGGTCGATCACGACCTGCGCGCCGTTGACGAAGTCGCCGAACTGCGCCTCCCACAGCACGAGCGTGTTCGGCTCGGCGGTCGAGTAACCGTATTCGAAGCCCAGCACGGCTTCTTCCGACAGCACCGAGTCGATCACCGTGAACTTCGCCTGGCCATCAGCGATGTTCTGCAGCGGCACGTACGTGCCGTCGTTCCAGCGCTCGCGGTTCTGGTCGTGCAGCACCGCGTGACGGTGCGTGAACGTGCCGCGGCCCGAGTCCTGGCCCGTCAGGCGCACCGAGTAACCCGATGCGACGAGCGACGCGAACGCGAGGTGTTCGCCCATGCCCCAGTCGAGCGGCTGGTCGCCACGCGCCATGTTGCGACGGTCGTTGATCACGCGCTCGACGAGCGGGTGGACCTTGAAGTTTTCCGGGACCGTCGTGATGCGTTCGCCGAGGCGCTTCAGCTCTGCGAGCGGCACGGCCGTATCGGCTGCATCCGTCCACTTGCGGTTCAGGAACGGAACCCAGTCAACTGCGTACTTGCTCTTGTAGTTCGACAGGACCGGATCGACCGTGTGGTGGCCGTCGTCCATCGCCTTGCGGTACGCCTTCACGTAGTTGTCGGCGTCTTCCGCGGTGATCACGCCCTGCTGCACGAGCTTCTCGGCGTACAGCGCACGGGTGCCCGGGTGCTGCGCGATCTTCTTGTACATCAGCGGCTGCGTGACCGCCGGCGTGTCCTGCTCGTTGTGGCCCAGCTTGCGGAAGCAGACGATGTCGATCACGACATCCTTGTGGAACTGCATCCGGTAGTCGATCGCGATCTGGATCGCGAGCACGACGGCTTCCGGATCGTCGCCGTTCACGTGCAGCACCGGCGCCTCGATCATCTTGACGACGTCGGTACAGTACAGCGTCGAGCGCGCATCGCGCGGGTCGGACGTCGTGAAGCCGATCTGGTTGTTGATGACGATATGCAGCGTGCCGTGCGTGCCGTAGCCGCGCGTCTGCGCGAGGTTCAGCGTTTCCATCACGACGCCCTGGCCAGCGAAGGCCGCGTCGCCGTGGATCTGCACCGGCAGCACTTGCAGGCCGTCTTCGTCGCCGCGACGATCCATCCGCGCCTTCGCCGAACCTTCGACCACCGGGTTCACGATTTCGAGGTGCGACGGGTTGAACGCGAGCGACAGGTGGACCGGGCCGCCTTCCGTCGACACGTCCGACGAGAAGCCCTTGTGGTACTTCACGTCACCGGCCGGCAGGTCGTCGACGTGCTTGCCTTCGAATTCGGCGAACAGGTCGGCCGGCATCTTGCCCAGCGTATTGACCAGCACGTTGAGACGGCCACGGTGGGCCATGCCGATGATGATTTCCTGCACGCCGCGCTTGCCCGAGTGCTGGACGACTTCGTCCATCGCCGCGATGAAGCTTTCGCCGCCTTCGAGCGAGAAGCGCTTCTGGCCGACGTACTTGGTATGCAGGTAGCGCTCGAGGCCTTCAGCGGCCGTCAGGCGATTCAGGATGTGCTTCTTCTCGTCTGCCGAGAAATTCGGCGTCGCGCGGATCGACTCCAGTCGCTCCTGCCACCAGCGCTTCTGTTCCGGGTCGCTGATGTACATGTATTCGGCGCCGATCGTGCCGCAGTACGTGTCGCGCAGACCCTTGACGATGTCGCGCAGCGAAGCCTGGTCGAAACCGAAGTACAGGTTGCTTGCGCTGTACGTCTGGTCGAGGTCGCCTTCGGAGAAATCGTAGAACGCGGGTTCGAGCTCGGGAATGGCGGGACGTTCGCGACGCTTCAGAGGATCCAGATTGGCCCATTGCGAGCCGAGGAAGCGATAGGCGCTGATGAGGGACTGGACGTGCACTTGCTTGCGTGCCGCAGCCAGATTGGTGGTGCTTTCGCGCGGGATGAAGGCATTGGCCTTCGCACGCTCGGCGAACGATTCGACGATCGGGAAATGGGCGACGTCGTTGGCATTCGAACCGTCGGTTGCAGGGACATTCTGCAGCGCGTCGAAATACTCTCGCCAGTTCTCCGGCACCGATGCCGGATTGTTGAGGTATGCATCGTACAGTTCTTCAACGTACGAAGCATTGCCGCCGAACAGATAGGAGTTCAGCTGAAACTGCTTCATTACATCTGACATTTTACGCTCACCTTTCTTCGAGCTTCTCGAGAAATAGCGGGTTGCTCAACCTTCCGCGACACGGCCTGACCGTTTAGCGGATTGCGAATCAAGTCTTGCTTGGAAGGACCTAAAACTTGCGTGCGCGCAGCATATCACAGAACCGATACCGAAGTTCACGGCGAAATGTGCCTGAAAGCACCGCGCGACGGGGTTTTGCCGGATTGCCACGACCCGCAGGAACAGTGTTTTGCAGACACCCCGATTGCGCACTGCGCAGATGCGAAAAAGGCTGCCCGCAGGCAGCCTTTCCCGTGATGCAGCGAACGGACGAAACGCTTAGTCGATCGCGCCTTCGCGGCTCGCGCGGCGACGCTCGTGCTCCTTCAGGAAGCGCTTGCGCAGGCGGATCGACTGCGGCGTCACTTCGACGAGCTCGTCGTCGTCGATGAATTCGACTGCGTACTCGAGCGACATCTGGACCGGCGGCACGAGGCGCACGGCTTCGTCGGTACCCGACGCACGCACGTTGGTCAGCTGCTTGCCCTTGATCGGGTTCACGACGAGGTCGTTGTCGCGGCTGTGGATACCGATGATCATGCCCTCATAGAGCGCGTCACCCGGCTTCACGAACATGCGGCCACGATCCTGCAGCTTCCACAATGCGTAGGCCACGGCAGCGCCGTCGTCCTGCGAGATCAGCACACCGTTGCGGCGCTCGAACACCGAACCGTCCTTGACCGGAGCGTACGAGTCGAAGATGTGGCTCATCAGGCCCGTGCCGCGCGTGAGCGTCAGGAATTCGCTCTGGAAGCCGATCAGGCCACGCGCCGAGATCTTGTACTCCAGACGCGTGCGGCCGCGGCCATCCGACGCCATGTCGAGCATCTCGCCCTTGCGGCGACCGAGCTCTTCCATCACGCCGCCCTGATGCTCGTCCTCGACGTCGACGGTCAGCAGCTCGTACGGCTCGTGCCGCACACCGTCGATTTCCTGCATCACGACGCGCGGACGCGACACGGCAAGCTCGTAGCCTTCACGACGCATGTTCTCGACGAGAATCGTCAGGTGCAGTTCGCCACGGCCCGACACTTCGAACACCGTTTCGTCGCCGGTGTCTTTCACGCGCAGCGCAACGTTGTGGTTCAGTTCCTTCATCAGGCGGTCGCGGATCTGGCGGCTCGTGACGAACTTGCCTTCGCGGCCGGCGAGCGGCGACGAGTTGACGAGGAAGTTCATCGTCAGCGTCGGCTCGTCGACGGTGATCATCGGCAACGCTTCCGGCGTATCCACCGCGCAGATCGTTGCGCCGATGCCGACGTCTTCAATACCGTTGATCAGCACGATGTCGCCCGCTTCGGCCGACTCGACCTGAACGCGCTCGAGGCCCGTGAACGACAGCACCTGGTTGATCTTGCGGTTCAGCACTTCGCCTTCCGGGCCGAAGCGCATCGCGACCGGCTGGCCCGGCTTGATGCGGCCGCGCGTGATCCGGCCGACGCCGATCCGGCCGACATACGTCGAATAGTCGAGCGACGTGATCTGCAGCTGCAGCGGCGCATCCGGATCCGCCGGACGGACCGGCACGTGCTCGAGGATCGCCTCGAACAGCGGGCGCATGTCGCCTTCGCGCGCAGCCGGGTCGAGCGACGCATAGCCGTTCAGGCCCGATGCGTAGACGATCGGGAAGTCGAGCTGCTCTTCGGTTGCACCGAGCTTGTCGAACAGGTCGAAGGTCTGGTTGATGACCCAGTCGATCCGCGCACCCGGACGGTCGATCTTGTTGATGATGACGATCGGCTTCAGGCCGAGCGCGAGCGCCTTCTTCGTGACGAAGCGCGTCTGCGGCATCGGGCCCTCGACCGCGTCGACCAGCAGCAGCACCGAGT
Organism: Burkholderia sp. BCC0322; assembly: GCF_902833045.1. Classification (GTDB taxonomy): domain Bacteria; phylum Pseudomonadota; class Gammaproteobacteria; order Burkholderiales; family Burkholderiaceae; genus Burkholderia. The sequence continues at coordinate 249,009 of NZ_CADFDU010000008.1, forward strand.
CGACCATCGACAGCACGCGCTCCACCTCGCCACCGAAGTCCGCGTGCCCCGGCGTGTCGACGATGTTGATGTGCGTGCCTTCGTACTCGACCGCGCAGTTCTTCGCGAGAATCGTGATCCCGCGCTCTTTTTCGATGTCGTTCGAATCCATCACCCGCTCCGCAATCTGCTGGTTCTCGCGGAAGGTGCCGGACTGGCGAAGCAGTTGGTCGACGAGCGTGGTCTTGCCGTGGTCGACGTGGGCGATGATGGCGATATTGCGAAGGGCGCGGGTCATAGAAACCTGGAAATCGTTTGAACGCGCAAAAGCGCCCGCTCGTTTTTCACGGGCGCGCGCATTGCAGCTTGGAAAGCCACAAATTATAGCACGTGCGAATGTCGAGAGCTGACGGGTACGTTGCGACGCAACAAAAGCCGGCCGGCTCGCCCTCCTCCCGGACATGCCCATCAATCGATGGCCTACGTCACCGGCGGGCCCAAAACCCTTACGGGGACAAGGGATTTGTGTGACGTAAAGCGCGCCCTTTGCCGTTCGATTAACATTTGCCGCGGCAAGCAACTGTGCCTATACTACTGCCTAGTCAACTATTGCAGCTTCAGGGTTTTATGTCGGATTCTTCTACCCCACCACCTGTTTCGCCGCTGTCCTCATATCAGATGAACGACAGCGTCGGTTATCTGATGTCGCGTGTGAAGTCGGTGATGACCAACCTCGTCACGCAACGCACGCAGGAAGAGCTCGGCATCACAGGCACGCAGGCGAGCATGCTGTTCATGATCGCGGTCGGCAAGTGCTCGACGGCCGCCGAGCTCGCGCGCGAATACGGGATCGACGCGAGCGCGGTCACGCGCCTGCTCGACCGGGTCGAGAAACGCGGCCTGCTGTCTCGCGTCCGCAGCATCGAGGATCGGCGTGTCGTGCGCCTCGAGCTGACCGACGAAGGCCGTGCGCTCGCCGAACGGCTGCCGCCGATTTTCCGCAGTGTGCTCGACCAGGTGCTGGACGGGTTTACGCCGGAAGAAGTCGGGTTCCTGAAGAGCATGCTGCGCCGCATTCTCAGCAACTACTGCGAGACTGCCGGCGGCAGCATCACGTAATAGTTGCCATAACAATTACTTTTGACAGATTAATGTAAGGAAATCCTTGCAGTGTCCATCATTCATTCCGAGTCAGGGATCAGCGCGATGAAATCCTCCCCGTTGTCCGTGCGCGCCAGGTCGTGCCGCACCGCCGTCGCCGCCGCGGCCGCCGCACTGGCGCTGGCGGGCTGCGCGAACTACATCGGCATCAAGAGCGACAAGCAGATCGCCCCCGCGTCGCAATTCGAATCCGCCCAGAGCCTGCCGGCCCAAGGCGGCCAGTGGCCGGCGCTCGACTGGGCCAGCCAGTTCGGCGATCCGCAACTGCCGAAGCTGATCGACGAAGCCCTGCAGGGCAATCCGTCGATCGCGCAGGCGCAGGCGCGCATCGCAAAGGCGTCGTCATACATTGAATCGTCGCGTTCGAACCTGATGCCGAAGGCGGAAGCCAGCTATTCGTGGACGCGCGAGCTGTATTCGTCGAACGCGCTGTTCCCGCCCCCGTACGGCGGCCAGTGGTACAGCGAGAACAATGCGCTCGCGAGCGCGTCGTGGGAACTCGACCTGTGGGGCAAGAACCGCGAACGCCTGCATACCGCCGTATCGCAGGAAAAGGCGGCCGAAGCCGACATGCAGCAGGCGCGCATCACGCTCGCGTCGTCGGTCGCACGCACCTACAACTCGCTCGCGCAACTCTATGCGCTGCGCGATATCGCACAACGCGAGATCACCAACCGCGAGACGGTCGGCAAGATCACCGACGGCCGTGTGTCGGCCGGCCTCGACACCAACGTCGAACGCCAGACGGCTCGCGGCAATATCGCCACGACCCAGGCTTCGCTGTCGGATCTCGACGGCCAGATCACGACGGTGCGCTACCAGCTCGCCGCGCTGCTCGGCAAGGGTCCGGATCGCGGGCTGCAGATCGCGGCGCCCGTGCTGAACCCGAGCGGCGAAGTGGCGCTGCCCGGCAACCTGCCGGCCGATCTCGTCTCGCGCCGCCCCGACATCGTCGCCGCGCGTTGGCAGGTCGAAGCCGCGATGCACGACGTGAAGGAAGCGAAGGCCGAGTTCTATCCCGACGTGAACCTCGCGGCCGGCTTCGGCTTCGATGCGTTCGGCTGGGGCAAATTCCTGAACTTCGCGAGCCGCCAGGCGCAGTTCGGCCCGGCGATCCACCTGCCGATTTTCGATGCCGGCGCGCTGCGCGCGCAGCTCAAGGGCCGTTACGCGGACTTCGACCTGTCGGTGGCGAACTACAACCAGACGCTGATCAATGCGCTGAACGACGTCGCGACGCAGGTCGCATCGATCCGCGCGATCGATCGCCAGATGGGCGATGCGCAACGCGCACTCGACGCATCGACGCGCGCCTACGACCTCGCAGTCATCCGCTACAAGGCCGGCCTGTCGCCGCAGTTGCAGGTGCTGACCGCGGACAGCAACCGCCTCGCATCGGAGCAGACGGTGACCAACCTGAAGATGCGCCGCCGCGACATGCAGCTCGCGCTGATCAAGGCGCTGGGTGGCGGGTTCGACGCGACCGGCACGCCGCTCGCCGCACCCGACGCCGACAAGCCGACAAAACAGGCCGCCAACTGATCCGGCGCCACCACTACGCAGACACTCGAAATAACGGACGGAGAAAATCGCCATGAGCGACCAACAAAACGCCGCCAGCGCGCAGCCGCAGAACAACGGCAAGCGCAAACGGATGATGACGCTGCTCGTCGCGGTCATCGTAATCGCGGCCATCGCGTATGGCCTGTACTACTTCCTCGTCGCCCGCTTCCATGAAGGGACCGACGACGCGTACGTGAACGGCAACGTCGTGCAGATCACGCCGCAGGTCACCGGCACCGTGATCGCGGTGAAGGCCGACGACACGCAGACGGTCAAGGCCGGCGATCCGCTCGTCGTGCTCGACCCGGCCGATTCGCAGGTCGCGCTGCAGCAGGCCGAGGCCAATCTCGCGCAAACGGTGCGCCAGGTGCGCGGCCTGTTCGTCAACGACGACCAGTACCGCGCGCAAGTCGCGCTGCGCCAGTCCGACCTGTCGAAGGCCGAGGACGACCTGCGTCGCCGCCTGGCCGTCGCGCAGACGGGCGCCGTGTCGCAGGAAGAAATCTCGCACGCGCGCGACGCCGTGAAGGCCGCTCAGGCATCGCTCGACGCCGCACAGCAGCAGCTCGCATCGAATCGCGCGCTGACCGCGAACACGACGATCGCCTCGCACCCGAACGTGCTCGCCGCGGCCGCGAAGGTGCGCGACGCGTATCTTGCGAACGCCCGCAACGTACTGCCCGCGCCGGTGACCGGCTATGTCGCGAAGCGCTCGGTGCAGGTCGGCCAGCGCGTATCGCCGGGCACGCCGCTGATGTCGGTGGTGCCGCTGAACGCGGTGTGGGTCGATGCGAACTTCAAGGAAGTCCAGCTCAAGCACATGCGCATCGGCCAGCCGGTCGAACTGACGGCCGACATCTACGGCTCGTCGGCGGTCTACCACGGCAAGGTGGTCGGCTTCTCGGCCGGTACGGGCTCGGCGTTCTCGCTGCTGCCGGCGCAGAACGCGACGGGTAACTGGATCAAGGTCGTGCAGCGCCTGCCGGTACGGATCGAACTCGATCCGAAGGATCTCGACAAGCACCCGCTGCGCATCGGCCTGTCGATGCAGGTCGACGTGGACATCAAGGACGAACGCGGCGACCAGCTCGTCAACGCGCCGAACACCGTCTACGAGACCAACGTGTTCGCGAAGTACGGCGACGAAGCTGACGCCGAAATCGCCCGCATCGTCGCAGAGAACGCAGGCGGCAACGCATCGGCGCCGGCTGCGTCGAAGTCGAATGCCGCCGCGAAGATGATGTAACCGTTCCGACTCCGGAAAAACAACCGACATGGCACAGGCTCCTGTCTCTCACCCGCCCTTGCAGGGCGGGCAACTCGTGATCGGAACGATCGCGGTATCGCTCGCGGTGTTCATGAACGTGCTCGACACGTCCATCGCGAACGTCGCGATCCCGACCATCTCGGGCGACCTCGGCGTGTCGTCCGACCAGGGCACGTGGGTCATCACGTCGTTCGCGGTCGCGAACGCAATCTCGGTGCCGCTGACCGGCTGGCTGACCGACCGCTTCGGGCAGGTGCGCCTGTTCCTCGCGTCGATCATCCTGTTCGTGATTTCGTCGTGGATGTGCGGGCTCTCGCCCACCCTGCCGTTCCTGCTTGCGTCGCGCGTGCTGCAAGGCGCGGTCGCAGGCCCGATGATTCCGCTGTCGCAGGCGCTCCTGCTGTCGAGCTATCCGCGCGCCAAGGCGCCGATGGCGCTCGCGTTATGGGCGATGACGACGCTGATCGCGCCCGTTGCCGGCCCGATTCTCGGCGGCTGGATCTCGGACAACTACTCGTGGCCGTGGATCTTCTACGTCAACATCCCGGTCGGCATCGCCGCCGCCGCCGCGACGTGGGCGATCTACCGCAATCGGGAGTCGGCCGTGCGCCGCGCGCCGATCGATGGCGTAGGCCTCGCGCTGCTGGTCGTCTGGGTCGGCTCGCTGCAGATCATGCTCGACAAGGGCAAGGATCTCGACTGGTTCGCGTCGACGACCATCATCGTGCTCGCACTGACTGCCGTCATCGCGTTCGCGTTCTTCGTCATCTGGGAATTGACCGCCGAGCATCCGGTTGTCGACCTGTCGCTGTTCCGCATGCGGAACTTCACCGGCGGCACGGTTGCGTTGTCGATCGGGTACGGCCTGTACTTCGGCAACCTCGTGCTGTTGCCGCTGTGGCTGCAGACGCAGATCGGCTACACCGCGACCGACGCCGGTCTCGTGATGGCGCCGGTCGGGCTGTTCGCCATCCTGCTGTCCCCGCTCACCGGGAAGTATCTGCCGCGCACCGATCCGCGCTTTATCTCGACGGCGTCGTTCCTGACGTTTGCGCTGTGCTTCTGGATGCGGTCGCGCTACACGACGGGTGTCGACGAATGGTCGCTGACGCTGCCGACGCTCGTGCAGGGCATCGCGATGGCCGGCTTCTTCATCCCGCTGGTGTCGATTACGTTGTCCGGCCTGCCCGGCCATCGCATCCCTGCGGCATCGGGCCTGTCGAACTTCGTGCGGATCATGTGCGGCGGTATCGGCACATCGATCTTCCAGACGGCCTGGGACCATCGCAACAACTTCCATCACGCGCAACTGGTCGAGCAGGCGAACGTCTACAACCCGACGTTCAACCAGGCCGTCACGCAGATGGGCAACCTCGGGCTGACGCCGGACCAGGCGCACGGGCTGATCAACAACATGGCCACGCAGCAGGCCGCGCAGCTCGGCGTGAACGACCTGTTCTACATCTCGGCAGCGATCTTCGTGCTGCTGATCGGGCTGATCTGGATCACGAAGCCCGAGCGCTCCGGTGGTGGCGATGCAGGTGCCGCGGCATCGGCTGCACACTGAGCACGTAGCCTGAACGCAAACAAAAAGCCCGGTCGACCGGGCTTTTTCATTTCGACGGGCGCGCGTTCGCTCGGCTGCGTCAGGCCGCCGTGACGACGAGCCGCTCCGGCGCCAGTACGCCGCTCGCCTTGCGAGCCACACCGAGCAGCCGAGTCGCGTCGTAAACACGCACACGCTCACCTTCGGCCGCATCGATCGGGTCGAGCGCCGACAGCGGCAGACGCTGGCCGTGCAGGAACCGCTTCGCGCTGGTCTCATCGAGACGAACCAGCGGAAACCTCGACAACAACGCGTCGACCGGCTGGAGCCACGCATCGCGCGACGCGTCGTCCGCATCGGACAGCGCATCGAGCGTCACCGCATGCTCGAGCGTCAGCGCACCGACGCCCGTGCGACGCAGCATCGTCAGATGCGCACCGCAACCGAGCGCCTCGCCGATATCCTCCGCCAGCGTGCGCACGTACGTGCCCTTGCTGCAGGTCACGCGAAACGTCACGTCAGGCAATTCGCACGCGAGCAGCGCGAGTGCGAGGATCGTCACGTTGCGGCCCTCCCGCTCGACGGTTTGCCCCGCGCGCGCATATTCGTACAGCGGCTTGCCGTCGCGCTTGAGCGCCGAATACATCGGCGGCACCTGTACGATCTCGCCGGTGAAGCGGACGAGCGCGGCTTCCACCGCCGCGCGATCGCATTCGACGGGCCGCGTGTCGATCACCTCGCCTTCCGCGTCGCCGGTGGCCGTACGCTGGCCGAGCCGCATCGTTGCTTCGTAGGTCTTGTCCGCCTCGAGCAGATCCTGCGAGAACTTCGTCGCCTCGCCGAAGCACAGCGGCAGCAGGCCCGAAGCCAGCGGATCGAGCGTGCCGGTGTGACCGGCTTTCTTCGCGAGCAGCAGGCGCTTCGCGCGAATCAGCGCGTCGTTGCTCGACAGGCCGACCGGCTTGTCGAGCAGGAGGACGCCGTCCAGCACGCGCCGGGGCACGCGCGGACGTTGGGATGCTGCAGTCGTCATAGGCCGGTCGAGCTCAGTCGTCCTTGGTGGCCGCGTCGGCCTCGTCGTCGTCCTTCGCGCGCGTCGAGTTCGCTTCCTTGATCAGGCGCGACATTTCCACGGCTTTCTCGATCGTCTGGTCGTAGTGGAAATGCAGTGTCGGCACCGTATGAATGTGCAGGCGCTTGAACAACAGGTTGTGCAAGTGACCCGACGCGTGGTTCAGCGCTTCCTGCGTCTTGGCCGGATCACCGGTCAACGCAGTGAAGTAGACCTTCGCGTGTGCGTAATCCGGCGTCAGCTCCACGCTCTGGATGGTCACGATGCCGATGCGCGGGTCTTTGACCTCGCGCATGATGAGTTCGGACAGATCCCGCTGAATCTGGTCGGCGATCTGAACGTTGCGATTGGGGGAAGTCCGTTTCCTGGACATGATCGATCCGTATCCTTTATCAGGATGAAGCGGCGGCCAGTGTTGGCACGCCACCATGAAAATGGGCGGGACAGGCCCAAGCCTGCCCCGCCCATGAGCCGATGCGCGACGATTACAGCGTACGCGCGACTTCGGTCACTTCGAAGACTTCGAACTGGTCGCCTTCGATGACGTCGTTGAAGTTCTTCACCGACATACCGCACTCGAAGCCTTGCTTCACTTCCTTCACGTCGTCCTTGAAGCGCTTCAGCGATTCGAGTTCGCCCGTGAAGATCACGACGTTGTTGCGCAGCACGCGAACCGACGACGAGCGCTTGACGATACCGTCCGTGACCATACAGCCAGCGACCGTACCGACCTTCGGCACCTTGAACACCTGGCGCACCTCGACCATGCCGGTGATGACTTCGCGCTTCTCCGGCGCCAGCATGCCCGACATTGCCGCCTTCACTTCATCCACTGCGTCGTAGATGATGTTGTAGTAGCGGATGTCGATGCCGTTCGACTCGGCCAGCTTGCGCGCCTGTGCATCCGCACGCGTGTTGAAGCCGATGATGACAGCCTTCGATGCCGTTGCGAGGTTGACGTCGTTTTCGCTGATGCCACCCACCGCGCTGTGCACGATCTGCACGCGCACTTCGTCGGTCGACAGCTTGAGCAGCGACTGTACGAGCGCTTCCTGCGAGCCCTGCACGTCCGCCTTGATGATGAGCGGCAGGTTCTGCACTTCGCCTTCGCCCATCTGCTCGAGCATGCTTTCCAGCTTCGCGGCCTGCTGCTTCGCAAGCTTGACGTCGCGGAACTTGCCTTGACGGAACAGGGCGATTTCACGCGCCTTGCGCTCGTCCGGCAGCACGATCACTTCCTCGCCCGCACCCGGCACTTCCGACAGACCCTGGATTTCGACCGGGATCGACGGGCCAGCTTCCTTCGTCGGCTTGCCGTTCTCGTCGAGCATCGCACGCACGCGGCCGTAGGCCGTACCCGCCAGCACGATGTCGCCGCGGTTCAGCGTACCGGACTGAACGAGGATCGTCGCGACCGGGCCCTTGCCCTTGTCGAGCTTCGCTTCGATCACGATACCCTTGGCCGGCGCCTCGACCGGTGCCTTCAGTTCCAGCACTTCGGCCTGCAGCAGCACGTTCTCGAGCAGATCGTCGATGCCTGCGCCCGTCTTTGCCGACACCGGCACGAACGGCGAATCGCCACCGTATTCTTCCGGCACGACGCCTTCCGCGACCAGCTCCTGCTTGACGCGATCGGGGTTCGCTTCCGGCTTGTCGATCTTGTTGATCGCGACGACGATCGGCACGCCACCCGCCTTCGCGTGGGCGATTGCTTCCTTCGTCTGCGGCATCACGCCGTCGTCAGCGGCGACCACCAGCACCACGATGTCGGTCGCCTTCGCGCCGCGTGCACGCATTGCCGTAAACGCTTCGTGGCCCGGCGTATCGAGGAACGTGATGACGCCACGCGGCGTTTCGACGTGGTAAGCGCCGATGTGCTGCGTAATGCCGCCCGCTTCGCCCGCGGCAACCTTCGCACGACGGATGTGGTCGAGCAGCGAGGTCTTGCCGTGGTCGACGTGGCCCATCACCGTGACGACCGGCGGACGCGGCAGTTGCTCTGCGTCGGTGCCGGTTTCGCCTTCGACGAGCAGCGCTTCCGGATCGTCGAGCTTCGCGGCAACCGCGCGGTGGCCCAGTTCCTCGACGACGATCATCGCCGTTTCCTGGTCCAGCACCTGGTTGATCGTGACCATCTGGCCCATCTTCATCATCACCTTGATGACTTCGGAGGCCTTGATCGACATCTTGTGCGCGAGATCGGCAACCGAAACGGTTTCCGGCACGTGCACTTCACGCACGATCGGCTCGGTCGGCGCCTGGAACGACGATGCGCTGTCCTGGTGACGGCCGCGCCCCTTCGGGCCGCCGCGCCAGCCGCGGTCGACGCCGCCGCTCGAATCGCCGCGCGTCTTGATGCCGCGACGCTTCGCCGCGTCGTCCTGCCAGCCGCCCTTGCCTGCGCCCGGCTTCTTGTTGCGGTCGCCCGCACCTGCCGGCGCCTGCGTCGTTGCCGGTGCTGCGCCAGCCGGCTTCTTCACGGCCGGACGCGCCTGCGCACCTTCCGGCTTTGCCGGCTTGTGCAGCGTGCCCTTCGCTTCGGCCGGCTTCGGCGGCTCGACCGGCTTCGGCGGCTCGACTGCCTTGACCACGGCCTTACGCGGCGTGTTCATCATTTCGCGAATCGCGCGCGCTTCGGCTTCCGCCGCCGCACGGCGCTTGCTGATCTCTTCCTGCTCGGCGCGCGCCTTGTCGGCCGCCTCGCGGGCAGCGTCTTCAGCCTTCTTCGCCGCTTCGCGCTGCGCCGCACGTTCGGCGGCTGCGCGTGCTTCGTCCTGCGCGGACTGCGACTGCGTAGGCGCCGCTTGCTGCTCGGCTGCAGCGGCCTGCTGCGCGACCGCCTGCTGCTGTGCCGCCGCAGCTTCGGCCGCGGCACGCTTCGCCGCCGCTTCTTCCTCGGCGCGACGGCGCTCGGCTTCGGCCGCCTCCTCGCGGGCGCGGCGTTCCGCTTCCTCGCGCTCGAGGCGCTCCTGACGCTCGCGGAGTTCCTGCGCCTGCTTCTCGAGCAGCTCGGCCTCGCGGCGCGCCTCTTCTTCGCGACGCTTCAGTTCTGCATCGTCGTCCGCTTCGGCGACTTGCGCCTGACCCTGTTCCGCACCCTCGCTCACGTCGTCGCGCTTGACAAACGTACGCTTCTTGCGGACCTCGACCTGAATGGTGCGAGCCTTGCCCGTCGCGTCAGATTGCTTGATCTCCGACGTATGCTTGCGGGTCAGCGTGATCTTGCGCTTGTCGCCGTCGGTTGCGCCGTGTGACTTGCGCAAATGATCGAGCAGACGCGCCTTGTCCGTTTCGGACAGCGCATCGTCTTCACTCGCTTTCTGGACGCCCGCTGCCTGCAGCTGTTCGAGCAGCACACCAGCAGGCATTTTCAGTTCCGCGGCAAATTGGGCTACGTTGTTACTCGCCATTCATTCCTCTTAGTGCAAGGACCGATTCCTTGCGGTTAGCATCGGGTCAGGCCATACGGCCGCCATCAAATCAGTGCGCCATGGTCATTTCTCACTGGAACCAATGTTCACGTGCTTTCATGATCAACGCCTTAGCGGCATCCTCTTCCATTCCGGTCATGTCGACCAGTTCATCTACAGCCAGCTCGGCGAGATCGTCGCGCGTCTGCACGCCGTGTTCGGCCAGCTTCGCGAGCAGCTCCGGCGTGATGCCGTCGAGGCTCTTGAGATCCAGCGCTGCGTTCTCGACCTTTTCTTCGTTCGCGATGGCCATCGTCAACAGCGCGTCGCGTGCGCGGTTGCGCAGTTCGTGCACGGTGTCCTCGTCGAACGCCTCGATTTCGAGCATTTCGTTGAGCGGCACGTACGCGATCTCTTCCAGGCTCGTGAAGCCTTCGTCGATCAGGATGTCGGCAACTTCTTCGTCGACGTCGAGACGCGCCATGAACAGCGCACGCAGCCGGTCGCGCTCTTCACCCTGCTTCAGGGCGGATTCGTCCGGCGTCATGATGTTGATCTGCCAGCCGGTCAGTTCGCCTGCAAGGCGAACGTTCTGACCACTGCGGCCAATCGCGACAGCCAGCTCGTTCTCGTCGACGACGACGTCCATCGAGTGCTTTTCTTCATCGACGACAATCGACTGGACAGCTGCCGGCGCGAGCGCGCCGATCACGAACTGGGCGGGATCCTCCGACCATAGCACGATGTCGATGTTTTCGCCACCGAGCTCGTTGCGCACGGCCTGCACGCGGGAACCGCGGATGCCGACGCAGGTGCCGATCGGGTCGATCCGCTTGTCGTATGCGATGACGCCGATCTTCGCGCGCACGCCCGGGTCGCGAGCAGCCGCCTTGATCTCGAGCAGACCCTGCTCGATTTCCGGCACTTCCATCTCGAACAGCTTCATCAGGAACTCGGGCGCCGTACGCGACAGCTCGATCTGCGGGCCGCGCGCGGTGCGGTCGACCTTCGCGATATACGCGCGCACGCGGTCGCCCACGCGCAGGTTTTCCTTCGGGATCAGCTGGTCGCGGCGCAGCAGCGCCTCGACACGGCCCGACTCGACGATGAAGTTGCCCTTGTCGAGGCGCTTCACCGTACCCGTCATGATCTTTTCACCACGCTCGAGGTAGTCGTTCAGGATCTGCTCGCGCTCGGCGTCGCGCACCTTCTGCAGGATCACCTGCTTCGCGGCCTGCGCGCCGATGCGACCGAACTCGATCGACGGAACGGGTTCCTCGACATACTCGCCGACTTCGACGTCGGGCTTCTGCTCACGTGCTTCGAACAGCAGGATCTCGCGATCCGGCTCCTGCAAGCCTGCCTCGTCGGGCACGACGAGCCAGCGACGGAAGGTTTCGTGCTCGCCGCTTTCGCGATCGATATGGACGCGGATTTCGGCGCCTTCGTCGAACAGCTTCTTGGAAGCGGACGCGAGCGCGGCCTCGAGGGCGCCCAGCACCACATCCTTGTCGACGTTTTTCTCGCGCGCCAGCGCATCCACCAGCATCAACACTTCGCGACTCATTATTTGCGGCTCCTAAAGTCAACTTGCGGAATCAGGCGGGCTTTGTCGATATCGGCCAGCGTGAAATCCAGCATGGCTGCCTCGCCCTTCTTCCCCTCAAATTCCAAACCGATCGTTTCGCCATTCGGCGCGTGCAGAATGCCCCGGTACGTCTTGCGCCCGTCCAGCGGCTTTTTCAAGGTCACGGAAACTTCGCTGCCGGCGAAGCGCTCGAAGTCGGCCAGCTTCTTCAACGGGCGGTCGAGCCCCGGGGACGAGACTTCGAGCCGTTCGTAATCGATGTTTTCGACCGTCAAGACGTGCTGGAGCTGACGCGTGACCTTTTCGCAATCTTCGAGCGAGATGCCGGCAGGCTGATCGATATAGATGCAAAGCATGCCGCGCCCGGTGCGCTCGAGATCCACCAGCTCGTAGCCGAGCCCGGTGACCGTGGTTTCTATCAGTTCCGTCAGTTGCACAGTGTCCTCTCAGGTGTTCGCGCCCGCCGCTCGCGATTCACCCGCGGGCGCGCGCCTTAGCCGGCGCAGGAAGCGCTACCCGAGATGCCTAACCGTTTCAGCAAAAAAAAATGGGCGGAACGCCCATCTTCTTACTGGTGGTCGCACCTGAGCCGCACATTGAATCCGTACGCCCAGCGACTTCGCGATTATAGCGATTTTTGGCGCAAACGCCAAGCCAGCCGGTAAAAGCAGCGTGTCGACTGCCTTTACGGGCCCAAAAAAGCGAAATCGGGCTGTTCGATCAACCGGCGCGATCGACGCATGCCGGTAATCGGTCATGCCGGCGGCCATCCAGCGCCGCGCGACATATATACAGCCGAAAGCAATAAACGCGATGCCTCGCGTCGACAAGACCGGCCGGCACGCCGACGGCCTTGCACCGCATGCCTGAATGCTCAGCGGCTACGCGTGCGGCTGCGCTGCGGACGCTGACCGCCGCGTGGGCCGCCGCCGTTGCCGGCGCCGTCGGCACGATTGCCGTTCGGGTTGCGATTACCGCCCTTGCTGCCGCCGCGCTTGGGGCCCGCGCTGTCGCGCTTGGGGCCTGCACCATACGACGCGCGGTTGCCGTCGACATCGCCACGGCCACCGCCGACGCGATTGCCATCGCGCCCACCTCCGCCCGCACGGTTGCCATCTCGACCGCCGCCGGCGCGATTGCCGTAGCCCGACGGCGCGACCGGCAGGCTGCCGTAGCCGCTCAGGCCCGGCAGGCCCGGCCCGCCGCGGCGACCACCGCCACGACGCGGCTGATCCAGCTGCCCGTGCGTCGTCAGCACCGGCTCACGGCTGATGAAGCCCATCGACGTCTGCATCGGATCGGGCTGGCGTCGCTCGGCCTGGCCGGCAGCGCCGCGCTTGCCCTTTTCCTCGGACGGCGCTTTCAGCCCGACGGTCGCCATCAGCTTGCGCACCTGCGTGTCGTCGAGCTCTTCCCAGCGACCGCGCTTCAGGCCGCGCGGCAACGGAATCGGGCCGTGACGCGTGCGGATCAGGCGGCTCACCATCAGGCCGACCGCCTCGAACATCCGGCGCACTTCGCGGTTGCGGCCTTCGGCCAGTGCAACGTGATACCAGTGATTCGTGCCTTCGCCGCCGCCGTCGCGGATGCGCAGGAAGTTCGCCGGGCCGTCATCGAGCTCGACGCCGTGCAGCAGCTTTTGCCGCATGCCTTCGGCCAGCTCGCCGACGACGCGCACCGCGTACTCGCGCTCGACGCTGTAGCGCGGGTGCATGAAGCGGTTTGCAAGGTCGCCCGAAGTCGTCAGCATCAGCAGACCTTCGGTATTGAAGTCGAGGCGGCCCACCGCGAGCCATTTCGCCGTCTTCATCGGCGGCAGGCGGTCGAACACCGACGGACGGCCTTCCGGATCCGCATGGCTGACGATCTCGCCCGTCGGCTTGTGGTACAGCAGCACGCGCGGCGGCTTGTTCGGCAGCTTGCGCTTGACCGGCTTGCCGTTGATCCGCACCTGGTCGGTCGGCATGATGCGCTGGCCGATGTGCGCCGGCTCACCGTTCACCGACACGCGGCCGGCAACGATCAGCTCTTCCATTTCGCGGCGCGAGCCCATGCCCGCCTCCGCCAGCACCTTGTGAAGCTTCGGCGCGTCGTCGTCAGGCGACAGCACGCGCTTGTTCGCCGGCTGGTTGCGGCCGCGACGCAGCATCGGCGCGCGCACGCCGCTACCGCCCGCGGAGTTGTCGGCGTCGAATGCCGGCGACGTCACGTAGGCGAACAGCTCGTCCTGGGACGCATCGCCACCCTCCACCTTCGCCGCACCGCCTTCAGCCTTCGATGCGCCACCGCGACGGCCCTGGCCGCCCTGGGACTTGGCCGCAGCACCTTCGCGCTTGGCGGCCGGCTTGCGAGCACCCTTGGCCGCACCTTCCTTGCGCGGTGCACGCGCCGGCTGCTGCGCTTCGGCGGCCTCGGCCGGCTGCGCGTCAGCGCCTTCGCCGCCCTGCGGTTCGCCTTCGGCGCCCTTCGACTTGGCCGCCGCGCGACGCCGCGCGATCAGGCTGCGCGGGCCTCGCCGCAGACCGCGGCGGGGACGCTCGTCGCCACCCTCGGCCGAAGCGCCCTGCTCCGGTGCATCGTCGGCACGCGCCGCCTGCACGGCAGGCGCGGACGATTCAATATCGTGGATATCTGTCAAAACAACCTCAAAATGTCAGGTCTCGCGCCCGACGCGGGCGCGGCAAGAAGTTGGCCGCGATCAGGCGCGACGCTGTTCGGGTTCTGCTTCGTCGTCAGGCAGCGCGTCGGCACCGATGGGTGCACTGGCGCTTCGTACGGCATCGGCGAGACTGTCGGACGTGTCGTCCAGCATCTCGTCGTCCGCAGGACGGGAACGGGGGGCGTCGGCCCGACCAGCCTCGCCAGGCATGTCGCCGGCCGCTTCCGCTCCGTCTCCGGCAACCGCTTCGGCCGCCGGCTTGCGATCTTCCTCGCTCCAATCCGCGCGCAGCGCCTCGGGCTGCACACCGGCTGGCACTGCTTCGGCGCCAGCCTGTTCGATTTGTTCCGTTTGCCCGCGATCAGTATCGAGCGTATCGCGGCTCGCGATTTCATGCGTCGACGCGACGTCCGCCGCGGGATCATCCGGCAATCCTGCCGATTGACCGGCGAATGCCTCATCCGTTTGCGGCGCGTCGCCCGCTGCGTCGCCTGCGACCGCCATGCCCTCGTCGAAATCCATCGCCTGCTGCGCAAGCAGCGCGGCCTCGATGTTCGCGGCCGGTTCCTCGAGCGCAGGCAGGTCATCGAGCGCCTTCAGGCCGAGGTCGTCGAGGAACTGCTTGGTCGTCGCATACAGCGCCGGGCGCCCCGGTACGTCACGATGACCGATCACTTCGATCCAGCCGCGATCCTCGAGTTGCTTGACCACCTGCGTATTGACCGTTACGCCGCGAATCTCTTCGATGTCGCCGCGCGTGACGGGCTGCCGGTACGCGATGATCGCGAGCGTTTCGAGCACGGCACGCGAATACTTCGGCGGCTTCTCGGGATGCAGGCGATCCAGATAGTGACGCATCGCCGGCTTGCTCTGGAAGCGCCACCCGGTTGCGAGCGCCACCAGTTCGACGCCGCGACCGGACCAATCCTGTTTCAGATCTTCGAGCAACGTGCGGACCGTGTCAGCCGACACGCCGTCGGCAAAGAGCTTGCGCAAATCGCCGAGTTTCAGCGGTTCCTGCGCGCAGATCAAAGCAGTCTCGAGGACGATCTTCGCCTCTTGGGTATTCATGCAGCTAGGCCAGACCCTGTGGTCAAACGAACCGGATCAACAAACAGACGAAAGGAACGGAAGACGCGCTCGCCCGATTCTGATCGGTCATATTGATGGGAGCACGAACCGGGGGCGGCGAACCAACTTCAGGCCAGGCCCAAACCGGACGGAACAGCACGGCTCAACGACGGAACCGCGTGACTGAGCGCCATATTACGCAAAATTGCCCGGTGCGTAAAGATGAGCCGAACGAGCCGCCACCCGCGCGCCGCGTCCGCTCCGGCCCCGCTTCAGCGGACAGCTGCGCCGAGTGCGAGGAACCGGCGCAACCGCTCGACACCCGCGTCGAGTCGTGCCGGATCACAAGCGTAGCACCAGCGCACGAACCCTTCCCCCTCCGGGCCGAACGCCCGCCCGGGTGCAAGACCGAGCCCCGCCTCGCGCACCAGCGTCTTGCAGAACGCAAGACTGTCTGACGCGCCCGGGAGGCGCAGAAACAGATACATCGCGCCCGACGGAGGCGGCACCTCGCCCCCCGGCAGCGTACGCAGCGCGGCAACCAGGTGATCGCGCGCATCGCGCAGCGCCGCAACGAACGACCGTACGAACGGCTCGCCATCGCGCAGTGCGACTTCACCCGCTGCCTGCACGAAGCCCGGCGCACATGACGTGTTGTATTCGACGAGCTTCGCCAGGTCAGCCATCACCGCTGCGGGCGCGATGAGCCACCCCAGGCGCCAGCCCGTCATCGCCCACGCTTTCGAAAACGAGTTCACGACCACGACCCGCTCGTCGCGCGATGCGATGTCGAGGAACGATGGCGCGCCGTCCGCACCACATGCGTCGAAAGCGAGCCGCTCGTACACCTCGTCGGCAACCAGCCAGATGCCGTGGCGACGGCAATGGGCGAGCACGGCTTGCTGGTCGTCGCGCGACATCGTCCAGCCGGTCGGGTTATTCGGCGAGTTGATCAGCAGCATCCGCGTATCGGGCGTCAGCGCCGCGAGCAACCGCCCGACATCGAGCCGCCAGCCCGCAGCGCCATAGCCGAGCGGGACGCATTCTATCCGAGCCCCAAGGATCTTCGGGATCTCGACGAGATTCGGCCACAGCGGCGTGACCGCGACGACGCGTTCGCCCGCACCGACCAGCATCTGCGCGGCCAGCATCAGCGCGCTCACGCCCGAACTCGTCACGGCCACGGTGTCGGCCGTCGTGACACCGTGACGAGCGCTGACGTAGGTCGCGATCGCGTCGCGCAGCGGCGCTGTGCCGAGGTTGTGCGTGTAGAAGGTCGCGCCGTCGCGCAGCGCCGCCGCCGCGGCGTCGCGGATGAAGTTCGGCGTCACGCGATCGGATTCGCCGAACCAGAACGGCAGCATGTCCGACACGCCAAAGCCGGCGTTTGCCACCTCCCGGATCAGCGACGGACGCAACGCGTGCACTGCGTCGCGCGCCGCAGGCGCGCCGGCTACCGGAAAAGACTCTGCGAAATGCGCCATCGAGAACCACCTTCGAGGAACACGATCCGCGTAGTGTACCGGCCCCTAAGCCGGACTGGCGCGCGTCGGAGCGCGTCAGTCGAGATCCTCCGCCCTCGCAGGCATCTGCCGCACGAGTTCCCAGATCGCCTGCGCAGCGGGTGACAACGACCGGTCGCGGCGGCGCACGAGTTCGACCGTACGCTCGGTGCGTGGCGTGAGCGGCCGCGCGACGAGCGTCGAGCCGGCCGGGAGCGGCAGCGACAGCCACGGCTGCACACTCACGCCGACACCGGCCTCGACGAGTCCGAATACGGTCGCCGAATGCCCAAGCTCTTGCATGACCGTCGCGTTGACGCGATGGGCAGCCAGCGCGGCATCGATCAGCGGCCGGCTTCCCGACGCATGATCGAGGAGCACGAGGCGCTCGCCGTCCAGCGCCGTCCAGGGCACCTCGGCACGCGCCGCGAGCGGATGGTCGGCGCGCGCGACCAGGCAGAACGAATCGGTCATCAGCGATTCGCAGAACAGATCGGCCACCGTGAGCGGCCCGATCACGACACCGAAATCGACCTCGCTCGACTTCACCTTTCGCAACACGTCGCTCTGCACGTCGTCGCGCAAACCGAGCGTCACGAACGGAAACTGGCGCTCGCACGATGCAACCACGCGCGGCATCAGCCGGCACGCAATCGTCGGGCTTGCTGCGACGATCACGCGCCCGCGGCGCTGCTCGCCGATTTCGCGAATCTCTCGCAGCGTGTCGTCGAGATCGTCGAGCAGACGCGACACGCTCGCGATCAGGTTCGCACCGACATCGGTCAGTTGCACGTCGCGCGTCGTGCGGTCAATCAGCTTCAATCCGAGCTCGGCCTCGAGCTCGCGCACGCAGCGGCTGACCGCAGACTGCGTGAGCCCGATCTCGTCACCCGCGCGACTGAAGCTCTTGAGCCGCGCGACCTCGATGAAGACGCGAAGCTGGCGCAGCGTGACGTTCATTTCATGACCTCATCAATCGTCGATATCGATGCGCGATTTTAATGCGCGAATCCGGCGTCGATGTGCGAATCAGGCACCGGCCCCACATGTTTCGCTGCGGTGCAATACATCCGCGAACGCACGTGGTGCGGGCGAACTGCACAAGATTGGTGATTGTCCCGATTTGCTGGTGGGTTATTTTGGCGTCTTATACGCCCCTAGCTGACTTAGCCGTTAGCTCGCTGCCAAGCGGCTCTCGAGGGAATTACCTCCGACATGGCACGCTTCGTGCATTACCTGACGCACAGGGCGCAGGTTTCGTCGGACGGAAGAGCAGAAACGCCGCTGCCGGCCAACCGGACGCCCCCACCCGGCACTCGACGATCGAGTGCTTGAAGAGTGCGCGGCGCAGGGCAGCGCACCGGAGTTAGCTTCGCTGAGGTGAGGACATGATGCTGTTCGACGATTTGAGAGATAACGAGTGGGCGCTGGTCGAGGGTCTGTTTTGCTCGGAACCCGCACGGAGTGAGCGGCGCGGCCGCCCCCGGGTGGAAGCCCGCTCGGTGGTGAACGCCGTGCTGTGGGTGCTGTCGACCGGAGAAGGCTGGTCGAAGCTGCCGGGCCGCTATCCGTCGCCGCCGACTTGCCGCCGTCGCTTCGACGAATGGCAGGCCGACGGCACGCTCGCCGAAATCGTGAAGCGACTCGGCACGAGCGGTCGGCAGATCTCCCTGCGCGGGCGCATCGGCGCAAGCGCCGCGAAGCCGCCTGCACCGCCGAGCCGCGACCGGCTGCGCGGCGCCTTCTGGACCAACCCGGAATCCTGGCGCGCGCCCGTGAAGATGGCGTAACGAATGATCGATCGGGCGGCCTCGGCCGCCCGGTTTCTTTTTGCGACGCGACTTGTTCGCGACGCCGGCGTTGCCGTCGATTACCGTTGTCGTGCCGCGATACATCTATTTACCAATATTTACAGCAAGCCTGCACTCCCACGCTTACCTTAGCGAGATATCAACAGGCCGCATCGACGGCTTGAAGGGAGCCCCGCCATGAAACCAATGTCACTGCTCGTTGCATGCGGCATTGTCATTTCCCTGGCGTTGTCCGCTCCAGCCCATGCCGACGATCGCGCGAAGCCGCCCCATCGCCAGCAGGATCACCGGAACACGCCCCGCCAACCGCCGTCCGCCAACCCGTCCAGCCGGCAGACCGTGCCGCGTGGCGACCTGCGCGGCGACATCGCCAGCAATGCGCGAGCGCGCATCGGCTCGCAACCGTCCGACGGACCGCGTCATCCGTAGTCCTGCCAAATTCGGGATTTCGCCAAAGAAAATACCCGCAGTCGGGAACTGCGCCGCACGCGATGAGTCACAACGTTGCCATGAGCACAGCGTGGCAACAGCAAAAGTATCCGGTACGCCCGTATCCTCGTGATACGGGCTTTTTTTTGGGGCATCGCCAGCCGCACGGCGATGCGGGCGGCGGGATGATCGGCCGCTACAGGCGGCTTTCGAGAATTGCCACGGCACTCGCTTCGCTCAATGCGTAGTCGGCCATGCGGCGATCTGTCCAGGAAAGTAATTTCTCGTCACGCTCGAGGCGCGAGAATTCGGCTCGACCGCTTTCGGTCAGCACGGCAATGTCGACCGGTGCATGGAAGCCCGGCGCTGGAGCAACGGTTTTCTGCCTGACCGTGTCCATCAGCCCGAGCGAACGGAGATACTCGAACACGCCCGGGCGGCGCGCCCACGGTACCTGGCGGTACTGCACTCGTCTCAATGCGTCGAGCACCGCTTCATTGGAATACGTGGCCATCTCGATTCTTTCTTAAAGTGCAGCGACAATGCGAAGCGGCGCGCCGGGCGGCGTCACCGCCCGCCGATACCGCCACCGATTCTGGAAGCCGACGTTCGGCGTCGCGTCAGGGCCGGATCGTCAGCCGTCCATAAAAAGACACCATACCCCAATCAAATTGATTCTGTTCGATTCATTTGTACTTCTCTTCATCTGTTTCATGCTCTGCCGCAAGCGGCGACGAATCATCTCGATCGCCGCCGTTGCGCTGTTCTGGCTGCTCGCGACGGGCTGGCTCGCCGCGCCGCTGATCGCCTGGAGCGAGGCGGGCGTCGTACCCGTCGAGCACCCGGACATGCACGGACGGACCACACTGATTCTCATCGGCGCCGGCACGAAGCGCACCGACTCCGGGCTGCGGCCGCCATCCGATGGAGCCGCCCGCATCCACAAGATCGCCGCGCTCTACCGCACCTGCCGGCAACGGGCCGAGCGCTGCACCGTGGTGATGTCTGGCGGTGACCCGCAGAATCACGGCGAAACCGAGGCTGCCGTATACGGCCGCCAACTCGTCGCCGAAGGCGTCGCGCCCGCGGATCTCGTTCTGGAACCGGATAGCCGCACAACCTACGAAAATGCGAAATTCACTGCATCTATACTACGCTCACAGTATGACGACGCACGCATTCTCGTCACTTCGTCATACCAGATGCGCCGCGCATTGCTCGATTTCCACCGTTTCGGGATCGATCCGCAGCCCGTTTATGCGAATCGCCGACGCGCTCAAACGGGTTGGCTGCCGCGCTGGCTCAATGTCGTCAACGCCGCGCAAGCGCTGCACGAACTGGTCGGCATCGCTCAATTCCATGTCTATCGATGGTTTGGATGGTTCTGACCGCTGCATGGAAACCGGAGCGGAAATGACTACGGCGGCTACGATGGCAGGCGCGTGACGAAGCGTGCGAAGTGTTGCGCGACTTCAACGAGACCTTGCGTCGCGCCACGATCCGATGCACATTGATCCGTCACTTTTGTTACACTCGACACGCACTCGATTGCAGTCGCCAGACAAAACGGCAACACTCGGGTTCATCACCACTTAGCGGAGGTAAAGCAATGAAGAAGACGTCCCTGGCTATCCTGGTTGCGATGTCGGCGCTGACTGGCGCAGCGTATGCGCAAGAGAGCACGGAAATCAAGACGATTACCGATCCGGCCAAGATCTCCGAGATCGAGCAACGCGCACAGGCGCTGCAACAGCAGCAAGCGGCTGAAGCCGCACAGCCGGCGATGCAGGAAGAGCATCACCACGGCAAGAAGGCTGCTCACCACAAGGCTGCTGCGAAGAAGGCCGGCAAGAAGGCTGCCAAGGCCGCAGACGCTGCCAGCCAGTAAGTTCGGCGGCACCGCACAAGCGAAAAGCCGAATCCGGGCAACCGGGTTCGGCTTTTTTGGTTGCGGTGCCCGTGCGCTGTGCTAAAGTCGCGCACCGAAATTTTCCACCCGTGCGCACCCCGGTGCGGAGGACAGCATGAGCAACATTCAACTCGACATCGAGTGGACCGAAGCAGCCACTCGCCAGATCAAGCAACTGATGCCCCGCGGCTCGGCTGACGCGTTCCTCGCGCTGCCGCCGATCGAGTGCCTGCCGATGGAGGGCGACGTGCTTTTCCTCGGCCCGCAAGGCAAGCAGCAACCGTTCATCGTCGCAGAGCGCCAGTACCATCACGACGGCGACGCAGACTGGACGATCATCCTGATCCTCGACGTACCCAACACGTCGCACTGACGCACCCCGCGACCGAACAGGTCCGGTCGCCCCACCCGGCTCAGGCGAGCTTCGACAGCACGCGGATTTCGGAACGCTCGATCCAATTCGCGGCCGCTTCGCGATAAGCGAGAATGTGCGCGGAGCGCGCATGAGCAGCAAGCGCCTCCCCGCTTTCCCAGCGCTCAACGAATACGAACCGCGCGGGCTCCTTCAAGTCCCGGTGCAGGTCGTACTGCAATGCCCCTGCTTCGTTGCGGGTCGGCTCGACGATCCCTTCGAGCTGGACACGCAACTTCTCCTCGGCGCCCGGCTTCGCCACGATCAGCGCCACGTCTGCAATTTCCGCCATTCCCGCCTCCTTCGTCTTGAGAAGCCCGAGAATACGCGAATCGCGCATCGGCTGCGCCAGCACGGTATCGCACGACAGCCCCAAAAAAATAGCCCGCGCTTCAGAGAAGCGCGGGCGAAACCGTCGCCCTACGAGGATAGGCGACGGGGCCATCGAGATCCGCACGCTGGCGCGGATCGTCATCAGTTGCGCCGACGCTCGTCGCGCCGACATTCGAAAACGTCGATACCGTTTATCGGGCGCTCGCGGCACACCCCCGGTTTCTGACGCCATCCTCCCTGTTCCATCAATTTCAACATATAAAGCAGGTTGCGTGCCAACTGCACCAAACCGACCATCTCGTTGATTTATAAGGGAAAAAATTTTCCGCCGACAATGCCGCATGCGTTTTTCCGCCGTAACGCGCGGATGTTACGTAACGTCACGAGAAGGGACCGAACCTCCAGCACAGGTGCGCGCCGGCGAGCGGCCATAAAAAAGCCCGCCATATGGCGGGCTTTTCAGTAGCGCGGAGAAACGCCGAAATCAGCGGAGCTGATTCACGAGCAGCCCCATGATCTGGCGAGCCGGTGACGACGTGTCGATCGCGCCCGAATCGTCGACGACCGCGACACGCGTCTGGTCGGCCGTGAGTGCCTTCACGTTGACACGGTATTGCTTCGCCTGCTTTTCCTTCTTGCCGTGGAACAACTGGCTCCAGAAGCCCTGCTCGGCCGAAGTCAGATCCTTCGGATCAACATAGCGCACGAAATACAGGCCCTTCGTGCGATCGCGATCGTCGACCGTGAAGTTCGCACGATCGAGCGCGAGACCGACGTGCAGCCACGACCGGTCGTACGGCTCGCCAAGCGTGACTTCCGACGGAACGGCAGCGTCGGCCGCATCGTTGCCTTGCGCCGACGTGCGGGAAACGTTTTGCGCGGCAATCGCTGCAGCAGCCTTCGACGATGCGTCGGCGTCGGCCTTCTTGTCCTTCGGGACCGTGTTGTCCTTGATGTTCGCGATTGGCGGCTCGCCGTTCTTCGCGCGCTGCTCGTTCTGCGCGAGCACCGCCATCAATCGCTTCAGGTATTCGGTCTCGAGTGCCGGATCGTTCGGCTTCGGTTCCCACTTGCTCGAATCGTTGTTCGAGCCCGTGATCGCTTCGCGCATCCCCTTCTGGCTGATGAAGACATAGGTGCCGCCATTCGGCGCCGAATCGAGACGCGTACGGTACTTGTTGCGCTCGGCCGTCACGTACGAGTTGCCCATCGCCTTCGAGATCACGCTACGGATCAGGCCGTCGTTGATCTGCGGATGAGTTTCGTTCCAGTCGGTTTCCATCACGCCCTTGTCGCGCTGGTCGACGACGAGCAGGAAGCCCTGCTCCTGCCAGAAGCGGCGAACCTGCGGCCAGACGTCGGCCGGCTGCTTGCCGTCGATCACGAGCCAGCTCTCGGTGCCATCGCGCTGGATATGCATGCCGGTCACAGCCGGAGCGACAGTGTCCAGCGCAGGCGCTGCCTGCTGGACCTGCTGAAGCGCGGAAAGGGAAGTCGCGCCGCCCTGGGGCGGCAGCGAACGCTGATCGGCCGTCTCGTCGAGCATATTGGGCGGCACTGCGAGCGACGCTTCCTTCGATTTCGAATCGCTCTTGTAGTCCACTTTCGTGGGCGACGACGTACCGCAACCGGCAACGAGCGCGCCGGTGGCGAGCACTGCAGCGAACCGCATGGTAAGACGAAGATCAGTCATGTTCGGGGAATCCTCTTCCGCTAAATCACGGCGCTTTCCGTGGATCAACCTTGCATTTTACCGGGGCCGCGCCACGATGTGCAAAAAAGCGACGGCCAAGAAAAAACCCGCGCCAGCTTAAGCTGACGCGGGTTCTTGTCTGGTCGGGGCGAGAGGATTTGAACCTCCGACCACCTGCACCCCATGCAGGTACGCTACCAGGCTGCGCTACGCCCCGAAAGAAAAAAATTATAACAGACAGTTTTCCGATTTAGAACGGGTCGCATGCATTTTGTGAATGTTCTTGTGAATTTTTTTGGGTGTGGCGGTTCCGATGCAAGCAACGACGCGCTTGGCACGACGCTGCGCACCGGCCAGACGGCCTTGCATTCACCGCTTGCGTGCGACACAGATGACCGTCAGCCCGGCGACGCGGTTGAAACGGAACATCGGCAACTCGATCCGACAGATCGTCTTGAGCAGGCCGTTCACGAACGGATGGTGACGACGCAATTGCGACGCCGGCACGCGCGGTTGCCGACGCACGCGCTCGCCGAGCCGCAACGCTGCCGCGAGCGGAAACGTGAGGCCGAAATAATAGGCGCCGTGCTCGACGTCGAGCCCCGCGCGACGTACCACGTCCTCGAGACTGCCGAGCGTATATCGGCGCTTGTGCTCCAGAAAATCATCATGACCGCTCCAGAGGAACTGGAACGCGGGAACCGTGATCAGGAAGCGGCTGCCCGAAGGCGCATCCTTTACATACTGCGTGAGCAGACCGACGTCGTCGTCGACATGCTCGAGCACGTCCATCAGCAACACGAGATCGGCATCGAATCGATCAACGGATCGCCGAAAGTGGATGGGCTTGCCAGCCGCCTCGCCATCGGTATCGTCGGCGTAGCTCGTATCGACACACCAAGCTTCCGTCGCCTGCGTACGCTCCAGCAAGTGCTTCGAGAAGAAGCCGGAGCCTGCACCGACATCGAGTATCCGGTTCGCGCCTGGCGCCCCCAGGAACCGACGGATCGCACTCGCCTTCGACGCGTAGTACCAGTGATCGCCCACGCCTGCACCTAATACGTCGACTTCCTTGAGATCCATGACGCTTCCCCGTGATGGCTACCGTGCTTTGGTCGATACAGTCACTGCTGCCGATCTTACCTCGCCGCTGCCACCGATCCCACCTGCCCGAACGCGCAACCGACGGTGGCAACCCGCTTTCCAACCTAATCGAAAAGGACGATGGCCGGTTCGCCGCAAATCGCTACCGTGCGGTTACCCGGCGCGAGATCGATGCGCGCGGGTGAACCGTCCGACTGCATGCCGATCGACCCGGCCGCCCCGGCTTTGCCGCGTCGCGCGTGATACAGGAGGCGGTTTCTGTCACCACCGCAGTCGCGACCTCTTGTAACCGTCTTCGACACAGGGCATTGAATGCATCAGAAAAACGAAATTTCCCGTCGACATTTTCTCCGGCTGGGCGTCGGCACGATAGGCATGGCGCTGGGGAGCGCATCGCTTCTGTCGGCATGCGGAGGCGACTCGATTTCGGTCGCGCCCGTCACGACACCGCGGCTGAGTTCCGCATCGAATTTTCGCGATACGGCCGGGCCGGACGGCGCCGGCTACGCGACAACGAACGGCGCCAGGATGAAGAAAGGCGTGATCTATCGTTCATCCGCGCTCGCGTTGTCGGCCGCGGATGTCGCCACCGTCGGCACGCTCGGCGTCAGGCAGGTTTGCGACCTGCGCACGCCCGCCGAGATCAAGACGCAACCGGATGTGCCGCTGGCTGGCGCCACCTGGCAAAACCTCAACGTGCTCGGGGCCGCCAGCATCGATCCGATCCCGACCACCGGCGCCACCGCGACGGCTTTCATGTTGAGCATGTACCGCGCGTTCGTCACGTCGGACACCGCGCATGCCCGCTATCACGCGCTCTTCACCGGCTTCGCTGCCTCCGGCGAAAACCTGGTGTTCCACTGCACGGCCGGCAAGGATCGCACGGGCTGGGCAACCGCGATCCTGCATACGATCCTTGGCACATCCGAGCAGACGATACTCGCCGACTATCTGCTAACGAACGTCTATAGCGCATCGGAAATCGCCGCTTCGGTCGCCCAGGCGCAAAAAGCCGGCGGGCAAAATGCGGCAGACATGATGACCGCGCTGCAAGGCGCACACACCGACTATCTGCAGGCGGCATTCGATCAGGTCACCGCGTCGTACGGCTCGATGGCGTCGTATATCGCGAACGGCCTGCAACTCGACCAGGCGACGCTGAACGCAATCCGGCAGCGCATGCTGGTCTGATCACCCCGCAAGCCGCTGCGACGGGGCCGGACCGCATCCACGCCGCGACCGCTGCGACCGCGGCAACGCAAGCCCGACTAAACCCGCGCTGGCCGAGGCTGGAGGGGGTTTGCCCGGACCCAACAAGATCCGCCGGGGACCGGTCGTGTAAACCAAACGACCGTTTGATCCAGCCGTCCAACCACCTCGAATCCGTTGTCCCGCAGCCCGCCGGCCGGCCCCGTCCGGGCGCCCGTTGTTTGGTAACGCCGCTCTAGCGCGCTATGCCACACTGCACCGCATCGACGCTCGCGCCGTGCAGTGGCGCGCGCGGCCGTCGATCACGACAAGACATGGAGACAGACGATGCGGAATGCGGTCCGGCGCGGCCATCGCTCGCCTTTGGCAATTTTCGACTGGTTTTCCGGCCCGCCACGCGCGGCCCGCCCCATCTCGTCCAGGACATCCCGCGCGTTCGGCTGCGGCGTACTGGCGCTCGCCATGCTGTGTGCCGGTTGCGCGGAATCATCCGCGCAGCGCGACGGCAACACGTCGGCCGCGTCGACGAAGATCGAACGCACCAAGGCCGAACGCCTCGCCCGCGAGCAGCAGGTCGCACGCACCGTGCCGTCGCTCGCATCGATCAGCCTCACGCAATCGCGCCCGTTCACGCTGCGCGACTCGGGCCAGAACGGCGCGATGACGTTCCTGCGCGACGTCGATTTCCGTATCGTCAACAACCTCGGTTTCTTCATCCACCAGCTGTCAGCGACGCTCGTGCCGACGCAGGCCGGCGCGCCGATCGTATTCGACGATCCGACAAGTTTCGAGATCGACGTGCATGAAGGCACGGTCACGCTCGACAACGCGAAGCTGACCGCCCTCTTCAACACCTACATCTTCGGCTACCGCAACGCACCGCTGCGCAAGCTCGCCGTATCGGCCGGCGACGGCGTGATTCACCTGCAAGGCGAGATGCAGCGCGACGGCTGGGTGCCGTTCTCGCTGACGGGCACGCTCGCAATTCGCGACGGCAGCCAACTCGTGTTCCATCCAACGGGCGTGCACGTCTCCGGCATCAACGCGCAGCCCGTGATGCGCGCGGCCAACGTGAAGATGGCCGACCTGCTGAAAGTCCAGACGCCGATCGCGCAGCTCGCCGGCGACGATCTCGTGATGTCGGTCGACAAGCTGATGCCGCCGCCACGCCTGAAGCTCACGATCACCGCGTTGCGCGTGACGCCGGCCGGCCTCGACCTGAAGCTCGACGACGGCACGCACGCCGGCTTCGCGATGCCCGCGAACGCGCCGCAGCAGGCGATGGTCATTCGCGGCGGCGATGTGAAGTTCATGCGCTCGATGCCGATGAACGCGGACATCCTGATCCGCCCGGTCGATTCCACGAAGCCCGGCCAGACTTTCGTGTTCGACCTGTATCACTACCGCGACCAGGTATCGGCCGGCTACTTCAACTTCGACGAAAGCGGGGCGATGGCGATCCGGATGCCCTCGTATGCGGGCCCGGCCAGCGGCGCGCCGCTCGGCAACGCGGCCGCGCGCCTGAACGACAGCTTCCTCGCCGCGCAGCAGAATGCGCTGCGCGACATACGACAGCACTGGGAAGCCTATGCGCTCGCGGCAAACACCGCCTCCCCCCGCATGCAGAAGGTCGCGATGCGCCGCACGTCGACCACGCCGTTCAACGAACGGCACGTGTCGAACCGCAACCCGACGATCCACTTGCGCAACGTCGACTTCAACCTGTCCGGCGATATCGGCTTTCACGTCGAGGATCTCGACGTGGAACTCGTATCGAAGCGGCCCGGCGAGCCCGTCGATCTCGACGACCCGAACCAGTACGACATCCGCATTCTCGGCGGCACGGTCGTCGAGTCGTGGAAGGCAATGTCCGCGCTCTTCAACAACTATCTGCTCGACTACTCGCCGCGCTCGCTCAACGACTTGCAACTGAGCGCGGACGGCACGAACCTGCGTGTCCAGGGCGGCATCAAGCTGTGGAATCACGTGCCGGGCGTCTGGCTGCCGACCGACATGAAGGGCACGCTGTCCGTGCTCGACGATCGGCACCTCGCGTTCAAGCCGTCCCAGGTGTCGGTGCTCGGCATTCCGCAGGCGAAGCTGCTGCGTTCGCTCGGCATCGAGCTCGCTTCGCTGACACCGTTGCAGCGGCGCGGCGCGGAGCTACGCGGCGACACGCTCGTGCTCGACCAATACACTGTGTTCCCGCCACCCGTGCTGAACGGCAAGCTCGGACAGGCAACGGTCGAGCGCGACGGGCTGCGCCTCACGTTCAGGCGCATGGCAGGCGCGCCCGCGCCGCAACGGCCGCAGATCGATGCTCCGAGCTACATGTGGATGGAAGGCGGCGACATGAAGATGTTCAACGTGCTCGAACTGAACGTGCGCGCGCTGATCCGGAATTCGGCCGAGGCCGGCCCGATGCGTTTCGACCTGTACGACTACCGCAGCCAGGTCGCGCAAGGCTCGGTGCGGATGCTGCCGGACGGCACGCTGGTCGTCGACATGGGGCAGAAAAACCCGCTCGCATCACGCTGAAGCGCACACGACACGCATGAAAGAAGCCCGGTGGCACGTCGCCAACCGGGCTTTTCATTTCATCCTTCGCGCTCAGTCGTGCTTCAGTCCGTCGATCACGTCGAGCAGCGCCTGCCGCAATGCAATGACGTCGACGGTCGCGCCCGGCTTGCCCGGCGCGCGTGCATCGGTAGCCTGCGCTTCCGGCTCGACGGGAGTGGCCGCAGCCCGCTCGGCGGCCGGCGAATCGAGCCGGTTGCGCGCACCGTTGATCGTGAATCCCTGCTCGTACAGCAATTCGCGAATCCGCCGGATCAGCAGCACTTCGTGGTGCTGGTAGTACCGGCGATTGCCACGCCGCTTCACCGGCCGCAGTTGAGTAAATTCCTGTTCCCAATAACGCAGCACATGCGGCTTGACCCCGCACAGTTCGCTGACTTCACCGATCGTGAAATAGCGCTTCGCGGGAATCGGAGGCAAGACGACTTTCTCAACCGTAGTGGTCATCGTCGGTTAACCGTCGGTAAAGGGTGCGCGGCGGCCGCGCGGGGGCGTCAGCGCGCGGGCTTACTCCGCGCCGTTTTCGACCAGCGCCTTCAGCTTCTGGCTCGCGTGGAAGGTTACCACCCGGCGGGCCGCGATCGGAATCGCCTCGCCCGTCTTCGGATTGCGGCCCGGACGCTGCGGCTTGTCGCGCAACTGGAAATTGCCGAACCCCGACAGCTTGACGCTTTCGCCGTTTTCGAGCGCGTCGCGAATCACCTCGAAAAACGCCTCGACCATGTCCTTCGCTTCACGCTTGTTCAGCCCGACGCTGTCGAACAGCAGCTCCGCCAGTTCCGCCTTCGTCAGCGTGGGCGTCTCGGTGGACGCCGGCGCCGAAGCGTCGCGGTTCATGGCGCTGCGTTGCGCCGTCAGGAGGGCTTCGAATTCACTCGAGGTCATGTCGTTCATATCTGCCATACAGCGCGTTGAATCAAAACTTACGATGGGAAAAAGCCGCCCGCGAACGGGCGGGCCCTCTCCTTAGCCGCGCAGGCGCGCACCGGCGCGAGCCATCCGCTCGACCAGCGTCTGGATCGCCTGATCGACGACCTCATCCTGTAGCGTGCCAGCCGCGTCCTGCAACGTCACGCGGAAGGCAAGGCTCTTCTCGTGCGCGGCAAGACCACCGGAAGTATTTGATTTTGCACGAAATTCGTCGAAGAGTACAACCTTCTGAACGAATCGGCAGGCCTCTTCCGCAAGCGCCTTCTTCATTTCGTCGAAAAGTGCCTGAACCTCGACCGCCTGATCGACGACAACGGCGATATCGCGACGAACCGGCGGGAATTTCGACACGTCGGTCGGCGCGGGCAACGCACGCGCAATCAGCGCGTCCGCATCGATCTCGAACATCACCGGCGCTTGCGGCAGCTCGTATTTCTGCATCAGGCGCGGGTGCAGCTCGCCGATCCAGCCGACCGCGCGGCCGTCGACTTCGATCCGCGCGCTGCGGCCCGGATGGAGGGCCGGATGCTCCGCCTTCACGAAACGCGCGGCAGCGGGCGCGAGCAGCGCCTCGAGATCGCCCTTCACGTCGAAGAAATCGACCGCGCGGGTCGCTGCGCCCCACTGCTCATCGAGCGCCGGACCATAGGCAAGCGCACCGACGCGCTTCGGCTGCACATAACCTTCGACCGTCAGCTCACCGGCCTTCGCCGCCGCATCGGCGAGGAACACGCGGCCAGCCTCGAACACCCGCACGCGATCCGCGCGGCGGTTCAGGTTGTGGCGCAGCACGGAAATCAGGCTACCGAACAGCGTCGTACGCATCACCGACAGTTGGCTCGCGATCGGGTTCAGCAGCCGGATCGGGTTGTCGTTGCCGGCGAAATCGCGCTCCCACTCCGCATCGACGAAGCTGAAGTTGACGGTTTCCGCGTAGTCGCGCGCGGCGAGCGCGTGACGGATGTCGTGGATCGAGCGCCGCGTCTCGTTGGTCGCGCGCATTTCGCTCGTCGCGACCGGCGGACGCGCCGGGATCTTTTCGAAGCCGTAGATGCGCGCCACTTCCTCGATCAGGTCTTCCTCGATCTCGATGTCGAAGCGATGCGACGGCGGCATGACGAGGAACGCGTCGTCTTCACGCTCGAACGGCAGGCCGAGGCGCGTGAAGATGCTGGCGATCTCGTCGGCGCCGATCTGCACGCCGATGATGCGGTTCGCGCGCGATACGCGCATCTTCACCGGCGCACGCTGCGGCAGGTTCACGGACTGATCGTCGACCGGCCCGGCCTTGCCGCCGCAGATATCCAGAATCAGCTGCGTGATGCGCTCGACGTGCTCGACGGTCGTCGCGTAATCGACACCGCGCTCGAAGCGATGGGCCGCATCGGTCGAGAAGTTGTACTTGCGCGCCCGGCCGCGGATGCTGTCCGGCCACCAGAATGCGGCTTCCAGGTAGATGTTGGTCGTATCGAGCGTAACGGCCGTGCTGTCGCCACCCATGATGCCGGCCAGGCTTTCGACCTGGCGGTCGTCCGAAATCACGCCGACCGTTTCATCGAGTTCGACCGTGTTGCCGTTGAGCAGCTTCAGCGACTCGCCACGCTTGCCCCAGCGCACCTCGATGCCGCCGTGGATCTTGTCGAGATCGAACACGTGCGACGGACGGCCGAGCTCGAACATCACGTAGTTCGAGATGTCGACGAGCGCTGACACGCTGCGCTGGCCGGAACGCTCGAGGCGCTCGACCATCCACTGCGGAGTCTTCGCATGCGCGTTCACGCCGCGGATCACGCGCCCCGAGAAACGGCCGCACAGATCGGGGGCGGCAATGCGCACCGGCAGCGTCTCGTCGAGCTCGACGCGCACCGGGCGGATGTCGACCGGCGTCAGCGGCGCGCCGGTGATCGCGGCCGTCTCGCGTGCGATGCCGAACACGGACAGGCAGTCGGCCTTGTTCGGCGTCAGCTTGATTTCGAAGATCGTGTCGTCGAGATTGAGCGTCTCGCGGATGTCCTGGCCGACCGGCGTATCTTCCGGCAGCACCAGCAGGCCGCTGTGATCCTCGGACAGCTTCAGCTCGCGGGCCGAGCACAGCATTCCCTGGCTCTCCACGCCGCGCAGCTTCGACAGCTTGATCGCGAACGGTTTGCCGCCCTCTTCTGCCGGCGGCAGTTCCGCGCCGACCAGCGCGACCGGCACCTTGATGCCGGGCGCGACGTTCGGTGCGCCGCAGACGATATTCAGCGTCGCGCCAGTGCCGGCGTCGACCTGGCAGACATTGAGCTTGTCCGCATCCGGATGCTTGACGACTTCGAGCACGCGGCCGACGACGATCTTCGACGTCGGCGGCGCAGCCTTGCTCAGCGATTCGACTTCGAGCCCCGCCATCGTCAGCGCGTGCGACAGTTCGTCGGTCGTCAGCTGCGGGTCGACAAAGGTTCTCAACCAGGATTCAGGGAATTGCATGGATGTCTACGTTCGAAACAGGTTAGATCGACGCCCGGGCCCCGTCGGATCGGCCGTCGGGGCGTGTGCGGGCACAGGTCGGCGCGGCGCGCGGCGTTACGCGAACTGGCGCAGGAAACGCAGGTCGTTCTCGAAGAACAGCCGGAGATCCTGGACGCCGTAGCGCAACATCGTCAGGCGCTCGAGGCCACTGCCGAACGCAAAGCCGATGTAGCGCTCGGGATCGAGGCCCATGTTGCGAATCACGGTCGGATGCACCTGCCCCGAACCGGAGATCTCGAGCCACTTGCCGGCGTTCTTGCCTTGCTCGAACATCATGTCGATCTCGGCCGACGGTTCCGTGAACGGGAAATACGACGGACGGAAGCGCACGAGGATGTCGTCGCGCTCGAAGAATTTTTTCAGGAAGTCGGTATAGACGCCCTTGAGGTCGGCGAAGCTGATGTTTTCGTCGATCCACAGCCCCTCGACCTGATTGAACATCGGCGAGTGGGTCGCATCGCTGTCGACGCGATACGTGCGGCCCGGCGCGATCACCTTGATCGGCGGACGGTTCATGCGCGCGTAACGCACCTGCATCGGGCTCGTGTGCGTGCGTAGCAGCAGCTGGCGGCCGTCGGCATCCTTGCCTTCGACGTAGAAGGTGTCCTGCATCGAACGCGCCGGATGGTTCTCCGGGCTGTTCAGCGACGTGAAGTTGTACCAGTCGGTCTCGATTTCGGGGCCATCGGCCACATCGAAGCCGATCGAGCCGAAAATCTGTTCGACACGCTCCCACGTGCGCATCACGGGGTGCAGGCTGCCTGCTCCGGCGCCGCGGCCCGGCAACGTCACGTCGATCGCTTCGGCAGTGAGGCGCTGATTCAGCAGCGCGTCGGCCAGTGCCTGACGGCGTGCGGTCAGCGCGGCTTCAACCTGCTGCTTCGCGACGTTGATGCGTGCGCCTTCGGTCTTGCGTGCTTCGGGATCGAGCTTGCCGAGACCCTTCAGCAACTCGGTCAGCGCGCCCGACTTGCCGAGAAATCGTGCTTTCTCATTTTCGAGCGTGGTGATGTCGGCAGCCTGTTCGAAGGACTGCTGCGCGTCGGCGACAATCTGGTCCAGATCCATAGATCCCATCATTTCCAACGTCATTCGGTCTTGGCGAGCGAAATCGCCCACCAAACAAAAAAGGGGCTCGGAAGAGCCCCGTTTTCGCTGCAGCGGCCGAGACTACCGGAACATCGCTGCAACTAACCACGCAGTGCTAATTTCGCAATTAGGCTGCAACGGCGGCTTTCACCTGCTTGACGATCGCAGCAAAAGCAGCCTTGTCGAACACCGCCATATCGGCCAGCACCTTACGGTCGAGTTCGATCGACGCCTTCTTCAGGCCGTTGATGAACACGCTGTAGGTCATGTCGTGCTGGCGAACTGCCGCGTTGATACGCGTGATCCACAGTGCGCGGAACACACGCTTCTTGTTGCGGCGATCGCGGTACGCGTACTGACCAGCGCGCATCACCGCCTGCTTGGCGATGCGGTAGACGTTATTGCGGCGGCCGCGATAACCCTTGGCCAGGTTGATGATCTTCTTGTGGCGGGCCCGTGCGGTTACCCCACGTTTGACTCGAGGCATGTTTCTCTCCTTAGAGTATCAGTTAGGGGTTACGCGAACGGCAGCATCGCGCGGACGGAGTTCAGATCGGAATCATGAACTGCCGTTGCGCCGCGCAGGTGACGCTTGTTCTTCGTGGTTTTCTTGGTCAGGATGTGACGCTTGAAGGCTTGACCGCGCTTGACGGTACCGCCCGGCCGCACCACGAAGCGCTTTGCAGCACTCTTCTTGGTCTTCATCTTAGGCATGACGAACAACTCCAGTTTATTAGATGGCGATGGGTGTGCGGTTGGCTTGCGCCCTTGACCCGCCCTTCGAAACCCAGTCCACTTGTGTACGGCGAACCGCTTGCGCAGCCGCCGTCATTGTTGGCACGCCGCCCTGACGGGCGACGCGCCGAACCACTGCGAACCTGCGCGCGAAGCGCGCGGGCCCGTTACTTCTTTTTCTTCGGCGAGAGCACCATGATCATCTGGCGCCCTTCCATCTTCGGCATCTGCTCGACCTGGCCGACTTCCTCGAGATCCGTGCGCAGACGCTCAAGCATCCGCATACCGATTTCCTGGTGAGCCATTTCGCGGCCGCGGAAACGCAACGTGATCTTCGTCTTGTCGCCTTCTTCGAGGAAGCGCACGAGATTGCGGAGCTTGACGTTGTAGTCACCGTCATCGGTACCCGGGCGGAACTTGACTTCCTTGACCTGGATGACCTTCTGCTTCAGCTTCGCTTCGTGTTGCTTCTTCGATTCCTGGTACTTGAACTTGCCGTAATCCATCAGACGGCAAACCGGGGGAACCGCTTGCGGCGCGATTTCCACCAGGTCAACATCCAGTTCTTCCGATTTACGGAAAGCATCAGCGAGTTTTACGATACCGAGCGGCTCGTTCTCGATCCCGACCAGGCGCACTTCCGGCGCAGTGATTTCACCGTTGATGCGGTGCGACGACTTATCAGTAGCGATGTTACGTTTCCTCTAAAAATTAAAAAAACGAGCCGCGCTGCCAGGGCGGTTACTTGAACGACCGCAGGTCTTCCTGCAGACGCTCAACGAAGGCATCGACCGGCATCACGCCAAGATCGACGCCGCCACGGGCACGCACGGCTACCGTTTGCGCATCACGCTCCTTATCACCCACGACGAGGAGATAAGGCACCTTTTCCAGCGTGTGCTCGCGTATTTTATAGCTAATCTTCTCATTGCGCAAATCGGCCGTCACTCTAACCCCTTGTTTTTGCAACGATTGGGCCAGAGATTGCGCATATTCGGCCTGACTTTCGGCGATATTGAGCACAACTGCCTGGAACGGCGCGAGCCAGGCCGGCATCGCACCAGCGTGGTGCTCGATCAAAATGCCGAGGAAACGCTCCATCGAACCGACGATTGCACGGTGCAGCATCACCGGACGACGGCGGCTGCTGTCATCCGCGACATACTCGGCGCCGAGGCGCTCCGGCAGCACCATGTCGAGCTGCAGCGTGCCGCACTGCCACGAACGGCCGAGCGCATCCTTGATGTGATACTCGATCTTCGGGCCGTAGAACGCACCCTCACCCGGCAACTCCTCCCACGTGAGGCCGCAGGCCGTCAGCGCATCGCGCAGGCCCTGCTCGGCGCGATCCCAGGTTTCGTCCGTACCCGCGCGCTGCTCCGGGCGCAGCGACAGCTTGATGTCGATGTGATCGAAGCCGAAGTCCTTGTACACGCTCATTGCCAGCGTGTTGAACGCGATCGATTCCGAGATGAACTGGTCTTCCGTACAGAAGATGTGCGCATCGTCCTGCACGAAGCCGCGCACACGCATCAGACCATGCAGCGCGCCCGATGCCTCGTTGCGGTGGCACGAACCGAATTCCGCGTAACGCAGCGGCAGGTCGCGGTACGAACGCAGGCCGTGCTTGAACACCTGGACGTGGCCGGGGCAGTTCATCGGCTTGATCGCGTAATCGCGCTTCTCCGACTCCGTCGTGAACATGTTCTCGCGGTAGTTCTGCCAGTGGCCCGACGCCTCCCACAGCGAGCGGTCCATGATCATCGGCGTCTTGATCTCGAGGTACCCGGCTTCGCTCACGCGGCGGCGCATGTACTGCTCGACCTGCTGCCACAGCGCCCAGCCCTTCGGATGCCAGAACACCATCCCCGGCGACTCTTCCTGCATGTGGAACAGGTCGAGCTGCTTGCCGAGCTTGCGGTGGTCGCGCTTTTCAGCTTCCTCGAGCATGTGCAGGTACTGGTCCTGGTCTTCCTTCTTCGTCCAGGCCGTGCCATAGATGCGCTGCAACTGCTCGTTCTTCGAATCACCGCGCCAGTACGCGCCCGCGACCTTCATCAGCTTGAAGACTTTCAGCTTGCCGGTGGACGGCACGTGCGGACCACGGCACAGATCGGTAAAGCCGCCGTGCGAATACAGCTTGATTTCATCGCTTTGCGGAATCGATTCGATGATCTCGGCCTTGTACTTCTCGCCGATGCTGCGGAAGTAGCCCGCCGCCTCGTCGCGCGACACGACACGGCGCGTGACGGGCTCGTCCTTCTTCGCGAGTTCCTGCATGCGCTTTTCGATCTTTTCCAGATCTTCCGGCGTAAACGGGCGGTTGTACGAGAAGTCGTAATAGAAACCGTTGTCGATCACCGGGCCGATCGTCACCTGCGCGTCCGGATACAGTTCCTTCACCGCGTACGCGAGCAAGTGCGCCGTCGAGTGACGGATGATGTCGAGGCCGTCGGCGTCCTTGTCGGTCACGATCGCGAGCGACGCGTCGCGGTCGATCACGGCCGACGTATCGACGAGCTCGCCATCGAGCTTGCCACCAAGCGCAGCCTTCGCAAGGCCGGGACCGATCGAGGCTGCAACCTCGGCAACTGTCACCGGATGCTCGTATTGTCGAACTGAGCCGTCAGGCAAGCGTATCGAAACCATAGCAATCTCCGTGATGCCGACAGTGGGCGGCAGACCAGGTACGCGATTTAAAAATCACGCGGGAAAATTTCGCGACAAAAAAAATGCGGCCCCGCTTTCGAGGGGCCGCATTCGATACTTCACTCAAACTGAAAGGGCGAAAGGGTTCCTCGACTAGCGTCGCTCCGAAAAGGTTTCGGTCAACGTTCGCGGTGTCATAACCGTATTCGCCTTGTTCGCGTTGAGTTATTTACTGCATCGAACACCCGGATACCGGACATTCTCAATTCGTTGGTAGGCTCGATTGGACTCGAACCAACGACCCCCACCATGTCAAGGTGGTGCTCTAACCAGCTGAGCTACGAGCCTAGTGAAGCTAAGATTATATGGAGCCGTTACCCGCTTGGCAAGTATTTTTATGCAGCCGCAGCAAAATAACGGTGTTCGAACCCCACATCATGCCTTCCGTCCGGCCCGCACGACGCCCTGCACCTCGCCGAGCAGCGTACATGCGCGCTGCACCTGCGCCGAGTTCGACACCTCGACCGTGAACTGCATGAATGCCGCATTGCGGCGGCTCTGCGTCTTCACGCCCACGACGTTCATCTTCTCGCGTGCGAACACTTCGGAGATGTCGCGCAGCAACCCTTGCCGGTCGCTCGCCTCGATCATCAGGTCGACCGGATAGACGGACGCGCCGCGCCCGCCCAGCACGTCGGCCGACCAGGTCGTCTGCAGCACGCGCTCCGGCGCGCGCTCGACCATCCGGCGGAAGGTCGGGCAATCGGTGCGATGGATCGACATCCCCTTGCCGCGCGTGACGAAACCACTGATCGGATCGGGCGGCGCCGGACGGCAGCAGCGCGCGAGCTGGGTCAGCAGCGCGTCGACACCCACGACCAGCACGCCGGTCGACGCGCCGTGCGCCACGCTCGCGCCGCTGCTGCGTTTCTCGAAATCGGCAGGCGCCTCGGGCGCCGGTTCGGGTGGCGGCGCATCGGACAGCGCGTGCTCGACATTGCGCAGGCTGAACTCTTCCTTGCCGACGACCGAGAACAGCTCCTCGGGCGACTTGAAGCCGAGCTTCGCGGCGAGGTTGTCCAGGTTGACCGACGTCTTGCCCTCGCGTTGCAGCGTCTTTTCGACGAGCGCGCGGCCGTGCGAGACGTTTTCTTCCTGCTCGATCGAGTTGAACCACGCCCGCACCTTCTGACGCGCGCGCGAGCTCTTCAAATAGCCGAGCTGCAGGTTCAGCCAGTCGCGCGACGGCCCGCCCTCCTTCACCGCGACGATCTCGACCGTCTGGCCATTCGCGAGCGGCGTGTTGAGCGGCACCATCGCGCCGTCGACACGCGCGCCACGACAGCGATGGCCAAGTTCGCTGTGCAGGTGGTACGCGAAATCGACCGGCGTCGCGCCCTGCGGCAACGCAATCACGCGCGCCTGCGGCGTCAGCACGTAGATGTGGTCGTCGTCGAGCGACGTCTCGCGCAATTGCGCCCACGCCTCGTCGCCCGACTTTTCCGCGCCGTCCTCGACGTCATCCTTCCATGCGAGCAGCTGGCGCAGCCATGCAATCTTCTCGTCGTACTTGTCGCTCGCCGAGAACTGACCTCCATAGCCGCGCGCGCCGGCTTCCTTGTAGCGCCAGTGCGCGGCGACGCCGTACTCGGCGAAACGGTGCATCTCCTGCGTGCGGATCTGCACTTCGAATGCGCGGCCGTCGTCGCCGATCACCACCGTATGCAGCGACTTGTAGCCGTTCGGCTTCGGTCGCGAGATGTAGTCGTCGAATTCCTTCGGCACCGGCTGCCACAGGTGATGCACGATGCCGAGCACCGCGTAGCAATCCTTGATGTCCGGCACGATCACGCGAAATGCGCGCACGTCGTACAACTCGGAAAAATCGAGCTCCTTGCCGCGCATCTTGCGCCAGATGCTGTAGATATGCTTCGGCCGGCCGCTCACCTCGGCCTGGATGTTCGCGTCCGCCAGCTCGTGCTGCAGCCGCGCGATCGCCTGCGTGACGTACGCCTCGCGCTCGATGCGCTTCTCGTCGAGCAGCTTCGCGATCCGTTTGTAGGTCACGGGATCCTCAAAGCGGAACGCGAGATCCTCGAGCTCCCACTTCAGCTGCCAGATACCGAGCCGGTTCGCGAGCGGGGCATAAATCTCGAGCGTCTCGCGCGCAACGTCGGGCGGCGGGTCGATCTTCGCGGCCGCGTAGTAGCGCAACGACTG
Source organism: Burkholderia sp. BCC0322 (assembly GCF_902833045.1). Lineage (GTDB taxonomy): Bacteria > Pseudomonadota > Gammaproteobacteria > Burkholderiales > Burkholderiaceae > Burkholderia. Next base: position 287,435 of record NZ_CADFDU010000008.1, read on the forward strand.
CAACCGCGACGCGAGCCGGATCAGCACCACGCGGATGTCCTGCGCGAAGGCGAGCAGCATCTTGCGCAGCGCCTCGATCTGCGTGCGCCGCTCTTCCGCCGCGTCGCGCCCGGAGTCGGGTTTCGCGTTCTGCGCGGCGCGCAGGCTGACGGTGCCGAGCCTCAGCAGCTTGCGCACGTCGGACACGAGCCGCGCCACTTCGTCGCCGAAACGCTCGGTCAGCTCGCGCTCGGGATCGCTCAGGTGCGGCGTCAGCACGAACAGCGCGGCGGCCTGCATCGCGGACGGATCGACGTTCAGCGTGCGCATGATCGCCGCCGTGCCTGCCGAGTGATCGGCGAGCAATTCGCCGGACGACAGGCGCGCGTCGCCGGCCCGCTCGCGCACGAACGCGAGCACGTCGTCGAACGACGGCGCCGCGACGGGAGAGGCGGAAACGGATCCGGTCATTGCACGGCCTGGCGGAATACGGTCATCGTCGGATAACGCTCAGCTCCGTTGCGCGGCGACGACGACGATCTCGACGAGCAGTGCCGGATCCGCGAGCTTCGCCTCGACGGTTGCGCGCGGCGGCGTGTTGCCCTGTGCGACCCATGCGTCCCACTCCGCATTCATGCCTTCGAAGTTCGCCAGATCCGAGATGTAGATCTGCACCGACAGCAGATGCGCCTTGTCGCTGCCCGCTTCGGCGAGCAGGCGGTCGATGTGGCCGAGCACTTCGCGCGTCTGGCCCCTGATGTCCTGCGTGGTGTCTTCGGCGATCTGGCCGGCCAGATACACGGTACCGTTGTGGATCGCGGTTTCGGAGAGTCGGGCCCCGACGTGGTGACGAATGACTGCCATGAAATGTTCCGGTCGTGATTGGGTAAGGAATCGGGCGGCAACACGGCCCGCGTGCCGCCGAACCGCATATTATGACGCGTTTATGCGCCACCTTCGACGAAAAACCGCCGCGCGAGCGCAATCTGATCGGCGCTGACGAACGCCGGCGCGTGGCCCGCACCCGGAATCTCGACGTGCGTCACACGCCGGCCGCGACGTACCATTTCGGCCGCCGTCTCGCGCGACAGCAAATCGGACGTCTCGCCGCGCACGACCAGCAGCGACGCGTCCGTCGTCTCGATCGCGCGCCATAGCGCGGCCTCGCCGAGTGCGGCCAGTTCAGGCGTCGTCGCCTTGAACGGCTCGGCGATGCGCGGATCGTAGCGCATCGTCCAGCCGCCTTCGGGCAATTCTTGCAGCAATGGCCCGTTGATCTCGCGCCACTCGTCGGCGCTCAGCGCGCCGAACGGCAGCGACAGCGACTTCAGATAGTCGATCCCCTCCTGCTCCGTCGCAAACCGCGGCTGTACGCCGAGGTATTCGCCGATGCGCGTGAGCGAATCGGGTTCGATACGCGGACCAACGTCGTTGACGATCATCCGGCGCAGCGGCGAACCGGGCAGCCCCGCGAGCGCCAAGCCGATCAGGCCGCCCATCGACGTGCCGAACCAGTCGACCGATTCGACGTCGAGCCGTGCGATCAGCGTCACCATGTCGGCCACGTACTGCGGAATCGCATAGAGCCGCGGATCGGACAGCCGGTCCGACCGGCCACGCCCGACGACATCGGGACAGACGACGCGATACGTATCGGACAGCGCGGAGGCGAGCCTGTCGAAATCGCGCCCGGAGCGGGTCAGGCCGTGCACGCAGACAAGCACACGCGGATTCGCGGGATCGCCCCATTCGGTATAGGCGACGTGGTGAAGACCGGCCGCACTCGCACACTGCACGCGTCGCTGGCGGGGAACCGGGGAATTCGCTGGAGTCGTTGGCATCGTTGGCATCCTGTCGAACGGGGGCGACGCACGGGACAACGCTTGCGGCGCCTGATGCAAACGATTGTAAACCGCTTCGGAATGACGAGGCGCCACGCGCCCGGCCCGTCGCCAGGGACGGGTTCAGTCTTCGCGGCCCCACGCATCCCGCAATTGCTCGCGCAGGAAATCGACGAATGACCGCACCCGCAACGGCACGTGACGGCCGCTCGGATAGACGGCATGCAGCGGTGCCGCGCACGCCTCGAAAGCCGGCAGCACGCGCACAAGCCGACCGGCATCGAGATCTGCGCCGACATCCCAGATCGACTTCAATGCAATGCCCGCCCCCTCGAGCGCCAGCGTGCGCGCCGCGCCGCCGTCGTTCGTCAGCAGCGCGGCCGTCACCTCGACCGCCACGCCGCCCTGGGCGCCGTCGAACCGCCATTCGGCACGCGGCTGATCCCCCATCACGATGCATCGATGCGCGCGGAGCTCCGCCGGATGGGCAGGCAACCCGTGCGCAGCCACATAGCCCGGCGACGCACACAGCACGCGATGATTCGGCGCCAGTTCGCGCGCGATCATCGTCGAATCGGCAAGATTGCCGATCCGCACGGCGACGTCGATGTCCGATGCGAGCAGATCGACAACCGTATCGGTCAGCATCAACTGCACGGTCAATTGCGGATGGCGTTGCTGAAATGCCGCCACGAGCGGCGCGATCCGCAGGCGGCCGAGCTCGCCGGGCGCCGTCACGCGCAGTACGCCGCTGACCGTGCCGCGGCGATCGCGCATCAGCGTTTCGGCACGATCGACCTCGGCCAGGATGCGCAGCACCTGTGCGTGAAACTGGGCACCGTCGTCGGTGAGCGTTTGCTGCCGCGTCGTCCGGTGCAGCAGGCGCACGCCGAGCCGCGACTCGAGATGCGCGAGGCGCTTGCTGACGACGGATAACGACAGGTCGAGCTCGCGCGCCGCCGCCGACAGACTGCCGGTCGACACGATCCTCGCGAAGGTATCGAGCGCCGGGAAATCGTCGATCAGCATCATGGAACCCGCCTCATCCCAACCTTTCTTTTTTTCGAATAATCCATTCGCCGTTTGCCCGTATTTGCATGCGAAATGGAAACCTACCATACCTGTTCCGCGTCGTCGCATGACGCTCTTCACAGGACCTCCGAAACCATGTCGATCCGCCTTCGTTCAGCCACCCGCTCCCTCGCGCGCGCATGCGCGGCGGCCGCTTGCGTCGTTACGCTATGGCCCGCCGCCGCCCGTGCCGCCGATCTCGTCGCGCCGCACAGCCTGACCGTCGCGGCGGATTTGCCGGCGGCGCAGGCCCGGGCGCAAATTCTGGCCGCACGCCGCTACGGCACCTTCTGGAATACCGGCGACCCCGCCCTCGCCCGCGCGGCGCTCGCCGCCGGCTTCATCGACCGAACGCTGCCGCCCGGCCGCGAACAAGGCGTACCTGGGCCGCTCGCGGCCTCCGGCACGATGCGCGGCGCGATCCCGGATCTGCGCTGCGAGATCGAACAGATGATCGTCGCGGGCGATCGTGTCGTCGCGCACCTGCATTTTCGCGGGCATTTCACCGGCGCTTTCAACGGAACGGCCGGGCGCGGACAGGCAATCGACTTCATCGCGACCGATATCTACCGGATCGACCACGGCCGGATCGCGGAAAACTGGCACATCGAGGACAACCTGACGCTGATGCGTCAGCTTGGGCTCGTCGGCTGACGGAGGAGACGATGACTCAAGGTCACGACTATCCCGCGACGCCGCTGCCGCGCCGCACGTTCCTGGCCCAGGCCGGCGCCGGGCTCGCGGCTGGCGTCGCCGCGGCCGCAGGCGCCTCCCTGCCGGCAACCGCCGCATCGATGCCGGCACCCTCGGCACCGGGCGCCACGCCGTTCTGGCCGGACGGCGCACGCATCGTGATCTCGATCTCGATGCAGTTCGAGGCGGGCGGACAACCGCCTACCGGCGCGGACAGCCCGTTTCCGGCCGCCGCATTCCCGCCGTCGGTGCCGGTCGATCTCGCGTCGGCCACCTGGTTCGCGTATGGCTACCGGGAAGGGATTCCCCGCCTTCTCGATCTCTGGGACCGACACGGCGTGAAGGTCACGTCGCACATGATCGGGGAAGCCGCGCGCCGCCACCCCGAACTGGCGCGCGAAATCGTGTCGCGCGGCCATGAAGCCGCCGCGCACGGCCCGACGTGGCGCGCGCAATTCGCGATGAGCCGCGACGACGAGCGCCGCTTCCTGGCCGAAGCACGCGACATGGTCGAAGCGGCGACTGGCCAGCGGCCGACCGGGTACAACTGCAACTGGCTGCGGCGCGGACCGCATACGCTGTCGCTGCTGCAGGAACTCGGCTACGCGTATCACATCGACGACGTCAGTCGCGACGAACCGTTCATCGAGACCGTCGGCGGTCGCGATTTCGTGGTGGTCCCGTACACGCTGCGCAACAACGACATCCTGCTGATCGAAGGTCGCAACTACTCGCCGACGATGTTCCTCGAGCAGATCAAGCTCGATTTCGACCAGTTGTACGCGGAAGCCGGGCAGCGGCGCAGACTGATGTCGATCAGTGCGCACGACCGGATCAGCGGCACCCCGCAGATGGTTCGCGCGTGGGACGCCTTCCTGCACTACGCCCGATCACACCCGGGTGTCGCTTTCATGCGCAAGGACGACATTGCGCGCTTCGCGCTGCAGAGTCCGTCGACGCTGCGCGAGACCGAAACGATCTGACCGGATTCCGTTCAACTCGTCACCCAGGAAAGACCTTCATGAATGATGTGCTCCACGGGAAGAAAGTACTCGTCGTCGGCGGAAGCTCCGGCATCGGCGCCGCTGCCGCGACAGCCTTCGCGCGACGCGGCGCGCGCCTGACAATCGCTTCGCGCCATCCAGGCAGGTTCGACATCGACACCATGCCAGGCGCGCACGTGCGGACCGAAACGCTCGACATCACGGATACGGCGGATGTCGATGAATTCTGCGCGCGCGCCGGCCAGTTCGACCACGTCGTGATTTCGGCCGCGAATACAGCCACGGGCCCCGTCCGTGCATTGCCGCTTGCCGACGCGCAAGCGGCGATGGACAGCAAGTTCTGGGGCGCATACCGCATCGCCCGCGCAATCGATATCGCGCCCGGCGGTTCGCTGACGTTCGTGTCGGGCTACCTCAGTGTGCGGCCGAACGCGTCGTCGGTCCTGCAAGGCGCGATCAATGCGGCGCTCGAGGCGCTCGCTCGCGGCCTGGCACTCGAGCTGGCGCCGGTTCGCGTGAATACCGTGTCGCCGGGCCTGATCGCAACGCCGCTGTGGGACAAGCTCGCGCCCGACGCACGCGACGCGATGTACGCCGGCGCCGCACAGCGGCTTCCGGCACGCAGAGTCGGCCATCCGGAGGATGTCGCGAATGCGATCCTGTATCTCGCGGCGACGCCTTATGCCACCGGCTCGACGGTACTGATCGACGGCGGCGGCGCGATCGCGTGACGCATGCATTCACGACAAAACGCCCCGCGTTCCGTCAGGCGCGCGGGGCGTCGAGAATGACGCAACAAGGTGACGCTCAGGCCACCGCGCTGACGTCGAGCGGTGCGCCCGTCTTCGCCTGGATCTCGTCGGCGCTCACACCGTCGGCGAGCTCGAGGACCTTCAGCCCGGCCGGGGTGACTTCGATCACGCCGAGATCGGTGATGATCAGGTCGACCACGCCGACACCCGTCAGCGGCAGGTTGCATTCGTCGAGGATCTTGTGCTGATCGCCCTTCGCGACGTGCTCCATCAGCACGACGACGCGCTTCACGCCGGCGACGAGATCCATCGCGCCGCCCATCCCCTTGATCATCTTGCCCGGGATCATCCAGTTCGCGAGATCGCCCTGCTTGCTGACCTGCATCGCGCCGAGGATCGCGAGGTTGATATGGCCGCCGCGAATCATCGCGAACGAATCGGCCGACGAGAAGATCGACGAGCCCGGCAGCGTCGTGACGGTCTGCTTGCCGGCGTTGATGAGATCGGCGTCGACTTCGTCCTCGGTCGGCGACGGGCCGATGCCGAGCAGGCCGTTCTCCGACTGCAGCCACACCTCGACGCCTTCCGGCACGTGGTTCGCAACGAGCGTCGGCAGGCCGATGCCGAGGTTCACGTAGAAGCCGTCCTGCAGTTCCTTCGCCGCGCGCGCGGCCATCTGGTCACGATTCCAGGCCATGTCAGTCTCCTTTCGCGCGTACGACGCGTTGTTCGATGCGTTTTTCGGGCGTCGCGTTCAGCACGATGCGCTGCACGAAAATCCCCGGCGTGTGGATGTGGTCCGGATCGAGCTCGCCGTTCTCGACGATCTCCTCGACCTCAGCGACGGTGATCTTGCCGGCCATCGCACACATCGGGTTGAAGTTGCGCGCGGTGCGGCGAAAAATCAGGTTGCCGGACTTGTCGGCCTTCCAGGCCTTCACGAGCGCGACATCGGCCGTCAGCGACGGCTCGAGCACGTAGTGGCGATCGCCGAACTGGCGCGTTTCCTTGCCCTCCGCGATCACGGTGCCGTAGCCCGTGTTCGTGAAGAACGCCGGAATGCCCGCACCGCCCGCCCGCAGCTTTTCGGCGAGCGTGCCTTGCGGCGTGAATTCGAGCTCGAGTTCACCGGCCAGATACTGGCGTTCGAACTCCTTGTTCTCGCCGACGTACGACGAGATCATTTTCTTGATCTGGCGCGTTTCCAGCAGCAGGCCGAGGCCGAAACCGTCGACGCCCGCGTTGTTGCTGATGCAGGTGATGCCCTTGACGGCCGAATCGCGCAACGCCGCGATCAGCGCCTCCGGAATCCCGCACAGGCCGAAGCCGCCCACCGCGAAGGTCTGTCCGTCGTGGACGATCCCTTCCAGCGCGGCAGCCGCGCTTGGATAGACTTTGTTCATCTGTTGTCCCTTCCTCTATGGAAACCAGCAAAACCGGTTCACGCGCCCACCTGGCCCGCAAGCCCGCCGCATCATTCTATGCATGCACGGCGATGCCTGCGTCGAGGCACGCTGTTTTTATGTCGCAGCCACCACGAGATGCGTGAAAGGGTACGATGCGGCGCGGATGCGGCACAATACGCAAAAATACATAAGCGTTTGCCTCCGCTTGCCTGCGCCATGCCCGCTCTCGATTACCAGACCGCCTTCCACCTCGCGCCGCTCGGCCTCGTCCTGTCGCGCGACCGCGTGATCGAGGACTGCAACGACGCGCTCGCGTCGATCTTCCGCTGCGTGCGGGCCGACCTCATCGGAAAATCGTACGAGGTGCTCTACCCGTCGACGGACGAATTCCAGCGAATCGGCGAACGGATCTCGCGCGTGATGGCCGCGAACGGCATCTACTCGGATGACAGAATCATGAAACGGGCGGACGGCGAACTGTTCTGGTGCCACGTCACCGGCCGCGCGATCGACCGCACCGCGCCGCTTGCGGCGGGCGTGTGGACCTTCGAGGATTTGAGTGCGACGCGCCGGGTCGCCGTCGAACTGACCCCGCGCGAGCGCGAGATCGCCGCGCAACTCGCGACCGGCAAGACCAGCAAACAGATCGGGCGCGTGCTCGACATCAGTTCGCGTACGGTCGATATCTACCGCGCACGGCTGATGCGCAAATACGGAACCAACAATACCCCGGAGCTGCTGCAGCGCCTGCTCGGGCAGTGAATGGCGGCTCCCTGATGACAATCGGCCGCACATGGCGGCCGATTCGGGAAACAGCAGATATGGCGTGCCACCGGCGACCTTGTGCCGGCCCGGCCGCGCCGCGTCGACGCTCAGCCGATCTTCGCCGCGAGCGCGCGCTCGATCGTGTCGCGCAGCAACTGAGGCAGCGGCACCGACTTGCCGAGCGCGTAGTCGACCCACACGCAGCGCGCGTTGCCGCGCGCATAGACGTGCTGCGGATCGTCGGCGCGCGTCAGCTCGAAACCCGTGTCGAAGCTGCTACGGCCGGGCTTCGCAGCCGACATCCTCGCGATCACGTCACCCGGGTAGTGCAGCTGCTTGAGGAACTCCATCGACGCCGTGACGATGACGGGCCCCTGCCCCTCGCCGTTGCCGCCGGCGATACCGAGTTCCTCGAACCACGAGATCCGCGCCTGTTCCATGTAGCGGAAATAGACCGTGTTGTTCACATGGCCGAACGCGTCCATGTCGCCCCAGCGGATCGGCATCGACATCTCAAAAACGGGGGAATAGTCACTCATTGCAGTCTTCTGTGTTGCTGAATGTCATCCGCTCAGGCGAGGCCGAAGCCGTCGTCGGCGGAGATAATCGAGCCATTGATGAACTGCGACTCGTCGGCCGCGAGCAGCAACAACAGCCCGTCGAGATCCTGAGGCTTGCCGACGCGCCGGCGCGGCAGCATCGACTGCAGCTTCTGGCCCTGCTCGGTTTCCCACAGGTAATGATTGATTTCGGTATCGATATAGCCCGGACATATCGCATTGACGTTGATCCCGTGACGCCCCCACTCGAGCGCCATCGCACGCGTCATCTGCACGACCGCCGCCTTGCTCATCGCGTACAGGCCGATCTGCGGAAACACGCGCAGCCCGGCCACCGACGCGATGTTGATGATCCGGCACGGCGGCTTGCCGTTGCCGCTTCCGTTCGCGCGCATGATCATCCGCTTCGCGACCTCCTGCGCGACGAAAAATGCGCCGCGCGTGTTGGTGTCGAATACGAACTCGAAATCGGCCGGCGTCACGTCGACGAGCTTCTGCATCGTCGAGACGCCCGAATTGTTCACGAGGATGTCGATCGTACCGGCTTCCGTCTCCGCGTGCGCGACCGCCGCCTTGATGCTCTGGACGTCGGTGACGTCGAGCGACACGACATGCGCGGCACCGCCCGCCGCCTCGATCTCGGCACGCAGCTCCTTCAGGCGCTCGACGCGACGGCTCGCAAGCACGACCTTCGCACCGGCCTGCGACAGCACTTGCGCAAAACGCTGCCCGAGGCCGCTCGACGCACCCGTGACCAGCGCAACCTTGCCTTCCAGATTGATCGACCGACCCATTTGCACTTCCCCTTTCGATGTCGTTTCGCCGCCACGGGCAGTACGGCCCGAACGGCATTACCCTAGCACAAAAATAGAACGATCGTGCTAATCTAGCCGCATGCTGTTGCGGCAAGCGTTTCGTTTCGCAGACAATACGCTCCCGAATAAAAGCATTCTAACGGTTAGAGGAACGCCAATGACCCCCGCAAGCCTCATCGAGCAGTACGGCCCGCGCGAATCGATGGAATACGACGTCGTGATCGTCGGCGGCGGCCCCGCCGGGCTGTCGGCGGCGATCCGGCTCAAGCAGCTGGCCGCCGAGAAAGGCACCGAGATCGGCGTGTGCGTGCTCGAGAAGGGTTCCGAGATCGGCGCGCACATCCTGTCGGGCGCGGTGATGGACCCGCGCGCGATCACCGAACTGTTCCCCGACTGGAAGGAACGCGGCGCGCCGCTCGACGTCGAGGTGACGGAAGACCGCTTCCTGTTCCTGTCCGAGAAAAGCGCGGTCACCACGCCCAACTGGGCGCTGCCCGCCAACTTCCAGAACCACGGCAACTACGTGATTTCGCTGGGCAACGTCACGCGCTGGCTGGGAGCGCAGGCCGAGGCGCTGGGCGTCGAGATCTTCCCCGGCTTCCCGGCCGCGGAGATTCTCTATAACGACGACGGCTCCGTGAAGGGCGTCGCGACCGGCAACATGGGCGTGGGCAAGGACGGCGAGCCGACCGAGAAC
>NZ_CADFDU010000009.1 GCF_902833045.1 Burkholderia sp. BCC0322
GAGACAGACTCGTTATAGGGTCAAGCGAACAAGTGCATGTGGTGGATGCCTTGGCGATCACAGGCGATGAAGGACGCGGTAGCCTGCGAAAAGCTACGGGGAGCTGGCAAACGAGCTTTGATCCGTAGATGTCCGAATGGGGAAACCCGGCCCTTTTGGGTCATCCTAGACTGAATACATAGGTCTAGTGAAGCGAACGCGGTGAACTGAAACATCTAAGTAACCGCAGGAAAAGAAATCAACCGAGATTCCCAAAGTAGTGGCGAGCGAAATGGGATGAGCCTTGCACTCTTTATTTGTATTGTTAGCCGAACGCTCTGGAAAGTGCGGCCATAGCAGGTGATAGCCCTGTAGGCGAAAACAGTATGAAAGAACTAGGTGTGCGACAAGTAGGGCGGGACACGTGAAATCCTGTCTGAAGATGGGGGGACCATCCTCCAAGGCTAAATACTCGTGATCGACCGATAGTGAACCAGTACCGTGAGGGAAAGGCGAAAAGAACCCCGGGAGGGGAGTGAAATAGATCCTGAAACCGCATGCATACAAACAGTCGGAGCCTCGTAAGGGGTGACGGCGTACCTTTTGTATAATGGGTCAGCGACTTACGTTCAGTAGCAAGCTTAACCGTATAGGGCAGGCGTAGCGAAAGCGAGTCCGAATAGGGCGTTCAGTTGCTGGGCGTAGACCCGAAACCAAGTGATCTATCCATGGCCAGGATGAAGGTGCGGTAACACGTACTGGAGGTCCGAACCCACTAACGTTGAAAAGTTAGGGGATGAGCTGTGGATAGGGGTGAAAGGCTAAACAAACTTGGAAATAGCTGGTTCTCTCCGAAAACTATTTAGGTAGTGCCTCGTGTCTCACCTTCGGGGGTAGAGCACTGTCATGGTTGGGGGGTCTATTGCAGATTACCCCGCCATAGCAAACTCCGAATACCGAAGAGTGCAATCACGGGAGACAGACATCGGGTGCTAACGTCCGGTGTCAAGAGGGAAACAACCCAGACCGCCAGCTAAGGTCCCCAAATATAGCTAAGTGGGAAACGAAGTGGGAAGGCTAAAACAGTCAGGAGGTTGGCTTAGAAGCAGCCACCCTTTAAAGAAAGCGTAATAGCTCACTGATCGAGTCGTCCTGCGCGGAAGATGTAACGGGGCTAAGCTATATACCGAAGCTGCGGATGCGAGCTTTGCTCGCATGGTAGGAGAGCGTTCCGTAAGCCTGCGAAGGTGCGTTGAAAAGCGTGCTGGAGGTATCGGAAGTGCGAATGCTGACATGAGTAGCGATAAAGGGGGTGAAAGGCCCCCTCGCCGTAAGCCCAAGGTTTCCTACGCAACGTTCATCGGCGTAGGGTGAGTCGGCCCCTAAGGCGAGGCAGAAATGCGTAGCTGATGGGAAGCAGGTCAATATTCCTGCACCATTGTTAGATGCGATGGGGGGACGGATCGCGGAAGGTTGTCCGGGTGTTGGAAGTCCCGGTCGCTGCATTGGAGAAGGCGCTTAGGCAAATCCGGGCGCAGGATTCAAGGGTGTGGCGCGAGCTCCTTAGGGAGCGAAGCAATTGGAAGTGGTTCCAAGAAAAGCCTCTAAGCTTCAGTCTAACGATGACCGTACCGCAAACCGACACAGGTGGGCGAGATGAGTATTCTAAGGCGCTTGAGAGAACTCGGGAGAAGGAACTCGGCAAATTGGTACCGTAACTTCGGGATAAGGTACGCCCTTGTAGCTTGACTGGCCTGCGCCAGGAGGGTGAAGGGGTTGCAATAAACTGGTGGCTGCGACTGTTTAATAAAAACACAGCACTCTGCAAACACGAAAGTGGACGTATAGGGTGTGACGCCTGCCCGGTGCCGGAAGATTAAATGATGGGGTGCAAGCTCTTGATTGAAGTCCCGGTAAACGGCGGCCGTAACTATAACGGTCCTAAGGTAGCGAAATTCCTTGTCGGGTAAGTTCCGACCTGCACGAATGGCGTAACGATGGCCACACTGTCTCCTCCCGAGACTCAGCGAAGTTGAAGTGTTTGTGATGATGCAATCTACCCGCGGCTAGACGGAAAGACCCCATGAACCTTTACTGTAGCTTTGCATTGGACTTTGAACCGATCTGTGTAGGATAGGTGGGAGGCTATGAAACCGGAACGCTAGTTTCGGTGGAGCCGTCCTTGAAATACCACCCTGGTTTGTTTGAGGTTCTAACCTTGGCCCGTGATCCGGGTCGGGGACAGTGCATGGTAGGCAGTTTGACTGGGGCGGTCTCCTCCCAAAGCGTAACGGAGGAGTACGAAGGTACGCTAGGTACGGTCGGAAATCGTGCTGATAGTGCAATGGCATAAGCGTGCTTAACTGCGAGACCGACAAGTCGAGCAGGTGCGAAAGCAGGTCATAGTGATCCGGTGGTTCTGTATGGAAGGGCCATCGCTCAACGGATAAAAGGTACTCTGGGGATAACAGGCTGATACCGCCCAAGAGTTCATATCGACGGCGGTGTTTGGCACCTCGATGTCGGCTCATCTCATCCTGGGGCTGTAGCCGGTCCCAAGGGTATGGCTGTTCGCCATTTAAAGAGGTACGTGAGCTGGGTTTAAAACGTCGTGAGACAGTTTGGTCCCTATCTGCCGTGGGCGTTGGATATTTGAAGGGGGCTGCTCCTAGTACGAGAGGACCGGAGTGGACGAACCTCTGGTGTACCGGTTGTCACGCCAGTGGCATCGCCGGGTAGCTATGTTCGGAAGAGATAACCGCTGAAAGCATCTAAGCGGGAAACTCGCCTTAAGATGAGATATCCCTGGGGACTAGATCCCCTTGAAGGGTCGTTCGAGACCAGGACGTTGATAGGTCAGGTGTGTAAGCGCAGTAATGCGTTCAGCTAACTGATACTAATTGCCCGTAAGGCTTGATCCTATAACAAGTCTGCCTCGCGCTGATAACAGCGCGTCGGACAAGTTGGATTCTCGTGTGTGATACACACAACTCAAAAATTACTGCTTCTTCCCAGATTGGTTCTGTTGGCCACGCTAGCAGAACAACCCTCTTTGCCTGATGATCATAGCGAGTCGGTCCCACCCCTTCCCATCCCGAACAGGACCGTGAAACGACTCTACGCCGATGATAGTGCGGATTCCCGTGTGAAAGTAGGTAATCGTCAGGCTCCCTAAGCCAAGAACCCCCGCCCGAAAGGCGGGGGTTTTTGCATTGGCGCGAAGGAAATGCACGGGGGATCGGGATGGACGGCCTGGCTGGAGCCGAGACGACGAATGCGCTGATTCAGGCGCCTGCCGTTCTCGAGCAATGACGGCTCCCCCACTCAAGAAACGACGACTGTAAATTCAACCCCCGATTCAAAGTCCAGGGTCGTGGTCGAAAACCGCGGGTCGTTGTCGAGGTAGTGTTTGTACGGTCGAACGGCGTCCTCGGCTGTGTACATGTTGTCGGCCAGTACGACCGATCCGGGGTGCAGCAGGCGCTCGATCTGCTTGAACAGCTTCAGATAGGCATCGGCCCATACGTCGATAAACACCATGTCGAAAACACCGTCGAGTTCGGCAACGGTCTCGAATACGTCGCCCTCCCGCATGTCGACATAGGCGTCCAGGCCCGCTGTTCTGACGTGAGCGCGCAATCGTGCGCACTTGAGCGCATCGCACTCGGTCGCGACGATCACGCCACGGCCCAACATGCGCAGCGCGTCGGCGAAATACAGCGTGGACACGCCGCATGAACTGCCGAGTTCGAGGATTCTGGCCGGCCGTTGCGAGAGCGCCATGTTGCGTAAAAATCCCCCCGTTTCCGGCGACACGGCCAACGACAGCCGACCGCCTTCCGGGGACTCGAAGTCGTCGCTGGACAGCCCGAACGTTTCGAGAAACCGCCCTCGCAGACGGGGAGCGATCGCGTCGTATTCCTCGGCTAACGACAGAAAAACCTCGTTCGATCCCTGGAACTGCGCGCGGGCGCGGGCGATGATTTCGGTTCGGCTCTCTTCGTGGAGCCGTTGCAGAAGAGCGATGGTGGGTGAAGTCATATGCGTTCCTTGACGCGATTGATCCGGTCGACGCTGTATCCAGCCAGCGACAGCCTCTCCCGTCAGGGTCGCTGCGCTGTCGCTCGATATCGGTGATACACGGATGTTGCTATGCCGTTCGGGCGAGCGTGATGGCGCGTTCGGGGCACGCCGTCACACACAATCCGCATGAACGGCAGGCATCCGCGTTTGGCGTGTAGGCGACTTTCATTCCATGCATACGCAGCTTCAGGCGATGCATCAGAGCAAGGCCGAGGTAATCGGCCTGGTCGATGCGCCGAATCTCGAACACGCTCTCGGGACACACCGCGACGCAAGCCCCCTTGCCTTCACAGCGTTTCAGATCGACGACCGGCGCTATCACGCCCGGTTTCTGTTTGCAGTCGCCCGTTGATTTTTCGCGCACGTTCACTCTCCCGTGGGCCGGTTGCTACCGGATCGCCACGCGGTCCGGAAAAGCTCGCGTTCTTCGGGTGTCATGGATTCCCACTTGCGCCAGTGACGCCGGCCGCGCCAGCCGTGGTGTCCGCGGAATCCGCCGAACAGGATGCGGCTCAGCACGAGCAGGCCCAGCGCATGGGCGAAGTCGATCGTACGGGCGCCGACGAATAGCGCCGGAATCACCCAGTTCCATAACATCATGACGACCCATCCGAGCACGCCAATCGCGATCAACACGAGCAGCGCCTTGCCTGCACATCTGGTTCGGTAATTCATCTGTCGATTCCTTTAGGTGTTATCCAATTCGTCATAAATGGGTTGCAGTCGGGCACGCAAATGCAAGACCGCATAGCGTTTGCGAGCGAGCAGCGTATTGAGCGCGACACCGCTTTGTGCGGCCATTTCCTTGAAGGACCGGCCCTCCAACTCGTGTGTGATGAATACCTCACGCTGGTTCGCCGGCAACTCGTCGAGCGCATCCTGCAACGCCTTGAGCACTACCGTGCGAGCGTAGAGTGCTTCGGGGCCGGCATCATGCGCTGGTAGCGCGAGGTCCAGGCGATACTCGCTGTCCGCGTCATCGTCGACCTCGGACAGGTCGGCCAGCGGCTGCTCCTTCTTCTTGCGAAAGCGGTCAACGATGCGGTTACGCGCGGCACGGAAAAGCCATGCACTCACCTGTTCAATTGGCGCAGGAAGCCGATAGGCTTGGACGAATTCGTGAAACACATCCTGCAGGATGTCCTCGGCATCGTCCGGATCGCGTATCCGACGCCGGATAAAATTCACTAGCCTCGTTCGTTCACGCATCACTGTCGCAGTGATGTCGCGGTCTGGGTCGGTCATCGTGTGCGAAGTGGGTGGCGATTCCATGCGCTTGAAGACGTTTCAGGCGCGCGAATATTGTGACGAGCGTAAAAATCTGCCGCTGAACACGCCAGCTTTGCGGGCATGCCATTTATCGCTGATCCAGCCAGCGGAACATGCATCGTAGGCGCCCCGTCGAACACGCCTGCCAGGGAAAGGGATGGGGCCCTCATCCCGTCTGTTGCTTCGATCCGTTGACCGGATGCCATCCTGCAACTGCCCATGAGGGAGCCACCGGATCGCGATGCAGACAGATCCTCAGCCCTTCGCCGAACCGGCACATGACAACCGTCCGCGTATCCCGGCGATCGTGGCCAGTTCATCAGGGCTCCCCGCTACGCGCCCAGTCAGTCGGAGCGGTATCCGATCTTGCCGGATCAGCCCGTCCGTCCCCCAATCCGCGCATCTGCCGAGCCTTCGCCCGCACTGGTCTGGCCAGTCAGGCCTTAAGTTCCCGCGATCGCAGTCGTTAAACAGGACGTTGCCTGTTTTCGGCAACCCTATTCAAACAACGCGGTAACGGAGATCGAAGTCATCATGTTGTCCTCGATTCGTGCTCGGATACTTGCGACTTGCGTCGCCATCGTGGTCACGGCGCTGGCCGTTACAGGCGGCCTGGTCTATTACGTGGTCAAGCAACACAACGACGAGGCAATCGACCAGAATCACAAGTCGATCCTCGCCGGGCACGCGCTTGCGATCAATGAATGGGTGGCCAGCCGGGGCCGGGAAACCCAGGCACTCGCGGACACGATCTCGATCGGCGAGGGCGACCCGCTGCCGGCGCTGAAGTTGCTCGGCAAGTCGGGCGGCTTCGAGGTGTTGACGCTCGGCCTGCCGGACAAGACCGCGTTCTCGAACGTGCCGCTCGCGCCCGGCTACGACCCGACAGCACGTCCATGGTACAAGCAGGCCGTCGGCGCGGGCCACCTGGTCGTGACGGCCCTCTACCGGGATGCGACGAGCGGCAAGCCGGCTGTTGCGTTCGCGGTGCCCGTGGTGCGCGACGGCACGGTGAAGGGCGTACTGGCCGCCAGCCTGTTCATGGAGAGCGTGAGTTCGATAGTGACCTCGGTTCACCCGACACCGGCGAGCTTCGCATTCCTGGTGGACAAGAGCGGGCGCGTGATTGCGTCGGCCAAGACCGACCTGATCATGAAGCCCGCAACCGGTCTTTCGCCCGCACTCGACGCCGACCACCTCGGCGCGCTGCAAACAGCGTCCGAGCCCGTCGCCGTCGACATCGACGGGGCAACCAAGCTGATGCGCGCCCAGCCGATCGCCGGTACCGATTGGTCCCTCGTGCTCGCGCTCGACAAGGCGGACGTGACGGCCGGCATGCGCGCGGTCGCGACGACGACGCTGGCAGCGATCCTGATCGTCGCCATCATCGCCGCGGCGCTCGTCGGTGCGATGACGAACGCGGCCTTCAAGCGCATTTTGCTGGTCCGCGACGCGCTCACGGATGTCTCGAGCGGCAGCGGCGACCTGACGAAACGCCTGCCCGCCGACGGCGTGGATGAAGCCGCGCAGATCGCGCATGCGTTCAACCTGTTCGCCGGAAAGATCAGTACGATCCTGCTGCAGATTCGCGAATTCAGCGAATCCGTCAACCTCGCGAGCGCCGAGATCGCGCAGGGCAACCAGGATCTGTCGGGCCGGACCGAACATGCCGCATCGAGCTTGCAGGAAACCGCCGCAGCACTCGAGGAGATCGCCGGCACGGCCCGCAACTCGGCCGATGCCGCGAGCCAGGTGAGCCGTCTGGCGGAATCGGCGTCGGACGTCGCGGTGCGCGGCGGCACGGTCGTCAGCGAGGTCGTCTCGACGATGAACGAGATCACGCAAGCGTCGAGCGAAATCGCCAACATCGTCGGCGTGATCGACGGCATCGCGTTCCAGACCAACATTCTCGCGTTGAACGCTGCCGTCGAGGCCGCACGTGCAAACGAGCACGGCCGGGGCTTCGCGGTCGTCGCGGGCGAGGTGCGCGCGCTCGCGCAGCGTAGCGCGCAGGCCGCCAAGGAAATCAAGCAATTGATTCACTCGTCGGTCGAGAAGATCGAGGGTGGCTCGGGACTCGTCCAGACGGCTGGTGCGACGATGAACGAAATCGTCGAGGGCGTGCGCAGCATCACGAGCGTCATTGCGGAAATTACCGTCGCCGCGAAGGAGCAGAGCACCGGGCTCGAGCAGGTCAATCAGGCGGTGTCGCATCTCGACAATGCGACACAGCAAAATGCGGCACTCGTCGAGCAGTCGGCGGCAGCCGCGACGTTGCTGCGCGAGCAGGCCGCGAAGCTCGCGCAGACGGTCGGCGAGTTCAAGCTCGAGGACAGTCGTGCGAGGACGTTGCAGCCAGCCTGAGAGGGGGCGACACGGGTATGTCTGGTTGCAGCGCCCGACAGGCGTTGCGATCAGATCGTGATCCGCAGGATCGGGAAGAACCTGCCCGGGACGACGCCCGATTCCTTTTCGCCGATTTTTTCAGCCCCGAGCGCCAGATAGAACGGAACCGCATTGGGATCCGCTTCGATCACGAAGCTTCTGATCCCTCTCGCGGCGCTTTCCCGGCGGACTGCTTCCCACAGTGCCCGGGCGACACCGCGGCGCATGTGGTCGGGATGAACGAACAGCCATCCGGGCGTCGGGCGATCCGATTCCGAAGACGCCCTGATCCAGAATCCAATGATTGCCTCTCCGGATTCCGCGACGTAACCGATCGACCCGTCGATCGTCTCCGGCGCAATCGTGAGATCGCGCTGCCACAAGTCGAGCCAGTCCTCCGGATAGCCCCAGTGTGCTTTCGAAATGCGAGCCAGTCGCGTGAGTTCGTTCGCGTCCGCGGTACGGGCGGCACGTAGGGTGAATGATTGGTGCATGTCGTCTCCTGTCATGGTCGATACCTTCTTCGAGGTATCGTCCGGCTCGCATCCATTCCACTCCGGATTCGCGGCTCGCCGGCTCGAAGGGCGCGCGAGCTCGACGCGGCTACATGACCTGCGATGCATGCCCGGCGACGACGCGCCAGCCGGCGCGCGATCGACGCCATAGCCGAGTATAGGCAAACACGCCGTCGAACGCCGCGCCGTCGAAATGGCCGGCGAGTATCGCTTTCGTCGTGGTCAGGATCATCTCGCCGATCGCGCATGCGCGCGTTTCCTGCACATCGAGCCTGTCGAGACGCAGCAGCTTCGCGCGATGAGCGGCCAGATCGTCTTCTTTCGAGATGATCTGGCCGGTCGGAACGGTGAACACCAGATCGTCGTCCAGCAACGCATCGAGCGCTTCGACATCGTTGGTCAGCATCGCGGCACGAAGCGCGGCTTCGCTGGGTTCGATGGCTGTACGGATTGCATCCATTTCAGGGCCTCGCATCGTCTCTGAAGGTTGGTGGTGCTCATATCGGCGAGCAACGGCAGCAACGAACATACCGCACCGACGGATATTGTCTATCGCGTGTTCGACAGCGATTGACGCCGGACGAGCATCACTCCGTAGATGCCGACCGACGCGATGACGTTGACGGCCGGGTAGAACGCGACAGCGACCGCGACGCTCCACGTGCTCAGGGCCAGCAGCGCCAGCATGTACTTGAGCACGCACGGCGCGAAATACGCGAGGCTCTCGCTCCACGGATCGCGGATCGTCTTGCGGACGGTCGGGCCGAGGCCAGCAAGCTCGATCAGCGCGACCAGACAGATCGAGATCGTCGGGGCGTCGGTCAACATCCACAGCGGAATGGCCGACAGGGCCGCGATCAGGAAAAACCAGTCGAGGCGCGTTCCGCCGCGTTCGCCGCGAAAGCGGCTTGCCACCAGCGTCAGCAAACATGTAACGGCAATGGCTGTCGTGCACCACGCGGACGGCCTGGCACCCGCGACGAACGGGCCGGCAGCCGCGATCGCCGTGACGACCGACCACACGAGCCATGTGAACAGATGCGGACGAACCGTGCGCCGGTAGATCGCGAGCGAGTACGGAATCGCCGCCGGCAAAGACACGGCCGTTCCGATCGTGCCAAAGATCGATGCGGCGCCCTGATCGACACGCATCATCGGCGCGTCCTCGTTCGCGCAGGCCGACCAGCGTGTGGTCGGACGGGCCGAGGCGCAACGTCGTACCGGCCGGGTGCCGCCGTGGGCGACACGTCGAATCCCACCGGAAAGCCGACGGGGTCGCGCCCAAACAAACGGCGCCGGGATCGCGGCGTGGCAGCAAAACCCGCTGCACGACGGCAGGATGAATAGAAATAACCTCTTCAATGAGAAGAAAAACTGTTCTTTCAAATCTCTTTTTGACGACCGACAGTTGGCCAACCGGACGACTGCGGCAATGCGCGGCGCTCATGGGCATCGGTCGTGCCCGCTGGTGTCTTTCGTCGGGTCGAGTTCAGGCGGAGAACAACGCACAAACGCCTGGTCGTCAAAACGGAGCCTTGAATGAACCCAACTTCGGCAGAAAATCATCAGCATGCGGACTGGAGACGTCTCGCGGCACAAATCATCCCGAGGACGCTCGCGCATATCGGCGGCCGCAGCGTGCCGGCTCGAAGCGGCCGGACGTTCGCCGCGATCAATCCGGCGACGGAGGCGGTCATCGCGGAAGTCGCATCGTGCGATGCACCGGACGTCGACGATGCAGTGCGTGCCGCGCGTCACGCGTTCGAATCCGGCGTCTGGTCGCGCTGTGCGCCGGCGCAGCGCAAGCGTGTGCTTTGCCGGCTGGGTGAACTCATCGCATCGCACGGTGCGGAGCTTGCGTTGCTCGACTCGCTCAACATGGGCAAGCGCGTGGCGGACGCGTTCAGCATCGACGTGCCGGCCGCGGGCGGTTTGTTCAGCTGGTACGGCGAAGCCGTCGACAAGCTGCATGGCGAAGTCGCGTCGACCGACCCCGGCAACCTCGCGGTCGTCACGCGTGAACCGTTGGGCGTCGTCGGCGCCGTGGTGCCGTGGAATTTTCCGCTCGACATGGTCGCGTGGAAGGTGGCGCCGGCGCTGGCGGCCGGCAACAGTGTCGTGCTGAAACCGGCGGAACAATCGCCGCTGTCTGCGTTGCGTCTCGTGGAACTGGCGCTCGAGGCCGGGCTGCCGCCGGGCGTGCTGAACGTCGTGCCGGGCTACGGCGAGACCGCGGGGCGCGCGCTCGGGCTGCATCCCGACGTGGACGTGCTCGCCTTCACGGGATCGACGGCTGTCGGCAAGAAATTCCTCGAGTACGCCGCGCAGTCGAACATGAAGCAGGTGTGGCTCGAGTGCGGCGGCAAGAGCCCGAACCTGGTCTTCGACGATACGGACGATCTCGACCTGGCCGCACGCAAGGCGTGCTTCGGCATCTTCTTCAACCAGGGCGAGGTGTGCTCCGCCAACTCGCGGCTGCTGGTTCAGCGTTCGATTCACGATGCGTTCGTCGATCGGTTGATTGCGCATGCCGCCGCGTTCATGCCGGGTGATCCGCTCGATCCGTCGAGCGGGATGGGCGCCATCGTCGACGAGCAGCAGCATCGGCGCTTGCGCGAGTGGATTGCACGCGGCCGCGATAGCGCGACGCTCGCGATCGGTGGAGGCGCGCCGCGCGTCGATGGCAGGGGTTACTTCATCGAGCCGACGATCTTCATCGACGTGAAGCACGACGATGCCATCGCACGCGAGGAGATCTTCGGGCCCGTGCTGTCGGTGATGGCGTTCGACACCGAGGACGAAGCCGTCCGGCTCGCGAACGACTCGATCTATGGCCTTGCCGCGTCGGTCTGGACCGGCAGCCTGTCGCGCGCGCACCGCGTGTCGGGCCGGCTGCGCGCCGGCACGGTGTCCGTCAACACGGTCGATGCGCTGAGCGCGCAGACGCCGTTCGGCGGGTTCCGCCAGTCGGGCTTCGGCCGCGATCTTTCGCTGCATGCGATCGACAAGTACACGGGCCTCAAGACAACCTGGATCAGTTACTGATTCGACTCGGCGGGCCGCAAGCGGTTGCGCCGCGCAACACGACAACGCCTTTTATCCACAAAACGAACCGGAGACTCGCCTATGAATGCGCCCAATTTTCCGCATCGTACGACGCAGGACTATCAACGCAGCGACGCCGCGCATCACCTGCATGCGTTCGTCGACCAGAAGGCGCTGAACGAGGAAGGCGCGCGCGTGATGGTGCGCGGCGAAGGTGTCCATTTATGGGACAACGACGGCAACCGCTACCTGGACGGCATGTCCGGGCTGTGGTGCACCAACGTCGGCTATGGGCGGCCGGAGCTGGTCGACGCCGCCGCGCGGCAGATGAAGGAACTGTCCTACTACAACATGTTCTTTCATACGACGCACCCGTCGGTGATCGAACTGTCGGAGCGGTTGTTCGCGTTGCTCGGCAACCGCTTCAGTCACGTGGTGTATACCAATTCGGGATCCGAATCGAATGAAGTGCTGATTCGTACCGTGCGGCGATTCTGGGACGTGATGGGCAAGCCGGAGAAGAAGGTGCTGATCGGCCGCGTGAACGGCTATCACGGATCGACGGTGGGCAGCGCGTCGCTGGGCGGCATGGCGTTCATGCATGAAATGGGCGACCTGCCGATTCCGAACATTACGCACGTGGACGAACCGTACTGGTACGCGAACGGCGGCGACCTGAGCCCCGAGGCATTCGGAAAACAGGCGGCGCTGTCGCTCGAGCGCAAGATCCTCGAGATCGGCGCGGACCGCGTCGCCGCATTCGTCGCGGAGCCGTTCCAGGGCGCCGGCGGGATGATCTTTCCGCCGGACGGCTACTGGCAGGAGATCGAGCGCATCTGCCGTCAGTACGACGTGCTGCTTTGTGCGGATGAAGTGATCGGCGGTTTCGGCCGCACCGGCGAGTGGTTCGCGCACCGTCACTTCGGCTTCGAACCGGACCTGATCTGCATGGCCAAGGGGCTGACCTCGGGCTACGTGCCGATGGGAGGGCTGATCATGAGCCGGCGCGTCGGCGAAGCGCTGGTCGACAAGGGCGGCGTCTATGCACACGGGCTGACCTATTCGGGGCACCCGGTCGCGGCTGCCGTCGCGCTGGCCAACCTCGACGTGCTCGAGCGCGAAGGCCTCGTCGAGCGGACGAAGACGGATACCGGACCGTACCTGCAGAAGACGCTGCGCGACGCATTCGACAGTCATCCGCTCGTCGGCGAGATCCAGGGCGTGGGCGCGGTCGGCGCGATCCAGTTCGCGAGGAACAAGGCGACGCGCGAGCGCTTCGCGAACGAGGCCGACCTGACCTGGCACAGCCGGACGGTCGGGTTCGAACTCGGCGCGATCGTGCGTTCGACGAACGGCCGCCTGATCGTCGCGCCGCCGCTGGTGATCGATCACGCGCAAATCGACGAACTGGTCGACACGATGCGCAAGGCGGTGGATGCGACCGCGCGCGAAGTGCTCGGGATCGACTGCTGACGGGTTGGGCGACGCGCTTCCGTCCGGTGAGAGTCGGGCGGGAGCGCGGCGAGCCACAGGATCCGTTTCGGAGACAGGCTGGCTGCGTTCAGTCACTGCAGCGGCTCCCTGGCCGGTTGAAGATCGGGCGTTGAAGGCAGTCGTCCGATAAAGCGAGGGGCTGTCGGCCGCTTGTTGATAAGGAATACGAATAGCGTGGCTGATTCATCAAAGAGCGCGCGATTCGCGTGAGCCAGGCACGGTGCGCTACCCGTCGGCCGCCGAACCGACGGACATCACAACAGCAACAAGGAGACGAAATGCGTCAGGGCGAGTCCATTGCTCATCTCGAGGAAAGCACCATCCAGCCGATTCCGCTGACCGAGCGGCACGGCAGCGCGAAGGATCTGTTCACGATCTGGTTCGGGTCGAACATCATGATGCTGACGATCGTCACCGGATCGCTGGCGACCACGGTGTTCAAGCAGCCGTTCTGGTGGGCGGCGCTTGCCACGCTCGTCGGCAGCCTGATCGGCGCGGTCTTCATGGCGCTGCATTCCGCGCAGGGGCCGCAGCTTGGCGTGCCGCAGATGATCCAGACCCGCGGGCAGTTCGGGTCGTTCGGCGCGCTGCTCGTGGTCGCGCTGGTCGTCGTGATGTACGTCGGCTTTTTCGCGTCGAACTGCGTGTTCGGCGGCCAGGCGCTGCACAGCCTGAGCGCCGACATTCCGCTCGATGCGGGCGTCGTGGCGATCGGCCTGATCAGCCTGCTCGGATCGATCTACGGCTACAAGCTGATCCACGCGTATGCGCGGCTTTTGAGCTGGTGCTCGGGCAGCGTGCTCGCGCTGGCGTTCGTGTGGATCATTTTCGTGCATGGATTGCCCGCCGATACGTTCTCGAAGCATTCGCTGAACCTGTCGGGCTTCCTGGGTGCGATGTCGGTCGCCGCACTGTGGCAGATCGCCTATGCGCCTTACGTGTCGGACTATTCGCGCTACCTGCCGCCCGATACCGGGCCGCGCACGGCGTTCTGGTCGAGTTACTGGGGCTGCGTGCTCGGCTCGTTCTTCCCGATGCTGCTCGGCTGCCTGGTCGGCCTCGCGACGCCCGACGGCAATGTCGTGAGCGGCCTCACCGGCCTCACGCAAGGGATCAGCGTACTCGTGATCGTCGTGCTGTCGTTCGGCATCGCGGCCAGCAATGCGATGGAGCTGTATTGCGGGGCGCTGTCGGCCATCACGGTGTTGCAGACGCTCTTTCCGTCTTGGTCGGGCAAGGCGCGTGCGCGGGCGATCACCGCGATCGTCCTGTGCGGCATCGCGCTCGCGATCGCGCTGTTCGGGCAGAACGATTTCCTCGCCGGCTATACGAACTTCATCCTGCTGCTGCTGTATGTGCTCGTGCCTTGGACCGCGATCAACCTCGTCGACTACTACCTCGTCTGTCATGGCGAGTACGACGTCGATTCGTTCTTCCGGCAGGACGGCGGTATCTACGGACGCTTCAATACGGTCGCCGTCGGTTCGTATTGCATCGGCATCGTCGCGCAGGCGCCGTTCATGGCGACCGATCTCTATACGGGCGAACTGGCGAGCCGGCTCGGCGGCGCGGACGTGTCGTGGATCGTCGGCTTGTCGTTGACGTCGCTCGTCTACTACGCGGGCTGCAAGCTGTTCTCGCGGCCGATGCAGGGTGTTGCCGCGAGCGTTGACGGGATTTCCCGATGAATCCGCGTCACGTTACAGCACGAATGTCCGCAGGCGTTCGGCGTGGGCTTCGAGACCGTCGAGGCCGAGGTAGTGGCTGAGCTTGCCGGCGCGGACCTGGGCGATGTCGGCGGTGAGCTTGCGCAGCAGCGTTGCGCTCGCCGCGCGGTAGGCGGCTGCCATATCGACGCCTTGTGCCGCGAGTGCCGCACCGATCAGGCGCGCGCTGTCGGTGCCGCCGCAGGCGATACAGCGCGCCATCGCGTCGGCATCCGGCTGCACGCCCGCG
Organism: Burkholderia sp. BCC0322; assembly: GCF_902833045.1. Classification (GTDB taxonomy): domain Bacteria; phylum Pseudomonadota; class Gammaproteobacteria; order Burkholderiales; family Burkholderiaceae; genus Burkholderia. The sequence continues at coordinate 14,727 of NZ_CADFDU010000009.1, forward strand.
TCGAGTAGCGCGCGCGTCAGTGCGGGCGGCACATCGCCGGATACGGAGACCAGCGCATCGGGCTCGACCGGTGCGCCTGATTCGAGCAATGCGGCCGCCGCCGCAAATTTCCGACGTCGCAGCGCGTAGTCGATCGGAATCGAGCTGCCGGCGAACGCGGTTCCGAGATCAGCGACGATCGGCGCGAGTTGCGCGGTGAGCGCCGCGTTGTCGCGGTCGATCGCATATCGCAGTGCGTGACGCGCGAGCACCGGCTGCGCGGCGAGCGTGCCGTCGGTAAGCGGCGTGCGCCAGTCGATCACGGCTTCGCGGTAGAACGCGATCAGCTTGTCCGCCAGTGGCGCCGACAGGCCATGCTCGCCCCGGCGTGCGTCGACATACTCGAGCAGCATTGCGCCGGTACCGGTTTCGCCGCCGGGTTCCAGCGGATCGGCGTGGAGCAGCAGCGCGCGAAAGGCGGCATGCAGATCGGGCGCGATCGTCGCGAGGCCGTCCTCATGCAACGCGCCGCGCCACGCGGGCGGCAGCCCCTGTTTCCACGCGAGCACGTGGCCGTGGTCCTTGGTGTCGGGCTCCGTCACGATGTAGATTCGGTCGGAATATGCGCATCCGCCGAACGGCAACGCATCGATCCTGCCGCTCCACGGCCGCGCGTGTTCTTGGGCGGCCTCCTCGGCCAGTTCGAGTTCATGGTCGATCCAGCCCTGCAGGTCGTGGTAGCCGTCGCTGCCGTTGTAGAACAGCTCGCTCCAGCCGATCCCTTCGATATGACCGTTCATCTCCAGCGTCAGGTCGTAGTCGAGGCTGCCGCCGGCCGTCGTGCGCCACAGGTCCAGCAGCGCGGGCGGGAGGTCGCCATGACAGCAGGCCTGCACGGCCGCGATCTGGTCGGCCGGCATCGGCGGCTGCGCGTCGAAGATCACGCGGTCGGCAAACAGCACGATGCCGTGCGCGCGCAGGTCGGCCAGTTCAGTGTCGGAAAAGAGCGTGGCTGGCATCGGAGCGGGAGCAGTGAGGGTGGGTCGGGTGGTTGCCGTCATTCATCGACAACGAACGGCAGTCGGCAAATCGCATCGTATCAGCGTCGCGCGAGCGCTTCCGTGTCGACCGGGCATGCATCGTTGACGATTGCCTGCCGCATCATCCGCTCGCCACCCCCGGCTCGCCTTCCGCCACATGCACGTCCCGCCGGAACGCGCCGGGGCTCGTCCCCGTCCATTTCCGGAACGCGCGATGAAACGCGCTCGGCTCGGTGAAGCCGAGCTCGGCCGCAATCTCCGCGACGCTGAGCGCATGCCCGCGCAGCAGCGACTGGGCCAGCGCGCCGCGCAGCTCGTCCTTGATTGCCGCGAAGCTTTGCCCTTCGCTGCGCAGACGCCGCCGCAGCGTCGCGGGCGTCGTGCCGAGGCGCACGGCCAGCGTATCGAAGTCGGGCCACTCCGCGGCCGGTAGCGTTTTCAGCTGCGCGCGTATCTTCGCGACCCAGCCCGTGTCGTGCCGGTAGCGGACGAGCAGGTTGCCGGGCGCGCCGCGCAGAAAGGTCTTCAGCGCTTGTTCGGAGCGGATCGTCGGCAGCGCGAGGTACGCGGCGTTGAACGCGAGCCGGCTGTCGGGACGGTCGAAATGCACGGGCACGCCGAAGAACTGGTGATAGTCGCCGCGCTGGTCGGGGCTCGGGCACGCGAAGTCGATGCGCTGCAGCGGAATGCGCCGGCCGATCAGCCAGCACGCGACGCCCAGGAGGATCAGCCAGAACGTCCGGTACGCGAACGCCGGGTAGGGTGCGCCCGTTTGAGTCAGCACGATCTGGGCTTGTCCGTCGGCCACGACGAGTTCGCCATGCGGCTCGTCCAGCACCACGCGCAGGAACTGCAGCGCGCGCCGCAGCGCCTTGTCGAGGGTGCCGGCGTGCAGCACCGCATGGCACAGCAGCGTGAAGCTGCCACGCCGCATCGGGCGCGCGGCGAGGCCGAAGAATTCGTCGTCGAGCGTACCGGCGATCGCGAGCCACAGCCTGCCGTACTGCTGCGGCGTGACGGGCTCGCGTACGGCAGCAGGCAGGCCGGCGGCGCGCAGCACGGGCTCCGTCGGAAGGCCTTGCCGGCGCAGGCACGCGAGCGCGTCGTCGACGAAATCCGGTGAAATCATCTGCGGCCCCATTTTCCTGCAACCTCCCGACATGGCAAAAGCGATCACGATTCTAGATTCCGTTTGTCATTGATTGCAATGTGCGGGCTGTCTACTATCGAACTATCCCCGTCGCGCCCCTGGCTCGCCGGCGGCCATAACGCACAGGAGACACGCATGTCTGATGGAGCTACCGCCCAAGCGGTGCCGGCCTACGCCGACGCCGTGGCCCGGTTCAGTATCGAGACCGCCGCGCAGCAACTGCACGGCGACCTGGCGCGCGGCCTGAACGCATGCGTGGAATGCTGCGACCGGCACGCATCGGCGAACGCGATCGCGCTCGACTGGATCGACGCCGGCGGGCAGCACCACAGCTACACGTTTGCGCAGATGAAGGCGCTGTCGGCACGCGTCGCGAACCTGCTGGTCGCGCAGGGCGTGAAGCCGGGCGACGTGGTGGCGGGCCTGTTGCCGCGCACGCCGGAACTCGTCGCGACGATTCTCGGCACGTGGCGCGCGGGCGCCGTCTATCAGCCGCTGTTCACCGCATTCGGCCCGAAAGCGATCGAGCACCGGCTGCGCATGAGCGATGCACGCCTGGTCGTGACCAACCTCGCGAATCGCGCGAAGCTCGACGAGATCGCCGGTTGCCCGCCCGTTGCGACGGTGCGCGAGCCGGGCGAGACGCTGCCGGAGCGCGACATCGATTTCCTCGCGGCGCTCGACGCGCAGTCCGACACGTTCGAACCGGTACTGCGCAAGGGCACGGACCTGTTCATGATGATGTCGACGTCGGGCACGACGGGCTTGCCGAAGGGCGTGCCGGTGCCGTTGCGCGCGCTGCTCGCGTTCGGCGCGTACATGCGCGACGCGGTGGACCTGCGTGCCGGCGACCGGTTCTGGAACATCGCCGATCCGGGCTGGGCGTACGGCCTCTATTACGCGATCACGGGCCCGTTGCTGCTCGGCCACGCGACGACGCTCCACGAAGGCAGTTTCACGGTCGACAGTACGTACGACGTGATCGAGCGGCTCGGGATCACGAGCCTTGCCGGCTCGCCGACGGCCTTCCGGATGCTGATGGCGGCCGGGACGGAAGCGGCGGCGCGACTGCAGGGCAAGCTGCGCGTGGTCAGCAGCGCGGGCGAACCGCTGAATCCGGAAGTCGTGCGCTGGTTCGACGCGGCGCTCGGCGCGCCGATTTACGATCACTACGGCCAGACCGAACTCGGGATGGTCGTGAACAACCATCACGGCCTCGCGCATGCCGTCCACGCGGGTTCGGCAGGCTTGGCGATGCCCGGCTACCGCGTCGCGGTGCTTGACGAGGCGAGCCGCGAGCTCGGCCCGGGCGAGCCCGGAAACCTGGCGATCGACATCGCGCGCTCGCCGCTGCTGTGGTTCCACGGCTACTGGCAGCAGGACACGCCGGCGATCGCGGGCGGCTATTACCGGACCGGCGACAACGTCGAACTGGAGCCGGACGGCACCGTGAGCTTCATCGGCCGCGCGGACGACGTGATCACGTCGTCCGGCTACCGGATCGGCCCGTTCGACGTGGAAAGCGCGCTGATCGAGCATCCGGCCGTGAGCGAGGCTGCCGTCATCGGCGTGCCCGACGCGGAGCGCACGGAGATCGTCAAGGCGTTCGTCGTGCTGTCGAAAGGCCATGACGGCACGCAGGCGCTGGCCGAGGAACTGAGCCTGCACGTGAAGCGGCGGCTGTCCGCTCACGCCTATCCGCGCGCGATCGACTTTGTCGACGCGCTGCCGAAAACCCCGAGCGGCAAGATCCAGCGCTTCGTATTGCGCAAGATGGAAGCCGAGAAGGTCGCTCAACCCTGAACACATACTGTACGGACTGCGAATGGATATCAAGGATCGCGTTTTTCTGATTACGGGCGCCGGTTCGGGCCTTGGCGCCGCGGTGGCGCGCATGGTGGTCGAGGAAGGTGGCAAGGCCGTGCTGCTGGACGTCAACGAAGAGGCAGGTGCGGGCCTCGCACACGAACTCGGTGCGGCCGCATGCTTCGTGAAGACGGACGTGACGAGCGAAGCCGACGGTCAGGCTGCTGTCGCCGCGGCGCGTGACGCGTTCGGCCGCATCGACGCGCTGGTCAACTGCGCGGGCGTCGCGCCGGGCGAGAAGGTGGTGGGCCGCGACGGCCCGCATTCGCTCGACCGCTTCGCGCGCGCGGTGTCGATCAATCTGGTCGGCACGTTCAACATGATCAGGCTGGCCGCCGAGGCGATGTCGAAGCAGGACGCCGATGCGGAAGGCGAGCGCGGCGTGATCGTCAACACGGCGTCGGTCGCGGCGTTCGACGGGCAGATCGGGCAGGCCGCGTATGCGGCGTCGAAGAGCGGCGTGGTGGGCATGACGCTGCCGATCGCGCGCGAGCTCGCGCGGTTCGGCATCCGCGTGGTGACGGTCGCGCCGGGTATCTTCGCGACGCCGATGATGGCCGGCATGCCGCAGGACGTGCAGGACGCGCTCGGCAAGAGCGTGCCGTTCCCGCCGCGGCTCGGCCGCCCGGAAGAATTTGCGGCGCTGGTGCGCCACATCGCCGGGAACACGATGCTGAACGGCGAAGTCATCCGTCTCGATGGCGCGTTGCGCATGGCACCGCGCTGACACTGGAGGAAGCGAATCATGACGACTCAGGATCCGATCGTAATCGTTGGCACGGCGCGTACGCCGATGGGTGGTTTTCAGGGCGACCTGGCGGCGGCCAGCGCGAGCGACCTCGGCGCGGTAGCGATTCGCGCGGCGCTCGAGCGCGCGAACGTGCAGGCCGAGCGCATCGATGAAATCGTGTTCGGCTGCGTGTTGCCGGCGGGCCAGGGCCAGGCGCCGGCGCGGCAGGCCGCGCTGAAGGCCGGGCTGCCGCTTGCGGCGGGCGCGACCACGGTCAACAAGATGTGCGGCTCGGGGATGAAGGCCGCGATGTTCGCGCACGACCTGCTGCTGGCAGGTTCGGCAGGCGTGGCCGTCGCGGGCGGGATGGAGAGCATGACGAATGCACCGTACCTGCTGCCGAAGGCGCGCGCGGGGATGCGCATGGGTCACGGGCAGGTGCTCGATCACATGTTCCTCGACGGGCTCGAGGACGCGTACGAGAAAGGCCGCCTGATGGGCACGTTCGCCGAGGATTGCGCACAGGCGTACCAGTTCACACGCGAGGCACAGGATGCGTTCGCGATCGCATCGCTGACGCGCGCGCAACGCGCGATCGCCGACGGGCATTTCGCGTCGGAGATCGCGCCGGTGACCGTGAAGGCCGGCAAGACCGAAACGGTCGTGTCGATCGACGAACAGCCGGGCAAGGCGAAGCTCGACAAGATCCCGACGCTGAAGCCGGCCTTCCGCGAAGGCGGCACGGTGACGGCCGCCAATGCGTCGTCGATCTCGGACGGCGCGGCCGCGCTCGTGATGATGCGCCGCTCGGAAGCCGAGCGCCTCGGGCTCACGCCGAAGGCCGTGATCGTCGGGCATTCGACCTACGCAGACAAGCCGGGCCTGTTCGCGACCGCGCCGATCGGCGCGCTGCGCAAGCTGTCGGAGAAAACCGGCTGGAACCTGCGCGACGTCGACCTGTTCGAGATCAACGAAGCGTTCGCGGTGGTGCCGATGGCCGCGATGCGCGATCTCGACCTGCCGCACGACAAGGTCAACGTGCATGGCGGCGCGTGCGCGCTCGGGCATCCGATCGGCGCATCGGGCGCGCGCGTGATGGTGACGCTGCTGGCCGCGCTCGAAACGTATGGGATGAAGCGCGGCGTCGCGTCGCTGTGCATCGGCGGCGGCGAGGCGACGGCGATCGCGATCGAGCGCATCGTGTAACGCATCGCGCGTAGTCCACATGCGGCGACGCGTCCGACGGGTATCGCACGGGAAACACCGGTGCGATACCCGTTCCGCTTTGGGCGGATCGCGGTGCCGCGCTATGCCTTCGCGTGCGGCGACACCGCCCCGCATGCGCGAATCACAAGCTGCACGACCTGTTCGGTCTTCTCGTCGAACGCCTTCCGCGTGAACGTACGCTTGCCGCTCAGCGCGCGGATCTGCGCATCGAAATCCGCGTAGTGCTGCGTGCTTGCCCAGATCAGGTACATCAGCGCATGCGCGTCGATCGGCGCGAGCAGCCCGCGCGCGATCCAGCCGTCGATGACCTTCACGCGCGTGTCGAACCACGGTTTCACGCGTTCCGACAGGATGTCCTGCATGTGCTCCGCGCCGTGGATGATCTCGTTGGCCCAGACCTTCGAACCGAGCGGACGCCGCCGCGACAACGCCATCTTCGCGCGCACGTAGGCGCCGATCGCTTCGACGGGATCGTCGTCGGCCTCGAACGAACCGGCCGCACGATGCCAGTCCTCGAACAGGTCGTCGAGCACGCGGCGGTACAACGCAAGCTTCGTCGGGAAGTAGTAATGCAGGTTCGCTTTCGGCAGGCCGGCGCGCTCCGCGATCATCGCGGTGCTCGCGCCGTCGAGCCCGCGTTCTGCGAACACGGCCTCCGCGCAGGCGAGCAGATGCGCTTCGTTGGACTCGCGGATGTGCGCCTTGCGTCGCCGCAAAGGCGCAGGCGTTTCGTCGCTGTCGGTGGCTTCGGTTGCCGCCTCGTCATGTCTCATCGTTGTCCTCGCGCGGCGGGCGTGCCGCGTTGGGCTTCATTCTAGCCGCTGATTCGCATCGAACGCACGCGTGCGGACATCGCGCATGCATCGCCATGCTGCGTTGCGATGGCACGTTTCTCGCTCCATTCATTCACGCAAGAAAGAGATTGATTTGGTCATTTTGATCGTCTAAAACCTGTCCAATCGGACAGGATTAGACGAGCGGCGGAAACCTTTCGGCCCGATTCGCCGGACGTTCCTCGCGAACGACCGGGGCATGCACCGCGCTTGGGCGGCGTTGCCCCGAAACAGGCATGACACGCACCGGCACGGACCGGCTGGCGGCATCACCGACCCCACAGGAGCGATACGAATGAACGCGGTATCGGAAACAGTGAAGCGGGCAGCTTTCGACACGTCGATCAAGGTCGACGGCAAGCGGTTGTGGGACAGCCTGATGGAAGTCGCGAAGATCGGGGCGACGCCGAAGGGCGGCGTGTGCCGTCTCGCGCTGACCGATCTCGACAAGGCCGGCCGCGACCTGATCGTCAGCTGGGCAAAGGCCGCCGGCTGCACGGTGACGGTCGATACGATGGGCAACGTATTCATGCGCCGCGCGGGCCGCGCGGCCGATGCGGCGCCGGTCGTCACGGGCTCGCACGCGGATTCGCAGCCGACGGGCGGCCGCTTCGACGGCATCTACGGCGTGCTCGGCGGCCTCGAGGTGATTCGCAGTCTCAACGATCACGGCATCGAGACCGAGCATCCGGTCGAGGTCGTGATCTGGACCAATGAGGAAGGCTCGCGCTTCGCGCCCGCGATGGTTGCGTCGGGTGTGTTCGCGGGCGTGTTCTCGCTCGAATACGGGTTGTCGCGCAAGGATGTGGACGGCAAGACGATCGGCGAGGAACTGGCGCGCATCGGCTACGCGGGTGACGTGCCGTGCGGCGGACGCAAGCTGCACGCGGCATTCGAACTGCATATCGAGCAGGGGCCGATTCTCGAAGCGGAATGCAAGACGATCGGCGTCGTGACCGACGCGCAGGGGCAGCGGTGGTACGAGATCACGTTCACCGGCCAGGAAGCGCACGCGGGGCCGACGCCGATGCCGCGTCGCCGCGATGCGCTGCTCGGCGCGTCGCGCGTGGTCGATCTCGTCAACCGGATCGGCCTCGATCATGCGCCGTTCGGCTGCGCGACGGTCGGCATGATGCAGGTCTACCCGAACTCGCGCAACGTGATTCCGGGGCGCGTGTTCTTCACCGTCGATTTCCGTCATCCGGACGATGCGGTGCTCGCGAAGATGGATGCCGCGTTGCGCGACGGTGTGGCGCGCATCGCAGCCGACATCGGGCTCGAGACCGACCTCGAGCAGATCTTCTATTACAAGCCGGTCGCGTTCGATCCTGCCTGTGTGGAAGCCGTGCGCAGTGCGGCCGACCGCTTCGGTTTCTCGCATCGCGACATCGTGTCGGGCGCCGGCCACGATGCGTGCTACCTCGCGCAGGTCGCACCGACGTCGATGGTGTTCGTGCCGTGCATCGACGGCATCAGCCACAACGAGATCGAGGACGCGACGCCCGCCTGGATCGAGGCCGGCGCGAACGTGCTGCTGCACGCGATGCTGTCGCGCGCATGCGAGCCGGTTTCATGACACGGAGACCGTAGCAGCCGGCAGGCTGCGCATCGCCTGACCGTAGCAATCCCAAGAACGACCGCCCCGACTGTGCGTTCGCAGCCGGCGGGGACGGCTTTGTCTCCACCCAGTCGAAGGAATGCGTATGACCACCAAGCCAACCGGCGATATCGCCGCGCATCGCCTGTCGTCCACGCAACTGTCGTGCGAATTCGCCGATATCGCGCCGCTGCTCGATCCGACGGCCGCCGCGGCCGCCGCCAGCCGCTGCCACTACTGCTACGACGCGCCGTGCGTGCAGGCCTGCCCGACCCGGATCGACATCCCGAGCTTCATCCGCAAGATCGGCAACGGCAACCTGAAGGGCGCCGCGACCGACATCCTGTCGGCGAATCCGCTCGGCGGGATGTGCGCCCGCGTGTGTCCGACCGAGATCCTGTGCGAAGGCGCATGCGTGCGCAATCACCAGGATGCGCAGCCCGTCGCGATCGGCGCGCTGCAGCGGCATGCGACCGACTGGGCGATGGAGACCGGTGCGGTGCGCTTCACGCGTGCGCCCGACACGGGCCGCCATGTCGCGGTGGTCGGCGCGGGGCCGGCCGGGCTCGCATGCGCGCACCGGCTCGCGCTCGCCGGGCACCGCGTCACGCTGTTCGACGCGCGCCCGAAGGCCGGCGGCCTCAACGAATACGGGATCGCCGCATACAAGACCGTCGACGCGTTCGCGCAGCGCGAAGTCGAGTGGCTGCTGTCGGTGGGCGGGATCGCGTTGAAAACCGGCGTCGCGCTGGGGCGCGACATCGCGCTCGACGCGCTGCGCGAGCAGCACGACGCGGTGTTTCTCGCGATGGGCCTCGGCGGCGTGCGTGCGCTTTCGATCGACGGCGAGCAACTGGCCGGCGTGATGAACGCGGTCGACTTCATCGAGCAGGTGCGGCAGGCCGACGCGCTGGAGCACGTGCCGGTCGGGCGGCGCGTCGTCGTGATCGGCGGCGGCAATACGGCCATCGACGCGGCGGTGCAGAGCCGCAAGCTTGGCGCCGAACGCGTGACGATGGCGTACCGGCGCGGCGTGGACGCGATGAGCGCGACATGGGCCGAGCGCGAGTTCGCGCAGAAGAGCGGCGTCACGCTCGTCACGCACGCGAAGCCGGTGCGCATGACGGGTGTGGACGGGCAGGTGACGGGTGTCGAATTCGAGTCGGCGTCGGGCGAGCGCTTCACCGTCGATGCGGACATGGTGCTGAAGGCGATCGGCCAGACGCTGACACCGGACGGCGTCGACGCCGCGCTGCTGACGGCGGACGGTGCCCGCATCGCAGTGGACGCGGACGGGCGCACCGCATGGCCCGACGTATGGGCCGGCGGCGACTGCGCGGCGACGGGCGGCATCGACCTCACGGTGCAGGCCGTGCAGGACGGCAAGCGCGCGGCCGCGTCGATCGACGCAACGCTTGCGCAGCGCGCCGCGAAGGCCGCGTGACCGCACAACGCGCGTCATACGCCACGAGCACAACGTACACGACCCCACTCTCACGGAGCCGACCATGGCCGACCTTCGCTGCACCATCGCGGGCATCACTTCGCCGAATCCCTTCTGGCTCGCGTCCGCACCGCCGACCGACAAGGCCTACAACGTGAACCGCGCGTTCGAGGCGGGCTGGGGCGGGGTCGTCTGGAAGACGCTCGGGCTCGATCCGCACGTCGTCAACGTCAGTTCGCGTTATGGCGCCGTGCAGTGGAACGGCCAGCGCATCGCGGGGCTGAACAACATCGAGCTGATCACCGACCGTCCGCTCGACGTGAACCTGAGAGAGATCGCGCAGGTGAAGCGCGACTGGCCGGATCGCGCGCTGATCGTGTCGCTGATGGTGCCGTGCAACGAGCGCGACTGGAAATGGATCCTGCCGCTCGTCGAGGATACGGGCGCCGACGCGGTCGAGCTGAACTTCGGCTGTCCGCACGGGATGAGCGAGCGCGGGATGGGCGCGGCGGTCGGACAGGTACCCGAATATGTGGAGATGGTCACGCGCTGGGTGAAGGAAGGCACGAAGCTGCCGTGCCTCGTGAAGCTCACGCCGAACATCAGCGACATCCGGATGGGGTCGCGCGCCGCATATAAGGGCGGCGCGGACGGCGTGTCGCTGATCAACACGATCAACTCGATCGTCGCGGTCGACCTCGATCACATGGCGCCGATGCCGATGGTTGACGGCAAGGGCACGCACGGCGGCTATTGCGGCCCGGCGGTCAAGCCGATCGCGTTGAACATGGTCGCGGAGATCGCGCGCGATCCGGAAACGCCGAACCTGCCGATCTCGGGCATTGGCGGCATCTCGACCTGGCGCGACGCGGCCGAGTTCATGGTGCTCGGCGCCGGTAGCGTGCAGGTATGCACCGCCGCGATGCACTACGGCTTCCGGATCGTGTCGGACCTGGCCGACGGGCTGTCGAACTGGATGGACGAGAAGGGCTACGCGACGCTCGACGACATCCGCGGCCGCGCGGTGCCGAACGTGACCGACTGGAAATACCTGAACCTGAAGTACGACATCAAGGCGCGCATCGACCAGGATCGCTGCATCCAGTGCGGGCTGTGCCATATTGCGTGCGAGGACACCTCGCACCAGGCGATCACGGCGACGAAGGACGGCGTGCGGCACTTCGAGGTGGTCGATTCGGAATGCGTCGGGTGCAATCTTTGCATGCATGTGTGTCCGGTCGAGCAATGCATCACGATGGAGCGTGTCGATTCGGGCGACTACGCGAACTGGACTACGCACCCGAACAACCCGGCGAGCGCGGACGCGGGTGCGGGCACGGCGGCGGCACCCGAGAAGCACGCGAAGCAGGCTGCCTGACCGGCGTCCGGCGGCGCGGGCCATTCCGCACCGCCGCTTTGGGTTCCACCCGGGCCGGCATCGCATGATGCCGGCGCCGACGTTTTTCGTGGAGTGCGTTCGATGAATCCCGCAGCGAATTCCGCCGATCCCGATAGCGCCGCGGCGCAGGGCGGCAGCCTGTACAACGACGACCTCGCGCCGACGACGCCGGCGCAGCGCACGTGGAAGTGGTATCACTTCGCCGCGCTATGGGTCGGGATGGTGATGAACATCGCGTCGTACATGCTCGCGGCAGGGCTGATCCAGGAAGGCATGTCGCCGTGGCAGGCGGTGATGACCGTGTTGCTCGGCAACCTGATCGTGCTCGTGCCGATGCTGCTGATCGGCCATGCGGGCGCGAAGCACGGGATTCCGTACGCGGTGCTCGTGCGCGCGTCGTTCGGCACGCAGGGCGCGAAGCTGCCGGCGCTGCTGCGCGCGATCGTTGCGTGCGGCTGGTATGGGATCCAGACCTGGCTCGGCGGCAGCGCGATCTATACGCTGCTGAACATCCTGACCGGCAACGCGCTGCACGGCGCCGCGCTGCCGGTCGTCGGCATCGGGGTCGGGCAGCTCGCGTGCTTCCTCGTGTTCTGGGCGCTGCAGATCTACTTCATCTGGCACGGCACCGATTCGATCCGCTGGCTCGAGAGCTGGTCCGCGCCGATCAAGGTCGTGATGTGCGTGGCGCTCGTGTGGTGGGCGACGTCGAAGGCGGGCGGCTTCGGCACGATGCTGTCGGCGCCGTCGCAGTTCGCGGCGGGCGGCAAGAAGGCCGGGCTGTTCTGGGCGACCTTCTGGCCGGGCCTGACCGCGATGGTCGGCTTCTGGGCGACGCTCGCGCTGAACATTCCCGACTTCACGCGCTTCGCGCATTCGCAGCGCGACCAGATGATCGGACAGTCGATCGGGCTGCCGCTGCCGATGGCGTTGCTGTCGGTGGTATCGGTCGTCGTGACGTCGGCGACCGTCGTGATCTACGGCAACGCGATCTGGGATCCGATCGACCTGACGAGCCGGATGACGGGCATCGGCGTGGGCATCGCGCTCGTGATCCTCACGCTCGACACGATGTGCTGCAATCTCGCCGCGAATCTCGTCGGCCCGGCCTACGATTTTTCGAGCCTGTGGCCGAAGGCGATCTCGTACCGCACCGGCGGGATGATCACCGCGACGATCGCGATCGTGATGATGCCGTGGAAGATCCTCGCGACGACGGACGGCTATATCTTCACCTGGCTCGTCGGCTATTCGGCGCTGCTTGGGCCCGTGGCGGGGATCCTGATGGTCGACTACTTCCTGATCCGCGGCACGCGGCTCGACACGCGCGCGCTGTTCGACGAGCGCGGCGGCTTCAGCTACGCGCGCGGCTGGAATCCGGCCGCGCTGGCCGCGCTCGCGATCGGCGTGCTGCCGAACCTGCCCGGCTTCCTGCATACGGCTTTTCCGGCATCGTTTCCAAACGTGCCCGCATTCTTCAACACGCTCTACACGTACGCGTGGTTCGTCGGCCTCGTGCTGGCGTCGTGCGTGTACGGCACCTGGATGAAGTGGCGCGCCGGACAGCGCGCGCAGATCGCGAGCGCGTGACGCGCGCGGCGCTTGTGATCCGAGCGCGGCATGCGGCACCCGACAGTCAACGAGGAGGCAACCCAATGGCAATCCTGATTCGCGGCGGCACCGTGGTCGATGCGGACCGCTCCTATCGCGCGGACGTGCTCTGCGCAGCCCCGGAGGACGGCGGCACGATCCTGCAGATCGCCGAGCAGATCGAGGCGCCGGCCGGCGCGACCGTCGTCGATGCGCACGACCAGTACGTGATGCCGGGCGGCATCGACCCGCATACGCACATGGAACTGCCGTTCATGGGCACGACCGCGAGCGACGATTTCTACTCGGGAACGGCCGCCGGGCTCGCGGGCGGCACGACGAGCATCATCGACTTCGTGATCCCGAGCCCGAAGCAGCCGCTGATGGACGCGTTCCATGCATGGCGCGGCTGGGCCGAGAAGGCGGCGGCCGATTACGGTTTCCACGTGGCCGTGACATGGTGGGACGAGAGCGTGCATCGCGACATGGGCACGCTTGTGCGCGAACACGGCGTGTCGAGTTTCAAGCACTTCATGGCGTACAAGAACGCGATCATGGCCGACGACGAGGTGCTCGTGAACAGCTTCGCGCGCTCGCTCGAACTCGGTGCGCTGCCGACCGTGCATGCGGAGAACGGCGAGCTCGTGTTCCAGCTGCAGAAGGCGCTGCTCGCGCGCGGGATGACGGGGCCGGAGGCGCATCCGCTGTCGCGGCCGCCGGAGGTCGAGGGCGAGGCCGCGAACCGCGCGATCCGCATCGCGCAGGTGCTCGGCGTGCCCGTGTATATCGTGCATGTCTCCGCGAAGGATGCGGTCGATGCGATCGCGCGTGCGCGCAGCGAAGGGCTGCGCGTGTTCGGCGAGGTGCTGCCGGGCCATCTGGTGATCGACGAGGCGGTCTATCGCGATCCGGACTGGACGCGTGCGGCCGCACACGTGATGAGCCCGCCGTTCCGCTCGGCCGAGCATCGCGAGGCACTGTGGCGCGGGCTGCAGGCGGGGCAACTGCATACGACTGCGACTGATCACTGCGTGTTCTGCGCATCGCAGAAGGCAATGGGCCGCGACGATTTCACGAAGATCCCGAACGGCTGCGGCGGCGTGGAGGATCGCATGTCGGTGTTGTGGCATCACGGCGTGAATCACGGCCGCATCACGCCGAACGAGTTCGTGCGGATCACGTCGACGAACGCCGCGCAGATCTTCAACCTGTATCCGCGCAAGGGCGCCGTGCAGGTGGGCGCCGACGCCGACCTCGTCGTCTGGGACCCGGCCGCGACGAAGACGATCTCGGTGAAGACCCATCATCAGCAGGTCGATTTCAACGTGTTCGAAGGGATGACGGTGCAGGGCGTGGCGACGCACACGCTCACGCGCGGCGCGCTCGCATGGGCCGACGGCGAGCTGCGCGCGGTGCGCGGCGCGGGCCGCTACCTGAAGCGCCCGCCGGCGGCCAGTTACTACGAGGCCGCGCGGATCGCGAACCGGCTGCGCGAACCGCATCCGGTCGAGCGCGGCGGCTGAGCGGAACGTGTCGCGGGGCGTGTTCGTTCGCGCGCCGCGCCCCGCGCGCGTTTGGACGTCCCGTTGCGCTCACGCCGACGGCCGGCCGGCGCGGGACGGCTTGTCACGCAGGTGGCGGCCGTTCCCCGCTTCCGCATCTTCTTCGCATCCTGTCCGTCCGGTCAATATATGGCACGGCTTGTGCTTTATCCCCTCGGGTTTATCCGCGAAACGGTCCGAATGCTGACTGACCGGTCAAGTTCGGAGCGCACGCGCACTTGAAGCAGGCGGCGCGCCCGAATCTGGGGCAGCGGCCGACCGCGGAGATCCGGGCCCGGCGCGCGGCATCGGGATATCGACAAGAGCAACGATCGGAAGGCGGGGTCAAGAGCATGCATATAGAAAAACTGAAAAAATTGTCAAGGAGTGCGATGAAAGAGATGAATGCGGCGGTGCGCACGGGCGCCATGCTGCTTGCGCTGTCGGTGGGGATGCCGGCGGCCGCGATCGCGCAGGAGGCGGGCACCGTCGCGCAGGCGGGTGCGACGCAGCTTGCCGAGAGCGGCACGGTCACGCCGAACGCGCCGCCGGCACCCGCGCCGTCGCCGTATCTGTCGAGCTGGTTTCACCAGAGCCTCGGCGTGATCGGGTCGAAGGACATCCGCTTCGGGCCGCACACGACCAACGACGTGTACCTCGAATACGAATACTTCGGCCGCAAGGGGCCGTTCGACCTGTACGGCTATGTCGACCTGCCGCGCGCGTTCGGCGTCGGCAACGGCTACGACTCGGGCTATACGAACAAGGGCTCGCCGCTGTTCAGCGAGCAGGAGCCGCGCGTGTCGATCGACGATCTCGTCGGCCGGCATCTCGGATTCGGGCCGTTCAAGGAATGGTATGTCGCGTTCGACTGGATCTACGACCAGGGGCACAACACGGCCGGGCGGCAGAACACGCTGTATGCGGGCCTCGGCACCGACATCGATACGCATACGAAGCTGATGCTGTCCGCGAACCTGTACCTGCGCCGGCAATGGGAGAACTACGGCGCGGCCAACCAGAACACGTGGGACGGCTATCGCGCGCAGATGAAATACATCTACCCGATCGGCACGTTTCACGGCGGCAACCTGACCTACGTCGGGTTCTTCAACTACGACTTCGGTTCGAAACTGCGCGAGGAGACGGGCGGCCATGCGCGCACCGACACCGCGTTCGTGTCGACCAACGTGCTGATCTATTCGTTCAAGCACTGGCGCTTCTGGACCGCGGCCCGCTATTTCCACAACGGCGGCCAGTGGGGCGGCACCGAGCTGAACTTCGGCGACGGGCCGTTCCAGAACCGGTCGACCGGCTGGGGCTATTACGCGAGCGTCGGCTATCAGTTCTGACGGGCTCGCAACACGATCATGAATCTCACACGAACGAGGCAAGCAATGTGGAAGGGGAAAGTAGCGAAGTGGGCGGCCATCGTCGCGCTGGCCGCGACGATGACGGGCGGCGCGCACGCGGCCGGCGAACGCGCGCATCCGCCGCGCGCGATCAAGGTGCTGATCGTCACGATGTTCGGGCCGGAAGGCAAGGCATGGCTCGACCGGATCGGCCCGGTGCGGAAGATCGCGGTGCCGGGCCTGTCGCCCGACTACCCGGCCGTCAGTTGCACGCGCAACGACGTTTGCGTGCTGACGACCGGCATGGGCCACGCGAACGCGGCCGCGTCGATGGCGGCGCTGGTCTATTCGCGCCGGTTCGACCTGCGCAAGACCTACTTCGTCGTGACCGGCATCGCCGGCATCGATCCGGCGCAGGGCACGCTCGGCTCGGCCGCGTGGGCGCGCTACCTGGTCGACTTCGGGATCCAGTGGGAGCTGGATGCGCGCGAAATTCCGGCCGGCTGGAAGTCGGGCTATCTCGGCATCAACACGAAGAACGGGGACGAGAAGCCGCCGCTCGATTACCGCACCGAGGTGTTCCGGTTGAACGAGGCACTCCTCGACAAGGCCGTCGCGCTGTCGCGCGACGTGACGTTGCACGACAGCAAGGAGGCGGCCGCGTATCGCGCGAAGTATCCGGATGCGCCCGCGAACCGGCCGCCGACCGTGATCCAGTGCGATACGCTCGCGGGCGACACGTGGTTCTCGGGCACGAAGCTCGGCGAGCGCGCCAGGGAATGGACGCGCCTGCTGACCGACGGCAAGGGGGTGTACTGCACGACGCAGCAGGAAGACAATGCGACGTTCGAAGTGATCAAGCGGGCGGCCGCGGCAGGGCTGGCCGATACGCAGCGCGTGGCCGTGCTGCGCTCGGGCTCGGACTTCGACCGGCCGCCGCCGGGCGGCTCGGACGTCGACAACCTGCTCGATTACCAGAGCCAGGGCGGGTTCGTACCGGCGCTCGACAATCTGTACCTCGCCGGTTCGCCGCTCGTGAACGCGATCGTGAAGGACTGGGCGCACTGGAAGGACGGCGTACCGGCCGAGTAACGGCCGCCGTCGGCAGGACACGGGCGCGCATCGGGCGCGCTCCGGCATTTCAATAACATCGAGAGAAAGGAGCACAAGGTGGAAATTCTGCGCAGTCTCCTGGGTATGCTGTGCCTGCTGCTGGTGGCCTACCTGCTGTCGAACAACCGGCGCGCGGTGAGCGGCCGGACCATGATCGCCGCGCTGTGCACGCAGCTGGCGATCGGCGCGCTGGTGCTGTTCGTGCCGTCGGGCCGCACGGCGCTGGCGGCGGCCGCGAACGGCGTCAATCGCGTGCTCGACATGGGCAATCACGGCATCGCATTCGTGTTTGGCGGGCTGGTCGACAGCCGGATGTTCCAGTTGTTCGGCGACGGCGGGTTCGTGTTCGGCCTGCGCGTACTGCCGATGATCATCTTCGTGACCGCGCTGATCGCGGTGCTGTACTACATCGGCGTGATGAAGTGGATCGTCGCGATCCTCGGCGCGGCGCTCGCGAAATTGCTCGGCGTGAGCCGCATCGAGGCGTGCTCGGCGGTGGCGACGATTTTTCTCGGGCAGAGCGAAATGCCCGCGCTCGTGAAGCCGTTCGTGCGGAACATGACGAGCGCCGAGATCTTCACGGTGATGGCGAGCGGCATGGCGTCGGTCGCGGGGTCGGTGCTGGTCGGCTACGCCGGCCTTGGCGTGAGGATGGAATACCTGCTCGCCGCGTCGTTCATGGCGGTGCCGGGCGGGCTGCTGTTCGGCAAGCTGCTGTACCCGACGGTCGAGCCGAGCCGCGTCGTGGTCGACGGGCTCGACTTCGACGACAAGCGGGCCGCCAACGTGATCGAGGCGGCGGCGTCCGGCGCGTCGGTCGGGCTGCGAATCGCGATCAACGTCGGCGCGATGCTGATCGCGTTCGTGGGGCTGATCGCATTGATGAACCTCATCGTCGGCGGCGTGGCCGCGTTCGCGGGCTTTCCGCAGATCACGCTGGTGGGTATCATCGGCCACCTGTTCGCGCCGCTCGCGTGGATCATCGGCGTGCCGTGGCACGACGCGGCGCTGGCCGGCAACTTCATCGGCGAGAAACTGATCTTCAACGAGTTCGTCGCGTATGGCGACCTGTCGCCGTACCTGAAGGGCGGCGCGCACGTCGCGGCGGCCGGCCTGCAGGTGCTCGACCCGAAGACGCTTGCGATCGTGTCGTTCGCGCTGTGCGGTTTCGCGAATTTCTCGTCGATTGCGATTCTCGCGGGCGGCTTCAGCGCGGTCGCGCCCGAGCGCCGCTCGGAAGTCGCGCGGCACGGCCTGCGCGCATTGACGGCCGCGACGCTGTCGAACCTGATGAGCGCCGCGATCGCCGGCCTGTTCTTTTCCCTGCATTGAGCCCGCAGCGGCCATCGACCGATCGAGGAGAGGCAACGATGTTCTTACCGCAGGAATTCATTCGCCAGAAGCGCGACCGGCAGCCGCTCGATCGCGACGAGATTGCCGCGTTCGTGCGCGGCGTGACCGACGGCAGCGTGACCGAGGGCCAGGTGGCCGCGTTCGCGATGGCCGTGTTCTTCAACGACCTGAGCACCGACGAGCGCGTCGCGCTGACGCTCGCGCAGCGCGACTCGGGCGACGTGCTCGACTGGCACACGCTCGATCTCGACGGACCGGTGATCGACAAGCATTCGACCGGCGGCGTCGGCGATGTCGTGTCGCTGATGCTCGGGCCGATGGTGGCCGCGTGCGGCGGCTACGTGCCGATGATCTCGGGCCGCGGGCTCGGCCATACCGGCGGCACGCTCGACAAGCTGAGCGCGATTCCCGGCTACGACGTGACGCCCGATACGGACGCGTTTCGCCGCACGGTGCGCGACGTCGGCGTCGCGATCATCGGGCAGACCGCGCGGCTGGCGCCGGCGGACATGCGCATCTATGCGATTCGCGACGTGACGGCGACCGTCGAGTCGGTCGCGATGATCACCGCGTCGATCCTGTCGAAGAAGCTCGCGGCCGGACTCGACGGGCTCGTGATGGACGTCAAGGTCGGCTCGGGCGCATTCATGCCGACCGCCGAGCAGTCGGCGGAACTGGCCCGCAGCATCGTCGACGTCGGCAACGGCGCCGGCATGAAGACGACGGCGATCCTCACCGACATGAACCAGTCGCTCGCGCCGTGCGCGGGCAATGCACTCGAGGTGGTGTGCGCGATCGACTACCTGACGGGCAAGTCGCGTCCGGTGCGCCTGCATGACGTCACGATGGCGCTTTCGGCGGAGCTGCTGGTCACCGGTGGGCTGGCGCGCGACGTCGCGGACGCGCGCGCGAAGTTGCAGCACGCGCTCGATACGGGTGCGGCGGCGGAACGCTTCGCGAGGATGGTCACGGCGCTCGGCGGCCCTGCGGACCTGCTCGATGCGCCCGCACGTCATCTCGCGCGGGCGGAGGTGATCGTGCCGGTGCCGTCGCGCACGAGCGGCGTGGTGCAGCGGGTCGATTGCCGCGCGCTCGGGCTGGCGGTCGTCGCGCTCGGCGGCGGCCGCACGCGCGCGGCGGATGCGATCGACTACAGTGTCGGCCTGACGGCGCTCGCGGAAATCGGGCAGCGTGTCGAAGCCGGCCAGCCGCTCGGTTACGTGCATGCTCGCGACGCTGCCGCCGCGGCGCACGCGGTGGACACGATCCAGCGCAGCTACGTGCTGGGCGAGACGGGCGACGCGCCGCCGACCATTTATCAGCGGATCGACTGACCGATCTCACGGTGCGGACAACAGCGGCCCGCTTCACGTCACGCGAGTATCGTGATGGCTGGGTGCGGCCGCGCTCATACATCCCGGCACACAATCGGAGGCACGACGAGATGGAACGACACGAACTGATCGAGGCGGCGAAGGCGGCGCGCGAACGCGCGTACGCGCCGTATTCGCGCTTCAAGGTCGGCGCGGCGCTACAGGCGCGCGACGGGACGGTTTTTCACGGCTGCAATGTCGAGAACGCATCCTACGGGCTCTGCAATTGCGCGGAACGTACGGCGATGTTTTCTGCCATCGCCGCCGGTTATCGTCCGGGGGATTTCGCGCGGCTCGCGGTCGTCGGCGACACGGATGGCCCGATCGCGCCGTGCGGCGCGTGCCGCCAGGTGATCATCGAGATCGGCACGCCCGACATCGAAGTGATCCTGGCCAACCTGAAAGGCGCCGTCGAAGTTACGACGGCCCACGCATTGCTGCCGGGCGCGTTCCGGTTGTAACGGCGCGCGCGATTCACGTCACGCGCCGTCGCGTGCGTCGCGGATCGGGATCACCGTGCGTGCGCCGCACTGGCGCAGCAGGTCGCGCAACTCGTTGATGACCGGGAACACCTCGTGGTTCCAGTCGGCGCCTTGGGCGTCGTGCGCTTCCTGCTCGCGCTCGACGATCCAGCGATCCTCGCGGAAGATCCGCTCGGTGAACCAGACGAGCAGCGGCCACGCAAGATCGAGCGCGAACGGGATGCCGGGCTTGTGGATCGACAGCAGTCCGAACGTGCGGTTGGTGCGCTGCTCGGCGTCGAGCGGCACATAGACGATCCACAGATCCATCACGAGCGTGCCTTCGCTCGAGCGGATCTGCAGCGTCTGGTACGGATAGGCGGTGCGCACCGTCATCACGCTCTTGTCGGACTGGTCGGCCGGCTTCTTGCTGGCGCCGAACACGAGCGCCTCGCCAACCGGCTGCTTGCCTTCCATCCGCGCGAACGTGTAGTCGACCTCGACCCAGTCGTCGCCGCGCCGCCGGCCCAACGAGCGCGCGCGCATCTGCCCCATCTGCTTGCGGTGCAGGAACTGATGGTTCATGTCCATCAGGTTCTCGTGCATGAACGAGTAATGGCACTTGACCTCGCGGCCGAAACGGCGCGTCTTGTATGCGCGGTCGTCCGCCGATTCGAGCGCGGGGAACGGCCGCGTGTCGGCGAGCGTCGCATCCCCCGGGAACACGAAGATCAGCCCGTGCGCTTCGCGGCACGGATACGCGCGCACGCCGTTGGGCAGGCGCTCGCGGCCGAGATACGGCACGTCGACGCAGCGGCCGCTGTCGCACGCGTAGGTCCAGCCGTGATAACAGCAGCGCAGCGTCTCGCCGCTCACGACGCCCGCGTGCAGCGGCACCTGGCGGTGCGCGCAACGATCCTCGAGCGCGTACACGGCGCCGGATTCGGTGCGCACGAGCACGATCGGTTCGCCGGCGAAGCGCACGCCGAGCGTCTTGCCGCGTTTCAGCTCGCGCGACCACGCGAGCGGGTACCAGTGATCGGGATGAATCGGCACGCGGCGCAGGTCGCGCACGGCCGCGCCGGAAGAGGGTTCTCCAAGGGTGCCGCTGTCAGGGAAGGGCACTGCGCGCATGCGTGACGTCTCCAGGCTGGACTGGGATTCCGGGCGCCGCACGACACGGCGGGGATCTGGAGAAGTCTACGCGAAGTTGCCTGTCTCGGCGGACGCGATGCGGGTTTGCCCCGTCACGGCGGTCGCGGTTTCGTTGATGCAGCGCAAACCGGCTCGAAGGCGGCGTGCGCCGGCCGTGCGTGGCCGCACGTGCCCCGGCCGCGCGGCGGGTATCACCCGTCACGCGGCCGCTTGCGGGTCACGAGCCCGTATCGCGCCACAGTACCGGGTCGGTGCGGTACAGCGCCGGAAAGTGCTGCTTCAGCCCGGTGATCTTCGGCATGTCGTTGTACGCGATGTACGGCGCGTCGGGGTGCAGTTCGAGGTAGTTCTGGTGATAGGCCTCGGCCGGGTAGAACCCCTTGTAGTCCTCGACGCGCGTGACGACGGGCGCCGGAAACACGTGCGCGGTGCCGAGCTGCGCGATGTACGCGGTCGCGACCGCGCGTTGCTGCGCGGTGGTCGGGAAGATCGCCGAGCGGTATTGCGACCCTTCGTCGGGGCCCTGCCGGTTGAGCTCGGTCGGATCGTGCGCGACCGAGAAGAACACCTGCAGCAGCCGGCCGTACGTGACCCGGGTCGGGTCGTAGACGATGCGAACCGATTCCGCGTGCCCGGTCAGCCCCGAGCCGACGAGCGCGTAGTGCGCGGTTTCGGATGCGCCGCCCGCA
Organism: Burkholderia sp. BCC0322; assembly: GCF_902833045.1. Lineage (GTDB taxonomy): Bacteria > Pseudomonadota > Gammaproteobacteria > Burkholderiales > Burkholderiaceae > Burkholderia. The sequence goes on from NZ_CADFDU010000009.1 coordinate 36,619, forward strand.
TAGCCGGCCGTGACCTGCTTCACGCCCTTCACGTGCTCGAACACGCCCTGCACGCCCCAGAAGCAGCCGCCGGCGAACACGGCCGTCTCGTCGTGCGATGCGCCGGGCGTTTCGTCGAGCGCCGGTGCGGGCACGGTGCGCATCGGCTCGGCGGACTGGACGATGCGCTGGTAGCCGAACACGGCGGCGGCCGCGACGGCGATGGCGCCGATGCGGCGCAGCATCGCCGTGCGTCGTTGCGGCGCGGGACCGCGGGGGGAGATGGTGTTCACGGTGTGCTCCTTCGGAAGGCGGTATGGAAAACGGGTAGCCAGGAGGCGGCACCGGTGCGCCGCGTCCAGCCGGGATCAGCCTGGATCAGCCGAACGTGAACGCATACGCATTCACGCCGGGATCGAGAAACTCGACCGCGAATGTGCGGTCGGCGATCGCGCCGGGCTGCCGGACCAGCTGGTACAGGCGCTGCCCGGTCACGGTGCCGTAGCCTTGCGCATCGACGTCGGTGCCATGGGCGGCACCGGGCGCCGTGCCGTCGATCGTTACGCGAAAGCGCACGGGCTGGCCGTTCGCGCCCGGGCCGAGCACGAGGTGCAGGTCGCGGGCGTGGAAGCGGTAGACGATCCGTCCCGACGGCGCGTCGAGCGACGCGCGTTCCGCGCCGACCCGCCACGTGCCGGCGAGGCCCCAGTCGTTGAGGTCGGGGTGCGCGGGCGCGTCGTAGCGGTGCGCCGCATCGCGCACGACGCCGCCCGGCGACGTGAAGCTCTCCGCACGTGCGTAGCCGACATAGGTTTCGGGCGAACGGACGTCCGCGGCATCGGCTGCCGCGAGCACACCCGTCGTGGGTGCGGCGGCGAGCCCGAGCGGCACGTTCAGCGCTTCCGGATGGCCGGCCTCGGCGAGCAGCGACTGGATCGCGCGCTCGGATTGCGCGTATTCGCCTTCGCCGAAGTGGTGATGGCGGATCCGGCCTTGCGCATCGATGAAATAGTGCGCGGGCCAGTATTCGTTGCCGAACGCGCGCCAGATCGAATAGCCGTTGTCGATCGCGACCGGGTAGTCGATACCGAGGTCATGCACGGCCTTTTTCACGTTGCCGATGTCGCGCTCGAACGCGAACTCCGGCGCGTGCACGCCGATCACGACGAGCCCGTACGGCGCGTACTTGCGTGCCCATGCGGCCGTGTACGGCAGCGTGCGCAGGCAGTTGATGCACGAGTAGGTCCAGAAATCGACCAGCACGACCTTGCCGCGCAGGCCGGCCGCCGTCAGCGGCGGCGAGTTCAGCCACTGCACCGCGCCGTCGAGCGAGGGCAGCGTGCCTTCGACGGGCAGCGCGGCAGGTGTCGCGGCGGCCGTGCGCATCATCGCGCCGCCGGCCATTGCGCCGCCACCGGCCTGCGCGCCATCGGCAACCGCGGCCATCATCGCGCCGCCGCTTGCGTGGCCGGCGGCATCGCCCGTCGCGGCCATCGCCGCGGGTGCGCCGTTCGAACGCCCGCCGAGCCGGTCGACGAGTTTCGTCTCGAGCCCGCCGGTGGTCACGGTCGACAACTGCGCGAGCGCGCCCGTATCGAGGCCCAGCGCGATCGCGCCGACGCCGGCCAGCAGCGCCACGCCGATCCCGCGCTTGATCCATTCGCCGGCGCCGAGCGAGCGCTTCATCGCAGCGAACACCTTGCCGCCGATCACGAGTGCGACGCCGAGCGACGTCGCCGCGCCGGCCGCGTACGCGACCAGCAGCAGCGTCGTGCCGACACTTGCGCCTCGCAGCGCGGCGCCGGTCAGCACGAGCCCGAGGATCGGGCCTGCGCACGGCGCCCACAGCAGGCCGGTCGCGACGCCGAGCAGCAGCGACGACGCGGGGCCGGCCGGGCGGCCATCGCGTTGCGCGAAGCCGGTGAGACGGTTGCCGGCGGCGACGAGCGGGCGGGTCAGGTGCTCCGCGAGGCGCGGCATCAGCAGGGTCAGGCCGAAGAACGCGAGCAGCACGATGGCGACCCAGCGTCCGGCCTGGTTCGCCTGCGCGACCCAGCCGCCGCCGACGGCGGCGAGCGTCGCGACGACGGCGAACGTGAGCGCCATACCGGCGAGCAGCGGCAGGCCGGTGCGTACGAACGGCTGGTCGGCGCGCGCGAACACGAACGGCAGCACGGGCAGGATGCACGGGCTCAGGATCGTGAGCACGCCGCCGAGGTAGGCAAGGACGATGAGCAGCATGGTGCGTTCTCCAGTCGGTCGGGAGTTCGGGGCCGGATCAGGCGGCGGCAGGGTGGAAGGTGAGCGCGAGGCCGTTCATGCAGTAGCGCAGGCCGGTCGGTTGCGGACCGTCGTCGAACACGTGGCCGAGATGGCCGCCGCAGCGGCGGCAGTGCACTTCGGTGCGGATCATCCCGAACGACGTGTCGGTATGGGTGGCGACCGCGTGGTCGAGCGGCTTCCAGAAGCTCGGCCAGCCCGTATGGCTGTCGAACTTGGTGGCCGACGAGAACAGCGCGAGGTTGCAGCCGGCGCACGCGAACGTGCCTTGCCGGTGCTCGTCGTTCAGCGGGCTGGTGTACGGCCGCTCGGTGCCGGCTTCGCGCAGGATCGTGTACTGGGCGGGCGTGAGCCGGCGATGCCATTCGGCGTCGCTGAGGGTGACTTCAAAAGGGGCGGCCGTCTGCGGGGTGACCGGCGGCGCGGCGAACGCGCGGCCGACCAGCGCGCGGCGGCCGGCGGACGACAGGGTCGCGAGCACGGCGAGGCCGGTAGCGCCGGCGAACAGCAGATGTCTGCGGGTGGGCATGATGGGCTCCTGGCAGCAGGTCCTGAAAACATGCGCCTATCGTAGTTAGCGGCCGGTGTCGAAGTCCTCACGGAAAGTTAAATGAATTGTGAAGGTTGGGGGGCTGTCGAGGTGCGTCGGAATCCGTCGCAGCGCCGACCGGCAAGGGGCTTCAAACGGATGAGCCGCGGATTTCTACCGAGTACCTGTTCGCACCGCGATTTTTAGTGTTCGTCGAGTGGCGCGGCGAATCCGGATTTTGGGTTGCCGATCAAATGCGGTGACGTGGGACAGCCGGGGGCGACTGCAGCCGACGGCTCCCGGCCATTTCAGCCGTTCGCTCCCGCCCCCGTATGGACACTCAAATGTCCGCGCCAGGCATGGCTGCGGCCCCTCATACATCTGGCTGATCAGCCGCAAGTAAGCCGGCACGATATCGACGCCCGCAGGCGCTTCGCATTGCCGGGCACCTGCGCAGCAGCCTGGCGATGCGCGGCTCGCAATGCCGCTGCCGGCTCCGGCGTGACTTTCCTCGAGGTACTGGCGAACCAGAAAAACTTGACAATGAGAGCATATGCTCCTAACCTTCGTGTCAAGGGAGCATATGCTCTCATTTTTCGAAAGGAGCGAAGCGATGAACGAGCCTGAAATTCTTGTGAGCGGTGCAACCGGACGCACCGGAGGTATTGCCATTGACGAACTGCTCAAGATGCACAAGCGCGTGCGGGCCTATGTGCGCACGGATGATGATCGGGCGGCAGCCCTGAGGCAGCGCGGTGTCGATGTCGCGGTCGGGGACTTCACCGACATCGACGACATTCGGGCAGCGATGGAAGGCATCCGATCGGCGTATTTCCTTCATCCGATCGCGCCGGGGATCATCGGGGCCGCGGCCTATTTCGCGCAGGCAGCAAAGGAAGCGGGCGTCACGGCGATCGTCAACATGTCGCAGATTTCCGCGCGCCGGGCGTCGCTGAGCCACGCGGCACAGGATCACTGGGTCTCCGAGCAGGTGTTCGATTGGTCGGGTGTCGCGACGACGCATTTGCGCCCGACCTTCTTTGCCGATTGGCTCGTCTATCCACATTTTGCGCGGGAGATTTGGGCCACGAAGAAGATCGAATTTCCGTTTGGCGACGGCCGTCACGCGCCCATCGCCAGCGACGATCAGGGGCGCGTGATCGCCCGCATCCTCGCCAACCCCGAAGGCCACGAGGGCAAGACCTACACGCTCCACGGCCCCGTCGAGATGAACCACGTCGAGATCGCAGACGCGATGAGCGAGGTGCTCGGCGCCCGGATCGAATATGCGCCGACTTCCATCGAGGAATTCCGAATCAAGATGGAAACCCTTTACAAGTTTCCGCCGTTCCTCACGCAGCATCTGGTCGAAGTCGCGCAGAACTACCGCGACGGCATCTTCTCGGGCACCAACGATGCCGTCGAGAAGATCACCGGAACGCCGGCGCTGTCGGTCCAGCAGTTCGTCGAGAAATATCGGGCCGCGTTCGTGTGAACGCGTCGTTGAAACGAACCGGGAGGTTTGAAAATGTCACTCACTCAAGATGAGCGTCACCCGTTTCTCGATGATCTGACGGCCGACGCCGAGCTGGTCAGCTCGGTGTTGCGCGCGCCCGTCATCGGGCGCGACGAAATCCGGCTCGCCGTCGACGCCGTCGGGACTTTTTATGTCTCGCAGACGCCTACGTTTGTTCAAGCTGTCGGCACGCGGCTTTTTCTCGAATACGAGGCCGTTCTGACGAGCGGCGAAACGTTGAGCGCGGTCGTGGTCGTCGATCGCAATGCCGATGGCTCGGTGCCGCGCGTCAGCGTGCGGATGAGCCCGCTTGGCGCCGTACTGACTCTCGCGACCCATCTGCGGGAGTCGCTTTCGAAGCAGTTGCCGGACCACGTCTTTCTTTGAGCCAGCCACCCGCGCGCTCGTGGGTGGCGTCGACACCGCCCCCGGCACGCGGCTTTTGAAAAAGGAGCTTGTCATGGATATCAAGAACGCCACCGTCTTCATCACCGGTGCCAATCGCGGCCTGGGCCTCGCTTTTGCACGCGAGGCGCTTCGGCGCGGGGCGGCGAAAGTGTACGCGGGTATGCGCAACACGAGCGGTTTCGACGAGCCGGGCCTCGTGCCGGTCAGGATCGATGTCACGGATCCGGCGTCGATCGCCGAGGCCGCGAAACGGGCGGCCGACACGACGCTGCTGATCAACAACGCAGGCATTGCCGCGCTGATCGACGGGCCCCTCGCGGCCGACGTCGAAGCGCAATCCACCCGCATGTTCGATACCAACTACTACGGCGTGGTGCGCGTCACACAGGCCTTCGAACAGATATTGGCGGCCCAGCGGCACGCCGCCATCATCAACGTGCTTTCCGACATCGTGTGGCTTCCGAGGCCCATTCTGACGCCCTATGCCGCGTCGAAAGCCGCCGCCTGGAGCTACACGAACCAGCTTCGCTTTCACCTGCGCGAGCGTGGCATCCAGGTTCTCGGCCTGCACGTCGGGTTCGTGGATACCGATCTGACCAACGGCATCGACGTGCCTAAAGCCAGTCCCGTGGACGTCGTGCGACAGACCTACGACGCGCTTGCCGCCGGCAAGAGCGAGGTCATGGCCGACGAGGGGACAGCGGTGCTGAAGCGCACGCTCGCGGCCGAGATACCCGGCTACATCACGCCGCCGGCAGGGCTTTGAACACCGCAGTCGACACGGGCCGGATTCGGCGGCGCGCCACGCGGTGCGCAGGTCGTACGCCGGCCCTGTCGCTCCCGGCTATCATTGACAGCTACCACCGAACCTCCGCGCGACACGCGCGTAGCGTTCGCGCAATGAACCGAAATCAGGAGTGCAACCGATGTTGCCCGTTAACCAGCCGCTCGGAATCGATCAATGCAACTGCTTCACCGTCAGGAAGGCGAGCAGGCAGATCACCCGACTCTACGATAGCCATCTCGAGCCCTCGGGGCTGCGCATCACGCAATTCCTTACCCTGGCCGCCCTGTGCGAAGTGGGAAGTACCCCGGTCAACGCCCTTGCCGAACGGCTCGATATCGAACGAACGGCGATGGGGAAGATGGTGGGCTTCCTGGAGCGCGACGGCTTCGTCACGATCAAGCCGTCGCCCACCGACGGCCGAAGCCGCCTTGTCGAACTCACCGAGGAGGGGCGGCGCCTGCACGAACGGGCGGCCGCTCTCTGGCAGGAAGCGCAACGGGCGTTCGAGCAACTGAACGGCGTAGACAATGTGACGGCGTTGCGGAAGGGGTTGAAAGGCGTGGTCGTCGGCGACGTGCCGATGGGTTCGTCGGTCGACTAAGCCATCCGATGCATGGCGACAACAACATGATGCGTGACACCGGTCCTCCTTCGAGGAAGGGCTACGTTTCACGACCTGGAGTTCTTCTCAGCTGTCCGAGTGGTAGCGATGCAGGACCGTAGTGCGGTACGACGCGGGAGTCGTTCTGCAGTCCGACCCGCAACATCTTGAGGTCGGATTCGGGGGAGGCTCACAGACAAGCCGCCCGATGCCGCGGGGTTTCCGGTTGCCGAGATTTCGCAAGACGATTTCGAGAGCATGGCCCACTCATGCTGGCGCGAATCGCCCACCCGAGAGGGCGTGCGCTCGAGGTTGACTGGCGCTCGGGCTTCGACCTCGAAACCGAGATGATCCCTCCCGTCCCGAACGGGAAACGATTGATCGGGTTTGACGGCGCTCTGATCGGCAACGATCAAGACCTACCGCCCCACAACGCCATTCAACGCCGGCGTCAACTTTCCGGCCCCGCGTTTCCACGCCGCGGCAGGAGCACCAGGTCGGCCGCTTCCTCGGCATCCCTGAAGAGCGTCTTGCGCGGCGTGCCTAGCTGCGCACGCATGGTCAGCCCACGCGCCAAATCCGTGACTTGGGTGGCGCGCGCGGCTACGGGAAAGTCAGGGGGTATTTCTCCCGCGCTGATCGCGTCCCGGAAGCGACTTTCCACCAGCGCGGTGCCACCGGCGGCCGCGTTTTGCAGGAACTGCCGAACCTCGGGGTCGTCCACAAGCGGAGCGACGCACACCAGCAGGCAGCCCCGGGCGGACCCTTTCTCGGTCGCGCTTTCGACGGCGTACCTCAGAAAGCCCGTGATCGAGTCGCGAAGACTCGCTGGCGAGAGGAGTGCCTTCGCGGCCGATGCGCCTTTCCGTTCTGCGTACCCCCTGAGGACGCGCAGGAATATCGCCCGCTTGTCCCCAAAGACGGCATACAGGCTCGGCCGTCCGACACCCATCCCGGCGACGAGATCGTCAATCGTCACTCCGTCATAGCCTTTCGACCAGAACACCTGGGTGGCCTTTTCCAGTGCCCCCGTCTCGTCGAAGCTGCGCGGTCGCCCCCTCGGTCTACTCGTATTTTGAATCATTTGGTTCAAAATTCCTTGACGATTTGCATTGCGCAAATATATAACCAAATAGTTCTAAATTGGCAAGTCGTCCGTGGCCCCGCGGGGCCTCACGACTCGGCCTTCGCCCCTCACCACGGAGACACCCATGGAACATTCGATCGCGCTCGTCACCGGCGCCACCTCCGGGCTTGGCCATGCGGCCGCCCGCCTGCTCGCCAAAGAGGGCTGGCACGAGATCATCGTCACCGGGCGCAGCCTGGCTCGGGCCCAGGAAGCGGCCGCTCAGCTCGCGGCGGAAACCGGAAGGCAGGTCTTCACGCCGCTGGAGCTGGAGTTGGACACGCCGTCCAGCGTTCAGTCGGCCCTCGCCGAACTCGTCAAGCGAGGTCGGCCGATCGATTTCCTGCTGCTCAATGCCGGAATGGTCCCAGGCAAACAGCGCGTGATCACCGCGGCGGGCGTCGAGGCTTCTCAGGCCCCGCTGATCGGCCATCATCAACTGACTGTCGGGTTGCTCCGCGCCAACCTGTTGAGCCCCGACTCGCGGATTGTCATCGCCGGCGCGGAACCTGCCCGAGGGGGCGTACCCCTGTTCCGCTACACCGACGTGGACGCATTCGCTGCCCAATATCACCAGGGCGACCTGACCGCTGCGATGGAAGCCCTGCTGCGCAACGGGCCGAACGTGAAGTACGTGCCGAACAATGCATATGCCGACGCGAAGCTCATGATCGCCTGGTGGACCGCGGCGCTGGCTCGCCGGCTGCCTTCGGGCATGGCCGTGTACGCGGTCTCGCCCGGTGCGGCGACCGACACCAGGGTGGTGCGAAACGCTGGCCCCGCGTTGAAGTATCTGTTCATCCCGATCACGAACCTCATTCCCGGCATGAATCAGACGCCGGAGACCGCGGCCCGTCGATACCTCCAGGCGTCGGAGTTCGGAACCGACGTCTCAGGGCAATTCTTTGCCTCGGCCAAAGGGAAGTTCACCGGCCCCATTGAGGCGCAGCGCCACCCGCACCTCCACGATGGCGCCAATCAAGAAGCCGCGTGGCAGGCCGTCGTCAATGTCTCCGGCGTCAATTGGTCATACGCGGAATCCCTGAGCGCGGCGTCCTGAATCAGAAGCGCAACCCGAATCTCTCTAGGAGAAACCATATGAACCGGTACCAGGATAAAAAGGTGGTGATTATCGGCGGCACGAGCGGCATGGGGCTCGCGACGGCGAAGATGCTCCTCGACGGAGGCGCGCGCGTTCTGGTGACCGGCCGCTCGCAGGCCGGCCTGGTGTCGGCGCAGCAAGCGCTTGGGGACGGCGCTATCGTGATTTCGAGCGACGCGCGGTCGTTGACCGATATCGACGCGCTCGCCGCTCAGGCGAAGACCGAGTTCGGCACCATCGACCTGCTTTTCGTCAACGCCGGGTTCAGCATGCCGACGCCGCTCGGACACGTGACCGAAGCCGTCTACGACGAGATGTTCAATCTGAACGCGAAGGGCCCCTTTTTCGCGGTCCAGACGTTCGCGCCGCTGATCAATCGGGGAGGCGCTGTCGTCCTCACGACCTCCGTCGCCAACGTCAAGGGGCTGCCGGGCCAAGCCACGTACGGAGCCGCCAAGGCTGCGCTGCGGGCATTCGCCCGGGTGCTCGCCGCCGAGCTGCTTCCTCTGGAGATCCGCTTAAACGCGGTGTCGCCCGGCCCCATCGATACGGGCATCCTCGACAAGGTGTTTCCTGCGGAAGAGATGCGTACCCAGGTCAAGGAGCACACCGTCGGCATGATTCCCATGAAGCGCTTCGGGACGTCGGAGGAAATCGCCAAGGCCGTCCTCTTCCTCGCGTTCGACGCGACCTTCACGAACGGCGCCGAACTGCCGGTCGACGGAGGGTGGTCGCAGCTATGAACGCGGTACCGACCGCACGCATCGCCCGACGCGGGCTTCGCGATGAATAGGCTGGCAAGCGACCGCGGCCTGACCGGATGAGCGTCCGCTTCCGGGCGCTCGGTGCGGCCAGGCCGATGGCGGCATCGCGGCGCCCAGGGACGTATGCGGTCGATATCGCGTCCACCCAGCGCGCTCAGTCCACCAGCGCTTTACCGGCGACGTCCTTGATTTTCGCCTTCCATTGCTTGCGAATTTCGGACACGACCGGATCGGGAAGCGAGATGTAGTCGAGATCCGTGGCAGCCTGGTTGCCATTGCGGAATGCCCAGTCGAAGAACTTCAGCGTTTCCTTGCCTTGTTCCGGCTTGTCCTGCTTCGCGTACAGCAGCACGAACGTCGCGCCGACGATCGGCCACGCGTCCTTGCCCGGCTCGTTGGTCAGGATCTGATAAAACGACTTCGACCAGTTCGCGCCGGCGGCAGCGGCCTTGAACGTTTCCGTCTTCGGTTCGACGACGGTGCCCGTCGAGTTCTTCATCGCGGTGTAGACCATGCCGTTCTTCTTCGCGTACGCCCACTCGACATAGCCGATCGCGCCCGGCAGGCGCTGCACGAAAGCCGCGACACCGTCGTTGCCCTTGCCGCCCGTGCCCGTCGGCCAGTTGACCGTCGTGCCTTCGCCGACCTTCGACTTCCATTCGCCGTTGACCTTCGACAGGTAGTTCGTCCAGATGAAGCTCGTGCCCGAGCCGTCAGCACGGCGAACCACGGCGATGTCCGCATCCGGCAGCTTGACCTTCGGGTTCAGCGCGGCGATCGCCGGGTCGTTCCACTTCTTGATCTTGCCGAGGTAGATGTCGCCGAGCACCGGGCCCGACAGCGTCAGTTCGCCTGACTTCACACCGGGCACGTTGACGACCGGCACCACGCCGCCGACCACCGTCGGGAACTGGAACAGGCCGTCCTTGGCGAGCTCGTCATCCTTCAGCGGCGCGTCCGAACCGGCAAAATCGACCGTCTTCGCGTTGATCTGCTTCAGGCCACCGGACGAACCGATGCCTTGATAGTTGACCTTGCCGCCGCCCGACTTCTTGTACGCGTCTGCCCATTTTGCGTAAATCGGGGCGGCAAACGTGCTGCCTGCGCCGGTGATATCGGCGGCGTGAGCGGCGATGGCAGCGAGGGCCAGGGTGCAGGGAACCAGGATCCGGATGTTCATGTAGTACCTCCTGTCTACTGTCGGTATGCCGGCCCACCCGCGGGTGCTGATCTAGAAGTCTGATTTGTCGAGCAGGATGTGCCGGCCGTCGTTCGGCAAGGTATGTCGATTGACCGCAATCGCGATCTTCTCGCGATTGCTTTCAAATGCGGTGAGCAACTGTTCGGGTGTCGCCGTCTTTGCGCCGAGCGTTTCCCGAATGACGTCGACCGGGAGCTTGATTGCAACGTACCCCCAACCGGCCCCATAGGCAGAGAACGACAGGCTCAGATCATCGCAAACGACCGGGGAGGTCAGACGAGTGGCGGAGTCCGTCATGGCGCGTGGCGAATGGTCTCGCATCGGTGGCTGATAGGAGTATTGCATCTGGATATGAAAACTCAAGGAGCGTGCGACTGCCGGAAATGCCGGGTTCAGTTCCCGCCACTTGCCACGCTGGAGGCCAACGCTCGATCGCCGTCACGTTGGGCCGTGTCGTCAGCGGAATGGCCAGCGCGAAATGGTGGATGCGGCTGTCAGCTATCTTCACGATCAAAAAAACGACATATGCACCGGGCGTACGAAACGCTGCGCCGTTCTCGATCGCTCGAAAATCATTCTGATGAATCTGCCACGATCGAGACGAAGCCTTCGCGATTTCAGGCGTGGTTGATCGCGCGGGATATTCGCAGGACGCCTGTCTGGCCAACGTTGCCGGGCGGGCAGCGGGTGCGGCTTTGAAACGGTTGTTTCGGTAGAGGGCGCCTGAACGGCTGCTGAGGGGCGGCTGCAGCCGACCGCAATCCGTCATCGGCGCGGCTTCTCATGCCCCACGTGTCCACGAGAAATGGACAATGGCGACATCGAAGCCATCCGATATCGGGATGACTAACTGAATAGCTGAACCAGCGCGCTATCCAACCGGACGAAGATCGGCAAAATTGATTGTTCTTGCACCGCAGCCCTCTGTAAGCCATCGATCGTGACTCGAGAAGAACACCACCCGATCTTTTGCCAGCGTGCGGAAGAGATCCATGAGGACGCCGCGCGCGGCGTCGTCGAGCCCGTTGCCAGGCTCGTCCGCAATGACGATCGAGGCTTCCCCGAGTGTGATCGCGCTCAAGAAAATCTTCTTGCGAGTGCCGAGGGACATCTGCTCAAAGCGCTTGTCCAGGTGCGGCGCCAACCCGAAACGATGAGCCAGATCGAGCGTGCGACGATCGACGACCGTTTTTTTAGTCGCGGCGACGAGTTCGAGGAACTCACGTCCAGTCTGGAACGGATACGCGATGCAGTCGTCGGGCACATATGCGAGTGACGACTTCGCCTTGAGCGGCGCTTCACGCAGCGAATGACCGTTGATCCAGACATCGCCTTCATCGGCATCGATGGTCCCGGCGAGGATGCCAAGCAAGGTCGACTTGCCGCTGCCGTTTTCGTCACAAAGCGCCACGCACCCGGCCCCGAAGCTGTGACGCAGCCCCTGGAATATGACGCGCTCGCCATAGCGTTTGTGGAGGTTGTCGATTCGAAGCATCGTGAAGCCTATCAGACGAAGATTTGCCATGCGGCGGCGATCCAGATCGCGGCGAGTATTGCGCCGAGCAACACGGATTCCCCCGGCGCACAGCGTTGTGGCAAACGCAGCAGCGCAAGCAGTGGCGCCCCGGCCAAGACGATGGCTGCCGCGACGTGGGCCGCCAGGACGCCGTGCACGACCAGAAACAGGGGCGCGGCAGCCGCGAATGGCAGTGCCAGCGTGGCGACGGTCAGTACATCCGCACGAACCTGCACGATCGAGGCAAGCGGGAGTGAGCGCACAAAATGGGCCGCGCGAACATGACTCGCGCGCAAATCGCGATAGGTCGTCGCCGAGATCAACGCGATCGCAGCCTGCGCGATCAGCGTCAATGGCACGACGCGTGCGTCGAAACCCCAAAGGTCAATCACGTAACAAGTGGACGCAGCGACCGCGCCCATGACGACGCAGCGGCTAACGGTTCCTGCGAGGTGAAACCTTACGATACCGAGCTGAAGTTTGACCAACGCCGGAAGCCGGCGCGATGCATTGACGGAAATGCGATTGGTGAATCGACGCCACGTTGCACCGAGCTGCCCCGCACGCGCAGAGGATGCCGCAGGCGCATGGATCAACGCGAACGCAGCAACGATCGACGCCGCCGCCAGCAGCGTCGTCTGCAGCGCGTGACCCGTCTGCAGCGCGCCGATCAGCATGAAATTGGCCATCACCAACGACACTCCGTTACTGATATTGCGCGACAACGCGACCAATTGCCATCCAAGCGTAATCATCGTCAAATCGATCACGTACAGATAGTTCGAGGCCTTGTGCGGCAAGTAAGCGAACGCGATCGCAGCGGCAACGACGGGCAGCAGCAGCGGCGTACTCGCGATCAGCACGATGGTTGCGTCGAGGGCGCGGTGACGCCGATTGGAAACAGGCAACGACTTGACGAAGACGGCGAAGGGGCCGCCGCTGATGGCCGTACGTTGAATCAGCACCCAGAGCATGCCCATGGCTTCGAGCATGTGCATCCAGACGAACCGCCATTCGAAGCCATGCTCCGGAGCCAAAGGTGCGAGTACGGGCGCGCCCAAGAGGCGGGACTGTGCGAACAAGGGCATTGCGGGTACCAGCAGCAGGACAGCAAGTAATAGAGCCTGCCAGTGCTTGTGCAGCGTCCGGGCCGTCGCCAGTACGTACCAACGCAATCGCCACGACAGCATCATTTTTCAATCCCTGTATTCAATCCCTGTAACGCACACCACGCGCCCCGCACGATCGAAGCGATATCCTGCCATGTCGGCCGACAGGGTACAACTCGCCTGCCTTTTCAAGGCTGAGCCGCGGAGACGGATTCGAGTACCGCGGCGTTCAGCCCTCGTCGGCTCACGCGCACTCGATCGCCGCGGCGCGGGTCGACCGGCTGAGCCGGATCTCGCCCAGGTAGGCGCTGTCGCCCAATTCGCATGCTCGCGACGCGTTGCCGAGGGCATGCCGGATTTGCACCCTGTAGGAGCCGCTGCCTTTGGCCAGACCATCGAACCGGAAATCGCCGAAGCCGTCGGAGACGGTTTCGGCTATCAACTGATTACCGGCGTACAACGCGACGGCCGCATCCGCGACACACTCGACCACGTCTGCGGCTTGGACACTGACGCTTCCGCCGACGAAGCACGTTTCCCAGCGCTCAAGGCCGCTGTACCACACGCGGGGCTTCGTACCCAGGTTGGGTCGCAATACCTTGAGCCCCTCGCGTCGGGCCTTCTCGGCCATCGCCGTGTCATCGAGCTTGACCGTCTCGAAGACATCGGTGGGGCACGACTGCTGGCAGCGCGGACGGGGCCAACCCTGGTCGAGCAAATGGGCATCGAAGATCCAGATCTGGGGCAGTTGCAGTTCTGCGTTCCACACGATCGCCTTGTAAGGGCAGGCCTTGACGATGTCCTGTCGGCCGCGCGCCTTGTCCGGATCGATGATGACGATGCCGTCGGCACGCTTGCGAATGGCGTTGCCGCCGACACGCATGCACGGCGCGTCGTCACAGTGGTTGCACATGACCGGCAAATACGTGGTCTCGATCATATGCGCGGCACCGTGCACGCGACGCAGGATGCGGATGGGGCTCTCGGCGTCGGCCGAGGCGGGCGCGGCGTAACCGGGGAAGTCGTTGCCGACGTGCTCGTCCCGCGCGGCGATCACGCAGTTCTGGCAGTTCTCGCAACGTCCGACCTTGATAATCAGGTTCCACTTGCTCATTGGAAAATCCTCACGCTGCGCGACCGAGCATGAACGCCTCGGCACCGCGCCATTTCTCGACCTGCACCAGGCAGGAATTCGGGCTCATGCTGCTCGTGCCGGCGGTCTGCGGCCGGTCGGGGGTGAGCATGTTCATGCAACCGCCAATCTCGACTTGCTCGCCGTCGATTTCGATCAGCTGGAATTCGGCGCTCGCCTCGTAGGATTTCACTACGCCGGCGTTCACCAGCGGCGAGACATCGGCCGCACAGATCACCGCGCCGCGGTCGTTGTGCACCTTGACGAGATCGCGATGGGCAATGCGCCGAATCGCGGCGTCGGCCGGATTGAGCCGCAGCAGCCAGAACCGGTGCCCGGCAATCAGCGCGCGATGATCGTCGACGCTGTTCACCGCGGAACGCTTGCCGTCGCAATGGGTATGAAAGCTGTAGCGGCTGTGGGTGGCGATCAACTGCAGCGGGTAGCGTTGAGCCAGGTCCGAGCGCAGGCCTTCCCACGACGGGATATATCGGTTGAGCGGCGGCCGCTCGGGATTGTCCGCGGTGTGCCGCTTCAGCAGTTCGGGCACGAACTCGAGCTTGCCGCTCGGCGTCTGCAAGCCCCGGCCAAACTTCTCCGCGAACTGCGACGGTAGCGGATGCGGTTCCGGCAGATCCTTCTTCCGGTCTTCCGCATACCAGCGCATGTCCACGGGATGGCGAAGCTCGGGCTTTTCGGGCGGCACGACGAAATAGCCCTTGCGGCAGAATTCGCGCCACGACACGTGATCGGGCAGATCCGACGAATCGAACACGCGCTTGACCCAGTCGAGCTCGCCGCAGCCCTCGGTGAAAACGCCACCCAGGCCCAACCGGGTCAGGATGGCGGTGAAGATGTCGTAGTCGGAACGCGATTCGCCCAAGGGCTCGATGCACTTGTGCTGCATCGTCAGCATCCGATGGTTGACCGTGCCATACCCGTGATGGGCGTAGCCGCCCGAATTCGCCCATTCTCCGATGTCCCAACGTTCCAGCGACGTGCACGCGGGCAGGATGATGTCGGCGAACTGGGCTTCGCCTTCCATCCAGATCGACTGATTGACGACGAACTCGATGCTCGAGTGCCGGTAGGCCTGCGTCCAGCGTCCGGAATTCGTCACGGTACTGAACGCGGATCCGCCGTAGCGATAGATCATGTGGATCGGCGAATAGCCGGGCATCGGGTAGGTGAACGGCGCGAACTGGGCTTCCTGCGACATGCCGTCCCACAGATAACCGGTGGCATGGCCGTCGAGAATCGCATCGGGCATCTGCTGTCGCGGCACCATCTGCTTGACGGGATTCATGGTCAGGATGTGCGGCATGCGCTGGTAGTTGTCCACCGCATTGGCCGTCCACGCGAGGTCGCCTGAAATGCCGCCGTCCGCGTAGCCGGGGAAATAGAACTGGAGATCGTGCGGGGCGCCGATTTCGAGGCAGCCGAAATTCACCCCAGGCTTACCCCAGCCCTGCATGGCCATCATCATGATCATGCAGCGCGCCCATTGCGCGCCGGTCGCGCCGCGGCCCGCGCCACCGAATCCCGCGCCGGTCATCCCGACGGCGAGATGCACCTTTTTCCTTCCCCACAGGCGCGCAAGGGCGCGGGCGTCCTTGGCCGGCACGCCGGTCTCGCTCTCCTGCCACTCGGGCGTCTTGGGAATCCCGTCGGTTTCGCCCAGGAGGTAGGCTTTCCAATCGTCGAAACCGGTCGTGCGCGTGGCGACGTAATCCTGGTCGTACAGGCCCTCGACTGTCCATACATACATGATGGCGGTCGCCAGGGCGGCATCGGTTTGCGGCCGGATCGGGATCCAGCGGCCGCCCAGCAGCTGGGCGGTCGGATTGCAGTGCGGGTCGATGTGAACGAACTCGATCCCGAGCTCCTTGGCCCACAGGCGGCGCGGCGTTCCCTCGAATCCTGCGTAGGCGCCGTTGGTACTCTCGGGATCGCACGACCAGAAGACGATCATTTCGGCTTCCTTGAGACCATCCTCGAGGCCGCCATAGCCGGAGGGCACGCCCACACGCATCGAGTTGCCGAAATGATGCATGGCGCCCCAGTACCAGCCTTCCCAGCTGTCCGGATTCGCGGCGACCCGGGTGAAGCCGATCAGGTTGGCGAAGCGCGTCAGCGCGCTGAGGTAGTAGCCCACGTTGCCCCACTGGTGGTGGGACGACATCGGGAACGTGATGGAACCGGGGCCGTGAACGCGCTTTTGCCGGTTGATCTCGTTGGCGACGATGTCCAGCGCCTCGTCCCAGCTGATACGTACATAGCCGGACTTGCCGCGGTTCTGCGGATTGCGCTCGCCGTCAGGGTCGAAGTCGACTCGTTTCATCGGGTGAAGGATGCGCTTGTCGGAGTAGACCAGCGACTTGAGCGTCAACGCGTGGGGCGCGACCAGGCCGCGCCGTGGCGGGCTGAAGCGGCGTCCGCGTGCCTCGATCACCCAGCTTGGCGCATCCGTATCGTCCAGCTCGATGGGGGTCACGCGGACGATGCGGCCATCCTTGACGTAGACGAACAGAGGCCCGCCGTTGGTACACGTGGTGTAGCGCCGGGTGCCGTCGCGCATGGGGGTGCCCATCGGCTGGCCGACGGTGCGCATCATGCTCAGGGTTTGCATGAACCAGACCAGCAGTGCGTCGTCGCCGTCGGTGACCACCTTGAAGTTCTTGGCGGCGTGGACGATTTCGCCCTGGTCCGGGCTGGGTGAAAGAAACTTCAGCGCGGTCGCGACATCCTTGAAGGCCATGCGGACGTCGGGCTGCAGGTGCTTGCCGGCGCGTGACCGGATGCGGCCATTCCTGATCTCGATGGCGCGGCCGATGCTTTGATCCATGAGCCCGATCCACGCGACGAGATTGCGCTCCTCGAGACGTTCCCGGTAGGCGGGGAAGCGGCGGGCCGTCAGGTCCAGAACCTTGGGCAACGCAAATAGAATGGTCTTGAGAACCTGTCGTTTCATCGTTCGATCCAATGTGTTGCTTCGATGCGGGGGTTGGCATCCGGGCGTCCCCGTCAGAACGTATAGGCGACGTTCAGGAACACGCTGAGGGGATTGAGCCGGAGCATCGATCTGGAAACGATCGGCGTGCCCGTCGCGGTCTGTCCGTATAACGTGAGGTGGGTTTTCACGGGCATGTAGTTGACGGAGGCCCCGACTGACCAGTGTCTTGTCAGCGCGTAATTCGCGCCGATCTCGAACACGGGATTCCACGACGCGCTGAGCGTCGCTCGTGCCGAGCCGCCCGGCCCGAAGCTGTCGGAGATGAACTGGCTGTTGGTTGCCCGAACCTGCGTGAACCACGTGTAGTTCGCGCCGATGCCCAGGTACGGACGGAATTTCGATGCGGCTGAAAACAGGTGGTAGCGAAGTTCGATGGCGGGCGGCATCGGCCGTGTCGTGCCGAGCGTGCCGTACTTCTGCAACGTCCCGTCGCCGATCAGATTGACTTTCAGCGGCATGCCCAACAGCATGGCGACACCCAGGTGGTCGGTGATGTAGTACTCGGTGGTTATTCCGAGCGTATCCGTCGAACTGGCATGTGCGCCGGTGCCGGCCAGTTGCTGATTCACCGTCATGCCGCCCACGCTCTGCACGGTCAGGGGCGTTGCGTCGCCCTGTGGGGCAATGTGCAGCCATCCTGCCGATGTCGTAATGCTGCCTGCCGTCTGCGCATCGGCATGGTCGGCAAGCGAGGCCGAGCAGATACAAACCGCCGCGCCTGCGAAACGCATCGTTCGCCTGAACTTCATCTCGTGTCTCCTCTGTCTCGATCCATTTCATGAATGACAACTAATCTGGATACCTTATTGAATGCGGCGGCCTGCTTTCGATGTAGGTGTTATGCAGGCTAGCCGTGCTGCTCCATCGCCGCGGTTCTGTAGCGCTCGGTCAAGGCGACCTTATTGGCCGCGCGGCGATCGAGATCGAGAACGCAAACGGAAAGCGCCCCAGCACCAGTCGGGCCGCGGGCTCGAGCCCGGCGTCGCTCAACTCGACCGACACCGACATTCCGCCCGATTCGTTGGTCGTGACGTCGATCGATGCACCGGGGGCGCCGCCCTGCGCCAACGCTTCGCGGAGCGCGTCACGCGTCTCGCGGCGCTTGAGTTCCGGTTTGAAGATCTTGCCGACGCCCGTGAGCGGGATCGCTTCGACGATTCGGACGTGCTTGGGCAGCGCGGCGCGTTCAGTGATCTCCAGTTGCATGAACGCTGCCAGATCGTGCTCGGTCGCGCTCATACCCGGCTTGAGCTGAACGTATGCGACCGGCAGCTCGCCGGCATGCGCGTCGGGGCGCCCGATTGCCGCGGCGATCTGGACCGCCGGATGTCGATGAAGCGGTTCCTCGATCGCCGCGGGGTCGATATTGTGCCCGCCGCGGATGATCAACTCCTTCTTGCGGCCGGTCAGCCAAAAGTAACCGTCGACATCGCAGCGGCCGAGGTCGCCGGTGTTGAGCCAGCGCTTGCCGTCGCCGAGATCGAGCCACAGGGCCCTGTTCTGATCGGGGCGCGTATAGCCGGTGAAAACGTTCGGCCCCGAGATGACGAGCAGCCCGTCCTCGTTCACCGCGCAATCGCGCAGATACCGTCCCGCATCGTCCACCACGACCGCCTTCATCGCCTGGAACGGGATGCGCAGCCCGATCGATCCCAGCCGACGCTCGCCGTTCGGCGGGTTGACGCTACTCACGCACGTGCCTTCGGTCAGGCCGTAGCCTTCGAGAATCCGGATGCCGGTTTTTTCCTGGAAGGCCCTGAAGACGCCGACCGGCATCGGCGCCGCACCGCACAGGCCGTATTCGAGCGAGTCGATGGCATGGCCGTCGGCGGGAATGTCGAGCAGCGACGCATAGAGTGTCGGGACGCCGCTGAAGAAATTGATGCGATGATGTTCGACGATTTCCCAGAAACGCTTGACGACACCGTCGCCCCGGTAACCCTGCGGTGTGCCGAGCACGACATGGGCGCCGCGCGAGAACGGCAGCAGGCCGGTCACCATCGCCGCATTGACGTGAAAGAGCGGCAATCCGCAGAAGGTCGTCTTGCCGGGGCCGATGCTGTCGCCGAGAAACCGGCCGGCGCTCCATGCATTCGCGACCTCGTTGCCGTGGCTGCGCATCGCGATTTTCGGCAACCCGGTGGTGCCGCCGGTACAGAAGAACGACGACATGTCGCCGGGTTGAAAGCGGCGCGCGTTGTCGAGCGCCGTACCCGATTCCCGCGCGATCGCCGTACCGAAGTCGTGAATCTGGATAGGTGCGGGCACCGCGCCGCGCAAACCGTCGTCGCCGTGCAGCTTCGTGCACGCGTCACGCTGGAGCGTTCGGGCAGCGGATTGCGCCGCGCCCCGCACGCGATCGGCCGGGTTGACCAGCACGAGATGCCGCAGCGACTCGACCCGGTGAAGGATGGCCGCGACTTTCTGCCAGAGATCGGTGCCGGGAAATGGCGCGAGCGTCACGAGTACGCTCGCACCGGCGGCATCGAGCAGATTGCCTATCGCCTCGCTTTCGAGCAGCGGATTGATCGCGCAGACGATGCCGGCCGCCTGCCCGCCCCAGATCACGAAATGCGTTTCGGGAAGATTGGGCAGCACATAGGCGATCACCGAATCCGAACTCACGCCGAGGCGCGTGAACAGGTTGGCCGTGCGCGTGATGTCGCTAACCAGCTCGCGATAGGTCCAGCGCTCGGCGTCGCGGTGCGCGTCGGCGCTCGGAAAGAAGGAGAGCGCGGGGGCGGACGGATCGATGGCCGCACCGGCGCAAATCATCTCGTACGTGCTGGCAGGGAGGTCCGCCGGCAGGCCCTGCGCCTCGATCGCCAGCACGTCGTCCCGGGTCGCGATGCCGTTCATGCCGCTTCGTCCACGATCTCGTTGCGTTGCACGCCCAGGTCGATCGTTCCGTCGCGGCTCGCGATCCGGGCTTCGACGATGTCTCCGGCCTTCAGGTACTGCGCGCGTCCCGCCTGCACCTTCATGAACATCTTCCACTTCACGGATTCGGGAAACAGCGCGACGGCCCGCTGCTTGAGCGGCGACGGGATGCTGAGTGCGCAGCCGGCCGGCGTGCCGGTCGCGAGCAGGTCGCCGGCGTGAAGGTCGTGCACGCCCGACAGCTCGGTCAACGTCTCTGCCGGGCCGTAGACGAGGTTCGATGTCGAATCCTGCTGACGCACCGCGCCGTTGACGGTCAACGTCAGGTCGAGCGCCTTCAGCTTCGGGAAGTCACGCCGTTCGAGCAGGCACAGATACGGGCCGACCGGGCCGAACGTCCGGAAGCTCTTGCCCTTGTAGAACTGCATCTGCGGGATCTGGACATCGCGCGCGGAATAGTCGTTGACGATCACGGTGCCGGCGACGTAGTCGTGCAGGTTCGCGTCCGTGATCTGCCGGCGAGACGTGATGTCGCGTTTGAGAATGAGGCCGAGCTCGATTTCGTAGTCGAGAAACCGGACGTGCCGCGGTTTCACGACCGGCGAGTCGGCGGCGACGATGCAACTCGTCGCCTTCGTGAAGATCATGTTGAACTTTTTCGCGTCCGGATCCATGCCCGACTCGATCATGTGCCGGCGATAATTCGCGCCCTGGCAAACGAATTGCTGGTTGGCCGTTACCGGGGGCAGCCATTCCACATCGGTCTCGGGAATCGTCGGCCCGTCGAGCGCGACGAGCCGCTCGACCGGATTCGCCGCGAGAAAGCGCGCGGTCGTTTCGAAGTCGCCGGGAATCGGCGTGACGGCACCGTTGGCGACCACGCCCCATTGGGCGCGGCCGTTATGCCGGAAGTGCAGGACTAGCAGTGACATGAATCGGTCTCTCGTGAGTCGAACAGGCGGTAGGGGGTCAGGCGAACAGCTTCGCCAGGGTCAGCAGCTTGCTCAGCGTCAGGTCGGGGCTGCGGCGCAGGTTGCGAAACAGCGCCGCGACGCTCGACGGCGTGAAGCGGGGCTTCGTGAAGCTGCGCGGCATCGTCGGGCCCCACTGCGCCATCGCTTCGCGGCTGACCGCGTGCACGCCCGTCGGCTCGTCGGCCGTGAACAGGTCGCCGTCGCAATAGTGTTCGTGCTTGTCGCCCCACGGGTCCTGCCAGTAGTCGAAGATCTGGCTGCCGAGAATGTGCCGGCCGATGCCCCACGCATGGGTCCACCCGCTGTCGCGAAGCATGCGCTGGCCCATGCCGACGGCATCGGCGTCGACCAGTTCGTACGCGCTATGGCTATAAGTCGGCACGAATCCCTGGGCGAGCGCGAGCGTATGGTGATCGGCCGGCCTGTCGCCCAGATCGAGCCGCAGGAATGCGACCGCAGGGGAGCCGTCCGGCAGCACCTGGACATCGCTCGGGATGAACCCGAAATGCTGCGTGTACCACGCGCAGGTTTCCTGGTAGTCGGCGAGCTCGAGCACGACGTGCCCGAGCCGGATGACCTCGGGTGCGCTCGCCGGCGGCCGCTGCGTCTCGTTGATCCGCACGGGCGCGTCGACCGAGTTGAACCGGAGCGCGGCGCGATGCGGCAGCAAGCCGGCCGATGTCTGGCCCGCGATCGCGTCGACCCGAAAGCCGGACGGATCGGTGAGGCGCACCCGGTGGCCGCCACCGGGCCAGTCCGATGCCTCGACTTTCGACGCGCCCGGGATGCTGGCGAGGGCTTCCAGATCGGCCCGGCTGTCGACCCGCAATCCGAAGCCGACGAAGCGGGCCTGCCGCGCGTGGCGAACCACATAACAGAAGGGTGCGGCGCCCGTGCCGCGCAGCAACAACTGCGTGTCGTCCCGCAGCACGGTTCGCAGACCGAAGTCGTTGAGAAAGTGCTCGGCCTCGTCGAGGTCCGGACGATCGAAGATCAGATAGGCGAGCGCCGATGCCTTCGTTGTGGGGCGAGGGTGTCGCGCCGGCTGTGGGGTAGTCAGTTTCATCGCGGATGACGGTCAGGCAGGTCGAATGGCAATCACGAAGGCAGGCGCCGTCGCATCGAGGGGCTTCGCGCGCGACCGCCGACATGCAATCGCACCGTCGCGCGGCACGACTCGCTGGCCCATGAATATCGCGCGGTCGATCGGCGATTTCGCATGGGGGCGGCGCGCTTCGTCGTGAGTACCGCGACTGGCCGGCAAATGACCCGTTGCGGCGCCGGCCGGCCCGGATCCCGGGATCGGTACGCCGAGCGCCGAACGCAATCCGCGCTCGGGCGACAAGGGCAGGTTGCCGTGAATGGGCGCGCTGGCGCCCGTGTGCAGATGTGTCTCCACCGTTTCTCCATTCGTCTTTCGATGGGTTCTAGAGGCCTCGTATCGCTGCCTTTAGTGACATTAAAGTCATAGATGATGACTTTGTCAATGTAGACATTTGAATCTATACTTGGGCACGAACAAGAATCGGAAACGTCATGCCGAACACACCGAATCGCCGGACCCCAAAGCGCTCCGCGCCGGAAGCGCCCGCGCCCGCAGCCGCCGAAGAGCGCGAGCCGCGCGGCGCGCGCCGCAAGCGGGAGACCCGCGCCCGCCTGCTGGACGCCGCGCTCAGGCTGATGGCCGAGAAGGGGATGGAAGGGGTCGCCATCAACGAAATTACCGAGGCCGCCGACGTCGGCTTCGGCTCGTTCTACAACCACTTCGAATCGAAGGAGGCGATCTACGCCACCCTCGTGGAATCGGTATTCGAGGAATTCGCGGATTCGCTCGATCGTCTGGCCAGCGGCTTGTCCGACCCGGCGGAAATCATCTCCGTGTCGGTGCGGCATACGCTGATGCGTGCACGGCGCGAGCCGGTATGGGGGCACTTCCTGATCCGCGAGGGTTTTTCGGCACGGGTCCTGACGTTCGGCCTCGGCCAGCGCCTGCTGCGGGACATCGAGCGCGGTATCGCCGAGAAACGCTTCGTGGTCGCCGATCCGTTCATCGGCTTCCTGTCGGTCGGCGGTACGGTGCTGACCGCCATTGCCGCCGAGCTCAACTTCGTCGCGCCGGGCGCGCCGGCCGCCGGTGTGCTGAAGGAACTGGGCTTCAGCGGGGAGCATTTTCCGGAACGCACGGCGGCAACGCTGCTGCATACGCTGGGACTCAAGCGCGCGGAAGCCGAGAAGATCGCGAGCCGGCCGCTGCCGGTCGTGGAGGCGGCCGAGACGGCACAGTGACGCAACGGGGGTGACGCAGGCGCTGGCCAGGTCACCCCGAGCGCTCGTGCGGCACGTGTCAGCTGACTGGATCGATGAGCCTCGCGTGCACCGTCCGGCCCGCGCCTGTCGAAGCGGGACAGCGCACGGTCGATGCGGGCGTCATGTCGGGCGCAGCCCACGCGGACATCGCGCGAAAAGCCGGCTTCGCCGCTACCGTGCGAATACCGACGTCGATCTTCGAAGCGATTTCTTCCAGCGCCCGACGGTGGCCATCGACGAGCGCATCGTTACCGTCGGAGAAGTTTTCCCGGATCACCCAGTGGCAAGTCAGCGTTTGCTGGCCGTGTGCGTGGCGCACGCTCCATATCGCATCAATCGGGACGTGCGAACCTGGTCATGACTTGAATCACTGAATCTCGATGGCAATGCGATATACGGGAAGGTCGTCGTCGCGCGGGCCGTGATGCTCACCGATCTGCAGCCTTCGGCATGGCGCATCGGGTCATGCGCGGGCGCGGCACCTCGGGCAGTGCGCCGCCAGCGCGCGGCGCGGTGGACGCTGAAACAGCGGGCGCATTCGTGGCAGGCGACCAGGTTCCAGGGTTTCATCGGGAATCCATCATGCGGGCCAAGGGAGGGCCCGGCGCTGCCGTGGTACTCACGGTACGCCGTGCGTCAGGTGTCGCGCCCGGGCCCGCGCGCGGGCGGCAAGGCGCGCACCGGCCCGATCCGTCGATCAATGCATCCGTTACTGCCGGGCCGCGACCGCCGTGCCGGTGTCGGGCGGCAACTCGCCCATCGCCTGCAGGAGCGCCGCCGTATCGGTCATCCGGCGGCTCGCGGCACGCACCGCATCGAGCTCCGCGTTCAGGTATTGCTGCTCGCTCGCCTGTTGCGCGGACAGCGGAACGGCGCCCAGCGTGCGGCGCTGCACCGTTTCGTCGAAAGCCGTGCCTGCCGCGCGCGCCGCGATTTCGTTCGCGGCCTGTGCCTGGGCGTCGTTTTCCAGCGCCGCGAGCGAATCCGCGACATCGCCGAACGCGGACAGCACCGCCGACTTGTACTGAAGCACGGCCGCGTCGTACGAATCGAGCGCCGCGCGCCGATGGGCCAGCAGCGCGCCGCCGTGGAAAATCGGCTGCGACAGGCCGGCGCCGACCGCCCACAGCCCGCCCGCACCCGACAACAGGGCCGGCCAGCTGAAGCCGCCGCGCCCCATCGTCGCGGTGAGCGACAGGCTCGGGAACAACTGGGCGGTCGCCTCGCCGACGTCCGCCGAGGCGGCCTTCACGGCCGCTTCGGCCGCGCGGATGTCGGGGCGCGCCTTCAACAGGTCGGACGGCACGACGACGGGCACGTGCGCCGGCAGCGACAGGCTGGCGAACGCGGGGATCGGCGGCGGCGTGTCGGGCGTGCGGCCCAGCAGGATCGCGAGCGCGTGTACGGCGGTCGCGCGTTGCTGGCGCAGCGGCGGCAGCGTCGCAGCGAGCGACGCCGCACCCTGCGTCGACGCCAGCGCCTGCACGTGCGACACCGCGCCGAGCGCGTAGCGTTGCTGGTTGTCGCGTGCGGACGCTTCGGCGACGGCGACCAGGCGCTCGGTCAGCAAGATCTGGCGGTCGAGCGCCGCGGCGCCGATGGCGGTGCCGACGATGTTGGCCGCCAGCGCGCGCCGCGCCGCTTCGAGTTCGCAACCGCGCACGTCGACGCGCGCGGCGCTGGCCGCGTTCGCATACCGCGTCGCGCCGAACAGGTCGAAGGTGTAATGCGCTTGCAGTTGTCCGACGAATACGTTGTAGCGCAGGCTTTGCGTGCCCGCGCCGGAAATGTCCGGCGTGCGCGTGCGGGCGACCTGCGCGTTCGCGTCGATCGACGGCAGCGTCGACGCGCCGACCTGCGCGCGCAGCTCCTGCTGCGCGGCGGCGAGCGTCTTTTCGGTCGCGGCCAGCGTCGGGTTCGCGCGCAAGCCTTCGTCGACCAGCGCGTCGAGCGCGCTGGAGCGATACAGCCGCCACCATTGCGGGACGGGCGCGGCGCCGACGTCGAATTGCTGGGCGACGCCAGCCGCCTCGGCGGTCTGCGACGCCTGAGGCGTCGCGCCGTAGTGCGCCGGCGACGGCATCGCGGGCGGCGTGCTGCTCGGGGCCATCGCACAGCCGCTCAGGCCCAATGCCGCGCTCGCGGCGAGCACCGATGGGATACGAGAGAGTTTCATCAGCATGTCTCCGAGGACGCGACGTCCATTGCGCGCGACTCGCGTTCGTCGCCGTGCACCTTGAAGCAGGTCGCATAGAGGGCCGGCAGGAAGAAGACGGTCAGCACCGTCGCGATCGTGATGCCGCCCATCAGCGCGGTGGCCATCGGGCCGAAGAAGCCGGAACGCAGCAGCGGAATCAGCGCGAGCACGGCGGCCGCGGCGGTCAGCATGATCGGCCGGAAGCGGCGCACCGTCGCGCCGACGATCGCCGTGAAGCGAGGCTGGCCGGCCGCGATGTCCTGGTCGATCTGGTCGACCAGGATCACGGAGTTGCGCATGATGATCCCGAACATCGCGATCACGCCGAGCAGCGCGACGAAGCCGAACGGCTTGCCGAACAGCAGCAGCGCGGCGACCACGCCGATCAGGCCGAGCGGCGCCGTCAGCACGACGATGAAGGTGCGCGAGAAACGCTTGAGCTGGATCATCAGCAGCGTCAGCACCGCGATGATCATGAGCGGCATCTGCGCGTTGATCGACGTCTGGCCCTTCATGCTTTCCTCGGCCGCGCCGCCGATCTCGACCCGGTAACCGGCCGGCAGCGTCGCGCGCACCGTCGCGAGCGCGCTGTCGATGTCGCGCGTCACGCCGATGCTCGGCGCTTCGCCGCGCACGTCGGCCTGCACCGTGACGGTCGGCTGGCGGTCGCGTTCCCAGATCACGCCGTATTCGAGCGTGTCGCGCACGTGGCCGATCGCGCCGAGCGGCACCGGGCCGTGCGGCGTCGGGATCGCGAGACCGGCGAGCCTCGACGGGTCGACGCGTTCGCTTTTCGGCGCGCGCAGGTCGACGTCGATCAGCTTGTCGCGCTCGCGATATTGCGTGACCGTGTAGCCGGACAGCGTCATCGCGAGGAAGCCCGACACGTCCTCCGACGTCACGCCGAGCTGGCGGGCCTTGAGCTGGTCGATCTCGAACGACACCGACCGTTCGGCCGGCTCGTCCCAGTCGAACTGCACGTTGCGCGTGCGGGCATCGGCGCGCACCTTGTCCGCCACTTTTTCGGCGATGCCGCGCACGGTCGCGATGTCGTCGCCGCTGACGCGGAACTTGATCGGGAAACCGACGGGCGGCCCGTTTTCGAGCCGCGCGACGCGCGTGCGCACGGTCGGGAAGCGGCTTGCGAGCGTCGACTCGAGCCAGTGCGACAGCCGGTCGCGCGTCTCGACGTCCTTGGCCGTGATCACGAACTGCGCGAAGTTCGGCTGCTGAAGCTGCTGGTCGAGCGGCAGATAGAAGCGCGGCGCACCGGTGCCGACGAAGTCGACGACATGATCGATTTCAGGCCGACCGTCGAGCACCTTCTCGAGCCGCTTCGCCTCGCGCAGCGTCGCGTCGAACGACGCGCCTTCCGGCAAGCGCATGTCGACCAGCAGTTCGGGCCGCTCCGAATTCGGGAAAAACTGCTGCGGCACGCGCGTGAATGCCGCCATCGCGATCGCGAACAGCACCGCCGTCACGCCGAGCACCACCCAGCGGCGCTCGATGCAGGCCGAGATCCACCCGGACAGCCGCCGGTAAAATCCCGTCTCGTACACCTCCTGTCCATGTGCATGACCGTCGTGATGCTGCCGCTCGGGCAGCATGTGGTAGCCGAGCAGCGGCACCAGCACGACGGCGGCGAACCACGACACGATCAGCGAGATCGCCGACACCTCGAAAATCGACCGCGTGTATTCGCCGGTGCTCGATTTCGCGAGCGCGATCGGCAGGAAGCCCGATACCGTGACGAGCGTGCCGGTCAACATCGGGAACGCCGTGCTCGTGTACGCGAATGCCGCGGCGCGCGCCCGGCTCCAGCCTTGCTCGAGCTTCACCGCCATCATTTCGACGGCGATGATCGCATCGTCCACCAGCAGCCCGAGCGCGAGCACCAGCGTGCCGAGCGACACCTTGTCCAGGCCGATGCCGAACGCGTGCATGCACAGCGCGGTCACGGCGAGCACGATCGGGATCGTGATGACGACGACCATGCCGGTGCGCAGGCCGAGCGAGACGAGGCTGACGACGAGCACGATCGCGACGGCTTCGCCGACCGCTTCGACGAAGTCGTCCACCGAGTGCTTGACGGCATGCGGCATGCTCGACACCGCGCTGAGCTTCAGACCGGCCGGCAGGCCGCCCTGAAGTTCGGCCGCCTTCGCGTCGAGCGCCTTGCCGAGGTCGATCACGTCGCCGCCTTTTTGCATCGTGACGCCGATGCCGAGCACGGCGTGACCGTTTGCACGCATCTGCGTGACGGGCGGATCGTCGTAGCCGCGCGTGACCTTCGCGACGTCGCCGAGCCGGAACGTCCGGCCGTTCACCGTGATCAGCATGTCGGCGAGCGCCTGCGTGTCCTTGAATGCGCCGCTCGGCCGCACGAACACGCGATCGTCCGCCGTCGTGATCGTGCCGACCGGTGCGACGGCGTTTTGCGCGTCGATCGCCTGTGCGAGCTGCTGCGGCGAGATGGCCAGCCGCGTCAGCTGCGCATTCGAGATCTCGACGAACACGTGCTGGGCGGGATCGCCGAAGTAGTCGACCTTCGCGACGCCCGGCACGCGCAACAGCGCCGTGCGCAACTTGTCCGCGTAGTCGTGCAGTTGCGCGGGCGAGTAGCCGTCGCCTTCCAGCGCATAGAGGTTGGTATAGACGTCGCCGAATTCGTCGTTGAAGAACGGGCCGACGGTACCCTTCGGCAGCGTCGCGCGGATGTCGCCGACCTTCTTGCGCACCTGGTACCAGGTCTCCGGCACCTGGTCGACCGGCGCCGAATCCTTCATTGCGAAGAAGATCATCGACTCGCCGGGGCGCGAATAGCTCTTGATGTTGTCGACGTACGGCGCGGCCTGGAGCTGGCGGCCGATCCGGTCGGTGACCTGTTCCTGCACTTCGCGCGCCGTGGCGCCCGGCCAGTAAGTCTGGATCACCATGGTGCGGAACGTGAACGGCGGATCCTCCGATTGCGCGAGGCGCGTATAGCCGATCACGCCGAAGATCGTCGCGAGGCCGATCAGGAAGATCACCAGTTGCTGATGCTTCAGCGCCCACGCGGAGAGGTTGAAACGGTCGTCGTCGCGCGACGCGGCGCCGGCGTGCGCGCCGTGCCCGCCGTCGTCCTGGGGCCGGTGTTCTGGGGCATTCATGACGCGAAATCCTCCGCATGCAGCGGCGGCACGACGCGCACGTGCAGGCCGGCGCTGACCGTATGGACGCCTTGCATCACGACGCGTTCGTCGTCCGCGAGGCCCGACGTGACGGTGATCGTGCGTTCGTCATAGCGTCCGACCGACACCGGGCGCAGTTCGAGCGTGTCGCTACCCTTGCGGACCACCCAGACGGCCGGCGCGTCGCCGCGATGAAAGAGCGCCGTGGCCGGCAGCGTGATCGCATGATTCGCGGCGTCGGCAGCGCCGTCGAACGTCACGCTGGCGGTCATGCCGGAGCGGACGTCCGGGCCCGGCGCGAGCAGCGTCAGCTTCACGCGCCAGGTGCGGCTCTGCGGATCGGCGGCTGCCGCGACTTCGCGCACGCGCGCGTCGAACACCTTGCCGGGGAGTGCCGTCAGGCTGACGTGCGCGGTGCGGCCGACCGCGAGATCGCGCAGGTCGCGCTCCGCGACGTCGCAGGCGATATCAAGGTCGCCGCTCCAGTCCAGATGAAACACCGCCTGGCCGGGCTGCACGTTCTGCCCGGTATCGGCATCCTCCGACGTGATGACGCCGTCGTGATCCGCGACCAGCGTCGCGTAGCGCAGCTGATCGCTCGCGAGCGCCATTTGCGCGAGTGAGGAATCGCGTTGCGCGACCGCCGATGCATACGCATCCTGCGTCGTTTCGAGCTGGGCGGGCGCGATCAGGTTCGCCTGAGCCTGCGCGCGGTCGCGATCCAGTTGCTGTTTCGCATAGGCGACGCGGTGCTCGGCGGCATCGAGCTGCGCACGCGCATTCAGCAACGTGTTGTGCAGATCGGCCGGATCGAGCATCGCGAGGGCCTGGCCCGCCTTGACGGTGTCGCCGATCCGCACGCGCCGCTCGACGATCTTGCCGCCGACGCGGAACGACAGCGGCGTCGAATAACGTGCCTGAACCTGCGCGGGCAGCACGCGCTGCTCGGCGCCGTCGTCCGCATGCACCGCCAGCGCGACCACCGGTTGCAGCTCGGGTGCGGGAGCCTCGTGCGAGTGGCAGGCCGTCAGAAGAATCGCACAGCAGGCGAATGCGATCGGCGCGCGCCGGG
Source organism: Burkholderia sp. BCC0322 (assembly GCF_902833045.1). GTDB lineage: Bacteria > Pseudomonadota > Gammaproteobacteria > Burkholderiales > Burkholderiaceae > Burkholderia. Next base: position 66,282 of record NZ_CADFDU010000009.1, read on the forward strand.
CCGGCGGCGCGAAGCGTGTCAGAAACGGGCGCGGTGAAGTCCGCGCGTCAAGACCGGGTGATTTCACGATGTTTCCAAGACAAGTGAGGGGCCAACTGAAAAAGGTTCGGCGACCACGACAGGTCGCCCGGTTGCACAGGCGCGCTCCGGCTTCGCCGTCGCGGACGTTTCTGCTGATAAATCAGGACTCCAGTGTTTGTGTTGCAAATCGTCCGGGTTGCCGGCATGCCGATGCCCATGCACGGCGAAGGCGGTGGACCTGCGGACGGATCGGCCGCTTAGCCGGGCGGCGACGGAACCGGGCGACGCCGCACATCGCCGTTGCGCGATGTGCGCGCGCGGCGCACGACGGAATGACGAACCAGCGGCGACGGCGTGCACAGGTCATCGACGCGCTGGCGTTGCCCGCTACCGCGCGTCGGAGACCGTGTCGGCCCGGGACCCCGGTGCCGACTTTTTCGAGATTAAACTCATAACTGATAATATTGTCAAGTATGAGTGAGTCATCTAAAATTGGGGCATGCAGAAAAGTCATTCGGATAAGGGAGACGCGCTCATGAACCGAACGGTCGGGCCTCATCGCCCGAAAGTCTCCACCGGGGAAGCGGAGCGGCGCCAACCGCGCGGCGTTCGCCGCAAGCAGGCGACGCACCTGCGTCTGCTGCAGGCAGCGTTCAGGCTGATGGCGGAGAAAGGGAGGGATAACGTGGCGATCAGCGAGATCACCGATGCCGCGGATGTAGGGTTCGGTTCGTTCTACTACCACTTCGAATCCAAGGACGGCATCTTCGCCGCGCTGACGGAGTGGGTGTTCGACGATTTCGCGGACGAGCTCGAGCGTCTCGCGGGCGGCTTGTCGGATCCCGCGGAGGTCGTTTCCGTATGCGTGCGGCATACGCTCATGCGCGCGCGCCGCGAGCGCCTCTGGGGCTGCTTCCTGGTGCGCGAGGCGTTCTCGGTGCGTGCGCTCGACCGCGGGCTGGGTCAGCGGTTGCTACGGGACAGCGAGCGCGGTATCGCGGCACGCCGCTTCGTCGTGACCGATCCGTTCATGAGCGCCCTGACGATGATGGGTACGGTCCTGGCGGCGATCACGGCGGAACTTCACGCGGCCGGTACGGCCCCGGGTAGTCGAAGGGGGCTGGCTGTCGAGAAGGGGGCGCTCTCGGAACGAGCCGCAGCGAGTGTGTTGCAGACGCTCGGCCTGACGCGTGCCGAGGCGGAGGATGTCGCGAATCGACCGCTACCGCCGGGCGACTTCACGGTGCTGAACGGCAACTGACTACGGCCTCGCCAATAGAAGCGGTTTCAAAAAGCCCCCGTGGGGCTGTCAACTTTCGCGGCACGCTCTTAGCCTTCGCATCGGAATCACCGAGGCCGAGGAGATGGGCAAACCGATCATCGACGACGAACCGGGCGCGACCCGGTTCCAGGCATCACATCGTTGCCGACGCCAACGGCACGCCGCTCGCCGCGGTCCTGGCCGGCGCGAATGTCGACGACGTCACGCAATCGCCGCCTTTGATCGGCGCGATGCCGTCGATTCGCGGATTGCGCGGCCACGCATTGTGCGGGCCGCGCGTGGCCCACGCCGAGCGCGGTTACGACTCGGAGCGATATCGGCGAGCGTTGCGCAAGCGCGGTTTCGAGCCGGTGATCGCCGGAAGCCGCACCGAACCCGGCAGCGGCCTCGGCAAACATCGCGGGGTCGTTGAACGCACGCATGCCAGCCGCATTACTTCCGCCGCCACCGTGTTCGTTTCGAGCGCCGTGCCGAGATTCACGGCGCGTTCCTCAAACCCGGTTGTTGCCTGATCGGCTGGCATACGCATCGGCGCGCCGAGCAGCCTTTTCGAAACCCTTCCTCATCCTTCTTGCTTGACGGCGGTAGACATGTACTGCTCGCGGACTGCCAGTCCCCCGTATGGCAAGTGGGATGCGGTCACTGTCGCAACGTAATCCGAATAGGCGTAGCTCACCCGTGCAACCGCCACGGGTTTGCCGATAAGCGATTCCAGCGTCGTATCTCCAGACACGGATGTTGGCGCGCCGAGCACATCGTGCAGACTCCGGACGGCGATCTGCCAGCTCCTTCGCGTTTCATCGGCGGACATGTCGCGACGGTACAAATTGATGGCCATCAGCGTGTGATCCGGCGCGAAACTGAACCATATCTCGCTCACGGGTGGGCCATTCGAGCCGAGCACTTCCGCAGGCACGCCTCGACAGCGCAGGTAGCGTAAGCCTCGGGACAATTCGACGCACTGCGCCTTGTACCGCGACATTCTTTCCGACACGTCCGCTTCCGTACTGCGATCAAGCTGCAGGCCGAACGCGGGTCGTTGGGGGGCCGCTGATACACCCTTCGCCAGCAGAATGGCCTTGTTTCGAATCGACAGCACCGTTCGGGAATCGACGGAATCGACCGGACACTTCACGCCAAGCTCGGTGAGGAGCCGTCGCCCTTGTGAAGTGTGCAACCAGCCGATCCCGGCAACGCTCACGGAGATCGCCACGGCGAGCCACGCGATCACGTGGGTGCTTCGCACCGCCGTCAGCCCGTGCATGATGTTGCAACCGTCGGCGGAAGATACACCGGGCCGCCGGGTGTGGCGCTGATGATGGTGCTGCGCAGGTTGAAGAGGGTGGGTACCGCACTGAACTGGAATTTTGTGCCGACCGGGATGCCGGCCGAGTTTTTCTCGGTGAGCGCGTACGTTCCATTGGTCGTCGACGTCAGTGCTGCGAAGTCCGCGGCCGGGAGTTTGCTTTGCAGCGTCGCGACGAGGTCCACCATGAACTGGTCGAACACGCAGCCTGGAACGCCGACGTCGTTATGGGCAGTTGTCATGTCTTGACACATCTCCGGTTGGGAGTCGATGTCTCCGGCGACCTTGACCGGGCCAGGGTAGGTGTACGGACCGCCGAGCAGCGATTCAAACTGCAGCGTGAGACATGCTTCAAGCCGTGCGGGGGTGTCATGGGCTGCACTGCTGTGGCTGGCATTACCGGTTACGGCCGCAAAATAGGGCGCTTCGACCGGGTCCGCCAACAGGCCGGCGACCGCGGCATTGACCACGCCGGCCACCACGCCGGGGGCAGCCGAATCACCTCCGAGCGCGGCCCAGATGGCCTGATTCTCCGGATGTTGCGCGGTCACGGGAGCAATGTCGTCTCCGCCTCCGCAAGCGCTGAGCGCGAGCGGCGCCGCTGCCACAACGACGATACCAATGAAACGCTTCATGAGTTGTCTCCTCTGGATGCCATCGCGACGCCATTTCCCGAGGTGGGACGCCAATCACCTTGGCTGGATGACATACGCAGATACGGTGGCAGAGCGGGAACGGATGCAGTGACGTTCGCGGATGGACGTGGTTTTCGATTCCGTTGCCCGCTCCTGGATCGCGGACCTGTCCGCGATGAAGTGTTCAACCGTGCATCCGCCGTGCGGTTCGACTCGTATCTCCGGGTGCTTCCAGCCAACAGCGGAAATCTTCCGGAGAACGAACATGAAATCTTTCAGCCAGGCAAAACTGGGTGGCGTGGCGCTCGCCCTCGCATTCGCAACGTGCAATTACGCGCCGGCCGCCGAGGCAGGATCCATGTCGATGGAGCAGACGGTCGAGGTGGGCGGCGCTGCGATGTACCCGTCCAAGAACATCGTCGAAAACGCGATGAATTCTCACGATCACACGACACTGGTCGCAGCGGTCAAGGCAGGGGGGCTGGTCGACACATTGTCGAGCAACGGGCCATTCACGGTATTTGCACCGACCAACGAAGCGTTCGCCGCGTTGCCGGCCGGCACGGTGCAGACCTTATTGAAGCCGGAGAACAAGGCTGTGCTCGTCAAGGTGCTGACGTATCACGTCGTATCCGGACGACTCACGGCGCTCGACCTCGCCAAGGCGGTCGACCAAGGTGGCGGCAAGGCGACGCTGAAGACGGTCGAAGGCGATTCCCTGATCGTCAGCCGTGGCGCGAACGGGCTGGCCGTCACCGACGACAAGGGCAATGTCGCGCATGTCACGATCGGCGATGTCATGCAGTCCAATGGCGTGATTCACGTGGTCGACTCCGTGCTGATGCCCTGATACTTCAGCCAGTACCTGGCAGAAGGCGTGATGTGCGGCAGCAGGCCGCGCGTGCTTGCACATCACGTCGCCCCGTGTGTCGTCGGGGCGCCCCCGTCGCACGGTCGAGCCCGAATGTTCCAAGCGACGATTCGTGATTCGATCCCGGCGATCGACGCCGCGTTTTGCAGAAGCTGCCCGTACCTTCGCGATAGCGACCGGGCGTCACTTCCTTTCGCTCTGCATATTCAGGATCTCTACCGAGCTGAGCGCTCGCGCGCGTGCAAGCTGGTGATCCACAATCGGAAAGGGATAACTTGCGCCGAGTGTGATGGATGCTTGTTGCAGCTCGTCAGTGGAAGCGGTCCATGGGCTGTGGACGGTTTCGGCGGGAAGTGCGTATAGTTCGGGCACCCACCGCCGCGTGTATGTGCCTCTCGGATCGAACTTTTTCCCCTGCAAAACAGGATTGAAGATTCGAAAATACGGGGCTGCGTCGGCGCCGCTTCCCGAAACCCATTGCCACCCGGCGGGATTGCTCGCCTCGTCCGCGTCAACCAGCGTATCCCAGAACCATGCTTCGCCCTCGCGCCAATCGATCAGCAAGTGCTTGGTGAGAAACGACGCTGTCACCATGCGCACGCGGTTGTGCATCCAACCGGTGTGCCAAAGCTCGCGCATGCCGGCGTCCACCAGCGGGTATCCCGTTTTCCCCATTTGCCACATGCGAAGCGCCTTTGCGTCGGTACGCCACGGCATGGCGTCAAACTGGCGCCGAAAATTGAACTGATGAAGGGGTTTGCAGTGATAGAGCAGGTAATACGAGAATTCTCTCCAGCCGAGTTCGCTAAAGAACTTGTTCAACGACTCGTTTTTAGCATCGTCAATGCGAACAATTCGCCTGCTTCGCATGGTGTCTACCGCTGATAACGTTGCGTACCACACTTGCCGGGCCGAGATATTTCCAAAGCGAAGATACGGAGAAAGCCGGCTCGTCGCTTGACTGGCCGGAAAATCTCGGGCGCCGGCATAATCGGAAAACGAGTTTTCAATGAAGGCCTCGAGTTGACGCCCGGCCGCTTCCTCGCCGCATCGCCAGGTCGCACGCAGACCCTCCGCCCAGTCCGGCGTCGAAGGCTGCAGTGCAAGCTCGGGAAGCGTACAGACGTGTGCGCTGACGCATTCGGAGACGGGAAAGAACGTGACCCGAGAGGGCGCCGGTAGTGGACACGGCGGAAAAAAATTGTCGCGGCGAGCGGCTCTCCAATACGCGCTGAATACCTGGAACGGCAAGCCTTCGCGCGTGGTGACTGTCCAAGGTTCCCGCAAGAGATGGCCATTGAAGGTTGACACGTCGATGCCGCGGCCGATCAGGTCTTGCTTGATCGACGCATCCGTTTCCATTTGCGCTTTCGCGTAGCGGCGATTCCAGAAAACCATCGCCGCCCGGGTCTCGATGGCGAGGCGCCTGATGGCTTCGTGTTCGTTGCCGCGAAGCACGATCAGCGAGCCACCGAGAGCGGAAAGCGACTCATCGAGTTTGCGCAGGGACTCGTGCAGCCACCACCGTTGCGCGCCCCCCATCGGACGCCCGAGCTTCGGGGCAGGGTCGTATACGTAGACGCAAACAACAGGATGGCCGGTACTGACCGCATGAGAAAGTGAGGGATTGTCGCCGAGCCGTTGGTCATCCCGAAACCATACGATGACGGGGCGGGATTGATACGGCAGTTCGGAGCTTGTCATGTGCGTTGCCTGAGAAGGTGCGTTGGCAATTTGAACGGGATCGGAGATGAAGCTGGCCTGTGACGCTCCCGGCTCTATCGAGCCGATGTCACTATCCGGCGCGGGCGTCATTCGTGCCGTCTTCGCCGATTGGCGGCGGAGATCGGGGTGTTACGCCATCCCAATGGCGCGCAATCGCAAGTGCGGCCGGCAAGACGAACGCCCAGCCGGTTGCGACAACGACGAGCGCAGCAGCCGGATCTTTGAAATGAACGGCCCCCAGTGCCGCACCTGCGCGAAAGGACGCCGGGCCTGCGAATGCGCCGACGAGCGCCGAGATGAGCGGTCGCTCCCGGAGCCAGCGCAGCAAGGTATTGAGTTGAATCGCGAACAGCGCCCACAACCCCGCAAGCCAGTAAGGCGCCGTGCCTTTGAGCAACACGCCGTTCGGGTACACGAGCAGGCCGGAATGGGCAACGGCGCTGTCCAATAACCATCCGGACACCGTGACCGTGATGACGATCCGCGCCTCGGATGAGGGTCGACGCGCGAAGAGAAGATGGCCGAGCGTCGCGATCAGCGCGTAGGCGACGCCCCACGCGGCGTGATGCGATGCGGCAGTCATCACGCATACCAGCCAGCCAATTTGGGTGGTCGCGAGATATACGCACACGCGAGCGGCGCCCGACTTTTGCATGCTCGACGTCAGCTGATTCGGAGCGCTTCTCATGATCGTTCGCACGGGATCGGTAACGGCATGGTCGCGATGCCGCGTGCCTCGGCGGCGCACGTGGGTGCGCCGAGCAAGGCGATACGTCGCCGTCGACAACGAGCGAAATCGGTCCTGCCGCCACGTCGACGTTGCATCTCGGGGAAAGGGGCAGGTACAACATTCATGGCAGACGGCTCTCACTATCGTCGACGAGCGTGCAGGGAGCGATCGTCGGCATTCCGCATCGATTCAACTATCTATTTCACATACGACGCTGCACTGCGGACGGATGCACTTGCGAAGGGAAGATCTGGATGCCGTTAAGGGGGCGCCGGGTGGCCGGTAGCGCTGTGGATTGCACGGCGGCTTACGATGTCACCGCTGCAACGCGTTTGGACAGCGCGCCTCATGCCGCGCAGGGTCGGGGTTCGAACCCGGCCGACGGGTCAACCGGCCGGCATCCGGGCAGTGCGTTCGAACGTGGCGCCGGACAGCCTGAGCGTGCCGGCGCCCGACCGACGAACATCCGCTCATGGCTCGAAGAGAGGGGGCGCGGCTGCCGTGCGATGCATGCATCCGCTTCCGCGCAAGTTCCGTAAACCCCATACGAGGCGGCGGATGCGGCCGGAATCGTCAGGTATGGAGAGCTCCATGAACATGAAAGCCGGACTGGTCGTCCTGTCGGTGCTGCTCGCGGCCGGTCTCCTCTCCGCGTGCAGCCCGGTGCGGCTCCTGAATGCGCTCGCGCCGAGCTACACGTTCAGTCTGTTCGCAGGTATCCCGTACGGATCCGGCGAGCGCCAGGTGCTCGACGTCTACTTGCCCACGCGTGTCCTGCACCATTGGCCGGCCGATGCGAGTGCGGGCGCCCCGGTGGTCGTGTTCTTCTACGGCGGAAGCTGGCAGTCCGGCGAGCGCAAGGATTATCTGTTCGTGGGAGAGGCGCTGGCGTCGCGGGGGTTTGTTGCCGTCTTGCCCGACTACAGGACGTACCCGGCGACCACCTTTCCCGGTTTCGTCGACGATGCAGCGCAGGCGGTGGCGTGGGCACGCGAGCACGCAGCCGCGTTCGGCGGCGATCCGCGTCGCCTGTTTCTGATGGGGCACTCCGCGGGCGCACAGATTGCCGCCTTGCTTGCGACCGACGGCCGCTATCTGGCCGCACAGGGGGTGCAGAAGAGCGATATCGCCGGCGTGATGGGGCTGGCCGGGGCTTATGATTTCCTGCCGCTGCGTGATGCCACGCTCGAAAGGATATTCCCGCAGGAAGCGCGTGCCGCGAGCCAGCCGATTCGATTCATTCAGGGTACCGAGCCGCCGATGTGGCTGGCCATCGCGGAGAAGGACACGGTGGTCGAGCCCGGCAACACGTACCGCTTCGCGCGCGCGTTGCAAGCCATGGGCGATAGCGTCGTGGTCATGCGTTACAGGAACGTGAGTCACGCGTCGCTCGTCGGCGTTCTGGGCGCGCCGTTGAGAGGGGTGGCGTCAGTGCTAGACGACCTCTCCGCGTTCGTGGATCGTGTCGCGAACGCGTCGAATGCCGGAACCACGCGCAGGCAGCCGACATCGCCTGCCGCCGTGGCTCGTTCTTCGGATTGGGTTCAGTGAGCGGGGCAAGCCCTGCGTGCACGCGAAAGTGTGCCGGTCGGAGGCGACGGCTCGTCGTGCGGTCGGACAGGCCCGCGGCGTGTCCACTCAACGACGAACGAGTCGCAACAGGGGGATATTCGTTGCCAGCGCATTGCGTGCGACGAAGCGCATGACGCGTGTACCGCGCAGCATCTCCGCCTGTCGTCACGGGCAGGTTGGAACAGCCGGCGGCGCTTGCCGCGCTACAGCGCCTTCAGCTCCGGCGTCGTTCCGCCCAATCCCTCTTCGCGAAGAATGACGGCGAGCGCCGTCTCGAGCAATTCGGCTGCGCGGTTCGCCGCGTCTCCAAGGTGGCGATGCAGCAGCGCATCGGCCGGCGATCGCGACACGCATTCGTCGCTGTATCGCTCGAACGCACCGAGCTGCATGATCAATTCGGAGAGATGACGCGGACATTCGCATTTGACGGTGGTGGACAGGCCGCTGAGCGACGCGAGCGTCGCTTCGTCGAAGCGTCGCCGCGTGCGCAGCCAAAGCCCGCGATCCGCGTCATTCGACTGGCGCGACTTGACGACGGCTTGCGCCAGTCTCGAAATGATGGATATCGGATTGGTCTGGCCTTCCGTCGACCGGAACAGCTCGAACCCCGACAGACGCGCCAGCTCGACCGCCTCTGCCGTGCCGAACGCGTACACGACGGCCACGGCGTGCGCGTTGAGCTTTTGCGCCACGTCAGCGAGCTGCGACACGACATCCTCATGGAGCGACGTGGTCGTCGCGATGAGGGCGTCGGCTGACGTACCCGCATGCGCGCCCGCGTCGTCAATCGAGTCGATTCGTGCGGCGACCTGGATGCCCATTCGCTCTATCGCGGATTCCGGAATCGAAAGCGCGCCGATGACCGCGAGGCGCACACTTGACTCGGGAAACGCCGGGTCACGCGTGTTCGTCAACGACAACGCCTCGAGTTCCTCGCGGCCCAGGCTGGCGATCGAGCCGATCGCGTGGCCCTGATTGACGAGCGTTTTCAGCAAACGAATTCGCTGTACGTCGTCGTCCGAGTACAGCCGTTGTCCGGACGGCGTTTTGGGCGGAGCAACCACGCCATAGCGCCTTTCCCAGATCCTCAGCGTGGCTGCCGGCATGCGCGCCAGGCGCGCGGCCTCGCCGCTGCGATAGCGATGAGGCGTATCGCGATCCTTGCGAGGGGGCATCGTTGCTCTCCTAAAGTCGACGTACTGTTGTCTCAGGATTGTACGCAGTTTGCCTGAAATATGAAGCAGGAAAGTGATTCAACATGCGGATTTTCGTCCGGAAAGGTGGTTCGCGAAGCGCGAGCCGGCTAGAATGCTTCGGCGCGGTACCGCCCGGTGTCGCGGGGTCGGTCAGGACGCGCGCGGTGCCGGGCGTCGGGAGGGGCAAGGTGTTTCGTTCGACGCGTGATGACGCGGGCGTTTCCAGGCAGCGCCGTCGCCGTTGGCGTCGTGCCTCACCTGGGGGCGCGGTCGGCCGGGAGGGCAGTTGGCTGCGTTGTCATGCTGGCCGCCGGCGCAGCCGACAGACGGGTGAGCGTGGTCGTGGTGCGGCGACCGATTCGAATGCGGGGTGTGCCGCGAAGTGGCGATGCAGGTGTCTCGACAACCCGGGCGGCGATCATCAACCGCGAAACGTCCCATGAAGACTTTAAGGCTTGTGCTCGGCGACCAGCTGGACCCGAATCATCATTGGTTTTCCGATGTCCGGGCCGAAACGACCTACGTGCTGATGGAAGTTCGGCAGGAGACCGACTACACGCTCCATCACGCTCAGAAGCTGATTGCCATCTTTGCGGCGATGCGTCGCTTCGCGAAGCTGTTGCGCGATGCGGGCCATCGCGTGCACTACATCGAGATCGACGACCCGCTCAATCGTCAGGCCATTCCCGCCAACCTGGACAGTGCCGCCGAGCTTCACGGCGCAGCGTGCATCGAGTATCTGCTGCCGGACGAATGGCGTGTCGACCAGCAGCTGAGCGCTTATGCGGCCGCGGCGAGCGTGCCGGTTCGCGCGGTCGATACCGGTCATTTCCACACGACGCGCGATGAGGTCGGGCGTGTGCTCGGAACGGGCCGATCATGGATCATGGATCGCTTCTATCGAGCCATGCGCGTGCGGCATCGCGTATTGCTCGACGGGGAAGGGCGGCCGGCAGGCGGGCAGTGGAACTACGATGCCGAAAACCGCCAGGCGTGGCCCGGCTCGCCCGCGGAACCGGCCGACTGGCGTCCGCATCACGATCATCGCGCGCTGTGGCATCAGATCGTTGCGGCGGGCGTGCGCAGCTTCGGGGAGCCGTCGGCCGGCGACTTCCGCTGGCCCGTCGATCGAGCCGAAGCGCTCGCCTGCCTCGATGCCTTCATCCGGCACGCACTGCCGTTTTTCGGGCAGTTCCAGGACGCGATGCACGGGAGTGCGCGGCGCCTGTTCCACTCGATGCTGTCGTTCGCGCTCAATGTGAAAATGCTGAATCCGCGCGAAGTCGTCGCGCGGGCCGAGCACGCGTATCGCAGCGGCGCGGCGCCGCTTGCCGCGGTCGAAGGGTTCATCCGGCAGATACTGGGCTGGCGCGAGTTCGTGCGAGGCGTGTACTGGGCACGCATGCCGGGCTATGAAACAAGCAATGCGTTCGGTCATCGCCGCCCGTTGCCGCATTGGTTCTGGGATGGCCGCACGCGAATGGCCTGCCTGTCGCATGCGCTGCGGCAGTCGCTCGAAGACGCGCATGCGCACCATATCCTGCGGCTGATGGTGATCGGCAACTTTGCGCTGCTGGCCGGGCTGGATCCGCACGAGGTGCATGAGTGGTACCTCGGCGTCTATATCGATGCGTTCGAATGGGTCGAGATGCCGAACACGCTCGGCATGAGTCAATACGCCGACGGCGGCGCAATGGCGACCAAGCCCTACGTTTCCAGCGCCGCGTACATCCATCGGATGAGCAATTACTGCAAGGGCTGCGCGTACGACCGCCATGCCCGAACCGATGCGCGCGCATGCCCGTTCAACGCGCTGTACTGGGACTTTTTCGACCGGCACCGGGACGCGCTGCAACACAACAATCGGCTCGGGATGGTCTATCGGCAGCTCGCGCGCTTCGATGACGAGGCGCTCGAAGCGATTCGCATGCAGGCGGACAGCGTGGTGCGGAATATCGAATCGCTGTAGGCCGTTCCGTGATCGGCGCCGCCGGTCAGTGCGTGATCAGGGTGTCGGCCACCGCGCCGCCGAGGCCGGTGCCGCTGAGCCACGCGCCTTCGATCTTGCCGCCGCCCAGCCAGTCGCCGCACAGTCCGATGCGCGGGCCTGCCCGCCACGCAAAGCGGCCGGGAGCCGCGACAGACGACGGCGCCGGCTCGGCATAACGCCAGCGATGGGCGGTTGCCGTGTCGGCGGTGGCGCCCACGATGTCTCGAAAGGCGTCCAGCAGCGTGCGCGTGATCTGCTCGGGCGGTGCGCTGCTGTTCTTGTACCTGCTGTTCCTTTTCGACCGGAGCCTCACGTCCGAGCTGGGCGTCGCAGTCTTCAAGGCTTTCCTTTCCAGCATCGTCGTCAAGCTGATCGTCCTCGCATTGTCGTGGGCCTTCGTCCACCTTTTTGTGCGCCGGCAAGTTGCCGTTCGATTGACGATCGTTCGTTATCCGCACGTTCCGGAAAGGGGCGGCATGTCTCGGATGCTCAAGGGATCGGCGCACTCGCGCGCAATACCCGGCCCCGCCGCTGCAAATGCCGATTCAACGGCCGCGCGGATCACAGCCGTCGCCCGGTCCGACCCGCGCGGCGCGATCGAACCGCGAAGCGATTTGCGCGCTCATTGCTCGAGATAGATCTTGAGTCGCATCAGGCTGCGGCGGATCCAGCTCTTCATCGTGCCGAGCGGCACCTGCATGCGTTCGGCCAGATCCGCATACGACGCGCCGCTATGAAACGCTTCCCGCAGCACATACGCCTGCCGTTCGCCCAGGTGCGCGAGCCCGCGCTCCAGACGCAGGCGCTCCTGGCTCGCCTGCGCGCCGAGATCGGGCGTCGGGTTTTCGTCGGGGATCGACAGCGCCAGTTCGTCGTCGAGCGGAAGCTCGCGGTGCTGCCTGATCCGGTCGATGGTCCGATTGCGTGCGAGCGTCATCAGCCATGTCATCGCCGTGCCGCGTCGGGCGTCGAATGCATCGGCGCGACGCCACGCCGTCGTGAACACGTCCTGAAGCAGGTCCTCCGCTTCGTGGCGGTCGCGGATCATCCGGACGATCGCGCCGTACAGCCGCGCCGCCGTCAATCGATACAGCTGCGCGAACGCGGGCTCGTCGCCGGCGGCGACGCGAGACAGCAAGTGGTCGAGTTCCGCATGCGCGTCGGATGCTTCGTCGGGCTGAACGACCGCATCGGCGGTGAGTTCGGTTCTGTCGCCCGCGCGCGGCCTCCCGCGCGACGCGCCCCGGCGTGGCTGTCTGCCTGAATGCAGCGTCGTCGATCGACCCTGGCCGGAAGACGGGCGGAGTGAATCGTGCGAACAGTTCATCGGGAACTCCGTATGGCTTTGCGCTTCGCGCTGTTGCGCGCCCGCGGCGACGAGCGGGCGCGGCTCATGGCCGGGCACGGCGCCGGCGCATTCGTCGCGAATGCCTGTCGCGCGCGTTATGCATGCTTTCCGGACAACAACGCGAGAAACTCTCGGCGAAGCGATGGGTCCGCGAGAAATTTCCCGCGCATCACGCTGTTGGTCATTTTTGCCTGGTCGTCCTTGGTGCCGCGCCAATGCATGCAGAAGTGCTCGGCCTCGAGCACGACGGCGAGCCCATCGGGCGAGATGCGCGATTCGAGGAGGTCGGCAATCTGCTTGACCGCTTCTTCCTGGATCTGCGGGCGCGTCATGACCCAGTTCACCAGCCTTCCGTACTTCGACAGGCCGATCAGGTTCGACGTGGCGCTGGGCAGCACGCCGATCCAGATGCGGCCCATGATCGGGCAAAGATGATGCGAGCAGGCGCTGCGCACGCGCAGCGGCCCGACGATCAGCAACTCGTCCAGCCGCTCGACGTTCGGGAATTCGGTGACGGACGGCGCCGCGTCGTAGCGGCCCGCGAACACTTCCCGGATGAACATCTTCGCGACGCGCCGTGCGGTTTCCCGGGTGTTGTGGTCGTTGTCGACATCGATCACGAGCGAGCGCAGCACGGCTTCCATTCCCTGCGCAACTTCGTTCTGCAACGCATCCAGTTCGCCGTCGCGCAGGTGCGCGGCGATGTTGTCGTTTGCATGGAAGCGCGCGCCCGCGTTCTCGAGCCGACGACGAATGATGTGCGACAGAGGAATGCCCTCGTCGATCGCGGTCAAGGTGTGCTCGGGAGCGTCGATCAGATTTCCCATTTCGGTTCGTTTCTCGAGGTTAGGGGGTGAGGCGATGGATCACGACTGAGGCGATGCGATGCGTTGCCTGTGTTCCTTGGCTAGGAGTCGGGCGAACGCCGCCGCGATTTCGACGGCGCGTCGATCGGGTGACGTTCACCTGCGCGCGCGCGGGCGTGCGTGGCGGCCCGGCAGCGTCGCAGGAGACCCGGCCCTGATCGCGCACGACGGACCCGTCGGCGTTGCCGGAGCCCAGCCGCCGACGTCCCGGCGGAACCGCAATATCGGGTCGTTCGCCGTCGGCTTCGCTGCGAGCGTGACGGCGGCCGATTGTTGCAACTTGGCCAGGACGAATGCCTGGTCGATGCGGCCGCCGACCGAGCGAAACAGGTGGAACCCGGCAAGGCGAACCAGCGAGAGGGCCTGCACGCTGCCGTACTCGTAGATGAGCGCGGCCGCGCGGACACGGCGCGCCAGTGCCAGCGACACGAACTGAATCGCCAGGTCCATCTGCAGCGACGTGACCTCGGCGATCAGCGCGTCGACCGCCGGGCCTGGCTGCCGCAGCGCCCGCGACACCGATTCGACGCGCTCGCTGACGTGCAGGCCGGCGCGTTCGATCGTTTCGTCGGATGCGGTCAGGCCGCCCGTGACGAGCAACGTCGGACACGGGCGAGCCGCGACGGTGTTCGATCGCCATTCGTGCAGTGCGCCGTTCAGGGCGGCGCTTGCACACCGGTCGGTCACCTGCGGCGAACGATGCGGGCAGCGTTGACCGCGCTGCTGCGCGGCGACCCGCAAGCGCGACGCAATCGGCCGGTCGGGCGCCGCACCGGCGTGGTGTGACGGGCTGCGCGCCGGGGCGACGGACACGCGCGCCATCAATGAAGCCGGACACGCCGGAAACCGGCGCGGCTTGATGTCGTGATTGCGTGTTGGCACGGGGCCTCCCTCGGTCGATTCATGCGTCACAGCTGGATTGTATGCAAATTTTCCGGAAAGTGAAGCGGAAAAGTGATTCATGGAATAATTTGTACCGGAAGTTTGTGCGTCAAGTGTCGCGACGGCACCGGAAAATCGCGTTTCCAGCACGTGAGTGCTCATTCCTGCAAAGGGGTTGCGTGTTTTGAATGCATATGAAACGACTTTTGAGGTCAATGGGCTGGCGGCCAAGCTATGTCAAGGTGGGCCGGGAAGTGCGCCGGAAGAAGCGCGATTTCGATGCATGTATCGAGCGTGTCGCACATTTGCGTGTCGATGTGGCGGAATCCGGCCCGTGGCCGTTCGCGCCAGCGAACATGACCGGGCTTTCACGCCAGCGTCGTGACGCTGAGACGGGGTGGAGTGAACCGCCTGGAGGCAACCGGGCATGCTGCGATCCAGACGGCCGCGGGGAAGGGGGAGGGCCGCCCTGACGAGCGCGCCTGCGCGCACCGGTGCCGATCGATCCCGGTGAACCGAAACAGGGGCGAGCATGCCGTCCCGGCCCGATCGAAGCGCTATCCGGGCCCGCGCGCTGCTCGCGACCGGCTCATCGATGCGAAGTCAACGACGTGCAGCGTTTGCCTTCATGCGGGAGGGCTGCCGCCGATTCCGACGGCAACGCGCCGAGCAATATCGGACTTCGTCCCAAGCGGCCTTCCATTTCTTTCTCCAGCTGAAAGGCAAGCCGCAGGTCTCGCAGGTCTTCTCAGGCAAGTGCATCTTGTTGGCCATCGCGTATCACGCGTCGAGAAGGATCGCTGGCGAACGGTCCGGTCGAACGGCGCTGCCGGCCTCGATACATTGGACCAGTCGCCATCGCTCGCCGTCGAATCAGCGCGCGTCGTCGCCCAGCAACTGGCGGCGCAGCGATTTTGCCCGCGTGCGCGGGTCGAGCCAGATCGCGAAGAATGCGCGCGCGAACGCCGGGTCGGTCACGTCGGCCGTGAGGCGGCCGTTGGTGTAGAAGCGTGCGCCGCGCTCGGGGAAATACACGCCGCAAAGCACGTCGCCGCGCGAGACGTCGGTGAACGCCCGTTCGATATCGCGGCGCCATGCATCGAGCGTCGCAGCCGGCAACGGCGCGGGGGCGAGGCGCTCGATCTCGTCCATGCCCGTCGCGACGAGCCGCTCGCCTTTCACGTCGTGACGGTAGGCCAGCGACAACGCAAACGGCGTGTCGAACGCGCCGGGGGGCCGGGGCGCCCACAGCTGGGCGTCGTACAGGCAGATGCCCAGGATGCAGAATCGGCCGGATCCGATCAGTCGCGCCGATCCGATATCGTCGACGCAGCTCGCGCCGGCGAACAGCGGCGCAGCCAGCGCCGCGGCCGCGGCGAGCATCGCAAGCCGGCGCCTCATGTCAGCCGCCCGACGACACGATGAAATGCATCACGTCGGTCCGCCGCTCGGCGAATCCCGCTTCGCAATAGGCGAGATAGAGGCGCCAGGTGCGAATGAACGTCTCGTCGAACCGTTGCGCGCGCACCGAGTCGATGCGTGCCTCGAACGTGGCCCGCCACGTGCGCAGCGTGCGCGCGTAGTCGTCGCCAAACGCGAGCACCGGTTCGGCGGCCAGGCCGGCCCGCCGCGCGGCATCGACGAAGCGCTCCGGGCTCGGCAGCATCCCGCCGGGAAAGATGAACTCGCGAATGAAGTCGCTTGACGTGCGGTACGCGTCGAACAGCGACTCGATGATCGTGATCGATTGAACCAGCGCGCGAGCCCCGGGCTTCAGGCGCTGCCTGAGCGTGTCGAAGTACACCGGCCAGTATGTTTCGCCCACGGCCTCGAACATCTCGATCGACACGATCGCGTCGTATTGGCCGTCGACGTCGCGATAGTCGCGCAATTCGAGCGTGACGCGATCGGACAGCCCGTCGCGCGCAACGCGCTCGCGAGCCAGCGCGTATTGCGCCTGCGAGAGGGTGACGCCATGCACGCGGATGCCTTGCCGTGCGGCATGCAACGCGAACCCGCCCCAGCCGCAGCCGATCTCGAGCACGCGCATGCCGGCGCGCAGGCCGAGCGAATCGACGATGCGCTGATACTTTGCCGTTTGCGCGTCGGCGAGCGAACGCTGCGCGTCGCCGTCGAAGCATGCGCTCGAATACGTCCACGTGTCGTCGAGCCACAACCCGTAAAAGTCGTTGCCGAGATCGTAGTGCGCGTGGATGTTGCGGCGGCTGCCGGCCCGCGTATTCATCCTCAGCCGGTGACGCAGCGCGTACCAGACGCGTGCCAGGCGGCCGCCGGTAACCGTCTTCGCGATCACCGGCTGGTTGCGGATCGCGAGGCGCAGCAGCGCGACGAGCTCGGGCGTGTCGATCCAGCCGGCGCGATACGCTTCCGCGAAGCCGATGTCGCCCGCGCGCAGGATCGCACGGCACGCCCGCCAGTCGCGGACCTGCAGCGTCGCGGCCGGCTGGCAGTGCGGATCGCCGAACACATGCTGCGCGCCTTCGGGCGTCACGAGCGTCAGGTGACCGTCGTGGATTTGCCGTAGCAACGCGATGAACCACCGGGCCGAGAGCGGCATCGCCGGTTGCGATGCGGGAGACAGCAGGCGCAGCAAGGTCATGGACGAGCCTCGTGATCGGACATCGCCGAGCGGCCGCGTGGCGACGCGCCCGGCGAACGGGACAATGGCGAATCGGCAGCGGCAGCTCGGCCGGGGGGCGTCTTGCCGTGGAACGGCACGCGCGCGAGCCACAGCCGCAGCGCTTGCCAATGAATGCGAATGACGACGTTGACCGCGTTCAGCGGCTGCCGGGCCAGCGCGCGCCACGCGCGTGCCGCTGTCAGCGGCGCGGACCGCATGCCGATGGCCGTGCGCAGCAGCAGGCCTTCGTCGTCGCGATAGTCGATCGCCACGCTCAGATGATCGCCGCGCTGACGCACGCGAAACGCGTATTCCCCGACGATGTCGCAAAACGGCGAGATATGAAACGTCTTGCGGCAGACGAGCACGGTGTCGGCGTCGATCGGCGCATGGCGCATCGCGCTCAGCAGGTAGCCGTGGTGCGCACCGAACGTGTTGCGCACCTCGGCGTACAGCGCGCGCAGCCGGCCCGCGCGGTCGTAGCAGTACCAGAAGCTCACCGGGTTGAACGCGTAGCCGAAGATGCGCGGGATCGTTTGCAGCCAGATCGGGCCGTCGGCGGGAATGCCGGCGTGCGCGAGGACATCGCGCATCCACGGGCCGAGCGCGCGGCCGTCGCGCGGGCCGTAGTCGCGGCAAGCGAGCGCGAGCGGGGCCCGGCGATCGATGCCGAACCAGCCGGCGTCGATCTCGTCCAGCCGCTCGACGTCGCAGCACACCTGGAATAGCGGGTACGCGAACGCATGGCGCACCGGCCGCAGCCGTTCGTGCATCACGGTGCCGACGAGCAGCCGGGCGGCCGTGCCGTCGCGGGCGAAGGGCGCGTTCATGGGCGAGCCCAGGCCGGCGCGACGCCGAAGCTGCTGGCGACGCGCAACGCCGATTTCAGTCCATCCTCATGGAACCCGTAGCCCGTCCACGCGCCCGCAAACCACGTATTGCGCCGCCCTTGCAGCATCGGCAGGCGATGCTGCGCATCCACGGCCGCGAGGTCGAGCAGCGGGTGCTCGTAATCGTAGCGGCCGAGCTGGGTGTCGGGCGCGGGCGCGTCGACCGGATTCAACGTGACGACGACCGGCGAGCGGAACGGCAGCGGCTGCAACTGGTTGAGCAGGTAGCTCACGCACACGGGCGATTCGCCGCCGTTGCGCCTCGGCCGCCCGCCCAGGTAGTTCCACGCCGACCACACGCGCCGCCGACGCGGCAGCAACGCCGTATCGGTATGAAGCACCGCGACGTTGTGCTGGTAGCGCACGGCGCCGAGCACGTCGCGCTCGGCGTTGCTGGCATCCGCGAGCAGCCGCAGGCTGGTCGGCGCATGGCACGCGAGCACGACCGCGTCGAAGCGCTCTTGACCGGCCGTGTCGGTCGCCACCGTCACGCCCGCGTCGTCGCGCCGTATCGCGCGGACCGGCGTATTCACGCGCACGTCGTCGAGCGTCGCGGCGATGCGCTCGACGTACTGCCGCGCGCCGCCCGCGACGGTGCGCCAGGTCGGCCGGTTGTTGACCTGCAACAACGCGTGATTCAGGCAGAAGCGCAGGAACGTCGCCGCCGGAAACCGCAGGATGTCGTTGGCCGCGCTCGACCAGATCGCGGCCGCCATCGGCAGCAGGTAGTGATGCTGGAACGATGCGCCGTAGCCGCCGGCCGTGAGCAGTTCCCCGACCGAAAGACGCTCCCGGCTCGCCGATTCGAGGTGATCTTGCGCGGACGCGTTGAAGCGCAGGATGTCGCGCAACATCCCGAGGAAGGTCGGCGAGAACAGGTTGCGGCGTTGCGCGAACACTGTGTTCAGGTTGCTGCCGGCCCATTCGAGCCGGCCGCCGTCGACCGACACCGAAAACGACATGTCGGTCGAATGGGCGGCCACGCCCAGTTCGTCGAACAATGCGATCAGGTTCGGATAGGTCCGGTCGTTGAACACGAGGAAGCCCGTGTCGACGGGGTGGCGTGCGCCGTCGAGCTCGACGTCGACCGTGTGCGTGTGGCCGCCGAGATAGTCGGCGGCCTCGAACAGCGTCACGCGGTGACGGCGGGCCAGCAAGTACGCACTGGCCAGGCCCGCGATGCCGGCGCCGACGACGGCGATCCGCCGGCCGGGCAGCGACATGGAAAGTTCCGGGTGCATCGCGAAGGGTCTCCGTCAATCACAAGAGCAGGTTCGGGAATCACATGTGCTCATATACGACGCACCGCGCGCGGCGGATGCAGGTGCGGCCGTCATTCGCGATCGCCGGGCGACGCGAAGCCCGGCTTGCCGATCTGGTCCGGTGTTTGCGGCACCCGCCTGAAGCGCGACGTGTCGTAACCCATCGCATCGAGCCGGGCGAGCAGCGAGCGATAGGTGGCCTCGTCCATCGTCGGCTCGCGCGAGAAGATCCAGCCGAGCGTCTTGCCCGGGTAGCCGAGGATCGTGTACCGGTAGTCGGGGTCGACGTAGAGCGTCAGTTGCGTGACATACACCGGCCAGAACAGCCGCACGCGCCATTCGCCCCCGCCGCTGCCGGGCTTGACGGAGTCGACGAACCGATAGTGCTGCTCGGGCTGGTCGAAGCCGCCCTTGCGGCCGGCGAAGGCGTCGTCGATCCGGCCGTCGTCGCGCAGGCGCCATTCGGCCCGGCTGCCGACGAAGTTGCGTTCCGCGAAATACGGGATATTGGCGATCACGTACCAGCGGCCCATGTAGCGCGGCAAGTCGACGGGGACGGTCGACAGCGGAACGGCGGCGCGCGGATTCGGGTTCGGCGGGCTGCCCGAGCACCCGGCGGCCCCGATCGCGAGCGCCGTCACGACCGTGACGGCGACGCGGCGGACGACCCGGTACGGGATCGCGGCCCTCATGCGAGACCCCGGCGCTTGTCGAACAGATAGTGGGCGACGCCCCATTCCTGCCCGTCGGCATGGCCGAACAGCTCGGCGACCGCCATGTAGAACATCCGCCAGCGCTGGAACCAGATGCGGGCGTCGGCGCCGTAGACCGTCTCGAAGATCGGCATGATCCGGTGACGCGCCGCGTCGAGCGACGCGAGCCACTGATTGGCCGTGCGGGCGTAGTGAGTGCCGTCGAGCCACCATTGGCGGGTGACGCGCAGGTCGTCCTGGAACCGCAGCAGCAGGTCGGCCGACGGCATCGTCCCGCCCGTGAAGAAATGGCGCGACATCCAGTCGGTGTCGTCGCGCACCGCGAAGTGATAGGCGAGCAGCTTGTGCGCGAAGATGTGCACGAAGAGCTTGCCGTCGTCGTGCATCCAGCGCGCGATTTTCGCGAGCAGTTGCCCGTAGTTCTTCATGTGCTCGAACATCTCGATCGAGAGCACGCGGTCGAAACCGGCGTCCGCGGGATCGAAGTCGAACTCCACCACGTTGCCGGTCACGATGCGCAGGTTCGTCAGCCCGCGCTGCGCCGCGCGTTGCTCGATGAAGTGGCGTTGACCGTGCGAATTCGACAGGCCGACGATCTGCGCCGCCGGATACCGCTCGGCGAGCCAGAGCGACAGCGAACCCCAGCCGCACCCGAGGTCGAGCATGCGCTGGCCGTCCGCCAGCCTGGCGCGCTGCGCGTACAGCGCCAGCATGGCCTCCTCTGCCTGCGACAGCGTTTCGTCGCCGCGCGGGTAATAGCCGCACGAGTATTTGAGCCGCGGGCCGAGATGGGCCTCGAAGAAGCTGCCGGGCACCTCGTAATGCTGCGTGTTCGCCGCGAGCGTCTCGATGGCGATCGGGCTCGCGCCCAGCTCGCGCACCACCGTGTCGTGGGCCGCCGCGCGCTGTTCGGCGTCATACGCGTGTTCGGCGCGCAGGCGTTGCCGCATGAGCGAGCGCATGCCGGCCCGGATCAGCCGGTCCGGCAGCCAGCCGCGCTCGCAGCAGCGAATCAGCCAGGAGTCGTTGGGTGCCGCCACCGAGGCCGGCGACGGTTGCGAGGTGGTAGCGGTCATGATCGCGTGCTCCGGTCTTCAGGGTGATCGGATCGAGTGGGGGAAGGGCTGGGCGTCGGCCTCGGCGGCCACGGAACGATGGCGCTGGTCGTGCGCAGGTACTCGCGGTAGCCCGGCCGGGTTTGCACCAGACGCGCTTCGAGCAGCGGCAAGCCGGATACCTTGAGCAGCAGCCATGCCATCAGGAAGGGCGGTATCAGCGTCAGCCAGCCCCACGGCATGCCGATCGCCAGGGCCGTGTAGGCGAGCCAGTGCACGCACTCGAAAAAATAGTTGGGGTGCCGCGAATAGCGCCACCAGCCGGCGCGACAGACCTGGCCGGCGTGGCCGGGATCCGCGAGAAACCGCTTGAGTTGCCGGTCGGCGGCGGTCTCTCCGGCGACGGCGGCGATCCAGATCGCGACTGCCGCCGCAATCGCGAACCGGGACGGGGCTGCCGTGCTGTATGCGGGGATGAAGAACGCGAGCGAAAGCAGCATCGAGATCAGCGCTTGCAACTGGAACAGCCAGAACATGTTGCGCGGCGCGGCGTCGCCCCACTGCAGGCGGAACTGTCGATAGCGCGGGTCCTCCGGCTGCCCGCGATTGCGCCGCCACAGGTGCCGCGCGAGTCGCAGCCCCCAGATGCCGCCGCCGGCGGCGACGAGCGCACGGTTCAATTCCGGGCCGGTAGCCAGCACGGCGACGAACACGGCGACGCCGCCGAGCGTCGCGGCCCAGACCGGATCGATCATCCCGGCGTTCCGGGAACGCAACTGGGCAATCCACACGGCCGTGAAGGACACGATCAGTCCGACGAAGGCGAGGAGGGCAACGACGACGGCGGGCATACGGGCTCCGGGGACGCGATATCCCCTTATACGGAGCCGGCGACCGACCGGATGCAACCGGATGCGGCGAAATGCGGCGTGATCCCGTCGAGAGAGCCAGCAACGGGCGGCACGCCGCCGCGTTTCGTGCGTGGAGCGCGCGTTGCGCGCGTCAAGCGGTGTGCATCGCGCCGGTGGCGAGCACTGGCCCGGTGGGTTGGCCGCTCGGCGAGCCGCCGCGAGGCTCGAGCGATACGGCGAGCACCGCGCGCGCATCGAGTCGCGCGACGATCGCTTGCGGCAGCGTCATCGACGCCGGTGCGTTCGACGCGAATACGCCGAGCGAGATCGGCTTCGCGTTCGGCGGAATCAGCCAGAGCTCCGTCGAGCGATCCGCGGCGATCGGTGGCGTGTTCGCGGGCACCACGACCATCCGGGCACGCCGCAAGTCGACCGTCGCGGTCCACCGTGCGACGCCATCCGCTTGTGCGAGCGTGGCCGCCATGTAGCGGCTGTCCTCGGCAGCGGGGCGCGGCGGCGCTTCGTCCACCCGGATCACGTTGACCGTGAGCAGCCCCAGCGCCGCCGCGCTCGCGCCGATGCCGACCCAGCGCCACAGTCGCAGGCTGTTCCACCATCCGGCGGATGGCGCAGCGCTGCTTGCGCGCGGCGGGATGAAGCCCAACTGGTGCTGGATCCTCGTCCAGGTTCGCGCGGGCGGGTCGACGGGCGTGATGTCGTCCGCGAGCGCGGCGAGGCGGCGCTGCCAGCGCTCGAGCGTGGCTTGCAACGCCGGGTCGCGAGCGGCGGACTGCTCCAGCTCGCGGCGCGCGTCAGCGTCGAGCACGCCGAGCGCGTATTCTGCGCAGCGCAATTCGGGATTGTGATCGGCCGGCGTATTCATTGCTCCAGGCACACCTTCAGCTGCATCAGGCTGCGCCGGATCCAGCTCTTCATGGTTCCGAGCGGCACACGCAGTCGCGCTGCCAGCTCACTGTAGGTCGCGCCGCTGAAGAAGGCCTCGCGCACCGCGCGGCCCTGCTGCGGATCGAGTTGCGCGAGGCAGTGCTCGAGGCGCAGGCGCTCCTGCGAGGCCTCCGCCAGCGCGGCGGGCGTCGGATCTTCGGCGGGAAGCGCCAGCGCCTGTTCGTCGTCGAGTTGCGCGTCGCGATGCTGCCGCAAGCGGTCGATCGTCTTGTTGCGCGCCAGCGTGATCAGCCACGTCATCGCGCCGCCGCGTGCCGGGTCGAACGCGTCGATGCGTCGCCATGCGGTCGTGTAGACCTCCTGGAGGAGATCCTCGGCTTCCCCGTGATCGTGAAGCATGCGCACGATTGTCCCGAACACCCGCGACGCGGTCAGCCGGTACAACTCCGCGAAAGCAGCCTGATCGCCGGCTGCCGCCTGAAGCATCACCCGATTCAGATGTTCGCGGCGCGCGACATCCGCTTCGGCATCGCGCGAAGGGGCCGACTGATCGAAGCCGCTGGCACCGCTTGGCGTGTCGCTCATGCGAAGTGGATGGCGCGGATCGCCATGATGTGGATGTCGAGCGAAATATAGCACTCTCGGATGCATCTGATTGAGCGATCGACGGCGCGCCCGCTGTGAAATCTTCAACCAGATACGAGCGACTCGTCCGCGCGGATGCAGGCAGCCGCAACGTGCGGCGCATGCGGCAGACCCCCGTCGGTTGAGTGCACAATGACCGGGTTTTGTGTCTGGAGAGCTATTCGATGAAGCGAAGTATCGTTGGCCGACCGCTGTGGGCGGCGGGCGTGATCGCGGCGGGCGCCGCACTGGTGCTGGCGGGATGTGCAGGCCTCGCCGGCGGGCCCAGCGGGAATGCACACGTTCCGCAACCCGCGAAATCCGTCGATCTCGATCGCTACGTCGGCAGATGGTACGAATTCGCGCGGTATGAAAACCGCTTCGAGCGCGGATGCGACGGCGTGACGGCCGAGTATGCGAAGCGGGAAGACGGTCTCATCGACGTGCGCAATACTTGCCGCGAAGGCGGGCCGGACGGCCGCGCGCGCACCGCCGACGGGCGCGCGAAGATCGTGGCCGACAGCGGCAACGCAAAGCTGAAAGTGTCGTTCTTCGGGCCGTTCTTCTTCGGCGATTACTGGGTGCTCGATCGCGCCGACGACTACTCATGGTCGATCGTCGGTGAACCGTCGGGTCGGTTCCTGTGGATCCTGACGCGCGACGCGAAGCCCTCCGCCGAACAGGCCGCGGCGCTTGTCGAACGGGTTCGGGCGCTCGGTTACGACACGGCGATGTTGCGGCGCACTGCGCATTAGGGCGACCGCACGCAACGCGCGTGCACGGCGCCATTGGGCCGGGAGTGACGCCGAGCCCCGCGTAGGCGCGCAACCGTGGCCGATGGCGACGGCGAAAGGCGGGATGACGCCGATGGAGCCGGCGTGATGGTGTCGATGCCCGTCAACGTGGTGCGGCGTCCGCATGGACGCCGCGAGACTCGCGCGTGGGGTGGGGCGATACGAAGCGGCGCGCGCGTTGCCGCGCTCGCTCCGTTCGGCGGATCGTCGTGCACGCCCGATGCCGGGCATCGGGCGCGAACGGTCGGTAGGCTAGATCTGGGCGCGGTCGCGCGAATTCACGGCGACCACCGCGGGCGATTCGGCCAGCGGGACGAATCGTCGGGTGGTGCCGTCCAGCGCGTCGATGCCGCCCGTCTCGATGTCGTAGACCCAGCCGTGCAGGTTCAGGCGTCCTTGCTCCAGGGCAAGCGCGACTGACGGGTGGGTGCGCAGGTTCGCCAGCTGCGCGATCACGTTTTCGCGCACGAGCCCGTCGAGTTTCGCGCGCGGCGTGTCGTATTCATGCGCGGCGTTGATGACGCGCGCGGAATCGGCGTGACGCAGCCAGTTCGCGACGGCCGGCAGATGATCGAGGCAGGTGCAGCGCGAAATCGCGCCCATCGCGCCGCAATCGGAGTGGCCGCAGATCACGATATCCCGAACGCCGAGAACGGCGACCGCGTATTCCACGGTGGCGGACACGCCGCCCGGTTCCGGGCCGTACGACGGCACGATATTGCCCGCATTGCGGATCACGAACAGTTCGCCCGGCTCGCGCTGCGTGAGCAGCTCAGGGACGACACGGCTGTCGGAGCACGTGACGAACAGCGCCTTGGGGTTTTGTGACGTGGCGAGTTGCTTGAAAAGCGCCTCACGTTGCGGGTAGATGTCGCGTTGAAAACGCAAAAAACCATCGATGATATCTCGCATGCTCGCTCCAGAACTTCAGACGTATGATCAGCGCAGCAGTAGCAGGTACGCCTGCGCGGCGAGCATCATAATGCAGATATCCGCCGTGCGCAGGAATGGCGAGCGGCATCGCCCGGGACCCGCCCCAGGATGCCGCGACGAATGTCGATTCGTTTTTTGCATAAGTATCGCTAACCATTTCGGAGAATGGGGGGCTGCATTTCCATGCCGTTTTCCGGTGAGGGCGATCCTGGACGTATCGGATCCAGCGGAATGTCCCCAATAACTATCCCCGTCGAATCAGGTGGCTGCTGTCTGGCTGGTCAGTCAGGGATGCCGAGAACGATTCAGGTGCGACCCGTGGCGTCGGCCTTCCGGCCCGGCACGATCTCGCAGAAGAATTCCTGGTGACGCGCACCGAGCCGGCGGGCCGCCTCGTAGCGATGAAAGTGACTGGCGAGCCAGAACCTGCAGCCGTCGAAGAACACTTTCATGGCCGGCCGTGCCGCGCGCATCGAATTCGAGCGGATGGACGCGATGGCGTCGTCCAGCGCATCGATGTCGAACGAAGTGTCGAGCAGCATCGCCTCATCGACCGAAAGCTGTAAAAACTTGAGGTAATCGATTCCGAGCACGCCGACCGGCAGCCGGGTCGGAGCGGGAACCGGCGAACGAAAATTGCCGGGCATGGTGACAGGGGATTGCGCAGCGCGGTGAGCCGTTTCGAGGTCGCGTCGACGCAGGCGCCGCCGCCGCCGGGCGACGAACGCCACGGCGATGCAGCGTCAATCGTTTGCCATGAGATGACTGATGATCAGCGCCGGATCCGCGATGTCCAGGATCAGCCGACGGAAGATGCGCTTTCGCATATGGTCTTCGTCGAGCATCCAGGGCTCGCCCTTTTTGCCGAGGTACTGGGCGAGCGCATCCTTGTTGGCGGCGCCGCCAGGAAGCTCGAGGCGGGCGGCCAGCAACCCTGCCAGGACATCGTCGATTTCGATGTCAAGCGGTTTCGAATCAATGTGAAGCACGAGTTTCATGTCGATTCCGGGCAAAAAGCGGCGCCGCGGCCCGCATCGCGCGTGCGGCGCCCAACGCGTTGCGCCGGCCGCGACTGTTCAGCCGGCGCAGACACGAACCGCTACCGGGTCAATACTCGAGCGCCGGTGTCGCGTGCGGGGCCGGCTTCTCGTCCTTGGGTGCGTCGGCAACCGATGCATCGGTCGTGAGGATCAGGCCGGCGATCGACGCGGCATTTTGCAATGCCGTGCGCGTCACCTTGGTGGGATCGACGACACCGGCCTCGACGAGGTCGACGAACTCGCCGGTGGCCGCGTTGTAGCCGAAGTTGCCCGTGCCTGCCAGTACCTTCGCGATGACGACCGACGGCTCGTCCCCGGCATTCGACGCGATGACGCGCAGCGGCGCTTCGAGCGCGCGCAGCACGATGTGGATCCCCGCGTCCTGGTCGCTGTTGGCGCCTGTCAGGCCCGTGACCGTCGAGCGCGCGCGCAGAAGCGCCACGCCGCCGCCGGGCACGATCCCTTCCTCGACCGCCGCGCGCGTGGCGTGCAGCGCGTCGTCCACGCGGTCCTTCTTCTCCTTCATCTCGACTTCGGTCGCCGCTCCGACCTTGATGACGGCCACGCCGCCCGCGAGCTTCGCGACGCGTTCCTGGAGCTTCTCGCGATCGTAGTCGCTGGTGGCTTCCTCGATCTGCGTGCGGATCGACTTCACGCGCGCATCGATGCGCTGCTCGTCGCCGGCGCCGTCGATGATGATCGTGTCGTCCTTGCGCACCTCGACGCGCTTTGCCTGCCCCAGATCCTCGAGGGTTGCCTTTTGCAGCTGCTTGCCGGTCTCTTCCGAGATGACGGTTGCGCCGGTCAGGATCGCGATATCCTCCAGCATCGCCTTGCGACGGTCGCCGAACCCGGGCGCCTTGACGGCCGCGACTTTCAGGATGCCTCGCATCGCGTTCACCACGAGCGTGGCCAGGGCTTCGCCTTCGATATCTTCCGCCACGATCAGCAGGGGCTTGCCTGCCTTCGAGGTCGCCTCGAGGATGGGCAGCAGATCCCGGACGTTCGAGATCTTCTTGTCGTGCAGCAGGATCAGCGCGTCGTCCAGGTAGGCCGCCTGCTTGTCGGGATCGTTGATGAAGTAGGGGCTGATGTAGCCGCGGTCGAACTGCATCCCCTCGACGACATCCAGCTCGTTGTCGAGGGATTTGCCGTCCTCGACCGTGATGACCCCTTCCTTGCCGACCTTCTCCATTGCGTCGGCGATTATCTTGCCGATCGCCTCGTCGGCGTTCGCCGAGATCGAGCCGACCTGCGCGATCTCCCGGCTCGTGGAAATCGGCTTCGACAGGTCGCGAAGCGCGTCGAGCACGGCGGCCACCGCCTTGTCGATGCCGCGCTTCAGGTCCATCGGGTTCACGCCGGCGGCGACGTGCTTCATGCCTTCCTGCACGATCGCCTGCGCGAGCACGGTGGCCGTGGTGGTGCCGTCGCCGGCCACATCCGCGGTCTTCGATGCGACCTGCTTGACGATCTGCGCCCCCATGTTTTCGAAGCGCTCCTTCAGCTCGATTTCCTTCGCGACCGACACGCCGTCCTTCGTGATGACGGGCGCGCCGAAGCCGCGCTCGATCAGCACGTTGCGGCCCTTCGGCCCGAGCGTGACCTTCACGGCGTCGGCGAGCACGTTCACGCCCTTGACGATGCGGCCGCGGGCACTGTCGTGGAATTTGACGTCTTTTGCACTCATGTTTGGACTCCGGATCATAGTCGTTGACTCGACGCGTCGCGAACCACCGGTCAGGTGTTCGCGACCGGTTCAGGTTTTCAGGCGGCCTTGCGGGCGGTGCCGGCGTCGGCCTCGAGGACACCCATGACGTCCTCCTCGCGCATGACGAGGAGTTCCTCGCCATCGACCTTGACGGTCTGGCCCGCGTATTTGCCGAAGAGCACCTGATCACCGACTTTCAACTGGAGCGCACGCAGCGTTCCATCCTGGAGCAGCCGGCCGCCGCCGACCGCGATGACTTCGCCTTGTTCGGGCTTTTCCGCGGCCGAGTCGGGAATCACGATGCCCGACGCCGTCGTCCGCTGCGTCTCGATTCGCTTGACGATAACCCGGTCGTAGAGGGGGCGAATCTGCATTCTCATCTCCTGAGCGATTGAACGTTCACGAAAAAGGGAATCCGGCTGCCGGCCGTCGCGACTCGTGCGTCGCCGCCGGGCAGCCGCGCCACTGTCTGGCGGGAACCGAAATAGAGGCGCCAGCCGCACGCTTCAAGAGGGCGCCCAAACGCCTGTTTGTAACAATTTGTTTCAGCCGGGCATCGGGGGGCGACGGCTCTTTCCGAGGCGACGAGGCGTGCGGCGTATTGCCTGCGCAGCGGCCGTGACCGTGCCGGGAAGGCGGCATGCGCACACGCTCGGCCGGTTCCCGAAGCCTGTCGGCGAGGCCCGTGAAGCGTCGCGGGACGGGATGTTGGACAGCCTCTTGAAATTTCCGCTTCTTGCGCTATGTTACGGATCGCCAAGGCAGTCGCGCTAAGCGCTGCGTGTTTCGATTTGTTTGTCTGCGGGGTTTCCCACGGGCAGGCGAACTGGAGCGCGTGGTTCCGTTCGCCTCTCGTGAAGGGCCCCCGATTCAAGGAGCCAGTCATGAGCGATCTTCTCTTCGGCACCGATCTGCTGGGCGAATTCGACCGCCTGCAACGGCAGATGGCCAGCCTCTTCGCGGGGTATCCCGCCAGCCTGCGCGCCACGCGCAGCGAAACCTTCCCTGCGGTGAACATCGGCAGCACCGACGACAGCATCGAGATCGTCGCATTCGCGCCGGGGCTCGATCCGGCCGCGATCGACGTCTCGATCGACAAGGGGCTGCTGACGATCAGCGGCGAGCGCAAGCCGCCCGAGTCGAATGAGGACGCCGAAACGCGCGTCTATGCGCGGGAGCGTTTCATGGGCGCGTTCCGGCGGGTCATCGAGTTGCCGCAGCACGCCGATCCGGACAAGGTCGATGCGCGCTATGTGAACGGTTGCCTGACCATCAGCGTCGGGCGCTCCGAGGCTTCGAAGCCGCGCGCCATTGCCGTCCAGTGACGGTTGATCCAGATACCTAACGAACGGAGGACATCATGAACGACAGCAACGAACTGACGACGCGCGGGGCCGGCACCGACGTTGCCGGCCCGGCCGGCGAGGCGCCGGCGAAGCCGCTCACCCGTGTCGCGCCCGCCGTCGACGTCTTCGAGGACAACCGCGGCATCACGCTGTACGCGGACTTGCCGGGCGTGCCCCGCGAAAAGCTCGACGTGCAGGTGCGGGACGGCAACCTGACCGTCGAGGCCGAAGCCGTCATCCCGACGCCGGCCGGACTGCGGCTGCAGCACGGTGAAGTGCGTCATCCGCGCTTCTGGCGGGCGTTCACCATCAGCCCGGACTTCGACGTCTCGCGCATCGATGCGCAACTTCGCGACGGGGTGCTCAAGCTGACCATTCCGCGCCGCGAGGAGGCGAAACCGCGACGCATCCAGGTGAGCGTCGGATAGGCCGGCGCACCGGCACCGCACGGACCGGCGCAGCACCGCGCACCGGGCTGCGCCGGCGGGCACGGCCGACCGCCGGTGGTCGGCCGTGCGATGCCGCGGGCGGGGGCAGGCCTGCACCCCGCGGTTGGCTTTCGCGCCCCGCCGCGACTCGCGATTCCCTCGTTGACAGGAAATGGACATGCTCAGCCCACACGAATTTGCGACCCTGATGCTGGTCCGCGAGGCGCCGGACCAGATCGACCTGCACCGAACCGAGCTCGACGCGCTGCTCGAGCGCCAGCTGGTCATGCTGGAGCATGGCGCCGCGGGCAGGCGCCATGCTTACCTGACGCACAAGGGGCGCCGGTTTCTCGACGCGCTTCACCCGGGCAGCACGCCGGGGCCCGCGCATGCCGGCATCGTCGGGCCGCCGGTTTCCGGCATGCATCCCGACGCATGACGATGCCGGCCTGACGCGCGCCGAGCCGGCGTGGCAACCGGCCGAAGCCGGCGCGGACGCGGACGGGGTGCCGGCGACGCTGCCCGCGCACACTATGCATGAACGGCTACGCGATACCGGGTGGTCTGTCGATAGACGGCGCCCGGATAAAGGATCACGTCGTCGCGCAGGCCCGCCATGTTGACCTGATCCGGAAAGCCGCCCGCCTCCACGCACAGCGCCGCGTGTCGCGCGCAAAGCGTGCCGCCGCTCACGCGCACGCCATCGAGATAGTTTCCGGTATAGAGCTGCAGGCCGCGCTGGTCGGTCGACACGATCAGTTCGCGGCCGCTTTCCGGATCGTAGATGCGCGCGACGGGCCGGACCTCGTGCGCGCCGCCGCCCAGTACGAAGCAGTGGTCGAAGCCGCGCGCGCGAGCCAGTTGCGCATGCGGCCAGTCGAGGCGCGCACCGATCGGCGCGCTTTGACGGAAATCGAACGCGGTGCCCGTCACGTCGGCCGTGCCGGTCGGGATCAGCGCGTCGTCCACCTCGAGGAACGCGTCGGCGTCGATGTGCAGCAAATGGCCGCGCACATCGCTGCCCGGGCGCCCGCTCAGGTTGAAGTAGCTGTGATTCGTCAGGTTCAGCGGCGTCGGTGCATCGGTCCGCCCCACATAGTCGATCGTCAGCGTGCCGTCGTCGTCGAGCGTGTAGCGGACCTGCACGCTCACGTTGCCGGGGAATCCCGCATCGCCTTCCGGCGAATCGAGCCGCAACGTCAGCCCGCCGCAGTCGTCGATCACGTCCCAGCGCGCACGATGAAAGCCGTTCGCACCGCCGTGCAGCAGGTTGCCGTTCTCGTTGCGGTCGAGCAGGTAGTCGACACCGTCGAGCTCGAAGCGCGCACCGGCGATCCGGTTCGCCCATCGGCCGATCGTCGCGCCGAGGTAGGCGCCGGATTCGAGGTACTCGGCCGGCGTGTCGTGTGCGAGCACGATGTCGGCGAGACGCCCCGTGCGGTCGGGGGCGAGCCACGACACGACGGTCGCGCCGAGATCGCTGACGCCGACGCGCATCCCGTGCGCGTTGCGCAGCGTGTAGCGTCGCACGGGTTCGCCGTCGGGCAACGTGCCCCACGGCTCGGACTGCACGCGGGCCACGCCGGGCGTCAGGTGTGAAGAAGCGGTATCGATATGCATGGGTGGAGTCAGAGTGGCGGCGGGCGTCAGCATGGGGCGGCCGCGCGTTCCTGGAATTCGCGCGGCGTGCAGCCCAGCTCGCGCCTGAACACTGCGTACATGTACTGAAGCGACGTGAACCCGCAACGGATCGCCACTTCCGCGCTCGACGCCTGCCGGCCGGCGAGCAGCGCCTGCGCGGCCTCGAGCTTGTGACGCAGGATCTCCTGGTGCACGGTGCGCTGCAGTTCGCGCCGAAAATG
Organism: Burkholderia sp. BCC0322; assembly: GCF_902833045.1. Classification (GTDB taxonomy): domain Bacteria; phylum Pseudomonadota; class Gammaproteobacteria; order Burkholderiales; family Burkholderiaceae; genus Burkholderia. Next base: position 97,762 of record NZ_CADFDU010000009.1, read on the forward strand.
CTCTTCGAGCAGCGAGCGCGATACGCCGACATAGTCGGCGACCTGTTCGGTCTTGATCCCCTGGCACGCGTACTGGCGAATGAAATGCCGTGCACGCATCACGTGCGGGCTCGCCAGCGGCTGGTGGCGGGTCGACTCGAGCACGTTGATGCCGACCGGCGGCACGAGAATGCGCTGCCCCGGAAAGCGCGCGCCGCGCAGCATCCGGTGCAGCAGGTGCGCGGCGGTACGGCCCATTTCCTCGGTGCCCTGGATCACCGACGACAACGGAATGCGCGTCAGCGTGCGCGTGAGCGGATCGTTGTCGATGCCGATGATCGCGACCTGTTCCGGCACCGCGATGCCCGCGATCAGGCACGCTTGCAGCAGGTGCCGCGCGCGCGCATCGGTGACCGCGATCACGCCGACGGGTTTCGGCAGCGCATGCAGCCAGCCGATCAGCTGCTCGATGGCGTGATTCCAGCCCGAGGCGCTCGTCGACAGCCCGCGGTAGATCGGGGCGTCCAGCCCGTCGGCGCGCGCGAGCCGGTCGAACGCGAGCTCGCGCTGTTGCGCCCAGCGGTTCTCCTGCGCGACCGGCAGGCTGTACATCGCGAAATGCGCGAGCCCCGCGCCGATCAGGTGCGTGTAGGCGAGCGACACGAGCTTCGGGTTGTCGGTCGCGATATAGGGGACATCGTCCGGATACTGCGCGAGATCCTCGTACGACGAGCCGACCGCGACGATCGGCAGCGGCGAGCCGGCGAGTGCGTCGGCGACGGCGGGATCGTCGAAGTCCGCGATGATGCCGTCGCCGTCGAAGCGCTCGATGCCGGTGAGCCGGCAGCGGAAGTCGTCTTCGAGAAACAGGTCCCACACGACGCGCGTCGTGTGCAGGTACTGGCCGATGCCGCTGATGATCTCGCGGTCGTAGACCTTGTTCGCGTTGAACAGCAGCGCGATGCGATGCGGTGTCTGGGCGGAAGGGGCGCGTGTCATCTCGATCTCGGGGGCGCGCGTCGGGGCGACGCCGCGCCGTTGTCTCCGGGGCGCGCCCGGGGCGGCGGCGCGCGATGGTCTGGTGTTCGGCGATTGTAGGACGGAACGTGCGCCGCACGCAGCGGCTGGCAAGAAACATTAAGCGTGCTGCGCAATTTCGCAATTGCCGGCCGGCAGGCGCACAGGCACGATCCAGCCAACCGAATTCGGCCGCGTGCGTCGCCGCGACGCGCGTTGCGCTGCAACAAGACCATGCACGGAGACGCCATGTCGCATTTCGAACACATTCCCGCGATTCGCTACGAAGGCCCGCAGTCGGACAATCCGCTGGCCTATCGCCATTACGACCCCGAGAAGCGCGTGCTGGGCAAGACGCTCGCCGAGCATCTGCGGATCGCGGTGTGCTACTGGCACACGTTCGTATGGCCGGGGAACGACATGTTCGGGCAAGGCACGTTCCGGCGGCCGTGGCAGCAGCCGGGCGACGCGCTCGAGCGGGCGCGGCAGAAGGCGGACGCGGCGTTCGAATTCTTCACGAAGCTCGGCACGCCGTTCTATACGTTCCATGACACCGACGTCGCACCGGAAGGCGACAGCCTGCGGGAATATGCGGCCAATTTCGCGCGGATGGCCGACTATCTCGGCGAGCGTCAGGAGGCAAGCGGCGTGCGGCTGCTGTGGGGCACCGCGAACCTGTTCTCGCACCCGCGCTTCGCGGCCGGCGCCGCGACGAACCCGAACCCGGACGTGTTCGCGTGGGCCGCGACCCAGGTGTGCCACGCGCTCGACGCGACCCACCGGCTCGGCGGCGAGAACTATGTGCTGTGGGGCGGGCGGGAAGGGTACGAGACGCTGCTCAATACCGACCTGAAGCGCGAACGCGAGCAGTTTGCCCGCTTCCTGTCGATGGTCGTCGAGCACAAGCACCGGATCGGCTTCAAGGGCGCGCTGCTGATCGAGCCGAAGCCGCAGGAGCCGACCAAGCACCAGTACGACTACGATGTCGCGACAGTGCACGGCTTCCTCGTGCAGTACGGATTGCAGAACGAGATTCGCGTGAACATCGAGGCGAACCACGCCACGCTTGCCGGGCATTCGTTCCATCACGAGATCGCGAATGCGTTCGCGCTCGGCGTGTTCGGCAGCGTCGACGCGAACCGGGGCGATCCGCAGAACGGCTGGGATACCGACCAGTTCCCGAACAGCGTCGAGGAGCTGACGCTCGCGTTCTACGAAATCCTGCGCCACGGCGGCTTCACGACCGGCGGGATGAACTTCGATGCGAAGGTGCGGCGCCAGAGTGTCGATCCGGAAGACCTGTTCCACGGCCATGTCGGCGCGATCGACGTGCTTGCGCTCGCGCTCGAACGCGCGGCCGTGCTGGTCGAGAACGACCGGCTCGAGGCGCTGCGCCGGCAGCGCTACGCGCAGTGGGACGACGCGTTCGGCCGCAAGATCCTGTCGGGCGGCTATACGCTCGAGTCGCTCGCGGCCGATGCGCTGGCGCGCGGCGTGGCCCCGCGGCACGCGAGCGGCGCGCAGGAACGGCTCGAGAACATCGTGAACCAGGCGATCTACGGGCTGCGCTGACGCCATGTTCATCGGACTCGATCTCGGCACGTCGGGCGTGAAGGCGGTGCTGCTCGACCGCGACGGCGCGGTGCGCGCGAGCGCGAGCCGCCCGCTCGCGGTGAACCGGCCGCGGCCGCGCTGGTCCGAGCAGGCGCCGCTCGACTGGTGGGACGCCGCCTGCGGCGCGCTCGCCGCGCTCGTCGCGGATGCGCGCGCCGCGGGCATCGATTCGCGCGACATCGCCGCGCTCGGATTGACCGGCCAGATGCACGGCGCGACGCTGCTCGATGCGCATGGCGCCGTGCTGCGCCCCGCGATCCTGTGGAATGACGGCCGCGCGGACGCCGAGTGCGCGGAACTCGAACGGCTCGCGCCCGCACTGCGCGCGGTGGCCGGCAACGTCGCGATGCCGGGCTTTACCGCGCCGAAGCTGCTGTGGGTACGTCGTCACGAACCCGGCGTGTTCGCACGCATCGCCCAGGTGCTGCTGCCGAAGGACTATCTGCGCTACCGGTTGACCGGCGCATTCGCGACCGATCCGTCGGATGCCGCCGGCACGCTGTGGCTCGACGTCGCGAAGCGCGACTACGACGACACGCTGCTTGCCGCATGCGGGCTGTCGCGCGCACAGATGCCGGCCGTGTTCGAAGGCAATCGTGTCACCGGCACCCTGCTGCCGGCCGTCGCGCGCGCGCTTGGGCTGCGCGAGATCCCGGTGGTGGCCGGCGGTGGCGACAACGCGGCCGGCGCGGTGGGGGTCGGCATCGTGCGGCCCGGCGATGCGCTGCTGTCGCTCGGCACGTCGGGTGTCTATTTCGCGGTGTCCGACGGGTTTCGCGCGAATCCCGAATCGGCCGTGCACAGCTTCTGTCATGCGCTGCCGGATACCTGGCACCTGATGTCCGTGATGCTGAACGCGGCAGGCTGCGTCGACTTCACCGCGCAACTGGCCGGTTACGACGGCGTGGCGGCGCTGCTCGACGATGCGCAGGCGAATGCTCGTGCGACCCGGCCGTGGTTCCTGCCTTACCTGAGCGGCGAGCGTACGCCGCACAACGACGTGAATGCGAAGGGCGTGTTCTATGGGCTCGTGCCCGACACGCAGCGGGCGGATCTCGCGAACGCGACGCTCGAAGGCGTCGGATTCGCGCTGCTCGACGGAATCGACGCGTTGCATGCGGCGGGGCTCGCGCCCGACAGCATCACGGTGATCGGCGGCGGCTCGCGCAGCGCGTACTGGACGCAGATGCTCGCCGATCTCGGCGGCCGCGCGCTGACCTTGCGCGCGGGCGGCGAGGTGGGACCCGCGCTGGGCGCCGCGCGCCTTGCGCATCTCGCGCTCGAACCGGATGCGCCGCGCGGCGACGTGTGTCCGCAGCCGCCGGTCGTCGCGGTGCGCGAACCGGACAGGGCGCGCCACGCGTGGTATCGCGACGTGCGGCGGCCGACGTTTCGCGCGTTGTATCGCGCGCTCGAACCGGTGTTTGCCACAGGCGCTTGACGTGCGGATCGCCGACGCGATTCCCGTCGCGCGATGCCGTGTTGTGCAGTGACGCGATGCGGGCGGCGCAGTTCCGCTGCCGCCCGGCGTTCGTGAGGTTGTCCGATAACAAGGAGTGGAGACATGAGATCCGTGACGCGTCGTACCGTATTGAGTTCGCTTGCCGGCGCCGCTGCGCTGGCGATCCTCGCGCTGGGCACGCCGCTCGCGCACGCGAGCAAGGACAAGCCGGAAATCGGCTTCTGCATCGACGACCTGCGCGTCGAGCGCTGGTCGCGCGATCGCGACTATTTCGTCGCGGCCGCGACGAAGCTCGGCGCGAAGGTGTCGGTGCAGTCGGCCGACGCGAGCGAGGAGCGGCAGATTTCCCAGATCGAGAACCTGATTTCGCGCGGCGTCGACGTGATCGTGATCGTGCCGTTCAATTCGAAGACGCTCGGCAACGTCGTCGCCGAAGCGAAGAAGGCCGGCATCAAGGTCGTGTCGTACGACCGGCTGATCCTCGACGCGGACGTCGACGCGTACATCTCGTTCGACAACGAGAAGGTCGGCGAGCTGCAGGCGCAGGGCGTGTTCGATGCGAAGCCGAAGGGCAACTACTTCCTGCTCGGCGGCGCGCCGACCGACAACAACGCGAAGATGCTGCGCGAAGGCCAGCTGAAGGTGCTGAAGCCCGCGATCGATCGTGGCGACATCAAGGTCGTCGGCCAGCAATGGGTGCCCGAATGGAGCGCGTCGACCGCGCTGCGGATCGTCGAGGATGCGCTGACCGCGAACAACAACCGGATCGATGCGATCGTCGCGTCGAATGACGGCACGGCCGGCGGCGCGATCCAGGCGCTCGCCGCGCAGCATCTGGCCGGCAAGGTGCCGGTGTCCGGGCAGGACGCGGATCTCGCGGCGGTCAAGCGCGTGATCGCGGGCACGCAGACGATGACTGTCTACAAGCCGCTCAAGCTGATCGCGAGCGAAGCGGCCAGGCTGGCGGTCGATCTCGCGAAGGGTGCGAAGCCTGCGTTCAATGCGCAATACGACAACGGCAGGAAGAAGGTCGATACGGTGCTGCTGCAGCCGACGCTGCTGACCAGGCGCAACGTCGACGTCGTCGTGAAGGACGGCTTCTATACCCAGGCGCAACTGGCGAGCCAGTAACGGCGCGACGCGCGGGCCATCCACCGGTGCGCCCGCGCGCATCCTGCGAGGCATGAACGAATGACGGAACCCTTGCTGACGATGCGCGGCATCGTCAAGGCGTTCGACGGCGTGAAAGCGCTCGACGGCATCGACCTCACCGTGCGGCCCGGCGAATGCGTCGGACTGTGCGGCGAGAACGGCGCGGGCAAATCGACGCTGATGAAGGTGCTGTCGGGCGTCTATCCGCACGGCACGTGGGACGGCGAAATCCGCTGGGAAGGCGCACCGCTCGCAGCATCCGGCGTGCGCGACACGGAGCGGGCGGGCATCGCGATCATCCACCAGGAGTTGATGCTCGTCCCCGAACTGTCGGTTGCCGAGAACATCTTCCTCGGCAACGAGATCACGCTGCCGGGCGGGCGCATGCACTTCGCGGCGATGGTCCGGCAGGCCGAGTCGCTGCTGCGCGAGTTGCGGATCGACACGATCAACGTCGCGCAGCCGGTGATGAACTACGGCGGCGGCCACCAGCAGCTGATCGAGATCGCGAAGGCGCTGAACAAGCATGCGAAGCTGCTGATCCTCGACGAACCGTCGTCGTCGCTGAGCGCCGCCGAGACGCGGATCCTGCTCGACATCGTGCGTGACCTGAAGCGGCGCGGCGTCGCGTGCGTGTACATCTCGCACAAGCTCGACGAGGTCGCGGCCGTGTGCGACACGGTCACCGTGATCCGCGACGGCCGTCACGTCGCGACCGAGCCGATGCGCGCGCTGACGACCGACTGCATCATCGCGATGATGGTTGGCCGCGAGATCCGCGACCTGTATCCGCGTGAGCCGCACGAGATCGGCGATGTCGTGCTGGAAGCGCGGAACGTGATCTGTCACGACGTGACGAACACGCGCCGCAAGCGCGTCGACGACGTGTCGTTCAGCGTGCGGCGCGGCGAGATCCTCGGCGTCGCCGGGCTCGTCGGCGCGGGCCGCACCGAGCTGATGCAGGCGATCTTCGGCGCGTATCCGGGCGCGTGCACGGCGACCGTGCGGATGAACGGCCGGGTGCTGTCGATCCGTTCGCCGGCCGACGCGATCCGCGCCGGGATCGCGATGGTGCCCGAGGACCGCAAGCGCCATGGCATCGTGCCGCAACTCGGCGTGGGCCACAACATCACGCTGGCGGTGCTGCAGCGCTTCGCGGCGCGCGGGCGCATCGACGCGGCCGCCGAACTCGATGCGATCCGCACCGAGATGCAGCGGCTGTCGGTACGTGCCGCGCATCCGTTCCTGCCGATCGCGAGCCTGTCCGGCGGCAACCAGCAGAAGGCGGTGCTTGCCAGGATGCTGCTGGCCGAGCCGCAGGTGCTGATCCTCGACGAACCGACGCGCGGCGTCGACGTGGGCGCGAAGGCGGAGATCTACCGGCTGATCTTCGCGCTGGCAAAGCGCGGCGTCGCGCTGGTCGTCGTGTCGTCGGAGCTGCCCGAGGTGCTCGGGCTGGCCGATCGCGTGCTGGTGATCGGCGAAGGCGAGCTGCGCGGCGATTTCATCAACCAGGGCCTCACGCAGGAACAGATTCTCGGCGCCGCGCTGAAACCCGCGCGGCGGCCGACCGACCCCACCGCAGCGAGTGCGACATGAATTCCGACCTTTCTTCCTCGACTCCCGCGACGCCGGATGCACAAGCGCGTCGACCCGCCGGCCGCGCAGCGGGGCTTCCGTTGCGCCAGGTCTTCGTGCGCTACAAGGTGCTCGCGCTGCTGTTCGCGGTGGTCGCGATCTGGGTGTTCTTCTCGGTGTTGACGGACGGCGCGTTCGTCACGCCGCGCAACGTATCGAACCTGTTGCGGCAGATGTCGATCACCGGGATGCTCGCGTGCGGGATGGTGTTCGTCATCATCGCGGGCGAGATCGACCTGTCGGTCGGCTCGCTGCTCGGGCTGCTCGGCGGCGTCGCCGCGATCCTCGACGTCAATCGCCACTGGCCGGTCGCGGTGACGGTGCCGGTCGTGCTCGCGCTCGGCGTGCTGATCGGGCTCTTCAACGGCTGGTGGTCGACCTATCGGCGCGTGCCGTCGTTCATCGTCGGGCTGGGCGGGATGCTCGCATTTCGCGGAATCCTGCTCGGCGTGACGGGCGGCTCGACGATCGCACCGGTGTCGGACGGCTTCGTGTTCATCGGGCAGGGCTATCTGCCGCGCATGGCCGGCGACGGCCTCGCGGTTCTGCTGTTCGTGCTCGTGACGCTGCTGGTGGTGCGGCAGCGCGGCACGCGGCGGCGCTACCGGCTCGCGGTCGCGCCGCCGTGGCAGGACGGCGTGAAGATCGCGGGTGCGGGCGCGGTGCTGTTTGCGTTCGTCGCGACGCTCGACCGCTATGGCGGCATTCCGGTGCCGGTGCTGTTGCTGCTCGCGTTGCTCGGCGTGTTCTCATGGATCGCGACGCAAACTGTATTCGGCCGGCGCGTTTATGCGGTCGGCTCGAACCTCGAGGCGACGCGCTTGTCCGGCGTCGATACCGATCGCGTGAAGCTCGCGATATTCGCGCTGATGGGCTTGATGTGCGCGTTTGCCGGCCTCGTGAACACGGCGCGGCTGGCGGCGGGTTCACCGTCCGCCGGCACGATGGGCGAGCTCGATGCGATCGCGGCGTGCTTCATCGGCGGCACGTCGATGCGCGGCGGATCGGGCACGGTCTACGGCGCGTTGATCGGCGCGCTCGTGATGGCGAGCCTCGACAACGGCATGTCGATGCTCGACGTCGACGCGTACTGGCAGATGATCGTCAAGGGCGCGGTGCTGGTGCTGGCCGTGTGGATCGACGTGGTATCGCGATCGAACCGGCGCTGACGAACCTGTCGGCCGCGAGACGACGAGAAGACGACCATGGAAAGAAACACGATGCGCGTGCCGGACGCTTTCACGCCGGCGCAGGCAACGCACGGGGAACCGCATGCCGGTTCCGTGCTGGGCCTCGGTGATCCACGCGACCGGCGGGTCATCGCGGATGCGCTGCGGGCGCTGCTGCGCGAGCGTTCCGAAGCGCTTGCATTCGCGATGCGTGTCGCCGACGAGTGCGGTCGCGGCCGGCCCGATGCGGCCGATTTCGCGCTGAGCGACATCATTCGGCTCGCGCGTGCCGTCGAGCGGATCGAGCGGGAAGGGGCGTCGACGCACGATGGCGTACCCGCCAGGGCGCGCTGAAAGTCGACGCTTGCGACCCGCGAGCCGGGCGGTGCACGGGGCCGGCAGCGGACTTCGCATGCCGTGCATTCAACCGCGCGACTTGGCCCGTTTGAGCGCTCGGGCGACGAATCCCGCGCATCCCCGGCGAAACCGCACGGTTTCTTGCGCCGCCGCGCGAGCGACCCGGCCCGGCCCCGAGGTCGCTGCCGAAGCCGCCCGTCGGCGCCGCCGCACCGATCGATGGCCGATGCCGGCTACGCCGCCGACAGCGTGATCGACACGCCCGTCGCGGTATAAACGGGCGTTGCCTTGAACCCGTCGACCGTCACCGTCGAGAACTTCGCGGCAGCCGCCGCGCCGTCGATCAGCGCGATGGTGTCACCGGCCTTCGGCGCGTAGCCGTTCACGAACTTCACGTGCAGCGTGCCGCCCGCGACGGTGAGCGGGCCGCCCACGCGCAGGCGTCCGCCGCCGTTGCCGTCGATGTCGAGTTCGAGCGTCGTGCCGTCGAGCTGCGTGTAGCGGGTCGCGATCGTCACCGGCGCGCCGGCCGCGATCCTCACGCTGCCGCCCGAGCCGACGTACACGTCGCCTGCTCCGAACGCCGTCGTCGACGCGGCCGCCAGCGTGCCGCCGCTGACCTGCGTGCCGCCCGTGTAGCGGTTGTTGCCCGCCAGCGTCAGCGTACCGCTGCCTTGCAGCGTCAGCTTGCCGGCGCCTGCGATGTCGTTGCGCCACAGGTCGGCCGCATTGAGCCCGCCCTGCGACGCATCCATCGACACGATCACGTTGCCGTTGAACGCGCCGTAGCCGTCGGCTGCCGCGAACAGGTTCAGGCGCCCCCAGCCTTCCGCGTCGTCCATGACCGGATAGCCGGACGGCAACTCGGTGGTCTTCAGCACGACGCGCCGCTGGTCGGCGTTCAGGTACGGGAAGCGCGTCTGCAGCAGGATCTCGGCGCCCTTCGGCACGACCGGCGGCGCGTCCGTCGATTCGATCGCGCCGAAACCGAACGTCAGGCGGCGCAGGAAGGCGGCCTTGTTCGTCGCGTAGTCGGCGAACCGGTCGGTTGCCGCCGTGCCGGTGTGCGCGAATGCGGAGAACGTCGTGGCGGTCGTCCCCGTCAGTTGCTGCAGCGTCTGGTGGGCTTGCGTGAAGGCGGCCTGCGCGTCGCCGGCGTACGCGGTCAGGTTCGCCGCGCTGACGGCCAGCGCGAGCATGCGGCCGCCGATCACGTCGAGCGGCGAGTGCATGCCGGCGAGGATCCGGTTCTCGCCGAGTTCGAGGCCGCGGCTGACCATTTCCTGGAAACGTTCCGGCACGAGCCACGCCATCGTCGTCGCGTCACGCATCGCTTCCGCCTCGTGGCCGCTGATGAAGCCGCCGTCGGTCGCGGGCGTCGTGCTTTCCGCCGGAACGAGCGTCGGCGCGACCACCACGCTCGTGCTCCAGCGGTACGGGCGCGCATATTTGAAGAAGCGCTTGGCGGGTTCGGTCGACGCGTTGTTGCCCATTTCGTTGAGCAGGTCGACGACTTTCCCGAAGCTCGCGTTCGTGCTGCTGCCCACGCCGACGTTGTTGCCCGAGTCGTTGTAGAGCACCGACGTCGCGTCCGCCGGAATGCTGGTGATGCTGGTCGTCTGCTGGGCCGCGGTGCGCCACGCCGCCGTGAGCGGGCCCATGCCGTCGGTCACGCTGAAGCCCTTGCCGCGCCGGTCGTCGTAGTACGCGGCATCGGCCTGCTGCTGCGTGCGGGCGGTCGTCGCGTTGATCACGTACTGCACGTTGGCGGACAGCACAGTGTCGTTCAGGATCGTGCCGCACGGTGCGCCGCTGCCGGGCAGCCCGGAGCAGGTGGACGGCGAGATGGCCGGAAACGCGCCGTTCGCCGGCGCGCTCACGCCCGCGTCGACCAGCATCGTCGACGGCTGCCAGAGATCGAGAAAACGGCTCACCACGCGCACCGCGGCGTTGGTCGACAGCGTCGCATAGCGCGCATCGCTACGCTGGTTGGTCGCGATGTTGTCGACGAACGCGGGCACGCTCGGCACCGGGGCGTTGTCGACGAAGCCGGGGTCGGCGGGCGGCGCGGGAACGGCTGCGGCCATCGTGCCGGTCGACACGACATCGTCGCCGCCGCCGCAGGCGGCCAGGACGATCGCACTCGACAACGCTGCAACGTGCAGCGGGAAACGGCTTCGTGATGCAAACATGCAAGACTCCATCCTGATGATTGAAGATGGCGAATTGTGGTGTTGGATCGTTACGTGGCCGTTACGAATTTGTTTCGCATCGAATGTAATGCGCGCGAATTCCCACTATCTGGTTAATTCCCGGTGCTGAACATGTCGGGTGCCGGATTCGATGCACCCATTGAGGGCACGCGCGCGGGCGGAGAGCTATGCGCCGGACGCTCGCGTGTCCAGCCGGAACAGCGATACCGCCTCGGCAAGCCGGCCGCCCTGTTCTTCGAGCGACTGCGATGCGGCGGCTGCCTGTTCGACGAGTGCCGCGTTCTGGTGGGTGACTTCGTCCATTTGTGTAATCGCCAGATTCACCTGTTCGATGCCGCGGCTCTGCTCGTTCGACGCGGCAGCGATCTCGCCCATGATGTCGGTCACGCGCGCGATCGCATGCGTGACCTGGTTCATCGTCTCGCCTGCGTTGTTCGCGATATGCGAGCCGTCCTGGATTTTCCGGACCGATTGCGAGATCAGCTCGCGAATGTCCTTCGCGGCGCCCGATGAGCGCTGTGCAAGGCTTCGGACTTCGCTGGCCACCACGGCAAAGCCGCGGCCCTGTTCGCCGGCGCGGGCGGCCTCCACGGCCGCGTTGAGCGCGAGGATGTTGGTCTGGAACGCGATCCCTTCGATGATCCCGGTGATCTCGGCGATCCGGGTGGAACTGGCGCTGATGTCCGTCATCGTGTCGACCATCAGGCCGACTGCCGTGCTGCCGCGCTGGGCGACCTCCGATGCGTTGGTGGCCAACCCGCTCGCCTGCTGCGCATTGTCGGCGTTCAGGCGCACCGTGGACGTCAGCTGCTCCATGCTCGATGCGGTTTCCTGCAGCGAGGCGGCTTGCTGTTCCGTGCGGGAGGAGAGGTCCTGATTGCCGGACGCGATTTCGCCGGCGCCTGTCGCGACATTGCCGGATGCGGTACGGACTTCCGAGATCAGGCGGGTCAGGTTCGCCCGCATGTCCCGCATGGAAGCCAGTACGCTGCCGACCGGCGCGGCACCGGCCGATGATTCGGTACCGAGATCGCCGGCGGCGATACGGCGCGCGATGTCGCTGAGCGTGGCAGGCTCCGTGCCGAGCGAGCGCAGCAGGCCGCGCGTGATGACGACGCCCGAGATCGCGGCCGCGGCTGCCGCTGCGATACACATGACGATCAGCATCAGTCGTCGCGATGCATAGCGGTCGCCCGATTCCGTCACGCGTTGCGCGCCCTGCGTGCGGGCGTACGTCGCATAGGCGTCGGTGGCGGCGACAAGCCTGGCCAGCAGCGGCCGACACTGTTCGTTGATCATCGTGATGGCCTGATCGCGGCGATTGTTCGCCGCCGCGTCGACGATGGCACGCGCCACGGGGCCGTACTGCGCCTCGACCGCGCCGATTTGCCGGACCAGGTCGCGGGACTCGTCGGATGCGCCGCTCCCCTCGCGGACCGCATTCGTCAGTTCGCCGAGCAGCGCGCCGACCTCGCGGTCGGCCTGCAGCGCCGCTTCCTTCTCGATGTCCGCGTCGCGCGGCGCGGTCGCAAGCACCTGGTTGCGGGCGGCGATCGCGCGCCGGTCGACCGCGACGCGGACCTTGTCCGCCAGGGTGGCGCGGGCGTTGGTGCCATTGACGAAAGTTTCGAATGCCGCGTTCGCGTTGCCGAGCGATACGATGCCGAGCATGGAGACGAGCAGAACCAAGCAGGTCAGGAGGCAGAAAGCCAGGGTCAGCTTCGTGCGAACCGTTAATCGTCGATCATTCATAGGTGAGGTCCGGTTTTATTGACATCGAATAGTTTTCCTGATTATCAGAACGGCGTATGAACAATTGAGGACTGGCGTATGACACTATCGTTTGAGGGTCGTCAACCGCCGAAGGAAGCAGACCCGATCCGTGGCCGGTCAAGCCAGGCGAGCGAGTTGCTCCGGTTCCGCGCAACACACCCGATTCCTGCCTTCGCGCTTCGCGCGATACAGTGCCATGTCGGCCTGACGCGACAGCGCATGCACGGACGTGGGGCGCGCGCGATGGCCGGTCGCGCAGCCGATGCTGACAGTGAAGGCTGGAACAGGTTGCGCAAACCCGTCGAGCCGGTTGCGTTCGACTTCCTGGCGAATCGCCTCCGCGACCCGCGCGGCGCCGTGTTCGTCCGTATCCGGCAATACCGCGACGAACTCCTCGCCGCCATACCGGGCGGCGAGATCGCCGCGCCGGCGCGTATGCGTGCGGATGCAGTCAGCGAGAAAGCGCAGCGCCGTATCGCCTTCCGCATGCCCATACCGGTCGTTGTACTGCTTGAAGTGGTCGGCGTCGATGAACAGGATCGACAGGCTGCCGTTGCTGCCCCGCTGCAGCCGTTCCCATTCGTCGGCCAGCGCGATATCGAGCGCGCGGCGGTTGCACAGGCCGGTCAGCGGATCGGTCCGCGTGAGATCCGTGAGCAGCGTCTGTTTGCGCAGGTTGCCCTGCAGCGCAAACGCAAGCAGCCATACCACCGTGCAAAACAGCGCACTGATCACGGTCGCCAATACGCCGGCCGTCCACGACAGGCGCGTAATGCCCGCCAGCACGTCGCGCTCGGCCGGCGCGACGACGGCGATCAGCGGCGTGCCCGGCACCCGCTGGTAGGTATACAGCCGCACGATGCCGTCGATGCTCGAGCGCGCGGGATAGAAGCCCGATTCACTGTTCACCATCCGCTCGAATGCTTTCGAGCGCCGCAGGTTGTTCATCTGGTTGTCGTTCAACGACGGATTTCTCGACAGGATCGTGCCGTCCGCGCGCAGGATCGCGCTGACCCCGTTCGGCCCGACATCGAGGCGGGACAGCAGCTGATCGAAATAGGCGAGGTCGATGGCGACCACCGCGATCCCGTTGAACGTGTGGTCGGGCCGCTCGATGCGCCGCGACAGCGCGATGGATTCCTTGCCGGCGCGCGAGCGCGCGCGATAGACCTCGGACACGTAGAGGCCGACGTTGTCCGCATCGCGATGGACCTTGAAGTAGTCGCGATCGCTGAAATCCCAACGGTGGGTCGTGCCGCAGCATCCGTCGATCAACTGGCCGCGCCTGTCGGTCACGCCCATGCCGGTGACATATTGGGCCGCGGTGCGCTCGAACAGCAGGTCGTGTCGCAGCCCGGCATCCATGCGCCGCACCGCGGGATTGCCGAGATCGGATGCCAGTGCGACCAGTGCGTTGTTCGACGTTTCGACGGTGCGTGCGATCTGGCTCACCAGCACGGCTGCCACGTTGCGCGACGTTTCATGCGCGTGCTCGACGGCTTCGTTTCGCCCGGCCCACAGTGTCGCCACGCTGATCCCGAGTGCGGCAAGCGACATCAGCGTGCCCGCCGCCCCGACGGCAAGCGGGTGACGTCCGGCCCAGTCGGCAATTTTCTCGATCGAGGTGAATGCGGGCATGCTCGCGCTCGTAAGGGAAGCCGGCTGCAATGACGCCGGCCCGGTCCAAATCCCGGTTAACGGCACGGTTAACTGAAAATCAAGGCCCGTATGGCGGCCGGCCGCGTGCGTCCGATCGCGTTTCGGAGCGCAAACGTGTGCGACCGAACCCCGGGGCGATCGAGCAAGGCCATCCGGCGGCCCGACGGGTGTGGCGGCCGCTCACGCATGGCTACCCCCCGACAGCACGCCCCTGGCACGAGCAGGCTGCCAGCGCGGGCCGCCTGCTCGTGACGGCACTCCAGCGGGATACGACGAGCGGTAACCCGGCTGTTGCGGATAGGGCCTGAGATAAATCCAAGGGGATCGATGCGATAAAACCGCGATTCCGCCGGCTGCGGCGTTGCTTTCCCGTTCGGCGAGTACGCGCAGACGACTGCCACCCTGCGCACCTGCGCCAGCAAGATCATGGTCGGCATTGACGATCATCCGAACATTCGGCGGGCGTTCGACGGATTCGACATGGAAGAGGTCAGCCATGTCGTACATGGCTGGTAAAGGTGGCCGCGATACCGCACGCGGCGAGCGGACCGCGTAGAGCAGGGACCGCGCAGCAGCACCGGCCAGGCCGTTCCAGGCGATGCGGTAAAGTGTCGCCTTCGCAGGGGGTACCCGCTGGGAGAGCAGCGCCCTTGCTGGATCAGGAGAAAAATGAATGAATGAAAACAGGTACACCTACGGCACCTGGCAGGATTTGCGACCCGTCGATGTTTTTGCGTTGGTCGCGTTCGACGAGACACGCAAGCAACTCGGCCTGGACAATCTCGCCGCTGCGTCGGCGATGCTTCTCGGTCAGGCTGACGTCCCAGTCCCCGGCAACTTCGCCGGCGCTACGCCGGGCACGTCCGGCGCCTCCCATGCCGCTCGGAAGTTGTTCCCTCAAACGTTGCCGTTTCGCCTGCCGACGATCACGGGTGGCGGGTTGTCGGGTATTCGGATCGCCTTCACTCGCCGCCTCGGTGCGTGGGTCGGTCGGGCGATCCCCGTGGTGGGCGAGGTATTCCTGGCGCTCGACGCCTACCTGATCACGCACAACACCGTGTCGACCTACAATCGAATCGTGAAGCCCGAGGACCGGGTGCTCTGAGCCATGAACGACGATACCTGGGAACGCCTGGAAGCCTTCACACGCGAGGAACTCGGGCGGCCGGTGTTCGGCAGCAGGCTGAGCTTGCAACCGGAATCGCGGCTCGAGCAGGATCTCGGCATCACGGGCCTCGATGGGGTGGAGTTCATCGACCGGTGGGCAGCGACATTCGGCGTTGACGCCCGAGGATTCCCGTACCGGCGCTATTTTGGCCCCGAAGGCCAGGCACTGCTGTCGTCACTCATCGGGCTGTTCGTGAAGCGCCTCCGGCACCCGGAGCGACGGCCGCTGACCTTGGGGATGCTGGCCGAGGCAACGCGACGCGGGAAGTGGGACACGGACGCGATCGAGGCGGCTGCGGGGCAGTGATCGTCAGTGATCGTAGATGGCAGGGCCGGTCGATGTACTGACCGGCCCTTTTTAATTGGCTGTCGTCCGGAACCCTGTCCCGCCACGTGCGCCGCCGACCCGCCGATTGATAACCATTCAACATCAATCCTTCCAAAAATTGCACTTATCGTTTGCCTGACGCCAGGGGAACATGGCGGAAAACGACAATCGTCCGCCCCTCCCGCGTATTTCTGGATTTTCAGGAGACACCCCGATGCACCCCTCGTCCAGCCTTCCGACCGAACGTTCGAAGGCCGCTGCGGTCTTCCGCGTCACAGCCGGGAATTTTCTCGAGCAGTTCGACTTCTTCCTGTTCGGCTTCTACGCCACGCAGATCGCCAACGTCTTCTTTCCCGCGCAAAGCGAGTTCGCATCGCTGATGATGACCTTCGCCGTGTTCGGCGCCGGCTTCCTGATGCGGCCGCTGGGTGCCATCGTGCTGGGCGCGTACATCGACGACGTCGGCCGCCGCAAGGGCCTGATCGTCACGCTGTCCATCATGGCGAGCGGCACCATCCTGATCGCGTTCGTGCCGGGCTACGCGACGATCGGCCTGCTCGCACCCGCGCTCGTGCTGCTCGGCCGGCTGCTGCAGGGCTTCTCCGCCGGCGCCGAGCTGGGTGGGGTATCGGTGTATCTCGCCGAGCTGGCGACGCCCGGCCGCAAGGGCTTCTTCACGAGCTGGCAGTCCGCCAGCCAGCAGGTCGCGATCGTCGTCGCGGCGGGCCTGGGCTTTGCACTGAATCAATGGCTGAGCGCGTCGGCCATCGCCGCATGGGGATGGCGCGTGCCGTTCTTCGTCGGCTGCATGATCGTGCCGTTCATCTTCATGCTGCGCCGCAACCTGGAGGAAACCCAGGCGTTCAAGGCGCGCACGCATCGTCCGGGCATGAAGGAAGTGTTCGGTACGCTGGTCCAGAATTGGGGCGTCGTGGTGGCCGGCATGATGCTGGTCGCGATGACCACCACGAGCTTCTATCTGATCACGGTCTACGCGCCGACCTTCGGCAAGACGGTGCTGCATCTGAGCACCGCCGACAGCCTGCTCGTGACGCTGTGCGTCGGCGTGTCGAACTTCGTGTGGCTGCCGATCGGCGGTGCGCTGTCCGACCGGATCGGCCGCCGGCCGCTTCTGGTCGCCATGACGGTGCTCGCCGTCGTGACCGCCTACCCGGCGCTCTCGTTGCTCGCGCACGCGCCGTCGTTCGTCAACATGCTGCTCGTGCTCCTCTGGCTCTCGTTCATGTATGGGATCTACAACGGCGCGATGGTCGTCGCGCTCACGGAAGTGATGCCGGTGCAGGTGCGCGTCGCGGGCTTCTCGCTCGCGTACAGCCTCGCGACGGCCGTGTTCGGCGGCTTCACGCCGGCCATCTCGACCGCGCTCATTCACATGACGGGCGACAAGGCCGCACCGGGATACTGGATGAGCTTCGCCGCGGTGTGCGCGCTGCTTGCGACGTTCGCGCTCTATCGCCCCCGTGCCGCGACGCTGACGCCGGCGCATTGATGCGCTGACCCATCCGGCATGCTCGGCAAACCCCACGAACCCACGCGAATCCCTACGACCACGACCATGAAAAACCTGTTCCTGAAATGTTGCGCGACCGCGCTTGTCGCCGCTACCGCGGTGGCGGCCAACGTGCAGGCCGCCGAACTGCACGTGATGAGCTCGGGCGGCTTCACCGCCGCCTACAAGCTGCTCGGCCCCCGGTTCGAGTCGACGACGGGCAATACGCTCGATACCGCGCTCGGTCCGTCGATGGGCAAGTCGCCCGAAGCGATTCCGAACCGGCTCGCGCGCGGCGAGCCCGCCGACGCGGTGATCATGGTCGGCTACGCACTCGACGAACTGATCAAGCAAGGCAAGGTCGTCCCCGGATCCCGGGTCGAACTGGCCGATTCGCGCATCGGCATGGTCGTGCGCGACGGCGCGGCAAAGCCCGACATCAGCTCCGCCGAAGGGCTTAAGCAGGCGCTGCTGCACGCCAGGTCGATCGCCTATTCGGACAGCGCGAGCGGCGTGTATATCGAACGCGAGCTGTTCAGGAAGCTCGGCATCGAGGATCAGGTGAAGTCGAAGGCGAAGATGATTCCGCGGATTCCGGTGGCGTCGGTCGTGGCGAACGGCGACTACGAAATCGGCTTCCAGCAGGTGAGCGAGTTGCTGCCGGTCAAGGGCGCGACCTTCGTCGGCAAGATTCCCGAATCGTTGCAGTCGGTCACGCGCTTCGCCGCCGGCATCCCCGTCGGCGCGCAGCATCCGAAGGAAGCGAAGGCGCTGCTCGACTATCTTGCGTCGCCCGAGGTGCAGGCGGACGTGAAGTCGACCGGACTCGATTCCGTTTCCGCTCGCTGAATCCGGTCGACGGGAAGGCGTGCGTCAGGCGGCCTTCCCGTTACCGTCGGCATCGGCCGCGACACGGCCTTCATCGGCCCCGTTCGGGAAGGCTGAACCGGCCACGGCGAGCCGCTGCGCAAGAAGCGTGCGATCGCACGCGCGTTCCCACATCGACACGAAGATGACCGCGCAGGCGTTGCTGATCACGCTCGTCAGCGCGCGCGCCTCGGACATGAAGCGATCGATGCCGACCAGCAGGGCGACCCCGGCAACGGGCAGGTCGGGCATGACGGCGAGCGTGGCGACCAGCGCCACCAGCCCGCTGCCGGAAACACCGGCCGCGCCCTTGGACGTGAGCAGCATGACGGCGAGCATCATCGCGATCTGCGACGCGGAAAGCGGCACGTCGCACGCCTGCGCGATAAACAACGCGGCAAGCGTCAGGTAGATCGCGGTGCCGTCCAGGTTGAACGAATAGCCCGCCGGCAGCACGAGCCCGACGACGCCCCGGTCGCAACCGAGCGACGTCAGCTTGACGATCAGGCGCGGCAGAACGGGCTCCGACGAGGACGTCGCGAGGACGATGAGCAGCTCTTCGCGCAGGTAGCGCAACAGCCGCCACAGCGCGAAGCCGTGCAGGCGCGCGAGCGGTGCGAGCACCAACGCGACGAACAGCGCGCATGCCGCGTAGAAGGACAGCATCAGCTTCGCCAGCGAGCCGACCGAGCCGATACCGAAGCGGCCCACCGTGAACGCCATCGCGCCGAATGCGCCGAGCGGCGCGAGCCGCATGATCATCGCAAGCACGCGGAAGACGACCTGGGCGACCCCGTCGATCAGCGCAAGAACGGGCCGGCCGGCCGTCCGGTGCGCGTTCAGCGAGAAGCCGAACAGCAGCGACAGCAGCAGTACCGGCAACACCTCGCCCTTCTCGAACGCGCCGAGCATCGTATCGGGGATCACGCTCAACCCGAACGCCACGAGCCCGCGTGGCTGCGCGTCCTTCGCGTACTGCGCGAGGATGCTCGAATCGAGATGGTGCACGTCGATGTGCAGGCCGGCGCCCGGTCGCAGCACGAACGCGGTGACGAGCCCGATCGCGAGTGCGACGGCGGTCAGCGAATAGAAGAGCGCCATGGCCCGAACGATCGTGCGGCCGATGGCCTTCCCGTCCGCGAGTGATGTGATGCCCGAGACGATCGTGCAAAAGACGATCGGCGCGATGGTCATCCGCACCAGGCCGACGAACGCATCGCTGAGGGGCTTGAGCATGGCGCACGCGTCCGGCCATGCGTGACCGACGCTCACGCCGAGCAGCATCGCAAGCAGCACCTGCACATAGAGCGATTTGAGCAGCCTGGCCAGCCTCACGGGACGATCTTCCTTCGGGTCTTTCCGGTCGTTGTCATGCCGCTGCACCACGGCTCGCGAACCCGCCGCGCTTCGCGTCGACGATCATCCGATGAAACGCTTCGGCGGCCGGCGTGAGCGGACGTCCGCGCCGCTTGACGATGCCCACGCGCCGTTTCACGACCGGCTCGACGAGCGGCACGCTCGTGAGAACGGGATGGTCATGCCCGGGCATCGCCATCGAGGGCACCGCGGCGACGCCGAGCCCCGCCTCGATCAATCCGAGCAGGGTCGTCACGTGGCGCGCTTCGCACACGCTCGGCCCGCGCGGCGCCACGGCGGCCAGCGCCTGGTCGAGCAGCAGACGGTTACCGGACGTCTTGTCCACCGCCACGTAATCGTGCTCGTAGAGTTCGTTCCAGGTCACGCGCTTCTTGCGCGCGAGCGGATGGTCGCGACGGCACGCCGCGACGAAGCGCTCCTGGAGCAACACCTTGAACTCGATCTCGGCTTCCTGGCTGCCGATGAAGCTCACGCCGAAATCGGCCTCGCCGCTGATGACGGCGCCCAGCACCTCGTTCGCGCTCGCGTCCAGCAGCTTGACCCGGATGCGCGGAAAGCGCTGATGATAGCGCGCGATGATCGCGGGCAGAAAGTAGTAGGCCACCGAGGGCACGCACGCGATGGTCACATGGCCCAGGCGGCTCGATGACACGTCGCGAATGCCGAGCAGCGCGGCGTCGAGATCGTCGAGCAGTTGTTCGGCACTCTGGGCGAACACGCGGCCGACCGTGGTGAGCGTGACGCGACGCGTGGTGCGCTCGAACAGGCGCACGCCGAGCGCTTCCTCGAGCTTGTCGATCCGACGACTCAACGCCGGCTGGGAAATGCTCACCGTCTCCGCGGCCTTGCGGAAACTGCCCGTTTCCACGACCGCGCGAAACGCCTGCAAGTCGTTCAAATCGAAGTTGATTCCCACGGGCAAGCCTCCGCATCTCAGATGCGCAGTATTGTCCACGATTCCCGCGATCCTGCCTTGCCGGCGCTGCACGCATCCGTGCAATGTCAGTCGAGCCCGCCCTGGCACAGGTACTTGATCGACAGGTAGTCGTCGAGGCCGTAGCGCGAACCTTCGCGGCCATAGCCCGATTCCTTCACGCCGCCGAACGGCGCGGCCTCGCTCGCGAGCGCGCCTTCGTTGATCCCGACGATGCCCGTTTCGAGCCGCGCCGACACGCGCGCGATGCGTCGCACGTCCTGCGTGTAGAAATACGCGGCGAGCCCGAACGGCGTGTCGTTCGCGGCGGCGACGGCCTCGTCCTCGGTATCGAAGCGAAACAGCGCGGCGATCGGGCCGAACGTTTCCTCGCAGTTCAGTTGCATCGCGGCGGTGGCGTCGGCGAGCACCGTCGGTGCGTAGAAGTTCGGGCCGAGTTCGGGCAGGCGCTTGCCGCCGGCCAGGACGCGCGCGCCGTGCTCGATGGCGTCGCCGACGTGGCGCGCGATCTTGTCGACCGCACGTGCGTTGATCATCGGGCCGATCTGCGCGGCCGGGTCGGTCGCCGGCGCGACCTTCAACGCGGCGACGCGCGCCGCGAGCTTCGCGGCGAATGCGTCGTAGACGCCGGCCTGCACGTACACGCGATTCGGCGACACGCACGTCTGGCCGCCGTTGCGGAACTTGGCCGCCATCAGCCCGTCGACTGCCGCGTCGAGCTCGGCATCGTCGAACACGATGAACGGCGCGTTGCCGCCGAGCTCCAGCGACAGCTTCTTCAGCGTGGCGGCCGATTCGCGTGCGAGCAGCTTGCCGACGGGCGTCGATCCGGTGAACGTGATCTTGCGCACGCGGCCGTCGGCGAGCCAGTCGGCCACGGCATCGATGCCGCGCTCGCGCGACGCGGCAATCATGTTCAGCACGCCGGCCGGCACGCCCGCTTCCTGCGCGAGGAAGGCGAGCGCGAGCGCGGTGAGCGGCGTGTCCTCCGCCGGTTTCGCGACCACCGTGCAGCCGGCCGCGAGGGCGGGCGCGATCTTGCGCGCGATCATCGCGAGCGGAAAATTCCACGGGGTGATCGCGGCGACGATGCCGATCGGCTCCTTGACCGCGGCGAGGCGTTTGCCGCGCTGCTGCTGCGGAATCAGGTCGCCGTACGTGCGCGTCGCTTCCTCGGCGAACCACAGCACGTACGACGCGCCGTAGGCGACTTCGCCGCGCGCTTCGGCGAGCGGCTTGCCCTGCTCGCGAGACATCAGCTTCGCGAGATCCTCGGTATGCGCGACGATCGCCGCATGCCATGCACGCAGGATCGCCGCCCGTTCGCGAGCGGGCGTCGCGCGCCAGGCAGGCAGCGCGCGCGCGGCCGCGTCGGTGGCCGCGCGGGCGTCGGCCGCGCCGCTGTCGGGGGCTTCGGCGGCGGTGTCGAGGGTGGCCGGATCGGTGACGGCGAAGCGGCGGCCGTCGAGCGCATCGCGCCAGGTGCCGTCGATCAGGTTGGCGGTGCGCAGGAGTTCGGAGCGGGACAGCGTGAGCGGCATGACAGGTCCTTGGATGGGGCGGTTCGGCGGCGGCGCGGGCGCGCGACGACTCCACGCGGACGGCATGGCTGCCGCGTTCGTGGATGCCGCGCGCTGTCCGTCAATGCCGTTCGCCGAACAGCGATTCGAGCGGGTAGTGCCGTTTGACGAACGGCGACTTGATGATCACGTAACTGAAATACTTCTCGATGCCGATGTTCTGCTCGAGCAGGCCCTCGATGATCGTCTGGTAATGGCTGACGCTGCGCGTGATGAACTTCAGCAGATAGTCGTAGCCGCCGCTTGCGAGATGGCACTCGACGATCTCGTCGACGTTGCGGATCGCCGCGACGAAACGGTCGAAATCCTCGCGCCGATGGTCGGCCAGCGTGACCTCGGTAAATACGACCTGCACGTCGCCGAGCTTCTCGAGCTGGATGTGCGCGCCGTAACCGCCGATGTAGCCGGCCTTCTCGAGCCGCTTGACGCGGATCAGGCAGGGACTGGGCGACAGCCCGACCGCATCGGCCAGTTCGACGTTGGTCATGCGGCCGCGCTTTTGCAACTGGGAGAGGATGCGCAGGTCGATGCGATCCAGCTTGCTGTCCGTCATGGTCCGGGAGAGGGAAAAAATGGAATGTCCGGTTACTTTAGAGTCGAACGGGGGCCGTCACAAGCCCCGCTTTCCCTTGTCGCGCTCACGCCGGCTGCGCGTGTGCGGCGTCGAGCGCGCGCTGCACGCCCGGTTCGGCCAGCACGTCGTCGAGCGTCTTGCGCACGCGCTCGAACAGCAGGTCGAACTCGCCCGCGGTGAAGCTCAGCGCCGGCGCGAAACCGAGCACGCCGTCGCCGAACGCGCGGAACACCACGCCGTTTGCATACGCGGCGGCGGCAATCCTGTCCGGCACGTTCAGTGCCGGGTCGAAGCGCGTCTTGCGTGCCTTGTCGGCCACCAGCTCGAGCGCGCCGAGCAGGCCGACCGAGCGCGCGTCGCCGACGAGCGGATGCGCACGCAGCGCGTCGAGGCCGGCGGCAAAGCGGGGCGCCATCGCCCGGCCGTTCGCGAGCAGCCCGCCTTCGTGATAGAGCTTGAGCACTTCGAGGCCGATCGCCGCGCTGACCGGATGCGCGGAATACGTGTAGCCGTGGCCGACCACGGCCGATTCGGCGCGGCTGCCCGCGATCCCCTCGTAGATTTCGTCGGACATCAGCACCGCGCCCATCGGCGCATAACCGGCGGTCAAGCCTTTCGCGACGGTCATCAGGTCGGGTTCGACGCGCTCGGTTTCGCACGCGAACAGCGGGCCCGTCCGGCCGAAGCCGGTGATCACCTCGTCGGCGACGAACAGGATGCCGAGGCGCCGGCATGCGTCGCGCATCGCCTTCAGCCAGCCGGCCGGCGGCACGATCACGCCGCCGGAGCCTTGCACGGGCTCGCAGAAGAATGCCGCGACGTTGTCCGCGCCCAGTTCGGCCACCTTCGCGTCGAGCGCGGCGACCGACGCGGCGATCAGCGCCTGCGGATCGTCGCCGAGCGGATGGCGGTACGGGTAGGGCGACGGGATGTGGTGCTGGTCGGCGCGCGGCAGGTCGAAATGGCGATGGAACGCGGGCAGTGCGGTAAGGCCGGCGCCGATCGACGACGAACCGTGATAGCCGCGTTCGAGCGCGATCATCTGCTTTTTCGACGGCCGGCCGGTCGCGTTGAAATAGTGCGTGATGAAGCGCACCGCGGAGTCGATCGCGTCCGAACCGCCGAGCGTGAAGTACACACGGTTCAGCGACGGCGGCGCGAGCGCCGCGAGCCGTTCGGCGAGCTCGATCGCCGGCTGCGACCCGAAATGGAAATAGCCGGTCGCGTAGGGCAGCTTCGCCATCTGCTCGGCGGCGGCTTTCACGATGCTGGCGCGGCCGTAGCCGACGTTGACGCACCACAGGCCCGAGAACGCGTCGAGCAGCGTATGGCCGCCGGCGTCGCGCAGGAACACGCCGTCGGCGGATTCGAGCACGGTGACGCCGCGCGCCTCGTGCGCACGATAGTTGACGACGGGGTGGATCAGGTGTTGACGATCGGCTTCGATCAGCGCGGCGTGGTTCATGGGAGGGCGGGACTCTCGTCGGGTGTCAGCGGTGAGTTCATGCTACCGGGCGAGCCATTCGCCTGTGCCTTCAATTCGCTGCCCGAAACGTATGGATACGGCGTTTGCACGGGGTGCTTCGGCATTTTCTGCTGCGTACCCCGCCGCACCGGAGGCGCGCGTCAGTAGCCGCGCGCGCGATCGACGACGCCGATCATCGGCTGCCCCGCGCGATGCCGCGCGAGGTTCGCGAGCACGGCGTCCACCGCGGTATCGGGCCGAGTTGCGCTCGCGATGTGCGGCGTGATCCGGATCCGCGGATGCGCCCAGAACGGATGGCCGGCGGGCAACGGTTCGGGGTCCGTCACGTCGAGGATCGCGCTGTCGAGCCGGCCGCTGTCGAGCGCGGCGAGCAGGGCGGCCGCATCGAGCTGCGGCCCGCGCCCGGCCTGCACGAGCGACGCGCCGGCCGGCAGCGCATCGAACACGCGCGTGCCCAGCAGGCCGCGGGTGCTGTCGGTGAGCGGCAGCAGGCAGATCAGGACGTCGGTGCGGGCCAGGAACGCGTCGAGCGCCGCGTCGCCCGCGTAGCAGTCGACGCCGTCGAGCGTGCGCGGCGTGCGGCTCCAGCCGGCACACGGGAACCCGAAGCGCCGCAGCGTATCGAGCACGGCCTGGCCGAGCGTGCCGAGGCCGAGCACGCCGACGCGCCGCGACGCGGCCGCGCGCACCGGCTTCTCGCGCCACACCTGCGCGCGTTGTTGCGCCGCATAGTCGAACAGGTCGCGGTGAATCGTCAGCACGGCCTGCGTCACATACTCGACCATGCCTTCGACGATGCCGGGCTCGATCATCCGCACGACCGGGATGTGAGCCGGCACGCGCGACAGGTCGAACTGGTCGATGCCGGCGCCGACCGAGAACACGACCTCGAGGTTCGGCAGCAGCGCGGCCGGATCGTCCGGCGGTTGCCATGCGGCGAGGTAGCGGACGTCGTGCGGATCGCCGATGTCCGGCCAGATCCGGAACGCGAGGTCGGGCGCCTGTTGCGCAAAGCGCTGCGCCCATTGCGTGCCGCGCACCGGGTCGGCCTTGTAGAGGAAGCTCATCGGGCGTGCCGCTCAGCCGAGCGCCTGGTTGACGATCGCGAACGCGCGCAGCGCGGGGTCGCGCGCGGGCGTCGCACCGCGCGCCATCGCGACGACGGTATCGACGCGCGGCAGCCCGAGCCCTTGCAGCCAGTCGGACAGCCCGCTGTCGCCCGGCACGTCGAGGCGCACGAACATGCCTTCATGCAGCGCGAGCCAGTGGCTGATCAGCGCCTGTGCGCGCAGCGTGTCCGGTGCGACCACCGGGCCGATCACGTGGCCGCGGCCGAAACGGCGAAACAACGCGAAGCCGAGCAGTTCGCCGTCACGGTCGAGTGCGATGCCGTTCGCGACGCCGAGCAGCGCCTCGATCACCGCGTCACGTCGATAGCCCGCGGCCCGCGATGCGAGCGCGGCAAGCCGCGGGCCGTCGTTTGCGCCGATGGGCCGCAGGCGCTCGCCGGGCGGCAACGATATCAGCGGCGGCTGGAACGCGGCGCCCTGGTGCTGATCGATCGTGTCGATCGCTTCGAATCCGAATTTCGCGTACAGCGGTTCGCCCGCCGGCGTCGCATGCAGAAAAATGGTTCGCGAGCCGAGGCTGTCGAGCACGCGGGAAAACAGTTCGCGCCCGATGCCGCGGCCCTGGCGCTCGGGCGACACGATGACCATGCCGAGCGACGCGTGCGCTTCGCCGAAGCGCCAGCCCAGTGCGGTACCGACGATGCCGGTTTCGTCCTCGGCGACGAAGCCGCCGCCGAGCTGGAACACGAAGCGCCAGTCGTCGAGCCGGTGCGGCCACTTGACGGCCTCCGACAGCCGATGCGCGGCGGGCAGGTCGGTTTCGGCGAACGGGCGATAGGTAAGCGTGCTGGAAGGATTGAGGTCGGACACGCCGGACTCCGGATGGGTGGGAATGATGCGCCCACTGTGCCAGCGCCACGGCGGTGCGGATAGGACGATTCGCCTGTTTTCCGGTGCACGCGGCCGGTCCGGCGGGTTCGACGCAAACCGGCCTGATCGGCGCGCGGGAACGCGCGGTTCGTGCCGGCCCGACCCGTCATTGCGGCAGCTTCTGCTGATCGGACGCAATACGATTGAAGCAAGGCGCCGAAGCGGCCACGCATCCCGCCTCCGCTCGTGCGCCCCATGAAGGCCGCCGCAGATCGTGCCGTGCGAGGCGCGCAACACGCGGCGATTCTGCGCTTTGGGCGGCATCGAACGACGCGCGGCGGATTTTTTGCCCTGATTCAATTTCGTACAACCCAGCCCGTCCCCGGCCCTGCCGGGGCTTCACACCGACAGGACGTCACCATGATCCAATTTGAACCGAAGTTCATCACGTTCGACTGCTACGGCACGCTCACCCGCTTCCGGATGGCGGAAATGGCGCGCGAGGTTTACGCGGACCGGCTGTCGCCGGTCGCGCTCGAGGCGTTCGTGCGCGCGTTCGCCGCCTATCGCCTCGACGAGGTGCTCGGTGCATGGAAGCCGTACCGGGATGTCGTCGTCAACGCGATCCGCCGCACCTGCAACAAGCTCGGCGTGACGTTCGACGAAGCCGAGGCCGAAAGCTTCTATCTGGCGGTGCCGACCTGGGGCCCGCATCCGGACGTGCCCGCGGGCCTGTCGCGACTGGCCCAAAAATACAAGCTGGTGATCCTGTCGAACGCATCGGACGACCAGATCATGAGCAACGTCGACAAGCTCGGCGCGCCGTTCCATGCGGTGTTCACCGCGCAACAGGCGCAGTCGTACAAGCCGCGGATGCAGGGCTTCGAATACATGTTCGGCCAGCTCGGCTGCCAGCCGGAGGATGTGCTGCACGTGTCGTCGAGCCTGCGCTACGACCTGATGACGGCGGAGGATCTCGGGATCAAGCACAAGGCGTTCGTCAACCGCGGCCACGAGCCGGGCACGCCGTTCTACAACTACTACGAAGTGTCGGACATCGGCCATCTCGCGACGCAGCTCGGACTGTAGGCGGCGTATCGGCCGCGCAGCGCGCCTTCGAACCGGCCGGGATCGCATGCGTCGCCGCCCGGCGGTCTATACGCGCGGGCGCGGTGCCGGGCAAGCCGCCCGCACCGCGGTCGGCGCCCGGATCGGTCGCGCCGGGCGCCGACTATCGTCTGAACTTTCATGCGGGGCCGGCGCGCGGCGCGGGGGCATCGCGGGTCGGCGCGGCCGTCGCGGCACGGTGTCGGCCAAACGGTGCGACGCGGTGTGACGCGGCGTGACGTGACGCGCAGTGACGTATAGACACGCAGCAATTCATGCTGCGCAGGCTACCCAAAACGGTTGATTCGTGTCGTGCGGCCGCCCCGAATCGAGACAACCCGCATTTTGGCGATGCTTAAATGAACTTCATGTGCAAGACGTTGCGCCCGCCACCAGCAGGCGGGCGCAACGGGATGATCGAACCACGCTGGACCCCAGGACCCACTTTCCACAGTCAGGAGCAGTTCGGATGAACGACGATATCGACAAGGGCGGTTTCACGCGCCGCGACATGATGCGGGTCATGGCGGCGAGCGGCATGATGGCCGTCGGCGGCGGCGGGCTGCTGATGAATGCGCAGTCGGCGTTCGCCGCGCCGGCGCCGAAGCGCGGCGGCAAGATCCGGGTCGCGAACGAATCCAGTTCGACGGCCGATACGCTCGATCCGGCCAAGGGCTCGACCGGCGCGGACTACATTCGCTTCTTCATGTTCTACAGCGGCCTCACGCAGCTCGATGCGAGCCTGACGCCGCAGATGAATCTCGCCGAGTCGCTGCAGACGACCGACGCGAAGACGTGGATCGTCAAGCTGCGCAAGGGCGTCACGTTTCACGACGGGAAGCCGGTCGGGCCGGCCGACGTCGTGTTCTCGCTGATGCGCCACAAGAACCCGGCCACCGCATCGAAGGTCAAGACGCTCGCCGACCAGTTCGCCGACGTGAAGGCGAGCGGTCCGGACGAGGTCACGCTCACGCTCGCCAGCGCGAACGCCGACCTGCCGGTGATCCTCGCGACGCCGCAGCTCGTGATCGTCAAGGACGGCACGACCGACTTCTCGACCGGCATCGGCTGCGGGCCGTACAAGCTCAAGTCGTTCAAGCCGGGGGTATCGACCGTCGGCGTGCGCAACGACAGCTACTTCAAGCCCGGGATGCCGTACCTCGACGAGATCGAGCTGATCGGCATCAGCGACAGCGCCGCGCGCCTGAACGCGCTGCTGTCGGGCGACGTGCACCTGATCAACTCGATCGACCCGCGCTCGACGCAGCGGGTCGCGTCGACGCCCGGCTACGCGCTGAAGGAGACCAAGTCGGGGCTCTATACCGATCTGATCATGCGCAGCGAAAACCCGATCACCGCGCATCCCGATTTCGTCGAGGGGATGAAGTACCTGTTCGATCGCGAGCAGATCCGCTCGGCGGTGTTCCGCGGCTACGCGGTGATCGGCAACGACCAGCCGATCCCGCCGGGGCATCGCTACTTCAACGCGTCGCTGCCGCAGCGCCCGCACGATCCGGACAAGGCGAAGTTCCTGTTCCAGAAGGCCGGTGCGCTCGGCGCCGCGCTGCCGCCGATCTACGCGACGTCGGATGCGAACGGGTCGATCGAGATGGCCGTGCTGCTGCAGCAGGCCGGCCAGAAGATCGGATTGAACCTGCAGGTGAACCGCGTGTCGCCCGACGGCTACTGGTCGAACCACTGGATGAAGCATCCGCTCGGCTTCGGCAACATCAACCCACGCTCGAGCGCCGACGTGCTGTTCACGCAGTTCTTCAAGTCGGATGCGCCGTGGAACGAGTCGGGCTGGAAGAACACGAAGTTCGACCAGTTGCTGCTCGCCGCGCGCTCCGAGACCGACGATGCGAAGCGCAAGCAGATGTACGGCGAGATGCAGGCGATCGTCGCGCAGCAGGGCCGGGTCGGCATTCCGGCGTTCATCAGCTTCCTCGACGGGTACGACAAGCGGCTCGCGGGCCTCGGCTCGGTGCCGACCGGCGGGATGATGGGCTTCATGTTCGCCGAGCACGTGTGGTGGAACGCCTGATGGCGACGCCTGCCGCCGTGGCGCGACCGGTGCGGGACACCGCGCCGGCTGCGCGCGGCCTTTTCGGGAGTGCCGCTCCATGAACCGAATCCTGCTCGGGCTGATCGGCCGGCGCATCGCGGTGACCGCGCTGACGCTGCTGATCGTGTCCGCGATCATCTTCACGATCACGAACCTGCTGCCGGGCGACGCCGCACAGGCCGCGCTCGGCCAGTCGGCGACGCCGGAGACGGTCGCCGCGCTGCGTCAGCAGTTCGGCCTCGACATGCCGGCCCACGTGCGCTACCTGCACTGGCTCGCGGGGCTGCTGCACGGCGATTTCGGCCGTTCGCTGTCCGGCGACATGCCGGTGTCCGACATGATCGGCGGGCGCCTGCCGAAGTCGCTCGCGCTCGCGGCGATCACGACGGCCGTGTCGGTGCCGATCGCGCTGCTGCTCGGGATCCTCGCGGCGGTCAAGCGCGAGTCGGTGATCGATCGCGTGATCAGCCTCGGCACGCTGTCGCTCGTCGCGACGCCGGAGTTCCTGATCGCGACGGTCGCGGTGCTCGTGCTGGCCGTGAAGCTGCACTGGCTGTCCGCGCTGTCGTACAGCGGCCCGATCGACAGCGTGCACGACTTCCTGCGCGCGTATGCGATGCCGGTGCTGACGCTGTGCGCGGTCGTGATCGCGCAGATGGCCCGCATGACGCGCGCCGCGGTGATCGAGCAGCTGAGCGCGTCGTATGTCGAGATGGCCGTGCTCAAGGGGGCGAGCCCCGCGCGCGTCGTGCTGCGCCATGCGCTGCCGAACGCGATCGGGCCGATCGCCAATGCAGTCGCCCTGAGCCTGTCGTATCTGCTCGGCGGCGTGATCGTCGTCGAGACGATCTTCAACTATCCGGGCCTCGCGAGCCTGATGGTCGATGCCGTCGGCAACCGCGATTTCCCGCTGATCCAGGCGTGCACGCTGATCTTCTGCGTCGCATATCTGACGCTCGTGCTGTTTGCCGACCTGTGCTCGATCGTGTCGAACCCGCGACTGCGCACCTGACAGGTTGCCGTCCTTCTACCGAGATGCCGCCCATGCACCCCGAACCCGTTCAACGCAGCAGCGCGCTGCCGCCGTCCGGCGAGCAGCGCCCACCGTGGGGCGGCTCGCCGCCGCCCGCCGCGCCCGCCCCCGATCGGCCGCGCAAGCGCCGCACCGCGCGCCTGAAGCTGACGGCCGGCGGTCGCGTCGGCCTGTCGATGGTCGGCCTGATGCTGTTCATCGCGGTATTCGCACCGCTGCTCGCGCCGCACGACGTCGGCACGATCGTCACGCAGGACGTGTTCGCGCCGTTCAGCGCGAAGCTGCCGTTCGGCTCGGATTTCCTCGGCCGCGACATGCTGAGCCGGATCCTGTACGGCACGCGGCTGACCGTGCTGCTCGCGCTCGCGGCCGTGTTGCTCGCCGCGCTGACCGGCACGACGCTCGGGCTGCTCGCGACCGTGTCGGGCCGCGCGGTCGACGAGACGATGAGCCGGCTGCTCGATGCGCTCACGTCGATTCCGTCGAAGATGTTCGCGCTGATGTTCGTCGCCGCGTTCGGCTCGTCGCTGCCGCTGCTGGTCCTCACCGCCGCGGTCAGCTACATGCCGGGTTCGTACCGGATCGCGCGCGCGCTGGCCGTCAACATCAGCACGCTCGAATTCGTCCAGGTCGCGCGGGCGCGCGGCGAAAGCGCGCTGTACATCGCGTGCGTCGAGATGCTGCCGAACATGATTCACCCGATGCTCGCCGACACCGGGCTGCGCTTCACGTTCGTCGTGCTGCTGCTGAGCGGCCTCAGCTTTCTGGGGCTCGGCGTGCAGCCGCCGTACGCGGATCTCGGCTCGCTCGTGCGCGAGAACATCGCGAGCCTCGGCGACGGCTCGGCCGTCGCGATCATGCCCGCGGTCGCGATCGCGATCCTGACGGTGGGCGTGAACCTGTTGATCGACGGCCTGCCGCATCGCGGCCGCCGCAAGGGCGCTGCGGGCGCCGCGGGAGGGCACTGATGCAACACGAATCGAACCTGCTCGTCGAGGTGCGCGGGCTGCGTGTGGTCGGCGGCCGGCCGGGCGGCGAGGAAACGACGATCGTCCATGGCGTCGACTTCGAGATCCGGCGCGGCGAGGTGCTCGCGCTGATCGGCGAATCCGGGTCCGGCAAGACGACGATCGCGTTGTCGCTGATGGGCCATGCGCGCGCCGGCTGCCGGATCGCCGGCGGCTCCGTGAAGCTCGGGGGTACCGACGTCTGCACGTTGTCCGCGCCTGCACTGGCCGCGCTGCGCGGCCGCAGGGTCGCGTACATCGCGCAGAGCGCCGCTGCCGCATTCAATCCGTCGCGCACGATCCTCGACCAGGTGATCGAGAGCGCGCTGATCCACAAGACGCTGACGAAGCGCGATGCGCAGGCGAAGGCGGTCGAGCTGTTCCGCGCGCTCGCGCTGCCGGAGCCGGAGACGATCGGCAGGCGCTACCCGCACCAGGTGTCGGGCGGCCAGTTGCAGCGGCTCATGGCCGCGATGGCGCTGATCACCGATCCGGAGCTGGTGATCCTCGACGAACCGACCACGGCGCTCGACGTGACCACGCAGATCGACGTGCTGCAGGCCTTCAAGAGCGTGATCCGGCGCTACGGGATGAGCGCGGTCTACGTGTCGCACGATCTCGCGGTCGTCGCGCAGATGGCCGACCGGATCGTCGTGCTGAGCGACGGCGTGATCCGCGAGGCGGGCGAGACCGAACAGATCCTGCATGCGCCGGCGCACCCGTACACGCAGAGCCTGATCGCGGCGGTCACGCCGTCCGATGCCGGACGCGATGCGAAAGCAGCGCCCGCCGCGCCGGCGCACCTGCTCGACCTGCGCGGCGCGATCGCCGGCTATGGCGGCCGGACCGCGAAAGGCTGGCCCGCGAAGGTGATCCTGCACGAAGTCGACCTGCGCATCGGGCGCGGGCAGACGGTCGGCGTGATCGGCGAGTCCGGCTCCGGCAAGACGACGCTCGCGAAGGTGATCGCGGGCCTCGTGCCGGCGACGGGCGGCGAGATCCTGCTCGACGGCGTGCCGCTCGCGCGCGATATCGGCAAGCGCACCAAGGAGCAGCACCGCCGCGTGCAGATCGTGTTCCAGAACGCCGATACCGCGCTCAACCCGGTGCATACCGTCGAGCGCACGCTGGCGCGACCGCTTGCGTTCTATCACGGGATCAGGGGGGCGCGTGCGCGGCAGCGCGTCGCGGAATTGCTCGAACTCGTGCGGCTGCCGCAGACGGTCGCCGCGCGGCGCACGGGCGAGCTGTCCGGCGGACAGAAGCAGCGCGTGAACCTCGCGCGCGCACTCGCGGCCGAGCCCGACCTGATCCTGTGCGACGAGGTCACGTCGGCGCTCGATACGGTGGTGGGCGCCGCGATCATGGACCTGCTGCGCGACCTGCAGGCGAAGCTCGGCGTGTCGTACATATTCATCACGCACGACATCGCGAAGGTGCGCGCGATCAGCGACGAGATCGTCGTGCTGTACGCGGGCCGGCGGGTCGAGACCGGCAGCCGCGATGCGCTGTGCGCGCCGCCCTACCACCCGTATTCGCACCTGCTCGTGTCGTCCGCGCCGGAACTGCGCGCGGGCTGGCTCGACGGTGCGGCCGAGCGTTGTCATCGGCCGCTCGTGCCGATCGGCGCGAGCACGGACGATGCCGAGCTGTGCCCGTTCCTGTCGCGCTGCGCGATGCGGGTGGACGGTGTGTGCAATCGCACGGCGCCGGTATTGCGCACGCTCGGGAACGGCGCGCAGGTGCTGTGCCATCGCAGCGAGGACGATCTCGCGCGCTTCCAGGCCGAGCCGGCCGGGGCCGACGCGCCGGTGCAGCCGGTGCGCCTGTAACGCGCGGCGCCGCCCATGCATCGCGTGCGCCGCGCCCGGCGAGCAGCCTTCCGCATAGTGTGCTGCGGCGGTCGTGCAAAACGGTGAATCGTGCGCGCGCCATGCGTGAATACGCGGCAACTGCGCTTTTTGATGGTGATTAAATGGCTTGCAACGGACGGTCGCCGATCGTCGGTGCCGAAGGCTCGAGAAGGATCCGATGAAATTCGAATCGTACTGGCTGGATACCCGCCCCGCGTTTCGCGCCGGCTGCGAGGGGCCCGTTGAAGGGCGCGCCGACGTGGCCGTGATCGGCGGCGGCTTCACCGGCCTGTCCGCGGCGCTTGCGCTGGCGCAGCGCGGCGTCTCGGTGGTCGTGCTCGAAGCCGCGCAGATCGCAGGCGAAGCGTCGGGCCGCAACGGCGGCCAGTGCAACACCGGCGTGGCGCAGGACTACGCGTCGCTGGTCGCGCGAATCGGCGCCGAACCCGCCAAGCAGTTCTATCGCGCGTACGAAAACGCGGTGAAGAGCGTCGAGACGATCGTGGCCGAGCACGCGATCGACTGCGATTTCCGGCGTGCGGGCAAGCTGAAGCTCGCCGCGAAGCCGCAGCATTTCGCGGGGCTCGCGAAGACGTTCGACGCATTGCGGCGGGATGTCGATCCGGACATCGAACTGATCGAGCCGGCGCGGATCCGCGAGGAAGTCGCGTCCGACGGTTTCCACGGCGGGCTGTTGCAGCGCCGCGGCGTGCAGATGCACATGGGCAAGTTCGGCGTGGGCCTCGCGCAGGCGGCGGTGCGGGCCGGCGCGCGCATCTACGAGCAGGCGGCCGTCACGCGGCTCGAACGGCTCGGGGGCGAGCGGCACGCGATCACCTGCGCGCGCGGCACACTCGTCGCCGATCGCGTGCTGGTCGCCACCGGTGCGTCGCAGCACGGCCCGTTCGCATGGTTCCGTCGGCGCATCGCGCCGGTCGGCAGTTTCATCGTCGTCACCGAGCCGCTGCCCGACGCGCAACTGAACCGGTTGTTTCCGCACCGCCGCGCGTACGTGACGTCGCGCCAGATCGGCAACTACTTCCGCGTGACACCCGACAACCGGCTGCTGTTCGGCGGCCGCGCGCGTTTCGCGATGTCGAGCCCGCGCTCCGACGCGAAAAGCGGCGACATCCTGCGCGCGGGCATGGCCGGATATTTTCCGGAACTGGCCGACGTGCGGCTCGATTACTGCTGGGGCGGGCTGGTCGACATCACTGCCGACCGGCTGCCGCGCGCGGGCCAGCACGACGGACTCTACTACTCGATGGGCTACAGCGGCCACGGTGTGCAGATGTCGGTGCACATGGGCCGTGTGATGGCCGACGTGCTGTACGGGGCAGCCGCGTCGAACCCGTGGCGCGAGCTCGACTGGCCGGCGATGCCGGGCCATTTCGGGCATGCGTGGTTCCTGCCCATCGTCGGCGCGTATTACCGGATGCAGGATTTCCTGCATTGAAACGCGTGCCCCGGGAGGATTCGACATGAACGCACGATTCGTTTGCCCGCTCTCGCCGGCGATCGGCGACGTGCTCCGCACGATCGATGCGTCGTTTGCGCAGCCGCTGAACCTCGACACGCTCGCGGCCGTGGCCGGATTGAGCGTGTCGCGTTTCACCGCGCGCTTTCGCAGCGAAGTCGGGTTGTCGCCGCACCGCTATCTGTGCCTCGTGCGGGTGCGGCGGGCGCAGGACCTGTTGCGGGCCGGCCTGGCGCCGTCGGTCGTGGCGACCGAGGTCGGCTTCTTCGATCAGAGCCATCTGTGCCGGCATTTCCGGCGCGTGCTCGGGATCACGCCGCGCGACTACATGGTCGCGCGCACGGATGGCGCACCGGCGCGCGTGCCGGCGATCCGCACGCGGACCGAACACCGCGAAGCGTCGTGTCACGTCGCGTAGGTGCAAGGGCGGCGCGCCCGCCCGCGGGTTGCCGGCCGACGCGCCGGCAAACGACGATTTCCGATATCGCGCGGCGGTTTTCCACCCGGCCCGCGCGCACAGTACAGGAGCAGGAATGAGCGCAGTTTTCGTGTTGCACCGTGCCGACGGCAGCCCTTCTTCAACCGCGTTCGACATGCGGGCGTTCGGCGAGCGCGATCCTTTCGCGCGACATCGCGAGATCGCGTGGGAAGGGCCCGACTCGATGGCCGCGGGGCGGATCCGCTTCGTTGGCGAGCTCGACGTCTCGAGCTATTCGCACATTGAAACCCTCGTCGTGGTCGAAGGCGAACTGACGCTCGAAGCGGACGGGGCCGCCCCGTTGGTGCTCGGGCCGGGGGAGGGGGCCGTCATCGGCGGCGGCACGGCGCTGCGCGTCAGCGCGGCATCACGCGTGCTTCTCATGTTCTGCGCGGCCGCGTGCGCGACACCGACGAAGCGAGGATGCTTTCCGCTGAGTGCCGACGCGGACTTCAAGCCGTCGTCGTCGCTGCCGGCGGAGGTGCTGCTCGGGCCCGCACCGCAATGCCGCAGCGACAACGTGTTCATCGACGACGGCGCCGGGTACTGCGCGGGCACGTGGGATTCGACGCCCTATCACCGCATCGTTCGCCCGCATCGCGTGAACGAGTTCATGTTCCTGCTGGCCGGCAGCGTACGGTTCGCCGCGCCCGACGGCAGCGTGCTGTCGCTCGGCGCCGGCGATGCGCTGTTCGTGCCGCACGGCGCACCGATCGGGTGGGAAAGCCGCGAGCGCGTGGCGAAATTCTACGTCGTGCAGAACGTCCACGTATCCACCGAACGAGACTGAACATGTCCCCTCCGCTGCGCCAAATAGAAACTTCGCCCACGCTGCCGGCTTCGGCCGACGTCGTCGTGATCGGCGGCGGAATCATCGGCGTGTTTACCGCGTACTACCTCGCCCGGCGCGGGGTGTCGGTCGCGCTGGTCGAGAAGGGGCGGATCGGTGCCGAGCAGTCGAGCCGCAACTGGGGCTGGTGCCGGCAGCAGAACCGCGACGAGCGCGAATTGCCGATGGCCAGCAAGAGCATCGATCTGTGGGAGCGATTCGCCGCCGAGTCCGGCGAAGACACGGGCTTTCATCGCTGCGGGTTGCTGTACCTGAGCAATGACGAGGCCGAGCTGTCCCGCTGGGCCAGCTGGGGCGACTTCGCGAAGACCGCGGGCGTGACGACGTACATGCTCGACAGCAAGCAGGCCGGCGAGCGCGGGCATGCAACCGGGCGGCCATGGAAGGGCGGCGTGTTCTCGCCGACCGACGGCACGGCCGACCCGGGGAAGGCCGCGCCGGCCGTGGCGGCTGCACTGATGAAGCTGGGCGGCAGCGTGCACCAGCAATGCGCGGCGCGCGGGATCGAACTCGAGGGCGGGCGTGTCGCAGGGGTCGTCACCGAAGCCGGCGTGATCAAGACCCGGACGGTCGTGCTTGCCGGCGGCGCGTGGGCGTCGTCGTTCTGCCGCCAGCTCGGCATCCGTTTTCTGCAGGCGTCGATCCGTCAGTCGATCCTGAGCGTGTCGCCGGTCGAGCATCCGCTGCCCGATGCGATGTACACGTCGGGGGTGTCCGTGACGCGCCGCAGCGACGGACGTTACGCGCTGGCCATCAGCGGCCGCGCGCGCGTGGACGTGACGCCGCAGTTCCTGCGATTCGCCCCGCAGTTCGTGCCGATGTTCGCCAAGCGCTGGCGCAACCTGCTTCCGGGCGGCCTGGAGGGCGTGCGCGGCGGACACGAAACGCTGAAGCGGTGGCGGCTCGACGCGCCGACCCCGATGGAGCAGGTGCGCATTCTCGATCCGAAACCCGACATGCCGACGGTCGCCGAAACCTACCACCGCGCCGTCGAGCTGCTGCCCGAACTTCGCGAAGCAACGATCACGCATGCGTGGGCCGGCTTCGTCGACAGCACGCCGGACGGCGTTCCGGGGATCGGCGAAGTGCCGGGCGTGCCGGGCTTGATCCTGGCTGCCGGCTTTTCCGGGCACGGTTTCGGCATCGGCCCCGGCGCGGGCCACCTGATCGCGGATCTCGCCACCGGCGCGCAACCGATCGTGGATCCGCTGCCGTATCGGCCGGGCCGGTTCGACGCTTCCGCATGGGGCAAGGTCGCCGAT
This sequence comes from Burkholderia sp. BCC0322, assembly GCF_902833045.1. Classification (GTDB taxonomy): domain Bacteria; phylum Pseudomonadota; class Gammaproteobacteria; order Burkholderiales; family Burkholderiaceae; genus Burkholderia. The sequence continues at coordinate 134,690 of NZ_CADFDU010000009.1, forward strand.
TTCTAGGCGGCGGCCGTCACGCGGAAGGCGGCGGCGTTTGAACGATGCGTTTCGGTTCGGATCGCGCGACCGGCCGGACCGGCGCGGCGAACGCCCGCCGGCTTTCCGGCCCGATGCACCAGCTTTGGAGTGTGTGATGCGTTTCAGTTCCTACTGGCTCGATACGTCCGAGCCATTCGTGGGCAACTCGCCGGGGCTGCCTGACGGAAGTTGCGACGTGGTCGTGGTGGGCGGCGGGATCACGGGCTCCGCGGCTGCGCTGGCGCTGTCGAAAAAAGGCGCGCGGGTCGTCGTCTGCGAGGCGGGCACCGTGGGGCAGGCAGCGTCGGGACGCAACGGCGGCATGTGCAACAACGGCTTCGCGCAGGATTACGCGTCACTGTCGCAGCGCATCGGCACCGAACTGGCCAACCGGTTGTATCGGGCGTTCGATGCGGGTGTCGACACGGTCGAGCGGCTGGTCAGGGAAGAGTCGATCGACTGCGATTTCGTGCGCCGCGGCAAGCTCAAGCTCGCGGCGAAGCCGGAGCACTACGACAAGCTGGTGCGAAGCCAGGCGCTGCTCGCCGCGAGCGTGGACCCCGACACGCGTGTGGTGACGAAGGCGCAACTGCGTGACGAGATCGGCTCGCACCGGTATCACGGCGGGTTGATCTTCGAGAAGAGCGCCGGGATGCACGTCGGCCGCTATGTGCGCGGCCTGGCGCGCGCCGCGCAAGCGCGCGGCGCGCACATCCTGGAGCATGCGCCGGTGCTCGGCTTGAAGCGGGAGGCGGGCGGCGCATACGCGGTGCATACGCCGCTCGGCGAGATTCGTGCGCGCCAGGTGCTGCTCGCGAGCGGCATCTCGCAGGTGGGGCCGTTCGGCTGGATCCGCCGCAGGATCGTGCCGGTCGGCGCGTTCATCATCGTCACCGAGCCGTTGCCGCGCGAGCGGCTCGACCGGTTGCTGCCGACGCGCCGGATGGTCACCGACACGAAGCACTTCGTCAATTTCTTTCGCGTCACGCCCGACAACCGGATCCTGTTCGGCGGGCGGGCGCGTTTCGCGGCGTCGAACCCCCGTTCGGACGAAAAGAGCGGGCTGATCCTGCGACAGCAGATGGCCGCCGTGTTTCCCGAGCTGGCCGGCGTGCGCATCGACTATTGCTGGGGCGGCATGGTCGACATGACAGCCAACCGCCTGCCGCGCGCGGGCCAGCGACAAGGCGTGTATTACTCGACGGGTTATAGCGGCCACGGCACGCACATGGCCACGCTGATGGGCACGTTGATGGCGGAGATCATGGACGGGCGGGCCGATCTCAACCCGTGGAGCGGTTTCGACTGGCCCGCCATTCCTGGCCACTTCGGCAAACCGTGGTTTTTGCCGTTCGTGGGCGCGTGGTACCGACTGAAGGACACCCTGCAATGAATTCACCTGTTCGTCACCTGCTGCAAGCCGGAAGGCTCGACCGCTTCTTCATCGACGGAGACTGGGTCTTGCCCGACGGTGGCGACCGGTTCGCCGTGGTCTGCCCGTCCACTGAAGACACGCTGTGCGAGATTCCGCTCGGCAGCGCCCGCGACGCCGATCGCGCGGTGCAGGCCGCGCGCCACGCGTTCGAGCGCTGGGCCGCGACGTCGCCGCAGCAGCGCGCCGCGCTGCTCGACCGCATTCATGCGCTGATCCTCGAGCGTGCGGAGTCGTTCGCGCTGGCGCTCGCGATGGAGATGGGCGCGCCGATCGGCTATGCGCGCGGCGCGCATGTGCCGCTCGCGGCCGAACATATCCGGGTCGCGCGCGACAACCTGGCGAGCTACCCGTTCGTCACGCGGCGGGGGACCACCGCGGTCGTGCGCGAGCCGATCGGCGTATGTGCGCTGATCACGCCGTGGAACTGGCCGATCTATCAAATCACCGCGAAGGTCGGCCCGGCGCTCGCGGCAGGCTGCACCGTGGTGCTGAAGCCCAGCGAGCTGTCGCCGCTCAGCGCATTGCTGTTTGCCGAAGTGATCGCCGATGCGGGCGTGCCGGCCGGCGTATTCAACCTGGTGAGCGGCAGCGGCACGGAGGTGGGCGCATCGCTCGCGTCGCACCCGCAGGTCGACATGGTGTCGATCACGGGGTCGACGCGCGCCGGCGTGCTGGTGGCGCAAGCCGCGGCCCCGACCGTCAAGCGCGTCGCGCAGGAGCTGGGCGGCAAGTCGCCGAACCTCGTATTGCCGGATGCGGACCTGTCGCTGGCCATCCCGCCGGGCGTGGCCGCCGCGTTCCGGAACATGGGCCAGTCGTGCAGCGCGCCGACCCGCATGATCGTGCCGCGCAACCTGCTCGGCGCGGTCGAGGACCTGGCCGTCGCGGCCGCGCAGCAGCTGATCGTCGGCGATCCGTTCGACGACGCGACGACGCATGGGCCGCTGGCCAATCGTGCGCAGTTCGGCCGGGTCGCGCAGATGATCGACATAGGCATCGACGAAGGGGCAAAGCTGATCGCAGGCGGTCCCGGCCGGCCCGCGGGGTTCGACAAGGGCTTTTACGCGCGGCCGACGATCTTTTCCGATGTGCGGCCCGACATGACGATCGCGCAGCAGGAGATCTTCGGTCCGGTCCTCGCCATCCTGCCGTACGACACCGTGGACGAGGCGATCGCCATCGCGAACGACACGGTGTACGGGCTCGGCGCACATGTGCAGGGCGCCGACAAGGACGGCGCGCGCGCGGTGGCCGCGCGCATCCGGTCGGGGCAGGTGCACCTGAACTATCCGGCATGGGATCCGCAGGCGCCGTTCGGCGGGTACAAGCAGTCGGGCAACGGTCGCGAGTACGGGATCGAAGGGATGGAAGAGTACATGGAGATCAAGTCGATCGTCGGCTATTACGATTGACGCGGCCGCCGCGTGCGAACGCGGTGGCGCGCCGGCATGGAGCCGGGCAGCATGGAAGCCGTTTACTTTCCGAAGGTGCCGAAATTGGAAAACCCCGTCATTCCCGATACGTCGCTGCACGCGCATCACGCGCACTGGGCGAAGCTGCGGCGCGACCTGCATGCGCATCCCGAGCTGCGGTTCGAAGAGCACCGGACGGCCGACGTCGTCGCCCGCGAGCTGGAAGCGCTCGGCTATGCGGTGTCGCGCGGCCTGGGCGGCACCGGCGTCGTTGCGAGCCTGCCCGGCGCGGACCCGGGCCGCGGCATCGTGCTTCGCGCGGATCTGGATGCGTTGCCGATCCAGGAGGCCAACGATTTTGCGCACGCATCGTGCACGCACGGGATCATGCACGCTTGCGGCCATGACGGCCATACCGTCATGTTGCTCGGCGCCGCGCGGGTGCTGAAGGACTTGCCGCAACTGCCGGGCACCGTCCATTTCGTGTTTCAGCCCGGAGAAGAGGGAGGCGCGGGCGCGCGCAAGATGATCGACGACGGGCTGTTCGACCAATACCCGACGGAAGCGGTATTCGGCATGCACAACTGGCCTGGTTTGCCGGCCGGGCACTTCGGGCTGCGTACCGGCCCGATCATGGCCGCGGGCTCCCGCTTCAGGATCACGGTAACCGGCAAGGGCGCGCATGCGGCGCAGCCGCACCTGGGTATCGATCCCGTGCCGCTCGCGTGCTCGATGGTGCTGCAGTGCCAGACCATCGCCGCGCGGCACAAGGATCCGGTGGATCCCGCCGTCATTTCCGTCTGCATGATCCATGCGGGAACGACGGACAACGTCATTCCGGACAGCGCCGAGCTGCGCGGGACGATTCGCACGCTGTCGTCCGCGTTGCAGCAACAGTTGCAGCGCGACGTGCGGCTCATGTGCGAGGGGCTGGCAAGCGCCCATGGCGCACGCGTCGACGTGGAATTCTTTCAGTACTACCCGGCAACGGTCAACACGCCGGCCGAGACCGCACTGTGCGAAGCGGTGATACGCGAGACGTTCGGCGACGAACGCCTGGACCGCGATGTGCCGCCGAACATGACTTCCGAAGACTTCGGCTTCATGCTGGAGGAGCGCCCCGGCGCTTACGTGCTGATCGGCAATGCGCCGGCCGGCGACGTCGCACCGGCGCTCCATCACCCGAAATACGACTTCAACGACGACATCATTCCGGCCGGTGTCCGGTACTGGGTTGCGCTGGCGCGCGATTACTTCACGCGCTTGCCGTGACGGTGCGCCCGATTCGTCGCGTTGGCTGACGCGGGGAGGCGGCCCGGCGTTGCCGGGCCCCGGTCGCGATCGCGCTGCTTCACCGGTGTCGGGACCGGCACGCCCTTGTCATTGATCAGGAACCCGACGAATTCTGCCGGCCCCATGCGGCCGGCGTTTCGTCCGACCGTGTGCATGTCGTCCGGCCCTTCATGAAACGTGTCGCCGGCATGGAGCGTGACCGTTTTTCCCGCCGTTCAGGCCCATGACGCTCGGCTGCTGCTTGATCTGCTGAAACACCGTGCAGCGGAATCCCCCGTTTTTATGAAACCTTCTCTAAATGAATTGGCGGTTTATTCAATATCGCAATCGAACTTGAGCCATAAAAGATTGAAATGAAAAACGATTCAAGCCTTTGATTGAAATTAAAAAACTATCCGCGCGGGACGTTTATTTTTTCTATTTTTGCGGATAAGGTTCGGTTTGGTGAAAGCGATTTGTCAGCAAGCGTGGCGATTGATCATCGCTTGCCGCGATTTGATTGGGCTGCCGCTTTTGCCGATCAGTGTGCGCGACGACGCGTCGACAGGATTCCCTGCCGGGGATCTTGCTGCAGGCTCGATATGCGCCCATCCGTTCCGACATCAATGCCATGAGGGCTCATGAAAAAGAACATCCGCAGATACGTTGCTTCCGTGATGCCATGCTCGTTGGCCGCCGCGGCACTGCTGGTCGCGGCGGCCGGCGCTCACGCGCACGGCCGTTTGACCGAACCGCCTTCGCGCATCGTGCTGTGCACGCAAGGCCAGAATCCGGACTGTCATGTCGACGCCTGGCACGCGAACGCGATGGAGAACGGCAAGTTCTTCCCCGCGACGCAAAGTGGCCTGTCCGATCCGTTTGCGCCGGACGACGCGAAGAATGCCGCACCACCGATGGACGGCGAAATCGCCGGCGCCAGCACGAATGGCGCGCTGCCCGTGCTGAACGAGCAGTCGCCGGGCCGCTGGCAGAAGATCCCGCTGCGGCCGGGCGCATTGCAGAATTTCAAATGGGAATTCAGCGCCGTGCACAAGACGCGGCGCTGGAACTACTTCATTACACGCACCGACTGGAACCCGTCGGAGAAGCTGACGCGCGCGCAGTTCGAGCCCACGCCGTTCTGCACGATCCAGAATCCCGGCCAGCCCTACTGGAACCCGAACGCGAACCTGGTACCGCAGCAGCCGACCATTCATCAATGCCGGTTGCCGGTGCGTAGCGGTTACCACGTCATCCTTGCGGTCTGGGAAGTCGCGGATACGGCGATGGCGTTCTATCAGGTCGTCGACGCGACGTTCACCAATGGCGATACGACACGCAGCCCGTTCTGAACCTGCTGCGACATGACGCGCCCGGCGATGGCCGGGGCGTCATGAATCGAAGAACGCCTGCCGAAGGCGAGGCGGACGGCACTGATACGGTTCCCGGCTAGCCGGCGACCACCTGATTGCGACCTTGATGCTTCGCGCGGTACAGGCGTTCGTCGGCCTTGCGCAGGATCGCGTCGATCGTCTCGCCGTCCCGGCCGAATTCGGACGCGCCGACGCTCACGGTGACCTTGATCGGTGCGCCGGTGCCTGCTTCGAACGGCGTGCCCGCGATCGCCGCGCGGATGCGCTCGCCGATCGACTGCGCGGTGTCCAGCGCGGCTTGCGGAAGCAGCACCATGAATTCCTCGCCGCCCACCCGCGCGACGCCGTCGTACGGCCGGATCGCATCGGCGCATGTGTCGACGAAGCGTTGCAATACCTGATCGCCCGCCTGATGCCCGTAACTGTCGTTGATCGCCTTGAAGTGGTCGAGATCGAGTGCGAGCAACGAGAACGGCGCGCCATTGCGCTTGGCCCGGTTGATTTCCGCTTCCACGCTTTCGATGAATTGCCGCCGGTTGGTCGCGCCCGTGAGCGGGTCCGTGGCTGCCAGGTGTTCGAGCTTTTCGTTGGTCCGTTGAAGCGCCTGCAGGGCGCGCTCCGTCCGGGCCATGGCCTCCCTCAGCCGGGCAAACAGTTCTTCCTGGCTGTAGATCCTCGAAAACGAACGGGTTGTATGAAAGGCCTGCACCACGCCGAAACTGAGCAGGAAGAAGCCTGCCGCAAAAATGGCATGCGCCAGCCACCACATGTGATTCCACGGCCGCCCGAGGATGAAGGCGAGCGACGAAAACGCGAACGACGTCACCGAAATGCCGTAGATCGTCATCAGCGGCGAGCGGATGCGGCGCATGAGCAGCGCAACGACGTTTACGACCGAGAGCAGCAGTGCGCCGCCCTCCATCGACAGGCGTACCCACGGGTGGCCGGCCACCGGCGAGAAGGCGATCACGGCGACCGCGACGTCGACGAGCGCGAACAGCGCGAGCCAGGGTAACCAGATGCGGGAATCGGCGCGGGTTGCTGCGCTGTCGGCCTTGTGACTGTAGGTGTACTGCCCGACCAGGATCAGGATCGACATGGTCAGGCGCGATGCAGGTCCGTACAGCAGGAACAGCCAGATATTGTGATGCGCCATGCCGGTAAACAAGCCATGCAACGCATAGATGACGGAAAAGCCCAGGAAGCCCAGCGTGAGCCAGCGTAGCAACGGCTCGCCCGACAGGCGATAGCAGCGCCAGCAGACGTAGGTGACGAACGCGCCCTCGAGCGTGGCGACCGCGATCGCCAGTTCGTGAAAGGCGTGATTCTCGAATGTCAGCGATGGGTCCTGGAACACGTACAGGTAGGCGATCAGGTAAGCAGGCGCCAGCGCGAAGCCGACCAGCAGGAACCTGGCGTACACCCGGGTGACCCGTTCGGCGGTGCGGGCCGATTCCTGGGCGGCGACATTGACGGTCATGATCTGCCTCCGGTTTCGATGGATGCATCAAGGATCAGCACGGCAACCACGATGTCATGGCGAGCCGGTCGCCAATCCGGTGAAGCACGATCGCAGCGCCTGAATTTCGTCTATTTGAACAATCATCCAGACGACTGCGAGATATCTGTTTGAATTATCGAATGTCGACAATTTCAATCCGGCTATGCAATCACATGAGTATTTCGGGTTTCGACGTGGGTGGAAATAGTCGATTCCAGGGTTGATGCCGGATGATTATGTAGTATAACAAATCAAAGTGCGGATGCAGGATTGAAGCATCACTACATTTGCCGTCGAAATATAGGTATTCGACACCGTGAGGCAGGTGCCGTTTCAGGCGGGCGTGACGACTTCACGATACTACTGCTTGCGTCGCGTCGTTTGGGGCATCCGGTCTTGCGCGAAAGTGACGGACGACACGCTTCACCACCATTGAATGAAGTCGTGGTGTATTCCGTTGGCGATATAAAAACAGAATCAATATCGAAATTTGTCTTCAAGTGACAATTTGTAAGGTCGATTTCATTTGAATTCGGCCTGGGCGGAGCTTTGTCGATCGAAAGGGGAAACCATGAGCCAGATCGGAATGACGAACGGGCGGGGTTCGAGAAATGAAACGGGCGCCATGCCGTTTCGCTTTCATTCGCGTTGCTTTCCATGCCTGGCGCGACGGTGCCGGGCCATGCGGCAGCGGTATTGACCCGTCACGTTCGGGAGGGCGCCGATCGGGTACTTCAATCCGTTGATTGACGCGCGGAACCAGGTCAACGGCGCGCTGACGCACAGCCTGTGCAGCAGGCTTCCATTGATATCGCGAGCGGCGCGGCAGGCAGTTGCAGGGCGGTGAAAGTCCACGACCTGGTCACCGGGTTGTGAACAAAAGTCTGATTTGAGCACGATGTTGATTTTGCAGTCCGTATCAATGGTGCAGGCGTTTGCTGTCGATGTCACATGGCGGATTTCCGCTACACCCGCCTGGGTGGAGCGCATCTTCCTGACCTATTCCCCGGCATGGTTTGCGTGCAGGACAGGTGCCGGTAACGCGTAAAACACGATGAGGGCATGAACATGAAGAGCAACCGATCCGGAATCATCCAGCGATCGACCTTGAAGGGCGCGCTGGCGCTTTTGTTGGCATGGTCATCTTTCGGCACCGGCGCCGCCGCGGCGGGCGCGGCGGCCACCGGCACGGCGCCGGCGTTCGTTTACAGCCCGTACAAGGACGCGACGATTTCGATGAACTGGAACACGAACGTCATCTCGTCGAACGTCACGGGCCAGCTGAGCCCGGTGCTGTCGGTGCTGCCGGCCGGTGTCCGTACGCTGACGCTCGCGTTTGCGACCGGTGAATGCGGCAGCGAGAACTGGGCGGGCGTCGACGGCGGCGCGATGGCGGCCGCCAATGTGCCGCTTTTCACCGCGGCCAATGTGAATTACGTGATTTCCACCGGCGGCGCGGCCGGCATGTTCACGTGCGGGACGGATGCGGGCATGGCGGCCTTCATCAACCGTTATGCATCGAGCAACCTGATCGGAATCGATTTCGATATCGAGGGCGGGCAGACACAACAGGTGATCAACGATCTCGTCCAACGCGTGGCGGTTGCCCAGCAGAATTATCCCGGCCTGCGCTTCAGCTTCACGCTGGCGACACTGGCCCCTTCCCAGCAGGGCGCGACCACGGCCAGCTCATGGGGCGCCAGCGCCCCCGACAGCTTCAACGTGTATGGCGACTGGGTCATGCAGGCGATCCAGGCGGTCGGCCTGAAGAACTACACCATCGACCTGATGACGATGGACTACGGGTCGGCCGGGGCGGGGAACTGCGTGGTCGCGAACGGCACCTGCCAGATGGGGCAATCGGCGATCCAGGCGGCGATGAACCTGCACGATCGCTGGGGCGTGCCGTACAGCCAGATCGAGCTGACGCCGATGATCGGCGGCAACGATGTGAGCGGCGAAACCTTTACGCCGGCGGATGCAGACACCGTTGCGCAGTTCGTGAAACAGAACGGTCTCGTGGGTGTCCACTTCTGGTCGTTCGACCGTGACGTCGATTGCCCGCCGGGCGCCGCATCGTCGACGTGCAATTCGATCGGCGGTGTCGGTACGCTCGGTTATACGAACCGGTTTGCCAACGACCTGGCGCCCGGCAATTGAACGAAGCCGGGCAGGGTGGAGACCATGCGTGGCCGCCCGCATCATGGCGGCGAGGTTTCCCATGGTCTCCGACTTCCGCGACCGGCAACCGGGGGAATCGCCGAGGGCATGCGTTGAACGGCGACTGACGCTCAAATGCGAACGGATCGGCAGGATCGCGGCGGTCGTGCAGGCGAAGAGACCGATCGATCAGGCAACCGTCACCTTCCTGCGTCGAGAAGCCGTGGCCCATGAGGAAGTTCGTACCGCGGCAACCGTGGCTTTCCGCCGCTCGCCACGCCGACAAAAATCGACAAATTGGAACAGATCGACGCTGCGTTCCCGCCTACCATCCGCACGTGCCTCGCGCATTCCCGCGCCACCGCAGCGTCGGCAGAGACATCGCCCGCATCCCGCTGCACGTGTCTTCCCCGCATCCTGACAAGCCGCCCAACAGGCAAAGGATTCGCCATGTCCGCCAGATCGTTCGCTTCAGTCGTGCTGATGCTGCTGCTCGCCGCGTGCGGAGGCGACTCGGATTCGTTCACGCCCGGCACCGCCGTCGCGGCGGCTTCGGCGCGTGCGTCGCAAGCCACCGCGTGGAAGCCGCTCGTGCCCGGCACGAGCTGGCAATGGCAGATCGACGGCAACCGCATCAACGAGACGGTGCTGGACGGCGTGAACAACCCGCGCAAGATGTTCGACGTCGACATGGAGCTGACCGATGCCGGCACGATCCAGCGCCTGAAGGCGAAGGGCATCTATGTCGTCTGCTACATGGAGGTGGGCGGGCGCGAAGACAACCGCGGCGATGCCGGCAAGTTTCCGGACAGCGTGCTCGGCAACCCCGTCGAAGGGTACGAGGATCACGAACGCTGGCTGGACATTCGCCAGACCGCGATCCTGATGCCGCTGATGCTGGCGCGTCTCGACCAGGCGAAGAAGAAGGGCTGCGACGGCATCGAGCCGGACCTCGACGACAGCTATCGCCAGGAAACGGGTTTTCCGCTGACGCGCGACGATCAGTTGCGCTACAACACGGCGCTGATCGCCGCCGCGCACGATCGCGGCATGTCGATGGGGCTGAAGAACGGCTCGGGCATCGCGACCGAGATGGCGAAGGTGGCCGACTGGGCGCTCAACGAGCAATGCAACAGGTTCCATGAGTGCGCCGACTACGCCAGCTTTATCGCGCTGAACAAGGCCGTGTTCAATGTCGAATACACGCGTCCGGACGGCATGAAGCTCGCGGATTTCTGTCCGGCGGACAACCAGGCCAATTTCGACGGCATTCTGAAACTGTCGAGCGACACGCTCTCGGCGCTGCCGCGCGGGGCTTGCCGGTTCGAGTGAGCGGCGCGGCGAACGACGCGGCGTCGCCGCAGCGAACGGGACGGGCCTGCCGCGCACGTCGCGCTCATGCATCGCGTCGCGTCGGGCCGACGGGGCATGGCACGATCCTGCCGGCCGCGACGAGGGCGGCCGCCACGCCGCCCGACAGCGCGACCAGCAGGATGGCGAGGTCGGTCAACAGGCTGCTCGCAGCGTCGAGATCGGGGCCGATCGCGCGCTGAGCCCGTTCGACGTACGCTGAACGCGATAGGCCCTGTCGGTCGGCGAGGGCCCTCAGCCGCGTGTCCGGGGGCGGTGGCCGCCGGCAAGCCGAGGCGCTGCGTCAGGGCCGCTTCCGGCACGTGGTACGTCGTGGCCACGTAGCCGAGCGTCATCCATGAGCGCACGCTGCCGGTTTGCGGTGCAGCGGCTTCATAGGAGGAATGCAGCTGGACGATCGCGTGATAGCTATGCACTTGAAAATCGTTCCGACGCGACGGCGCAAGCCAGCATCACCGCGATTGCGACGACGCGTGCGATGCCCGGACTGACCCGCATCGGCGATGATCCCGTTCGAAACACGCAGCGCATGGCCCGTGTCGGTGCGACGGCGATCAGCTGCCGCTGCCGAAGAAGCGGTCGATGCGCTTGATTTCGCCGACCCGTTCGGCCTGTTCAAGCTCTCGCCTGACCTGCGCGCGGGTCTTGCCGGCGACGCCGTCGCGCGGAATCGATGCGGGAGCGGGCGATTCGCTTTCCGATGGCGCCGCGACAACCGGTGACGGCGTGTCCGCGGCAGGCGGTTCCGGCCCCTGCGCATGAACCGGTACGACGAATCCGGTCCAGGCGATGGCGGCCGCCAACGCTGACGATCTGGCAAGACGCATGCAATCCATGTCCGGACTCCTGTGGTTGGCACGGCGCGATCGATCCGGTTTCGATCCCGAGCGTACGAGACGCGCGGCGTGATCCGTTGACGAACGTCAAACGCAGACACATCGCGGGCCGCACAGCGCATGGCCCGCGTCGGCCTCCATTCTTGATACAGGTCACGGGAGCCCGCGCGGCGCGGCGCCAGGATGACTGTGTCCGGCGCGCCCGCGCCGGCGAATGCCTGCCACGCGCGCCTGCCGCGCGCGGCCGGCTGCGACGGCTGGAGGATGCGACATGGACCACGGGAAAGCATCGATCGTCTGGTTCGACGAACTGCGTCGCGGCGACGTGGCGCGCGTCGGTGGAAAGAATGCGTCGCTGGGCGAACTGATCGGCAACCTGTCCGCGCGGGGCGTGAGCGTGCCGCCCGGCTTCGCGTCGACGGCGGATGCGTACTGGCGGTTCATCGAGGCGAACGGGTTGCGGCAGACCATCGGCGGCGCGCTCGACGCATTCGCCGCCCGGAAGATGGCGCTCGCCGATGCCGGCGCGGCGATCCGGCAGGCGATCCTCCATGGCGACTGGCCCGACGACATCGCCGACGCGATCCGGGACGCGTACCGGCAGCTGTGCAGCCAGGCCGGCCGGCCCGACGTCGATGTCGCCGTGCGTTCGAGCGCGACTGCCGAGGATCTGCCGGACGCGAGCTTCGCGGGGCAGCAGGAAACCTACCTGAACGTGCGTGGCGAGCACGCGTTGCTCGCCGCGTGCCGCCGGTGCTACGCGTCGCTGTTCACCGACCGCGCGATTGCCTACCGGGAGGAAAAGGGCTTCGATCATCTGCGTGTCGCGCTGTCGATCGGCGTGCAGCGGATGGTGCGTTCCGACGTCGGCGCGGCCGGCGTGATGTTCTCGCTCGACACGGAAACGGGTTTCGACAAGGTGGTGCTGATCAGTGCCGCGTGGGGGTTGGGCGAGAACGTGGTGCAGGGAACCGTCGATCCCGACGAATATGAAGTATTCAAGCCCTTGCTGGGCGATCCCGCATGCAGCCCCGTCATCGGCAAGACGCTCGGCGGCAAGGCGTACAAGCTGATCTACGCGCGCGACAAGGATGCGCCGACCCGCAACGTGCCGACCTCGAAAGCGGAGCGCGCCGCGTTCGTGCTCGCGGATCGCGACATCCTGACGCTCGCGCACTGGGCCTGCGTGATCGAGGCGCACTACGGCCAGCCGATGGACATCGAGTGGGCGAAGGACGGCGTGAGCGGCGAACTGTTCGTCGTGCAGGCGCGCCCGGAAACGGTGCAGTCGCGGCGTGAAGCCAGCGCCGTGAAGACCTACCGGCTCGGCCAGACCGGCCGGAAGCTGCTGACGGGCGTCAGTGTCGGCGAGGCCGTCGCGGCCGGCAGCGTATGCGTGATCGACAGCCCGCGCGACATGGCGCGCTTCGTCGACGGCGCGGTGCTCGTGACGCGCACGACGGATCCGGACTGGCTGCCGGTCATGCGTCGCGCCGCAGCGATCATCACCGATCACGGCGGCCGCACGTCGCATGCCGCGATCGTGAGCCGCGAGCTGGGATTGCCGGCGATCGTCGGCACCGGCCATGCGACGCACCTGCTGCACGACCAGCAGGAAGTCACGGTGTCGTGCGCGGAGGGCGAGGCCGGCTTCGTCTACGAAGGCATCGCGCACTACGACGTGGAAGCGATCGACCTGGCCGACCTGCCGGCCACCCGCACGCAGGTCATGCTGAACCTCGCGAATCCGGCAGCGGCTTTCCGGTGGTGGCGCATGCCGGCGGACGGCATCGGGCTCGCGCGGATGGAGTTCGTGATCAGCAATCACATCAAGGTGCATCCGATGGCGCTGGCCTGCTACGACGCATTGCAGGACGAGCAGGCGAAGCGCGCGATCGCGGTGCTGACAACGGGCTACGACGATCCGGCGGACTATTTCGTCGACCGGCTCGCGCGCGGCCTCGCGCGCATCGCGGCGGTCTGCCATCCCGCGCCGGTCATCGTCCGCATGAGCGACTTCAAGACGAACGAATACGCGCATCTCATCGGCGGCGCGCAATTCGAGCCGCAGGAAGAGAATCCGATGCTCGGATTTCGCGGTGCGTCGCGCTACTACTCGCCGCGCTACCGCGACGGGTTTGCACTCGAGTGCCGGGCGATCGCACGGCTGCGCAACGACATGGGTTTCAGGAACGTGATCGTGATGATTCCGTTCTGCCGCACGCCCGACGAGGCGGACCGCGTGCTCGAGGTACTGGCCGCGAACGGGCTGAAGCGGGGTGAAGACGGTCTGCAGATCTACGTGATGTGCGAGATCCCGTCGAACGTCATTCTGGCGAGCGCGTTTGCGCAGCGCTTCGACGGGTTTTCGATCGGCAGCAACGACCTGACCCAGCTCACGCTCGGGGTCGATCGCGATTCCGCGGAGCTGGCCGGCCTGTTCGATGAACGGAACGATGCGGTGAAGTGGATGATTGCACGCGTGATCGCTTCCGCGCACGACGCCGGGGCGAAGGTGGGACTCTGCGGCCAGGCGCCGAGCGATCATCCGGAATTCGCCGATTTCCTCGTGGCGTGCGGCATCGACTCGGTGTCGGTCAGCCCCGACAGCTTCATTGCGGTCAAGCGCCGCGTGGCGGCCGCGGAACAGGCGGCGCGCGGCGCGGACCCGCCTTCGGCATGAGCGGCGTCACGCCGCGCGTGTGCGCGGCCGGCTGCTTTCGGCGCGGGCAAACGCCGCGTGCAGCGCGGGATGAACGTCGGTGCGCCAGTGCTCATCGGTGAACAGCCCGTAGTGGTCGCATCCGTCGATGTCGACGCGCTGCCTCGCATCCGCTGCGAGGCCGCTGCACATGGCCAGTGCTGCATGGGTCTGTCCCGCGCCGGTGACGGCATCGCGCGCGCCTTCGACGGTCAGCAGCACGATGTCGCGCAGTGCGGCAGGGTCGACCCGCAGGCCCTGAACGTGCCAGGTGCCGTTGGCGAGGCAGGCACGCTGGAACACGATGTCGACCGTGTCGAGGAAATACTCGGCGGGCATGTCGAGGAGCGTCAGGTATTCGCGCAGCGCCCGGCGCGCGTGCGCGAGTACGCCGGCATCGCCGCCCGTTGCCGCGCGCCGGTAGCGATCGACCAGCGTCATGTAGCGTTGCGGGTAGGCGATCGAGATCTCGGCGCGTTGCAGATAAGCCGGGAAGACCTGCCGCCCGTGTCCGGCGAAGCCGGACGGAACCGTGTCGATCAAGGTGGCACGACACCACGCGAGCGAATGCGAGCCGGCCGCGATCCCGAGCGCGCTCGGATTGATCCGGGCATCGAGCGGGCCGCCAATCAGCGTCAGGCTGGCCGGCAGTGCGGCCCCGCGCTGCGCGCGCAGCGCGAACGCGCCGAGCGACGGAACCGTCGCCTGGCAGACGGCGACGACGTGCACGGGCCGCCTGTCGGCCAGCAGCGCATCGATGAAGCCGTCGAGCAGCGCCACGTATTCGTCGAGGCCGAATCGACCGGCGTCAGGCGGCACGTCGCGCGCATCGATCCAGTCGGTGATGCAGACATCGCCATCGGTCAGCAGCGTCTCGACCGTCTCCCGCATCATCACGGCCGCATGGCCGGCCAGCGGTACGCACAGGAGGATCACGCGCGGCGCACCGGCGCGCGCGAAGCGGCGCAGCGAGCAGAACGGGGTGGGCGCGGCAATCGTTTCATCGACGTCGAATCGTCGTCCGTCCGCGTCGATCGCTTCGATCGCGAACCGTGGCGCTACGGCATCCGGGTCGAGCAGGGGCTCGAACAGGTCTGCGTAGCACGCCGCCGCACCGGGCCAGAGACCGCACGCGAACCGCGCCGCCGTGTCCCACGTACGCAACCATTGCCGTTGCCGTTCGATCAGGTCATACCACATCGCGCATGGACGAGAAGCCGCCGGGAATTCGGACAGGTTTACTGTCGCCGGATTGACCGGCGACGGGTTGACCTGAATCAGCGTCGGCTCGACCGCCGCTGCATAAGCTGATGTTCGGATCCTGGACGCAGGCACGGAGCAGATCATGGACGCTTCTCGACGCATGCTCGTCGTTTTTTACTCGCGTAGCGATACGACGGCGGGGCTGGCGCGCCTGCTTGCCGCCGAACTCGGCGCGGATTGCGAACGGCTGCGGGAGCACGACGATCGACGGCGAGCGGGGGCCATCGGCTATCTGCGTTCGCTCGCCGACGTGATCGGCCAGCGCGAGGCGGACCTGCGGCCGACGGCCTGTTCGCCATCGGCCTACGATGTGGTCTTGCTCGGTACGCCGGTATGGGCCGGACGCGCATCGACGCCTGTATCGACGTGGCTGGCCCGTCACGGGCACGAACTGCGCGCAACCGCATTCTTCTGCACGATGGGCCTGCGTGGCGACCTGACGGCATTCGGGCAGATGCAGGCGCTGGCACGGCAAAAGCCGGTCGCGACGTGTGCGATTTCCGCGCGCGATATCGGCCGCGGCCTGGCTTCCAGGAAGCTCGCCCACTTTGCCCGGTCGATCGCTCGACGGCTGGATGTCCGCGAGCGTCGCGCGAGCACGGAGCGGGCAGCGTGACGGTGCGTGCGGCCGGCGAGCGAGACTACGATCATGTACTGGTCGGTGGCGGCATCGCCAGCGTGTCGGCCGCGCATGCGCTGCGGCGCGAAGATCCGGCCGCGCGCATCGCGATCCTGTGCGGAGAACGCGTGCTGCCCTATCAGCGACAGCCGCTGACGAAGGAGTTCCTCGCAGGCAAGGTTGCGCCGGCGGCAATCGCGATCCATCCGGCCGGGTTCTACGAGATGCGCCGGATCGACCTGCTGCTCGATGCAAGGGTAGCGGCAGTCGATTGCGGTGCGCACGCCGTCCGGCTCGCCGACGGCGCCGAGGTGCGGTACGGCAAGCTGCTGATCGCGACCGGCGCGTCGCCTCGCCGCCTGAATGTGCCGGGCGCGACGCTCGATGGTGTCCACTACCTTCACGACATCGACGAAACGGTCGCGCTTCGCGAGAACGCCGCCCGGCGGCGGCGCCTGCTCGTGGTGGGCGGCGGCTTCACGGGGATCGAGGCGGCGGCGACGCTCCGCGAACGGGGGCTTGAAGTCACGCTCGTCGAGCGCTGCGACGGGCTGCTGCCGCAGCTGCACTCCGCACGGCTGTCCGGGCATTTCGGCAGGCTGTGCGCCGCGCGCGGTGTCGACGTCCGGACCGGAACGACGGTCGAACGCTTCGTCGGGCAGCAGAAGATCGAGGCCGCCGTGCTCGCCGACGGCAGCGTCGTCGAATGTGATCTCGCCGTGATCGCGGTTGGCGTCGAGCCGAACTGCGGGTTTCTGGCGGGCAGCGGCATCGCGACGGCGGACGGCGTGCTCGTCGACGAATGCCTGCAGTCGTCGGATCCGGACATCCATGCGGCCGGCGATGTGGCGCGGTTTCGCGATCCGGTGTTCGGCATGCAGCGGCGCGTCGAGCATTGGGACAATGCGGTGCGTCAGGGGCGCCTGGCCGCCCGGAACATGCGCGGCGCGCGTTTGCCCTATCGGGACGTGTCGATCTTCTACGGCAACGTGTTCGATGTGCCCTACAACTTTCTCGGCAATGCGTCCGATGCGACGGAAGTCGTCGAACAGGGCGGGTTCCCGGATGCCCCGTATGCGCTGCTTTATCTGAAGCATCATGTCCTGCGCGCGATGTTCTCGATCGGCGTGCGCGCGGATGAAATGACCGCGGCCGAGGAGACGATCCGCCACCGGGTCAATCTCGGCTCGCACCTCCAGGCCGCCGAGCACAACGCATTGCGGCTGCGCGAGCTGCCGGCGCAAACGGTCCTGATCCTGCAGGGCGGCGGCGCGCTCGGCGCGTTCGAAAGCGGCGCGATCGCCGCGCTCGAATCACGCGGCATCCGGCCGGATGTGGTCGCGGCCGTGTCGATCGGCGCGTTCAACGGCGCGATTGTCGCGAGCCACCCGGGGCACGCTGCCGAGGCGCTCGACGCGTTCTGGCGCGAACTGTCGATCCCGTATCCGGCGGCGGTGCTGTCGCCCGCCGGGGCGGAGCATGCGCTGCTCGCCTGGCATGTCGCGCTGTTCGGCGTGCCGAACTTCCTGCGACCCCACTGGTGGCCGGGCGGGATGTTTTCGTCGGGCCTCGCGCCGTGGTGGACGAGCTGCTACGACACGCAGCCGATGCTCGCGCTGCTGCGCCGCCATGTCGATTTCGATGCGCTGGCGGCCAGTTCGACGCGCCTGTTGCTCGGGGCCGTCGACGTGGAGAGCGGGGAACGGCGGATTTTCGACAGCTATGTCGACCGCATCACGCCCGAGCACCTGCTTGCCAGCGGCAGCCTGCCGCCCGCGATGCCGTGGACGTGTATCGACGGCCGCGCTTACTGGGACGGCGGGATCATCAGCAACTCGCCGCTCGATCTCGTGATCGAAAGGTGCGGGCGGATTGCGGGGCGCGTATTCGTCGTCGATCTGTTTTCCGGGGTGCGGCCGTTGCCGTCGAACCTGCTCGAGGTCATGCTGCGGCGTGACGAGATCGTCTATGCGGACCGGGTGCGTAACGACCTGCGGTTCGAGGAGAGCGCGAACGATTTTCGCGATCTCGTCGAACGCATCACCAGCCGGCTCGATCCCGGGACGGCGGCGCGCATGCGCCAGCTTCCCGAATACATCCGGCTGATGGGCAATCGCGCGCCGGTACGGGTGCTCAGGATCGCGCTGGACGGCCGCGCCGCAGGTCGGGAAACGTTCGCGCGCGATTTCGATTTTTCCGGTGCGTCGATCGCGGCGCTGTTCGAACTGGGTCGCGCCACGGCGCTTGACGTGCTCGCGCGCCATACGTGAACGGCACTCACTCGACCGTTGCTGAGCGCGCCGAGCGTCGGCCGGACGACGGTGACGGCGCGAGGCCCTGGCCGAACCACGGGATCGCTGCGCCGAGTGATGCGACGTAGCGCGCCCAGCCACCCGGGTTGCCCGCGAACAGCCACGCGCACACGGACTCGGCGAGTGCGTCGCGGTCGAGCGGTTCGTCGAGCAGACGCTGCGGCCACAAGCAGTAGGCGTGGAGGACCGCGCGCGTGAACTCACGTAAGGTCATGTGCGCGAACACGTGATTCAGCAGCGGCACGTCGGCGAGCATGGGCTGCGCTGCCAGCAGCGAGTCGATCGTCCTGTCGTCAGGCTCGTATTCGAGCACGCAACTGAGCGTTCGCAAGATGCTGCCAAGATGCATGAGCAAGGCGTAGCGTGCTTCGGTTTCGGTCGGCATGATCGGCTTCCGGTTTCGCGGAGCGAATCGCCACGCGTGCTTCCTTGCAATCTATGAGCGATGCCGCGACGGAGCGTTGATGGAGGTCAAGCGCGGTCGACCGGGCAGGCCTAGCCGGATCGATCGACGCACGCCACGGGTTCCGCGTTCACTCGCCCGAATCGTGCGGTCGTTTCGCATCGCGAATGCAAGCGAGCAGCGCGAACGCATCAGAATCGTTCGAGGAGCGCGAGGATTTCGTCGGTGCGGCGCAACAGCGTCTTGTTCTGCTCGGCCGTTGCCCTGACAGCGTGCAGTCTTGCGCGCCAGTAGGCGGGATCGCCAATCGACGTTTTCGTGCGGAAGTAGCCCCGTGTCTGTTCGAGCAGGCGAATGGATCCTTCGATATGGGCGAGCTCGCGTTCGACTTCGTAGTACCAGTTCATGCACGGACCCCTTCAGGATGGTGATTCATGGTGGATTCCCGCTGTCCGTTGCGCATTGACTTCAAGCAAGCCGGATACGACATCCGGCCCATCGGCGAAAAACAGACGATTCGGAGTGCTGTGTTGACGGGATGAACCCGGGAGCGAAAATTCGAGGCGCCGGCGTGAAGACACGCACGGTATCGCGGTGTTTCGATCGGGCGACGAAAGGCTAAGCGATCAACTTGACGTGTTCCTGACAGGCAGGAACACGTGATCGTCGGACACCAACATGGCGTCAGATGAATCGCCGGTCGTTTCGTGCGCGCGTGTGCTTGCTGACCTGCGTCAAGGCCGCTCGCGCCGCAAGAGCGAATATCGACGTTCGCGCGTGTCGATCACGATCGAGGACCGATGCGCATCGTGCCGTCTGCGTCGTCACAATGATACGGGCCTCCATCATGCCTTCCCTGTTCGCGCACACGTCGAATCTTCAGATCATCACGCTGCCCGGCGAGGCGACGCCGAACGTACCGCTCGCCACACCGCACCGGAATCGTCCGGTCGACATCGACGGCGACCGCCTGTTGAGTCCCCACGAAATCGCGATCCTGATGGTGCTGGCCAGCGAGCCGCGACGCCAGCAGGGCGACCCTGCCGATCTTCACTGCCTTGCCGACCGCGGTCTCGTCCGGCTGGAGGCCGCGCCGCTTGCGGCGGCTCACGTGCGCCTGTCGGATCGGGGGCGCCAGATGGTGTCGCGTCTCGCCGAACCCGACCGGCCACGTTGCGGCTGCCATGCCGACACGACGATTGCCGGCTGGACGTCAACCTCGGCACCGGGCGTCGATCGACGATCCGCGTCGACCCGACTGGGAGAGGGAACATGAATGCCGCGATGCTTTGCACCCGCGATATCGCCATGTGTTCCGCGCAGACGACCGTCGTCGAGGCGGCCGCGATGATGCGCGATACACACGCTGGCGATCTGGTCGTCGTACGTGAACGGGAAGGGGACGGGCGATGCGAGCCGGTCGGCATGCTGACCGACCGGGACATCGTGCTCGCCGTGGTTGGCCCCGACGCACCGGCCGGCTCGCTGTTCGTCGGCGACATCATGTCGGCGCCCGTCGCGGTCGCGAATGTCGACGACGATCTCTGGCTGCTCGCGAAGCGGATGCGCCAGCATGGCGTGCGCCGGCTGCCGGTCGTCGGCGACGACGGCGAGCTGGTCGGCATCGTGTCGCTCGACGATCTGCTGCGCGCGGCTGCCGCGCTGCTCGACGAATTGCGTCTCGTGGCGGCGCGTCAGCCGTATTTCGAGGAGAAGCTGCGTGGATGATGCGGTGCGTGTCTGGGGCGGTCGCGACGCGCGCGGCGGTGGCGTGCGCGAGCACGGCAACGAAGGGGGAATGACCATGGCGATTTCAGGCGAACTTCACGAGGCGGACTGGTCCGTCGAGATCGAGACGATTCCCGTCGAGAACGGCGGCTACCGGTGCCGCGTTCACGTGATGGTCCGCGCGCCGGACCGCACGTGCGAGCATGTATTCCCGCATCACCGCATATTCGCGACCGAGCGCGAAGCGGCGCTCGAAGGCTTGCGCAGCGGCATGACCTGGATCGAAATGAAGAAGTCGGATACGTTCACGTTCTGACTGCCGGCCGCGTTCACCGCGCGATATGCGGATAGAGCCGTGCGCTCACCGTCACCAGCAACACGAGCGAACCGGTGAGCACGAGGAAATCGGTTGCAAGCCCGATGTGTGCGATTGCGCCGTAGCCGGGCAACAGCAGCAGGCGAAGCGCGTCGACCTGGTAGCTGAGCGGATTCAGGTGCGCGACGACCTGCAGCGCGCGCGGCATCATCGCGGTCGGGTAGATCGCGTTGCTCGCGAAAAAAAGCGGCATGGTCAGCACCTGTCCGACTCCCATGAAGCGCTCGCGCGTCTTTACGAGGCACGCGATGATCAGCGAGAACGTCGAGAACACGGCCGCGCCCAGCATGACGAACAGCACGAGCCCGGCGAGCGCGGCCGGATCGTAGCGCATGTGCACGCCGAGCATCGCCCCGAGCGCCATCACCACGACGGCCTGCACCAGCGCGCGGGCGCCGCCGCCGAGCGCCTTGCCCATCACCAGCGCGGCGCGCGGCGTCGGCGTGGCGAGAAACTTGTGGACGATGCCGAGATCCCGCTCCCAGATGATCGAGATGCCGTTGAAGATCGCGATGAACAGCACGCTCTGCGCGAGGATGCCCGGCGTGAGGAAGTCGAGGTAGCGCATGTCGGCCGTTTCGATCGCGCGGGCGCGGCTCATCACCTGGCCGAAGATCAGCAGCCACAGGGCCGGCTGGATCGCGCGTGTCGCGAGCTCGGTCGGGTCGTGCCGCAGCTTGCGGATCTCCATGTCGGCGATCGCCAGCGTTTTCGACACGAAACCCGCAAGGTGCCGGAGCGGGCGCGGCATGCGCGCGCGCACGGCAGCCGGTGTGACGGTCTTATCCGAGCCGCTGGGTAGTGCGGCGAGTCTGCGAGATTTCATCGTAGGATCCTTCCGAACCGGCGTCGTCGCGCGTGAAGTGCTCGAACGCGTCGTCGAAGGTGGCGCCGGGCCGCACGCTCGCGGCCAGTTCGCGCGGGCTGCCGATCGCCGTCACGCGGCCACGGCTCATGATCGCGACGCGGTCGCACATCTGCTCGGCCTCGTCGAGGTAATGGGTGGTCAGCAGCACCGCCGCGTGATATTCGGCGCGCAGGCGCTCGACCAGCGACCAGACGGTCGCGCGGGCAATCGGATCGAGCCCGACGGTGGGCTCGTCGAGAAACAGCACCTGCGGACGGTGCAGCGTGGACTGCGCGATCTCGAGGCGCCGGATCATGCCGCCCGAATAGGTTTTCACGAGCTTGTCGCCGAAATCGGAGAGTTCCATGAAAGCAAGCGCGTCGCGAATCCGTGAGGCCCGTTCCGCACGCGGCAGGTCGTACAGCTTCGCGAACACGAGCATGTTTTCGTAGCCGGTCAGGTCGCCGTCTGCCGACAACGCCTGCGGGACATAGCCGATCGTGCGGCGCACCGACCCGGCTGCGTCCACGATGTCGAAGCCGGCGACCCGGGCGTGGCCCGAGGTCGGCGGAAGCAGTGTCGTCAGCATCTTGATCACGGTCGTCTTGCCCGCGCCGTTCCGGCCGAGCAGGCCGAGCGCTTCCCCGGGCTTGACCGTCAGCGTCAGTGCATTGACCGCACACAGGTCGCCGAAGCGCCGGGTCAACCGGTCGGTTTCGACGACGGGCGCGGCGAGCGAGGTGTCGTTCATGAGGCGATGCGCCAGGAAGGCCGATTCGTTAGAGGTTCGCGATTCATTCTTCCAGCCGGGCGTGCTGCACGCTTGATGCACGTCAAGCGCCCGCTCGACGCATGGGCATGCGGCGCGCGACCGGCTCGCCTGAGCGCTTGCGCTGCCGGTCGCATCGCAGCCGTGTCGTTGATCGCGGTCAACGCCGCGCCGTGGGGCGTGAATACGATGGATCGCAACTCCTTGAAGGGCGACGACCATGGGCAGAATCCACTCCGCTTGCCGCGCACTCGTGCTCTGCGCGGCGGCATGCTGTGCGATGGCGCAGCCGGCACGGGCGCAGCATGCGGGTCATGTGCCCCGCCAGGATTTTCACGGCCGAGACTTTCGACACTTCGGACCGGGGGACCGCGCGCGATGGCGGGGCGGCCACTGGACGCAGGACTGGCACGACGGTCGTTACGCGTGGTGGTGGATCGTCGACGACTACTGGTATTTCTATCCGGAGCCGATGTACCCGTTTCCGACGTACATTCCGCCGGCGGTCATCATGCAGCGGCCGCCGCCCACGCCAGACGGCCTGCCGCCGGCGCGCGCGTGGTTCTACTGCAGCGACCCGCGCGGCTACTACCCGTACGTCGCCTCATGCAACGGCGTGTGGACCGAGGTGCCGTCGACGCCCGGTCCCTGAACGGTGTCGACAGGTACGACGAACCGGAGCACGCGGCATGGCTGAAGCGGCGGACCGCGCATCGTCCGCGGGCACCCGGCGACGTACGGTCCGTTCGTCCGTTCGTGCCGCGCGAACACGACCATGATTTCACGAGCCAGCGCCATGTTTCTGGATCGACGCGATGCCGGCCGTCATGTCGCGCTCGCGCTGCATTCGTGCGCGAACCGCGACGATGTCGTCGTGATCGCACTGGCACGCGGCGGCATTCCGGTCGGCCTCGAGGTGGCATACGCGTTGCGGGCCCGGTTCGACATCGTCGCGGTCGGGCGACTGCACAATTCGCCGGCCGACGCGCCGCCGCTCGGCACGATTACCGCGTCGGGCGCGTGCGTGTTCGATGGCGCGTTGCTCGGAAGCGGGACCGTGAGTGCGGCACAGCTCGACCGGATCATCCGTCGCGAGCGCGCCGCGCTCGAACGCGCGAGCCGCCTGATGCGAGGGTTCGTGACGCCGGTCCCGCTGCACGGTCGATCGGTCATCGTCGTCGGTGACGGCTTCGACGGCGAGGACATGGTGCGCGCGGCGCTCCTCGAGATCCATCTGGCTTCCCCCGCACACGTGACCATCGCGGCGCCCGTACTGCCGAGCGACATCCGCGGACGATTGGGCGATCTGGCCAACGCGTCGATTGCGGTGCGCGAGCCGGCGGCGTTTCGTGGCGGCCGGGCTTACTACCGGGATTGCTGTTCGATCAGTGATGCCGAATTCATCCTTGACCTCGCGGCGGCGCGGTGCTGGCAACGTGAACAGGCAGCGCTCGAGAAGCAGGGCGCGCAGGGTGCCCATCGCCCGGCGGCCCTGCTGGCCGGCATGGCGCGCAGGATTGCGACCGCGACGTCGCTTGCCGTGGGGCAGCATATCGCGTCGATCTTCCGGTGAGGCGCGGGATCGGGCCCGCGGTCACGACGCGGGTCGCGACATGACGACTGCACGGTGTGTCGGGTGACGCCCGTCGGCCCGTTCGACGGTGTGCCTGACGGGCGAAAATGGGGCGGCCGCGGGCTGGCCGAAGGCGGCGGCGATCGTGCCGCGGCCCCTTGATCTCGCGCAAATTCGCCACCGGACGGCAATCTATGCTGGGCTGTGCCGACATGGCCGCCGGCGCCGATGCGGCGTGCCGCGCGGGAGAACGCATGATGAACGGATTTTTGCAGGATGCGAACGCGAACGACGTGTTGCTTACGGATTGGTATGAGCTGACGATGATGCAGGCCGCCTTCGATGCCGGCATGAATGACACGGCCAGCTTCGAATTCTTCGTTCGGGCGCTGCCGGAGCAGCGCTCGTTCCTGATGGCGGCGGGACTTGCGCCCGTGCTCGATTATCTGGAGCGACTGCGCATGCCGGCCGCCGTGCTCGAACGGCTGGCCGGAACCGGGCGCCTTCGCGGGGACTTCCTCGCATCGCTCGCCGGCATCCGCTTCACTGGCACGGTCGACGCGATGCCGGAGGGCACGGTGTTCTTTGCCGACGAGCCGATCCTGCGGATCACGGCGCCGCTTCGCGAGGCGCAGTTCGTCGAGAGCCGCGTGATGAACCTGCTCCACTATGCGACGCTCGTCGCAAGCAAGGCCGCACGCGCCACGTTGGCCGCGCACGGCAGGCTGCTGGTCGACTTCGGCCTGCGGCGCGCGCATGGCGCGGAGGCAGCGATGCTGTCGGCGCGCGCCAGCTATCTGGCGGGTTTCTCCGGGACGGCGACCCTGCTTGCCGGCTTGCGCTATGGCATTCCCGCGTACGGGACGATGGCGCATTCATATATCCAGGTGCACGACGACGAAGCGCGCGCGTTCGAGAACTTCGCGCGATCGCAGCCGGACAACGCGGTGTTGGTGATCGATACGTATGACACGGAGCGCGCGGCGCACAAGGTGGTCGAACTGGCGCGACGGCTCGCACGCGAGCAGATCCGCATCAAGGGTGTGCGGATCGATAGCGGCGATCTCGCAGCGCATGCGCGAAACGTTCGAGTGATCCTCGACCGGGGCGGCCTCGCCGACGTCACGATCTTCGTGAGCGGCAATCTCGACGAACGCCGGCTGCAGGCGCTGATTCGCGAGCACGCACCGATCGACGGTTTCGGGATCGGCACGCAGATGAGCACGTCGGCGGACGCGCCTTGTCTCGATTGCGCGTACAAGCTAGTCGAGTATGCGGGCCGGGCGCGTTGCAAACTTTCGGAAGGCAAGGCGACGCTGCCCGGCCGCAAGCAGGTGTTCCGGCGATACGGCCCGGATGGGAGGATCGCCGGCGACTGCATCGGTCTCAATGGCGAACGCGTCGACGGCAGGCCGCTGTTGCGGCCGGTCATGGTCTCGGGTGCGCGGCTCCCGTCCCCGACGCTCGACGAGAGCCGCATACACGCGCTGCGCGAATTGACCACGCTGCCGGATCTCATGCATGCGCTGGCGCCCGTGATGCCGCTGCAGGCGTCGATTTCTCCGGCGCTGGCGGTCTGCGTTGCGCAGTGCGGCGGCGGGCCGGACACGCACGCGCATGCGAGGCAGCAAGCGGCATGAGCGAGACCCGCGGCGCGATCGGCGCGACGCGTGCCGGCGGCTGCGGGACGGTTGACGCAGGTCAACCGGGCTGGCCTGTCTGCCCCGGAAGATGAACCCCGCCATCATCGCCGGGGAGGGCATCGTGGAGCACCATGCGGAGGTATTGCGGGGCGGTCGCTGGACGCTGCCGCTGCCGGGCTGGCGGGATCTCGCCGCGATGCTGATCGTCACCGGTTTTCTGCTGCTGGCCGGCATCTCGGCGCACCAGATGGCAGGCCCGCTCGCGGTCGCCCATCCTCCGGTCATCTCGCTGTCTCCCGCGGCGCTGCCAGGCTACACGCTGCGTACGGTCTCGCGCATGTTCGCGGCCTTGCTCGCGTCGATCGTCTTCACATTCGTCTACGCGACTGCAGCGGCCAGGAGTCCGTCAGCCGAGCGGGTGCTGATTCCGGTGCTCGACGTGCTGCAGTCGGTGCCGATCCTCGGCTACCTGTCGTTTACGGTGCTGTTCTTCCTGTCGTTGTTTCCGGGGCGAATCCTCGGCGCCGAGTGCGCGGCGATCTTCGCAATCTTCACGAGCCAAGCGTGGAATATGACGTTCAGCTTCTACCAGGCGCTGCGCACGGTGCCGCTCGACCTCGACGAGGCAAGCCGTAGCTTCCGGCTTTCGGCATGGCAGCGCTTCTGGCGTCTCGAGGTGCCGTTCGCGATGCCCGGCCTCGTCTGGAACGCGATGATGTCGATGTCGGGCGGCTGGTTCTTTGTGGTCGCATCCGAAGCGATCGCAGTTGGCGACCTGCACGTCGACCTGCCGGGCGTGGGCGCCTACGTCGCGCAGGCGATCGCGAACCGCGACCTGGCCGCGGTCGGCTGGGCGATCGTTGCGATGAGCATAGCAATCGTCCTGTACGACCAGTTGCTGTTCCGGCCGCTCGTCGCGTGGTCGGAACGGTTCCGCTACGGCGATGCCGCGCCCTCGGTCGCGCCGCACAGCTGGGTGCTCGACCTGTTTCATCGATCGCGATGGGTGACTCGCGCGGTCGGCCCGGTCCGCATGCTGTTGCGCCGCGCGGCGCGTGCGCGGCTGCACGGGGCAGCATGGCCGTTGCGCGGCCGGATCGCATTGCCGCGCCGCGCGCGCGATGTGCTCTGGTTCGCGCTGTGCGGTGCAGGATGCGCCTATGCGGCGTATGTGCTGTTCCGGCTCGGACGCGCGACGCTGACCTGGACAGACTTTAGTGTCGTGGCGGGCGCGGGGGCGCTCACGTTCGTTCGCGTGACGGTGCTGGTCGTGATCGCGTCAGCGATCTGGGTGCCGGTCGGTATCGCGATCGGTCTCAGGCCGCGCCTGGCCGCCCGCGTTCAGCCGGTCACGCAGTTCCTCGCCGCGTTTCCGGCCAACCTGCTGTTTCCGGTCGCCGTGTTTGCGATCGTGCGCTTCCGTCTCGAACCCGACATCTGGCTGTGCCTGCTGATGATCCTGGGCGCGCAATGGTATGTACTGTTCAACGTGGTCGCCGGTGCGAGCGCGTTCCCGGCCGACCTGTGCGAAGCGGCCGCGTGCTTCCGGGTCCGGCCGGCGACCTGGTGGCGTCGCGTCATGCTGCCGGGCGTCCTGCCGTACTTCGTGACGGGCGCGATCACTGCGTCCGGTGGCGCATGGAATGCGAGCATCGTTGCCGAAGCCGTTAGCTGGGGCAGCACGCGCCTGAACGCCGGTGGGCTGGGCGCCTACATCGCGCAGATGACCGACGCGGGCGACTATCCGCACATTGCGCTCGGCGTCGCCATCATGTCGTTGCTCGTGATCGCGACCAACCGGCTCGTGTGGCGGCCGATGTACGCGTTCGCGGAGCGCAGAACGCGGCTCGACTGAGCCCGAGCCCCACCCTTTACTCGCGGGAGTCCGGTGTGCCGAACCTCGATGAATGCAAGGAAGCGAACGTTTTGACGTCGGGTGCGTGCTCATCGGACGAGGCGCCGATCGTGCTCGAGATGCACGCCGTCTGCAAATCGTTTGCGAAGCCGTCCGGCGACCCGCTGCACGTGCTCGCCGATATCGATCTCGCGCTGCGCGAGGGTGAAATACTGGGGCTGCTCGGGCGTTCCGGCTCAGGCAAGTCCACGCTGTTGCGGATCGCAGGCGGGCTCGTCAGGCCTTCGTCAGGCACGGTCGCGTATCGCGGTGCGCCACTTGCCGGCCCGACCGGCGGCATCGCGGTGGTGTTCCAGACATTCGCGCTGTACCCGTGGCTGACCGTCGTCGAGAACGTCGAGCTTGGGCTCGATGCGCTGAGCCTCCCGCCACGCGAGGTGCGCGAACGGGCGGCCGCTGCGATCGAGATGATTGGACTCGACGGTTTCGAATCGGCCTTCCCGCGTGAACTGTCGGGCGGCATGCGCCAGCGGGTCGGGTTCGCCCGCGCGCTCGTCAGCGAGCCCGTCTTGCTGTTGATGGACGAACCGTTCTCGGCGCTCGACGTGCTCACCGCGGAAACGTTACGTACTGATTTTCTCGACCTGTGGGACGCGGGTCAGCTGTCGACTCGGTCAGTGATGATGGTGACCCACAACATCGAGGAGGCCGTGCTCATGTGCGATCGAATCCTAGTGCTCGGCGCGGGTCCGGCGCACATCGACACAGTGCTGAACGTGCCGCTCCCGCGCCCGCGCAGCCGGCACGACTCGGCCTTTCAGGCGATCGTCGGCAGGATCTACGCGACGCTGACCGCGCGTATCGCCGACACGACGGCGGCCCGGGAGGAGACCGGCCGCGCGCTGGCCATGATGTTGCCCGATGTGACGAGCCACCATCTCGCCGGGTTCGTCGAGACACTGGCGGCCGCGCCGTATGACGGCCATGTGGAGCTCGGCGCGATTGCGTCTGCGCTCGCGCTGCGGGTCGATGCACTCCATTCGACCGCCGCGGCACTCCATCTGCTTGCCTTTGCGGAGTGGCACGATCGCACCATCCGGCTGAGCGCGGCAGGCCACTTGTTCGCGCACAGCGACGACGAGGCCCGGCGGCGCCTGTTTCGGGAGCATGTCGTCAAATTCGTGCCGCTTGCCGCGCATATCGACGAAGTGCTGGACGAGCGGGCAGGGCATCGTGCGCCGCGCGAGCGTTTCGAACTGGAGCTCGAGGATCATCTCGATCCGCGCGCCGCGGATCAGTCATTGCGCGTCGTGACCGACTGGGGCCGCTACGCCGGACTGTTCGATTACGACGACCATACGCGCACGTTCGGCCGTTGACCGTGTGCACTCCCGTCAAATGCGATGCGACGTGACGTGTCGATGGCGAGCGTGTGCCGCGGTGCGCATTGACTTCCGTCAACGCACACCGCGCGGTGCGATCGAGAATGAATGCATCGTCGATGGCAAGTCGAGGCAGCTTGCCGATCCGGCACCGGAACACACTGGGCGTTCGCTGACGACGTCGCTCAAGCATCCGATCGATGCGTCGCGGCGCGACGTCGATCGTCTCGTCATCGAGCGTGGCGCAGCGGGGCATGCGACGCTGGATGTGCCGTCGGCGCCAGCGTGCCGAACCGGCCGAACTGTCCCGCGCTAGCACGCCAACGACCGTCCGTGGGAGGACTGACCATGAACTGGCTTTCCGAATATTTTGCACAGCACACGAGCCCGTTGTGGCTGTCGCTCTGGGCGCATCCGCCGCTCGTGGTCGGGCCGGACGGGCCGGCTTGCCGCGAGCCTTATCGCCTGCCTTATCCGGGTGTGGAACTGATGTACACGCCGGCCGAATCGGTGGAGCACGGCGGCAGGATCTATGCGTTGCCGGCGCGCTACGACTCGAGCGGGACGTTCGCGCGCGGCGGGGTGCACCACGACGGCACGCCGTTCTTCCGCGAGGTGACGATTTTCGCGCCATCGCCGTTCAACCGCGACTTCGTCGTAACGGTCAACGGTGAATTTTCATTCGCGCCATCGTTCTGGCCGGACGGGTCGCCCGGCTTCTCGGGTATCTGCGTGCCTGCCGCGGGCGGCTGTTTGTCGGGGGTGTCCGGTGAGCGATCCGCCCCGCCATGGCTGTTCCAGGGGTATCTCAGCATCTAGGCGGCCGGTTCCAGCCGAGGGCCGGAACCGGCCCTACGCGCGCGCGTCCCCGCGCTTTCTCCAGACGGCGAGGCAAACGAGCGCGCCGAGCATGCCGCCCAGGTGGGCGAAGTGCGCGACGCCGCTTGTGTCGCCGCCGAGACCGGCCAGCAGCTCGGTCAATGCATAGCCGGTGGCGAAGAGCCATGCTGGCATCGGCACCGGCGGAAACAGTAGCACGACGTGCCGTTTCGGAAACAGCACCGCATAGGCGATCAGCGCGCCGAACACGCCCGCCGACGCGCCGACGGTCGGCGCGCCGCTGGGCGGCAGCATCTGCACGACCGCGAGCTGCGTGACGCCGCCGGCCAGCACGCTCGCCAGGTAGAGCGCGAGAAAACGTGCGCGGCCGAGCGCGCGTTCGACGTCGCGTCCGAACATGTAGAGCCCGAACATGTTGAACGCAATGTGCGCGAGACTGGCATGCAGCATGCCGTAGGTCAGCAGCTGCCACACGTGGAAATCCGGTGTCGCCGGCGCACCCGGCCGGGCAGGCGGCCACAGTGCGAACAGGTCGACGAGCGGCGGCCGGCCGATGGTTTCGGCGATGAACACGGCGAGGTTCGCCAGAATCAATGCGCTGGTCATGGGGCAACGGCATCCGCGGGATGAACGTGACGTTGCGCGGCAGCGGCGCGGCCCGCGTCGAACGTCGTGACATACCGTCAAGTTAGCCGCGCGCCGTGCACGGTCGTTGAGGCAAATCATGGACAGCCGACGCCCGGGACCTGCCGGGACGATTCTCCGGCCGTCAGTGCGCCGTGCGCGGCGAGCGCGCGCGGCACGTTGACGTGCGTCAAGCCCGCCCGGGCGGCCCCCCTTACCCTGAATCCGGGATGCATGCGCCGCCGCCGGGCGGGTCGCGTGCGTGGTCTCCACCGAACGCGCAACAGGAGCCTCATCATGCACATCGGAAGAATCAGTACCCGGCCGGTCGAATCCTGCACCGTGGAATGCAGTGCGCTCGAACTGGCCGATCGCATGCGGCACGCGCATGTCGGCGATATCGTCGTCATCGAGTATCGCGAGGGCGACGCCATCCCGATCGGCGTCGTCACCGACCGCGACCTGGTGATCGAGGTGATGGCCCGCGGCGACGATCCGGGCGCCGTAACGGCCGGCCAGATCATGTCGCGGGGCCTGGTCGTCGTGTCGGACACCGACGAAATCGGCGTCGCGCTCGAGGAGATGCGCCGGTCGGGCATTCGGCGCTTGCCGGTGGTCGACGATGAGGGCCGTCTCGCCGGCATCGTGACGCTCGACGATATCGTCGAGCATCTTGCCGGGCTGCTCGGCGGTGTCGCGGAAGTCAGCAAGCTGCAGCAGATCGAGGAGCAGCGTTTCCGCGCGTAACGACGTGTCGCCGGCGCTGCGCCCGTTGCGTGCGCCGGTGCCGTTCCCCGAGCGCCACGCATAGCGCGTCTACGTGGGCAGCACCGCGAGCAACGGCGCCCAGAATGCGCTGCTCCCGTACGCCGCGACATCGCAGTCGGTCTCGAAGCGGATCGCGATCGCGGCCTCGGATCCGTCCAGCGGGTCGGCACGCTCGAATTGCCGGGCCAGCACGGCCGTGTCGGCGTCGGATGCGTCGTGCCCGCGTACGGCCCGTTCGGCGACGCGCGCGGCGAGCGTCGCCGGGCTTGCGGTGAAATCGAGAATCGCGACGCGCACGCCGAGCTGCGCGGCGAGCGAGATGAAGGCCGCCCGGTTGTGCCGGCGCAGGAACGTCGCGTCGGCGATCGCCGTATAGCCGCTGGCGAGGACCACACCGGCCTGCTCACGCAGTCTTTCGTAGATCGCGTCGATTGCCGTATCCGAGTAAGCGGCAGCGGGAAGCCGGGTGTGCTCCGGCGCACAGGCGTCGCGCTTGCGCTCGACGTCGCTGGACAGCCGGATCGCGCCGATCCGCTCAGCCAGCGCGCGGCTGGCCACCGATTTGCCGGAGCCGGATACGCCATGACACAGCAGCAAGGCCGGTTGCGTTTCGCGCCGCGTTCGCGCCAGGTCCGACGCGACGCGCAGATAGCGGCTGCGCGCCGCGTCGTCGCCGCGCAGCCGCGCGGTCATCGCACGCACCAGCGCGCGATAGACGAAGTAGCACGGCAGCACGCCCAGTGCTGCATGGTCGCCCGTGCGTGCGAGCCATCCGGACAGGAGGCGATGGGCGCAATCGGCTCGCCCGCGGGCGGAATAATCCATCAGCGCAAACGCGAGATCGCTCGCCACGTCGATCCAGCGCAGCGTGTCATCGAACTCGATGCAGTCGAACATCAGGATGCGGTTGCGCCAGCGCACGATGTTGTCGAGATGCAGGTCGCCGTGGCATGCGCGCACGAAGCCGTGCGCGTGCCGCTCGGCGAGCCGCGGTGCGATGCGGGCCAGCTCGGCCTCGTACCAGCGGCGCAGCGCGGCTTCCCCGGGCACCGTGACGTCGAGCGTGTCGCACAGCGGCCGGCATTGAGCCGCGACGCTGGCCGCGCTGCCCGGGTGGCCGCGTGGCGCACGCCGGGGCGCGTGAAGGTGATGGCGGGCCAGGGTATCCGCGAGCGCGTCCGCATCGGCCAGCCCCACGTCGTGCGACGTGCTGCGCACCGACAGCATCGCATCCGAATCGAAGCGGCGCATGCGCACCACATACTCGCCCGGCACCGCCGCGTGCCGCTGCCGGCGTGCACCGATCGGCACGGGCGGGCCGAAGGCACTGCGCCGGCCGTGCGCGACGAGCGGCCAGACGGCCAGGTACAGCGGGCCGGCGAACGGCCGGTTGAGCGCGCACTCCGCAAGCGCGCAGCGGCGCCGCTGCGCGGGGTGCACGAGATCGACGAACGCGAAGCGCACGGGCTTGATGCGCTTGTACGCGTAACGCCCCGCCAGATACACGACGGACAGGTGCGTTTCGATCCGTTCGATTCGGCCGGCGGGGTGCGGATAAGTGGTGGGCCGGCGCAATGTGCGATCGAGTTGCAGGGTCTTGCGTCGTGCGGCTGCGCGACTCGACGTGAACGGCGGGCGTGACGCTCGGGGCATGGTGAACGGATCGATGCGGCGCGCGTGCATGCCGCGGCGCTGGCGGGTTGGTGTCGAACGGAAACGGCACGTTTCCGTCTGCTCGATGTCGCGGGATCGGGCCGGCAGGCCCTCAGTGACGTATGCGACGACCCCTATTGCAGCCGACCGGCGCCGGTTCCGGCTTGATGCGCGTCAAGCCGGTCGCGGTCGCGCGCCCCGCACGGTTTCGCGCGGCCCGGCGCGGGTGCGGCATCGACGCAACGTCGTTCCAGTACGCGGTCTGCATCGCGCGGGCGGGTGATTGACCAAGGTCAACCGTAATTCCGGCGGCGGCCATACAGTCGATTCGAACGCTTGCGCGATGCGGCATGCGCCCGCGCGCCACACGCGGGACGTTTGCCGCGACAGGGCCGGATTCGCGCCGAGCGTGTTCATGCCGCCCGATTGCGAGCGGAATTCGATGCGTTGCGGGGCAGTGACGATGAATCAACGGGTGTGGGTGGTCTGCATGGTGCTTGCGTTGGCCGCGTGCGCGGGTGCGGAACGGAACGCGGCCTTCCGGTCGATGGAAACGCAATTGTTCGCGACGCGCCAGGCCGCCGCGCTGCCGTGTCCGACGCCTGCCGAATGCGATCGTGCATGGAACTTCGCACGCCGCTACGTCGAAACGCATTCGTCGACCCGGATCACGCGCGCCGGTGCGGAGACGATCGAAACGGCGCCTCCGTTTCTGGCCGGAGAGGTGTATCTGTGGGCTTCCCGGACGGCCTCGGGGAGCGGCGCTTCGGTGATCCGGATCAAGGCGATGTGCAAGGGCATGTACGACAGTGATGGCGGCCCGGGGTGGCAGTACGACGCATGCGCGACGAAGATCCTCGACATCGAGCGAGGCTTCCGGTCATACGGAAACCCGGCGCGTTCGTCCGACGCGCCGAAGACGCCCGTCGCGCCGTGATGATCCCGCGTTTCGTGCCCGCTCGCGGGCCGGTTTTTCCGTGATTTCGAACCGTTGACTTCCATCAACGCCCGCTTCCGTCGAACGCCGATGATGAAAGCCAATCCGAACGCCGCCAGCGCGTCGGTTCATCCAGCGAGGTCGGTATGTACATGAACATCATGGTCGCCGTGGACGGCAGTCCTTCATCGCAACGGGCGCTCGACGAGGGCCTGAAGGTGGCGCGAGCGTGCGGCGCCCGCCTGTTCGCGGTTTTCGTCGTCGACAAGTCGCTGCTGATCACGTTCGGCGGACGCATGGACCCGGATGCACTGCTCGCCGAGATCCGGCGCGACGGTGCGTCGGTCCTGCGACGCGAGGAACGGACCATCGCGCACGCGGCTGTCAACGGCGAGACGGAACTCATCGAGACCGAGATCGGCGAGAGTGTCGCCGAACGGCTGCAGCGCTACGTCGCCGACCGGTCGATCGATCTGGCCGTGATCGGTACCCATGGGCGGCGCGGGGTCCGGCGGCTGTTCCTTGGCAGCGTCGCCGAACGGTTCCTGCGCGGATCGAGCTGCCCGGTGCTGCTCGTGCGCGCCGGCGACGCCGCACCGGCTGCCGCGGCGGCGTAGGACCGCCGTGCGCGGCGCGCTGCCAGCCGGCGCCCGCCCATGCGTAACCTGCCGAGGTGACCATCATGCAGATCTCCTTTCCTTCCGAACATCCGACCTATTGCGGCCTGGATCCGGCATTGACCTTTCCGGCGCTGGTCGAAGGCCGTCGCGTGCGCTGCGCGATCACCGCGGAAGCGCTGGAGGATCACTTCCGCGCGGCGTCGCCGCGCGAACAGGATCTCGTGGACGCGTTCGCGCGCCACCGGCCCGCGATCGAGCGCGCCGCACGGTGCCTGCTCGAGGAAATGGGCGGCCGGCCTATCCTGCTCCACAGCGGCTATTTCCGGTTTTGCACGTGAGCGTCCGCGGCCGTTGACGCGCGTCAAACCCAAGACGATGCGGGAAGTTACGCTGGAATCCTGATGATCGTTCGTCCGTTGCGCGGCATACGGCGCCGCGTCAATCCGGTCTTAGTCATGGCTTCGCGCGGGCGGGACGAACGCGCAGGCCGCCTGTCTATCGTTCTAGGAGTAGGAATCATGAGCAATGTCTCGCGTTACGATCCGTTTTCGATCGAACCCGTCGCCGACTTGTTTCAGGGGCTGTTCAGGCCGCTGCGCGGGATGACGCTGACGGACGAGCCCGATCTGGCCTCGATGAAGATCGACGTGACGGAAAGCGACGATGCGTACAAGGTCAACGCGGAGCTGCCGGGCGTCGCCAAGGACGATATCGACGTCCAGGTGACAGGCAGCACGGTATCGATCAACGCGAAGATCGAGCGCAACAAGGAGCAGAAGGACGGCGAGCGCGTGATCCGGCGCGAGCGCTACAGCGGCGCGATCAGCCGTTCGTTCTCGCTGTCGGGCGAGATCGACGATGCGAACGCCACGGCGACCTACCAGGACGGCGTGCTGTCGCTGACGTTGCCGAAGAAGGCACCGCTCGCGCAGAAGAAACTGACGATCGGCTGATCGGGCGGCACACGTCGCCCGCAGGGAGATGCCGGCGCGTGGAGCGATCCGCGCGCCGTTTCTTTTCAACGCCCGCCAGGGCGCTCACGCATGCGATGCCGCACCGCCGGCCCGGTAGCCGACCGTCTGCGCGAGGATCGGGAGTTCGTCCTCGTTCAGCCGCAGCGCGTCGGCAAGCGCGCGGTGGTTGATCCAGCCGCGCACGACCGTGCCGAGCCCGGCGGCTGCGCAGAAGAGCGACACGTTCTGCGCGATGGCGCCGGCCGCGATCGCCGAGAACACGTCGCGTTGTTGCGGCGGCATGTCGAGGATCGCCGAGGTCCGGACGACGTAGACGAGATCCAGCGGCGCACGGCCGACGAAATCCTGGTAACCGGTCAGGTTGCGGGCATCCACCGCGTGTTTCAGCACGAGCCGATGCGCGGGCGCGTCGTAGCGATAGACGCCGCACGGCAGCGCGACATATACGTCGATTTCGTGGAACGCATGCGCGGACGGCGCGGTGCGGCCGCCGCCGGCCGGCCGGTTGACGCCGTCCGCGGCCCATAGCATCGCGCCGAGCGTCGCGGGCGGCAGCGGTGTAGCGGCGAATTCGCGGGAACTCATTCTTGTCGCGAGTGCCATCATCAATGTCGGGCCGCCGTCGAGGTCCGGACGCGGCAGGTCGATGAGGGCCGGGGATTCGCCCTGTGGCGAGACCGGCTGTGCCGGCGGCGCCGGCGAATAGGCCAGCAGTTGCTGTTCCGTCATGTGAGTCTCCTTGGAGCGTCGCCGTGCTTGCCTGGGACATCGCGCATCGGCGATCTCACGATAAGGCGGCCGGGCCGCGCCGGCTTGACCTCCGTCAAGCGGTGCGCCGGCCGGCTGTGACGTCCATCGTGCGGCGTCCGTTGACCTGCATCAGCGATCCCTGGCCGCGCGTGTGCAAATCTGGAGATGTGCGGCGGACTGGCGCGCCGCAACTCATAGGAGTGCAGGCGATGAAGACCGACAAGCAGTTGAAGCAGGACGTTCAGGACGAACTGGAGTCCGACCCGGCGATCGACGCGACTCGTATCGGTGTCGAGGTCGTCAACCGGATCGTGACGCTCTCGGGCCACCCGCCGAGCTACGCGGAGAAACTGGCGATCGAGCGGGCGGCGAACCGCGTGGCCGGCGTCAAGGCGCTCGTCGTCGACATGACCGTGCATCTGCCGGACGACGACGTCCGCACCGACGAGGACATTGCGAACGCGGTGCGTTCGGTGCTGCACTGGACGGTCGGGCTGCACGACGACACGGTGAAGGTACAGGTCGAACACGGCTGGATCACGCTGTCCGGCAGGGTCGATTGGGCGTACCAGAGCCATATGGCCGTCCGGGCGATCTCGCAGATGCGCAGCGTGACCGGCGTGACCGATCATATCGCGGTGCAGGGGGCGGTCGGGTCGGCCGACATCGGCGGCAACATCAAGCGCGCGATCATGCGCCATGCCGAGCGCGAGGCGAAGCACATCGCGATCGAGGTGCGTGACGGCACCGTGCGGCTGACGGGCAAGGTCGGCTCGTTCTCCGAGCGCAAGGCCGTGCGCGGTGCGGCATGGTCGGCGCGCGGCGTGCGCGCCGTCGTCGACGACCTGGTCGTAGAGTAACGCCGGCAAGCGGTAACCGGATGTGCGGTCCGCGCGGAAGAGGAGGAGTCAGATGACACTGTCAGGCGAGGTACACGATGCGGACTGGTCGGTGACGATCGAGACGATCGCCACCGGAACGGGCGGTTACCGTTGCAGGATCCATGTGACATTGATGTCGCCGGAGGGCGCGTGCGAGCGCACGTTCGCGCACAGCCGGACCCACGACACCGAGCGCGAAGCCGCGATCGACGGGCTGCGCACCGGGATGACGTGGGTAGAAATGAGAAAGTCGAACACGTTCACGGTTTGAGGTCGCGGCACCCGTGCGCGTGTCGCACGGGTGCCGGCGTTTCGTTCGCCACGCGATGCAATCGATGCCGCATCGCGTGTGCATCGACATGCCTAGCCGTCGGACCGATCACGGGTGGAAAGCCGTTGCGCGGTGCGCGTGACCGGTTCGTCGTCGCGCGCATGTCTGCGTTGTCGCCCGACATGATGCGCGACGGCATCGGTCACGGTCGGAAAGAAACAGGCGGAACCGAATACGTCGAACAGCCCGTAGGCGCGCAGGCGATCCTTCACCGGGCCCTTCATTTCCGCGAAGTCGAGCCCGATTTTCTGCTCCCGGAGTTCCTCACAAAGCATCACGAGCCGGTCCGCGGCGCTGACGTCGATATCCGTGACGGGCTCGGCCGCGATGACGACGCGCGTGACCGGCGATGCCGATTTCGCGATGGCCGCGTGCAGATGCTCGCAGAAAATCTCGACATTCGCATAGAAGAGCGGTGCATCCCAGCGGAACAGCAGGAGCCCCGGTGTCAGCACGGCGTCTGGATGGCGCGCGACGTCGTGATAGCCGCGCACACCGGCCAGCCGGCCCAGCACCGCATCGTACGGATGCCACGCGCGCCACACGAACGACAGCAGCGACAGCGCGCTGGCGAGCAGGATGCCGGGCACGACACCCAGGCCGATCACGCCGGCAAAGCACAGCACCGCGATCAGGCATTCGCCGCGACGCATCCGGTACAGTCGGACGACGCTGCGGACGTCCGCGATGCCGAACGCCGCGTACATCACGACGGCGGCCAGCGCCGCGCGTGGGACGAGGGTCAGCAGCGCGGGCGCGGCAACGAGCAGGAGCGCGATGCACGCGGCCGCGACGAGATTCGTGACCTGGCTTTGCGCGCCCGCGGCAATCGCGACGGGCGTACGCGATGCGCTACTGCTGACCGCGCAGCCCTGCATCACGCCGGCCAGCAGATTGGCGGCGCCCAGTGCGACCAGTTCCTGGTTGCGGTCCGGCGTGTCGCGCGCGCGCGTGGACAGGGCGCGCGACAGCATGCTGATGTCGGCGAAGGACACCAGTGCGACGGCGATCGAGCCGGACGCAAGCGCGCTCAGGTCGGCGAAGGAGACGAGCGGTAGGTGCGGCACGGGCGCGCCTGCAGGCAGCACGCCGACCGTCGCGATGCCGTGCAGCGGCGCCACCTGGGCGACGACGGTCGCCGCCAGCACCGCGATCAATACGCCGGGCGCACACGGCACCAAGCGTTTCATCAGGAAGATCGTTGCGAGCGCACCGATGCCCAGCGCGCTTGCAGAGAGCGAGAACCGGCGTTCGGCGAGGGCTTGCACGATGCGAGGCACGCTGGAGAACACGTCGCCGCCCGCTGGCGGCATGCCCAGCAGTTCAGGCAACCGGCCGATCGCGAGCGCAATGGCGATGCCGTTCAGGTAGCCATACTGGATCGGGCGCGACAGCAAATCGGTGACGAAGCCGAGGCGGAGTGTGCCTAGCAGGACGCAGATCGTGCCGGCCGACAGCGCCAGCGCGCCGGCGAGTGCGATGGCGCGCTGCGGATCGTGGCCGGCGAGCGGGGCGATGGCGCCGGCAATCAGCGCGGCCAGCGCCGAATCGGGGCCGAGGACGAGGATCTGGCTCGGGCCGAGCAGGGCATACGCGAGCAACGCGGCGATCGACGCATAGAGCCCCGTGATGGCGGGCAGGCCGGCCGCCTGGGCATAGCTCATGCCGACGGGCACCAGCACGGCCGACAGCGCGATGCCCGCATAGAGATCGCGCGAGAGCCATGTGCGCCGGTAGTTCACGAGCAGCGCGATACCCGGGAAAAGATGGGCGACGCGCGCGGAAAGGGGCCGGTTCATCGCGGCGTCATCCCGGCGATGTCCGGGAGAAAGGGATGGCTGGCGCCGGCCAGCGCAGGGTCACCGGGACGCGGCCAACCCGGGCAGACGGACGAAACGGCTGGGCGATAGGGGCCATCGCGTCGGGCGACGTGGCCGCTGCCGCCGCACCGGATGCGGGCGGCGCGGCACGGCCATGCGCGGCTTGAAGCGGTCTCAGGCGGCCTTGAGCGCCGACAGCTGCAGCGCCTGGGCGAAGCGGGCCAGCGTGGCGACCGATCCCGTCACGCTTTCGTACCGCTCGCGCCCGATCTGGGCGTCGAGGATCACGAGCATGCCGGCGTCGCGTGCGAGCGCGACGAGCGCCTGCGTGTCGAGCGCGGGTGCGTCGGATCGGCCGGCCTGATCGCCCGGATCGGGAAGATGGGTAGCGTGTGACATGACGATTCTCCTGATGGCCTCGAATCCGGATACCGTGCAGCCGTGATCCGTGAATCCAGTATCGTCGCCGTGCCTGCGCGATTCAATCGGCGTACCCCGAAGCTGCGGTAGGAATCGTGCGGCGGGCGTCGGCGGATTCCTACATGGCACGCGGCTTCGGCGGTGCGCGACGGCGCACCGGCCGTGCCGCGCGCTGCCGCGCATACCAGCCGCCGATCGCGCGCCAGATGTCGGGGGCGGATTCGCAGTACGTGAACAGGTCGAGATCGCGGCGGTCGATCATCCCTTCGTCGGCGAGGAAGGCCAGGTCGACCGCGCGCCGCCAGTACGCTTCGCCGACGAGGATGACCGGCAGCGGCGGGATCTTGCGCGTTTGCAGCAGCGTCAGGACTTCGAACAGCTCGTCGAACGTGCCGTAGCCGCCGGGGAAAAATACCGCCGCCTTCGCGCGTTCGAGCAGGTGCAGCTTGCGGATCGCGAAATAGTGAAACCGGAAGTGGAGATCGGGGGTGATGTACGGATTCGGCGCCTGTTCGCGCGGCAGCTCGATGTTCAAGCCGATGCTCGGCGCGCCGCGCTCGTACGCGCCGCGGTTCGCGGCCTCCATGATGCCGGGGCCGCCGCCGGTGACGACGGCGAGCCGCGCGGCTCGCGTGCACCGGTCGGCGTGGCCGACGATACGCCCGAATTCGCGCGCGACGCGGTAATACACGCTGTGCTCGACGAGCCGGCTCGCCGCCGCGACGGCACGGCGTCGGCCCGCGTCGTGCGGGCGCGCCGCGAGCAGGCGATTGGCCTCGTTCAGCCGCGCGTTCGCGACGGCAGGGGCAACGATGCGCGTGCTGCCGTAGATCACGACGGCATGACCGATGTGCTCTTGCTGCAGGCGTTCCTCGGCCTTCCAGTAGTCGAGCTGCAGCCGGATGCCGCGCATGCCCGCGCGTTGCAGGATGGCGGCATCGTCGTCGTCGGGCGTGCGCCTCGCGCGTTGGACGAGACGCGACGCGCGACGCGGGATGCGCTGGACGTCGTCGCCGCGGACGATCGCATCGGGCCGCGTGCGGGCGCGTTTGCCGCGCGCATTCGCGGGCGTCGCGCCGGTCGCGGTACGACGGCGCGCGTCGCCTCGTGCGAGACCGGCGGGAATGCGTTTGACGGCGGTCGTCATGCGCTCTGGGGCGGCGGGCCGGTTACTGGCTCAGCACCCATTGCACGAGCTGATGTGCGTCGTCGGCGGACAGCGGGCCGCCGCGATCCTCGGCGGGCGGCATCGGCGTGTCGCCCCAGTGCACGCGGCCGCCGACGCGCAGCTTGCGTTCCAGTTCCGGCGCCGCCGCCGGATCGCCGCGGTAGCGCTGCGCGATCTCGTGGAACGACGGCCCGAGGAACGTCATGTCGACCGTATGGCAAAACATGCAGTGCTGCGCATTGACGAGATCGGTCGGCTCGGGCACGGCCGTCTGCGCGGCGGCCAGGTTGGCCGCCGTGACGATCGCGCAGAAGGCAGCGTAGCGCGGGAGGTTCATATTGTTTTTCCTCGTCCGGATCGGAAGGGCCGTGACGCGCCGCAGGGCGCGCTCACGAGACGACTTCGTCGAGCGGGCGGCGCGGCGAGTGCGGCGCATGCGGGCCGCGCCCGACGCGCAGCAGCAACTGCGGCTCGCCGTGCAGCCCGAGCATGTGGCGCAGGTGGGCGCGCAGCCCGGCCGTCTCGATCGGCTGGTTCAGGTACGACGCCGTATAGCCTGCGCGCGTCGCGACGAGCAGGACGCGCTCCAGCGCCTGGCCGGCGGCGAGCCACGCGTCGCGGTCGTCGCGCAGGGTCGACAGACAGACGATCAGCGGCGAGGCGCCGACGAGCTGGTGATGCAGCGCGGCCAGCCCATCGCCGAGATCGAAGGTTCGCACCGCCATCGTCACGACGGGCGCCGCGAAGTCCAGCAGCGTCGGCACGCCGGCCGCGAACGCCGGCATGCCGTCGACGTGCCGGCGCGGATCGATCCAGCTCGCCAGTTCGCGGCGAAAGCGCGGGTCCGCGAACTGCTGCTGATCGGCCTCCGCGACCAGTTCGGCCACCCGTGCGCGATGCGCGATCGAGTCGACACAGGTGACCTCCGCGCCTTCGGCGACGCCGGCCGCGATCAGCTCGTGCTGCAGCGCGTCCGGCACGGCCGTCGATTCGAACGGCGCGCGCGTCGTGACGCGCTCCGGAATCGCATCGAACAGCGCGCCGAGCGACGCGTCGGAGTAGCCGTCGTCGCAAACGCGGATCATCGCCAGCAGGTCGGGATCGATATCGGACGGAAAGGTGCTGATCGTGTGGGCGAGCCCGGCGTGATCGAGCGCGACGCGCAGGTTGAGCAGGGCCGCGCCGCAGCTGATGATCAGCTCGCGATCGAACGGATCGATGACGGGCAACGCGCGCACGCGATCCGCGCAGACCGCGATCGTGGGGCCGTCGACGATGAACCGCCACGGCTGCGAGTTGTGGCTGGACGGGGCCAGCACCGCGTAGGCCAGCAGCGACCTCAGAGCGTCCTCGGGACGGGTGCTTGCAGCCAATGGGGGAGCGGATATCATTCGAACATCTCCTGGGCGCCACACGCGGGCGTTATGCCACTTCATCGTGTCAGCAACCGTCCGAGCGTCGTTGACCCACATCAAGCGCCCGTCACCGGGCCACGCACACGCGGCGCGTGGCGACTAGCCTTGGAACGTACAGCGCGCGAACACGATCGCGCGGGGAGGCGAGCATGCTTGCGATGATGTTTGACGGCGCGACACCGCATTTGCGCGAGACGCGCGTGCCGGACCCGTTGCCGGCGGCGGGCCAGTTGCTGATCGACATACATGCGTGCGGCGTATGCCGGACGGATCTCCATGTCGTCGACGGCGAGCTCGCGCATCCGAAGCGGCCGCTGATCCCGGGGCACGAAATCGTCGGCACGGTGCGCGCGCTCGGCGCGGGCGTGACGGGCTTCGCGGTGGGCGAGCGCGTCGGTGTTCCGTGGCTCGGGTCGACGTGCGGCCATTGCGCGTATTGCGCGGCCGGCCGAGAAAATCTGTGTAACAGCCCTGGATTAACGGGCTATACGATCGACGGCGGCTACGCGGAGCGCACCGTCGCCGACCATCGGTATTGCGTGCATCTGCCGCGGCGCTATTCCGATCTCGAGGCCGCGCCGCTGCTGTGCGCCGGCCTGATCGGCTATCGCACCCTGCGCATGGCGGGCGACGCGCGGCGCATCGGCATCTACGGCTTCGGCGCGGCCGCGCATCTCGTCGCGCAGGTCGCGCATGGCGAGGGACGGAAGGTGTTCGCGCTGACGAAGCCCGGCGATTCCGTGGCGCAGCAGCTTGCACTGTCACTCGGCGCCGCATGGGCCGGCGGCAGTGACGAAACGCCGCCGGAGCCGCTTGATGCCGCGCTCATCTTCGCGCCGGTGGGGGCGCTGGTGCCGGCCGCGCTGCGTGCGCTCGACAAGGGCGGGATCGTCGTGTGCGGCGGCATCCACATGAGCGACATTCCCGGCTTTC
Organism: Burkholderia sp. BCC0322; assembly: GCF_902833045.1. Lineage (GTDB taxonomy): Bacteria > Pseudomonadota > Gammaproteobacteria > Burkholderiales > Burkholderiaceae > Burkholderia. The sequence continues at coordinate 177,676 of NZ_CADFDU010000009.1, forward strand.
CGTACGCGTGGCTGTGGGGCGAGCGCCGCATCGCGTCGGTAGCCAACCTGACGCGTGCGGACGCCGTCGAATTCATGCGGATCGCCGATGCGATGCCGTTGCGGGTCGAGGCCGTGCGCTACGCGCTGACCGACGCGAACCGCGCGCTCGACGACTTGCGCACGGGGCGTCTGTCCGGGGCGGCGGTGCTCGCCATGCGCGGCTGATGCGCCCGCCGCGCGTGCGGCGAGGTCAGATCCGCCCGAGGCCTTCCGAATCGACGATGCGGATCTGCTTGCCTTGCGCGGCGACGAGCCCGTTGCGCTGGAACTTCGACAGCATGCGGCTGACCGTCTCGAGCTTCATCCCGAGATATTCGCCGATCTCGTCGCGCGTCATCCGCAGCACGAATTCGGCGGACGAGTAGCCGCGCGCCTTGAAGCGTGTGGAAAGGTTCAGCAGGAACGCGGCGACGCGCTGCTCGGCGGTCATCGTGCCGAGCAGCAGCATCAGTGAGGATTCGCGGACGATTTCGCCGCTCATCATCTGGTACACGTGATGCTGCATCGGCCGCACCTCGCGGCAGATCTGCTCGAGCTGGCCGAACGGAATGATGCAGACGGTGCTGTCCTCGAGCGCGATCGCATCGCCGTTGTGGTGGCCGGTGTGCACGCCGTCGAGCCCGAGCGATTCGCCGACGATCTGGAAGCCGGTGATCTGCTCGTCGCCGTCGCGGTGCATCACGATGGTCTTGAACGACCCGGTTCTCACCGCATAGATGCTGTTGAACGCGTCGCCCGCGCGAAACAGCGTTTCGCCGCGCCTGACGTGCCGCGTCGTGCAGATCATCGCGTCGACCCGCGCGAAATCGTCAGGCGAAAGGTCAGGCGGCAGGCAGACCGTGCGCAACGAACACGTCGAACAGCGGGACGTGGCGCGTTTCGGTTGTTCCGCCCGTTCGACGGGATGCAACGGGATGAACGGGCGTAACGGCATGGCCGGCGAAACATCGGCATGGCTTTGCATGATCGGCTCCAGTACTCCAGTACATTGGGGACAGCGGCGGGCCGCCGTGGGACGCGGTCGCGCTGGTGATAACGCCGGCGGCCCTGGTGCAAGCCGCCCTCATCGGAAAAGCCGCGCCGGACGAAAAGTGAGACCTTTCCCGGCGGCGATTGCCGCCGTTGCTTCGCCAGGCGCGTGCTTGTTTTTCTTGATCTGGAGTATGGATGTTGCGCGGCGTCAAGGAAATCAGCAGGCATTGAAGATGCAGTAGGTCACGTGGAAGCGCTGTAGGCGGTTTCCTACACGGGGGCGGGATTCTGTCCGGGGCGACGCGAAGGCGCAGCGGTCGTGCGCCGGAGCCGCGTCAGAGTTCGTCCGGGTCGTCGAACAGCTTGTGGCGCATCGCATAGCGCACGAGCGCCGTGTCGTTCGGCATCTGCATCTTCTCGAGAATCCGCGTCTTGTAGGTGCTGACCGTCTTGACGCTCACGCAGAGCGCTTCCGCGATCTCGGAAATCGACTCGCCGGCGGTGACCCGCCGGAACACGTCGAATTCACGGTCGGACAGCCGCTGGTGCGGCAGGAGATCGGTCGGTTCGTTCAGGCTCTGCGCAAACTGTTCGGCCATCGTCAGGCTGACGTAAACGCCGCCGGCCGCGATCTTGGCCAGCGCCGCGACCAGCTCGGCGCTGGCGCTTTCCTTGGTCATGTAGCCGGATGCGCCGGCGCGGAACGCGCGCACCGCGTATTGCTGCTCGGCGTGCATCGTGAGCACGAGAATATGCAATGCCGGTTTCTCGTCCTTGATCTGCTTGATGAGTTCGACGCCGTTTCGGCCGGGCATCGACAGGTCGAGTACCAGCACATTCGCGGCCGTGTCGCGTACGAGCGCGATCGTGGACGCGCTGTCGCGCGCTTCGCCCGCGACTTCGAACCCGCTCGCGCTTTGCAGGATGTGCCGCAGGCCGTCTCTGACGAGGGCGTGGTCGTCGGCGATGAGTACTCGGATCATGACAGCCCATCTCCTTGCTGGATGGCGTGAAGCGGCAACGCGAGGATTTCGTCGTGGGCGGGCGTCGGGCCGGACGCGAGGCACGAAATGCGGGGCGGACCGAAGTTGCGATGTCGCCCGAAATTGTGCGCGTTTTGTCCGTATTCGCCAATCGGGACCGATGCGTACGCCCGCGGCCGTGCGGGCTTGACCGGCGTCAACCGGATCGCGCCCGCCAGGCCCAGACTGGTGTGGCATTCCAGTCAAAAACCGGACGCCACCAGGGAGGCACCATGTATGCAAGGATCTTTGCGGCGCTCGACGGCAGCCGCAGTTCGCGGCTCGCGCTCGACGAGGCGATCGCGCTCGCCCGCGATTCGGGGGGCCTGATCGTCGCCGTGTGCGTGGTATCGGACGCGCCAAGAGTGGCTGACTTCGACCGCGGCTATATCGACCAGCGCGACCCGAGGGGGCTGGATGCGGACAAGGCCGCGATCGCGGTGGCGGATGCGCAGACCGCGTTTCGCCTGTGCGGCGTCCGCGGCACCGCGCACACGATCGACGCGTGCGGCGAGGATGTGTCGGCCGTGCTGGCGCGAGCCGCCGCCGAATGCGACGCGGACCTGATCGTGATGGGGACGCACGGACGCCGCGGCGTGCGCCGTGCGGTGCTCGGCAGCGTCGCCGAATCGCTGGTGCGCAGCGCCGACCGGCCGGTGCTGGTCGTGCGGGAGGGGCAGGGCGCGTGTGCGGCCGTGTTGTGACCGGAGAGGGCAGCCGCGGGCGGCTGCCCCGTCGTCATACGTGCGGCGTCAGTGCGACAGCAGCACCGGCACCGTCATCGTCTCGAGGATGGTGCGCGTCGCCCCGCCCAGCACGCGTTCGTGCATGCGTGCATGGCTGTACAGGCCCATCACGAGCAGGTCCGCATGCAGGTCGGTCACCCGGTTCAGCAGCGTCGCGCCCACGCCGACCGACCGGTCGCGCGGCGTCGTCGAGAACGACGCGCGAACGCCGTGCCGCTCGAGATACGCGGCGACGTCGACGCCCGCCGGCGTCTGGTCGGGGTCGGGTTGACCGCGCACGACCGTCTCGACGTTGACGAAGCGCGCGCGGGCGAGCAGCGGCAGCGCATCGGCCATCGCACGGGCGGCTTCGCGCCCGCCGTCCCAGCCGATCAGCACGTTCTCGCCGATCGTTCGCACGTCGCCCGCGTAGGGCACGACGAGCGCCGGACGGCCGCTGCCCATCACGAGATCCTCGATGAAATGGCGTGCCACGTAGGTCATGCGATCGTCCGGGTCTTCCTGGCCGAGTATCAGCAGATCGGCGTGGCGCGCGTGCAGGATGGCGGTAGTCGTCGCGTCGCCGGTCGGCGCCTGCCATTCGACGCTGCGTCCCGCGCGCTCGGCCGCCGTCAGGAATCTCTCTTCGGCCTCCTTGCGCCGCTGGTCGCACAGCCGCTCGTACACGGCCAGCTTCAGTGGTTCGTCGGGCCGCCGCAACGGCTCGAAGAGATCCTGGCAGACCACGTAGAGGCCGATCAGATGCGCGTTCCAGCGTCCCGCCAGTTCGAGCGCGAGGTCGACGCGCGTCGCGCAGCGTTCGCTGTCGTCGAGGTGGACAAGCAGGGTCTTGTAGCTCATGACGGCTCCTTTTCGGTTGATGTCGCGACGGTCTCGGCGGGTTGTCCGGACGGGCAACTCGCGGGAATCATCAGCACCGGGCACGTGGCCAGGCGCAGCACGCGCTCGGCCACGCTGCCGAGGAACAGGCGCTGGGCGCCGCGCCGTCCGTGCGTGCCCATCACGATCAGGTCGGCCGCGATTTCATTGGCAAGACTGACGATCCGGTGCGGGATGTCTTCGCCCGCCGGATCGACGTTGGCGATCTGCGGCGTGCCGGCCACGTCGCGCGCCTTCATGCGGCGCGCTGCGTCGTCGGTGACGCGCAGCCCTTCTTCCCGGAACGCATCGATCAGGATCGACGGATCGTATCCGGCCATGTCGTAGGCGGGCACCAGGAAATCGACGACGTAGACGGGGGTCAGCCGCGCACCTGTTTCCGACGCGAGGCCCAGCGCGGCGTCGAGTGCACGGGACGACGTGTCGCTGCCGTCGAGCGCAACCAGAATGTTCGAGTACATGGCGTTTCCCTTGAACGGAGGCGGATGAAATCATCATCGGCGCGTGCGCGCCGATCGCGCTGATCTGGATCAAGTGTCGCGGTTGCCGCGCAGCACGCCTATCGCGGCGCGCGCGGCGATCCACGCTTCGTGGGTCGGCTCGACGACCCCCGTGACCGCGCTGGACGCGGACGACACGACCTGCGCATGGTCCGCGTTGGCGCGCGCATCGATATCGATGTCGAGCCAGCCGAACAATGCGCAGATCCGTTCACGCAACGCGGCCGGGTGCTCGCCGATGCCGGCATTGACCGCGGGCAGCCCGAGCATGCGCATCGGCCGGCTCAGTGCGACATCAGCACCGGGAGCGTCATCGACGCGAGCACCGTGCGGGTGGCGCCGCCCATCACCAGCTCGCGCCAGCGCGGATGGCCGTACGCGCCCATCACGAGCAGGTCCGAACCCGTTTCGTATGCGCGCGACAGCAGCGTGTCGCCGATCGACGCGCCGGTGCCGGTATCGATGTCGAGCACGTTCACGTCGCGCGCATGGCGCGCCAGCATCAACGCGGCATCGGCGGCCGGAATGCGCGTGGTCGCCGCTTCGGAATTGCCGTCGACCACCGCGACGACGGTCGTGCGCTTCGCATGCTCGAGGAAGGGAATCGCGTCGTGTGCGGCACGGGCGGCTTCGCGGCTGCCGTCCCACGCGACGAACACCCGTTCGCCGATCGACGGGAATTCTCCGGTGTACGGCCAGAACAGCACCGGGCGGCCGGCGGACAGGACGAGGTTCTCCGCGAACTGGTCGTCGATGTAGGTTTCAGGATCGTTCGGGTCGCTCTGGCCTGCAATCACGAGGTCGGCAAGACGGGCGGCGCGCGGCACGGCGACATTCGCGCGTTCGTCCGCACGAACCCAGGCCGCCGGCACTTTCGCGCGGGCAGCCTCCGCATGGAACAGGCGCTCCAGCGCGGCGAGCCGTTCGTCGCGCTGTTCGCGGTGTTCGCGGAAATAGTCGGCGGAGCCGGCCATCACGTAGAACGAATGCGGCTCCGGCGTGTAGACCGCGAACAGCCCGGTGAGATGCGCACCGAAGCGCCGGGCGAGACGCAACGCGAACTCGAGACGCGAATGCGCGCGGTCGCTCGTGTCGAGATGTACGACTAGGCTTTTGTAGCTCATCGGAATCGCTCCATCGACGGGTGATCCGCCAATGCAATCCAGTCTACGAAGCAGGGTTTCCGCGTGCTTGACTCAGATCAACGGGCGCCATGCGCACCGGTCGCACAGTGAAGCAGTCGCGATGCCGATGCCGGGCAGGCGGCATGACACGGATGCCAACCCATTGACCGGATCGAAGGAGGGAAGACGATGATCTCCCACGCTTTGACGACACCGAACGACGCTTGCCGCGCGGGCTGCGATCTCGCGTTGCGCATGGCCGCGCTGACCCGCGACTGGCAGCATGAATGGCTCGCGCTGGCCGGGCGGCGTATCGAGCGCGACCGCGACGCGGTGCGCGACCTGCAGCAGGCGCTCACGGCCACGAACGAATGGACGGCTTTCGGCGAAGCGGCGCGGCAGGTGACGCGCGACTACACGATCGCCACCGTCGCGATCTGGCAGGACGCCACCGAGCTGTGCATGCGCGGGCAGTTCGAGAGCGCGAGTGCCTGGCGCACGTGGCTGCGCGATTACGGCGCCGGTACGCTGGCGCGCTGCCAGACCGACTGGTGGCCCGATCTCGGGCGGCTGGCCGTGGTCAACGAGGCGAGCATGCCTTGGCGCGACTGGATGGCCGCGTTCGAGCTCGGCGTCACGGAAGCCGTCGATGTGGGCGGCGGGGCCGCGGCCGTCCGGCGTCTCGACGGCAGCCACGCCGCGCAGGAGCACGATCATGCGCGCTGAACGGGTTGCATTCGTCACCGGCGGGATGGGCGGCCTCGGCGCCGCGATCAGCCGCCGCCTGCACGAGGCCGGCATGACCGTGGCGGTGTCGCACACCGAACGCAACGACCACGTCGCGACGTGGCTCACGCAAGAACGCGAGGCGGGCCGCACGTTTCGTGCGTACGAGGTCGACGTGGCCGACTACGACTCGTGCCAGCACTGCGCCGCACGCGTGCTGGCCGAATTCGGGCGCGTCGACGTGCTCGTCAACAACGCCGGCATCACGCACGACGCCACCTTCGTGAAGATGACCAAGGGCATGTGGGATGCGGTGCTGCGCACCAATCTCGACGGCCTGTTCAACATGACGAAGCCGTTCGTACCCGGCATGATCGACGCCGGCTTCGGGCGGATCGTGAACATCGGGTCGGTGAACGGCGAGCGCGGGGCGTACGGGCAGGCGAACTACGCGGCCGCGAAAGCCGGCATCCACGGCTTCACGAAGTCGCTGGCGCTCGAACTCGCGCGGCACGGCATCACGGTCAACACGGTGGCGCCCGGCTACCTGGCCACCGCGATGCTCGAGTCGGTGCCGAAGGAAGTGCTCGACACGAAGATCCTGCCGCAGATTCCGGCCGGCCGCCTCGGCGATCCCGACGAAATCGCCGCGTTCGTCGCGTTCCTGTGTTCCGATGCGGGCGCCTTCGCAACCGGTGCGGAATTCGACGTCAACGGCGGCATGTACATGCGATGAAAGCGTCCGTCATCCGTGCGCCGCTTCCGCGCGATTCGACGCCGCCGCCGGATCGGGACGGGTTGAAGGCCGCCTCCCGCGAAGGCGCGGCAACCGACGCGACGCCCGCCGAACGATGGAACCGCGCCGCGCATGCGAACGTTGCCGCGATGACCTTCGGGCTGTCGCCGGTGTCGCTGGCGCTGGCCATGCTCGACTGGGGCGCGCATCTGGCGGTGTCGCCGGGCAAGTGCTTCGAACTCGCGACGCAGGCGTGGCTGGCGCCCGCGCCCGCGGCGGCGGACGACGCCGGCGCGGACGGCCTGGCCGTGCATGCGGGGGGCGCCGATCCGCGTTTCGCCGCGCCGGCGTGGTCGGACTGGCCGTTTCGCGGGTATCGCGACGCGTTCCTGTCGGTCCAGCGCTGGTGGTGCGACGCGACGCGCGGCGTGCCGGGTGTCGAACGGCACCATGAGGAACTGGTCGGTTTCGTCGCGCGTCAATGGCTTGACGCGTGCTCGCCCGGCAACTTCCTGGCGACCAACCCGGTCGCGCTCGACGCGACGATGCGCAGCGGCGGCGCGAACCTCGCGGCGGGCGCACGGCACTGGCTCGACGATGCGAACGCGTGGCTCGATCGCGCGGGCGGCAAGCGTGGCCGCGACGTGCGTGCGTACCTGCCGGGGCGCGACGTGGCGATTACGCCGGGCCGGGTCGTGTGGCGCAACGCATTGTGCGAGCTGCTGCAATACGACCCGACGACACCGCGCGTCGCGCGCGAGCCGATCCTGGTCGTACCGTCGTGGATCATGAAGTACTACATCCTCGACCTGCAGCCGCACGATTCGCTGATCCGTTTCCTGGTCGATGCAGGCTACACCGTGTTTGCGGTGTCGTGGCGCAACCCGGGCGCGGAAGCGCGCGATCTCGGGCTCGACGATTACCTGCGCGACGGGTGCCTCGCGGCGCTCGACGCGGTCGGCTCGATCTGCGGCGAGGCGGTCCACGCGGCCGGCTATTGCCTCGGCGGCACGCTGCTGGCGATCGGCGCGGCGGCGCTCGCGCGCGACGGGCGGCAACACGAGGCGCTGCGATCCGTCACGTTGCTCGCGGCCGAGACCGATTTCAGCGAACCCGGCGAACTCGGCCTGTTCATCGACGCGAGCGAACTGTCCGCACTCGATGCGCTGATGTGGCGGCAGGGCTACCTGGACGGCGCGCAGATGTCCGCCGCGTTCGAACTGCTGAACGCGCGCGACCTGATCTGGTCGCGGATGATGAGCGAATACCTGCTCGGCCGGCGTACGAAGCCGAACGACCTGATGTCGTGGAATGCGGACACCACGCGCATGCCGTACCGGATGCATTCGGAATACCTGACCCGGCTGTTCCTCGACAACGATCTCGCGGCAGGCCGCTATTGCGTCGACGGGCGGCCGATTGCGCTGTCGGATCTCGACGTGCCGACGTTCGTGGTCGGCACCGAGCGCGATCACGTGTCGCCGTGGCGCTCCGTCTACAAGCTCCACCTGCTGACGCACCATGCGTTGACCTTCGTGTTGACGGCGGGCGGCCACAACGCGGGCATCGTGTCGGAACCCGGTCATCCGGGCCGCCACTACCGCTGCGCGACCCGCGAACCCGGCGCGCCGTACCGCAGCCCGCGCGCGTTCGTGCGCGACACGCCCGCGGTCGACGGATCGTGGTGGACCTGCTGGCGCGACTGGCTGCGCGCGCGCTCGTCGGGCGACGTGCCGGCCCGCACGCCGGCCGCCGGGCTCGCCGCGGCGCCCGGCACCTACGTGCTCGAGACATGAACGGGCACCGGCATCCGGGTGCGTGCGGCGGCGCGTGCCTGCCCGGCCTGCTGCCGCGCACGGATGGCGCATTGCCCGGGCTGATCGCGCGCGCATGCCACGCGCCGCCGCTGGTCGTGGCCGTCGTGCATCCGTGCGACGCAACCAGCCTCGTCGCGCTGGCCGAACTCGGCGCGTCGCCGCTGGGGGCCGCGATCGAGCCGTTGATCGTCGCGCCGCGCGCCAGGGTGCTGCGGGTCGCGCACGACGCGGGCGTCGACCTTTCGCGCTGGACGATCGAGGACGTGCCGCACAGCCATGCGGCGGCGGCCCGCGCGGTCGAACTCGCGGCGGCCGGCCGCGCCGGCGCGCTGATGAAGGGCAGCCTGCATACGGACGAGCTGATGGGCGCCGTCGTCGCCGCCGAATCGGGGCTGCGCACGGACAAGCGCATGTCCCACTGTTTCCTGATCGAGACGCCGGCGTATCCGCGGCCGTTCATCCTGACCGACGCGGCGGTGAACATCGCGCCGGACCTCGCGCAGAAGGCGGCCATCACGCAGAACGCGATCGACGTCGCGCATGCGCTGGGCGTGGCGTGCCCGCGCGTGGCCGTGCTGTGCGCGGTCGAGACCGTCAATCCGGCGATGCGCTCGACGCTCGATGCGGCGGCGCTCGCGAAGATGGCCGAACGCGGCCAGCTCACGGGCGCGATCGTCGACGGCCCGCTCGCGTTCGACAACGCGATCTCGCTGCGGGCGGCGCGCGACAAGGGGATCGATTCGCCCGTCGCCGGCTGCGCCGACATCCTGGTCGTACCCGATATCGAAGCGGGCAACCTGCTCGCGAAGCAGCTCGAATACCTGGGCGGCGCCGTCAGCGCCGGCATCGTCGCCGGCGCGCGCGTGCCGATCGTGCTGACGAGCCGCGCCGACGGCGCGGCCGTCCGGGTCGCATCCTGCGCACTCGCGATGGTGCTGGCGCAGGTGCGCGATGCGCCGCAGTCCTGATGAACGAACCTGCCACCCTTTCTTTCGATGGAGGAACCGCAATGAAAGCACTTGTCTACCACGGACCCGGGCGCAAGGCGCTCGAGGAACGGCCCAGGCCGGAACTGCAGTCGCCGACCGACGCGCTCGTGCGCGTGACGCGCACGACGATCTGCGGCACCGACCTGCACATCCTCAAGGGCGACGTGCCGACCTGCGAACCCGGCCGCATTCTCGGCCACGAAGGGGTCGGGATCGTCGAACAGGTCGGCGCCGCCGTCGACGCGCTGAAGCCGGGCGACCACGTGTTGATTTCCTGCATCTCGTCGTGCGGCCGCTGCGAATATTGCCGGCGCGGCCTGTATTCGCACTGCGAGACCGGCGGCTGGATCCTCGGAAACCGGATCGACGGCACGCAGGCCGAGTACGTGCGCATTCCGCACGCGCAGACGAGCCTGTACCGGATTCCGCCGGGCGCGGACGAGGAGGCGCTCGTGATGCTGTCCGACATCCTGCCGACCGGGTTCGAATGCGGCGTGCTGAACGGCAAGGTGCAGCCCGGTTGCTCGGTCGCGATCGTCGGCGCGGGCCCGATCGGGCTGGCGGCACTGCTGACCGCGCAGTTCTACTCGCCCGCGCAGATCATCATGATCGATCCGGACAGCAACCGGCTGGAGGTCGCGCGGCGCTTCGGCGCGACCGATTGCCTGGACGGCCGCAGCGGCGACCCGGTGGCGGAAGTCATGAAGCTGACCGACGGCGTCGGCGTGGATTGCGCGATCGAGGCGGTCGGGATTCCGGCGACGTTCGAGATGTGCACGTCACTGGTGGCGCCGGGCGGCGTGGTCGCGAACGTCGGCGTGCACGGCGTCAAGGCCGATCTGCACCTGGAGAAGCTGTGGGATCGCAACATCTCGATCACGACCCGGCTCGTCGACACGGTCAGCACGCCGATGCTGCTGAAGACCGTGCGCGCCGGGCGCCTCGATCCGAAACGCCTGATCACGCACCGGTTCTCGCTCGACGACGTCGAGCGCGCGTACGACACGTTCGGCCGCGCGGCGCAGACGCAGGCGCTGAAGGTCATTATCGAAGTCGGCTGATGGCCGGGGCGCGTGGCGGGAACCGGCATGCGCTTTCGCCGGATCGTGTCGGTCCCCGGGCTCCGCGCGCGATCGGGCGACGGCGCCCCCGTGACGATCGCGGGAAGAGCGTTTGACGTTCACACGCACGCCATTGCGATCCGGCGTGTCGAAGAGGGCAACGCAGGCTCGCCGGCAAGCGGCGTCGCTAGCACACGGGTATGTCCAGACGATAGCCCCATGTGTCGGTCACGATGTGCCTGGGATGAGCCGGATCGCGCTCGAGCTTTTGTCGAAGATGTCCGACATACACGCGGAGATAATGGTGATTCGTCGTGCGTGAGGATCCCCATATCTCCGCCAGCAACTGCTCGTGTGTCAGCACCCGTCCCGGATACTGGGCCAGTAACGCAAGGAGGCGATACTCCGTTCGGCTCAGGTGAACCGGCTGGCCTTCACGCAAGACCGTGCGCTTGCCAAGGTCGACTTCCACGCCACTGAAACAAACGATGCCATGCGACGGGAGCGAACCCGTTGCCTGCCGCCGAAGGTGGGCGTGAATTCGAGCAACGAGTTCAGGGGCGCCAAACGGTTTGGTCAAATAGTCGTCCGCACCGGCATCGAGCGCGGCAACTTTGTCCGTCTCTCGATTCCTCGACGACAAGATGATCAGCAAGGCAGACGACGATCGGCGAATTTCCCGAATCAGTTCCAGACCGTCCATATCGGGCACGTCGATATCGGCGATCACGAAATCCGGGTGTCGCCGCTCGATCTCCGCGAGCCCGCTTGCACCGGCATCCGCCGGAAAAACAGATCCTCCGTCCGCTTCGAGCGCCACACGGACGAAGTGCCGGATACCGGCGTCGTTGTCGATCACGATGCCGGTTACGCGGGGTTCGTTCATGTCCGGGCATATCGACGGTTCAACGCATCGGCTTCAACTCGTCAAGCGCGAGATTCAACTGCAGCACATTGACCCGCGGCTCTCCCAGCACCGCAAGCTGGCGTCCTGACGTGTGTTCGGCGATCAACCGGTAGATCTGATCGACCGGCAGGCCGCGCGCCTTCGCGACCCGTTCCGCCTGATAAGCGGCGGCGGCCGGCGTGATGTCCGGATCGAGGCCGCTACCCGAAGACGTCACCAGATCGACCGGGAGCGGCTTCGTCGTGTCGGTTCCTGCGGCCTTGAGGGCGTCGATTCGACCTTTGACCTCGTCGGCCAGTGCGGGGTTGGTCGGCCCGAGATTCGAACCGCTCGAACCGGACGCATTATAGGGATTCGGCGTGGTCGCGGAGAGGCGCCCCCAAAAGTAGTGCGCCGCATCGAATTGCTGGCCGATGTGCGCAGAGCCGACGGTCTTGCCGTTCTTCGTCAACAGACTGCCGTTCGCCTGCCACGGAAACACGGCCTGGCCGATGGCGGTCACCACGAGTGGATAAATGCCGCCCGTCACCACGGTCAGCAGCGCGAACAACACGATTACCGGTCGAATGACTGTTTGCATGATGTATGCCTCTTCAATCCTTCAAGCCCATCCGCACGCGGTCAGGATCATGTCGATCAGCTTGATGAACGGGAACGGCAGCGCAATGCCGCCCAGCCCATAGATCAACAGGTTTCGACGCAGCAGCGATGCCGCCCCGAGTGGCCGGTATTTGACGCCCTTGAGCGCGAGCGGGATCAGCGCCACGATGATCAACGCGTTGAAAATCACCGCCGACAGAATGGCGGACGACGGCGACGTCAGCCGCATCACGTCCAGCACGCGCAGTTGCGGATAGGTGGTTGCAAATGCCGCCGGAATGATTGCGAAGTACTTGGCGACGTCGTTCGCGATCGAGAACGTCGTCAGCGAGCCACGCGTCATCAGCATCTGCTTGCCGATCTCGACCACCTCGATCAGCTTGGTCGGATTCGAATCGAGATCGACCATGTTGCCGGCTTCCTTCGCGGCCTGCGTGCCGGTGTTCATCGCGACCGCCACGTCGGCCTGCGCGAGCGCCGGCGCGTCGTTGGTGCCGTCGCCTGTCATCGCGACGAGGCGGCCAGCGGCCTGGTGTTCGCGGATCGTCGCGAGCTTGGTTTCCGGCGTCGCTTCCGCGAGGAAATCGTCGACCCCCGCTTCCGCCGCGATCGCCGCGGCCGTCAGCCGGTTGTCGCCCGTCACCATCACGGTCTTGATGCCCATCTTGCGCAGCTCCGCGAAGCGCTCCTTGATGCCGCCTTTCACGATGTCCTTCAGTTCGATCGCCCCGAGCGCACGCGCGAAGCCGTCGTGCAACTCCGCCACCACGAGCGGCGTGCTGCCGCGCCGCGCAATATCCGCGACGATCTGGTCGACGTCGGCAGGAAAACGCCCCCCGCGCCCCTCGACGTAGTGTTTGATCGCATCGGCCGCACCCTTGCGAATTTCCCGATCCGGCAGATCGACCCCGCTCATGCGGGTCTGTGCACTGAACGATAAAAAGACCGGGTGCAGAGCGGTCATGTCGCGCTGGCGAATGTTGAATCTCTGTTTCGCCAGAATGACGATGCTGCGGCCTTCCGGCGTCTCGTCGGAGAGCGACGCCAGTTGTGCTGCATCGGCCAGCGTCTCCTCGGTCACGTTCATCACCGGAAAGAAGGCAGCCGCCTGGCGATTGCCCAGCGTGATCGTGCCGGTCTTGTCGAGCAGCAGCACGTCGACGTCGCCGGCGGCTTCCACCGCACGGCCCGACGTCGCGATCACGTTCGCCTGCATCATCCGGCTCATCCCGGCCACGCCGATCGCGGACAGGAGGCCGCCGATCGTCGTCGGGATCAGGCACACGAGCAGCGCGACGAGCGCGGTAATGGTGACTGCGTGCCCGGCCTTTACCGCTGCAACAGAGAAGATCGAGAATGGCAGCAGCGTGGCAGTCGCCAGCAACAGCACGATCGTCAGCGCGACGAGCAGGATCGTCAGCGCGATCTCGTTCGGCGTCTTCTGGCGTTTCGCGCCTTCGACCATTGCGATCATCCGATCGAGGAACGCCTCGCCCGGGTTCGCCGTCACCCGGACAACGATCCAGTCGGACAGCACACGCGTGCCGCCCGTCACCGACGAGAAGTCGCCGCCGGACTCACGGATCACCGGTGCGGACTCGCCGGTGATTGCCGACTCGTCGACCGACGCGACGCCTTCGATCACCTCGCCGTCGGCAGGGATCGTGTCCCCGGTCTCGACAAGCACGACGTCGTCCCTGCGAAGATCGCTCGCCGCCATGATGCGGACCGGCGATTTGGGATGAGGTCCCTCCAGTTTCTTCGCCATCACATCATGACGTGCCGCGCGCAGCGATGCCGCCTGCGCCTTCGAGCGTCCTTCCGCGAGCGCCTCGGCAAAGTTCGCGAACAGCACCGTGAACCACAGCCAGAGTGCGACCGCGAGGATGAAGCCCGCTGGTGCCTCAGCTTCGCCTCGCAACGCGGCGATCCACAAGACGGTTGTCAGGATGCTGCCGACATACACGGAGAACATCACCGGATTGCGCAGCTGCGTGCGTGGCGCCAGCTTGCGAAATGAATCCACCAGCGCAGGCCGAACAATCGCCAGATCGAACATCGACCGCGCGGCGAGCCGCGCGTGGCCGAGGTTGTCTTTCTGATGCGTTGGCTGTTGGGTATCGATAGTCATACGGACCTCGTCATTCGAACGTCAGTGCCCCGCGATCATCATCAGATGCTCGACGACGGGCCCGAGCGCCAATGCAGGCACATACGTGAGCGCACCAACGAGTATCACCGTGCCGAGCAGCAGGATCACGAACAAGGGTCCATGAGTCGGGAGCGTGCCTGCCGTGACCGCGATGCGCTTCTTCTCCGCAAGCGAGCCCGCGATCGCCAGGACCGGAACGATCGTGCCAAGGCGGCCGAACCACATCACGACGGCGAGCGTCACGTTATAGAAAGGCGTATTGACGGACAGGCCCGCGAACGCGCTGCCGTTGTTGTTGGCCGCCGAACTGTACGCATAAAGAATCTCGGAAAAGCCATGCGGCCCGGGATTGGCGATCCCCGCCACACCCGCTGCGGACAATACGGCGATCGACGCACCGACCAGCACAAGCAACGGCGTCAGCAGCACCGCGATCGACACCATCTTCATCTCGTAGGATTCGATCTTCTTGCCGATGTATTCGGGCGTCCGCCCGATCATCAGACCGGCAACGAACACCGCGAGCAGCGCAAAGATCAGCATGCCGTACAGTCCGGAACCGACACCGCCATAGATGACTTCGCCGAGCTGGATCAACAGCAGCGGCACGAACCCGCCGAGCGGCGTCAGTGAATCGTGCATGTTGTTGACTGCGCCGCACGAAGCTGACGTCGTTGCGACAGTGAAGATCCCCGACTGTGCGATACCGAACCGCGTCTCCTTGCCTTCCATGTTGCCGCCGTCCTGAAGCGCGGAAGCCTGCTGATCGACATGCAACGTACTCAGGACGGGATTGCCCGCCTGCTCGGCGGAGATCTCGCCCCAGCACGCAATCGCGAACGCGATGGTCATCGCGGCGAGTATCGCGTAGCCTTGACGCCGATCCCCGACGGTTCGTCCGAACACGACGCAAAGTGAGGCCGGGATGACCAGCATCGCAATCATTTGCACGAAGTTGGCGAACGGAGTCGGGTTTTCGTAGGGATGCGCCGAGTTCGCGTTGAAGAACCCGCCGCCGTTCGTACCCAGCATCTTGATCGCTTCCTGCGACGCAACCGGCCCCATCGCAAGCGTCTGCTTGTCGGCCGTGAAGTCGGCCATTACCGGGTTGCCCTTCGCGTCCTTGATCGGGTTGCCTTGCGCATCCGTCTTCGGAGCCTGGTAGTGCGTGACCTGAAGCGTCGGAACGTCGGTATAGGCCGAGAAATTCTGGATCGCCCCCTGACTCACGAGCAACAACGCGACGATGAACGCACATGGCGTCAGAACATACAGCGTGATGCGCGTGAGGTCGACCCAGAAATTGCCGACAGTCTTCGAGGTGTGCCGGGCAAACCCGCGAATCAAGGCGAACACGACCGCAATGCCCGTCGCCGCGGAGAAAAAGTTCTGCACAGTCAGCGCGGCCATCTGAGTCAGATAGCTGACCGTCTGCTCAGGCGTGTAGTCCTGCCAGTTCGTATTTGTGACGAAGCTGACCGCCGTATTGAATGCGCCGTCGGGCGTCATCGGGCCGAACGATTGCGGATTGCCCGGCAGCCACTGCTGGATGCGAAGCACGCCATAGACGACCGCCACGCCAAGCGCGTTGAAGGCAAGCACCGCGATCGCGTAATGCTTCCACGACATCTCCGCACTGGGGTCGACGCCGGCCAACCGATACAGCGAGGTTTCGATCGGATGCCCGATACGCCGCACGACAACGGACGAACCGTCCAGAACGTTCGCGATATGCCGGCCAAGTGGAATCGCGAGTGCGATCAATACGACGATATACAGGCCGGTCTGGAGCAAGTTGTTCACGTTCATTCGAGTTGCTCCGCGCGCAGCAGCGCATAGAGGAGGTAAGCGAACAGAATGACCGTCGCCGCTCCCGCGAGCCACATCATCCAGGCAATCATGGGCGGCCTCCCGATGTGCGGCGCAGCTTGTCGCATCCCACGGCGAGCGCCGCGATCAAGCCGGCAAACACGACAATGGCGATCAGGTAGACGAGATCCATAACGACTCCTCCAAGCGCAATCCTGCTCGTTTCAGCGTATTCAACGCGTCGTAAATTTCCCGATAAACCGGTGTGAGGCTGTGTAAACGCCGCGTAAAAGCGGGGGGCTTTCTCGCGCCCCCGTATTATTTGAAATAATACTTTTGCGTCGGATGGCTAACTATTTCTGCACCCAGTCCGGTCTATCCCGGTTAGGTTCGGCGAAGTCAAGGAAGCCCCGTCAGGACGAAAGCGCGGCCGGCTCGCGCGTGTCGCCGGATTCGACCGCATCGAGATCGACGCGCTGCGCGTACACCGGCACCTCGCACGGCCAGTGGAGCCGCTCCGTGATGCGCCGCCGCATCGCATCGGCCGCGGCCGGCTCGCCGTGCGTGACGAAGGTGCGCACGGGCGCACGCTGCATCGTGCCGAGCCAGCGGAGAATCTCCTCGTAGTCGGCATGCGCGGAGAGCGCCGTGATCGACTCGACCTGCGCGCGCACGCGCACGTACTCGCCGTGAATCTTCAGGGTCGGCTCGTGCGCGGCCAGCGCCGCGCCGCGCGTGCCGGCCGCCTGGTAGCCGACCAGCGCGATCGTGTTGCGCGCATCGGGCGCGTAGCGGCTCAGGTGGTGCAGCACGCGGCCGCCTGTCGCCATCCCGCTGCCGGCGATGATGACCATCGGGCCCTGATGGTCGGCGATCGCCTTCGACTGCTCGACCGAGCGGATCATCGTGGCCGCGTGGCCGAGCGCATTCGCCTCGGATGGCGTCAGCCGGTGTTCGAGAATATGGTGGCGATAGATCTCGGTCACGTCGGTGGCCATCGGGCTGTCGACGAACACCGGGACGCGCGCCATCCGGCCCGACGCCTTCAGGCGCGCGATGTAGTGCAGGATCTCCTGCGCGCGGCCGACGGTGAAGCAGGGCATCACCACGACGCCGCCACGCGCGAAGGTCTTGTCGAACAGCGCGGCGAGTTCGTTCTCGGGGTCCGATTCCGGATGCAGCCGGTCGCCGTACGTCGATTCGACGACCAGGTAGTCCGCATGCGCGGGCGCCAGCGGCGGCTGCATGATCGGGTCGTGATAGCGGCCGAGATCGCCCGAGAAGGCCAGCACCTTGTGATCCCAGTGCATCACGACGCTCGCCGCGCCGAGAATGTGCCCGGCCGGCAGCAGGCGGAACGCCAGCCCGCCGCCGAGCGGCGTGCATTCGTCGAACGCGACGGGCTTCAGCAGGTGCAGCGCGCGCTGCGCATCGTCCAGCGTGTAGAGCGGCTGCGCCGGATGATGCTTCGAGTAGCCGTGGCGGTTCGCGAACTCGGCTTCTTCCTCCTGCAGCCGCGCGCTGTCGCGCAGCATGATGTCGCAGAGTTCGGCCGTGGCCGCCGTGCAGTACACCGGCCCGCGAAACCCTTCGCGCGCCAGCACCGGAAGATAGCCGGTATGGTCGATATGCGCGTGCGTGAGCACGACCGCGTCGAGCGTGTCGGGCGCGACCGGCAACGGGTTCCAGTTGCGCAGCCGCAGGTTCTTGGTGCCCTGGAACAGGCCGCAATCGACCAGCACGCGCCGGTTGCCGTGCTCGATCAGGTACTTCGATCCGGTCACGGTTTCGGTCGCGCCGAGAAAAGTCAGTTTCATGGATCGCCTCACGGGAGTGGACGGAGCAGTGAGTCGATTACAGCGCGGATGCGCGTGACGCGATTGATGGAAATCAGGGATTGTCGTATCGGTGCCGCGGTCGGGCGAGGTTTGCGCTCCGGCCGTTGCCGTGCCGGCTTGACGTCGGTCAACGCCCGGGCCGGCCGGTGGCATGATAGTGAACGTGTACGCGAATGCGATGTCGTGCCCCCGCTTTTCCGCGCACGTCGCGTACGCAATGCGCAGCGGGATCACGACGCTTTCGGGACGAATTCATCATGACGCTGATCGCCAATCTGGACGGCGCGCGGACCGGCTACCGGCTGTGCTTCGTCCGCGCACCCTGGGCGTGGTTCACCTGCCTGCCGCTCGACCTGCAATGCGGCCAAAGCTGGGCCGACGTGCCCTACCAGGACGTCGCGCAACCGCCTTACAGCGATTCGCGCGCGCAGCTGCTGCGCGTGGCGTTCGACGCGCCGCGGCTGCTGCCGCCCGAATCCGGCCGGCATGGGCGCGATTGGAGCGTCGAGCAGATCAATGACGGCGCGGTGCCGTGGCTGCGCAGCGAGGAATTCGTCGACGCGATGAAGCTGGCCGTGCCGGCGGGGGCGACCCTCGCCGAATTCGTCGAGACGATCGAGGCTGCCGGCGGCACCGTCTACGGTCCGCTCGGCTGGGCCGAGCTGCCGCCGTGGCAGCGGCCCGATGTCGTGACGCACACGCAAACGGGCTGACTTCGGACGCCCGTACCCGCACCGCCGCGTATCAGCCCGCGTCACCCCAGCCGCCGCCGAGCGCGACGTAGAACGCGACCGTGTCCTGCAGCCGCTGCGCGACCGCCTGCAGCCACGCCAGGCGTGCCTGATGGTATTGCACGTCGGCGACCAGCAACTGCACATAGCCGGTAATCCCTGCGTCGTAGCCGGCCTGCGTAAGCGTCAGCGCATCGCGGGCCGCGGCCATCGCGCGGGCCTGTGCATCGAGCGCCGCGGCGTCGTTCGCGAGCGCGCGCAACGTATCGGCGACCTGCGAGAACGCTGACAGCACCACTTGCCGGTAGGTCGCGTCGGCTTCGTCATACGCATCCTGCGCCGCGCGCCGCTCGTTCACCAGCGTGCCGCCGTGAAAGAGCGGCGCGGTGAGCCCGGCGCCGACGCTCCATGCGCGACCGGCCGGCGCGAACAACCGGCCGGCGACGATGCTGTCGAAACTGCCCGACGCGGACAGCGTGAGATTCGGATAAAGCGCGGCCGTCGCGACGCCGACCTGCGCGCTGGCCACGTGCAGCTGCGCTTCCGCCTGCAGGATGTCCGGCCGGCGGCGCACCAGCGACGACGGCGCCGTATCCGGCAGGCTTGCCGGCAGCGCGATGCGCTCGAGCGACAGGTCGGGCGTCTGCCAGTCGACGGGGTAGCGGCCCGCGAGCAGCGCGAGCAGGTCGTCGGCCTGTGCGCGCTTCTGATCGAGCGCGGGCAGCGTCGCCTCGAGCGACGCCCGCTGCGATTCCAGCGTGAGCACGGCGACGTAGGGCGCCGCGCCTGCCGTCACCTGCGCGCGCGTCAGGCGGATCTGCTCGTCGAGCAGGCCGATCATTTCGCGCGTGGCCGCGGCTTCGTCCCGATACGCGGCGCGCGCGATCATCGTGTTGACGACGTTGGCGGTCAGCATCAGGTACGCGCCCGCGAGCGCCTGGCGCTGCGCGTCGACACCGGCCGCCAGCGCCTCGACCTGGCGCCGCTCGCCGCCCCACAGGTCGAGCGTGTAGCTGACCGTCGCCGACAGCGTGTACAGGTTGAAGATCGATGCCGGCAGGGCCTGCCCGGTGCGCAGCGGCACGTCACGCTGGCGCGACGCGCCGGCCTGCGCATCGGCCTGCGGAAAGAAGATGCCCTCGCCTGCCCGCAGCGCGTGTTCGCTGCGCCGCAGCGTCGCCTCGGCGAGATCGAGCGTCGGGCTGTCGGTCAGCGCCTCGCCGACGGTCGAATCGATCGCACGGCTGCCGAAGCGCGTCCACCAGTCGCGCGTGAGCGGCTCGCTCGCCGACAGCGCCTGTGTCTGTCCGCCGCCCGTCCATGCGCCGGCCGTGGCATCCGCCGCGACGAAGCGCGATACATGCGGGGTGGGCGGACGCGTGAAGTCGGGCCCGACCATGCATCCGGCCAGCGACGCGACGGCCGCGAGCGCGGCCGCCGCGCGCGGCATCCGGCGGGCGCGGCGATTACTTGCCGGCCACGTACACATCGACGATCTGCCCGGGAAACAGCCGGACAGCCTTGTTCGGGACGATACGGAAAATGACCGGCAGCACGCGCACGTCGACGCGCTCGGTGCGCTGGTCGGACAATTCGATCTTCGGCGTCACGTACGGCTGCACGCGGACGAACTGGAGGTCGGCCTCGACCGACGTGCCGCGCACGAACATGTGCGCCTTCAGCGCGTGCAGGTCGGGTAGCTGGTGGATCAGGATTTCGTCGATGTAGCAGCGCACCTGCAGGCGGTCGACCGGCGTGCCGAGCACCGCGACGGGCGCGTTGCCCTGCGTGTAGGTGTCGTAGAGCCCCTGCGAAGTCAGGTAGGAGCCGACGGCCGCGTTCATCGCGAGCACGATGCCGTCGGCCGGCGCGCGCAGCGTGTAGCGGGCGAGCAGCGCGGCGGCCGCGTCGGCCGCACGCCGCAGCGCGATGGCCTGTGCTTCCTGGTTGCGTACGTCGTAACTCCACGCGCCGGCTTTCGTCAGGCGATATTGCCGCGTCACGACATCGAGGTTGGCCGCCGCGACACGTACCGAGTTCGCGGCCGTATCGAGCACATCGCGGCTCACGGCCTTCGGGTCGATGTCGTACGCGTGCTGCTGCTTGTCGTACTGATCCTGCGCGAGCTTCAGGCTGGCCTGCGCGGCCGTCGCCTGCGCACTCGCCACGTCGAGCACCTCGCGGCGCGGCTGCGCCTTCAGCTCGTCGAGCAGCGCGGCGGCGGCGTCGGCCTGCGCCGCGAGCTGTGCGGCGGTGGCGCGCTGCACCGAGTCGTCGATCGTCAGCAGCGCATCGCCGGCCTTCACCGGATCGCCGTCGTGCACGAGGATGCGCGTCACCGCGCCCGTCACGTCCGGGTAGACGTTCACGTTCGCGCCGGCCGGCTGCTCGCTTTCGACGATGCCGTTCGCATAGACGCCGCGTGCATACGGATTGGCGGCCGGCTTGAACACCGGCGGCTGCGGCGGCACCTGGCGGCTGTAGAGCCAGGCGGCGACGAGGCTGGCGAGCAGGCCGAGCACGGCCGCCGCGAACACGAACCTGTGTTTCATCGCGCACCTCCGCGCTCGATGCCGTTCAGCCTGCCGTCTTCCATCCGCAGGATGCGGTCCGCGTATTCGAAGATGCGCGCGTCGTGCGTGACGATCACGATGCAGCGCGTGTCGTTCAGCACCTTGTGCTTGACGAAGTCGATGATCATGCGGCCCGTGTCGCCGTCGAGCGACGCGGTCGGCTCGTCGAGGATCAGCAGGTCGGGCTGGCTGACGATCGCGCGCGCGATCGCCACGCGCTGCTGCTCGCCGCCGGACAGCTTGACGGGCGGCAGGTGCGCGCGGTTCGCGAGCCCGACGACCTCGAGATAGCCGAGCGCCTCCTTGATCGCGTCGTCCCACGGGCGGCGCTTCAGGATCAGCGGGATCGCGACATTCTCGGCCGTCGTGAGCCGCGGAAACAGGTGGTAATCCTGAAAGACGAAGCCGATCCGGTTCAGCCGGAAATCCGCGATCGCGTCGTTCGGCTGCGCCCACAGGTCGACGCCGTCGATCGATACCGAGCCGGATTCCGGCCGCAGGATGCCCGAGATTACGCTGAGCAGCGTCGTCTTGCCGCTGCCGGACGGCCCGACGATCAGCAGCATCTCGCCGAAGTTCGCCTGCATCGACACGTCGCGCAGCGCCTGCGTGCGCGCGTCGCCTTCGCCGAACCATTTGCTGACGCCGTGTGCGTCGATCGCGACCTTCGCCATCGTCAGCCCCGGAAGATGTCGAACGGCTCGATGCGCAGCACGCGCCGCACGCCGAGATAGCTCGAGATCGCCGCGATCACGACCACCATCCCGAACGCGAGCGCCAGGTTGCCGAACGTGACGAGCGCGGCGTAATCCGGAATCTGCAGCTTCGCGAGGCTGATCAGGAGCACGCACAGGCCAACGCCGAGCCCGTAGCCGGTCAGCGCGGTAAACGTCGCCTGGAACAGGATCATCGCGACGAGCTCACGGCTTTTCGCGCCGATCGCCTTCAGCGCGCCGAATTTGTCCAGGTTCTCGAGGATGAACGCATAGAAGGTCTGGCCGGAAATCGACAGGCCGATGATGAAGCTGATGATCGTCATCAGCAGGATGTTGGTGCCGAGGCCGGTCTGATACTTGTAGAAATGCGCGATCTGCGCGATGAATTCGTCGCGTGTGTACGCGCGATAGCCGAGCGATGTCACGACGGCCTTGATGTGCGCGATGTCCGCATCCGACTTCGGCTCGACGAGGATGTACGACGTGGTGAAGCGCGGCGACGGAATGTACTGGATCGCACGGGCATAGGTGGTATAGAGCGTCGGCGTGCCGAACAGGCCGCTGGCCGCGACCTTCGCGATGCCGACGATCACGCCGCGGTGGTCGTTCAATTCGAAATCGGTGCCGACCGACGGATTCTCGAGCTTCGGAAACTCCGGATCCTGGATCGCGATGAAGCCGTTCTCCGCGTAGATGTCCTCGATCCGGCCCTGCAGCATCGTCGGGCGGCCGAGCAGGCTTGCGTCGTCGAGGCCGACGACCGTCACGGCCTGGTAGGTGCCGGAGCGCAGCTTCACGAGCGCGGCGCCGGAGTAGAGCGGCACCGCATACTTGACGCCGTCGATGCTGCGCACCGCATCGAGCACGTAGTCGGGCATGCCGATGCTGTTCGCGATCGTCTGCACGGCCGGGTCCATCACCCACACTTTCGCGCCGATGTTGATCACGGACGCCGACGACTTGTTCAGGATGCCGGCGAACAGCGACGTCATCTCGATCATCAGCAGCACCGAGAACGTGATGCCGACGGTGAGCGCGGTGAACTTCGCGCTGTCGTTCACGAGCAGCTTGAATGCGAGGCGGAGGATGCCGTTCATGATGGGGAAGGCATCGGGTGCGAGCGCATCATGAACGCTCGCAGGCGGCGGGATCCGGCTGCGTGACGAAGGCGAGGAGGCCCGACACCAGCGCGACGATCGCGTACGGAAGCACATGCATGCCGACCAGCATCGCGTGCACGACGCCCAGCAGCGACGCGAGTGCGACGAACACGCCGAGCGTGGCCAGAACGATCCGGTAGGGCAGGTGCGTCATGACGTTCTCCGGGGAGGCGGCCGCCGGCCGCCCGTGAGCGCGATGCCGCGTGGCCGCGATCGTGGCCGCAACGGTTTGCGCAAGTCGTGGCGTCATGATCGCGTGCGGGGTTCCGGCACGGTTGATCTGTATCAACGGACGAATCCGGGCGCCGCGAGGGCATCCGGCCGCCTGCCGGGCCGGTTACGCCATCCGGGCAATCGTCTTGCGAAAGCGCATCAGCGACAGCAGGAACAGCGCGCAACCGATCGCGAACAGCACCGCGAACTGGATCCAGACCGCATCGAGGCCGGCGCCCCGGTACAGGATGCGTTGCGCGAGTTCGACGAAATGCGTGGTCGGCGCGGCCAGCATGATGTCCTGCACGGCGACCGGCATGCTCTCGCGCGGCGTCAGCCCGCCCGACAGCAACTGCAGCGGCAGCAGCACGAGCACCAGCAGCATCCCGAACTGCGGCATGCTGCGCACGAGCGTCGCGAGAAAGATGCCCATCGACGTCGTCGCGAACAGGTGCAGCGCCATCCCGGCCACGAACAGCGGGATGGAGCCCGGAATCGGCACGTGCAGCGCCCCGCCCACGACGAGCGTCAGCGATGCGACGGCCGCCACCGTGACGACGAGCCCCATCGACCAGACCTTCGCGAGCATGATCTCCGCCGCCGTCACCGGCATCACGAGCAGATGCTCGATCGTGCCGTGCTCGCGCTCGCGGATCAGCGCGGCCCCGGTGAGGATCATCGACAGCATCGTCACGTTGTTGATCAGTTCCATCAGCGCGCCGAACCACACTTCGTCGAGATTCGGGTTGAAACGCATCCGCATCGCGAGATCGACGGGCGGCAACGGCGCGCCGCGATAGCGCCGCACGAACGCATCGATCTCGCCCGACACGATCTGCTGCACGTAGCCGCCGCCGGTAAACGCCTGCGTCATGCGGGTCGCGTCGACGTTGAGCTGGATCGCCGCAGGGCGGCCGGCGAGCACGTCGCGCTGGAAATCCGGCGGAATGTCGAGCGAGAACGTGTAGTCGCCGTCGTCGAGGCCGCGGTCGGCCGCGGCCGCGCCGACGATCGGGGGCGGCGCGAACTGCGGCGGGAAGAACGCCGCGGCGATGCGCGCGGATAGCGGCGACGCGTCTTCGTCGACGATCGCGATCGGCACCTTGTGCAGCGTTTCGGGGCGCGCGGTGGCGGCGACGTAGATCGACGCGCTGAACGTGTAGACGATCAGCGCGAGCAGGATCGGGTCGCGGGCGAGGCTCCAGAGCTCCTTGACCCCGAGCCGGAAAATGACGAGCAGGCGCGACATGGTCAGCGCTCCTGTTTGCGCAGCAGCACGGCGGTCACGACCAGGATGGCCGGCGCCGCCGCGAGCAGCGGCCAGAACTGCGACGACAGGTCGGCCAGGCCGAGTGCCTTGTTGAACACGCCGCGGCTGATCGCGAGCATGTAGGTGGCCGGGTAGACCGTGCCGATCCACTTGCCGGCGCCTTCCAGCGACGACAGCGGCGTGAGCAGCCCCGAGAACTGCACGACGGGAATCAGCGTGCCGACGATCGTCATGAAGATCGCGGCGATCTGGCTGCGGGTGAACGTCGACGCGAACAGCCCGATGCCCGTGGCCACCACGTTGAAGACCAGCACCGCGGCCGCGAGCGTGAAGAAACTGCCCTTGATCCGCACGCCGAACGCGACGTCGGCCAGCACGACCATCAGCAGGAAGTTCAGCATGGCCAGCATCACGTAGGGCGCCTGCTTGCCGAGCAGGAATTCGACCCGTGTGACGGGCGTCACGTACAGGTTGACGATCGATCCGAGCTCCCGTTCGCGGACGACGGCCAGCGCCGTCAGCATCGCGGGCAGCATCAGCAGCAGCATCGGCATGATGGCCGGAATCATCGCCGGCAGGCTCCTGACGTCCGGGTTGTAGCGATAGCGGACGGCGATCTCGACCGGCGGCGCGAGCGACGCGCCGAGCCTGCGCTTTGCCTGGTCGCGCAGCCAGTTCTCGTGCATGCCGGCGACATAGCCGCGGATCGTCTCCGCGCGCATCGGCATCGCGCCGTCGATCCACGCGCCGATCTCGACGCGCCGGCCGTGCGCGACGTCGCGGGCGAAGCCGGGCGGAATCTCGATCGCGAGCGACAACTGGCCGTTGCGCATGCGCCGGTCGATGTCGCGATCGTCCACGAGCGCGGCGCGCGGCACGAAGTAGCGGGAGCCGGCGAGGTTCTGCGCGTAGTCCTGGCTCAGGATCGACTGGTCGCGGTCGAGCACCGCGAACGTCAGGTTGTCGACGTCGAGGCTGATGCCGATGCTGATCACGCACATCAGTACGAGCGATCCGAACAGCGCCAGCGTCGCCCGCAGCGGGTCGCGCCGCAGCTCCAGCACTTCGCGCCAGAGATAACTGCCGGCGCGTGCGGGGCTGAACCATGCGGCCGCGCGGCCGGCGCCGGCACAGGCGTCGGCGTCGGCGTCGGCCGGTGTGCTCAGCCAGCCCGCGTCGGATGCCTCGTCGACCGGCGTGCTGTCCGCTTGCTGCGCATCGGTCAGGTACGCGATGAACGCCTCCTCGAGCGAGCCGGCGCCGCGCGTGCGCACGAGCTCCCCGGGGGCGGCGCTGGCGAGCACCCGGCCCGCGTGCATCAGCGAGACGCGATCGCAGCGCTCGGCTTCGTTCATGAAGTGCGTCGAGATGAAGATCGTGACGCGATCGTGCCGTGCCAGCTCGATCATCAGCCGCCAGAAATCGTCCCGCGCGACCGGGTCCACGCCGGACGTCGGCTCGTCGAGGATCAGCAGCTCGGGCTTGTGCACCATCGCCACCGCGAGGGACAGCCGCTGCCGCACGCCGAGCGGCAGGCGTTCGGGCAGTGCGTCGAGCGCGCCGGCCAGCCCGAAGCGCTCGACCATTTCGGCGACCCGCCCCGGCACGTTCGCCTCCGGCACGCCGAACAGGCGCGCATGCAGCACGAGGTTCTGCCGCACGGTCAGCTCGCCGTACAGCGAAAAGCCTTGCGACATGTAGCCGACCCGCCGGCGCGTGTCGATGTCGTCGGCGGCGACCGGCTGGCCGAACAGCGTCGCCGTGCCTTCGGACGCGGGGAGCAGCCCGGTGAGCATCTTCATCGTCGTCGACTTGCCGCAGCCGTTGGAGCCGAGGAAGCCGAAGATCTCGCCGCGACGGATCTGCAGGCTGACGTGATCGACCGCGACGAAATCGCCGAAGCGCATCGTCAGCCCGTCGGCCTCGATCGCATAGCCGGCGGCGGCATCGGGCTGGAACGGCGCGATCCGGATCGGCTGGTGCCCGCGCCGCTGCGCGTCGGGGAGCAACGCGACGAACGCGTCCTCGAGCGTGCCGCAGCCGGTGCGGGCCAGCAGCGCGTCCGGGCTGCCGGTCGCCAGCACGCGCCCGGCGTCCATCGCGATCAGCTGGTCGAACCGCCGGGCCTCGTCCATGTACGCGGTGGCCACCAGCACGCTCATCGCCGGACGGGCGGCGCGAATGCGTGCGATCAGCTCCCAGAACTGGGCGCGCGACAGCGGATCGACGCCGGTCGTCGGTTCGTCGAGGATCAGCAGGTCCGGATCGTGGATCAGCGCGCAGCACAGGCCGAGCTTCTGCTTCATGCCGCCGGACAGTTTGCCGGCGGGCCGATCCAGGAACGGGTGCAGGCCGGTGCTGTGCGTGAGCGCGTCGATGCGGCGCCGCCGCTCCGCCGCGTCATGGCCGAACAGCCGCGCGAAGAACTGCAGGTTTTCCTCGACTGACAGCGTCGCGTACAGGTTCCGGCCCAGGCCCTGCGGCATGTAGGCGATGCGCCGGCAGACGCGCGCGCGATGACGGCGTGACGACAGGTCGCCGTCGAGCGTCCACACGCGCCCCTGCTGGATCGCGCGTGCGCCGGACACGAGCGCGAGCAGGCTCGATTTGCCGACGCCGTCCGGCCCGATCAGCCCGATCATGCGGCCGGCCGGGATGTCGAGCGTCACGTCGTCGAGCGCGGCCTTGTCGCCGTAGCGCAGCGAGACGCCGGTCAGCCGCGCGACCGGCGCGGGAACCGGCGGCCCTTCGGTCGCGCCTGCGGCGGTATCGGCCGGGAGCGTCGACTTCATTGGGGGACCTTGATCGCGAGGCGCGCGGGCCACGCGGCATTCGGATCGGCCTTCAGCCACGCGACACCGGGCAGCCCGGTCTTGACGAGCTTCAGATGGCGCTGCAGCAGGTCGCGGTCGATGCGTGCTTTCACCCGGAACATCAGCTTCTGCCGTTCGGTGGCCGTCTCGACCGTTTTCGGCGTGAACTGCGCGGTGCTCGACACGTACGACACGCGGGCCGGAATCACGTACTCCGGCGCTGCGTCGAGCACGATCCGCACGTCGGCGCCGAGCGGCACCCGGCCGACGACCGTCTCGGGCAGGAAGAAGGTCATGTAGACGTCCGACAGGTCGACCACGTTGAGCACCTTGCCGCCGGCCGGCAGCACCTCGCCCGATTCGGCCACGCGATACTGCACGCGCCCGTCGCGCGGCGATGTCAGGTCGCTATCCGAGATGTCGGCCTGCACGCGCGCGACCGTCGCCTGCGCGGCCGTCACGGCGGAGTGCGCGGCGACGAGCTGGGCGCGGGTCGCGTCGATCGCGGCCTGCGCGGCCTGCACCTGCGCGCGCGCCGCATTCACGGTCGCCCGCAGGCTGCCGGCGCGGGCGCGGTCGTCGTCGAGTTCCTGCATCGACGATGCGCCGTCGCGCGACAGCGTCTCGGAGCGCGCGAGCCGCCGCGTCGCCGCATCCAGTTCGCTTTCCCGCTGGACGACGACGGCCTCGGCCGCCGCCTTGTCGCTGCGCCGCTGCGCGACCTGCGCGTCGATGCTCGCCGCCGTGTTCACCGCCTGCTCCTCGCGGGCGCGCGCTTCGTCGAGCTGCGCCTGCAGCACGACGACGTCCATGCGCGCGAGCGGCTGGCCGGCTTTCACGAAGTCGCCTTCGTCGACGAGCATCGCGGTGACCCGCCCCGGCAGCTTGGTCGCGACGTCGATCTCGGTCGCTTCGATGCGGCCGTTGCCGCTCACGAGGCCGGCATCGGCCTGTCCGTCATGCCAGCGCGTCCATCCGTAAAACGTGATGCCGATCGCGAGCACGGCGACGCCTGCCCCGATCAGAACAGGGCGCTTGAGGGTTTTCATCGTAGGGAGTCCGGATTCGTCGATTCGTTGGTCGGGGGCGCGGCGGCGGCATCGCTGTCGCGCGTGGCGCCGCCGAGCGCGCCATAGAGCGCGACGCGGCTCGACAGCAGCGCCCGGCGCGTCATCACCCATTGCTGTTCCGCGTTCATCAGGTCGCGCTGCGCGTCGAGCACCTCGAGGAACCGGGTCGCGCCGCTGTCGTAGCGCAGCTTCGCGAGGCGGGCCCGTTCGGCCTGCGAATCCAGCGTGGCGCGCTCGATGCGCACCTCGTCGGCCAGCCAGTAACGGGACGCGAGCGCATCGGACACGTCGCGGAACGCACCCTGGATCGTCCGCTCGTACCGCGCGAGCGCTTCGTCGCGCTGCGCATGCGCCAGCGCGAGATTCGAGCGGTTGCGGCCGCCGTCGATCAGCGGCAGCGTCACGTTCGGGATCACCGACCAGACGCCGGTGCTGGATGTCAGGAGGTCGTGCAGCGCGCTGCTGCCCGAGCCGATCGAACTCGTCAGCGCGATGCGCGGAAAGAACGCGGCGCGTGCCGCGCCGATATTCGCGCGGGTCGCCTGCAGTTCGTGCTCGGCCGCGATCACGTCCGGCCGCCGCGCGAGCAGCGACGACGGCAGGCCGGGCGCGAGCGACGGCGCGACGGCGCCGTCGTCGAGCGCGAGCGGCGTGCCGGCCAGATCCGGCGGCGCGCCGACCAGCAGGGCCAGTGCATCGGCTGCCGACGCGCGTGCCTGCTGCAGCTGGGCACCGAGCGACTCCGCCTGCTGCAGCAGGATCTCGGCTTGCGTCAGGTCGAGGCGGGAAATCGCGCCGGCCGCATGGCGAAGCCGGAAAATCCGCAGCGACTCGCGGCGCGTGTCGATCGTCGCGCGGGTCAGCGCGATGCGCTCGTCGTATTCGCACAGGGTCAGATACGCGTTGGCGACCGACGTGATCACGCTCAGCGTGGCGGCACGCCGGGACGCGTCGCTCGCGAGATAGCGCTGCAGCGCCGCGTCCTTCAGGTTGCGCACACGGCCCCAGAAATCGAGTTCCCATTGCGTCTCGGCCAGCTGGACATCGTAGACCTGGCCGATGAACGGCGCCGGTGTCAGGAAGCCGCCCGGTGCGCGAAACCGCGCATAGGCCGCACCGGCGCCGATCGTCGGCCACTGGTCCGCGCGGCGGATGCCGTAGACGGCGCGCGCCTGTTCGACGCGGGCAACGGCCGCACGCAGGTCGCGATTGTTGGCCAGCGCCTGTGCGATCAGCGTGCGCAGGCGCGCATCGACGAAGTAGTCACGCCACGCAGGCACCGGTGCTGCCGCAGGCGCGTGGTCGGCTGCCGGATCCGGAAAGGCGGCGGGAATCGGCGCGGCCGGAGGTTCGTCACGCGGTGCGAGCGACAGACATCCGGAAAGCAGGCCGATACCCGTTGCGAGCGCAACTAAACGCACGTACCGGAAAGCTGCGATACGGAGGACGGAGGGAAGCGCGATGGCGCGCATGGAATGCCTCGGCGAATACGGAAACGCGGGGTGGCGCCGCCTCGTGGCGTCGCCGCTTCGGGTTCACTTATATCCGACGAATGACGCTCCTACCCTTGATCTGCATCACTTGCGCGGGAATGCGTTTCGAGCGCCGCTTCGGTTGACAGGCTCGCCGGAACGCGCCCGGTCCCGCGGATTGCGCCGGGCGCCGGGAGCGGGCAAGCCGCGCGGCAACGGTGAGCGGGAGGCCGGATCGGCAAGCGTCCGGCCTTCATGAAAGCCGGACAATTCTCCCGATATCCGGAAGACTCCCCCGGCCCGCTTCTTGCGTGCGCGATCGCCGTCACGTATATAGTGTCAAGCGACAAATCGATGATGCTGGCCGACCCGAGCCCGGAGGGTTCCAACAGGAAGGAGCATGGCGCGTGGAAACGATCGCTCAGTTCTTTGCGGCTTCAGGCTTTGTTCCCCATGGCTATTGTCTGCAGTGGTCGCCGGGGCTGATCTGGTCATACGTGGTTGCCGACGCCATCATCGCGCTGTCCTACTATTCGATACCCGTCGCGCTGGGGATATTCGCGCGCCGTCGCAAGGATCTGCCTTTCAGCTGGCTGTTCCTGATGTTCGCCGTATTCATCCTCGCCTGCGGCACTACCCATCTGATCTCGATTATCGACATCTGGCAGCCGGTGTACTGGCTGGACGCGAGCGTCAAGACCCTGACCGCAGCGGCATCGCTCGCCACGGCCATCGTGATATGGCCCTTGATGCCGAAAGCGCTCGCGCTGCCGAGCCCGATGCAGCTGGACCAGGCGAACCGGGACCTCGTCCGCGAGATCGCGGCACGCCAGGAAGCCGAGAATCAGTTGCGTGCGCTCACCCACGAGCTTGAGCACCGGGTCGCGACGCGCACGGCCGAATTCGAAAGCGTCAACGATGCGCTGCGTCGCAAGATCGCCGAGCACGAACGCGCGGAGCTGGCGATACGGGACAGCCAGCAGCAGCTTCAGTCCATCGTGGACAATGCCGCCACGGTGATCAGCGTCAAGCAGGCGGATCGGCGCTATGCACTCGTGAACCGGCGCTTCGAGGACGTATTCCATGTCCGCCGTCAGGAGGCATTCGGCAAGACGGACGAACAGATCTTCCCGGCGGAGCGGGCGGCTGCCTATCGGCAGGCGGATGACCGGGTGCTGGCCGGCGAAGTGGTCGAGACCGAGGAAACCGTGCTCCTCGCGGAGCAGCCTCGAACGTTTCTGTCAGTCCGTTTTCCGATCCGGGATTCGGGCGGACGGATCGTGTCGATCGGCGGCATTTCCACCGACATCAGCGAACGCAAGCGCGCGGAAGAACGCCTGCGGCTGGTCGTCGAGGCGTCGCCGAATGCGATGGTCATGGTGAACCGCGGCGGCCAGATCGTCCTGGTGAATTCGCAGACCGAGCGCGTCTTCGGCTACCCGCGCGACGAGCTGATCGGCCGAAGCATCGAGACGCTGGTGCCGGCCCGGTTCCGGGCCCAGCATCCGGACCATCGCGCGGCGTTCCTCGCCGCGCCAACGAGCCGCCCCATGGGCGCGGGCCGGCATCTTTCCGGGTTGCGCAGCGACGGGACCGAATTGCCGGTCGAAATCGGGTTGAATCCGATCGAAACGGATGAAGGGATGTTCGTCCTGGCGGCCATCGTCGACATTACGGAGCGCAAGCGTGCGGAGGAAGCGCTGCGCGAGCGTACCGACGAGCTGGCCCGCTCCAATCGCGACCTGGAGCAGTTCGCGTACGTCGCGTCGCATGACCTGCAGGAACCCCTTCGAGCCGTCGCCGGGCCGTTGCAGTTGCTGCAGCGCCGCTACCAGGGGCAACTGGATGCGCGCGCGGACGAATACATCGGCCACGCCGTCGAAGGCGCCACCCGCATGCAGGCGTTGATCGAGGATCTTCTGACGTATTCGCGCGTGGGCCGGTCGGACAATCCGTTCCAGCCGATGGCGTGCGCGGCCGCGCTCGACAGTGCGCTGAACAATCTTGCCGTGGCACTGGAAGAGGCCGGCGCCGACGTGCACCGGGGTTTCCTGCCGGCGGTGCAGGCCATTCCGTCGCAGCTCGCGCTGCTGTTTCAGAACCTGGTGGGCAATGCCGTCAAGTTCCGCCGCAAGGAGGCGCCGCTGCAGATCCGGATCGGTGCGGAGCCTTGTGCCGATGGATGGCTGTTCCGCGTCGAAGACAACGGAATCGGGATCGATGCCCAGTACTTCGAGCGCATCTTCCTGATCTTCCAGCGCCTGCATACGCGCCGCGATTATCCCGGCACGGGGATCGGGCTCGCGTTGTGCAAGCGGATCGTGGAGCGTCACGGCGGCAGGATCTGGGTCGAATCCGAACCGGGGCGGGGAACGATCTTTTTCTTCACGTTACCGCGCGCGGCAGCGACCGATCCGGACGCCGAAGTCGTTTAAGGAGAGAGCCAATGCCAGTCGAACTGCTTGATGGTCTCGTCGATATCCTGCTCGTCGAAGACAGCCCCACCGACGTGATGATGACCCGCGAGGGGCTCGAATATTACAAGGTGCTCAACCCGCTCAAGGTCGTGGAAGACGGCGTGGCGGCGATGGCGTATCTCCGCAGGGAAGGGCAGTATCGCGACGCGCGCCGGCCGGGACTCATCATCCTGGACCTGAATCTCCCGAGGAAGAGCGGACGTGAAGTCCTTCAGGAACTGAAGGACGACCCCGACCTGCGGAATATCCCCGTCGTCATCCTGACCACCTCGAAATCGGAAGAGGACGTGGTGAAGTCCTACGGCCTTCACGCCAATTGCTACATCGCGAAGCCGGTCGATTTCGCGAAGTTTGCCGACGTCGTGCGCCGAATCAGCGATTTCTGGTTCGGTGTCGTCACGCTGCCGCCTGCCGGGCGATGAATACGCCGCTCAAGGAGGTCCGGATCCTGCTCGTCGAGGATAGCCCGACCGACACGTTCCTGATCCGCGAAGCGCTCGCCGAGGTGCAGGATTTCGTGTCCGTGCTGCTCCATGTCGAGCGCCTGTCGGAGGGCATGGATCACTTTCAGGCAGAACACGTCGACGTGGCGCTGCTCGACCTTGGTCTTCCGGATTCCCAGGGACTCGACACGTTCAGCAGGCTGCATGCGGCCAAGCCGGAGGTGCCGATCATCGTGCTGACCGGCCTGGACGATCTGTCGGCGGGCTTGCTGGCGATCCAGGAAGGCGCACAGGACTATCTGCTCAAGCGGGACATTCAACCGGCGTTGCTGGGCCGGGCGATTCGTTATGCGATCGAGCGGCATCACGTGTCGGTGGCCCTGGCGGCCAGCGAGGAACGGTTTCAGCTGGCGGTGAGCGGTGCCGCAGCCGGCCTGTGGGACTGGAACCTGCTCACCGGCGCGATGTATCTGTCGGCGCACTTCCACGAGATCATGGGATACGACGATCGCGAACTGCCGAATGACGCGCGCGCGCATCTCGACGCGATTCATCCCGACGACGCCGACCGTGTGGCGTCGATCCTCGACCGGCATCTGGCGCATGAACGGTCCTACGACGTGGAATACCGGGTCCGCACCAAATCCGGCGAGTTCCGCTGGATCCAGTCCAGGGGCCAGGCGTTGTGGGACGGCACGGGTGCGCCCTACCGGATGGTCGGCTGGATCATGGACATTTCGGATCGCAGGCGCGCGGAGGAGCAGCTGCGCGACTCGCGCGAGGAGCTGAAGCGCCTGTCGGCCAGCATCCTGCGCGCGCGGGAAGAGGAGAAGGCGCGAATCGCCCGCGAACTGCACGACGACCTGGGGCAGCAGCTGACCGCGCTCAAAATGGTGACCGCGGTGCTCGAAAACACACTCAAGGGCGCGGAGGCGGGGTCGCCCGAGGCGATGGTCGGCAACCTGTATTCGATGATCGACCAGATCGTCGTGTCGGTGCGGCGCATCGCCGCGGATTTGCGGCCGAGGATGCTCGACGATCTCGGACTGGTCCCGGCCGTCGACTGGCTGATCGCGGATTTCTCGTCGCGGTACGGCATGCGTGTCCTCAGGCGCATCGATGCGAACCAGATCGCTTTCAACCGCGAGAGCGCAACGGCCGTGTTCCGGATGGTGCAGGAGGCGCTGACGAACAGTGCGCGGCATTCGGGGGCGACCGAGGTCACGATCGGCATCCGGCGGGACGAGCCGCACTGCATCGTGACGATCGAGGACAACGGCCTCGGCGCCGACAGCGACGTGCGTCCCGGGTTGAAGTCGTTTGGCTTGCTCGGCATGAGAGAGCGCGCCGAACGCCTGGGCGGTGAACTGCGGATCGAGACGGCGCCCGGCCATGGCTTCGCGGTGACGATCGTGATGCCGCTGGCCACGGTCGAGGCCGACGAACCCGACTGAGCGCAATTGCCGGCCCGCCCGATTCGACCTGGATGACGTCTGCGCGCTCCCCGGCCCCATCCGGGTTGCGGTGATTCTTCTGCGCCTCACCCGTCTGCATGCTTCCCCGGCCCCCCGACCCGCACCGTTGACCTGAATCAAGCAGGGTACGGTGGTTCGGCATCTACCATGGTCAAGGTCGGTCAGGCGCCGGAACGCACGGCCTCGCCGACGCGCTTCATCGCCGGTTCCGGCTTTCTTCGCGAATCGACGAACCTCAAATAGACAGTCATCCGAATTTTATATTTCACCAACCAGAGACCGGCTCATGGTTGCCGTCTGTCATGCGGCCCGTCGCATGAGCGGGAGAAGTCAACGTGTGTGGAGAACTGACATGAGTCAACCTGTCGTGGAGAGACCTTCAGCCGAGGGCGACCGGACGTCGTCCGTGCCGAAGGCGGCCGGCGGCCCCGATACACGCAAGCTCGGTTTGCTGCTGCTGAGCGGCATCGTCGTCGGCTCGATGATCGGCGGCGGGGCGTTCAACCTTCCGCAGAACATGGCCGCGGGCGCCGGCCTCGGCGCCATCGCGATCGCATGGATCATCACGCTCGTCGGCATGTTCTTTCTGGCAAACGCGTTCCGCACGCTGGCGGACCAGCGCCCCGAACTCACCGCGGGCATCTACTCGTATGCACGAGAAGGCTTCGGCAAGTTCGCGGGTTTCGAGATGGCCTGGGGATACTGGCTCAGCTCCGCGTTCGGCAACGTCGCGTTCGCGGTGCTGATCATGCAGACGCTCGGCTATTTTTTCCCCGCGTTCGACGGCAGGAACTGGCAGTCGATCGCGGGCGGATCGGTGCTGATCTGGGCCTTGCACTTCATGGTGCTTTCCGGCGTGAAGCGCGCGGCGATCCTCAACACGATCACGAGCGTGGTCAATGTCGTGACGCTGTCCGTCGCCATTGTCGTCATGGCGCTGTTTTTCCAGAAGGGACATTTCTCGTTCGATGTGTGGGGACAGCAGCAGCATCTCGGGGGCACGCTGGCACAGGTCAAGAGCACGATGCTGGTCACGCTCTGGGTGTTCATCGGCATCGAGGGCGCCGTCGTCGTGTCCGACCGGGCGCGCGATCAGCACGCGGTGGGCACCGCGACGTTCATCGGGCTCGCGGTCTGCACGACGCTCTATTTCCTGCTTTCCGCGCTGCCGTTCGGCGTGATGTCCCAGCATCAGCTGGCAGGCCTGCAGAATCCGTCCACGGCCTATGTCATCGAGCAGCTCGTCGGGCACTGGGGGGCGGTCTTCGTCGTCGTCGCGCTGCTGTTCTCGGTGCTGAGCTGCTGGCTGGCGTGGACGGTCCTCGTTGCCGAGTTGCCGTATGCGGCCGCCAAGGACAACATTTTTCCGCGCTTCCTGTCGCACGAGAATCGCCATCATGCGGCTGCGCCGTCGCTGTGGATTTCGAGTGCCGTGATGCAGGTCATGATGTTCGTCGTGCTGTTTGCGCACGACGCGTGGATGTGGCTCATCAGCGTGGCCGGCGTGATGATCCTGCCGCCGTATCTCGCGAGCACCGGCTTCCTGTGGAAATGCGCGACGCAGCGGAGCTTCCAGGAGCATGCGGGCGAGGGCAAGCGCGCGTCGATATGGACCGGCGTTCTGGGCACCGCCTACGCGGCATGGCTGCTCTACGCGGCCGGTCCTACCTACCTGCTGATGTCGACGATCTTCTTCGTGATCGGCATCCCCGTGTTCTGGTATGCGCAGCGCGAGAAGAATCCGGACTCACCCGCTTTTACCGGACTCGAGCGCACGGCCGCTGTCGTCTTGCTCGCCGTCGCGGTGACTGCATGCGTGCTGTTTGCGAAGGGTGTCGTGTCGATCGGTTGACGGGTATCGAATACGCAATCGACAGGGCCGATGACGAACAGGCCACGCCATCGCGGTGGCGTGTCCGCACAAAACTGCTACGGAACTTCGGGAAACCGATCATGACTCTTGGCGTTCATTCCGAGGCCGGCAAACTGCGAACCGTGATGGTTTGCGCGCCTGGCCTCGCCCATCGCCGGCTGACGCCGGCCAACTGCGGAACCTTGCTCTTCGACGACGTGATCTGGGTCGACAAGGCCATCGAGGATCATCAGGCGTTCGTGCGCGTGCTGCGCGAACGGGACGTGGAGGTGCTGGAGTTTCAGCATCTGCTGGCTGAAGTCTGCCTCGATACCGGCGCGCGCGACTGGATACTCGATCGCCGCATCACGGAGGAGGAAGTCGGTACGGGCATGCTTCGCGAACTGCGGCTATGGCTCGAATCGATGCCGGCGCAGCGGCTCGCCGAGGTGCTGATCGGCGGCGTCGCGAAATCGGAACTGCCGTTCGATGCACGCGGTTTGTTCGGCGGATATCTGGAGCGATCGGACTTCGTGATTCCGCCGCTCGTGAACCTGATTTTTCAACGCGACCCGAGTGCATGGATCTACGGCGGGGTGACGTTGCATCCGATGTTCTGGCCCGCGCGCCGGAAAGAAACACTGCTGCTCGCGGCTGTCTACGCGTTTCATCCTCGCTTCGCGGGCAAGGTCAGAACGTGGTGGGGCGACCCCGACGTCGATCACGGCGCGCAGACGCTCGAAGGCGGCGACGTGATGGCCATCGGCAACGGCGTCGTGCTGATCGGCATGGGCGAGCGATCGAGCCCGCAAGCCGTCACGCAGGTCGCCCGCGCACTGTTCGCCGGCAACGGTGCGAAGCGCGTGATTGCATGCCAGTTTCCGAAGTCGCGCGCGTCGATGCATCTCGACACGGTCTTTTCGTTCCTCGACGTCGATTTCGTCAGCATTTATCCGGACGTGGCCGACGAGATCCGCTGCACGAGCCTGTATGCCGGAGACGTGCTCGGGCAGATTCGCTACGAGCGTCATGACGAGAAGTTCCTGCAGGTCGTGGCGAGTGCGCTCGGTGTCGGCTCGCTGCGCGTGCTGACGACGGGCGGGGACCGCTACGAAAGCGAGCGCGAGCAATGGGACGACGGCAACAACGTGCTCGCGCTCGACCGCCGCGTCGTGCTCGCGTACGACCGCAACACCCACACGAACCGCAAGATGCGCCAGGCCGGTGTCGAGGTGATCGAGCTGCCGGGCGGCGAGCTCGGCCGCGGCCGCGGCGGCAGTCATTGCCTGAGCTGCCCGGTCGCGCGCGATCCGGTCGCGCTCTGAACCGCGCCAATCCATGCTGACCTCGAGAGAAGAAAACTCATCATGTTCAACGTACGCAACCGCAGCTATCTGACGCTGATGGACTACACGCCGCGCCAGATTCGTTACCTGCTCGACCTGTCGCGCGACCTCAAGCGCGCGAAATACGCGGGCACCGAGGTGCCGCGCCTGACCGGCAGGAACATCGCCCTGATCTTCGAGAAGACCTCGACCCGCACGCGATGCGCGTTCGAGGTTGCCGCCCATGACCAGGGCGCGCACGTCACCTACATCGATCCGACGGGGTCGCAGATCGGTCATAAGGAATCGATGAAGGACACGGCCCGCGTGCTCGGCCGGATGTACGACGCGATCGAGTATCGCGGTTTCGGCCAGGAGATCGTCGAGGAACTCGCGCAGTACGCCGGCGTACCCGTGTACAACGGGCTGACCGACGAATTCCATCCGACCCAGATGCTGGCCGACGTGCTGACCATGCACGAACACAGCGACAAGCCGCTGCACGAAATCGCGTTTTGCTACATCGGCGACGCGCACAACAATACGGGCAACTCGCTGATGATCGTCGGTGCGAAGCTCGGCATGGACGTTCGCCTGTGCGCACCGCGGCATCTCTGGCCACACGACGAACTGATCGCGCAATGCCGGGACATCGCCGCGAAGACGGGCGCGCGGCTCATGCTGACCGAACAGCCCGGCGAAGCGGTGAAGGGCGTGGATTTCATCTACACGGACGTGTGGGTCTCGATGGGAGAACCGGAGGCGCGATGGGGCGAGCGCATCGGTACGTTGCTGCCCTATCAGGTGAACGCGAAACTGCTGTCGGAAACCGGCAACCCGCGCGTGAAATTCATGCATTGCCTGCCGGCATTTCACGACGCGCATACGGTGGTGGGCAAGCAGATTGCCGATCACTACGGGCTGACCGATGGCGTCGAGGTCACCGACGAGGTATTCGAGTCCGACGCGTCCGTCGTTTTCGAGCAGGCCGAGAACCGGCTGCATACGATCAAGGCGGTGCTGGTTGCCACGCTGGCCGGCTAGGGGAGGACAGGCGATGCGTATCGTGGTCGCACTTGGCGGCAATGCACTGCTGCGGCGCGGGGAGGCGATGAGCGCCGTCGCGCAGCTGCAGAACGTGAGACTGGCCGCGGCACAGCTGGCGGGCATCGCGCACGGGAACGAACTGGTGATCGTGCACGGCAACGGCCCGCAGGTCGGGTTGCTCGCGACACTTTCACGGCAGGCGCCGCCTGCCGAACGCTTTCCGCTCGATGTGCTCGACGCCGAGACCGAAGGCATGATCGGCTACCTGATCGAACTGGAACTGCGCAACCGGCTGCCGGCGTCGCGCCCTTGCGCGACGCTCCTGACGATGGTCGAGGTGAGCGCCGCGGATCCTGCGCTCCGGCATCCCGACAAACCAGTCGGTCCGGTCCTCACGCGGGCAGCGGCGACCGAGATGGTCCGCACCAACGGCTGGGAGATCGTCGCGGACGGCGACGGGTACCGGCGCGTCGTGCCGAGCCCGCGGCCGCTGCGGTTTCTGGAAATCGAGCCGGTACGGGCGCTGCTCGCCAGTCGCGCGATCGTGATTTGCGCGGGAGGAGGCGGCATTCCCGTGGTCGAAGCGGAGGGCGGCCGGCACCATGGGATCGAGGCGGTGGTCGACAAGGATCGCAGCGCGGCGCTCCTCGCCCGTGAACTCGATGCGGACCTGTTCGTGATCGCCACCGACGTGGCAGGTGTGTACCTCGACTGGGGCACTGCCGACGCACGGCTGGTTCGCCGCACGTCGCCGGAGGCGCTCGCCGGGCAGGCTTTCGCAGCGGGCTCCATGGGACCGAAAGTCGAGGCCGCCGGTGACTTCGCTCGAACGTCGGGCCGGCGCGCGACCATCGGTTCGCTCGCGGATATCGCACGCCTCGTCGACGACACTGCCGGCACCTCGGTGCTGGTCGGGCAGGATTGCGCGTTCGACGGGACGACGGATCCGGCACGGTGACGGCGCGCCGTCGCCGGCGTACGGCATGAACGGCGGCTGCACGCGGCCGCTCGTTACGTCAGGTTCGAAGGCAACGGCGCCGCACGCGTTACGGGCGATCGCCCGGGGCGAGATTCAGCAGGACGACGAACGAGAGGATGCTCATGATCAGCGTGAGGATCGAGTACCTGAACACGCGTTCGTCGAACAGCAGCCCGTGAATGATGCCGGCCAGCGACGCGAGCGCGATGAACACGCTGAGCGTCGCGAGCGCGATTCGATACTGCTTTCGGTTCATGACGATCTCCCGGGAAGCGGCTGGCGCCGGCTGCCATACGGATGCGAAGCGCCGGGTCGTGGCGGATTTCGCAGGGGCTGGCGTCATGATCGCGTCCCGCTCCGTCGCACGGTTGATCTGCATCAACGGAAAAAACGGCCTGAACGTGCCCGTCGGCGGCTGCCCCAGGCACGCCGTTGCTTGATCCTCGTCAAGCCGCCGGCGCCGCCTTGCGCGATGCTGGATCCGGTGCGGCCCGTCACCGATCGCAAGTGTCGCGATCGACACGCGGGCCGACGGGAGACCGACATGAAGTCCGATGCAGCACTCAAGCAGGATGTCGAGCAGGCGCTGTTCTGGAATCCGGCGATCGATGCGCGCCGGATCGACGTCGACGTACGCGACCGGATCGTGACGCTGCGCGGCACGGTCGATAGCTGGGCGCAGAAACTCGAGGCGCAGAAAACGGCGCTGCATGTCGCGGATGCGCGCGCGCTGGTGCTCGAAGTGAACGTCACGCCACCGGAGAACGCGTGCGCGGATCAGGAGCTGGCGATCGCGATCACGTTCGCGCTCGGCTGGCAGGAGGCGCTGCGCGATCACAAGATTCGCGTCGAGGTCGACCATGGCTGCGTGACGCTCGACGGCGAAGTGGATCACGCGTTCCAGAGCCGTGCGGCGGAAGCAATGGTGAGCCGGATGATCGGCGTCGTCGGCGTCGCGAATCGCATCCGCGTGCGCGCCGACCATACGGTGCCGGACGTCGGTACCCGGATCGCCGAAGCGCTCGCGCGGCGCGCGCAGCGCGAATCCGCGGGGATCTCGATCGCCGCCGACGACGGCATCGTCACGTTGACGGGCACGGTCGCGTCGCTCGCCGAACGGCGTGCCGCTTGCGGCGCGGCCGCATCGGTCAGGGGCGTGCGCGAGGTCGTCGACCGGCTGACCGTTGCCTGACGTTGCATGAGCGGGCCCGCGCCCGCCGTGCCGGATCGACGCCATGAAAAAATCATTCGATTACTCCGGTCTGCTGATTCCGTTCGTGTTTGCCGTGCTGGTGGCGTATCAGCTGCTGATGGCCCAGCCGGCAACGACGTCGATTTCGTACAGCGACTTTCACCGGCTGGTCGACGCGCGGCTCGTCGACGATCTCGACGTCGGCCAGTCGTCGATCTCGGGCACGCTGCGCATGCCGGAAGCCGGCGCGGCGCTGCCGGCCTCCGACGCGGCCGCCGTGAAGAAGGCGGGGCCGCCGTGGCGCTTCACGACCAACCGGGTGGCCGACGATCGTCTCGTCAGCGACCTCACGGCCGCCGGCATCCGCTATCGCGGCGCGCCGGA
Source organism: Burkholderia sp. BCC0322 (assembly GCF_902833045.1). GTDB lineage: Bacteria > Pseudomonadota > Gammaproteobacteria > Burkholderiales > Burkholderiaceae > Burkholderia. The sequence goes on from NZ_CADFDU010000009.1 coordinate 218,787, forward strand.
TTCGGGCTGGCTCGAAACGCTTGCCGGGTGGCTATTGCCGGTGATCGTCCTCGTGATGCTGTGGAGCTTCATGATGCGCAGGCCGGGCGGGGTCCGGGACTTGAGCGGCATGGGCAAAAGCCGGGCGCGCGTGTACGTGCAGCAGGAAACCGGCATCACGTTCGACGATATCGCGGGCATCGACGAAGCGAAGGCCGAGCTGCAGCAGATCGTCGCGTTCCTGCGCAACCCCGAGCGCTACCAGCGGCTCGGCGGCAAGATCCCGAAAGGCGTGCTGATCGTCGGCGCGCCCGGCACCGGCAAGACGCTGCTCGCGCGCGCGGTGGCCGGCGAGGCGGCCGTGCCGTTCTTCACGATCAGCGGCTCGGCGTTCGTCGAGATGTTCGTCGGCGTCGGCGCGGCCCGCGTGCGCGACCTGTTCGAGCAGGCGCAGCAGAAGGCGCCGTGCATCGTGTTCATCGACGAGCTCGATGCGCTCGGCAAGGCGCGCGGCGTCGGTGTGATGTCCGGCAACGACGAGCGCGAGCAGACGCTCAACCAGCTGCTCGTCGAGATGGACGGCTTCCAGGCCAATTCGGGCGTGATCATCATGGCTGCGACCAACCGGCCCGAGATCCTCGATCCCGCGCTGCTGCGGCCCGGGCGCTTCGACCGCCACATCGCGATCGACCGGCCCGACGTGAATGGCCGGCGGCAGATCCTCGGCGTGCACGTCAAGCACGTGAAGCTCGCGGCCGACGTCGATCTCGGCGAACTCGCGCAGCGCACGCCGGGCTTCGTCGGCGCGGATCTCGCGAACGTCGTCAACGAGGCCGCGCTGCATGCGGCCGAACTCGGCAAGCCGGCGATCGGCATGGCCGACTTCGACGAGGCGATCGATCGCGCGATGACGGGCATGGAGCGCAAGAGCCGCGTGATGAACGACGAGGAAAAGCGGACCATCGCGTACCACGAAGCGGGGCACGCGCTCGTCGCGCAAAGCCGCGTGCATTGCGATCCGGTGAAGAAGGTGTCGATCATCCCGCGCGGCATCGCGGCGCTCGGCTATACGCAGCAGGTGCCGACCGAGGATCGCTACGTGCTGCGCAAGAGCGAGCTGCTCGAGCGGCTCGACGTGCTGCTCGGCGGCCGGGTGGCCGAGGAAATCGCGTTCGGCGACGTGTCGACCGGCGCACAGAACGATCTGGAACGGGCGACCGCGCTGGCGCGTCACATGGTCATGCAGTACGGGATGAGCGCGAAGCTCGGCCTGGCGACGCTCGACGACGCGACGGCGCAGGGCGGTTCGCCCGGCGTGTGGACGCCGGGCGACGGCCGGTGCAGCGAACACACCGCACGGTTGATCGACGAGGAAGTGCGCGCGTTGCTCGAAGCGGCGCACGAGCGGGTCGCGGCGACGCTCGGCGCGCATCGCGACGCGCTTGAGCGGATCGCGCTGTGCCTGCTGCAGCACGAGTCGATCGATCACGACACGCTGGTGGCGCTCATCGCGCCGCCGGACGATGGCGGCGATAAGCGCGGGCCTGCGCGCGCCGATGCGGAGCCGGCGACGGCCACGGACGCGCCGGCCTGACCGGCTGCCGTCGATCGGGCCGCTCAACAGCCGATGCAGACCGCGCGGTCGCGCAATTGCGCGGTGTCGTCGGTGACGACCGACGCGAGCCGCGGATCGGGCCGAAACACCGTGATGCCCTTGAGCCGTTCGCGCCATGCCGCGAAGAACAACGCATCGACCTGAGCCAGCGAACACTGGCTGTCCGTCGTCACGGTCTTCGAGATGCCGGCATCGACGCAGGGCTGGAGCACCGCGAGCATCGCGATGTGATCGATCGGCGCGATCTCGGCCGCGGTGGCGAAATAGTCCGGCAGCGCGACGCCGTCGCCGTGCAGCGCGCGAAAGAGCCGGTAAGCGTGGTTCTGCACCCGGAATGCGTGCACCTGTCCGTCGACCGTGCGGACCATCCGGCGCTGCGTCCAGCCGACGGCCGGCTCGATGCCGTTCGAGCAGTTGTCGCAGAACGCGAGGCTCACGCTGCCGGCCGGCGCGAACGACAGCAGATGGCTGTTGCGCAGCCCGTGCCGCGCGATCGCGTGATGCACCTTCAGCGGCAGTCGCGTGCGGTATGCGGGGCCGGTCAGGTAAGCGGCCGGATCATAGGCGGGAAACGCGCCGCGCTCGGCGGCCAGCGCGGCCGATGCGGCAAACGCGTGCTCGCGCATCGTCAGTGCGATGCTGCGCGCACATGCGCGCGCGTCGACGCTGTCGTAGCGCAGCCGCAGCATCGTCAGCGCGTCGCCCAGGCCCGTCACGCCGACACCGATGCGCCGCGTCCGATGCGCTTCACGTGCGTGCGCGGCGAGCGGCCACGCGGTGAGGTCGAGCACGTCGTCGAGCAGGCGGACCTGGACGCGCACCGCGTCGGCAAGCGTCGCGAAATCGAAGCATGGCATGCCGTCGATACCGAACGGATGGCGCACGAACCGCGACAGGTCGATCGGCCCGAGCACGCAGCTGCCGTAGGGCGGCAGCGGCTGTTCGCCGCACGGGTTCGTCGCGTCGATCCGCTCGTGCTCGCGCATTGGATTCGCGTCGCGGATCGTGTCGAGGAACAGCAGCCCGGGTTCGGCGCTGTCGCGTGCGGCGTTGACGATCGCTTGCCACATCTTGCGAGCGGGAACCGTCGCATGAAGGTAGCGCCCGTCCGGCCGCCGGGGCGACGCAACGGCGGCTGCATGGCGCGGCGCGTGGTGGACGAGCGCCCATGGCAGGTCGTGCGTGACCGCTTCCATGAACGCGTCCGTGATGCCGACCGACAGGTTGAAGGTCGGCCAGCGTGATCGCCCGCGCTTGGCCGTGACGAACGCAAGCAGGTCCGGATGGTCGCAGCGCAGGACGCCCATCTGCGCGCCGCGGCGCGGGCCGGTGAACGGTAGTGCGCGGCACATCGCATCGAATCGGTCGATCGCCGCACATACGCCGCGTTCGGGCGACAGGCGGCGTTCGTATGCGTCGGCGGGCGGCACCGGCGAGAAGTCGTAGCCGATTCCTCCGCCCATCAGCAGCGTGAGCCGGGCGTCGTCGAGCGCCTGCGCGAGCGCCGCATCGACACCCTGCAGCGGCAGGTCCAACGGAACCGCGAGCGGGTGGACGAAGCAGTTGATCATCGTCCCGCCGGCCTTCGAGCCGGCATTCGCCATGATGCGACCGGCGCCGATCGCGCCGCGCTGCAGGTTCAGGAAGAACATGCGCTCGGCCCGCGCGCGCAGCGCGGGCGGCTCGGCGAGCGACAGTGCATGGGCGACACGCCGGAAGACGGCCGCGCGCGACGTTTCGCCGGGCTGCGCATAGCGCTCGGCGAGCACGGTGGTGCAAAGTGGCTGCTCGTCCATGGCGGGGCTCGGCGACGACGGATGACTCACTGTAAGAGCCTCCCCGTCCGCTTCGTTGATCGAGCGCAACCCGGCGCTGTTGCGGCATGGCTTGACGGTCGTCAATGTCGCGCGAAGGGGCGCACGTAAGGTGGTGCCAGAGCCGGCCCGCGAATCGCGCCTTTTACCGGCTACGCGCCATGACCGAGATCGTTACCGTCACGTTGAATCCGGCCGTCGATGTCTCGACGTCGGTCGAACACATCGTCGATACGCACAAGCTGCGCTGCGCGCGGCCACGGCGGGATCCGGGCGGCGGCGGGATCAACGTCGCGCGGACCGTTCATCGGCTCGGCGGCGACTGCGTCGCGCTGTACCTGGCGGGCGGGCCGACCGGCGATGTGCTGACGCGGCTGCTCGAAGCCGAGCAGGTGCCGGCCGTGCGCCTGCGGATCGCCGGCGAGACGCGCGAGAACGTCTGCGTGACCGAAACCGCGACGGGGCGCGAATACCGGTTCCTGATGCCGGGGCCGTCGGTCACGGCAGCCGAGTGGCGCGACTGCGCGACACGCATCGCGGCCCTGCGACCCGCGCCGCGCTATCTGGTGCTGAGCGGCAGCCTGCCGCCCGGCGCACCCGATGACCTGTACGCCACGCTCGCGCGGACGGCCGCCGCAAACGGCAGCCGGGTGGTGGTCGATGCGGCGGGCCCGGCGCTGCGCGCGGCGCTCGACGCCGGGGTTCATCTCGTGAAGCCCAGCCTCGACGAACTGAGCGCGCTGGCCGGCGCAGCGCTCGACGAGGCGTCGGCATGCGACAAGGCCAGCGAACTCGTCGCGCAGGGGCGAGCGGACATCGTTGCAGTGACACTCGGCGCGCGCGGCGCATGGGTCGTCACGCGCGAGCGTGCGCTGCGCCTGCCCGGCAGGCTCGCGACGGTGTGCAGCACGGTGGGCGCCGGAGACAGCTTCGTCGGCGGGATGGTCTGGGCGCTGGCGCGCGGCGTGCCGTTCGACGATGCGTGCCGCTATGCGCTGGCGGCATCGGCCGCGTCGGTCGAGCATCCCGGCACGGCGCTGTGCACGCGCGCCGACGTCGAGCGGATTCATGCGGAACTGGTTGCTCAGGCAGGCGGCACGGCCATTGCTCGAGGTGCGGCATGAGGGTCCGCTCGATCGTCTGCTTGATGCTGCTGTCGTGCTTGCCGCAGGTATCGCCCGCCGGCGCGGGGACGGGCGAGCCGGTGCCGCAACGCGTGCTGATCCTCGTCTATCACAGGTTTGCGGCGCAACGCCTGGATTCGATGACGGTGCGCCCCGGGACGTTCCTCGATCAACTGCATGCGATCGACGCGAGCGGCTACCGCATCGTGCCGCTCGCCGACATCGTGCGCTGGCACGCGGGCCAGACGGACGCGATACCGCCGCGGGCGGTCGCGATCACGGTGGACGACGGCCACCGTTCCGTCTACGACGTGCTGCGCCCGCTGCTGGCCGCGCATCCGGTACCGGTCACGCTGTTCATCTATCCGTCGGCGATTTCCAACGCGAGCTACGCGATGACATGGGACCAGCTGCGCGTGCTCGGGCAATCCGGCGGATACGATATCGAGTCGCATACCTACTGGCATCCGAATTTCCGCACCGAACGCGCGCGGCGCACTGCGGAGGATTACGAACGATTCGTGTCGATCCAGTTGAGCCGCTCCCGCGAACGGCTCGAATCCGAAACCGGCCGGCCGGTCCGGCTGCTGGCCTGGCCGTTCGGTATCCATGACACGCAGACGGATCGACTGGCCGCTCGGGAAGGCTATGTCGCGGCGTTCACGATCGAGGCTCGCCCCGTTCGGCTCACGGATTCCCCGATGGCGCTGCCGCGCTACCTGATGACGGATGCGTGCGATACGCGATGCATGGACGGATTGCTGCAAACCACCGGGGAGAAACAGTGACTGATCGCCGGATCGCGGGTTTGCCGCCACCGTTCGCGGATGCCGTTTCCGTTCGGGTCCACGCCCGGCGGGATCCCGTGGCGCCGGTACACGCGCCGCGGCGCTGCCGCGTGCCTCGTTGACCGGCACATCGGGATGCACACCGGTACGAGAGGAACCGACCATGCCGTGGGATGACGAACGCTATCCGCCGTCTATGCGGAACCTGTCGCCGCCGGTGCGCGGCAAGGCGATCGAGATCGCCAACGCGCTGCTGCGCCAAGGGCGTGCCGAGGGCAGTGCGATCCGTATCGCGATCGCGCAGGCGAAGCGCTGGGGGCGGGGGCATGCCGATTTACGCCGGCTCGGGTGAGAGGCGGGTGCGTCATGCCGATTCGGGCGGCGTTAGGCCCCGCAGCGAGCCGGGCAGGCGTGCGCGTCCGGCGTGCGTTCGACGGATGCCGCATGCAGCCGCCCGGCCAGCACGCAAGCCAGCAGCATGACGACGACCGCGACGCCGTGTACAGGGTTGCGCAGGCACGACGCGACCTGATCGCTCCTTGCAACGCCGAACAGGCACCACAGGCAGAAGTGCTCGCAGTTGTTGGTGAGCAGCCGGTAACGGCATTCGCCGAGGCGCGACGCGGCGCGCCTCGCCGCTTCCGTGCCGTCGTACAGGGTCCGCGCGTGCCGGACGATCGCGAGTTCGAAACCGGCGCAGAAGCCGTCGACGGAGACGATTTCGACGGGGCCGCCGCTCAGCCGGTGCGCCAGGCCCGCGTAGTGGATCACGTTGCCGTTGCCGATGTAGATCCCGTGATGCACGTAGCCGGGGCGCCGGGTCACGAGGTGCGCGCCGACCGGAAGGTCGCGATCCGGCGTGGCGTCGTCGGCTTGTGCTGCGCTCGGGTGAGTCATGGCCAGCTCCTGGATCCTGCGGCGGCCGTGCGGAAAACCTGCTCGCCAGCCGCGGAATGCGTTGCGTCCTGTCACGTCTCCAGTATTGGCGGCGGACCCGGGCCGGACAATCAGCGTGGTCTGAGCTTGCTGTCCGATGTCGGGCCGCCGTGTCGGAAATTTCCGACGCGCGATGCAATATCGGCTGACAGCCGGAACGGACAACGGCGCCGGCCGTCGCCGCCGTGCCGTGAGGGCACGCCGCACCGCCCGGTCGGGTGCGCTTGACCTGCGTCAACGGGAAATCGGCGTTTCGCGCGACGCTGGCTTCGTCAACGATGCGAATGCGTCACGTCGCGGCACGCCGGCCGTGACGCGGCCGGACGAACGAGCCGCATCGCCACCCACGTGCATGAACCGGGAGAATGACATGCGGACTGGAATCGCCGGGTCGCTGCTGCTGTCGACCTGTTTGCTGGCCACTGCCTCGAGCGTGCTGGCTCAAGCGCTGCCCGAGCCGATCGAGCAGAACGGCGCCGCGTACATCACGGGCGGCATCGGTGCGGAGGAGGTCGCCGCGTTTCACGCCGCCGCGCCGCATTACAACCTGCGGATCATGTTCGCGACGAAGGCCGGCCATTACCTGTCCGACGTCGATGTCACGCTGACGTCCGGCAAGTCGACGATCCTCGACGCGCACACGGCCGGCCCGTTCCTGTTCGCGCGCGTGCCGCCGGGGCGATATACGGTGTCGGCGCACGACCGGGCCGTCCAGGAGGTCCGGCACGTCGTCGTGCCGGCGCGCGGCGGCGTCGACGTGCGGTTTTACTGGCAGAACCCCGAGCGGCGCGGCGTGATACGGCTTTGCGGTGGGTGTCCGGGCGCCGGGCCGTAGACGCACGCTTCGATCGAGCGCTTCGGGTGGTGCGCGATGCGCGCCGTTGATCTGCCTCACGGGCCGTTCCGCTGGCTTCGTAACAATGTCCACACGAATTCGCGTCGCGAGGTGTGCATTGAAGAATCTTCGGGCAATCGTCTGCGTGCCGTGTGCCGTGCGGCACCGGCATGAACCGCTGCGGCGCGGGGGGCAGCGCGCAGCGATGCTCGGCCGCATGCTCGCAGGCATGCTGCTGGCGATGACTTGGGTCGCAGCCTTCGCCGGAACCGTCTCGGTGACGGTCGTCGATGCCGGCAGCGGCCGGCCGGTGGCGGGTGCGGTTGGGTATGCGTCGGGCAGCAACCTGATCGCGTCGGCCGCCGGTGAGTTTGCCGCGCCGTCGGCCGACACGACGCTCAGCGTGACCGCGCCCGGCTATGCGCGCGTGGAGGTCGCGCTCGCCGCCGGCGAGACGGCGCGCACGGTGCCACTCGTGCCGTTCCGTCCCAAGGCCGTCTACCTGTCGGCCTACGGCCTCGCGGACCGCACGCTGCGCGACGCGGCGCTCGCGCTGCCGGGCCGCACGGCCGTGAACGCGTTCGTGATCGACGTCAAGGGCGATCGCGGCATGACGCCGTATCGCAGCGGCGCGCGCGAAGCGATCGGCGCGACCGGCGAGGCGGGCCCGCGCGTGGCGGACCTGCCGGCGCTGATCCGCGCATTCCACGCGCGCGGGCTGTACCTGATCGCGCGCATCGTCGTCTTCAAGGACGATCCGCTCGCGGCTGCCCATCCCGACTGGGCCGTGCACGACGCGGCCGGCGCCATCTGGCGCGATCGCGAGCACCTGCGGTGGATCGACCCGACCGTGCGCGCCGCACGGGAGCACAACTTCGACGTGGCCGAGGAGGCTGCGCGGATGGGCTTCGACGAGATTCAGTTCGACTACCTGCGCTTTCCCGACGCGAGCGGCCTGCGGTTCGGCGAGCCCAACACGGAGGCGAACCGCGTGGCCGCGATCACCGGCTTCCTGGAAGGCGCGCGCGCCCGGCTGCGGCCCTACAACGTCTACCTGTCGGCCGACATCTTCGGCTACGTGTGCTGGAACGCCGACGACACGCAGATCGGGCAGCGGCTCGACACACTGGGCGGGCTGGTCGACTACATTTCGCCGATGCTGTATCCGTCGGGATTCACGTGGGGCCTGCCGGGCTGCCGCAAGCCGACCGATCACCCCGGCGAAATCGTCGGGCGCTCGCTCGCGGAGGCGATGCGCCGCACGGGGCTCGACGGCGTGCGTTTCCGGCCGTGGCTGCAGGCGTTTCGCGATTATGCATTCGACCGGCGCGCCTTCGACGCGGCGGATATTCGCGCTCAGGCCGACGCCGCCGACGCGGCCGGCACGGACGGGTGGATGCTGTGGAATCCGCGCAATCGCTACGATCCCGCTGCGCTGCCGCGCTGACCGGCGCGCTGCTGTTCGCGCTGATGCCGGCCGGTGCCGGCGCGGCGCCCGCCGCAGCGTCCGACGCGGCGACGGCGCTGCAGCCGCAGGCTGCCGCGATCGATGCGGCGATCGCCGCCGAGATCGCCGACGGCCATCTTGCCGGCGCGGTGGTCGAGACGGGCGACGCGCGCGGTGTGCAGGTGCGCGTGGCGCGCGGCCTGCGCGTGACGGGCGAGCACGCCGAGGCGATGACGGCCGATACCGTGTTCGATCTCGCGTCGCTGACCAAGCCCGTGGCGACGGCAGTCGCGATCATGCAGCTCGCCGAACGCGGCCTGCTGAACCTCGACGCGCCGGCCGCGCGCTACTGGCCCGCGTTCGACGCGCACGGCAAGGCCGCCATCACGATCCGCCAGTTGCTCGCGCACATATCGGGGCTGCCGGCCGGCGTGTCGTCGTCGCGCGCACTGCGCAGCCGTGCCGCCGTGCTCGCCGATATCGTCGCGATGGCGCCTGCGGATCCGCCCGGCACGCGGGTGCGCTACAGCGACGTCAACTACGTTGCGCTCGGCGAGATCGTCGAGCGCGTGTCGGGGCAGCCGCTCGACGCGTGGTGCGCGGGGCACGTATTCGCGCCGCTCGGCATGGCCGACACGGCCTTCAGGTCGAGCCCTGCGACGTCGGCACGCGTCGCGCCGACGATCGTTCGCGATGGCAGGTTGCTGCGGGGGCGCGTGCACGATCCGATCGCGGCCGCGATGGGCGGCGTCGCGGGCAATGCGGGGCTGTTCGCGAGTGCCGACGACCTCGCGCGCTTCGCGCGCATGCTGCTGAACGGCGGCACGCTCGGCACGGCACGTGTGCTCGGCGACGACAGCGTCGCCGTGCTCGAGACGCCGGCTACGCTCGACGCCGAAGGCGACTGGCATACACCCGGCTGGCAGGTCGGGCCGCCGCTCGTCGCCAACCGCTACCGGTTGCCGCCGGCTGGCGCGCTGCAGCACCTTGGCTATACGGGCACGGCGCTGTGGATCGATCCCGTGACGCGCCGCTTCGCGATCGTGCTGACGAGCCGGCTGTATCCCGGCGAAGCCGGCACCGCGATGCCGTTGCGTGCGCTCGTGCTCGGCATCGTGTCGAGCGCGGCCGCGCCGGTAGCGTCGTCGCAGATCGCGGCGCGCGTGCCGACGATGGCGGCGGCCGTTGCGCAGGCCGGCCGGTTGCCGGTCTCGCACGGGCCGGTGCTGGCCGGCATCGACGTGCTCGTGGCGAGCGGCTTCGCCGCGGTGGCCGGCAAGCGAATCGCACTCCTGACGAACAGAAGCGGCTTCGACCGGTTCGGCCGGCGCACGGCCGACCTGCTCGCGCAGGCGCCGGGCGCACGGCTCGTCGCGCTGTTCGCGCCCGAGCACGGGCTCGGCACGGACGTCGACGAAACGTTCGGCGACACGACCGACGCCGCGACGGGCGTGACCGTTCACAGCCTCTACGGCGACCGGCGCAGGATCGCGCCCGAGGGGCTCGCCGGCGTCGACATCCTGGTGATCGACCTGCAGGACGCGGGCGTGCGCTTCTTCACGTACCTGGCGACGCTCGGCTACGCGCTGGAGGCGGCGGCCGCCGCGCACCGCCCGGTGCTCGTGCTCGACCGCCCGGACCCGTTGGGCGCCGACGTGGCCGGCGGCCCCGTGGCCGATGCGGAGCCGGCCACGTTCACCGGTTATTACCCGTTGCCGTTGCAGCCCGGCATGACAATCGGCGAGCTCGCGCGGTTGTTCAACGAACGGCGGCACATCGGCGCGGCGCTCACCGTGGTGCCGATGGCGAACTACGCGCGCGCGATGCGATTCGACGATACGGGCCTCGGCTGGGTGCCGCCGTCGCCGAACCTGCGGGATGCCGCCGCGGTGTCGCTGTATCCGGAGACGGGGCTCATCGAGGGGGCGGCGCTCAGCGTGGGGCGCGGGACCCCGACGCCGTTCGACGTGATCGGCGCGCCGTGGATCGACGGGCGCATCCTCGCCGGCGATCTTCGCGCGACGGGGCTCGCTGCGACGTTCACGCCGGTCCGCTTCGTGCCGACGGAGGGGCCGTATCGCGGCAGGTTGTGCGAAGGCGTGCGAATCGAGCGGCGGCCCGGCGCGACGCGGCCGGGTGAAATCGGGTTTGCGCTCGCGCTGGCACTGCACCGGCGTTATCCGGCGTCATTCCGGATCGATGCGATTCGCGCGTCGGTCGGCTCGCGCGAGGTGGCGGACATGCTGGAAGCGGGGCGGCCGCTCGGCGATATCGAACGGGCGGTCGACGCACGCAATGCCGCATTCGGGCGCGAGCGCGCGGCGTTTCTGCTGTACTGACACGGCCACCGGCTGCTGGAAGGGTTGCTGCAGGCGACGCGCGGAAACGAACGCGCTGCGCTCCCTGGTCGACGCGTACCCTCGCCATGCGTCGAGATGGCAAAATTTGCCAATTCATGCTGTTTTGTGGCTTTTCATGCGGATGTCATTTCGTGTCGCGATAGTGCGGGATCGGGCGACAGTCCTGGGAACGAACGGCGCGAGCCGGCCCGTTCGACGCGCTCCAGGGAGCCGTCGACGGGATGCGGCGCGTGTCATCTCGACAGAAGGAACGTGCAATCGTGAATGCCATCGCAGCGGCGGATTCCTATGACGTGGTGATCGTCGGCGCCGGCATCGTCGGCCTCGCGCATGCCTATACGGCCGCACTCAAGGGGTTGAGCGTCTGCCTGATCGAGCGCGATGCCGCATGCGTGGGCGCGTCGATCCGCAATTTCGGCTTCATCACCGTCACCGGGCAGCACGCCGAACACAGCTGGCGGCGTGCGCGGGCGAGCCGCGAGGTCTGGGCGGACGTCGCGCCGCAAGCCGGTATCGACGTGCTTCACCGGGGCCTGCACCTGATTGCGCGTCGCCCCGAGGCGATGCAGCTGATCGATGCCTTCATGCAGACCGGCATGGCCGACGGCTGCCGGGTCATGACACCCGGCGAAGCGGCGGCCGTGGCGCCGGAACTGCGGCTGGACGGCGCGCAAGGCGTGCTGCACAGCCCGCATGAACTGCGCATCGAGCCGCGTACCGCAATCGGGTTGCTGGCGTCATGGCTGGCGGAGCGCTTCGGCGTGCGGTTTCGTTACGGCGAGATGGTGCACGAGGTGCGCACGCCGACCGTGCGGACGTCGCGCGGCGTGTTGCACGCGGAGCGCGTGATCGTCTGCGGCAATGCAGACAGCCGCCACCTGTACGGTGACTGGTTCGCGCGGCACGCAGTCCGGCTGTGCCAGTTGCAGATGCTGCGCGTGCGGCCGCGCCGCCCGTTGGCGCTGCGCGCCGCGGTGATGAGCGACCTGAGCCTGCTGCGGTATGCGGGTTTCGCGGCGCTGCCCGCCGCCGACGCATTGCGCACGCGCCTGAAGGCGGAGGAACCGGTGTGCCTCGGTTACGGCATCCACCTGATCGCGGTGCAGAGCGCCGACGGTAGTCTCGTCGTGGGCGATTCGCATGAATACGGCGCCGCACCGCTGCCGTTTGCGACGCAGGAGATCGACGCCCAGATCCTGCGTCTGCTGCACGAGACGCTCGATATCTCGGAACTGGACATCGTCGAACGCTGGACCGGCAGCTATCCGTCGGCGCCCGATGCCGATTGCGTGATCGAGGCGCCGGATGACGGCACGCGCGTCGTCGTCGTGACGAGCGGCGCCGGGATGAGCACGGGCTTCGGCATCGCGCGGGACGTGTTTGCCGCGTGGTGACGGCGTGGGCGTACGCGGCCGGCACGCATGCCCGATTCCGCCGATGCGCTTGCAGGCATGACGGTGGCATTCGACGGGTGATTTAGTGTGTTTAGCGAAACAGGCGAATCATGAATTTGTCTAGTCATCCTGACAGAAAGATCATACGGAATGCACCAAGTTCGTGCCGCGAATCACCGCGAAGAGGCACGAAAAAGCCCCGTTATTAGGGGATTTCCCGCGTTTACCCGGTTTTTTTTGATCAACGCTTGTCGCTCCGTTTTTCTTCTTGCATGCTTGTATAGACAAATTCCTGAGGCTTGCATGACCGAGGGGATGACGAACTTCAACGCAAGGAGAAATCTCGTGAACGGCAAGCGCATCAAGTGGGCAGTCAGGACGATCGGCATCATTGCGGCGGCTGCGGCCACGCTTTCGGCGCCGGTGCAGGCGAAGGAATGGAAGACCGTGACGGTGGCGCTCGAAGGCGGCTACGCACCGTGGAACCTCACGCTGCCGGGCGGCAAGCTCGGCGGCTTCGAGCCCGAACTGCTCGCCAACGTGTGCGAGCGTATCAAGGTGCAGTGCAACATGGTCGCGCAGGACTGGGACGGGATGATTCCGGGGCTGCAGGCCGGCAAGTTCGATGTCCTGATGGATGCGATCTCGATCACGCCGGAGCGCGAGAAGATCCTGCTGTTCTCGCGTCCTTATGCGGCCACGCCCGCGACGTTCGCCGTCACCGATACGAAGATCCTGCCGAAGGCGGCGCCGGGCGCGCCGATCGTCAAGCTGTCGGGCGACGCGAACGCCGACAAGCCCACCGTCGACGCGCTGCGCAAGCAACTGAAAGGCAAGACGATCGGCATCCAGTCGGGCACCGTCTATACGAAGTTCATCAACGACAGCTTCAAGGACATCGCGTCGATCCGCGTGTACAAGACCTCGCCCGAGCGCGATCTCGACCTCGTCGCCGGCCGTATCGACGCATCGTTCGACGATGTCACGTACTACGCGGCGAACAACGCGAAGAAGGACAACGCATCGATCGTGCTCGCGGGCCCGAAGCTCGGCGGGCCGATCTGGGGGCCGGGCGAAGGGCTGGCCTTCCGCAAGCAGGATGCCGACCTGAAGACGAAGTTCGATACCGCGATCGGCGCCGCGCTCGCGGACGGCACCGTGAAGAAGCTCGCCGACAAATGGTTCAAGACCGACGTCACGCCGTAAGCGCGCGTCCGGCCGCCGCCGCGCCCGCGGCATGAGCCGCGCGCGGCGGCGTACATCCTGCCGATCCAATCAACGCTTGCCGGGAGGCACGCATGGCGATCCTTGAAATGCTGGGCTTCGGAACCGAAGGCTGGGGCGGCGTGCTGCTGCTCGCCGCGCTGATGACGGTTGCGCTGACGCTTGCCGCGCTCGCGGTGGGCGCGGTGATCGGCGCGGGCATCGCGGCCGCGAAGCTGTCGCGCTACCGCAGCGCCCGCCTGCTCGGCGACCTGTACACGACGGTGTTTCGCGGCGTGCCCGAGCTGCTGGTCATCTACCTGTTCTATTTCGGCGGCTCGACGCTCGTCACGGCCGTCGGCCAGTGGTTCGGCGCGGAAGGCTTCATCGGCGTGCCGCCATTCGTGATCGGCGCGCTGGCGGTGGGAATGATTTCCGGCGCGTACCAGGCCGAGGTGTATCGCGCGGCCGTGCTCGCCGTGTCGAAGGGCGAGCTTGAAGCGGCGCGCTCGATCGGCATGCCGCGCGGCATGGTCCTGCGCCGCATCCTGGTTCCGCAGGTCCTGCGCTTCGCGTTGCCGGGCATCGGCAACGTGTGGCAGCTGAGCCTGAAGGATTCGGCGCTGATCTCGGTCACCGGGCTCGCCGAGCTGCTGCGCACGAGCCAGATCGCGGCGAGTTCGACCCATCAGTATTTCGTGTTCTTCGTCGCGGGCGGCGCGCTCTACCTGGTCATGACGGGGCTGTCGAACCGCGTGTTCAACCGGGCCGAAGCGATCGTCGGCCGGTCGTTCCGCCGCAACTTCGCACGCAACTGACGGAGCGCGCCCATGTCACTCGATTTCGACTTCCTGTTCGATACGCTGCGCCAGCTGCTCGCGGCGGTACCGACCACGCTCGGCCTGTTCTTCGCGTCGCTCGTGCTGGGCGGCCTGCTGTCGCTCGTGATCGTCACGATGCGCGTGTCGCCGCGCTGGCTGCCGAACCGCTTCGCGCGTGCGTACATCCTCGTGTTTCGCGGCTCGCCGCTGCTGATCCAGATGTTTCTCGTGTACTACGGGCTCGGCCAGTTCGGCGTGATCCGCGAGAGCTTCATGTGGCCGCTGCTGCGCGAGCCGTACGTGTGCGCGGTGCTGTCGCTCGCGCTTTGCACCGCCGGCTACACGGCCGAGATCCTGCGCGGCGGGCTGATGGCCGTGCCGGTCGGGCAGATCGAGGCCGGCTATTCGATCGGCCTGTCGGGCTTCGCGCTGCTGCGCCGCGTGATCGGCCCGATCGCGCTGCGCCAGTGTCTGCCCGCGTATTCGACCGAAGCCGTGCTGCTGGTCAAGTCGACCGCGCTCGCCAGCCTCGTGACCGTGTGGGAGGTGACGGGCGTCGCGCAGCAGATCATCCAGCAAACCTACCGAACCACCGAGGTGTTCGTGTGCGCGGCCCTCATCTACCTGGGCCTGAACTTCGTCGTCGTGCGCCTGCTCGGCGCGCTCGAATGGCGGCTGTCGGGCCACCTGCGCGCGCCGAAGCCGTCCGGCCCGCCCGCGGCCGGCGCACGCGATGCGCGCCGCGTCGCATCCTGACCGCGTCCTTCCATCCAGGAGAATTCGATGAACACAGCTGCTCCCGTCGCCCTGTCGGTCAGGAACATCCACAAGTCGTTCGGCGATCACCACGTGCTGAAGGGCATCTCGCTCGATGCGCACGAAGGCGACGTCATCTCGATCCTCGGTGCGAGCGGATCGGGCAAGAGTACCTTCCTGCGCTGTCTGAACCTGCTCGAAACGCCCGACGACGGCACGGTCGCGCTCGCCGGCGAAGAACTGAAGATGAAGCGCGCGCGCGACGGCAAGCTGCATCCGGGCGACCGGCGCCAGGTCGATCGCATCCGCTCGCAGCTCGGGATGGTGTTCCAGAACTTCAACCTGTGGTCGCACATGACCGTGCTCGACAACCTGGTCGAAGGGCCGCTGCGCGTGCAGAAGCGCAGCCGCGCGGAAGCGGTCGAGGAGGCCGAGGCGTTGCTCGCGCGCGTCGGCCTCGCGGACAAGCGCGGCTACTATCCGGCCCATCTGTCGGGCGGCCAGCAGCAGCGGGTCGCGATCGCACGCGCGCTCGCGATGCATCCGAAGGTGATGCTGTTCGACGAACCGACGTCGGCGCTCGATCCGGAGCTGGTCGGCGAGGTGCTGCGCGTGATGCGCTCGCTCGCGGAGGAAGGGCGCACGATGCTGGTCGTCACGCACGAGATGGGCTTCGCGCGGCATGTGTCGAACCGCGTGATGTTCCTGCATCAGGGCGAGGTCGATTCGGACGGGACGCCCGGCGAACTGTTCGGCGGCCAGTGCTCCGAGCGCTTCCGCCAGTTCGTGTCGAGCCATCATGACCGCGCCGCGAACTGAGGCAGCCATGACCGTATTCCGTTCGGCACGGCCGCTCGACTGGCGGCAGATTGCGGCGGTGGCGGCCGGCGCGCCGCTCGCGTTGTCCGACGACGCGCGCGGACGCGTCGTCGCGGCGCGCGAACTCGTCGAGGAAATCGTCGCGCGCGGCATTCGCGCATATGGCGTCAACACGGGCGTCGGTGCGCTGTGCGACGTGATCGTGTCGCCGGCGCAGCAGGGCGCGTTATCGCGCAACATCCTGATGAGCCATGCGGTCGGCGTCGGCGCACCGCTCGGCGCGGCGGAAACGCGCGCGATCATTGCCGCCGCGATCAACAACTACGCGCACGGGCACTCGGGCGTACGCGCCGACATCGTCGACCAGCTGGTCGCGCTGCTCGAACACGATTGCCTGCCGGAAGTGCCGGCACACGGTTCGGTCGGCTACCTGACCCACATGGCGCACGTCGCGCTCGTCTGTATCGGCCACGGCCATGCGCGTCACCGCGGCGAACGCGTGCGCGGCGACGAGGCGCTGCGCCGCATCGGCCGTGAGCCGCTGGTGCTCGGTGCGAAGGAGGGGCTGAGCCTCGTCAACGGCACCCCGTGTGTCACCGGGCTCGCCGCGCTCGCGCTTGCGCGCGCGGAGCGGCTGCTCGACTGGGCCGACTGGATCGCGGCGACGAGCTTCGAGAATCTCGGTGGCCAACTCGCCGCATTCGATCCGGCGTCGCTGGCGCTGCGCATTTCGCCGGGCATCGGGCACGTCGGCGCGCGCCTGCGCGCGATGCTTGCCGACAGCGCGATGCTCGCCGCGGCGAACGGGCGGCATACGCAGGATCCGCTCAGCCTGCGCACGATTCCGCACGTGCACGGCGCGGCGCGCGACGTGCTGGCGGTCACGGCGGAAGTCGTCGACCGCGAGCTCGCGTCCGTCACCGACAATCCGATCGTCGCGGGCACGCGCGACGCGCCGGCCGTGCATTCGCAGGCGCATGCGGTCGGCGCGGGCATCGCGCTCGCGATGGACAGCCTCGCGGCCGCGATGGCGCAGGTCGCGGCGATTGCCGAGCGGCGGCTCGACCGTCTCGTCAATCCGCTCGTGAGCGGGCTGCCGGCGTTTCTCGCGACGCCGGGCGGCACGTGTTCCGGATTCATGATCGCGCAGTACACCGCGGTTGCGCTGGTTGCGCAGAACCAGCGGCTCGCCGCGCCCGCGAGCCTCGACGGCGGCATCACGTCGGGCCTGCAGGAAGATCACCTGTGCCATGCGACGCCGGCCGCGCTGAAGGCGCTCGATATCATCGAGAACACCACGCGTGTGCTCGCGATCGAGTTGCTGGCCGCCGCGCAGGCGTACGATCTTCAGGAGAACCGCGCATTGCGGGCGGCACCGACCGACGCGCTGTGGCGTTACGTGCGCGAACGCGTGCCGGCGTATCACGACGACCGGCCGCTCGCGGACGACATCGCGAGCGCGGCGGCCATCGTCGCGGGCGCCCCGCCGTCGCTGGCGTGAAGCAGCGGCGGTGCGATGGTGGGCAGGTCATCCAACCTTCATTCGATCGAGGGCGCATGAACGAAGCGGAACGATACACGGCTGCCCGGCCGGGTGCCGCACCGGGCGACGACGTGCCGGCGCGCGCGCTGCCGGCCTACCAGCAGATCAAGCGCTATGTGGTCGAGCGGATCGCGAACGGCGACTGGAAGCCGGGTGGTGCGATTCCGACCGAGGCCGAACTGGTGAAGGAGTTCGGCGTGGCGCGAATGACGGTGTCGCGTGCGCTGCGCGAGCTGACTGCCGAGCGCGTGCTGACCCGCATCCAGGGCGCGGGCACCTTCGTCGAGCGCCGTCATTACGAATCGACGGTGCTCGAGATCCGCAACATCGCGGACGAGATCGCCGAGCGCGGCCATCGGCACAGTGCGCGCGTGGTGTCGATCGAAAGCAGCGACGATCCCGAAGCGATCGAAGCGCTCGGGCTGCGTACGGGGCCGGTATTTCATTCGCGCATCGTGCATTGCGAGGAGGGCGAGCCGATCCAGTTCGAGGATCGCTACGTCAATCCCGCGCTGTTTCCCGCTTACCTCGAGCAGGATTTCACGGTCGAGACGCCGAATCACTACATGGTGCGGCTCGCGCCGATCCAGCGCGCGGAATTCCGCATCTACGCGCAGAAGCCCGATGCGCAGGTGCGCCGGCACCTCGTGATGGAAATCGGCGAACCGTGCCTGCTGCTGCGGCGGCGCACGTGGGTCGGCGGGCAGGTCGCGACGTCGGTGCAGTTGTGGCATCCGGCGTCGCGGTTTCATCTGGCGGGGCGGGTGTAGCGAGGGGGAGGGCCGCTGCCGCTGTTGGCCGTCGCCACCGGAAGGCGATCGTCGGGGCGGGTCGCGCAGCCGGCTGCCTGATGCGCGAACCCCGCGCGACCGGCGTTCGGGCCGCTCGCGCGGGCCGGTCGACCGGGCACGCAAGCTGCTCGTGGATCGGCGGCGCCCGTGCCATTGCGTGCGCCGAGATCGACATCCTTTTCCGCGAGGCGGCCATGCGTGAAGCGAACCCTCCATCCCGCGCCCGGTCGGGCGCACACGACCGGACCTCGGCGGATCCTCGGGCGGTCGCGGTCCGGCATCCCGTCACGCGCGCGTTCGAACGGTTCGCGTCACACGTGACCGTGTGGGCCGGTTCGCCGATCGCATTCGGCAGTGCCGTGGCCGTCACGCTGCTGTGGCTCGTCACCGGGCCGCTGTTCCACTATTCGGATGCATGGCAGCTCGTCATCAATACCGGGACGACGATCGTCACGTTCCTGATGGTGTTTCTGCTGCAGCGCAACCAGAATCGCGACAGTGTCGCGATGCACCTGAAGCTCGACGAACTCGTCGCCGTCACGCACGCGGCCAGCGACCGGCTGATCGGGATCGAGGACGCGTCGGAGGAAGAACTGCGCGCGATGGCTCAGACCTACCTCGACATGGCGAAGCGGGTCGCCGCCGGAGACGATAAACGGGACGCCGATCGCGATCGCAAGCCGGCCGACCCTTCGCCGGAATCCTGACGGGCGGCGGCGCGACTGCGCGACTGCGCAACGACCGGCACGTGAGCCGCGGACGCTTTTTCAAGCGCTTGTCAATTCTGTCCCGCCGCCGCGGCGCGTGACGGCTTCGGCACGACGAAGCGTCGTGAGATGCGCGAACGCCGTGGCTCGAAGGCCTGGAAGTATTTTCACGGGGGCGCGCACGCCGAGCCAGGCACGCAAATCGCTCCGATCCGCAAGTGAACGCTGCACGACCAGTGTCCTTCGTTCAGATTGCCTGCGGGGGTAAAGAATCTTCCGCACCTGCGGGGAATCGCGTGCAGCGACGAAGCACAACCTGATGCAGTACGGCCCGTGGCCGCGGCAGCGTTTGCCTGGCGCCCGGAGATCCGTCGCCGGTATGACTCGGGTCAAGCGCTTGTCTCCCGCCGGTTGACCGGATGTCGATGGGTGGCAAACACACTGTCAAGCGACATCGTTTCGGGTGTTTCAGGAGCGGCGCTTCACTCAGCGAAATCGCGATCTATTGTCAAGAGGGCAACGCCATGCACGCATTCACGAACCTGAGCCCATTGGTCTCGCTGATCGCCGGAATTCTCATTCTGGTGGTACCGCGCCTGCTGAACTACATCGTCGCAATCTACCTGATCGTCATAGGATTGCTCGGGCTGTTCGGCGGACATTTCCACTGACGCGCCGCGTGGAGAGACGCTGTGCATGACCGAACCGGGGCACGCACGCGAATGTGCGGGAACGCAGAGGACATTCAAATAAGACGGCGCATCGGAACCTGCGTGCGTTCGACGTGCACCTCGACTGAATCCCTGGGCACGGTCAATCGCGTGCGGCCACGCAGTGCGTAGGAGGGCGCGGCCAGGGGGAGAGGTTCCGACCGTTTCATGGATGTAGTCGCCCACGTGCACGACGAAATCGAGATCGCGTTCGTCGGCCGGCAGCGTCATCGCTTTCCGGTGGTTCGCGCTGCAGTCCTGGCGGGTGAGCCACGCGAAGCGAACCTGTTCGTCGGCCTCATGAGCGTCCGGCGCAGTGCGCGCGATACCCGTCATGCTGCCGTCGTCGCCGGCGACGAACCTGTCGTGTTAGAGGGGCTTCGGCGAGAGGGCCGTTACCTTCGCGCGCACGATGAAGTCGTGGGTGGCCAGCGCCCTCGGCGGGACGCTGCGCGCGAGCGCCCGGCCGGTCGAACGCGCTTGCGGGTCGATATCATCAGACATCACCGTTCAACGTATATTCAGGAACACGAATTGCGCAATACCGTGCAGCAAACTCGGGGAGTGAGCCATGCACATCGGCCACACCGTCGGCAAGGCGGCCGCGTGGCTTGCCGTGATCGTCACCCTGGCGCTTGCCGCGCTGGTGATCGTCATCGTGACGTTCGACTGGAATCAAGCCCGGCCCTGGATCGATGACAAGGTGTCGGACGCGATCGGACGGCAGTTCGCCATCAACGGCGATTTGCATGTCGGGTGGCGCCGGCCCGTGAGCGAGCGGGGCCGGCGCGCCTGGGTGCCATGGCCGCGGTTCATCGCACGCAACGTCACGATCTCCAATCCCGATTGGGCGCGCACGCAGTATTTCGTCACGCTGGACGCGATCAGTTTCGAGGTCGAGGCGCTGCCGCTGATGGCTCGCCGCATCGTGATACCGGCAATCGACCTGGTCAATCCATCCGTCGACCTCGAGCGCCTGAAGGACGGTCGAGCCAACTGGACGTTCAAGCTCAGGAAGCCCGCGCAACCGGGCCGATGGACGCTCGACCTGCATGAGATCGCGTTCGCCCAAGGCCATCTCGGCTACTACGACCAGCAAAAGCAATTCGATCTGAGCGCGGTGATCGACACGCTCGGCCAGCCGATTCCGTTCGGCGCGGTGATGAAGCAGCAGGAGGCGCTGGCGCACCACGAATCGGCACAGACCGTCGGGCCGGCAGGTCAAAGAAAGCTCGCGGCCCAGGCGCACTCCCGTTCGGTGCAACCGGTGGTTCCCGCGTCGGGTGCCGACGCGGCGTCCCGTGCATCGGCAGCGGCCTCGCAAGCATTGGTCGCTGCTTCGCATGCCGTCGCGACGACATCCGGCGCCGCCATCGCCCCGGCCGCATCCGGCCCACCGGTGGCATCGAACCCGCCCGCGGCTGTCGCACCGGGCGCAGTGGCCCCGGCGACAACGCGTGCATCGGCGGGCGCTGCGCCCGCCGCATCGACCGGCGTAGGTATTTACACGATTGGCTGGACCGTCAAGGGGGCCTACAAGCAGGGCAATGTCGCCGGCACGGGGAAGATCGGCAATTTGCTGGACGTGCAGGACACGCAACGCCCGTTTCCGGTTCAGGCCGATGTGCGCTTTGGCGATACGCATCTGGCGCTCGTCGGCACGCTGGCCGATCCGTCTCACCTGGCCGCGGTCGATCTCAGGCTGTGGCTCGCGGGCACGAGCATGGCCCACCTGTATGACGTCACGGGCATCACGCTACCCGAAACCTCGCCTTATGCGACCGACGGCCGACTGATCGGCCAATTTCGGGCGTCCGGTAACGTGTTCAAGTACGAGGACTTCACGGGACGCGTCGGCGGCAGCGATCTCGGCGGCACGTTGGTGTACGTGTCGCGCGAACCGAGGCCGCTCTTGTCCGGTACGCTGGTGTCCAGGCTGCTGCAGTTCTCCGACCTTGCGCCGCTCATCGGCGCCGACACGAATGCCGGCAAGGCGCGGCGGGGCGCCGCGGTCGCGCAGCCCGCGAACAAGGCGTTGCCGGTCGAGGCATTTCGCACGGACCGCTGGAAGAAGATCGACGCCGACGTTCGGTTGACCGGGCGGCGCATCGTCAAGAGCGCGAGCTTGCCGATCACCGACCTGTCGGCCCACATCGTGATGCATGACGGCGTGCTGACGCTCGACCCGCTGAACTTCGGCGTCGCGGGCGGTACGCTTGCTTCGAACATCCACCTGGACGGCAGCGGCATGCCGCTCAAGGGGCGGTTCTCGCTGCAGGCGCGGCATCTGAAACTCAAGCAACTGTTCCCGACGTTCCCGGTGATGCAAACGGCGCTCGGCGAGGTCAACGGCGATGCCGCGTTATCGGCCACCGGCAATTCGCCGGCGGCGCTCGCGGCGACGTCCAACGGCGAGGTGAAGACATTGGTGACCGATGGCACGGTGAGTCTCTTGCTGATGGAAGCCGCGGGGCTGAACGTCGCAAACGTGGTGTACGAGAAACTGTTCGGCACACGTGACGTCAGGATCAACTGCGGCGTGGCCGACTTCGTGGCCACCAACGGCGTGCTCGACTCGCGTGTATTCGCGCTCGACACCGAGGATGCGGTGATCGGCATGGACGGCAACGTGAACCTGCGGGACGAGACCATGAATCTGACGATCCATCCCCATACCAAGGGATTCCGGGTGATATCGCTCCGCTCGCCGCTGTATGTCACCGGGTCCTTCAAGCAACCACACGTCGGGGTGAAGGCTGGCGCACTGATCGCGCGTGGCGGTGCGGCGGTCGGGCTGGGCTTGCTGAATCCGCTCGCCAGCCTGCTCGCGTTGCTGCAGCCGGGCCACAGTCGCCCGTTGCCGTGCGGGCAGATGCTGGCCGACATGACGCAGCGCCCGACGGCGCCACCACCGGGTGTCCGACAGAAGACGAAGGCGGCGCCGGCGTACATGAGCGTGCCGCCGGCGGCTTCCGCCGCTTCCGCGGCGGCGGGTGCCGAACCCCGGCATGCGAAGTGAGGGAGTCGGGCCTCCTCTCACGGGCGGCATCGCCGTTATCGATGGTTGCAAGACGGTGGCGGGCGCAGGCCAGGACGTTTCCACGGGCGGCCGGGCGATCAAGCATGAGGCGCAAGAAGCCAAATAATGGCGCCCGACAGGGAGCGCGCCGCCGAAAGCAAGCGCCGAAGTCAACGCGTTCATGCTCTGCGAATCAGCGCAGCACACGCGCTGCTGGATCGTAACGTCGATTTCGCGCGGGTTATCGCGTCGATGGGTCACCCGTTCGGTTCCGGGCGACTGGCGTTCGTTTCGCATGGCATCGGGCGACGGGAAATATAAATTAATTGTGAACACTCCCCGCCGCAAAATTTTGCACAATGGCGGCAGCGCGGCCCGTTGCCGCGATTCGACCCCCGGGAACCCGGCCAGCCGGACCGGGGCTTGCCCGAACCGATACCCGACCTCGGCACCGCCGTGCCGCCGCCCGCCGCCATGGACCAACCGAAACGCATCCTGATCGTCGAGGACGACGCCGACATCGCCGACGTGTTGAGCCTGCACCTGCGCGACGAGCGCTACGAGGTCGTGCACAGCGCGGACGGCGCCGAAGGCCTGCGCCTGCTCGAGCAGGGCGGCTGGGATGCGCTGATTCTCGACCTGATGCTGCCGGGCGTCGACGGCCTCGAAATCTGCCGGCGCGCACGCGCGATGACGCGCTACACGCCGATCATCATCACCAGCGCCCGGTCGAGCGAGGTGCACCGGATCCTCGGCCTCGAACTCGGCGCCGACGACTATCTGGCCAAGCCGTTCTCGGTGCTCGAACTCGTCGCGCGCGTGAAGGCGCTGCTGCGGCGCGTCGATGCGCTCGCGCGCGATTCGCGGATCGACGCGGGCACGCTCGACGTCGCGGGGCTGGCGATCGACCCGATCGCGCGCGAGGCGAGCGTGGACGGCGTGCGCATCGATCTCACGCCGCGCGAATTCGACCTGCTGTATTTCTTCGCGCGGCACCCGGGCAAGGTGTTCTCGCGGATGGACTTGCTCAATGCCGTGTGGGGCTATCAGCACGAAGGCTACGAACACACGGTCAATACCCACATCAACCGGCTGCGCGCGAAGATCGAGGCCGATCCGGCCGAGCCCGTGCGGATCCTCACCGTATGGGGCCGCGGCTACAAGCTCGCCGCGCCGGGCCAGCGGGACGCATGATGAAGCTCACCCTCACCCAGCGGCTGTCGCTCGTGTTCTCGGTGCTGCTGCTTGCGTGCTCCGGCGCGTCCGCGTGGCTGCAGATCCGCGCGAACGACATGCGCGAGCAGGAAGTCGTGCAGGGGCTGTCGCGCGACCTGGCCGCCAATATCGTCAACAGCGTGACCCACAGCGCGCCGCTGATGGATGCGAACGGGCTGCGCCCGGATGCCGTGCGCACGCTGTTCGGCCAGTTGATGGGCGTGAACCCGAGCGTCGAGGTGTACCTGCTCGACAACGCGGGGCGCATCAAGGGCGACGATGCGCCGCCCGGCCACGTGAAGCGCGAGCGCGTCGATCTCGCGCCCGTGCAGCGCTTCATCGCGGGCGAGCCGCTGCCGATCCTCGGCGACGACCCGCGCAGCCCCGACGCGCGCAAGGTGTTCAGCGCCGCGCCGCTGCAGCGCGCGGGGCAGCCGCCGTCGGGCTACATCTACGTGGTGCTGCTCGGCGAGGCGCACGACCGGCTGGCCGCGCGCGTCGACGCAGGCAACGTACTGCGCACGACACTGTGGTCGATGGCGCTGGTCGCGCTGCTCGGCTTGCTCGCGGGCCTCACCGCGTTCAGCTTCATCACGCGCCCGCTGCGCCGGCTCACGGATGCGATGCGCCGCTTCGACGCGAACGGCACGCCCGACACGCAGCCGCCGGTGCCGCGCTCGCGGCCGGGCCGGCGCGGCGACGACATCGTCGTGCTCGAATCCGCGTTCGCGCAGATGGCCGACCGGATCGGCGACCAGTGGCGCGCGCTGACGCACCAGGACCAGCAGCGGCGCGAACTGATCACGAACATCTCGCACGACCTGCGCACGCCGCTCACGTCGCTGCACGGCTATCTGGAGACGCTGTCGCTGAAGTCGGACACGCTCGCCGAGCAGGAACGGCGGCGCTACCTGTCGATCGCGCTCGCGCAGAGCGCGAAGGTCGGCCGGCTCGCGCAGGCGCTGTTCGAGCTCGCACGGCTCGAATCGGGCGGCGTGCAGGCCGAGCGCGAGCCGTTCTCGCTCGTCGATCTCGTGCAGGACGTGTTCCAGAAATTCGAGCTGACCGCGCAGGCGCGCGGCGTCGCGCTGCATGCGCGGATTCCGCCGCGGGTGCCGGTCGTGTCGGCCGATCTCGGGATGATCGAGCGCGTGCTGACCAACCTGCTCGACAACGCGCTGCGGCATACGCCGGCGCACGGCGAGGTCGAGGTCGCGCTGGAGCCGCGCGGCGACCGCGTGCTCGTGACCGTCGCCGATACCGGGGAAGGGATTTCGGCGGCCCGGCGCGAAGGGCTGTTCCAGCGGCCGCAGCGGCCGATGAGCGGCGCTGCCGTGACGAGCGGCGGGCTCGGGCTGCTGATCGTGCACCGGATGCTGGCGCTCAACGGCAGCAGCATCCGGCTGGTCGACCGGGCCGGGCGCGGTGCGGTGTTCGAGTTCGCGCTGGCGGTGGCTACGCCTGCTGCCGGCGACGGGCGCTGACCATCGTCAATGCCCGCGTTCAACCGCCGCGCTTGCGCCGCACGTCGCTCGGCGTCATGCCGGTCCAGCGCTTGAACGCGTGGCGGAATCCCACGGCGTCGCTGAAGCCGAGCGACAATGCGATGTCCTCGGTGCTGAGCGTGGTCGTAGTCAGGTAGTCGATTGCCAGCGCCTTGCGCACGCTCGCCAGCAGGTCGCTGTACGACGTGCCTTCGGCTTCGAGTTTGCGGCGCAGCGTGCGCGACGTGATGCACAGGATCGCCGCGATCGCGTCGATGTCGGGAAACTGCCCGGGCGTGCGGGTGAGTTCCTGGTACACGCGCCGCGTGACGCCGGCCTGGCTGCGCAATTCGTCGAGCAGGCTCGCGCAATGCGACGACACCTGCGCGGCGGTGATCGGATTCGCGAGCTGCGGCGCGCGCGTGAGCCACGCGGCCGGGTAGCTGAGCACATGATGCGGCTGGTCGAACGCAATCGGGCATTCGAGCGCATCGGCCAGCAGCGCCGCGTGCGCCGGCTGCGGTTGTGCGAACTGCGCACGCGCCGGCACGCACCACGCACCCATCACGTCCTTGATGATCGTCACGTGCAGCGCGAACTGCATGTCGATCAGGAAACGGTACAGCGGCTCGTCGAGATCGGGCAGCGCGACTTCGTGCCGGTCGGGAAACTGCCACGACGCGGTGTCGCCCTGTTCGACCCAGCGGATCGCGAGCATGCCGTTCGCGAGCCGGTGATATTTGACGGCCGATTCGAACGCGTGCGCAAGCGACTCCGAGCACAGCATCGCGTAGCCGTACATCCCGTAGCTCGACGCGTGCAGCCGGTGGCCGACGCGCACGCCGAGATCGGTGCCGTCGTAGCGGCCGATCGCATTGCGCGCGGCGGTGAGGAACTGCAGCGGCGACGTGAGCGTGAACGGGTCCGCGACGGCGGCCGGCGTGAGGCCGGTGCCGTCGAGCACCGCGACCGGGTCGAGGCCGGCTTGCGCCGCCACGTCGAGCAGCACGGCCAGCTTGGCCGGCGTGAAGCGCTGCTGGCGCAACGCGTGGGTCGGCTCGATGTCCGGCAGGCGGGCTGCGCGGGCGGTCGTCGGGTTCAAGGGCGCACTGCGCGGCATGGGAGCATCCTGCGTCCGAATCGATATCGTTGACGGCACGCAATTCTGCGCGGGATCGGTTCCGGGCGCCACGGGGTTCACCCTGATACGCGCGCCGGCGCCACCCGGCGCGGCGGGCTTCGGTGGCGCCCTTGTCGCCGCAGCCGGCCTGGAGCATGCCGGCCCGCCATGTCGGCGGTATGCGGTGAAGTTGCCTAGACAGGCGCCGCCCGCATGTCCGTTTCGATCATCTTTTCGGCCACGCGGATCATTTTCAAAATGCGCTGCGCGGGCGATAGTCGCCGGTCAGGCGATGGTCCGCGCTTCTCCGGCGTGCAGGCCATCGTGCGAACGGCGCGGCCGGCGCGCCGTCCCCCGTGGAGTGAGACATGACGAACAGACACTGGACCGCCTCATATGGCGCGATCCCCGCCGAGATCGATCCCGATCGCTTTCCTTCCGTCAGCGCGCTGCTGGACGGCGCGATGCGCCGGTTCGCCGATCGCCCGGCGTTCCACTCGTATGGCCGCACGCTCACCTATGCCGACGTCGACCGCGCTGGCCGCGTATCTGCAGCAGGTCGTGGGCGTCCGCAAGGGCGATCGCGTGGCCGTGATGCTGCCCAACGTGCTCGCGTTTCCGGTCGCGTTCGTCGCCGTCGCGAAGATCGGCGCGATCCAGGTCAACGTGAACCCGCTCTACACGGCGCGCGAACTCGAGCATCAGCTCGATGACGCGGGCGTCGAAGTCGCCGTGGTGTGCGGCGGGTCGATGGGCACGTTCGCCGAAGTGGTCGGCGGCACGCGCGTGCGCACCGTGCTGAGCGTCGGGCGCGGCGATCTCGGCGTCGTCGATGCGCCGGCCGGCGCGTGCGACGCACTGCCGCCCGGTTCGATCCCGCTCGCGGATGCCATTGCCGCCGGGGAATCGCTCGCGCTCGAACCGGTCGCGCTCGGCGGCGCGGACCTGCTGCTGCTGCAGTACACCGGCGGCACGACCGGCCTGTCGAAAGGCGCCGCGCTGTCGCACCGCAACCTCGTCGCGAACATCGAGCAGTTCGGGGCGATCGTGCCGGCCGCGCGCGAGCCGGGCGAGGAGGTCGTCGTCACGGCAATCCCGCTGTACCACATCTTCGCGCTGACGGTGAACTTCCTGTCCTACTTCGCGATCGGCGCGCAGAACTGGCTGGTTGCGAACCCGCGCGACATGGACGGCTTCATCGACGTGCTGAAGTCCGCGCGGCCGACGGTGTTCGTCGGCGTGAACACGCTGTACGCGGGGCTCGCCGGCCATCCGCGCCTGACGGAAGTCGACTGGTCGCGGCTGAAGCTGTCGGCCGGCGGCGGCGCGGCCGTGATCGACGTGATCTCGTCGCGCTGGAAGGCGGTGACGGGCAACTTCATCCGCGAGGGCTACGGGCTGTCGGAAACGTCGCCGGTCGTGTCGTTCAACCCGCAGTCGATCGACGCGTTCACGGGCACCACCGGGGTGCCGCTGCCGTCGACCGACGTGAAGCTGCTCGACGAACAGGACAACGAGGTGGCGATCGGCGGCGCGGGCGAGATCTGCGTGAAGGGGCCGCAGGTGATGGGCGGCTACTGGCGGAAACCGGACGCGAACGCGGCCGCGTTTACGGCCGACGGCTATTTCCGCACCGGCGACGTCGGCGTGTTCGATGAAGCCGGTTTTCTGCGAATCGTCGACCGCAAGAAGGACATGATCATCGTGTCGGGCTTCAACGTGTACCCGAACGAAGTGGAAGCCGTGGCGACCGCGGTGCCGGGCGTCGCCGAATGCGCCTGCATCGGCGTGCCGGACGCGCGCACGGGCGAGGCCGTGAAGCTGTTCGTGGTGCTGGCGCAGGATGCCGACGTGACGGAGGAACAACTCGTCGCGCATTGCCGCGAGAGCCTCGCGGGCTACAAGGTGCCGAAGCGCATTCGCTTCGTCGACCGGCTGCCCAAGTCGACCGTCGGCAAGATCCTGCGCCGGGAACTCAGCCGCACCGACTGATGGCGTCGGCGCGCCGCGCAGCACCCGGCGCGCCGAGGGCCCGGAAGGCTCCGCGCGGGCCGCTCAAGTACAATGCGAGCGGTTCGATCGACGGGGACGCGATGACCGGTTCAGATTCACTTTCCGCCCAGCCCGGGCGTGCGCTGCCGTCGCCGAGCGCGACGGTGCCGATCTCGCTCGTCAACGGTTTCCTCGCGAGCGCGGGCGTGCAGCGCGACATCGTCGAGCGCTACCTGCGCGGGGCCGGCATCCCGATTGAGCTGCTCGGCGAGCCGCATGCGCGCGTGACGGAGGAGCAGTTCTCGACGCTGTACCGCACGCTCGCGATCGACCTCGACGACGAGATGCCCGGCATCTTCTCGCGCCCGCTGCGCGGCGGCACGCTGAAGTACCTGTGCCTGAGCCTGCTCGATGCGCGCAACCTCGAAACGGCGCTGCATCGTTTCGGGCAATTCTTCCATATTCTGCTCGACGATTTCTTCGTCGAATCGAAGCGCGACGGTCTCGTCGCGCAGGTGCTGCTGCGCCCGAACGACGCCATCGGCCCGATCGGCGCGCTCGGCCAGGAACTGATGCTCAAGCTCGTGCATGGCGTGTGCTCCTGGCTGATCGGGCAGAAGATCCCGCTGCTGCGGATCGAGTTCGCGTGCCCGCGGCCGCGCCATGCGGTCGATCACCTGTACTTCTTCACCGGTTCCGTGCAGTTCGATTGCGAGCGCACGCTGATGCGCTTCAGCGCGGACTACCTCGATGCGCCGATCCGGCAGAGCAAGCGTAACCTGCGCAAGTTCCTTGCGCGCGCACCGGGCGACTGGATCTTCGAATCGTTCAGCGAACAGCTGGTGTGCCATCGCGTGCGGCAGTACCTGTCGAAAGCGTTGCCCGACCTGCCGGCGATCGACCAGGCGGCCGAGCACCTGCATTGCTCGGTGCGCACGCTGAGCCGCCACCTGGCTGCCGAAGGGACGACGTTCCAGGTGCTCAAGGACGAACTGCGGCGCGACATCGCGATCCAGCGGCTGACCGACACGCCCGACACGATCGCGGCGATCGGCGCCGACATCGGCTTCGACGATCCGAGCGCGTTCCATCGCGCGTTCCGGCACTGGACGGGGAGCACGCCGGGCACTTACCGGCGGCGCGCGTAACGCGTAGCGCGTCGCTTCAAGGTAGCCGGTTCCCATAATCGGCTACCTTCTCGAGTTCCCATGGATGGCTCCCATACGCGACGTGCCCGGACTCGCGTGTTCATCGACGGGTGCGCGGCGCGCGCAGCAGTTTGACCAGATCGACGACCGACGCGACCAGTCCGGCCAACAGCAACGCGGCGAGTACCAGGTAGTCCGGTGCCGCGCGAATCACGGCTGCGAGCGCGCCGTTCGTCGCGGGAAACCAGACCACATGAATCAGGCCGTACGCGACGAACGCTGCATCGGCGATCGTCAGCGCGGCGGCAACCGTCAGGAGGCCGAAGATCCGCGCCACACGCCGCCGCGATCCATGGCGCGCGTTCACTGCGTGCTGCGCAGCCGGTAGCCGACGCCGCGCATCACCTCCGGCATCCCCGACGCGCCCGCGCATTCGAGCTTCTTGCGCAGCCGGCTGATATGGCTGTCGACAGTACGCTCCAGCGCATCGACGTCGGCGAGGCAGGCGTCGATCAGTTCGCTGCGCGTGAACACGCGATTCGGCGAGCCGGCCAGGTGCGCGAGCAGCCGGAATTCGGTCAGCGTCAGCGAGACGCCGGTTTCTCCGGTGTCCGTGCGGATCGCGGTCAAGTAGCTTTGCGTGTCGATTTCAAGGTTGCCGACCTTGAGGAAGCGTCCCGACGCGGCCGTTTCGACGCGACGCAGGATCGCCCGGATGCGCGCGACCACCTCGGCCGGATTGAACGGCTTCGTGATGTAGTCGTCGGCGCCGAAGCGCAGCCCCTGCAAGCGGTCGATCTCGCGGTCGAGCGCCGTGATGATGACGATCGGCGTGTCGCCGCGGCGTCGCAGTTCGACCAGGACTTCCCAGCCGTCCTTCTCCGGCATCCTGACGTCGAGCAGGATCAGGTCGGGCTTCAGCACGGGCTGCACGTCGAGCACGGCCTGGCCGTGGCCGACGCGGTAGGTGCGAAAGCGGTCGTGGGCAAGGTAGGCGTCGAGTATGTCGGCGATCTCCGGATCGTCTTCGGCAATGAGTATCAGAGGGTTCATCGGGTTCACTGGAAGTGAGCGTGACCGGTAGGCGGGCCGGCGGCGCGGCGCGTGCGCCGCCGGACTTCACCGTGCTTTCAGTCGTCGCGAACGGATCGGCGACGGCGCATGGCTCAGTTGTTCGCCACGTTGTCGGCGGGCGGCACGTCGGTGTCGATCAGCCCGCCACCGAGCGCCTTGTAGAGCGCGACCGCGTTGTTCAGTTCGGCGTTGCGCAGATCCAGCAACGCCTGACGCGCGGCATACAGCTGCCGCTGCGAGTCGAGCAACTCCAGCCGATCCTCGATGCCGGCGCGATAGCGCAGGTTCACGAGATCGGTGCGGCGCTCGGCGCTCTTGACGACCTTCGTCTGCGCGTCGATCTGGCGGCTGAAGGTCTCGCGCCCGGCGAGGCCGTCGGCCACTTCGCGGAACGCGGTCTGGATCGCGCGTTCGTACTCGACGACCGCGCTGGACTTGCGCACTTCCGCGAGCGTCAGCTCGGAACGCAGCCGGCCGCCCTGGAAAATCGGCAGCGTGACCTGCGGCGCGAAGCTCCACACGCGCTGGCCGCCGTCGAACAGGCTGCCCAGTCCCGGGCTCAGGAAGCCGATCGACGAGGTCAGCGACAGGCGCGGGAAGAACGCCGCGCGCGCCGCGCCGATATCGGCATTGGCGGCGACGAGGTTCTGCTCGGCCTGCTGGATGTCCGGCCGGCGGTACAGCAACTCCGACGGCAGCCCGGCCGGCAGTTGCGTCATCACCGGCTGGCGCTCCAGCGACAGCGGGTCGGGCAGGGTCTTCGGCAGGTCGGTGCCCACCAGCAGCCGCAGCGCGTTGTGCGCCTGCTCGACGGCGCGCGAACGCGCCTCGAGATCGGCGCCGGCGCTCGCGACCTGGCCTTCGGCCTGCGCGATGTCGACGCCGCTCGCCTGGTTCGCTTCCTTGAGCCGGCGTGCGAGATCGAGCGACTGGCGCCAGTCGTTCAGCGTGCGTTCGGACAGCGCGCGTTGTTCCTGCGCGAGGCGCTCGGCGAAATACGCGTTGGCCACGGAGCCGACGAGCGCGATCTGCACGGCGCGGCGGCCGTGATCGGTCGCGAGGTAGCGCGCGAACGCCGCATCGGACAGCGACTTCACGCGGCCGAACAGGTCGATCTCGAACGCTCTGACGCCGATGTTCACACCGTACTGGTTCTGCGTGTTTTCGAGCAGCGGCGGGTTCGATTGCGAGTCGGCCGCCGTGCGCTGGCGCGTGAAGCTCGCGCCGGCGCCGATCGACGGCAGGCGCGCGGAACGCTGGATGCCGTACTGCGCTTCGGCGGCCTGGACGTTCAGCGCGGCCAGGCGCAGGTCGCGGTTGTTGTCGAGCGCGAGCTCGATCAGGCGCTGCAGGCGACGGTCGCCGAACATCGTGCGCCAGCCGAGATCGGCCGCGTTCGCGTGCGGGTCGGCAGCGGCAGCGGTCGTATAGGCGGTCGGCACCGGCATCCCGGGCCTGACCAGCTTCGGTGCCATCGAGCACGCCGACAGCGCGAGAGCAGCGGCAACCGCGGCGGAAAGAATGAGTAATCGCATGGCATCAACCTTCATGTTCGTGGGCCACGGCGGCGGGCTGCTTGCCCGATGCGCGCCATGCCGAGAGGCGTTCCTGGATGCTCATCACGAACACGTAGAAAACCGGAACGAAGAAAATGGCCAGCACGGTGGCGGTCACCATGCCGCCGAACACGCCGGTGCCGATCGCGTGCTGCGTTTCGGCGCTCGCGCCGGTCGCGATCATCAGCGGCACGACGCCGAGGCCGAACGCGAGCGAGGTCATCAGGATCGGGCGCAGGCGCAGCTTCGATGCCTGCACGGCCGACTCGATCAGCCCCATGCCTTCCTCGCGCAACTGCTTCGCGACCTCCACGATCAGGATCGCGTTCTTCGCCGACAGGCCGATCACGGTGATCATCCCGACCTTGAAGAACACGTCGTTCGGCAGCCCGCGGAGCATCACGGCGCCGAGTGCGCCGATCAGGCCGAGCGGCACCACCAGCATCACCGACAACGGAACCGCCCAGCTCTCGTAGAGCGCCGCGAGCACCAGGAACACGACGACCATCGACAGCGCCATCAGCATCGGCGCCTGCGAAGCCGACTCGCGCTCCTGCAGCGACTGGCCGGTCCACGCCACCGTGAAGCCCGGCGGCAGCTGCGCGGCCAGATGCTCCATCTCGGCCATTGCCGCGCCGCTGGAGTAGCCGGGGGCCGAGCCGCCGGAGATACGGGCGGACGGATAACCCTGGTAGCGCACCATCTGAAGCGGGGTTTCCGACCAGACCGGACGCACCACTTCGGACAGCGGCACCATGCCGCCGGTCGCGTTGCGCACGTAGAGCTTCATCACGTTCTCGATCTGCATGCGCGCCGGCGCATCGGCCTGGATGATCACCTGCTGCATGCGGCCCGCGTTCGGGAAGTCGTTCACGTAGGTCGAGCCCATCGCGGCCGACAGCGTGTCGCTGATGGTCGTGAACGACACGCCGAGCGCTTCGGCCTTGTCGCGGTCGATGTCCAGCTTCACGCTCGTGCCGGGCGGCAGGCTGTCCGGATAGACGCCGGTCACCACCTTGCTTTGCGCGGCCAGTTCGAGCAGCTTGGTTTCGGCCGCCTTGAGCGCCGCGTAGCCCTGGTTCGCGCGATCCTGCAGGCGCATCGTGAAGCCCGAGCTGGTGCCCAGCCCGTCGATCGCGGGCGGCAGCAGGCTCATGACCGTGCCTTCCGTCACGCCGCCCATCGCGGCCTGCGCGCGCATCGCTTCGTCCATCGCGGTTGCGTCTCCGCGCTTGTCCCAGTCCTTGAGCACCGCGTAGTTCAATGCCGCGTTGGAGCCGAGGCCGGAGAAGCCGTAGCCGATGATCGAGATGCTCGATTCGATGCCCGGACGCGATGCGAGATGCTTCTCGAGCGTCTTGACCACGTCGCCGGTGCGCTCGACGGTCGAATCCGCCGGGAGCAGGAAGCCGGTCATGAAGTAGCCCTGGTCTTCCTCGGGCAGGAACGACGACGGCAGCATGCGGAAGCCGAACACCAGCGCGGCGGAAATCGCGACGAACAGCATCATCATGCGGCCCGTGCGGCCGACCAGCCGGCCGACGCGCGTCTCGTACCATTGCGTGAGGCGGTCGAAGCGGCGGTTGAACCAGCCGAAGAAGCCGCGCTTCTCGTGGTGGCCATGCTCGACCGGCTTGAGCATCGTCGCGCACAGGGCCGGCGTCAGCGTCAGCGCGAGCAGGGCCGAGAACATGATCGACACGGCCATCGACATCGTGAACTGCTGATAGATCACGCCGACCGAACCGCTCGACAACGCCATCGGCAGGAACACGGCCGTCAGCACCAGCGTGATGCCGATGATCGCGCCGGTGATTTCCTTCATGGCCTTGATCGTCGCGTCTTTCGGCGACAAGCCTTCTTCCACCATCAGGCGTTCGACGTTCTCCACGACGACGATCGCATCGTCGACGATGATGCCGATCGCGAGCACCATGCCGAACATCGTCAGCACGTTGATCGAGAAGCCCGTCATCAGCATGACCGTGAAGGTGCCGAGCATCGCCACCGGCGCGACGATCGCCGGGATCAGCGTGTAGCGCACGTTCTGCAGGAACAGGTACATCACCAGGAACACGAGCACCATCGCCTCGATCAGCGTGTGAATCACCTTCTCGATCGAGATCTTCACGAACGGCGCGGTATCGAACGGGATCGAGTAGGTCATGCCGGCCGGCATCGTCTTGGCGATCATGTCGAGCTGCTCGCGCACGGCCTCGGCGGTCTTCACCGCATTGGCGCCCGGCGCCAGCTGCACGCCGGCGAAGGTGGCGGGCTTGCCGTTCTCGCTGTTGACGAAGGTGAACGCCTGCGGGCCGAGTTCGACCCGCGCGACATCGCCGAGCACGACCTTCGAGCCGTTCGCATTCGCGCGCAGCACGATCTTCGCGAACTGCTCCGGCGTCGTGAGCTGGCCTTGCGCGGTGA
This sequence comes from Burkholderia sp. BCC0322, assembly GCF_902833045.1. GTDB lineage: Bacteria > Pseudomonadota > Gammaproteobacteria > Burkholderiales > Burkholderiaceae > Burkholderia. The sequence continues at coordinate 253,464 of NZ_CADFDU010000009.1, forward strand.
GCGGCACCGTGACGCGCTGGCCCGGCAGCGCGGGCGCCGCGCCGAGGCTGCCCGGGGCGATCTGCACGTTCTGCTGGCTGACGGCCGTCGTCAGGTCGTTCATCGACAGGCCGTAGGTGATCAGCTTCTGCGGATCGACCCAGATGCGCATCGCCTGTTCGGCGCCGAACAGCTGCACCTTGCCGACGCCTTCGACACGTCGCAGGTCCTCGACGACGTTGCGCGCCATGTAGTCGGCCAGCGCGTTTTCGTCGTAGCGGCCGCTGTCCGACTTCAGGCCGACGAACAACAGGAAGCCCGTGGAGGCGGATTCCACGATCACGCCGTTTTGCCGCACGACGGGCGGCAGGCGCGGCTCGACCGACTTGAGCTTGTTCTGCACCTCGACCTGCGCCATCGCGGAGTCGGTGCCGGGCTTGAAGGTCGCGGTGATCTTCGCCTGGCCGGAGGTATCCGACGCCGATTCGAAGTACAACAGGTTCCGCACGCCGGACAGCTCGCGCTCGATGAGGCTCAGCACGCTGTCGTTCATCGTCTGCGGCGTGGCGCCCGGGTAGGTGGCGGTAATGGTGACGGTCGGCGGCGCGACCGACGGATAGCGCGCAACCGGCAGTTCGGGGATGGCGATCAGGCCCAGCAGGATGATGAAGAGGGCGATCACCCACGCGAACACCGGGCGCCGGATGAAGAATTGGGACATGACTGGAGGCTCCCCGTGACTCAGTGCGAGGAAGCGGTCTTGACCGCTTCAGGCGCCTTCCATGCGGTCGCCGCCACGGTCGCGCCGTCGCTCAGGCGCTCCATGCCTTCGACGACGATCTTCTGGCCGGCCTGCAGCCCCGACTTGATGCGGTAGCTGCGGTTCGTCAGCTCGCCCACTTCGACGGCCTTCAGGTGCGCCTGGCTCTTCGCGTCGAGCACCCACACCTGCGGCTTGCCGCCCGCGCGGACGATCGCCTGTTGCGGCACCATCAGCGCGTTGTCGTAGTGCCCGCGCGGGATGCGGGCACGCACGTACATGCCCGGCAGCAGCTCGCGCTTCGGGTTGTCGACCAGCACGCGCAGCAGCACGTCGCCGGTGCCGGGGTCGACGTTGACGCCCGAGAACAGCATGCGGCCGCGCGCGTCGTAGCGCGAATCGTCGTCGCGCAGCACGTCGACCGGCAGCCCGTTGCCCGCGGTGTCCGGCTGGGCCGCGAGCGCGCCGCGCAGCGATTCGAGCGATGCGGCCGGCTGGCGCACGTCCACGTAGACCTGGTCGATCTGCTGGATGCGCGCCATCGGCTGGCTGTCGCTGCTCGCGACCAGCGCACCTTCGGTCACGAGGGCCTGGTCGATGCGGCCCGTGATCGGCGCCTCGACGGTCGCGAACTTCAGGTCGAGCTGGCGGCGCGCGAGCGTCGCGCGGGCCTGTGCGACGTCGGCGGCAGCCTGGTCGCGTTGCGATACCGAATCGTCGTACACCTGACGGCTGATCGCGTCGGCCTCGACCAGCGGCTTAAGACGGGTGGTCTGCACCTTGGCCCGCTCGAGCGCGGCTTCCGCGCGTTGCAGGGCCGCCGCGGCCGTGTCCATGTCGGCCTTGAACGGTGCCGGGTTGATCTGGAACAGCGGCTGGCCGGCGCGCACTTCCGTGCCCTGCTCGAACAGCCGCCGCTGCACGATGCCGCTGACCTGCGGCCGGATCTCGGCGATCCGGACGGCCGCGACGCGGCCCGGCAGGTCTTCGGTCAGGTCGAGGGGCGCGCCTGCCAGCGTCATCGCTGCGACCGGGGTGGCCGGCGCGGCGGCCTGTTGTTCGGAAGGCCCGCAGCCCGCCAGCATCGCCGCCACCAGCACGCATACGGCGCTGTAGCAGCCTCGTTTCTGAATTTTCATGTGGACTCCATGAGACGCAGGCACCCAACGGCCCGCATTGTCGGATCGCAGTGTGCGTGCGCCCGATGGAGTTTTTTGTGCGGAAAGATGGAGGTTTGATGGAGGGGAGGGCCATGCGGGAGGAAGGGGGAAGCGGCCGGGCCGCTACCTTGCTTGGAAGCCGCGGGCTCCCATAACCGGCAACCTTCGTGCGCTCCCATGAACGACACCCGTTGGCGATGCCGACGGCGGCCGTCGTGCAAGCGTGCGACGCGAGGACTTCGAAGCCGGCCGGTCAGGCCGCGACCGAGGCGGCCGCCGCGCGCACCTTTGCCGCGCGCAGATGCCGATCACGATCGGCCAGCCAGTCCTTCCGTTCGCCGCGCCAGCCCACCGCATGGATTCGATCCATCCGGCGAGCGGCCAGGGTTGCCGCACAGGCCAGGCCGGAGAGCGGGATGTCGAGCAGGCGCCAGTGGCCGGCATGCGGCGTATCGACCTCGCGCAATGCCCCCGCGAGCGGCGCCAGCGCATCGAGCGTGGCGCCGTGTCCGGCCCCGCACGCATTCGAGATGCTGTCCAGCCGCAGCTGGTCGCGCGATGCCGGATCGGCGAGCGCGCCGGTCTGCGCCATGCCGAGCCCGATCGGGCCACGGGCGATCGCGATGACGATCCAGATCCCGGCATGGCCGACCACGACGTCGAGCCCGTCCAGCCCGTCGCAGCCCGCGACCGCGATATGGTCGGCATCGCGGTCGATCAGCGTCAGCTCGTCGGCCGCGCGGCCGGCCAGCGTCCCCAGGATCACGCGTAGCGCCGACCGGCCGATCGCGAAGCGGCGGCCGTGCGCGCGATTCGGATGCGTCCGGGCACGCCGCAGTTCGGTCTTCGACAGGTAGAGATGGCCTTGCTCGCTGGTGACGAGCTGCCATTCGCCGCGCAGCCGCCACAACAGGATTTCGCCGGGATCGGGGAGCCGCGACGGACATGACGCAAGCGTGTGCGAGCCGGTGATCGTCAGGGTGGGATAGCGCATGCCGGCCCTCGTGTCGGTGGCGAATTCAACATGGCGTGGCGCACCGGCCGCGTCATGCCTGTTGTCCGGCCTGCCGTGCTTCGTTCTCCGAAGGCTGCCGCGTGAGTCGCGTGGCGAGCGAGACGGCTTGCTCGAACGACGCCACCGCATGATGCGGAATCCCGAATGCCTTGACGGCGACTTCGCCCTGCGCCGCGACTTCCGCGCGTCGGTCGGGATCGGGTTCGACGCTGATGAGCGCCTTGCAGACGGCGCCCAGCGCCACCTTGTTCTGCTTGAGCCAGACCGCGCGATGCTTGCGGTCGTCGTGGCTCTCGTCGGTATCGAGCTCGACGTAGACGATCACGAACGGCTCGCCATGGCGCATCAGCGTGTCGATCTCGCCTTCCCAGCGGGGTGCATAGCCCGGCGTCGCGTGTTCGGCGCGAAACACGCAGACCGGAAAGAGCTGGATGTCGTGTAATGCGAAATCATTCGGATTGAGAGCGGGCATCGGGATGGCTCCGGTGGATGAGCGACGCCGAAGCGTCGGGGCGCCATGTGGCGGCGTTCAATTCGCATTCGCTGGCGGCGCGCCGGCCTGTGCGACCGGCGACGCATCGCGCCAGCCGACGCCGAGCGACTTGTAGAGCGCGATCGCGCCTTGCACCTGCGCGAGCCGGCTGAGTGCGAGCGCATCGCGTGCGCGGTACGTCGCACGCTGCGCCGTCAGCACCGACAGGTATTCGCCGAGGCCGTTGCGGTACAGCCGCGTCGCGCGCGACTGCGCGTCCTGGCTGCTGTCGACCGCTGCGGCGAGCATGGCCTGCTGGTTGCGCGCGGCGCCGATTGCCACCAGCGCGTCCTCGACATCGCGAAACGCGCCGCGGATGCGCTGCTCGTATGCCAGCCGGGCGGCCTCGGCCGCCGCGCGCGCGGCGTCGACGCCGGCTTTCGCGCGGCCGCCGTCGTACAGCGTCTGCGTGCCGTCAAGTGCGACCGACCAGGCGACGCTCGCGCCCGTGAACAGGTCCTGCACGAGGCTAGCCGTCGTGCCGAGGCTCAGCGGGATCGCGAAATGCGGAAACTGCTCGGCGCGCGCGACGCCGATCTGCGCGGTCGCGGCGGCAAGCCGCCGTTCGGCGGCGCGAATGTCGGGGCGTTCGCGGATCACGTCCGACGGCAACGTGACGGGCAATGCGGGCGCGACCGGCAGTGTCGCGCCGGGCGCGCTCAGCGTGTCGCGCAGCGTTTCCGGAAAACCGCCGACGAGCACGCCGATCGCGTGGGTGAGCTGTGCGACGTCCTGATGCAGCGGTGGCAACGTCGCCTGCGCGAGCTGCAGTTCGGCCCGCGCCTGCGCGACCGCGAACGACGTGCCGAGGCCGCGCCGGTTCGACTGCTCGGTCAGCCGCCGCGTGGCGTCGAGGCTCGCGACGTTGTCCGTCGCGATCCGCAGCCGCTCCTGGGTCGCGCGCAGCGCCGCGTAATCCGACGCGAGTTCGGCCAGCAGGCTCACGAGGATCGCGTGGCGATCGTCGTCGAGCGCATCGATCCGCGCGTCGGCCGATTCGACCGCGCGTCGCGTGCCGCCGAACAGGTCGAGTTCCCACGACGCATCGAAGCCGAGCCGGTAGGTGCGCGACTGGCCGATCCCGGGCGGCCAGTCGAGCGCCCGGGACGAGCGTAACCCATCGGCATTGCCGCCCGCGGTGACGGTCGGGCCGAGGCGGCTCGCGATCTGGTCGCGTTCGGCGCGCGCCTGCAGCAGCCGCTGGCGCGCGATCGCGAGATCCTGGTTGTGCGCGATCGCCTGGTCGACCAGCGCATCGAGCCGGGCGTCGCCGAACGTGCGCCACCAGTTCTGCAACTGCGCGGGGTCGGTGGTGACCGTGTCACGCGGCGCGCTCCAGCCGGGCGGGTGCGCGGGCTGCGGCGCCACGTAATCGGGGCCGACGGTCGTGCAGGCGGCCAGCGCGCACGCGCAGGCCGCGATGAAGGCGCGCACGCAGCGTGTCGCACGCGGCGCAGGGAGCGGGTATCGCATCGTCGCCATCTTCACATCCACGCGTGCAGCCACGACGCGAGCCGGCCGCGCGGCGTGCGCTCGCGTCCGCGTTCGCCGACTTCGACGCTGCACGTCATGCCTGCCGCCAGCAGCACGCCGGCCGGCACCCGGTCAATCTCGATACGCACCGGAATGCGCTGCGCGAGCCGCACCCAGCTGAAGGTCGGATTGACCGCGGGCAGGCCGAGTTCGTCGAGCGTGCCGTTCTCGTCCGCGATGCCGCGGCCGATGCTCGTCACGTGCCCGCTCAGCAGCGGATCGAAGCCCATCAGCCGGATCGTTGCGGGCGCACCCGTCGCGATGCGGCGCAGCTTGGTTTCCTCGAAATAGCCGGTGATCCAGAAGCTGTGCGCGTCGAGCACCGAGATGCCGGGTTTGCCCTCGACTGCGTAGTCGCCGTGGCGCAGGCGCAGCTGCGTCACGTAACCGTCGACCGGCGAGCGCAGCGTCGTGCGTTCGAGGTCGAGCCTGGCGACGTCGAGCGCCGCCAGCGCCTTGCGGTGCTCGGCCTGCGCGATCGCCACCGCGCGGCTCGAGCGCTGGATGTCCTCGCGCGGCACGAGATCGTCGAGGCCGGTGCGCCGCTGCGCTTCGTCGCGCTTCTGGCGCATCGCCTCGGCGGTCGCGGCGACCTGCGCTTCGGCCTGCTCCACCGCGAGCGCGAAGCGCTGCGGATCGATCCGGTACAGCACGTCGCCTTTCGCGACACGCTGGTTGTCGACCACCGCGACTTCGACGACGGTGCCCGACACTTCGGGCGCGATCCGCACGACGTGCGCGCTGACGCGCGCGTCGCGCGTCCACGGCGCGAGCACGTACGCATGCCAGAGCGCGGCGACGAGCACGATCGCGACGGCCACCGTGGCGAGCGTCAGCAGGGAGCGGGTGAAGGGTTTGAGCGACATGACGCGAGACGTTCCGACGAGGGGCTAGAAGTAGAGGATCAGCGTGGCGACCAGCACGAGCGAAATCGCGAACTCGAACAGCGCCGGGTGCCACACGCGGCGCAGCACGCCGAGCCGCGCGAGCAGCGCGCGCACGGCCATGTAAAGCGGCACGGTCGCGCACGCATAGACGAAGAAGGGTGGCAGGTAGATGCCGGCCAGCGGGAATTCACTGAGCATCGCGGGCGCGCTCCGGAACGGCGGTGAAATAGGCGGCGTACGTGTGCAGCAGCACGTGGACGTCGGCGAAGGCGGCCATCAGCCACTTCAGTTCGGTGTTGCCCGGCTGGGCGGCGGCGAGGCCGGCCAGCGCATGCGCGGCGCGCCGTGCATGCCGGGCCGCGCGGGTGGGGGCGGCTGCATGCCGCGCGAGGCCGGCGAGCCCGGCGCGCACGCGGCGTCGCGCGGCGTCGGGCAGCCCGTCGCGCGCGGCGCCGCGGCGGATGCGCAGCAGTTCCTTGCCGACGTGCAGCGCCGCGAGCGCCTCGATGCTCGCCTGCGTCATCGCGGCCGGCTGGCTCGCGAGCAGCGCGCCGAGCTGCGCGATGCGGTGCTGCTGGCGCTGCTGCCAGCCCGTCGCCGTGACGCGCTTGCCGGCCACGAGCGCGAGCGTGTCGTCGCGGATCGTGCGGCGCAGCCGCGTGGCGTCGGTGGCCAGGTTGCGCGGCAGGATCAGCCGGAACGTGAGCAGCGTGAGGAAGGTGGCGAGCACCCACGCGACCGACTGGTTCAGGAACAGCGCGACGTCGGGCCGGAACGGATTGGTCGCGCCGGTCAGCGTGTTGAACGCGACCAGATACGCGAGCCCCGCGAGCGAGGTCTTCGGCACGCTCGTCGCGTAGATGCCGGGCATCCAGAACAGCGCGAGTGCCACGACGAGCAGCGGAAAGCCTTCGATGCGCGGCAGGATGCCGAACGCGCACACGAACGCGGCCGGCACCGCCAGCACCGTGCCCTTGATGAACGCCTGCGCGCCGGCGGCCGGGTTGCCGGCGGTCGCGAGCAGCGCGCAGTACGGCGCGACGACGAGCAGCATCATGTCGCCCTGGTTCCAGCCGGTCGCGAGCCAGAACGCGCCGGAGAGCGCGATCGCGCAGGCCGAGCGCACGCCGTTGCGCAGCGCGGCGCCCGTGTCGCGGTGAAAGCGCACCCGGGCGGGCCGGTCGCCCGGCCGCGGGCGCTGCAATTCGACGAGCCCGTCGAGCGCCGCGCGGTAGTCGTCGATCTGTTCGATCAGCCGCTCGCCGGCAATCAGCCACGCCGCCTCGTCGCGCGGATCGCCGAGCGCGATGCCGTCGAGCGCGTCGCGCAAGCGTTCGCGCGCGTCGCCCAGCAGCGCAAGCGCGTGCGCCGCGCCGCCGGGGCCGGCGCCCAATGCATCGGCGGCGGCCTGCCACGCGGCCGCGAGGCGCGGCTGCAGCGACGCGACCGCTTGCGCGCCGGGACTGTCGGCCGGCAGCGGCGGCATGCCGCCCGCGAGCGCGCCGAACAGCGACGCCATCCCGTGCCGCACGGCAGCCGCGCGCTGCGCGAGATCTTCCGATTCGGCCTTGCCGAGCGCGAGCAGATCGTCGATGCCGTAGATGCCGGCGAACAGCGCGTGCCGCTTGTCGTCGGCGGGCGCCGCCGCGAGGCCGTTGCGCTGCGCGGCGATGACCCGTGCGACGTCGGCCGTGACGCGCGTCACCAGCGCTTCGAGTTTGGCGTGCACGTCGCGCGTGCCGAGCAGCATCGACACGAGGCTCAGGCACAGCACGCCGATCGCGACCGTCGAGCCGCGCCCGATCACGTGCTCGAAGGTCAGCTCGGGATGCTGCATCGCGCCGTAGGTCGCGAGGCCGATCGTGTAGCCGGCCACCACGGTGCCCGACGCGCGGAAGTGCCGCAGCAGCGTCATGCCCGCGACGCAGACGCCGAGCCAGAACGCGAAGCCGAGGATGAACAGCAGCGGCTGCTGCGCGAAGCAACCCATTAGCACGAACGCGACGACCATCCCCGCGATGGTGCCGACCACGCGCCACACGCCCTTGCCGATCACGGCGCCCTGCACGGGATTGATCACGAGCAGCACCGTGGACGCCGCCGAGTACGGGGTTTCCAGTTCGAGCAGGTACGCGACGCCGAGCGCGAGCGCGGCGGCAATGACCGAGCGCGCGACATACGCGCCGCGCGGCGTGAAGATGTCGATGCGCGCGATCATCGCCGCGGCCGCGCGATTCAGGCGGCGGGGCGGCGCCGCGACGGCGCGCGTCTGATCGGCTGCGTCATGCACTGCGCTTGCTCCATGAGAAAGGACGAAGCCAGTCTACGGTCGAGCCATGCATGCCGAACAGTGATGTCTTTGCACTCGACGAGTGCGTGCGACGCATGCGTCATGCGTGCGCCGGATGCAGCACCGGCTGGCCCGTGCACAGCCCGCGCACGACACGCCGCAACCACTGGTGCGCGGGGTCGCTCTGGAAGCGCGGATGCCACGCCTGCGTGATCAGCACGGTTTCGAGCGGCACCGGCAGTTCGAACGCGCGCACGCCGAGCCCGGCCTGCACCGCGCCGCGCGCGAGATGTTCGGGCAGCGGCAGGATCAGGTCCGACGCCTGCAGCGCGAAGATCGCCGCATACGGCGTCGGCACGACGAGCAGCACGTGCCGCGCGAGGCCGCGCGCGGCGAGCGCGTCGTCGATCGGCCCGGCCGACTTGCCGCGCCGCGAGACGCCGATATGCGGCCAGCGCGCGAAGCGCTCGGGCGTGATGTCGTCGTCGAAGATCGGGTGGTCGTCGCGCGCGAGGCCGACGAAGGTCGTCGTGAACAGCGGCTGCACGCGAATTTCCGGCCCCAGGCGGCGCGATGCGCTGATGAACAGGTCGATGCGGCCGCTGCGCAAGGCATCGTCGTCGATGTCGTCTTCCTCGGGCGTGAAGCGCAGCATCGCGCGCGGCATCCCGCGCGCCATCTCCTCGAGCAGGCGGCTGCTGTGCAGGCCGACGAAGATGTCGTTCGCGCGCACGTTGAACTGCTTGTCGAGCGTGCCGAGATCGATTTCCGCGGACGGGGCGAGCAACTGCGACGCGCGCTCCACGGTTTCGCGCACGACGCCGCGCAGCTCGAGCGCGCGCGGCGTCGGCACCATCTTGCGGCCGGCTTGCACGAAGATCGGGTCGCCGACCGTTTCGCGAATGCGCGCGAGTGTGCGGCTCATCGCGGGCGGGCTCAGGTTCATGCGGCGTGCGGCGCCGACGACGCTCCCCTCTTCGAGCAGCGCGTCGAGCGAAATCAGCAGGTTCAGGTCGGGTGCCATCGGCTTCTCCGTGTCATCGCGTGCATGCGGCGCAATGGTAATGCGGGATAGGCGCGCGCAGCGTGACTGCAACGCACGCAACGATTGCGCGCGGCATCACGCGTGACGCACGCATCGGGGTGTCATTGGCCGGCGCCGGCATCGGGCGACAGCGAGCGGACGGCGGCGAATGCGCCGTTCACGTACATCAGCGGATTCACGTCGTCGGACATCGCGACGCGCGTGACCCGTCCGACCAGGATCGAATGCGAGCCGACCTCGACCTGTTCGAGCGTGTCGCAGAAGAACGACGTCTGCGCGTTCTCGAGGTAGGGCAGGCCGGTCGCCGCGTCGGTGCGCCACGCGTCGTGCGCGAAACGCGCGTCGGAGCCCGTCGTGCTGCACGCGAGCGCGAGCGGCACGTGGCAGCTTCGCAGCGCGTTCACGCAGAAGCGCCGGTGGCCGGTGATCGACGCGTGAATGCTGGCGCGCCGGTTGATGCACACCAGCACGGTCGGCGGATCGAGCGCGACCGACGTGAACGAGCTGGCGGTCAGCGCGCACGGTGCGGCCGCGGCGCCATCGCCGCCGGTCGTGACGATCGTGACGGTGGCGGCTACGCCGCGCATCGCCTGTTTCAGTTGCTGCGCAATGTCCACGGTGTTCATCCTGATGCGGTCCTGTCACGAGGGCCCCGGTGCCGCGCGGCTCGCGCCACACGGCGCCGGGGCGGGCGTCAAAGCTGGTACGCGTCGGCCCAGGTCCAGTGGTAGGACTTGAAGTCGGCGCGGCGCGACTTGAGCTCGGCGTCGCGCGCCTGTTGCTCGGGGCCGTCGGGCAGGTGGAACACGCCGCCGTTGCCGGCCGACGCAAGCTGGATCCGCGCGCTGCGGTCGATCCGCAAGCGCTGGTACTCGACCAGCGCGGCGCCGAGCGCGTCCTTCGACGCGAGCCCCGTCACGCACCGGCCGAGCACGACCGCGTCCTCGAGCGCCTGCGCGGCGCCCTGCGACTGGTACGGCAGCATCGGATGGCACGCGTCGCCGAGCAGGCACACGCTGTCCCACACCCAGCGCGTGAGCGGCTGGCGGTCGTGCAGCGACCAGCGGCTCAGGTCCGACGCGCAGCGGATCAGCCCGACGAGGCGCGGATCCCAGCCGTCGAGCTCGGCCTCGAGCGTCGCGCGGTCGCCCTTGCTGCTCCACGATTCGCGCGTGCTGCCGTCGCCCGGCACGATCACGACGAGATTCAGCAGCCGGCGATCGCGCACCCAGTAATGGATCGCGTGCCGGCCGGGCCCGAGCCAGATCGTCACCTGCGGTTCCTTGACGATCTCGAAGACGGGCGAGCGCGGATCGATCGCATCGGCGTCGATCAGCGCGCGATACGCGTCGTCGCCGCTGTAGTGCGGCGCGTCGTCGCCGAGCAGCGCGTGACGCAGCGTCGAATGAATACCGTCGGCCGCGACGACGAGATCTGCGCGCCAGCGCGTGCCCGCCGCATCGACGAGCGTCGCGCCGTCCGGCCCGCACGCGTCGAGCCCGCGCACCGCGATGCCGCCGAGCACGGCGACGGGCGGGCCGGCCGTGTACGGGTCGCGCACGGCGTCGAGCAGCGCGGCATGCAGGTCGGCGCGATGCGCATTCCAGTAAGGCGCGTTGAAGGCGGCCTCGACGTCGTCGCCGAGCGGGAAGGCGCCGAGCAGGCTGCCGTCCTGCCAGCGGCGGCGGATCGTCGCGGTCGGGGCGACGGCGGCCAGCCGCTGCCGGTCGAGCACGCCGAGCGCGCGCAGCGCGCGCGTGGCGTTCGGCACGACCTGCAGCCCCGCGCCGACTTCACGGAATGCCCGGCTCTGCTCGAGGACGGTGACCCGATGGCCGGCACGGCGCAGCGCGAGCGCGGCGGCCAGGCCGCCGATGCCGGCGCCGACGACGATCGTGTCGAGTGACAGGGAGGGTGTCATGGGCGAGTTTGCGGTGGGTCCGGAAGGGATCGGCATGGCGTCACAGTCCCGGCAGCACGTCGCGGGCGAACACCTCCAGGTTGTTGCTCATCAGCTCGTACGGCTGCGCGCCATAGTCGATGTGCCACAGGATCGCGTCGAGCCCGAGATCGGCTTCCAGCGCGCGAATGCGCTGGCGCACGGTGTCGGGCGTGCCGAGCACGGCGGTCGCGTCGAGGTCGGCCGTGTCCATCCCGCCCATCTTGTTCTTCATCGCCTCGTTGTAGCCCTGGTAGGCCGACGACTGCACCTGGTCCCACGATTTCGCGGCTTCCGCGAAATAGCGCCAGTGATGGCGCAGGCGCGGCTCCGCGAGCGCCAGCGCGTGCGCGTCCGACGTGCCGATCATCAGCGGGATGCTGATCGCGACCTGCGGCCGGCGGCCGGTGTGGCCGTGATGGCGCTCGAACGTCTCGCGATAGAGCGCCACCATCTCCTGCGTCTTCGCGAGCGCGGCCTTGCGCGGCGGCGCGGCCATCAGCAGGTTGAAGCCGCGCTCGCCGATCCACTCGAAGCTGGACGGCGTGAGCAGCGCGGCGACCCAGACCGGCGGGCGCGGCTGCTGCGTCGGGCGCGGCAGCGATTGCGCGTCGCGATAGCGGAAGAACGGCGTGTCCTCGCTGACCGATTCCTCGGCGAGCAGGCGCACCGTCGCGTCGATCGTCTGCTGGAAGCGCGCCTTGCTCGAATCGAGATCGATGCCGAACGCATCGAATTCATACGGCAGGAACGCGCGCGCGAAGCCCAGCTCGAGCCGCCCGTTCGAGATCGCGTCGAGCTGCGCGGCCTCGGCCGCGAGCTGGATCGGATGATGGAACGACGCCTGGATGCCGCCCGTCATCAGGCGGATCGACTTCGTCTGCGCGGCCGCGGCCGCGAGGAACATCAGCGGCGACGGGCTGTAGCCGCCGTACGGCTTCAGGTAGTGCTCGGTCATCTTCACGTACGCGTAGCCGAGCCGGTCGGCCAGCGCGCTGAGCTTCAGCGCGTGCGCGTAGTAGTCGGCCGCCGGGCGGTCGGCCGGGCCGGTATCGGGCAAAAAGGACACGCCGAACTTCATAGACACCTCACAGGTTGATGTGCTGCCGTTGTCTGCAAAGGGGAACCGATGCCGCGTCGAATGCGTCCCCCGGTCGGGAAACAGGATCGCTCGCAATGTACTTGCAAGGATGATCCAATCATAGGATGATTGGGTCTATGCAAGTCTTACACGATGCAAGATTTGCTGCAAGCGTTGCTCGGTTGTTGCTCCAGTTCCGCCCGCAAGCGGGCACTCCGGGGGCAGGCTGAAGTGCACGGGCCGGCCTCTCCATTTCCGGCGAGGAATCAAGGATGGACGCTCTTCTATCGGTTTCTGGCAAGGCGCTCAGGATGCGGCGGGTGGTGCGCGCCGCGTCGGGCAAGTGTCTGATGGTGCCGCTCGACCATTCGCTCGCGGACGGGCCCATCGCCCATCCGCAGCAGTTGCGGCAACTGGTTGGCGACATCGCCGCGCACGGCGGCGACGCGATCGTCGTGCATCGCGGCCGCGCGCGTTTCCTGTCGCCCGACGTGCTGAGCGATCTCGCGCTCGTGGTGCACCTGAACGGCTGCACGCGCTACGCGGAGGACGCGAACGCGAAGACGCTGTTCGCGAGCGTCGAGGATGCGCTGGCATGCGGCGCGGACGCGGTCAGCGTGCACGTGAATCTCGGCTCGAAAACGGAAAGCCAGCAACTGCTCGACCTGAGCCGCATCGCGACCGAGTGTGCGCGCTGGTCGCTGCCGCTGCTCGCGATGATCTATCCGCGCGGCCCGGGCCTCGGCGATCGTCCGCAGACCGAACTGATTGCCCACGCGGCGAACGTCGCGGCGGATCTCGGCGCCGACATCGTCAAGCTGCCGTACAGCGGCGACGCCGCGAGCATGGCCGACATCATCGCCGGCTCGTCGCTGCCGGTGCTGGTCGCGGGCGGCGCGAAGCTGCCGGAAGACGAGTTCGTCGCGTTCACGTCGCGCGTGATGCACGCGGGGGCGCTCGGCATTGCAGCCGGTCGCAACGTGTTCGCCGCGCCGAAAGCCGCACCGCTGATCCGCCGCCTGTCCGATGCCGTGCACGGCGTCGACCGGCGCGCCGCGCACCTGGCCGCCTGAGCCGGTGCGCCGGGCCGTCGCGCCCGGTTTCTTTCGATCATCGAGGGTTTCCATGTATCGCTATCCGTGGATCGACCTGCGCGCGCTCGGCGCGCAGGCAGGCGCCGTCGCGGCCGACGCAGCGAGGGCCGGCGCGTGCCGCTTCGTGGTGGCCGAGGCCGCGCGCGACACGTGCGCGCCCGCCGTGGCCGCGCAACTGGCCGTTTCGACGGCGGGCGTCGCGACGCTGGTCGACGACGCGCATGCGCCGCTCGCCGGCGTTCGCGTGAGGATCGACGGCGCGGCCGATTTCGACGCCGCGCGCACCGCGATCGCGCGGCACGCGCTCGTGCTGCTCGACTACGCGCTCGCGACCACCGTGCCGCTCGAGCGCCTGCTCGCGAGTGTCCGCGATGCCGCGTGCCGCATCGTCGTGTCGCTGGCCGATCCGCACGGCGCGGCCTACCTCGCGCGCAAGCATGCGCAGTCGCCGGTCGACATCGCGTTCGCACCGCGCGATGCGGCCGCGTTGCGCGGCGTGCTGGCTGCCTGCGGCGAGCTGCGTCCGCGCGAGCCGCTGAAGCTGAAGACGTTCGAGGTGCAGCGCGTCGAGCCGCTCGGCGCCGGGCTGCATGCGGTGATCGACGGCTGTTCGCAGCTGGACGGCGAAGAGTGCGTGCTGGCCGGCGCGAGCGCGACCAGCATGCTGCTGGTCGTCGCGGCCGGCGCCGCGCACCCGCCTGGCCAGCCGCTCACGTTCGGCATCGACGCGGGCTCGGCCGAATCGTTCGTGTTCTGCGGCGGCGACCGCGCGCGCCAGCTTTCGCTGCTGCGTTCCGGCGAGCGGATCCTGACGGTCGGCGCGGCAGGCGACACGCGCGCGATCGTGGTCGGCCGCGTGCGGATCGAATCCGCGCCGCTCGTCGCGCTGCACACGCGCAGCGCATCCGGCGCGAACACGCGCGTCGTGATGCGCGGCGACCGTGCGGTGCAGTTCCGGACCGACGACGGCGCGCGCGTCGGTCTCGCCGATGTCGCGCCCGGTGTCCGGCTTGCCGGCTACGAACCGGGCGCCGGCTGGGTGGATTGCCGGATGAGGGCCGCCGCGTCGCGTTTGGCCGTTTCCGTCAGCCGCTAGTTTCATCCTGTCATTCAACCTGCGTTATCCCCTTTCGAAGGAGATTGGCCTTGAAGAAGCTTTCCTGGATTGACCTGCGCAACATCGGCGAGCTCGCGGACGAGATCACCGAGGAAGCGCTGCATGTCGGCGTGTCCGCATTCGTCGTGAAGGATGCGGAGCAGGCCGGCCGGCTGCCGCCGAGCGCGCGCAAGGTCGCGGTCGTCGATCGGCAGCCGGCCGATGCCGCGCTGCTCGAGCAGGTGCAGATCGTCCTCGTGAAGGATGGCCTGCCGGTCGATTTCGCGGTGCCGGACGGCGTCGAACTCGGCGTGTTCATCGAGGTGACGGGCGAGGCGACGCTCACCCGTGCGTGCGAGCTGTCGACGTCCACGCCGTGGCTGCTCGTCGAATTCCTGCAGGACCCGAGCAAGATCCCGCTCGAGATCCTGCTGGCGGCCGCCGATCGAGCGACGGGCGAGCTGATCACCGTCGTCGCCGACCTGGAGGATGCGGAGGTCACGCTGAACGTGCTGCAGCGCGGCCCCGAAGGCGTGCTGTTCACGCCGACGCAGGTCGGGCAGGCCACGCAACTGGTGTCGATCTGCAGCGACACGGTCGAGGATCTGCAGCTCGAGGAAATCGAGATCGTGGGGCTCACGCACCTGGGGCCGGGCGAACGCGTGTGCGTCGATACCTGCTCGCGCTTCGAGCAGGACGAGGGCATCCTCGTCGGCTCGTATTCGACCGGCATGATCCTCATCAGCAGCGAGACGCACCCGCTGCCGTACATGCCGACGCGCCCGTTCCGCGTGAACGCGGCCGCGCTCCATTCGTACGTCGTCGCGCCGGACAACCGCACGCGCTATCTCGCCGAGCTCGAATCGGGCGCGGAGATTCTTGCCGTCAACGTGCAGGGCAAGGCGCGCCGCGTCGTGGTCGGGCGCGCGAAGGTCGAGACGCGTCCGCTGCTGCTGATCGAGGCGAAGAATGCCGCCAATCGCGCGATCAACATCATCGCGCAGGACGACTGGCACGTGCGCGTGCTCGGGCCGAAGGGCAGCGTGCACAACATCACGGAGCTCAAGCGCGGCGACCGCATCCTCGGCTACACGCTCGATGCGCAGCGCCACGTCGGCTACCCGATCCGGGAGTTCCTGCACGAGCAGTGATCCGCATGCTTCATTGACGATGCGATCGCCCGGTGCGTCACGCGCCGGCGCGGTCGATTCATGTTCAGGAGTACTTTATGGAAAATGCGGCAAAACAGGTGCTGGACACGCTGTTCGGACGGTGGCGCAGCCGGATCCTGTATGCGGGCACGCGGCTCGGCGTGTTCGATGCGGTCACGACGGACGCGCCGGTGTCGTCGGCCGCGCTCGCAGCGAAGCTCGACGTCGACGAGCCGCTGCTGTATCGGTTGCTGCGCGCGCTTGCGTCGCTCGGCCTGCTCGACGAGGATACGCGCCGCGGCTTCCGGGCCACCGCGTCGGGGGCGCTGCTGCATGCGGACGCCCCGAGTACGCTGCGCGATTTCGTGCTGCTGCAGGAAGGCCCCGAGCACTACGCGATCTGGGCGCACCTGCCCGACATGGTGCGCGAGGGACAGCAGAACGGCTTCATCCGCGAGTTCGGCGCGATGGCATTCGACTATGCGAAGGACCACGAACGCTACCGCACCGATTTCAAGCGCGCGATGTCGAGCTTCTCGACCGTGCAGTCGGAACAGGTCGTCGATGCGCTGCGCGACGTCACGTTCGCGCCGGGCACGCATGCGTGCGACATCGGCGGCGGCCAGGGGCACATGCTGTGCAGCCTGCTGCGGCGTTTTCCCTCACTGACCGGCGTCGTGTTCGACCTGCCCGAAGTGATCGACGGCGATGCGGATGACTGGGCGCAGCGGATGGGCGTGAGCACACGCTGCAGCAAGGCGGGCGGCAACATGTTCGATGCGGTGCCGGCGGCCGACGTCTATCTGCTGAAGCTGATCTTGCATGACTGGAACGACGACGAGTGCGTGGCGATCCTCAAGCGGGCACGCGAAAGCGCCCGGGACGGCGCGCGCGTGTTCGTGATCGAACGGGTCGTGCCGGCGCCGGGCGTCGCGCATTTCTCGAAGCTCTACGACATCCACATGATGTGCTGGGGCAGCGGCTGCGAGCGCACGCGCGACGAATACGACGCGTTGCTCGGCGCCGCCGGCTGGCGGCCCGCCGGGGTACGCGCCGCGCCGGACGGGCAGATCGACGTGATCGAGGCCGTCGCGGCGTAGCGCGGGCCGGGCGCGTCAGGCGGCGGGCGTCTCGCGGGTCTCGAGCCAGGTCATCTGGGGCTTGAGGATCGCGAGCGTGGCGCGAACCGCCTTGTTCTCGTCGCGTTGTTCGATCGCGTCGAGCACCGCCTGGTGCGCCCGCATGTCCGGCTCGGGAATCTCGGCCTCGTCGAGTTCGACGAGGATGTCCTCGACGTTCGCGAGGATCGAGCCGGAGAAGTAACGATACAGCGCTTCCAGCGCGTGATTGTGCGATGCGGCGGCCACGGCGATGTGAAACGCGCGGTCGCGCTCGACGAACTTCTTCACGTCGCGCGTCGCTTCGCGCTCGCCGCGTGCCTTCAGCAGCTTGCGCAGCGTCGCGAGATCCTCGTCGGTGCGCCGGCGCGCCGCGTAGCGCGCGCATTCCGTTTCGAGCATGCACTGCAGCTCGAGATGGTCGCTGCGCGCGGCGCGATCGACATTGCGCATCGTCTCCGCCGGATCGACGTTGCGGCGCACATAGGTGCCGTCGCCCTGGCGCACTTCGAGCACGCCGGAATACGCGAGCGTGCGGACTGCCTCGCGCACCGTATTGCGCCCGACTTCGAGCTGCTTCGCGAGATCGAGCTCGGTCGGAATGCGCTGACCGACGCGCCAGATGCCGGAAGTGATATTGGATTTGAGGATCTCGATCGCCGAATCGACGAGCGAGTGTCGGATGGCCGGGGGCAGGCTTGACATTGCGTGTTTCGCTTGAAACTTGAGGGTGTCGCTATCCTATCATCCGATCATTCGTTTGGTCGTTCAGGATAACGATATTCAAACGTGACATTTTGTTAACGTCAGACGAATAAATCTTCGGCCGATCGATGCGTGCCGCACATTCGTCGATTGCGTCCACCGGCATTTACCCGCGCCGCGCCGGCGTAAATGATTCCCATTCGCTGTTCAGTCGAGGTCGCCGTTGCATGAGCGGCCCGTCTTCCTACTCGAGGGCGCGGCGTAACCGCCGACGTCCGTCTCCGCTTTCCGGATAACCCGAGATGATTCGATCACACACCGGCCGCCGTGCGCGGCCAGGATTTCCGTTGCCGCGGGCGGCGTTGCGGCGCGTGCCGGGCTGGGCGGCCGCACTGGCCTGCACGGCCGCGATGCCGGTTGCCGCCGCGGCGCAGGATGCGCCGGATGCGGGCGAGCCCGCGAATACGCAGATGCTCGCGCCGATCGTCGTCGACGGGCGGCGCGAGACGGGCGTCGGCCCCGTGCAGGGCATCGCGGCCGACGTATCGCGCGCGGGCACCAAGACCGACACGGCGATCGTCGAGGTGCCGCAGGGCCTGTCGGTCGTCACGCGTGAACAGATGGACCGGCAGGACGTGCACAGCGTCGGCGACAGCCTGCGCTACACGCCGGGCGCCTATGCGGACTCGCGCCCCGGCGGCGTGCTCGAGAGCGTGTTCCTGCGCGGCTTCGGCGGGTTCGCGGCGGCGGCGATCAATCCACAGATGCTCGACGGCCTGCCGCTGCCGAAAGGCGTGAACTGGGCCGCGAGCGTCGTCGATCCGTGGACGCTCGAACGCATCGACTTATTGCGCGGCCCGGCGTCGGTGCTGTACGGACAGGCGAGCCCCGGCGGCATCGTCGACATGGTCAGCAAGCGGCCGACGCGCGATGCGCAGCGCCTGCTTGCCGTGCAGACCGGCAACCGCGATCGCGGGCAGCTTGCATTCGATTTCAGCGGGCCCGTGACGCAGGACGGCACGTGGCGCTACCGGCTCGACGGCCTCGCACGCCGGGCCGACGAGCAGATCGACTATTCGCGACAGCAGCGGATCGTCGTCGCGCCGTCGCTGACGTGGCAGCCGAACGCCGATACGCGTTTCACGCTGCTGGGGTCGTTCCAGCGCGATCCCCACAACAACTTCGCGGGCTGGCTGCCGGCCCTCGGCACGCTTTGGCCGGATGCGGGACGGCGGATTCCGACACACTTCTTTCCGGGGCTGCCCGGTTTCGACACGTATGACCGCACGCAGGCAATGATCGGCTATGCGTTCGAGCATCGTTTCGATTCGACGTGGAAGGTCCGGCAGAACGTGCGCTACACGCATCTCGATGTCGACTTCGCGGGTGCGGCCGTCAACTTCATTGCGCCGTATCTGGCGCCGGGCGTGCTGAATCGTTCGCTGTCGTGGTCGCGCGAGCACGTGAACCATCTCGCGCTCGACAACCAGGCCGAGATGCGCGTGATGACGGGGCCGGTCGAGCATACGGTGCTGGCCGGGCTGTCGTATGAGCATGCGGTGGCGAACCTCGTCGGGTCGGGTTTCGGTGCGGCGCCGCCGCTCGATACGCGCGCGCCCGATTACGGGCAGCCGTATGCGGTGCCGCCGGTCGCGCAGCAGACGCGTCAGACGCCTGACCGGATCGGCGTCTATCTGCAGGATCAGGTGCGCTGGAATCGGTGGGTCTTTACGCTCGGCGGGCGCGAGGAGTGGTCGCGCACGACGACCGATGACCTGCTGCGATCCGCGAGCGTGCGGCAGAGCACGCGGGCGTTCACGGGGCGTGCGGGAGCGGTCTATCTGTTCGATAGCGGTTTCGCGCCGTACATGAGCTATTCGACGTCGTTCGAACCGGCACTCGGCACGCGCTTCGATGGCCAGCCGTTCACGCCGACGAAGGCGAAGCAGTTCGAGGTCGGGCTGCGTTATCAGTCGCCGGATCGGCGGCAGAACGTGTCGATCGCGGCGTTCGATATTCGCCAGCGCAATGTGCTGACTGCGGATCCCGAGCATCCGTTCTTCAGCGTGCAGACGGGGGAGGTGCGATCGCGCGGGATCGAGCTGGAAGGGCGTGCGCGCGTGTGGAAGCAACTGGATGTGATTGCCGCGTACACGTATCTCGACACGACGGTGCAGGCCGATACGGATCCGGCTGTCGTCGGCAAGCGCGTGGCGGCGGTGCCGCGCCATCTCGCGTCGCTGTGGCTGGATTACGCGGTCGATCGGCCCGGGTTGCGCGGGTTGAAGGTCGGTGGCGGTGTGCGTTATGTCGGGCGCAGCGCGGGTGACAACGTCAATACGTTCGATGTGCCGGCTGTCGTGCTGTTCGATCTTGGGCTGTCGTATGACCTTGGCGTTGAGCGGCCCGCGTGGAAGGGGTGGCGCGTTGCAGCGCACGTGAACAACCTGTTCGACCGGACTTATGTGTCGTCGTGTTTTTCGGCGGGCGGGTGTTTCTATGGCACGCGGTTGATGGTGACGGGGGATGTGAGTTACCGGTGGTGATGGCGGGTGACGATCGCGATGCCGGTGCGGCCGGCTGTGCGCGTGCGGTTGTCCCGACCGCGCCGCCGCCCGGATACACTGATGCCTTCGCCGTATGTGTCGCGGCAGCGTGGGCCGTCGCGTCGGCCGCGGATTCGTGGAGAAATCACCCATGAGCATCGTCGTTCGTCGAAACCGGATCGCCATCCGCCTGTGTCGGGTGCTGGTCTCGGGCGCGTTGATCGCTTCCGTTGTCGGCTGCACGTCGACGGCGGTCGAAGACACGTCCATCGCGCCGGATCTGCATGAAACCGTCGTCAAGATCCCGGTCGACGAAGGGGCGGGCACGCGCGACATCGTCGCCACCACCTACCTGCCGGACGGCCCCGGGCCCTTTCCGCTGATCGTGCTGAGCCACGGCAGCCCGCCCGATCCGCGCGACCGGCCGAAGGTGGGCCGCTACCGCGCGTTGCCGCAGATCCGGACGTTCGTGCAACTCGGTTTCGCGGTCATTGTGCCGATCCGCCGCGGGTACGGGGCGACGGGCGGGGTCGATGAAGAGGATGCGGGTTCGTGCAGGCATCCCGACTACCTTGCTGCGGGCCAGCAGGCCGCGCGCGATGTGTTGGCGGCCGTGCGGTATGGGCAGACGTTGCCGCAGGTGGATCGAAACCGCGTCGTGCTGGTCGGGCAGTCGGCGGGTGGTTTTGCTTCGCTGGCGGCGGCCAGCTACGCGCCGCAAGGGGTGGTCGCGGTGGTGAACTTCTCGGGTGGACGTGGGGGGAATCCGACGACTCATCCCGGGATGCCGTGCGATCCGAAGCAGATGGCCGATACGATCGGGCATTTTGCGAGTACGACGAGGGTGCCGGTGCTCTGGCATTACGTGCAGAACGACAGGTATTTTGCGCCGGAGGTTGTGGCGACCTGGTTTGCCGCGTTTCAGGGGGCGGGGGGGCGCGGGCAGATGATTGTCGAGCCGCCGTACGGCAAGAACGGGCACGGGATGTTTTCGGTCAAGGAGGCGATACCGATCTGGTTGCCGCACTTTGAGCAGTTTGTCGGGCCGTTGGTGGCGATGAAGTAGGGGGGAGGCTGGGCACGCATCCGGTCTGATCCGGGGAGACCGAATCGGGCCTGTCTACATCGGTGGGACAGGCCCCCGGATATCAAGCCGCACGACTCATGCGCAGCGCCCGCCACTCACCGAGCGTTTTATCGATCGAGGACTTGTCGTGCCCACTCAATGTCAGCGTGTCTTCGACGACACTGTCGAAAAACTCCAAGGACTCGGCGTTGTGTCGGCTTACCAGTTCGAACGCTGTCGCAAGATTGGGTGGGGCGCTGGATAGTCGCTCGATTTTTACGAGCACATGCTTGGGCATCAATCTGCCTCCGACACCCGTGACAAACTCGCTAATCTCGCGCGCTTGCTCTTGAGAAACATGACCATCCACGGCAACGCAGGCCAGGCCGATAGCATGGGTCGATACGATAAGTTCGAAGTACTCTTCCAAGTTGTTGGTCCTCTCAAACACCGCCGCCACCGCAGCCTCCAGCTTTGTCTGTCGGGCTCGCATTTCGGCAGCAGCATCGGGCGTGGGGCCCGGCTCCTTGGCGGTCTGGCGCTTAGGCAAGACCGCGTCGGTCGCAGAGGCATAAGCGTTCCTGGCGATGGCTGCGCTCACCGCTGCCCAATAGCCGAATCGCCCACCCGGAACGCCAACCGGCCTCGAACTCGGCGCGTCTTGGGAAGTGGCGTCCTCCTGATGCATGGCCCTCCGCATGTATGCGATCTGAATGACGCAGGGGATCGTGACTCGATACGCTGCTCCACTAATACTGGGCACCATGAGGAATGCGGAGGCCGCCAGGCCGAACGGGCCAGCAAATGCACGCAAGACTGCACCGCCGCCCGCGAGCAGGATTGCCTGACCGGTCAGCGTGTATCCGATAGACGCTGCAAGCGCCCTCACGATCGCAAACGCAACGGGGCCGCCACCTTGCAAAAGGATCTGAAGCGATAGCAGCCCGCTGCCGCCCACCTTGCAAACGCCCCCAACTCCGGCCAGCAGCGCATCCTGCTCGGCTGGCGACAGCTTGCCCCATGCATCGGAGATGACCTTGTCAACCACCTCCGTCTCGATTTCAGAGACCGTTCCCTTTTTATCTGCCTTGACGTTCAGCTTTGCGCATACATCCAGCAGAATTTCTCTGTAAAGGACTCCGGTGCCGCGGACCAGGTTTGCAAGCGTGTCCCCGCCGAAGTGCTGCAGTTCACCTGCAATGGCGTCCCAGGATTTCCGGTGACGGTCGGGTTGACCCTCGGCCTTCTGGAAATCGGGATCGCTCAGTAACTCGCTTGCGCGCCTCGGCTTGCCGTCCTTGTCATGGGTCAGATAGCGCGCGAGTACGGCCAGGTCCTCCTCCGAACTGTATTTCAGAAACGTCAGGTCGTTGTCCGCCCGATACTTGATACCCATTGTTGTCCTTGGTCTGTTCAGTTCTTGTCATTTGCCCACGGGCCAATGTCCGGCGAACACGCTGGCACCGGCGCAGAAATAGCCTGATGGTTTCCCCATCACGGGGTTGCCAGGGGAAAGCGGCATGCCGGTCTGGATGGGCCTCTTTCATACTTTCGCCGAGCCACGGTGCCATCGGCTCGGTATGGGGTCCGGCGCTCCGAATCGCCTCAGCCAGCGCGTGGCGCCAGCGCCTGCAACAAGCGTTCGCACTCCGCCATGGACGCTTCGGTGTCTGCCTTCAGCATGTTTCCCACCTGTTCGTCGCGCATGGCTGCTTCGGCGCCGAACAGATCGAGATGATCCAGCGTAAGCGCACACAGGAGTGTCGCGATAGCGACGAGAGAGCCAACAATGACCGCGCCGGCAACGTCGGCGATAAGGCCCAGTCCGATTGCCTGGAGCTGGCGCACCAGAACCTCTTCAACGGCAACCCCGCCAATCACCAGCGCGCCCCCAAACGCGAGCTTTGACGCTTCGTGCATGGCCTGCTGGTAGGTCATGCCCTCCGGCCGCACGATGATCGTCTTGAACGCGCGGAACATCGAAAACACACCTTCCCGAACCATTCTCCCGACGCGCTTGTGCGTGGTGACGAAGGCATTGATCACGACCGTGGCAAGGTTTGAGATGAACCCTGAAAGTGCGCCTTGAAGGCCGTGCGACAGGAATTCCTTCCACCTGGAGATGACACGGTCGCGGACGCGTCCGAATCGCACCTTGAAGTTGATGTCCTTGCGACCGTTGCGATACCAGTCCTGGATTTCGTCGACGAGTGCGACGAGAAACTCCGCAACGGCCGCGCCGATCATCTGTTGCCCCCCCATCTTGGCGCCTTCGGCAAGCCCGCTGCCAAGCACGTTGAGCGCAAATTTTTCGCTGGTGTAGTACTTGCGATTGACCTCTCCGTCCCGGTCCTTCCGCGCCTTTTCATCTAGCTCCCGGGCGCGGGTTTCATCGACGCTTGCCTGCTCCTTGAGCTTGCCGAGTTCCTTGTGTTCCTTGTCGGAGAGTTCGGGTTTCGAGGCAAGTACCTCGATTCGCGCGTCTCGTGATTCCTTCTGCTCGTCCAGCCACACCAGGTACGCCGACATGCTCTTGTCCTTCTTCGACGTGTTGATCGAAAAATGTGTGGGAGCCAGATTGTCGGGGCGATTTGCCATGTCCGTGTGGTCCAACTCCGCAAGCGTAATGCCCGCGTCGTCGTGCGTTTCTTTCGCCGAGACCACGTGGTCGAGTTGCTTCTGTTTGTGTCGGAGAACCTTGCCCGTGACGGCATCCGTTGCCGTGCCGGCCTTCACGCCTGCCGACGTCTCGGCGTTCTTGGCTTTGTAATCCGCGTGGGTGTGGTACGGCGTCGGGTCATACTCATCCCGGCTCTCGTGTTTTTCCCGCTCGGCGTCCGTTGCCCAGACGCCGTTGCGCACGTTGTGAACCGTGTCGACATTTCCACCGCGCTTGTCATATGCGCTGATGAACTTGCCGAGCCCGAACGGGCCGACAATCGACTGAATCACGTCCGATTTGCACTTCTCCAACGTCGCTTCGAGTCGATCGCGGTTGTAGAGATCCGTTACCTCTTTCAGGATTGCGTCAACTTCCGCTGAGTGCACGCAGAGGTCAGGCATGACAAACACATCCGTCCCGAGCGTCGCGAGAAGGGCCTCATCCACTTGACCGTCTGTCGATGATTCCGGAACGGGTGTCCCGTTGGCAAGCTCGGGGCTCCGCTCCCGGCTCGTCAGAGCCTTGCGTCGCTGGAATCTATCTACGCTAGTCGACATTCATAGTTCTCCAACCAAGCCAGATCTCCGGCGAGAAACACCGGTCCATGGTTCATCGCTTACTGCCGGAGGGCTCCACCGAAAGCGAGAGGAAGCTGCTTGTCGGGGAAGCGCCGCATCTCGGCAAATTCTGCTCACTGCTCTTTCTCGAGAGGCTTGCAGATCACGGGGGCGAAAACGTACACACCTATATCGACCGCCTCCAAGACATCTTTAGCCCGTGATCAGGCCATGCTTCGTGCTTAACCGCATCCGAAGGTCAAGGCGTGGCTGGCGGCACGCCCCCGCTGGCACATGCATTTCATTCCTACCTACAGTTCGTGGCTCAACCAGGTCGAACGCTTCTTTGCGTTGATCACCGACAAAGCGATCCGGAGAGGCTCGTTCGGCTCGGTCAAACAACTGATCAAGCGAATCGATCACTTTGTCTCCCACTACAACGAAAACTGCAAACCGTTCGTCTGGACCGCGTCAGCCGATTCCATCCTCGAAAAGCTGCATCGACTTTGCTCGCGAATCAGCGGAACGGGACACTAGCCAGTTCCGCTCGGTGCGGCTTGCTGCTGATCAGCGTCTTGAAGATCGGGCCGATGGCTTCGTGTTATGGGCGACAGTGGCGCCTTCCGTGGCGCTGCGCCATCTGCTGTTGCAGCATGCGCCTTCGGTCGAGGTGATTTCTCCGCCAGAATTGCGCGAGGAAATCGCGGAGTTGCTGGATGTGACGCTCCGGCGCTATAGGGCTCCGGTGACTCCCGCCGCGGAGCGCGGCGATTGAAGTTCGAGCCGCTCGGTCCGGCAGCAAGGATACTGATACGTCGCGGTGAAACTGCCCGTGTCGGTTATTCCGTTTCCCCGCTTCATTCCGCACCAGACTTGCGCTGGCGCTAATAGCGCCGGCAATATACCTGATCCTGACATATAGGTTCCTCCAGCTAATATGCTCACTGCCTTTGAACTCGCAGGTTTTGTTGCTGCGCATGCTGTTTGGTGTGTCTCCGATACGGACGGCCTTGTTCCCATGGCCGCGTTCCGGACCGACGATGGTCAGCGTAGACTTGAACGACTCGTATTCGACGATTCAGGGGTTGCGGTTGAGCATGGCCGGAAGCTTCTTGAGAGCGCACCATTCAGCGCGAGCGACGGCGTGCTGGCGTACGACGGCCGGATAGCGATTCCGGAAGGCAAAAAGCTTGATGCGATCATTCTGGAAGCGCGTGCCTATGCTTTCCCGTGGGCAAAAGCAGCGATTGCGGTGGCGTACACCCCGAAGAGCACCGGCAACTTCCGTGTTCACAAGCCAAAGCTCGTCTTATGGGACAAGTGTGATGACTTTGATATGGGCGCCGCCATCGAGTCATTCTTCAACGGCATTGCTTCCCATGAGCAGGGCGCGAAGGTTTGGAACGATGCATTGGACGAGAGCAGGTAGGAATCGCCATTTGCTGTTCGTCACGGCCGGTACCTGGTCGAGCGGCTAGCCGTCGCTCGCGAACCCGGCAACTGGCCTCTCGGCTTGCGGGAGGGCCACAGGTTGGTCAAGGCCGGGATCGATGAGATGTGAGAGAAGAGATGTTCCGTCATTCAATCGCGGGAGAAAGGTATCCATGCTGAGTCGACTGTTATCGCCAATTGCAGTGCTGATGCTCGCCGGATGTGCTGCTACACCAAGTAGCCCTCCGCCATCCGCGTCTTCGCAAGGGAATGTTTCCATTGCTATTTCCAGTACCGTGCCAACCTCAAACTATTTGCCGGAACAATCGGCCATAGCGCCCGGTACAAAATATGTTGTCGTTCAGCCCGGCGGTGGAAGTATTCTGCTCGGACCGATTCTTGGCAGCATGAACATCTCTGCAAATACAAGGGCGATGGTCGATGAATACAACGGCTCGGTGTTTCTGGTTGACCCCGAGCCCGTGGCTTTGGAGGCGATACGTCAGGCTGGACTCCTCGTGGACGGCAAGGCGGCACTGTATACGGTCGAACCATTCGTTTTTATGCAGCACTGCGATGACGGCAGGTTCCGGCTATCGTTGGTGTTTCACGCGCATGACAATTCCAGCCCTTCGCCATGGGTGGGGCGTTACATTTATGATCTGCCCACGTCGTATGGCGAGTCCCAGCTAAAGTCGTTGAGTTCGAGAGACCTGGCGAACTATCGTGCAGAACTTTCCGGCGGTGCGGCAGCATTGTCGGATTTGATGCAAAGGGATTTGAATGGAAAGCTGCCAACGAGGGGGAAACCGGTGAACTTCGGTTCGCTATACATCGTTGGTAGCAAACTTGGCGGCATGGGAATCTATACTCCGCCCCAGGCGATTCATTTCTCCGGTCAGCTGATCGAAGAGACAGATTCCTATGTGACGGTTCGGCTTGACGGTCACATGCACAATACGCTTCTGGGGGGCGGACTGGCCTTCGGCGTACATCGCACGAGCAGAAAGCTTGTCCATACGTTGACTTCGGCGGGGTAACAGGAGCGACTCATGGCCAGAACAGTCGTGCGGATGTTCGTGTCGACCGGCCACGACTGGCCGGGTACCGTCAATGGGCAACGATTCCCGGAATTGCTAAAAACCGAAACCTGTTGCCTTGAGCGTGATCCGCGCAATGAAAATAAAGGCCGTGTTCTTCGACGTCGGCGCAACGTTGGTCGATGAAACCCGCGACTGGAATGAGTGGGCCGACTATCTCGGCGTTTCGCGCCGCGCGTTTCACACGTCCCTCCGGGCAGTGATCGAACGCGGTGAGCCTCACCGCAGGGTGTTCGACCTCGTGAGGCCCGGTGTCGACTTCGCCACGTTGCGTCACGAACGCGAGTCGACCGGGAGTGCCTACACGGTGACCGCGGAAGATCTCTACCCCGACGTCGTGCCGTGCCTGAAATGGTTGCGCGAAGCCGGAATTCTGGTCGGCATTGCTGGGAATCAGCCCGTCGAAACGGAACGTGCACTTCGTGCGCTCGGCGTGCCGGCGGATATCGTCGCATCATCCGCATCCTGGGGTGTCGAAAAGCCGGACGTGCGCTTTTTCGAGCGCATCATTGCCGAGACGGACGGGTTCGATCCGTCGCAGATCGCCTACGTCGGCGATCGACTCGACAACGATGTCGATCCGGCGCGCCAGGCAGGCATGGTTGCGGTGTTTTTGCGGCGCGGCCCGTGGGCACGGATCCAGTTGCGCTCAGGACGGTTCGAGACCCCGCCCCACGTCATAGACGATCTTTCTTCACTTCCGGTTTTTTTGCGCGGGATTTAAGCGCTCTCCGACCTCCGCGTGATCGTTTCCACACAAGGTGCTTCCCGGCTTCGGGCCGGAATTGCCAGCAGGCGCGCGACACGCATCGTGGATCAAGGTAAACCCGTAGCCCGAAAGCCGCCGCGCAAACCTGCCCATCTCGACCGCACCATCCCGACGACGCGGCACACCGTTTGCTCGCCAATTCCCCAAACCCGCCGATCCGGTCCACGCTCAAACCCACGTCCAGCCAGCCTTTCCCCGCCCCCCCAAAAGATCCCGTGGCCGATTTTGTCACCACATGGGCCGGATATGACAATAAGAATCGCCCGCCACAGCATTACGATGCCTCACGTCGTCGCCTGGGCCTGAGCCGGTTTTCCCGCCTCGAGCCCCATAGCGCCCCACATACCCCGTCTGATTGGAACATCGACCATGAGCTATCACGCCCCCGTCAAGGACATGCTGTTCGTGCTGAAGGAACTGGCCGGCATCGAGGCCGTTGCGCAGTTGCCGGGCTTCGAGGATGCCGGCTACGACACGGCGCAGGCCGTGCTCGACGAATCCGCGAAATTCTGCGGCGAGGTGCTGGCGCCGCTGAACGTCGAAGGCGACCGCAATCCGAGCAGCTGGAAGGACGGCGTCGTGACCGCGACGCCGGGCTTCGGCGAAGCGTTCCGCCAGTTCGTCGAAGGCGGCTGGCAGGGGCTGCAGCATCCGGCCGAGTACGACGGCCAGGGGCTGCCGAAGCTGATCGCGACGCCGTGCATCGAGATGCTGAACGCGTCGAACTTGTCGTTCGCGCTGTGCCCGCTGCTCACCGACGGCGCGATCGAGGCGCTGCTGACGGCCGGCACCGACGAGCAGAAGCAGCGCTACGTGCCGAAGCTGATCTCGGGCGAATGGACCGGCACGATGAACCTGACCGAGCCGCAGGCGGGCTCCGATCTGGCGCTGGTGCGCTCGCGCGCGGAGCCGCAGGGCGACGGCACGTACAAAGTGTTCGGCACGAAGATCTTCATCACGTGGGGCGAGCACGACATGGCGGACAACATCGTCCACCTGGTGCTGGCGCGCACGCCGAGCGCGCCGGAAGGCGTGAAGGGCATCTCGCTGTTCATCGTGCCGAAGTTCCTGGTCAACGACGACGGCTCGCTGGGCGCGCGCAACGACGTGCACTGCGTGTCGATCGAGCACAAGCTCGGGATCAAGGCGAGCCCGACGGCGGTGCTGCAATATGGGGACCACGGCGGCGCGATCGGCTACCTGGTCGGCGAGGAAAACCGCGGCCTCGAATACATGTTCATCATGATGAACGCGGCGCGCTTCGGAGTCGGGATGCAGGGGATCGGCGTGGCCGACCGTGCGTACCAGAAGGCGGCGGAATTCGCGAAGGAGCGCGTGCAGAGCCGCCCGGTGGACGGTTCGGCCAAGCAGTCGGTGACGATCATCCATCACCCGGACGTGCGCCGCATGCTCGGCACGATGCGCGCGCTGACCGAAGGCGCGCGGGCGCTGGCCTACGTGGCCGCCGCGCACAGCGACATTGCCCACCGCCATTCGGACGAGGCGACGCGTGCGCGTCATCAGGCAATCTACGAGTATCTGGTGCCGGTCGTGAAGGGCTGGAGCACGGAGATGGTGAACGACGTGGCGAGCCTGGGCGTGCAGGTGCACGGCGGGATGGGTTTCATCGAGGAGACGGGCGCGGCGCAGTATTACCGCGATGCACGTATCCTGGCGATCTAC
>NZ_CADFDU010000010.1 GCF_902833045.1 Burkholderia sp. BCC0322
GGCGTCTCAACGAGCGTCCGCGTAAGACGCTAAACTTTGACACACCCGCCCAGCGGTTCCATCAATCTGTTGCATCGACCGGTTGAATCCGCAGCCAGTAGCGGTCAGTCGGCGGTACCGCTCAAATCGTCGATAATTGCGTCCTCAGGATTGAAACTAGCCGTTGATATGCCTAAATCCGTTTCGAAAAAAAACGGTATTTCTACCACGCCGGACGCTACACGAAGGGGGGGGAAGAATGCATCGTGCCAAGTTTTCGCTTACTTTTGTCTGTCTGTATTTCGGTTTTATTGCCAGCGTCCTCGCGGATCAGTTTGATGGCTACATTCAGGCAAGCCAGCAGTTCGACGAGTGGGTCGAGAAAAACGGCACCTTGCCCCGCCTAACAGATGAACGAGCCGCTGCGATGCTCGCGACGCTATCTGATAATCGGCGCTTTCTCGACGGCATTACGTTCGACGACGCACAGCTACCAGCTTTGATGGACGTATGTGACAAAGCGAACCGAAAAGTCATGAGTTATATACTCTTCGATCTACGTAGCCATGTTGACAAGAGCATGCCCGCTGAAACTGTTCAGCAGGCAGTGCTCCGACTTGAGCAGCGGAACGTGCTGACTTACCAAGACGAATTGTCTGAACTGCAACCGTTTGAGATTCGCTGCATGGCGCGGCAAACACCACTGCTTGCGCGGTTTATCGAACGTCTGAAGCCAGATGAAATTACGCCTGTGCGGCTAAGGGGTCTCGAGCAGGGTCGGAAGGGAATCGATGGTTTTTTTCTTGGAACTTTAATCTCGGCGAATGACATTTCACTGAGCGAGCACTATCGGGTTAGCATGCTTAAAGCACTTGCTGAGACCGCTTCGCAATTCGCTCCGATCATGAAACAAGACGAGCGAAAGAAGCTAGAGCTGACGGCAAGAACTGCAAGCAATAGTGCACCAGAAGGTCTGAAGGGCTACATCGAGGCAATTGCGAAAAATCTAGCGCAATCAACCTGTGAAGGATTGTGTAGGTTCTGATTCGATTCGAAGGTCCGCTGTCGGGTAGCATCATATGATCGCTCCGGGTCGATCTGCGCCGGTCGCGCGTTGCACGGAAGCGGCCGGCCGCGTTCGGCCAGAAGCAGTCATTCGACGCCGTCGTCGAAATCGTCGACAATCGACCGCGCTCTTGTCACGATAGCGACAGATACCCAACACACAGGTCCGCGGCACAATGGCAAAACCTATCTTGGTCGTATTGCTAAAAAATCCATTTCCGGAAGCTTTTCGTTACGTCGAGACTTTGCTCAAACCGCTCGGATTTCTGCTTGCCAATCCTGGTAGCGAACAGATCACTCACTGGACCGATGATGGCCTGCAGATGGTGGTATCCCGAGCCGAGATTTTCGATGAAGGATCGACAGGTGGAATAAAGAACGTTCAGTTTTGGCTGTCCGACAGCGATGATCTATTGGTGTCCTGGATCGGTGCGGTGCCGGGATGGGAGTTTTCTTTTCATCTCAATGGTGTCACGCCAGAACTAAAGATCGCGCTGGCGACTGCTCTGTCTAGTGCGGTCCTTGTGGATTTGAAGCTGCAATACGTAGACGAGACTGCCTTGAGGATCGCTTTCGACTAACATTCCAGTCGAGAGTCCGATCCAGATCCTCTGGCTGGATCTAGCGACCGCTTCGAGAACATTCGAGTGGCTGTTCCGGGTCGAAATCACCCGTTCCACCAACCCGATAACCCAGGCCCCGAATGCCGCATTGCCCCCCAGGCCTTGCCGCACACCGCGCCAAGGCCTCCCGATCAACGTGTCAGAACGTGTAGCTGATCTTCCCGAACGCCGTCCGCCCAAGCGTGTTGTACCCGTACGCGGTCATATACTGCCGATCGAACAGATTCGACACCGTCGCCGACACGGTCAGGTGCGAATTGATCCGGTACGACGCGCGCAGCCCCACCGTCAGATACGAAGGCAGATAGGTCGAGTTCGCCGGATCGTCGAACGTCGTGCCGCCGTAAAGCAGCGACGCTCCGGTGCTCAACGCATGGAGGTGCAGTTCGTCCCACGTGTGATCGATGTTGAGGCTGACCGTCTGGCGCGGCCGGCGGTTGAGCCACGAGTCGTTGGTCTCGTCCTGCGGATTCAGGATCCCGACCGCGAGGCTTACCGGCGTCGAGCGGCCGATCGTCCCCTTGTACGACAGGTCGATCCCGCGGATATGCGCGCGGCCGATGTTGATCGGCGAGAACGTCGCAGGGTTGTACGCGATCAGGTTGCTGACGCGCGTGTCGTAGATCGCGGCCGTGAACGTGCCGTACGACGTGTTCGCATCGACCGCGGCCTCGACCGACGTGTTGCGTTCCGGGCTGAGATTCGGATTGCCGTAGCCGGGGTAGTACAGGTCGTTGAACGTCGGCAGCCGGAACGCATTGCCGTACGACACGCGCGCCGTGTACACCGGCGTGATCGCCCACGACAGCGCCGCATTGCCCGTATTCACCGATTGCCCGGCGATGATTTCATGACGTCCCGCTAGGAACATCGTCACGCTGCCGAGCGTCGCCGACTGATGCAGCGAGAACGCCGAATCGTTGCGCGTCGGCACGCCGTTCGGAATGTCGGTCGGCAGGAATGCCTGCTCACGCGTGAAGTCGTACGCGAGCTTGGTTTCGCCCGACAGCGGCAGCCCGAACAGATGGAACCCGCGCTCCTGATGCGTCAGCGACGTCGACGTGCTGATGCGCTGCGAATTGATCTGGTCGGTCGGGATGGTCGGATCGTTTGCGTAGATGAACCCGCGATCGTTCGAATACCCGAACGACTGGTCGAACTGCGTGTCCGGCGTGATGTCGAGATGGAACGCGATACCGGTCGTCAACTGATGATCGAGCTGGCGGTTGCCACCGCCGAGATTATCGAACGACAGATCGGACCGGTGATACAGCGCGAACGTCGAGATCGACCAGTTGTCGCGCGCGTAGCCGAGGCGCGCATCGAGATCCTGCGCGTGGTACGGGTTGCGGCCGTCCTCATGCCCGTACGCGAAAGGCCGCGTCGAGTCGATGCCGGCCGTGTTGTACGAGTGCAGGCCGAGCGAGTACGTGAGCCCGCCGAGCGCGGCGAGCGGCCCGGTCGACGGCACCGTGCCCGACGTGCGCAGCTGCGTGTCGAACGTCTTGTTCGACCCGCCGCCGAACGACACGGTGGTCTGGTTCGGCTGGTTGGCCGCGCGGCGGGTGAAGAGCTGCACGACGCCGCCCATGGCATTGGCGCCGAACGAAGCGGCGGCCGGCCCCGAGATCACTTCCACGCGTTCGAACGCTTCGGTCGGCAGATCCGCCCACGGCGCGATGCCGGTGGTCGACGAGCCGATCCGGATGCCGTCGATGAACACGGCGACCTGGCTGGCCGACGAGCCGCGGATGCTGACCGACGCGGATGAACCGGGCCCGCCGTTCTGCGAGACCGTCACGCCGGGCAGCGTTGCGAGCGCCTGCGTGATGCCCGGATCGCTCGGCGACAGCCGGTCGAGATCGGTGCGCGTGAGCACCTGGGTCGTCGCATAGCGCTGGTCGAACGACTCGGGCAGCCGACGCGTGTCGGTCACGTTGATCGTCGGCAGGTCGGCGCCTTCGGCGGCCGGGGGCGGTTGCGAGACCGCGGCGTCGCCGGCTGCGTGGGCGAGGGGCGAGAGGAGCGCGGTCGCGGCGGACGTGGCTAGGAGGTGTCGAATCTTCATCAGGCTGTGGCTGTTGTCGGGCTGCGCACGCGTCGATCGTGGGCGGACGGCGGGCAGCACCGGTTTTGTTATCGGTGATCGGGTTATCGCGCGACCGGGCCGGGCAGGCCGTTGTCGCGGGCATCGGCGCGGCACATGCCGGCGGACGCGATCGAGCGGGAACGGCGCGCGCGAGCAGGCGGGCCGTGCATGCCGGCGGCGTGCCGGTGCGACGCTTCCGGAGCGGAAGCGGATGCGGTAACGGTGGACATCGGGCGGATCCTGAGGTCGGGCCGTCCATGCAACGGGCACCGCCAAAGGCGGTGCTGGCGCATCGGGACACCCCGCCCGGTGCGGCTGCTTGGACCTCGGGTCGATGGCAGGTCTCCTGGCTCGCGGGTCCTGATTCGTGCCAGCCTTCCCGGTTTCCCAGTGGCATGCGGTGGCACGGATTCGCCGCTCACAGTTGCGGGGGCAGCCGCAGATTCGAGGCACGGCCTCTCCTGCGTTCCCTTTTGATCCCGTCTCCGGGAACCATCAGCGCGCAAGGGTAATGGCGTGCGCTCCGGTGCGTCAATTGCCCGGCCGCGCGGGGATGCGAAAAAACGTCACGACCGCGCAAAAATTTTCGAAATCCTTTCTTTTATGCGTCGGCGCCGTGATTCATGTCTGACGAAATGGGGGCGCTGCCATGCTGTCGCGCCTGAACCGGCTAGGCGCGACACCCGTCCACCTGACGAACGCGCGGCGAAACGCCTTCTCGCCGCCGAACCCGAGATGCGCGGCGATCCGCGCGACCGGCCAGTCCGACTCGCGCAGAAACCGTTGGGCGGCCTCGGCGAGGCATCGCTCCCGCAACGCGTGATAACCGGTGTGCTCGGCCACCAGCCGCCGCCGCAACGTTGCCTCGCTCACACCCAGCCACGCGGCCAGTTCGGCGAGTGCCGGCAACGCCTGCTCGTGTGCAAGCGCCGCATCGATCAGACGAAACGGAAAATCGACCAGAAACGCGTCGAGCTCGGCCGGCTGCCGGATCACGCGGCATTCGAGCCGCGCCGCGTCGAATGCGAAGCCGTAGGTCTTGCGGCCGACCTCGACCGGCGCATTGAACAGCCCGAGCAGCGGCATCGCGTCGGCCAGCGTAGCGCCGCTCAGCAGGCAGCGGCACATCAGGTCGACTTCGCACTTGCGCATCGGCGGGTGCCCGTTGCCGCGCGCGACCTGCGCCTCGAGGCGTTCGGTCGCGTCGCGGTACAGCGCGACGAAATCGCCCGGCGTCGTCGCCGGTTGCGGCGGCTGCGCACCGCGATGACCTATAGCCGGATGCCGAGCGACTCGGAAAGCGCGCGCTGTAGGTGCCGCGTTTCGAGCGTTTTCCGCTCGAACAGGCGGCCCGCGCGCTCGATCTCGTTCAAACGGGCGAGGCAAAAACCACGCGGGTCCTTCATGTTGCGGATATCGCCGGCTGAGCGGCCCGCGCGCCCATCACGGGAGACAACGATGACCGAAACCCGAGCCGGCGTACTGGCCGGCAAGTGCGCGCTCGTGACGGGCGCAAGCCGCGGCGTTGGCCGTGCGATTGCGCAGCGACTCGCATCCGAGGGCGCGACGGTCGTCGTGACGGCGCGCAGCAACGCGCGGTGCGTTCGCTCGACGGCCGCACGGTGCCGCCGCCGCCGGTAATTCCCGCGTATGCGCATCCCCACCTCGACCCGACAGGACTTTGATTGACATGACAAACTCGATTCGCTTCGACGGCGGCACGGCCGTGATCACCGGCGCGGCCAGCGGCATCGGCAGCGGGCTCGCACGCCACGCCGCCGGGCTCGGCATGCGCGTCGTGCTGGCCGATCTCGACCCGGCGAAGCTCGACGCATTCGCCGCGACGCTCGACACCGACGTCTTGTGCGTGCCGACCGACGTCAGCCGGCCGGAAGCCGTCGACGCGTTGGCGCAGGCCGCCTGGCAGCGCTTCGGCGGTGTCGACCTGCTGTTCAACAACGCTGGCGTGATGGCGACCGGTTTCACCTGGGAAATCACGCCGGAACGCTTCGAGCGCAGCTTCGCGATCAACGTTCACGGCGTGCTGAACGGGATCCGCAGCTTCGTGCCGCGGATGCTCGAGCGCAACGTGCCGGCGTGGGTCGTGAATACCGCGTCGGTCGGCGGGTTCCTGCCGAGCCCGCTGATGTCGCCTTACTCGGCGACGAAATTCGCGGTGGTCGCACTGACGGAATCGCTGTATGGAGAACTGAAGATGTTGGGCGCACCGGTCGGCGTGTCGTTGCTCGCGCCGGGCCCCGTGCAGTCGGGCATCTTCAACGACCCGTTCGGCGCGGCGCACGACCGGCCCGAAGTGCGCGGCTTCGTCGATACGATGCGCTCGATGCTGAACGCGCACGGGCTCACGCCCGACGCGTTCGCCGAGCGGGTGTTCGACGGTATTCGTGAAGGGCGCTACTGGCTGATTCCGCAACCGGAGACGATCGACGGCGCGCTGCAGCGGCGCACCGACGACATTCTCGCTTCACGCGATCCGTCGCTGCCGTCGTTCTGAGGGCCGGGCGCGGCAGCCGCGCCCGGCGCCCGCCTCACATGTGCGTGCCGGAATGCGTGCGGCCGCTCGGGTCGCCGCCGCGATCGGGCGGCGTATTGTTCTGATCGATTTTCGTGAGCACGAAGCCGGCGTGCGGCAACGCGGCGGGCGAGCGGTGCGTCGCCTGCGCAACGGCGTCGTGCGGCGACGCGGCGGGGAAACCGGATGACGTCACGCCCGGTTGAGCGAACGCCGAAAGGGAGGCAGCCGCGAGGGCGGCGGCGACGATCGCATGCGATTTCATGGTGGCTCCTTCACGACTGACTACGGGACAACCTAATCAGTCTAGGGCGCGAAACTTAACGCGGCGTGAAGGCGTGATGCGGCGCGCATGACGGGATGTTCATGCGCGCCGCGACGCTCATGCCGGCGCCGACACCAATGCGCAGAAGTTCTCGAGATCGACGTTGCCGCCGCTGATCACCACGCCCACGCGCTTGCCCTGCAGCGCGTCCTTCATCCGTCGCACCGCGGCGAACGACAGGCAGCCGGTCGGCTCGACCACAATCTTCATACGAGTGGCGAAGAAGCGCATGCAGTCGACCAGTTCCGCATCCGTCGCGGTCAGGATGTCGTCGACGTCGCGTCGGATGATCGGGAACGTCAGGTTGCCGAGGTGCTGCGTCTGCGCGCCGTCGGCAATCGTGTGCGGCGTGTCGATATGCACGATCGCGCCGGACCGGAACGATTGCTGGCCGTCGTTGCCGGCTTCCGGCTCGACGCCGTACAGCGCCGCGTGCGGCGACAGCGCGCGTGTGGCGAGCGCGGTGCCCGACAGCAGCCCGCCGCCGCCGAGCGGCACGAATACCGCATCGAGCGGGCCGACTTCGTCGAACAGTTCCTTGGCCGCCGTGCCCTGGCCGGCGATCACGTCCGGGTGGTCGTAGGGCGGGATCAGCGTGAGTCCGTGCTGCGCGGCGAGATCGCGCCCGATCTGTTCGCGATCCTCGGTATAGCGGTCGTAGGTCACGACCTTGCCGCCGTAGCCGCGCGTCGCGGCCATCTTCGCGGCCGGCGCATCCTGCGGCATCACGATCGTCGCGGGAATGCCGAGCATGCGCGCCGACAGCGCGATCGCCTGCGCATGGTTGCCGGACGAGAAGGCGACGACGCCGTTGCGGCGCTGCTCCGCGTCGAAACGCGACAGCGCGTTGAACGCGCCGCGGAACTTGAATGCGCCCATGCGCTGCAGGTTCTCGCACTTGAAGAACACCTGCGCGCCGAGCGCCTCGTCGATCGTCCGCGACGTCATCACCGGCGTGCGGTGCGCATGGCCTTCGAGCCGGGCCGCGGCGGCGGCAACGTCGTCGTAGGTGGGGAGAGTCGGAGAGTTCATGGAGTGCCCGGTGGTCGTAGGAATCGGTCAGCAGGAAAGCCGCGCGGGTATCGCGCGTGGGTCATTTCGCATCGTTGTAGACGGT
This sequence comes from Burkholderia sp. BCC0322, assembly GCF_902833045.1. Taxonomy (GTDB): domain Bacteria; phylum Pseudomonadota; class Gammaproteobacteria; order Burkholderiales; family Burkholderiaceae; genus Burkholderia. The sequence goes on from NZ_CADFDU010000010.1 coordinate 7,732, forward strand.
CGCGCGCGAGACGCCGAGATGCTGCGACACGATCTCCATCGCGCGGCGTACCTCGAGGAAACCGTCGGCCTTCAGTGTCTGCATCAGCTCGCGGCGCTGGTCGGTCTTCAGTTCGCGCGGCGTCGTCGCGAGACGCATCGCGAATGCGTCGATGCGTTGCCGGATCGCATCCGCACCGGCGGGGTCCAGCGTTTCCGCAACCGCTTCGCCGTCGGTGCTGCAGAACTGGTTCAGCATGCCCTGGAAACCGCGGAACAGCGTGACGTCGGCATTCAGGCACAGCGCGGCCACGTAGCGGCCGGTCGAATCCTTGATGCCGATCGACGTGCTTTTCGCGGTGCGGCCGTCGGCGAAGCGGTTCGGGTAGTTCGCGAGCACCGGCGGGAAATCTTCGTCCGCGATGCGGGCGAGGCCGAGCTCGGTCGCGGGATCGCCGATTGCGCGCCCCGACAGGTTGTTGTGGATCGCGAGGATCGCGTGCTTCGGCGTGCGCAGGTCGTGAACCACGACCTCGGTGAACGGCGCGAACATCGCGCCGAGCCCTTCGGCAATGCGCTGCACCTGTTCGATCAGCGATGCCTGCTCGGACGGCACGCGTTTCCGGGTGGAGGTCATGATGGTTTCGCGGTCAAGGTTTCGGATCGATGCGACGGCTTCGGGAAAGGCACAACCGGCGTGCTATTCGCCTTCCGTGGCTTCCGGCCGCGTGATGTCGGCGAGCAGCGGCTGCGCGATCCGCACATAGTCGGCCGCGTCGAGCACGACGGAGCGGTCGAGGCGGCCGGCGTTGAAAGCGATCTCGGTGTTGCGTTCGACCAGTGCGGGATCGACGACGAGCGTCACGCCGGGGGCGAACACGAACGGCGGCACGGCGCCCATCACGCAGCGCGTGACGGCGGCCGCGAGGTCAGGCGACGCGAGTGTTGCCTTGCGGCGGCCGACCGCATCGGCGACCTTGCGGAAATCGATCTTCAGGTGGCCGGGAATGACCGCGAGCGCGGTGGCGTCGCCGCCATCCTTGAATGCGCACAGCATCGCCTTCGCGCCCTGTTCGGGGCGTGTGCCGCGCAGCGCGGCGATCGCGTCGGATTTCCCTTCGGCCGGATGCTCCAGCACACGGAACCGCGCGCCGGACGTGTTCAGCAGATCGCAAAGCGTGTCGAAAACGGAGTAGTCGCTCATGTCGTTCCAGGCAGGTGGGGCCGGGGGATCGCGGCGCGCCGGGGCGGGGGCTTCGGCGAGTCGGTCGATGGAATGTCCAAGTATAGACGTTTTGTCATGACGCGGTAAAGAGAGGCGCGGAGAGAGACGGTCATCAACGGTCAGTCGACGTCGCCGCACAGGTCGTCGACAATGGCGATCGGCCAGATCCGCGGCCCGGACGAGGCTGGCTTGAAACCGGTTGGAAAGATGGATCGACGAGGAATACGCGAACAATGTTGACCAACATGCAGGAAAAATGCCGAGACGATTCATTCTCGGGGCAGCGATATCCAGGCGTCAGAAGCAGGAAGAAACGTCACTTTTACGGACAGGCGATGCTGGCGCTCATACTGGCATTTTTTGCCAATTGCACATTCGCCGCGGGCGATGTGAGCGACCTGGACCAGCAAGCTGCGTTGCGTACGCTGATGGGCAACGATCCCGCGCCGGCCGACAGCATCAAGGGTGTCGCGCTGTCGCCATGGGCGCATGGGCCGGCGGCTGCAGGGCCGCTGTGGGTCGTGGCCGCCTTGGTCCAGCGCTCGACCGACGACGTCGACGCGGCGCTGTGGACAGGTGTCCTGACTCGCGACGGGCAAGGTTTCCACCTGCTCGCGAGCGATCGAAGCGAGCGCGTCGATACGTCACCGATGTTGTGGAGCGCGTTCCTGACGATGGACGTGATTCCCTACCGAATCAGCGCGCAGGAAACCGCGTTTGGCGTTCGTTTCAACAACAACTACACATCGACCTCGCATAGCGACACGAACGAGATACTGAGCCTGTATCGCTATGCCGATGCTCGCGTGACGCCCATCTTCACTGCGTTGACCGACTGGTGGACCTATGACAAGGACGGGGCGGCGGAGTGCGTCGCGGCGAAGGCCGGGAAAGGCAAGGATCAGGGCGACGCAGCGCAGGAGGCGTGTGATGCGGAAAACACGCAGCAGGTTCATTACGTGCTGTCGTTCAGCCCTCACATGACCAACGGGCATTACGACCTCGTCGTGCGTCCGAAGGGCAAGGCCGCGTCGGGCAAGTCCGCGCGGTTTACCTGGAACGAGAAGACGTATCGGCCGCGTCGATTCGCCGGCGACTGACACTGAAGGTCGGCTGCGCGTGGGCCCGGTATCGACGGTCTCATGCACTTTGGCAATGGTTTTTCATCAGCGAGATCCCCTACAAACCATGCAGACGGAAATCGAAGCGCCGGGCCCCGCTGGCCCGCTGAAAGGCACGCTGTTGTCCCCGGATACCGGCGACGCCCCGGTGGTGCTGATCGTGCCGGGCTCGGGCCCGACCGACAGGAACGGCAACGCGCCGAACTGGGTCCAGGCGTCGACCTACCGGTTGCTCGCGGAAGGATTGCTCGAGGCAGGCATCGCGTCGGTTCGAATCGACAAGCGCGGCATGTACGGCAGCGCGTCGGCGGTACCGGATGCCGATGACGTCACGATCGACGACTACGCGGCCGACGTCCGTGCGTGGGTAGCGGCCATCCGGGCGCGGACGGGGGCGCCCGGCGTATGGGTGTTGGGGCATAGCGAGGGCGGGTTGGCGGCATTGCTGGCTGCTCGGCAATCGGCCGACATCACCGGCCTGATCCTGGTTTCCACGGCGGGGCGGCCGCTCGTGCACGTACTGCGGCAACAACTGCAATCGAACCCGGCCAATGCGCCGATCCTGGAAAATGCACGATCGATCCTCGCATCCCTGGAAGCCGGGAAACGCGTGGACGCGACCCGCATCGATCCAGCACTCATGCCGTTGTTCAGGCCGCAAGTCCAGCGTTTCCTGATGAGTGAATTGACCGTCGATCCGGCGGCCGTGCTGGCGGATTACACGAAGCCGGTGCTCATCGTGCAGGGCGCGCGGGATATCCAGGTTGCCGTGCAGGACGCGGAACGTCTGAAGCAGGCCAATCCACGAGCCGAAATGGCGCTGATCGCCGACGCCAATCACGCCCTCAAGACGGTCCGCACCGCGGATCTGCACGAAAACCTCGCTGCGTACTCGAACCCGGATCTGCCACTCGCGGATGGCGTGGTGGCTGCGGTTTCAACGTTTGTGACCGGATCGACCGTGACTCGGCGCCGGGATTCGTGCGAAACCGGTTTGTCCGGCGAGGCGGCCTGACAGTGCCGGATGACGTCGAACGTCCATCGTCCGTAACGGTGGGTGGATGCATGAGTCAACTCCGGGCGGCGGCGGGCCATGGGCGCTCGCTCGGCCGTGGATGAAAGCGGGAGAACGAGCATGACAAACCTGATTCGATTCCGTATCCGGCCAGTCTTCCACGGCAGCGATCTTCTGGTCGAGATCCTGGACGACCATCGCGCTGCCGATTTTCCGAATGTCGCGGCGATTCTGCGGGATGCCCTGCAAGCCGTCAGGGTTGCGCATCCGGACGGCCTCGACGAACCCGCAGTCACCTTGTCCCAGGACCGCTTTTTCAGCTATTGGACCTATGCACGGGGCGCGTACGAAATAGACGACGATCTCTGGGGGCTGTTCGTGACCGCGACGCTCGACAATGTGTTGATCGTCGCGGACATCGAAAACGCACTTCTGTCGACGGGAAAGTTCGTCAAGGAAGACGTGGATTTCGGCAAGTTCGCGTGAACCGACCGCGCCACGCGATTGCCCGAACCCACCCTCGAACAGCCTTCACCACATACTGACTCGTCGGTACGACGTCGATCTTGTCGAAATCGATGAAGCGCCCGCAACTGTCCATCATCTCCGCCACATTCCGCTGGAATTTCTCGTCATCGCCGACCGCGTCGAAGAACGTGTGCGGATCGGTCATCGCCGCAGCGGGAAAGCATTCCTCGACGATCGCGTCGTAGCCGGGTGCCGCATGCGTGAGCGCGCGCACGACCACGTTCTGCACGTACAAGAAATTGTCCTGCGTATCGATCGCGACGCGCGTGTGATGCCCGTGCCACACGTCGAGCCACGCTTCGTGCGTCAGCCGCGGCGGCCGCTTCAGGAACGCGAGCTGCGAAAAGCCCGTCGTGCGCTCGCCGGGCCGCGCCGGAAAGCGTGTATTCGGAATCGGCTGCGACTCGGTGACGAGATACGCGGCCATGTGCGGGACCACCGCGCGCACCGCATCGTCGAACCGCTGGCGGAACATCGCGTTCGCGCTATCGATCCACACCGCGACGATCCCGTCGATGCCCGGGTGCGTGTTGGTCTGTTTCAGGCCGGCAGCCGGCGCCACATCGGCATCGGCGACGTTCACCTGCACGCCTTGCGCGCCGAGCGACAACAGCGTGTCGGCGAGTTGCGCACGCACCGTGCGGCTCCACTGATCGGGCGCGGCCTGCGCGTCGCGCCACAACACGTAAATGACTTTCTCCATTGCTTCGGCTCCAGGGGGAATGACGGGATCGGCGGCGGTGCCGCCGGGGTTCAGGAAGCGGTGGCGATCGCGCCAGGCGCACCATGTGAATCCGGCGCAAACCGGTTCGCGGTCAGTGTGAACGACGGCGGGATCGGCGACGTGACGGTTTCGAACAGGCGCTCGTGGCGCGTCGCGTGAATGCGCCATCCGTCAGCGCGTTTCACGTACTGGTCGTCGTAAAACGCGGTGCCGTGCAGCAAGTAGTCATCCTCGAGATTGATCGCATGATCCTCGAGAAACCACACGCCGCACGCGTGATCGGCCGAGACCAGCGTGAGCTCCGGATGGTGGCCGTGATGCATCGTCAGGAAGGTCGGCTTGCCGATCAGCGCGCGCAGGCTCGACACGAACGCGTCGCGGCCGTCGTACGCATAGCGGCCACCGTACAGCCGCGCCTCGCAGTCTTCGGTCAGGCAATCGGCGAGCAGCGCCCAGTCGTGCGTGTCGACCGCGCGGAAATACCGGTACTTCAACTGTCGGATCTGCTCGTACTCATGGAGCGTGCGGGTCGTGTCGTCCATCGCCGGGTCTCGTGGTGGTGTCGTTCGATGGTAGGAACGAAGCCGCTTGCATCACATCGTCTGTTCGGACGAACGCCGTTGCCGCACCTGAACGGCGCTGCCGAAACGAATCACGGATTTCGTCCGAACGGGTGATGGCCGGTGCATCGCACGGCGGTAACGTGGCATCGACGCGGCGTTCGAACCGCGCGGCACCGAACAAGGAGACAGGATGACCCTCATCGAATCGCTGGAAGCGCGTGTGCGCCGGCTCGAGGACGCCGACGCGATCCGCCGGCTGAAGGCGCGCTACTTCACGTGCTGCGATCGCAAGGATCCGCAAGGGATGCGCGATTGCTTCGCGCCGGGCCCCGTGCATATCGACTACGGCCGGATCGGCACGTTCGACACACGCGACGCGCTCGTCGACGTGTTCGTGCAACTCGGCTGCCATCCGCACATCGTCGAGATGCATCACGGCGTCAATCCCGAGATCGACGTGCTCGACGCGACACATGCACGCGGCACGTGGGGCCTGCACTACCAGATGATCGACACGAACGCGCGCACGCTCACGCAGCTCGGCGCGTACTACGACGATGCATACAGGAAGGTCGACGGCGAATGGCGGATCGCGGGCACGCGCTGCGTCGTCACGTCGACGCTGTCGGCCCGTTACGAAGGCGATGCGCCCGGCGTGCTGTTCGCCGGCGCGCAGCCGCCGGCCGCCTGACGCACGTCAGCGCCACGCAGGTGGCGCACATTCCACAGGAGACATCGAACATGACACAGAACCACGATGCGCCGGTTGCCGTCGTGACGGGCGCATCGCGCGGCGCGGGCAAGGGCATCGCGCGTGCGCTTGGCGCGGCCGGCATGACCGTCTATGTAACGGGCCGCTCGCAGAACGAAGGCGACGCGCCGCTGCCCGGCACGATTCACGAGACCGCACGCGAGATCGATGCGCTCGGCGGTCGCGGGATCGCGGTGGCCTGCGACCACGCGGACGACGCGCAGGTGAAGGCGCTGTTCGAGCGTGTCGAACGCGACAGCGGGCGGCTCGACATTCTCGTCAACAACGCGACTTGCCTGCACGATCAGCTGATCCTGCCGGGCCCGTTCTGGGAAAAGTCGCTCGACCTCGTCAACATCCTCGATGTCGGGCTGCGCTCGGCCTATGTCGCGAGCTGGCACGCGGCGCGGCTGATGGCGCAACGCCGCAGCGGGCTGATCGCGTTCACGTCGTCGTTCGGTGCGAGCTGCTACATGCACGGCGCGGCTTACGGCGCCCAGAAGTCCGGCGTCGACAAGTTCGCGAAGGACATGGCCGTCGACCTGAAGCCGTTCGACGTCGCGGCCGTGTCGATCTGGATGGGTCCGCTGCGCACCGAGCGCACGACGCGCGTGTGGGAGGCACACCCGGATCTGTACAAGGAATTCTCGCTCGTCGCGGAAAGCCCCGAGTTCACGGGCCGCGTGATTCACGCGATTCACGGCGATCCGCAGCGCATGGCGCTGTCGGGGCAGGTGCTCGTCGGCGCGGAAGCCGCGCTGCGGTACGGCATCGCCGATCTCGACGGCAAGCAGCCGCCGTCGTACCGCGAACTGCTCGGCGGGCCCGTGCAGGCGCATCCGGCGATCGTCGCCTGAGGCGCGCGCATGGACATCCTGAAAGGCAAGGTCGCGCTCGTGACGGGCGCGGGGCAGGGCGTCGGCCAGGGCGTCGCGCAGGCGCTCGCAGCGGAAGGCGCGCAGGTCGCGGTGGTCGGTCGTACCCGCGACAAGCTGCTCGCGACCTGCGAGACGATCCGCGCGCGCGGCGGCGTGGCCGAGCCGTTCGTGTGCGACGTGATGGACGCGACGCAGATCGAGCAGTGCGTCGACAGCGTCGTCGCGCGGTTGGGTGGCGTGCAGATCCTGATCAACAACGCGCAGGTCGTGCCGCTCGGCCGCCTGCTCGACGTGACCGACGCGGATTTCCTGGCGGGGCTCGAATCGGGGCCGATCGCGACGCTGCGAATGATGCGCGCGTGCCATCCGTATCTGAAGGGCGACGGCGTGATCGTCAATTTCGCTTCGTCGGCCGCGGTGCGCTGGGATGCGTCCGGCTACGGCGCGTACGCGGCGACCAAGGAGGCGATTCGTGCGCTGACGCGCGCGGCGGCGTGCGAATGGGGCGTGGACGGCATCCGCGTGAACGCGGTCGCGCCGCATGCGTTGTCGCCGGGCCTGAAAGGCTGGATCGACGCCAATCCGCAGGAAGCCGCCGCGTTCTTCCGCACGATTCCGCTCGGCCGCGTCGGCGACTGCGAGCAGGACATCGGGCGCGCGATCGTGTTCCTGGCGAGCCGCGACGCCGCATACCTGACGGGCGCGACGCTGCCGCTCGACGGCGGGCAGGCTTACTGGGGCTGACGGCGGGGGCTGACGGCATGCGGCGTTCGCCGCATGCCAATCATGAACCGGCGAGCACGCGCCCGTATGCGCGCGGCAGCCGGCAAACCTGATTCGAACGGAGGACGACATGGGTCGACTGGAAGGAAAGGTAGCGATCGTCACGGGCGGTGCGCGTGGCATGGGCGCGGCGACGTGCAGGCTGTTCGTCGCGGAGGGCGCGCGCGTCGTGATCGGCGATGTGCTCGACGCGGAAGGCGAAGCGCTCGCGCGCGAGCTTGGCGACGCGGCGCGCTTCATGCGGCTCGACGTCGCCGACGAAGCGAGCTGGGTGCGCGTGACCGAAGCGACGATGGAGCAGTTCGGCCGTATCGACGTACTGGTCAACAATGCAGCCGTGCTGACGTTCGGCGGCATCACCGAACTGTCGAAGCGCGATTTCGAGCGCGCGGTGTCGATCAACCTCGTCGGGACGTTCGTCGGAATCCGAACCATCGCGCCGCGCATGATCGCGCAGAGGAGCGGGTCGATCGTCAACATCTCGTCGGTGGACGGGTTGCGCGGGGTGAACGCACTGGCCGCGTACGTGTCGAGCAAGTGGGGCGTGCGCGGGCTGACGAAGGTCGCGGCGCTCGAACTCGGCCATCAGGGCGTGCGCGTGAATTCGATTCATCCGGGCGGCGTGAACACCGCGATGTCGAACCCGACCGGCGCGCCGCTCGAGGACATCAACAAGCACTATGCGAACGTGCCGCTGCAGCGCGTCGGCCTGCCCGACGAAATCGCGCGTGCGACGCTGTTCCTCGCGAGCGACGAAGCGTCGTACTGCAACGGTGCCGAGCTGGCCGTCGACGGCGGGATGGCGGCAGGCGCGTATTACCCCGGATTGCCTGGCGCGCCGTTTTGAGCAGGGGTGCCTGCCGAGCCTTCACGTCAGATGTTTGTGTACGCAACCTAATTCAGGGTTTGCCTGAGTAGCGAAAACGTGAATTCGCACGGCCCGTGTCCGCGTTGGCTTCACGCGGGAGCGGCGCGCCAGATTTGCCGCTCCCGCGAAACCGTTGGCGGACGGCCGTCCTGGCCGTTTCGTCCCCAAAGCGCGCGCAAAGACGCTGTAAAAAGAACGCACAGGCAACCGGCGTGCCCGCTCGCCGGCAGCGTTGTTTCTTGTTGCAACGCAACGTCTGCCGAATAACGGCGATGGTATGCTGGCCGTCATGACGTTGTACGGCAGGTTGCTTGTATGGCGAAACTCGCGTTCGCAATTACTAAAGAGACATCACCTTCTCTCGCATGCATCGCGGTATCGACGCGCGCTCCGCTCGCGCGTCCCGTCCTGCGCGCCGCCGCACCCTGCGCCCCAATCGCATACCCCATCTCGCGGGCTCGCCCCGCAACCCCCATCCCCGCCCAATAATCTGGAGACATCCTCATGTCGCAAAACACTTTGGCCGAAGCAACACACGGCCCGCTCATCGCTCCGCCGGCTTTCGTCAAACATCGCAAGCTGATCGACTGGGTGTCGCGCATCGCGGCGCTGACCGAGCCCGAGCGCGTCGTGTGGTGTGACGGTTCGCAGGAAGAAAACGATGCGCTGTGCCAGGCGATGGTCGACCAGGGCACGCTCACGCGCCTGAACCCGGCGAAGCGCCCGAACTCGTATCTCGCGCAATCCGATCCGTCCGACGTCGCGCGCGTCGAGGATCGCACGTTCATCTGCGCGGCATCGCGCGACGACGTCGGCCCGACCAACAACTGGATCGAACCCGCCGAAATGCGCGAGACGCTCAACGGCCTGTTCCGCGGCTCGATGCGTGGCCGCACGCTGTACGTCGTGCCGTTTTCGATGGGCCCGCTCGGCTCGCCGATCGCCCACGTCGGCGTCGAACTGTCCGACAGCCCGTACGTCGTCGTGAACATGCGGATCATGACGCGCATGGGCCGTGAGGTGTACGACGTGCTTGGCGAGGACGGCGAGTTCGTGCCGTGCGTGCACAGCGTCGGCCATCCGCTCGAAGCCGGCCAGCAGGACGTGCCGTGGCCGTGCAACCCGGTCAAGTACATCGTGCATTTCCCCGAAACGCGCGAGATCTGGAGCTTCGGCTCGGGCTACGGCGGCAACGCGCTGCTCGGCAAGAAGTGTTTCGCGCTGCGTATCGCGTCGACGATGGGCCGCGACCAGGGCTGGCTCGCCGAGCACATGCTGATCCTCGGCGTGACGTCGCCGGCGGGCAAGAAGTATCACGTCGCGGCTGCGTTCCCGTCCGCGTGCGGCAAGACCAACTTCGCGATGCTGATTCCGCCGCAGGGCTTCAACGGCTGGAAGGTCACGACGATCGGCGACGACATCGCGTGGCTGAAGCCGGGCCGCGACGGCCGGCTGTATGCGATCAACCCGGAAGCCGGCTTCTTCGGCGTCGCACCGGGCACCGGCGTGAAGACCAACCCGAACGCGATTTCGACACTCACCGAAAACGTGATCTTCACGAACGTCGCGCTGACGGAAGACGGCGACGTGTGGTGGGAAGGGCTGACCGACACGCCACCCGCAAAACTGACCGACTGGCAGGGCAACCCGTGGACGCCGGAAATCGGCAAGGAAACAGGCCGCAAGGCGGCGCATCCGAATTCGCGCTTCACGGCGCCGGCCGCGCAGTGCCCGTCGATCGACGCTGACTGGGAGAACCCGGCCGGCGTGCCGATCGACGCGTTCATCTTCGGCGGCCGCCGTTCGACGACCGTGCCGCTGGTGACCGAGGCGCGCGACTGGGTCGAAGGCGTGTACATGGCCGCGACGATGGGCTCGGAGACGACCGCCGCGGCGGTCGGTCAGCAGGGCATCGTGCGTCGCGATCCGTTCGCGATGCTGCCGTTCTGCGGCTACAACGTCAGCGATTATTTCGCGCACTGGCTCAAACTCGGCAAGCAACTCGAAGGCGCGGGCGCGAAACTGCCGAAGATCTATTGCGTGAACTGGTTCCGCAAGGATGCGAACGGCAAGTTCGTGTGGCCGGGCTTCGGCGAGAACATGCGCGTGCTGAAGTGGATGCTCGATCGTCTCGAAGGCACGGGTGGCGGCGGCGAGCATGCGTTCGGCGTGTCGCCGGCGTATGAGGACCTGCACTGGGACGGCCTCGATTTCACGCGCGAGCAGTTCGAGGCGGTGACGTCGATGAACGCCGACGAATGGCGCGAGGAACTGAAGCTTCATGCGGCGCTGTTCGAGATGCTGAAGCTGCGCCTGCCAGCCGAAATGACCGACACGATGAAGAAGATCGAGCAGCGCATCGGCGCCTGACGGTTCGCATCGACGTCGTACCCTGACGTCCCGCCGCCGGCATTCATGACCGGCGGCGGGACGTTTTTGCATCCGCTGCGCGCGTGCGACGTTCGCTCATTGCGCGCGGCAATGCGCGACGACTTCGTCCACCGCGCGCTGCACGTCGCCGCGCCGGTAGCGCAGCAGCGCGCTGTCGGCCGGATCGGGCTCGTACGACACGACGTTGCCGCGCCCCGTGTAGATCGCGATGTCGGGCAGCAGCGGATGCTCCTGGTCGAGCGACGGCACGTGCTGCGGATTGCCGGCCGCGCGGAAGAACGCCGCGAAATAGTCGGCGAAGCTGAGGTTCTCGTCGCCGACGAGGTAGGCCTTGCCCGCTTCGGCGCGCTGCAGCGCCCCCCAGATTGCTTCCGACAGCGATTGCGTCGAGATGAAGTTGCTGCCGCCGGCCGGCCCGAACACGGGCAGCCCCGCGAACTGGCCCTGCGCATAGCCGGTGTAGGCGGCGAACATCGCGTTGCGCAGCCCCGGTACCGATCCGACCACGAACGGCGCATTGACGCTGCAGACGGCGAACGACGGCGCCGCGAGCGCGCGTACGCGTTCGTCGGCGAGATGGCGCGAGCGGACGTACGGCACCGTATCGACGAGCGCAGGCGCGACCTGCGGATAGAAACTGCCGACCAGCACCGCACGCTTCACGCCCGCGTCGCGTGCGAGCGCGAAGAAGCGCGGCACCGCGTCGACGTTCGCGCGTTCCCAGTGCGCGGCTTCGTCGGTGCCGGGCGGCAGGTGGCGGATGTCGTTGCCCGCCGCGAACACCACCGCGTCGAACGGCGCAAGGTCGTCGCGCGTGAAATTGCCGGCCACGTAGTCGCGCAGCAGCACGTCGAACTGCGCGAGTGCGCTGTCGGGCGCGGGCGGCTTGCGCGCGGCGAGCGTGACGTGGTTGCCCTGCGCGTGCAGGTGCAGCGCGGCATGGCCGCCGATGAGGCCGGTGCCGCCGACGATCAGGATCTTCATGGAGTCTCCGTGGCGGCGCCACTGCGCCGCGTGAAATGAACAGGCGAGCGGTGCCGCTCAGAAGTTGAAGCCGTTGCCCGTGACGACGGGCAGGTTGGTCCAGAAGCCGTTTGGGTCGCGATACCAGCCGGCCGCCGCGAGCGCGCCGCCGTCGACATGCAGCGTCGTGCCGGTGACCCATGCGGCGAGCGGGCTCGCGAGGAACAGCGCGGCGCCCGCGATATCGCCGGCCGCGCCGAAGCGCCCGAGCGGGATCCAGCGCGGGATGTGCTCGCGATGCTCGGCCGCGACCATTGCGCTGACGGGCACCTGCGGCGTCTCGGTGGTTTCGGGAGCGATCTGGTTCACGCGAATGCCGGCCGGCCCGAGCTCGAGGGCGAGGCTCTTCGTGAAGCCGGTCAGCGCGGCCTTGAACGACGCGTACACGGTGCAGTTCGGAATCGCGCGGAAACCTTCGATCGACGACACGCCGACGATGCTGCTGCCCGCACCGCGCTTGCGCAGCAACGGCAGCATCGCGCGCGTGACGATGAACGCCTGGCGCAGGTTCACGTCGAACAGCCGCGCGATGTCGTCGTCGGTGCAGTCGTCGAACGGTTTCGCGATCTGCAGGAAATCGCCCACGTTGTTGACGAGCACGTCGAGGCCGTCGAAACGTGCATCGACGGTTCGCGCGAACGCATCGACCTCGTCGCGGCGCGTGACGTCCACGGTGCCGACGAGCGCATCGACGCCCGCCGCTTCGAGCGCGCGACGCACGTCCTGCGCGCGGGCCGGATCGATCTCGGCCACCGCGACGCGCGCGCCGGCCGCGCCGAACGCTTCCGCGCACGCGCGGCCGATGCCCGCGCCGCCGCCGGTGATCAACACGGTCTTGCCGGTGAATGAAATCATCGATGGACTCCTTTGAACGGGAAGGGGGTGCGTCGCGTCACAGCGACGACACCAGTTGCGCGTTGTCGATCCGCAGCTCCGCGCCGTTCACGAAGCGCGATTCGTCGGACGCGAGGAACAGCACGAGATTCGCGACGTCCTGCGGGTCGCACATGCGCGCCATCGGGTCGCTGCCGATGCCGAGCGCGGCCGGGTCGAGATCGGGCATCAGCGCCTGCGTCATCGGTGTCCAGATCCCGTCCGGATGGATCGAGTTGCAGCGGATCCGGTAGCCGCTGCGCTTGCAGTGCACGGCGACGCTGCGCGCGAGCGCCGTCACCGCGCCTTTCGACCCGGTGTACGCGCACATCATCGGCAACCCGCCGAGTGCGGCGACCGACGACATCATCACGATCGAGCCCGGCGTGTCGTTGCCCTTCATCGCGCCGATCGCATGCTTGCAGCCGAGGAAATAGCCATCGGCGTTGGTGCGCATCACGCGCCGCCACGTGTCGAGGCTCGTGTCCTCGATCGACCCGACCGGGCAGATCGCCGCGTTGTTGACGAGCACGTCGAGACGGCCGAAGCGGTCGAGCGCCGACGCGATCGCATGCTGCCAATCTTCTTCAGCGGCAATGTCGTGGCGGACGAACAGTGCCGCGTCGCCGATCTCGCGCGCGAGCGCGCGGCCTGCGTCCTCGTCGATGTCGGTCAGCACGACACGCGCGCCTTCGGCGGCGAGCAGCAGCGCATCCGCGCGGCCGACGCCGCTTGCCGCGCCGGTGACCAGTGCAACCTTGTTTGCGACTCGATTCATGGGCAGTCGAATTCCTTTGACGTTGAAAGCAGGGAGGTGCTCATGCGGCGCCCGTCGACGGGTGCAGGGTTGCGCATCGTTCAGCCCTCCAGCGGCAGGTCTTGTGCCCAGTCGACGTGCAGCGTGCGCGCGGTGAAGCGCCACGCGACGCCGTCGAACACGCAGCGGTCGCGATAGCGCAGCCCCCAGTCGAGCTTGCGTTTCACGCCGTCGCGCACGTAGACGTGGCATGCGACGCCATAGGTCTCGACGTCGGCCTCGCCGCCGTCGAATGTGATGAGCTGGTTGTGCATGTGATGCTGGGTCGCTTCGTAGCGCTCGATCACGCGCATGCCCGCGACGATCGCGTCGCGGTCGTCGAAGCGAAAGCCGGGGCCGGCCAGGGTTGCATCGGAGGTGAAGAGCGTGGTGAGTCGTGGCCAGTCGCGCCGGTCGACGGCTTGCGCGTAGCGGCACGCAAGTTCGTACAGCGCGTGGCGGGGATTGGAATCGGTCATGCGTTGGTTCCCGTGGAAGGACGGAGCGCGCCGGCCGCGCGAGGTGGGCCGACGCGGCGGCATTGCGACGTCGACGGCAGGTTCGCACCGGGCAGGCCGGGATTCATCATCCATACGGAGCAGGGCGAGGGTCGGGGAAAACACCGGGGCCGGCCGCGCGGGTCACATGAGGGGGTATGGATGGTGCGGCGCAGCGCCCGTGCACGGCATGCGTCTGACGATTCGTGCGGCCGGCTGCGACAGGCGCGCGACGGGTCGCGTTCATCCACGTGGGCGAAGCCGAAGCGTGCGATGTTGCGATGCGTCAGGCCGCGCATCGCCTGCTCGGCGTTTGCCCCTAGTCGAAACGGACGATGGCCGGCGGCCGGGCGCTGGCTACCGTGCAGTCATCCGGCGCCGCATGCGATGCGCGCCGGACACGAACCGCATCAGCGGACCACCGGAGGGGACGACGATCATGAGACTGACGACTCGCAAGCTATGCGTATTGGCGATGGGCACGTTCGCTGTCATGGCGATGGCGCGATACGGCGCCGATCAGGTCCCGTCGCCGCCGTATGCAGCCGGCATCCTGCAATGCCGCTCGGTCGACGCGAACGGCCTGCCGACCGGTTGCGTGCCGATCGATCCGTCGCATTTCGGTTTCGCCGCGATGCGCGGCATGTGACGCCGGTGCCGCCGCGCGCCGTGCAGCGCGGAAGCCGTGGCGGCGCGATGGCGTACGGACGCCTTTCGCGATGACCACGGTGGATTCGCCGCGCGCCGATCCCGCTTCACGCGGTCCGACTTCATCCGGGCACGAGACGGTGGGCGTCTTGCACGCGCGCCGTCTCATGCACGCCTCGACAACGGGGCATCACGGCGAGATCCACGCCGCACCTCGTGTCAGGCTCTCGCCACCCCCATCGCTTTCCGCGGATTGACCCAACGCCGCCCCATTCTTCATGACATCCGACTATTCCCTGACCCGCCCCCTGAATACCCGCGACGTGCATCGCTGGGATGCCGAGCACGATGTCGTGATCGTCGGTTTCGGCGCGGCCGGCGCCTGCGCGGCGATCGAAGCCGCGCGCGCCGGCGCCGACACGTTGATCGTCGAGCGCGCGTCGAGTTACGGCGGCACGAGCGCGCTGTCGGGCGGCGAGATCTACCTCGGCGGCAGCGGCGGCACGCCCGCGCAGCGGCAGGCCGGCTTTACCGACGACACCGAGGATCTGTACCGCTACCTGATGCTGGCCGGCGGCCGCGACGCCGACCACGCGAAGGTGCGCCTCTACGCGAACGAAAGCCTGGCGCACCACGACTGGCTCGTTGCCCAGGGCCTGACGTACAAGAACACGTTCATCGCCGAGCGGATCGTCGAACCGGAAACCGACGATTGCCTGATCTGGTCGGGCAGCGAGGAAGCCTGGCCGTTCAGCGACGCCGCGAAGCCGTGCCCGCGCGGGCATACGCCGCAATGGCCGGGCTGGGGCGGCGGGCAGATGCTGATGCGCGTGCTGGCCGAGCGCGTGGCGGCGCTCGGTGTCGCGACGCGCTACGACACGCGCGCGCTCGCGTTGATCGTCGACGACGGCGGCGCGGTGCGCGGTGTCGTGCTGCGCGCCTATGGCGAGACGGCGTTCGTGCGGGCGCGTCGCGCGGTGATCCTGTGCGCAGGCGGCTTCGCGATGAACCGCGAGATGGTGCGCCGGCATGCGCCGCAGTTTCTGCGCTCGGACGAACCGATCGGCAGCCCCGGCGACGACGGCTCGGGCATCCTGCTCGGCCAGAGCGCGGGCGGCGCGGCGATTCATATGGATCAAGGCTTCGTCAGCCTGCCGTTCTACGCGCCCGAATCGCTGATCAGGGGGATCTTCGTGAACGCGCGCGGCCAGCGCTTCATCAACGAGGACGGCTATCACGGCCGCACGGGCCATCACGCATTCCACCAGGCCGACGACCGGATCTACCTGCTCGTCGATCAGGCGACGTATCGGGAGCCGCCTGCGATCGCGCGGATCGGCATCGCGGCGGCCGGCGAAACGTGGGAGGAGGTCGAACGCGACCTGCGGATGCCGGCGGGCACGCTGACGGCAACCGTCGACGTCTACAACCGCCATGCGGCCGAAGGTGCCGACCCGCTGTTCCACAAGGCGAAGAAGTGGCTGCAGCCGCTGATCGAGCCGCCGTTCGTCGCGCTCGATTGCCGGATCGACTACGCGTTCTATCCGCATTTCACGCTCGGCGGGCTCGACACGCTGCCGACCGGGCAGGTGGTCGATGCGGCGCGGGCGCCGGTGCCCGGGCTCTATGCCGCGGGCCGCACGACCTGCGGGCTGCCGCGCTGGGGCGCGGGGTACAGCTCGGGGCTGTCGCTGGCCGACGCGACGTTCTTCGGCCGACAGGCCGGGCGTCACGCCGCGCAAGCGGGGTGCGACGCAGTGCGCCGCGCCGCGTCGCATTTGCCGGCCTGAAATGAACGACGCCCCGGGCAATCGTATTGCCCGGGGCGTCGTCGTATCGCCGGCCTGATCGGTCAACCAGCCGGCCGAGCAATCAGGCCGGCCTGCCGTCAGCCGAGATCGAGCGCATTCGTCAGATCACCCGGCGGCGTCGCGCCGCGCGCGGCGAACGCCTGGTTGCGCGCGACCACCCCGTCGAGCGGCGCGAGCCCGTGCACGCGGCTGATGAAGCGCAGGATCGAGTTCGTGTCGTACAGCGTGTGATCGACGAAACCCTTCTTCGCGAACGGCGAGATCACGAGCGCCGGAATCCGCGAGCCCGGCCCCCAGCGGTCGCCGACCGGCGGCGCGACGTGATCCCACCAGCCGCCGTTCTCGTCGTGCGTCATCACGATCACGGTGTTGTCCCATTGCGGCCCGCGCCGGATATGGTCGATCACGGTCGCGATGTGACGGTCGCCCGATTCGATGTCCGCGTAGCCTGCATGCATGTTCAGGTTGCCCTGCGGCTTGTAGAACGTGACGGCCGGCAGGCGGCCTGCGTCGATGTCGGCGATGAAGTGGTTGGTCGACGGCTCGTCGCCGAGCCCGGCGTCGCGCAGGTGCTTGCTGCGCGCGTCGGTGCCGGGCGCGTAGTTCGCGAAATAGTTGAACGGCTGGTGGTGGTACTGGAAATCGGGCACGTTGCCCGTGTCGCGATGCTCGAGCGCGTACTGCCACGCGCCGCTGTACCACGCCCAGTCGACGTTCTTTTCCGACAGTCGGTCGCCGATCGTCGCATGGCCCTGCGGCGGCATCACGCGATGATCGGCCGGATCCGCATATGCGGCATTGCCCGGGTCGGCCGGCGGCACGTAGCTCGGCTGGTACGGCGGCGCCATCGTGTTGACGCCATAGCCGTCGGGCGTCAGCGGGCCGTCGCCCGCGAATTTGGGCGGGCCGTCGAGCGCGGACGCCGGCGAATCGTCGGCGAGCTTCAGGCGCGTGCCGGCCGGATCGTCGCCCTCGACTTTCGACAGCAGCTTGGCCGCGTGCGGATGCTTGTGCGCGTCCGGATACAGCGGCGGCTGCGCGGAAATCAGGTACATGTGGTTCAGCCACGACCCGCCGAAAGCGGCCATGAAGAAGTTGTCGCACAGCGTGTATTGCCGTGCGAGATTCCACAGCCGCAGCGTGTCGGCCGAATTGCGGTAGTGGCCCATCACCAGGCCGCCCGAATCGGCCCACGCGGCGAACTGGTTGTTGCGCCCGCCCGCGATCTGCATCTGGTTCTGGTAGAAGCGGTGCCACAGGTCGCGCGTGATCACGCCGTTCGGCAGCGCCTTGCCCTGTGCGTCCGTAATCAGGAACGGCGCGTTCGGCAGCTTGTCGATGTCGCGCTCGGCGATCGCGTAGCGCTTGCCGTCCACTTCCTGCGCCTGCGGCACGAGCCCGCCCCAGATCTTCGGCAGCACGGGCAGCGGCGTCTTGCCGTCGCGATCGAGCTGCTGCGCGTGCTCGGGGCGCACCTCGCTCAGCGGATGGCGCACGCCCGGGAAATCGCCGTACAGGTTCGCGAAGCTGCGATTTTCCGCATAGATCACGACGATGTGGCGCACGCGCTGGCGCAACGCTTCGTCGATGCGCAGGTCGGCGGCGGCGCGCGGCGCGCTGCCTGCCGTGGTTTCGCAGCCGCTGAGCGCGACACCCGCACCGAGCGCGGCGAGGCCGCCGAGCAGGCGGCGGCGGTCGGGATCGGCGGGAAGGTCGTCGGGGCGATCGGGGGTGTCGTTCACGTCGTGGGTTCCTCGAATGGGCGGGTGGACGGGGGCGTGATGCGCGGCGGCGTCGCACAGGCTGCCGCGCCGCAGGATGGAAGGCAACAGCCCGTGTTGCGCATGGGCAGGCGCGATGCGTCTGTCACAAAAATGTCATGAGCGCGACTATAACGCGGCAACGGGGGCAGATGAAAGGTGTTGGTCGGACGATTCGAGTCGCGCCGCGGGCGATGCGCGACGCCTGCGCGCGAACTAGACTTGATTCAGGGGCGGCGCGTCGCAGCGTGCCGCCCGGGCGAGGATTGCCCGGCGGCGCCGGCCCGCGGCGTCGTCGCGGCGCCATTGATGCGACGAACGAGGCGATGAAGCGAGGCGACGATGGCCCGCATGAATGCCGCTTCCGCATGGCCGCCGACGCCGCGCGCCGGCTGCGCGCGTGGCCGCACACATCCGCCGTGCCGCGCCGCCTAGCGTAGCGCGCACGTCCGGCCCGATGCCATGGACAGGAAATTCGACTACCCGGGATTGCTGATCGCGGCGGGCTTCTTCGTGCTGTTCGCCGCGCAGTTGCTGATGCTGCATTCGTCGCCGGCGTCGATCGCGTACAGCGATTTCCACCGGCTCGTCGCCGCCCGGCTCGTCGACGATCTCGAAGTCGGCCCGGCATCGATCTCGGGCATGCTGAAGATGCCGCAGGCCGGCACGATGCTGCCGGCGTCCGAAGTCGCGGCCGTGCAGCAGGCCGGCGCGCCGTGGCGCTTCACGACCAACCGCGTGACCGACGAGCACCTGACCGACACGCTGACCGCCGCCGGCATCCGCTATCACGGCGCACCGGACACGAGCTGGATCGCATCGCTTGCGTCGTGGCTGCTGCCGCTCGTGCTGTTCGTGTTCATCTGGAACATGATGCTGCGCAAGCGCGGCGGGCTGCAGGATTTCACCGGGATGGGCAAGAGCCGCGCGCGGGTGTACGTGCAGCAGGAAACCGGCATCACGTTCGACGATATCGCGGGCATCGACGAAGCGAAGGCCGAGCTGCAGCAACTCGTCGCGTTCCTGCGCAACCCCGACCGTTACCAGCGGCTCGGCGGCAAGATCCCGAAGGGGGTGCTGGTGGTCGGCGCGCCGGGCACCGGCAAGACGCTGCTCGCGCGTGCGGTGGCCGGCGAGGCGGCCGTGCCGTTTTTCTCGATCAGCGGCTCGGCGTTCGTCGAGATGTTTGTCGGGGTCGGCGCGGCGCGCGTGCGCGACCTGTTCGAGCAGGCGCAGCAGAAGGCGCCGTGCATCGTGTTCGTCGACGAGCTCGATGCGCTCGGCAAGGTGCGCGGCGTGGGGCCGATGTCGGGCAACGACGAACGCGAGCAGACGCTCAATCAGTTGCTCGTCGAGATGGACGGCTTCCAGGCCGGCTCCGGCGTGATCATCATGGCCGCGACGAACCGGCCCGAGATCCTCGATCCCGCGCTGCTGCGGCCGGGCCGCTTCGATCGCCACATCGCGATCGACCGGCCCGACGTGAATGGCCGGCGGCAGATCCTCGGCGTGCACGTGAAGCGCGTGAAGCTCGCGGCCGACGTCGATCTCGGCGAACTCGCGTCGCGCACGCCGGGCTTCGTCGGCGCGGATCTCGCGAACGTCGTCAACGAGGCCGCGCTGCATGCGGCCGAACTCGGCAAGCCGGCGATCGGCATGGCCGACTTCGACGAGGCGATCGACCGCGCGCTGACGGGCCTCGAGCGCAAGAGCCGCGTGATGAACGCACAGGAGAAGCTGACCATCGCGTATCACGAGGCCGGTCACGCGCTCGTCGCGGAAAGCCGCACGCACTGCGATCCGGTGAAGAAGGTGTCGATCATTCCGCGCGGCGTCGCGGCGCTCGGCTACACGCAGCAGGTGCCGACCGAGGATCGCTACGTGCTGCGCCGAAGCGAGCTGCTCGACCGGATCGATGCGCTGCTCGGCGGCCGCGTTGCCGAAGAACTCGTGTTCGGCGACGTGTCGACGGGCGCGCAGAACGATCTGGAACGCGCGACCGCGATGGCGCGCCACATGGTCATGCAGTACGGGATGAGCGAGAAGATCGGGCTCGCGACGTTCGACGATGGCGAAGCGCGCCAGGGCATACCTGGCGCATGGCATGCGGGCGACATGCGCTGCAGCGAGCACACCGCGCGGATGATCGACGACGAGGTGCGCACGTTGCTGACCAATGCGCATGCGCGGGTTGCGATGACGCTCGGCGAACGCCGCGACGCACTCGAACGCATCGCACGCCGGCTATTGCAATGCGAGGTGCTCGAACGCGACGCGCTGCAGGCACTGATCGACGGGCGCGTCGATCCGTCGTCCGCAACGACGGCGGCGCCGGACGACGAAGCCGGCGCTCGCGGCGGCGCGATCGAAACGGAGCACGCGTCCGCGGTCGAGCGCGTTTTCGTCGCGTACGGGCCGCCACGCGAACCCGATCGCTGAAGATGCCGCGAACCTGCGAGCGGCGCGCGTCGACGCGACTGCGCGCCGGCGTTTCTTTCCCCGTTGATCTCCACGGAGTCGCCATGAGCGAGGCGCACGTATCGGTCGATGTCGCGCAGCAGGCGCGTTTCTGTTTCGAAGTGGCTTTTGCCGGCACGACGCTGGCGCCGGTGCTGACCGACGAGCCGCCGCCGCTCGGCGACGGACGCGGGCCGAACCCGATCCGGTTGTTGGCCGCGGCCGTCGCGACCTGCCTCGCGGCGAGCCTGCTGTTCGCGCTGGAAAAGCAGCGTGTCGATCCGCACCCGGTTGCCGCGCATATCGACGTCGACATGGTGCAGAACGAAGCAGGCAGGGTGCGGGTGGGCGCGATGTCGGTACGGCTGTCGATCGGCAAGACGTGGGCCGATCTCGCGGCAGCGACGCGCGTGCTCGATCAGTTCGATGCGTACTGCGTACTGACGGCGAGCCTGCGCGAAGGCATCCCGGTTTCGGTCGACCTGTGCGACGTGAACGGCGCGGCGCTCGAATACGTGGCGACGGACGCGTGAAAGCGCGTCAGGATTCGGTCGCGGCCGCGACCTCGGCTGCTTCGGCGAGCGCGTCGAGAAAGCGCGTGCGCCACCAGTGCACGTCGGTCTTGCGCACGATCGCCATCAACGCCGCGTGACGCTCGCGGCGCTCTTCGAGCGGCATCGCGAGCGCGCGCTGGATCGCCTGCGCGGTGCCTTGCGTGTCGTACGGATTGACGAGCAGCGCCGGCTTCAACTGCTCGGCCGCACCGGCGAAACGCGACAGCACGAGCACGCCCGGGTCGGCTGCGTCCTGCGCGGCGAGGAATTCCTTCGCGACGAGGTTCATCCCGTCGCGCAGCGGCGTGACGAGTGCGACGCGGCTTGCGCGATAGAGGCCGGGCAAGCGCTTGCGCGCGACGGTGCGGTGAATGTAGCGCATCGGCATCCACTCGAGTTCGCCGTAGTCGCCGTTGATCGCGCCGCACAGGCTGTCCATCTCGCGCCGCAGGTCGTCGTACGCGCCGAGATCCTCGCGGCTCGGCGCGGCGATCTGGATCAGCGTCGCGCGGTTGCGGTTCTCCGGATACTGCTCGAGCAACTGGCGGAACGCATGCACGCGCTGCGGCAGCCCCTTCGTGTAGTCGAGCCGGTCGACGCCGACCAGCAACTGGCGGCGCGAATACTCGTCGCGCATCCGCTCGAACATGTCGAGGCCGTCGCGATCGCGCGCGAGCGATTCGAACTCGTCGACATTGATGCCGATCGGGAACGCGCCGGCCGACAGCGTGCGGCCGAACGCGCGCAGGCGGCCGTCCGGCAGCCGCGCGGCGCCGGCTTCCGCTTCGACGTAATGCTCGAAGTGGAGGAGATCCGACTCGGTCTGGAAGCCGACGAGATCGTACGCGAACAGCGAGCGCATCAGCCATTCGTGTTCCGGGATCGCGGCCATGATCGGCGGCGGCGGCATCGGGATGTGCAGGAAGAAACCGATCGGATTCGTGCAGCCCATCGCGCGCAATTCGGCGGCGAGCGGAATCAGCTGGTAGTCGTGGACCCAGATGGTGTCGTCGGGCCGCAGCAGCGTGCGCAGCTTGCGCGCGAACAGCTGGTTGACGCGCCGGTAGCCGTCGGCGAAGCGGCGGTCGAACTGCGCGAGATCGAGCCGGTAGTGAAACACCGGCCACAGCACGTTGTTCGAATAACCGAGGTAATACGCGTCGTAATCCTGCGGGTCGAGATCGATCGTCGCGAGCTGGATGCCGCCGACGTTCTGGATCTGCACCTCTTCGCCATGCGTAGGCTGATCGTCGCCGCCGCGTAGCCTTCCGCTCCAGCCGAACCAGACGCCGCCGGATTCCTGCAGGCTGTCTTTCACGGCGACGGCGAGCCCGCCGGCCGCGGCTTTACGAGGATCTGCGATGCGATTGGATACGACGACGAGTCGGCTCACCAGCTCTCCTGACGATTGTTGGGGGAAAGGTTCGTGCGGCCGTGGCGCGAGAAACAGACGCCGCCATCGACGCGCGGTGCGCGCGGCGATGAGGCCGCAATGCGATCGGACGGGAGTCAGGGCACGCGATTCGCCGTCCGACCGGGGAGTGCTTTTTTTAGCATACTCGTCATTCGTGCGTTTTAAAAGTCTGCGTCGGCGGGCGATGCGCGGGCGAATGCTGCGCGATCTCCCTGTCGCCGATGTGGCAACGCACGATGCACGGGCGGGATCGAAACTTGCGCAACGCCGCAAGCGCAGCGTGCGCGATGCGATGCGCAACAGCGCGCATCACGGGCGATCGTGCGTGGCGATGCGCAGGTCAGGATGTGAAGGTCAGGACGCACGCACGAGGCCGCGCCGGTCGACAGAGACGACCGTCGAGGCTGCGGCTCTACGCACGGCGCTACCCGTATGCGTGACGCGGATCGGCGAAGCGCGACGTCGTGGATAAGAACCCGCTGCGCCGGACGGAGACGATGCGCAGCAGCACCGCGCGCATCGCGCGGTGCGCACACGCGTGACGCAGGCAGTGCGGCGGCACGGCGTGCGCATCGTCGCCTCGTTGCGGTATCGATTACGCGGTGGCCGGCTGCCAGTGATGCGCGGCGGGCGCTTGCGCGTACGCGCCCGGCGACGTCACGTGCGTGCCGGACGGCATCCGGAACGCGGCAACCGTTTCGGACAGCTCGCGGCCTTGCGCCTCGAGCGACTTCGATGCGGCCGCGGCCTGCTCGACGAGCGCCGCGTTCTGCTGCGTCGTCTCGTCCATCTGCGTGATCGTCAGGTTCACCTGGTCGATGCCGCGGCTTTGCTCCGCCGACGCGGCCGCGATCTCGCCCATGATGTCCGTCACGCGCGCCACGGCCTGCGTGACGTCGGACATCGTCTTGCCGGCTTCGCCCGCGAGTTCGGAGCCGTCGCGGATCGTCTGCACCGACGCGGAGATCAGTTCCTTGATCTCCTTCGCAGCCGTGGACGAACGTTGCGCGAGGTTGCGCACCTCGCTTGCGACGACCGCGAAACCGCGCCCCTGTTCGCCTGCGCGAGCGGCTTCGACGGCCGCGTTCAGCGCGAGGATGTTGGTCTGGAACGCGATGCCTTCGATGATGCCGGTGATGTCGGCGATCTTCGACGAGCTGTGGCCGATTTCCGTCATCGTCTCGACCACGCGGCCGACCACCGAGCTGCCGCGCTGCGCGACGTCCGATGCGTTCGCGGCGAGCGAGCTGGCCTGTTGCGCGTTCTCCGCGTTCAATCGCACCGTCGACGTGAATTCCTCCATCGTCGCGGCGGTTTCCTGCAGCGACGCGGCCTGTTCCTCGGTGCGCTGGCTCAGATCGAGGTTGCCCGACGCGATCTCGCCGACCGCATGCGCGATGCTGTTCGACGAATCGCGCACGCGGCCGACGATGCCGATCAATCGCTCGTTCATCGTTCGCAATGCTTCGAGCAGATCGCGCGTCTCGTCGTTGCCGCTCACCTCGATGCGGCTGCCGAGATCGCCGTTCGCGACCGTGCGTGCGACGTCCACGGCCGAGCCGATCGGCGTCGTGATCTTGCGCGTCAGCCACAGGCCGCCGCATGCCGCGACCGCGACGGCGATCAGGCAGATCCCGGCCAGCAGGTTGCGCTCCATCACATAGCGATCCGCGAATTGCTGCGCGATCGCGAGTTCGCGTTCATGCGTATAGGTCGCGTAGGCATCGGTTGCGCGCACCAGTTGCGCGAGCAGTGGCCGGCAGTTGTCGTCGATGTCGGCGATCGCCTCGTCTTTCTTGCCGGCCTGCGCGAGCCCGACGATGCGCAGCGCGACGGGCCCGTAGCTGCCTTCGATGCGCACGATGTCGGCCACCAGTTCGCGCGCACGATCGGAGGTGTCGGTCGCGTTCGCCATCATGTCCTTGAGCTTCGCGAGATGGTCTTGCACGTCCTTGTGCGCCCGGTTCACCTCGGCCAGTTCGAGCTCGAGGTCGGACGGCTTGGTCACGAGTACGAGGTTGCGCGCGGCAATCGCGCGCCGGTCGACCGCGGTGCGGATTTGCGCGGAAAGGGTCGCCCGCGCATTGATGCCGTTCATGTAGCGGGAAAACTCGGCGTTCGTATCGGATAGCGCCTTGAGTGCCATGCCCGAGACGATCACGACGACCGCTGCGAGCAGGCCGAAGCCGCCAAGGAGTTTTGTTTTGATGCTCATTCTGGCGATTTTCACAGTGTGCCTCTGTGCGTGTGGTTAACGAATTGAAATTATTGTTCGACCAGATGCGGGCTCGTGCCGGCATTAACGGGTATACCGGATGATTCTTTACCCTTCGAAAACCCTGATATTAGTTTTTTTAGCGCTGGAATCGTTGTCGGGTGGGCGTCTTTGATTTTGATCAAGAATCGCTGGAGTGCCCGTGATTAAAAGGTTTATACGTGGAATTTGAAACCGGTTTTCTTTGGTGAAACAAAAGCTGTCGTTTTGCTAATAATCGTATGATGAATTTGTTTCGATTTATGGATGAATGCCGGAATTTGGCTTTGGCTGAATCGGGTAGGGAACCGGTTCGCGTCGTCGGCGAGTGCCGCGCGATTGCCGGTAATGGCGGATGAACGGAATGTCGCGGCGGACTGGGGGCGCCGGAAAAAGGCCCGCGGCGGGCGCCGCGAGCCGTGCGAGGGTCAGAACGTGGTGCGCAACCCGGCCATCACGCTGCGGCCGCCTTGCGGTGCGAAGCCGCGTACGACCGAGGTCGAATAGCGGATCTCCTGGTTCGTCAGGTTGTCGCCACGCAGGTAAGCGAGCCAGTGCGTCGGGCCGACGCGGAACTTGTAGGAGAGCATCACGCCGAGCGACGTGTAGCCGTCCGTCGAAAAGTCGTTGTCGGGCACGCGATGCTGCGACCACGCATGCGTGACTTGCGCGCGTGCGCCGAACGGGCCGTAGCCGTAGTCGGCCGCGAGCGTCGCGCGCAGCGGCGCGATGCGCGGCAGCGGCTGGCCCGTGTCGACGTTGCGTGCATGCGTGTATTCGGCCGTCAGTTCCAGGTCGACCGTATGGCCGCGCCGCGCGAAGGCGCGCCACTTGCCGTCCAGCTCGATGCCGTAGAACTCGGCACGCACGCCGCGGTAGATCGCCTCGTTGAGCGAGCCGTCGGTACCGGGCGCGACCGGTTCGCCGTCGTCGTTCACCACGCGGCCCGTGTTGTACTCGGTCAGGTAGTTCGAGAAGCGGTTGTAGAACACGCCGACGCTGCCGCGATTCGGGCCGCTCGCGTAGCGCAGCGACAGGTCGGTCGACACGGCCTTTTCCTTCGACGCGCTCGGGTTGCCGATCAGGAACTGGCCGGTCGCATCGTGCGGGCCGTTCGAATACAGCTCGTAGAAGGTCGGCGCGCGCTCGGTGTACGCGACGTTGGCCGCCACCGACCATACGGGCGTCAGCGAGAACAGCGCGCCGGCCGACAGGCTGCCCGCGTTGAATTCGCGCGGCTGCGCCCCCGCGAATTTCTCGACGCCGGCCGGATCGGGATCGACCTTCACGTGCTCGAAGCGGCCGCCGAGGCTCAGCTTGAGCGCCGGGACGACCTGCCATTCCTCGAGGCCGAACAGCGCGACGCTGTTCGTGCGCGTGGACGGCACCAGCATCTCGTCGCCCAGCGCGGAGAACGTGTTCTGGCCGAACTGCACGCCGATCGCGCCTTCGAACGGGCCGATCTTGCGATGCGTTGCCTCGATGCGCGCCTCGTAGCCGCGATTGCGGAAGGTGGTCGCGGTCTCGCCGTTGTCCACTTCCTTGTGGCGATAGTCGGTGTACGCGAAGTCGAATTTCAGCTTCGTGAACGGCCCGCTCAGGTTGCGCACCTCGGACGCGAGCGCAAGGCGCTCCTGGCGCATCCGCAGCCGCACGTCGCTTTCCGCGACGGAGCCGTAATTCGATTCGTAGCCGCTGTAGGACAGGCCCGCGAAGCCGTCCGCCCACGTGTACGACGCGCCCACCGAGCCGCCGTGCACGCGGCCGTCGCTGTTCGGTACGTTGCCTTCCGGCTGCGGCGTGTCGGGGCCGTCGATCGCGCGTTGCGCGCTGCTGCGTGCGTAGCCGGGAATCCGCAGCTTGCTCATTTCGCGGTCGAACGCATCGACGTGGAATGCGAAGCGGCCATTGCCGCCTTCGACTTGCGCGGCGCCCGCGCGCACCGAGTTCGCGCCGCCGTAGCGCGCGTCGAGCGCCCCCGTCACGCCCTCGATCGCTTCGCGCGGAATCCGGTTGTCGATCGTGTTGACGACCCCGCCCACCGCGTTGCCGCCGTACAGCAGCGCGGCCGGGCCGCGCACGATCTCGACGCGTTCGATCGACAGCGGATCCTGCGGCACCGCATGGTCGTACGACAGCGACGACGCGTCGTAGGCCGCGACGCCATTCTGAAGCAGCCGGATCCGGTCGCCGTCCATCCCGCGGATGATCGGGCGGCCGACCATCGGCCCGTAGGTGGTGGTCGATACGCCGGGCAGCCCGTTGAGCGTCTCGCCGAGCGAATCGGCCTGGCGGCGTGTCAGCGCATCGCCGGAAAGCTGGACGGTCGGCGCGATCAGCTCATGGTCGCCAAGCGGGTTCGCGGTCACGAAGATCGGGGCGAGCGTGGTGGTCGGTGGCGTGCCGGACACGGCGGGCGTATCGGTCTGCGCGTGCGCGACGGCGGCGAACAACATCAGCGAAAGGGACGAGAGCGGGCGAAGCGGTAGACGAGGGAGGTCGCGCATGGTCGGTGAATCGGTTGGAATCGGATCGGATAACGAGCGATGCGGGTCACGGCTGGATACGATATATTGTTGCGTCTGCGACGCGCAGTGACCCTTTGGAACAGGGCTCGACGAGGCTCGGCCACCCGGAGTGGAACGGAGCCAGGCGGACGAGCACGCGAAATGATATGTTATATCATTTCAAAATCCAAGCCGGATGACAGGATCCTGTCGGGTTTCTGTCGGATGGGTGAAATGGCAGCGGGAGCGGCGGGGTGCGCCCGCGCGGGGCTCTGTCCGGACATCCAGGTCGTGAAAACCTGGCCGGAACGCTTATCCGTTGACCACGTCGAGGCCGCCGCCCGCTGCTGTGCGACGGCGACGGTCCGCTGTTCCAGTGGCGCGACGGGTACCGGCAGTTCTTCCAGGACGAATCGCGCGGCCCCTGACGACGCGCGATCCGGCGTCGCGCCCCGGTGCGACGCCTTGAAGCGGCGGCCATCGCCGTGCATCGTCCCGTGCGTTGATACGTATCAACGTCGTTCGATTCCGAATCCGGATACTGGATCGCCTACCGACCAGGCAGGAGCGACCCATGACTCAAACCATGAAAGCGGCCGTCGTGCACGCATTCGGCGAACCGCTACGCATCGAGGAGGTGCCCGTGCCGACGCCGGGGCCCGGCCAGATCCTCGTCAACATCCAGGCATCGGGCGTGTGCCATACCGATCTGCACGCGGCCGACGGCGACTGGCCGGTCAAGCCGTCGCTGCCGTTCATTCCGGGCCATGAAGGCGTGGGCATCGTCGCGGCGGTCGGCGCGGGCGTCACGCATGTGCGCGAAGGGGATCGCGTGGGCGTGCCCTGGCTCTATACGGCCTGCGGCCATTGCGAGTACTGCCATACGGGCTGGGAAACGCTGTGCCACGGCCAGCAGAACACCGGCTATTCGGTGAACGGCAGCTACGCGGAATACGTGCTGGCCGATCCCGACTACGTCGGCCATTTGCCCGCGCAGGTTGCGTTCGACGAAATCGCGCCGATCCTGTGCGCGGGCGTCACCGTCTACAAGGGCATTCGCGTCACCGATACGCGGCCGGGCCAGTGGCTCGCGATCTCCGGTATCGGCGGCCTCGGGCACGTGGCCGTGCAGTATGCGCGCGCGATGGGCCTGCACGTCGCGGCCATCGACATTTCACCCGACAAGCTCGCGCTGGCGCGGCAGCTCGGCGCACAACTGACGATCGACGCGTCGCTCGACGATCCGGCCAAGGTCATCCAGAAGGAGATCGGCGGCGCGCACGGCGTGCTCGTCACGGCCGTGTCCCGCAGCGCATTCGCGCAGGCGCTCGGGATGGTGCGGCGCGGCGGCACGGTGGCGCTGAACGGCTTGCCGCCCGGCGATTTCCCGTTGCCGATCTTCTCGACCGTGCTGAACGGCATCACCGTGCGCGGGTCGATCGTCGGTACGCGGCGCGACCTGCAGGAATCGCTCGATTTCGCGGCCGACGGCCTGGTGCGCGCGCACATCCATCGCGACCGGCTCGGCAACATCAACGACGTGTTCGCGAAACTGCGCGCAGGCAAGGTCGACGGGCGCGTCGTGCTGACCGACATGCATTGATGCGATGCACGCGGCGCGCGCCGTCGATGGAGCGACGGCGCCGCGCGGCCTATCGCTCCGCCGGAAACCGCTCCTGCAGCGCATGCAGCCAGCGCGCGACGACATCGAGTTCGTCGTCGGAAAACCCGTCGCACAGCTTGCCGTTGAGTTCGCGCAGCAGCACGCGCGCACGCTTGAGTGCCGCGTGGCCCTCGTCGGTCAGGTACAGGCGCGTCGCACGGCCGTCGTCCGAATCGGCATGACGCGTGATCAGGCCGGCTTTCGCCATCCGGTCGGCGAGCCCCGTCATCGCCGACGGCGCAAGCTGCAGCGCGGCGCCGACTTCGCCGATCAGCGCGCCATCCTGTTTCGCGAGGCAGAACAGCGCGCCGGCCTGCGCGGCGCTCGCGCGCGTCTCGGTCTCCGCCTTGCGGTCGATCCAGCGCTGCACGCGCCGCTGGCCGATGTTCAACAGGAAAAACAGTCGTCGGTCTTCGCTCAAGCTGGGTTCCCGGCTGCAATGAAAAGGGAGGGACGGCCCGCGGCGCGCGGCGTGTCCAGTGCCTGCGCGAGCCAGTCGGCCACGCCGGGCCACAGCACGGTGCCGGGGCGGCTGCGGAAGAAGCCCATGTGCCCGACCGGGCCGCTGCCCGCCACGTGCGGATCGATCTGGCGGCGTTCGACCGCCGCGCGGGTCAGATAGCTTACCAGCAGCCCGATCGCAGCCGGGTTCGCCCACGGGTCGTCGTCGAAGCCGAGCACGAGGATCGGCAACTGCTGTTTCGCGTAACGCTCGGCCGCGCCGAGTGTCGGATCGTCGAAGAAATAGTGCGGCAGCGTCGTCCAGCGGCTCCATTCGCGGAACACGCCGGCCGGCATGTCCTCGCCGAGCCCGAGCCGCTTGCCGGGCACGTAGCCGAGCAGCGCGGACATCAGCGGGCCGAGCACGCGCAGGATCAGCCGCACTTTCAGGCGTTCGGCGGCCCGCGCGATCAGCCGCGTGCTGCCCGCATGCGCGGCGACCAGCACGGCCGCGCGCAGGTGCGGTGTGGCGGCGGACAGCCCGATCGCATGCCCGCCGACGCTATGCCCGACCGCCAGCAGCGGCAAACCTGCGTACGCCTGTCGCGCCCACGCGGTCGCGGCGCCCACGTCGAGTTCCATCCAGTCGCGCATGCGGGCCTTCAGCGCGCCCAGGCGCGCGGGCCGCGACGCGCCGATGCCGCGATAGTTGTAGGTGAGCGCCGCAAAGCCGCGTTCGGTCAGGAAGCGGGCGAAGCCCGCATACAGCCGCTCGGGCACGGCCGTCGCCGGATGGATCAGCACCAGCGCGCGCGGCTCGGCGTCCGGCGACCACAGCGTGCCGCGCAGCGCGTAGCCGTCGGCGGCGGAAAACTCGATGGGTTGGGCGGTCACGGCGGTCCTCGTTCGGGGAGTTATTTCGTATGCGAAATATAGTCCGTGATTTATTTCGCGCACGAAATATCTGTCGAGGATTCATTCGAACCGGGTTCCCGCGAGCGCGACGGGCGGGATCCGGCGACGCCGCTCGCGTCATAAAACATTTGCATCTTTACATAGAAGAATATTGCGTTTGTTTCATGATGAAGATCGACGTATCGTCACCGGTTCCATCCGTTCCGCCGGCCGCCGCGCACGGCGGATCGCGAGGCGCCGCCGTCGCGCGGCCGTTTGCCAACCCTCCGGGAGATCACGTTGTTGAGCCGAATCGTCACGGCGCTCTTGCTGGCGCTTGCCGCGCAGCCGGGCATTGCCAAAGACACCGTCACGCTGCGCGTCGGTGAACAGAACTACTTCAACATCCAGGCGTCGATGGAGGCGTCCGGCGTGCTGAAGGACCTGCCTTACACGATCGAGTGGAAGCATTTCCAGGCCGCCGCGCCCGTTGCCGAATCGCTGAACGGCAATGCGATCGACGTCGGCTTTCTCGGCGATTCCGCGCTGCTGACGCTGGCCGCGCGCGGCGCGCCGGTGAAGGTCGTCGCCGTGTCGAGGCAGAGCCTCGACGGCGTCGCGATTCTCGTACCGAAGAACTCGCCGGTGCGCACCGTGGCCGACCTGCAAGGCAAGACCGTCGCCGTGTGGCGCGGTGCGTGGAGCCAGCAACTCGTGCTGCGTGCGCTCGAACACGCGGGCTTGCGCGCGGATTCGGTCAAGTATGCGTACCTGATGCCGATCGATGCGACCAACGCATTCGCGAACGGCTCGGTCGACGCCGTGTCGCTGTGGGAGCCGTTCGTCAGCACGCTCGCGTTGCGCCAGGGCGCGCGGCCCGTGACGACCGCGCAGGGGCTGATGCCGGCGCTGAGCTTCGTTGCCGCGAACGAGCAGGCCGCGTCCGGCAAGCGCGCCGAGATCACCGATTTTTTGCGACGCGTCGTGGCCGCGCGCCAGTGGGTCGACAGCCACCCGCGCGAGTATGCGGACCTGTGGGCCAAGCGCGCGAAGCTCGAACCCGACGTTGCGTACCGCTGGCTCGACAACGCGAAGCAGCGCGTCGGCCCGGTCGACGAGACAGCCGCGAAGGACGCGCAGAACACGGCCGACTTCCTGCACAAGGCCGGCGTGATTCCGGCCGCGTACGACACGTCGAAGCTGCTCGACCGCTCGTATGCGGGCGCGTTCGTGGCGCCCGCGCAGAAAGCGGCCGCCGCGCAGTAAGCGGGCCATCCCGGCCACGATTTCCGATCGAGAACGAGGACACCCCGACATGCCAGTCGACATCATCGGCATGATCACCGCGACGCCCGGCGCGGAGGTCGACGTACCGGGCGGCGCGGCCGTCCAGCCCGACTACGTGCGCCGTTTCGCGCAGGCGCACGAGGCCGCCGGCTTCGACCAGATCCTGGTCGGCCATTTCAGCAACGCGGCGGACGGTTTCATCGTCGCGTCGTTCGCGGCTGCCGCGACCGAGCGCATCCGCATCCTGCTCGCGCACCGGCCGGGCGTGATCGTGCCGTCGGCCGCCGCGCGGCAGGTCGCGACGCTCGACGTATTCAGCGGCGGTCGGCTCGCGCTGAACATCGTGTCGGGCGGCGACGATACGGATCTGCAGCGCGACGGCGATTTCGTGCCGCACGATGCGCGCTACCGCCGCACCGGCGAATATCTCGACGTGCTGAAGCGGATCTGGCAGGCCGACGCTCCGGTCGACCACGACGGCGCGTTCTACCGGCTGCGCGGCGCGTCGCCGCTCGTGAAGGGCGCGCAGCGGCCGCACGTGCCGATCTATTTCGGCGGGTCGTCGCCGGCCGCGCTGGCGGTCGCGGGCGAGCATGCCGATGTCTACATGACGTGGGGCGAGCCGCTCGCGTCGGTGCGCGAGCAGATCGCACGCGTGTGTGAGGCCGCCGCACCATTCGGGCGTGCGCCGCGCATCAGCGTGTCGTTCCGGCCGATTGTCGCCGACACCGAGGCTGCCGCATGGGAGAAGGCCGAGGCGATCCGCGCGCGCGTGCGCGCGGCACGGCTCGCGAACGGCCAGCCGATCGCCGGCCATGCGCCGCAGAATGCGGGTTCGCAACGGCTGATGGCGGCCGCCGCGCAGGGCGACGTGCTCGACGAGCGGCTGTGGATGGGCGTCGCGAACCTGACCGGCGCGCGTTGGAATTCGACCGCGCTGGTCGGCACGCCGGAGCAGGTTGCGCGGGCGCTCGGCGCGTATTACCGGTTGGGCGTGTCGACGTTCCTGATTCGCGGGTTCGATCCGCTCGACGATGCGCTCGATTACGGGCGTGACCTGATTCCGGCGATTCATGCGCAGGTCGCGGAGCTTGACCGGTCTCGCGCGGCGGTGACGGCGTAGGCTCGGCGCTCCACCCAACGGTGTTGTGTCGCGCACCCCGGCATGGCCGTCATGGAATGCCGGGGCGATGTCATGTCGGGCATCGTCCCGTCAACGCGTTCAGAACGACGGCAACCCCGGCGGATTGGTTTCGGCGCGGGCGATCGCCTCGCTCTGCAAGCCCCAGCGCGCGAGCGTCTGCCCATAGCGGCCACTGCCGATCAGCGCGTTCGTCGCCAGCGTCAGCGCGGGCGCGAGCCCGCTGCCGCGCCGCGTCGCGATCGCCACGTCGGCATGGGCCGGCCAGCCCGCATTGACGACGCCCACGCGGCGGATCTTGCCCGTGCGCGCGGCCTCGTACGCGAGCGACGCATTCGGGTTCAGCTCCGCATCGGCGCGGCCCGACAGCAGCGCGACGCGCGCGGTCGCATCGTCGTCGAAATAGAGCAGCTCGGCCGGCTTCAACCCCTGCGCCACGTTGCGCTTGTTCCATTCGAGCAGGATGCGCTCCTGGCTCGTCCCCGCGCCGGTGATGATGCGCAGGCCGGCGATATCCTTCGGCTCGGCGAGCTTCGCGATCGGGCTGCCGGTGCGCACGTAGAAGCCGTGCAGCCCGAGCCGGTAGGTCGTGAAATCGTATTTCTCCTTGCGCTTCTCGGTCACGCCGACGTTCGAAATCACCGCGTCGTACTTGCCGGACGTCAGCCCGAGCGGCCAGTCGGCCCACGCGATCGGCAGCAGCACGAGCGTGCGGCCGAGCGTGTCCGCGACGAGTTGCGCATAGTCGGGATCGGCGCCGACCACGGTGCGCGCGTCGGTCGCGTAGGTCGACACGGGCGGCGCGTGCGGTGAAATCGCGACCGTGAACGCGCCGTCGCGTACCCAGCGGTAGCCGGCGGCCGCGCGGATCGCCGCCTCGTCGGTTGGCGCGCGCAGGCGGCCGGCCTGGCGCGGGTCGAGGTCGGCCGTGGCGGCGGCCGCGTCCGCCGCGTGCCACGGCAAGCCTGCCGCCGCGACCAGAGCGGCAGTCATGAACTGGCGTCGGTCGGTCATCGTGCGGCACCTCGTGGATCGGGAGCGGCGCGCATCACAGCACCCTCGACAGAAACGCACGCGTACGCGGATGCGACGGCGCGTCGAGCACGACGGCCGGCGGCCCGGCTTCGACGATGCGCCCGCGCTCCATGAACAGCACGTTGTCCGCGACTTCGCGCGCGAAGCCGATCTCGTGCGTGACGATCACGAGCGTCGTGCCCGAACGCGCGAGTTCCTTGATCACGTCGAGCACCTCGTTGACGAGCTCGGGATCGAGCGCCGACGTCGGCTCGTCGAACAGCAGCACCTTCGGGCGCAACGCGAGCGCCCGCGCGATCGCGACGCGCTGCTGCTGGCCGCCTGACAACTGGCGCGGGTACGCATCGGCTTTATCCGCGAGGCCGACACGCGCGAGCAGCGTGCGGGCGATGCGCTCGGCGGCGTCGCGCGAGATGCCGCCCACGACGACCGGCGCCTCGACCAGGTTTTCGAGCACCGTCAGGTGCGCGAACAGGTTGAAGTTCTGGAACACCATCCCGACGGCCGTGCGCCGTATCAGCACGTCGCGTTCCTTCAGCTCGTAGAGCACGTCGCCGTCGCGGCGATAGCCGATCAGCTCGCCGTCGATGTCGATGAAGCCGTCGTCGACGCGTTCGAGATGGTTGATCGTGCGCAGCAGCGTCGACTTGCCCGAGCCCGACGGCCCGACGATCACGGTCACGCTGCCTCGCGGGGCGACGAACGACACGTTGTCGAGCACGCGCTGCATGCCGAACTGCTTCGAGACGCCATGCACGGCCACTTCGCCGCCGGCACGCGGCGCGACGGCGGTCGCGGCGTCGTGATCGCCCGGGGCCTGCGCGACCGATGCCGCGTGACGGGACGTGACACGCCGCCACAGCACGCCGAGGCGCGCGAGCGCGAACGTGAGGACGGACGGCGGCGGGTTGCGCAGCGCGCCGCGCGCATAGTGCCGCTCGACCTGCACCTGGATGGCCGACAGCACGGTCAGGATGATCAGGTACCAGACGGTGGCGACCATCAGCAGCGGAATCACTTCGAGATTGCGGCGATAGATCACCTGCACCGTATAGAACAGCTCCGGCATCGCGAGCACGTAGACCATCGACGTGCCTTTCGCGAGCATGATCAGGTCGTTGAACGCGGTCGGCAGGATCGCGCGCATCGCCTGCGGCAGCACGATCCGCGTGGTCTGGCGGCCGCGCGGCAGCCCGAGCGCGGCGGCGGCTTCGAGCTGCCCCTGGTCGACCGCGAGAATGCCGCCACGGATCACCTCCGCGGAAAACGCCGCGTGGTGCAGCGTGAGGCCGAGCACGGCGGCGAGGAACGGGCTGATCAGGTCGGTCGTCGGCGTGTCGAACCACACGATGTCGGTGAACGGCACGCCGAGCCGCACATGCTCGTACAGGTAGCCGAGGTTGTTCAGGATCAGCAGCAGCACGATCAGCGGAATCGAGCGGAACAGCCACACGAAGGTCCATGCGCTCGCCGACAGCAGCCGCGAACGCGACAGCCGGGCCAGTGCGACGAACGCGCCGAGCACGAGGCCGAATACCGCGCCGAGCAGCGTCAGCACCAGCGTGCGCGCGAGCCCCGACAGCACCGGCGGCGACAGGAACCATTCGGCGAACACCGGCCAGCCCCATTGAGGGTTGCCGACGATCGAATGCAGGACGAGCGCGATCAGCGCGACGGCGAGCACGGAGCCGGCCGCGCGCGACCGGTGGCGCGCGGGCACGATCCGGAAACGCGTGCCGGCGTCGCGCGCGCCGGGGGAAGAGAGCGGCGGCAGCGCGCCGCCGAGGTGGGTCGTGTCGCTCATGTCGGTGGAAATCCTCGAATCGGTCGGGCGGGCGCGCCGCGCACGGGCGGCGCGGCAGCGGGCATCAGGCGTGCGCTTCGGCCGCCGTTTCGCGCGACGCATCAGGCGCCGCGTGGCGACTGGCCTTGCGCGGCAGCCCGAGGTGGTCGCGCAGCGTTGCACCGGGCAGGTCGCGGCTGTAGCGGCCGCGCGCCTCGAGTGCCGGAATCACGAGTTCGACGAAATCCTCGACGCCCTGCGCCTGCACCGCGAAGCCGAGGATGAAGCCGTCGCCAGCCCCCGCGTCGTGCCAGCGGATCAGCTCGTCGGCGACATGCTCGGCCGTGCCGATGAAGTTCGGGCGCGGCGTCGCGACCGCGAGCGCCGTCTCGCGCAGCGACAGGCCTTTGCGCTTCGCGTCCGCCTTGATCCGGTCGGTGGTCGAGCGGAAGCTGTTGCGGCCGAGCTCGCCGAGTTCCGGGAAGGGCGCATCGAGCGCGTACTGCGTGAAATCGTGGTGATCGAAATAGCGGCCCAGGTACGCGAGCGCCTCGTCGATCGTCAGCAGGTTGCGGATCGCCTGGTATTTGTCCTCGGCCTCGGCCGCCGTGCGGCCGACGATGGGCCCGATGCCGGGGAAGATCTTCACGTCGCTGCCTTGCCGGCCGTGCTCGATCGCGCTCTGCTTCACGCGCCGCGTGAACGCGGCCGTTTCGTCGAGCGACGGCGAATGCGTGAACACGGCATCCGCATACTTGCCCGCGAGCCCGATGCCGGTGTCGGACGAACCGGCCTGGAAGATCACCGGCTGCCCCTGCGGCGAGCGCTGGATGTTGAGCGGGCCCGCAACCTGGAAGAAGCGGCCGTGGTGATCGAGCGTGTGGAGCTTGTCGCGGTCGAAGAAGCGGCCGGTCGCGCGGTCGCGCACGAATGCGTCGTCGTCCCAGCTGTCCCACAGGCCCTGCACGACGGCGAGGTATTCGTCGGCGATCTCGTAGCGCAGCTCGTGATCGGGATGTGCCTTGCCGAAATTCTTCGCGGTGCCTTCGAGCGGCGTCGTCACGACGTTCCAGCCCGCGCGCCCGCCGCTGATCGCATCGAGCGACGCGAGCTGGCGCGCGACCGTGAACGGTTCGCTGTACGACGTCGAGATCGTGCCCGCGAGCCCGATCTTCTTCGTCGCGACCGCGAGCGCCGACAGCACGGTCAGCGGCTCGAAGCGGTTCAGGAAGTGCGGGATCGACTTTTCGTTGATGTAAAGGCCGTCCGCGACGAACGCGAATGCGATGCCGGCGGCTTCCGCCTGGCGCGCGATGCCGATCGCGAAATCGAGGTTGATGCTCGCGTCCGGCGGGTTGCTCGGGTGCCGCCATGCGTTCATGTGGCTGCCTGCGCCTTGCAGCATCAGGCCGAAGGGGATCGATCGTCGGGTCGTCATGGGAGCGTCACGCGTCCTGGTCAGGGGAAAGGGAGCGGCCGGCCGCGAGGGCCGCCTGCAACGGCGTGGCCGACAGCGCGCCGCCGAGCCATTCGGCCGATGCGAGCCGCGCCGCGTAGTCGGTCACCGGCGAATCGATCACGAACGCATCGACGTCGAGCCGCCGGCTCAGCGCATCGAGCGCGCGGTGGATGCGCTCGGGCGTATCGGCCAGCACCGTCGGGCGCAGCTCGTCGATCCGGTAGTCGGACGCGCCGCTCTGCCGCGCGAATTCGGCGGCCGCCTGCGCGCTGGCGAGATTGAAGCTCTGGCCGCCCGCGAACTGCAGCTTGAAGATCTTCAGTGGCCCGATCAACTGCTCGGCTTCGTCGCGCGTCGGCGCGGCCACCGCGTATAACGCCACGAGCGGCCGTGTGCCGCCCGCGCTGCGGTACGCGTCCAGCGAGCGTTCGAGGTTTGCGTCGTCGCCGTTGAAATGCCCCGCGTAGCAGAAGCGCCAGCCGTTGCGCGCGGCGAGCGCGCCGCTGTCCGGCGAGCCGCCGAGCAGGATGCGTTCGGGCGGTTGCGGCGGCACCGGCATCGCGACCGCGCCGGCGAGCGGGTGATCCTCGGCGACGCCCCAGCCGAGAAACGCGTCGAGCTCCGCCAACTGGCCCGCGAAGTCCGGCTTGCGCGCCTTGTCGTGGAACCACTGCAGCGCGCGCGTGGTCAGCGGCAAGCCGCCGGGCGCCTTGCCGACGCCGAGATCGACGCGGCCCGGCGCGAGCGCGGCCAGCACCTTGAAGGTTTCGGCGACCTTGAACGGGCTGTAGTGCTGCAGCATCACGCCGCCCGAGCCGACGCGGATGCGCGACGTGTGCGCGAGCAGGTGCGCGACGACGATCTCCGGCGCCGAGCTTGCGAAAGCCGGCGTGCCGTGATGCTCGGCGACCCAGAAGCGCGCGTAGCCGAGCTGCTCGGCGCGTTGCGCGAGCGTCGTGGTGAAGCGCAGCGCGTCGGCGGCGTTCGCGCCGTCGGCGATCGGACTCTTGTCCAGCAGCGAAAGCGAATAAGACATGGTGGGCGACGTTCCTGCGTGAGCGTGGAGTGAACGTGAATCGACGGTAGGCGCGCGCGGCGCTCAGCTCTTCGGCAGCCCCGGCGGATTCGTGCGCGACTGGTCGATCGCTTCGGACGCGAGGTTCCAGCGGTCGAGCACCTGCTGGTAGCGGCCGTTCTTGATCAGCCCGTTCAGTGCGATGGTGAGCGGATCGGCGAGACCGCTGCCGCGGCGCGTCGCGATCGCGATGTCGGCCGTGCGCGGCCAGCCCCCGCTGATCGCGCCGACGAGGCGCGTCTTGCCTTGCTGCGCGCTCTGGTACGCGAGCACCGAGTTCACGCTGAACACGGCATCGGCGCGGCCCGACTGCACGGCGACGATGCGCATCGCCTGGTCGTCGTAATACTGGATCTGCACGGGTTTCAGCCCGTGCGCGACGTTCTCGCGATCCCATGCAAGCAGGATCTTTTCCTGGTTGGTGCCGGCGTCGGTCACGACACGCAGCCCCGCGACGTCCTTCGGCTCGCGGATCGCCTGGATCTTGCTGTCGTTGCGCACGTAGAAGCCGACCAGGTCGTGGCGGTACGACGAGAAATCGAATTTCTGCTTGCGCTCCTCGGTGACGGTGACGTTCGAGATCACCGCGTCGACCTTCCCCGATTCGAGCGCGAGCGGCCAGTCGGCCCACGCGAGCGCGACGATCTTCAGCTTGCGGCCGAGGCTGTCGGACACGAGCTGGCCGACGTCGGCGTCGAAGCCGACCACCGTGCGCGCGTCGGTCGCATACGAGCTGATCGGCGGCAGGCTCGGCGCGATGCCGATCGTCAGCGTGCCGGGCTCGGCGAACTTGAACGACGCGGGCACTGCGCGCTCGACGGTCGCATCGGCCACGCCGCGCGGGCGGCCGCGCTGCTCGGGGCTCAGGTCGAACGTTGCGGCGGCCGCGGCTGCGGCGAACACGGTCAGGCCGATCAGCGCGGTGGCGAGCGTGCGCGCGGCACGGGAAGAAAGCGGTACGGCTCGTTGCATGAAAGCGTCCTGTGGTGGCAAGCGGAGATCGGAGTGAGGCAGGGGGCGGCCGCGCTCAGCGCGACAGCACCGGTTCGGGCACGGGCGCCCACAGGTCGGCCAGCGTCGACGTGCGCGACGGATCGGCGAGATCCTTGCCGAACCGCAAGTGCTCATACGCCTCGGGCGCGATCGACGAATCGAACAGCCGCGTATAGCCGGTGCGGTCGTACAGCGCCCATGCTTCGGGCTGGCGAAAACCGGTGGTCAGGTAGACGCGGCGATAGCCTTGCTGCGCGGCGCGTAGCTCGAGCGCGTCGACGATGAGGCGGGCGAGGCCCTGGCGGCGCAGGTCCGAGCGGGTCCAGATGCGTTTGAGCTCGGCGGTCTGCGCGTCGTAACGCTTGAACGCGCCGCCGCCGATCGTTTCGCCGTCGCGCAGCAGCAGCACGAATGCGCCTTCGGGCGGGGCGAACCGTTCGGCCGGGTAGCGGGCGAGCTCGTCGCGTGCGGACGCGCGGCTGTCGGGGCGATACGCGTGGTACCGGGTCGAATACTCGTCGATCAGCGCGTCGATCAGCGGCTGCGCGCGGGGGTCGAGCGGCGTCGTGTCGATGAGGCGGTCGGTCGTGGCCATGGGCATCGCGAAGGGCGCGCGATGCGGACGTTCCTGGCGGGGTGCGGGCACGCGGCCCGTCCGGTCTGTTCCGTTATCGCGGCGCGGTTGTCGTGATGACGGCGGCCGGTATGCATCCTGCGATGCATGTGGCGGGCCGCCGCCGTTTTGAACACGTTAGCGGCGCGGCAGGCAAAGGCGAACGAAGCAATTTCGATAAGGATTTCGCGGCAGGCGTCAGAAGGCTTGCAGTGGGAGCGGGGTGCGGGCGGAAAGCGCGTACGTCGAAGGGCGTGCTTCACGCATGCGCCACGCCGAATGACGCGAGCCTACGCGGCCCGCACTTCGGCGAGCAGATCCGGATGACGATCCAGTATCCTGAGCAGCTTCACGAGGGCGAGCGGCGGGTTCGTCTTGCCGGCTTCGTAGCGGGAGAACGCGTTGACCCCGCCACCGAATATCTCGGCCGCCTCGCGCTGATCCAGCATCAGCTTCTTGCGGACCTTCGCAATGTACTTCGGGTCGACGATGGTCGCGTTCACCTGCTTGTTGAATTCGGTTATCGCGTCGCCGAGACGGCTCGCCTCGGAACGAGATGAATCCGGAATTGGCCTATTGGCCGATGGTCGGCGCCGCGGACGGCTCCGCGAGCTGAAACAGGCAATCGCCGCGCCGCACTTGCGCGGGCACGCGCTTGCACACCACTTCGCCGTCGCCCTTGAACCGGTGCAGCACCGGCTCGCGCAGCGGCGTATCGGGGAAATGCACCCACGCGGCCGGCTGTCCGGCCTGCACCTGGTCGCCGAGTTCGACCAGCGGCTCGTACAGCCCGCGCTCGTACGCGTAGACGAAGTGGCGGTCGCCATCGACGCGCATGAAGCGCGTGACGGTCGGCGGTGCGTCGGGCACGAGCGCGCCGCGCAGCAGCCCGATATAGCCGAGGTAGTGCAGCAGCCCGTGGCGGCCCATCCGGATCAGCGACGGATCGGCCATGCCCGCGCCGCCGAGCTCGGTCACGATCGAGATCGCGCCCTGCCGGCGCGCGGCCGATGCCGAATGGACAGGATTCGGCGCGTGCAGCAGCGCGTTCTGCAACCCGAACGCGACCAGCAGCCCGTTGAGCTTCGCGGCTTCGTCGGCGTCGAGCGGATCGATCGCGAGCATGTTGCCGCCCTGGTACAGCAGCGAACTGCCGCCCGAATGCAGGTCGACCAGATACTGCGCGCGTGACAGCAGCGCATGCTCGATGTAGTGGGCGATCATCTGCGTCGGCGTGCCGGTCGGGTCGCCGGGGAAACTGCGGTTCAGGTTGCCTTCGTCGAGCGGCGACACGCGCAGGCCAGCATCCGCCGCCGGAAAATTCGCCATCGGCAGCAGGATCAACTGCCCGCTGACCATCTCGGGCTCGATCTCGCGCATCAGTTGCGACACGATGATCTGGCCTTCGTACTCGTCGCCGTGATTACCGGCCATCACGAGCGCGACCGGGCCGTCGCCGTTGCGGATCGACGCGATCGGGATCGGCAGCCAGCCGTACGCCGAGCGGTGCACGGAATGCGGCAGCCGCAGGTAGCCTGCGTGCTTGCCTTGTGCGTCGAGATCGATTTCGCAGTGGATGGGATTGCGGTGTGAGGAAGAGGCGGTCATGGCGGCATCGTTCGAGGAACGGAATCTGCCATCTTATCGGGAAACGACCGCTGCGCGCCGCGCCGGGTGGCCCGACGCCGAACGCCGTCAATCGGCAAGCGCATGGATGCGTACCGGCGAGTTGCATGGCCGATGCGCGAAACCCCGTGCGATGTTGCAGCAATGAACGCGTGCCGGTCGGCCGGCCGGCCGCATGTGGGC
Source organism: Burkholderia sp. BCC0322 (assembly GCF_902833045.1). GTDB lineage: Bacteria > Pseudomonadota > Gammaproteobacteria > Burkholderiales > Burkholderiaceae > Burkholderia. The sequence goes on from NZ_CADFDU010000010.1 coordinate 49,344, forward strand.
CCGATGTTTCGCCGGCCCTTTGCTGCGACAGGGCCGGCGCGTGCGGCCGGCTTAGCGGCCCGATGTTTCAGCTTCGAGACGTCCTTCTTCCCACAGTGCCCAGAGACGGCTGCCGGCGCGATACGGATTCGCGCGGCGCGCGCCGTGATCGGCGATGCCCTGGCGAAATGCGCCGTACAGCGTCAGCGGCGGATTGTCGACGCATCGGGCTTCGCGCACGGCCGGCATGCGGCGTTCGGAGACGAGCCGGCGGATCAGCGATGCGCCGTCGATCACGTCCAGTTCGTCGATGGTTTCGCTGCGGCTGAGGACTTCGACGGTATTCATGTTGGGTCTCCCTGACGACCTGTTTTCCTGACAGGGAGCAATAAGAGTGCCAGGTTCGAAAAACCCTGGACTGCTTCGATCGTGCCGGCTTCTGCGGCCAATGTGATGAATGGTGAGCGGCGATGTTACGGAACACGTCACGTGACACGCGAGCGTGCGATGCCACGTGCGGCGACGCAAAGCGTTTCGGAATTGAATCGCCGCGAGGATTCGGAGGCGGGTGAAAGCGGGAGAGGCAGCCGGCGCGCGCCGGCAAGTCAGCTCGCGGTGACGGGCGTGACCCGGCTGCTGCCGCTCGAGTAGAAGCGGTAGATGCCCTTGCCGGCCGACTTCGCGTCGTACAGCGCGCTGTCGGCCTGCCGGATCAGCTCGTCGGGGGAGCCGTGCCCGTCGTCGAGCGCGATGCCGATGCTGATCCCGAGGCTCACCGTCGCGCCGATCGACAGCGTGTACGGCGCCGAGATCTGCCGGATGATGCGGGCGGCGAGGAGCGAGCAAGCGTGCATCGTCGTGTCGTCGATCGCGACGACGAATTCGTCGCCGCCGATGCGTGCCGCAAGCTCGCCGGGCGGTAGCGTCTTGCCGAGCCGCTCGGCGACCTGCGTCAACACGTCGTCGCCGGCCTGGTGGCCGAAACGGTCGTTGATTGCCTTGAAGCCGTCGAGGTCGAGATACATGACGGCGAGCGAGGGGCCCGGCACGCGCGGCCGGTGCGCGAGCATCCGCTTGAGCCGGGTATGCAGTTCGTGGCGGTTCGGCAAACCCGTCAGCGCGTCGTGCCGAGCGAGATGCCGGATGTGCTGCTCGGTCTGGCGGCGCGTGGTGACGTCCTCGACGATGATCACCGCGTTGCCGTCCGGCACGCGGTGGCGCGTCAGTTCGAGCTGGCGGCCGTCGGCGAGCACGATATCGAACGGCTCCGGTTCGTCGCGGGTCAGCCAGACATCGCACTGCGCGGCGAGACCGGCGCCGCCGGGATCGCACATGGCGTTCGTGCCGAGCGCGGCGACGACGTCGGCCAGCGGCGTATCGAGCATGATCTCGCGCGGCGAGCCGAACAGCTGCGCGGTGCGGCGGTTCGCGACGATCACGCGGGTCTCGCTGTCGATCATGCACAGGCCGTGCGGCATGTAGGTGAGGGCGGCGTCGAAGTGTGCGACGAGTTCGGCGTTGCGCTGGCGCGCGGCGATCAGCGCGACGAGCACGCGGTAATGGCGCTGGACGACCGTACGCATGGCCGCGAGATAGATCGCGAGCGGCGGCAGCAGCAGCCACGCGCCCGGCCGGTCCGCCAGCAAGGCACCGAGGCCGATCGGCAGCACGCCGAGCGTGACCTGCGTCATCGCGAGCCGCGGCAGCGCCGAATTGCGCGATGCGATCCCGCCGAATACGCCGCCCGCGACCATCACCGACAGCGTGCCGAGCTCGACGTCGACGGCGTCCACGCAGCCCATCACGCCGAGGCCGAGCACGTAGCACGCGGCGAGCGACACGGGCGCATAGCGCCTCGCCCAGTATTCGGCACGATCGTCGCCGGCGTCGCGGCGCACGGTGTAGGCGCGCGCGATCGCGAGCCGGGCGGCGAGCAGGCCGACGTCGACGATCAGCCAGACGAGACACCAGAGTTGCTGCAGCCGGATCAGCGCGACGGCCGCGACGAAGCCGCTCGCGAGCCCGGACATCGCCATCGGGCGGATATCCTCGAACAGCGTGACCAGCATCGACGGGCGCAACGCCGCCATGACACGGTGGTTGCCGGAGGAAGGAGTGGCGAGAACGGAGTGCAGGAGAGATGTCCTGACTGCCATGGTTTTTGACCTCGACACGATGTCGCGTGATGCCGCGATGGCTGGCGGCATCCGCACGGCACATGGCGGAGGCCCGGCCAGGCCGGATGCGCACGACATTACCATGAAACACGCGCGGCGCGGGGTGCCCGGGCAGGCCGGCGGCACCGGCAACCCGCCGCCCGACAGTCGTCGACCACGCCCGCGAACGTCTTGCGCATTCGCCGGCGCAGGGGCAGCATCGTTGCGAACGGCAGGAGACACAGAGCGCGGTCAATGCGATCGAACCCGCCGCAAACGGGTGCGCGACGCAGACGAATCGCATCCCGCGACCGGTTGCCGCAGCCCGGCTGAATACCGTTATAAGAAATTCAATAAGTATTTCATGTGGGAAATACTATAGGCGATATATCTAAAACAATGCCAGAATGCGCGCCGCTCCGAACGTCGCGACACCCGATCGCCGTCCGAGCCGCCTCAGGAGGTTCCCCCCAATGAAAAACCACGGCCTGTCACGGCGGGGTTTTCTGAAAGCCAGCGTGCTGGCGGGCGTCGCAGTGTATGTCGCGCCCCTTGGCAGCCGCGCGTTCGCGGCGCTCTTCGAAGAAAAACTCCTCACCCCCGTCAAATGGGATAGCGTCACCGGCATCCCCCAGTTCCGCATCGACGGTATCGCGAAGGTCACGGGCTCGAAAGTGTTCGCCCGTGACGTGCGCGCTGCCGACATGCCGCACTGGCCGCAGCAGCAGTCGCATGCGCTGATCCTGCGCGTCACGCAGGCCGACCGCACGTACGAAGGCTTCGACCTTTCGCTGCTCGGCGACGACCTGAAGCCGGACCGCGTGGTCACGGCCGACGATCTCGTGCGCGACGGCGTCGCGTTCCCGGCGTTCTACGGCGACGACATGTTGCTGCCGGCCGGCAAGACGCCCGCGTATCTCGGCCATGCGGTCGCGATCCTCATCTACCACGACTTCGCGCGCTTCCGCTTCGCGAAGAACGCGCTCAAGTTCCGCGACGACGTGATCCGCTACGGCGCGGTCACGGGCCCGCTCGAGCGCGATCCGTGGGGTACCTTCCGCTACGTGCGGGTGGGCGGCAAGACGGCCTATGACGACGACGTCTATTCGAGCCTGAAGGACGCGCCGATCTTCCCGAGCATGATGCGCAAGCACCTGCCGGTGTGGCCGGACGGCAAGGAGCACGGCAAGCTCGACGAGCAGGGCATGTTCCTGGCCGGGCAGATCGCCGGCGAGCTCGACCATCCGCCGGCCGACTGGCTGGTGTTCGACCGCGAGTACAACACGCAGTCGGTCGACACGGCCGCGCTCGAGCCGGACAACGCGAACTGCTGGTACGACACCGCGACGCAGTCGCTGCACCTCGTCGTGCCGACCCAGTCGCCGCTCGAAGTGGCGCAGAGCGCGGCCGAGATGGTCGCGAAGTGCCGCTTCCCGGTGAAGAAGCTGTTCGTGCATCCGTGCTACACGGTCGGCTACGGCTCCAAGGATCACTTCAACGTGCCGTTCTACGGCCTCGTCTGCGCGCTGTACGCGGACGGCCGCCCGGTGCGTTTCGCGAACGACCGCTACGAGCAGTTCCAGACGTCGCTGAAGCGTCACGCGTTCAAGATGCATTACCGGATCGCGGTCGACCGCAACACGGGCCTGTTGCAGTCGTTCAAGGGCGACTTCGAGGCGAACGGCGGCGGCCGCTCGAACTTCTCGCCGTCGGTCGCGATGGTGGGGGCGACGGCAGCGCAATCGATCTATTACTTCCCGAAAAGCGACCTCGCCGCGGTCGCGATCGCGTCGCGCGCGATCGATGCCGGCTCCGCACGCGGCTACGGCACGCTGCAGAGCATGGCGGCGACCGAGATGGCGGTCGACGAGATCGCCGCGCAACTGAACATCGACCCGATCGATTTCCGCCTGCGCAACGCGCTGCGTTCGGGGATGAAGAACACGCAGGGTGCGATTCCCGCCGGCGCGCTGCGCGTCGACGAGGTGCTCGAGCGCGCGAAGCAGCATCCGCTGTGGACGCACCGCGCCGCACGCAAGGCCGAATACGAGGCCGCGAATCCGGGCAAGCGCTACGGCGTCGGCTTCGCCTGCGTGCAGAAGGATTTCGGCACGGGCGCGGAAGCGTCGTTCGCGAAGGTCGAATTCGACGAGAACGGCAAGGTGTCGCTGCAGCACACGGCGGCCGAGATCGGCACCGGGATGTCGACGTCGCAGGCCGTCGCGGTCGCGAAATGGCTGGGCCGCCCGGCAACCGACGTGCGCGTGGCCGTGGCCGAGTGGCCGGACCTGCCGGTCGAGACCAGCGGCGATCCGTACCTCATGTCGCAGGCCGACCAGGATCGCCTGAGCGCGAACCCGCGCTGGTCGCCGAACTATGCGTCGCCGTCGAGCGCGACGAACTCCGCGTATTACTTCACGCACAGCACGCGCGAAGCCGCGCGCGCGGTGTTCCGCTACGGCCTGTGGCCGGCCGCGATGTCGATCTGGACGCGCGGCCTCGGCGGCGGCCAGGCGGCGCCGTACACGATCCGCATCGAGGACGCGCGCTGGGTCGACGGCAAGCTGACCGCCGACGGCCTCGAGCCGCTGTCGTTCGAGCAACTCGCGAAGCAGGCGCATGCGCTCGGCTTGCCGACCGGCGCCGTCGTGCACGTGTTCAACCGCTGGCAGTGGACCGACGCCGAGTTCGAAGTGGGCGGCGCGGTCGAACGTCTGCCGATCGACGGGCTGTCGCTGCGCGTCGGCGCGCCGAAGACGGGCGACGACGGCCCGGTGCCCGGCACCGCCGCACCGGCCGGCGCGACCGCGATGCACGGCACGCTGGCGCCGACCGCGAACGGCTACCGCGTGCTGGACCGCAAGCGCGTGTTCATCCCGCCGACGAGCCGCAACAACGCGGCCGTCACGTACTACACGGCGGTCGGCACGCTGGTCGAACTGACCGTGCACGAAGCGACCGGCAAGGTCGAGCTGCTCACGCACCACTCGATCATGGAATGCGGCAACCAGATTTCGCCGCAGCTCGTGTCGGGCCAGTTGCAGGGCGGTCTCGCGATGGGTATCGGCCACGCGCTGCACGAGTACCTGCCGCTGTATGAAGACGGCCCCGGCAACGGCACGTGGAACTTCAACCGTTACCAGCTGCCGCGCGCGTCGGACGTCGCCGTCTGGACGCAGACGGGCGACGTGTTGCCGCCGCTGTCCGAGACCGATCCGCCGAAGGGCGTCGCCGAAGTGGTGATGATTCCCGTCGTCGGCGCGATCGTGAACGGCATCGCGCACGCGATCGGCCATCGTTTCACCGACTTGCCGGTGACCCCGCAAAAGATTCAGGAGGTGCTCGCATGACGACCGCCCAACCCGCGGCTTCGGCCGCATCGGCCCCGGCGCCGGCAGTGCCGGCATCGGCTCCGGCCGCCGTCGAGCGTCCGCTCGTCCGGTTCCAGTCGAAGCCGCTGTCGATCAATATCAACGGCAAGTCCGTCGGCCCGATGCAGGTGCCGGAAGGGCTGATGATGATCGAGTTCCTGCACGAATACGCGGGCCTCACCGGTTCGCGGCTCGGCTGCGGGCAGGGCATCTGCCACGCCTGTGTCGTGATCGTCGACAAGCCGGACGGCACGAGCGAGGAAATGCGCACCTGCATCACCGGCGCGCACTTCTTCCACGGCCGCTCGATCCGCACGATCGAAGGCCACGCGAAGCGCAACGAAGCGGGCGAAGTGGTCGAGCTGTCGCCGATCCAGCAGAAGTTCCTCGAGCACTTCAGCTTCCAGTGCGGCTACTGCACGCCGGGCTTCGTCAATGCGGCAACCGTGCTGATCGAACGCCTGAAGCGCGAGCCGATTGCGAAGGCCGACGTCGAGCGCACGATCACCGAAGCGCTCGACGCGCACCTCTGCCGCTGCACGGGCTATGTCCGCTACTACGAAGCCGTCAAGGACGTGGTGCTGACGACGCCGGGACTCGTGAAGGACGCCGCATGAAACGCACATTCGCTCATCGTGTCGCGCGGGCAGCGGGCTTCCCCGTGCTCGCCGCGGCTTGCGCGCTGCTGCTCGCTGCGTGCGGCGGCCATGACGCACCGGCCTCGAACGCGGCGTCCGGCGCGCCTGGCGCCGACCCGATCGCGCGCGGCCGCTATCTCGTCAAGGCCGCCGATTGCGCGGCGTGCCACACCGCAAAGGACGGCGCGCCGTTCGCCGGCGGCGCGCCCCTCGAATCGCCGTTCGGCACGTTCTACGGCTCGAACATCACGCCCGACAAGGATCACGGGATCGGCAGCTGGAGCGCGGACGATTTCTACGCCGCGCTGCATGACGGCAAGGCTCGGTCCAAGCGCCTGTATCCGTCGATGCCGTACACGTCGTACCGTCAGCTCACGCGCGCCGATTCCGACGCGATGTACGCATACCTGAAGACCGTCAGGCCGGTCGCGCAGGAAAACCGCGAGCACGAGCTGAAGTTCCCGTACAACCTGCGTTTCGGAATGGTCTTCTGGGACATGGTGTTCCTGAAGGACAGCCTGCCCGATGCCTCGGCCGGCCAGTCCGCCGACTGGCAGCGCGGCCGCTATCTGGCGGGGGCGCTCGGCCACTGCGCGGAATGCCATACGCCGCGCGCGTTCACGGGCCAGCTCGACAGCGCGAAGCCGTTCGCCGGCGCCGCGCTCGGCCGCGTGGCCGCGCCCGACATCACGCCGGCCGGCCTGGCCGCGCGCGGCTGGACGGGCGCCGACCTGCAGACGTTCTTCGGCGTCGGCATCGCCCCGCAAGGCTCGGCATTCGGCGAAATGTACCCGGTCGTGCACCTGAGCACGCAGTACATGACGAAGGACGACCTGCGCGCGCTGTCCGTGTACCTGCTGGGCGATACGCCGCCCGCGCCGCAGCCGGTGAAACCGGTGTCGGCCGACGCCGCGCAACTCGCGGCCGGCCGCTCGGTGTATCTCGCGGTCTGCGCGGGCTGCCACGGCTTCAACGGCGAGGGCAAGCCGCACGTGGCGGTGCCGATGAACGGCAATTCGACGGTGCGCCAGGGCGACCCGCGCAACCTGCTGGTCGCGATGCTCGACGGCATCGGCGAGCAGAAGTTTGCCGGGTTCGAGAACCTGCAGCCGATGCCCGGTTTCGCGCCTACGCTGAGCGACGACGAACTCGCGCAGCTCGCGAACTACCTGCGTGCGACGTGGGGCGGCCAGAGCGCGAGCGTCACGCCGGCCGACGTGAAGGCCATGCGTTAAGTCGTGCCGCGGGGCGTCGCGTGCGATTCAGCCGGTTTCCGGTGCTCGCGCGCGACGCGTCGCCCGACTTCTTGCGGCGCTTCTTCAGTAGCCGCTGCCACCTCCGCCTCCGCTGCCTCCCGAGCCGCCGCCATACCGGCTCATGCCCGGCCCCTGCGCGGGGCCACTACCCGACGACGTACATCCCGCCGACAGCACGAGCACCAGCGCGGCGATCAGCGCCGCGGCCAACGTTGCCGATTTCATGTTCCGCCTCCTTGCCACGCGCAGGCCGCGCGAAGGGCCGGCTCACGTGAACCGTGCGTCTGCGCGCTGACGAAACGTTTCGGGCGGGCCGTTTATTCCATGCCTGTTGCGGATACCGAAGCGAAGGCCGCCGTCGCGGCGGCCCGCGATCAACGATAGACGAGATCGGCGCGGCGGTTCTGTGCCCACGCATCCTCGTCGTGGCCGAGCGCGACCGGCTTTTCCTTGCCGAGGCTGACCGCCTCGAGTTGCGAGGCTTGCACGCCGAGCGTTTCGAGCGCGCTCATCACGGCCTGCGAACGGCGTTCGCCGAGCGCGAGGTTGTACTCGGACGTGCCGCGTTCGTCGGTGTTGCCCTGGATCAGCACGTGCCGGGCCGGATGGCTGCGCAGGTAATCGGCATGCGCCTGCAGTAGCGACTGGTATTCGGGCTTGACGGAGTACTGGTCGAAATCGAAGTAGATGCTGCGCTTCGCGAGCGGGCCGTTCGGATTGTTGAGCTCGTCGGCCGTCACCGTTGCGACGGCTTCGCTCGAGGGCGTCGGCGCCATGCCGGCATTCTCGGGCGTCTTGGCCGCGTGGTGGCAACCGGCTAGCAGTACCACGGTTGCCAGGACCGCAAATCGGTTCGTTTTGCTCATCGTTCGTCTCCTGCGGTTGACTGCGTTGAACGCGTGGGGCGTGCGATCGGCACATCCGTATCCGGCCGCAACGGCGCGAAAGGTCCGGCGCCATGACGTGAATCATGTTCGTAAGCCGGTGGTGCGCCATATGAAAGAGTGTCGCGGCCGGAACGCCAAAACCCGGCGTCGCTGCAAACAGAGTAGGAAAAATGTCACAGTGTGACCAGTTTCTCCGCATTTTTTTGCGCCGGCGCGACAGCCCGGCGGCATTCTTGCCTCCGTGCTCCGTGCGGGCGATGCCCCGGCGAAACGGCCGCGCACGGGCGCGGCCTTTTCGGCTCGGGGCATGAGGATCGGGCGGTGCGGGAATGCGTGCCTTGCGCGGTCGGCGCGGCAGCGTTGCGCCGTCAGAACTTGTGCCGTAGCCCCAGTGCGACGACGACCTGGTTGCTGTTCGCCGACGGCGTCAGCGTCCAGACGGTCGCGTTGAACGCGGGATTGCCGTTGCCGCCGCTCACGCTCTGGTAGACGCCTTCGAGATACGCATCGGTGCGCTTCGACAGCGCATAGTCGGCTTGCGCCACGACCTGGTTCCATTTCGGGCGCGTCTGGCCGGTGCGCGTGTCGAAGCGGCCCATCGTGTACGTGTATGCGGCCGAGAGGCTCAATGCGCGCGTGACGAAGAAGCGCCCGTCGACCGAGAAATTGTCGAACACCAGCGATTCACCCTTCAGCGGTGCGATGCCGCCGCCCTGTAGCACGCCCGTCACGCCGTCGGTGGTCGAGTGCGACCACGCGGCGCCGACCGAATGCGGCCCGAATGCATAACGGCCGGCCGCGGCCCAGATCTGTTGGTTGCCACCGGTGATCGTCGCCGAGCCGTCGACGGTGCTGAGTGCGCCGTTCGGGTTCGGCGCATTGCGGTCGCGGCTGATCTTCAGGTAGCCGGCGCCGAGCTTCAGCGGCCCGTTCGCATACGACACGCCCGCGCTCCACGCCGCGTTGTTGGAGAACTGGCCGGCCGTGTTCGAGAACCCGTACATCGCGCCGAACGTCAGCCCGCGGTATGTCGGGCTCGTGTACTTCACCGCGTGGTTGATGCGCAGGTTACGGTTCGAATCGTCGTTGTCGTACGGGTGCACCGCGAGGTTGCCGCCCCAGCCGGGGCCGGACGCGCCGAGCGGCGTCACGAAATCGAGGATCAGGTCGTACTGGCGGCCGAACGTGAACGTGCCGGCCGTCTTCGAGCTCAGGCCGATCCATGCCTGGCGGCCGAACATGTCGACGCCTTTCTGCGACAGCGCGCCGGTGGTGCCCGAAAAGCCGTTTTCGAGCGTGAAGACCGCGGCCGTCCCGCCACCCAGATCTTCGCGGCCGCGCAGCCCCCAGCGCGCCGCGTTCAATGCGCCGCTCGTCATCGCGACGGCGCCGCTGCCCGGCGAGCCGGCGCCGTGCGTGCGCTGATGGGTCGCGTAGGTGATCGACGTGTCGATCAGGCCGTACAGTGTCACGCTGCTCTGTGCGTGTACGCCGCCCGACGCGAGGGCGGTCAGGCAGGTGGCAATGGCGGTCCCCGCGAGTCGAGTGCTGGCGTGATGGTTCATCTTGTAGGAATACATAGGAGTTTTTATCGTTTTCCCGGCCCGGCGGCCGGCGGATCGAGCGGCCATTATTGGAGATCGTGCGCCGGTCGATTAAGGCGTTGCACAGGAAAGGTCCTCTGCGAAATCGAGCAGAATCGCGGCGAGGCGGAGGCGGGTCGATGTTCGGGCGGCGGGCGCGGCGGCCGGCCGTCGACGTACTCGGGCACGCTTGGCGATCCCGATGCCATGGCCGACCCAAGCCGCTATTTCGATGCGTCGACGCGCGTGCCCGCGCGGTGGCATGACGTCGAGACCGATCGACACATTGCGCCGCGATGTCGTGCGGATCGGGTTCGACGTGCTTGACGCGGGAGCGGGCAGGGTGGCCTCATCGCCGAGTCGCAGCTCGGCCGCGACGGGCACGCGATGTTCGCGGCCGATCGCGCGATACCGCTCCGGCAGCCCTGTACCGGGCCGTTCTTCGGCGCGGCGGCGCCGGGGCTTCCGCCCCCCGACGCTGCCGCGCATCGATGCAGATGCGGTGCGGCGGCAACAGCAGGATGCACGTGTATGCGCGCGCGGGGCCGGCGCCTGAAGCCCGGCCCCGCGCCCGTCAATGCGGCATCACCAGACGCGGATCGATATACGCGTCGACGTCCTGCGACTGCTTGTACACGCCGTTGCGCACGTTGAACGCATTCGCGTTGCGCGTCGAGCCGTAGATCGAATCGAGCCCGTCGCCCTTGCGGAACGTGCGCTTCGCGGCAGCTTCGTCGAGCAGGTGCGTGCCTTTCAGCAGCGGGAGGTATTGCTCCGGCGCGAGGCCGACGCGTGCGGACATGATCCGGACGGCGTCAGCCTGCGTCTTCGGGTCGTTGATGTACGCGACGCAGCGATACCAGACCTTGATCACCTTGGCCCAGTCGGCGCGGCGCGCGGCGAGGCTTGCAGGCGCGACCGTGATCGCGTCGTAGATCAGCCCCGGCGCATCCGCCGACGTGAAGATCGCGCGTGCGCCGGGTGCGCGCTTCAACGCCTCGCCCGCGTTCGGCTGCCACGCGGCCACCGCGGCGATGTCGGTCGACGAACCAAGCACCTGCGGCAGTTCGTTGGTTTTCGCGTTCACGAGCGTCACGTCGCCGTCCTTCAGCCCGTGCTTCTGCAGCGCGGTTTCGAGCAGCAGGTGATCGACGAGACCGAGTTCGACGCCGACCTTCTTGCCCTTCAGCGCCTCGACGCTGCGCAGCGGGGGCTTCGCGACGATCATGTCGTTGCCGGCGGAGTAGTCGGTGAGCAGGATCATCACGTTCTTCGCGCCTGCCGCGCCCGTCACGAGCGCGTCGCCGTTCGTCGCCGCGACCGCGTCGAGCTTGCCCGCGGAAAACGCGTCGAGCGATGCCGAGTAATCGAACCATTCGAAATCGACATCGACGCCGGCCTCCTTGAACCAGCCCTTGTCGAGCGCGACCTGGAACGCGACCCAGCCGGGCCAGTCGCTGTAGCCGATCTTGAGCGGTGCTGCCGCGTGCGCGGCGGGCGTCATGAGCAGCGTGGCGGCCGTGGCGGCGGCCCCCAATGCGTGACGGACGGAACGGCGGGACAGCAGGCGGCGCAGCGCCAGGGCGGGGCGGGTCATCGTTTTCTCCAGGAGACCGGGATCGGGATCGTCGATACGGACCATGCCAGTGCACGGTCCGGCCGCGTGGCCGGTTCCTGCGGATGCGGAACGAATGAAGCGGCCACGGAGAGGCGCGACGGCCGTTGCCATCGCCAATCTCCCGGGCTTTTGTCCCGCCGTGTAGCGTGTGCGCGCCCGGTCTCGCGACCGGACGAATCCGCGCCGGGCTGCTCTCGGACCAGACGTTCGATGAACCGGAACCCTAGCACCCCTAAGATGCGACGCCGCCGCACCTCTCGGCGTCATGCCGAGCGAGAAGCGTGCCAACGGCACGCGACGGGCGGGCTCAGCGGCGGCGCGATGCGCGCTGCAGTTCGATGAAGCGCACGGAGAAGAGCGCGCTCAGCGCGCGCCGGAGCAGGTCGAGCTTGTTCATGAAGTGTCGCGTCACGAGTGAAGGTGCAGGCATCGAGCAATGCCCATGCCATCGACGATCGTGTCGTGTCGGCGGGCGCGGCGCGCACTGCGCCGGTGCGGGAGCGCGTTTGCATGGTGCGCGGCGCGCCCGCCGCGAGGGCAGCCATCCGCGTCCGGCGCAGCGCTCGTCAATGCGCGCATGCCGGAAAGCCGCACGGCGCGGCGATTGCGCATACGCTGGCACGCAACTCGCTTATCCGATGCCCGAGAGGTGCGAAGCAATTTGCATCATCTTCAGGATCGCTAGGGTTCCGGTCGTGCGGCGTTCGCGCCGTGCGATGGCTGGTCCGAGAGCAATCCGGTCTTGTCTTCTCCTCGAGTCGAGGAAACGGCGAGGCTCCACGGAGGGATAAAAGCCCGGGAGGTCGCGATGTCGTTCGGTCGCCCTCTCACGCTTTTTGTCCAACCGACCACGGAGCCGCCATGTCGCCGAGCCCCCAAGCCGTCCTTGCCCCGCCGCCACACGTCGTGTGGGAAACGCTCATTCCCGCCGGAACCCATTGGTCCGGCATCCTGCGCCGCGGTCTCGCGCTGCGCGTCGTCGATGTCGACGGCGGCGCCAACCTGTCTGCCGTGTTTCATCGCCAGGAAGACCCGCTCGAACGCTACAACATGGCCGACACGCTGAAGGCGCAGCACACCGCGCATCTCACGCGCGGCCATGCGCTGTACACCGACATGGGGCGCGTGATTGCGTCGATCACGGCCGACACGCTCGGCTGGCACGACCCGCTCGGCGGCGTCGGCGATGCGCGGCTGTTCGCGCACAAGTACGGCACGACGTCGTACCAGGTCGATCGCAACGCGATGATTCGCAACGGCCGGGACAGTCTCGTGCTCGAACTCGCGAAATACGGGCTGTCGGCGCGCGACCTCGTCGCGAACGTCAATTTCTTCAGCAAGCTCGACACGCGCGACGACGGCGCGCTCGACTTCGTCGCCGGACACTCGCCGGCCGGCAGCGCCCTCGACCTGCGCTTCGAGATGAACACGCTGGCGGCGTTCTCGACGGCGCCGCATCCGCTCGATCCGCGCGCGGACTACGCGCCGAAGGCCGTGAAGCTGATCGTGTACCGCGCGTATCCAGCGGACGGCGCGGCACCGGACGACGACCCGTGCCGGCGCGCGTGCGCCGAGAACATGCGCGGCTTCGCCAACACCGATCGCCTGTTTGCGTAAGGAGCCGAGCCATGCCGATCATCGAAAGCCGTCTCGATTCGCGCGATGCGATCCACGACATGACACTGAACGCGGGCGAACCGTGGCTGCGCGACCTGAAGCGCGGGCAGGTCTTGCGCATCCTCGACCTCGAAGGCAATCAGGCCGTCGACACGCTGTTCTACCGGTCCGACGACCCCGAGGAGCGTTACAGCGCGCAGGACACCATCCGCGCACAGCGCAACCTGTACCTGAGCGCGGGCAGCGTGCTGCTGTCGAGCCGGGGCAACCCGATGGTGACGATCGTCGCCGATACCTGCGGCCGTCACGACACGCTCGGCGGCGCGTGCGCGGCCGAGAGCAATACCGTGCGCTATGCGCTCGACAAGCGGCACATGCACAACTGCCGCGACAGCTTCCTCAACGCGATCGCGCACTGCACGTGCGGCGCGGGCGCGCGGCTCACCAAGCGCGACCTCGTCGGCAACGTCAACTTCTTCATGAACGTGCCCGTCACGCCGCTCGGCGGGTTGACCTTCGAGGACGGCATTTCCGCACCGGGCAAGTACGTCGAGATGCGCGCGGAGATGGACGTCACGGTGCTGATCTCGAACTGCCCGCAGCTCAACAACCCGTGCAACGGGTACAACCCGACGCCCGTACGCCTCACGATCTGGGAGGCCGAATGAACACCCTCCACGCTCGCTTGCTTTGCATGAGGCCGGCGTACGCGCCGAAGCGCGACTCCGGGCCGACACGTTCGCTGCCTCCCACGGGGGCGGTTGCCTGCCTTGGGGCAGCCCGGCGGGAGGCACCATGAGATTCGACAAAGTCCTCGTCGCGAACCGCGGCGAAATCGCATGCCGCGTGATCCGCACGCTGAAGCGGCTCGGGATCGCGTCGGTCGCGATCTACTCCGACGCCGATCGCGATGCGCGCCATGTGGCGCTCGCCGACGAAGCCGTGCGGGTCGGCCCCGCGCCGGCGGCCGACAGCTACCTGAACGTCGCGGCAATTCTCGCCGCGGCGCGCGAGACGGGCGCGCAAGCCGTGCATCCCGGCTACGGCTTCCTGTCCGAGCACGCCGGTTTCGCCGACGCATGCGAAGCCGCGGGCCTGCGCTTCATCGGGCCGCGCGGCGACCAGATGCGCGCGTTCGGGCTCAAGCACACCGCGCGCGAACTCGCCGCTGCGCAGGGCGTCGCACTGCTGCCGGGTACGGGCCTGCTCGACGATGTACGGACGGCACTCGCCGAAGCCGACGCGATCGGCTATCCGGTGATGCTGAAAAGCACCGCGGGCGGCGGCGGGATCGGCATGTCCCTGTGCCGCGACGCCGCGCAGCTCGCAGCAGCGTTCGATTCCGTCGTGCGGCTCGGCACCGCGAACTTCGCGCATGCGGGCGTGTATCTCGAGAAATTCGTCGAGCACGCGCGGCACATCGAAGTGCAGATCTTCGGCGACGGCCGCGGCAATGCGATCGCGCTCGGCGAACGCGACTGCTCGGTGCAGCGTCGCAACCAGAAAGTGATCGAGGAAACGCCCGCGCCGGGCCTGGCCGACGAAGAGCGCGCCGCGTTGCACGCGAGCGCGGTGCGGCTTGCCCGCGCGGTGGGCTATGCGTCGGCCGGCACGGTCGAATTCGTGTTCGACGCCAATACGCGCCGGTTCTATTTCCTCGAGGTGAACACGCGGCTGCAGGTCGAGCATTGCGTGACCGAGGAAGTGACGGGCATCGATCTCGTGGAATGGATGATCCTGCAGGCGGAGGGCGATCTGCCGCCGCTCGACACGCTCGCCGTTGCACCGCGTGGCGCGAGCATCCAGGTGCGGCTCTATGCGGAGGATCCGCACAAGCAGTTCCTGCCGAGTGCGGGGCTGCTGACGCACGTGGCGTTTCCGGACGACGTGCGCGTCGACGGATGGATCGAGGCGGGCACCGAGATCAGCGCGTACTACGATCCGCTGCTCGCGAAGCTGATCGTGCATGGCGATACGCGTCGCGACGCGCTGGCCGCGCTGCGGCGCGCACTGGCGCGCACGGAGCTGTACGGCATCGAGACCAACCTCGACTATCTGCGCGCGATTGCCGGTTCGGACACGTTCGCGCGCGGCGCATCGACGACGGCCTTCCTGTCGCGCTTCGCGTTCGCGCCTCACACGATCGACGTGCTCGACGGCGGCGTGCAGACCACCGTGCAGCAGACGCCCGGGCGCGTCGGCTACTGGAACGTCGGCGTGCCGCCGTCCGGGCCGATGGACGATCGAGCCTTCACGCTCGCGAACGCGCTGCTCGGCAATGCGCGCGACGCGGCCGGGCTGGAGTTCACGATGGTCGGTGCGACGCTGCGCTTCAACGCCGAGACGCTCTTCGTGCTCGGCGGCGCACCGTTCGCGGCAGCGCTCGATGGCGTAACCGCACCGTTCTGGCAGGTGCTGCGAGCGCGGCCAGGCGCGGTGCTGAAGCTGGGCGGCGTGACGGGCGCCGGCGTGCGTGCATGCCTGGCCGTGAAAGGCGGGCTGCAGGTGCCCGACTATCTCGGCAGCAAGGCGACCTTCACGCTCGGCCAGTTCGGTGGCCATGCAGGGCGTGCGCTGCGCAAGGGCGACGTGCTGCATCTGGACGCGGAAGCCGGGCGCGGCGACCCGGGCGCCACGCTGGCCGCGGCCGACCTTCCGGCGCTGACGCACGCGTGGACGCTCGGCGTGCTCGACGGCCCGCACGGTGCGCCGGATTTCTTCACGCCGGACGATATCGCGATGCTGTACCGCACGCAGTGGACGGTGCATTACAACTCGAGCCGCACCGGCATCCGGCTGATCGGCCCGAAGCCGCAATGGGCGCGCTCGGACGGCGGCGAGGCCGGCCTGCATCCGTCGAACATCCACGACAACGCGTATGCGATCGGGGCGGTCGATTTCACCGGCGACATGCCGGTGATCCTGGGCCCGGACGGCCCGAGCCTCGGCGGCTTCGTGTGTCCGGTGACGGTCGTGCATGACGAATTGTGGAAGCTCGGCCAATTGCGGCCCGGCGATACCGTGCAGTTCGTGCGCGCCCGCGTGTCGCCCGGGCCTGCCGCCGACGCCGTCGCGCGCCCGGCGCCGGCCGGCGCGCCGCACGAGTGCGTGCTGCATCGCGACCCGTCGGCCGGCGGCGGCATCGGCGTCGTCTACCGGCGCTCGGGCGACCGCAACGTGCTGGTGGAATACGGGCCGCTCGTGCTCGACCTGAACCTGCGTTTTCGCGTGCATGCGCTGATGTGCTGGCTCGATGCGCACCGTCTGCCGGGCATGCTCGACCTGACGCCGGGCATCCGTTCGCTCCAGGTGCAGTTCGACCCGCGGACACTGCCGCTCGATACGCTGCTCGCGCATCTGCAGGCGGCCGAACGCGCGTTGCCGGACGTCGCCGACATGCGCGTGCCGAACCGCATCGTGCACCTGCCGCTGTCGTGGGACGATCCGTCGACGCGTGTCGCGATCGAGCGCTACATGCAGTCGGTACGGCCCGATGCGCCGTGGTGCCCGAGCAATATCGAGTTCATCCGGCGCATCAACGGACTCGCCGGCATCGACGACGTGAAGCGCATCGTGTTCGACGCTCGCTACCTCGTGATGGGGCTCGGCGACGTGTACCTCGGCGCACCCGTCGCGACGCCGATCGATCCGCGCCACCGGCTCGTCACCACGAAGTACAACCCCGCGCGCACCTGGACGCCGGAGAACGCGGTCGGCATCGGCGGCGCGTATCTGTGTGTGTACGGGATGGAGGGTCCCGGCGGGTACCAGTTCGTCGGCCGCACCGTCCAGATGTGGAATCGTCACCGGACCACGCGAGCGTTCGAAGCCGGCAAGCCGTGGCTGCTGCGCTTCTTCGACGAGATTCGCTTCTACGAAGTCAGCGAGGCGGAACTGGCGCAACTGCGCGCGGATTTCGTCGCGGGGCGCGCCGGGCTGAAGATCGAGGAATCGGTATTCGATCTCGGGGAATACAACCGTTTCCTGCGCGATGAGGCGGATTCGATCGCCGCATTCAAGGCATCGCAGCAGACGGCGTTCGAAGCGGAGCGCGAACGGTGGCGGGTGGCCGGGCATGCCGAATACGTCGGCGACGCGGCACCGGGCGACGCGGACGCCGCGCGGGAAGCCGGCGTGCTCGCCGATACGCAGCGCGCGATTGCCGCGGACGTTTCGGGCAGCCTCTGGAAGGTGCTGGTGCAAGCCGGTGAGCGTGTGACCGAGGGGCAGGTCGTCGCGATCGTCGAGTCGATGAAGATGGAGGTCGCGGTGACGGCGACGGAAGACGGCACGATCGAGACGATCGATTGCGCGCCGGGCGCGACGGTGGTCGCCGGCCAGCGGCTGATGGTGATGAAGGCGGGCGCCGCCGAGGAGGTCGCATGAGCACGACCGAACGTTCGATCGTGCCCGGGGTCCGCTCGATCGCCGCGCTGCGTGCGCGCTATGCGGCGGGCGACCTGACGCCGCACGCGCTCGTCGACGCGATCGCCGCGCATTTTGCCGCGGGCGATCCGCATCATGCATGGATCCGGCCGCTGACGCAGGCAGAGATGACGGCCTATGCCGACGCGCTGGCCGGGCGCGACCTCGCGTCATTGCCGCTGTACGGCGTGCCGTTCGCGATCAAGGACAACATCGACCTCGCCGGCATCCCGACGACGGCCGCCTGCCCGGCCTACGCGTACACGCCGGCGCGTAGCGCGCCCGTCGTCGAGCGGCTGATCGCGGCCGGTGCGATCCCGATCGGCAAGACCAACCTGGACCAGTTCGCGACCGGGTTGTCGGGCCAGCGCTCGCCTTATGGCGCGTGCCGCAATGCGCTCGATCCGCGCCATGCGTCGGGCGGCTCGAGCTCCGGGTCGGCGGTGGCCGTGGCGCTCGGTGTCGCGTCGTTCTCCCTGGGTACCGACACGGCCGGCTCCGGGCGTGTGCCGGCGGCGTTCCACGGGCTCGTCGGGCTCAAGCCGACCAGGGGTGTGTTGAGCACGCTCGGCGTCGTGCCGGCCTGCCGGTCGCTCGATTGCGTGTCGGTGTTCGCGCATTCCGCGGCCGACGCGCGGGCGGTGTTCGCCGCCGCGCACGGCGTGACCGACGGCGATCCGTACGGACGCGCATGGCAGCCGCTGTTGGGCGCGGACGGGCTGCGCGCGCAACCGGCGCGACCGTTCGGGCAGTTGCGCTTCGGCACGCCGCGCGCCGATCAGCTGCAATTCTTCGGCGACGAATCGTATGGCGCGGCGTGGCGCGCCGCGCTCGAGCGCCTTCGCGCGACCGGCGCGCGGATCGTCGAGATCGAATTCAGCCCGTTCCTGGCTGCCGCGCGGCTGCTTTACGAAGGCCCGTGGGTTGCCGAACGGCTCGCCGCGATCGGCGCCTTCGCGGCGCGGGAGCCCGATGCGCTGCATCCAGTGATCCGCGAAATCGTCGGCGGCGCGGCGCGCTTCAGCGCGGCCGATGCGTTCGCCGCGTTCGACACGCTCGCGACGTTGCGCGTCGAGGCCGGTCGCGCATGGAACGGACTGGACGCGATCGTCATGCCGACTTCGGCGACGACGGCGACCATCGACGAACTCGAAGCCGACCCGATCGGCGTCAATTCGCGTTTCGGCTATTACACGAACTTCGTCAACCTGCTCGACCTGTCGGCGATCGCGGTGCCCGCCGGCCGCTGCGACACCGGGCGGCATGCAGGGTTGCCGTTCGGCATCACGTTCGTCGGGCGCGCGCACGACGACGCGCGGTTGCTTGATCTTGCGCAGGCGTGGGGTGACGCTCACGAACGGGGCAGCGGCGCAGCCGAATGTGACGGTTCTCCGGCGGACGTTGGCGGCGACGCGTTTGCAACGACGGCGTCGGCGCCCGGCGCGTCGTCCGGCGTCGTGCGGGTGGCGGTCGTCGGTGCGCACCTGCGCGGCGAGCCGCTCAACTGGCAGCTCACGCAGCGAGGCGGACGTCTCGTCGCCTCAACGACGACAGCGCCCGCCTATCGTCTCTACGCGCTGTCAGCGGCTGTATCCGGCGGCGTCGCCAAGCCGGGCCTCGTGCGTGTGCGGGACGGCGGCGCGTCGATCGCGGTCGAGATCTGGGAGATGCCGGTTGACGCTTACGGCGGCTTCGTCGCCGGCATTGCCGGCCCGCTCGGCATCGGCACGCTGGCGCTCGCGGACGGCGCTCGGGTGCAGGGCTTCCTGTGTGAAAGCGCGGCGCTCGACGGCGCGCAGGACATCACGCACTTCGGCGGCTGGCGCGCTTACCGCGCGAGCGCCGCGCGCGGTGCATCGCAATGAACGCCCGGTCGCGCGGCGCCCCGGCATGCGCGCGACCGGCACCTGAAACGATACGGAGATTTTCATGCCCATGACCCGCAACCCGACCGAATGGCTGGCCGTGCGCCGCGAGCTGACGACACGCGGAAAATGGACGCTCGGCGTGGCGTCCTTCCTGCTGCCGTTCGCCGTCTGGTGCCTGATCAGTTATGTGCCGTTCATCTGGCATCCGCAAATGCGCATCACGAACCCGGGCAGCGTCGATTATTTCCAGACCGGCATGCAGATCGACCGCGACGTGTTCGAGGATGAACTGGCGCATGCGCGAGCGACCCACGCGGCGGTGCCCGAAGGCGTGCGCGCGAACCCGGTCTACCTGCCCGCGCCGCACCAGGTGCTGCGCGCGTTCTACACCGCGTTCACGACACCGCCGGCATCCCGCGACGGCGTCTGGCTGCACGAGAGTCTGTGGCACAGCATCCGGATCATTTTCTGGGGCTTCGTGATCTCGTCCGCGATCGGCGTGCCGCTCGGCATCGTCTGCGGCACCTTCAGCGTGCTCGCACGGCTGCAGGAGCCGTTCCTGGAGTTCTTCCGCTACTTGCCCGCACCGGCGTTCGGTGCGCTGATGGTCGCGATCCTCGGCATCTACGATGCGCCGAAGGTCGCGATCATCGTGATCGGCACGCTCTTCCAGCAGGTACTGATCATCGCGAACACGACGCGCAAGCTCGAATACGGGCTGTTCGAGGCCGCGATGACGCTCGGCACGAAGAAGCTGAAGCTGCTCACGCACGTCGTGATCCCCGGCGTGCTGCCGGACCTGTATCGCGACCAGCGCATCCTGCTCGGCTGGGCCTGGACCTACCTGATCGTCGCCGAACTCGTCGGCACGAGCTCGGGCATCACGTGGTACATCAGCCAGCAGGCGCGCTACCAGCATTTCGACAACGTTTATGCGGCGATCCTGATGATCGGGATCATCGGCCTCGGCACCGACATCGTGCTCGGGCTGCTCGGCCGCAGGCTGTTTCCGTGGGATCGCACGCTGAAAGCGTGACGCCCGTTGCCGCTCACCCATCG
The DNA here is from genome assembly GCF_902833045.1 of Burkholderia sp. BCC0322. Classification (GTDB taxonomy): domain Bacteria; phylum Pseudomonadota; class Gammaproteobacteria; order Burkholderiales; family Burkholderiaceae; genus Burkholderia. Next base: position 69,801 of record NZ_CADFDU010000010.1, read on the forward strand.
ACCGATTTCCGCAGAGGCCATCATGCAGAACCCGCGCACCGTTCCCGATTACCTGATGCAGTCCGACGCCGTGCGCGAGCGTTTCGCGCGCCTGAAAACCCGCGACGTAATACTCGACGTGCGTCATGTCGGCAAGCGTTTCGCGACACCGCAAGGCGAGTGCGTCGCACTCGACGACATCAGTTTCCGGACGTACCGGCGCGAATTCGTGTGCGTGATCGGCCCGTCCGGCTGCGGCAAGTCGACGCTGATCCGCATCCTCGCGGGGCTCGAAGCACAGACGAGCGGCGAGGTGCTGCTCGACGGCAAGCCGGTGCAGGGGCCGGGCGCCGATCGCGGGATGGTGTTCCAGGGCTATACGCTGTTCCCGTGGCTCACCGTGAAGAAGAACGTGATGTTTGGCCTCCGGATGAATGGCAGCAGCAGCAGCGCAGCCGAGCGCGAAGCGCTGCAGTGGCTCGATCTCGTCGGGCTGACGCGTTTCGCGGATGTGTACCCGCACCAGCTGTCGGGCGGGATGAAGCAACGCGTGGCGATTGCCCGCGCGCTCGCGAACCGTCCGCGCATCCTGCTGATGGACGAGCCGTTCGGCGCACTCGACGCGCAGACGCGGGCGAGGATGCAGACGCATCTGCTCGACATCTGGCGCAACATCGACGTGACGATCCTGTTCATCACGCACGACCTCGACGAGGCGATCTTTCTGGCGGACCGGATTCTCGTGCTGAAGGCGAATCCGGGGGCGGTGCAGGAACTGATCGAGGTGCCCGTGCCGCGGCCGCGGGACTATTCGCAGGTCAATACGCCCGAGTTCGTCGCGACGAAGGCGCGGCTCGAGGCGCTGATCCATCCGAAGGAGGCGGTGACAACGGACGACGGCGTGAGGCCGCACATGATCCGCATGACGGATGTATCGGACAACGTCGAGTAAGCCGTGATGAAAACGGCTGGACGGTCGCTGCGTGTCTAGGCGCGGGCGATCGCCAGCGCCGTCGCGACATCGCCGCGGCGATACGCGGCTCGGACGGCCGCCGCCCTAGCCGCGGCGATTTCCGGCGGCGACGGCTGTCGCAGGCGCACGGCGACACGCGGCAGCGATGCGAGCTGGGTCCGGAGGTCGACGATCAGCCGGCAGCAACGAAAACCGGCGGACGAGGCTTCCGGGCGGACGGCGGCGTCGGCAAGCTCGGCGGTCCACTCGACGCCGCGATGGCGCCTGGCTTCGTCGAGGCGCGGCAGATGGCGCGCGTCGCCCGATAACGCGATCAACAGCGCGGCCCACTGCGCGCCGCGCCATCCAACGGGCATGTCGCACGTGAGGTCGGCCAGCAGTGCGTCGTCGAGCACGGACAGGCTTTGCTGGCACTGGTAGTGGAAGTCGAGCGGCTGGTAGCGAACCTGCGGGTAGTCGCGCAGCACGTGCCCGAGTTCGGCGCCGGTCGCGACGGCAGCGGCCAGGAATCGTTCGGCCGGCGCGGGGCGGTTCAGCAGCAGCGTCGGCACGCTCCGGTAGAGTCGGCGGATGTCGTCGGGGTGATAGTGCATCGCGAATGTCGGGGTGCTCGACCGGCGCGTGGTGCGCCGTTCAGGTTTTCTGCGGGTCGCCGGACAGCAGCGCCGTATAACGCCGCTGCATTTCTTCGGGGTCGACCGCTTCGATCGTATGCCCGATCAGCCAATCGTAACCGAACGGGTCGCGGATCTTGCCGGAACGCTCGCCGTAGAACGGGTCCTGGATCGCGCGTGTCAGTTGCGCGCCGGCCGCAATGGCGCCTGTTCCTGCGATCCGGCCGCGAGATGACAAAAACCGATTCGCCGAATCGTGACCTCGCGCGCGGCGATATAATTCGCGCTCCGAGGGCATTCGAGCCCGACCGCGATCACAAGACAAGAAGAAGCAGACATGGCTCAGTCTCAACCGCATGCAGTGCAGCGTCCGCCTGCTGAAGTCCTGTATGCCGATCAGCTCGCCGAGCTGAAGGCGCAGGATGGCGGCCAACCACGTCCGCCGGGCTGGCAACTGAGCCTGACGGCCGCCCGCGCATTCATTGCCGGCGATCGTGCGCTCGGCATTGCGCCGAAGATCGTCGCGCCGATCGCGAGCATCGAGCGCATGCTCGTCACGCTAGCCACCGGCCGCGGGCTGATGCTGGTCGGCGAGCCGGGCACCGCGAAATCGATGCTCTCCGAGCTGCTGGCGGCCGCGATCAGCGGCACGTCGACGCTGACGATCCAGGGCGGCGCATCGATCACCGAAGACCAGATCAAGTACGGCTGGAACTACGCGTTGCTGATCAACGAAGGGCCGAGCCCGCGCGCGCTCGTGCCCGCGCCGCTGTACCAGGGCATGCACGACGGCAAGATCGTTCGTTTCGAGGAAATCACGCGTGCGCCGCTGGAGGTGCAGGACTGCCTGCTCGGCATGCTGTCGGACCGCGTGATGGCGGTGCCCGAACTGCACGGCGAACACGGGATGCTGTATGCGCGCGAGGGCTTCAACATCATCGCGACCGCGAACACGCGCGACCGTGGCGTGAACGAGATGAGCGCTGCGCTCAAGCGGCGCTTCGATTTCGAAACCGTGTTCCCGATTCTCGATTTCGACAGCGAACTCGCGCTCGTGCGCGAAGCCAGCGCGCGCCTGCTGGCCGGCAGCGGCATTCCGGCGGCGGTGCCGCAGCCGGTGCTGGAACTGCTGGTCACCACGTTCCGCGATCTGCGCGGCGGGGCCGGCGACGCGGCGGGCAGCGACGGCGCGATGGATCGGCTGACGGCGGTGATGTCGACGGCCGAAGCGGTGAACGTCGCGCACGCGGTCGGGGTGCGCGCATGGTTTCTCGAGCAGCGCGAAGGGTCGCCGCAGGATCTGGTCGACTGCATCGCCGGCACGGTCGTCAAGGACAACGCCGACGATCGTGCGAAGCTGCGTCGCTACTTCGAACAGAAGGCCGCACGCCGCGAAGGGGCGCACTGGCGTGCGTACTACGCGGCACGCCACCGTCTGCCGTGACGCGCGACATGAACGCAACCGTTCACGGCGACATGCCGGGGCCGGGACGTGTCGTGCCCGGCGCGCACCGTGCGCGCGGCGACCAGGTCAGGTCGGGCGCCATCGGCGGCGCCGCATGCATCGACGTCGACTGACGGGCGCCGCATGCAGACCGACACGTCCGGCGCACCTCACATCGTCGGCATCCGGCATCACAGCCCCGCCTGCGCTCGGCTGGTGGTCGAGCGCATCCGTGCGCGGCGGCCGCGTTACGTGCTGATCGAAGGGCCGGCCGATTTCAACGGCCGGCTCGACGAACTGTATCGTCCGCACCGCCTGCCGATCGCGATCTACAGCTATCTGTCCGGCGATGCCGCGCATTACGGCTCGTGGACCCCGTTCGCCGAACATTCGCCGGAATGGCAGGCCTTGCAGGCGGGGCGCGAAGTCGGCGCGACGGTTCGCTTCATCGACCTGCCCGCGTGGCACACGGCGTTCTCGCGGCTGGAGAACCGCTATGCCGATGTCGCGGACGCCGAACACGAGGCACGCGCCGACACCTACGAGCGCGCGCTGGCGGACACACTTGCCGTGCAGGGCCGCGATGCGTTGTGGGACCACCTGTTCGAGGACGTCGGCGATACGCCCGACGCGCTGGACGAACTCGCGCGACGCCTGTCGACCTACTTCGCGCATCTGCGCGACGACGATCCGGGTTCGCTCGGCAACCAGGCGCGCGAACGGATGATGGCGCGCTGGATCGCGTGGGCGGTCGCCGAAGCCGGCGGGCAGGCGGACGACGTGCTGGTCGTCTGCGGCGGCTACCACGCGCCGGCGCTGGCGCGACTCTGGCGCACGCTGCCGGCTGCGTTGCCCGAGACACCCGAACCGGGCTCGATCGACGATGGTGCCGGCACCGTGCCCGACGAACGGTCGAACGACGCCTGCGTGCTCGATGCGGATTCGCATGCCGTCGACGAGGCCGCGCACGGCGCCCGCTACGGTTCCTATCTCGTGCCTTACACGTTCAAGCGCCTCGACGCATTCGCAGGCTACGCGTCGGGCATGCCTTCGCCGGCCTATTACCAGTGGGTCTGGGCGCACGGTGCCGAAGAGGCCGCGCGGCGGGTGCTCGAGAACGTGATGCAGCGGCTGCGCACGCGCAAGCTGCCGGTATCGACAGCCGACCTGATCGCCGTGCACGTGCGGGCCGAAGGGCTGGCGCGCCTGCGCGGCCATGCGCGGCCGCTGCGTTGCGACTGGCTCGACGCGCTGGCCGGCGCGCTGGTGAAGGATGCGCTCGACGCGCCGCTGCCGTGGACTTATCGCGGGCCGCTGCGGGCCGGCACCGACCCGGTGCTGGTCGAGGCGATGGATGCGCTGGCCGGCGACGTCGCGGGCGAACTGGCGCCCGGCACGCCGCAACCGCCGCTCGTCGCCGCGGTGCGCGACGAACTGGCCGCGCTCGGCATCGTGCTGCGCGGCACGCTGACGCTCGACCTGCTGACCGGCGAAGGGCGTGCGCGCAGCCGCGTGCTGCACCGACTGGCGCTGCTGCGGGTACCCGGCATCGTGCGCCGCCAGGGTGCGCAGCTTGCGATGTCGGGGGAACGCGACGAGGTCTGGCAACTCGGCGAGCCGCTCGAGCAGCAGGCGGCGCTGATCGAAGCCGGCGCGTGGGGCGCGACGCTGTCCGACGCGGCGCGCGCGCGGCTCGAGGATGAATTGCGTCAGGCTGGCGGCCGCATCGCGCCGCTCGCGGATGGCCTGAACCGCGCCGCGTGGGCCGGCCTGGCGGCGCTGAGCGACACATTGCTGGATACGCTGCGTGATGCGGTCGTGCGCGAGCAGCGCTTCGAGTCGCTCGCACCCGCGCTCGGCAACCTGCATATGCTGCTGCGTCATGGCGATCTGCTCGGCATGAACGATGCGCCGGTGTTGCGGATCGTCGTCGAGGCCGGTTTCGATCGCGCACTATGGTTGCTGGAGCCGGCCGCCGCGCTGGCGCCGGCGGAGCTCGACGCGCATGTGCGGGGGCACGTCGCGCTGCGCCGGATCGTGGCCGACGTGTTGGCCGCCACGGATGCTGATGCCCACACGCCACTCGCGATCGAACCGTTACGCGCGCTGGCGGTCTGGCGGCGCAAGGCGGCCGATACGGCGGCAGCACCCGCGAGTCGCGGCGCGGCGCTCGGGGCCCTGCTCGGCCTCGCCGCGCATGCCGGTACCGACGACGGTCAACCCGTCGCCGGCATCGGCGACGCAATGGCGCTGCTGCAGGCGATGCCGGCGGCCGCGCTCGGCGATGCGCTCGGCGGCTTGCTTGCGCTGGCGCGCGAGACACTGGCGAGCGCGCCAGCGTTCGTCGCGGGCATGGATGCGACCGTGCGCGCGCTCCACGACGCCGATTTCGTGCTCGCGCTGCCGGGGCTGCGCGGCGCGTTTGCGTGGTTGCCGCCGCAGGAGCGCGGGCGGCTCGCCGATCAAGTGCTCGCGCTGCACCAGGCGACGCACCTGTCGCGACGCGTGCTGACCGAGCGGCACGCGAACGACGCATCGCCCGAGGAGGCCGCGCACGCCGCGCGCATCGAGGCGCAGGTGCTGGGTCGCCTGCGTCGCTGGGGGCTCACGCCCGACCCGGAGGCGTCGTGACTCACCGATCGACGAGCCGCCACGCGCGCGGCTGCTTGTTCCTTCACCACGATGTCGCGCCGTCACGGCATGGCGCGGCGCGGTTTCCGCGAGTCCTGCCATGCCGCTGAACATTCCCGGCCCGCTCGAACGCTGGCGCCTGCTGCTCGGCGAGCCTGCCGAAGCCGCGTGCGGCACGCCGGGCGCTGACGCACAGGCCGCCGATGCGGCACTCGAATGGCTGTACGGCCGCGACGACGACCGCGCGAAGCGCGGCGAGCGCGGTGCCGGCCTCGGGCCATCCGCGCTGAGCACGCCCGACTGGATCAACACGATCCACACGCTGTTTCCGAAAGAGGTGATCGACCGGCTCGAACGCGATGCGGTCGAGCGCTTCGGCATCGACGAAGTCGTCACGAACCTCGACGTGCTGGAGCGGATCGAGCCGTCCGAATCGCTGCTGCGCGCCGTGCTGCACACGAAGCACCTGATGAATCCCGAGGTGCTGGCGGCCGCGCGGCGGCTGGTTGCCGAGGTGGTCCGGCGCATCATGGAGCGTCTGGCGACCGAGGTGAGGCAGGCTTTCAGCGGCACGCGCGACCGGCGCCGGCGCTCGCGGATGAAGATCGCGCGCAACTTCGACTACACGCGCACGCTGGCCGCGAACCTGCGCCACTGGCATCCCGAGCGGCGCAAGCTGTATCTCGACACGCCGGTCTTCAACAGTCGCACGCGTCGCCAGGTCGAGCCGTGGGACATCGTGCTGCTCGTCGACCAGAGCGGGTCGATGGTGAACTCGGTGATCCACAGCGCGGTGATGGCCGCGTGCCTGTGGCAATTGCCGGGCATGCGCACGCGGCTCGTGGCCTTCGATACGTCGGTGGTCGACCTGACCGCCGACGTATCCGACCCGGTCGAACTGCTGATGAAGGTCCAGCTCGGCGGCGGCACGGACATCGCGAAAGCCGTCGCGTATGCGCAATCCTGCGTCGCGAATCCTGCACGCACGGTCGTCGTGCTCGTCAGCGATTTCTACGAAGGTGGCAGCGGCTACGAACTCGTGCGCCGCGTGAAGGCGCTGGCCGAGAGCGGCGCGCGCGTGCTCGGGCTGGCCGCGCTCGATTCGGTGGCCGAGCCCGCGTACGACCGCGAGATGGCGGCGCGGCTCGTGAACGCCGGCGCGCAAGTCGGCGCGATGACGCCCGGGCAACTGGCCGCGTGGCTCGCCGAGAAGGTGCAGGGATGAGCGCGCCGATGCGTGACGATCTGCTCGAACTGACGCCGGAGGCGCTGACCGCGCTCGCCAATGCCGGGTTCGTCAAGCGGGCGCAGAAGGATGTCGCCGCCGGCGCGGTGCCGGCGCTGGCTGTCGACGGCGAGGGTACGGTGCACGCGTCGTTCGACGACGGCGTGTGGACACGCCTGCCGCCCGGCCGGACCTTGCGTGATGCGGCGTGCAGTTGCACGGCGAGCGGCATGTGCCGGCATCGCGTGATGCTGGTGCTGGCCTATCAGGCGAGCGTGCAGGCAAACGAAGCGGCCGATTCGGCCGATGGGCGTGCAGGTGGTGACGGCAAGACGGGGCAGGCCGATCCGCGCGACAAAGCGGCGTGCAACCGGAATGACGTGGCGAGCGACGAAGCGCGCGACGGCCCGGACGATGCCCCGGAGGATTCCGCCACGAACGGCGCGTCGCCCGCGGATCGCGCATGGAGCCCCGCCGATTTCGACGATGCCGCGCTGGCGGCGAGCTTCGCGCCGTCGGTGCTCGAACAGGCCGCGCGCATGGCGGCTGCACGGCCCGTCGTCGCCGTGCAGCTATGGGCCGGTGCGCAATGGTCTCCGGTTGCACGACTGCCGATGTGCACGGTCCGGTTCTTTTCGCGACGCTCGCTCGCGCATGCGCGCTGCGATTGCCGGCAGGGAAGCGGCTGCGCGCACGTGGTGGTCGCCGTCTGGGCGTTTCGCCAGGCCGGCGCCCCGGCCGACGGCGTATCGGAAACGATCGTCGAGGTGCGTCCGCCGGCCGGCGACGAAGGCGACAGCGACGAACACCAGTCGCCGTTGCGCGACGACGCGGCGCACGCGTTGATCGCCGATCTCGACACGCTGGTGCACGCGCTATGGCTGGACGGTTCGAGCCAGCCACCGATCGCGCTGGCCGCGCGGGTGGAGTCGTTGCGCGGGCGCCTTCGCGAGCGCGGCTGGCAATGGGTCGACGACGCGCTCGACGAAGCCTGGCAACTGGTTCACGCACAACATGCGCGCAGTAGCCGTTTCGAGCCGCTGCGGCTCGTGCGTGTCCTGGCCGAACTGTGGGCGCGCCTGCGTGCGGCGATGTCCGCCGCGACGCAGCGCGACGGTGCCGCGGTGCCGGCCCGTCAGATGCTCGGCATCGGCGTCAAGGGCGAGGTCGAACTCGATCATCTGCGGCTGGTGTCGCTCGGCGTCGAGCTGTGGAGCGACGAGGCGGAAGAGGGGGCGAGCGTGCTGTTCGCCGATCCCGACACGCAGACCGTGATGGTGCTGACGCGAAACTGGCCGCGTGCCGCCGACGTCGCGGCCGGCGGCCGGGCACCGGATCTGGCCGGCCGCCGTGTCGCGGGTTTTCCGTTGCGGCAAATCGCGGCCGGGCAGGTCGTCACGAAAACCGCGAAGCGTCGCGCGAACGGTGCGGTCGACATCGCGGCCGGCGTACGGCAGACGGGCGTGCTGCCGCTGTCACCGAAATCCTGGGACGATCTCGCCGCGCCGATCCGCCAGCCGGGCATCGCGGCGCTCGTCGCGCACCTGCGTGACGCGCTGCCCGATTTCGTGCGGCCGAGACAGGCGGCGAACGGCGCCGCGGCCGGTGCGGCCGGGTCCCTGCACGTCGTCGCGTTCGAGCCGATGGTCGTGCGCTCGGTTCATTGGGATGCGGCCGCTCAGGTGCTGCACGCGCGGCTCGCGCAGCGCGAAGCCGGGGCGGCCGACGCGAGCGTCGACGAGGTGCTGCACCTCGCGTTGCCGCATCGCGCCGTGGCGCCTGGCGCGGTCGATGCGCTGGTGCGCGCGCTGTCCGGCGAATGGGGGGCATTGCGCGCGCTGGCGGGCACCGTGCGCCTGCATGCGGGCACGGCGGTGATGCGGCCGCTGGCCGTGCTGACCGCACAGCGCGCCGTCGTGCTGCAGACCGAAGCGGCGGCGCCGCAACCGCTGCCGCTGGCGGGCGGGCGCGAGCCGTTGCCCGCACTGGTCGCGCTCGCGGAGGACACGCTGGCGCTGCTGGCCGAGTGGCTGCGCCAGGGCATGCGGCATCAGGGCGGCGGCGCGGTCGAGCGTGCGCTGGCGCAGGCCGCGCGGCTGGAGCGCGCCGGCCTCGCCAACGCAGGCCGGCTGCTGCGCGCGCTGGCCGACAGCCTGCGCGCGGCGCAATCGGCGTCGCTACTGGCGCAACTGGGTTCGCTGACGTTGCTGCTGCTGGGCATCGTCGAGCAATGACGGCATGACCGTCGACCGGGCGAGCAGGCAGCGCCCGACATCGCGAGTCGTCGTGCAGGCTGCACGGATCGCGGGATGAATGAACGAGAGGGCGTCGTGGCTGCCTGACGGCCACGGCATGCAGGCGCGGCATCGTGCTGCGTCGTCGATCCGAGTGAGAGGAAGCGGATGCGTCGTTTTGAACTGATCGAAGGCAATTCCAGCAAGTTCTGGGAAGTGGAGCAGGACGGCTCCGGGCTCAATATCCGCTGGGGCCGCATCGGCACCGCGGGCCAGAGCCAGACGAAGTCGTTCGCGGACGACGCGAAGGCGCGCGCCGCGCTCGACAAGCTCGTCAAGGAGAAGACCGGCAAGGGCTATGCGGAAGTCGCGGTGGCGGCCGGCGCGAGCATCGGCGCGACCGCCGCGAAGCCGTCGGCAGCCTCGTCCGCTGTGCCGGAAGCGTCGACAGCGGCAGAATCGGCGGCGAGTACGCAACCCGCAGCGGTGAGGGCGGGGAAGCGTGCGCCGTCCGCGCCGTCGGCCCAACCGGGCGCATCGATGCCGGCTTCCACGGCCACGTCCGCCACCACTCCCGCGGCCGTGCCGCCCGTCGCGGCCGAAAGTTTCGATGCCCAATGCGAGCGCGTCGTCGAAACCGTGCGCGCGCAGATCGCGAACGGTGACATGCAGCCCGGCGAGACGCTGACGGTCGCCGTGATCAAGCGCCGTTACAACGTCGGCGACCAGGGCGCCGCGATGGCGTTCGACCTCCTGAAGTCGCGCCGGCTGCTGTATGGCTGGGGAACGTCGGCCACCGTGCATGAGCATGCGCAGGCGGCTGCTGCGGCGCTCGGCGAGTGGGTAACAACCGAGACTGCCGCCGCACCGGCGCACGCGGCACTCGCGGTCGCCGACACCGCCGTACCGCCGTGGCTCGCGCACGGCGAACCCGTGCGACTGTCGCCGCAGATGCAGCGCGACGCCTATGCGTCGCGCCGCTTTCCCGTCGAGGTGAGCGTGCCCGACGTGCGCGCCGCGTGGCTGAAGATCGAAGGCAAGGACGGTTACTCGATCGACATCGGCGCGACCGATGCGGCGCTGCGCCCGGCCGTCCAGCGGATGCTCGACCGGCTGGCCGCACGCACGCCGATCGCCGGGCCGGTGGCGGATGCGCAAGCCGATGCCGCGCTGTTCGCGCTGGCGATGACCGTCGGCGACTATCACGGCGAAACCACGATCGGCCGCCCGGTCGTCGACTACCTGGTCGCGCAATACGGCTTGACGGGCACGATCGACGTGCTGTTCGATGCGTTGAAAATCCAGGTGCACGCCGACTACGACCGTCAGGCGCAGCGCCGCGTCCATCGTTTCACGACGAATGTCGAAGGCCCGGTGCGCGATAGTTGGCGCGGGCCGATCGTCGGCAGCGAGGCGGCGCTGCGCGAGCATCTCGCCGCAGCGAGCGAGGCGGACTGGCAGGCCTGCGTCGACAGGAGCGAAGCCGCGATCCCGACGCTGCACCCGACCCGCCAGCCGATTCCCGCACTGTTGTTGCCCGATGCGCCGCACTTGTCGAATGCACTGGTGCGCCGGCTGGGCGCCGAGCGCGACGTGCCCGAGACGCTGCACTGGATGCTGCTGACCGCGACCGATCCCGATGCGATCGCCATCGCCGCGAAAATCCGCCCGGACAGCTATGGCCATTCGTTCTGGGGGATGTCGCGGATGGCAGCGACCGTACTGCGCGAGCGCGGCGCGGCGGCGTTCGACGTGCTCGAGAGCGGCGCCGCCGACGATGCGGCGGGCGACGCGCTCGCCGCGATCGGCACGCCCGACGCGGTCGCCGCGCTGGCCAAGGTCGCCAGCGGTTCGAAGGGGGCGCTCGCGCGCCTGTCGCTGTCGCTCGATCGCTGGCCGGTGGCGGGCATGGTCGCGCTGTCGCGGCTCGTGGCCGCGGGCGGCAAGGATGCCGGGCTGCTGACGCCGAGCCTGACGCGCCTGCTGCGCGCGCACACGGCGCACGTCGACGGGCTGCGGCCGTGGCTCGACGCGCCGGCACAGGCGGTGATCGACAAGCTGCTCGCGCTGTTGGCCGGCCCGGCCGACGTTGCATCGGCAGACGAATTGCCGGGCGTGCTGGCGGCGCCGCCGTGGCTGGCCGCGCGGCAGAAGAAGGCCGCGGTGCTGACGCTGGAGCCGCTCGAACTGGCGGCGATCGAACGCTGGGACGAAGCGAAGCGCAACCAGGCGAAAACGCCGGGCCAGTGGGAGGCGAAGCGATTCGCCGAAGCGGAAAAGAACACGTTGACGCTGGTCGCCGGCCTCGGCTTCGACGCGAGCAAGAAGTACTACGGGCCGCTCGGCGAGGCCGCGGCGAAGGCGATCCGGCAAGGCGACGCGCCGGCGTTCGTCGCCGCGTGGCGCGCGATGATCGACGAGCGCAAGCGCGAGCGGTACTTCTGGTACTCGCTGCGCGCCGAGTACCTGACGCTGCTGCCGGCGGCGGTGGCGGTCGACATCTGGAACGCGATTGCGGGCGATTACAGCACGGCCGGCGTCAATATGCTGATGGCGACCTTCGGCTTGCCCGCGTTGCCCGGCCTCATCGCGACCGTGCGCAACAAGCCGACGGAGAATTTCAGTTACGCGCTGAACTACGGCGCCGTCGAATGCGCGCCGATCGCGGCCCGCGCGTTCGCGAAGCTGAAGACGTTGCGCGACGACGGCCGTGCGTGGCTGCTGAAGTTTCCCGAGCATGCGGCCAGCGGCCTGATCGCGCCGTCGCTCGGCAAGCCGGGCGAAGCGCGCGACTGCGCCGGCACCGCGCTGCGTTTGCTGCAGGCGAACGGCCACGAGGCATTGCTGATGGAGGTCGCCGCGCGCTATGGCGACCCCGCCGTGCCGCAGGCGGTGCGCGCGGTGCTCGACGAGAGCCCGCTCGACCGCTTCCCGACCAAGCGCAGCAAGCTGCCCGAATTCTGGCAGCCGCGCGGCTGGCGCCGGCCGGTGCTGAAGAACGGCAAGGCGCTGCCGGACGACGCGCTCGACACGCTCGGCCAGATGCTGACGTTCCCGACCAGTGAAGGGATCTACGGCGGCATCGATGTCGTGAAGGACGCGTGCACGGCGGAGTCGCTGGCCGACTTCTCGTGGGACTGCTTCAACGCATGGCTCGACGCCGGCGCACCGGGCAAGGAGGGCTGGGCGCTGACCGCGCTGGGCCTGTTCGGCAACGACGACACCGCACGCAAGCTGACGCCGCTGATCCGCACGTGGCCCGGCGAATCGGCCCACGCGCGCGCGGCGACCGGCCTCGACGTGCTGGCCTCGATCGGCAGCGACGTCGCGCTGATGCTGCTCAACGGCATTGCGCAGAAGGTCAAGTTCCGTGCGCTGCAGGACCGTGCGCGCGAGAAGATCGATGCGATCGCGGAGGCGCGCGGGCTGTCGCCGGAGGAGCTGGAAGATCGTCTCGCGCCGGATCTCGGGCTCGACGCGCAGGGCACGATGCTGCTCGACTTCGGTCCGCGCGCGTTCCGGGTCGGCTTCGACGAGACACTCAAGCCGTATGTGCGCGAGACCGGCGCCGACGGCGTGGCCGGCGCGCGGCTCGCGGACCTGCCGAAGCCGAAGAAGACCGACGATCCGGTGAAGAGCAAGGAAGCGGTCGAGCGCTTCAAGCTGCTGAAGAAGGATGCGCGCACCATCGCGAGCCAGCAGCTCGCGCGGCTCGAGGTCGCGATGTGCGGCCGCCGCCGCTGGACGCCCGAGGTGTTTCGCGTGTTTCTCGCCGAGCATCCGCTGGTGCGCCACCTGGTTCAGCGTCTCGTCTGGGGGGTGTACGAAGTGGAGGATGGCGGCAACTTCGGCGGCACGTTGAAGGCTTGTTTCCGCGTGGCGGAAGACGGCACCGCGGCCACGGCTGACGACGATGCGTTCACGTTGCCGGAAGGCGCGACGATCCGCATCGGCGTGCCGCATGCGCTGGAAATCGCGCCGGCCGACGCCGCCGCGTTCGGGCAAGTGTTCGCCGACTACGAGTTGCTGCAGCCTTTCGCCCAGCTTGGCCGCGACGTGTACCGGCTGACCGACGATGAGCGCAACGGGCGGCAGCTCGAACGCTGGAAGGGCGTCAAGGTGCCGACCGGCCGTGTGCTCGGGCTCGTCAACAAGGGTTGGCGCCGCGGCCAGGTGCAGGATGCGGGCTGCATCTGGTATTTCACGAAGCCGCTCGGCGCGGGCAAGGTGATCGAACTGTCGCTCGAGCCAGGGATCATCGTCGGGGCGGTCGACATGTATCCGGATCAGGAACTCGGTGCGTTGCAGGCCGGCTCGCCGTCGAACTGGGGCAGCATTCGCGACGCTGATGCGTTGTCGACGCTCGACGAGATCTCGGCAAGCGAGTTGATTCGCGATCTGGAGGGGATGCGCGAGTAACGCGCGCTCGCCACCGAAGCGGGCGGGCACCGCCCCGTCCGCTTCGACCACGCCGACATCGCCCGTCCTTCCTTGCTACGACACCCGCCATGACGCCGCTGACACCCGAATGCCTTGCCGTCCTGCACCGGCCCGTCCTCGACGAAGCCGATCTCTTCACAATCGACGATTTCTTCGAACTGGCTCCAATCGACGCATTGCTTGAGCAGGCGCAGGATCCTGCCTGCGCTGACGCCATCCTGCGCGCGTGTGCGGCCGAACTGCCGGCGCTGCACCCGAACCGGGCGGCGTTGCTGGCGCTGCTCGGTGGCGCGATCGTCGAGCGCGGAGCCGATTCGCGCATCCTGTTTCCGGCCGCGCAGGCGAGGCTTGACGCGTGGCTGCCCGAACTCGCGCCGTTTTGCGCAAGGGCGGTCGAGGAGGGTGACGAGGAAGCCACCGATGACGAACGGCGCGACTGGCAAGCAGCTCGGCAACGGCTAGATGCACAGAGCGCGCGGCAGCGTTGGGAAGTCGATGCGTGGCGGGACGCAGTCGATACGCTGGTTCTGCCGCTGATGGCGATGCTGATGCGCAATCGTGACAATCACCGCGATCTCGTCGCCGATACCGCGTTGCAGTCGTTGCTTGACCGGATGGCCGACAACGACAGTTTGCCGTTCGACCAGTTGCACTTTCTATGCACCGCGTCGGCGTTGAGCTACGAGCCGGAGTGCGTCGTCGTGCTGCCGGCTTCCGGCACGGGTTTCGTCGCCAGCGTGCATGCGGTCAACAACACGTTCCACGCGTTCACGCTGCTGCAGCGCCTGATCGCCGAACACGCGCAGATGCTGCGCGTCGGCAAGCCGATTGCACCGAGGAACGGTGACGAAGAGCAGGACACCTCGGCGTTTCACTGGCTGCAGGCGCATGCGTATGCGAACGGTGTACTCGTCAACCATCTGGCGCTCGCGTGGGGCGAAGCGCCGCTGCGCAGCCACCGCAAGCACGGCCAATGCGTACTGATCGCGCTGGAGACGGAAGAGGGTATCCATCGAAGCTGGAACGGCTTCAATGGTGTGTGCCATCCGGCGCAGAATCCGTCCGTGACGCTGGTGCGGTTCCTGACGCCGGACGAGGTCGCGGCCTATCTGGCTTGACGCGCGGGCCTCGTCCGCATTCGCACGATCGAGGCGTCGTGCACCGCCGCGCTTCCGGCCTCGCCCGGCCCCATCGGGCTAGGCGAGGCTGGAGAAGGACGAACCGCTGTCCGCCGTCTTCGCGCGCAACGCCACAAAAGCCCGCCAGATCCTGCCGACCTCCGTTGGCGGCGACGGCATTGCTGTCCAACGAGCGCCTCGTGCCTGATTTGTTGTCAATGCTCGTCAGAATGCCGCCGCCAGCCCGGCCATATCCTTGTTTTCGGCGTCGATGCGCCGTCGTCGTGCGGGGCGTAGGCAAGGGTAGCGCTGCTGGTCAAGGGCCTCGGGCATTCACTGTCGGCGAACCGCGCCCGTGCCTCCTTGATTGGCGTGCATCTTAAATGAGCGTGCGTCGTGAAAGCTGACAAGTTCTGACATCCGGGGGGCAGGCGGCATCGGGGGCAGGAGCGCGTCGCGTGTTCGGTTATAGTGTCGCCCGATCGCAGACACCAGTACGAATCGCGTGATGTTCCGGCTCATCTTCCTCATCCTGATTACCTGGGCCTCGGGGGCCTTCGCGGCAACGCCGATTACGCTGCCGGACGGAGGGCAGGTCAGCGTCCGCGGCGGCTGGGATCTGTTGCGCGATCCAGGTAACACGCTCACGGTCGAGCGCATGTCGCAGCCCGAGATCGCGCGTGCGTTCATCGGCCAGACGTCGGAGCCCGCGCTCGGCTATGTCAACGGCGCGGCGTGGCTGCGCCTGACCGTGACCCGCCCGGCGAGCGCACCGCCGATGTGGCTGCTGGAATTGCGGTCGTCGCTGCTGAACGACGTCACGCTGTACGTGCCGCAACCGGGTGGCGGATACCAGCGCCACGTCGCCGGTGATCGCATGCCGGTGGCGCAACGCGACATCGCGTACCGCAACCCCGTGTTTCGCCTGGACCTTCCGGCGGGCCAACCGGTCACGCTCTATCTCCGGATCCGCAGCACCAGCACCCTGAGTTTCTCGATGGTGCTGTGGTCGCCCGACGCGTTCATCTCCGCGACGAGCAAGGAATCCTTGCTGTTCGGCCTGCTGGACGCCGCGCATCTCGTGCTGCTCGTCTCGAGCCTGTGGCTGTTCCGGGTGACGCGCGATGCGTCGTTCGGGCTCTTCGGGCTGAGCGTCATCGTGAACCTGCTCACCGCGCTCGGCGCCGAAGGCTACATCTATCAATACCTGCTGCCGGACTTTCCGGTCGCGAGCAATGCCGTCTACCTGCTCAGCTGGCTGCTCGGCACGCCCGCCGGCACGCTGTTCACCGCGCACTACCTCGGCCTGTTCAACGGGCGCTGGCGGCGTCCGACGATCGCTTTCTCCGCACTGACGATCGTCGTCGCGCTGGCGGCCGCGCCGCTGATGCTGGTCGTCAATGTCTGGTGGGTGCGCCCGCTTTACCTGTTCTGGCAGATCGCGGTCATCCTCGCCACGATGGGCGTTTCGCTCTGGCTGACTGCCCGCGGACACCGGCATGCGCGGGTGGTCGTGCTCGTGCTGCTGCTGTTGCTCGGCGGCAGTGCGCTACGTGTCGCGCGCAACGTCGGCTGGATCCCGCCGGGCCTGCTCGCCGACAACGCCGGATATCTGGGGATGCTCGCGTTCATGCTGATCATGAATTCGGCGATCAGCTCGCGCTACAACGCGATGCGCAATGCGATGGAAGCGGCGCAGGCCGACGCATTGCGTGTCGCGCGCCAGGCCGAGCGCGATCTGGAGGCCAAGGTCGCGCTGCGCACCCAGGCACTTCGGGAGGCGATGGAACAGGTGGAAGCGTCGCTCGCGATGGAAAAGCGCGCGCAGGACGAGCAGCGCCAGCTTCTGGCGACCGTCTCGCATGAACTGCGGACGCCGCTGGCGGTCATCGATGCCACGGCGCAAAATCTTGACCTCGACGACGCGGGTACCGATCCGCTGACCTCGTCGCGCTACCAGAAGATCCTGCGCGCGACGCAGCGCTTGACGGTGCTGATCAATGATTCGCTGCACGAGGACGGGTTCGAGCTGCTGCGACGCGGCACCCGCAGCGGCGACACCCGCCTGGCGGCGCTGCTCGAGGATGCGGCCACTGCCGCCGAGGCGCTGTCCGACGGCCACCGCCTCGAAATCGACGCGAAAGACCTGCCGGACGCCTTCGTGTGTGACGGCAGCCTCACGCGCCTCGTGCTGCGCACGCTTGCCGACAATGCCGTCAAATACACTCCCGGCGGCACCCGGATCGCGTTGCGCGGCCGGCGTGTGCCGGGCGGCGTGGAGCTGGAAGTCGAGGACGATGGCCCCGGCATTGCGCCGGCGGACCTGCCGCACGTGTTCGATCGCTTCTTCCGCGGCCGCAACGTGGGCCGCAAGCCGGGAACGGGCCTCGGTCTGCCGCTGGCGCGCCGCATGGTCGAGATGCAGGGCGGCACATTGAACCTGGTCAGTGACGTGGGGCGCGGCTGCCGGGCTACGGTCTTTTTGCCCGCGAACGCGGGCAGGGCGGCTGCCTCCGGTCAGGCGAGCATCAGCGGCGCGGCGAACGTATAACCGGTGCGATGGACGGTCTTCAGCGGTAGTTCCGAACCCGCCTCGCGTCGCCAGCGCTGTCGCAGACGACTGACCATCGTCTCCAGCCTGCGCTCGTCGTAGTCGACCCAGTCGAAACCGAAATCCTCGGCGATTTGCCGTCGGCTCACTGCCTTGGATGGATGCCGCGCCAACAGGGTGAGGAGGGCGATTTCGCTTGCCGACAGTTCGAGCCGGCCGCCGACCGGCGCGGACAGCACGCGCGCCTGACAGTCGAGCCGCCAGTCGTTTGCCACCCGGCGGCCGAGTGCCTGGAGAATAGCGTCGAGTTCGACCAGTTTCACCGGCTTGACGAGATAGTGATCGGCTCCGCCGATCAGGCCGTCGATCTTGTCCTGCGTGTCCCCGCGCGCGGTCAGCATGACGATGCCGCAGTCGCGATGCCGCGCCCTGAGCCACACGGCCGCATCGAAGCCGCTCCCGTCGGGGAGCATCACGTCGATGATCGCAAATGCGAGATCCAACGCCCGTTCCTGGAACTCCGCGACCGTACCGGCCTGATCGACGGTCCAGCCGCGTTTTTCCAGGAACGCGGCGATTTCTTCGCGCAACTCGACTTCGTCGTCGAGCAACAGCACTTTGGCCATACCGCTCTACCCTGGATCCGCGTTGTGTGGTTGCGGAGTCTTGGCTTATGCCTGTTCCGATCGGTGGTGCCGCCGCGTTGGATAGCGCGATGCAGCCGTCATCGGCCCCGCGTTTGCCCGCGCTTTGCCGGCGCGGGGATTTTAGCCGAACGAGGCGGCTGCGGTCGTATTTCGCGGCAAAAGATCGAGGTGCGGGACGAATGTGAGGCTGGCCCCGGCAAGCAGTGCCATCCTGTGAGCCCGACTTTGCAATGAGAGGCGCGGCGAGCTTGCCGCGCCCCATCGGGTCGTGCCGCGTTACTTGACGGAGCTCGCGCTGACCTTCGCGAAATCCAGGCTGCCGAAGCCGGTGTCGTCGTCCCAGCCGGCCTTCGCGGTGTAGCCGTGGCTACTGTAGCCGTTGTTGCCCGACGTCACGTCGTGGCGCAGCGACGTATTGGTCGGCAGGCCTTGGTAGAACGCCGAAGTCGGCAGGCCGAGGCTGTTGTTGTTGGCCGATTCGACGCGTGCCCAGCCGCCGACGAAAATCGGCGACGCGAGGCTCGTACCGCCGACGAGCTGGTTCGTCTGCCCGTTGATGACGATGTACGCGCCTGTCGCCTGCGCGGCGTCGAACGCCACGTCGGGCAGCACGCGCTTCGTCACCGTGCTGCCGAGCGCGGCGGTCTGCCAGCTCGGCGCGGTCTCGAACGCGCTCACGCCGCCGCCCGTTGCCCAGATCCGCACGGCGTTGTCGACCGGGTTGCCGTTGCTGTCGAGGTCCGCATAGGCGACGCCTTCGTTCCACACGGTTTCGCCGGCCCACGTCGTGGTGCCGGTGGTCGAGAGCGTCGTGCCGCCGACGGCGACGACGTACGGCGAGCTCGCGGGCGACGACACGCTGTACTTGGACAGGTTGATCGTCGTCTTGACCGACGTGCCGTTGTACGTGCCGATATAGCCGGGCGCGCCTTGCGGTGACGTAGACCACTGATAGACGCCTGCATCGCCGGCCGAGACCGAGAAGACTTGCCCTTGTGCGACAGCCTGCTTGAATACCGCGTCGTCGGCCGCGAGCGAGCCGTCCGAGTTGGCGGCCGTTTCGTCGAGGCCGAGCGACACGTTGATGACGGTCGCCTTGTTGTCGGTCACCGCCTTGTTGTAGGCGGCGGTCAGCGTCGCGTCGGTGAGGCCGCTGTCGTTGCTGTCGCCGTTGATGGCCGAGTAGAAGATCAGCTGTTTGACGCCGCCCGACGTGCCGATGATGTCCTGGCTGTCGAGATCCCACTCGCCCGGATCGCCGTCGTCGGCCAGTGTGCCGGAGCCGCCCGCGACCACTGCCGTGTTGACGGTTGCCAGGCCGGCGTTCTGCGTGAAGGTGTTCAGGTCGGCGATGGTCTGGGTCATGTCGCCCCAGGTGATGATGCCCACCGTGGTGTTGGTCGCGGCGGGCAGGCCGCTCGCGTCATAGATTTTTGCGAAATCGGTCGGCTGGTGGCCGACTTGCTGCGACGCCGCTGACGCATTCTTCGAAACCGCATTCGGTTCGATGACGGCGGCCGGCGCGAAGCGGTGCAGCAGGCGATGCGGCACGGCGGCGTTCTGCAGGCCGAGCACGGAATCGACGATCGAGCCGAGCGAGGCCGGGATCAGTGCCGCCGAATCGTTCGCGTAGACCGGCTTGCCGCGATAGTTGAAGCGCTTGATGCTCGCCTGGAAGCCGCGCTGCACGTTGCCGGCATTGCCGTCGGCGGAGATCAGTGTGTTGTTGTCAGAGACTGTGATGTTGCTGAAGCCGTTCGCCTTCAGGTGAGCGACCACGGTTGCGACCTGTGCGTCGGTCGGCGAGAAGCGCGCCTTGAACTGGGCGGGTGTGAGGTACTTGTGATAGCTCGCGCTACCCGGCTGGTTGACGTCGCGAAGGAACGTGTCGAGCTGGTCCGCGTTGCGATTCTTCAGAACCACGGTCACGTGCAGCGGCTGGCTCAATTCGAGCGGCGTCACGTGCGTATCGGTAAGCGCCGGCGTGCCGACGCTGTTCAGCGAGTAGCTGGGCGCCGCAGCGGACGCGGCCAGTGCCTGCGATGCGCCCGCGGCCGGTGCATTGGACAGGAGGAACGCGCTGGTGCGGGTCTGGACCCAGTTGGTTGCCGCCTGGGCGGACAACGGGACCATCGTGGCTGCTACTCCAACTGCAATTGCCGTCAGCGCAAAGCGTTGCAGGAGTTTGCGATTGACGTATTGAGTTCTCTGCATTGTGAGCTCCGAGATTTCGACGAAGAACGGGTGCGGCGCGCGGCCCGGATCGCGGGTAGCGAAGGGCGGCCGATGCAACCTGACGCAAGCCAGAACGATCAGCAGAATTCAAGGCGACATAAGTATTCCTCCCCACCCACCATCAGAAATGGAGGCCGGTCGGGTATCGGGCTCGCGTATCGCGGGCACCGATTCTGCGCTCGGCCCTCTTGTTTGTCGGGCCCCACCGCGATCCTGCGTGCGCGGGTCCGACAATTGCTTTGGGTACAGTCCGCGGTTTGCGGATAGAACAGCTTCGATTTGCTATCTATTGATTAGGAATGCAATTTATTTGAGTCGAAAAGACCGTATTGCGATGCCATTTGACGACCTGGGCTGCTACGGTTGTTCCAGCCGATTGCAATGCTGCATGGGACTGACGATGCAACTTCGTGTGGCGCGAGCGGTGTGGTTCGGCAAGCTAGGCTCGGCGGATGAAACCTGCCGTGCCGTCAAGCAGATCGCGATGCTGACGACGTTTCCTTGCGACGCATTGTGACGAAACGGTCCAGTCTGAAGCGAAGCTGGATGGCGGTGAGTCGAGAAACTTTCCCTCGCGGAATTAATTACGGCTTTGTGAGACGGATATCGCCATCACGATGGTGTAATCAAAACGGAAGTTATTTGTCGGGTTTTTGGTTTATTGCGCCATTCAAACTCCAATCGGCATTTATTGCGGGAAAAGATAACAAGGAAGAAAACGGAGCGTCAAATATTTTTTGATGAAATCTAAAATGTTTAGATCGAGGTTTGGCAGGGTTGCCGAGAAAGGTTTCAAAGCTTGCAGTAGTCGTAAGTAGAACGTAGGGGTGTCGAGCTGAATGCGCGGGGCGACGTGAACCGGTTCCTTGGGTGAACGTCCCTCGGGTTGGGAATCAAGAGACTCGCTTCGACGCTGTTCGTTCGAGCGTGGGTGCGCTGTAAGTACTTGGAAAGCGAGACAGCGAGTGATCTATTGACATTGAAAGTGGCAATACACGTGGGGCAAGGTCGTGCAACACTGTCAGCGATTTCGATACCCGGCGTGTTTCACGTCAGGTCAACACCATGTTCAGATTCTCGTCATCCGGCAGCGGCCGATGCGCATTGAAATCGCTCTTCGGCGGCTTTGCGAAGCGTGCGTTGTAGGCTGCCATGAAGGAGGGCGCGTAAGCGTTGGCGTCGGCCACCGTGCTGATCCCGCGCAGCCGCAGTTCCTTCACGAGCCGGTCTTGCAAGGTCAGGTGCGCACGCTCGACACGGCCCTTGGCCGAGCTGCTGTTCGCGCAAAATATATCGATGTTCAATTCGTACATGGCTCGGCCAAAGTGCGTCACGCTGCGGCCCGTTTCATGAGCCTTGACGCTACGAAACACGCTCGCTTTGTCGCTGTAGAGCGCTCCAGGTTTGCCGTAACGCTCGATGTACGCCCGCGTTGCTTCGAAATAGCTGAAAGTCGATTCGCTCGCCGTAAAGTGGAGATACATCAACCGACTCGTCGCATCGTCGACGTACACCAGCAAGGTGCACTGCGGCGCCCGGTTCTCGAACCACGCATGCTCGCTACCGTCGATCTGAATCAGTTCGCCCAAGCAGGCGCGCCGGGCCCGCGGCTGATAGACCTTCGGCGGCCGCTGCCGGCGTGGCACCCACAAACCGGCATCCGTCATCAGCCGCCGTACCGTTTCCTTGGCCAACTGGATGCCATGGCACTCGGACAACTTCTCGCAGGCCAGCGTCGGGCCAAAATCCGCGTAGCGCTCGCGAATGATCGTCAGCGCTCGCCGAGCCAGTTCCTCGTCCAATCGCCGGTTCCCCGGACGACCACGTTTGCGCGACGTCAGTCCAACCGCGCCAGATTCCCGGTACCGAATCACTAGCCGTTCGATCTGCCGGACCGTCAGGCCCAGTCGTTCGGCCGCGCGGCCAGGCTTCAGCCCCGAATCCACTACAGCCTGGATGACCTTCAGACGGTCGAGTTCTCGCATGTTCAATGTCACCAGTGCTGTTCGGTGCATCGCCGGCTCCATGATCTGACGGTGAGCCGGCAAGCTTACCGAGGTTCAAACACGACATTTCTAAATGGCTAGAACACGACATTTCTAAAAAGCTACTACACCAAATGTCATACCCGGATTCAGATGTCGTAGCGCCAGCTAAATACAGATGTCGCATGTTTCTCGGCCTTTCCGTCCTTCAGCGTTGAAGCGCCGAGCCTGAAGCAGCAGGGCGCTTACGCTCACCCGCGGGCCTTCGCAGACCGCCGATTCGATTCCGGTTGATGTGTTTGTGAGGCAACCTGCAGGATGGCTGCTTCGATATCAGCCTCCGTGAACGCACGCTGTTTCTTGGCACCTGGCAACGATGCCTTGGCTCGTACCGGTAACCCTCGATTGGCACGCGACGGCGAACCCGAGATCCGCCGGTTGTCGCGCTGCGCCTGGATCGCTTCAGCCACCTGCAGCGCATGACTCAGACGCTTGTGTTCGATGATCGCGCCTTGATCAACCTCCGCCAGCTTGTCGTAAAGGCGGCATCGCAATAGCTCGCCATCGGCCCGTATTTCGATCCGGCCATCCGGGTACTCCCAGACGTCGATGTAGCGATGAATCAGTTTCCGATTCTCCAGCGTATCGTCCAGCAGATACAGCACCCGGTCGTACAGCACCGTGAGCGACTTCGAGACCCGACGCGTTTCGCGCCAGGTCATCACCCGGTCCAGATTCTCGTCGTCTCGCAGCGGCCGGTGCGCATTGAAGTCGCTGCGCGGCGGCTTCGCGAAGCGACGATTGAAATCAGCGATGAAGGAGGGCGCATACGCGTTGGCGTCGGTGACCGTGCTGATGCCGCGCAAGCGCATTTCCTTGACCAACCGGTCCTGCAGCGTCAGGTTGGCCCGTTCCACACGCCCCTTGGCCGAGCTGCTGTTCGCGCAGAACGTGTCGATGTTCAGCTCATACATAGCCCGGCCAAACTGCGTCACGCTGCCGCCGGTCTTGCCTGCGGTCGGGCTGCGGAACACGCTGTACTTGTCGCTGTAGAACGCCACCGGCTTGCCGTAACGTTCCAGATATGCCCGCGTCGCCTCGAAGTAGCTGAACGTCGATTCGGTCGTCGTAAAGTGCAGTTGCATCAACCGGCTCGTCGCATCGTCCACATACACCAGCAGCGTGCAGGCCGGCGCCCGCTCCTCGAACCATCGATGATCGCTGCCGTCGATCTGGATCAGTTCACCCAGGCACGCCCGGCGCGCTCGCGGTTGGTAGACCTTCGGCGGTCGTTGCCGGCGCGGAATCCAGAGCCCAGCATCTGTCATCAGCTTCCTGACCGTTTCCTTCGACAGCTGCAGCCCGTGGCATTCGCAAAGCTTCTCGCAGGCCAGCGTCGGCCCAAAATCGGCGTAGCGCTCCCGAATCAGGCCCAAGGCACGATGTGCCAAATCCTCGGGCAGTTGATGGTTGCTCGTATGGCCACGTCGCTGCGAAACCAGCCCGGCCGGGCCAGCAGCCCGATACCGGGCGACCAGCCGTTCAATTTGCCGTCGACCGATCCCGAGCCGCTCCGCGGCTCGCCAAGACATCAGGCGCTGCTCGATCACAGCTTCCACGACCTTCAGACGGTCCAGCTCCCGCATGCTCATGGTGATCAGTCCAGGTTGGCCCACGATGCGCTCCGGCAGTTCGAACCGCCGCCAGCATGCGCCGAAACCCTTGAACTACGACATTTCAACTTTGCTCAGATGCGACATTACAACTTTGCTCTTACACCAAAACTATCGATAATTTAGCTTATGTAAAGTCGGGCTGCTAGCGAAACCAGTACTTCTGTCAGGTTGAAGAAAACTGTTTGTAAACATACTTACAATCGCTTACACAGTTTCGCCTCTCGCAACGCCTATGAATGCTGCCACCTGCCGTCACGGCGCGCTAGACGATTTTCTCGCGCTCACGGACGGCCTGTCCATCGTTCGAATCGCGCAAATACTCCGCTGCTGCACCCGCACCGTGCGCAATTACGTCGCAGGTCGCTCACCGATCCCGTGGCATCGCATCGAAGTCCTGCGCTTACTGGCGCTCGAATCCGACCGCGCAGCACATGAGCCAACGGCGTCCAGCGCACGCGTCGACGCGCCGTCGCCGGTTCGCGCGAACATCGAGCCAGACCCGGACGCCCCGGACGTGCCGCCCGATGAAATGCTGGCGTGGGTCGGTGTTCATGCGCCGCACTACCTGTCGAGCCAACGCAGCCTCACGCACTACATTCGCGGCTGGAACGTCGTCGATAAAATCCGCCGCGCCAAGCGCGCCGGCACGTTTGCGGCTGTCCTCGTGCGATGGCGCACCGTGTCGCTCGAACTGCCGCGCATGTGGCGAGCCGGTCCGCTATGGTCCGGAATCGGGCCTCCAGCTTACATCCCGAAAACAAGCGAGCCGTAACGCTTGCAACCGCAATCTTCCGGAGACACGTTCCTTGTCCACCTCTATGTAATCGAGTGTAATCGATTCGACCTCGCGCATCTCCTAGACTGGCACCACTCTTTCGCACTCCATTCGGAGAAAATTCTTCAAGACGAAAGAGATTTCGATTCATCAAATCAAGTCTGTTTTTTCACCTGGAGAATAATCATGAGTGATCAGAATGTTTTGACGGCTCGTGGACGCAAAATTGTTACCGAATCATCATCCGGCACGCCACTTATCTATTGGGAAGTAATTACCGATGACGGCGTATGGAAGCATGCCGAGGGGTCGGATTACATATTTTCTTTCGTCCCCAATTCATGGACTGATGCGGAAAAGAAAGTTGGCTACGAAGCCTTCAAGGCCGCACTTGAAGTCCCGAATAAAATCAAGGAGGCGGTGAAGGCTACTTCCGGCACCGTGGTCGAGGAGGGAGTGTATATCGATGATCCCGACGTAATGGTCAAAGCACTAAACTCTATTGATGGCATGGCTCAGACCGGCGACACATCAGGTGAACAGCAGGGAGATGATTATGTCGCTGATATAACAACTGGATTTTTTCAAGTTATTCTCGATGGGCTTGGCGGCGACGTGACAGCAATGGAAACATACCTCACGACCCAGATGGGTGATTTTCAAATGCAACTCGACAAGGAGCATGATTTCCATCACTTCGGGAGCGTAATCGGTATGGTTTCCGTGGATACTGATTTTGATGTTGCAGTTACCACCTTCAAGTATGTCTACTCTGATTTATCCACCGCCGCATGGGTTGAACAACTGAGCTGCAGTAGTCAGAGTAAATTTTCATATGACTACAAGTACGAGGTAATTGATTTTCTATACGAGCCAAATTAGGCCGGAAATGGAGAATTGCAATAGAAGCAAACGGTTGCTACCATTCCTCGCGGAGCACATTCTGAAAATCTAATGCGCGCTCTCCTAAACAGAAACGCCCGCACATGCGGGCTTTTTTCTCCAGCAATTGAATCGCGTAGCTGGACCGTACTAACGGATCAGGATGGCACAAAGTTCGCGTAAAAAACGGTGTCATCGTCACCGTCGCTGTTTGGACGTAGATAGAGCTGCTGCCCGGCTTCAACCGGAAAAGCCAGCGTGGCAGACTCGAATGTGAAACTTAGCTCCAGCCACGCATCGCAGTGGTCAAACTCGGTAATACCGAAGCGGGTGTTGGACTCGGCACTCCCTAAGCGGTTGCTGGGGTCGTCACTATAGGCATAAATTCCAGGGTGTTCTAGAAAGCCGCCGATGCCACTGCCCGGGGGGCCACCGTACCCTACGATTCGCCCATCGCCCGTCTTCACCGCAAACGGTGTTGCGCCTTCCCAGTTGAAGTGGCAGTTAGGATCTGCGTTAGCCTGATCCTGAGTCATGACGTCGACACACACGCTCCCGTCCGGATGGACGCGCGCAAAGAAGGTTTGGTTTTCTCTGGCTTGCAAAGTAAACATGATGGCTCGCTTATATAAATCGATTCTGGCACCGGCCCACGGGTCGCAGGGAAACTGCGCATCACCTTACTGATATCTGACAGTCCGGCTGCTAAACGACACACCCTATATTGATCAGACAATACGCATTGTCTGAGAAAGTCCGCGCATTCGTCCAGAGCTAAATCGTGCGGCATTGGCGATAGAACACGCCTTTCTCATCCTTTCCGGAAGTGTGTTCTGTGCCGACTCGTCGTCGGATCGTCGCGCATCTCCATTTCGAGCGATGACGTGAAACCGCCGCTTCCGTCGATCCGAGACACAACGCGTTTCACGAGCCACGGCGTCGAATCGATATCCGGTTTGAAGCCCTTCGCGTTCACGGTCATTTCGGGGTACACGTCGGGTCGGCCGAGCGCGAGCGTCATATCGAACGTTGCCTGTCCGCGCTGCGTGCGCGCGTATTCAGCCTTGGCCGCCGCTTCCGCATCAGCGCGCGAGCCGTAGATTTCCGGTAACAGCTTCGTGCTGCGGTTGTTTTCGCCTCCGACGATCACGGATTCTTGCTTGCCCTTCTTCGACGTGTGCCAACGCGCGCGCACCGACGTGTAGCTTTCGCGCTGCGAGACGTGATAGCGATACGAATCGCCCTTCGCCTTCCGGATCTCGAGCGTCGGCAGCGGCTTACCACTCGCGCTCGTGCCCGCGCCGATCGACATGAACAGCAGGCGCCCATCCTTGACCGTCATCACCGCGTCGTACCGCTTCGCGAGCCGGGTCAAAAATGACATGTCGCTTTCGCTAGTCTGGTCGATGTGCGCGATCCGGGTTTTCGCAAGCGCGTCGCCGAGCGTAGGCGTCAACTTATGCCGGGCGGCAATGGTCTTGACGATTTCGCCGATCGTCTGTCCGTGCCAGCTTTTATCGCGCCGCTCGTGCATGGCATCCGTCATCGACGCCGAGCGCGCGCTCACCGTGATCCGGTCAGGCGCACCGTGGAACTCGAATTCATCGATCGTGAACGTGCCTTTGTCCACGAGCGTTTCGCCCTCCCACCCGATCGACAGTTTCAGTTCGGCGCCGCGCTTCGGCAGTTCGAGATCGCCGCGCGTGTCGTCCAACACCAGACTGAGCGAATCGGCTTCGTCAGCGCGGGATTCGCTCAACGTGAGATAGACGAGATACGGCGCGATCGTGCGTGACAGGTCGCGCCCGTCGAGCGTGATGCGGTAGTCGGCGTATGGGACGAGGCGCCGCGTCGGGAGCTTGGTCGATTGCACAAAATCCGCCATTGCCCTACCCCTTCTTTGCCTTCGGCTTCTTCGGCTTGACGTATGGCGGCGTCGCACCGGGCGGCGCCTTGTCGAGCGATCCGCCCGTCGGTTCGCTCGTCGCGGCGCCGCCGTCAACCGACGCCGCGAGTGCGCGATCGTCCACACGCGTGATCGTCAGCGTGAATTCGATTTTCTGCGGCGCACCTAGGATCGTGAAATACGAGTGCGTTTCGTGTAGCTCGTCGATTACGTATGCACCGTAGACGACGCCGCGCCCGTCCACGAGCACATACGCATCACCCGTGTCCGCCATTTGGGAAATCAGGTCCATCGAGATAGGCGAGCCGAGCACGCCCGTGGCGATCATGCCCTGCATGGTGAACGTGTCATCGCCCGGCCCGGCGAACTGGCGCGCGTCACGCGCCCCCACGCGCGAATTGCTCGCAAACTTCCACGTGCGCCGCCGCTGCATTTCGCTGAACGGCGCCGTGAGTGTCCCGAAAACGAACTGTCCGAGTGAGAGCAGCATAGCGACCTCAGTCCGACAGGCGCGAGCTGACGCGACGACGATCCTCGCGCTCGACCTGATCAATCACGCGGCGCACGGCCGCCTCGAATTCCTTCACGTTGTCACCATTCGCTACGTTGATCGTGATGTAGTAATTCCGCGTTCCATTATCCACGGGCGCCGACGGCGCCGCGCTCGCGGCCGACAGCGGCGGCCGGGTATCGATCAGCGGTCGCATTTCGAGCGGCGACGGCGCAGCGTTCGCTGTCAGCGCGCCGAACGTGATCGATGCGGCCCCGGCGAGCCGCGCAGCGGCACCGGCTACGCTCGCGCGCTCGCCCTCGATCCCTTGCGCCGCGCCCTGCCCGATGAAGCCGCCGAGCGCCGCGAAAACACGGCTCGGGCTATGGATGCCGAGCTTTTCCTTGAACCAGCCGATCGCGCTTTCGCCGACGTTGTGCAGCGCCGTGCGTAACGCGTTCATGCCGTTCGTGATCCCGTTCACGAGCCCGTCAACGATGTTGCCGCCGATTTCGACAAAGCGAGTCGCGAGCCCGGACATGTACGACTTGATGCTGTCCCAATGCCGAACCACCACGCCGAGCAGGGTCCAGTTCATGAAGAAATCGAGTATCGCACCACCGGCACCCATCGCCGTTTGCTTGATCCAGTCCCACGCCGCGCCCGTGGCCGCTTTGATATCGTCCCAATGGCGCACGATCGCGCCGACGATCGTCCAGTTCATGAAGAAGTCTGCGACGGCCTGCGCAGCACGCAGCACGCCGGATTTGATCAGTTCCCATATCGCGAGCGTGATCGCCTTCAGATCGGCCCAATGATCGACAATGAAGCCGACTACGGTCCAATTCATCAGGTAGTCGGCAATCCAGCCGCCGACCGTTTGCACCGTCCGCTTGATGCCGTCCCACAGCTTCGCGAAGAAGGCGGAGATCGGTTTCCAGTACCGATAGATGAGGTATGCCGCCCCGGCGATCACCGCGACGACAGCGGTAATCGCAAGTCCGATCGGGTTCATCAGCAGCAGGCGGCCCACCGCGAAAATCATGCCGCCGAACGCGCGGAATGCCCCGCCCACCCGGGCGAGTGCCCCGCCTACCCGACCGAGTACACCGTTCAGAATTCCACCCTGGCCCCCGAGCGTCGACATGCCATATTGCACGAGCGCAAACGGGCCGATGAGCGCCG
This sequence comes from Burkholderia sp. BCC0322, assembly GCF_902833045.1. Taxonomy (GTDB): domain Bacteria; phylum Pseudomonadota; class Gammaproteobacteria; order Burkholderiales; family Burkholderiaceae; genus Burkholderia. The sequence continues at coordinate 98,791 of NZ_CADFDU010000010.1, forward strand.
CGAGCCCGATCGTCAGCGAGCCACCGACCACGAGCACCGCGCCGAGCGCCGCAAAGCCGATCGCCAGTGCGCGCGCCGTGCCCGCGTTCCGCTCGGTCCATCCGCTCACGCGCTCGATCAGGCTGGCCGTCAGTTCGAGTCCGCGGTTATACAGCGGCAAGATTTTCGACCCTAGCTGTTCCTCTAGAATCGCCTTCTTCGACAACGCGTCGATTTCCTTACCGGCCTTCCCCGTCGAAGTACACGCGCCGGAAAACGGATCTGGTCAATTTCGTGTTCATCGATGGTTTTCTCGACCGCCACCAGTTCGACACGGGCTCGATCTTCCAGTTGATGGAGCCGGACGTGAATCAGGAGGTGTACGGGATGCCCGAGTACATCGCATCGCTGCAATCTGCGTGGCTGAACGAATCGGCCACGCTGTTCCGGCGCCGCTACTACGCGAACGGCTCACACGCCGGGTTCATCCTGTACCTGAACGACCCGAACATGGACCCGGACGACGTAGACGCGATCCGGAAGGCATTGCGCGACTCGAAGGGAATCGGCAATTTCCGGAACCTGTTTCTGCACTCGGCCGCGCGAAGCAGCGGCGGCGAGAAAGGCGCGGTCCAACTGATCCCGATTTCCGAGGTCGCAGCGAAAGACCAGTTTTTCGACATCAAGAACGTAACGCGCGACGACACGCTCGCGGCCCATCGCGTTCCGCCGCAGTTGCTTGGCATCGTCCCGAGCAATACGGGCGGGTTCGGCGCGGCCGACACCGCTGCGCGCGTGTTCGGGCGGAACGAAATCATGCCGCTGCAACAGCAGTTCCTGAAGATCAACGAATGGGCGGACGAGGAAATCGTCCGATTCATGGACTACATCGTGCCGCCGGCACTGGCAACCACGCCCGTCCTGTAATCTCAATCGACATATGATCGCGTGTTAGCACGGATGGGCGCGCCTTTGCAGGCGTCGGGAATTCCCGACGCCGCCCGCACCTGCGCCACGCAATTAAGATTGCGCGCCCAACTACCTTTGATGTGGCAATTGGATTATTGAATTTGCGAAACAAAATCAACTACATTTTTAAGCGATTCCGCATAATTCTTGGCGGGAATGGGCACCGAAGTACCGTCTGGCATAACATAATTTCCCGATTCTGGTAATTTATGCAATGGTATTCCGAGGCTTGCAGACACTTTTGCGGATGTATGAAAATCCTTTGTATTTGCAATGAAATAATCCTCCCAATCAGCCTTGCTACTAATTGGCCCACTGCAGGGAGCAAAAAGAGACGGGTAGTTTACATACTGCTGATAACAGAATTCAACCAACTCGTTTCTAACAGATTCAAATGCATACGCAACGCCAGAATTGGTTGTAAAATTATTAAATACAAATTCATACAAAACTGGTAGCGGGAGACCAAAGCTCTTTGCCTGACTATTAAAAGTCAGCATGTCCTCAGCATACGTTTTCAGTGCCGCCGATGGATACTTTCCGTAGAGCAGCATCATGAGACTTTTGCCGCCTTCGAGCGAACTAAAATCAGCCATCATTGGCACAATTAGCCGATCAGCGGACACCAGCGCCATTTGAGTGCATATCGAAAAGCTCGGGTTGCAGTCTATAAAAACGGTCAGCTTTTCGTATTTTTCTCTATCAAATTCCAAATCACAAAGGCGACGAATAGCCGTCATGTATTCTGCCCAAGCTTTTTATTCGCCGGATTGATGACCGCATAGTTCAATGCGAGCGAAAGCGATTCAAGAAATTAATCACCCGCAATCAAGTATAGATTTTCAGGAATTGAGTCATTCAGCGGGTGAACTTGAATCGAGCACGAACTTTTAATGCTAGTAAAACCTGAATTACCTCGAAGGAGTCAGTCCATGAATCCGACAATATTCTTTCGAGTGCTCTGAGACTGTAATCTTTGGTTTGTTACATAGCCCTTGTGGCCGCCACCCAGTAAGAATTGAGAAATATTTGCCTGTGGGCACAGATCAATCACGATCACTTGTGTGTCTGGATGATTGGCAGCATAAAGGCAGGCAGCATTCTGAGCGAGTGTCGTTTTGCCGACTCCCCCCTTGTTGTTGTAGAACGCGTAGATTGTTTGACTCATTTTTGGTCTCTCTCTTATGTTACGGGACTCGGCCGATGCGGCTCGGGCAAAGCACTTTATCAAAAAACTTACCAGCAGCGTCAGATTCACTACCGTGTGAATCGGTCGCCGTCGAACGAGCGCTGCCCCCGGAGTTTCCGCTATGCGTCTAATGTAGCGCTTCGTGCGTCTGGCTGCGTCTGAGAATTTCCGCCGAAAATCGCCGAACCCCGCCCCGCGCGGGCCCGCGCCGGGCGGGGTTGTTGCGTCGGAAAGTGCCCCGTTTTTGCAGCGGGCAGGCGCGGAGGGGACTGCGCTATCTGGGGGCCGGGACGCGGGGCCAGCCCGCCCCCTCGCACCGTGCAGCAGGCGCCCGCCGAGCCCGCGTCCGGCCCGCCACGGGCACGCCGACGACCCGCCCAAGGGTCGGGACGCATTAAGCGCCGAACCGCCCAGAAGCCCGGAAATCGCGCCGAGCGCGGAGTGCCGGTTTCGGGGTGTGATATCACTTTTTGATTGCACGTTGATATCATTTTCTGATATCATCTAGGCATGAAATCGAAACACGCCCGCACCCTCGCCGCGATCTTCACGAAGCCCACGTTGGGCGGGATCGTGTTTTCTGATATTGAATCGCTCGTCGCCGCACTCGGCGGCGAAATTCACGAAGGCGCCGGGTCGCGCATCGCCTTCGAACTGAACGGCACCCGCCGCTATCACCACCGCCCGCACCCGGGCAAAGAGGCGAAGCGGTATCAGGTGGAGGATCTGCGCGACTGGTTTATCGAAATGGGAATCAAGCCATGAACAACGCCATGTCTTACAAAGGATATTTCGCCCGGATCGATTTCGACGGGCGCGATAACATTTTCGTCGGCCACGTGCTCGGCGTGGACGACAAGATCAGTTTCCACGGCGAGACGGTGGACGAACTGTCGCGAGACTTTCATGCGGCCGTCGATCATTACCTTGACGACTGCAAGCGCGCCGGGCGAGAGCCGCAGAAGCCGGCGTCCGGCAAACTGATGCTGCGCATCGATCCGGCCGTGCATGCGCGCGTCGGCATTGCCGCCGCCCTGTTGGACGAAAGCATCAATCAATGGTCGGAGGAAGTGTTGGGGCGCGCGGCCCGCGAAGTGTTGGAGCGCGCCGGTTTCGCGAGCGACGAGCGCGCTGCGACGCATACTGCGTGAACGTTAGACACTCCACGCGAGCGGCGACTCGATCAACGTGGCAGGGCACCGGCCATGGCTCTGCGTGACGTATCGCGACTTTGGGAGTTGGCGTAAAAGAACCACGTTCGGGGATCGTATGAAAATCGTGTACGCGGCCTTTTTAGCGATGCTGTTTGCCTTAGTATCCCCGGCGTTCAGCGCCGACCTCCCAACGGACTATGACCCTGCAGAAACGCGATGCGGCTTTGATGACGCCAGCCTAAATAATGTACTCAGCCAGCTCGCTTACGCTGACCAAGTGCTGCCAAACATTCCGCCCGAAGAAGACCGATACCTGACGGTAGAAAGTGCCGCCACCAAGAAGATCTACGACGAGGAACTGAAGAAGAACAATTGGAAGACGCCGCTTCAAGGGCAAGGAAACACGCGATATGCGGCACTTGAAGCGCGCCCTCTATACGTAGTCTGGAACCTTCGCAAAGAACTTGTGGAGGCACAACGGAAGATCACTGAGATTCTCAAACCTTCAGTTCCAGTCTTTGTGACATACCGGAAAAATCCGGACGCGGAAAAGCTCGAACGCGCCACACGAGCACTCCTTTCAGTGACGGAATACTCTCTGCGCATGCAAGACTTCTTAACAAGACAAAATCTTTCACCAAATAGCGCTATGATCACGTCGGACCAGTGGAGTCGGCTTTACAGCGGCGCACTGACGCTAAATAGCGACTTGGGGTATTTCATGAGTTGCAAGCTGGCGAAGATCATGGGACGGCAGTCGTTTAACTGAACCGCTGCCGCTTGCGCTCGGATCTGACTGCCATTCGTGATCCGGCGACGCGGCGACGTCACGCCGTTGCCGCGCTCCATCACCGCAAGCGCTTTCACCTCCCGACTCGCTCACGCGCGTTCATGATCGCCCCGCGCAGGTCGGCACCCTCACCGGACACGGGCTTTTCGATCACGTCGAACACGTCAACGCGAAACACCGGCTGTTCGCCAGTCACGTGCATTTTGCTGATAGTGACGTTGCTTTGAGCCGCAAGCCAGTCGAGCAAATCGGCATCGTTTGACCTGGCTGCTTTCTTCTGCTCGCCGACCGCTTTCAGCGCCTTGGGCGTGACCTTCGTCTTACCGGCCGCCGCCGCAATCTCTTTCGCCGCTTGCAGGTGAGCAACCGCATTCGCGCCTTGTTCCTTCATGACCTTGACCGCGCTCGTCGCCGAAACTGCCCCCGACGTGACCATTTCCTTGATCGGCTTCGGCGCGGCCACGAGCGTGAGCGCGTTTCGAATCGAGGCGACGTTGCGCGTCAAGCGTCGCGCGATTTCCTTCTCATCGATTCCGCGGCCGATCAGGCGTTTTATCACCATCGCCTCGCCGAGAAGCGTCAGGCGGCGGCCGGAGTTATCGAGAATCAGGCCGAAAATCCGATCTTCTTCGGTGGTGCCGCGCACCTCATTGATCACCGGCAACGCTTCGATGCCTGCGCCCTCGCGATTCGCGAGCAACACTGCATCCCACCGCGTATGACCGTCGGACACGTACAGATATACGCCGTGGCACGGCTACAGCGTGTATGGCAACTACGGGCGTTCATTCCAGGTCGGCGTCGGTGCCGGTGCGTACAAGATCCCGCCGCGCACCGGCAATCTCGCGCCATCGATCAACGACGGCTGGGAACTGGGCGTGAAATTCCAGCCGGTGGAATGGCTTGACGGCCGCGTTGCTTACTGGGAACAGCTCGCGACCAACGAGGTGCGCCGCAAGCTGAACGACCCGACCGGCGATTACGACAATCTCGGCAAGACGAAGCGCCGCGGGGTCGATCTGCAGGCCAACCTGCGTGTGGCGCGGGATGTCGGGCTGTGGTTCGGGTACACGTACCAGATGGCGCGCATCGTCGATCCGGGGCCTGCGAGCCCGGCGAGCGCCGGCAAGCAGGTCGATCACGTGCCGAACCATCTGTTGTCGGCCGGAATCGACTGGCGGGCAACGCCCGAGCTCGACGTGTCGGCATGGGGCAATGCACAGAGCGCGTACTACCTCGAGCAAACCAACTCGACCGGCCGCTTCGGCGCTGCGGTGACCGTTAACGCGCGAGCCGCCTATCGCGTATCGAAACGGGCAACCGTCGAGCTGCAGGTGACGAACCTGTTCAACCGGTTCAACGAATACGCCTGGTACGACGGCTCGCAGACCCTGCATTCGCCCGCGCCCGGCCGGGCCGCGTTCGCGTCGCTCACCGTGCGCTACTGAAACATCACGGCATGCGTTCAATCGAAAAAGGGAATTTCCGCATGGTTACGATGGCATGGCACTACACGGTCATGTTGCACTTCGAGTCCATCATCATGAGCGAAGTCATCCTGCCGAAAGCGCTCGACATGGCACCGGAAGCGAAACCTGTCGCGTGGTTTTCGCGCAATCCCTACTGGGAGAAAACGGCCAACAGACGGGCGATCGCCCCGGGCACCGGTGATCGCGTGACATTGACGATGTGGCAAACGCGCCAGGCCGGCGGTGGACTCGTACGCTTCGGGATCGACGCGACGAAGCTGCTTCACGATCAGGCACTCTGGCGGCGGGCGCGGATCGAGGACACGGCACGCGACGCGCTCGTTGCAGCAGGCGTGCGTCAAGGCGCGGATCCGCTCGAATGGTACGGATCGGTCAAACCCGTTCCCCTCGAGCGGCTCGTCATCGAGTCGCTCGACGATACGTACCGCTGGCAGACGTTCAAATGGTAGAAGCATGCCGGTGCGTATCGGCACCGGCATGCTCGTTTGCCGCGCTTACTTCGCCATCGTTCCCGGCGCCTTCACCGTGCACTGCGCGGCGACTTTCTCGCCGTCGCCGAACATGAAGGTAAGCGGCAGCGTCGTACCGACCTTCAGCGGATGCGTCGGCTGCTCGAGCATCACGTGATAGCCGCCTAGCGCGAACGACAGCGTGCCGCCGGCCGGTACCGTCGCCTTGTCGACCATCACCATGGTCGACGTGCTTCCGTTCGATTGTGTCTGGTTTCGTGTTCAATCGTGAGGTAGCGATCATCCATGCGTACACCCTGTCAATTTCGTGTTGATGGTGTAGGGATACATCGGTAACACGGTCGCCCCGGCTCGACAGCCCATTGCTGTTTCACCTTGCGTTTGCCCGGCATTTGGCATCTGGCGTGGCGACCTTAAAATATCCGTGAGTACTCGAACCGCAACCTCCATGAGCAGCCAAGAAACTCTCGACGTGCCTGTCAAAGAACGGGCAACTATTGTGTGCCTTCAGCCTTCGCGATATCGGCACGCCTGATGCACCTGCCGGCGTCCGAGAAGGCAGCAGGGAATAGGATTCCCCGCCGCGCTTCGATACTGCTCATGCGAGTTCCACCGGACCGTGATCGTCGCAATGATCGCCATGCGGGTGATGAAGACGGCCGTCGACCAGGTAGTCGACGTGATCGCCGTGCGGTACCTGCTCGTGCCCACAGCCGGGGCCGTGGACGTGGCCCGACTCATGGCCGCCGCAACCCGGCGTGCACTGGTCGGGATTGTTTGCACTGACCTCGACCTTGTGTTCGTCGACGTGATCGCCATGCGGATGATGCAAATGGCCATCGTGCAGATAGTCTACGTGGTCGCCGTGCTTGATTGCGGTGTGTCCGCAGCCCGGGCCATGCTGATGGTCATGGTGAGCATGATGAGGTTCGTTGCATGGGCTCATGCTTGTCTCCTTTGTCCGCACGGGAACATTCGACGACCGCCTGGCGAGCCCCTTCGAAAGAGGCTTCGACGGGGGGGGAGCCTGCCTGGCGCAGGCATGCGCCATCAGGAAACGAAACCGGAACGCGAGGCACGTCCCCTAACAATACTCCCGGCCGACCATGAGGGCCAGTCGGCATGGCTGCGTCGAGTGAAACTCACCAACCTGTAACAAACAGGGACATTGTGCACGACGAATGCAATGTTATATCATCTCGATCCTGGCGTGACGCGCGTTATGTTTGCTCATGCCGGCAAGAAGCTTCCCGTAGACGGGAAATGACGCGTCAGAAATGATATGTTATAACATTTCAAATCGTTTCGATGTGCCTTTCAGCGTGCTCTCGCGGGAAAAAAACGACCCCCATCCCGAAGCGCACCATGAACCTCCATCGCTTGCTACTGTCCCGGGCTGCCGTCCTGGCAATCACTGCGTTCCTCCAGGCCGAAGCTTTTGCGGCCGACGCCGGCACCACGCTCGCCGGCACCGTCGCCGATGTGCAAGGTCACGCGCTCGCCCACGCCCGCGTCGCGCTTCAGGACGCCGATGGCCACGCAGTTGCGCACGTGCAGTCCGGCGCCGACGGCCGTTTCCGGTTCGAGAATGTCGCGCCCGGTACCTATGCGGCAGTCGTCGACGCCGCCGGTTATGCGACCGGCACGAGCGTGACGACGGTCGCGCCAGGCCAGACGCCCGCGCCGCTCGACGTCAAACTCGGCAAGGACGCCGGCGCGCTGGACGTGACGGTCAACGCGAAACGGCTCGATCGCGCACGCAATGGACTGCTGCCGGACGTCGGCGCCAGCGTCTACCGATTCTCGCAGGCCGACATCGAGACGCTGCCCCAAGGCGAGAACACGCCGCTCAACCAGGTGCTGCTGCAGGCGCCGGGGGTGGCCTACGATTCGTTCGGTCAATTGCACGTGCGCGGGGATCACGCGAACCTGCAATACCGGCTGAACGGCATCATCATTCCCGAGCCGATCAGCGGCTTCGGACAATCGCTCGACACGCGGATCATCGACCAGGTGAACTTCGTCACCGGCGCCCTGCCCGCGCAATACGGCTACCGGACGGCCGGGGTCGTCGACATCCGCACGAAGTCCGGCGACACCGGTAACGGCGGCACGATCGACGTCTACGGCGGCAGCCATCAGACGATCCAGACGAGCGCCGACGTATTTGGTTCGAGCGGCCCGCTCAGCTATTACTTTTCAGGCACGCTCGGCGAAAACAATCTCGGCATCGAGGCGCCTACTTCGAACGGGAATCCGCTGCACGACCACACGCGGCAAGGCAACGCATTCGGCTACATCTCGTATCTGCTGAATCCGCTCACGCGCGCGAGCCTGATGTTCGGTGCAACGAGCAACCGCTTCGAGATCCCGAATACACCCGGCATCGCGCCGGTGTTCGCGCTCAACGGGAACTCGACATTCGACTCGGCCGCGCTCAACGAGACACAGGCGGAACTGAACAATTTCGCGGTGTTCGCGCTGCAAGGCACGAATGGCGGCGCACTCGACTATCAGGTCGCGCTGTTCACGCGCTACACGCGCACGAAATTCAATCCTGATCCGGTCGGCGATTTGATTTTCAACGGCGTCGCGTCCGACGATTTCCACAGCAACCGGGCGAACGGCGTCCAGGCGGACTTCACCTATCGCCTGAACGACAGTCATACGTTGCGCGCCGGCATGATGTTCGAGCGCGAGCACGCGGCCTTCAACGACAGCGTCGCCGTATTTCCGGTCGACGGCAACGGCAATCCGCTGTCGGATCAGCCGACCACGATTTCGGACTCGCACGACAAGTCCGGCTATCTCTACAGCCTCTATGCGCAGGACGAGTGGAAAATCACGCCAAAGCTGACGCTGAACTACGGACTGCGTATCGATCGCATGAGCGAATATGTGCAGGCCGGCCAGTTGAGTCCTCGCATCGGCCTCGTCTATCGGCCGACCGAATCGACGACGTTACATGCGGGCTACGCGCGTTATTTCACGCCGCCGGCGTTTGAACTCGTGTCCGATTCGACGATCGGCACCTTCAATGGCACGACGAACCAGAGCCCGAGCGCGCAGAACGATCCGGTCAAGCCCGAGCGCAGCCACTATTTCGACGTCGGCATCGCGCAGCGACTCACACCGGCACTCACGGTCGGACTCGACGCGTACTACAAGAAGGTGTCCGATCTGCTCGACGAAGGCCAGTTCGGCAGCGCGCTGATCTTCACGCCGTTCAACTACCAGTACGGTCGCGTATACGGTCTCGAATTCACGTCGAGCTACAAGCAGGGCAACGTTTCCGCGTATATGAACGTCGCGTATAGCCGCGCACAAGGCAAGAACATCGAGTCCGCGCAATTCAACTTCGGTCCCGACGAGCTCGCTTACATCGCCAACAATTGGGTGTATCTCGATCACGATCAGCGCATCACGGCATCGTTCGGCGGGGCGTATACGCTCGGCAAGACAACCTTCAGCGCCGACGGCATCGTCGGAAGCGGCCTGCGCAGCGGCTTTGCAAATACCGATCGCCTGCCCTGGTACGCACAGGTCAATCTCGGCGTGCTCGAGCACTTCGAGGAACCGATCGTCGGCAAATTCGACGCGCGCGTCGCGCTCGTCAACACGTTCGGCCGCGTCTATCAACTGCGGGACGGCTCGGGCATCGGCGTCGGCGCGCCGCAATTCGGACCGCGGCGCGCGATCTATGCCGGCCTGACCAAGCACTTCTGAGTTCCAGATCACACGAGGTAACACACGATGAATGAATGGGCAGGTTTCACGGATGCGTTGCGCATCGGCGGCTGGGTCGTTTATCCGCTCAGCGCGCTCGCGATCATCGCACTTGCGATCACGCTCGACCGTGCATACGTGTTCTGGCGCTTCACGAGCGGGCGCGGCAGCGCTGCTCGCGCACTGCCGGAGCGGCACGTGACACGTCGACTCGCTGCGATCTTCGAGCAAGGTACGACGCCGCTCTGGCACGTCGAGGCGAAGCTCGATGCCGCGGCGCAGCAGGTCGAGCGCGACATGAGCCGCGGCCTCTGGCTGCTCGAAACGATCGTCACGGCCGCACCGCTGCTCGGCCTGCTCGGCACGATCGTCGGGATGATGCGCTCGTTCCGGCTGATTGGCGGCGACGGGCTCGTGAGTCCCGCCGGTGTGTCGGGCGGCATTGCACAAGCGCTCGTCGCGACTGCGATCGGCCTTGTCATCGCGCTCGTGTCGCTGTTCGAATTCAACTATTTTTCGCGACGCGTCGACAGATTGATGGACGATCTCGAATCGTTCGCGAACGAACGGCTCGCCGAAATGCGGCTGGCGCACGAACAAGCGGCGGCGTCATGAAACTGCGCCGTTCGCGCGCATCGAAGCGCGGCCGTATAGAGATCATTCCAATGATCGACGTGATGTTTTTCCTGCTCGCGACATTCATGTTGACCTCGCTCGCGATGCAGCGTCTCGACGCGGTCGGGATCAATCTGCCGCGTGGACACGCGCAGCAGTTGCAGGCGGATCGGCCATTGACGCTGGCGATAAGCCGGACGAACCAGATCTTCGTCAATCAGCAACCGGTGTCGCTCGACCGCGTGAACGGGTCCGTCGCCCATCTGCTCGGCCGGAATCACGATATTGTGATCGCGGCGGACGACGGCGCAACGCATGGCATCGTCGTGCAGGTGATGCTTGAAGCGCGGCGGGCCGGGGCCGAGCATTTTCTCATCGCGGTTCATCGTGACTAGGAATGCACTCGAATCAGGTTCGCCACCCGATCGTTACGGGCGTCGGTTCGCGGGAACGATCGCGCTCGCCAGCGTGATCTGGGGCGCGTTTCTTGTGAGTTCGACGCGGCTATTCTCCGGCGACGAACCGGCTCCGCACGCCCCGGATTCGATTCAGATGCAACTGGTCGAACTGCCGCCAAGTGCGCCACCCACGACGCATGCGGCATCGAAAGCGGCACCCATCGAACACACCATATCGAGGCCGGTGCCGCTACGGCCACCGCAGGCGCTCGCGCCGGTTCGGCCTGCTGCCGCCGCGAAGCGGTTCGATCCGGCTTCATCGCACGACGCGCTGCCGACGCAACAACCGGTTGCGTCGCCGGAGACACACACCGCGCATGCGGCACTCGACGATGCGCGGTCTGCGTCTGCGACGAAAGCGGACGCCGCCACGACTCGTTCAGCCTCGGCGGGCAATGCGCAGGCACGTCTGATTTCGCAGCCGCTGCCCGAACTACCCGACGATTTGCGCGAGCAGGGATATCAGGCAATGGCGGTCGCGCGCTTTCTTGTCCATGCAGACGGCACGTTCGACATCGATCTTGTCAAACCGACGCAGAATCCTCGACTCAATCAAATCCTGCTCGAGACGCTGCGCCGATGGCGCTTTTTCCCCGCGATGGAAAACGGGCGTCCTGTCGAGAGTCAACAGGACGTACGCGTGCATTTCAATGTGAATTGAGCGATTTGGGTTGCCCGCGCGAAGCAGGGGTACGCGCAAGCCCTCGCAGTCATGGCAATGTGCAGCGCGTTGTCGCGGTGATCCGAGCCGACAGGCGATATCGAGTGTGAATCCTGTCGGCTCCGGCCGCCGCCAGGTAATTGAGCAGCCCCGAGAGGATGCTGAGTGCCTGACGACGGGCGCACCCGGCAAGTGGTTCGGCAAAAAGACCGTTGCGAGCGCGGCCGAGCCGATGGACATCGATGTTGACGTCATGAGCGGCGCCGCTGTTCAGGCATTTCACCGCCGAAGAGCCATGTTATATCTCGTGCTCGCATGACCGGCAGTACCAAGAGGATTATGTGAATGCGAGGCCTGCGTGAACCGTGGGCACCACGCCGAAGATCAGCGTTTTTCCAGGGTGAACCTCGAAGGTTGCATTGGCAATCGAGTGTGATGACAAGTCAGGTCGGACCGTGACTCGCGAAGCCTGAGGAGTAGTACGACCCTTGAATTCGCCGGACGAGACCAGTCAGAAAGAAATTGATTTTATCGGGTTTTGTTTTGGGGCTGAGCGCCAGCCCTTGTCGCGGCTAGACCGGCCTCCAGTGGTAAAGTGCACGAAAATCAAGAGAACCCCGTTTTGTGTCGCATAGTCCTTAGAAGCATTACAAGCGGACGGGACCGTATGCACTCTCGACCTCGTCGCCGTCTGGTCCAATCGAATAGCGACTGATACCGCCCATCGGCGCGGCAGACGTTCCCTGCCAGCAAACCCTTGTAAAATCGCACGCCATGAACGCACTTCGCCGCATCCTGCTCCGGCAACGCGTCGCGCGACAGCTTCTGTAGGGGGCTCTTTGTAACGCTGCTGCCCGGGCGGCTGACGTCTAGCGCCATAATGCTCGATACTGACGGTTTGGACGCGGGCTCGGTTACGCTGTGTTCGGGGGGCGGCCCGCTGATCGTCGACGTGGCAGCACTCGTCACCCGATTCGATGCAGGTTCGCCGATCACGCAGGCCAACGACGCGCTCGCGCATGACCTGCCGTTGACCTTCATCGCACGAGCACGAAATAGGATCGTCCGCGTGGCGCCACGACTCGGACACCTTGAAGCTTCTCACCGTAGCCCAGCCAATGACCCAAGACAATCCGGTTTCCGTTGTGCAGCAGCTCGTACAGCGCGGTGCTATTGATGACGCTCGACGCTTGCTCGACGACCTGAAGGCCACCGACGGCGGCACCGCACGATACCTCCATGCATGCGCTCAGTATCATTATTTCCTTGGGGAATTCGAACACGCGGTCGACCGATCCATCGAGCTTACGCAGCGCGAGCCAGGCTATACGAACCATCGTTCCATCTTTTTCCATGCGTGCGCCCATCTCGGCCGGCTGGACGTTCTCGACGCGCAATTCGAAACACTCGTCCACGGCCTCAATGAATGGGAGCGCGAGCAGGTACAGCTCGAAATCCTGTATCTGTTCGGCCGCGACGACGACATCATCGCGAGATCCGTGTCATACGAGGCCGCACACCACGCTGGCGCGATTCCGCATGCGACCGCTATCCAGTTGAGAAAAATCCGCAGCACCTCGCTGATGCGGGCTCACGGAATCGCCGCGGGAATCGGCGAATATGCGTCGGCTTATACGAGCCGATCGGCCGTGGCGGAGATATACGGAATCAAGGATCCCGGCTACTGGTGTGGCGACACCCCATTGCCGCGCGTGCTGCACTACGTCCGTGGCGGCGGTTTCGGCGACTGGCTCCAGTTCATCCGCTATCGCACCCTGCTCGCCCAGGCCGGCACCGAACTCGTGTGTCACGAGCCCTGGCCGTGTCCGGACGCCAATCAGGCCTGGTTGAACGACTATCGCGACATCCGTGCCGACCAACTGGTGGCACCATTCGCCGGCAACGCTCCGTTCGATGCAATGTGGGCAACACCGTTCTCCCTGTTCACCGCGATGTTCCCGCTGGCCGGCTACCTGCCGGCGCGCCGTGCAATGTATGAGGCAGCGCCCTCGCCCGAGGTGTCCGAACAGGTGGCACGCATTCGCCGCGCCGCGCGCGGACGCCCATGCTGCGCGTTGTTCTGGTCGTCGAACGAATCCGCTCACGGGGATTTCGCGTGGCGGAGTCTGCGCCTGCAGCAGATACGTCCGCTGCTGGAAAACCAGGACGTACACTGGATCGTATTCCAGCGCGGTCTCGAAATGCAGCGATGGCTCGCCGACGACCTGTCCCACACGACCACCAACCTCGATGCGACGACCGACCTGCGTGCGCTTGCAGCGCTGCTGTCCGCTGCGGCAGACCTGGTCATCAGCGTCGACAGCGGGCCGCTGCACCTCGCCGCCAGCCTCGACTTGCCGACCATCCTACTGTCGCCGCTCCACGGAGACTGGCGCTTCGAACGATCCCCGACCTCGACACCGTGGTACCCGGGAATCCGCGTCGTTCGACAACCAGCCATCGGCGCCTGGGATGCAACGGTCGCCGACGCACGGTGGATGCTCGAGAGATGGGCGCAAACCGGAAGGCTATCGTGAAGCGGGCTTGCGTGTAGAGGCCCGCGCGGATCAATCCGCCTCGGGATCGTCCAATGGTGCGGATGTGACGTCAGTGATCCTGCAGCCGCAGGCAGTTGGCGCCAAAACGACTCGCCCAACGTAAACAGGACCTGCTACTGTGCGACCGCAACACCTGGGAGCCCGCAAGTCAGCATCGACGGCTGCCGTTGACCTGCTCCCCGCGTTTGGTGCGGTGACAGTGGAGAGTCCGCTCCAGAGAGAAACGCAATGAAAAAAGCGATTCACCGAAGAACAGATCATCGGCTTCTTGAAGGAAGCCGAGACTGAACTGAAGCCGACAGCGCTGTGCCGCAAATACGGCATCCAGGAATGCGGCCTGGTACAACCGGAACGCGACCGTCGGTTGAACAACACTCAGTATCTCCGCCTGAGCCAACGCTTCGGCCAGCGTGTCTGCGTCGCGGCCCATTCGCGTCAATCAACGACGTACTCATTCCCCGATGACAACCCATCTATTTCATTCAAAAAGACCGATGAGCAACCTGTCATACGCCTCGATTTGTCGAGGATTTGTTGACAAAAATCCCCCGATTACTTCACGCTGCCGATTCTTATAATCCTGCCAATTTTCGTCGTGATATTCTATCGCCTGCTGGAGTCGAAGGCCGCCCTCTTCCACATCATTTCCATTATAAAAATAACCAAGCTCACGACAGAGGCCAGCGTTATGGACCATCGCATAACCGTTCCAGCAAACATCGAAATAGAAATAATTCAATGCAAGCCCCCATTGATGGGATATCACAATATCGGTAAACTCGGAAAGAAATTGAGGGGTATTATAATATCCGACAAAGCTTATTTTCGAATCCCTAACAAGATCCAGGTGGTGCGCGATTCCGATAAATTCCGGGCTGCCATTTGCAAGATGTTCCGTGTTCGTCGCATGCACATAGGATATCTGCGAACCACATTTCCGATATCCCAACTCAGCGATCAAGAGTGGATAGAGGCAAAACTTGGTAACGTCGATATTCGGCTCCATGATGGATAGCCTTTTGGGTTGCCCGGTTGGACGATATTCCCCGCGATGCGGGAGAGCGGCCGATCGCTCTTCAACGCACATCGGATCCCAAACGAACGGCACCTCTCGAACAGGTTGGCGTCGCAATACGCTGAAGAAGCTTGCGCTGGTCTCGGCAACTTGCGGGATGATCCATACTTGATCATAACGTTGATTGATGAATACCGTTTCCGCATGCCGTCTGCCAAAAATCATGGCCTGCATCATGTGCACGTATTCCGGACCGCAACAGTAGCTCACGACTTTTGCGCCGCGCGCCTGCAGATACGCGGTTTGCGCCTGATCAATCTGCCCACCGAGTTCGATCAGGACATCAAGCGAGTCTTTCGCATCGTCGAACGAGCGTATTGGGAACTGCGTGGTATCCCATGGAAGTTCCGACGTGATCTTGACGTTCGTCGTGTTGACGAGGGTTACCTGATGGCCAAGAGGCGAGTGTTGAAAGAGCCTCATTAGATACAAGGCGTTCTGCTTGATGCCGTTGACCCAAAGACTCTCTGCCGCATGATGAAGGCCAATTGTAATGCCGATACTGAGTGAGCGCGCCAAACTCATGGGAGGTTCTCCAGTATGCACATTCAATAAAGAGCTAGATCATAGCTCTCCACTTGTTTCGAGCTGTTAAGAACTGTCAAGATGTGGTAAGCGACTCGGGACGGTTGACGCTCCCTCGTTTTCACGTCCAGCATGTCGTGCCGTGGCGCGTAGGGTTTCGTATTGCCCCTGTCCGAATTCGCCCACGTTCATTGCAGTGAATGCCGAAGTACCCGATCTCAAACGCGTTGCATTCTCGATGGCCGGCTTCGGCATGCTCATCGGCGCGTTCCGCGCAGCCCGTCAGCAACATGACCAAAGGGATCGCCGCGAAGCTGATCAGGCGACGCCACCTTGACCAGTGGAAAGCCGGATCATCTGATCGACCCTCGAGTGCATTGTTCAATGCGTCACACGTCATCGTCTCGAGCGCCTCGTGTATCGACGCTCGTTTCTGTACCGTCGCGCGCGGATCGGCAATGCCCATCGTCGTGTGGATGGCATGACGCGCCGTCTTCACGATTGTCTCGTTCGGCACGAAGGTACTCGAGGGCACCCGCGACACGCTCGACGACATCGCTCCACCGCCCCGCCTCCGATTGGCGGAACAGCCGCGCCCGCGGATACCACGGCGAATCGTCCCGATCCGCCAGCCAGCGCCAGCAGCCGTCGAAGCGCGACAGGATCCAGACCGGCTTGCCCAATGCACCTGCCACATGTGCGACCGACGTATCGACGGTGATCACGAGATCCAGATGGGAGATGATCGCCGCCGTGTCCGCGAAGTCGCGCACGTGCTCCATCGGGTCGGCAGGGCGAAGCGGCGACGGAATCGTGTCGATCTGCCGGCGGGTCGTTTCGCCCTTCTGCAAGCTCACGAAACTCACACCCGGAATCCGCAGCAGGGGCAGATACGCGCTTGCCGGAAGCGAGCGGCGGCGGTCCGTCGCGTGTGCCTGCGCCTGGTCGGGGCGCGGATCGCCGGCCCAGACCAACCCGACCTTCAAGCCGGCTGACGGCACGCTGCTCCGCCAGCGCTCGACGAGCGATGCCGGCACATGCAGATAGGGCACCGTCGCGGGTATCGTGTCGAGCGTCGTTCCGCAGTGCAACGGCAGGCTCATGATCGGGACCGCGTAATCGTGTGCAGGAAGCGCCGCCGCCTCGTCAGGCTCGACACAACGGTCCACGCCGTCAGCCGTTGCGATCAGGCGCGTCAATGCGGCCGGACACACCACCGTCAGCGTCGACAATCCGCGCTGCTTGAGCAGCGGCAGATAGCGCGCGAACTGCACGACATCGCCGAACCCCTGCTCGGGCCAGACAACAAGCGATTTCCCGTCGAGCGGTTCGCCGTGCCAGAGCGGCGCGGGCAAGCTTGCCAGAACGCGATTCGACGAAGCGTCGCCCCAGTGCGAGGAAGGCTGAAAGCGCGCCTCGTAGTGGCGCCATCCTTCTTCGTACTGCCCCATCGCCAGCAACACCAGGCTCAGGTTGAACGTGGTCGGCACGCGGTCATGATCGAGCGTCAGTGCGTGTCTCAAAGCGGCGGCGGCCTCATCCAGTCTGCCGACCTCGTGCAGCAGACGGCCCAGGTTGTTCCACACCTCCGCGAACGACGGATCGCATGCCAGCACTTCGCGGTAACACGATTCGGCTTCAGCGTATCGCCGCTGCGCGAACAGCACGTTGCCGAGATTGCCTCGCGCTTCGCGGGAGCCGTGTTGCAGCGAAACCGCGCGCCGGAAACAAGTCTCAGCTTCCGGCAACCGTTCGAGCTGGTGAAGCAACGCACCAAAACTGTTGAGCGTCGCTGCGTCGTTCGGTTCGTGCGCAAGCGATTCCCGATACTGCTGCTCCGCTTCGTCGGATCGCCCGAGCGCCTGAAGCAGCATTGCGAGATCGGCACGAACCACGGCATCGTCCGGGCGAGCGATCACGGCATCGCGCAAGGTGCGTTCGGCTTCGGCGTCGCGGCCCGTGAACCGCAGCAGCAGGCCGAGCCTGCGCAGCACCGGACCATGCCCGGGATTCGACGCCAATACGCTGCGGTAGCAGGCCTCCGCCTCATCGAGGCGTTGTCCATCGTGAAGCAGCAGGCCGAGATTGAAACAGGCATCCACATTGTCGGGACGAATCTCGAGGGCCCTTCGGTAGCAATGTTCCGCCTCGCCTGCATTTCCTTCCGCTTCGAGCAGAATACCGAGATTGTTCAGCGCCTCGGTGTGATCGGGGCAGAGCAAAATCGCCGCCCGGTAATGCCGCGCGGCATCCGCCGCCCGCCCGGCGTGATGGGCGGCGACGCCTGCTGAAAATTCCGCGTTTGCCGCGCCGACGCATTGTGCGTCACGGCCCGTCACGTTGTGTTCGCTCATGTTCGATTCGATGGGTGACGCATGGCCATTGCCATCGGTTCATTAAACCCGTGCCCCGCTCCGGAACCCGCCCGGCAGGCCCGGAAACCGACTAGGGTCATATTTCGTGCCGGAACGGCGAGGCATGCAGCCATGCCGGTCGCGCGGCCTCTACCCGCTGCCGACATCGACGAGATTGCCCGATTTTTATCACGGCGCGATATCCCGATGCAGCATGAAAATGCAGTCCTACCCGGGACATTTGTTAAATAGCTTGAATGACCGCCAACGGGCCAATGATTTGCCGTACCATCCGGCCGTCATTCTGGCCAATGCCGGACGCGGTCGACCAACCGCGGGCAACGGCCGTTTTTTTATTTTCGGGCGCTCGAGCCGGGCACCGATTTCATTCGAACGCCAGGACCGATCATGTTTCAGTCCCCCGGAGATTCATTCGTCAGCGGTTCGTTGCTCGGCTTGTGCGTCGAGGTTCCGCTTGCCGCGATCGTTTCGCTGGCGATGCACGGCGTCGACTGGAACGGACAGCGCATCGCAATGCTCATCGCCACGCCGGTGCTGATCGCATGCATCGCCCTGCTGACCCGCCCGGTCGCATTCAGCACGGTATGGAAGCACAAACGCTCGCCGTTCCTGCTCGACGACAATGTGCGCGCATCGATTTACGGCCGGCTCTGCGGGATTGCAATCGGCGTCGTGTTCGGCATCATGGTCGCGACGACGTTCGCCTGATCCTGTCACACAGGATCGCCCGACGCGATCCGCAACTGGGGTGATGCCTGGGTCACGCATGGAAAACCGCGCTTTCGAAAGCGCGTGTTCGCCTGAATCCCCCGGTCATTCGGCCGCCTTCTCATAGCCTCCGATCATGTCGCCGCGACCAGTGCGTTGAACGACGTATCCCAGAGCGGCGCCACATTGGCCGGCCCATCCAGTACGCCGATCCGCGTGAACACATCCGCGACCTGCTGATGCTGCGCGACCACGTCGGGTGTCACCGGCAGCAGCGCATAGTCTTCGCTGCGCTGGTCGAACATCGCGACGAGATCGGCAACCGGCACGCGCGTCTCGCGGTTCTGCGCAAGCGCATAGTCGCGGAAATGCCCGTTCGCCCACGCATACGCGCGCCGGAATCTCAGCAGCAGATCACCCGTCGCCGCGCGACGGCGCGCATCGTCGAGCGTGCGCGGGTTCGCATAGACCGGAAAGTTGCCCGACAGATAGCCCTTCCCCGTCTTCAGCACGCGCGCGCCGTAGCGATTGCGCGCGAGCTGGCCGTTGTAGCCGTAGATCGCCCATGCGTCGATGTCACCGCGATCGTATGCAGACAAGCCATCGGTCGGCGACAGGTTGATCGGCTGGATGTCGTCGAAGCCCAGGCCCGCCTCCGTGAGCTGGCGATACAGGAAGTAGTGCGACGTCGTCGCACGCACGTACCCGACGCGCTTGCCCTTCAGATCCGCGATGCTGCGGATCGGCGTGTCCTTGCGCGCGAGCGTGACCTGGTTGTTCAGGTCTTCGCGCACACGGGTGATGAGTCGCACGTTGGCCTTCTGTCGCGCGGCGAACACGGCCGGTATTTCGCTGCCCGAGCCGATGTCGAGCGCGTCCGCGTTGAGCGCCTCGATGTGCAGCACGCCGTTGTTCAGCTCGCGCCAGTCGATCCGGTACGGCGTGTCGGCCAGCCCGGCCGCCTGCAACAGCGCGCGCCAGCCTCCCTTGTAGGTCGCGACGCGCAACGTGGTGCCGGTGAAATCGGTGTTGGCAGCGGCGGCGGCGAACGCTGCGTTCGTGGCCCATGGCGCCGCCACGACTGCGGCGCCGGCGAGCAACAAACGGCGCCGCGCCGCCGAAATTGAAGACATCGGATGCTCCTGTCGGTCGATCAACCGGGAAGTGAAAACCGCCGCGTCAATGCAGCACCGGAAATCCGTGGCGCTCGGCCAGCAGTTCGAGGATGCGGCGTGCGTCGGTGACGAAGCGCACGTCGCCGAGCGTCTGTGCGTCGTCCGGCGCTGGCTGGTCGCGACCGAGCACGAGCACCGGCAGCCCCTGGTTCGCGTCGTCGAGCGCGTCGATCACCGCGTGCCGCGGCCGCTCGAAGCCGACGCGTTTCACGTCGATTCGACCCGCGCGATCGGGCGCGCTTGCCAGCAGCCCTTCGATCGACAGTCCATGGGGGCAGACGAAGCGCTGGCCCGGATGCTTCGGATCGGCAAAGCCTGGCTCCAGCAGAAACAGCACATCGCGACTCATGACAAACGACTCCCGTGTTCGTTGTTCAGCCGGGACGAACGCACACTTGCGCGCCCTTCCGTTCCCGGAGCATGCCGGCCCGAGGCCGGATGCCCGACTCTACCGTCATGCGTCGCGCGGCCCTACCAACGTTTTGCGGAATCGATATGCGGGCGCGTGTAGCGCATCGGCCACCCGCCGCACAGCGGGCGTTGCAAAAAAACATCGCGCGCCGGGTCGCCTGTATTGCGCATATCTAACGATTTCATCGATCGATATGACGGCGCCCGCACGTATCCGGCGCTCGACGTTCGCCGTTCGCGCGATGCGTTCGCCGCAGCACGGGTACCGGACGCGATCGCGGCACACACGCCGGACTTGCGGCAACACACATTGCAAATCGGCCGCGCAGCGATTTACAAACCACGGATCGACCATTCATTGGCACGATCGCCGTCAATAGCATCGTGATCCTCACAGAGGTACCCATAAAAACAGAGGATAGTCATGATCAAAAAATCGGTAGTCCTGGGTTTGGTTTCGATCGGTTCGGTCGGCGCGCATGCGCAGAGTTCGGTCACGTTGTACGGCGTCGTCGATGCCGGTTTCGCTTATACGAACAACCAGGGTGGCGCGAGCAACGTCCAGCAGACGAGCGGCAAGCTGAGCGGCAGCCGCTGGGGCCTGAAAGGCGTGGAAGATCTCGGCGGCGGCCTGCAGGCGGTGTTCACGCTCGAAAGCGGGTTCCGGCCCAGCGACGGCGGGCTCGGCCAGGGCGGCCGCCTGTTCGGCCGCTCCGCGTACGTGGGCCTTGCCAAGTCGGGCATCGGTACGCTGACCTTCGGCCGCCAGTACGAGCCGATCACCGACCTCGTCGCGCCGTACTCCGGGTCCGGCTTCTGGTCGCCGGCCACGCACGTGGGCGACAACGACAACATGAACCAGAGCTTCCGGCTGAACAACGCGGTGAAGTTCCGCAGCGACACGATCGCCGGCTTCACGGCCGACCTGCTCTATGCGTTCAGCAACCAGGCCAACGGCGGCGCGGGCACCGGGTTCTCGAACAACAACGCATGGGGCGCGTCGGCGAACTACGTGAACGGCCCGTTGTCGGTGGGCGCCGGCTATGTGCGCATCAATCATCCGAATTCGACGTCGAATACGAGCGGCGCGGTGGGCGGTGCGACCTCCACCACCGGCAACGACTACAGCGGCGCATTCTTCTACGGGCTGAACGGCGGCGTGCTCAAGCAGCAGATCGGCGTGGCAGGCGCGAATTACGCGCTCGGCCGTGCGACGCTCGGCTTCGCGTGGAGCCACACGCAGCTCGACTATCTCGACGGCTCGTCGCGCAAGTTCAACAACTACGACGTGAACGCGCGTTACCAGATCACACCGGCGGCCACGCTGATCGGCGTCTATACGTTCACCGACGGGCGCGCGAGCGGCCTGCCGGGCACCGGCGGCCAGACGCCGAAGCCGCGCTGGCACCAGTTCACACTCGGTTTCGACTATGCGCTGTCGAAACGTACCGATCTCTACCTGTCCGGCATCTACCAGCTCGCGGCCGGCGATCCGAGCACCACAACGGCGGGCGGCTATCGTGCGATCGCGGCGATCTCGAACATCGGCAGCGCGTCGTCGACGAACCGTCAGGTCGCGCT
This sequence comes from Burkholderia sp. BCC0322, assembly GCF_902833045.1. Classification (GTDB taxonomy): domain Bacteria; phylum Pseudomonadota; class Gammaproteobacteria; order Burkholderiales; family Burkholderiaceae; genus Burkholderia. The sequence continues at coordinate 120,700 of NZ_CADFDU010000010.1, forward strand.
CGTCAGCGGGCTGCGCGTGAAGTTCTGACGGCGCGCGCACCGGGCGCGGCCCAGCGTGATAAGCAAAGCGTGATTCGTTGTTTGCCGTGCCGTGCCCGGTTGCCGAGAATGGGCGTTTCCCCGCGCGCGATATGCGTTCGACCGTGAGACTTCCGTTTCCGTCCCCGCGTGCCGCGCAGCAGCCGGCGCGCAGCTCTGCGCCAGCTCGGCAGCGGATGGGCGGCGGCGAGGTTGCCTGCCGGCGGCACGCTAGCGAGCCGGCCGCTCACCCTGCTCTATCTGTTCGACGTGCGACTGCGCACACGCGCACCGGGCACGCCGTAGCTGTCGCCGCCCGGCGGCATACCCGGGCCGCACGGCCGCGATGCGGTCCGCCTCAGCACCGCCGTTGCCGTGCAGTGCGTGCCCAACCCGAAAGGAAACCCTCATGAGCGACACCGCCCTCGCTACCCCGGTCGTGCCATCATCGTTCGTCGATGTTCGCTCGCCGGCAGATTTCCCCGACAGCCCGGTGTCGCGCGTCCTCGCGCAGCCACTGATGCTCGGGCTGTTCCTGCCGATCCAGGCAGGCGGCTGGAGCGCGTCGACGCTGCCGCGCACGACGGACTGGACGTTCGACTACAACGCCGACCTGGTCGCGCGCGCGGAGGCGCTCGGCTTCGATCTCGTGTTCGCGCTGTCGCAGTGGCTGCCGAAAGGCGGCTACGGCGGCGTGTTCGACGGCCACGCGCTCGACTCGTTCATGACGCTGGCCGCGCTGACCGCGCGCACCGAACGGATCATCCTCGTCGCGACGAGTCACGTGCTCTACGGGCCGTGGCATCCGCTGCATTTCGCAAAGTTCACCGCCACGCTCGATCACATCTCGCGCGGGCGCTGGGGCATCAACGTCGTGACCGGCCACCGCGCAGTCGAGCACGAGATGTTCGGCTGGAACCGGATCGAACACGACAGGCGCTACGAAATGGCGGCCGAATTCCTCGATGCGGTTCAGCAGTTGTGGGCGCAACCGGACAATTTCAGCTACACGCCCGCGCTGTCGAGCTGGCGGCTGGGCGGCGCATTCGTCACGCCGAAGCCGCGCTTCGGCCGCCCGCTGCTGATCAACGCGACGGGCTCCGATGCGGGCATCGATTTCGCCGCACGCTATTCGGACATCGTGTTCGTCACGAGCCCGGCCGGCCCGGATGCCGAACGGGCGATCGATGCGCTGCACGCGCATACCGCACGCGTGAAGGCAGCTGCCACGGCGCGCGGCCGGGCGATCCGCACGCTGCTCAACCCGCTCGTGATCTGCCGCGAGACGGCGGCCGAAGCGCGTGCGTACCGCGACGCGATCGTCGCGCATGCGGACGAAGGCAGCTTCCACCGTTTCGACAGTGACGCACATGCGTGGCGAGGCGGCTTCGAACAGCGCTCACAGGCGGCCGCGCGGGCGATCGGCGGCAATATCTCGATCACCGGCTCGCCGGAAGAAGTCGCCGATACCATCGTGCGGCTGCACCGCGCCGGCATCGACGGCATCCAGTTGAGCTTCTACGACTTCAAGCCCGATCTCGATTTCTTCGGCGCACGCGTGCTGCCGCTACTGCGCGACGCCGGCCTGCGGCGCTGACGTGAGGCAGTGGATGCGGCGCGTATCGTGGCGCGCGTGCTCGCCGAAATGACACGGCCGTGTCAGAACACGCGGCCTTCGGTGAGGTGCGTCGTCTCGCCATTCAGCTCGTAGTCGCCGATTACGCGCGCCTTGTGCAGCAACGGGTTGTGGCTGAAGATCGTGCGCAGGTTGCGCCAGTGCCGGTCGAGGTTGTGTTCGCGCGCCGTCGCCGACGCGCCGCCGACTTCGAACAGCCGCTCCGCCGCATGCAGCGCAAGCTTGCTTACGACGAGCTGCGTGCGTGCCGTTGCAAGCGCGCTGTCGAGCACAAGGGCATGCGCATCGGCGTCGCCGGCTTCGATTGCGTTGGCGGAACAGTCGAGCGCCCGCGCGTTTTCGCGCACGAGCCCGTCGATCGCGTGGCTGTGCGCGGACAGCTCGCCGACGACCTGCTGGATGAAATGATCGTCGCGTGCGGTGGGCGCCGGGCTGTGCAGCACAGGGCGGCCGTGCGCGAGCACATAGCGGCGCGCATCGGCAACCACGTTGCGCACGATGCCCGCGCCCGTCGCGACGAGATGCAGTTGCCGCAGCGCGCCGCAATGGCGGCCGACCAGCGTCGAACCGTCGCGCACGGCCACTTCATCCGCGAACACCTGCACGTCGTCGAGCAGCAGGCTGCCGCTCGCAGTCATGCGTTGGCCCATGCCGTCCCAGTCGTCGAGCACCTGCACGCCGTCGCGCGCGACAGGAATGATCACGGCGACTGCGTCGCCCTGCTCGTTCTCCACGTTGATGCGCGCGAAATCGGCAAACGCGGTGCCGGTCGAATAGTATTTGCGGCCCGTCACGCGATAGTGATCGCCATCGCGGCGCAGCACGGTGGTGTTCTCGCCGGGCCGCGACGTGCCGCGTTCGGTCGATGCACCGCCGAATATCGCACCGGCCCGCGCACGCTCCAGCTGCACGTCGTTGAACGGCGTGCGCGGCGACAACCGCAGCGTCTCGATCTGGTCGTAGTGGATCCGCAGCGCGTGCGCGAGATTCGAATCGGCGGCGGCCAGCGTCGTGATCGTGTCGAACAGATCGACCAGCGTGCCGCCGAGGCCGCCGCGCTCAACCGGAATTCGCAATACGCCCAGCGCCGAGCGACGGAAGATCGCGAAACCCTCGAATGGCAGTTCGCGGCGCGCCTCGCGTTGCGCCGCATCCTGCCCGATCGCGTTGGCGAGATCGGGTAGCGCGGCAAGCGCGTCGCGCAACGTGTCGCGCGGATCGACGGCATCACGGGCAGTCATTCGGCAGGTCCTTGTACGAGAAGATCGGGCGCTGCGTCGCGCGATCGCGGGATGCGCGAATCGCTGCTTGCGCAGCATCGCAAAGTATAGGGACGCACCTGACACGCGGGAAAAACCGATTTCAGCTTACGTTATACGTGCTCCGGGATTGATCGCGGAAATGCGCGCGTGCTTCGCCCGCCCCGCGGAAAAGCGGCCGCACGGGGATCCCGCAGCGGCCGCATGACCCAGTTGCTGCCGGTGCATCCGCGATGACCCGTTTCAGTCACGCAAGCGATGCTGCCATTCCTCGGCAGGATTCGTTTCGATCACTGTCATCAGGATAAGTATTCTTATCAGAATAGCATGCTTATAAAATCAAACTCGCATTCTTGCGAACGCCCCGCATGCCACGGGGCGTCCATCGTTCAGCGACCGATCGGCAACCCGGTCGGCTCGATCCAGCCCAGCTTGTATGCGATCAGCAGCGACAGGAACAGCGTGACCGACAGCCCGACGCGTGCGGCGAGCGACCATGCCATCCGCTTGGACTTGCCGCGATCGTGATTCATGAAATACAGCGCGAAGATCAGGCTCGCGATGATCATCGCGAATGCCACGGAAACCAGCAGAGTTTTCATTGGTGATGCCCTTGAAGATCGGAATCGGCCTGAATCAGTTCGGCCAGTTTTTGCCGCTCGTCGGCGAGCTCGCCGACGCCCGACGCCGGCCAGTCCAGCGCGACGCCATTGCCCAGCGAATCGCGCACGAGCGCCTGGTAGCGGCGGTCGTTGATCCGGCCGTGGTCCATCGTTTCGGAGATCTCGCGCCGGAACGGCAGCGGAAAACTCGCGTACGCGCGCGACAGCGCCGCATATTGTCTCGCATCGATCTCTTTCGACGATGGTATGACAGTCCAGATCACCACGGCCACGATGGCCGTGAACGGGATCGCCGTGTAGCGCAGAATGAACTTGATCGGGGTCATGAAGCGGTGGGCAAAAGTGATCGCGAAGGCGGGCGGCGCGGCCATGCGGCAGCGGAGCCGCAGTCAGGCCGCGCAGGATGACATTGTACTGCCGCCCCCATGAGACTAACAGAGTATGATAATGTCATTATCATGTTCGTCACATGATTCGAGAGACGCGGCGCCTGTGCGCAGGCGGCGTACCCGCCCCGCCGTCCGGCGCCCGTCTTCCCGTCCGTGCCCGCGATCCGCGGCGATTGAGCGAAGCCCCGAGCCCCTATGCCAGCGCAGTACTTTCGATACCTGACCGGAAAACACCGCAGCGCGACCGCGAACCGTCAGCTCGGGTTTTCGCTCGCGTTCGTCGCCGGCGCGGCCAATGCCGGCGGCTTCCTCGCGGTCAAGCAATACACGTCGCACATGAGCGGCATCGTGTCGGCGATCGCCGACCAGACGGCGCTCGGCGACGTGCGGCTCGCGCTGGCCGGCATCAGCTCGCTCGGGTCGTTCCTGATCGGCGCCAGTTGCTCGGCGATCCTCGTCAACTGGGGCCGCCGCCGCGGCCTGCACAGCCAGTTCATGCTGCCGCTGCTGCTCGAAGCCGCGCTGCTGCTCCTGTTCGGCCTGCTCGGCAGCCACCTCGCGCTGTGGGAGACCTTCTTCGTGCCCGTGACCGTGACGCTGCTGTGCTTCATCATGGGGCTGCAGAACGCGACCATCACGAAGCTGTCGGGCGCGGAGATCCGCACGACGCACATGACCGGCATCGTGACCGACCTCGGCATCGAGCTCGGGAAGCTGTTCTACTGGAACCGCTCGGCGGTCGACGTCGACGCGCATGCGGTCATCGCCAACCGCTCGAAACTGCGGATTCACGCGACGATGCTCACGTCGTTCTTCATTGGCGGCCTGGCCGGCGCGATCGGCTTCAAGCATGTCGGCTACGTATCGACCGTGCCGCTTGCCGCGGTGCTCGTCACGCTCGCGATCGTACCGGTGATCGACGACCTGCTCGCGTTGCTCCGCAGCAGGCGCTGATCGCGCATCGGAAGCGCGCTTTCGGCGGTGGCGCCGAAGGCGGATCGATTATAATTTGATTAACATACCGACCACCCTCGCCCTGCAATGGAAACAAAAACCGCCCGCCTGACCGTCCTGATCGACCCCGCGAAGAAGGAAGCCTTCGAGATGCTCTGCGCGGAGCAGGATCTCACGCCTTCGCAAGTCGTGCGGCAACTGATCCGCGAGTATCTCGACCGCCACGGCGTGACGTACAAGACCAAGAGCGCGCTCGGCAAGCGCGTGAAGTAAGTGCGGCCGTACAGGCCGCGCGGGCAGCGCCGCCTACGCGCCGATTTCCCAGCGCCCGTGCGGCTGCGCCCGCATCACCAGCCGTTGCGGGTCGACATGCTCTCCCGCCTTCATGCGCCTCGCCGTGGCCGCCAGCTTGAGCTCGCCGGCCCGTGCACACGCGAGTGCGCGTTCGAGCAGGATACGCAGCGACGGCAGCCGGTTGCCGCCCTTCCACGCGAACGCGATGAAGTTGTTGTCGTCGCCGCACGGCACCAGCGTGTACGACGCGCCGAACACGGCTCGCAGGTGCTCGAGATGCTCCGGCAGCGCCGGATCGTCGTCCATGAAGTTGATCGCCAGCACGCCGGTTTCGCTCAGGCGCTCGCGGCATGCAGCGAGGAATGCCGCGCCCGTACATCGGCCCCGCATGCCGTCGGCGACGAACGCATCGTGCAGGATCACGTCCGTTTTGACATCCGCCCTTTCCAGATGATCCGCGCCGTCGGCGCACACCACCGTGAACCGGCCGTCATCAGCAGGAATCCTGAATACATCCCGCAGCGCGATCACGTTCGGATTGATCTCGACCGCGTCGATCGCCGCGCCGGGCAGGTGCCGGTAGCAGTACTTCGCCAGCGAACCGCCGCCGAGCCCGAGCATGCAGATGTGCGCGGGCTCGGGCTGCAGCAGCAGAAAGCCCATCATCACGCGTGTATAGCCGAGCTCGAGCCGGCCCGGATCCCGGCGCGACATGAAGCTCTGCGTGCCGAAATGGTCGAAGTGCAGCGAAAGCGCATGCTCCGTCTCCAGCACGAACGGCCGGCCGTCGTTCAGCGGCGTCGCCAGGAACCTGATGAACGCGTCGTAGGAAATTCGATCTTCGGCCATGAACGGGCAGTCGGTTGCAAACGGTCGATTGGAGCGTGCGCGCTCAGACTTTCTTCAGGTAGCAGGCCTTCAGCATGAAGCCGCCCATGTCGGTCTTGCAGTCGACCTCGTGATCGCCGCCGACGAGCCGAATGCTCTTGACCTTGGTGCCCATCTTCAGCGTGATCGACGAACCCTTCACGCGCAAGTCCTTGATCAGCACGACCGAGTCGCCATCCGACAGCACGTTGCCGTTGGCGTCCTTGACGACGTCGCCCGCCGGCTCGTCGCCCGTATCGGCGCCGGCGTCGGCCGACCATTCATGGCCGCAGTCCGCGCATACGGTCAGCGTGCCGTCCGGGTAAGTGTTTTCCATCGCGCATTGCGGGCAGGCGGGGGCGGCGTTCATTGCAGCTTCCATTCAGGGGGAGTCGTCGATAAAAAATATCGGGCGCGCTGGCAGCGTCGCCCGGTGGGCCTGCAGGTACCGGCCGATGGGTCGGCGGGCCGCCTTTGGCGCACACACTATTATAATGCAATACACATGTATTGATTGCTGTATTATAATCAATGTTTTCGCGCCGTTCGCCGGATTTGCGGCCCGTTTCAGCGAGAATGCCGGTACATCCACGCAGGATGGCACACCCCGGCCGCACTGCCAGCTTCCCCGAGTCGTGCGGGAAAGCCCATTTCACGCCCGACTGGCGCACCGCCGGCCCGGCGCCGCACACCGATTCCGACGTTCCGTCCAGAGGCTTTCCGACATTGTGGCAACCGTTGTGTACGTTGAAATCGGCCCCGCGTGGAACCGCAACCGCGGCGGCTGCGCACGCGAAGCAGCCGTCGCGGCAGCGCGCGGCTTCGAAAGCGACATCCTGTTGATCGCGAACGGGATCAGCGGCAACGCGAAGGACAGCGCCGCCATCGCGGCGCTGCAGGTGCACGGCGGCACGTCCGCGCAAGTGCTGGCCACCGGCCCCGACGAGGAAGCGGCACTGCAGGCGCTGCTGCCTGCGCTACAGGCGCGCTGACCCGCGCCCCCCCGATGTCACGGCATCCCGCCCACCCCGAATCCCCTTTTCACGAGGAAGCGATGAGCGACAACTTCACGCCCAACACCCCGAACCTGTCGGCCTCCGCCATCTGGGCGCTCGAGCGCCTCGCCGATGTCCGCTACGGGCGCGACGCGCCGGCGCTCGGCTGGTCGATCGCCAGGGAACTCGTCAGCGCCGGCTTCGTCAGCCATTCCGCACACGGCCGCTCGGGCGCGTCGATCACGGCCGAAGGGCGCACCTTCCTGAAAAGCCGGAAGTAGATCGTCAGCGGCGGCGAATCACCTTGATCCTTTTGAGCATCAATTTGGCGATTTTGCGACTGATGAGGATCGCTCTGCGCGTCTAAAGTGGCGTCACCCCGAACGAACGGGCGTCAACTTTCCGATCAAGGAGCCAGTCATGAGCCGCATCGCCATCCCCGCCGTCGAAACCGCCACCGGCGCAACCGCCGACGTGTACGCACAGGTCCGCAAGGTCGCCGGCGGCACCGTCCCCAACCTGTTCGCCGCCGTCGGCCATCTTGCGCCGAATGCGCTCGCGGCCGTGCTCAACGCCGAAGGCGTGCTCGCCGGCGGCACGCTGAGCAAGCAGGATCTCGAAACGATCAAGCTGCTCGTCAGTTCCGACACCGGGTGTGACTACTGCGTCGCCGCGCACAACCTGCTCGGCAAGATGACCGGCCTGTCGGCCGACGCACTGCGCGCGATCCGTGCGAGCGAGCCGAACACCGGCGACGCGAAGCGCGACGCGCTGATCCGTTTCGTGCTGAACCTCCAACGGACGAGCGGCACGATCACCGACGACGAATTCGCCGCGATCCGCGAAGCCGGCTACACCGACACGCAACTCGCCGAAATCTCGCTCGCGATTGCGCTGACAATCTTCACCAACACGTTCAACCGCATCAACGACACGGTCGTCGATTTCCCGCCCGTGAAGTAAGCCCCGCGTTAGTGCCGGCGTGCGGTTCCGCTGCACGCCCCGCCGGGGTCTCAACCGCGCCCGTCGCCGGCCCTGTCGCCGCGACCGGCGTTCCGCGTGGATCACGGCCGCGGCGCCGCTCGGTGGAATCGGAGGGCACGACGCGCCGGTGGCTGTCGCGCCGTTCATCGCGTTGCGCAGCAGCCGCGTCGAGGCGGGCCTTTGAGACCGTGCGTCGACAGCGGGCTGGCCTGCATGTGACGAATGGAACCGGCGGCCGCGTTCTTCGCGCCTATTCCGCGTCGCCGGCCACGCTGTCGTCCGATGCGGCCGCGTCGTGCGGGCCGCCGAGCGACTGGCGCCGCCAGTCGCCGGGCGTCATGCCTGCCCAGCGCGTGAACACGCGGCGGAACGCGGCCACCGACTGATAACCGATGTCGGCCGACACGGCCTCCACGCTGGCCGACGGCTGGCGCAGCGCGTTCGCCGCGAGACTCATCCGGATGTCCGTCAGCAGGTCGGCGGCCGAGTGTCCGAGTTTCGACTGGAAATGACGCATGAAGGTCGCGCGCGACATGCTGCACAACGCGGCCAGTTCGGGCAGCGTCCACGGCCTCGCCGGATCGTCGAGCATCGCGACGATCGCGGGCGCGAGGCGCGGCTGGCCGGCCAGCGCCAGCAGCCCGGTCGGCGCCTGCCCCGATTCGCTGACCGCACGCAGCGCGAGCGCGAACAGCGCCGCCGACAGCGCGTTCAGGATCGCAAGGCCGCCGAGCTGCTGCTCGAGCGATTCCGCGCGCATCAGCTCCACGAGCGCGGTCAGCCGCGCGGTGGCGGCGAGCGCGTCGGGCGTACGGCTGTCGGTCGCCGCGCGCACGACGAGATCGGCCGGCAGGTGGCGCCGGATCAGCCGGTCATGCGGCGGCGCGACCACGAAGCGCCCGCACAGCATGTCAAGCCGCTCGCCGGTGCCCGCGTTCTCGCCGATGAAGACATGACCGCCGGGCCGCTTGACCGCCGGCACCGGCGTCAGCCCGCTGCCGTCGTGCAGCACGTGCGGGGAACCGTGCGGCAACATGACGAGATCGCCGCCGCCGAGCTCGCGCACCGTGCCGTCGTCGGGATTCTCGAGGATCGCGCGGCCGCGCAGCACGACGTGATATGGCATCTCGCGCGCAGGCGATCGCTCATACGTGACCGCCCACGGCGCGCCGAACGCGCAGCGGATTTCGAGCTTCCCGGTAACCGTGACGAGCGCCATGAAGCGGCTCAGCCAGTCGGATTCGAGCGTCATGTCGAGTGGTGAAGACACATCGGAAGGGCGGCGCACGCCGCATGAAAGTCCGATTATCGCGCGGGAAGCCGATGCAATCGCACACGCTTCGAATTCGACATCGTAGACACGACGGCGTCACCTCCGGCCGGCCGCCGCGTCGCCGGCGCGGGCAAGGGTTTTGCTATCATTCCGGTTCCCTGTCTTGCCGAAATGGACATGCCCGCTCGCAGAGTGCCGCCGTCGCCTGCCGCCGATCGTACGCCGCCGCTCGCCAGGAAATATCGCCGCCCGATCTGCCAGCGGGTGCGTGAACGGGACCCAGCCAGCGCGGCATCGACGTGCTGACGGCCAGGCCGTCCCATGCTCCCCTCGTATTCGGAAACCACGATGCCGCCCGTCTCCTCCCCGCCCGTTCTCGACACGCCGCGCCTCATCCTCGAAGGCCATCCGCTCGGCGACTTCGATGCGCTCGCCACGATGTGGGCCGAGCCGGAGGTCGTCGCGCACATCTTCAACGGCGAGCCGTCGGCGCCGCGTGACTCGTGGATGCGCATGCTCGCGTATCGCGGGCTGTGGCCGCTGCTCGGCTATGGCTACTGGGCAATTCGCGAGAAGGCATCGGGGCGCTATGTCGGCGACCTCGGCTTCGCCGATTTTCACCGGCTCATCGAGCCGTCGATTCGCGGCGTGCCGGAAGCCGGCTGGGCACTGGCGACGTGGGCGCACGGCAAGGGTTATGCGACCGAGGCGCTCGCGGCCGCGCTGGGATGGCTCGACGGGCAACAGCGGTTCGAGCGCAGCGTGTGCGTGATCGCGCCGACCAACGTCGCGTCGATCCGCGTGGCGGAAAAAGCCGGTTACGGCGAGCCGATCCGGATCCGGTTCAACGACGCCGACTCATTGCTGTTTTCGCGCGCGAGCCGGTAAGCTGGACGGCGTACCGGCTATCGCAGGCGCGCCGCGGGAGTTTGCGGCGTCGGCGCGCGCTCGGTGCTCACCCCTCCACCGGTTCATAAAGACTGGTAAAGAGCCCGTTGTCCATCGGCCAGCAGTTGCCGCGCTCATCGAGCAATATCCAGTCACCCGGCTTCACCGCACGCCAGCCTTCCGGCGTGGCGACCGCCGGTTCGCCGTCGCGGGTTTCCACCCGGTCGTGGTCGCCATCGACGAACCACCGAGTTGCATCGACATAACTGATGCGTTTTCGAAATCGCATACCGCCACCGAAACGTTGAGACCTGACGGGCCTGTCCAAAGAACTTTCCGCGGATTGAGCATGTGCGTCGCGAGGGGCCGTGAAGCTCACGGGCGTCACGAAGGGAATCGGGCGGCCAGGGCATCCGCCCCCGGCGACAGCGGCTGCGCCGCCAACGCCTGCGTCGCCCACTGGACTTGTTGCAGCGCCTTCCGGCCCTCGGCGACAAGGGCTTCCAGCGTTTCCCGTGCGGCAATCGAGATCCGGATATCGGTCTCCCGCATTCTCCCGATCGCTGCTTGAACCTCGTCGGGTTGATCGGGCACAAGCGTCATCAGGAACATCGAACGTGTGTCGGCGGCCCGGACGGCCTCGTTCCAGTCGGCGCGGGCGACCGCGACTTCGATCGCGCTCGTCAGTGAATCGAGATTCCGGATGATTTGAAGCGGCGTCATTTCGCATTCCTATCAGAGCAGCGTGGCGGCCGCACGTTTACGCGCCGAAGGCCAGGGACACGCCGACGCCGATCCGCACGGGTCGAGCACCGGCTGCGGCTCGCCGAAGGCACGCGATCAACGGTGCAACCACACGCTATCGATCATCGCCTTCGCACTGGCATGCTCTTTGGCAACCGACCGGAAGCTGGCGTGGGTCATGCTCGCCACTGAATTGCCACGATTGTAAGGAACCGCATTGCATCCGGTTCGTAATATTTTGTAATGATATGTCGAGCAATCTTTACCGGGATGCGATCCGGGCATGTGTACTTCGTGCGCGCGACCATGTTTCGCAAACGTTTTCTTGCGAACGCCCCCTCGTCCGGCCTCCGTGCCGGCGACACGCCGGACGTTACGCCGCTCCCTTTCGTCAGGACATCGTCCCGTTCGGCGACGACACGATTCCACACGTTCGCCCGTTCGGAGCGGCGATGATTGGCGCGCGGAAGGCGTGGCCGAACGATTCAGATTTCGCCACATTCCGCCGGAATGTTACGCAGTATCATGCGCCTCTCTTCGGCTCGCCCATGTTCGGAATGGGCCTGAGCGCTCGCCCCTTTCCCGTTTCACCCCTTCGTTTAGCGATGCCCATCCGAATCCTGCTCGTCGAAGACGACGTCCATCTGTCCGCACTGATCGCAGACTACCTGCGCATGCATCAGTACGACGTGGACACACTGTTCGACGGCACCGACGCCGTATCGACCATCGTCTCGCGTCGCCCTGACGTGGTGCTTCTCGACATCAACCTGCCGGGCAAGGACGGCTTCGAGATTTGCCGCGAGGCGCGCACGCGGTATGACGGCATCGTCATCATGATCACGGCCCGCGACGACCAGTTCGACGAGTTGCTCGGCCTGGAATTCGGCGCGGACGACTTTCTCCACAAGCCGGTGGAGCCGCGCATTCTGCTCGCGCGGATCAAGGCCCACCTGAGACGGATACGCATGCGCCCGGACGACGTCGCGCCGGCGTCGCCTCATCGATTCGAGTTCGGCAAGTTTTCGATCGACCGGGCGGATCGCAAGGTTCGCCTTCCGGACGGGAGCGCGCCGCGCCTGACGTCGACCGAATTCGACCTGCTGTGGGCCCTCGTCTGCCGTGCCGGCGAAGTGGTCAGCCGGGAAGACCTGACGCAGCTGCTACGCGGCATCGAGTTCGACGGCTTCGACCGCTCGATCGACGGCCGCATCTCGAAGCTGCGCCGCAAGCTGCGCGATGACCTGACGGAACCGAAGCGAATCAAGACGATCCGCTGCAAGGGCTACCAGTTCAGCAAACACGCGTGGGACTGACGGGTGCAGTCACGTGCCCTTCGTCTGCTCGCCATGCCGGTACGTGCCGACCGGCCGCCGCCCTATCGCATGTTCCCCGTATGGCCCAGCGAATAACGCCCCGGCTGCGGCCACACCGTCAGGCCGTGCGGCTCCATGCCGACGGGAATCGACCGGACCGCGCCGCTCGTGGTGTCGATCGCATAGACGACATCATCGAAGCGGCCCGACAGCCACAGCGTCTTGCCGTCCGCGCTGACGTTGCCCATGTCGGGGCTGCCGCCACCGGGAATCGGCCAGGTTGCGACCACCTTGCGGGTCGCGAAATCGAGCACCGATACGCTGCCCTTGCCGTGCGGCGGCCCGTGGACGCGATTGGAGCCGCGATTCGCGATATAGAGCATCGTGCCGTCGCGGCTCGGATACAGCCCGTGCGTTCCGACGCCGGTCGGGATGAAACCGATCTTCGTGAAGCGGTCGCCATCGATGACGTAGACACCGTCCGCCATCATGTCGGCGACATAGAACACCCTGCCGTCCGGCGACACGCGGATGTCCTGCGGCATCCCTTTCCGGTCGAGTTCAAGGTAGCCGACCACCTTGCGATTCACCAGGTCGATCTTCGCGAGCTTGCCACCGAACTCGCACGTGAAGAGCGCATACCGGCCGTCGATCGAAAAGTCCGCATGGTTGATGCCCTTGCATTGCGGCACATCGAGGCTCGACTTCAGCGCCATCGTCTTCGGGTCGCGGAAGTCGAGCCGCGCATGCGCCTCGGCCACCACGATCGCCGCCTTGCCGTCGGGCATGAAATACATGTTGTACGGGTCGTCGACGCTCACTTCCTGGCCCGGCTTGCCCGTCTTCGGATCGATCGGCGTCAGGCTGCCGTCGGTTCGCCCTTCCGCATTGTTCGCGACCCACAGCGTCTGCAGGTCCCATGCCGGCACGACGTGCTGCGGACTGCGGCCGACAGCGAACCGGTCGACGACCTTGTACGTGGCCGGGTCGATCACGTAGACGTCGTTCGATCTCAGGTTCGGCACATAGATGCGCGGCAACGCGCCCGCTACCGCCGCGCTCATGCGGCCGGCCTGCGCCTCGCTGTACAGGTTGTCGGGGTGGATGACGGGCGGCATGCCGGGTACGGCCGCGACGGCCGACGCCGCGATTGCGCCGTGGGCGCCGAAGCCGGCCAGCGCTGCCGCGATGACGATCGCGGGACGGGAGAAGCGGATGTGGCGACGAAAGCGCGGCGGCATGACGATGTCCCTGTCCGATTGAATGGAACGACGACAAAGGTAACGCGATGGCGCGGCTGCGTCAGCGGCCGGCGATTTCCTTTCTGATCGCATCGACGGTGCGCGACACGATGGCGTCGGTGCCGAGCCGGCCGAGTTCGACGCTCGCATGACGCGGATCACCGCCATAGACGCCGTCGACGGCGCCGGGCTTCGCGGCGTTGCGCAGCTTGTCGACCCGGACCATGCGCGGCGCGACCGCCAGCAGCAGCGACGTGTCGGCCAGACCCGCATGCGTGCCGATATCCGTGGCCGGCACGCCGTGCTCGCGCAGGATCTGGTCATAACCGTCGGAACTGGTGCCGTAGTACTCGGCCGGCACGAACGCACGCGCGCCCGTGCCGGCCCACGACTTGTTGAGCCGCGCTACCGCCTGCCTGATGTCATTCTGGTAGCCGCCATGGTCGCCGAGAAACACGATGTTCGTGAAGCCGTGGACGCGGAAACTGTTGGCCGCGGATTCGAGGGTTTTTTCGAAGACGTCGTCAGGCACGGTAATCGTGCCCGGGAAGCGCATGTGCGACGTCGGCGGCGCATAGCCGCCCTCGGGCACATAGGCGATGACGGGCGCGACGATCGCGTTGCCGAGGCCTTCCGCGATCCGCTCGGACAGTACCCTGACCCGCGCGTTGTGCTTGCCGAGCGCGACGTACGGGCCGCTTTGCTCGGTCCCGCCGATCGGAATCAGGACGGTGGTCCTGCCGGCCCGGATGCTGTCGCGCAGCTCGGTCCAGGTCATGTCCTCGAGTTGCACCGTTCCCGGCGCCTGAGCGAGCGCGGCTTGCGCAACGGTGAAAGCAAGGGCGGCGAAGATGGCGCGGGGCAGGCATTTCATCGCGGATTCTCGACGGAAGGACAGAAACGACGCGGCGTTCCCTCGCACCATAAACGAACTCGCCCGGCTTGTCGCTGACGCCGCGCAACGATTCACGACGGCGCTCGCGCGCAAGCAATTCGTCAGGATTCCGTCTAGCGTCGCGAAGCCTCTCGCGCCGTGCCGGCACACGACGAGCCGATTCGATGCACGGACTGCGGCACCTCGTGCCAACCTCCCGTCGACACACATCACGCCGGCAACACGGCCACCGCCTTGATCTCGACGATATAGCCAGGCGCGCCGCCCAGCATGTGCGCACCGACCGCCGTCCACGCCGGCCTCGGGTGCGCATCGAGGTAGCGGTCGCGCACCTGCATGAACAACGGCAGGTCGCGCATGTCGGTATGGAAGGTCGTCAGGTCGACCACGTCGTCGAACGATGCGCCGGCGGCTTCCAGCACGTGCTTCAAATTTTCGAATGCCTGCACGATCTGCGCTTCACGGCCTTCGACGAGTTGCATCGCCGCATCGCGGCCGATCTGCCCGGATACGTACAGCGTATCGCCGACCTTCAGGCCCGGTGCGTAGCCGATTTTCTCGTACACCGCTTCCATTCCCGCCGGAACGATGGCCTCGCGATCACGCATGGAGGTCTCCGTGGCCGGCGTCTTCGCGCCGGCCGGTGGGTTGTCGATGAACACAGGTTGAACACGTGCAAGCGGCGTCACGACACGTCGCTCAACCCGTATCGCCGCCCGCGACCGGCAGCACCGTGCCGGTGATGTAGCTCGCCTCGTCGGACGCGAGGAACAGGATCGGCGCGATCTGCTCGTCGAGGGTGCCGTAGCGCTTGAAAAACGTCGATTCCGTCACCTGGCGCACGGCCTCGCCCATCCATGCCTGTTCCTGTTCGCTGTCGCCGGCCGCGTTGCGCGGCACGCGGCGCGGCGGCGCGCTGGTGCCGCCCGGCGCGGTGGCGACGACCCGGATGTTGTGTGCCGCGTATTCCATCGCGAGCGCCGCCGTCAGCGCATTGACGCCGCCCTTCGCCGCCGAGTACGGCACGCGGCGGATGCCGCGCGTCGCGTTCGACGAGACGTTGACGATCGTGCCGCCGCCGCGCGCGAGCAGGTGCGGCAGCACCGCGTGGCACGTATAGAGCGTCGGCATCAGCGAACGGCGGATTTCCGCATCGATCTGCGCGGGCTCGAATTCGGCGAACGGGCGCATGCGAATCGCGCCGCCGACGCCATTGATCAGGATGTCGATGCCGCCGAACGTCTGCACGGCGTGCGCGATCGCCGCATGCGCGCCGTCATACGTCTCGAGATCGGCGACGAAGCCGGCCGTCTCGCCACCGACCGCTTCGGCCGCGACCTCGGCGACGAAATCCGCGCGATCGACGAACAGCACCCTGCCGCCTTCGGCCGCCGCGCGCAGCGCGACGCCGCGGCCGATGCCCTGCGCCGCGCCCGTGACGACGATGACCTTGCCAGAGAATCGCTGCATGATCACGCCGCCTTTGCCGTGACGTTGGGAGTGAACTTCTCGTAGTGGAAGCTGTTCGGCTTCACGCCTTCGTCGTCGAAGTACTTGCGCACCGCGTCGACCATCGGCGGCGGCCCGCACAGATACACGTCGACGTCGCCGTCGTTCAGCGCATCGGCCGGGATGTGCTGCGTGACCCAGCCCTTGCGCGCATGGCTCGACGCCGGATCCGCGACGACCGTCGCGAAGCTGAAGTTCGGCAGCTTCGCCGCGTAGGCTTCGATCGCGTCGACCAGCACCAGATCGAGATCGCGCGTCACGCCATAGATCAGGTGCACCTTCTGCCGCGACCCGGTGCGCGCCAGCACCTCGAGCATCGACAGAAACGGCGCGAGGCCCGTGCCGCCCGCGAGGAACAGCAGCGGACGCGGCACGTCGCGCAGGTAGAAGCTGCCGAGCGGCCCGTGCAGTTCCAGCTTGTCGCCGGGCTGCGCCGATTCGAGCCACGTGCTCATCACGCCGCCGGGGATCTTCTTGATCAGGAAGCTGACCTTCGCATCGGCCGGCGCCGACGAAAACGAGTAGGACCGGTGCTGCCCGCTCGCGGGCACGACGATGTTCACGTACTGGCCCGGCAGGAAGACCGGTGCGGCCGCGCCGACGTCGAGTTCGAGCACGACGGCTGCGTCGTTGTGCTGCTCGACCTTCGTCACCGTGGCGGCAAAGCCGCTCTGGCCCGTCTTGCATGCGACCGACGACGTCGGCACCGCGATCACGCAATCGCTCTGCGGCACCATCTGGCAGGTCAGCACGAGGCCGCCGTCCCTTTCGTCTTCGGTGAGCGCATCGTCGATGTAGTCGTCGCCGAGATCGTAGCGGCCGCTTTCGGCGCGGCACTTGCAGGTGCCGCACACGCCGTCGGAGCAATCCATCGGCAGGTTGATCTTCGCGCGGAAGGCCGCGTCGAGCACCTTCTCGCCGGCCTTGCAGTCGATGAAGCGGGTTACCCCGTCCTCGAAGTTCAGTGCAATCTTGTAGATGGACATGGTGTCACCTCCCCTTCCTTTCATGACAAAGCAACGGGTGTCAGACGTGATAGACGTCGAGCACCTGCCGGATGTAGTCGTTCTTCAGCACGATCTTCTTGTACGAGATCAGCAGTTCGTCGCCCGCACGGCGCAACGTGACGAACATCGTGCCGAAGAAGTGATCGGTCACGCGGTAGCGGTGGTTCAGCGTGTGAAAGTTGTAGCGCACGTCCACCTCGTCGTCGCGTTCGGCCAGCACCTCGACATTCGTCACGTTGTGGCTGGTACGCGGCTCGGGCGTCGATGCGCCGCTGCGCTCGGTCTTGATCCGGAACACGCGATCCTCGAGGCCGCCGCGGTCCGGGTAGTACATCAGCGAGATCTGGCTCTGGTGGTCGTCGGTCAGCCGATCGTCGTCGTCCCACGCGGGCATCCAGTACGTGACGTCCTCCGTGTAGCAGGTCAGCCACGCGTCCCACTGGCGATCGTCGAGCAGGCGCGCTTCGCGATACAGCGCCGCGCAAATGGTTCGGTATTCGAAGCTCATGCCGCCACCTCCCCGCGTTCCTTCTTCAGCGCATCGCGCATCACGTTCACCCAGTGTTCGTGCTGGCACACGAACAGCCCTTCGTCCTCGCTGCGCTCGCCGGAAATGCGCGGGTTCAGCCCCATCTTCCGCGCGTTCTCGTCCGGCCCGTCGACCCACAGCGGCGCGCCGCGCGACAGGTCGTTCCACATCGCCGTGATGCCTGCATAGCCGGCCTGGCACGCGCGGAACTCCTCGAGGTCGTCGGCGGTGCCCATGCCCGTGACGTTGAAGAAATCCTCGTACTGGCGAATGCGCGTCGTGAGATCGGCCTCGCTCTCGCCCTTCGGCGCGAAGCAGAAGATCGTGACTTCGGTCCTGTCGACGCCCAGCGGCCGCACCACGCGAATCTGCGTGCTGAACTGGTCCATCAGGAACACGTTCGGGTACACGCACAGGTTGCGGGTCTGGTTGACGATGAAGTCGGCCTGCACGTCGCCGACGCGTGCCTTGATCTCTTCGCGGTGCCGATACACCGGCCGCACTTCCGGGTTCATCGTCTGCGTCCACAGCAGGATGTGGCCGTTGTCGAAGCCGTACACGCCCGCGACCGACTTGCTCCAGCTGTTCGCATCGACGGCCTTGGTGCCGTCTTCCTTGCGGCGGCCCATCGTCGCCGCGTAGTTCCAGTGCACGGTGCTGACGTGGTAGCCGTCGCAGCCGTTCTCCATCTGCATCTTCCAGTTGCCTTCGTAAATGTAGGACGAGTTGCCGCGCAGCACTTCGAGCCCGTTCGGCGCCTGGTCGACGATCTGGTCGATGATCACGCGCGCTTCGCCGAGGTAGTCCTCGAGCGGCAGCACGTCGGCGTTGAGGCTGCCGAACAGGAAGCCGCGATAGTTCGCGAAGCGCGCGACCTTCTTCAGGTCGTGCGAGCCGTGCGTGTTGAACTGCACCGGATATTCGGTCGTCTTCTCGTCCTTCACCTTCAGCAGCTTGCCGGTGTTCGAGAAGGTCCAGCCGTGGAACGGGCACGTGAAGCTGCCCTTGTTGCCGTGCTTGCGGCGGCACAGCATCGCACCCTTGTGTGCGCACGCATTGATCACAGCGTGCAACTCGCCGGCCTTGTCGCGCGTGATCACGATCGGCTGGCGGCCGATCCACGTCGTGTAGTAATCGTTGTTGTCCGGGATCTGGCTTTCGTGCGCCAGGTACACCCAGTTGCCCTCGAAGATGTGCTTCATCTCGAGTTCGTACAGCTCGGCGTTCGTGAAGATGTCGCGGCGGCAGCGGAATACGCCGGCCTCCTTGTCGTCCTGCACGGCGGTGGCGAGCAGGTGATCCAGGTCGGTGGCCTGGTCGATCGTGGCGGACATGTTGGCTCCTCCCATGCGCGTGCCGCGTCCTGCAAGCACGCTCGCATCGGTAATCGGTTGAATCTCGGGGGAATCCGGCCGGCGGCGGTGCATCCGCGCCGCGCCGGCGGGCGGTTACGCCGTCGCGGCTGCGCGCAGGCGGTGGACGATCTGGTTGTCCTTGCCCTGCACCAGCGGCGTCAGCACGAAGTTGAACTCGATGTCCTGGTACGCATCGGCCTTCATGCCGAGCGCCGTGCCGCCGGTCTTGTCGACCACGGGCGGGATCAGTTCCTCGCGCGTCGCGTACGCGAAGTCATCCCAGATCAGCGGATCGCCGGCGATGTTGAACTGCGTCGTCAGCTTGCGGTGGTCGCGGCTGTCGACGAAGAAGTGCACGTGCGCCGGGCGGTTGCCGTGGCGGCCGAGGCCGTTCAGCAGTTGTTGCGTCGCGCCTTGCGGCGGGCAGCCGTAGCCGACCGGCATCAGCGTGCGGAATTCGTACTTGCCGTCGGCCCCCGTCTTCACCGCACCACGCAGGTTGAAATCGCTCTGCTTGCCGGTCGGATCGAAGTGCGAATAGAAGCCGTGCGAGTTCGCGTGCCAGCATTCGACCACCGCGCCCGCGATCGGCTTGCCGTCGAGGTCCGTCACCGTGCCGTGGATCACGAGCGGGCCCGCGCCGTCGTCCGCGTCGAGGTCGATCTTCGACACGCCGTCGCGCACCGGTGCGCCCGCGACATACAGCGGCCCTTCGATCGTGCGCGGCGTGCCGCCGTCGAGACCGGCCGCCTTGTCCGCGGCGTCCATCCGGATGTCGAGATACTTCTCGAGACCGAGGCCGGCCGCGAGCAGCGCCGCTTCGCCGTCCTGGCCGAGCTTGTTCAGGTAGTTGACGCCGGCCCACACTTCGTCGGGCGTGATGTCGAGATCGTCGATCGCCTTGAACAGGTCGCCGAGCAGCCGCAGCACGACCTGCTGCATTCGCGCGTTGCCGCCCTTCGTGCCGTTCGCGCCCGCGTTCGACGCGGCCTTCAGCAGATCCTGCACTTCCCGGGTATCGAAAACTTTGACGCTCATGATGGTGTCTCCATGTGTATTAGGGGGAACGACGGCCTTGGCCTGGCTCGGGTTATCTATCGCGCGACTTTCGTCAGCCCGTCGCGGGTGAAACGCCTGACCTTGTCCTCGTCGAGTTCGATGCCGAGGCCAGGGCCGTCCGGCACGGTCAGTTCGAAGTCGCTGTAATCGAGCGGCTGCGTCAGGATCTCTTCGGTGATCAGCAGCGGCCCGAACAGTTCGGTGCCCCACTGCAGGTTCGCGAAACTCGCGAACAGGTGTGCGGAGGCCACCGTGCCGAACGCGCCTTCGAGCATCGTGCCGCCGTACAGCTCGATGCCGGCCGCATCCGCGATCGCGGCGACACGCTGCGCGGCGAACAGGCCACCGCTCTGCTCGATCTTGATCGCGAACACGTCCGCGCCGTGATGCTTCGCGATGTCGAATGCGCTGTCGGGGCCCTGCAGGATTTCATCGGCCATCAGCGCGACCGGGAAGCGGCGCATCAGGCGCGCCAGCGCTGCTGCCGAGGCCACCGGCTGCTCGACCAGTTCGCAGCCGGCATCGGCCAGCGCCGGAATCGCACGCGCGGCTTGCGTTTCGCTCCACGCCATGTTCACGTCGACGCGCACCGAGGCGCGATCGCCGACGGCCTTCTTGATCTCGGCTACGTGGCGGATATCCGTATCGGGCGCCTTCGCGCCGATCTTCAGCTTGAACACGTTGTGGCGGCGCTGGTCGAGCATCCGCTCGGCTTCGGCGATGTCGGTGGACGTATCGCCCGACGCGAGCGTCCATGCAACCGGCAGGCGGTCGCGGCGGCGGCCGCCGAGCAATTCGCTCACCGGCACGCCGAGCCGCTTGCCGTGCGCGTCGAGCAGCGCGGTTTCGAGCGCGCTCTTCGCGAAGTGGTTGACCTTCGCGAGCTTGCCGAGGAACGCCATCAGCGTCTGGATGCGCGTCGCATCCTTGCCGACGATCGCCGGTGCGAGATACGCGTCGATCGCCAGTTTCATCGCCTCGGGGCTTTCCGGGCCGTACGCCATGCCGGCGATCGTCGTGCCTTCGCCGAGCCCCGTCACGCCATCGCTGCAGAACACCTTCACGAGCATCAGCGTCTGGCCGTGCATCGTGGCTACCGACAGCTTGTGCGGGCGGATCGTCGGCAGGTCGACGAGGCGGGTTTCGATGCGTTCGATGGTGACGGAGGACATGGGGCACGCCGTGGGGGTGAAGTTCTTGAGGCGATTTATACGTCTCGGCCGGATCGAGCGTCCAATACTTTTAGGCGGGCTTTTCAATACCTGGCAGGTATTGAAACTACGGGCTATCTCGGTGATTTCTGGATGCGCCATACCCTCAATGACAGACAGAACGGTCCGGAAGCCGTGCTGGATCAGGGGAAAGCGGGCGCTCGGGACACGGGGTGGCGAACGCAGGAACGATGCCGGCCGTCGCGCCGACCACGGCATCAAAGAGCGACTTCACTGGACCGCATCAGGGTTTTCCTGATGGGTCGCAAGGGTTTCGGGCCGGTGGTTCGAATGCCGGCACCGGTGCATCGGCTCGCGAACGTTGCGATAGCGACGCGACAGGCCGCGACCATTTTGATTGCCGACGAAATGGCGACCGATCCGACAACGCAGGTACTGACCGCGGCCGGGTACGACGACGGCGTGGTCCCGGCAGCCGCAATCGATCGCATCCGGTCGAGATCGACTCGCCGAGCGTCCTGGCAGATTACGCGTCACGACGCGCCGTCGCTGCCCGGGTAGCCGGCCAGCCGCCCCGCCTCCCCGTACCCGTCGTCCGGAGCCGGCAACCGCCCGAGCACGCGCTCGACCTCCAGCGCGACCGCGATGAGTTCGCGATCGGTGCCGGCCGCCCCATCCAGTGCGAGACCTACCGGCAGCCCGGCCGCCGTCAGGCCGGCCGGGACGGTCATGCCCGGTACGCCGGCATTGCTGCCCGGCTCGGTATTCCGGATGTAGGTCGAGAATACCGAAACGGTTTCGCCGTTGAGGATCATCGCGTCGCCCGACGGAATCGGGCAGGCGGCGGCGATCGTGGTCGGAAAGACCAGCGCATCCGCCCCGCTGTCGGCGAGGCACTGCCGATACGCGGCACGCGATCGCGTCCGGCGGTCGAGCGCGGTGCGATAGGCCGCTTCGCCAATACCGTCCGGGCCGGTGATATGACGGGCAATCTTCGCGACGTCCGGGCTTCCGACGTTCGCGACGATATCGTCGACCGACAGGTCGTAGCCGTTCTCGACCAGGTACGCGTGCATCGACGAACGGAATTCATACATCGCGATGACGGCCGGTTCATCGTCGAAGAACCCCGGATAGTCGTTCAGGTCGAGGTCGACGCACTCGAATCCCGCCTGCGCCAGCTTCGCCACCGCGGCATTCGCCACCGCGTCGACATCCGGCGCGAGGCCGCGCCAGAACGTCGTGCGCGGGACTGCCAGGCGCACCGGGCGCGTCGCGCTGCGCGTCGGCATCGACGTCGGCGTGCCGGTGCCCGACAGAATCGCGTCGAGCAGCGCGATGTCCTCGACCGACCGCGCGATCGGCCCGACGGTGTCGCGCGTGCGCGAAATCGGCGCCACGCCAGCCGACGGGTAGCGCCCCACGGTCGGACGAAGGCCGACGGCGCCGCACAGCGCCGCCGGAATCCGCACCGAGCCGCCGGTGTCCGTCCCGAGTGCGGCAGGCACCACGCCCGCGCCGACCAGTGCGCCCGAGCCGCTGCTGCTGCCGCCCGGGATCCGGTTGAAGTCGTATGGGTTGCGTACCACGCCCGTCACGCGGTTGTTGCCCGATACGCCCAAGGCCAGCTCGTGCAGGTTCGCCTTGCCCGCGATCAGCGCCCCGTGCGCCAGCAGCCGCGCGACGACCGGCGCGTGCTGCGGCGGCACGCGGTTGTGCAGCGCCAGCGTGCCGTTGCCGGTCGGCAGGCAGGCGGTGTCGATGTTGTCCTTGATCGCGATCGGCAAGCCCAGCAGCACGGGCGGGGCGGCCGACGTCGCGAGGTCGCGGTCGCAGCGGGCGGCTTCGGCGAGCAGCCGCGCGTCGTCGACGCAGGTAAAGCCGTTCAGGTAGCGCCAGCGTGCGTGCCGCTCGATCAAGGCGTACGCGTATTCGACACAGGAAAAATCCCGGCGCAGGATCGCGTTGCGGGTTTCGGTGAGCGTCAGGGTTCCCAGGGTGGGCATCGTCGTCGTTCCTCGTCACGGGGGATCGACACACGGTAGGGCGCGCCGATTTTGACGCCCATCATCACAATCGATGACCCCGGCCGACGGCCGCGCGGCCCGTCACGCCAGCGCGGCCGCCAGGCTCGCGCGGTTGGCGACGCCTTTCTTCGCCATCACGCGCCGCAGATGCGTGCGAACCGTCGACAGCCCGATGCCGAGCGTGCGCGCGACGTCCTTGTCGGTATAGCCGGCGGCGACGAGCCGTGCGACGTCGCTCTCGCGCTCGGTCAGCCCCGCGCACGCATGGCGCCGGCGCAGCAGCGCGCGCCGGAAAAACGGCTCGATGCCGTTCAGCAGCAGCTTGTCGCGCTCGGTGAAATCGGGCCGCCCCTGCGCCCGCCAGATCCGCAGGTCGCCCACGTGGGTCGCGCCGTCGAATGCGTAGACGTTGATGCCATGGTGCATGCCGTCGCGGCACAGGAAATCGTTGTAGAACTCGGTCTGCTCCAGCTCGCGCCGGCTCACCACCTCGTCGACGCAGGTCGCCACGCGGCGCGCGCACAGTTGCGACGTGACCGGATCGATATGCTGGAACCACGCTTCGTACCGGGCGATCTGCAACGGATCGACGTTGTACGCGAACCCGTTGCGCCACAGGCCGGTTCGTTCGTCGCAGTCGAACGACGCGGCGAAATCGGCGCGGAGCAGTTGCGTGATCGCGGGCAGCACGACCGTTCTCACATCGACGACCGGCCCCAGCGCTTCCAGGCGGGCGACGATGTCGCCGAACAGCCGGAGTTCCTCCGGTGTGATATCGGACGCGGAAAGGTTCATGACGGGCGGTTCCTCGGTAAGCCGGTGGAGAACACCTGCATCGCGCGCTTCGACGGGCGCTGTCGCGACGAAGGCTCGAACGGGCGCGGGTTCGTCACGATGCGCCATGTTACTCGGCTGATCGATGCGGCGCGTATCTCGCGTCGAACCCGACCGCGAGCGGGCTCATGCTTCGCACGGCCCGCCGACACCCGGGCAGTTCCCCCCGGCGCACGACGCGAGGCAGCCGGTTTTCCGGGAAGAACAACGGCCGGCCAACTCCGGCACGGCGGGCCGCAGCGTCATCGCGCAGACGTGAAGGCCCGCTCAGCGGCCGGCAGCCGCCATCGACGCCTGCCATTGCGCGGCCACGCCGGCGTAATCCCTGACCTTGAAAGCCGAGCCGTCCTGGACGTGGACCCAGCCAAGCGTGCGCTCGGCGAGCGGCTTGTCGAGGTCGTCCGGCGCGATCTTGACGATCGCCTGCGCACGTATGTGAACGAGACCGTCCGGATAGTCGGACGACGGGTTCGCCAGCGTCACCGTCACGCACGGCCCGAGATCCTGCAGCAGTCGAGCGGGCGGCGGATTGTCGGCCATCAGCAACGAACCGCCCTTCACGCGGTCGTCCACGCGTATGGCCGTGCCGCCCGGCCGCCGCTGCGCAGCGGTCGGTTGCGACATCCACAGCACGTGATCCGGGTTGAGAAAGACCACATCGGGGTCGCCCATCGCGTCGCGGGTTTCAATCCGGGGTATCGGCATACACAGTCTCCAGTCGAATATCGGGCACCGAATGCGGGTGCGTCGGCAACATGATGATGCCGCAATATGTCGCCTTGCCCCGCGTCTTGCGGCGAATGGCGCGACCACCCCTGGCCGGATGGCCGGGCGCTGCGCACGTTGCTGCCGCGCCATGCGCCGATGCCGTCGAGCGCTGGGTGGACGCCGCTTCGCGCCCACGCGATCGGCGGCCGCGTAGCCCGACTACCCTCGCCACGTTGCGTCGGCGAGCTTCGCCACCAGTTCGTCGTACACAACCCGGATGCGCCGGGGCATCGGCCCGCGTCGCGGCCGATAGACGTGCAACTTCCATGGCTCGGGCTCGAGGCCCGGCAGCAGCCGCACGAGGCGGCCCCGGTCGACGTACGGCCGGACGAGATACTCCGAGCACTGGCCCAGCCCCACGCCCGCGCACACGGCCTCGATCTCCACCTCGGTATCGTCCGTCAGGTAGGCCGGCGACGACGGGACGAACTGGTGTTCCCCCCGAAACATCCACGGCCACGCCCGTCCGCTCGCGCGATCGATCAGGCACGTCACCGGCATCGATTCGAGTTCCTTGCGGTTCCTGGGCTCACCCAGCCGCCGGATCAGCGACGGCGCGCCGACGATCCACATCGGCAACGGCCCGACCATGCGCGCGACGAAGCGGTTGTCGCCGATCGCCCCGACCCGCACGCCGATGTCGATCTGTTCGTCGACCACCGGCGACGGCACGTCCGACAGCCGCAGGTCGGGCACGAGGCCCGGATACCGCTGCATCAGATCGCCCAGGATCGGCTGGACGTAACGACGCCCCATGCCCGACGGCGCCGTGATCCTGACGACGCCCACCGGCTCGTCGGCCTGGCCGGTCGCGGGCCCGAACAGCCCGTCGACGGCAGCCAGCGCCGTCTGCGCGTCACGCGCGAACGCCTGCCCGAACGCGGTGATCCGGATACTCCGGGTCGTCCGGTGAAACAGCGTTTCGCCGAGCATCTCTTCCAGTTCGCGTACTGCGCGCGTCACGACCTGCGGCGATACGCCGAGACGCGCCGCCGCCTCGCGGAACGTTGGCGCCGCGGCGGCGGCGGAGAAGATCTTGAGGATGTCGAGTCGGTTGAGCATGGAGAACCCTCCTGGCACGCGCATGTGGCTGTGCCCGTTCATTCCACAAATGGGAATTCTGAATGCGCCATTGTTCCATTTTTTTATGCCCGACGAGCGACCACAATGCCTATCAAGCGTGCATCGCAACCGCTTCAACTCAGCCGCATGCGCCGCTTTCATCCCTCACTCTGGAGCATCTCATCATGAACGCAAGCACGAAACCGGCCCCACTCGACGGCCGCTTCGCACTGGTAACGGGCGCCAGCTCCGGCATCGGCCGTGCATCCGCGATCGAACTCGCGCGGCGCGGCGCAAAGGTCGTCGTCTCCGCACGGCGCAAGCCCGAGCTCGACCAACTGGTCGACGCAATCATGACCGCCGGCGGCGACGCCAGGGCGTTCGCCGCGGACGTCGCGAACGAAGACGATCTGCGCAAGCTGTTCGATTTCACGGTATCGGCCTACGGACGCCTCGACATCGCGTTCAACAATGCCGGCACGGAAGGTGTGTTCGCGCCGCTGCTCGAACAGGATGCCGAACGGTTCGACATGGTGTTCGAGCCGAACGTGCGCGGTGTATTCAACTCGATGAAGTACGCCGCTGAAATCATGCTGCGCCAGGGTTCGGGCAGCATCATCAACAACGCGTCGATGGGCGGGCTGATCGGCTTCGAGAATGCGTCGGTCTATATCGCGAGCAAGCACGCGGTGATCGGGATGACGAAGACCGCTTCGATCGAATGGTTCAAGCGAGGCGTGCGCGTGAACGCACTGTGCCCGGGGTTGATCGAAACGCCGTTCCATCATCGCGGCATCTGGCCGTCGCAAGACGCGCAACTGGCCTTTGCCGCATCGACACCGGCAGGACGCTGGGGCTCCGCCGAGGAGATGGCGACGATCGTCGCGTTCCTCGCGTCGGACGATTCCAGCTATGTGTCAGGGCATGCGCTCGTGGCCGACGGCGGTTACTCGGTTGCATGACCGGCGACGCGCGAGGCCGGGCCGTGGCCGCCTGCGCCACATGCACCATGCCGCACGCCGCAACCCGGCGTCGGCTACGCCACCGCCTGCCTCGCATGCAGCCGCAACGCGAGCCACGCGATCCCGACCGCGACCGCGCCGACCACGCCGCCGAACGTGCCGACCCACGCCAGCCCGAAGTCGCTGGCGATATGGTTGCCGATCAGCGCGCCGGCGCCGATGCCGACGTTGTACAGCCCGGAGAAGATCGACACCGCGAGGTCGGTTCCCTCCGGCGCCAGCTTCAGCACCCACGCCTGCATCGCCAGCCCGAAGCAGACGATCGCCCCGCCCCAGACCAGCGTATGCACGGACAGCGTGACGATATTGAGCGCGCACGGAAACAGGATCAGCAGGCATCCCGCCAGCGCGACGATCGACCCGAGCAGGAAATCGTCCGGCCGGTGCGGATAGATGCGGTTGAAGCAGATCGCGGCCGGTATGCCGGCGATGCCGAACAGGATCAGCACATACGTGATCCGGCTGCTGCTCGCATGGTTGACGCGCTGGACGAACGGCTCGATGTACGTGTACGACGTGAAATGCGCGGACACGACGAGCACGGTGATCGCGTACAGCGCCACCAGCGCGGGCTTGCGCAGGAACACGCCGATGCTGCCGAGCGACCCCGCGCCCTGGCTCGGCAATACCGGCAGCGTCGCGCGCAGCAGCAGCAACGCGACGCCCGCCGCGCCGGCGATGATCAGGAACGTGACCCTCCAGCCGAACGTCTCGCCGACCACGCGCCCGAGCGGAATGCCGGCCACCATCGCGATCGCCGTGCCCATCGCCAGCAGGCTGAGCGCGCGGCTTTTCCGGTCGCTCGGCGCGAGCCGCACGGCCAGCGGCACGGAAATCGACCAGAACACCGCGTGCGCGCACGCGATGCCCAGCCGGCCGACCATCAGCACCGCGAAATTCCACGCGACGCCGGTCACCACATGACTGCCGATGAACACCAGCAACGCCCCCATCAGCAGCTTGCGGCGCTCGACATGGCGCGTGGCCAGCGTCAACGGCAGCGACACGACGGCCACGGCCCACGCGTAGATCGTCAGCATCAGGCCGACGTCGGTCGGCTGCATGTGCAGGCTGTCGCCGATCGCGCTGAGCAGCGCGACGGGCACGAATTCGGTGGTATTGAAGATGAAGGCGGTGAGTGCCAGGGTCAGTACACCCCACCACGAGTGCTTGGAACTGACGGCGTCCGGTGTGGCCATGCCTGGAATCGACGAGACGAGGGTTGGGGGCGCGCGGCGCGGAGAACCCGGCCCGGCGATCGTTGCGATTGTACCAGCGGCGCATGACACGGCGCGGCGCGAGGTGGTGCGGGTTGGCCGCGGGACATGGTCATGACATGGCCGGGCGCCGATAATGTGCGGACACGCTTCCCGCGACCCGTTCGCCCGAACCCTTTCGAGCCAGGAGATTCCCATGCGCATTGAAACGTCTTTTCTGTTCGATCTCGACGGCACGCTCGTCGACAGCGTCTATCAACACGTGCTCGCGTGGAAGGAAGCGCTCGATGCCGAAGGCATCGAACTGTCGGTGTGGCGCATCCACCGCAAGATCGGCATGAGCGGCGGCCTGTTCCTGAACCAGCTGCTGCGCGAGACGTCGGGCGATCTCGACGCCGAGCGCGTCGAGCGGCTCGCGCGGCTGCATGCGGCCGCCTATCAGCGGCTGCGCGCGCAGGTGCGGCCGCTGCCGGGTGCCCGCGAACTGCTGGCCGCGCTGTCGTCGGCGGGCATTCGCTGGGCGATCGCGACCAGCGGGCGGATGGAAACGGCCGCCATCAATCTCGCGGCGCTCGGCGTCGATCCGGCGAAGAGCGTCGTGGTCACGCGCGACCAGGTCAAGTATGCGAAGCCGGACCCCGACCTGTTCCTGACCGCCGCCGCGCAATTGAACGTGCCGATCGAACATACGGTCGTGGTCGGCGACAGCATCTGGGACATGCTCGCCGCTGCCCGCTGCCGCTCGCTCGGCGTCGGGCTGCTGTCGGGCGGATACGGCAGCGACGAACTCGAACGCGCGGGCGCGCTGCGCGTGTACGACGATCCGGCCGATCTGCTGTGGCATCTCGACGAGATTGCGGCGCGGCCCTGACACGTCAGCTTCGCCGGCGGCGCCAGCGCCGGATCGCCGTCGGTTTCGTCAGGCCGCGAACGACCGGCCATGCCCCTGCCGTACCGGCGCGCGGCGGCCGCGCGGCTCAATCGTCATCGATGTGCTTGTCGACCAGATAGCGGCCGCGCGCGACGCCCGCGCGCAGCGCTTCGCTCTCGGTCTTCCAGTCGGAGCCGTCGGCCGCCGGCACGAGCAGCTCGCGGCGCTCGTCGCCGACATACACCTGCACCTCGTCGCGCCACGTGCCGCTGTCGTTGCGCCGCGCCCACACGCGTATCTCATGCCCGCGATACGGGTCGCGGATCTGGGCATCCTGTCGATTTTGCACGGCGGCCTCCTGTGCCTGTCTGCGCTGACGAGGCAAAAAATGCGCGCCGCGTGATCGCCGCGCGCCCGTCGGCCCGGTGCGCATGCGCCGTGCCCGGTACCCGCCAGCCGGCATGCCGCTTGCGCGACGATTGCGCGTCGAACCGCCGCCGGCACGCGCCGCGAGCCGGCGAAGCGGTTCACGACCCTGCGGCCGGACGACGATCGGCGCACCGGCGCCTTCCCGGCTCGCGGATCGAACGTCCCGCCCCCTCGCCAAGGAGCTTCGTGTGAATCAAACGACCGATCTGCTCTCCTATCTCGTGACGAACCAGCTGGCCGCGCGCATGCGTTCCGGCGCATGGCCGACGACCGATCAGGTCGTCGATGCGCAGCGCGCCTGGCTCGCGTGCCATCACGCCGAATGTGGATGGCTTGCGCGGGTCAGGATCGCGGACGCGTCCGCGACGATCGCGCAAGGGATCTACGACATCGCGGTCGCGAACCACGATCCCGACAGCGGCAAGCACGAGCGGCTCGACGCCGATGCGCCGGAACTGCGCGCGCTGCGCGAACGCTGCGATGCGCTGTTGCGGCGCATCGACGACGACCGTGACATCGGCCCGCGATGACCGCGCGATACCCGATCGTGTAAAAACGACAGTCCCTTGTCATCGGCATCCCGCGCAGGCCCCGCCGCACGGGAAACCACCCGGCAGGCACGTGCGTTGCGGCGAACCGGCGTCACCGACCGCCGCCCCTACGCCCCGCGCCATGAACGCCACGCCGATCTTCGCTCCGCATATCCAGTTCTGCGACGCCCGCCTCGTCGGGCCGCTCGACGCATGGCCACAGACGTTCGCGCATGTCGCGGGCATGGGCTTCGATCACGTGCTGGTCGGCGCCTTCTGGGCCGCGAGCGTCGCCGGCTTTCCGCGCCACGTGGCCGATTTCCATCGCCCGGCCCACACGTTCGCGACACGCGCGGGCGCGCTCGAAACCTTCTCGCGGCTCGCGCAGCTCGCGCAGCGCCACGGGCTGCGCCTGCTGCTCGAAGTCGTGCCGGACCGCATCGCGCGCGAGAATCCGCTGCGCGCCGAGCACCCGGACTGGTACGTCGAGCACACGCACGACGATGCGCTGATCGATCCGCGCGGCGCCGCGCCCGCGCAGGATGTCGCTCACGCGAACCTCGGCGACGACGCGGCGCGCGGCGCGCTGTCCGCGTGGTGGTGCAAGCACCTCGCCGCGTTCGCCGATGCAGGCGCGGCCGGTTTCCTCATCGACGCGCCGCATCATCTGCCGGCCGACTGGTGGCCCGGCTGGCGCGCGGCGCTGCGTCGCGCGCGCCCTGACGTCGCGGTGCTTGCCGGCGTGCCCGGCCATGCGCGCGACGCGCTCGCGCGGCTCGAAGGCGCCGGGTTCGACGCGGTGTTTTCATCGGTGCGCTGGTGGGACCTGCGCGCCCCGTGGTTCGTCGACGAACACCGGCTGCTGCGGCGCATCGGCTCGCCGATCGCGTTTCCGGACGCGTTCGACGGCGCGCGCCTCGCCGACGACTGGCCCGACGCGCCGGATGACACCGTCGCTCGCGCGTATCGCCGTGCACTGTGGACGGCCGCGGCCGTCGGCACCGGCTGGCTCGTGCCGATGGGCTTCGAGCGCGGCGTCACGGTGCCGCTGATGGCGCGCGACGCCGATGCCGCGCGCTTCCACGCCGCGTGCGACGGCGCGCGCTTCGACCTGTCGGGCGCGATCGCCGATGCGAATGCGTGGCGTCGCGCCACGCCCGTCGCGGCCGCGCGCGGCGAGATCATCCAGTTGAGCGCGTCTGGCGCACCGGCGACCGCGCTGCTGCGCGGCGCCGGCCCGTCGCTCGAACACGACGAAGCGGCGCTGCTGATCGTATTGAATCCCGATCTCGACGCAGCGGTGACGGTCGATCCCGCGACGATCCTGCCCGGCGTGCCGGGCGGATTCACGCGCGTCGCCACACACGACGGCGCGCAAACCCGCCCGCCGGCCGCTCTCCAGCCGTTCACGCTCGAACCCGGCGCCTGCGTGCTGCTGCATGCGTGGCAGGCGCCGCCCGTCACGACACGCCAGGACGCCGCACACGAGCGTGCGGCGCTGTCCGCCGCGCTCGCGGCCGACCGGATCGCGATCGAGCGCGTCGAGCCGTCGGTCGACGGCGGCCGCTTCGCGGTCAAGCGCGTGATCGGCGAAACGCTCGTCGTCCACGCATCGATCTTCACCGACGGGCACGCGCATCTCGCGGCCGCGCTGCAGTGGCGCGCCGCCGGCGACGACGACTGGCGCGAAATCCCGTTCGAAGCCGAACCGAACGACGGCTGGCACGCGCGCGTCTCGCTCGACCGGCTCGGCCGCCATGAGTTTCGCGTGCTCGCGTGGCGCGACGACTGGGCGTCGCTCGTCGACGATGTCGCGAAGAAACACGCGGCCGGCCAGGACGTGACGCTCGAGCTGCGCGAAGCGCAGCTGCTGCTCGCCACCGCGCTCAAGCTCGCCGACCCGCTCGATGCGCGCGCGCTCACGCAGATGGAACGGCTCGCCGCCGAATTCAGGGACGCGCCGGCCGACGCGCGGCTCGCGCAGCTCGACGCGGCGCCGCTCGCCAACGCGTTCGCGGCGCTGCGCTACCGTCCGTTCGTCACGCACGACACGACGACCTTCCCGGTCGACGTCGAGCGCCGCGCGGCGCGCTTTTCCAGCTGGTACGAGATGTTTCCGCGCTCGGCGAGCGACGATCCGCACCGGCACGGCACGTTCGACGACGTGATCGCGCACCTGCCGCGCATCCGCGACATGGGTTTCGACGTGCTGTATTTCCCGCCGATCCACCCGATCGGCACGACCGCGCGCAAGGGACGCAACAACAGTCTGAAGGCCGGCCCCGGCGACGTCGGCAGCCCGTACGCGATCGGCTCGCCGGACGGTGGCCACACGGCCGTGCATCCGCAGCTCGGCACGCTCGACGCGTTCCGCGCGCTGGTCGATGCCGCCCGCGGCCACGGGCTCGAGATCGCGCTCGATTTCGCGATCCAGTGCTCGCCCGACCATCCGTGGCTCGCCGCGCATCCGGGCTGGTTCGCATGGCGGCCGGACGGCTCGCTGCGCTTCGCGGAGAATCCGCCGAAGCGCTACCAGGACATCGTGAACCCCGATTTCTACGCGCCGGACGCGCTGCCCGACCTGTGGCTCGCGCTGCGCGACGCGGTGCTGTTCTGGGTCGACGCGGGCGTGCGGATCTTCCGCGTCGACAACCCGCACACGAAGCCGCTGCCGTTCTGGGCGTGGATGATCGACGACGTGCGCGGCCGGCACCCGGACGTCGTGTTCCTGTCCGAAGCGTTCACGCGGCCGGCGATGATGTATCGGCTCGCGAAAGTCGGCTTCTCGCAGTCGTACACGTACTTTACGTGGCGCGAGTCGAAGCGCGAATTCATCGACTACCTGACCGAACTGACGACCGGCCCCGCGCGCGAATTCTTCCGGCCGAACTTCTTCGTCAACACGCCCGACATCAACCCGCGCCACCTGCAGAACGCGCCGCGCACGCAGTTCGTGATCCGCGCGGCGCTCGCGGCGACGCTGGCCGGATCGTGGGGCCTGTACTCGGGCTTCGAGCTCGGCGAATCGGCGCCGCTGCCGGACAGCGAGGAATACGCGAACGCGGAGAAATACGAGCTGCGCGCACGCGACTGGAGCAAGGCCGCGCATATCGGCGCCGAGGTCGCGCGGCTGAACCGCGCGCGGCGCGCCCACCCTGCGCTGCAGACGCATCTCGGCGTCACGTTCGCCGACGCGGACAACGACGCGGTGCTCGTGTTCGTGAAGGCGACGCCCGCGTTCGACAGCGTGGTCGTCGTCACGATCAGCATCGACCCGTGGCATCCGCAGGTCGCGAACTTCACGCTCGATGCGTCGCTGTGGCGCGGCTTCGGGCTCGTCGACGGCGAACCGCTCGACGCGCTCGAGCAGGATGCCGCGCATGCGGAAACCTGGCGCGGGCATCGCCAGTACGTGTCGCTCGATCCGCACGTGCGGCCGTATGCGATCTGGCGGCTCACGCCGTCTCCAGGCGCCGCGCGGGCGGCGGCGCGCGAACCGGGCGAGGCCCGGCCACCTTCGGGAGGGCACGGATGATGAAACGCGAAGATTCCCTCGACGACGTACGCCGCGCGCAATTCCCGTCGCTCGCGCCGGCCGGCACGCCGCGCCGGCGCCGTGCACGCCGCCGCGCGCCGGCGCTCTGCGCGGACGATCCGCTGTGGTACAAGGACGCGATCATCTACCAGGTGCACGTGAAGTCGTTCTACGACTCGAACAACGACGGCATCGGCGATTTCCCCGGCCTGATCGCGAAGCTCGACTACATCGCCGAACTCGGCGTCGACACGATCTGGCTGCTGCCGTTCTACCCGTCGCCGCGCCGCGACGACGGCTACGACATCGCCGACTACCGCGACGTGCATCCGGACTACGGCACGCTCGCCGACGTGCGGCGCTTCATCCGCGAAGCGCATGCGCGCGGCATTCGCGTGATCACCGAGCTCGTGATCAACCACACGTCGGACCAGCATCCGTGGTTCCAGCGCGCGCGCCGCGCGAAACCGGGCTCGATTCACCGCGACTACTACATGTGGTCCGACACCGACACGAAATACGCGGGCACGCGGATCATCTTCCTCGATACGGAAACGTCGAACTGGACGTACGACCCGGTCGCCGGCCAGTACTACTGGCACCGCTTCTATTCGCACCAGCCCGACCTGAATTTCGACAACCCGGCCGTCGTGCGCGAGGTGATGCAGGTGATGCGCTTCTGGCTCGACCTCGGCATCGACGGGCTGCGGCTCGACGCGGTGCCTTATCTCGTCGCGCGTGAGGGCACCAACAACGAAAACCTGCCCGAGACGCACGCGATCCTGAAACGGATCCGCGCGACGATCGACGCCGAGTATCCGAACCGGATGCTGCTCGCCGAAGCGAACCAGTGGCCGGAAGACGTACAGGAATATTTCGGCGACGAGGACGAATGCCACATGGCGTTCCATTTCCCGCTGATGCCGCGCATCTACATGTCGATCGCGAGCGAGGACCGCTTCCCGATCGTCGACATCATGCGACAGACGCCGGAACTCGCGCCGAGCAACCAGTGGGCCGTGTTCCTGCGCAACCACGACGAGCTGACGCTCGAGATGGTCACCGACTCCGAGCGCGACCTGCTGTGGCAGACCTATGCGAGCGACCGGCGCGCGCGGCTGAACCTCGGCATCCGGCGCCGGCTCGCGCCGCTGATGGAGCGCGACCGGCGCCGCATCGAGCTGATCAACTCGCTGCTGCTGTCGATGCCGGGCACGCCGGTGATCTATTACGGCGACGAGCTCGGGATGGGCGACAACATCCACCTCGGCGACCGCGACGGTGTGCGCACGCCGATGCAGTGGTCGTCCGACCGCAACGGCGGCTTCTCGCGCGCCGACCCCGAACTGCTCGTGCTGCCGCCGGTGATGGGGCCGCTGTACGGCTATGACGCGGTCAACGTCGAAGCGCAGACGCGCGACCCGCATTCGCTGCTGAACTGGACGCGCCGCATCCTGTCGACCCGCCGCGCATCGCAGGCGTTCGGGCGCGGCACGATCCGCTTCCTGCGCCCGGAGAACCGCAAGGTGCTCGCGTACCTGCGCGAGCTGGACGGGCACGATCCGGTGCTGTGCGTCGCGAACCTGTCGCGCGCGTCGCAGGCCGTCGAGCTCGACCTGTCCGAATTCGCGGGGCGCGTGCCGATCGAGATGACGTCGGATTCGCCGTTTCCGCCGATCGGCCAGCTCCCGTATCTCCTCACCTTCCCGCCGTATGGATTCCTGTGGTTCGTCCTGGCCGAGCACGGCCGCGAGCCGTCGTGGCGGCACCCCCAGGCGGAGCCGTTGCCCGAATACGTGACGCTCGTGATGCGGCGCGGCGATGCGCGGCCGGACGTCGAACAGCTGCCCGTGCTCGCGCACGATGCGCTGCCGTCGTGGCTCGCGCGGCGGCGCTGGTTCGCCTCGAAGGACCGTGCGATCGGCGCGGCCAGGCTGAACGTCGTCACGCCGGTGCCGGGCGAACCGTTCCAGTATGCGGAGGCCTGGGTCGAATCCGGCGAGCCGGGTGGCGTCGAACGCTACGTCGTGCCGCTCGCGACCGCGTGGGGGGGCGAAACCTCGCAGCCGCTGTTCGCGCAGCTCGCGCTGGCGCGCGTGCGGCGCGGCCATACGGTCGGCTACCTGACCGACGCGTTCGCGCTGCCGGCGTTCGCGCGCGGCATGCTGCGCAAGCTGCGCGACGGTGCGGCGGTGCCGACCGCCGACGGCGGCCGGCTCGCGTTCCTGCCCGAAGACGCGCTCGCCGCACTCGATCCCGGCGACGACGCCGAAGTGCGCTGGCTCGCGGCCGAGCAGAGCAACAGCTCGCTCGTGATCGGCGACGCGATCGTGCTGAAGCTGGTCCGCAAGGTCGCGCACGGCGTGCATCCGGAAGCGGAAATGAGCCGGCACCTGACGCGGATCGACTACCCGAACACCGCGACGCTCGCGGGCGAAGTCGTGCACGTCGATCCGGACGGCACGCCGCACACGGTCGCGATCCTGCAGCGCTATGTCGACAACCAGGGCGACGCGTGGACGCGTTCGTTCGATTTCCTGCGGCGCGCGGTGGACGAGCTCGCGCTGCCGGCCGCGGACGACGACGAGACCGCCGAAACGGACGAGGTACCCGACGCGCTGCTCGGCTACGCGGCGTTCGCGGGGATCATCGGCACGCGGCTCGGCCAGCTGCACGTCGCGCTCGCGCAGCCCTCCGACGATCCCGCGTTCGCACCGGAGCATGCGACGCCCGAACACGTCGAAGGCTGGCGCGCGGACGCGATTGCGTCGTTCGAGCACGCGCTCGACGTGCTGCACACGCGGCTCGATGCGCTCGAACCCGCGATGCGCGCGGCGGCCGACACGCTGCTCGCGTCGCGCGACGCGGCCGTGCGCGCGCTCGGCGAACTCGTGCCGCGCACGCTCGATGCGCAATGCATGCGGATCCACGGCGATTTCCATCTGGGCCAGGTGCTCGACGTGCAGGGCGACGCGCTGCTGATCGACTTCGAGGGCGAGCCGGCGCGCTCGCTCGCGCGCCGCCGTGCGAAATCGCATCCGCTACGCGACGTGGCCGGCCTGCTGCGTTCGCTGTCGTACGTGAGCGCGATCGCGCAGTTCGCGATCGAGAAGGCGCCGCCGCAGGCGGCCGGCCGCAAGCGCACACTGTTCGACCGCTTCGGGCAGGCCGCCGCCGACCGCTTCGTCGAATGCTATCGCGCGGCCGCCGAACAGGCGCCCGCGCGTTTCGTCGACCCGCGCTACGCCGATCGCCTGCTCGCGCTGTTCCTGATCGACAAGGCGTCGTACGAGCTGTGCTACGAAGCCGCGAACCGGCCCGACTGGCTCGGCGTGCCGGTCGGCGGGCTCGGGGCGCTGGTCGAACGGCTGCTCGACGACGGCGCCGCATCCGACGACGGAGGCAGGTCATGACCGAGACGCTGTTCGAACGATCCGATATCGACGCGCTGCTCGCCGGCCGCCATCCCGATCCGTTCGCGTGCCTCGGCCCGCACGGGCAAACCGGCCGGGTCGTCGTGCGCGCGGTGCTGCCCGGCGCGAAAAGCGTGCATGCGCTGTCGCCGGAAGGCACCGAACTCGGCACGCTCGCGTGCGTCGATCGCGCCGGCTGCTTCGCGGGGACGATCCCGCGCAACGGCGGCGCGCCCCACTACCGGCTCGCGATCGAGTGGCCTGACGCGCGGCAGGTGATCGACGATGCGTATGCGTTCGGCACGCTGCTCGACGACGCGGCGCTCGCGCGCTTCTCGGCCGGCGACCCGGCCGCCGTGCTCGACTGTCTCGGCGCGACGCCCGCGCGCATCGGCGACACCGACGGCGTGCGCTTCGCGGTCTGGGCGCCGAACGCGCAGCGCGTGTCGGTGGTCGGCGATTTCAACGGATGGGACGGCCGCCGCCATCCGATGCGGCTGCGGCGGCCGTCGGGCGTGTGGGAGCTGTTCGTGCCGGGCATCGGCGCGGGCGAGCGCTACAAGTACGAGCTGCGCGCGGCCGACGGGCGCGTGCTGCCGCACAAGGCCGATCCCTGTGCGCGCGCGACCGAAGCGCCGCCGCGCACGGCGTCGGTCGTCGCCGACGTCGCGGCGCTCGATGCGTTCGCCTGGCACGACGACGGCTGGATGCGCGCGCGGCCGCACGCCGACCGCTACCGCGTGCCGTGGTCGATCTACGAGGTGCATCCGGAGTCGTGGCAGCGCGTGCCCGAGGAGATGGACCGCAGCGCGACGTGGGACGAGCTCGCCGAGCGGCTGATTCCGTACGTGCAGGGGATGGGCTTCACACACGTCGAGTTCATGCCGATCGCCGAATACCCGTTCGGCGGCTCGTGGGGCTACCAGCCGCTTGCGCAGTTCGCGCCGTCCGCGCGTTTCGGGCCGGTCGACGGCTTCGCGCGCTTCGTCGACCGCGCGCATGCGGCCGGCATCGGCGTGCTGGTCGACTGGGTGCCCGCGCATTTCCCCGACGATCCGCATGGCCTCGCGCAATTCGACGGTACGGCGCTGTACGAACATGCCGACCCGCGCGAAGGGCTGCATCCCGACTGGCACACCTGCGTGTTCAACGTCGGGCGCACGGAAGTCGGCGCGTTCCTCGCCGCGTCGGCGCTCGCCTGGGCGCGCCGGTATCACGTCGACGGCATCCGCGTCGATGCGGTCGCGTCGATGCTGTACCGCGACTATTCGCGCGCCGAGGGCGAATGGGTGCCGAACGTGCACGGCGGCCGCGAGAACCTCGAATCGGTCGCATTCCTGCGCATGCTGAACGACACGCTGCACGGTGCGGCCACACCGGCCGGCGTCGTCACCGTCGCGGAGGAATCGACCGCGTGGCCCGGCGTGACCGCGCCGACCGGCGACGGCGGGCTCGGCTTCGACTTCAAGTGGAACATGGGCTGGATGCACGACACGCTCGCGTATCTGCGCGAGGACCCGATCCACCGCCGCTATCATCACGACCGGATGACGTTCGGGCTCGTGTACGCGTTCTCCGAGCGCTTCGTGCTGCCGCTGTCGCACGACGAGGTCGTGCACGGCAAGGGCTCGCTCGTCGCGAAGACGCCGGGCGACGCGTGGCAGCGGCTCGCGACGCTGCGCGCGTACTTCGGCTTCATGTGGGCGCACCCGGGCAAAAAGCTGCTGTTCATGGGCAGCGAATTCGCGCAATGGGCCGAATTCGCGCACGACGCGACGCCGCACTGGGACCTGCTCGACGCGCCCGCGCATCGCGGCGTGCAGCGGCTCGTGCGCGACCTGAACCGCACGTATGCGGCCGAGCCGGCGCTGCACGCGCTCGACTGCCATGCAGCGGGCTTCGCGTGGCTGATCGGCGACGACCGCGACAACAGCGTGTTCGCATTCGCGCGCCGCGACGACGCCGGACACGTCGTGGTCGCCGTCTGCAATTTCACGCCGGTGCCGCGCGCAGACTACCGCGTCGGCCTGCCCGCACCCGGACAGTGGCGCGAACTGATGAACACCGATGCCGCGCCGTACGGCGGCACCAATGCCGGCAACGACGGCGCCGTGTGGGCCGAAGCCGTGCCCGCGCACGGCGAAGCGTGGTCGGCGACCCTGCGCCTGCCGCCGCTCGCGACGCTGTGGCTGCGCCCTGCCTGATTGCCCGCGCCCTCGACACGGAGATCCGCCCCATGCCGACTGCCCTGCCCGCCCGTCTCGAATCCGGCCGCAGCTACCCGCTCGGCGCGACCTGGGACGGCCTCGGGACCAACTTCGCGGTGTTTTCCGCGCACGCGCAGCGCATCCAGCTGTGCGTGTTCGATCCGACCGGTCGCAAGGAGCTCGCGCGCCTCGACCTGCCCGAATGCACCGACGAGGTGTGGCACGGCTACCTGCCCAACGCGCATCCGGGCACCGTGTACGGGTTCCGCGCGGACGGCCCGTACCAGCCGCAGCACGGCCATCGCTTCAACCCGACCAAGCTGCTGCTCGACCCGTACGCGCGCAAGCTGGTCGGCCAGTTCCGCTGGTCGGACGCGCTGTTCGGCTATCGGGTCCATTCGAGCCGCGCGGACCTGTCGATGGACCGCCGCGACTCGGCGCCCGCGATGCCGAAGTGCGTGGTGGTCGACGAGGCGTTCGACTGGCGCGACGACCGGCGCCCGCGCGTATCGTGGCGCAACACGGTGATCTACGAAACCCACGTGCGCGGCGCGTCGATGCGCCGCGCCGGGTTGCGCCCGCCCGAACGCGGCACGTTCGCGGCGTTCGCGCATCCGGCGTTCATCGACCACCTGCTGTCGATCGGCGTGACGACGGTGGAGCTGCTGCCCGTCCACGCATTCCTGCAGCAACGCGCGCTCGTGAACCGCGGGCTGCGCAACTACTGGGGCTACGACACGGCCGCGTTCTTCGCGCCCGAGCCCGCGTATCTCGCGACGCGGCGGCTCGACGAGATGCGCATCGCGATCCGCCAGCTGCATGCAGCCGGCATCGAGGTCGTGCTCGACGTCGTCTACAACCATACGTGCGAGGGCAACGAGCTCGGCCCGACGCTGTCGTGGCGCGGCCTCGACAACGCGAGCTACTACCGGCTGATGCCGGACGACCGCCGCTTCCATGTCGACGAGACCGGCTGCGGCAACACGCTGAACCTGTCGCATCCGCGCATCGTGCAGATGGTGATGGATTCGCTGCGCTACTGGGCCACCGCGTTCAACATCGACGGCTTCCGCTTCGACCTCGGCGTGACGCTCGGCCGCGAGGATCACGGCTTCGATCCCGGCGCGGGGTTTTTCGATGCCCTTCGGCAGGACCCGGTGCTCGCGCAGCGCAAGCTGATCACCGAGCCGTGGGATCTCGGCCCCGGCGGCTACCAGCTCGGCCGCCACCCGCCCGGCTTCGCCGAATGGAACGACCGCTTTCGCGACACCGTGCGGCGCTACTGGCGCGGCGACGCGGGCCAGCGGCCGGAGCTCGCCGCGCGCCTCGCGGGCTCGGCCGACCTGTTCAACCGCCAGCGGCGCCACACGTGGGCATCGGTCAATTTCGTCACCGCGCACGACGGCTTCACGCTCGCCGATCTCGTGTCGTATTCGGCGAAACACAACGACGCGAACGGCGAGGACAACCGCGACGGCCGCGACGACAACTGCAGCGCGAACTGGGGCGCCGAAGGCCCGACCGACGACGCGGCGATCCGCGACGTGCGCGCGCGCGTCGCGCGCTCGATGCTCGCGACGCTGTTCACCGCGCTCGGCACGCCGATGCTGGTGGCCGGCGACGAATTCGGCCGCACGCAGCACGGCAACAACAACGCGTACTGCCAGGACAACGAGCTGTCGTGGCTCGACTGGGATCTGGCGCGCAGCGACGAAGCCGTGACGCTGATGCGCTTCGTGTCGCGGCTCGCCGCGCTGCGCCGCATGTACCCGGTGATGTCCGCGCCGCGCTATCCGTCGGGCGACCGCGACGCCGCGCCGGGCATGGCCGAGATCGACTGGTTCGACGAGCACGGCGTCGCGATGACCGTGCCTGCGTGGCAGGACCACGAGCGCCGCGCGCTGACGATGCGGCGCGTCGGCACGGGCCGCACCGGGCGCACCGAAGCGCTGCTCGTGATGCTGAACGCGTCGTCCGAGACGGTCGTGTTCGCGCCGCCCGCACCGGCGCTCGACTACCGCGTGCTGGTCGACACGGCCACGCCGGACGCCGGCCCGCGCGCGTGGCCGGCCGACGGGCTCGACGTCGCCGCGCACGCGGCCGCGATCGCGGTGGCCGCCGTGCCGCCCGACCTGTCTTCGGGAGACTCGCCATGAGATCACGCTCCGATCGTCCATCCGGCCCGCACGCGTTCGACATGTCGTTCGGCGCGACCTGCGTCGATGTCGACCGCACGCGCTTCCGGCTGTGGGCGCCCG
Source organism: Burkholderia sp. BCC0322 (assembly GCF_902833045.1). Lineage (GTDB taxonomy): Bacteria > Pseudomonadota > Gammaproteobacteria > Burkholderiales > Burkholderiaceae > Burkholderia. The sequence continues at coordinate 161,880 of NZ_CADFDU010000010.1, forward strand.
CGAGCCGCACGGCCGCCGTCGAGATCGAGGGCGAACACACGCCCGCGATCGCGATGAGCCCGGTCGGCGACGGCTGGTTCGAGGTCGTCGCGCCCTGCGGCCCCGGCACGCTGTATCGCTACCGGGTCGACGGCGATCTCGCGGTACCCGATCCCGCATCGCGCTTCCAGCCCGGCGGCGTGGAAGGCCCGAGCCAGGTGGTCGATCCGGCTGCGTACCGCTGGCGCCACGACGCGTGGCGCGGCCGCCCGTGGCACGAAACGGTGCTGTACGAGCTGCATGTCGGCGCATGCGGCGGCCACGCGAGCGTCGAGCGGCGCCTGCCGGAGATCGCCGCGCTCGGCGTGACCGCGGTCGAGCTGATGCCCGTCAACACGTTCCCCGGCACGCGCAACTGGGGCTACGACGGCGTGCTGCCGTTCGCGCCCGATGCGTCGTACGGGCGGCCCGACGAACTGAAGGCGCTGGTCGATGCCGCGCACGGGCTCGAGTTGCAGGTGTTCCTCGACGTCGTCTACAACCACTTCGGCCCGGCAGGCAACCGGCTGCCGCGCTATGCGCCCGCGTTCTTCCGCACCGACCGGCAGACCGCATGGGGGCCGGCCATCGACTTTTCGTGCGCGCAAACGAGCGCGTTCTTCATCGAGAACGCGCTGTACTGGCTCGACGAATTCCGTTTCGACGGGTTGCGCATCGATGCCGCGCACGCGATCGACGACGACGCGTGGCTGCGCGAACTCGCGCACCGCGTGCGCGCGTATGCGGGCGACACGCGTCATGTGCACCTCGTGCTCGAGAACGAACGCAACGCGGCAAGCCTGCTCCGGCCCGGCGATTTCGACGCGCAATGGAACGACGACTTCCACAACAGCGCGCACGTGCTGCTGACCGGCGAGCGCGACGGCTACTACCGCGCGTACGCCGACGCGCCGCTGCGCCATCTCGCGCGCACGCTCGGCGAAGGCTTCGCGTACCAGGGCGAACCGTCGCCGTTGCACGACGGCGCCGCGCGCGGCGAACCGAGCGCCCACCTGCCGCCGACCGCGTTCGTCGCCTTCCTGCAGAACCACGACCAGGTCGGCAATCGCGCGTTCGGCGAACGGCTGCGCACGCTCGCGAACGAAGACGCGGTGCGCGCGGCGACCGCGCTGCTGCTGCTCGCGCCGTCGATCCCGCTGCTGTTCATGGGCGAGGAGGACGGCAGCACGCAGCCGTTCCAGTTCTTCACCGACTATCGCGGCGCGCTCGCCGACGCGGTGCGCGAAGGCCGGCGCCGCGAATTCGCGGCTTTTCCGGCCTTCGCCGACGCTGCGCATCGCAGCGCGATTCCCGATCCGAACGACATCGCGACGTTCGTGCGTTCGACGCTGCACGGCAGTCGCGACGAAACCACGCCCGACGCCGACGCATGGCGGCGCTTCTACCGCAGCGCGCTGGCCGTGCGCGCGGCGCTCGTGACGCCGAACCTGCCCGGCGCGCGCGCGCTCGGCGTCGAGCTGCTCGCGGGCGACGGCGACCCGCAGGCGCTCGTCGCGCGCTGGCGCCTCGGCGACGGCAGCACGCTGACGATCGCGTTGAACCTCGGCTCGCACGACGCGGTGCTGCCCGCGCTGCCGGTCGGCAAGATCGTGTTCGAGACACCGCCGCGCGCACGCGACCGGCTGCGCGACCGGCGGCTGCCGCCCCGTGCGGGCATCGCGTGGCGCGACGGCAACGTCAACCACGATGCGCGACAGCACCGCGCGAACGGACAGGGCCGATCATGACGACCGACGTGTCGATGGCCGAACTCGCGCGCGCGGCCGGCCTGGAATCCGACTGGACCGATGCGGGCGGCATCGCGCGGCGGGTGGACGACGGCGCGCTCGCCGCGCTCGTCGACGCGCTCGGCTGGCCGTGCGGCACGGCGCGCCAGCGGGTCGCGAGCGCCGCCGCGCTCGCCGACGCGAACGCGGCGCCACCGCGCATCGTCACCGGCGACGCAGGCCTGCCGCTGACCCTGCCGGCCACGATCGCGCCGCCGGGCGCGCGCTTCCGGATCACGCTCGAAACGGGCGGGCATGTCGACGGGCGCGTCGGCGGCGCGGGCCAACACGGCACGCTGCCGCCGCTCGCGATACCCGGCTATCACGCGCTCGACGTCGGCGATCAGCGCATCGGGCTCACGATCGCGCCGCCGCGCCCGCACCCGTTCGACCCTCGTGGGGCGGACGCGGGCGGCCACTGGGGCATCGCGGCGCAGCTCTACAGCCTGCGCCGCGCCGGCGACGGCGGTGCGGGCGACTACACCGCGCTGGCGCGGCTGGCCGCGCAGGCGGCACGGCACGGCGCGCAGGCGGTGGCGATCAGCCCGACACACGCCGGCTTTCCGGCGCTGCCCGCGCACGACAGCCCGTATTCGCCGTCGTCACGGCGCTGGCACAACGTCGCGTATCTCGATTGCGACGCGGTGCCGGGCGCCGCGGCCGCGCATCGCGCGCCTGGTGCGGCGGCCGACGCGCCGCTGATCGACTGGCCGCAGGTGCTGCCGCTGAAGCTGCGCCACCTGCGTGCGTGCTTCGACGCGTGGCGTGCCAGCGACGACCCGTCACGCGGCGCGTTCCAGCGGTTTCGCGCGGCGGGCGGCGCGGCACTCGACGCGCATGCGCGTTTCGACGCGCTGCAGGCGTTCTGCATCGAACGCGGCGTCGGCGCGGACTGGCGGCATTGGCCCGCGCCGTGGCGCGAGCCGGGATCGGCCGAAGTCGACGCGTTCGCGCACACCCACGCCGACACGGTCGCGTTCCACACGTTCCTGCAATGGTGCGCGTCGCGCGCGCTCCGCGACGCGCAGCACGCGGCACGCGGCGCGGGCATGGCCGTCGGGCTGATCGCCGATCTCGCGGTGGGCTCCGACCGCGCGGGCAGCGACGCGTGGGCACATGGCCCGACGCTGCTGCGCGGCGTGTCGCTCGGTGCGCCGCCCGATTTGTTCAATGCGGCCGGCCAGGCGTGGGGCGTGACGACCTGGACGCCCGCCGCATTGCGCGCGGACGGTTTCGTGCCGTTCGTCGAGCTGTTGCGCGCGGCGTTCGCGCATGCGGGCGGCATCCGCATCGATCACGTGCTCGGCTTCGCGCGGATGTGGATCGTGCCGGACGGCGGCTCGCCGCGCGACGGCGCGTACCTGCGCTATCCGGTCGACGATCTCGTGCGGCTCGTCGCGCTCGAGGCGGCGCGTCATCGCGCGCTCGCGATCGGCGAGGATCTCGGCACGGTGCCGGCAGGCTTGCGCGAGCGGCTCGGTGCGCAGGGCATCGCCGGGATGCGCGTGCTGTGGTTCGAGCGCGACGCCGGCGGCGCGTTCCGGCCGCCGGCGGAGTGGGATCGCGACGCGATCGCGATGTCGTCGACGCACGATCTGCCGACCGTGGCCGGCTGGTGGCGCGGCGTCGATCTGGCATGGCGCCGGATCGCGGCCGAGGCCGCGGCAGGGCAGTCCGACGGTGCGGCGGCGCGCGACGCGGCGCCGCCCGCGCCGGACGAGGCAAGCACGCACGATCCGCACCACATCGCGCCCCGCCCGGCCACCGCGCCCGACCCGGCGCCGCGTCCGGAACCCCGCCCTGCCACGGCGCCGCCCGCCGTCGATCCCGACGTCCTCGCCGCGCATGCGGCGCGTGCCGCCGAACGCGCGGCGCTGTGGCGCGCGCTGCAGCAGGCAGGCTGTGCACCCGCCCGCGCCGCCGCCCCGCGCGCCGACGCGCCACCCGTCGCCGCGATACTCGCGTACGTCGCGCGCAGCCCGTCGCCGCTCGCGATCGTGCCGCTCGAGGATCTGCTCGCGCTGGACACGCAGCCGAACCTGCCGGGGCCGCCCTGCGGGCACCCGAACTGGCGGCAGCGCCTGCCACGCGCGATCGATACGCTGTTCGACGCCGACGTGCGCGAGCGCATCGCGGCCGTCGTGCGGGCGCGCCGTTCGCGGGAGCCCGGCCGATGACACCACGCGCGACGCTGCGACTCCAGCTGCATGCGGGCTTCACGTTCGACGACGCGGCCGCGCACGCCGGCTACTTCGCGCGGCTCGGCGTGAGCCACCTGTACCTGTCGCCGGTCGCGACGGCCGAACCCGGTTCGCGACACGGCTACGACACCGTGGATTACGGCACGCTCAACGCCGAACTCGGCGGCGAAGCCGGTTTCGTCCGGCTCGTCGCTGCGCTGCGCGCGCGCGGGCTGGGCGTGATCGTCGACATCGTGCCGAACCACATGGGCGTCGGCGGCTCGTCGAACGGCTGGTGGAACGACGTGCTCGAATGGGGGCCCGCGAGCCCGTACGCACGCCACTTCGACATCGACTGGCATCCGCCCGACGCGGCGCTCGACGGCAAGGTCCTGTTGCCCTGCCTCGGCACGCCGTACGGCGAGGCGCTCGCGGCCGGCGACATCACGCTCGACGCCGATCCGGCCACCGGACGCTTCTTCGTGTCGTGCCCCGGGCGACGGTTGCCGGTCGCCGTCGCCACCTATGCGGACATCCTGCGCAGCGCGAATCGCGCGGACCTGAACGCGCTCGCCGAACGCTTCGACGCCGCGCCGCCGCGCGACAGCGCACGACTGGCCGCCGCGCATGCGGCGCTGCGCGATCACGCGGCCGCGCACGGCCCGCATGCGCTCGACGCCGTGCTGCGCGGCGCCGATCCACGCCGTGCGCGCTCGCGCGCGTGCCTGCACCGGCTGCTCGAACGCCAGCACTACCGGCTCGCCTGGTGGCGCACGGCCGCCGACGAATTGAACTGGCGACGCTTCTTCGACATCGCGACGCTCGCGGCCGTCCGTGTCGACGACGACGCGGTGTTCGATGCCGTCCACGCGCTGGCGCTCCGGCTGCATGCGACCGGCTGCATCGACGGCCTGCGCGTCGATCACGTCGACGGTCTCGCCGATCCGCGTGCGTATTGCCGGCGGCTGCATGAGCGACTTGCCGCGCAACGCGACGCGCGGCCGTACGTCGTCGTCGAAAAGATCCTCGCGCCCGGCGAGACGCTGCGCGCCGACTGGACCGTCGACGGCACGACCGGCTACGACTTCATGAACGACGTCGGCGCGCTGCTGCACGATCCGGCCGGCGCCGCGCCGCTGGCCGCGCACTGGGCGCACGTGTCGGGTTCGTCGCGCACCTTCGCGCAGGAAGCGCTCGACGGCAAGCGCCGCGTGCTGATGCGCCAGCTCGCCGGCGAGCTGGCGCGCGCCGCGCGGGCGTTGCATGGCATCGCACGGGCGGCGTCCGCGACGCGCGACGTCAGCCTGATCGCGATTCAGCGCGTACTGGGTGAACTCGCGGTTCAACTGCCGGTGTACCGGCTGTATCCGGCGCGTGACGAAGCGCTCGCCGGCACCGATCGCCGCGTGCTCGGGCATGCGTACGAACGCGCATGCGCGGCCGTCGATCGGGCCGACCGGTTCGCGCTCGATCACGTCGCCACCTGGCTCGGGTTGCCGGTCGCACGCGTGCCGCGCGCTGACGCCGCCGCGCTGCACGCGGCACGCGTCGCGTTCGCGCAGCTCACCGCGCCGCTCGCCGCGAAGGGCGTCGAGGATACGGCCCACTATCGTTACGGCCGGCTGCTGTCGCGCAACGAGGTCGGCGCCGACGCCGGTGACTTCAGCCTGTCGCGCGGCGCGTTCCATGCGCGCAACCGGCGCCGCGCGCGCACCGTGCCGCACGGGCTCGTCGCCACCGCCACGCACGACCACAAACGCGGCGAGGATGCGCGTGCGCGGCTGGCCGTGCTCAGCGAAATGCCCGACGCGTGGCGCGCGGCGGCGCTCGACTGGTCCGCGCTCAACCGGCCGCATCGCGGCGGCGCGCATCGCGATCTCGCATGGACGCCGGGGCCGGCCGCCGAGGCGATGCTGTATCAGACGCTCGTCGGCTGCTGGCCGCCCGAACTCGCGCCCGACGATGCGGCGGGGCTCGCGGCGCTGGCCGAACGCGTCGCGCAGTGGCAGACGAAGGCGCTGCGCGAGGCGAAGCGGCACACCGACTGGCTCGCGCCCGATATGCGCTACGAGCGCGATTGCGCGGCATTCGTCCGCGCGATCCTGACGCCGAGCGGCGCCGGCGATTTCGCGCACCGGCTGCATGCGTTCGTCGCGCGGATCGCGCCGGCCGGCGTCATCAACAGCCTGACGCAGGCCGTGCTGCGGATGGCGTCGCCCGGCGTGCCCGACCTGTATCAAGGCACCGAATCATGGGATCACTCGCTCGTCGATCCGGACAACCGGCGCGACGTGCCGTTCGCGGCGCTTGCGGCCGAACGGGTCGACGGGCCGGTCGCGTCGTACCTGCCGGCGTGGCCCGATGCGCGCGTGAAGCGGGCGCTGGTCGAGCGCATGCTCGCGCTGCGCGCACGGTGGCCAGCGGCATTCGCGGACGGCGCGTATGTGCCGCTGCGCGTGCGCGGCCCGCTCGGGCGTCATGCGGTGGCGTTCGCGCGGTGCAACGATGAGGCCACCGTGGTGGTGGTCGCGACGCGGCTCGCGTGCCCGCTGCTCGGCGACACGCCGGATTTGCCGCGCGTGGCGCCCGCGCGATGGGGCGATACGGCGGTCGTGCTGCCGCGCGATATCGACGGGCCATGGACGGATTGCCTGAATACGCGGGACACGATCGACCTGACGGGACGCACGCTGCCACTCGAGCGCTGCCTGGCCGCGTTGCCCGTCGCGGTGCTCGTCGCCGCGCGCCCGCCCGTCACGCATCGGTGACGTCGGGCTCGCTCGCGTCGTTGCGCTGCACGCACTGCACGACCGACAGCCCTTTGGCGGTCAGCGCCGGCCTGCACTCACCCGACGCGTCGTCGTACTGCATCACGATCAGGTGCCGTGCGACCAGCGCGACGACATCCTCGCGGTCGGTCTGGATTTGCTCCGGTGCACGATGCACCAGTAACAGCGTGGCGAATTCATGGGCGGACAGCATGCTCGTTCCCGGTTGGCGGCTGCGCGCGGTGCGCGCGGGCACGAAGACACTCATGCAGGGACCGTGCCGGTTTGCGCAGCGCCCCCGCCACCCGAGCCACCTGCGCGCGACGCGATACGTCGCCGAACGGTGGCCAGCGGCCGGTGCAAAGTTTTCAATGTCGTGTAATGCCGAACGCAGGCCGGAGCACGACGCGCCGGGAACGCCGGTCGGGTCAGGACCGCCGCGACCGGGGCAGGCCCGCCGGCGCGCGGAAATCGCCGCTGTGCAGCACCACGCCGCCGTTGCCGTCGGCCAGTACTTCCGCGCAGACGACTTCGATCCGCGCGCGGCCATGCTCGAACGCATCGCGCAGATCGGCCTCCAGCGCGGACTGCGCGCCGAAATGGTCTTCCAGCGCTTCGACCGTGATCGCGCAGGTTTGCGGTTCGCCATCGACGTCGACGACGAAACACACCTGCAGCGCCGCGCCGTCGAACACGGGCGGCTCGTCGACCAGCGTCACGCGACGGGTGGAATCGGCCGGCATCGTCTCAGGCGCCCCGCGCCGCGACACGATCGGCCCGCGCGCCTTCGGCCGCTAGCACGCGCCGCGGCGCGACGCGTTCGGCTTCGTCGAAGCCGTCGACCGCGAGGATCGCGGCCTTGCAATGATCCAACCTGCTGCTCATGAGCGCCTCCGTCAGCGTGGCGGCACGCGTCGTGCCGTGCAAGCCGTGCCGCAAGCGGCGTGCCTGCAAACCCGTTCGCGTGCGAGTACCGGCAGGCCGATCGACGCGGTTACTGCAGACGACACGCGGCGTCGAGCATCGCGTCGGTCAGCTCGATCGTCAGCGTCGCCTGTTCGCCGGGCACGCGGTCGAGCTGGTCCTGCACCGTGTCGTGCAGGATCGCGTGCACGCGCATCCGCGTACCTTCGTCGAGATTCGCGTAGCGCTCCATCGTGTCGCAGTCGAGCACGAGCACGACCGAATGCCCCGCGGTCTCGGGGGGCGAGTCGGCCGCCTGCGCCCATGCCGCCTGAAACATGATGCTGCCCGTTGCGACGTCGACATGGACCGTCGTATCGAGATCGTCGGCGTCGTTGTCGCTTTCGTCGTTCTCCGGCCAGATCCTGGAATGCGATTGCATGATGTCCTCCTGGGCGAGTGTGGAATGGGGGAATGGCGGGATGGCATGTCCTGTCCGTGTTCTCCAGCAACACCCGTGCCGCCCTCGGCACGGGTTCGGCGCGCGGGTGATATGCGTCGCGCGGCACGCGGTTTGCGGCGCCAACACCCTTATTACGTCCCCGTGAACCGCATGGAGCCCACGCAATGACTTCTGCCATCGCCTCCCGCACGCACCGCAAGCGCCTGACGCGGCATCCCGGCCGCGATCGCGACATCGACCCGCCACACCGCACGCGCGGGTTCGCAATCGGCCTGCCGCGACGGCGCACATGCACGAGACGCTCTGGTACCTGATCGTCGGCACGGTGCTGATGGGCATGGGCGTCGCGACGTCCGCGCTGCGCCATCTCCCGTGCAGCGCCGCGATGATCTACCTGGCGCTCGGCGTCGCGCTCGGCCCGTCGGGCGCCGGCCTGCTGCAGCTCGACATCGGCCGCGATGCGCGGCTGCTGCGCGAGATCGTCGAGATCGCGCTGCTCGTTTCGCTGTTCGCGATCGGGCTGCGGCTGCGCGTGCCGCTCACCGACCGGCTGTGGCACGTGCCGTGCCGCCTCGGCCTGCTCGCGATGGGCGTCACCGTGCCGCTGCTCGCCGCGTGCGCGAGGCTCGCACTCGGGCTCGACTGGGGCCCCGCGCTGCTGCTCGCGGCGATCCTCGCGCCGACCGACCCGGTGCTCGCGCACGACGTGCAGGTGCACGACCCGGGCGATCGCGACCTCGTGCGCTTCGCGCTGTCCGGCGAAGGCGGCCTGAACGACGGCATCGCGCTGCCGTTCGCGCTGGCCGGGCTCGCGCTGTGCGGTGCACCCGACGCGACGCACGGATGGCCGCCGCTGTCGGGCGCGTTCGCGCTCGCCGCGCTATGGGGCATCGCCGGTGCGGCCGCGATCGGCGGCGGCCTCGGCTGGATCACGACGAAGACGATCGGCTGGTTGCGCACGCGCCACGCCCAGGCGCTCGGCCTCGAAGGCTTCTTCGCGCTCGCGCTGATCGTGCTGTCGTTCGGCGCCGCGCAGTTCGCGCATGCGTTCGGGTTCATCGCGGCGTTCGCGGCCGGAGTCGCGATGCGTCGTGTCGAACATCGCGCGAGCGGCAACCGCGCGCCGCGCGAAGTGATCGGCCAGATCGATTCGGCCGACGTCGTCGCCACCGAGAAGCATCCGGAGAAAGCGCATGCGTACATGGCCGAATCGGTACTCGGCTTCACGATCGAACTCGAACGGATCGCGGAGGCTGTCGTGATGACGATGATCGGCAGCGTGCTCACGACGCTGCCGGGCCCGCTGCTCACGTGGGGCGCGGCCGCGCTGGCCGTCTTGCTGTTCGTCGCCGTGCGGCCGCTCGCGGTGCGGGTCACGCTCGCCGGTTCGCGCGCAACGCATGCCCAGCGGCGGCTGATGGCGTGGTTCGGCATCCGGGGAATCGGCTCGTTCTACTACCTGTTGTTCGCGCTCGAACACGGGCCCGCCGACACGGTGCGCCCGCTCGCGGCACCCGTGCTGGCCGTCGTGTCGGCATCGGTGATCGCGCACGGGATCACCGCCACGCCGCTGATGAACTGGTATCACCGTCTGCAACATCGGCGCTGACGGGTTCGTGACGATGCGCGCGGCCACGCGATCGGGCCGCCACGCGGGTGGCCGCGCCGGGGTGTTTGAGCGAAGAGTCGGCATCGAGATGCGCTCGCCGCGTTCGGGGATGCAACCACCCAACGGATCGCCTCGCCGCCCTCTCGCATGCGCCTCTCGTGTCAGGGCGCGCGCAGCGCCGCGTCGAGTTCAGCGCGCGTCACGTCGAGCGCGACGTTGCATTCGATCGCCGCATCCTCGACGCGCGGCTTGCGCTCGTCCACCGCGCGCCGCGCACTGTCGCACAGATGCGTGCGCACGCGCAGCCGGTCGGCCGCGCCAAGCGATGCATAACGCGTGATGACGTCCGGATCGAACCGCAGATAGACCGCGCAACGCCATTCGCGCGCGCGCTCGTCGGCCGGCACGCGCACCCACGACACCCGGATCGTCAGCCGCCCGGACGCGTCGTCCGCCTGCACGACGACGGCCGACTCCGACGGGAAACCGTTCGCAAGCGCGTGCTCGAGTTCCGCGATGCGCTGCGACCGGTCGGGCGCGCCGCTCATCGTCGCACGACGCCCAGCAGCAGCGTGACGAGGAAGATCACGACGAAGATGTAGAACAGGATCTTCGCGATCTCGGCCGCGCCGGCCGCGATACCGCCGAAGCCGAACACGGCAGCCACGATCGCGATGATGAAGAAGATGACGGCATATCGAAGCATGGAGACCTCCTGGATGGCTGCTGTTGTCAGTACACGTCGTCGCCGTTCACGCATCGCGCTTGTGCTCCGGTTTGCCGCGTCTCGGCGTCGACGCCATTTTTTCGAGTTCCTTTTCGCTCATCGACCTGGCCATCGATTTGGCCGGCGGCTTGAGGTCCTTCATTTTCGTCTTGCCGCGTTTGGCCGACAGCGCGGCCCCCGCGGCACGCTGCTGAGCTTGCGATTTTGCTGGCATGGTTGCGCTCCTGTCGTGGGCGCGCGCGTCGACGCGACGGTCGGCGCGCGCACGCGATGGGCTCGCCCGGGCAGCCGTCATGCGGCATCGCGGCGGCGCAGGTCGGCCGGTGGAATCTTCATCGCCTGGCGATACTTCGTCACCGTGCGACGCGCAAGCAGGATGCCGCGCCCCGCGAGGTTGTGCGTGAGCGCGACATCGGACAGCGGATCGGTGTGACGCTCGGCCGCGATCATGTCGCGGATCAGGACCTTCGCGGCCGCCGCCGAGCACACGCCCTTGCCGGCCGCCTCGAGCTTGCGCGGGAAGAAATGCTTGAACTCGAACGTGCCGTGCGGCGTGGCCATGTACTTGTTGCCCGTCGCGCGCGACACGGTCGATTCGTGCAAGTCGAGTTCCTCGGCGATATCGCGCAGCACGAGCGGCTTCATCGCGATCTCGCCATAGCGGAAGAAATCGCGCTGTCGCGCGACGATGCATTCGCCGACGCGCTGGATCGTGTCGAAGCGCTTCTGCACGTTGCGGATCAGCCAGCGCGCTTCCTGCAACTGCTGGCCGAGCGGCGAATCGCGCTCGCCGCTCGACTGCGCGAACAGCGTCGCATAGCGTTCGTGCAGCCGCGCGCGCGGCAGCACGGCCGGGTTGATCGTCACGATCCAGTCGTCGCGCACCTGGCGCACGATCACGTCGGGCACCACGTAGTCGCCGCGCGTGCTGCCGTAATGATTGCCGGGGCGTGGGTCAAGCCCGCGCACCAGCGCGCAGGCTGCCTGCAGCGTCTCCGGGTTGCAGCCGATCCGCCGCTGGATCTCGCCCGTCTCGCGGCGCGCCAGCCGCTCGAGATGCTCGCGCGCGATTGCTTTCGCTTCCGCCAGCGCCGGCGTGCCGGCCGGGATTGCGTCGAGCTGCAGCACGAGACACTCGGACAGCGAGCGCGCGGCGATGCCGGGCCGGTCGAGCATCTGCACGAACCGCAGCGCGACCGCGAGATCCTGCTCCGACAACAGCAGCGCGGGGTCCGCCGCGACCGGCAGCTCGGCCAGTTCCTGGCGCAGGTATCCGTCGTCGTCGAGCGCGTCGATCACGATGCGCGCGGCTTCGCGGTCACGCCGATTCAGCGGATAGAGCCGCAACGCATCATGCAGTTGCTGATGCAGCGACGGTTCCGCGGCCAGCCATTCGCCGGGCGACAGGCCGCCCGACTCGTCGCCCTGGCGGCTTGTGCCGCGCGTCGCGGGCGCGGCCGTCAACGACACGTCGGACATCTCGGGCACTTCGGGTGCTTCGCCGTCCGGCGGGCGAGCGTCGTCAGCCTGGGGCGCCGCGTCGGGCGCGGCAGCTTCGGCCTGCGGCTCCGGAGCGTCGGCGGCAGGCTCCTCGTCGCCCTGGCCATCCTCGAGAAACGGATTCTGATCGAGCGCCTGCCGCAGTTCCTGTTGAAATTCGAGCGAGGACAACTGCAGCAACCGCAGCGACTGCTGAAGCCTCGGCGTAAGTGCCAGATGCTGTCGCATCTGCAGCGCAAGCGAGACGGACATCGATGATCCTCCTGACGTTTCTTGGGTTTCGCTTCGTATTCAGCCAGGATTGACGCAGTTTCCGTGCCAGGCGGGCCGATCGCCCCACGTCGCGGTTCGCGCGGGTTCATACCCCGTCTTGCATCCCGTCAGGGCAGCTTTTTTTACAAGCCGGCGGCAAGTTTTGGGCACGCATTTCGCGCACCTCGCCGCAATGCGCAAGCCGCGAGTCGAATCAGTACTGCATCGGCCGCGGCGAGCGCCGCGCGAACACAGCCGCGAATGACCGGCCGCGCGTACCGGACGGCATGCGATTTGCTGAATCCGCAGAAAAATCACCCCATTCCACCCGCAAGGAGAACGCCATGCATCGCGTCAACGAAATCATGTCGCAGGATGTCGTGCGCATCGCGCCGACCGATTCGATCCGCCATGCCGCGCAACTGATGGAGCGCTACGACATCGGCGCACTTCCGGTGTGCGACAACAACCGGCTGGTCGGAATGGTGACGGACCGCGACCTCGCGGTGCGCGCGATCTCGGTCGGCAAGCCGCCGGAGACGCGGATTCAGGAAGTCGCGTCGGGCCCGATCGAATGGTGTTTCGAAGACGATTCGCTGGACGAGATCCGGCATTACATGGCCGACGCGCAGTTGCGGCGCCTGCCGGTCGTCGATCACGACAAGCGTCTGGTCGGCATGCTGTCGCTCGCGGACATCGCGACGCGCTCGGCCGGCCCGGCGCGCGACGACGTCGCGAACACGCTCGAAGGCGTGTCGCAGCCGAAGCGGACGTGACGGAGCGTCGATGGCCGCGCGCGATGCGACCTGCACGCCGCCGGTCGAGGTCGGCCCCGCATCGCCGACACCGGCCGTCGACAGCGGAAGAATGCATGGCCGCAGCGTCAAACGTCGTGCTTCGTCACGCGCACGATCTTGTCCGCCAGTTCGCGCACGTCGACCGGCTTGCACAGATAGCCGTCGAACCCGGCCTCGAGCGCCCGGCGTTCGTCGGCCAGGCCCGCATGCGCGGTCACGGCCAGCACCCGCACCGCGGGCGGCGCACCGCCGCCGTTCATGCCGGCGTGCCGCAACGCGTCGAGCAGCCAGAAGCCGTCGCCGTCGGGCATCGCGAGATCGGACAGCACGACAGTCGGCCGCAGGTCGGCGGCCACCGCGAGCGCTTCGCGGCCCGTCGATGCGATCGCGACGGCCGCGCCGAACGTCGTCAGCGCGGCGGTGAGGCTCTCGCGCGTCGTCGCATCGTCGTCGACGATCAGGATGCGTTGCGTATCGAGCATCGGCGGGTCGCGATGGTCGTCCGCGCGCGCATTCCCCCACGCCATCGCACCGATCGGCTGCCAGCCGACCGGTAGCGTCACCGTAAACGTCGCGCCGCGATTGCGGCCTGCACTCTTGGCCGTCACGCCGCCACCGTGCAGCTCGGCGATATGCCGCACGATCGACAGGCCGAGGCCGAGCCCGCGCCGCGACGACGCGGGCGAATCGTCCGCGCGGCGGAACATGTCGAACACGTAGGGCAGGAATGCCGGCACGATGCCCTGCCCCGTGTCGGACACGGTCAGCACCACCCGGGTGTCGTCGCGCGCGAGCCCGACCGTCACGCTGCCGCCGGCCGGCGTGAACTTGAGCGCGTTCGACACGAGGTTCGACAGCATCTGCCGCAATCGCTCGGCATCGCCCGACACGACGCAGGTCGACGCCGCACAGTCGAATTCGAGCATGATGCCGGCCGCCGACGCGGCCGTCTGGAACGCGCCGACCGAATCGGAGAACAGCCGCACGACGTCCACCGGCATCGCGTCGAGCTGCAGCTTGCCGGTCGCGAGCGACGACGCGTCGAGGATGTCTCCGACCATGCGCGTGAGCGAGCGCGCGCTGCGGTCGATCGCATCGATCGCCTGCCGCTGCAGCGCGTTGTCGCCCGCATTGCGCAGCACCTCGACCCAGCCGTAGATCACGTTCAGCGGCGTGCGCAGTTCGTGCGACACCGTCGCGAGCAATTCGTCCTTCAGGCGGTTCGATGTCGCGGCCTGGTCGCGCGCCACGCGCGCGCCCTGCAGCGACTGCTGCGCGCGCAAGTCGCGACGGCGCTGCGCACCGGCTTCGCGCAGCGTCAGCGAAAACGCGACCCAGGCGCGCGCGTCGCCGCGCACCGGGCACGCCGACACGGTCGCACGAAAGCGCCGGCCGTCACGCCGCACGCACAGCAGGTCGATCGGCCCGACCGCTTCGTGCATGTCGTCGAACGCTTGGGCGAGCGGCTTGCGCTTCAGCCAGCGCATCGCGACCAACGATTCGAATGCACGGCCGCGCGCATGGTCCTCGTCGTAGCCGAACATGCGCTGCGCGGCCGGGTTCCAGCTGACGATGCGGCCGTCGGTGTCGATGCCGACGATCGCGTCCGGCGACGCGTCGACCACGGCGCGCTGCAACCGCGACGCATCGGCCTGCGCACGATCCGCACCGGCGTCGCGCAGCAACAGCACGGCGCCGTCGACGTTGCCGTCCGCATCGCCGAGCGGCCCGGCGACCTCGACGATCGGCACCCGCTCGCCGCCCTCCGCCTGCAGCCAGTGGCGATCCGACACGACGCCCGCGCCGCCGCGCGCGAGATCGAGCGGTGTCGACTGAACGCGCCGGCCGTCGCGATCGACGATCCGCAGCACGTCGCGCGCGGCCTGTCCCGTCGCGTCGTCCGGACGGCAGCCGACGAGCGCGGCCGCGGCCGCGTTGATGTAGGTGAGCCGCCCGTTCGTGTCGGTGGCGATCACGCCATGCGGCAAGGCCTGCAGCACGGCTTCGAGCCGCCGTCGGGCGGCCGCTTCGCGGCACAGCGCCGCGTCGTTCGTGAGGCGCGCATGACGCAGCATCGACGCGACCGCGCAGGCCAGCGCGCCGACCAGCACGAACGTGCCGAGCCGCACGAGCCGCTCGGGCAGCGGCTCCGAATAGGCGGCCGGATCGGACAGGAACAGCGTCCACACGAGCAGGCCGCTGACCACGGTCGAGACGACGCCGAACAGGAACGATGTCGCCCATGCGGCGCCCGCGAGCAGCGGGTAGTACAGGACGAGCGGCAGGTTCACGCCGCCGAAGCGGATCGCGAGCGCCTGCAGCACGGTCGCGATCGCGACCAGCATCACGGCCGTGACGAAGTTGCCTGCACGCATCCGCGACATGTCGAACATCGGTCGCGCTGCTGGCGGCGTGTGCGGTCGGCGCGGCATCAGGATTCCGGCTTGTCCGCTTCGCCTTCGAGCTGCGCGAGCCGGTTGTAGATCGTCTTCAGGCTGACGTCGAGCACCTCGGCCGCCTGCGCCTTCACGCCACCGCATTGCGCGATCGTGCCGAGGATCAGCCGCCGGTCGACTTCCTCCAGCGGCGTGCCGAACGGCACGGTCACGCGATCCTCGTGCGAATCGGCCAGGTTCGACAGTTCGTCCATGATCGGCGGCGGCAGCGAATCGATCACGTCGGCATCGCTGAAGATGCTCGCGCGCTGCACGAAGTTGCGCAGCTCGCGCACGTTGCCCGGCCACGCATAGGTCTTCAGCGCTTCGCGCGCGGCCGGCGCGAAGCGCAGGTTCCGGCCGCTTTCGGCGTTGAACTGCTGCAGGAACGAATCGGCCAACATCGGGATGTCGTCGCCGCGCTCGCGCAGCGACGGCAGCGGAATCGGGAACACGTTGATCCGGTGGAACAGGTCGGGCCGCAGCTTGCCGTCGGCCATCGCCGCTTCCGGATCGCGGTTGGTCGCCGCGACGATGCGCACGTCGACGTCGATCTCGCGCGTCGAGCCGAGCCGCGTGACGCGCCCCGTCTCGAGCACGCGCAGCAGCTTGACCTGCGACTCGAGCGGCATCTCGGTGATCTCGTCGAGAAACAGCGTGCCGCCGTCCGCGCGTTCGAAGAAGCCCTTGTGCTGGCGCTCCGCGCCCGTGAAGCTGCCGCGGTCGTGGCCGAACATCTCGCTCTCGACGAGGTTCGCGGCAATCGCGCCGCAATTCACCGCGAGGAACGGGCCGCGGCGGCGCAGGCTCAGGTCGTGCACCGTCTGAGCGGCCAGCTCCTTGCCGGTGCCCGATTCCCCCGTCAGCAGTACCGACGCCTCGGTGCGCGCGACCCGGCCGATCGCGTCGTAGACCGCCTGCATCGCGGGCGAACTGCCGAGCATCCGGCCGAAGCGGCCGAGCCGCTGCAATTCCGAGCGCAGCTCGGCGATCTCCTCGTGCAGCGCCGTGGTGCGCGGCACGCGCGCGAAGATGCTGTTCAGCCGCTGCATGTTGAGCGGCTTCACCAGATAGTCGGTCGCGCCGCGCCGCAACGCGTCGATCGCAGTTTCGAGGCTCGCGTGGCCGGTGGTCAGCACCATTTCGCAGTGCGAACGCTTGGGCAGTGAATCGAACAGGTCCATCCCGTTGCCGTCGGGCAGCACGAGATCGCACAGCACGAGATCGGGGGTATGGGTCGTGACGAGCGTGCGCGCTTCTTCGAGCGTCGCGGCCGTGTCGCAGGCGAGCTGCTGCGTGCGCGCGAGCGCCGCGAGCATCGTCCGCGTGTCGGCGTCATCTTCGACGATCAGGACGTAGGGCATCGTGCCTCCTTGTGAAGCGGCCCGGCACGCGTATCCGCCGGGACCGCGGCGGGTTGCAGCGAAGTCCGGCCATCGGTCGCACGACGATACGGCATGATCGATGCTCTCGTGCCGACTGGCTGTCCTCCCGTGAAAAGCAGTCCATCTCAGTATAAGAGCCGCATGTCGCGCATTCGCCGATCATCGAATAATTCTATCCGCGCACGTCACCTGCATTGCCAGATTCAATGCGCCGCAATCGGTAAGAACGCCCTCGTTTTCGAGCGGATCATGCGGCGTGAAGCCGTCTCGATCGCGTCTCTTGCACACTTCGACGTCCTATGCGGTCAAACTTTCCGGTCTGACTTTTCGCATGTCGAAATCCGTCGATAACGACAGGAGGGTTGCGACGGCCTGTGTTCGATCAGACCCTGCTGCGTCACGCGCGTCGCATCGAGCACCTCGCGCGAACGCGGCAGTCAGTCGGACGCGGCCTGACTGCCGCCGTCGCGCGCTTTCGAAATCGCTTCGACGAGCTTCAGTTCGTCGTCGATCGACAGCGTCGTGTCGGTCACTTCTCCACCAAACGGTGCGAGCGCCGTACTCAGCGCCTCGATATCGAGTTGCGTCGCGGCCAGCCCGAGCGACACGGTGCCCGGGCGCGCCTTGCGCGCGACGCGGTCGATCAGCGCGTCGTCCACCGGCTTCTCGCGCCATGCATCGAGCGACGATTCGATATGCTCGACCACGCTGTCGAGCAGCGATCCGGGCGGCGTGCGGCCGGGGTCGACCGCATGCGCGCGCAACTGCCCATCGGCCGCGCACTCGACGATCGCCGCACCCGACAGCGCGACGACGTGCCGGTCGCGCAACGTATCGAGTTCGGCGAGCGCGCGATGCGCGGCCGCGAGGTCGGGATAGGACAACACGATCAGCGTATTCATCAGCCCCTCCGTGAAATCAGGCGGCCGCGTTCGGATGCGCCGCGCTCAATGCGGCAGCCCGAACGCGGCCTTCAGGCTCGCGACGATCATCTGCATCGCGATCGCCGCGAGAATCATCCCCATCAGCCGTTGTGTCACCGCCGTCACGCGCGGCGACAGGTAATGTCCGATCAGCGGCGCGGACCATAACGAAACGGCCAGCAGCACGAGAAACGCGGCAAGCCCGAGCGCGAACGCGAATGCCTGCCCGGTCGATAACGCGCTGTGCCCGAGCACGATCATCGTCGCGATCGTGCCGGGGCCGACGAGCAGCGGGATCGTCAGCGGATAGATCGCGACGCTCTCGTCCGCGGCCGGCACGGCGCCTTCGTGATCGCCCGGCGCATGCTGGCGGCTCGGTGCGCCGTGCAGCATCGACAGCGCGATCAGCAGCACCAGCAGCCCGCCCGCGAGGCGAAAGTCGTCGATCGTCAGGCCGAACCCATGCAGGATCGCACCACCCGCGACGGCCGACACGATGCAGCCGACCGTCACGCCGATCGCAGCCGTCAGCGCGATCTTGCGGCGCTCGGCGTCCGCCGCGCCTTCCGTCAGCGACAGGAACACCGGGATGTTCGCGATCGGGTTCATGATCGCGAACAGCGCCGCGAACACCTTGATGGAAAAGGTCAGGTCGAAGGCCACAGGTTCGCTCCCGGTTCGCGCGTCGACGCGCATGTCGAATCGCACGCAGGTTCCGCTTCGTTTCCGATGCACGGCGCGCGCCGTGCTGCTACGATCGTCGCACCGCGTTCGCGCACGACGGAGGGCCCCGACCGATGCAAGCCACCGACACCTTCATGGATCACGAGATTCGCGTCGATGCGACGCGCAACGCGAACGGCGCGTGGGTCGCGCAGGTGCGGATCTTCCGTGACGGCGCGCCGGTCGACCTGCCGGCGCCCGAGCTCGTCACCCCCGAATGGCTCACGTGCGACGAAGCACTGCGCGGCGGCATCGACCAGGGCCGCGTGATGATCAAGACACGCGACCGCTAGCGACAACCGGTTCATCGGCGCGCATCGCACGATGCGTTTCACGCATCGAAATCCAGATCGCCAATCAGGATCTCGCGATCGCGCTGGGTTCGCGTGCTGAAATCGATTGGTAATTCCAACTGCCAGCGTTCGATCGTGACCGGCAGCGCCGCGAGATAGCGGTCGAAGCGGCTGCGGTCGGGTTCGGCCAGCAACGCATCGATCGCATCGTCACGCCACGCGAGCCGCGCGTTCAGCCGGTTCGGCAATCCGACCGTCGACGTGAGGCCGATCACCTCGACACGGGTCGGGCTGCCCTGCCCGTCGTGCGGCACGACGTCCACCCTCACTTCGCCAGGCTGATACAGGCCGAGCACACGCGCCGCGATGCGCGGCGCAAACTCGGTTTCGAAACGTGCACGGACATCGGGATTCATCTCGCCTCCGGGTTCGAATCATGTCGTCATGCCGCTGTCACGCGGCTGCAATCTGTTGCTCGAATGCCGCTTCCGCCTTCAGGCTGTCGAGATCGCGGCCGATCGTCGCGACCGCGAGCCGCGTGTCGCCGCGCCAGTACGCGATCGAGCAATCGTGCGCGCCGAGGTCGCCATCGATCTCGACACGATCGAATTGCTCCGCATGCCCGACGTAGTTGATCGTCAGGTCGTAATGCTGGCTCCAGAAGAACGGCACCGCGTCGAACGGCCGCTGCTGCCCGAGCATGTTGCGCGCGGCGGCGATGCCCTGCCGCTCGGCGACCACCCAGTGCTCGACGCGAATCCGCTGGCCCGTCAGCGGATCGGGCCAGCGCGCGATGTCGCCGGCCGCGTAGATGCCGGGCACACTCGTCCGAAGGAAGCGGTCGACCGTCACGCCGCGCTCGACGGCCAGCCCCGCGTCCTGCGCGAGCGCCACGTTCGGGTGAACGCCGATGCCGACCACCACGAGATCGGCCGGCAGCACGTCGCCCGTCGACAGCGTCACGCTGTCCGCCGTGATCTGCGCGGGTGTCGCGCCGAGATGGAACACGACGCCGTGCGACTCGTGCAGCGCCTGGATCGTGCTGCCGAGCGCTTCGCCGAGCACGTGCGCCATCGGATGCGCATCCGGCGCGACGACCTGCACGTCGAGCCCGCGCGTGCGCAACGCGGCGGCCGCTTCGAGCCCGATGAAGCTCGCGCCGACCACGACGCAGCGGCGCGCCGTTTTCAGCTTGTCGATCAGCGCGTCGCAATCGGCACGCGAGCGCAGCACGCACACGTGCGGCAGGTTCGCGCCGGGCACGGTCAGCCGGTTCGGCTCGGCCCCCGTCGCAAGCAGCAGCGCACCGTAGCCGACGCGGCTGCCGTCGGCCAGTTCGACGGCCTGCCGCGCGGGATCGATCCGCGCGACACGCGTGCCGCACCGCACGTCGATGCGATGGTCGGCATAAAACGACGGCGCACGCAGCGGCAGCCAGTCGGCGTCGGCCGTGCCGGCGAGATAGTCCTTCGACAGGTTCGGCCGGTCGTACGGCGGATCGGAATCGGCGGTCAGCAGCGTAACGGGATGCGGATAGCCTTCCTGCCGCAGCGTCACCGCGGCCGCGATCGCCGCGGCGCCGCCGCCGACGATCACCACCGACGCGGGCAATCCGGCCGCATTCAGCGCAGGCGGCGCGGCGGGCGGCCGCGCGTCGAGCACGACGGCACGGCCGTCGCGGCGTTCGACGCGCCAGCACGGCAGCCCGTCGAGCGCCGGCGCGCGCAGCAGCTCGCCGCTGCGCAGGCAGAATGCCGCGTGATGCCACGGGCAGCGGATCGTGTCGCCCTCGAGCAGGCCGTCGGCCAATGGCGCGCCGTAGTGCGGGCACTGCGCGCCCACGGCATACAGTTCGTCGGCGCGGCGCACGAGCAGCACCGCCGCATCGCCGACATGGCCCTCGATCATGGCACCGTCGGCGAGATCGTCGAGCGCGATGCCTTGCGTGAGATCGGGACGTGAAGGCGAGGAATCGCTTCCGGACATGACATCGCTCCCGCAGAGTCAGGTAACGATCCCATTATCGGCGTCCCTCATGAAAAGAACAGGTACAGACGTCCCCGCAGCGCACGCAAACACGCACTGTAGCTTGCGGGCGATCCATGACGGGCGTAGAACGTCACCAACGTTGCGGCGCAACACACCCGCTGCGTGCCGCGCACGTCGTGCGTCCTGCGCAATCCGCGTGCCGCCTTCACCCCGTCACCAGGAGTGCTACCCGATGGCCACCGTCCTGTGCGTGCTCTACCCCGACCCCGTGGACGGCTATCCGCCGCGCTACGTGCGCGACGCCATTCCGGTCATCACGCGCTACGCGGACGGACAAACGGCGCCGACGCCGGCCGGCCCGCCCGGCTTCCGGCCCGGCGAACTTGTCGGCTCGGTGTCCGGCTCGCTCGGGTTGCGCGGCTATCTGGAGGCCCACGGCCACACGCTGATCGTCACGAGCGACAAGGACGGCCCCGACTCCGAATTCGAGCGCCGGCTACCCGAAGCCGACGTGGTGATCTCGCAGCCGTTCTGGCCCGCGTACCTGACGGCCGAACGGATCGCCCGCGCGCCGAAGCTGAAGCTCGCGCTGACGGCCGGCATCGGCTCCGATCACGTCGATCTCGATGCCGCCGCGCGCGCCCGCATCACCGTCGCCGAAGTCACCGGCTCGAACAGCATCAGCGTGGCCGAGCACGTGGTGATGACGACGCTCGCGCTGGTGCGCAACTTCTTGCCGTCGCATGCGGTCGCGCAGCAAGGCGGCTGGGACATCGCCGATTGCGTGTCGCGCAGCTACGACGTCGAGGGCATGCATTTCGGCACGGTCGGCGCGGGGCGCATCGGGCTTGCCGTGCTGCGCCGGCTGAAGCCGTTCGGCCTGCACCTGCACTACACGCAGCGCCACCGGCTCGACGCATCGGTCGAGCAGGCACTCGGGCTCACGTATCACGCCGATGCCGCGGCGCTCGCGAGCGCCGTCGACATCGTCAACCTGCAGATCCCGCTGTACCCGTCGACCGAGCACCTGTTCGACGCGGCGATGATCGCGCGCATGAAGCGCGGCGCGTACCTGATCAACACCGCGCGCGCGAAGCTGGTCGACCGCGACGCGGTCGTGAATGCCCTCACGTCCGGGCATCTCGCGGGCTACGGCGGCGATGTGTGGTTTCCTCAGCCGGCGCCGGCCGATCACCCGTGGCGCACGATGCCGTTCAACGGGATGACGCCGCACATCTCCGGCACGTCGCTGTCCGCGCAGGCACGCTACGCGGCCGGCACGCTGGAAATCCTGCAATGCTGGTTCGACGGCAAGCCGATTCGCCATGAATACCTGATCGTCGACGGCGGCACGCTCGCGGGAACGGGCGCGCAGTCGTACCGGCTGACGTGATGCAGCGCGCGACTCGCGGCTCGCGGCGGACCGTTCAGTCGAGGCAGTGGGCGGCGAGCTTGCCGACCATGATCACCGCCTGCTCGATCTCCGGCGACCACGGGCTGCTGTAGTTCAGCCGGATGAAATTCCGGTAGCTGTCCGTGATCGAGAACATGTAGCCGGGCCCGATCGTGATCCCCTGCTCCAGCGCGAGCTGGTACAGCCGCATCGCATCGACCTGCGCGGGCAGTTCGACCCACAGCACGTACCCGCCGGCCGGGCTCGAGATGCGCGTGCCTTCCGGGAAGAACCGCGACACCATCGTACGCATCAGGTTCGCCTGCTGTGCATACGCCTTGCGAATCCGCCTCAGGTGATGCTCGTAGCCGTCGCGTTCGAGAAACTCCGCGATCGCGAGCTGCGGCAGCGACGGCGTCGCGAGCGTGTTCAGGAATTTCAACTTCTCGACCTGCTCGCGATACCGCCCGGGCAGCGCCCAGCCGATCCGGTACGCGGCCGTCAGGCTCTTCGAGAACGACGCGCAATGCAGCACGATGTCGTGGCGGTCGAACGACTTCAGCGTGCTCGGATGCATGTTGCCGAAGTACAGTTCGTTGTACACGCCATTCTCGATGATCGGCAGGTCGGCCTTCGCGGCGAACTCGACCAGCTCGCGCTTGCGCTCGTCCGGCATCTGGAAGCCGAGCGGGTTCTGGAAGTTCGGCATCACCATGCAGGCGGCGATCGGCTGCGACTTCGCAATCGCGGCCAGCGCCGCGATGTCGATCCCGTACTCCGGATGCGTCGCCACCTCGATCGCCTTCATCCCCATCCGCTCGATCGCGTGCAGCATCGCGTAGAACGTCGGCGATTCCACCGCGATCGTGTCGCCCGGCTTCGCGACGGCCTGCAGGCACAGGTTGATCGCCTCCGTCGCGCCGACCGTCACGATGATCTCGTTCGGGTCCACCGACATCCCGTTTTCCAGGTAGCGTCGCGCGATCTGCCGGATCAGCCGCGGATGCCCCGGCGGCAACCCGTCCGTCACGCCCCACAGCGACTTGTCGCGGCCGGCCGCATACGCGTAGCGGTTCAGCTTCTCGAACGGGAACAGGCTCGGGTCCGGATACGGCGAGCCGAGTGGCACCGCGTCGTCAGCGCCGATCGAGCGCAGCGTCGACAGCACCAGCCGGCTCACGTCGACCGACGACGAGATCGCGATCGGCTTCGACGGCCGCAGCTCGCGCACCGGCGCATGGCCGTCGTCACGCCGCAGGTTCACGAAATAGCCCGACTGCGGCCGGCTTTCGAGCAACCCGCGGCTTTCCAGCAGCAGATACGCATGCAGCACGGTCGTGATGCTGATCCGGTGCTGCTGGCTCGCCTGCCGCACCGACGGCACACGATCGCCGTGTCGATATACCCGTTGCCGGATGAGTCTCTCTATGTCGTTTGCAAATTTCTCGTAGAGCTTCATCCGCCTCGCCCCGCCAGCGGTGAACCGGCCTGCGATGCACGGGCGCCATGGCCGCGCCGGTGCACGAAGCCGGATAGCCGGGCCCGGGCGCGGGCGTCCCGGTGCGAACCTCGTCCGTTATCGAAATTGAAGGCGGATAGCAATGCGAATCTCATCAAGACAAGGTTCGGCATCCTACTGCGTCATTTCGACGAATGTAAGTGACAGTTTGGCGAGGAAACGCGAAATCCGGCCGGCGTGGTGAACAGATTCGAACGCGACGGCGCGGCCCCGCGCGATCGCGCGGCAACCGTTCGCCGGGCGCGGTGCCGGCGCGCGTCATCGTGGCTTGCCGATGACCGTCGGGCAGCGATCACGCGAGGCCCGGTCATGCGCGGGCCCCACATTCACTCAAGCGTCGTCGACGTTATCCGCGTAGTGATCGATCGCGACCTTGCACGCGTCGAACACCACCGTCAGCGATGCGGCGTCGTTCGACTCGACCCACTGGCGGATCTGCAGGAATTGCCCGGTGCCGAGATCGGCGATGCGGGCAGGATCGTCGGTCGTCACATCGACGATCGCGATCGCGCGGTTGCGGTTGCCGGGCAGCGGCGACAGCGTCGCCGCGATGTCGAAGCGCCGGTACGATTGATCGATGCGCATGCGGTTCTCCCTTTGCGGTTCGACAACGACACGCTCAATCGAGCGTCTGGCGGAATACCTTGCCGCCGAATCCCGTCACGACGTTGTCGACCGAGAACGGCGTGTCCTCCTTCGCTTCCAGGATGATCGCGACGCTGCCGGGCATGAGCCGTGCCGCAATCGTCTCGACGAACGTGCCGTCGAGCAGCGCATTGCCGGCCGCTTGCGCGAGCACGCCGGCTCCCGCGCCGGCCGCCATGCCGGTGACCACGCCGAGCGGCCCGGCGAGCAGGCCGAGCAAACCGCCTGCGATCGCGCCGATCACGCCGCCCTTGAACGGCCGCGATTCGGCGTGCAGTACCGCGAGCTTGCCGGTCGCGTCCTTCTCGACGACGACGCCGTTCTCGATGTGGAATCCTTCGTTCTTCTCCGACAGCGCCTCGAAATCGTTCGTGGCCTGACGGGCCGTCTCGACGCTGCCGAACACGGCGACGATCAGTTGCTGGGTCATTCGACACCTCGCTCGCTGGGATGGTCAGTGGCAGCCGCCGCACCGCGTGCGGCACGCCGGGGTTCGATTCAGATGCCGGTGGCCGCCGCGCGTGCCCGCGCCGCAGCGGCATAGGCATGCGCAGCCGCCCGCTGCAGCCTGGCGACGGAAGGCGCGCGTGCGAGCACCGGATCGGCATCGCGCGTGTCGCGCGCCAGCCGGTAAGCGTGCGACGCCGCGTGCTGCAGTTCGATCGCCTGTTTCGTTGCATCGAGATACGTGGTCATCCGGCATCCTCTGTCTTGCAGGAACAGCGAACATGCTTGCGGCCCGCCGCCCGCGCTTCACCTGCGCACATGTGCATCGTCCTCGACATCGTCGACGTCGGCCGGAAAGCGGTGCTGGCCGAAACTCGGGATCAGCACGCCCACCGCGAGCAGCACGATCCCGAACGTCGTCATCAACATCCGCTCGGGGCTGTCGGTTGCACCGCGCAGGATCAGGTCGCGCGCGAGCGACGTCATCGCGATGAACAACGGAAACCGCACCGGCAACCGGCCGAGCCGCAGGTAGCGCACGTCCATCGCGAGCACTTCCAGATACAGGAACATCAGCAGCAGGTCGGTCAGCGACACCTCGCCCGCGAGCACGACCTTCCACGCCTCCTGCGTCATCGCGAACGCGGTCGCGAGCCCGATCACGATCAGCCCGGCCAGTTCGGCCGCGTGAAGGAAATGGCCGAAGCGGCGGCGAATACGCTCGGCCGGCGAGCTGGAAAGCGTGGTCGTATTCAAGGTGACAGTCGCGGTGATGAGGCTGGAACGGCGCCGGGCGGCGGGAGCGTCGCGTCGCGCGCGGCGGCATGCACGGTATCGTGCGCGTCGGGCATTGCCGGTGCGTGCGGGCCGGCCGCGCCGATCGCCTGCTCGACCGCGGACAGCGTCCGGCGGCAGCACACGTGGAACGCATCGCCCGCATCGGTGCAGGCGACGTCGTCGTGGTCGCGGCACAGCAGCAGGCGGCAGCCGAGATACCGCTCGAGGCCGTCGATCCGTTCGCTCACCTGCGCTTCGCCGAGCTGCAGTTCGGACGCCGCACCGGACAGGCCGCCATGCTCGACCACCGCGACATACACACGCATCGCTTCCAGCAGGTTCATGATGACGCTCCTCGTCGGCGGGCGCAGCGGAACCTAATCTACTGCACGCGGCACGCGCGCTCAAGAGCACAGCGCCGCATGCGCCAGGAGTACAGCTGCGCGGCCGCCGCCCAAATTCCGGCCCTGTTTGACGCATTCGCATGACAGTTTGGCGCTACGTGTTCCAAAGACCGGCCGAAGCTGCTAGATTGCTTGCTCGACGACGTTACGCGGTGCGGGCAGGTCACGCGCCGTGCGGCCGGCCGCCACCGCTGCGGCCCGTTGCGCGATGCCCGCGCAACGTCCTTCATCCGCGTGACACAAAGAGAACCGTCGCATGACACAGTTCAACCGTTCGCCTTCGCGCGCCACGGCACTTCCGTCCCGACATGACTGACCGGCAAGCCACGATGCAGACACCTCCCCCGCTCTCCCAGGCCGTTCACAGCCCGATCACGCGCAGCGCGATCTTCCTCGTGGCGACGATCAATCCCGGCGCCGATCACGCCGACACGATCCGTTCATGGTGCGGCGACATCGCCGCGCTCGTGCGCTCGGTCGGCAAACGCGTGCCGGGCGGCAACCTCACTTGCGTGTGCGGCTTCGGCGCCGACGCATGGGATGCGCTGTTCGGCAACCCGCGCCCCGCCGCGCTGCATCCGTTCCGCGAATTCGGTGCGGGGCAGCGCGTCGCGGTCGCGACGCCGGGCGACATCCTGTTGCACATTCGCGCGGAAGCGATGGATCTGTGCTTCGAACTCGCGACGCAACTGCTCGGCGCGCTCGGCGATGCCGTCACGGTCGTCGACGAGGTGCACGGCTTCCGCAATTTCGACCAGCGCGCGATGATCGGTTTCGTCGACGGCACCGAGAACCCGGAAGGCCGCGAAGCGGTCGATTTCACGGTGATCGGCGACGAAGACGCGGAATTCACGGGCGGCAGCTACGTGATCGTGCAGAAGTACCTGCACGACATGGCCGGCTGGAATGCGCTCGCGGTCGAGACGCAGGAGCGCATCATCGGCCGCACCAAATTGTCCGACATCGAGCTTGCGCCGGACGTGAAGCCGTCGTGCTCGCACAGCTCGCTGACCACGCTCGACGAGAACGGCCAGGAAGTGAAGATCCTGCGCGACAACATGCCGTTCGGGCGCCCGGGCGCGGGCGAATTCGGCACCTATTTCATCGGCTACGCGCGCACGCCGGCGCCGATCGAGCAGATGCTCGAGAACATGTTCGTCGGCCGCCCGCCCGGCAACTACGACCGCCTGCTCGACTACAGCCGCGCCGTCACCGGCTCGCTGTTCTTCGTGCCGTCCGCCGACCTGCTCGAGGCGCTCGCCGATCGCGCGGCGCCGGCCGCGGATGCCGCGGCGCCGGAGCCCGCTTCGTCCGCGCCGCATCGCGACGGCTCGCTGAAAATCGGCTCGCTGAAAGGCGTGCCGTCCTAAGGCAACGCGCCAACGGCAGTCCGGCGCGCAACCCGCGCCGGACGTGCCCGAAATGGCCGCGGTTCAGTCCGCCGGGGCGCTCGCGCGAAGCGCGCGCGGCGCACGGGCCGCCGCGCCGACCTGCCACTGTGCCCGGCGTTCCATCCGCGCGAATCAGCCGACCAGGATATAGAGCCAGTTCTTCGGCAGCGCCCCGCCGGGGCCGTTGCTGCATGCCAGCAGCCGCTCCCCGGATTGCGGGTGCATGATGCCGGTACGGAATGTCTCGATGGCCTTGCGCTCCAGACGGTCGAACGCGTTCCCGACCAGGTTGTGCGCTTCCAGATAGATCGGGCACATCAGTTTGAAATCGGGCTTGGTGGCGCGATGTTTCGCCAGCCGGGTGTGCAGGTCACTGGTAATGCCGATATAGAACTTGCTGTACTCCGGCTTTGCGGCAAACGCGTTCAACACCTGCTTCAAATGCCCGATGACCGCCTCGTGACTGATGACGCCCGTCTTCAGCAAGTATTTGTCTTCGGGCGAGACGAGTTGTAGTGCCATGAACGACCTCCACGTGTTGTGAAGCTTCAATAGGCTGCGTCTATGATTCATCCGGGCGTGGCCCCGCCAGCTGCATGCCGCCCAGCCCCGGTTTCCGGCAACCCTGCCGGATGAATGTTCGCAAGAATGCACGACGCGCGATGCGGCGTCGAGAGCAAGTGGTTCGGCGCGTGATCGCGCGCGGCCCGAGCGGCGCGAGCGACGTCCGGAACCCGCGTATCGCAATCCGGTCGCGGCCTGCCGCACGCGACTTGCATCACAGTTGCGCCACCGCACGGTGTCGTTTCGATTTGTGCTGCAGCGGTGTCGAGCGAGCCTGCTAATATGCATTTTCACCCGCGATCGGCAGGCCTGGCATCAGGCGCAGTCCGTCAGCCGATCGGCCCACCATGAAGTGTTTTCGCTGACGTGAGGCAACCAGAACCCATGAACAACCTGCACCGCGAACTCGCCCCGATCTCGTCTTCCGCCTGGGAACAAATCGAGGAGGAAGTGGCACGCACCTTCAAACGATCGGTGGCCGGCCGCCGCGTCGTCGACGTCGACGGCCCCGAAGGCCCCGAGCTGTCGGCCGTCGGCACCGGGCATCTCGTCGAGATCGCCGCGCCGCGCGAGCTGGTGAATGCGCGGCTGCGCGAAGTCCGCACGATCGTCGAACTGACGGTGCCGTTCGAGCTGAGCCGCGATGCGATCGACAGCGTCGAGCGCGGCGCGCGCGACGCCGACTGGCAACCGGCGAAGGAAGCCGCGCAGCGGCTCGCATTCGCCGAGGACAACGCGATTTTCGACGGCTACCAGGCGGCCGGCATCGTCGGCATCCGCGAAGGCACGTCGAACCGCAAGCTCACGCTGCCGGCGGACGTCGGCGCCTACCCCGACGCGATCAGCGACGCGCTCGAGGCGCTGCGGCTTGCCGGCGTCGACGGCCCGTACTCGGTCGTGCTCGGCTCGGATGCATACACGGCGCTCAGCGAAGCGCGCGACCAGGGCTATCCGGTCCTCGGCCATATCAAGCGGATCGTCAGCGGCGAGATCATCTGGGCGCCGGCGATCAGCGGCGGCTGCGTGCTGTCCACGCGCGGCGGCGATTACGAGCTGCACCTCGGGGAAGACGTATCGATCGGCTACACGAGTCATACCGACAAGGTCGTCCGCCTGTACCTGCGCGAAACCTTCACGTTCCTGATGCTGACGAGCGAAGCATCGGTGGCCGTGGCGCCGCAGGGCAACACGGCGGCCTGACCGCGGTTGCCTGCGCGCGATGCCCGCCGGGCGTCGCGCGCGAGCGGCCGCACCGCCGGCCGCATGTTCGTCGCCGATCAAACCCATCTTGCATGGAGTGTGTGATGAGCGAGTCGAATGAGGCATTGCAGGCGCTGCAGGCGTCGGTCGACCACCTGAAGCAGGCGGTCGATGCGAACGCGAGCAGCCAGGCCGGCGACACCGCCGTGCTGTTCACCGTCTTGTCGCTGGTCCTGGCGGAGTTGCCGCCCGACACGCGCAACCTGATCGAGGATTCGTTCTCCGTCTGGGCCAATGGCCTGCCGGATGCGGCACTGTCGACGGACGTCAAGCGGATCGCCCGGCAGCGGCTGGCGATGACACTTCCGGACTGACCACGGCACGCCACGGTTGCGCCGTGTCCGGCCCGGACCGTGCAACCTGCCCTCGCCTCCGGCCGCCACACACGCATCGTCTGCGGTGCGTGCGGGGTCGCGCCTGGCCGGTCGCGGCACACCTGCGCTGCGGCGCTTGCGCCGCGCATGCCCTCCCGCATCGCCGCCTCCCCACCGGCAACCGGCGCCCTGCGCGCCGATGTCGCACCGCGATCCGATCGCGCCCAGCCCGCTCCCGCGTCCTGCCATCACACGCCACGCCCGCCGCGCATGCCCGTGCCGCCGCGCGCCCGCCCGTCTGTACTCCTTGCCGCCCGGGCACGAACGCATGCGAGGGTGCAATTCGCGGCCGGGCCGCGGCGGAACTGTGTCTTGGATGGCCTGCGCCGATTCGCTATTTTGAACGCAGTCGAAGCGATGCCGTGGGCTCCACCCGGCACGCACGCTTGCCGCCCTGACCGCGGCCGTGCACGACGCCGGCGCGCGCTGCGTGACCGCACCGGCGCCGCCCGCGCGCCGCCGTGCCGCGCGTCGTGCGTTCGCGGTCGGAATGCGCCCAAGCGCCGCACCGCATCGGGACGTCACCCTTCGACCCACTTTCACCGACAGGAGCCAGACCACCATGCCCGCACTTTGCGATATCTGTCACGCCCGGCCGGCCGTCGCGCGCGCAACCGTGATGCAGGACGGCGAGCGCAAGACGATCTCGATCTGCGATTACCACTTCCGCCAGCTGATGCGGCATCAGAGCATGCTGAACCCGTTCGATTCGCTGCTGGGCGGTGGCGGCTCGTCGTCGCTGTTCGGCGGGCTCGACGACGAAGCGCCGCTCGCCGCCGAGGTGCCGCGCGAATCGGTCGATCCGACCGACGCATTCAGCGAGCAGACGCTGGAGCTGCTGCAGCGCGCGGCCGAGAAGGCGCATGAGCTGCGCCGCAACGAGCTCGATTCCGAACACCTGCTTTACGCGCTCGCGGACACCGACGTGTGCGCCGCACTGCTGAAGGAACTGAAGCTGTCGCCGCAGGACATCAAGTCGTATATCGACGAGCATGCGCACACCGGCACGGCCGCCCCCGATGCGCCGCTCGACAAGCTGTCGATCTCGCCGCGCGTGAAGAAAGCCGTGCAATACGCGTTCCAGGCGTCGCGCGATCTCGGCCACTCGTATATCGGCCCCGAGCACCTGCTGATCGGGCTCGCATCGGTGCCGGACAGCATCGCCGGCACGCTGCTGAAGAAATACGGCGTGACGCCCGAGGCGCTGCGCCAGAAAGTCGTGAAGGTGGTCGGCAAAGGCGCGGAAGACGGCCGCGTCGATGCGCCGACCGGCACGCCGAACCTCGACAAGTTCGGCCGCGACCTCACCGCGATCGCACGCCAGGGCAAGCTCGACCCGGTGCTCGGCCGCGCGCAGGAAATCGAGAGCACGATCGAGGTGCTCGCGCGCCGCAAGAAGAACAACCCGGTGCTGATCGGCGAGCCGGGCGTCGGCAAGACGGCGATCGTCGAAGGGCTCGCGCAGCGGATCGTCAACGGCGACGTGCCCGAGGTGCTGCGCGACAAGCGGCTCGTCGAGGTCAACATCAACTCGATGGTGGCCGGCGCGAAGTATCGCGGCGAATTCGAGGAGCGCGCGAAGCAGCTGATCGACGAAGTCACTGCGAAGCAGGACGAACTGATCCTGTTCATCGACGAGCTGCACACGATCGTCGGCGCGGGTCAGGGCGGCGGCGAAGGCGGCCTCGATATCGCGAACGTGCTGAAGCCCGCGCTCGCGCGCGGCGAGCTGAGCCTGATCGGCGCGACGACGCTCAACGAATACCAGAAGTACATCGAGAAGGACGCCGCGCTCGAACGGCGCTTCCAGCCGGTGTTCGTGCCGGAGCCGAGCGTCGAGCAGACGATCGTGATCCTGCGCGGGCTGCGCGACAGCCTCGAGGCGCACCACCAGGTGACGTTCGCCGACGACGCATTCGTCGCGGCCGCGGAATTCGCCGATCGCTACATCACGTCGCGCTTCCTCCCAGACAAGGCGATCGACCTGATCGACCAGGCCGCCGCGCGCGTGCGGATCGGCGCCACGTCGCGCCCGGCCGACATCCAGGAAGGCGAAGCGCAGATCGCGCAGCTCAAGCGCGAGCAGGACTACGCAACGTCGCGCAAGCGCTTCGACGAAGCGAAGCAGTTCGAGGAGCAGATCAACGCGAAGCAGAAGACGGTCGATGAAAAGATGGAGGCGTGGCAGCGCAAGACCGGCTCCGAGACGCTGGAGGTGACGGTCGAATCGGTGGCCGAGGTCGTGTCGCGGCTGACCGGCATTCCCGTGTCCGAACTCACGCAGGAAGAACGCCAGAAGCTGCTGAAGATGGAGGAGCAGCTGCGCGAGCGCGTGGTCGGTCAGAACGATGCGGTGGTCGCCGTCAGCGATGCGGTGCGGCTGTCGCGCGCGGGGCTCGGCCAGACGCACCGGCCGATCGCGACGTTCCTGTTCCTCGGGCCGACGGGCGTCGGCAAGACCGAGCTCGCGAAGGCGCTCGCCGAGACCGTGTTCGGCGACGAGCAGGCGATCATCCGCATCGACATGTCCGAGTACATGGAGCGGCACGCGGTCGCGCGGCTGATCGGCGCGCCGCCCGGCTACGTCGGCTACGACGAAGGCGGCCAGCTCACCGAACGCGTGCGGCGCCGCCCGTACAGCGTGATCCTGCTCGACGAGATCGAGAAGGCGCATCCGGACGTCTACAACGTGCTGCTGCAGGTATTCGACGACGGCCGCCTGACCGACGGCAAGGGCCGCGTGGTCGACTTCAGCAACACGATCATCATCGCGACGAGCAACCTCGGCGCGGCGATCATCATGGACAACCTCACGCAACCGGAAGCCGCGCGCAAGACCGACAAGGCGATCCGAGAGGAACTGATGCAGGTGCTGAAGGGCCATTTCCGCCCCGAGTTCCTGAACCGGATCGACGAGGTGATCGTCTTCCATGCGCTGTCGAAGGAGAACATCCGCGCGATCGTGCAGATCCAGCTCGACCGTGTGGTGCGCACGGCCGCCGCGCAGGACATCACGCTCGTGATGGGCGATGCGCTCGTCGAGCACCTGACCGAAGCCGGCTACCAGCCGGAGTTCGGCGCACGCGAGCTGAAGCGCCAGATCCGTCAGACCATCGAGACCAAGCTCGCGAAGGAGATCCTCGCCGACCGGCTGAAGTCCGGCGACCGCGTCGAAGTCGACTACGACAAGGACAGCGACGAAGTGAAATTCAACAAGCTCGCCGCACCGGAAGCGAAGGACACGAAGGACGCGAAGCAGGACGCCGGCGGCAACGCGAAACCGAACGGCAAGGCGGCCAAGGCAGGCGACGATGCGAAGACGGGCGACACGCCTGCCGACGCGCCGCCGCCCGCACCCGCCGCGAAACCGTCCGGCAAGAAGCCGTCCGGCGCGAAGAAGGCGGCGCACTGAAATCCCGCGAGCCCCGCACGCCCGGAGCACGCATGACCGGCTCCGTCCACCGGACGGAGCCGCCCCACGCCGCGACACGGCGCAAACCGAGCCGCCCGCATCGGGACCGGCTGATGGAGATTCACATGACAAATCGACGCGAAGTGCCAGGCATCAGGAAGTACGACGGGCCCGCAGGTGGTTGGGGCGCGCTTCGCGCGACAGCCGATGCGGTGCGCACGCAGATGGAAACCATCGAGGCGCCGATCGTGCTGATGCGGACCAACCAGCCCGACGGCTTCGACTGCCCCGGCTGTGCGTGGCCCGACAAGGAACACAAGTCGACGTTCCAGTTCTGCGAGAACGGCGCGAAGGCCGTCACGTGGGAAGCGACGACCAAGCGCGTGACGCCCGAGTTCTTCGCGGCGAACCCCGTGTCGTCGCTGCTGCGCATGTCGGACTACGAGCTGGAGAACATGGGCCGGCTCACGCATCCGCTCGTCTACGACCGCGCGACCGACACGTTCCGTGCGATCGAATGGGACGATGCGTTCGCGCGCATCGGTGAAGTGCTGCGCGCGCTGCCGCCCGACCAGGTCGAGTTCTATACGTCCGGCCGCGCATCGAACGAAGCCGCGTTCCTGTACCAGCTGTTCGCGCGCGAGCTCGGCACCAACAACTTCCCCGACTGCTCGAACATGTGCCACGAGCCGACCAGCGTCGGCCTGCCGCAGTCGATCGGCATCGGCAAGGGCACCGTATCGCTGGAGGACTTCGACCACTGCGAGCTGATCATCTCGATCGGCCACAACCCCGGCACGAACCACCCGCGGATGATGGGCACGCTGCACGAGTGCTCCCGGCGCAACGTGCCGATCATCGTGTTCAACCCGCTGCGCGAGCGCGCGCTCGAACGCTTCGCCGATCCGCAGGACATGATCGAGATGGCGTCGTTCGGCTCGACGCGGATCGCCTCGACGTACTACCAGGTCGACGCCGGCGGCGACGCGGCCGCGCTGAAGGGCATCATGAAGGCGCTGCTGCAGCTGGAAGCCGAACGCGGCGACGTGCTCGATCGCGACTTCATCGCGCAGCACACCGACGGCTTCGATGCGTTCTCGGCCGACCTCGTCGCCACGTCGTGGGACGACATCGAGCGCGCAAGCGGACTCAGCCAGGCGCAGCTCGAACAGGTCGCGCTCGCCTACGCGAAGTCGAACGCGACGATCATCACGTACGGAATGGGCGTCACGCAGCACAACAAGGGCACGGCAACCGTGCGCCTGATCGCCGACCTGCTGCTGATGCGCGGCAACATCGGCAAGCCCGGCGCCGGCGTGTGCCCGCTGCGCGGCCATTCGAACGTCCAGGGCAACCGCACGGTCGGCATCACCGAGAAGCCGTCGGCCGAGTTCCTGAAAAAGATCGAGGACGTGTGCGGCTTCACGCCGCCCGCGCATCACGGGCATGACGCCGTGCAGGCGATGCAGGCGATGATCGACGGCACCGCGAAGGCGCTGCTGTGCCTCGGCGGCAACTTCGCGGTCGCGCTGCCCGATCCGGAGCAGTCGTTCCCGGCGATGGCCAAGCTCGACCTGAGCGTGCATCTCGGCACCAAGCTGAACCGCTCGCACCTGCTGGTCGCGAAGGAAACCTTCATCCTGCCGGTGCTCGGCCGCACCGAACTCGACATGCAGGCCACCGGCCGGCAGTCGATCACCGTCGAGGATTCGATGTCGATGGTGCACGCGTCGGCCGGCAAGCTCAAGCCGGCGTCAGACCAGTTGCGCTCGGAGCCCGCGATCGTCGCGGGGATCGCGCATGCGACGCTGCCGGCGAGCAAGGTCGCATGGCTCGACCTGATCGCCGACTACGACCGCATCCGCGACCTGATCGACCGCACGGTGCCCGGCTTCGAGGCGTTCAACGAGCGCATCCGCACGCCGGGCGGCTTCCGCCTGCCGCTGCCGCCCACCGAACGCGTGTGGCCGACGCCGACCGGCAAGGCGATGTTCTCGGTCTACAAGGGCGTGAAGGAGGATGCCGACGTGCTCGGCGCCGAGCAGGTGCTGCGGCTGATCACGCTGCGCAGCCACGACCAGTACAACACGACGATCTACGGGCTCGACGACCGCTATCGCGGCGTGTTCGGGCGGCGCGACGTGCTGTTCATGAACCCGGCGGATCTCGCGAAGTACGGGCTCGAACACGGCGACCTCGTCGACATCGAAACGATCACCGCGTCGGGCCGCACGCTGCGTCTCGAGAAGATCACCGCGATCGAGTACGACATCGCGCCGGGGTCGGTCGGCGCGTACTACCCGGAAGCGAACGTGCTCGTGCCGCTCGACTACATCGACAAGGAAAGCGGCACGCCGTCGTACAAGTCGGTGCCGGTGCGCGTCGCGCGCTCGGCGGTGGTTTGATGCGCGGGCAGGCTGGCGGCGCGTCGCCGGCCGCGAGCCTGCCCTCGTCATGCCGAAGCGCTTCCACGGGCCACCGCATCGCCACCGATGCGGTGGCCCGACGCTTCCTGTTCCGCGTCGAAAACGCCCCGCTCACCGCGCCGCCGTCGGCGGCATCGTCGCGCCCGTCTGCCGGCGCCGATACGCGCTGTCGCGCGTCGCGAGCCAGTAGTACAGCGGCGACGTCAGCGCGAGCCCCACGAGCCACGACAGGTCCGCGCCGCCGAGATGCGCGGGAATCGGGCCCGCATACATCGGCGTGTTCATGAACGGAATCTGCACGAGGATGCCGATCGCATACGCGAGCAGCGCCTGCGGGTTGAAGCGGCCGTAGATCCCGCCGTCGGCCATGAAGATCGACTGGATGTCGTACTTGCCCTTGTGGATCACGTAAAAGTCGATCAGGTTGATCGCCGTCCACGGCACCAGCACGACCAGCAGCGCGAGCACCAGATCGACGAGGTTGCCGACGAAGTTCGTCGACGCGCCGATCGCCGCGTAGCAGCACGCGACGAAAATCACGACCGACACCACCGCACGCGCCTTCGCGGTCGGAATCCACTTGTACGCGAACGTCTGCACCGACGTGATCACCGCGAGCACCGCGCCGTACAGGTTCAGCGCGTTGTGGCTGATCACGCTCAGCAGGAACAGCACGAGCATCAGCGGGCCGAGCGGGCCCGTCGCCTGCTTGACCGCATCCATCGCGTCCGCGCCGGCCGGCACCGCGAGCACCGCGACCGCGCCGAAGATGAACGCGAGCGTCGAGCCGATCGTGCAGCCGAGGTAGGTCGCCCAGAACGTCGACGCCACGCCGACGTTTTCCGGCAGATAGCGCGAATAGTCCGACACGTACGGCGCGAACGCGATCTGCCACAACGCCGACAGCGACACCGTCGCGAGCCATCCGGCGAAGTTGAAGCCGCCGCGCGTCAGGAAATCGTCGGTCGACACGTGCGTGAGGATCATCCAGAAGCCGACCAGGATCCCGATGCCGAGCACCCACGTGCCGATCCGGTTCAGGATGTGGATGAACCGGTAGCCGACGATGCCGATCAATCCCGAGCCCACCGCGCCGATCACGATGCCGACGGGCACCGGCACCGACGACGCGATGCCGTGCACCGACTTGCCGGCAAGCACGATGTTCGATGCGAAGAAGCCGACGTACATCACGGCCGCGATCACGGTCACGAGCAGCGCGCCCCACGAACCGAACTGCGCGCGGCTCTGGATCATCTGCGGGATGCCCATCTGCGGCCCCTGCGCCGAATGCAGCGCCATCAGCACGCCGCCGACCGCCTGGCCGACGACGATCGCGACGATGCCCCACATCAGGTTCAGGTGGAAGAGCTGCACGCCGAGCGCGCCGGTCACGATCGGCAGCGGCGCGATGTTGCCGCCGAACCAGAGCGTAAACAGGTCGCGCACCTTGCCGTGGCGCTCCGCGGGCGGCACGTAGCCGATCGTGTGTTTCTCTATCATCGGGGACGCGTTGGGGTCCACGTTCGTCATGGTGAGGTCTCCTGTCCTGCGCGGCGATGCGCGCTTGCCGTGTCAGCCGGCGCGCGTCGGGGTGCGCGCCTGCAATCGGGTCCGGATACGCGAGCGACGACGCACCGCTTGCACGCGCGGCGGTGTCGAACGAAGCGGACGATGCGCATGCGGGGACGGATGCCTTGTCCCGCCAGTGCGTGCGCGGCCTCGTCGTGATCCAGGTTGGAGACGATGGTGCGCCACGACCCTCGCGGCCGGAAAATACTAAAAATATTTCCGGGACATACGAAAAAGCTCTGCAGCGGGAATACCGGCGCCGGGGGGCTTTCAGGTAAGGTGCTACGCAAAACCATGGACAGATTGCGCCCGCGGCGGCACGCCGGGGCCGTGCATCAGAGGTGCTTGTGGCTCACTACACTTTGCGGCAACTGAAATACTTCGTGACGACGGTGGAATCGGGCAGCGTCGCCGAGGCCTCGCGCCAGCTCTTCATCGCGCAGCCGTCGATCTCCAGCGCGATCAAGGGGCTCGAGGAAAGCTTCGGCGTGAAGCTGTTCATCCGCCATCACGCGCAGGGCGTGTCGTTGACCCCGAGCGGCACGCGCTTCTACCGGAAAGCGCA
This sequence comes from Burkholderia sp. BCC0322, assembly GCF_902833045.1. GTDB lineage: Bacteria > Pseudomonadota > Gammaproteobacteria > Burkholderiales > Burkholderiaceae > Burkholderia. Next base: position 199,381 of record NZ_CADFDU010000010.1, read on the forward strand.
GGAGCTGTTGCGCATCGCGCACGAGTTCGAACAGAACGCGCTTGCCGACAACGACGTGATCACCGGGCAAATCGACATCGGCTGCTTCGAGACGGTCGCGCCGCTCTATCTGCCGCAACTGATCGCGGGGTTCCGCGAGCGCTATCCGGGCGTCAACATCCGGCTGCGCGACGGCGACCAGCAGGAACTCGTGCAGGGCCTGACGTCCGGCACGTTCGATCTCGCGCTCATGTACGACCACGATCTCGACGGCACGATCGAGACCGAGCCGCTGATGCCGCCGCAACAGCCCTACGTGCTGCTGCCGGAAAATCACCGGTTCGCGGGCCAGACGCACGTATCGCTGCGCGACCTCTGTGTCGAGCCGATGATCCTGCTCGACGTGCAGCCGAGCCGCACGTATTTCGTCAGCCTGTTTCATGAGCTTGGGCTCACGCCGAACATCGTGTTCGGGTCGCCGTCGATCGAGATGGTGCGCGGGATGGTCGGCCAGGGGTTCGGCTTCTCGCTGCTCGTCACGCGCCCGCATTCCGAATACACGTACGACGGCCAGCGGGTCGTGACGATCGGCCTCAGCGAAACGGTGAGCCCGTCGGGGCTCGTGAGCGCGCGGCTGAAACGCGGGCAACTCACGAAGCAGGCGCAGTCGTTCGTCGATTTCTGCCGCGAGCGGCTCGCGCGGATCGCCGCGGAATCGGCGCGATAAGGAACAGGAAAACGCACGCGCCGCGGAATGCGGTGCGTGCGGGTCGGCCGCTCGGCGGTTCAGGCGGCCGCAGCGAGATGCGCGGCGAGACGCCCCAGCATCGCGTCGCAGCCGTGGAGCTGGTCGAGCGTGACGAACTCGTCGGGCTTGTGTCCCTGGTCCATGCTGCCGGGCCCGCATACCACGGTCGGAATGCCGGCCTGGCCGAACAGCCCGCCCTCGGTGCCGAACGCCACCGTGCCGAATGCGTCGGAGCCGGTCAGCATCGCGAGCAGGCGTGCGGCCTCGCTGTCCGGCGCGGTCGCGAGCCCCGGATACGCACCCAGCGGCTGCAATTGGATATCGGTATCGGGCTGCACCGCACGCATCCTCGGCAACAGTTCGGATTCCGCATAGGCCTGCAGCTTCCTCGGCACGTCGTGCGCATCGAAATCCGGCAGCGCCCGCACCTCGAAATCGAATTCGCATTCGGCCGGCACGATGTTCAGCGCGCGGCCGCCCTTGATCAGCCCGGTCTGCACGGTCGAGAACGGCGGGTCGAATCGTGCGTCGTGCCGTTCGGGCCGCGCGAGCGCCGCACCGATCTCGCCGAGCCGGCCGATCAGCTTCGCCGCGTAGTCGATCGCGTTGACACCCGACGGCGCATACGCAGAGTGGCACGCGGCGCCCTTCACGTGGCAGCGCATCGCGAGCTTGCCCTTGTGACCGAGCACCGGCTTCAGTTCCGTCGGCTCGCCGATCAGGCACAGGCGCGGCCGGTGCTCGCGCGCGGCCAGTTCCGCGAGCATCGGCCGCACGCCGAGACAGCCGACTTCCTCGTCGTACGAGAACGCGAGATGCACGGGCACGCTCAGCGGCCGTGCGACGAATGTCGGTACGGCCGCGAGCACCGACGCGATGAAGCCCTTCATGTCGGCCGTGCCGCGGCCGTACAGCCGGCCGTCGCGCTCGATCAGCCGGAACGGCTCGACCGTCCACGCCTGCCCGTCGACCGGCACCACGTCGGTATGGCCCGACAGCGCGATGCCGCCGCGATCGCGCGGCCCGATCGTCGCGTACAGGCTCGCCTTCGTGCGTTGCGCGTTGTAGAACAGCTCGCTCTCGATGCCGAAGCCCGCGAGATAGTCGCGGATGAAGCCGATCATCTCGAGGTTCGAATCGCGGCTGACCGTCGCGAAACCGATCAGCCGCTCGAGCAGCGCACGGCTCGACGGTTCACTCATCGCCCGGCACTCCGTAGCGCGGTGCGGCAGTCGGGTTCAGCGCGCGCGTCTGGTAGTCCTGCATCTGCGGCCGATAAGCCTGCCACAGCGCATCGAGCTGCCCGATCGGATCGGCATCGGCCCAGTCGACGCGCAGGTCGACGATCGGCCAGGTCACGTCGCCGGCCACCTTCAGCGCGGCCGAATGCACCGGCCCCGCCTCGCCGCCGGCCGCCATCGCCGCGTGCATCGCGGCCAGCAGGCGCTCGGCGAGCAGGCCGGGCGCCTGTTCGAAGGCACGCACCATCGCGTCGATCACGGCCGGCGCGGCCAGCAGGTTGCCGGCCGCCACGCATTGCTCGCCCTGCACCGCGTGATGCGTGCCGAGCGCTTCCTTGCCGGTGAAGCACGCCGTCTGCCCCTGCCCGTCGATCACCGTGACCTGCCGGTACTGGCTCCAGCCGTTCGCGCTGAGCGCACGGTCGAGCGCCGCGCCGGGCGCGAGCTGTTCGTGCTCGACCAGGTCGAGGATCTGGGGCCCAAGCGCCGGCAGCGTGATGTTCTGCGTCGCGACGGCGCCGACGCCTGCGCGCACCCACGGGCAGCGCGCGCCCACCGCGATGCTCGACGAGCTGATCGCGATGCCGAGCTGGCCCGTCTCCGGGCAACGCCCGACGATCGAGAAAGTCATGTCGCCTCCTATGCGCGGTTCGGCTGCCAGTGGTCCGGGATCACGGCGATCACGTCGATTTCCATCAGCCATTGCGGCTGGCCGAGCGCGGACACGACGAGCCCCGTCGAGATCGGAAACACGCCCTTCAGCCACTTGCCGACTTCCTGGTACACCGGCTCGCGATAGCGCGGGTCGATCAGGTAGGTCGTCGTCTTCACGATGTGCGTGAGGTCGCTGCCGGCTTCCTCCAGCAGCTGCTTGACGTTCTTCATCGCCTGCCCGGCCTGCGCGCGCGCGTCGCCGAGGCCGATCAGGTTGCCGTCGAAATCGGTGCCGACCTGGCCGCGCACGTAGACGGTATTGCCCGCCCGCACGGCCTGGCACAGGTCGTTGTCGAGCGTCTGGTTCGGGTAGGTATCCTTCGTGTTGAACATGCGGATACGGGTATGGGTGGGTTGGCTCATCGAAATCCTTCGGTTGTCGGAGGTCACGCCGCCGCACCGGATGCACACGCGGTGCGGCAGGCGGCACGGGTTCGTCAGTTCACCGCGACGGCAAGCGGTTGCGCGTCGGCGTGCGCCGCGACGCCGTCCTGCTCCGCGTGCGAGGCCGAGCGGCGCTGCGATGCATGGTGGTATGCGAGGTAGGTGCGCTGGATCGCGATGTGATCGGCGATATGCCGCGCGTCGTGCCACACGCCCCAGATGAAGCTGGAGCCGCGCCGCGACAGCCACGGCAGCCCGAGAAAATAGATGCCCGGCTCCTTCGACACGCCGCGCTGGTGCTGCGGCTTGCCGTTGTCGGCGAACGCGTCGACCTTCAGCCAGTCGTAGTCGACCGCGTAGCCGGTCGCCCAGATGATCGACGTGACGCCCGCGCCGGCAAGGTCGAGCGCGAGGATCGGATGCGCGACGCAGTCGGGGTTCGGCAGGATGCGGCGCGCGTCGGGCTCTTCCGGCAGGTCGAGGCCGTTGCGTGCCGCATAGGCATCGGCGGAGTCGAGCAGCGACAGGTAGTTCTCGTCGCCGCGTGCGAGATTGATCGCCAGGTCGCGCTCGAACACGGCCACGCCGCCGTCGAACGACTTCGTCAGCCCGACGAGCGTCACGCCCTGGTTCGCCAGCCTGCGGAAATCCACGGTATGGCCGCCGCGCGCGCCGCTCACCGCGATCGTCACGTGTTCGCGGCCGGGCGTCGCGACTTCCTTGTCCCATTCGCCGAGCACGCCGAGCCACCAGCAGAAGTCGCGGCCGCGATACGCACGCGGCGGGCGATCGTGCGGGCCGACCGACAGGTACACCTGCCGGCCCGCGCGCTGCAGCTCGTCGGCGATCTGCACGCCCGACGATCCCGCGCCGACCACCAGCACCGCCCCGTCCGGAAGCTGGCCCGGGTTGCGATAGTCGGCGGAATGGAGCTGCACGAGGCGCGCATCGTCCGGCGCGATCGGCGGAATCACCGGGCGCTGGAACGGCCCGGTCGCGACGACCACGCGGTTCGCCTCGATCGTGCCATCGGACGTCTCGACGATGAAACCCGGCTTGCCCGTATTGCGCACGACCTTCGTCACCTCGACGCCGGTGCGAATCGGCGCGGCGAACTTGCGCGCATACGCTTCGAAGTAGTCGGCGACCTGGTCTTTCGATGCGAACGCGTCAGGATCGAGGCCGTCGAATTCGAGGCCGGGGAAGCGATCGTGCCACGCAGGGCCGTTCGCGACCAGCGAATCCCAGCGCCCCGTGCGCCAGCGTTCGGCGATGCGGCTGCGCTCCAGCACGAGATGCGGCACGCCCAGCTTGCCCAGGTGCTCGCTCATGGCCACGCCGGCCTGTCCGGCGCCGACGACGAGCGTATCGATTGAGGTTGTTTCGACTGCCACGGCTGTCTCCTTCTGAAGTGCGGCTCGATGCGACGTTCTTGCTGCCGCACGAGTTGGAATGGAGACATTCTGCTGACACCCCGCCGGGGGCGAAATGATGATTTTTGTCGTTGTTGATGAGCAAAAAGCTGGGGGGGAGGCGCGACTGGCCGCGCCGGGCGTCGCCCATTGCAGGCGCCCGCCGCCCCCCGGCCGGATGGCGGGCCCCGCCCGCTGGCCCGGCGCGCATGTCCCACGCCGGCCGTCGCACCTAAGCCTGCGGATTCACGTTGCGGAAACGCGGGCCGTCAAACACCGGCTTCGACAGATCCGTATAGCTTCGCAGGTACGCGACTCGTCCGGAGACAGCGTGTCCAGCCGCGCGAGCGCGGCCGGCGGCACCGGGTGGCGCAGGAGGTTGAAGCACGACAGCACCCGCAGATCCACCATGCCGTGCACTGCCGCGCCGAGCGACTTCCACGCGTCTATGCCCTCCGGTTTATTTTTGCCATCCTAAGCAACAGGACCGTTTTTATTGCGCAGGCGATCTTTCAACGACACCTCCGCGAGTGCAGCGCGATCGCTCAGCGCGTAGAACGCCAGCATGCTGACGAGCATCGCAACGGCCACGCCGTTCGTGTCCCAACGCAGTCCCATGCCGAACGCCAATGCCTTGATCGCGCTCATGCCGAGTGCCATGACGAGCAACATCGCCGCCAATTCAAGCGCGACCCGAACCGGAGCCAGAAACCGAGCGCGTACCGTGCTGCGCCGATGCCCGGCCTTGCGGTCGACCTCGCGCCGGATCAACAGCGCCAGCATGGCCAGCATCGACATCGGAAACCATTGGAGATGGAGCACGAGCGAATTCCACATGGCGCCGGCATCGAGGGTTCCTCCGCAGAGGTTGAGGACGGCATCCAGCGGGGAGCGCATCGCATCGAGCGTCAAGCCCGTGCAGATCGCGGCCATGCACCACAGCATCGACCGGCGCGCACACCTGCCGGGCGAGCCGCTGCGCGTCGAGTAGCCGGCGATGCCGCAGGCAATCGCGCCGATGCCGTTCCATATCCAGCCGGAAGGGACACCTTGCAGCCGGGTCGGCAAGTCGCACGTCAGGAAACCGAGGAACGCGAACGCCAGCCCGCCGCGTACGCGTTCTGACCTCGAAACCATGGCGATTCGCGCAGGCCCGATCCCGGCGCACGCGCGGATCGCGTCCGTCGCCGTCGCCGGACGCCCGGCCGTGTCGGCCGGTGGTGCGGTCGGAGCCGTCATGGCCGTTCAGGCGGGATCTCTCATCACCGCATACCACGAGCACACCACGCCGGCCGGCGCGACGCCGCCGTCGCCGCTCGCATGCGGAACCGTGCGGACGATCGAACCGGTCAGCGCCGGACGCTGATCGATACCATTGGGCCAGGGCGCGCTCACGTACCCGACATAGTCGTAGACCCATTCCTCGCCGCCGACCACGCCGCGCCCCTGGAATCGCACCGTGCCGGGATTCCCGTAGCTGATCCAGCCGTTGAGTTGCAGTTCCCATCCCGGGCCGAAAATGCGCCCCTTGAAAATGCCCGCCGGTGCCTGCGCGATCTCGATCGTGCCGAGGCCGAATTCAAGGTCGTTGAATGCGGTCGCAGGGTCGGGATCGTTCAGGAAACTGCGGTAGGTCCACAGCCCCGCCAGGCTGCCGGTTTCGGGTGTGTAGCTCATGCCTGCGCCTCTCCTTCATGTCCACGTTGTCGACGTGCCGCGGTGAACCGGCGCCAGGCAACGGCGCCGGTTCGTCACGCGCCGCGGCTAGCGGACCTCGAGCCGGAACAGTTTCCGTACGGGTTGCGGAGCCGCACCGGCGACGGCTTGCGACGCGGGGGGTGACGCGGGTGGCGTCTGAAGGCGCACGCCGTCACGCGTATGGATCTCGACGTCGTACTGCGCATCCTGCACCGCGCTTTCCGCGAACTGGTCCAGCGGAAAGAACGCCTTCACTTCGACGTGCGTCTGGCAGTTCGCGCAGGACTGCACGCTCCAGCGGCTCAGCACGGCCTCCGTGCCGAGCAGGTGCCGCTCGCCGTCCACGTTGACGTACGCGGACACGAGAAACGACCCGGCGATCGGCGCACGATTCAGCCCGGAGACGCGCACGACCTTGCTGCTGTTGCCGGCCTGCACCGTCGACGCCGCCAGCGAGTACGCCGGCTGGTTTTCCAGCGAACCGGGGCCGTACGTGTAGCCGAGCTGCTCCTCGATGTTGATGCAGTCGAGCGACGTATAGGCGCGCTCCTTGCCGTTCTCGCTCTTCTTGAACGGGTCGAGCGGCGATTCGAGCGTGAGCCACGCGTTGGGCACCGTGCCCGGCGTCGGCCCTTGCGAATCGACGGAGTTGGTGCCCGGATACTCGGCGATGACGTCGAGGTGCTGCGTGAAGCCATGCCGCTTCTGCCACAGCCAGAACACGCGATCGATGAAGCAGTGGTGGAAATAGAAGATCGGGTCGAGGCCCGCCGTGTCGTTTTCGCCCATATCGCCGTTGGCGCCCGGAATCGGCGAGAAATCGCCCTGGTTCGGGCCGTGCGGCACGTCGAATCCGCCGACGGCAAGGTGAATCTTGTTGTGCGGCGACTCGAGCGGGACGACGGGAATCGCACCGGCCGGAAGATTCTCGTTCCACTCGGCCGCGGACGTCGTGTTGGAAAACACCGTATAGTTCGGCGCGTCCAGGCACTGCTCGTACTTGCGCTTCACATTCGTGTCCACCACCTTGCCCTTCACGACGATGTACGACGTGAGCCAGTCCACGATGTTCCGGTTCAGTATGACGACGTTTTCCTTGGGGTCGGGAAACTTGGCGTTGTGCTTCTCGGTGGCGGCCTTGTCCTTCTCGGTCCCCACGAGCCCCGACAACGGGTAGCGAACCGTGACGTAGGGCAGCGGCTTGCTGTAATTGGGATCGTCGCCGTTGATGTTGTCGGTGATCGCCCTGTTGAACGAGAAGGAGGCCAGCGGGTTCGGAATCTTTTCGCCGTCGAGCTCGAAATCCGGGTCGGTCAGCGCCCACGGAATGCCTTTCGTCAGCGACTCTTCGCTGGTTTCGTCCCAGAAGGGCAGCATCACCTGCTCGCAACCGGGGATGCTCTGCAGCGCCTGTTCCAGCCGCAGCAGGTAGGCGCGGTGCCAGGTGGGGAACAGCACGTTGCCGTGGTTGCAATAGCCGCCCCAGTACGACGCCGATCCCCAGCCGGCACCGCGGAACGGCTCGCCGTGGAAGCCGCCGATCATGAAGAACGAGTTCGGATCGTCGGGCGGTAATTCCTTGATGCCTTTCCACGCGCGCATCAGGTCTTCCAGCGGCTTTTTGTTGCCTTTCCGATATTCGGCTTGCAACGATTCGATCGACGGACGAACTCTGACTCCAGGTGCATTATTCATGATGTGCCCAATCCCCTTCGTGGATAGCGTTACGGTTTGGCCGCCAGATTTTGAACGTAAGCAGGTAATTCAAAAAATCAGTCAAACTCACGCTCAATTGAATTCGTTTTATTAAAACAGCGCCAGGTATTTGAAATGCATTGACCGGCGGGCCATAGGCAGGCCCGCGTGGTCACCTGTTCGCCTCCATGGGTGGCGTGGACACGCGCAACAGGCGCAGCACGGCCTCTGAAAAGGGGCTGCGCCTTCAGATCGTAAGAATGCGGTAGTGAATGGATGCCGATTCGGCAGGCACGAATGCCTGGCGAAGCAGCCGAGATACCCCGATAGCGTTTTATCCTGATTTGGTATGAGTAAATAAAGCAGATGGCGTTGGTTTTCGCAAGGAAAAGGCAGGCCTGATTATCAAAAAAAACTGGCATCGGCCGGGGTTATTGGTTCGCTTTATTTTCATGAATAATCAAGCAAATTTGCGACGAGATCGTAAAAACCGGCGCCGGATAATCACGGGCGCATAACGGAGTTTATTAATGCAATCAGCCGACGGATACCTTACGATCGCCGGCTGCCGCTCGGCCGGTGCAATCGCTTCCAGCCGGGAGAGCGTATTGAGGCGCGCGTGTGACGGCGCTGCGAACGTGCGTCTCCGGCGCGTTCGGTTCGCGTCGCACGAGCGGGTGAAAACTCGCGGAGGACAAGGACGATTGCATCGCTACATTGGGACGACGAGATCCCGAGCAAGTCGCATCTCAGCCATTCGACTTCCTCCTCGCGCGCCCCCCGTCCGCGACGATCCTTGGCCGTGCCGTTCGAACCGGCGCCCGCGCACGCAGCGGGCACTGGATTCAACGGATCGTGCAGGCTACACGTTGGTCCATGCACCGGTGCCATGCCGATACTGCATCACGCCACCGTGGATCCGCACCCGCAAGTTGCCGTCCGGCACCTGCACCCAATCGAGCATGTCGAGGCTCTGCATCAGCCCGACGAAGAAATCCTGCAGCTCTTGCGTCTGGCTGGCTTGCCAGAGGTCGATGCGGCCGAGGCATGCACGCAGATCGCCGCTCTGCTGCATGATCGTCTCGACCTGTCCGGCCACGTCCGCCGCCGGATCGTAGACCCGTGTGCCGTCGGCGCTAACGATCGACAGGTGGATTCCGCGCACCTGCGTGGGCTGAGCCGGTGCCTGCTCGACGAGCGCGATGCAGCTCGTCATCGCACCGAAATCGATTTCCGTCGCATCTCCCCAGGTGCGCTCGCCAACCGCCAGCGGCGCAGGACCGTGTACGTTGTGAATGATGTAGGACATGGGTTCCTCACGTGATGGATAGGACTACAGATAGCGGGCCTCGACGCGTTCGGGACAGCGAACGTGCGTCGGTTCCGCCGCTCACATCCCGCATCGGGCCCGACGGCCCGGCGGGTCGTGTCGATCGATGCGCCGTCGATGCGCGTGCGGCAGGCAATTGCCTGCGACGTTCCACATCGGCGCGATCACCCGTGCCACGCGGACGATCACGCGTGCTTCGACTCGATGCCTGTCGCTGCGCGCCTGCCGGGCCGTCGTCGACGCTGCCGGCGCAGCCCGTTGCTGCATCGTTCGGCGCACCCTACGCGCCCTTCTTGTCCAGCAGCGCCTGATACTTCTGCAGGCTCTCGTCGATCCTGTCGAGCGCGACATTGGCGGCCTCCCCTTCGATCGCTTCCGCGGCGCCCGCGACGATCGCCGCGGTCGCCACGAACAGGTCGGTCAACAACAGGCCCACCGCATCCATCGCCATGCCGGCCACGTTCTCGTCGACGGTCTTCTGCGCCAGGTCCTTCATCAGCACGCTCTTGCCCGCGATCGCCAGCGACGTCGTCGCCTCGAAATAGTTGGCCGCCGCCTGCGCGACCATGCCGCCCGCCTGCGTGATCATCATGTTCGGGCCGACGGCAATCTGCGTCGTCGCATAGGACGCCGCCTCCGCATTGATCGCCTGCACGGTCTGCAGCGCCGAGCCGCCGGCCCCGGCCGCATCCGCGACCTGGTTCGGTGCTTTCAATGCATCGGTGAACCGGCGCAGCCGGTTCACCGGCCACGCGCGCGCGCCGGCCTTGGGTGTCGCGGCATGCGGCGTGGCATCGGCCGGCGTCGCGGCTTCGGCGGCGGCGTCCGAGACTTCGTCCGGCGGCTGCGCCGTGCCGTCACCGCGTCCGCCCAAAAGACCTTTCATGTTCATGATTCAGGTATCCCGAGAGTCGTCACGTCCTAATGCGTGGAGCCCGTCTGCGGCCCGGCCGCCGGAATCTGCGGCGTGCCGCCGGATCCACCGCCCGATGCGCTCTTCGGCGATGCTTCCACGGACAGGATCATGGCCACCGCCTTCGACACGACGGCGTTCGAAATCTGGTTCAGCGCGGCCTGCTGCTGCGTCATGTTCTGCGCCGAGATGCCGACGGCCTGGCTGAACATCTGGTAAAGCGTGCCCAGCGCCTGGGCCGGCGATCCCGCGACGACGTTGACGTTGGTCTGCGTCACCGCATCGGTAATCTGCTCATTGACTTTGTCTGCCACGAGGCCTCCTCGGAACCCGGCTCCGGCATGCGATTGAAGGAACGGACGGGCCGGCAGGCCAGCGACGCCGCACATGCCGTTAGGAACGCTGCGTGCCCGCGTTCGTGAACGCGCTTACGCGAGTTCCTCGCGCAACTTCTTGCGCAACAGCTCGACTCGCTTTCGGGCAAGCGGCTCGTTGATCCCGAGTGTCGCCGCGATGTGCAGATAGGGCCGGTCTTCCTCGAACTTGAGCGTGAACAGCATCTGCTGCTGAGGGGGCAGCGCGGACAGCGCCTGCTGGAGACGCAGCAGCTGCTGTCGAAGCAGCATTTGCTGCTCCACCGACGGCGCGTGGCCGGCCAGCTCGACGGTGTGATCGTCGTCCCAGTCCGGGTCGAATTCGAGCATGCCGCTTTCGCGCAGCCGGCGCCGTGTGCCATCGAGGAATGCGTGGTTCAGCACCAGAAAGAGAAAACCGGCCAGGTTCTGAACGCGCTCGGGCGAGCGCTGCAGGTAAATGTGCACCTTGAGTGCGGTATCGGAGAGCAGTTCGTCGGCGCGGTGAATATCGCCCTTGCACAACAGGCGCGCGCGGCGCCGCAATTTCCCCTGCATTTCCCGCCAGGTGCGATCGAGTTGCTGCGCCGGAGACTCGGGCGCCGGGGCAGCGTGCTGGTTCGAGGTTGTCATCCCGTGCCTTCCTGTTTTTATGGAAAACACAGAATCGATTCGACTCCGCGAATGGCGCTGTTACCCGCGTAACACCGTTATAACGATAATCGGATCGGGTAAATTTTCTTGATTATTATGAACGGAAATTTCAATTCTCCGGCATCTCCCGATCCGTTGTTTCAGGTGCGTCGCCGGCCCTGAATAACGGCATTGCGATGAAAAAGAACGACTGCCGCCGCGCATTGTTCGTGCGCCGGCATGCAGTTACCCGTGTCGATCGACCAGGCGCCGTTGCCGCCAAAGTGCCGTCCTGTGCGGTCTGCTTGCCGATTATCTCGACACTTTCATTATTCATTTTTCACGCAATGCCGGAGGCAGCGTTTTCCGCTAGGTGGCCGTATCGTCAAACAACCTCGCGCGGAAAACATGCCTGCCCTTGCTAACGCTCAAACGCTGCGCAATATACCGATACTCACCGACCTTCCGGAAAGCCTGATCGCTCATATCGAGCGGCATGTCACGCCCTGGCCCGAACACGGCAATCGCCTGTTGTTCTTCAAGGGCGATCCGGGAGATTTCATCGCATTCGTGCACCGCGGACGCGTCTACAAGACGCTGCACGAACCCGGTGGACGCGAGATCATTCTCGGCCACTCGATGCCGGGCGAACTCATCGGCGAAACCACACTGATTCGCGCGCACCGGCGCAACTTCACCGCCCAGTTGAGCGCCGACTGCCGCATTTCGCTGCTGCATCGCCCGCACTTCGCGCCGCTGCTGACCAACCCGGAATTCATGGGCCGCATCCACGAGCAGCTGTGCCAGCATATCCACCAGCTGAGCGACTTCGTCGAGTCGGCATGCCTGTACCGGCTCGACGCCCGGCTCGCGCGCCATCTGCTGAACCGCATGCAAGGGAACGATCTCGAGGTGCCGCTGCCGGAGAACCAGAGCGTCCTCGCGGCGATGCTCAACGTCAGCCGGCCGCGACTGAACAGCAGCCTGCAGAAGATGCAGCGCGACGGCCTGATTCGGCTTCACGAACACGGCGTGACGATCCAGAAGCCGGAGCAGCTTCGGACCATCGTCGACGCCAATTGACGGCCGGGCACGCACGAGCGTCGTGCGGTGCCGCGGCGCGGGGAAATCGCGTGCGCCGGGTCGGGCGCCGCGCGGGGAGGATCAGCCGCGCCAGTGGCCGATCGCGTTCATCAGCTGCGCGACGGCGGCCAGCTGCGATGCAAAGCTGTCGTTCGCCGACCGCGCGGCGCCGGCCGCCGCCGCCGGCGAGCCGGCATAAAGCTGCATGACGCCGACCGTCGTCGCGGCGAGATTGGACATCGCCTGGTTCGCCTGCATCTGCACCGCGTTGTGCAACAGGATCGCGGATGCATGGCTGTTCGACTGCATGAGCGTGCCCAAGGCCACGGCGGGCGCCTCGCCCACCACCTTGACGTTGGCTTGCGTGACCGCATCGGTCACCGCGGCGGAAACCCGTTCCGGCATGTCGTTGCTCCTGGTTGGCTCGCCGCTGCGGTGCAGTTACGGCGAAAGCATGAGAGGGTCGGCCGGCGACGCGCGCCGCACCGGATTGTCGATACGTCGCAAGCGCCGACACGACATCGGGCGCCGGGCGGCAGCCACCGATCGGGGCCGCCGCCCGGCGTCGACGCCGGGCTGCGCGTCAGGCAAGCGCCTTGCCGAGCGCGAGCACGTCGGCCAGCACGGAAAGCACGCCGTTCGAGCCGATTTCCGTCGAGGCGGCGCCTGCGCTCGCCGGCCCGAGCGTGTACAGCTGCATCGTGCCCACGTTCGTCGAGGTCGGCAGCTGCACCGCCGACTGCGACTGCTGCTGCACGGCGTTCTCGAACAGCACGCTGAGCGAATGGCTCTGAGCCTGGTACAGCGAGCCCGTTGCCATCGCAGGTGCTTCGCCGACCACCTTGACGTTGGTTTGCGTGACCGCGTCAGTGATCGCGGCGTTCACCGCGCACGTCTTGCAGTTGCAGGCGTCTTTCGGGTCCTTTGCGTCGTTTGCGTCGTTTGGCATCGTATTTCTCCTGGTTCGCGAACAGGCGCCGCATCGAATCGGCTCCGCCCGTTCTGTCTGTTGCTCCGGAATACCGCGCGGCCCCCCTGTTCAGGCGCCGGCGGCCGTACTGCGGATCCGCGGCACGGCGGCGACTTCGGCGGCGCGCGCCGCTTGCGCCGCCGCTCGACCACGGCGTTGCGATGGCACGTCAGGGCTTGACTGCCTTCCCGATCGCGATCACGTCGGCCAGAATGGAGATGATCCCGTTCGCCCCGATTTCCGTGGCGGCCGCGCCCGCGCTTTCCGGCCCGATCGTATAGAGCTGCATCGTCCCTACGTTCGTCGACGTCTGCGACTGGATTGCGGCCTGCGACTGCTGCTGCACCGCGTTCTCGAACAGGATGCTGAGCGAGTGGCTCTGGGCCTGGTACAACGAGCCCATCGCCATTGCCGGCGCTTCCGCGACCACCTTGACGTTGACCTGTGTGACCGCATCGGTAATCGCGGGATTGACCTGGCACACTTGACACGTATCAGTCATTTGTTGCTCCTTGGTTCACGTAGTTGAGAGGTCGCACATCGGGGCCGGCCGGTTTGGCTGTCTGCCGAATCACCCGCGTGCTACTCCATGGACGCTTGGCCGGCGGTATCGTGAACGGCAGCGGCGACGACAGCGGTCGGTTCGGACGGTTCGGCCGGGGCGGCGTCGGCGCTTCGCAACCGCGCCTCCATCGCATCGAGCCTGGCGTCGAGCCGTTCGGCGAGCGAATCGACGTATTGCCGAAAGCATGCGTCGATTTCCTGCCGGATCAGGCCCGTCAACTGTTCGCCGATCATCGCCAGCGCCTCGCGGGTGCTGTCCTGGATCTCTGCCGCGCCGGATGCCTGCGCGTCGTCCGGCGGCGCGTGCGCGTCGAGCACGCCCGACACTTTCCGCTGTTCCGATGCCAGCATGCCGAGGGTCGTCTCGTTCTGCGCGTCGATCGTCTGCAGGATGCCGCGCATCTTCTCGTACGCCTTCTGCTGGTTGAGCTGCAGGAAATGCTTGACCTGCTCCCGCGCCTCCTGCCGGGTTTTCAAGCGCGGCAATGGCGGGTTCGCGGCGGCCGCCGGCGCGGCCGTGTTGGCAGCCGGCGCCGGCGGGTTCCCGTGCCTGCCCGGCAGTTGCTCCAGCAGCGCCTGTTCTTCGGCCGGCGCGAGGGGCCGCCCCAGCCGCTTCTCCGCGAACTGCCGCAGCAGCGGGTCGAGTGCTTCGTGGCTCATGGCTTCCTCTCCTCGATGTCGGCCCGCGGCGCCGGTGCGTGCGGTCGGGGTGCGGACGGACGCAGCGACGAGGCGCCCTGGTCGGCAGGCTGCAATGGATATCGCATGGTGTTCTCCCGGGAATGGACGTGCGACGGCCTCGCCGGAAAGTTCGGCAGGACCGCTGTATGGACGAACCGTGAGACGCGTCCGTGAAATCGGTCGCCGCGCGCCGGCTGCGTGCGCCGGGTACCGGATGTCGCCGACGTTCGGGCTGCGCGTGGAAACGTGCATCGATACGTCGACCGATCGCCCGATCCAGCGGTTCTTCGACAATCTGCTGCCCGACGAACGGAGGCGCATGGCGCTCGCGCGAGAGGCGAAAAGCGACGCCTGGAGCCTGCTCGCATACTTTGGACGCGAATCGGCCGGCGCGCTCCCGCTGCTCGCCGAAGGCGAGCGAGAAGCGGCGCAGCACTCGGGGGTAACCGGAATTCCGTGTGCGAGGCGGGTCAGGACTCAGATTCCGATGTCGAATCGCTCTGGGCAAAGCAGCACAACCTGCGTCATCGCGCTTTTCCAGTCGTGCCGGGAGCCGGTCCAATTGGCAATGATGTTCCGCAGGGCCAGCCAGCTCAGCTAGAGCGCGACCTCGCCCGACGGGAGGGGACCTCGTGCCTTGATGATCTTCCGACGCTGCACGTGCAGCGCCTCAATGGCGTTCGCAACCGCGATGAGGGATACAACGTTGATTCAATGTCCACCGTTGATTTCCGTGTCCTCGAACGCCAGATGCTCGAAATAGCTCCCCGTGAAATCCACGTCCAACCCTTTGAGCCCGTGAGCTTCGACCGTGGTCCCGGTGCAGTCCAGCACTTGCACCGAATGCCACGTGTTGCCGTCGAACCGAATGCCATTCCATTTGCATCTCAGAAACTTGACGCTATTGAAAGTGCTGCCGTGAAACGTCGCTTCATCGAAACTGCAATCGACGAACGTGCATCCGGAAACTGCAATTTCCGCAAAATCGCAACCAACAAACGTACAGGCTGAAAACTGACATTCCTTCCAACCGGCCTGCCGAAACGACGTTCCGGTGAAGCGACTGCCGCTGAAATTACCGCCGACAAACTGCGCAAGACTCAGATCGAGGCCGGCATAGGCCGAACTGTCCGACTGACCGGACAGCCCTGCGGGCATACCACCCGCGCCCTTGCGCCACTGGTCATGCCTGTAGATGATTTCGGTACTACTCATGAGTCTGCATCCCGATGCACGGGAGCAGACGAATCGCTCCCGCCGTTGCCCGACGGAGGATCGTCAGCATCGCCGGGCGTTGTCGAGTCACGGCTGGCGAACCATGCGACCAAGCCGCCCAATGCAATCAGCGGCCCGAGAAACAGGAAATTCCCGATCGCGAGATCACTCACATCGTGCGAACCGTAGCTACCTCCGCTGACCTGGGCGACGGCTCCCACGAGCGCGAGCACGCCCCAGGCCGCCAATAGCAGGCCTCCGGCAACCACGGTCGCGGCCATCGTCGTTTTACGCACCTCCCCTCCCGTCACGCATCGTCGGAAAAGTTGCCGACGCTGACCTGAGGCAGCTTCGCGAACCCGAGGCGATTAGCCTCGTTCCACCACGTCCACGTCACGTCCGTCGGCGATACGTCCAGATGGACGGTCCAAGGATCGGGGAACGCGTCCCCCTGCATGACATAGGCCTGGCGATACCACTGATTGAACGTGGCCGCCCGAGGATGATCGACCGCCACGCTGGCCTGCCAGACGCCCGTCACCGGACACGCGCGCGAACCGCGACACTGGATGGCGGGGTCAGGAAATTCGGCAGCGCGCGCAATACCTTGCGCCACGCGGGGATGCAATTCCTCCTGCTTCGCAGGCATGGGGATTGCATCGCCGACGTAGTGGAAGAAGATGCGACCATCTTCCGGCACGAGGCCTGAGCGGCTCCGATCGAACAATTCGTCCTTCCGGTAACGCATCGGCACCTGTTCCGTATTCCACGCAAAGTGCCGTTCGGCAGCCGGATATTTCAGTTGTGCAAGCCAATAGCGCCCGACAGGGGCGGCGGTCGTTTCCGCCTGCGGGGGAACGGCGACCTGCGGCTTCTCCGGCAGCATGTAGCCATCCGGCACGTGTGCGCGACCGGCACGCAACGATACCGGTTGCACGGCAGGTTTGGAAAGTGACGTCGGCCCCGATGTCACCGCCTTCGCCGCATTGATCAAAGTTTCCTTGTTGCCGTCCCACTTGGGCAGCTTGGCCGGCGGCAGCGGCGCTACTTTGTCCAGGTTAGGCAGACGAAGATCCGGGTCGCGCTCGAGGCGATCGGCAAGAACACTATAACGCTCGGCCCGGGCACGATCCTTCACGTTGCCGACCACGGCATCGCCATCGTCGAACGCTCCAAACAAATACGCTGCGCTCTTGGCGCTTCCGTATTTCACGCCTTCATGCAGGATCTTGAGAGCCCGCACGTTATCTTCGCCAAGTGATTGGTCGGAGCCAACGAGAGTTGTTCCGAGAGCGTACGCTGCATCCCCGCTACCCTGGGCGAAGCCACACTCGAGCATTTTGAGCGCAACCTTTCGATTGCCCCAAAAACCCGATTTCGGATCATCGTAGACTGCATCGAGCTTACTGCCCAAATAAGCCATCGCACTCGGGCTACCCTTGTCCGCAGCAAGTTGCCAGAACGCATACGCGCGGCTGGCATCCTGCTTTACTCCAACTCCGTTCATGTAGTACGTGCCCATAAGATCATAGGCCGCAGGGATGCCCAGCTTCATGGCCTGCTCGGTAATCTGCAACGCATGCTCGGTATCGCGATCGACACCCAACCCCTGCGCGTAGGCATTCGCAAGGTTCAGCATCGCCTTCCAGTGCTTGCGCTCAGCAGCCTTGCTCCATAGCACGACGGCACCAGCGTAGTCGCGCTGGTTCGGCCACAACAATGCACTTGTCATCTTCATCGCCTGCTGATTCCAGCGATCGGCCTCTGGATCAACGGCCGGAACGACGGCGGCTTCGTGCACGCAATCAAACGTCTCGCGATGTGGATTGAAAGCGTCGAGCGACATATTTCGCGGAAGGGAATCGTTCATCGAGCAAGCGGCACAAGCAAAGAACAGGAAGAGGGAAAACACGCCCGTCAGGCGCAACCGTTTAGATGTTGTAGAACTCATCGGAACTCGCATGATTACCCCAGCCGAACGCTGGACGTACGATCGTCTTGACATGCCATCAGGAAGCCCCAAGAAAGCGGACAGCGGAAGGTTCGGGCGCGAAGACAGACAGGTCAAGTGCCCTTCGATCCCAGTACAAAGGCCTTCCGTCAAATCCACGTTCTGCGATACCAGGACATGCGCCAGCGCATCCTGATGACGGCCCCAATGAAACCGGATCGCGCATGATTGTTCTGATCGAGCGCACTAACGAAGGCGCGCGGCATTTCGGTCACGTTCACTTGTCGATGGCCATTCGGCGACGGCGCTCTCAGACCGCCACGTCACCTACGCGCTTAATTGTTTAGCCGTCAATTTTAAGTGCAACGTTCACATAAAAACCATCGTATTGTGGTGGCCACCTCGCAATTGCAAGAAGGAACTCGCGACAAATACAACGATGTCCCGCCGACTAATTTGACCCCTTAAAAAACAGCAGTAATTCATTGAATTTATTAATAATTTTCAATATTTCAGATACCCGACGAAAAAATTCTGCTCGCCCGACCGCTCTTTAACCCGATCATCGCCCGACAATTCTTGACGGTTCGCGAGCCGCCAAACTGGTAGCATTCGGTCGGCTCACAATATGTGACGCGCAGCATGCACTCGGGCATCCAGGCGACCCATCCGGTCACCCCTTTTTTGCGCCGCCCAGACACCGATGCCGCTGTGCCCCCCCCGTTTCCCCGCAACACCCCGGCGTCGCCCCACCCGACCCGTTGCAGCAACCGTTGGAGTGGCGCCTCGTGCGCCAGCAAGCATGAAGAACTCGAAGCCGTCCCTCCGCCCTCCGCGCGAGAAAGACCGCACGCCGCTGGTACGTGCCGGCGCGCTGCTGCTGATGGCCGGCCTGCTGTACCTGCTATGGCCGTCGGCCGAAACCGCGTACCTGGCGATGGAGTCGGTCATACGCTGACGCGGCACGTCCCGCCCCGCCCCGCACTACGCTATACTCGCGCAATGGAAACCCAACCCGCCCTGCCGAACCTGCATTGCTGGTGGCGCGCCTGACCCAGGCGGCCCGTTTCCTTTTGCATGTCCCAAACGTGATGCCGCCAGCGATGGCGGCATTTGCGTTTCTGCGCAGACACCATGGCTGGCGGCTTCGATAACCCGGAGCAACGACCAACATGACCCACCCGACCCGACCGACCATCCTCACCGGCGACCGCACGACCGGCCCGCTGCACCTCGGCCACTACATCGGCTCGCTGCGCGCCCGCGTGCACATGCAGCACGAAGCGAAGCAATTCCTGCTGCTCGCCGACACGCAAGCGCTGACCGACAACATGGGCCGCCGCCAGCGCGTCACCGAGAACGTGATCGAAGTCGCGCTCGACTATCTCGCGGTCGGCATCGATCCGGCGATCTCGACGATCGTCGTGCAGTCACAGGTGCCGGAACTCGCCGAGCTGTCGCAATACCTGCTGAACCTCGTCACGGTCGCGCGCCTCGAACGCAATCCGACCATCAAGGAAGAGATCCGCCTGCGCGGTTTCGAGCGCGACATCCCGGCCGGCTTCCTGACCTACCCGGTGAGCCAGGCGGCCGACATCACCGCGTTCAAGGCGACGCACGTGCCGGTCGGCGACGACCAGTTGCCGATGATCGAGCAGACCAACGAACTCGTGCGCCGCTTCAACGCGACCGTCGAGCAACCCGTGCTGGTCGAATGCGAGGCCGTGCTGTCGCCGGTCACGCGGCTGCCGGGGATCGACGGCAAGGCAAAGATGAGCAAGTCGCTCGGCAACGCGATCACGCTCGGCTCGACGCCGGACGAGATCACGCAGGCCGTGAAGGACATGTACACGGACCCGAACCACCTGCGCGTGAGCGATCCCGGCCAGGTCGAGGGCAATGTCGTGTTCACGTTCCTCGATGCGTTCGAGCCCGACGTGCAGAAGGTGGACGAGTTGAAGGCGCATTACCGTCGCGGCGGGCTCGGCGACAGCGTCGTCAAGCGCGTGCTGAACGAGCGGCTGCAGGCGTTGATCGAGCCGATCCGCACGCGCCGTCGCGAATTCGAGGCCGACAAGGCCGAAGTGATGGCGATCCTCAAGCGCGGCACGTTGCACGCACGGGACGTGGCCGGCGCGACGCTCGCGGAGGTGAAGGGCGCGATGGGGTTGAACTACTTCGATTGAGCGGCGCGGGCAGCATGCGCGCGAATGCGCTGCGCGTGCCGGACGGTATCGGGCCGGCGCGCGGCAATCAGCGCGCCACGTGCGCAAGCGAGCGTCGATGCACGCGCCGCTTCATCACGATGCATGCGCCGGCGCGGACGCGTGGCACACCGCCTCGACCCGATTGCCGGCCGGGTCGACGAGAAACGCGCCGTAGTAGTCGCCGTGGTAATGCGGCCGCAAGCCGGGTTCACCGTCGGACTGCCCACCCGTCGCAAGGCCCGCTTCGAAAAACGCGTCGACCTGCTCGCGGCTCGCGGCCTTGAAGCACCAGTGCCGCTTGCTCGCGCCGATTTCAGCGGGATCCAGATAGACCGCCAGGCAAGTCGATGCAGTGTCGTTCGCATTGCAGCGCTCGCCATAGCCGAGCGCGGTCGGCCGGTCATAGACCTTGGCTGCGCCCAGCGCGGCCATGATGGCATCGTAGAAAGGGCGTGCCAGGTCGATATCCGGCACGCCGATCGACACGTGATCGAGAAGTTGCATCGTATCGACTCCGTTGAAGGGCAGACGAGTCTACCTGAGCGCGGCATTTCGCACCGGAGTCACCCTGCCGCTCGCGGGCGATACGTGAGCGCCCGGCACCGTCACGTGCGATGTCGTTCGCGCCGCCGGCGGGTGCAGAACGAATGCGTGCGACGCATCCAGCGCCGCACACAGGAGTGCAGCTGGATGCACCGTGCGTCGCCGCTCGCGGTACGCTGAGCGCCTCGCGCGACGCATTGCGTCACTTCATCTGCATCAGCTGAATCAGGTTCCCGCACGTATCGTCGATGACCGCGACGCGCACGGGCCCCGCGTCCATCGGCTCCAGCGTGAAGCGCACATCGAGATCCGTGAGCCGCGCGAACGCCGCATCGAGATCGTCGACCTGGAACGATGCCGCCGGGATGCCGTCCTCGTACAACGCCTGCTTGTAAGGCCCGACCGCGCGATGGTTGCTCGGCTCGAGCAGCAGTTCCGTGCCGTCCGGCTGGTCCTTCGACACCACGGTCAGCCAGCGGTACTCGCCCACCGGCACGTTGTTCTTCAGCTTGAAACCGAGCTTGTCGGTATAGAACGTCAACGCCTTGTCCTGATCGTCGACAAAGATACTCGTCACGTAGATTCGCATGTCAGCCTCTCCTGAACAGGCAAACGCCATTCTAGCGCCCGACGCGATCCACGCCTTCCGCGCTTGCGCGCCCCCGCTCACGTGATCTGGTACGTCGACGCCGGTACAAATTCCTCCGGCAGCGGGCGATCGCCCAGTTCGAGCACCGACCGCTCGATCGTGCGCGTCATCGCATCGAGCGCCAGCGCGTTCGGCGCGAGGCCGAACGGCTCGGCCACTTCGCTCGCGATCGCTTCGAGCGCGATCAGCGTGTACGAGATGAATACGCAGATCAGCGGCGTGAAGAACTCCGTCGAATCGACGAGGCCGAACGGCAGCAGCACGCAGTACGCATACACGGTGCGATGCAGCAGCACGCTGTACGAGAACGGGATCGGCGTCGACAGGATGCGTTCGCAACCACCGACCGATTTGCCGACCTCGTCGAGCTGCGTCTCGAACATCCAGCAGATCGCGTCACTGCCGGGCGCGCGGCCCAGCGCGCGGACAATGCCACCGCGCAGTTCGTCGAGGATCGCGACGGGCTTGAAGCATTTGCCGCCAAGCTCGGCCGTGCGTTGCGCACCGAGAATGCGCTGCAGGTCCGCGGTCGGATCGGTATGACGAAGCTGATGCTTCAGCGCATAGGTGAGCGCGATCAGCAGGTCGGCGAGCCGGTTGCGCTCGGCGTCGCTCACGCTGTCGGGCAGGTAGCGATTCAGCTGCGACGTCAGCGCGCGCGCCGCGATCAGCAGGCTGCCCCACAGATGCCGCGCCTCCTTGAAGCGCTCGAAGCTCGCGTTGTTGCGAAACCCGAGGAAGATCGCGAGCGCGAGTCCGAACAGCGTGAACGGCGCGGTGTTCAGCGGGATCTTCTCGCCGAAGATGCGCCCGTTCGTGAAGACCGCCAGCGTGCTGACGATCGCCATGAACACGAGCTGCGGAATGATCGATTGCAGCACGGAGCCGTTCCAGACGAACAGCATCCTGAGCCAGTTTTGTTGTGGTCGGACGATCATGGTGTTTTCTCGACTGCGAGGGGATGCATCAAACGGCACGCCGGCGCCCGATGCGCAACGGCCCGCGCGTGGCGGGCCGCTGTCGGGTGCATGCCGGGCACGGGCGCCGAGCTGCGCTGCGCGTGATGATACGCCCGCGCCCGCTGCACCCGCTGCGCCCGTCACATCGGGCGGCGCTCAGCGATAGCCGCTCAGTGATAGCCGATATCGCCCTCGCGCACCTTGCCGCGAAACACGCGGTACTGCATCGCGTTGTACACGAGGATGATCGGCAGCACGATCACGGTGCCGACGAGCGCGAACAGCTGGCTCGAATGGCTCGACGACGCATCCCAGATCGACAGCGACGGCGGCACGATGTTCGGCCAGATGCTGATCACGAGCCCCGTGTAGCCGAGGAACACGAGCGCGAGCGTCAACAGGAACGGCGTGGCCTCGTGCTCGCGTTTCACCGTGCGGAAGATGCCCCACACGCACGCGACGACGAGAACCGGCACCGGCAGGAACCAGCCGAGGTTGCCGCTGCCGAACCAGCGATGCGCGACGGCCGGCAGCCCGATCACGGTCCACAGGCTGACCACGCCCATCACGGCGAGCAGCACGCCCGCGAGCGGTTTCATCAGGAGCCGCATCTTGCGCTGCAGTTCGCCGTCGACCTTCAGGATCAGCCAGCCGCAGCCGAGCGTCGCATACGTGACGAGCACGCCGATCCCGCACAGCAGGCTGAACGGCGACAGCCAGTCGAACGGCCCGCCCGCGAACTGGTGGTTCTCGATCTTGATGCCTTGCAGCAGCGACCCGAGCACGATCCCCTGGCAGAACGCGGCGAGTGCGGAGCCGCCGATGAACGCGAGATCCCACATGTGTTGCGTGCGCGTGGCCTTCGCGCGCAGCTCGAACGCCGCGCCCCGGAAGATCAGCCCGACCAGCATCAGCACCAGCGGCAGATAGTTCGCCGGCAGCAGCGTCGAATACACGACCGGGAATGCGCCGTAGAGCCCGGCGCCGCCGAGCACCAGGAACGTCTCGTTGCCGTCCCACACCGGCGCGACGGTGTCGAGCATCACCTGGCGCTCGGCCTTCGCGTCGAAGAACGGAAACAGCAGGCCGATACCGAGATCGAAGCCGTCCAGCATCACGTAGATGAATACGCCGAGGCCGATGATCGCGGCCCACACGACAGGAAGATCGATTTGCATGGCTTACTCCGCTTCGGTGACGTTCAGCGGCGTGGACAGCGCGCTCTTGCGCAGCCCCGGATGGCGGTGCAGCTCGATATACCCGGCCTGCGCGGCCGGCCCGCGCTTCATCAGTTTCAACATGTAATAGATACCCGTTCCGAACACCAGGAAATACACGACCACGAAGATCAGCAGCGACACGCCAACCTGCTGCGCGCTGAGCGGCGCCACCGAATCGACGGTGCGCAGCACGCCGTACACGGTCCATGGCTGCCGCCCGACCTCGGTGGTGATCCAGCCGGCCAGCAGCGCGAGGATGCCCGACGGCCCCATCGCCACCACGAACCACTGGAACCAGCGCGTTTCATACAGGCGCCCGCCCCTTCTCAGCAGCAGCCCGAGCAGCGCGGTGAGCAGCATCAGCATCCCGAGGCCCGCCATGATCCGGAACGTCCAGAACACGATCGGCGAATACGGGCGGTCCTGCGGCGGGAATTCCTTCAAGCCGCGAATCTCGCCGTCCCAGCTGTGCGTGAGGATCAGGCTGCCGAGGTGCGGCACCTGGATCGCATAGCGCGTGGTTTCGGCCTGCATGTCGGGCAACCCGACGAGGTTCAGCGCGGTGCCGCCCTTCTCGGTTTCCCACAGCCCTTCGATCGCCGCGATCTTCGCCGGCTGGTATTCGCGCGTGTTCAGCCCGTGCGCATCGCCGACGACGATCTGGATCGGCGCGAGCACCAGCAACATCCACAGCGCCATCGAGAAGCTGCGCTTCACCGGCTCGTCGCGACGGCCCTTGAGCAGGTGCCACGCGCCGCACGCGGCGACGATGAAGCCGGCGACGATGAACGCCGCGATCGTCATGTGCACGAGCCGGTACGGGAACGACGGGTTGAAGACGACCTTGAACCAGTCGACCGGCACGACGAGGCCGTTCTCGATCTTGTAGCCCTGCGGCGTCTGCATGAAGCTGTTCGACGCGAGGATCCAGAACGTCGAGATCAGCGTGCCGACCGCGACCATCAGCGTCGCGAAGAAGTGGGCGCGCGGGCTGACGCGTTGCCAGCCGAACAGCATCACGCCGAGGAAGCCGGCTTCGAGGAAGAACGCCGTCAACACTTCATAGGTGAGCAGCGGGCCCGTGATGTTGCCCGCGACGCGCGAGAAACCGGCCCAGTTGGTGCCGAACTCGTACGCCATCACGACGCCGGAGACCACGCCCATCCCGAAGCCGATCGCGAAGATCTTCGACCAGAACTGGAACATCGATTTGTAGGCGGCATCGCCGGTGACGAGGTAGCGCCATTCCAGCACTGCCAGGAAGCTCGCCATGCCGATGCTGATCGCGGGAAACACGATGTGGAACGACACCGTGAACGCGAATTGCAATCGGGCGAGATGGAACGCATCGAAGATTTCCATGACCGTAATTTGCTCGTGGTTGTGAGGACGTACGCTCGAAGCAGGAAATCGCGCGACGGCTTGGCGACAACACATGCGAACACCAACGGTCACTCGCATGGCATCGAAGCGTGAATGACGATATCGCGTTTGCAACGATACTCGCAATCGTTCGAGCGTGCGTCGAAACTGTGCTGCTTGCGCTGCCGAAGATGTGTGTACGGAAAACACATTTCGTGCCGGCGGGACGGTCGGCTGTACTGCTTTCCGCGTGGCGGCGCTGTGCATCCGGCGTGCCCTTCATCCCCGCTAACATCCGCTGCAACGCCTGCCCACGGCCACGCCGAGCCCCTCGGCCACGCCCGCCCGGCAGCATCGAATCCCCTGGTCCGGCGCACGCGCCCGACCCGGCCGGGCAGCCGGCCGATCCGCCTGGAGAAAACCGCATGGAGTCCTGCATCCGCCGCGACGATCCGACCGGCAGCACCGCGTGTCGTGTGACACGTCACCGTGCCGGCGACGCACGGGACACCGTCGACCGTGTCGTCGACGAAACGCCGGTTGCACTCGTGTTCAACGGGATCGCGCACACGGTCATGATGGCGACCCCGATCGACCTCGACGTGTTCGGCCTCGGCTTTGCGTTGAGCGAAGGCATCGTCGAGCGCGCGTCGGACGTTTTCGACATCGAAAGCGAATACCGGGCCGGCAGCGCCGAAGTGCGGCTTACCGTATCGCAGCAGGCGTTCATGGCGATGAAGGCGCACCGGCGCGCGCTGGCCGGCCGCACCGGCTGCGGCGTATGCGGAATCGAAAGCATTGCGCAGCTCGACCTGCACCCGCCGCGCATCGCCGCCGCCGGCGCGGCCGCCGGGATCGGCGCGGCATCGATCGCGCGCGCCGCGCGCACGTTGCCGGCCCGTCAGACGCTGATGCGCGAGACGGGCGGCATCCATGCGGCCGCCTGGTGCGACCGCGACGGCGACGTGCTCGACGTGTTCGAGGACGTCGGCCGCCACAACGCGCTCGACAAGCTGATCGGCCGGCTCGCGCGGCGTCGTGCGAACCTGCACGACGGCTTCGTGTTCCTGTCGAGCCGGGCAAGCTACGAACTGGTGCGCAAGGCCGCGCGGGTCAGCATCCCGATGATCGCGACGATCTCGGCGCCGACGTCGCTCGCCATCGACATCGCCCGCGAAGCCGGCGTGCGGCTGCTCGGCTTCTGCCGCAACGACGGCTTCGTCGAATACGTGTCGCCCGACATCGCTCCCCTCTCTCATCCCGACCAACCGGCGCATCCGGCGCTTTCCTGATGAAACCCCTGACCGATTTCGATACCGCGCAGCAGCATTTCGCGAGCGCGTTCGCGCCGCTCGCGGCCACCACGTCCATCCCGGTCGCGCAAGCCGCCGGCCACGTGCTGGCCGCGCCGCTCACCGCCGTGCTCGACCAGCCACCGGCCGACCAGAGTGCGATGGACGGCTACGCCGTGCGTCACGCGGATCTCGCGCAAGGCGAACCGCTGCACGTCGCGCAGCGCTGCTATGCGGGCGACACGCCGGCACCGCTGGCCCGGCGCACGGCCGCGCGGATCTTCACCGGCAGCGTGATACCGCCGGGCGCGGACACCGTCGTGATGCAGGAGCACGCACGCGAGCAGGACGGCTGGGTCGCATTCGACGCGCCGCAGCGCAGCGGCTCGCACATCCGCCGCCGCGGCGAGGAAGTGCGCGCCGGCGACCTGCTCGTGCCGGCCGGCGTACGCCTGGGCGCGATGCATGTCGGCGTCGCCGCCGCGCAGGGATTCGCGCGCGTCGACGTGCGCCCCGCGCTGCGTGTCGGCATCCTGACGACCGGCGACGAGCTCGTCGCGTGCGGGCAGCCGCGGGCGCCGCAACAGATTTACAACAGTAACGCGCCGATGCTCGCCTCGCTGGTCTCGGGAACCGGCGCCGATGTCGCGATGAGCCTGCATGCGGCCGACACCGCGGCGGCCGTCGATCGCGCGCTGCGCGATCTGCACGCGGGGTGCGACCTGGTGATCTGCGTCGGTGGCGCATCGGTCGGCGACAAGGATCTGCTGCGCCCCTCGCTGGACGCGCTCGGCGCATCGTTCATCGTCGCCGGCGTGCGCATGAAGCCGGGCAAGCCGGTTGCACTCGCACGGCTCGACACGCGGCCGGTGGTGCTGCTGCCCGGCAATCCGGGTGCCGCGATGACGGCGTTCGCGCTGTTCGTCGCGCCGCTGATCCGCCGCCTGCAGGGGCGCGATACACGCGTACCGGACGTGCCGTCGCTGCCGATCGACGCCGACTTCGAACCGGATGCGCAGCGCGAACGCTTCGTGCGCGTGCACTGCACGGTCGGCCTCGACGGCACGCCCGCCCTCGATACGCTGCGCCAGCAAGGCGCCGGCACGCTGCAGTCGCTCGTGCAGGCGAGCGGGCTGGCCCGGTTGCCGGCCGGGCAGCGCATCGCGTGCGGCGACGCCGTACCCTATTACGAATTCGCGCAGTGGCTCGCATGAGCGCGACGCCGGACATTCGCCCGATCCGCGCCCTTCACCGCGCGGGCCACGCAGGCCGCCCGGCGAACTGTATTCCTGCAATTCGGGCGCGATTGTGTCCCTGCCGGAAAAACCCGGCGGACTATCCTCATGAAGAGGCTCGTCACGCGCCCTGCGCCTGCCCATCCGCACACGCACGGCCGACCGGCGACGTCCCACCGCTTACTTCTTGCAGGCCGACGAACCGATCGTGAATGCCATCGTTTCCGCCGCACCGGCCGCTGCCGCACTTTCCGGCGGCGCATCGCCCGGCGCTTTCCCCCGCACGTCCGACACGCTTGGCCGCCCGCTGCGCGACCTGCGCCTGTCCGTGATCGATCAATGCAATTTCCGCTGCGGCTACTGCATGCCGCGCGAAAGCTTCGGCGCCGACTATGCATTCATGCCGTCGTCCGAGCGGCTGTCGTTCGCGCAACTGGAAAAGATCGCCCGCGCGTTCACGTCGCTCGGCGTCGAAAAAATCCGCATCACGGGCGGCGAGCCGCTGCTGCGCCGCAACCTCGAAGCGCTGATCGAACGCCTCGCCGCGCTGACGACCGTCGATGGCAAGCCCGTCGAAATCGCGCTGACGACCAACGGCTCGCTGCTGGCCGCGAAGGCGCGCACGCTGCGCGACGCGGGCCTGTCGCGCGTGACGGTCAGCCTCGATGCGCTCGACGATGCGGTGTTCCGCCGGATGAGCGACGCCGACGTGCCCGTGTCGCGCGTGCTGGCCGGCATCGAGGC
This sequence comes from Burkholderia sp. BCC0322, assembly GCF_902833045.1. GTDB lineage: Bacteria > Pseudomonadota > Gammaproteobacteria > Burkholderiales > Burkholderiaceae > Burkholderia. The sequence goes on from NZ_CADFDU010000010.1 coordinate 227,156, forward strand.
CGCGCAGGCCGCCGGGCTCGCGCCGGTCAAGGTCAACGCGGTGATCGAGCGCGGCGCGAACGACGACCAGATCCTGCCGCTCGTGCGGCACTTCCGGCAGTCGGGCGTGACCGTGCGTTTCATCGAATACATGGATGTCGGCGGCGCGAGCTTCTGGTCCGGCGACAAGGTCGTGCCGGCCGCGCGCATGCGCGAGCTGATCGACGCGCACTATCCGCTCGTGCTCGTCGGCGAACCGGGGCACGACGCGACCGCGATCCGTTGCGCGCACATCGACGGCGCGGGCGAAGTCGGCTTCATCGCAAGCGTGTCGCATCCGTTTTGCGGCACCTGCTCGCGCGCCCGCGTGTCGGCCGACGGACAGCTCTACACGTGCCTGTTCGCGACGCAAGGCGCCGACCTGCGGCCGTGGCTCGACGACGCGGCGTCGATCGCCGACCTCGCCGCCGCCGTGCGCGAGCGCTGGACGCACCGCGACGACCGCTACTCCGAGCGCCGGGCCGCACGACCGGCCCGTGCGCCGGGCAAGACCTATCCGACCGTGCGCATGTCGCTGGTCGGCGGCTGAGGGGCCGCCGCGCGACACCGGACGCCCCGCTTACAGGAGAACCGTCATGACGACCTTCACCGCATCCCGCGCCGGGCAGCCGGACGATCCGTTGCACGCCGGCAGCCCCGCTCCCGACGGCACGACCGACCTGCACCCCGAGCCGCCACCGTCGATTGCCGCCGGCTTTGAAGTGCGCGTGCAGCACGCGTCGATCGATGCCGGCGCCGAGCTCGCGCCGATCGTTCGCAATCCGAATGTCGGCGCGGTCGTGAATTTCCTCGGTGTCGTGCGCAACGAAGGCGACGTCGACGACGTGATCGCGCTCGAGGTCGAGCACTATCCGACGATGACCGAACAGGCCCTGTGGAGCATCGTCGAGGAAGCCAGCGCACGCTGGCGGCTCGAAGCGATCAAGATCGTGCATCGGGTCGGGCGCATTCCGCTCGGCCAGGCGGTCGTGCTGGTCGTGGTGGCCGCCGCGCATCGGGGGTCCGCGTTCGATGCGTGCGAATTCCTGATGGACTTCCTGAAGACCCACGCACCGTTCTGGAAGAAGGAGATCCGCCACGACGGCGTATCCGGCTGGGTGGAGGCAAAAGCGCACGACGACCAGGCGATGCGGCGCTGGGGCTGAGCGCGCGCGCCGCGCCCTTACCGATTCCGCCGATTCCTTTCAAGACATCGCAATGAAACTGACGATCAAATACTTTGCAAGCATTCGCGAACAACTCGATCTCGACGAGGAAATCGTCGAGATCGATGCGCTCGAACTCTCCGTCGACGCGCTGCGCGACATGCTGGCCGCACGCGATGCGCGCAGCGCGGAAGCGCTGCGGATGGACCGGCCCGTGCGCGCGGCCGTCAATCTCGAGATGGTGACGGGGGGATTCGTCGTGCGGGAGGATAGCGAGGTGGCATTTTTTCCGCCGGTGACGGGCGGCTGACATCATGGTGTGCCGGAAGGCACCCGGCATGACATCGATCGCCCGTTGCGATACGTGCGCATTGACGTCGCTTGTCAGCCGCTCGCGGCCCGGCTCGACAGGTAAAAAGCCGGCACAACGCCGGCTTCGTCGTCGAAACGCAAGATGCTGCTCCCGCCTGCTCACCGCATGCACGCCGAGGCCAGCTTGCCGACCGTGATCACCGCCTGCTCGATCTCCGGCGACCACGGGCTGCTGTAGTTCAGCCGGATGAAGTTCCGGTAGCTGTCCGTGATCGAGAACATGTAGCCGGGCCCGATCGTGATCCCCTGCTCCAGCGCGAGCTGGTACAGCCGCATCGCATCGACCGGCGCGGGCAGCTCGACCCACAGCACGTACCCGCCGGCCGGGCTCGAGATGCGCGTGCCTTCCGGGAAGAATCGCGACACCATCGCGCGCATCAGGTTCGCCTGCTGCGCATACGCCTTGCGAATCCGCCTCAGGTGATGCTCGTAGCCGTCGCGTTCGAGAAACTCCGCGATCGCGAGCTGCGGCAACGACGGCGTCGCGAGCGTGTTCAGGAATTTCAGCTTCTCGACCTGGTCACGATAGCGGCCCGGGAGCGCCCAGCCGATCCGGTACGCGGCCGTCAGGCTCTTCGAGAACGACGAACAATGCAGCACGATCCCGCTGCGGTCGTAGGACTTCAGCGAACTCGGATGCGCATCGCCGAAATACAGTTCGTTGTACACGCCATTTTCGATCAGCGGCATCCCGGCCTTCGCGGCGAACTCGACCAGCTCGCGCTTGCGCTCGTCCGGCATCTGGAAGCCGAGCGGGTTCTGGAAGTTCGGCATCACCATGCACGCGGCGATCGGCTGCGACTTCGCAATCGCCGCCAGCGCCGCGATGTCGATCCCGTATTCCGGATGCGTCGCCACCTCGATCGCCTTCATCCCCATCCGCTCGATCGCGTGCAGCATCGCGTAGAACGTCGGCGATTCCACCGCGATCGTGTCGCCCGGCTTCGCGACGGCCTGCAGGCACAGGTTGATCGCCTCCGTCGCGCCGACCGTCACGATGATCTCGTTCGGGTCCACCGACATCCCGTTTTCCAGGTAGCGTCGCGCGATCTGCCGGATCAGCCGCGGATGCCCCGGCGGCAACCCGTCCGTCACGCCCCACAGCGACTTGTCGCGGCCGGCCGCATACGCGTAGCGGTTCAGCTTCTCGAACGGGAACAGGCTCGGGTCCGGATACGGCGAGCCGAGCGGCACCGCGTCGTCGGCGCCGATCGAGCGCAGCGTCGACAGCACCAGCCGGCTCACGTCGACCGACGACGAGATCGCGATCGGCTTCGACGGCCGCAGCTCGCGCACCGGCGCATGGCCGTCGTCACGCCGCAGGTTCACGAAATAGCCCGACTGCGGCCGGCTTTCGAGCAACCCGCGGCTTTCCAGCAGCAGATACGCATGCAGCACGGTCGTGATGCTGATCCGGTGCTGCTGGCTCGCCTGCCGCACCGACGGAATCCGGTCGCCGTGCCGGTACACGCCCTGGCGGATCAGGCGCTCGATGTCGTCCGCGAGTTTTTCATAGAGCTTCATCGCGCGCCTCCCGCCGGCCTGCGCCGCCGTGCCGCCCTGCCGCGCGCGTCCGGCACGCACGTGTTCTGCCCGCCGACCGGGCCGTCGTGATTCCTGATCTTTCCCTCCGGTTTTGCCTTTTCCATCGCATTGGCTCGCTCTTGAAGATGCGCCAACAGGGTTCCGGTACAACGGGATCTGCGGCACTGTGCACTTGATGATGGAATCTTAAGAGCAGAACAGTTTGCGGCGAGAACACACATCGACCACGCGGACAAGAGTACAGTTCGGCGCGAATCGCGTATCGCGAGAAAACTGTACGTCTTATGAAACAGCTGGACGGACGGGAGCCTTGCACGACATGGCCGGATCGTCCTGGAACGCCCGCCGCACGGCCTTTCGCCCGGCTGCATCAATTGGGGTGCAATACTGTGCGTCCGCACGGTTTTCACTGCCGGAGTCAGACCATGCAATACACGATCGAACAGGCATCCGCCGTCGGCGGCATGATCCGCGCCGCCTGGAAAGTACAGAAACGGCGCCGGAACGACACGTCCGCCATGGAGACCGCGGATGACTGAACGCGCCCTCGTCGACCAGCTCGTCGCGCGGCTGACCGGCCGCACCGACCACCCGCACTTCACCGGCACGCCGATCGATCTGTCGACACTCGATGCGCACGGGCTCGGCACGGTCTGGCCCGCATTGCGCCGGGTCGAGCACGAGATCCTGGTGCGCGACCAGGCGTTCGACGATCCGCGCGCCAAATTCGCGCGCTGGCTGCACGATCAAATCGATGCGCTCGGACTCGTGCCGCTCGTCGACGCCGATGCCGCGCTCGAACTGTTCCGCGACATCCCGGCCGGCGAGTGGAAACGCGCGCTGGATGAGTTACCCTGCCTCGACACCATGCCGTCGCCGGCGCTGCAAGCCGAACTCGCGCGCATTGCGGGCGAACCGGAGGAAGGCGACGTCCGCTCGGGATCCAGCACGTATGGCGTGTATGCGCTCGATCGGTTCGCCGGCCGCCGCGACTTCTCGGCGCGACGCGACGTGTATGCGCAAGCGCTGGCGGATTCGCCGTTTCGCGTGCGCGAACTCGACGTACTGCCTGAACTCGGGCCGGCCGCGCTGCTCGCGCTGGCCGCGACGAACGACGGCTACTTCGCGCCGAAGCGACTGTGGCTCGACCTCAGCGATCCCGCTGTCACGCTCGCGGAAGACGCCGCGTACGTCGCGTTCGCGCGCGACGCACTGACCGAAGCCGCGCGGCAGGTCGCGGCGCTCCATGCGGGTGCCGTGCCCTACGAGGCCGATCGCGCGTTCACGACCGACGACGCGCAGGTCGTCGCGCGCGCCGCGCGCGTGGCCGCCTATCGCGACGAAGCGTGGCTGCGCCCGCTGATCGGGCCGTTGCTGACCGGCGTGTGCGTCGCGCCGACGGCCGCGAAGACTGCGCCGTCGCAATCGCTTGCGATCGCGCTCGGCCACGCGATCGAGACGATCCCGACACCCGAGAGCGTGCGTGCGCTACGCGATGCGCTCGCCATCGTGCGTCATGCCGGCGTGCAGAAGAAACTCGCGCGCAACCTGAAGCCGGCCGAACGCGCGCTCGGCGAGCGGCCGCACACCGCGCTGCGCATGACGCTCGACGCGAAACCCGACAAGAAGCAGCTTGCGATGCTCGCCACGTGCATGGAAGCCGGCTTCTGGCAGTCGATGACGCTCAGCCGTGCCGAATGGCGCGAGCGCCTCGTCGATGCGCCGGCCGGCGCGGCGTTCGCCACGCGCATGATCTGGCACGCGCGCGGCCCCGATGGGTCGACGCATTCGTTCATGCCGGACATCGCGAAAGGCAAGGTCGTGCTGCGCGACGTGGCCGGACACGCGATCGACCTCGCCGACGACAGCGAGATCAGGCTATGGCACCCGTTGCTGGCCGACGCGGACGAGCGACTCGCGTGGCAACGCGCGATCGTCGGTCGCACGCTGCGGCAACCGGTCAGGCAGGCCTTCCGCGAATACTACGTGCCGGCCGACGGCGACGCGCGGGCCAGCGAGTCCGCGATGTTCGAAGGCCACGTGCTGTCGAGCCGGCCGCTGATTGGCGTCGCGCGCCGCGAAGGCTGGTCGATCCGCGCGTACGACGACGGGCTCGTCCGCGAATTCGGCGACGTGCGCGCGACCTTCTTCGTCGATGCGCGGCTCTATCCGGGCTCGGAAAGCCACGGCACGTCGCGCCGGCTGCACTTCGAACGCCGCCACGACCAGCGCTGGGTGCCGCTGCCGATCGGCGAGATCGATCGTGTCGTGTTCTCGGAAGTGGCGCGTGCCGTCGACCTGCTCGTGAGCGTCGCCGCATTCGCGCTCGACGACGACGCGATGCGCGCGGCCGCCGCCGCACTCACGACCGACCCGGTGCGCCAGCGCGAACGCGAAGCGGAACGCTGGCAGCGCCTGAACCGGTTGTCGGAGATGCCGCTGGGCACGATGGCGCGGCATCGCCGGCACGTGCTGTCGCTCGTGTTCGCCGAGCCGGTGGCGCAAGGGAAGATGACGATCGACGAACGCCATGTGCGCGTCGGCGCGTGGTCGGTGCATTGCGCGACCGGGCGCGTGATGCGCGACGGCGAACCTGTCGAGCCCACGATCGAGCCGCCGCCGTCGCCGCTGCGCGCGGTGCCGTGGCTGCCTTACGACGAAGCGCTGCTGCAGCGGATCGTCGATGTGGTCGCCGGGTTGCTCGACTGAACGGCCGCCGTCAGATCGAACCGAACAGCGCGCGCGGCCGGTCTTTCAACGTGCCGGCGAGAATCCGCAGGCCGTTGACGAGTTCGTCGCGCGTGGCCGGGCACGCGAGGTTGATGCGCACGCCGTGCTCGATTTCCGCGCGATCGACCGCGAACGTCGACGACGGCATCACGATCACGCCGCGCGCCTTCGCATTCGCGGCGAAGTCGTCGGCCCGCCACGGCGGCGGCAGACGCAGCCACACGAACATGCAGGCCGGATCGGATTTCAGCTGCCCGACGGGCAGCAGTTCCCGCGCGAGATCGACGCGCGCGCGAATCTCCGCGAGTTGCGCGCCCATGATCCGCTCGGCGGTGCCGTTCTCGATCCACACCGTCGCGATCAGCATCGACGTGGGGGCCGGCATCCATGCCGTCGTGCGCACCGCTTCCGCGCACAGCGCGACGCTGTCGCGCGGGCAGCTCAGGTAGCCGAGGCGCAGCCCCGGCGCGAGGATCTTCGACGTCGCGCCGATATGGAACGTCAGCTCCGGGCACAGCCCCGCGATCGCCGGCAGCCGGTCGCGCACGAGCGGGCCGTATACATCGTCCTCGATGATCGTCACGTGATGACGCCGCGCGATGTCGACGAGCGCCATCCGGCGCGCCAGGCTCATCGTCGTCACGGTCGGGTTCTGCAGGTTCGGCACGACGAAGATCGCCTTGACCGGCATGCGCTCGCAGATCCGCTCGATCTCGTCGGGCAGCAGGCCGTCGTCATCGGAAGGCGCGCTGACGATCTCGAATTGAAACACCGGCGCGAGCGCCTTGAGCCCGTAATACGTGAGGCGATCGGCGACGATCACGCCGTCGGTGCCGATCAGGCTGTTGAGCACCGCGTACAGCCCGTGCTGCGCACCGCTCGTGACGACCACCTAGTCGCTCGACGGCGCGAAGCCGGGCGCGGCAAGCCACTGTGCGCCGGCCGCGCGCGCCCAGTCCGGGCCCTGCGGCGGCTGGTATTCCTGCAGCGCGGCAAAACGCGGATCGTTCGGCAGCGTGGCGAACGTCTGCGCGAGGCTCGCGAGAAATTCGCCGGTCGCCGGACGGTTCACGGTCAGGTCGAGCACGCCGTTGCCCGCCGCGAGCGACGCGCGGGCCGGCGCGATGCTCGGCATCGCGCCGCCGGTGACGAGCGAGCCGCGGCGCTTGCTGCCGATCACGAGGCCGCGCAGCTGCAACTCCTTGTACGCGCGGGACACGGTCGACACGTTGATCCCGAGTTCGGTCGCGAGCTGGCGTTGCGGCGGCAGGCGGCTGCCCGGCGGATACATGCCGTTGCGGATTTCCGCCTCGATCGAGCTCGATACCTCGACATAAGTCGGCCGCTTCGCCGGTGCCGGCAGGCTGCTATCCCGCTCGCCGGAAAGTTTGTCTGATGCCATTTGTCGCCCGTGACCACACAAAAAGCGTTTGTCTGCCATTTTGACCTGCCCAGCGATTGTATCCGACATCCCCTTCCCGTCAAACGTCAGTCCAAATATCCGTTGAATCGAGTAGTTGAGATCGGGTAAACACTAACACCACACAATCTCATTTTGATTGCACACAAAAATTTGCTGTGTGATTCTTTATCTCAACTTTGTGTGACTCATGTGGACCGGAGGAGATGCGTCATGGCGAACGTCGCCATCGTGGGTGCAGGCTTCATCGGGCTCGGCGCGGCGGCATGGCTGCAGCGCGACGGGCATCGCGTGACGCTGTTCGATCCGGCCGGCGTCGGCCAGGGCGCGTCGTTCGGCAATGCCGCGACGTTCGCGCCGTATGGCTGCGTGCCGGTGAACGGCCCGTCGGTGTTCCGCAACCTCCCCCATTTCCTGTTCGCCGCCGACAGCCCGCTGCGCATCCGCTGGCCGTACCTGCTGCACGGCGCGCCGTGGCTCGCGCGGTTCCTGCTCGCATCGACGCCCGGGCGCCACGCACGCAGCGCGACCGCGCTGGCCGCGCTGCTGTCGCGCGCCGCCGACGGCTATGCGCCGTTGCTGGGCACCGCGCGGCTCGCGGCGTTCGTGCGGCCGCGCGAATGCCTGTACCTGTACGCGCGGCAGGCGTCGTTCGACGCCGCGCAGCCGTCGCTCGCGCTGCGGCGCCGGCTCGGCGTGCCGTTCGAGACGCTCGACGCCAGCGCGATCCGCCAGCTCGAACCCGCACTCGCGCCGATCTTCACGCGCGGCGTGCGGTTCGCCGGAAGCTGGCATTTCTCCGATCCGGGCGGCTTTCTCGGCGAACTGTTCGCGCACCTCGCCACCGGCGGCGCGACGCTCGAACGCGCGCGGGTCGACCGGATCGAGCCCGCCGGTGACGGCGTGAACGTGCATGCAGGCGGCGCCGCGCGCGCGTTCGATCATGTCGTGATTGCCGCCGGCGCACGCTCGCGCGCCTTCGCGGCCGCGTGCGGCGACGCGGTGCCGCTCGATACCGAGCGCGGCTATCACGTGCAGTTCGGCGCGCATGAACCGATCGTCACGAGGCCGGTCGGCTGGGCCGAGCGCGGCTTCTACATGACGCCGCTCGACGAAGGGCTGCGCGCGGCCGGCACCGTCGAACTCGGCGGCTTCGACGCGCCGATGAATCCGTCGCTCGTCGCGCTGCTCACGCGTTCCGCACGCGAAGCCGTGCCGTCGCTCGGCACCCCGACGCGCAGCTGGCTCGGCTTCCGGCCGACGCTGCCGGACGGCGTGCCCGTCATTGGCCGCGCGCGGCGCAGCGCGCGCGTGATCCATGCATTCGGCCATCAGCATCTCGGCGTGACGCTCGCCGGCATCACCGGGCAAATCGTCGCCGACCTCGTCGCCCAGCGCGCACCGCCGCTGGACCTCACGCCGTACCGGGCCGCGCGATTCTGACGCGCGCCGCGACTTCCACCCCTGCAAGGAGGCATCATGAATCGTCGTAACTGGCTGGCATGGCTGGCGCTCTGTTCGATCGGCACGGTCGCCGCATCCGCGCACGCCGCGGATCCGGAAACCATCAGGATCGGCTTCGCCGGCCCGCTGACGGGGCCCGTCGCGCGCGTCGGCAAGGATCTGCAATACGGTGCGCAACTCGCGCTCGACGAAGAGAACGCGAAACATCCGACCGTGGGCGGCAAGCCCGTGCGCTTCGTGCTCGACGTGCAGGACGACCAGGCCGATCCGCGCATCGCGATCCAGGTCGCGCAGAAGCTCGTCGACGACGGCGTGGTCGGCGTGGTCGGCCACTACAACTCGGGCTGCAGCATTCCCGCATCGGCCGTCTACCGGCAGGCGAACGTCGCGATGATCACGCCGGGCTCGACCAATCCGCAGCTGACGATGCAGGGCTTCAAGAACGTGTTCCGCACGATGGGGCACGACGGCGTCGGCGGCGTGGTGGCCGGCCGCTTCGCGGTCGAGCAGTTGAAGGCGAAGCGGATCGGCATCATCGACGATCGCACCGCGTTCGGGCAGGGGCTCGCGGACGCGTTCGAGAAAGGCGTGAAGGACGCGCACGGCAGCGTCGTCGATCGCGAATACACGAACGACAAGGCCGTCGATTTTCGCGGCATCCTGACGACGATGAAGAGTAACAACATCGACCTGCTGTTCTTCGGCGGGCTCGACGAACAGGGTGCGATGCTCGTCAAGCAGATGCGCTCGCTCGGCATCCGTGCGCAACTGTTCGGCGCCGGCGCATTGAAAAGCAACGCATTCCTGACGATTGCCGGCAGCTCGGGCGAAGGCACGCAGGATCTCGAACCGGGGCCGGCGCTCGACAAGCTGCCGTCGGCCGTCGCGTTCGCGCAGCGCTACAAGGCGCGCTTCAACCAGGACGTCGAACTGTATGCGCCGTTCGCGTACGACGCGGCGCTCGCGATGATCGCCGCCATTCACAAGGCCGATTCGACCGATCGCGGCAAGATCGTCGCGAGCCTGCCCGGCGTATCGGTCACCGGCGTGACCGGGAAGATCTCGTTCGACGCGCGCGGCGACCTGATCAAGCCGCCGTACACGCTGTTCCGCGTCGAACAGGGGCAGTGGCACAGCATCCGCACGGTCGGCGGCGCGTCGAACTGATCGACGCCGAGCAGCCGGCAGCAGGCGGCGTCACCGCGCCGCCTGCTGCCGCTGCACCTCCTGCGCTTTCATCTGCATATACGCGCCGCGCTCGACCTCGTGCAGTTGCTGCGGATACTGCTCGGTGGCGTCGAACCAGCGCGCGAGGCGCTGGTCGAGCGGCTTGTCGAGCGTCGCGAGATAGGTATCGATCGCGAGGTAGTAGCGCATCGTGTTGCGCTCCAGCAGCCCGCGCACGCCGCCGACGTACTGCGGCGGCGCGGCCGGTCCGCCACCGATGTTCGTGAAGCCGACCTTGTCGCTGCCGACGGTCGCGAGGTAGGTCTTCATCGCCATGCGGCCCACGGTGCCGAAGCCATACGAATACGTCAGATGCAGGAACGTGCGCGACGCGCCGACCGGCACGGCCTCCAGCGCGATCCGGTAATCCTTCGTGCCCATCGGGCCGCTGTCGGCGGTCAGGTCGACCTGGAAATAGTCGGGCGTCGCGGCCGCCACGCGATAGCGGAACTGCACGCGATAGGTGTCCGACAGCTTCTGCTGGATCTTGCGGCCGAGGTTCACGTCGAGCACCGGGCCGTTGCCGCCGGTCGACGCATGGCAATACTTCGTGTTCAGGTGCAGGATCAGCACCGCGCACCAGTTCGCGGGGCCCTGCGCGGGATCGTCGAGCTGGCCACTCACGACCGCGTACGGATAGTCGACCACCGCGTAGATGTCGCCCTTCAGCGACGACGACGCTTCCGCCGATTCGAGGACCAGCGGCCGGTGAAACGCATTGTCCTTCAGTTGCGCGCCGAGGCTGTGGTAACGGTCGAGCAGCGCGGCCGCATCGTCCGCGCCGAACGACTGCGCGCTCCAGCCGACGCATAAGGCCGCGACGAGCGCGTGCCAGGCGCGGCGAGCAAGCCGCGTGCCGCGCGGATCTCCGGATGTCTTCATTCTTGTGCTCCCGCCTGGCGCGCGAGGGGCGCGCACATGTTTCACAGAATACGCCTGGCCGCAGCGCAACATGGCACGCGAGCGGGCCGTTATCGGCTCCGCTTGACCGGCACCGGCAACTGCGCGGCGGTGATCCGGATCAGCGCAGACAGCCATTCGCGATCGTCCCAGCGCTCGCCGCCGATCACGAGCTGCGGCTTCGCGCCCGGATACGGCGAACCTTCGTCGCACGTGCCGAGAAACGCGCGGCCTTCTGCCGTGGGCTTGACGAACAGCCGGTCGTCGCAGACAAGCGCGACCATCTTGCCGTCGCAATAGATACCGTACTCGCCGAACATCTTGCGTGCCGATACCGTGCCGGCCGCAGCCATCTGCTCGACAATGAAATCGACCGTACTTTGGCTCGATGCCATCCGCTGCTCCTTGCAAAAAGTTTATGACCGTCGTGTGCGGCGGACCGTTCCGCACAACGGGTGAATCCCGCTGCGGTGCGGCATTCATTCGTCGGCGGAACGCGGATTCACGCGCGGGCGACAAGGCTTGCCGGCCCATGGCGCGCCGTGCTCTGCGCCGTGACAGTTGCATGACGGTGCAACCTCCAGTCCGCGCTGAAAACTGCGCCGCTTGTTTTCCGTCCGGCCGAAACCGCACGCATTCGCCAGCGCCGCGCCACGGCCGCTCCACTGCCGAGCGTGGCGCGGAGACGCGCGCGGCAGAACACGCGCCGACAGCAGACATGCCCCGCGCGCGACCGCAGCAGCCGCCCGACCGGAACGATGCCGTTACTTGTCGGCCGCGAACGCGCTCGACATCTGCCGCGCCCGCTTCACGTCGTCGCCGTGCAGATAAATCGACGTCGTCGAGATCGATGCATGCCGCAAGTTGTCGCGCACGGTCGTCAATTCGACGCCGCGCGCCAGCGCATGCGTCGCGTGCGTATGACGCATCCAGTGCGGGCTTGCCTGCCGCAACTTCTGCGCGAGTGCGGGGTTGTCGGCATCGACCTGATCGGCCGTCTGCGTGAAGAAACGCTGCATCACCTTCCACAGCCGCACGCTCGTGATCGCGGCCGCGCCGTCTTCCGCGAGGCTCGGGATCAGCGGCGTGTCGGGCCGCCAGCGTGACGGCGTGACCGGCAGCCGGCGTGCGACCAGGAAACGGTCGAGCGCCGTGCGCGCGAGCGGCGGCAACGCGACGCGTGCGGCCTTGCTGCCCTTGCCGATCACCTTCAGCCACGCGTCGCCGTGCGCATCGGTCTCGATGTCGCCGAGCGTCGCGCCCACCAGTTCGCTCGCACGCAGCCCGGTCGCATAGCCGAAATCGAGAATGAAGCGCAGCCGTTGCGCGGCGGCCGGCGTCCAGCCCGACTGCGGCGCGGCCGTCGTGACCTTGCGGAACTCGAGCCCGTCGGCGATCGTGCGCACGAGCAGCCATTCGCCTTCGGTGAACGCATGCGACGTGTCGAGTGCGTTCGCGCCGCGCGTGTCGCGCACCTTGACGCCCGCGAACGGATTCGCGAGCAGGTAGCGCTGCTCGATCAGCCAGCGGAACAGCGCGCCAAGCACCGACAGCGTGTACGCGGCCGAGCGTGCGGACAGCGCGCCCGAGAACGGCCGCCAGTCCGGCGCGCCGCGCGGCCGCACGGGCCCGACCCAGCGCTCGTGTGGCGTCGGGCGCCGCACGAACGCGCGATACGCGAGCGCATCCTCGGTCGTCAGCGACGACAGCGCGCGGCCGCGCTCGACGATCGCCCACAGGATCAGACGCTCGGCCTCCTTCCGGTATGCACGCCGCGTCGCGGCCGATTCGTGCAGCGACAGCCACGCGTGCACGGCCGCGTAGTCGTTGTCCGCATCGAGCGTGCTGGTCGCGCGCGGCGCGCGGAACGTGCCGGCCGAGCCGTCGACCTCATGCGGCAGCTTCAGTTGCTCCCACGGCACGATGCTGCCGCGCGGCGTCGCCGCGATCAGCGCGCGCGCCCGTTCGGTCAGTTCCGGATGCGCGGCGAAAAACGCCTCGATGTGCCGCGCGCTCGCCACGCCGAGGCCCGCGATCGATCGCCACCACTGGCGCCGGCGCGGAATCCGCACCGTGAGATCCGCGAGCGTCGCGATCCCGTGCGCACGCAGCGCGACGACCGCACGCGCGGGCAGCCACAAGCCGACGTCGTCGCTGATCTGCGGGACCGGCGTGCGCGCGTGACGCAACTGGCCGATCGCTTCCGCGGCAGCCTTCGCCTCCTGTAAACGCTCACCGTCTGAATGACCGAGCCGCTCCGCGAGATCGGGACGGCCGACCTGCCGCGCGACGCGCACGAGGCGGCGCCGGATGCCGCCGATCACGCCGCGCGCCGACCGTCCTTCGCCAAGCCGATCGGGCAGGTAGCGCTCGACGGCCTGGCGCACGGTCATGCCCGCGTACCACGCGCGCAGCGCGGCCAGTTCGTCGGCGTCGGGAAAGCCTGCGGGCGCAGGCGCGGAATCGGAGGAAGGCGGTGAGATGAGACGCGGTTTCATAGGCGCCAGTTTGACAGAAGCGCGTGCGGCCGCAAACGTCGCGCGTCGCGCGCCGGGCGGGATACGCGTGCACGAGCGAGACGCTCGACACGGCCTGTTATGCTGCGCACTGCATTCGCGCGTCATCCGTCCGCCGCTTCCTCGCATCACGTGGCGGCGGGCGGGATCCGCATTGACTTGCGCTGGACGTTCCGGCCATCCGTATCGGTATCCGCAGCGGGATATCGAAGGTCGCGCGGTTCGTTCAGTGCATTTCCGGCCGTCGGTCAATAACACCTTTACCAACAAGAACCGCAATTTCATGACATCCCGCCTGCTTGCCGCGCTCGTTGCCGCGGCCTTGAGCTGCACTGCCCTGCCCGCCGCCTTCGCACGCACCTACGTCGCGCCGACGGCGTCGCTCGGAACAGGGGCTTACGTTCACCAGTTCGTGTTGCGCGACCCCGTCACGCGCGAGCCGCTGCCGAATGCGCGCTACCGGCTGTTCCTGCCCGGCCAGGTCATCGCGGGGCTGCCCGTCAAGCCGGAGCAGCATGACAGCGTGATCTTCGGCACGACCGACGCGGCCGGGCGCACTATCCGGGTCCGGCTGCCGAAACGGCATCCGGAGAAGCAATGGGTGTTCAACCCGATCGTCGGCGACGGCGATCTGGGCGAATCGTTCCGGCTGGTCAACCCGGGCGGCACGGCGCCGCTCGGCCATTTCCCGTACGTGCTGGACGTGGAGAACGAATATCTGGCGTGCGGCTATTCGGATGCGAACGGCTACACCTACTACGCGCAAACCCACACGCCGCGAAGCGTCAGTCTTTACGCCGGCACGCTGGCCGGGGCGGCCGACACCGACTGGTGCGCGGGCCCGGGCCTGACCATCGCGAACAGCGCGAACGCCCCGGGCGCGCCCGACCTGTACACGCAATACCTCGGCAGCCTGGTCGCCAACGGCGACCGGATCAGCAGCGAGCTGCGTCAGCAGATCGTCGCCAAGCTGCTGTCGCTTGCGATCGCCGAACGCGACGAGGGCCGCGTGGCCGCCGCGCTCGATCTCGACAGGATTCCCGACGATCGCCTGAACGACATCGGCTATCGGCTCGCCGACGCAGGCGTCGCAGTCGAGCGCGGACTCGCGATGATCGACGCGCATCTCGCGGAATCGCCGAACGATGCGTATGCGCTCGACAGCAAGGGCTGGGCGCTGTATCGGCTCGGGCGCAACGACGAAGCGCTCACGTGGTTCGATCGCTCGATCGCGATCTTCGCGAAGGACGGCGACACGGACAAGGATGCGAGCGAAGCCTATGCGACCGGGCTGACGCACAAGGGCGAAGTGCTGTGGAAACTGGGCCGCCGGAATGAAGCGCGCGATGTGTTCGCGCAGGCGCGCAAGGTTCAGCCGAAGAACGGGGAGCTGGCGGAGACGTTGAAGCGGCTGAACGTGCAGGTGAGCCCGGACAGCGCGGCGTCGCCCGGTACGAGCCGCACGTGACGGCACGCGCCGCGGGTCGTGATCGTCGGGACAACGCCAGTCACGGCTTGCATGGATCGTCGCGGGACAGCACGTGGACGTTCCCGGACGCGTTCACCCTCGCGTGACCGTTGGCGGCAAAGCGCTGCTTCGTGCCTGCGCGCACTCCTTCAAGGAGCGATGCGACGTTACGCGTCACCCCTCGCCTTTCGCGCCCGGGTTGAGCATCACGACAAAGCCCGCCACGCCGACGACCAGCGCGATCGCACCGCCGCGCAGCGCCGTCGTGTTGTCGAACAGCAACCCCGACACGACGGCCATCATCCCCGCGAGCGACACGAACACGGCGATCGCCGCGACGACGATCCGGTACTGGCGGCGTATCATCGCGCGCTCCGGGCCGGTCAAGCGGCGGCAGCGGTAGCCGCGACGTCGTCATCGTCGCCGCGGATCAGCAGCACCGGGCACTTCGAGCCGCGCACGAAGCGCTCGGCCACGCTGCCGAGCAGCACGCGCCGGATGCCGCGCCGCCCGTGCGTGCCGACCACCGCGAGATCGATCCCGCGTTCCTTCACGTAGCGCTGCAGGCGTTCCGCGATGTCCTCGCCGATGCTCTCGGTCTCGACGAGTTCGGCCTCGCCCTTCGCGCCGGCCAGCGCGATGACCTGTTCGGCTTCGCGCAACACCTTGCGCCCGTCGTCGCGCAGTTCCTCGACCAGCGCGTGCGGATCGAAACGGCCCGCGTAGGTAAAGAGCACCGACTTGTCGACGACGTACACGGCACTGACGTGCGTGTCGCCTGCCAGCGCGACCTTCACGGCCTCGGCAAGCGCCTGTTTCGACGAAGCGCTGCCGTCGACGGCCACCATGATCTTCTTGTACATGCGAACCTCACTGGGGTGAATGGCCGCGCGTCTGATCGCACACGGCCTGTCACCATCATCGGCGGATGGCCGGCTCGAATGTTGACGGCGATCAAGGTCGACCGGGAGCCGCACATGCGGCAAAGCGACGCGACGGGCAGCCGATACGTCGCGCTCGCGGCAAGGTCGCAAACCCGGCTGACCAAGCGCCCGAAACAGCGGGATCGAGCGCTCATCGTGCCGAAGGCGCTATCATCGAATGTGCGACTTTCGTCCGGCCCTTATTTGCCGGCCCACTTTCAACTCGCTCAACCGACATGACAACGACTACCGAACGCGTGGACGGCGCCGCCCAGCATCTCGTCGCCGCCCGCCATGCCGGCTCGCCCGGCCCGCTGCTGCCCGATGCGCTGCGCCCCGAGAACGTCGAGACCGCCCTCGCGATCCAGCAGCGCGTGGCCGACCTGCTCGGCGAACCCGTCGGCGGCTGGAAATGCGCGCTGCCGCCGCCCGACCGCGTGATCCTCGCGCCGATCTTCGCGTCGACGATCCGCGAGGCCGATGCGCCGTACCGCGTCGTCGGCGGGCCGATCGTGCGGATCGAACCGGAAATCGCGTTCGTGCTCGATCGCGACCTGCCCGCGCGCGGCGAGCCGTACGACGAGAACGACGTGCGCGACGCGATCCGCGACGTGCGCATCGTGCTCGAAGTGCTCGGCTGTCGCTATGCGGAGCCCACGCGCGCGTCGAAGTTCGAGCTGCTGGCGGACGGGCAATTCAACCAGGGGCTGTGCGTCGGCCCGGTCGTGCCCGACGGGCTGAACGTGCCGCTCGAGACGCTGGCGCTGTCATTCGAAGGCGCGCTGAACCGCGCGATCGACGGCCGCCATCCGGATGGCGATCCGCTGAAACCGCTGGTGTGGCTCGTCAATTTCCTCGCATCGCGCGGCGACGCCGTGCGCGCCGGGCAGATCGTGACGACCGGTTCGTACGCGGGCGCGATCGATGTGCCGCTCGGCGATGCGCTGACGGTGCGATTCGGCGAACTCGGCAGCCTGTCGGTGACGTTGACGGCGTGATGCGCGGGGCACGCGGGCACGGCTGGGCGGGCTGGTCGTTGCCCGCAGGGTGACGGCCGCGCCCCTCGCGTGGCCCGCTTTGTCGCCAGTGTCACGTGCGTCGCTACCCGCGGTACCGTGAAGGCAGCGTCATCGCGGCCGCGCCGACGATGAGCGAGCCGGCGTCGGCCGGCCGCGAGACGAAAACCTGACCATCGAGACGTTGACCAGGAACATCGCTCGCGACTGATGCCGCGCGCCCCGGCATCAATCCCCCTCGCAACGACACGCCCCGTATCCCGCCCGCCCCGGCGTGATAACGTTGCACATCATCGCGCGCGCAAGCCCGAACCCCGGGCATGCGCACCGCTTCCACGCCGATATCGACCATGTCGCTGACACCGCTTCCCGCCCTGCTCGACGAAACACTGCGCACCGTCGCGCGCCGCTACCGGCTGCCGCCGCTCGACAGCGCGTCGTCGCCGGCCGACGCAGCCAACCCGGCCGCCACGCTCGCGATCGTGATCGAGGAAGCGCGCAGGATGCGAAGCGACGGACAGACACCCGACGCGGCGCTGCGGCAGCGCTTCATCGACGCCCTCGCGCAGATGATCCGCGATGCAATGGACACGCGCGCCGGCGACCCCGCCTTTCAGGCCGCGGTGCTGCGGCACGATGCACCGAGCGTGCGCGAATACGCGTCGTTGTCCGCGCACGCCGAGCAGGACCGCCGCGCGCTGCACTCGGCCGTCAATGCGATCGCGCACCCGGCCAAGCTCGAGCGCAGCGCCCGCCCGTGGCAACGCGACGGGCTCGCGCGGCTGCATGCGGCCGCCACTGCCGCGTCGTGGGCCGAACTGCACGACACGCTGCGGCAACTGCTCGCGCTACCCGACATGGCGACCGACACCGCGTTCGAGCAAGACATCGTCAAGCTGAAAGACAGCGCAGCGCTCGAGCGCATGCTGCGCGTCGACACACTGGCGTCGGACGAGCACGTGCGTCGCTACCGTGCGCTCTGGGTACGCCAGGGCCCGCTCGAAGGCAGCACCGTCGCCGTCGCGCAGGGCGTCGCGTCGCAACAGCGCGGCGCAGCCGTCGAAGCGCTGGCCGCACAGGCGCTCGACGCGCTGGCCCGCCGGCTCGACGCCGTCGACGCACGCCGCACGTACCGGGTGGTGACGTCGATGCGCGTACCGTCATCGATACCGGGCCGCCACGATCGCGCGAAAACCGAATGGGACGCGATCCTGCTCGAACGCCCGCGCGGCGATGACCCGGCACCCGCGTGGAACGTGCGCTTCCTCGTCGAAGCGAAGGCGTCCGCGGATGCCGCGACGACCGACCTGCCGCGGCTGCTGCGCGGCCTGAACCTGCTCGCGCAAGCCGACCCGGATACGATCTATTCGTTCGAGACGCATCAAGGCACGGTGCGCGTGCACGGCGCGTCGCTGCACGCGCTGACGACCGACGAAGCGACGCTGCCACGGGAAGTGCTCTATTGCTGCGATGCATCCGCGGACGCGACGCCGCGCCTGCTGGGCGCCGCAAGCCGGATGCAGCTGCTGTCGGCGCAAGCCAGCCTCGAATACGCGAGCGCGCTCGCGCAGCGGCCGGATGCCGATCCGGACGGCCTCGGCGTCGTCTGGCACGCGCTGCTGACGCTGCCGCAATGGCACGCCGTGCTGCACCAGTACCCGTCGTTGCGGCAGGTCCGCGAGCTGATGGTCGCGATCGACGACTTGCGGGCCGCGATCGACGATGTGGCCGACGACGGCGTCGCCAGCAGCGTGTACGCGTAACACGGGAGCCGCACCGGCCATCGACACGACTTGCCGACCGGCGCGCACCGGTCCGGTCACCGGTGCGCCCGGCCGCGGCCCGCATCTGCGAAATTCATGCATCCATTGCGGTACGATACGCGCCGGGGCGACAACGCCTCACCTGAGAGACCCGGCCGCTGCGGCCCCACACCCGGCACAAGAAAAACATGCCCAAACACCCATTGCTGAACCGACGCCTGTTCGCCGCGCTGGCGGCCGGCCTGTTCTGGATTCCGGCCGCCCATGCCAGCGGCGACGACGGCTGCTATGCGCCGACCACGCTCCGGCAGACCGCCTACTCCTGCGCCAACGTGCCGATGCTGAGCCCCGCGAACGACACGCGCATCAACGCGATGCTGATGATGGTCGACAGCGCCAAGGTCGCGCAGGCGTTTCCGGACCCGAAGACGATCCCGGTGAAAGACCGGATCAACCAGATCATCGTGCCGTTTCCGATGGACTTCTCCGGATGGATCTATATCGGGCAGAAGGCACCCGATAAAGATGGCAACGCAACGGATGCCGAAACACCGTCGAACCAGTACGCCGACGGCGAAGGCAGCATCTGCCGCAGCATGACCTCGGGCGCCGACGCGTTCAACGACGCCCTGGGCAACGCCGGCGGCCTCCCCGCCGATGAAGCCACCCGCCTGCGCGCGGCACGCGCCGACATCGCGCAGAAGACCTGCGCGGCCGGCGGCGCAAGCGCCGTCTGGACGAAACCGCCGGTCAAGTCGCCGCTCGGCCAGCAGTTCGCCGCGTACCTCGACGGCACGAACGCGTTCTACCGCGCCGACTTCCTCACCGCGACCAAGGCCTTCGCGAGCGCGTCGCACAGCGCGAACCCGTGGCTGAAGGAAACCGGCCTCTACATGGCCGGGCGCGCGCAGCTGAACGCCGCGCAGGCCAACGTGTTCGGCAACGACAGCCCCACGCCGTCGCGCGGCCGCGTGGAGAAGGTGTCGCTCGACGCCGCGAATACGGTGTTTCGCACTTACCTGAAGGTGTATCCGCAGGGGCGCTATGCGACCTCCGCGACGGGGCTGTTGCGGCGTGTCGCATGGCTCGGCGGCAACGTGACGCAGCAGGCCGACCTGTACGGCCACGCGCTCGCGCGCTGGTCGCCGGCGACGTCGAACGTGCCGCTGATCCAGCTGGCGAACGAACTCGACAGCAAGCTGCTGTTCGGGTCGGAATTCGACGCGCGCCAGATCCAGTCGCCGACCGTGCTCGCGACCGTCGACCTGCTGCGCATGCGCACATCCGACAGCAGCGATTCAAGCCGCAAGCCGCTAACGCTGGACGACCTGCAGGCGCAGAAGCCACGCTTCGCGAACGCGCCCGCGCTCTACGACTACCTGCTCGCAACCTGGTATGTCCAGCTCGGCCGCAAGCCGGACGCCGCGCTCGCGTTGCTGCCGCAGACCCCGGCCGAGCCGCTCGACTACTTCGGCCTGAGCCAGCAGGCGCTGCGCGGGTTCGCGCTGGAGGACAGCGGCCAGACCGACAAGGCGCGCCAGCTGTGGCGCGACCTGATCCCGCTCGCCAAATTCCGCTTCCAGCGCGAAGCGCTGGAACTCGCGCTCGCGATCAACCTGGAGCAGGCCGGGCTCGTCAACGACGCGTTCGCCGACGATTCGCCGGTGCAGAACGCCGCGATCCGCGCGGTGCTGCTGCAACGCTCGGCCAATGCGGACCTGCTGCGCGCGCAGGCGCAAAACCAGGCGGCCGGCGGCGCGCTGCGCGACACCGCGCTGTACACGCTGCTGTACAAGGAACTCACGCGTTCGCACTACGGCGAGTTCATCGCGGACGCCGCGCTCGTGTCCGGCAAGCCTGCCGATCCGTTGAAGCCGTTCGTCGCAGCCGGGGCGAAAAACGAAGACGGTTATACGTGCCCGTCCGCGAACGACATCGCCGCGGCGCTCCAGCAGAATCCCGCCGATGCGAAGGGGCTGAACTGTCTCGCCGATTTCGTGCGCCTGCACCCGCCCGCTGCCGGCCTCGAAAGCGATCCGGTGCCGCCGTGGCTGCGCAACGCGTCGGCGGCCTCCACCACGCGCATCCCGCCGACGCTCGGCGGTGCGCCGTCGCAGTTCCCGGGCAAGCCGTACGAGCGGATGTCGAGCTACGTGACGGTGATGGCCGACGCGCAGGCGAACCCGAACGACCGCGCCTACGCGTACTACCGTGCGATCAAGTGCTATGCGCCGGCCGGCTACAACGAATGCGGCGGCAAGGACGTGCCGAAGAACACGCGCAAGCGCTGGTTCGACACGCTGAAGGCCAGCTACCCGGGCAGCCCGTGGGCGCAGAAACTTCGCTACTACTGGTGAGCGCCGCGTGACGCGTATCGCGTGCCTGGCGTGCGTCGCACTGCTGCTGGCCGGACGCGTCGCTCTGGCCGGCACCGTCGATGCCGCACGGTACGACGCGTTCTGGCTATGGGCGGGCGTCAAGCCGCAGGCGGTCGTGCGCGACGCACGCACCCTCTACGTGCTGCAGGGGCAGATCGAGGCGTCGCCGCGGGACGAGTCGCAGGTCCGCGTGATCGCGCAGGGCGTCGCACTGCCGCCCGCCCCGCAGGCGCGCGTGTGGCTCGTCTATCGTGCGCATACGCTGCGGTGGACGCCGCGCGTCACGCAGATCATGCTCGCGCAGCTCACACGCTGGCGCGCATCGGGCCGCACGATTACCGGCATCCAGATCGACTTCGATGCGCGCACGCGCCACCTGCAGGATTACCTCGAATTCCTGCGGTCGCTGCGCGAGACGCTGCCCGCCGATTGCCGGCTGAGCATCACGGGGCTGCTCGACTGGAGCAGCCGCATCGATACCGACCAGGTCAACCAGCTCAGGGGGATCGTCGACGAAGTGGTCGTGCAGACCTACCAGGGCCGCAGCACGATCCCCGACTACGCGGACTACCTGCCGCGCGTCGCGCGGCTGCAGCTGCCGTTTCGCATCGGCATCATCCAGGGCGGCGAATGGGACGCGCCGCCGTACCTGGCGACGAACCCGTGGTTCCGCGGCTACGTCGTGTTCCTGCGCAACGGCTAGCTCGGAGAAAGCCGGGACGGTGCCGGACATGATGGCACTCGATAAAGGCGTTCGGGCAAACGAAGCGCAACGCCGATCGCCGCCGGGCTTACGCGGCACCCGCGATCGCGCCGCCGAGCCCGGCGAGCGCAATCACGAGCAGCGCGCCCGCCGACGAAGCCGTGATCCAACGCTGCTTGCGATGAATCAGCGGATGCTTGATCGCGGCCATGTAGGCGGTCAGGATCGTGAAATCGACCGCGATCCACAGCGCGGCCAGGATGGCCAGGCTCACGCGCGAATCCGGCGTGATGGCGACGAACTGCGGAAAGAACGCGACGAAGAACAGCAGGTCCTTCGGATTCGCGATGCCGACGAGAAAGCCGCGCACGGCACCCGGCAAGCGCCGCGCCCGCGATGCCGGTTCGCCTTGCGCGGCGTCGTTGCCCTCGCGCGCACGGCCGGCGCGCCATTCGCCGAGCAGCGTCCGGACGGCCAGCACCGCGATGAAGAGGCATCCCGCTACATGCAACCCCGTGAGCAGGCGCTCGCTGACGAGCACGACGCCGAACACCATCAGCATCGCCCCCGCGATCATCACGAGGCTCGCGGCATTCGCGCCCACCGCGGTCAGCATGCCCTGGCGGAAGCCGCACCGCGCGACGGTGCCGACCACGAGCATGACGACCGGGCCGGGCGTCGCGATGAGCAGCACGATCGCGGCGAGATAGGCGAACAGCAGCGGGTAATGGAGTGCCATGACAAAAAGTTGTTGAATGGATTGACGCGCGCGCCCGGCGCGATGGCATCATCGGGATTCAGCGCGGCGGATTGCGCGGTTTCATGAAGTATTGCGTGCCCGGCCCGCAGCCGAAAAACGGAAAATCCTGCCGGATGACATGAGTTTTATTCATATTCGAAACCCGTGAAGGCCAAACCGCTCCCCCCTGTCTACGCGCTGCGTGCGTTCGAAAGCGCGGCGCGCACCGGCTCGTTCACGCTGGCCGCCGAGGAACTGAGCCTCACGCAAAGCGCGGTGAGCAAGCACGTCAGGACACTCGAGTCCTACTTCGGCCGGAAACTGTTCGTCCGGCACGGCCCGAAAATGACCGTGACGGCGGAAGCGCACATCCTCGCGTCAGGCCTGCGGCGCGGCTTCCGGCAGATCGAGGAAGCCTGCGTGCTGTTCCAGTCGCAACGCGACGTGCTGAAGCTCAAGGCGCCGTCCACGCTCACGATGCGCTGGCTGCTCGACGCGCTGGCCGCGTTCCGCGGCACGCGGCCGGCGTTCGAGGTGCAGATCGCGAGCGTGTGGATGGATGTCGATACCGTCGATTTTTTCAGCGAATCCTACGATTGCGCGATCCTGCTCGGCGCAGGCAGGTTCGGCGAGGCCTCGCAGTGCGTGAAGCTGTTCGACGAATGGCTGATTCCGGTGTGCTCGCGGGCGACCGCGACGGTTGCGCGCACGAATCCGGCGGCGTGCGAGCTGATCCACCCGTCGCCCGATCGGCGCGACTGGCGCCGCTGGCTCAAGGGCAGCGGCCATGATCTCGACGTGGACATCACGCGCGGGCAGGTGTTCGACATGCTCGAACAGGGGATCGCGGCGGCCATCGCCGGCCACGGCCTCTCGATCGGGGATCTCGCGCTGTGTGCGACGGCCATCGACGAAAAGCAGCTCGTGCTGCCGTTCAAGACGGCCGTCAATACCGGCGACGCGTACTATCTCGTGTGGCCGGAAGACTCCGCCAAGGCCGCGCAGGTACGCGCACTGCTCGCGTTCCTGGAGGGCCGGATGCCGCGCCTGACGTTTCCGGGCATCCGCTTCAACGGCCCGGGTTGACCGTTGCGGCCGGCGACCCGGCCGCGTTGCCGACGGCGCGACTGGCGCAACCTCGCGCCGCCGGCCCGCAACGACAGCGCGGGCCCGCCTGGGCTGGCCCGCGCCGACGACATTACGCCTGCACGAAAGCCAGCAGGTCGGCGTTGAGGACGTCCGCGTTGACCGTCAGCATCCCGTGCGAGTAGCCCGGGTACGTCTTCAGCGTGCCGTTCTTCAGCAGCTTGATCGACTTCAGCGCGGCATCCGCGATCGGCACGATCTGGTCGTCTTCGCCATGCAGCACGAGCGTCGGGACGGAGATCGACTTCAGGTCTTCGGTCTGGTCCGTTTCCGAAAACGCCTTGATGCCTTCGTAATGCGCTTTGGCGCTGCCTTCCATCCCCTGCCGCCACCAGTTGCGGATCACGCCCTGATGCACGGTTGCACCTTCGCGGTTGAACCCGTAGAACGGGCCGCTCGGCACGTCGAGGAAGAACTGCGCGCGATTGTCGGCGAGCGCTTTCCGGAAACCGTCGAACACCTCGAGCGGCAAGCCTTCGGGGTTCGATTCGGTTTTCAGCATCAGCGGCGGCACCGCGCTGACCAGCACCGCCTTCGCGACGCGGCCGGCCGGCTCGCCGTGCTTCGCGACATAGCGCGCCACTTCGCCGCCGCCGGTCGAGTGGCCGATGTGCACCGCATTGCGCAGGTCGAGCGCTTCGACGACCGCGAACGCGTCTGCCGCGTAGTGATCCATGTCGTGGCCGTCCGACACCTGCGCCGACCGGCCGTGGCCACGACGGTCGTGCGCCACGACGCGATAGCCCTTCTGGACGAAGAACAGCATCTGCGCGTCCCAGTCGTCCGCGGATAACGGCCAGCCATGATGGAAGACAATGGGCTGCGCGTCCTTCGGGCCCCAGTCCTTGTAGAAAATCTCGACGTGATCCTTCGTTGTGACGGTTGGCATCGCGATGGACTCCTGTAAGGTGGATGAACTCGGCGCAGTGGCCGGCAGCCATTATCGGACAGGTTTGTTAAACGATGATGCGACGATGCAAATGATCGTCGACACTTTCGATAACGTGGACGGCCCCGCGACGGGCGAACGATCGTGCGACGCCGCCCGTCAACCATCCGTCGACAGCGTGACGGCCTCCCACGCCCGGATTTCCTCGTCCAGCGCCGCCAGCTTGCCGCGTACCAGCCGCAGCGCATCGCTGCCGAGCAGCAGGTGCGCGGGCGGATGTTCCGCCGCGATCGCCGCGAGCATCGCCCGTGCGGCCTTCGCGGGATCGCCCGGCTGCTTGCCGCTCTTCTCCTCGCGCGCCTGACGAATCGGGTCGAAGATCGCGTCGTAATCCGCGATCGAGCGTGGCGTGCGCAGCATCGAGCGGCCGGCCCAGTCGGTGCGGAACGAACCCGGCGCCACGGCCGTCACGGCGATGCCGAACGGCGCCAGCTCCTTGCCGACGGTTTCGGAAATGCCTTCGAGCGCGAACTTGCTGCCGCAGTAGTAGGCGATGCCCGGCATCGTGATGTGGCCGCCCATCGACGTGATGTTCAGGATGCGGCCACGCCGCCGCTCGCGCATGTACGGCACGACCGCCTTCATCATCGCGACCGCGCCGAATACGTTCACGTCGAACTGCCGGCGCAGCTCCGCGAGCGGCGCTTCTTCCATGATCCCTTCGTGCCCGTAGCCGGCGTTGTTCACCAGCACGTCGACGGGCCCGACGTTCGCCTCGATTTCCGCGACGACGCCGTCGATGCGATCGAAGTCGGTCACGTCGAGCACCCGCGCGAATGCCCGCGCGGACAGCGCGTCGAAATCCCGCGCCGCCTGCGCGCCTCGCACGGTGCCGACCACCGTGTGACCCGCCGCGAGCGCCTCCTGCGCGAGCGCGCGGCCCAGGCCGCTGCTGACGCCGGTGATGAGGATGAGGTTGCCGGATGCCATGTGAGCTTCTCCCGAATGTCGATAGGAGCGTGCATACTAGTCTGGTGAACCCCGTCGAATAAGCCCGATTCCACTGATTTTCTTGCACAAAACTATGAGCGCCGACCCTGCCTCCGCCCGAGCCCCATCGCTGCCGCCGCGCGACCGGAAGCGCCTGGTGGCGCTGCTGCGCGCGCTGGCGCCCGACGAAGGCTACAACCTGACGGCGCTGCCGAGCGTGCGCATCCTGCGTTCGAACCGCGCGCTGTCGCGCACGCCGGTGCTGTACGACCCGGGCATCGTGATCGTGTGCCAGGGCCGCAAGCGCGGCTACTTCGGCGGCGAATGCTACCTGTACGACGAACACCACTATCTGGCAGTGTCCGTGCCGGTGCCGTTCAGCATGGAAACCGACGCCACGCCCGGGCACCCGCTGCTCGCGCTGTACCTGCACCTCGATTTCACGATGGCCGCCGAACTCGCGGCGCAGATCGACCGCGCAGGCACGGCGGAGCCGGTGCAGGCGCCCAGGAGCATGATGTCGACGCCGATGGATGCAACGATGCACGCGTCGGTGCTGCGTTTCGTCGAGGCGATGCACCGGCCGCTCGACGCCGCGGTGCTCGGCCCGGCATTGCTGCGCGAGCTGTATTTCCGCGTGCTCACCGGCGCGCAGGGCAGCGCGATGCGCGGCGCGCTGGCGATGCGCGGGCAGTTCGGCCGGATCGGCCGGTCACTGCGCGTGATCCACGCCGATTACGCGCAACCGCTCGACGTGCCGCAACTGGCCAACGCAGCCGGCATGAGCGTGCCGAGCTTTCACAGCCACTTCAAGGCGATCACGCAGGTCTCGCCGATGCAGTACCTGAAATCGACGCGGCTGCATCAGGCGCGCTTGCTGATGGTGCGCGAGGATCTGACGGCCGAGGCGGCCGGCTACGCGGTCGGTTATGGGAGCCCGTCGCAGTTCAGCCGCGAATTCAAGCGCCTGTTCGGCCTGACGCCGGCGAAGGAAACGCAGCGCATGCGCGCAAGCTTCGCCATTCCGGCGGCATTCGAGGATGCGGCGTTCGTGTCGTCGCATTGAGGTGCGTCGACACCTGCCGTCACGCATGCCGTCAGCGCGCGGCGGCGCGCACCAGCCCGGCGAGCGAAGTCAGGATGAAGGCCGTCACGCCCCAGATGTCCTGCGCCTGCTCCGCCCAGTACCACGCGCCCTTGCGTTCGCCGTCCGTGTATTGCCGGGGCAGATCCGGATTCAGCAGCGCGGAGAACGGAAACTCGAAGATCTCCGCAACTTCCGCGGGCGCCGCCTCCCATTTCGCCGTGTCCGGCACGATGCCGATCACCGGAAAGATCGCGTGATTGCGCTTTCTGGTTCGATGAATCGGCAAGCTGCCGGCCACGCGAACCGCGTCCGGCGCGAGGCGGATCTCCTCGAACGCCTCGCGCAATGCCGTCGCGCCGATATCGCGGTCGGACTCGGCCGGGCGTCCGCCCGGGAAACTCACCTGCGACGAGTATTCGCTGAGATCCGACGCGCGCTTGGTCAGCAGGATCGTCGGCTCGTGCCGCGCGACGATCGCGACCAGCACCGCCGAGAATTTCCACTGCCTGTCGTTGTCCGCGAGGATTTGCTTCGCTGTCGGCCAGTCGGTGCCGGCCGGGATGCCGCAGCCTTCCACGCCGCGGACGATCACGTCCAGCAGCGCCTGCGGCGAGCCGGTTTCCGCATGCGCGCCGAGCCACCCGCCGCTGGCGTTCGAGGCGCTTCCGTCTGGTTCCATGTCTTCCTCCTGCGTACGGCAACCGGCACGCGCCGAACGACACGGAGCCCGACACGTGTTGCACGGGCACGGCGTCGTTGTGGCCCATCCTATGAGCCCGTGTTCGCGTGCGGTCGCGCATGACATGCGCGGGAGCGTGAATGCCTGTTCCAACGCGAAAATATCCGCCAGCGTTGCGGAGGGTCGAATGCCGGAGCCGGATCGCCGTCGATCAACGGTTAATGCCGATCATGCACGAAAAATGAAGTTCCGATTCGATCGTCCGCGCACGCAGGTCGGGCCCGCCCTCAAGCGGCGGAGGTCGGCTCGCCCCGCGCGTCGATGCGGGTCGATGCGGTACCGATCAACCCGGCCGCCGCGATTGTCGCAGCCGTCACGACCATCATCGCGCCCCACCCGACCCGCGCGTTGAGCAACCCTGCCGCCGCCGCACCGCCGGCACCGGCCGCGTAGTAAAGCGTCAGGTACGCTGCGCTCAATGCCCCGGCCCGGGACGGCTGAATCGCGACCACACGTGCCTGGTTCGCGACCTGCGCGGCAAAGCAACCGGCATCGAACATCGCCAGCCCCACGCCCAGCCATCCGGGATGACCGAGCGCAACGGCAAGCAGCAAGGCCGACACGGCCGCCACGAAGAGCCCGCCCCGGATAACCGCGCGATCGCCGAATCGATCGGCGAGTTTTCCGGCCACGCGCGTCACGCCGAGACCCAGCACGCCCGCGAGACTGTACGCGCCGATCGCCGCGGCACCGAGGCGATACGGCGGCTCGGCCAGGCGAAGCGCGAGCCCCACCCAGACCAGGTTGAACGCGAAGAACCAGAGCATGCCGGCGCAGGTACGGTGCCTCAATTGCGCGCTATCGCGCAGCAACCGCACAACGGTACCGAGCGCGTTCGCACGGCCGGGCAGCCCTTCCGGCCGGCCGCCGGGCAACAGCGCGGCACAGCCGATGGCGGCCAGTGCAACGCACCCGGCCAGCGCGAGCAATGCGCCGCGCCATCCGCACCATTGCGACAGCACGCCGCCCACGAAACGGCTCAGCAGGATCCCGGCGGAAATGCCCGCCGACACGGCCCCCATCGCCACGCCACGCCGCTGCGGATCCGCATGTTTGCCGGCGACGGCGCTGCATTGCGCCGCCACCGTCGTCGCCGCGCCCACCAGAAAGAAGCAGGCGTCGAGCGCGAGCGGCCCGGGCGACCACGACGCGCACGCCAGCAACCCCGCGAGCGCGCCCATCTGCGTCGAGCCGAGCACGCGCGGACTGAACCGGTCGACCAGCGGCACCAGCCATGCAAGACCGACCAGGTAACCGAGCATCGTCACGGACGAGAGGGCCGCCATGCGCGACGCAGCCACGCCGAACTCGCTCGCGATGGCCGACAGCGACGGCTGCAACGCATAGCCGTTCGCGATCGCCACGCCGGCCGCGAGTGCCAGCACCACCGTCGCGGTGCGGGACAGCGGCACGCGGTTGCCGGCGACGGTCACGCCGCGGCCCTGACCGCGATCGCCTCGACTTCCACCAGGATCTCCGGATCGACGAACGGAAGCGCATGCACGAGCGAAAACGCCGGCCGGATATCGCAGTAGATTTCGCCATGTGCGCGCGCCGCGGCTTCCCAGTTGTCGAAGTCCGCCACCACCAGACGGCTCTGGACAACGTCCGACAACGCGAACCCGCTGTCCGCCAGCACACGGTCGATCGTCGCCAGCGCATCGCGCGTCTGCGCGTACACGTCCGCGCCTTTGCCGGCCGTCCCCGAAATGTAGATGGTGTTGTCGACGACCACGGCGCGCGAGTAGCCGACCTTGGGCTCCCACGGGGAGCCGGTGCTGATCCGTTTACGCATCTTGAAGATCCCCCCAGTCAGGTTGACGAACATTGCTTACTACTTGGGTAGTACTTTCGAGCGATTGTATACTACCTCAGTAGTTAATCAAGTCCCATGCAGGTCGTCATGGGCGCAGGAGCCGATACACATGAGCGAGAACACGGAGCTGATCACGTCGTTGATCCGGCTTGGATTCACCCAGTACGAGGCGCAGGCTTACGCGGCCCTCGTCGGGCAGGCCGCGCTGACGGGTGCGGAAGTGGGCCGGCGCGCCGGCATGCCGCCATCGAAGATCTACGAAACCCTGGGTCGCCTGGAAACGCGCGGTGCGGTGCTCGTGAACCGGTCGGAACCCGTCCGATATGCGGCCGTGCCCCACCGGTCGTTGCTCGAGGATTTGCGCACGCGCTTCAATGCGGATCTCGAACTGGCCGCGGACGCGCTCGATCGGCTGCCGGTTCAACAGGAGCCGGGGCTCGTCTGGTCGTTGAGCGGGCGGGAAGCGATCGCCAGCGCATTCGCGCGCGTCATCGTCAACGCGAAAACGCAGATCTTCGCGGGTGTCTGGGACGAAGAGATCGACGATCTCGGGCCGCTGCTCGAGGCCGCCGCGGCACGGGGCGTCGACACGCACGTGGCGATTTACGGCAATCGCACGCTCAACGGGCCGCGCCTCTACGACATGGCCAAATGCGGCGCCAGCGCGAGACTCAGGCTGTCCGGCCGCCGGCTCGCCGTCGCGGTGGCGGACAACACCGAGGCCGTGGTGGCGGAATTCGGCGATCATTCACCCGATCACGCCACCTTGACGACCAATCCGGTCATCGCGCTGCTCGCGGTCGAGTACATCAAGGCGGACGTGAGCGGGCGCGTGTTGATCGACGCAATGAGTCCGGCGGAGTACAGGAAAATCCTGAAGCACCCCGACATGCAGGCGATGCTTGCGCCGCTCGACAAGCCGAACTGACCCATTCGACGCTGCGCGGTTGCCGGTGCATCGAGCCGCGCGCACCTTCCCCAGGTACGGTAATCCTCACATGACCTCGTATGCCTTCCGCCTGCTGAATGTCTTCGCTGAATCCACGTTCGGCGGCAACCCGCTTTGCGTATTCGAAGATGCGCGCGGCATGGACGACGCGACCATGCGGGCACTCGCGGTGCAGTTCAACCTGTCCGAAACGACCTTCGTGCTGCCGTCGGAGCGCGCGCACGCGCGGGTTCGCGTCTTCACGCCGGGCCATGAAATGGCCTTTGCAGGCCATCCGACGCTCGGCACCGCGCATGTCGTGCGCGACCTGCTGGGTACGGGCAACGATCTCGCGCTCGAATTCAAGGCCGGCGTGGTCGACGTCAACGCGCGCGACGACGTGTGGACGTTCACTGCGCCGCACGCAGGCATGCCGAAGACGGCGCCGTGCGAGTTGCCCGACGCCCGCATGGGGGCGGTGCTGGGACTCGCGGAAGACGATCTGCTCGCCCCGCCGATCTGGGTCGACACCGGTGCCGACCAGTTGCTGGTCGCGCTCACGGATCCCGCCGCCGTGCGCCGCGCGCAGCCCGACAGTGCATGCCTCGACATCTGGCCGACCAGCAGCCTCGGCCGCAAGACCGCCTATGTGTTCGCGTTCGATGCCGAGCGGCCGGGGACGGTGGTGTCGCGCTATTTCTTCGTGAAGCAGGGCAGCGTCTCGGAAGATCCGGGCACGGGGTCTGCGTGCGCGAATCTGGGCGGGTGGCTGCTTGCGATGAAGCGCGACTTGCCTGCCGCGTTTCAGGTCGAGCAGGGTGAAGCCGTCGGCCGGCCTTGCCTGCTGCGGTTGTCGGTCAGCGCAGCCGGTGTGATCGGCGTCGGCGGGCGCGTGATCGAACTCGGGCGCGGCTTCGTCAACGTGTAGCGGCCGCGTTTGCTATGCTGCGCGCATCGCCAGCCCGAGCCGATTGCCGCCCATGCACGACCTCGCCCCCGACCTTGCGCGCACACTGAACGACGCCTGCGACGCCTGCTTCGGCACGACCGCCGTCTGGCCGCTCATCGAGCACGCGTATGGCGAGCCGCAACGCTACTACCACACGCTCGCGCACCTGGCCGAGCTGTTCGCGCATCTCGCGCCGTATCGCGCGGAACCGCTGTGGCCCGCGATCGAGCTCGCGGTATGGGCGCACGACTTCGTGTATGCGACGACGCTGCCCGATCATGCGGACAACGAAGCACGCAGCGCGCAATGGCTCGTGCAGGTCACGCACGCACACTGCGGCGAATCCTGGTTGCATGCGCACGCATCGCACGTGTGCGTTGCGCACGATCTCGTGCTCGCGACGAAGTCGCACCGGCTGCCCGATACGTTCGCGTCCGACCCGGATCTGCAGCGTGCCGGGCGGATTTTTCTCGACGCCGATCTGGCGATCCTCGCGGCCGCGCCCAGCCGGCTGCGTGAATACGACCGCGCGATTGCACGCGAGTGGGCGCAGGACCCCGATGCGCCATCCGCGGCGTTCCGCGCGGGCCGCAGGCAGGCGCTCGAACATCTGCGCGCGCAGGTCCCGCTGTTTCAATCGGCGGAATTCGCGCCGCTCACGGCGCGTGCGCTGCGCAATCTCGATACGTTGATCGACGTGTACGCGTGAGTGTCGGGTGCGCCTGCGTGAACCCGCCCGCGTTGCCACCGCCGGATCGGGCGAACTGACGTCCAATTTTCCACATCCGACCCGCCCAAACCACTGTGCTGCAGCCGCAATGAGTTCGCTAGCTGGAGTTGTCTGCTAGCCGAGTTGCTGCAGCAAGGGGGCGATTGCGGCGTGATCCGGTAATCCCCCGCTTTCCGCGGCGCGCAGAAGTAGAAACTAAGCGACCATGGCCAGCCGCTGTTTTGGCGTGAGTCCGCCAAGGGCCATGTTCGGGCGGTCGTGATTGCCAGTCCGCATCCAGTGAGACGCCGTACGTGGTCCAAGTCTTCCCAGTGGTACTGCGACAGCCATTCGTACCGCACGGCCCGGTGGTATCGCTCGACATACACATTCTGCCGGGGCTTGCCCGGCTGGACACCGCTCGCATGGCCATCTTGCGCCGGCAAGATGGCCCCCGTCTTTTTTGCGAGCGCCTCCGCCACGATCTTCGCCTTGAGCTTTCCCTCGACGTACAGCTTGCCCAGCCGCGCATTCTCGGCTTCCAGTTCCTTCATCCGCGCGACCAGCGACACATCCATGCCGCCGTACTTCGAGCGCGATTTGTAGAACGTCGCCGTGCTGATGCCCGACTCCCGGCACTGGTCCGGTACCGTCAGCCCCGCTTCCACGCACTTGAGCGCGTCCATGATCTGGCAGTCCGTGAATCTCGACTTCTTTATTCTGTAGAACTCCGTCAACGAGAGAATTCTACTTCTGGTTCCGTCGGTTTTTCGGGGGGATTACCATACGACGTAACGAGCCGGGCCTGCAGCGTTTCGATTTTGTTTGCCTTATTGCTTACTTTTACGGCAATGATCCCCACCAAGACTTCGGCGCGATCACATAAATTATCGAACTCGTCGTCCGAACTCGCGGCAATCGCCCATTCGAAAAGCGGTCCCATCGTTTGCTTTTCCTCTATCCGAATTGGACCTCGACTTTGATATCGGGCACCGTGTAACGGCTCAACGACCCGGGATATCTTCCCGCTCACCCAAACGAAAACGCCACCCGAAGGTGGCGTTTGTTGTTTTCCGAAATTCTTAGTCATTTCCGGCTTCGACCGGACGCCGAACGCGCAACTTCGCCCGGCACCGCGATCGAAGTGGGCGCGCCGGCAGCGATCCTTTCTCCACGGCGACTTCCGTGTGTTGAAGTACCGCTGCGAGGCCGAACTTCTTCAGTTCGACCATCTTCGTGCGCAACTTGCCCGATGCGTTCATAGCCATAGAATCCTTCCTCGTCGCTGGAGGGGCGCGTCACGCAACGGAATGCGGCGTCGTTTCGCGAATGGGCACGATTTCGTTGTGGCCCCCCC
The DNA here is from genome assembly GCF_902833045.1 of Burkholderia sp. BCC0322. Lineage (GTDB taxonomy): Bacteria > Pseudomonadota > Gammaproteobacteria > Burkholderiales > Burkholderiaceae > Burkholderia. The sequence continues at coordinate 260,114 of NZ_CADFDU010000010.1, forward strand.
CTGGACGCCGCATTCAGTGTCAAAAAACACTTCACGGAAGCGTTATGGTTCTCCCTTCCGTGACAACTGCAGAACCAGATGCACCTGAACCATTCAGCCAGACAATAAAAAGGCACTTGTCGTGACCGGGAGATGGGTCCCCCCATTTTTTGTTGTCTGCAGGAAATTGCCTTATGCCGTCCGCATACATTTTCGTTACCTGGCTTGTCACGTCGTATGTGTCAGTATTTACGCCATAACCTGCAAAAGATATCTTAATCATTATCTCACTCCAGTAGGTAGCAAGGCGAGTCTGCAATATAATCCAAATATTCAGGAATTGCCAAAAAAGATCTGATGCCTGCAGGTGCAAAGCGAGATTCGAAAATTGAAAAAATTCGCTGGGCATACTGGCGGCTACCCCGACTGATCGCCTCGGCACCGCACACGGAACACGAAGCGGTGCAGGCGCTGGTCCGAATCTCGTCGCGCAGAAAGTCGTTGCCGATGCAGTTGACGCAAATCGGCACGTCGTCGGGATCGCATTGAGAATGTATTGGTCATTGTTGTTTTCTCTTCTCGCGAACGTTCCACCGACCCTGCCTGGACTGGCCGATCGTCAGCAGGCGCGGGTCGTAGACAAACGGACCCTCGCTGCGAATCGATACTATTGAACCGCGAAATTGGGGATGGTCGGGATCCAGGACGATGTTCCGCTCCGCTGGAATTAACGCGGAAGGAACCTTGAAAACCGAGCTTGCCGGTAGGACCGAGCAGTTTGCTCCCGAATTGGTGGCAGCGCGCAAGCGCATCCCGTTCATGCCAGTTACGTGGCCCGTCGGCGATCTTCATCGCCAAAGTCGTCGTCGTGCTCCGGCTCATCGCGCAGTTCAAGTCGAACCATACGCAGTTCTGGAACGTCTTCAACGTCGCCAACATGACGAGATACTCAAGGGTGCACAACGCCCGCGACGCCCCGAAATAACGGTCCAGCCAGGGTGGCGGATTGATATCAATCAGTTACCTCGATTTGTCACATAGTGGAATGCGAGGCGTGGTCATTTTTGCGCATTTCCGCCCCCTTCTCGTAAGTGCGACCCTTTTTGTACGTCGACACCGTTCCGCACCCATATTGCACCTCCCCCTCGCCCACCAAGCGTCACCCCCAAAACACTGCATGATTGCATTTTTACATTTTATGTGATTCTATTATCACACCTTGCACGCCGCGGCCGCCCCTGCGCGCGGCGCATCCCATACCAAGGAAGACACGCAGATGGAGACAATCGCCGTCATCGGCAGCAACATGGTCGACCTCGTGACTTATGTCACACGCATGCCCGCCCGGGGCGAAACGCTCGAGGCGCCGAACTTCGCGCTCGGCTGCGGCGGCAAGGGCGCGAACCAGGCCGTCGCGGCCGCCCGCCTCGGCGCGCGCGTCGTGATGGTCACCAAGGTCGGCGACGACGTCTTCGCCGACAACACGATCCGCAACTTCGAGCGCGAAGGCATCGACACCACGCACGTACGCAAGGTCGCCGGCGTGCCGAGCGGCGTCGCGCCGATCTTCGTGGAACCCGATTCGAGCAACAGCATCCTGATCGTCAAGGGCGCGAACCGCCACCTGACGCCGGCCGACATCGATGCAGCCGCACCGCAGCTCGCCGAATGCGCACTGATCGTGCTGCAGCTCGAAATCGAGCTCGCCACCGTCTATCACGCGATCGAATTCGGCGCGCGGCACGGCATCCCCGTGCTGCTGAACCCCGCGCCTGCGGTGGCCGATCTCGATTTCGAGCGGATCCGCACCGTCGAATTCTTCGTGCCGAACGAAACCGAGCTCGCGATCGTGTCGGGCATGCCGGTCGATTCGCGCGACACCGCGGCGCGCGCCGCCGAAGCGCTGGTCGCACGCGGGCTCAAGCACGTGCTCGTCACGCTCGGCAGCCACGGTTCGCTGCTGGTATCGCGCGACGGCGTGCGGCACGTGCCGGGCGTACCGGTCGACGCGCGCGACACGACGGGGGCCGGCGATGCGTATATCGGCTGCTTCGCGCGCTACTACGCCGCGTCGCGCAACGCGCTCGACGCGATGCGCTACGCGTCCGCGTACGCCGCGCATTCGGTCACCGGCCTCGGCACGCAGAAGTCGTACGCCGACACCGCGACGTTCGAATGCTTCCTCCGCGACGCCGGCATGTAAACGGCGCCTTCATCGACGAGACAATTGGGAAGGAGACACCCATGGGCCGAGCCAGAATCGAACACACACCCGACGGCTATTACCTGAACCGCACGCCGCTCTTCGCGTTCACGCTGCTGTGCTGCCTGTTCGCGCTGTGGGGCACCGCGGCGAACCTGAACGACGTGCTGATCGCGCAGTTCAAGAAGTCGTTCTTTCTATCTGATTTCGAATCGGCGTTCGTGCAGTCCGCGTTTTATCTCGGCTACTTCTTCCTCGCGATTCCGGCCGCGACCGTCGTGAAGAAGTTCAGCTACAAGACGACGATCCTGGTCGGCCTGCTGCTCTACACGACCGGTTGCCTGCTGTTCTTCCCTGCCGCGTCGATGGCGAAGTACGGGATGTTCCTCGTCGCGCTGTTCGTGATCGCGGCCGGCCTGTCGTTTCTCGAAACCGCATCGAACTCCTATTCGACGCTGATGGGCCCGCGCGACACCAGCACGCGGCGGCTGAACATCTCGCAGACGTTCTATCCGTTCGGCGCGATGGCTGGCGTCTACATGGGCAGCTTCCTGATCTTCAAGGAAGGCGATGCGTCGCACGCGCAGCTTGCCGCGATGTCGGCGGCCGAAGCCCGCGTGCACCAGCTCGCGATGATCCAGGCCACGCTCGAGCCGTACAAATGGCTGATCGTCGTGCTCGTCGCCGTGTTCATCGTGTTCGCGCTCACGCCGTACCCGGCGTGCAAGGGCAACGGCCCCGGCGTGGCCACGCACCGGATCGACGCGCGCGGCACGCTTGCACGCCTGTTCGGCAACCGGCGTTTCGTCGCGGGCGTCGTCGCGCAATTCCTGTATGTCGGTGCGCAGGTCGGCGTGTGGAGCTTCACGATCCGGCTGGCGATGCAGATCGGCGGCCTCACGGAGCGCGGTGCGTCGCATTACCTGCTTGCCACGTTCTTCGCGTTCTTCGTCGGCAAGCTCATCGCCACGCTCGTGATGAAGCGCGTCGGCCCGGCCAAGGTGCTGATCGTCTACGGCATCCTGTGCATCGCGCTGCTCGCGTACACGATCAGCGTGCACGACATCACGGCCGTCTATGCGGCCGTGGGCGTGAGCGTGTTCCTCGGCCCGTGCTGGCCGACGATCTACGGCCTCACGATCGACGGGCTCGGCAAGGACACCGAATACGGCGGCTCGATCCTCGTGATGAGCATCGTCGGCGGCGCGGTCGTGCCGCTGATCCAGGGGCTGATTTCCGATCACACGGGCGGCAACATGCAGCTCGCGTTCGTCGTGCCGCTCGCGTGCTTCGCCGTGATCGTCTACTACGGCTTCTACTGCCTGCGCCACCTGCCGGCCGCGACGCCCGACGCGGCCGCCGACGGCAACGCGCCCGCGCGCTACGCCGCCACCCGCAACACGTCGGGAGCATGAGCATGCAAGGCGAAATCGACCTGCGGCGCGACGACTTCCGCGACACGCCGCACACGCTGTACCGCACCGACGGGCTCGTCGTCACCGCGTTCGCGTATCCGTCCGGCGTCGAGGCGCTGAAGCTCGAGAACCGCCGCGGCCACCTCGTCGTGCTGCCGTATCTCGGTCAGATGATCTGGGCCGCCGCGTTCGACGGCCGCGACCTGACGATTAAGCACATGTTCCGGCAGCCGAAGCGCGCGGCATCGATCATCGATACGTACGGCTGCTTCATGTTCCACAGCGGGCTGCTGCGCAACGGCTGCCCGGGGCCGGACGACACGCATGCGCTGCACGGCGAGATGCCGTGCGCGCCGATGGATCGTGCGAGCCTCGTCGTCGGCGCGGATGCGCGCGGTGCGTTCGTCGAAGTGACCGGCGAATACGAATATGTACAGGGTTTCGGCAGCCACTATCTGGCGCGCCCATCGGTACGGCTCGCCGAGCACGACGCGCGGATGACGATCACGATGGACGTCACGAATCTCGGCGGCGCGCCGATGGACCTGATGTACATGGCGCACCTGAACCATGCGTACGTGCCGGGCGGCCGCTTTGTGCAGTCGCTGCCGCGCGGCGGGATGCGGCTGCGCGACAGCGTGCCCGCGCACGTGAAGCCGACCGCCGCGTGGCGCGACTATACGGCCACGCTCGCGCGCGAACCGGAACGGCTTCACACGCTCGATGCGCCCGCGCTGTACGACCCGGAGATCGTGTTCTTCATGAACGACGTGGCAACGGATGCAAACGGCGTCGCGCATTTCCTGCTCGAGCATCCGGATGGCGGCGCATTCCACACGGCGTACCGCCCCGCGCAATTCCCGCATGCGACGCGCTGGATCCTGCACAACGCGGACCAACAGGTCGCCGCGTTTGCGCTCCCGTCGACCTGCGAGCCGGAAGGTTATGAAGCCGAACGCCGCAAGGGCCATGTGGCAGCGCTCGCACCGGGTGCGACGCGCCGCTTCGAAGTCGTCACCGGCTACCTGAGCGCGGCGGAAGCCCGCAATGCGTGAAGCGATGCGCGGCCGTGCGGCGTCAGGTCACGAGCGCGATCCCGTGTTCGCGGATCGCCGTTTCGTAGCGGCGGCTCAGTTGCCCGTCGGAGATCACGTAGTTGAAGTCGGTCAGTTCGGCGAAATAGGCCGCGCGCACTTCGTCGAACTTCGTGTGGTCGACCAGCAGAAAGCGGTTCTGCGCGCGCGCCATCACCTTCTTCTTCGCGTCGACCTCGTGGAAGTTGAAGCACGTGACACCGCAGCGCTCGCTCACGCCGGCCGCGGAGATGAATGCCTTCGACACGCGCACCGTGTCGAGGATGCCCGTTTCGGCCACCGACTCGAACACCATGTTCTTGCGGTGGTACGCGCCGCCGCACAGGATCACGCTGCAATGCGGCTTCTGCTGCAGCTTCGCGAACACGTTCAGCGAATTGCAGACCGCCGTGAATTCGAGGTCGTCCGGAATGAAGTCGACGACGAACGGCGTGGTCGAGCCGCAGTCGACGAAGATCGTGTCGCCGGTCGTCACGAACTGCGCGGCCAGCTTGCCGATGCGGCGCTTCTCTTCGGTCTGCCGGTTGTTCTCGGCGCTGACCACATACTCGCCGATATCGCTGCGCTGCGCGGCGAAGTGGCGCGTCACGTAACCCCCGATCAGGCTCAAGCCGTGCGGGTTGTCCGCGAGATCGCGGCGGATCGTCATTTCGGAGACGCCGAACAGCTCGGCGACTTCCCTCAGATGAATCGCGTTCTGCCCTTGCAGCACGTTCATCAGTGTCTTGATCCGTTCGCCTTTCTTCGTTTCCATGCCAGTATCCTGCGTGCCCGTCGCATCCGTCGCTTGTCGTGCCGGGCACACAGACCCGGCCGGAATGTCGTATTTGTAACAAACCGATGTGAAAACATCAACTTTACGTGTGCCCGTCCGGCACACGCTCCGTGGAGTCCTGAAACATGCCGCTTTCCAACGCCCAGCTCGCTCAAACCATCGATCACACGCTGCTCGCGCCCGACGCGAGCGATGCGCAGATCCGCGAACTCTGCCGCCAGGCGGCCGAGCATCGCTTTTACTCGGTCTGCGTGAATTCGGCGAACGTGCCGCTCGCCGCGCGCGAGTTGTCCGGCACCGGCGTGCTCGTCTGTGCCGTGGTCGGCTTTCCGCTCGGCGCGGGGCTGTCGGCCGCCAAGGCATTTGAAGCAACCGCCGCGATCGCGGCGGGCGCCGGCGAGATCGACATGGTGATCAATATCGGCGCGCTGAAGAGCGGCCGCGCCGACGACGTGAAGGCCGACATCGACGCCGTGCACCGCGCCTGCGGCGCGGTACCGCTCAAGGTGATCCTCGAAACGGGGCTGCTGACCGACGACGAGAAGGTGCGCGTGTGCCAGATGTGCCGCGATCTCGGCGTCGCGTTCGTGAAGACGTCGACGGGGTTCGGCCACGGCGGCGCGACGCTCGCGGATGTCGCGCTGATGCGCCGCACGGTCGGCCCCGTGCTCGGCGTGAAGGCATCGGGCGGCGTGCGCGACCGCGCGGCCGCGCTGGCGATGCTCGAAGCCGGCGCGACCCGGCTCGGCACGAGTTCGGGGGTGGCGATCGTGACCGATCAGGGTGGCAGCGACACGGGGTACTGACGCGTGAACACCGGCTTTCGCCCGCGCGCGCCGCAAGCGAAGGCCGGTTGCCCGAACCAGCGCCCGGACAACGCCGCACCGTCGACGGAACCGGCGCCGCGGATCGGCCCGAGTCATACGCGCCCGGCCCCGGCGCGTCGTTCAGGCGGCGATATCCGTCTTGAACGCGTCCGGCGCGTGCCTGCGCAGGATCTCGAGGCATTTTTTCCGGTCGTCGATGCACATTTCGACAAAAGGCAGCCTGACCTTGCGTACCTTGCTGCCGCCCGACCGCGTCGCGACACGATAAAGCACGATCAGCGAGAAGGGGCCGCGCGTCGCTTCGACGACATCGCGATACGGCACGGAGATCCGTTGCACCTTGAAGGTGTTGGCGAAGAGCACCGCGCGCGTCATGACGAACATGTACCCGAGGCCGCCCAGCGCGCCGATGAACGGCATGATGAACGTCGTGACGCTGAAAAACGGATCCGCGCTGGCGGCTCAGATGCAACCGCCGCCGATCACGACCAGCGCAAACACCAGCATCGGCAACGCAAAACGGCTGCCGCGCACGATCAACTCGGGTTCGGATTGCTGCGCCAGATCATTCATGTTTGCCTCCCGGCGTGGACATGTGTGGGTTCTTGAATGCGTCTCGCGATGCACGGTCCCGCGATGCCGATGCACGTGGCACGTGCCACGGCGCCGGCAATTCTACTCGCGATCGATGCGGCCGCCACCGCGCCCGGTTCGGCAGCGCGACGCCGCCCCGCGTCTTCCACCCGCGCGGCAACCCCGGCACAATGCCGCTCATGCGCTACGACAACACCTTCGTTTACCCGTCCGCCGGCCTGATCGGCCGGCTTGCCAATCGAATCGTCGCGAGCGGCCCGCTGCTGCGCGCGCGCCGCGCGCTGCTGTCGCGGCTACCGTTCCTTCAGCTCGCGAGCGATGTCGAGAACGTCGTGTATTGCACGTGGGTCGTCGATGTCGCGGCCGTCGCGCACCTGGTGCCGCGCGGCGTCGCGCTTGCGAGCCGCGACGGCCGCACGCTGTTGACGACGCTCACCTATGCGCACCGGCACTTCGGCCCGCGTGTCGCGGGCCCGCTGCGACGCATGTTTCCGTCGCCGCTGCAGAGCAACTGGCGGCTCTACGTCGATGCGCTGCCGGGCGGGATGCCGGCCGACCGCTCGGTGTTGTTCGTGAAGAACGTGTTCGACCACCCGCTCTATGCGCTCGGCAGCCGCCTCTTCAGCGACGCGCTGCCGTCGCATCTCGCGCGGCGCTTCACGCATACCGTGCGCGACGGACGCTACGACACGCGGCTGGCGAGCGGCGGCGGCAGCGCGCCCGACTTCCACTGCACGGCCGAAGCATCGGACGATCGCACGCTGCCCGACGCGTTCGCGCCGTTCTTCAAGAACTGGCGCGATGCCGTCGCCTCCCTGTCGCTGCAGCACGCGGCGGTCGCCCATGTCGCGGACTGCGACCGCCTTGCGTACGCGTCGATCGACCTGCCGATCGACGTCGACGCGGTCCGGCCGCTGAAGACGGTCGGGCCCGCGGGCGGCGGCGACTTCCTCGCGCGCATCGGCGCTACCGGCGAACCGATGTGCTTCGTCGTGCCCGACGTCGCGTTCCGCGTGCTCTCCGAGCGGCTGCTGTAGCGCGGCGCTCAGCCCGTCCGCCGCACGGTCTCGTATTCGTCCGCGTCGTCTTCTTCGCCAAGCCGCCCTGCATAATCACGCGCGAACTGCACGGCGATGCGGCCCGAGCGCGCGCCGCGTTCGAGCGCCCACTGCAGCGCGGGCTCGCGCGCCGCGCGGATCCGCGCGGCATCGAAACCTGCCGCGCCGAGACGGCTCTCGACGACGGCCAGGTATTCGTCCTGCGTGAAGCCGTAGAACGTCACCCAGATCCCGAAGCGCTCCGACAGCGAGATCCGCTCCTCGACCGCATCGCCGGGATGCAACTCGCCATTCTCCGCGCGGGACACGTTCGCGTTGTCGCTCGCCTGCTCGGGCATCAGGTGGCGGCGATTGGACGTCGCGTACACCAGCACGTTCGACAGGTCGCTCGCGACCGATCCGTCGAGCACGGTCTTCAGCCCCTTGTAGCCGGTCTCGCCCGCCTCGAACGACAGGTCGTCGCAAAACACGATGTAGCGCTCGGGCCGCGCACGCACCAGCTCGACGATCGCCGGCAGGTCATTCAGCCCTTCCTTGCTGACCTCGATCAGCCGCAACCCGTGCGCCGCGAACGCGTGCAGGCACGCCTTCACGATCGACGACTTGCCGGTGCCGCGCGCGCCGGTCAGCAACACGTGATTGGCCGCGAACCCGCGCACGAACTGCCGCGTGTTCCGTTCGACAATCGCCGCCTGCCGGCCGACATTGCGCAGCGCGTCGAACGCGACGAGCGCGGGCGACGGAATCGGCTCGAGCGGCGCCACCTGAGGACCGCCGCCGAAGCCGCGCCAGCGGAACGCGACGGCCGCATCGAAATCGACGGCCGCCGGCCGCCCGGTGGGCGCCATCGCTTCGAGCGCGGCCGCGATCCGTTCGAGCTGGCGCGCGAGCGATGCCACGGCAATGGGTGCGCGCCCGTCCGGCAGCGCGGCGATCAGGTCCTGCATGTCGCGCTCGCCGCTCATTGCCGGGCACCCTGCGACACGCCTGCCTGAAACGGGAACCGCTGCGCGATCGCCACGCCGAACAGCGCGACGCCGCCGCCGACCAGGTGATAAAGCCGCAGCGATTCGCCAAGCAGCACGATTGCGCCGCCGGCCGTCATCACCGGCAGCAGGTTCATGAACATCGCGCAGCGGCTCGGGCCGAGCAGCCGCACGCCCTGCATCCACAGATACGGCAGCACCACCGACGCCAGCACGCCGGCATACAGGATCAGCGGCACACTCGCACGCGTGGGCCACGCCGCCTGCGCGGGCAGCCGCAACAGCATCGGCACCATCAACACGAGCGCGGCGAGCGCCTGCACGTAGGTCGACTGCCATGCCGGCAGCGCACCGATGCGCCAGCGCTTGAGCAATACGCCGTAGAGCGCATACGCGGCCGACGCGGCCAGCATCAGCAGGTCGCCCGCCTGCACGCCGCGCGCGGCGATCGTCGTCGGATGCCCCTCGGCAATCAGGTAGATGACGCCCGCGAGCGACAGCACCCCGCCGCCGACCATGCCGGCACCCGGCGGATCGCCGAGCAGCAGCGAGCTGAGCGCCATCGTCATCAGCGGCACGAGCGCCGTGATGATCGCCATGTTGGTGGCGCTGGTCGTTTTCGCGGCCTCGTAGGACAGGCTCTGGAACAGCGCCATCGCGAGAAAGCCGAGCACCGCGAGCTTCGGCAGGTGCGCGACGAGCGCCGCGCGGTTGCGCCACGCGGGGCGCAGCGTGAACACGCTCATCAGCGCGACGGCGAGCAGCAGCCGGTAGAAGGTGATCGCCGACGGGTCGATCGTCGACGCCGACAGCTTCGACACGACCACGTTGCCGGCCCACAGCGCGATCGCGCAGAAAGGAAACAGAAAAGGAGACTTGTTCATCGCATTTGACGGATTAATATCCTGACAGGGGTGTGGCGTGAATGGGAATGCCATCGTGCCCGCTCGTCCAACTGCCTGTCTCACGCCAAAATGTCACGACTTGTCGCCAATCGGACACTCGAGTCCACCCCGCCCGGTGCGCACCTGCGCTTCGAATCGACGCCGATGCCCGTATCGGCGATGGCGGCGACGTACGCGCACGGCACGTCGATCGCGCCGCACCGGCATCGCCGCGCGCAGCTGCTCTATGCGATCGAGGGCGTGATGCACGTGCAGTCCGAAGGCGCGTCGTGGATCGTGCCGCCGACGCGCGGCGTGTGGCTCGAAGCCGGTCTCGACCACACGGTGCAGATGAGCGGCGACGTGCAGATGCGCACCGTCTTCGTCGAGCCGGGCGCGGTCGAGCACCTGCCCGCGCGAAGCTGCGTCGTGGAAGTGCATCCGCTGCTGCGCGAGCTGATCCTCGCCGCGGTCGACATACCGCTCGACTATGCGCCGGGCTCGCGCCACGATCACCTGATGCACCTGCTGCTCGCCGAGGTGACGGTCGCGCCGCTGCTGCCGCTGTACCTGCCGTGGCCGCACGACCCGCGCCTGCGCACGATCTGCGACGCGCTCGTCGCCGCGCCCGACGACCTGCGCACGATCGCCGAATGGGCCGACCTGCTCGGGTTGTCGGTCCGCACGCTCCATCGCGCGTTCCGGCGCGAGACGGGGCTCAGCTTCCGTCGCTGGCGCGAACAGGCGCGGCTGCTGCTCGCGCTCAAGCGCCTCGCGCACGGCGAGAAGGTGCTGACCGTCGCGATGGATCACGGCTACAGCAGCCAGAGCGCGTTCTCCGCGATGTTCAAGCGGCATTTCGGCGTGTCGCCGTCGGCGTTTTATGCGTAAGGTGTGCGCGGCGCGGGCATCGTGGACGGTAGAATCGCGACCATGCATCCGACCAGCCCACACCGGTCGTCAGCGACGACGAATGAACCCCATCCCGTGAACATGCTCACGTGGGAACACGCGCCGATCGTCGAGACCTGCGCCGTTCAGGCCGGCTACGGGCATCTGCTCGTGTTGACGATGGACGGTTCGCTGTATCTAACGACGCCCGCCGGCACGACGATCTGGCGCATCGCCTCGGGTACGCCGCCCGGCACGCTTCCGAGCTTCGTCGCTCGGCGGCACGATCCGGTACGCGGCTCGCTGATCGCATTCGACGCCGGCACGATCGCCGAATACCGGTTGCCCAGGCAGGCCTCAGCCGCCGCCTGACGCGCGCCGTTACCGCGCCGCAATCCCCACGATGAAAAACACGCACGCGGCCGCCGACGCCACCATGCGCACGTGATTCCACATCGTCCAGTCGTGCATGTAGCGCGCCCACAGCGCCGCGCCTTGTGCGGTCGACGGATCGGCCGCGGCGAGCGCATCGTTGAGCGGCACGTTGACGGCCATCGTCACGGCGAACATGCCGAATACGTACAGCACGCCGCCCGCGACCGCCGCCATCGCGCCCGGCTGCTCGCGATCGAACAGCGCGAGCCCGACCAGTGCGAGCGCCATCAGCGTCGTGAAGAGGAACAACGGCATGAACGGCGAACGCACGATGTCGACGTTGATCGCGTTCATCGCGGCCACGCCGGCCTGCGGCGCGATCCGTCCGAGCGACGTCATCACGAACGTCGAGAACGCGAAATACACGCCGGCCATCAACCCGCAGCCGATGGCCGAGCCCCACAGCAATGCGGCGGTCGCGAACGCGATCATGATCGCGCGCCCCACACGCCGGTCGCGGCCGTCGCGCGCGCATAGTCGGCGAAATCGCGTGCCGGCCGCCCGAGCGTTTCTTCGATGCCGTGCGTCACCGCGCTGTTGCGCCCGTCGAGCACCACGCTGAACAGATCGTCGAGCAGCGCGACGACCGGCTCGGGCACGCCCACCTCGCGCAGTCCGGCAACGAACGCGTCGGCCGGGATCTCGCGATAGACGATCGGCCTGCCAGCGGCCCGCGCGATTTCGGCGACCGCCTCGGCAAACGTCAGCGCACGCGGGCCCGTGACCTCGATCACGCGGTTCGCAAAACGCGCATCGGTGAGCGCGGCCACGGCGACGTCCGCGATGTCGTCCGCATCGACGAACGGCTCACGCACCGCGCCGGCCGGCAGCGCGACTTCGCCGGCCAGCACGTCGTCGATCAGGTAGCCCTCGGAGAAGTTCTGGTTGAACCAGCTCGCGCGCACCACGCCCCAACCCACGCCCGACGCCTGCAATGCGGCCTCGGCGGCCTGCGCGCGGGGCTCGCCGCGCCCGGACAGCAGCACCACGCGCTCGACGCCGCTTTCCCGCGCAAGCCGTGCGAATGCGGCGATCGCGTCCACCGCGCCTTCGACCGCCAGGTCGGGCTGGTAGGTCACGTACGCGGCCGATACGCCTTCGAGCGCGGCGGGCCACGTCGCGGGCGCCGTCCAGTCGAAGCGGACAGCCGACGTGCGCGACACGGGCCGGGTTGCGATGCCGCGCGCGCGCAGCCGTGCATCGACGCGGGCGCCCGTCTTGCCCGAACCGCCGACGATGAGGGTGGGAAGTGCCGACATGACCGTCTCCTTTGATTGAAATACGAGAATATCTCGCGTTTCAAAAACACGATAGACTCTCGCATTAGCAACGTCAAGTTTTCCGGAGGCGGCATGGGCCGACAAAAATCAGGGCCGAACGACGCGCCCGAAGCAGCGGCTGACCCGGCGACTACGCCGGCGCGCGCGCGGCTGGTGCCGACGCAGCAGCGCAGCCGCGAGCGATTCGAGCGCATCCTCGCGTGCGCGTCGGAGGTGATGATCGAGAAAGGCTGCGACGCGTTCCGGATGAGCGACATCGTCGAACGCACGGGCATCTCGTTCGGTTCGCTGTACCAGTACTTTCCGGACAAGGCGGCCGTGATCGGCACGCTCGCGGAGCGCTACAACGAAGCCGGGCACGTCTGCGTGCGGCGCGACCTCGCCAAGATGAAGACGCTCGACGATCTGCACGCCACGCTCGCCCGCATCACCGACAGTTACTACCGGATGTTCGTCGACGAGCCGCTGATGCGCGACATCTGGCGGGCCACGCAGGCCGACCGCGCGCTGCAGGCGCTCGACCGGGCTGACGGGGCGTTTCTGGCGGGGTTGTTCGCGGATGCGCTGGCCGACGTGGCGCCCGGCACGACCCGCTCGCAACGCAGCGCCTTCGCCGAGTTGATGATGATCCAGATCGCGGCGGCCGTGCGCCATGCGATCACGCTGCCGCCGAAGGCGGCGCGGCAGATCCTTGCGATGTTCAAGCGCGGGCTGCCGCGGGATCTGGCGGTGCTTGACGCGTAGCGGCCGGACGACGCCGAACGGTCGTCCGTCGCGCGATGCTCAGGGGAGTGTCGCGATCAGATTGCCTGCAATGTCGGCAGCGCGCTTCTTTTCCCCATCATCCAGCCGTCGGAAAATGCGCGCCTCGGCGAGCATCGCGGCAACGCCGTACTGCCCCAGGCCGGGCGTCGCATCGAAGCTCGCGCGCGCACGCTCGACCCATGCCGCGCCGAGCGCCCGATCCCTCGGCAAGCCGTTGCCGGTCAGGTACCGGATACCGACCGCATACTGCATGAACGGATCGCCGCGCAATGCCTCGTTCAGGCTCGACAGGCCGTCCCATTGACGGTTGGCGGCCGCCAGCGCATTGATCGGCGCATCGCTCCACAGCGTCACCGCCGGATCGGCCGGCACCAGCCAGCGCCGCGCCCCGGCCGGCAGCCCCGCCTCCGTTCCCAGCGTGACGCTGCGCAGCGCCAGTGCGACCTCGGAAATCGTCGAGCCGCGACGTGCGGCGCGGCGATGCAGGTCCGTCGCGGCCGTTTCGTTCACGGGCACGCCGTCGCCCGTCTCGTACATCAACGCGAGGTCGCTTTCCGCCCACGACGATCCGGCAGAAGCCGCTCGTTCGAGCCACACGGACGCCTGCTTCGGATCGCTCGCGACGCCACGCCCGCGCAAATAGGCGACACCCACCATCCGCTTCGCGTCGGCGCTCGACGGTGCCGCGCGCAACGCCCATGCGAACGCCTCGTAGTCGTCGGCGCGGCCGCCGAGCCCGTTCGACAGATGCCAGGCTAGCGACCCCTGTGCCGAGACGTCCCCCCGCTCCGCCGCGCGGCGAAACCAGTACATGGCGGCATCAAAGTCCACCGGTACGCCATCGCCCAGGTCGTACGCATCGCCGAGCATCGACTGATACGCCGGTTCGCCGCGATCGGCGAGCTTCCATCGCCAGTAAGCGCGCTCGGCCGCGGCAACCGCGTCGTTGTCCACCGACGCCAGGACGTGCATCGCGCCGACGTTGTTGCCGGCGGCTGCCGCTCGGCACCAGCGCGCGGCCTCGACCGGATTGCGCGGCGTACCGTTGCCATCCAGATACATCGTGCATAGCATCGCTTGCGACGCGGCGTCGCCCAGCTTCGCGCCGCGCCCGAACCAGTCGAACGCGATCGCCGGCTGTGTGCGCCAATACACCGAACCCAGCGCCGAATAGGCGGCGGGCACATTGCGGCTCGCCAGATCCGTCAGCCACTGGGGCCCCGTCCTGCCTGCGAACGACATATGGTGCTCGCTCAGGTAGAAGCCGACCAGCACGCCAGCGGCCTGATCGCCGGCCCCGGCGGCCTGTGACAGATAGCGCAGACCCGCCTGCTCGTCGCGCGGCACGCCGTCGGTACCCGTCAGGTACTGATGGCCGACCCAGCGCGCCGCCTCGACATCGCCATGGTCCGCGGCCAGCCGGAACCACTGCATCGCCTGCGCCCGGTCGATGCGCGTGCCCTCTCCGCGCCACGCCATGCCGGCGGCGATCAGCGCGCCGGCTGCGTCGCCGCGCTCCGCACCGCGCCGCGCCAGCCGGAACGCCTTGCCCAAATCCACCGGTTCACCGTCGCCGTGCGCCGCATAACGGGACAGGTTGGCTGCCGCGGCGCCATCGCCCTGTGCGTCGGCCTTCTCGAACCACGGTTTGGCGGCCGACGGATTCGGCTGTGTCCCGAGGCCGTTTCGCAGCATCGCCCCGAGATCGTTCTGCGCGGCGGCCAGGCCCGCATCGGCCGCGCCCTGCATCCATCCCAATGCCGCCGGCTGGTCGACCGGGCCACCCCGACCGAACAGATAGAACTTGGCCAACGCATGACGCGCCTGCGCGTCCCCGGCAAGCGCCGCTTTCCGGTACCAGTCGCGCGCCTTCGCGTCGTCGCGCGGCACGCCTGTCCCGCTGGCATACAGATCGCCGAGCCTGCGCTGCGCGTAAGGCGAACCGGCCTGTGCCGCAGTCGACATCAGGCCGAAGCCGCGACGCTCGTCTCGCGGCACGCCGATGCCCTCGAGACAGAGATTGCCCAGCACCGCCTGGGCCTCTGCATGGTTCCGGTCCGCCGCCGCGCGCAGCCACTTCGCACCCTGGGCGGCATCGCGCGGCACGCCGTCGCCCCGGACCAGCATCAGCCCAAGGACAAACTGCCCGTTCGGCTCGCCGTCCGCCGCGGCACGCGACAGCCACGCGGCCGCGACCGCCGGGTCGCGCGCCACACCGCGGCCCGTCAGCGCGAATTTGCCCGCGTTGGTCGCACCCACCGCCGACCCGCGCTCGGCTGCCGTCACGAAGTAGCGATAGGCTGCGACATCGTCGGCCGGTTGCCCTTTGCCGTCCGCACTCATCCCGCCGAGCTGGTTCGTCGACGCCGGATCGCCATCGCGCGCCGCCGACGCGAACCATGCGTGCGCCACCGCGTAATTGCGCGGCAGCACGCCACCATCGAAGTAGAGATAGCCGAGTGTGCGCTTGGCCAGCGTCGAACCGTCGCTCGCCGCCGATTCGATGATCGTCATGCCGCGCGTCCGATCCGGCCGGCCCGCATAACCATGCAGCACCATCTGCCCGTAGAGCGCGCGGGCCGTCAGGTTGCCAGCCTCGGCCTCGCGCCGGCAGAGGCTGCGCCGCTGCTCCGGTCGATCGGGCGACGGGACGCTGCCGAACCACGCGCTCAACGCCAGCACGCACGGCGTCGTGTCGTCGTCGACAGGAATGGATGGATGCCGTTGAATGGACGGCGTCGCCGCGTAGCCGGTGGCCGCCGTCGGCGACCACCCGGGTTGCGATGCACCAGCGCTGCCGGTCCCGACGCTCAATCCCGCCACCATGCCGAGGACGCCCATCGACCATTTCAGCGCATAGCCGACGCCACCGGGGTGCCGGCGGCCGGCCATCGCGCCCGTTGCCGCTGGGTCGTCCCGGGCGGGATCGCCGCCGAACGCCGCCCGCACGCCGGCGACAGTGCGCCGCCCCTGTTCGCCCGCCCGCCTCATGGCTTCACGATCGTGACGTTCTTGATGATGACGTCGGTTCTGCCGTCCTGGTCGTCGATCGTCCGGCTCAGCTCGATCCCGTAGTCGGCCAGCCATACGGAGCGCACGCGAGTCGTCGTGCCGTCCTTGCGGACCTCGCTGCAATCCAGATTGACGGCATTGCCGGTCAACGTACCGAACACCGCCGACGCGGGCTCCGTCTTGCCGATCGTGCATCGCCGGGTCAACTGGCCGTGGCTCGACGGCTGGGGAAGCGCGATCTCGAACCGCTTGCCCTCGGTCAGCGGATCGTTCCCCAAGGCCATCGCCGACGCGATCGCCGCTGCGTCCTTCTGCATCCGCAGAACCGTTGCGCTCCGGGGCGTACGCACGATCTGACCCAGCAGGTCCGCGAGCCCGAAGCCCATGCCGAACGCCGCCCAGTTCGCATTCCCCGACGCGTCTTTCGTAGTCATCAGCTCGACGACCACGCCGTTGTTGCGTCGATTGACGTAGGTGTCGACATACGGCCCGGAATCCGCCGGCGTCGTCTTGTTCACCCATTCGCCGTCGATGCTCAGGCGGGCATACGGCAACGGCCGGCTGCCGTCGGCCGGCAACCGGCTGCGAATGGCATCCGGCAGGCGCTGCTCGTCGAACACGTCGTCCAGATACGCATCGGGATCGGCCAGCACGACCTCGGGCGCCGACTTCCCGCCGGCGATCGCCCTGAAAAGTTCATAGGTCGCCCGTCGCTGGTCCTGCTCCGGAAACGTGTCGAGCGAATCAATGGCGAACCTGACCAGCGCGCACATGTCCGGCTTGCCCTGCTTCGCCAGCCACGGCGGCAGGTCGATCGCGTCCAAGCGCGCGTAGACTTCGAGCAATTCGGCGACGGTGTAATGCTCGTCGTCGCCGGACGAGGCGCTCTGCCGCTCGCCGATCAGGTCGATCAGTTCGAACGTGCTTCGCAACAGCTTCGGTGACGACGTCTTCGCCATCGTCGCCAGATTGTTGCCGACCAGCTTCGACATCTCGCAGCCGTTCTTCGACTCGCCCGCGAGGTCCCGCATCAGCCGCAGGAACCTTAGCCGTTCGGCCGGCGGCAGGATCATGTCGCTGCCGTCGCCGGATTTGCCGCGCATACTGGACAGTCGGGCGAGATAGTCCGGGTTCTGCGCGACCCGGGTGAACCACGCGGCGATGATCCGCCCGTTTTCCGAATCGGGATCCACGCCGATCTGCACCAGATAGGCACGCGCCCGTTCGGTGACCTGCGCCGGCGTCAGCTTGATGGCCGGATTCGCCGCCGGCGCGGCAGCCGCCGGCTCGGCCGGCGTGCTCTGCACGCCCAGTCCATATGCCGTTGCCGTCGCGATGGACAGCAACACCCCGAAAAGGCCTGTCTTTATTTTCATTCTGTTGATATTCGATTACGTTGGTCGGACGACCGCGATTCTGCCTCGGATATGCACTGGAAATCCAGCGCCCGTGCGGCAGCCGGGCAACGCTTCGCGTGTCACGACACGTTGCCGATGCAACGCTCGCGCATCGACGGGCCGCCACGAATCGCGAGCGCGCATGATGCGCTGTCGTCGAGACTGCCCTGCTCAGATCCCGCAGCCTGATTCGAATCCGGACTCGCAGGGCATATCCACCCATCTCGTGCGCTGGATGACCGCCGCACGACCAGGCGATCGACGACAGCGATCTGCCCCACTTCCCCCTGGACAAGAGATGCGACTCGTCCGCCCCAAATGAAAAACGCGGATGGCGAACCGCACCGGATGAATCCACCATCCGGCACGACTCG
Organism: Burkholderia sp. BCC0322; assembly: GCF_902833045.1. Lineage (GTDB taxonomy): Bacteria > Pseudomonadota > Gammaproteobacteria > Burkholderiales > Burkholderiaceae > Burkholderia. The sequence continues at coordinate 278,083 of NZ_CADFDU010000010.1, forward strand.
CCACCCGCGTCGAAGACTTTCCAGCCCTCTGCTTACTTGCTGTAGTCGTACACCCCACGCCCCGTCTTGCGCCCGAGCCTTCCGGCCGTCACCATCTCGCGCAGCAGCGGGCATGCACGATACTTCGGATCGCCGAAGTCCTTCACGAACACGTCCATCACCGCGAGGCACACGTCGAGGCCGACGAGGTCGGCCAGCGCGAGCGGCCCGATCGGGTGGTTCGCGCCGAGCTTCATCCCCGCGTCGATCTCCTCGGCCGACGCGATCCCTTCAGCCAGCACGAAGAACGCCTCGTTGATCATCGGCACGAGAATCCGGTTCACGACGAAGCCCGGCGAGTTGCGCACGCCGATCGGCGACTTGTCGAAACGCTCGGTCAGCTCGCGCACCGCCGACGCGGTCGCGTCGCTCGTCTGCAGCCCGCGGATGATCTCGACGAGCGGCATCAGCGGCACCGGGTTGAAGAAGTGCATGCCGACGAAGCGCGACGGATCGGCGAGCGGCGCCGCGAGCGCGGTGATCGAGATCGACGACGTGTTGGTCGCGATGATCGCTTCGGGTCGCGCGACGGCCTCGATCTGCTTCAGGATGCGGCCCTTCAGCTCGACGTTCTCGGTCGCGGCTTCGATCACGATATCGGCCGCTGCGAGCTTCGCGTAGTCGGTCGACGTCGTGATGCGCGCCAGCGCCGCATCGCGCGTGGCCGCGTCGAGCTTGTCCTTCGACACGAGCCGCTCGAGGCTGCCCTTCAGCGTCGCGACGCCCTTCTCGAGCGCGGCGTCGCTGACGTCGATCATCACGACATTGAGTCCTGCAACGGCGGCGGTCTGCGCAATGCCGTTGCCCATGGTTCCGGCGCCCACGACGCCGACAATTTCGATGGCCATGAAATTTCCTGTGTGTTCGGGTGCTCAGCGTTCGATTATCAGATGTTCTCGAAGATCGCCGCAATCCCCTGGCCGCCGCCGATACACATCGTCACGAGCGCGTAACGCCCGCCGATGCGCTTCAGTTCGTACAGCGCCTTGACCGTGATCAGCGCACCGGTCGCGCCGATCGGGTGACCGAGCGAGATGCCCGAGCCGTTCGGGTTGACCTTCGCCGGATCGAGGCCGAGTTCCTGCGTGACCGCGCACGCCTGGGCCGCGAACGCCTCGTTCGCCTCGATCACGTCGAGATCGCCGATCTTCAGGCCCGCGCGTTCGAGCGCCTTCTGCGTGGCCGGCACGGGGCCGATGCCCATGTAGGCCGGATCGACACCCGCGTGCGCGTACGCGACGAGGCGGGCGAGCGGCTTCACGCCCTGCGCGCGCGCGGCATCGGCGCTCATCATCAGCACGGCCGCGGCCGCGTCGTTGATGCCCGATGCGTTGCCCGCCGTCACGGTGCCGTTCTCCTTCGCGAACACCGGGCGCAGCTTCGTGAAATCGTCCGCGCTCGCGTCGTGACGCACGTGCTCGTCGGTGTCGAACGCAACCTCGCCCTTCTTCGTGCGAATCGAAATCGGTAGGATCTGGTCCTTGAAGCGCCCTTCCGCGATCGCGCGCGCCGCGCGACGATGCGATTCGAGCGCCAGCGCATCCTGCGCGTCGCGCGAGATGCCGTACTTCGCCGCGACGTTCTCGGCCGTCACACCCATGTGGATCGTCTGGAACGGGTCGTGCAGCGCGCCGAGCATCATGTCGACGAGCTTGCCGTCACCCATGCGCTGGCCGAAGCGCGCGGCCGGCACGGTGTACGGAGCGCGGCTCATGCTTTCCGAGCCGCCGCCGATCGCGACGTCGGCGTCGCCGAGCATGATCGTCTGCGCGGCCGACACGATCGCCTGCAGGCCCGAACCGCACAGGCGGTTCACCGTCAGCGCGGGCGTGTGCTGCGCCACGCCGCCATTGATCGCTGCGACGCGCGCGAGATACATGTCCTTCGGCTCGGTGTTCACGACGTGGCCGAACACGACATGCCCGACCGCGTCGCCCGGCACGTTCGCACGCGACAGCACTTCTGCGACCACCTTCGCACCGAGGTCGGTCGGCGAGAAATCCTTCAGGCTGCCGCCGAAATCACCGATCGCGGTACGGACACCGCTTACCACCACGACTTCTTTCGCTGCATTGCTCATCGTCTCACTCCGGTTCGTTCGCGCCCGCAGGCGCGGGGATGCGTTGCGTTACATGTTCGGGTAATTCGGCCCGCCGCCGCCTTCCGGCGTGACCCACACGATGTTCTGCGTCGGGTCCTTGATGTCGCAGGTCTTGCAATGCACGCAGTTCTGCGCGTTGATCACCAGGCGATCGCTGCCGTCGTCGTTCTTCACGAACTCGTACACGGCCGCCGGGCAGAAGCGCCCCTCCGGCCCCGCGTAGGTACGCAGGTTCACGTTCACCGGCACGTTCGCATCCTTCAGCGTCAGGTGTGCCGGCTGGTTCTCCTCGTGGTTCGTGTTCGAGATGAACACCGACGACAGCCGGTCGAACGTCAGCTTGCCGTCCGGCTTCGGATACTCGATCGGCTGGCATTGCGACGCCGGCTTCAGCATCTCGTGGTCCGCGTGCTTGTGGTGCAGCGTCCACGGCACGTTGCCGCCCATCACCTTCTGCTCGAGCCCGACCATCAGCGTGCCGAGGTACAGGCCCTTCGCCATCCACTGCTTGAAGTTGCGCGCGCGGTACAGCTCCGTGTACAGCCACGACTGCTTGAAGGCGTCCGGGTACGCGTTGAGCTCGTCGCCCTGGCGGCCGGCCTGCACCGCGTCGAACGCCGCATCGGCCGCCAGCATGCCGGTCTTGATCGCCGCGTGGCTGCCCTTGATCCGGGATGCGTTCAGGAAGCCCGCGTCGTCGCCGATCAGCGCGCCGCCCGGGAACACCGTCTTCGGCAGCGACAGCAGCCCGCCGGCAGTGATCGCGCGCGCGCCGTACGACACGCGCTTGCCGCCTTCCAGGAACGCGCGGATCGACGGGTGCGTCTTGTAGCGCTGGAATTCCTCGAACGGCGACAGGTACGGGTTCGTGTAGCCGAGGCCCACCACGAAGCCGACCACGACCTGGTTGTTGTCCATGTGATACAGGAACGAGCCGCCGTAGGTATCCGACTTCAGCGGCCAGCCGGCCGTGTGGATCACGAGGCCCGGCTTGTGTTTGGCCGGATCGATCTCCCACAGCTCCTTGATGCCGATCCCGTACGCCTGCGGATCCGCGTTCGCGTCGAGCTTGAACTTCGCGATCAGCTGGCGGCCGAGATGGCCGCGGCAGCCTTCGGCGAACAGCGTGTACTTCGCGTGCAACTCCATGCCGAGCTGGAAGTTCTCGGTCGGCTCGCCGTCCTTGCCCACGCCCATGTTGCCGGTCGCGACGCCCTTCACGGAGCCGTCGTCGTTATAGAGAATCTCCGCGGCCGGAAAGCCGGGGAAGATCTCGACGCCGAGCGCCTCGGCCTGCGCTCCCAGCCAGCGCGTGACGTTGCCCAGCGAAATCACGTAGTTGCCGTGGTTCTGGAAGTTGGCGGGCAGCGCCCAGTTGGGCGTGGTGACCGCGCTTTTCTCGGACAGGAACAGGAAGCGGTCTTCCGTCACCTCGACGTCGAGCGGCGCGCCGCGTTCCTTCCAGTCGGGGAACAGCTCGGTGATCGCGCGCGGGTCCATCACCGCGCCCGACAGGATGTGCGCGCCGATCTCGGAACCTTTCTCGAGCACGCACACGCCGATCTCGGCGCCTTTCTCGGCGGCCAGCTGCTTGAGCCGGATCGCCGCCGACAGCCCGGCGGGGCCGCCGCCGACGATCACGACGTCGTATTCCATCGATTCGCGCGGGCCGTACTGCGCGAGCAAGCTCTGTGTGGTCAAAATCCTGTCTCCTCCTGCGTCCCGACCGTCAATCGATCAGAACTGGTCTTCCGTCAACGCGAGCACGCCCTCGTTGCCCTTCGTGCCGACGATCGACGCTTCGAGCGCGCCGGCCTGCACCAGCACGTGCTC
>NZ_CADFDU010000011.1 GCF_902833045.1 Burkholderia sp. BCC0322
CGCTCGACCGCGAGCGCGACGCCCATCCCGCCGCCGATGCACAGCGACGCCAGCCCGCGCTTTGCGTCACGCTTGGCCATCTCGTGCAGCAGCGTCACCAGGATCCGGCAGCCCGACGCGCCGATCGGGTGACCGATCGCGATCGCCCCCCCATTCACGTTCACCTTCGACGTGTCCCAGCCCATCTGCTTGTGCACCGCCAGCGCCTGCGCCGCGAACGCCTCGTTGATCTCCATCAGGTCCAGGTCGCCCGGCGTCCAGCCCGCGCGCTCCAGGCACCGGCGCGAGGCCGGCACCGGGCCCATCCCCATCACGCTCGGATCCACGCCCGCGTTCGCATACGCCTTGATCCGCGCCAGCGGCGTCAGGCCCAGCGCCGCCGCCTTCTGCGCCGACATCACCAGCACCGCCGCCGCACCGTCGTTCAGGCCCGATGCGTTCGCCGCCGTCACCGAGCCGTCCTTCGAGAACGCCGGCTTCAGCCCCGACAGCGATTCCGCCGTCACGCCGTGACGCACGAATTCGTCCGTCGCGAACTGCAGCGGCTCGCCCTTGCGCTGCGGAATCGACACCGGCACGATCTCGTCGTTGAAGCGCCCGGCCTTCTGCGCGGCTTCCGCCTTGTTCTGCGACAGCGCCGCGAATGCGTCCTGCTCCTCGCGCGTGATCCCGTATTCCTTCGCGACGTTCTCCGCCGTGATGCCCATGTGGTACTGGTTGTACACGTCCCACAGGCCGTCGACGATCATCGTGTCGACCAGCTTCGCGTCGCCCATCCGGAACCCGTCGCGCGAGCCCGGCAGCACGTGCGGCGACGCGCTCATGTTCTCCTGGCCGCCCGCGATCACGATCTCCGCGTCGCCCGCGACGATCGCGTTCGCCGCCAGCATCACGGCCTTCAGGCCCGAGCCGCACACCTTGTTGATCGTCATCCCCGGCACTGCATTCGGCAGCCCGGCCTTGATCAGCGACTGCCGCGCCGGGTTCTGCCCCGAACCGGCCGTCAGCACCTGGCCCATGATCACTTCGCTGACCTGCTCGGGCTTCACGCCCGCACGCTCCAGCACCGCGCGAATCACCGTCGCGCCCAGCTCCGGCGCCGCAATCTTCGCAAGCGAACCGCCGAATTTGCCGACCGCGGTCCGCGCGGCCGATACGATCACTACGTCCGTCATGTCCAGTTCCTGCATTGAAATCAGTTGGTCGTTCTGACGCCGGCGCGAGCCGGCTTCGGCTGGCGATCACACATCTCGAGCCAATCGGCGCGATAGCGGCCGCACGCCACCAGACGGCGCGCGGCACCCGTTCGCACGAGTCGCACATCGGTACGGCCCGCCGGTTCACCGGCGTCTTGCGGCAAACCGGACATTCGCCGGACGCCACGCGGCACACGCGGCGCCCGGCGCCTTCCGGCGCCGATCAATCGTGTCGCGCCCGTGCGCGACACGTGCTTGCGTGGCTACGCGATTACGCAGCCGATTCGCGTGCAGCCGCTGCGTCCTTGCGTGCGGCGGCAGCCGTTTGCTTCACACCGCGCGATGCCGTTTCGCTGACCGCATCGAAACCGCTCTGTGCGGCTTCGATCGCCTGCCCCGTCGCTGCGCGCACGGAGTCGGCCGCGGCAGTCGCCGCCGACAACGCCGAGTTCAGCACGGCCACCACCGGCGCCGAGCCGGCCGGCGCATGCTTCGACAACTCGCCGAGCACGTCCTTCAGGCGCTTGTCGTTCTGTTCGTATTGCGCTTGTGCGACCTTCGCCCATTCGGACTGCGTCGACACTGCGATGTCGAACAGATGGCGGCCGTACGACACGGCCTTGCCGGCCGCTTCCTGCGGTGCGGCGACCTGCTGCGCGAAGCCCACGGCCGGGTTGCTGCTGTTGAACGCGTTCTTCAGCTTGTCCTCGTATTCCTCGAGCGCCGTGCGGGCCGCTTGCAGGTTGAGTTCGACGACAGCCTCGAAACCCTGGATCGCCGGACGTGCGATCGCAAACCACGCGGCGATACCGGATTGATAATCGGCGTTGATTTTTTCGGGGGCAAATACGGACATCGGGCACGCTCCTGTTAGCAATGCGAGAGACGACGTAAAGAAAATTGGAAGCCGATCGACGGCAGACTTCCTTATTGACAACCCGTCACTTGCTTGAGCACGGGAAGTTGAAGGGGCCAATTTTAGATCGATTAATTGTCAATTAAATTGCATTAATAGTAGGTGTAAACCCTTGTTTCAACCCGGACTGACCGATGGAGCCTATGATGCGTCGACATCGCAGACAAGGTCGAACATCATCCTACCCCGCAATGCATTTCTACCTTTTTACAGGATACCGCGTCATGACGTCGCGCAACATTTACCAATTTATTATTCCATTTATTAGAAAACCAGAGCACATTGAAAATGGAGCGGTCACTGATGTAATCGTTTTTCTGGGTTTATTATGAAATCGTTTTCGGGATTATTAATGACGAAATCAATGATCGGATGAATTGCGGACCGCAATAAAAAACGGCCGCGCGATGCGGCCGCGGGTTCGCCAGACAGGCGCGAGATCAGCCGGCCAGTTCGCGATGCAGCGCGAGGAACTCCTGCGCGAGCTTGTGCCCGGGCTCCAGATGGATCACCGGCTTGGACTGCTGATGCGACTCGCGGATCTTCACCGACGCCGACAACCTCGACGCGAGCACCGGCAGCCCTTCTTCGACGAGTTCGTCGACCAGCCGCTGCGGCAGGCTCGCTCGCGGCTGGAACTGGTTGATCACGATCCCTTCCACTTCGAGCGCCGCGTTGTGGTCCTGCTGGATTTCCTTCACGTTCTCGAGCAGCGTGTACAGCGCACGGCGCGAGAAATCGTCGCAGTCGAACGGGATCAGGCAGCGCTCGACCGCGATCAGCGCCGAGCGCGTATAGAAATTCAGTGCGGGTGGCGTATCGATGTAGACGGCGTCATAGGTGTCGAGCTCGTTCAGCGCGTCGCGCAGCTTGTAGATTTTGTAGCGCGATTCGAGCTTGCCGTGCAGCGTGTCGAGCTCCGGATGCGCGGGCATCACGTCGAGCCCTTCGAACGGGGTCGGATGAATGAACGACGCGACGTCGACCGGGCGGAAGTTGAAGGTCAGCGCGGTTTCAAAGAAATCGGCGACGCCCGGCTGCGCGTCGGCTGCGGCGTCGCCGAGCAGGTAACGCGTCGAGTTCGCCTGTGCATCGAGGTCGATGACAAGCGTGCGCAGCCCTTCGCTCGCGCTGATCGCCGCCAGGTTGCAGACGATCGTCGATTTGCCCACGCCGCCCTTCTGGTTGAATACGACCCGCCGCATTGTGTCTCCTCGATCGAAACGTCGAAAGAACAAGCTTAGCCGGTCAATAATGGCGGTCGCGTGACGCAGGTCGAAATGTGCGCATCTTGGCACGAGGTGTATCAGCGGCGCGTCACCGGCCCTGACACATATCGATTGGCGGGCACGCTCCACCGCCACGGCAGATCCTTGCCGACACGAATGCCGATGCGCGGCACGCCAGCCAGATCGGCAGGCGGCGCGATACCGTCGTCGACGATCGCGAACCCGTCGCGCGCGCCGATCAGGTCGATACCATCCTGCGCGCCGCCGATCCCCATCGCCTGGGTCAGCCGCGCCGGCCCCCGGCACAGGTCGCGATCGCGCGTCTGCGGCGGCCGTGCCGCACGCATTCGTTCGAGCCCTCGCAGCGGTTCGAGCGCACGAATCAGCACGCCCGTGCCCGTGCCATCCGGGCCGCACACGCAGTTGCAGCACCAGTGCATGCCATAGGTGAAATAGACGTACAGGTGCCCCGGCGGCCCGAACATCGTCGCATTGCGCGGCGTCTTGCCGCGATAGGTATGCGCGGCCGGGTCGATCGCGCCGGCATAGGCTTCGACTTCGACGATCCGTCCGGCCCGGCCGTCCGCAGCCGCGAGAATCTTGTTCAGGAGTTGCGGCGCGACGTCGGTAGCGACGCGGTCGAAGAATGCGCGCGGCAGCACGGTGCCCGGCCACCGGGACGCGGAGTCATTGCGCCGCATCCTGCCCCTCCGGTTGAAAACCGGACACGGCCGTCACCTGCAGACGAAGCTGACGGTACGCATCGACCAGAGCGTCGAGGCCGAACGCGAGATTTCTCCCGCTGGGATTGGGCAGCACCCAGACGTTCGCCCCCTGCATTCGGGCCGGTTGCAATCCCCATTCGATTTCTCGCTGTCCGGCAAGCGCCGCGTACGCCGCCTTGCCGAGAAAAGCGACGAAGCGCGGCTTGTAACGCGCCAGCTTCTGGCCGAATGCCGCGGCCGCAGCAGTGAATTCCGCACGCGAAAGCTGATCGGCGCTCGCGGTCGGACGCTTCACCACCGCCGTCAGGCCGTAGCCATACCGGAGTATCAAGTGATCGTCCTGCGGCGAAATTTCCGCCGGCGTGAAGCCCGCGAGATGGATCACGCGCCAGAAGCGGTTGCTTCTCCCCGCGAAGTGATGCCCGGTCGCGGCCGCGGCCAGGCCGGGGTTGATTCCGCAGAACAGCACGTCGAGATGCGCAGCGATGAGGTCGGGAAGTTCGTCAGCCACGTTTTGCCTCGCGCACAAGGAACATCGACGTAAACGAAAGAAGGCCCGAAGACCCGGGCCAAGCAGTTGGCTTGACTCGGACATTCGGGCCCATCGTGATGCGGGATGCCGACTTGCCGATCAGAACGGAATATCGTCGTCCATCTCGTCGAAGCCGCCGCCTGCCGGTGCGCTCGGACGGCTTTGCGCGCCGCCGCCTGCACCGCCACGCGCTGCGCCGCCGGCACGACCGCCACCGCCACGCTCCATCTGCTCGCCGCGGCCGCCGCCACCACCACCGTAGCCGCCGCCGTAACCGCCTTCATCGCCGCCGCCACCGCCGCCGCCCGCACCACCGCGGCCGCCGAGCATCTGCATCTGGTCGGCGACGATTTCGGTCGAGTAACGATCCTGCCCGTCCTGGCCCTGCCACTTGCGCGTGCGGATGCGGCCTTCGATATAGACCGACGAACCCTTCTTCAGGTATTCGCTGACGATTTCCGCCAGGCGACCGAAGAACGCGACGCGATGCCACTCGGTCATTTCCTTGAAATCGCCGCTTGCCTTGTCCTTGTAGCGGTCGGTCGTCGCGAGACGGATGTTCGCAACCGCGTCGCCGCTCGGCAGGTAACGGACTTCAGGATCGGCGCCGAGATTGCCGACGAGGATGACCTTGTTGACGGATGCCATGTGTTTCTCCAGTAAATTCGATGCCGGGCCGCCCGCTCATAGTGTCGGTACGGCCCGCCGGGCAAGCCGGCGAACGCCGTCGGTGCCTGCCCGAAGTAAGTTCAGGCCTTGCGCGGTGGCGCTTTCATGCTGGCCGCGATTATAAGCCAGGCGGCAACGAGCCCCGAGCACGTGTAGAACACCGTATTGGCGCCTCCGTGCTTCAGCAGCCAGCCACCCGCGATGCCGCCGAGCGCGAGCCCGATCGACTGCGTGGTGTTGTAGACGCCCGTGGCCGCGCCCTTGCGCGAGCCGGGCGCGAGCTTCGACACGAGCGACGGCTGCGACGCTTCCAGGATGTTGAACCCGAGGAAGTACACGAACAGGATCGCCGCCACAATCAGGATGGTATGCGGCGCGCTGCCCAGCAGCAATTGGCCGATCAGGATAGCCAGGATGCCGCCGAGCAGCACCGGCTTCATCTTGCCCCGTTTTTCCGCAACGATGATCGCCGGAACCATCATCACGAACGCGAGCCCCATCACCGGCAGGTAGACCTTCCAGTGCGCGGCGACCGGCAGGCCGCCGTCGACGAGCAGGCGCGGCACGACGAGGAACAGCGCCGTCTGCGTCGCGTGCAGCACCAGCACGCCGAAGTTCAGGCGCAGCAGCTCGACGTTGTGCAGCACCTCGGCGAACGGCGCGGGCACGTGCACCGGCTTCGCCGCATCGGGCACGACCCACAGCACGACGCCGATCGCGAGGATCGACAGCACGCCGACGATCGCAAACAGCCCGCTCATCCCGACCCAATGGAACACGATCGGCGCACCGACGATCGCGACCGCGAACGACACGCCGATCGAGCCGCCGACCATCGCCATCGCCTTCGTGCGGTTCTGCTCGGAGGTCAGGTCGGCGATGAATGCGAGCACCGCGGACGACACCGCGCCCATCCCCTGGATCACGCGACCGACGATGATCCACGTGATGTCGTGCGCGGACGCGGCGACGAAGCTGCCGAGCGCGAAGATCACGAGGCCCGTGGCGATCACCGGCTTGCGGCCGAATTTGTCGGACGCCCAGCCGTAGAAGATGTAGAACAGCGACTGCGTGACGCCGTAGGCCCCGAGCGCGATGCCGACGAGCAGCACGTTGTCGCCGCCCGGGATGGTTTTCGCGTAGACCGAGAACACCGGCATGATCATGAACAGGCCGAGCATGCGCAGCGCGAAGATCGCCGCGAGCGACGCGGTCGCGCGCAATTCGGGCGCAGTCATGCGAGAAGACGTGGCGGACGGATTGGACATCGGGAATGAATTTCGAACGATCGGAATGTCCGCCCGACACCGGGCGGCGGAAGATCAGGACCAGCGGCCCGGGGGGCTTGGCCGGCAACACGTCGGGGCAGGATTCAGGCAGCCCGCAGGCCGCCCGGAACCGCGCGGCGCAGCCGCTTTCCCGGCGCAGGCGCCATCTTGCTGCCACCTGCTGCTAAGGCTGGGGGCCCCAAACGACGGCCTCGAAAAGCCGTTATAGTAGCAGGTTTGGTTCCCTCCATTTTCGCCAGGTTCATGGAACAGATCCGCATCCGTGGGGCTCGTACCCACAACCTGAAAAACGTCAATCTCGACCTGCCGCGCCACAAGCTGGTCGTGATTACCGGGTTGTCCGGGTCGGGCAAGTCGTCGCTCGCGTTCGATACCCTTTATGCCGAGGGTCAGCGCCGCTACGTCGAAAGCCTGTCCGCGTATGCCCGCCAGTTCCTGCAGTTGATGGAGAAACCCGACGTCGACCTGATCGAAGGCCTGTCGCCGGCGATCTCGATCGAGCAGAAGGCGACGTCCCACAACCCGCGTTCGACCGTCGGCACGGTCACGGAAATCCACGACTACCTGCGACTTTTGTTCGCACGTGTCGGCACGCCGTACTGCCCCGACCACGACATCCCGCTGGAAGCGCAAAGCGTGTCGCAGATGGTCGACGCGGCGCTCGCGCTGCCCGAGGAAACCAAGCTGATGATCCTCGCGCCCGTCGTCGCGAACCGCAAGGGCGAGCACGCCGAGCTGTTCGAGGAGATGCAGGCGCAGGGTTTCGTGCGCTTTCGCGTGCGCTCGGGCGGCGGCGCCGCGAACGAAGGCGTCGCGAAGATCTACGAAGTCGAGTCGCTGCCGAAGCTGAAGAAGAACGACAAGCACACGATCGACGTCGTCGTCGATCGCCTGAAGGTGCGCCCGGACATGAAGCAGCGCCTCGCCGAGTCGTTCGAGACGGCGCTGCGCCTCGCCGACGGCCGCGCGATCGCGCTCGAGATGGATACCGACCACGAGCACCTGTTCAGCTCGAAGTTCGCGTGCCCGATCTGCTCGTACTCGCTGCAGGAGCTCGAGCCGCGCCTGTTCTCGTTCAACAACCCGATGGGCGCGTGCCCGGAATGCGACGGCCTCGGCCAAATCACGTTCTTCGACCCGAAGCGGGTCGTCGCGCACCCGTCGCTGTCGCTCGCCGCCGGTGCCGTGAAGGGCTGGGACCGCCGCAACCAGTTCTACTTCCAGATGCTGCAGAGTCTCGCGGCGTTCTACGAATTCGACATCGACGCCGCGTTCGAGGATCTCCCGGAAAAGATCCGGAAGGTGCTGCTGTTCGGCTCGGGCAAGCAGACGATTCCGTTCTCGTACATCAACGAGCGCGGTCGCACGACGATTCGCGAGCATGTGTTCGAAGGGATCATCCCGAACCTCGAGCGCCGCTACCGCGAGACCGATTCGGTCGCGGTGCGCGAAGAGCTCTCGAAGTACCAGAACAACCAGCCCTGCCCGTCGTGCGACGGCACGCGCCTGCGCCGCGAGGCGCGCCACGTGCGGATCGGCACGGGCGACTACGCGCGCGGCATCTTTGAAATCAGCGGCTGGCCGCTGCGCGACGCGCTCGGCTATTTAGACGGCCTGTCGCTCGACGGCGCGAAGCGCGAAATCGCCGACAAGGTGATCAAGGAAATCGTCGCGCGCCTCACCTTCCTGAACAACGTCGGCCTCGACTACCTGTCGCTCGAACGCAGCGCGGAAACCCTGTCGGGCGGCGAGGCCCAGCGCATCCGGCTCGCGTCGCAGATCGGCTCGGGCCTCACGGGCGTGATGTACGTGCTCGACGAGCCGTCGATCGGCCTGCACCAGCGCGACAACGACCGCCTGATCGCGACCCTCAAGCACCTGCGCGACCTCGGCAACTCGGTGATCGTCGTCGAGCACGACGAGGACATGATCCGCACGGCCGACTACGTCGTCGACATGGGCCCGGGCGCCGGCGAGCACGGCGGCGTGATCGTGGCAGAAGGCACGCCGAAGCAGGTGCAGTCGAACCCGCAGTCGCTCACCGGCCAGTACCTGGTCGGCAAGCGCACGATCGAATACCCCGACGAGCGGCTTGCCCCCGACCCCGAGCGGATGCTGCGCATCGTCGACGCGCACGGCAACAACCTGAAGCACGTCGATCTGGAACTGCCGGTCGGCCTGCTGACCTGCATCACCGGCGTGTCGGGTTCCGGCAAGTCGACGCTGATCAACGACACGCTGTATCACGCGGTCGCGCGACACCTGTACGGCTCGTCGGCCGAACCGGCGCCGCACGAGGCGATCGAGGGCCTCGAGCACTTCGACAAGGTGATCAACGTCGACCAGTCGCCGATCGGCCGCACGCCGCGCTCGAACCCGGCCACCTACACGGGCCTGTTCACGCCGATCCGCGAGCTGTTCTCGGGCGTGCCGACCTCGAAGGAGCGCGGCTACGATCCGGGCCGCTTCTCGTTCAACGTGAAAGGCGGCCGCTGCGAATCGTGCCAGGGCGACGGCGTGCTGAAGGTGGAAATGCACTTCCTGCCGGACGTCTACGTGCCGTGCGACGTGTGCCACGGCAAGCGCTACAACCGCGAAACGCTCGAAGTGCAGTACAAGGGCAAGAACATCAGCGAAGTGCTCGACATGACGGTCGAGCACGCGTACGCGTTCTTCAGCGCGGTGCCGGTCATCGCGCGCAAGCTGAAGACGCTGCTCGATGTCGGCCTCGGCTACATCCGCCTCGGCCAGTCGGCCACGACGCTGTCGGGCGGCGAGGCGCAGCGCGTGAAGCTGTCGCTCGAACTCTCCAAGCGCGACACCGGCCGCACGCTGTACATCCTCGACGAGCCGACCACCGGCCTGCACTTCCACGACATCGCGCTGCTGCTGGAAGTGATCCACCGGCTGCGCGACCAGGGCAACACGGTCGTGATCATCGAGCACAACCTCGACGTGATCAAGACGGCCGACTGGGTCATCGACCTCGGCCCCGAAGGTGGTGCCGGCGGCGGCCAGATCATCGCGCAGGGCACGCCCGAGCAGGTCGCGAAGACGAAGGCGAGCTTTACCGGCAAGTATCTCGCGCCGCTGCTCAAGCGCCCGGCCCGCAAGGTCGCGGCAGGCTGACGCGTCCCGCCCTCTCCTGCCGCGCGCGGCCGCCCGGCCGCGCGCGCCCCTGCGTACCGCGCAACGCGCCCCCTCTCGTTTTCCCTTCTGCGTTTACACCATGCGCCAAACGGCTCCGTTGCGGACCATAATGGCGGCTATACTTTACGGTCGTAAGGTTCGCCGTACGCACCAATCCGGTGCAACACCGGGCGAACACGGCTCTGCCGCGCATTCCGCGGCATGACACACGAACGACAGGAATCCACGATGGAGAAGCAACCAGACTCGTCTCGCGATGTGCAGAATCGCGAACCGCACCTGCGCAGCGTGCGGCTGACGAGCGACTTCAGCCTGCCGAAGCTGTCGGCACTCGAGATCGGCAGCTATGTGTTCGCGATCCTCGCCATGTGGCTCGTGATCGAGCTGAAGCTGCTCGGCGGGCTGCTGGCCGGCCTGCTCGTCTACCAGCTGATCCACACGATCGCCCCCGTGATCGAACGCCACACCACGAGCATGCGCGCACGCTGGGTCGCCGTCGTGCTGCTGTCGATCGCGATCGTCGGCGCGCTGACGGGCCTGACGATCGGCATCATCGAACACTTCGAGCGCACGGTGCCGAACCTGCAAAGCCTGCTCGACCAGCTGATGCAGATCGTCGAGCAGACCCGCGCACGCACGCCGGCCTGGATCGCGAACCTGCTGCCCGTCGATGTCGAGCAGATGAAGACGAAGGCCGCCGTGCTGATGCACTCGCACATGGACCAGCTCCAGCAAAGCGGCAAGAGCGTCGCGCGCGGCTTCGGCCACGTGCTGTTCGGGATGATCATCGGTGCGATGATCGCGATCGGCGTCGAGCACGGCAAGGTGCGCCGGCCGCTGTCCACGGCGCTCGTCACGCGCGTGTCGCGCTTCGCCGACGCTTTCCGCCGGATCGTGTTCGCGCAGATCAAGATCTCGGCGATCAACGCGGTGTTCACGGGCATCTACCTGCTCGTCGCCCTGCCGATCTTTCACCAGCGGCTGCCGCTGTCGAAAACGCTCGTGCTCGTCACGTTCATCGTCGGGCTGCTGCCCGTGATCGGCAACCTGATCTCGAACACGCTGATCGTCGCCGTGTCGCTGTCGGTCAGCATGGGCACCGCGATCGCGTCGCTGGCGTTCCTCGTGATCATCCACAAGCTCGAATACTTCCTGAACGCGAAGATCATCGGCGGCCAGATCGAGTCGCGCGCATGGGAGCTGCTGCTCGCGATGCTGATCATGGAAGCCGCGTTCGGGCTGCCGGGGGTGATCGCCGCGCCGATCTTCTATGCGTACCTGAAGCGCGAGCTGTACCTGCTGCGGCTGATCTGACGCAGCCCGTGCATCAACGGCAATAAAAAACGCCGCGCCCCGTGAAGGGCGCGGCGTTTTTGTTTGTGGGGGTCCGGCCATCCGGGGGCCGGCCATCCGGGGGTCGACCGTCCGACAGACGACCGTCCGGCGCCCGACGAATCAGCGGAACACGACCGTCTTCGTCCCATTCAGCACGATCCGGTGCTCGACGTGCCACTTCACCGCGCGCGCGAGCGTCACGCATTCGACGTCGCGGCCGATCGCGGTCAGCTGATCGGGCGTCATGCTGTGGTCGACGCGCTCGACTTCCTGCTCGATGATCGGGCCTTCGTCGAGATCGGTCGTCACGTAGTGCGCGGTCGCGCCGATCAGCTTCACGCCACGGTCGAACGCCTGGTAGTAAGGCTTCGCCCCCTTGAAGCTCGGCAGGAACGAATGGTGGATGTTGATCGCGCGACCGGCGAGCTGCTCGCACATGTTCGGCGACAGGATCTGCATGTAGCGCGCGAGCACGACGAGATCGGCCTGGTGCTCGTCGACCACTTCCAGCACGCGTGCTTCCTGCGCGGCCTTCGCGGCATCGGACGAACCGCCGATCAGCGGGAAGTGATGGAACGGGATGTTGTAGCTCGCGGCGAGCTGATAGAACTCCTTGTGGTTCGACACGATCGCCGGGATCTCGATCGGCAGCTGGCCGGTGCGATAGCGGAACAGCAGGTCGTTCAGGCAGTGGCCGATCTTCGACACCATGATCACGACGCGCGGCTTCACGGCCGCGTCATGCAATTCCCAGCGCATCGAGAACTGTTCCGCGAGCGGCGCGAATTCCTTGCGAAGCGTGTCGAGCGCCGACGCGGCATCCGCGCCGCCGCCGTCCTGCTCGAAGTGCACGCGCATGAAGAATTCGCTGGTGCGGCTGTCGCCGAACTGCGCCGAATCGAGGATGTTGTTGCAGCGTTCGAACAGGAAGCCCGAGACCGCATGGACGATGCCGTGCCGGTCGGGGCACGACAGTTTCAAGATAAAGCTGTGATCGGTCGGCATGACCGCTACTCCCTTCGTTTCCGTATTCGTCAAATTGCCCGTTCGCGCGGCCAGGCTGCATGCGTGGCACGCGTCACGCGGCCGGTGCGAACAGTGCGTCGATTCCCGCCGCGTCGGCCGCCGGGATCCAGCGGTGGCGCAGCAGCGTGTCGAGCGTCGCGAGGCTTGCATCCATCGTCGCGCGGCCGGCGCGCAGCCAGCCGATCACCTCGGGCACGCCGGCCAGCAGGTGTTCGGCCACTTCGCCGTCCTGGTTGCGCGGCGCGAAGTCGCGCGGCAGCGGCAGGTCGTACACGAAGATCAGTTCGGACTGCGTGCCTTCCGGCAGCGAGCACAGCACCTGCACCGCGCGGCCCGCGATCGCGCGCGCGGCCAGTTCGGCCGGAATGCCGGCTTCTTCCCAGCATTCCTTCGCGAGCGTCTCGTGAACGCCCAGGCCCCAGCCGATCCCGCCCGCGACGACGTTGTCGAGCATGCCGGGGTCGGTTGCCTTGGTCTCGCTGCGGCGGCCGAGCCACATCTGCGGGACGGCCGCGGCGGACGGCTCGCCCGACGCAGCCGCATATTCTACGATGCCGTTCAGATGCACCGCGTAAGTCTGCGTACCGAAGAAGCGCGACGCGGCGCGCTCGATGTACGCCAGCGGCGGATCGTCGAAGCGGTTGCGGATCGCGTAGATCTCGTCGCGCCAGCCGGGAATCGCGCCTTCGGCCGCGAGCGCGCCGATCGCGCTTGCCAGCGCCATGCTGCGTGCGTCGACCGAGTCGTAGCGCGCCGACAGCACGACGCGCTCGCCGGTCAGCTCGAACACGTCGGGCCAGCGGGCGAGCATCGCGACGTCCTGCCGGCGCACCCAGCCGACTGCCTGGCCGGCAATCTCGAAACGCAGGTGCGCGGCCGGATCGAAGCGGCGCGCGGCCGCGATGCAGGGAAACGTCATCGAGATCAGTCCTTCAGCGCGACGCGGATGCCGATCGCGATGAACGTCGCGCCGGCGATCCGGTCGAGCCACACGCCGGCCTTCGGGCGGCGCTTCAGCCACGCGCCGATCATGCCCGCGCCGACGCCGAACAGCGAAAAGATCGCGGCCGTCTGCAGCATGAACAGCGCGCCGAGCTCGAACATCTGCAGCGTCACGCTCTGCCCGCCGTGCGGATCGACGAATTGCGGCAGGAACACGACGAAGAACAGCGTGACCTTCGGGTTCATCAGGTTGCCGATCACGCTCTGCCGGAAGATCGTGCCAAGCGGCTGCGGCGGACGCGCATGCGCATTCGCGAGGCCCTGGCTGCGCAGCGCCTTGATGCCGATCCACACGAGGTACGCGGCGCCCGCGAGCTTCAGGATCTCGAACGCGACCGGAGACGAACGCAGCACGGCCGCGACGCCGAGCGCCGCGAGCGTCGTGTGGAACAGGATCCCGGCCGTGAAGCCGAGCGCGGCGACGAAGCCGGCCGCGCGGCCCTGCGAGATGCCGCGTGCGAGCACCTGCAGGTTGTCGGGCCCCGGCGCGAACGTGATCGCGATCGACGTGGCGAGAAACAGCATGAAGTTGGGCATCGTGACCTCGCTGAGTAACGTGGAAGTTCAGACGGGCCGGCGTTCAGTGGCCGGCGAATTCGGTGACGGTATAAACCGGCAGTCCGGCGTTGCGCAGCAGCGCCGAGCCGCCGAGATCGGGCAGGTCGATGATCGCCGCGCCTTCGACGACCTCCGCGCCGAGCCGCTGCAGCAGGTTGCGCCCCGCCATCATCGTCCCGCCGGTCGCGATCAGGTCGTCCATGATGATCACGCGGTCGCCGGGGCGGCACGCATCTTCATGGATCTCGACCGTCGCGCTGCCGTATTCGAGGTCGTACGATTCCGAGCGCGTCTTGTACGGCAGCTTGCCGACCTTGCGGATCGGCACGAAGCCGACGCTCAGTTCGTACGCGACGATCGGCGCGATGATGAAGCCGCGTGCGTCGAGGCCCGCGACGTAGTCGAGCTTTGCGTCGACATAGCGCTCGACGAACAGGTCGACGAGGATGCGCAGCGCCTTCGGGCTCTGCAGCAGCGTCGTGATGTCGCGGAACATCACGCCCGGCTGCGGCCAGTCAGGCACCGTGCGGATCTGGCTGTGGATGAAGGCGACCGGATCGAGCGGTGCGCCCGACGACGAATGCGGCATGAAACTCTCCGAAAAAAACGGTGCGCGAAGATCGGGCACCGTTTCGAATCAATACGGGTCAGATTGTGAAACCAAGCGCGGCTCAGGCGGCCGCAGCCGGCGGATCGCGCCGATGCCGCGACAGCCGCTCCTCCGCGAGCGCGAGCGCCTCGGGCAGCCCGCGCAGCACGACGATGTCGCTCGCGCGCAGCTTGGTCTGCGGATCGGGTTCGACGCCGCGGATACCGTGCCGGCGGATCGCCGTGACTTCGAGCCCGAATGCATACAGCCCCAGTTCTTCCAGCGAACGCCCGACCGCGTCCGCGCGCGCATCGACCGGCACCGATTGTAGCCGCACCAGCTCGCGGTCGTCGTCGTCCGCGTCGTCCGCGCCGCGGAAATAGCCGCGCAGCAGGCTGTAGCGTTCGTCGCGCATTTCCTCGACGCGCCGTACGACCTTGCGCATCGGCACGCCGACCAGCACCAGCGTATGCGACGCGAGCATCAGGCTGCCTTCGACGATTTCCGGAATCACCTCGGTCGCGCCGGCCGCGAGCAGCTTCTCGAGATCGGCATCGTCGACGGTGCGCACGATCGCGGGCAGCGTCGGCTCGAGTTCGTGCACGTGATGCAGTACGCGCAGCGCGGACGGCGTGTTCGCGTAGGTGATCGCCACCGCCGCCGCGCGGTGAATACCGGCCGCGAGCAGCGACTCGCGGCGCGCCGCGTCGCCGAACACGACCGATTCGCCGGCCGCCGCGGCCGCGCTCACGCGATCGGGGTCGAGGTCGAGCGCGACGTACGGAATGCCCTCCTGCTCGAGCATCCGCGCCAGGTTCTGGCCCGCGCGGCCGTAGCCGCAGATGATCACGTGGCCGCGCTGCTTGAGGCTTTGCGTCGCGATCCGCGTCATCTGCAGCGACTGCTGCATCCATTCCGTCGACGACAGCCGCATCACGATCCGGTCGGCGTTCTGGATCAGGAACGGCGCGGCGAGCATCGACAGCAGCATCGACGCGAGGATCGCCTGCAGCAGCGTTGAATCGACGAGATGCCGGTCGAGAATCAGGTTCAGCAGCACGAAGCCGAATTCGCCGGCCTGCGCGAGGCCGATACCCGTGCGCATCGCGACGCCCGGCGTCGCGCCGAACAGCCGCGCGAGCCCGGCAATCATCGTCGCCTTGAACAGGATCTGCCCGACGAAGAAACCGAACACGAGGAACGGGTGCTCCCAGATCACGCGCGGATCGAGCAGCATCCCGGTCGTCACGAAGAACAGGCCGAGCAGCACGTCGCGGAACGGCTTGATGTCCTCCTCCACCTGATGGCGGAACGGCGTCTCGGAGATCAGCATCCCCGCGATGAATGCGCCGAGCGCGAGCGACAGGCCGAAGCGGTCGGTGATGAACGCGGCGCCGAGCGTGACGAGCAGCAGGTTCAGCACGAAGAGTTCCTGCGAGCGGCGCCGTGCGACGACGTTGAGCCAGCGCGTCATGAAGCGCTGCCCGATGACCAGCAGCAGCGTGAGCGCGATCACGATCTTGACGGCCGCGAAGCCGAGCGTGATCGCGAGGTCCTTCGACGATTCGGCGCCGAACGCGGCGATCACGATCAGCAGCGGCACCACCGCGAGATCCTGGAACAGCAGCACGCCGAAGATGTTGCGGCCGTGCTCGGTCTCGATCTCGAGCCGCTCGGCGAGCATCTTCGACACGATCGCCGTCGACGACATCGCGAGCGCCCCGCCAAGCGCGATGCTGCCCTGCCACGTGATGTGCTCCCAGCGCTGGAACAGCGCACCGAGCACGAGTGCGAGCGCCAGGGTCGCAACCACCTGCATCAGGCCCAGCCCGAACACGAGCCGCTGCATCGACCTCAGCTTCGCGAGCGAGAATTCAAGGCCGATCGAGAACATCAGGAACACCACGCCGAATTCCGCGAGATGTTCGGCCCGTTCGAGATCCGCCGTAATGCCGAGCGCGTGCGGGCCGACCAGGATGCCGACGGTCAGGTAGCCGAGCATCGGCGGCAGGTTCAGCGAGCGGAATACGACGACACCCACCACCGAGGCCAGCAGCAGCAGCAGGGTCATTTCGAGCGGGGAAATCACGGGCAAAGCGTCCTCGTTCGTCGGGGCCACCGCGAAGCAGAAACGGTGGCGTAGCGTGGGATAGGCGGCATCGGACGAGTCCGATGGCCCGGCGCGGCGAACAAACGCCTTTGCTATACTCCGCGCATGATAGCGAAAATCAATGATGATCGGGCGCTCGCGCTCGCCCGCGACGTGCTCGACATCGAGGCGGACGCCGTGCGCGCGCTGCGCGACCAGCTCGACGGCGGCTTCGTCCAGGCCGTCGCGCTGCTGCTCGGCTGCCGCGGCCGCGTGGTGGTGTCCGGTATCGGCAAATCGGGGCATATCGCCCGCAAGATCGCGGCCACGCTGGCCAGTACCGGCACGCCGGCCTTCTTCGTCCACCCTGCCGAGGCCAGCCACGGCGACCTCGGGATGGTCACCTCCGACGACGTCTTCATCGGCATCTCCTACTCCGGCGAATCCGAAGAGCTCGTGGCGATCCTGCCGCTCGTGAAGCGGATCGGCGCGAAGCTGATCGCGATCACGGGCCGCGCGGAATCGAGCCTCGGCACGCTCGCCGACGTGAACCTGAACGCCGCGGTCTCGAAAGAGGCCTGCCCGATGAACCTCGCACCCACGGCGAGCACGACCGCCGCGCTCGCGCTCGGCGACGCGCTCGCGGTGGCGGTGCTCGACGCGCGCGGCTTCGGCTCGGAAGATTTCGCACGCTCGCACCCGGGCGGCGCACTCGGCCGGCGCCTGCTCACCTACGTGCGCGACGTGATGCGCTCGGGCGACGACGTTCCGTCCGTCGGGCTCGACGCGACGCTGTCGGACGCCCTGTTCCAGATCACCGCGAAGCGCCTCGGCATGACGGCCGTGGTCGACGCCGACGGCAAGGTCGCGGGCATCTTCACGGACGGCGACCTGCGCCGCGTGCTCGCGCGCGACGGCGACTTCCGCACGCTGCCGATCACCGACGTGATGACGCGCGACCCGCGCACGGTTGCGCCGGATCACCTGGCGGTCGAGGCCGTGGAACTGATGGAGCGCCACCGGATCAACCAGATGCTGGTGGTCGATGCCGACGGCGTGCTGATCGGCGCGCTGAACATGCACGACCTGTTTTCGAAGAAGGTGATCTGATGAGCGCAGCGCTGACTGCGGCCGAACGCGCGAGCCGTGTGAAGCTGATGATTTTCGACGTCGACGGCGTGCTGACCGACGGCGGCCTGCTGTTTACAGCGACCGGCGACGCGATGAAGTCGTTCAATTCGCTCGACGGCCACGGCGTGAAGCTGCTCGGCGAAGCCGGCATCGCGACCGCCATCATCACGGGCCGCCGCTCGGAGATCGTCGCGGCGCGCGCGAAGGAAATGAGGATCGCGCACCTGTTCCAGGGCGTCGAGAACAAGCTGACCGTGTTCACCGACCTGATCGCCTCGCTCGGCCTCACCGCCGACCAGTGCGGCTACATGGGCGACGACTGGCCCGACCTGCCCGTGATGCTGCGCTGCGGCTTCGCGACCGCTCCGGCCAATGCGCACCCCGAGGTGATCGCCCGCGCGCACTGGGTGGCCGAGGCCCGCGGCGGCCACGGCGCCGTGCGCGAAGCCTGCGACGCGATCCTGCGCGCGCAGCGCCGCTACGACGCGCTGCTCGCGGCCGCCTGCGGAGCCTGACGGATGAACAAGCATTTCCGCTGGACCCAGTTGCTGCCGCTCGCCGCGGTCGCCGCGCTCGCCGGCATCACGTGGTGGCTGCTGCAGGCGACGCTGCCGCCGCCGGGCGAAGGCGTCGCGCAGCCGAAGCGCCATACGCCCGACTATTTCGCGGACAACTTCTCGGTCACCGAGCTCGACCAGTCCGGCACGACCCAGTACCGGCTGACGGCCGCGAAGCTGATCCATTACGAAGACACCGAAAACAGCGACCTGGCCGATCCGGCCATGCGCGCATTCCAGCCCGGCAAGCCGGTCGTGACGACCACCGCGAAGCGCGGCACGGTCAACGGCGACGTGTCGATCGTCGACTTGTACGACGACGCGCGCATCCTGCGCGCGGCCGGCGGCGGCGATCCGCAGATGCAGGCCGATTCCCAGCATTTCCGGATCTTCGTCAATGACGATGTGATCCAGACCGAAAAGCCGGTTAAACTTCAGCGCGGCCTGTCGCTCGTCAACGCGACCGACGGCATGAAGTACAACAACGTCACCCGGGTCATCGAGCTTTACGGCAACGTGCGCGGCACGATCGCCGCGGCGGACACGTCCGGCGGCTCGAAAGGTCAACCCAAGTGACGACTCCCTCACGTGACTGCATGAACGAACCGTTCCCTCGACAGATTTCCGGCGGCGCTGCGCGCGCCGTCCGCGCCGCGCTTGCCGCGACGCTCGTGGCGCTCCCGCTGGTCGGGCTGGCGCCGCTCGCCCATGCCGAGAAGGCCGACCAGAACAAGCCGATCAACGTCGAGGCCGACAACCTGACCTACGACGACCTGAAGCAGGTCACGGTCGCGACCGGCAACGTCGTGATCACGAAGGGCACGATCATCATCAAGGGCGATCGCGTCGAAGTGCGCCAGGACCCGGAAGGCTATCAGTACGCAACGTCGTTCGGCAGCGGCAAGAAGCACGCGACGTTCCGCCAGAAGCGCGAAGGCCTCGACGAGTACATCGACGGCGACGCCGAGCGCATCGACTACGACGGCAAGCAGGACCTGACCACGCTGACCACCGCCGCGACCGTGCGCCGCCTGCAGGGTACGTCGACGATCGCCGATACCGTGCACGGCAGCGTGATCACGTACGACGGCCAGCGCGACTTCTACACCGCGAAGGGCGGCAAGGACGTCGCCGCGCCGGGCAACCCGAACGGCCGCGTGCGCGCGATGCTGTCGCCGAAGAACGGCGGCCCCGCGCCACTGAACGGCGCGCCTGCCAAGCTGTCGCCGTCGACCACGATCCAGGGGGCGCCGGGCCAATGAACGCGCTACCGAACCGCCAGCCGGCCGGCACGACGAGCTCGCTCGTCGTCCGCAACCTGAAGAAGCGCTACGGCTCGCGCACGGTCGTCAAGGACGTGTCGCTCGACGTGAAGAGCGGCGAGGTCGTCGGCCTGCTCGGCCCGAACGGCGCCGGCAAGACCACGTCGTTCTACATGATCGTCGGCCTCGTGCCGCTCGACGCGGGCGAGATCTCGCTGAACGGCAGCTCGATCAGCCTGCTGCCGATCCACAAGCGCGCGTCGCTCGGCCTGTCGTACCTGCCGCAGGAAGCGTCCGTGTTCCGCAAGCTGACCGTCGAGGAGAACATCCGCGCGGTGCTCGAGCTGCAGCACGGCGAAGACGGCAAGCGGCTGTCGAAGGACGCGATCTCGTCGCGCGCCGAAGCGCTGCTCGACGAACTGCAGATCGGCCACCTGCGCGAAAACCCCGCGCTGTCGCTGTCGGGCGGTGAGCGGCGCCGGGTCGAAATCGCGCGCGCGCTGGCGACCAACCCGAACTTCATCCTGCTCGACGAACCGTTCGCCGGCGTCGACCCGATCGCGGTGCTCGAGATCCAGAAGATCGTCAAGTTCCTGAAGCAGCGCAACATCGGCGTGCTGATTACCGATCACAACGTCCGCGAAACGCTCGGCATCTGCGACCACGCCTACATCATCAGCGACGGCTCGGTGCTCGCCGCCGGTGCACCGAGCGAAATCATCGAAAACGAAAGCGTGCGCCGCGTGTACCTCGGCGAACACTTCCGGATGTAACTCCTCCTCGTGGCTGGCTGCACCCCGCCCGGCGCTGCCGCGCGGGGCCGCGCCCCGCTTCGCGGCCATGCCCGCGGCCGGGCGGCGCGCCGCGCGTAATCGCGGATGGCTCAACGCGCCTGGGTCGTGGCAAACTGCCGGTATGACTCCCTCCTCGCCATGAAAGCCAGCCTTCAACTCCGCCTGTCGCAACATCTGGCGCTGACGCCCCAGCTACAGCAGTCGATCCGGCTCCTGCAGTTGTCGACGCTCGAACTGCAGCAGGAAGTCGCGATGGCCGTCGCGCAGAACCCGCTGCTCGAGAACGACGATGAATGGATCGCGAGCCCGCTGCGTGTCGCCGCGGACGGATCGCTGATCGCGCAGACGCCTCCCGCACAGAACACCGAGCCCGCTGCGACAAACGGCAGCAGTTCGTCGAGCGAGCGCGCCGAGCGCGACGAGCCGGCCGGCGCGGACGAATACGACGGTTACGCGTCCGGCGACGGCAACGACGGCCCGCAGTGGAACCTCGACGAATTCGGCCGCTCGAGCGGCGCGTCCGACGACGACGACCTCCCGCCGCTGCAGGTGCAGGAAGCGGCGACGTCGCTGCGCGACCACCTGTCCGCACAGTTGCGCGTCACGCAGGCCAGCCCGCGCGATCGCGCGCTCGTGATGTTCCTGATCGAGTCGCTCGACGACGACGGCTACCTGACCGCCACGCTCGACGAAGTGCTCGCCGACCTGCCGCCCGAGCTGGAGATCGACTGCGACGAACTGAACGCGGCGCTCGCACTGCTGCACAGCTTCGATCCAGCAGGGGTCGGCGCCCGCTCGGCATCCGAATGCCTGAAGCTGCAGTTGCTGCGCCTCGATCCGTCCCCGACACGCACGCTCGCGCTCGAGATCGTGTCGCAGCATCTCGAACTGCTCGCCGCCCGCGACTTCACGCGGCTGCGCAAGCACCTGAAGGCGAGCGACGACGCGCTGCGCGACGCGCACACGCTGATCCGCTCGCTGGAGCCGTTCCCCGGCGCCGCGTACGGCAAGGCCGAGGCCGACTACGTCGTGCCCGACATCATCGTGAAGAAGGCCGGCCAGGGGTGGCTCGCGGAGCTCAATCCGGAAGTCGTGCCGCGCCTGCGGATCAACAACCTCTACGCGAACATCCTGCGCAACAGCCGCGGCGATCCGTCGGCCGGTTCGCTCAAGCAGCAGCTCCAGGAAGCACGCTGGCTGATCAAAAACATCCAGCAGCGTTTCGACACGATCCTGCGTGTCGCGCAGGCGATTGTCGAGCGTCAAAAGAACTTCTTTGCGCACGGTGAAATTGCCATGCGCCCCTTGGTTTTGCGGGAAATTGCTGATACGCTGGGCCTACACGAGTCGACTGTCAGCCGTGTGACAACCGGGAAGTACATGCTGACCCCGTTCGGGACGCTTGAATTTAAGTACTTCTTCGGATCTCACGTTTCGACCGACACCGGTGGCGCCGCTTCGTCGACTGCCATCCGAGCCCTCATCAAGCAACTGATAGGAGCTGAAGACCCTAAATCGCCACTTTCGGACAGCCGCATTGCCGAGCTGCTGGCAGAACAAGGATTCGTGGTCGCGCGCCGCACGGTTGCGAAGTATCGCGAAGCCCTCAAGATCCCGGCAGTGAATCTGCGCAAGTCTCTTTAGCCTGCTGCCTGCCCGGCGGCAGGCGTGTTCCGGCCACCGCGCACACGGGGAACAGGCCGGGCGACCTGTCCACGATACGCCGCCTCGTGCGGCACGGGCAAGTCGACCGGAGCGCCGCCTCGATGCGGCCGGGTGGTCACTCGCTTGGAGAAGCACTATGAACCTGAAGATCAGTGGACATCATCTCGAAGTCACGCCTGCAATTCGCGAATACGTGATCACCAAGCTGGACAGGGTGCTACGGCATAGCGATCAGGTGATCGATGGCACTGTGATCCTCTCGGTCGACAACCACAAGGAAAAGGACAAGCAGCAGCGCGCGGAAATCAACCTGCACCTGAAGGGCAAGGACATCTTCGTCGAAAGCGCGAACGGTAACCTGTATGCCGCGATCGACCTGCTGATCGACAAGCTGGACCGCCAGGTCGTCAAGCACATGGAGCGCCTGCAAACGCACGCGCACGACCCGATCAAGCTTCAACCGTCGATCGACCAGATCGAACTGCCGCCGCAGTAACCTGCACCGCAACACACACGTCGCCCGGTTCGCCGGGCGTTTTTTTTGCGACTCCGCGCCCGTGGTGCAACCGGTCCGCCCGCGCTGCGCCACGCACGCGGCTGTGCTCTATAATGTTCCGGTTATCGCCGGGGGGCGCTGGATGCGGTAGCTGCGTTGCACGTTGCCGATGCCGAACGCCTTGATATCGCCGAACATGGATAATCAGTCTGCCGCCGCAAGGGGACCCCAGGCCGCCCAATCGCCTGCCAACATGAATCGCCTAGCCAAAATCCTGCCCATAGAGAACGTCGTCATCGACCTCTCAGTCACCAGCAAGAAACGCGTGTTCGAACAAGCCGGGCTGATGTTCGAGAATCAGAACGGCATCGCCCGCAGCACTGTCACGGACAATCTGTTCGCGCGCGAGCGCCTCGGCTCGACCGGGCTCGGCGAAGGCGTCGCGATTCCGCACGGGCGCATCAAGGGTCTCAAGCACCCGCTCGCCGCGTTCGTCCGCCTCGCCGATGCGATTCCGTTCGAAGCCCCCGACGGCCAGCCGGTCGGCCTCCTGATTTTCCTGCTCGTGCCCGAGCAAGCCACCCAGCAGCACCTCGAGATCCTGTCGGAAATCGCGCAACTGCTGTCCGATCGCGACGCGCGCGAGCGTCTGCACAACGAAACGGATATCGCCGAGTTGCATCGCCTGCTCACTCAGTGGCAACCTTGAGTTGATCCGGGTGGAATATTTTCCCGTACGCGGCGGCACACGCCGCCGTTCAGGACCGCCCGGCGCCGGCCCGGCATGGCGACGTCCGTCGCCACGCGCACGCACCGGCCCATTGGAGTGACGAGAGTCATGGATACGTCCAGCATCAACGCCCAGAGCATCTTCGACGACAACGCGGCCACGCTGAAACTGAGCTGGCTGACGGGGCATGAAGGCTGGGAGCGCGGCTTTTCAGCCGACACCGTCGGCAACGCAACCTCGAGCGCCGACCTCGTCGGTCACCTGAACCTGATCCACCCGAACCGGATCCAGGTGCTCGGCGAAGCCGAAATCGACTACTACCAGCGGCAGACCGACGAAGACCGCTCGCGCCACATGGCCGAGCTGATCGCGCTCGAACCGCCGTTCCTCGTTGTCGCCGGCGGCGCCGCGGCGCCGCCCGAACTGGTGCTGCGCTGCACGCGCTCGTCGACCCCGCTGTTCACGACGCCGATGTCGGCCGCCGCGGTGATCGACAGCCTGCGGCTCTACATGTCGCGCATCCTCGCGCCGCGCGCGACGCTGCACGGCGTGTTCATCGACATCCTCGGGATGGGCGTGCTGCTGACCGGCGATTCGGGCCTCGGCAAGAGCGAGCTCGGCCTCGAGCTGATCAGCCGCGGCCACGGCCTCGTCGCCGACGACGCGGTCGATTTCGTCCGACTTGGCCCCGATTTCGTCGAAGGGCGCTGCCCACCGCTGCTGCAGAACCTGCTCGAAGTGCGCGGCCTCGGCCTGCTCGACATCAAGACGATCTTCGGCGAAACCGCCGTGCGGCGGAAAATGAAGCTGAAGCTGATCGTCCAGCTCGTGCGGCGCCCCGACGGCGAATTCCAGCGCCTGCCGCTCGAAAGCCAGACCGTCGACGTGCTCGGCTTGCCGATCAGCAAGGTCACGATCCAGGTCGCGGCCGGCCGCAACCTCGCGGTGCTCGTCGAGGCGGCCGTCCGGAACACGATCCTGCAGTTGCGCGGAATCGACACATTGCGCGATTTCATGGATCGGCAACGACTCGCGATGCAAGATCCCGACAGTCAGTTCCCCGGCAAACTGGTGTAACCCTCACGCGCCGGCCACGCAACGCCGACGCGTCGAGCCGGTGCTATGATGAAACGTCAGGATTCTCTGCTTCCCATGCGCATCGTCCTCATCACCGGCATCTCCGGCTCAGGCAAGTCCGTCGCGCTGAACGCGCTCGAAGACGCAGGCTTTTACTGCGTCGACAACCTGCCGCCGCACGTGCTCCCCGAACTCGCCCGCTACCTCGCCGAGCATGGGCAGCATCGGCTCGCGGTCGCGATCGACGCACGCTCGAGCACGTCGCTCGACGAAATGCCCGGCCTGATCCGCGATCTGTCGCGCGAGCACGACGTGCGCGTGCTGTTCCTCAACGCGAGCACCCAGGCGCTGATCCAGCGCTTCTCCGAGACGCGCCGCCGCCACCCGCTGTCCGGCTCGCTGTCGCACGATGCGGACGTCGGCCTGCTGTCGTCGCTCGAGGAAGCGATCGAGCGCGAGCGCCACCTCGTCGCGCCGCTCGCCGAATTCGGCCACCAGATCGACACGAGCACGCTGCGCGCGAACGCGCTGCGTACGTGGGTCAAGCGCTTCATCGAGCAGAAGAGCAACGACCTGATGGTGATGTTCGAATCGTTCGGCTTCAAGCGCGGCGTGCCGCTCGATGCCGATTTGATGTTCGACGTGCGCGCGCTGCCGAATCCGTACTACGACCACGAGTTGCGCCCGCTCACCGGGCTCGACCAGCCGGTCATCGCCTTTCTCGACGCACAGCCGATCGTCCACCAGATGATCGACGACATCCATGCGTTCCTGATGAAATGGCTGCCGCACTTCCGCGATGACAACCGCAGCTACCTGACCGTCGCCATCGGCTGCACGGGCGGGCAGCATCGGTCGGTGTTCATCGCGGAAACGCTCGCCGCGCGCCTTGCGCACGAGGCGAACGTGATCGTGCGGCATCGTGATGCGCCAGTGGATGTCGACGCGTCGTCGCGGCTCGTCTCCGAGGTCGACCGACCCTAGCGACGCCCGTCCCTTCACCCGCGCGCCATGTCCTCCCTATCGACCACCCTGATCGACCTGCCGCTGTTTCCGCTGCACACAGTGCTGTTTCCGGGGGGGCTGCTCCCGCTCAAGGTGTTCGAGGCACGCTATCTCGACATGTCCCGCGCGTGCCTGCGCGACAACGCACCGTTCGGTGTGTGCCTGCTCAAGAGCGGGCCGGAAGTCGCGCAGGACGGCGCGGTGTCGGTGCCCGAGACCATCGGCTGCATGGCGCGCATCACCGAGTGCGATACCGGTGAATTCGGCATGCTGTACCTGCAGGCAGTCGGCACGCAGCGTTTCGAGCTGCTGTCGTATCGCGTCGAAAGCAACGGGCTGCTGGTCGGCATCGCGGAGCCGCTACCCGACGACATCCCGCTCGAAGGCGAGCAGGCGCTCGCGCAGTTCGGCTCGTGCGCCGAGGTGCTCGAGCGCATCATCAACGCACTGAAGAAGTCCGATCCGGAGAAAATGCCGTTCGGTGAACCGTTCCGCCTCGACGATCCGACCTGGGTATCGAACCGTCTCGCGGAACTGCTGCCGCTCGACCTGCGCGCGCGGCAGAAGCTGATGGAGTTTCCGGACGTCGGCGCACGCATCGACGCCGTGCACCACGTGCTCGACCGGCACGGCTGGCTGTAAGCGCCTCCGGACCGGTCGCTTCGCGCCACGCGTCCCGAGAGACGCGGCCCGGCGCGCTCTCGAGCGCCCCCTCGAACCTGCCGCTTAGCGCCAGCCCCTGCGCCGACGGAATCATTCCCCGTGGGAACGCCCTTCGGAGCGGAAAACCCCGGGGCGGCCCGGCATTTTCGTGATGGCGCGAACCGCCGCTCTCGTCTCGTTAAAGCAGCGGCCCGCTCAGTGCATCGAGCAGCTTGCGCACCGGCGCCGGCACCCCGTACGCATCGAGCCGGCTGAGCGGCACCCAAGCGGTTTCCGCATCCCGCGCGTGCGACGGCAGGCCTCCAGCGTCGGCCATGTCGCTCAACCGCGGCTCGATCTCAAGCCGGAAATGCGTGAACGTATGCGTAAGCGGCGCGAGCGGTACCGTGCCGCCGCCGCCGAAGCCGCGTGCGAGCTCCGCGAGCGCAATGTCGCCGTCCGCTTGCGGCAGGCTCCACAACCCGCCCCAGATGCCGGTCGGCGGCCGCCGCTCGAGCAGCACGGCGTCGCCGTCGCGCAGCACGAGCATCCAGGTCTTGCGCGTCGGCACGGCCTTCTTCGGCCGCGCGGCCGGCAGTTCGCGCTGGCGGCCCGTCGATTGCGCGACGCAGTCGCCCGCGAACGGGCAGCGCATGCAATCGGGCTTGCCACGCATGCACAGCGTCGCGCCGAGATCCATCAGCCCCTGCGTATACGCGCTCACGTCGGCCGCGTTCGCGGCGTCCGGCAACAGCGATTCGGCGAGCGCCCACATGTCGTTCTCGACGCGCTTCTCGCCCGGGAAGCCCTCGACGCCGAATACCCGCGCAAGCACGCGCTTCACGTTGCCGTCGAGAATCGTTGCGCGCGCGCCGTACGCAAACGACGCGATCGCCGCGGCCGTCGAACGGCCGATGCCAGGCAGTTCGGCCAGCGCGTCGGGCGTCGCCGGAAACGCACCGCCGTGCTCGGCGACGACGACCTGCGCGCAGCGGTGCAGGTTGCGCGCGCGCGAGTAGTAGCCGAGCCCCGCCCAGAGCGCCATCACGTCGTCGGTCGGCGCAGCCGCGAGCGCGGCGACGTCGGGGTAACGTTCGAGAAAGCGCGTGTAATACGGGATGACGGTCGATACCTGCGTCTGCTGCAGCATGATTTCCGACAGCCAGATCCGGTACGGATCACGGGTGTTCTGCCACGGCAGGTCGTGGCGGCCATGCTCGCGCTGCCACGCGACCAGGCGCGAGGCGAACGTGCGATGCAGCGGCGTGACGGGGAACGGTGCGGGGGCGATGCGGGGCGGCTTCAAGTTATCTAGTCGTGGAAAAAGGTTTCAACGCTGGCAGGTCGGGCAGAAATAGGTCGACCGCTGACCTTGCACGATCTGGCGGATCGGCGTGCCGCATACGCGGCATGGCTGGCCCGCACGGTCGTAGACGAAGCAGTCGAGCTGGAAATAGCCGCTTTCGCCGTTGCTGCCGACAAAATCGCGCAATGTGCTGCCGCCGCGCTCGATCGCGTCGGCAAGCGTTGCGCGCACTGCGTCGGCCAGCCGCTCGTAGCGCGGCAGCGACACCTTGCCGGCGGCCGTCGTCGGCCGGATGCCGGCGCGAAACAGGCTCTCCGACGCATAGATGTTGCCGACGCCGACGACCATGTCTCCCGCGAGCAGCGCCTGCTTGACCGACACGGTACGGCCGCGCGTGCGCGCGTGCAGGAGCGCCCCGGTAAACGCCGGCGAGAACGGCTCGACGCCCAGGCTCGCGAGGAGCGGATGCGCATGGACGTCACCTGCTTCGCGCGGGTGCCAAAGCACCGCACCGAAGCGGCGCGGATCACGGAACCGCAGCACGAATTCGTCGAAGATCCAGTCGATGTGGTCATGCTTCGCGGCGACCGGCACGCCCGCCGCGGGCAGCACGCGCAGCGTGCCCGTCATGCCGAGATGGACGATGAACCAGCCCGCGTCGACCTCGAACAGCAGGTACTTGCCGCGACGCTCGACGGCGAGCACCTCACGTGCGCGCAACTGCTCGGCGAGCCCGGCCGGCACGGGCCAGCGCAGCATCTCGGTACGGACGTCGACACGCTCGACGCGGCGGCCCGCGACAAAGGGCTCGATGCCCCGGCGCGTGACTTCGACTTCTGGCAACTCTGGCATGTTTTGCGGGTCTGAGACTAGGGTCTGTTTACATATGGAACGCTCATGCGTTGCCACGAGAACGGCCGCTCGCGAGGCGCGCGACGCCGCGAATACTCACGTATTCGCAAGAAGCGCAACGCGGCGAGCGGCCGTTCTCGTGGCAACCCCAAATTAAAAAATTCCTGTCACGGGAATGCCCGAAATTGCCCGCATGGCGGCGTCGCTCGTCGCTTGTCCCCCAAGGGGACTTCCTTCGGGGCGTTTGGCTCGCCAAACGGCACTCCTCGCTTCTTGCCATGCGGGCAATTTCGGGCATTCGCATGTGCGTTCCATATGTAAACAGACCCTATCACGATCGTGCGTGTATTGTAGCGAGCGCGTTACAATCGGTTGAAACATCGAACGGATTTCCATGACCCTGCCCTCGAAGCTGCTTCTGAAGCGCCCCGCCGCCGTGCGCGGCGCGCGCGCCTTCCCGGTCCGCCGCGCACTCGGCGCCGCGCTGCTTGCCGCCTGGACCCTCACCGCCTTCCCGGCTCACGCGCAGGATCCGGCATCGGACGACGCGGAGTCGCAGGGTGCGTTCGAGCATGTGATGCCGGACGAGCAGAAGAATCTCCCCGGCGTTCCGCTGACGAGCCAGATCGTCTACCAGGTGCTCGCCGCCGAGGTCGCGCTGCAGCGTAACCAGCCCGCGCCGGCCTACCAGACCTACCTCGCGCTCGCCCGCGACACGCGCGATCCGCGCATGGCGCAGCGCGCGACCGAAATTGCGCTGGGCGCGCAGAGCCCGGCCGATGCGCTGTCCGCCGCGAACCTGTGGCGCCAGTACGCACCGGATTCGAATCGCGCATCGCAGGTCGACGCCGCGCTGCTGGTGCTGGCCGGCAAGCCGGCCGACGCGCAGCCGATGCTCGCGCGCGAGCTGGCCCGGGCGACCGGCGAGACGCGCGGCCCGGCGATCCTCGCGCTGCAGGCGTTGCTGGTGCGCGGCCCCGACCGCGTCGGCGGCCTCGCGGTGCTGAAGGACATGCTGAAGAACGACCTGAACCGGCCCGAAGCCCAGCTCGCGATCGCGCGCCAGCAGCTCGCGGTCGACGACAAGGACGGCGCCGCGCAGTCGCTGAAGCAGGCGCTGCAGATCCGCCCCGACTACCTGCCGGCGGCCCTGATGCTGTCGCAGATGGGGCCCGCGGAACGCGCGGCGGGCATCGTGTCGTTCGAGAAGTATGTTCAGCAGAATCCGAAGTCGCGCGATGCGCGGCTCGCGCTGTCACAACTCTATCTCGCCGACGATCGCCTCGACGACGCGCAGAAGCAGTTCGAGACGATGCGCAAGCTCGACTCGAAGGATCCGACGCCGCTGATGGCGCTCGCGCTGATCAAGATCCAGCAGAAGAAGCTCGACGAAGCGACCGTCTACCTGAAGCAGTACGTACAGCTCGGCGACAAGCAGCCGAACCTCGACGTCGGCCAGGGCTACATCTACCTCGCGCAGATCGCGATCGACCAGAACAACGATGGGCAGGCGTCGCAATGGCTCGACAAGGTCGACCAGACGAGTCAGCACTACCTCCCCGCGCAGATCACGCGCGCGCAACTGCTGCAGAAACAGGGCAAGACCGACGAGGCGCGCAAGGTGCTCGACGACCTGCCGATCACGGATCCGCGCGATGCGGCCGTGGTCGCACGCACCGACGCATCGATCCTGTTCACCGCGAAGCGCTATCCGGAAGCCGAGGCACGGCTCGGGCAGGCGGTCCAGGACTTCCCTGACGATCCCGACCTGCGCTACGACTACGCGATGGCGGCCGAAAAGACCGGCCACTACACGACGATGGAAAAGCAGCTGCGCGAGCTGATCCGCACGCAGCCCGATAATCCGCAGGCGTACAACGCGCTCGGCTATTCGCTCGCCGACCGCAACCAGCGGCTGCCCGAAGCCAGCAAGCTGATCGACAAGGCGATGGCGCTCGCGCCGAACGACGCCTACATCATGGACAGCCTCGGTTGGGTAAAGTACCGGATGGGCGATACGGCCGGCGCGGCGAAGGTGCTGCGGCGTGCGTACGAACTGCAGCCGAACGCAGAGATCGGTGCGCATCTCGGCGAAGTGCTGTGGAAGAGCGGCGCGCAGGACGACGCACGTTCCGCGTGGCGTGACGCACAGAAGCTCGAGCCGGACAACGAAACGCTCGTGCAAACGCTGAAACGCCTCCAGATCAACGGTCTCTGATGCAGATGTTCCCGACGTTTTTCCGGTCCTTCCGCGCGCAGCGCACGCTGGCCGCAGTCGGCGCGGCGCTTGCGCTCGCCGGCTGCGCGAGCACACCGCCGTCGGCCGGCACGCCGGCCGGCACGGCGCTGCCGACCGCGGCAACTCACGCTTACCATGGCCGTTTTGCGGTGCAGTACGACGACCGCCTCGGCAAGCAGCAGAACGTGTACGGTAACTTCGACTGGCAGGAGCACGGCGACGACGTATCGCTCGAACTTCGCAGCCCGCTCGGCCAGACGCTCGCCGTCGTGAAGTCGACGCCGCAGGCGGCATCGCTCGAATTGCCGAACCGTCCGACGCAATATGCGCCGGACGTCGGCGACCTGATGCAGAAAACGCTCGGCTTCGAACTGCCGCTCGCGGGCCTGCGCTACTGGCTGCTGCCGACAGCCGCGCCGGCAACGCCCGCGGAGACGGTGCCCGATCCGGCTGACGGCACGCGCGTCAAGCAGATCCGCCAGGACGGCTGGACGATCGACTACCTTGCCTACGCGGATGCCCCGGCCACGGGCGTCAAACGCGTCAACCTCGTGCGCGCGACACCGCCGCTCGACATCAAGCTCGTGCTCGATCAGTGAGCACCCGCCTAGCCCAGACATACGCATGACCGATTCGACCCGCTCGCTGCGCAACTGCCTTGCGCCCGCGAAACTCAACCTGTTCCTGCACATCACCGGCCGCCGTGAGAACGGCTATCACGATCTGCAGAGCGTGTTCCAGTTGCTGAACTGGGGCGACACGCTGCACTTCACGCTACGCGACGACGGTCGCGTCGCACGTGTCACCGACGTGCCCGGCGTGCCCGAGGAAAGCGACCTCGTCGTGCGCGCGGCCAACTTGCTGAAAGCGCATACGGGCACCGCGCACGGCGTCGACATCGAGATCGACAAGTGCCTGCCGATGGGGGCCGGCCTCGGCGGCGGCAGTTCCGACGCGGCGACGACGCTGCTCGCGCTGAACCGCCTGTGGCAACTCGACCTGCCGCGCGCGGAGCTTCAGTCGCTCGCGGTAAAACTCGGCGCGGACGTTCCGTTTTTTATTTTTGGAAAAAATGCATTCGCAGAGGGTATCGGAGAAGAATTAGCTGAGGTACAATTGCCGACTCGCTGGTTCTTGGTTGTAACGCCTCGCGTTCACGTCCCAACCGCTGAAATATTTTCAGATAAGTTGTTGACAAGAGATTCGAAGCGCGTCACAATTACGGACTTTCTTGCACAGCAAAGCAGCGATGCGGGATGGCCGGACAGTTTCGGTCGGAACGATATGCAGCAAGTTGTGACAAGTAAGTACGCGGAAGTTGCGCAGGTGGTCAAATGGTTGTATGATGTGACCCCCGCGAGGATGACCGGCTCCGGAGCAAGCGTGTTTGCAGCGTTTCGCAGCAAGCATGAGGCAGAAGCGGCGCAAGCCAAGCTGCCCACCGGCTGGAACGGTGCAGTTGCCGAGAGCCTGAACGAGCATCCGCTCTTCGCTTTCGCGTCATGAAGTTTTATTTTGCCGGATGGCCTACACAAGTCCGGTGAAGTTATCAGTTAAGTGTAGGGGAGTCGCCAAGTTGGTCAAGGCACCGGATTTTGATTCCGGCATGCGAGGGTTCGAGTCCTTCCTCCCCTGCCAAAAATTTTCCCGCATTTCCCGCCTAAGCCCGAAGCAGGTGCACGATGAGCAGCCATGACGGCCTGATGGTTTTTACTGGCAACGCGAATCCCGCGCTCGCCCAGGAAGTCGTCAATATCCTTGGAATTCCCCTCGGCAAAGCAATGGTCAGCCGTTTCTCCGACGGCGAGATCCAGGTCGAGATCCAGGAAAACGTGCGTGGCAAGGACGTCTTCGTCCTGCAATCCACGTGCGCACCGGCGAACGACAACCTGATGGAACTGATGATCATGGTCGATGCGCTCAAGCGCGCATCTGCCGGCCGGATCACTGCAGCCATCCCCTACTTCGGTTACGCCCGTCAGGATCGCCGCCCGCGTTCGGCGCGTGTCGCGATCTCGGCGAAGGTCGTCGCGAACATGCTGGAAATCGCAGGCGTCGAGCGGATCATCACGATGGATCTGCACGCCGACCAGATTCAAGGCTTCTTCGACATCCCGGTCGACAACATCTACGCAACGCCGATCCTGCTGGGTGACCTGCGCAAGCAGAACTACCCGGATCTGCTCGTCGTGTCGCCGGACGTCGGCGGCGTGGTGCGTGCCCGGGCACTCGCGAAGCAGCTCAACTGCGATCTCGCGATCATCGACAAGCGTCGCCCGAAGGCGAACGTCTCCGAAGTGATGAACATCATCGGTGAAGTCGAAGGCCGCACCTGCGTGATCATGGACGACATGGTCGATACGGCAGGCACGCTCTGCAAGGCCGCACAAGTGCTGAAAGAGCGCGGCGCAAAGCAGGTGTTCGCGTACGCGACGCACCCGGTGCTGTCGGGTGGCGCAGCTGATCGTATCGCCGCATCGGCGCTCGACGAGCTGGTTGTCACCGACACGATCCCGCTGTCCGCCGAATCGCTCGGCTGCTCGAAGATCCGTTCGCTGACGAGCGCGAGCCTGCTGGCCGAAACGTTCTCGCGGATCCGCCGCGGCGACTCGGTGATGTCGCTGTTCGCGGAATCCTGATCGCGAATCGACTGAACAAAGCATGCGCAGAAAGCGAAGCGGCAACGCTTCGCTTTTTGCACAATCGGACGGGATAGACGAAACCCCGTCCGTTTCATCGGGGGCCGCAGTTTGACGGCCCCGTTTTACTGCCTGGTCGCGGGCAGCTATTGGAGAATCACATGAAAGTCGTCGCTTTCGAGCGCCAAGAGCAAGGTACGGGTGCGAGCCGCCGCCTGCGCAACGCTGGTAAGACCACGGGTATCGTTTACGGTGGCGAAGCAGCCCCGCAAAAGATCGAACTCGATCACAACGCCCTGTGGCACGCCCTGAAGAAGGAAGCTTTCCACTCGTCGATCCTCGACCTCGAAGTGGCTGGCCAGTCGCAACAGGTTCTGCTGCGCGACGTGCAATATCACCCGTTCAAGCAACTGGTGCTGCACGTGGACTTCCAACGCGTTGACGCGAAGAAGAAGCTGCACACGAAGGCACCGCTGCACTTCCTGAACGCTGAAGTCAGCCCGGCCGTGAAGCTGTCGAGCGCGATCGTTTCGCACGTCGCGACGGAAATCGAAATCGAGTGCCTGCCGGCTGACCTGCCGGAGTTCCTCGAAGTCGACCTGTCGAAGATCGAAGCCGGTCAATCGCTGCACGCGAAGGACATCACGCTGCCGAAGGGCGTCGCGCTGGTCGCGCACGTCGACGCGGAAAACCCGGTTATCGCATCGGCGACGGTTCCGGCTGGCGCCGTGTCGGACGCAGCAGAAGGCGAAACGCCGGCTGCCTAAGCGGGCTGCTCACGCGCCCCATCGATCCGTTTCACGAAACGGTCGACGCAACCCGCCGCGGCTTGCCCGGCGGGTTTTTCTTTTTCTGTGCCCAGGCGGCAGTTGCCGCCTTCGAAACGTCATGATCAAACTGATCGTCGGCCTCGGCAATCCCGGGGCGGAATACACCGCGACGCGCCACAACGCCGGCTTCTGGCTGATCGACCAGCTCGCCCGCGAAGCAGGCACGACGCTGCGCGACGAACGCCGCTTCCACGGCTTCTACGCGAAAGCGCGCCTGCACGGCGAGGAAGTCCACCTGCTCGAGCCGCAAACCTATATGAACCGCTCCGGTCAGTCGGTGGTCGCGCTCGCGCAGTTCTTCAAAATCCTGCCCGACCAGATCCTCGTCGCGCACGACGAGCTCGACCTGCCGCCCGGTACCGTGAAGCTGAAGCTCGGCGGCGGCAGCGGCGGCCACAACGGCCTGAAGGACATCACCGCGCACCTGTCATCGCAACAGTACTGGCGGCTGCGGATCGGCATCGGCCATCCGCGCGACCTGATTCCGGAAAGCGCGCGCGCGGGCGCGAAGCCCGACGTCGCGAACTTCGTGCTGAAGCCGCCGCGCCGCGAGGAGCAGGACGTGATCGACGCGTCGATCGAACGCGCGCTCGCCGTGATGCCGATGGTCGTCAAGGGCGAACTCGACCGCGCGACCATGCAGCTGCATCGCAGCTGACCGCATCGCACCGCTGCGGTGCCCCGAGCCGTCCGGCTCGTCGCCGGACGGTGTTACCCGCCCCACCCTGCCGCACATGCGGTAATCTGGTCGCTTTGCCCGACAGGAGCCAAGCGGTGAGCCGTTACTGGAGCGACGTCGTTCAGCAACTCGTGCCTTACGTGCCGGGCGAACAGCCCGCACTCGCACACCCCGTCAAGCTGAACACCAACGAGAATCCCTATCCGCCGTCGCCGCGCGTCGTCGCGGCGATCGCGCGCGAACTCGGCGAAACCGGCGACACGCTGCGCCGCTATCCCGACCCGGTTGCGCGCGCGCTGCGCGAGACGGTCGCAGCCCATCACCACATCAAGCCCGAGCAGGTGTTCGTCGGCAACGGCTCCGACGAGGTGCTCGCTCACACGTTCCACGCGCTGCTCAAGCACGACCGGCCGCTGCGCTTCCCCGACATCACGTACAGCTTCTATCCGACCTATGCGCGCCTGTACGGCGTCCGGACGTCGATCGTGCCCCTCGCGGACGACTTCTCGATGCGCGTCGAAGACTATCTCGACGACGCCGGCGGCGTACTGTTTCCCAATCCGAACGCGCCGACCGGGCGCGCACTGCCGCTCGCCGACGTCGAGCGGATCGCGGCCGCGAATCCGTCGTCGGTCGTCGTGGTCGACGAAGCCTATGTCGATTTTGGCGCGCAGTCCGCGATTACGCTGATCGACCGCTACCCGAACCTGCTCGTCGTACACACGACGTCGAAGGCGCGCTCGCTCGCGGGCATGCGCGTCGGCTTCGCGTTCGGCGATGCGGCGCTGATCGACGCGCTGAACCGCGTGAAGGACAGCTTCAACTCGTACCCGCTCGACCGGCTTGCGCAGGTCGCCGCGCAGGCCGCGTACGAAGACACCGATTATTTCAGCGCAACCTGCCGGCGCGTGATCGACAGCCGGACGCGTCTCACGCATGCGCTCGACGCGCTCGGCTTCGACATCGTGCCGTCGGCCGCGAATTTCGTGTTCGCGCGCCATCCCGCGCACGACGCGGGTGCGATTGCGGCAAAGCTGAAGGATCGGGAAATTTTCGTGCGGCACTTCGGGCTGCCGCGGATCGACCAGCACCTGCGCATCACCGTCGGCACGGACGCCGAATGCGATGCGCTCGTCGCGGCGTTGCGCGAGCTGCTGGCCTGAAACGAAAGAACCGGCGCCAGGCGGCGCCGGTCCGGAGGCGCAACGTGCGCACCGAAGCACTCGAGCGCGCGCGTCACCGCTGGGTCACGACGCGTCGTCGCGCTTACCGGCGGTCAACGCGTGATACTTCTCCATCAATTGCGCGTGCGATTCGTCATGCTGCGGATCGCGCGGAATGCATTCGACCGGACACACCTGCTGGCACTGCGGTTCGTCGAAATGGCCGACGCACTCGGTGCACTTGCTCGGGTCGATCACGTAGATGTCCGGGCCCATCGAAATCGCGCCGTTCGGGCACTCGGGCTCGCACACGTCGCAATTGATGCACTCGTCGGTAATCATCAAAGCCATACTGATCTCACTTCTTCAGGCCGGCGACCGGCTTCTCGACGAAACCGGCCGGCGCCGCGTCACGCGGCAGGGCCTCCGATCGCGGCGACTTTCTCGGTCAGCCACTTCTCGACGGACGGGAACACGAACTTGCTGACATCGCCGCCCAGCTGCGCGATTTCGCGCACGATCGTCCCCGAGATGAACTGGTACTGGTCGGACGGCGTCATGAACATCGTCTCGACGTCGGGCAGCAGATAGCGGTTCATCCCCGCCATCTGGAACTCATATTCGAAATCGGACACGGCGCGCAGGCCGCGCACGATCACGCGCGCATTGTTGGTGCGGACGAAATCCTTCAGGAGGCCGGTGAAACTCATCACCTTCACGTTCGGATAATGGCCGAGCACCTCGTTCGCAATCGTCAGACGTTCTTCCAGCGAGAAGAACGGCTTTTTCGCGCGGCTGTCGGCAACGCCGACCACCAGCGTATCAAAAATGCTCGACGCACGCCGCACGAGGTCTTCGTGCCCGCGCGTCAGCGGATCGAACGTACCGGGATACACGGCGACTACCATGTCGCTCCTCCTGTCATCACGCAAACGGGATGGCAGCCGTGCGATGCGCACGCCGCCGCCGAGATGGGCACGCGTCGCCTTTGCGGCGCGCCGCCTCGTATGGAACGCGCATTATTCATCATTTTCGCGCCGCAGCAAATGATAGTGAACCGCACCTGCCTTGCCGTGCTTCACGACCTCCCAGCCCGCGAGCGCGTCGTGCGCGGCCGGATCGAGCGCCGCCCCCGTTTCGACGTACAGCGCGCCGCCTGCCGCGACGAGCGGCGCCGACAGCGTGATCGCGCGCTCGAGCGCAGCGGAATCACCGAACGGCGGATCGAGAAACACGACGTCGAACGCGCCCGGCGTGAGCCCGGCCGCGAGCCGCAACGCATCGGCTTCGGCGACTTCGACCGCGCGTGCGCCGAGCTTGTCCTTGATGGCACGCAATTGCTGCGCGGCGCGCGGATGGCGTTCGACCATCACGACGCTCGCCGCGCCGCGCGACGCAGCCTCGAAGCCGAGCGCGCCGGTACCCGCGAACAGGTCGAGGCAGCGCCGGCCTTCGAGATCCTGGCCGAGCCAGTTGAACAGCGTCTCGCGCACGCGATCGGGCGTCGGCCGCAGGCCGTCGAGATCGAGCACCGCGAGCGGCGTGCGTTTCCAGTCACCGCCGATGATGCGGATCGTGTGCGGCTTGCCGCGGCCAGAAGGGGCCGCCGGGCGGCCGGGAGAAGAACGGGACATACGGAATATCGACGACGGAGGGACCGGGCGCGCGCGAGGGCGCACCGCTAAACAGGCGCACGTTACCACAGCGGCGGCGCGCACTGACGCGAGCGCCACGCCGCACTGATAAAATGCACGGTTTCGGCCGCCGTGCGCCGCGCCCGCGCGAACGCAGGACGGCCCGTCCGGTGCCCCGCCCCTGGCGGCGGCCCACCCTCTTCCCGACGCCAGACCATGTTCAGCTTCTTCAAACGATTCAAGAAAACGCAGGAGCCCGATCCGGCGGAATCGCAATCGGCCGACGCGCAGCAAACGGACGAGCCGTCCGATGCGCCCGCAGTCGAGGCCCCGCCTGCGGCCGACCTGCCGCAAGCGCCCGCGCAACCGGCCGCGCCGGCCGTCGTGATGACGGTCACGCCGACCAACGACGGACGCGACGAAGTCGTCGAGACGGTCGAAATCGTCCCGCCGCCGCTGCAGGACGCCACCGCGAAGAAATCGTGGCTCGCGCGCCTGAAAACGGGGCTCGCCAAGACGGGCTCGAGCATCACCGGCGTGTTCGTCAACACGAAGATCGACGAGGATCTGTACGAGGAACTCGAAACCGCGCTGCTGATGTCCGACGCGGGCGTCGACGCGACCGAGTACCTGCTCGGCGCGCTGCGCGAAAAGGTACGTACGGGCCGCCTGACCGACCCGCAGCAGGTGAAATCCGCGCTGCACGACCTGCTCGTCGAACTGCTGACGCCGCTCGAGAAATCGCTGATGCTCGGCCGCGCACAGCCGCTCGTGATGATGATCGCCGGCGTGAACGGTGCGGGCAAGACGACCAGCATCGGCAAGCTCGCGAAGCACCTGCAGAGCTTCGACCAGTCGGTGCTGCTGGCCGCGGGCGACACGTTTCGCGCGGCCGCGCGCGAACAGTTGGTGGTCTGGGGCGAGCGCAACAACGTGACGGTCGTGCAGCAGGAAAGCGGCGATCCGGCCGCGGTGATCTTCGACGCGGTCAGCGCCGCGCGCGCACGCAAGATCGACGTGATGATGGCCGACACGGCCGGCCGCCTGCCGACGCAGCTCCACCTGATGGAAGAGCTGAAGAAGGTGAAGCGCGTGATCGCGAAGGCGCATGACGGCGCACCGCACGAAGTGCTGCTGGTGATCGATGCGAACACCGGCCAGAACGCGCTCACCCAGGTCAAGGCATTCGACGACGCGCTCGGCCTCACCGGCCTCATCGTCACGAAGCTCGACGGCACCGCGAAGGGCGGGATTCTCGCCGCGATCGCGCGGCAGCGCCCGGTGCCGGTGTACTTCATCGGCGTCGGCGAGAAGGTCGAGGATCTGCAGCCGTTCAGCGCGGTCGAATTCGCGGACGCGCTGCTCGGCTGAACTCCGCCGGCACGCATCGCACAGGGCGCCTTCGGGCGCCCTTTTTCATGCGCGCCCGGTCATGCATGGCCCGGGCGCGCCGCGCTCATTCGGCGTCGGGCTGCACGCCAGGCTCGGCGGCCTTGAACGCATCGAGCGTCGACGCATGGTCGACGATCCGCTGGATCGTCGGATAGCGCGTCGTGTCGATCGAGAAGCGGTTCGCGTTGAACACCTGCGGCACGAGGCATATGTCGGCAAGCGTCGGGGTGTCGCCGAAGCACAGCTTGCCGGTGCGTGGATCGCTCGCGAGACGCGTCTCGAGCGTTTCGAAGCCCGCCTCGATCCAGTGCCGGTACCACGCGTTCTTCGCCTCCTCGGGCACCTTCAGCGCGTGCTTCAGGTACTTCAGCACGCGCAGGTTGTCGAGCGGATGGATTTCGCACGCGATCTGCAGCGCGACCGCACGCACATACGCGCGATCGACCGGCTGCTTCGGCAGCAGCGCCGGTTCCGGATGGGTTTCCTCGAGATATTCGATGATCGCGAGCGACTGCTGCAGCGTCGCGTCGCCGTCGATCAGCGTCGGCACGACCGCATCCGGATTCAGCGCGCGGTACGCGTCCTTCAGTTGCTCTCCGCCGTCGCGCAGCATGTGCACCGGGACATAGTCGAACGGCAGCCGCTTCAGGTTCAGGGC
The DNA here is from genome assembly GCF_902833045.1 of Burkholderia sp. BCC0322. GTDB lineage: Bacteria > Pseudomonadota > Gammaproteobacteria > Burkholderiales > Burkholderiaceae > Burkholderia. Next base: position 39,057 of record NZ_CADFDU010000011.1, read on the forward strand.
GATCCGCACGCGGTACGACGCGGAACTGCGGAAATAGCTGTAAAGCTTCATGGGATGTCTCTCGTAGTCGTATTCGGCCGGCGACGGCATGGGCGCGGCGCAGCCGGCGCGCACCGCCGGGAATCAGAGTGTAGCGCGCCGCGCCGTGCGGCCTCGCTTGCGACGGCCGCACCCGTGCGATACTCGAGGCATTCCTCACCGCTCACAACGCGGCCCGATGCCGGCCGCCCGCCCCACGCCCCGATGACCGCTTCCCACGATCCCGCCTCCGTTCCATTCCCGTGCGCCCGCTTCATCAAGGAAATCGGCCGCGGCCCGAACGGTGCGCGCGCACTGTCCGCCGAGGACACGTTCGAGCTCTATCGTGCGATGCTCGACGCGCGTGTGTCGGACGTCGAACTCGGCGCGATCCTGATCGCCTATCGGCTGAAGGGCGAATCCGCCGACGAACTGGCCGCAATGCTCGCCGCCGCGCAGGCGTCGTTCGAGCCGGTGCACGTGCAGGACGCCGCGTTCCGCCCCGTGTCGATCCCGAGCTACAACGGCGCGCGCAAGCAGCCGAACCTCGTGCCGCTGCTCGCGCTGCTGCTCGCGCGCGAAGGCGTGCCGGTGCTCGTGCATGGCGTCGAGCAGGATCCGGGCCGCGTGACGAGTGCCGAGATCTTCTCGGCGCTGTCACTCGCGCCGTCGACGTCGCACGATGCGATCGAGGACACGCTTGCCGAGCGCCGCGTCGCGTTCGCGTCGATCGAGGTGCTGGCGCCGCGCATTGCACGCCTGCTGTCGATGCGCAGCGTGCTCGGCGTGCGCAACTCGACGCACACGCTCGTGAAGATCCTGCAGCCGTTCGCGCCGGCCGGCCTGCGGCTCGTCAACTACACGCACCCGCCGTACCGCGACAGCCTGGCTCAATTGTTCCGCGACCATCCGGACGCCGCGCTCGGCGGCGCGCTGCTGGCACGCGGCACCGAGGGCGAAGCCGTTGCCGACACGCGGCGCCAGGTGCAGGTCGACTGGCTGCACGACGGCGTATGCGACACGCTGATCGAGGCCGAGCGCTCGTCGACCGATGCGCCCCCTGTCACCCTGCCCGAATCGCGCGATGCGGCCACGACGGCCGCGTGGACGGACGCCGTATTGCGCGGCGAAGTACCGGTGCCCGACACGGTCACCCGGCAGGTCGCGACGATCGTGCGGATCGCCCGCATCGCGCGCTGACGGCACGCTCGCGAACCGGCTCCGCTTGCAGGGCATTTGACACGCGAGCGCATCCTGGCATAGAGTTGCCGTCATGCGTTCCTATCCGAACACCCTCCGAATTACCTCCGGCCGCCTAGCGCGGCCGCTATCGCTACGACTAGCCTAAGGCTTTCGTAGCGCCGTGTGCTGTCCGCACGGTCCCTCCCAGCAGTTCCTCGCAGTACCCCTCTCGCAGTTTTTACAACCCGAAGTCGTCAGCGTTCGTCCGTCTATCCGTCGGCCGACTCGCGAAGATCATCCGCATCCGCAGCGCGTTCACGTGCCGCGGAGCGAGGCAGCGCCAACCGTCGCCCATGCCGCCCGTCTTCGCTCGCGACTTGAGACCCGAGGTCCAGAAGATGCAGCGCAATCCGCAAGACAAGTACCGTCCGTTCGAGCCCGTCCGCCTCAATGGCCGCAAATGGCCGTCGCGCACCATCGAGCGCGCGCCCGTCTGGATGAGCACCGACCTGCGCGACGGCAACCAGTCGCTGATCGAGCCGATGAGCATCGAGCAGAAGCTCGAGTTCTTCGAGATGCTGATTGCGATCGGGTTCAAGGAGATCGAAGTCGGTTTTCCGTCGGCGTCGCAAACCGACTTCGATTTCGTCCGCAAGCTGATCGACGACAAGCGGATTCCCGACGACGTGACGATCGAAGTGCTCGTGCAGGCGCGCGAAGACCTGATCGCCCGTACGTTCGACGCGCTCGAAGGCGTGCCGCGCGCGATCGTGCACCTGTACAACGCGGTCTGCCCGTCGTTCCGCCGCATCGTGTTCGGGATGTCGAAAGCCGACGTGAAGGCGCTCGCGATCGACGGCACGCGCATCATCAAGGAACACGCCGCCGCACGCCCCGACACGCAGTGGACCTTCCAGTACTCGCCGGAAACCTTCAGCGTGACCGAGCTGACGTTCGCGCGCGAGATCTGCGACGCGGTCGCGCAGACCTGGCGGCCGACCCGCGATCACAAGATGATCGTCAACCTGCCGGCCACCGTCGAAGCCGCGAGCCCGAACGTGTTTGCCGACCAGATCGAGTGGATGGACCGCAACCTCGCGTATCGCGACAGCATCGTGCTGTCCGTGCATCCGCACAACGATCGCGGCACCGCGGTCGCAGCGGCCGAACTTGCCCTGCTCGCGGGTGCCGACCGCATCGAGGGCTGCCTGTTCGGCAATGGCGAACGCACCGGCAACGTCGATCTCGTCACGCTCGCGCTGAATCTCTACACGCAGGGCATCGATCCGGGCCTCGATTTCTCCGACATCGACGCCGTGCGCCGGGTCGTCGAACGCTGCAACCAGATTCCCGTGCATCCGCGCCATCCGTACGCGGGCGACCTCGTGTTCACCGCGTTCTCGGGCTCGCACCAGGACGCGATCCGCAAGGGCTTCGCGCAGCAGCGCCCCGACGCGGCCTGGGAAGTGCCGTACCTGCCGATCGACCCGGCCGACCTCGGCCGCAGCTATGACGCGGTGATTCGCGTGAACAGCCAGTCCGGCAAAGGCGGCGCGACGTTCCTGCTCGAACGCGGGATGGGCTTCACGCCGACGCGCCGCGTGCAGATCGAATTCAGCCAAGCGGTGCAGACGCTCGCCGACGCGTCCGGCGAGGAAGTGACGGGCGACGCGATCTGCGCGCTGTTCGCGCGCGAATTCTTCGACACCGACGGGCCGGCCGCGCGCCACGGCAACGGCGCGCGCTGGCAGAACCGCGAGATCGCGACGGCGCCCTCGGCGGATACGACGCCCGACGATGCCGTGCGACGTTTGGCCGCGGCATTCGCGGCGGCCGCCGGCGCGACGATCGACATCGCGTCGTGCGAACACGCGCGCACGACGGATGGGCGGGTCGCGGTATCGGTCGGCTGCCGGGTCGGCAATGCGCCGCTGCGGCACGGCGTCGGCCTGCACGCGGATATGACGAGCGCCGCGCTCGACGCGGTCGTCAGCGCAATCAACCGCTCGGCCTGGCACTACGTGGATCACCGCGCGGCGGCCTGAGCGCCAGGTTCCGTTTCAGGGTTCAACCGTCAGCGAGCGGGGCGTGACCGCCCGTGCGCCGCGCGATCCGCGCCGCACGAGGCAGCAAAAAGCGGCCCAGAAGGCCGCTTCGGTCGGGACATGGAAAGGAGCGCCACGCGCGCTCATGTCTCGGTCGCGCACCGCGTCGCCTGCCACGCGAACAGGCTCCAGCGGCCCTGTTCGTGGGTGTGGACGGAGGTATAGGCAATCGGGAAGACCAGGCCACCGTTGTTCGTTTCCATCTCGATCAACGCGCGGCCGGTGACGATGCAGGTTTCATCGCCGACGGGCAGCACGTCCTGCGACTGGATTTCGATCTGGCGATAGCGACGGCGGCCGGCGACGATGGCGTCGATGAACTGCTGCTTGGTTTCGCGTTTGCCGTTGGTGTGCACGAAGAACACCTTGTCCGACAAAAGCGCGTCGAGCGCCTCGCCGTCCCCGTCCACCATCGCCCGGAACCGATCGCGCTCGAGCGCGCGGATCGCATCGACCACCTTCGCCATCGCCTGACTCCTCGGCAACGCGCACGCCGTGCGCGGGCATGCGGATCAGAAGTTGTACTGCAAGTAGAACTGGTGGAAATTTATACCAGGATTCGGCTCTTTGATACCCGCGTTAGACACATGTTCAAAACGGTAGCCGACCTGATACTGTTGCCGTTGGCCGAACTGCACGCCCACCCCCGCCGTCGGCGCGAACTGGAACGCGGTCCCCATCGAGAAATGATCCGAGATCGTCGGGTGCGTCAGCAGCCTGACGCCGCCGCCGGCCTCGATGAACGGGCGAATCTCCCCGGCGCTCTTGATGAAGCGGAACATCGGCGTCACGCCGAATTCGCCAATGCTGCCGTGGACGTTGCCGCCCGTGTGCCAGTAGCCGGCGTGTCCTTCCACGACGAACGCGAAGTGCCAGCCGCCGATTTCCCACCAGTTCCAGCCCGGATCCCACACCACGCCGAGATCGGCCTTGTCGACACCGTGGCGATCCGAAAAACCGCCGCCCGCCTGAATCCCCCATCGATCCGCGCATGCCGCACCTGATCCGCCGAGAAGGGACGCCGCCAGCATCGCGTGCAGCGCAAGCCGGCTGCGGGGCCAGCGATTCTTCTTATTGTTCATCTGACACTCCAACTTTGTGGGTTGAATGGAGCCTGCCGCTCTGGCCGGCTCAAGCGAACTGAATGGTATGGTAAAGGACTTTTCGGATCGGCATCACAAAGCGAAATGGCTTCCTTCCAAAACGACAAAAATTGAAATCGTCTACTGATAACCATCAGAAACAACGGCTTACGGAACTTCGCTTCGCCGCCCCGGTCGCAGAATAGACTATCGACTCGACTTTCTTGATAGAAAAATGGGAACTCCGATGCCCACGCTTGCTCTAAGGAATTAGCACTCATCTTGCGGGAGTGCTAAGATGGCCCACGGAATCTCATTCGAGACCGGGGGTTTGTCCCTGATTCCAAAGGAGTTTTTTAGTGAGCAACGCCCTGACCCTCCCGAACACCCTGAGCCCCACGCCGGCCAAGGCCGAATCGGCAGGCTCGCTGGCGCTCGCAGCCCACTCGATGTTGCCGGGCCAGCTTGGCAACATCGACGCGTATATCCAGGCCGTCAATCGCATTCCGCTGCTGACCGCCGAAGAGGAACGCCAGTACGCAACCGAATTCCGTGAAGGCAACAATCTCGACTCGGCACGCCGCCTCGTGCTGTCGCACCTGCGGCTCGTCGTGTCGATCGCGCGCAACTACCTCGGCTACGGCCTGCCGCACGGCGACCTGATCCAGGAAGGCAACATCGGCCTGATGAAGGCCGTGAAGCGCTTCGATCCGGCTCAGAATGTGCGTCTCGTGTCGTATGCGATCCACTGGATCAAGGCCGAGATCCACGAGTACATCCTGCGCAACTGGCGCATGGTGAAGGTCGCGACGACGAAGGCGCAGCGCAAGCTGTTCTTCAACCTGCGCAGCCACAAGAAGAGCATGCAGGCGATGACGCCCGAGGAAATCGACGGCCTCGCGCAAGAGCTCAACGTCAAGCGCGAAGACGTGACCGAAATGGAAACGCGCCTGTCGGGCGGCGACATCGCGCTCGAAGGGCAGGTCGAAGACGGCGAGGAGTCGTACGCGCCGATCGCCTACCTGGCCGACTCGCACAACGAACCGACCGCCGTGCTCGCCGCACGTCAGCGTGACACGCTGCAGACGGACGGCATCGCGCAGGCACTCGACGCACTCGACGCGCGCAGCCGCCGCATCATCGAAGCGCGCTGGCTGCACGTCGACGACGACGGCTCGGGCGGCTCGACGCTGCACGATCTCGCCGCCGAGTTCGGTGTGTCGGCGGAACGCATCCGCCAGATCGAAGCGAGCGCCATGAAAAAGATGCGCACCGCCCTCGCCGAATACGCGTAAATCGCTGCGATTTAGAGCGCTTCATCAAAAACCGCTGCCCGACCGGCAGCGGTTTTTTTTCGCCCGTCTTTTCTCCTGCTTTTCATTCGCTTCTCCGCCCGCTTCATCACTCGTTTCTGAGCCGATTAATTGACCTGATTCGTCAGGCAATAGGCCGTTTGCAGGCCCCTTCCGCGTAACCTTGATCTGCCTCAAGTTTCGGCCCGCGTTTCGCGACGGTCTGCCGCAGCGCAGCACTCGGAATCGGAAAGCCGTCCTTTTAGAATTGGCATGTCAGGCGCAAAAGGATTAAAACAGCTTCACGGCCGTCACAAATCCGACGTAAAGTCGCCCCAAATTCGACGTAAATCGATTCAGGATAATCGCCTTGATCTCGATCAATAAAGAGCCCGCGCCGCCTCCCCCGCGGCCGGCCGGCACGATCGGCTGGCGCGCTCGCATCGCCGCGTGGGCTCGCGGCCCCACCCTCGCCCGCGACATCACCTTGGTGCTGATCGTCAAGCTGATCCTCCTGATGTCGCTCAAATACGCATTCTTCAATCATCCGCAGGCCGAGCACATGTCGCTTGCGCCTGCCGCCGTCGCCGAGAAACTGCTCTCGGTACCGGCGCCAGCACCCACCGAGGGAGACCACCATGATAAGTAGTGAAGTCGTCGATCTGTCGCGTCTGCAGTTCGGCATCACGGCGCTCTACCACTTCCTGTTCGTGCCGCTGACGCTCGGCCTGTCCTGGCTGCTCGTCATCATGGAAGCTGTTTACGTGATGACCGGCAAACAGGTCTACAAGGACATGACCCAGTTCTGGGGCAAGCTGTTCGGCATCAACTTCGCGATGGGCGTGACCACCGGCATCACGCTCGAATTCCAGTTCGGCACGAACTGGTCGTACTACTCGCACTATGTCGGCGACATCTTCGGCGTGCCGCTCGCGGTCGAAGGCCTGATGGCGTTCTTCCTCGAATCGACATTCGTCGGCCTGTTCTTCTTCGGCTGGAACCGCCTGTCGAAGGTCAAGCACCTGATGGTCACGTTCCTGGTCGCGCTCGGCTCGAACCTGTCCGCGCTGTGGATCCTCGTCGCGAACGGCTGGATGAACAACCCGGTCGGCGCCGAGTTCAACTATCAGACGATGCGCATGGAGTTGACGAACCTGTTCGACGTGCTGTTCAACCCGGTCGCACAGGTGAAATTCGTGCACACGGTGTCGGCCGGCTACGTGACGGCTGCGATGTTCGTGCTCGGCATCTCGTCGTGGTACCTGCTGAAAAAGCGCGACACCGATTTCGCGCTGCGCTCGTTCGCGGTCGCGGCCGGCTTCGGCCTCGCGTCGACGCTTTGCGTGATCGTGCTCGGCGACGAGTCGGGCTACACGACCGGCGAAGTGCAGAAGATGAAGCTCGCCGCGATCGAGTCCGAATGGGAAACGCAGCCGGCGCCCGCCTCGTTCACGCTGATCGGCCTTCCGAACCAGGAAGAACAGCGTACCGACTACGCGATCAGGATTCCGTACGCGCTCGGCCTGATCGCGACGCGCTCGGTCGACGAACCCGTGGTCGGCCTGCGCGAACTCGCGAAGCACAGCGAGGAGCACATCCAGAGCGGGATGATCGCGTACGGCGCGCTGCAGAAGATGAAGGAAGGCGACACGAGCGCGGCCACGCGCGAACTGTTCGACCAGCACAAGCAGTATCTCGGCTACGGGCTGATGCTCAAGCAGTTCACGCCGAACGTGGTCGATGCGACGCCCGAGCAGATCAAGGCCGCCGCCATGAAGACGATCCCGCCGGTCGCGCCCGTGTTCTTCTCGTTCCGGATCATGGTGTTCCTCGGTTTCCTGTTCCTCGCGACCTTCGTCGCCGCGTTCTGGTTCTGCGCGCGCCGCCAGCTGCTGCAGGACAACCGCCGCTGGTTCCTGCGCTATGCGGTGTGGGCGATTCCGCTGCCGTGGCTCGCCGCGGAATTCGGCTGGGTCGTCGCCGAGCTCGGCCGCCAGCCCTGGACGATCGCGGGCATCCTGCCGACGCATCTGTCCGCGTCGAGCCTGACGCCCACGGACCTGTACCTGAGCCTCGCCGGTTTCATCGCGTTCTACACGGTGCTGTTCGTCATCGAGATCAAACTGATGTTCAAGTACGCGCGCCTCGGCCCGTCGTCGCTGCATACCGGCCGTTATCACCACGAAATCGCGGCCGCCAGCGAGCGCGCCCCGGCGTGAGCACGCACCTCAAACCGAACAAGGAATCGCTATGGACTATGCAACTCTCAAGCTGATCTGGTGGCTGCTCGTCGGCGTGCTGCTGATCGGCTTCGCCGTCACCGACGGCTTCGACATGGGCGCGACCGCGCTGCTGCCGTTCCTCGGCAAGACCGACGAGGAACGCCGCATCATCGTCAACACCGTCGGCGCGACGTGGGAAGGCAACCAGGTATGGCTGATCACGGCCGGCGGCGCGATGTTCGCGGCCTGGCCGCTCGTCTACGCGGCGTCGTTCTCCGGCTTCTACTTCGCGATGCTGCTCGTGCTGTTCGCGTTGTTCTTCCGGCCGGTGGGCTTCGACTACCGCAGCAAGCGGCCTGACCCGCGCTGGCGCGCGGGCTGGGACTGGGGCCTGTTCGTCGGCGGCTTCGTGCCGGCGCTCGTGTTCGGCGTCGCGTTCGGCAACCTGCTGCAAGGCGTGCCGTTCAAGTTCGACAGCGACCTGCGCGTGACCTACTACGGCGGCTTCTGGGCGCTGCTGAACCCGTTCGCGCTGCTGTGCGGGCTCGTCAGCCTCACGATGCTCGTCGCGCACGGCGCGGCCTTCATCAAGATGAAGACGGAAGGCGTGATCGCACGCCGTGCATCGATCGCATTGCGGGCGGCGTCGTTCCTCGCGGTCGTGCTGTTCGTACTGGCCGGCGTGTTGGTCGCGTCGACTATCGGCGGCTTCCACATCACGCACGCCGCGCCGACCGATACGGTCGCGAACCCGCTGCTCAAGGACGTCGCTGCCGGCTCGGGCCTGTGGCTCGCGAACTACGGCGAGTATCCGTGGATGATCGCGGCGCCCGTCGTCGGAATCGCGGGCGGCCTGTTCGCGCTGCTGCTCGCCGGCTCGAAGCAGGAAAAGACGGCGTTCTTCTGCACGGGCCTGATGATCGTCGGCGTGATCCTGACAGCCGGCTTCTCGATGTTCCCGTTCATCATGCCGTCGTCGCTCGACCCGCGCAGCAGCCTGACCGTGTGGGATTCGACATCGAGCCACATGACGCTGCAGGTGATGCTGTTCGCGGTGATCGTGTTCCTGCCGCTCATCCTGCTCTATACGAGCTGGGTGTATCGCGTGATGCGCGGCAAGGTCACGCGCGAAGTGCTCGAAGAGAACAAGCATTCGATGTATTGATGCTTTGAACCGGGCCGGGGCGCACGCACCCTCGCCCACCGTTTCGCAAGGAGTCGGATCATGTGGTATTTCAGCTGGATTCTCGGTATCGGCGTCGCGCTGTCGTTCGGCATCGTCAATGCGATGTGGCTCGAAGCGCGGCAGAAGACGCAGGAAGCGCCCGTGCGGGCGCGCCGCGACTGACGTACGACGCGTGCGGCGGATCGCACCGCCGCTGTCCGGACAGAACCTCGCTTCGCGCGAGGTTTTTTTTCGTTCCGGCCGCGCTGACAGGCCCGGCACGCCGATGCCAATTTAGCGCCAGATTGATACCACTTGAATACCAATAAAAGGTTTCATAAGATCTTTGGACACGGCCGCTGACAGGCCGAATCCATCTGGTGGGGGAGACATGCGAATTCCGTATGTGGCGCGCGCCTGCGCGCCATGTCGTCATCCGTGGGAGGCCGCGCCCGCCGTCGACGGCGGGCGCGGCCGGTCGAGCGCAACCGGCTGCGGCTGCCACGCCGCCGCGGCAGTTGCCGCGCGCCACCGATGAGCACGCGTACGCCGCCCCGCCGGTCCGATCGGCACGCCTGCCCGCCCCCCGTTCCGTAACGCACGCCCCGCGTGCCGAATGTGCGCGGTGCGGCCGCATCGCCCCGCGTGCTGTATCTCCCGCAGCTCCATTGAAAGACCCGAACGCAGCGACGTCGCTCCACGACGCCGCCACGCCCCCTTTTTTCTCAGGAGTTCGAATGAAGCGCACCTTGCCATCCCTGTTTGCCGGCCTGTTGATCGCGGCGCTGTCGCCGGTCGCGATCGGCGCCCAGCTGGCGTCGACCGCCGCTGTCGCGACCGCGGGCGCCGCACCATCGGCCGCGCAACCGGCCGATCTCGCGGCGCGGCTGTCGAACGGCCTCGCGCTGCGCGTCGCCGTCGACAACAATCACGCGGCCGCGGCCGGAGTGCCGTGCGCCGATCTCGGCGCCGACGGCGCGGCCTGCGCGACGGGCCGCCTGATCCTGCAGAACCGCGGCCACCAGGCGATCGCCGACGGCGGCTGGAAGCTCTACCTGCACAGCATCCGCCGCCTGCTGCGGATCGACCGCCCCGGCTTCGCGCTGCGGCGGCTCACGGGCGATCTGTACGAACTGACGCCGCAGCCGGGCTCGGTGCGGCTTGCGCCCGGCGAGCGCATCGAGCTGCCGTTCGTCGCCGAATACTGGCTGCTGCGCTACAGCGACGTGATCCCGCGCCCGTACGTGGTCGTCGATGGCGCGCCGCCCGCGGTGCTCCGCTACAACGACACCGACGACGAGCTGCGCTACGTCGAATCGCTGCCGGCCGACGCGCAGAACAACTCGACCGGCAATGCGCCGCCCGTGGCCGCGCGGCCCGATGCGAGCCGCGCGCTGCCGAGCGTGAAGCGCGAGCAGCCGCTGCCCGGCACGCTCGACCTGCGCGGCGTCGAGCTCGCGCTACCCGATCTACCGGACGCACAGGTCGCGGCGCTGCGCGAACGCGCGACGACACTCGGGCTCGACGGCGCGCGCGTGCCGGTGCGTGGCGCCGTCGCGCCGCGCCGGCTGCCGGCCGACATCGCGACGCCGGGCGGCTATCGGCTCGCAATCGGGCCGCGCGGCGTGCTGATCGAAGGCTACGATCGCGCCGGCCTCTACTACGGCGTGCAGACGCTCTACTCGCTCGCACCCGCCGGCGGCGGCCCTATCCCGGCGATGCGGGTCGAGGATGCGCCGCGCTTCACGCATCGCGGGATGCACGTCGATCTCGCGCGCAACTTCAAGCACCCGGCCACGCTGCGCCGCCTGATCGACCAGATGAGCGCGTACAAGCTCAATCGCCTGCACCTGCATCTGTCCGACGACGAGGGCTGGCGCATCGAGATTCCCGGCCTGCCCGAACTGACCGAGATCGGGGGACGCCGCTGCCACGACCCGAGCGAGACGCGCTGCCTGCTGCCGCAGCTCGGCTCCGGCCCGGACAACCGCTCGGGCGGCGGCTACCTGACGCGTGACGACTACGTGTCGCTGGTGCGCTACGCGGCCGCGCATTTCGTCGAGATCATCCCCGAGATCGACATGCCCGCGCATGCGCGCGCGGCCGTCGTGACGATGGAGGCACGTTACAAGCGGCTGCATGCAGCCGGCCGCGAGCAGGAAGCGAACGCATACCGGTTGCTCGATCCGCAGGACGCGTCGAACCTGACGACGGTGCAGTTCTACGACCGGCGCAGCGACCTGAACCCCTGCGTGCCGGGCGCGCTCAATTTCGCATCGAAGGTGATCCGCGAGATCGCCGCGATGCATGCCGACGCGCAGGCGCCGCTGCACATCTGGCACTACGGCGGCGACGAGGCGAAGAACATCTTCCTCGGCGCGGGTTTCCAGCCGCTGAACGGCACCGATCCGAACAAGGGGCGCATCGATCTCGCCGCGCAGGACAAGCCGTGGGCGCGTTCGCCCGCGTGCACGGCGCTGCTCCAGCGCGGCGAGATCAAGTCGATCGACGAGTTGCCGACGCGTTTCGCGCAACAGGTAAGCGCGGCGGTCAACGCGAACGGGATCGACACGATGGCCGCGTGGCAGGACGGCATCAAGCATGCCAACGGGCCGCAGGACTTCGGCACGCGCCACGTGATGGTGTCGCTGTGGGACACGATCTTCTGGGGCGCATCGGATAGCGCACGCGACCTGAGCGGCAAGGGCTACCTGACGGTACTGGCACTGCCCGACTACCTGTACTTCGACTTCCCGTACACGCTCAACCCGCGCGAGCGCGGCTACTACTGGGGCTCGCACGCGACGGACGAGTACAAGGTGTTCTCGCTCGCGCCAGAGAACCTGCCGCAGAACGCCGAAGTCATGGGCGACCGTGACGGCAACGCGTTCGAGGTCACGGGCACGGGCCCCGCGCCACGCATCGAAGGCATGCAGGGGCAGGCGTGGGGCGAGGTGATGCGCAACGACACCTTCCTCGAGTACATGGCCTATCCGAGGCTGCTCGCGCTGGCCGAGCGCGCATGGCACCGGGCCGACTGGGAGCTGCCGTATGCGGCCGGCGTGCGCTTCAAGCGCGGCGACACGCATCACGTCGACGTCGCCGCGCTGCAGCGCGACTGGGCCGGCTTCGCGACGCTGCTCGCGCAACGCGAATTGCCGAAGCTCGACCGGGCCGGCGTCGGCTACCGGAAGCCGACCTTCACGCTGACGACTCCGTGATCCACTGAGCGACCAGGCGATGCGCGATGCTGGCGGGCGCATCGCACCTTCATCCGCACCAAGCAAAAACGGCTTGCGACGCATCGCAAGCCGTTTTCGTTTTGCCGGCCGGCCCGAACCCGCATCGCGGATCAGGCCGGCTTCATCGCATCAGGCCGGTTGTGCAGCCGCCCCGCTGCCCGACGGCGGCAGGCGCGCGCCGAGCTGTTCGGCATAGCGTGCCGCCGCGTTGCCGCAGACGATGTGGAACGTGTCGAGCGACACCCACGCGACGTCGAGTGCACCGAGACGATCACGATCGACCGCCGACGGATCGCGCACGACCACCCGCAGGCGCGTGGTCGCGACCGCATCGAGCGACGCGACGTTGGTCGCGCCGCCGAACACCGCGAGCCAGCGCGTCGGCTCCGGATCGAGCGGGCCGGCGGCCGCGCCGGTGACGGGCTGCGCCGCGGCAGCCGTCGCCGTCGATGCCGCGCCCGCCGCGCCGCTACCGATGGCGGCACGCATCTCGTCGGCAATGATGTCGGCCTCGGGCCCGATGATCACCTGCACGCTGTTGCCGCCGCGCTTGAGCACGCCGCGCGCGCCGATCGACTTCAGTTCCGGCTCCGAAACCTTTTCCGGATCGACGACGGTCAGGCGCAGACGCGTCGTGCATGCGTCGACGACCGACAGGTTGCCTGCCCCGCCGAGTGCGGCGATGTAGCGCTGCGCACGCGGCGCAGCCGCGGCGGCGCCCGCAGCCGGTGCGACGAAGCCGCCCGATGCATACGATTCGACTGCCGAATCGGCCGATGCCGGCTCACGGCCCGGCGTGGCCATGTTGAACTTGCGGATGAAGAAGCGGAACAGTCCGTAGTACGCGGCGCCGTACGCGATGCCGAGCGGAATCGCGATCCAGCCCTTCGTCGACAGCCCGTAGTTCAGGATGTAGTCGATCGCGCCGGCCGAGAACGTGAAGCCGAGCTTTACGCCGAGGATCTGGCAGATCGCGAGCGACAGCCCCGTCAGCACCGCGTGGATCACGTACAGCACCGGTGCGAGGAACATGAAGCTGAATTCGATCGGCTCGGTCACGCCGGTCAGGAACGACGTGAGCGCCATCGAGAACAGCAGGCCGCCGACCATCGCGCGACGTTCCTTCGGCGCTTCGTGCAGCATCGCCAGGCACGCGGCCGGCAGGCCGAACATCATGATCGGGAAGAAGCCCGCCATGAAGGTGCCCGCGGTCGGGTCGCCCGCGAAAAAGCGGTGCAGGTCGCCGTGCACGATCTCGCCGCCGGCGGGCGGCGTGAAGTTGCCGAACACGAACCATGCGAGCGAGTTGATGATGTGGTGCAGGCCCGTGACGAGCAGCAGGCGGTTCAGGAAGCCGAACACGAACGCACCGATCGCGCCCGCCGTCGTCAGCCACTGGCCGGCCGCGTCGATCGCATGCTGGACCGGCTGCCAGACATACCCGAACACGATGCCGAGCACCACGCAGGCCAGCCCCGTGATGATCGGCACGAACCGTTTGCCGCCGAAGAACGCGAGGTAGTCCGGCAGCTTGATGTCCTTGTAGCGGTTGTACAGCAGGCCCGCAACGACACCCGCGATGATCCCTGACAGCACGCCCATGTTCAGCTTGGGATCGATGTCCTTCATGATCGCGGTTTCGATCAGGTAGCCGATCGCGCCCGCGAGCGCCGCCACGCCGTTGTTGTCCTTCGCGAACCCGACCGCCACGCCGATCGCGAACAGCAGCGGCAGGTTGTCGAAGATCGCACCGCCGGCGTCGGCGATCATCTTGATGTTGAACACGTCAGGCTGACCGAGTCGCAGCAGGATGCCGGCAACCGGCAATACCGCGATCGGCAGCATCAGCGCCCGGCCCAGGCCCTGTATTTTCAGAAACGGATTCCCGTTCATTCAGTCCTCCAATCCTTGTCTCGTCGTTAAGCGTCGTTGACCTAATTGCTTTCGTAGTAAAACGGGTCGCGAGCCTGCCCTCGACGTTCAGTCGAGCGGCCAGACCTCGCGGCTTGCTGCCCTTACCGCCTGCGCCGAATCGAGTGCGAGCAGATCCTGCGCGCGCTGACGGCACAACTGGTAATCGAGACGGCGCACCCGCGCCTTGATGCCCGGCACCGACACCGGGTCGACCGACAGTTCGGTCACGCCGAGGCCAACCAGAATCGGCACCGCGAGCGGATCGCCGCCGAGCGCGCCGCACACGCCGACCCACTTGCCGTGCTTCGCGGCGCCGCGCACCGCGATGTCGATCAGGCGCAGCACGGCCGGATGCAGGCCGTCGGATTGCGCGGCCAGGTCGGCCTGGCAGCGGTCCATCGCGAGCGTGTACTGCGTCAGGTCGTTGGTGCCGATCGACAGGAAATCCGCGTGCTGCGCGAGCTGGTCGGCCAGCAGCGCGGCCGACGGCACCTCGACCATCACGCCGACTTCGATCGGCTCGGTGCGGCCCTGTGCGCGCGCGAATTCGTCGATACGCTTTCTCAACCGCACGAGCTCGCCCGCGTCGGTGACCATCGGCAGCAGGATGCGCACCGCGCCGAACGGCTTCACCGCGAGCAGGCCTTGCAATTGATCGTCGAGCAGGTCGGGGCGCACCTGCGCGAGGCGGATGCCGCGCAGGCCGAGCGCCGGGTTCGGTTCGGGCGGCAGCGTCAGGTAGTCGACCTCCTTGTCGGCGCCGACGTCGAGCGTGCGGATGATCGCCGTGCGGCCCTGCAATGCGTCGACGATCGACTGGTAGCTCTGCTGGTGTTCGACGACCGTCGGTGCAGCCTGGCGATGGATGAACATCAGTTCGGTACGCAGCAGGCCGACCGCGTCTGCGCCGTTGTCGACCGCGGTGTTCGCGTCGTCGAGCGTCGCGATGTTCGCGGCGACCTCGATCGCACGGCCATCGACGGTCGAGGCGGCAACGCCCGCCAGTTGCCGGTTCGCCTCGCGCACGCCGTCCAGGCGCTGGCGCTCGTGCCGCGCGCGCTCGACGTCGAGTGCGGTCGGCGCGTGCTCGAGCCGGCCCGCGCTTGCATCGACGACGACCTGCGTGCCGTCCGGAATCGCGTACAGTGCATCGCCGACCGCGACCAGCGCCGGAATGCCGAGCTGCCGCGCGATGATCGCCGCATGCGACGTCGCGCCGCCGCGCGCCATCACGAGCGCGGTCACGCGCTCGCGATCGAGCGACGACAGGTCGGACGGCGTGAACTCCTCGGCCGCGAGCACGGCCTCGTCCGGCAGCGCACGCGCGGCGCCGTTCGTATGACCGAGCGCGCGCAGCACGCGCTTCTCGATGTCGCGCAGGTCGGCTGCGCGTTCGGCAAGCAGCGCGTCGTCGAGCTTCGACAGCGTGTCGATCTGCGTGCGGATCGTCGCGCGCCATGCGAAGCCTGCGCTCTTGCCGAGGCTGATCAGGTCGCGTGCCGCGTCGATCAGCGTCGGATCCTCCAGCAGCACGCGATGCACCGCGAAGATGCCCGCTTCGCCGACCGCGCCGCGCGCCGATGCGTTGCGCACCGTTTCGTCGAGTTCCGCATCGACGGCCTTCAGCGCCTGGTCGAGCTGACGGCTTTCCGTGGCCGGCGTGCCGGATGCCTGCTCGGGCGGCACGATTTCCGCGTCGTCGAGACGCACCAGCGTGCCGACCGCGATGCCGGGCGCCGCGCACACACCCGCGAGCGTGTTCGGGTCGATCGGCGCGCCGACGTTGCGCGCGACCGTCTGCGGCGCGGGCGACCTCAGCCGCGCCGGCTTTTCCTCGACTTCGCCGTGCGCTTCGCGCAACAGCTCGTGCTCGACCGCATCGACGGCCTGCTGCGCGTGCGCGCCGCGGCCGACCAGTTCGACCGTCGCGCCTTCCCCGGCGCCGAGGCCGAGCAGGCCGACGACGCTCGCGATCGATGCCTTGCGGCCGTCGAACAGCACGTCGACGCTTGCGTCGAGCCCGCGCACGGCTTCACGCGCACGCGCGGCCGGCCGCGCATGCAGGCCGCCCGGCTGCGCCAGCACGATTTCGCGGCGCACTTCGTTGTGCGCGGCGGCGCCGACCTGCGCCGCCTGCGCGGCCGCTTCGCCCTTGCCGCGCAACGCCAGCAGCGGCGTCTCGCCGGCCGTCGCGAAACCGCTGGCGCGCTCGACGACCTCGAACGCATCCGAGTTCGCGATCGCGATCACCGACACGAGCGAATGCGCACTGCGCGCCACCGCGTCCTGGTCGAACTCGATCAGCAGCGTGCCCGCCTCGACACGCGCGCCGGCCTCGACGTGCGCGATGAAGCCCTGCCCGTTCAGCTCAACGGTGTCGATGCCGATGTGCAGCAGGACCTCCGCACCTTGCGGCGTCGTGATCGTCACGGCATGGCCCGTGCGTGCGAGATGCGACACGACGCCCGCGCACGGCGCGACGAGCTGGCCCGCGAGCGGGTCGATGCCGATGCCGTCGCCGAACATGCCGCCGGAGAACACCGGATCGGGTACGTCGGCCAGCGCGACGATCGGCCCCGTCAACGGGGCAAGCAGGACGATCTGATCGGGGGTGGGGCTCTTCAACTGGGACTCCTCGGCGCGTCTCATCGGCGGTCTCGGCTATCAGTGCGTTTCGGTGACTTTGTTCAGGTGGCGCGGCGTGTCGGGATTGCGGCCGCGCGCGACGGCGAGATCCGCCGCCATCACGTAGAACGAAAGAATGGCGGCGATCGGGTCGAGCGCCGGATGGGCGGACTGCGCGAGCGGCAGCACCGTGCCCGATGTGCCGGGCGTGCCGGCGGGCGCCGCGAGCAGCACGGCGGCGCCGCGGGCGCGCATGTCTTCGGCGAGCTGCAGCAGGCCGGCCTGCTCGGGCCCCGGCGGCGCGAACACGAGCAGCGGATAGTCGCGGTCGATCAGCTCCATCGGGCCGTGACGGACTTCGGCGCTCGAGAACGCCTCGGCCTGGATGCCGGACGTTTCCTTCAGCTTCAGCGCGGCTTCCTGCGCGATCGCGAGGCCCAGGCCGCGGCCGATCACGATCATCCGTTCGACGCCCGCCAGCGCGGCAACGGCCTGCGACCAATCGAGCTGGCCGGCTCGCGCGAGCACGTCGGGCAGACCGCGCAGCGCGGTCATCAGCGCGGCGTCGCGCTGCCAGTAGGCCACGATCTGCGCGGACAGCGACAGCATCGCGATATAGCTCTTGGTCGCGGCCACCGACAGTTCGGGGCCGGCAAGCAGCGGCAACTGGTGCTCGCACGCATCGGCGAGCGGCGACGGCAGCACGTTCACGGCGGCGACGGTGCGCGCGCCGGCTTCGCGCAGCGCGGCCATCGTGTTGACGAGATCGGGGCTCTTGCCCGACTGGGAGAACGCGATCGCGAGCTGGTCCTGCACCTTCAGCGGCGCCTGCTGCAGCGTCGCGACCGACATCGGCAGCGACGCGACCGGCACGCCGAGGCGACTCATCGTCAGGCTCGCGAAATAGCTCGCGGCGTGATCCGAGCTGCCGCGCGCGACCGTCAGCGCGACGGCCGGCGGGTGATCGAGCAATTGGCCGGCGAGCGCTTCGACGCGCGTGGTGTCGGCGATCTGCGCGGCGACGACCTGGGCGGACTCGCGCGCTTCCTTAAGCATATTCGACAATCGATTCTCCTTCGACGTAAGTCGCGGTGAGGTTCAGGTCGCGATCGAACACCGCGAGGTCGGCCCATGCGCCGCGCTCGAGGCGGCCGCGATCGGCGATGCCGAGGTAGTCGGCCGCATAGCGCGACATCCGGTTCGACACGTCGGCGATCGGCAGGCCGAGCGACACGAGGTTGCGCAGCGCCTGGTCCATCGTCAGCGTGCTGCCGGCGAGCGTGCCGTCGGCGAGCCGCACGCCGCCGAGGCACTTCGTCACATGCTGGCTGCCGAGCCGGTACTCGCCGTCGGGCATGCCCGTTGCGGACGTGCTGTCGGTCACGACGTACAGGCGCGGGATCGCGCGCAGCGCAGCACGAATCGCACCCGGGTGGACGTGCAGCAGGTCAGGGATGATTTCCGCGTATTCGGCATGCGCAAGCGCCGCGCCCACCAGGCCCGGGTTGCGGTGATGCAGCGGCGACATCGCGTTGAACAGGTGCGTGAAGCCGCATGCGCCGTGCTTGAGCGCGGCCACCGCGTCGTCGTAGGTCGCGAGCGAATGACCGAGCTGCACGCGCACGCCGCGCGCGGCCATCTCGCCGATGATCTCGATGTGGCCGGCGATCTCCGGCGCGAGCGTGACGACGCGGATCGGCGCGATCGACAGGTACTTCAGCACTTCGTCGAGCACGGCCGACACGGCCGCGTCGGGCTGCGCGCCGAGCTTGCCGGGGTTGATGTACGGGCCTTCGAGGTGCACGCCGAGCACGCGCGCGCCGCCCGGCGTGCGGGTGCGTGCAACGCTGCCGAGGTTGCCGACGACTTTCATCAGTTCGTCGCGCGGCGCGGTCATCGTCGTCGCGAGCAGGCTCGTCGTGCCGAATTGCGCGTGCGTGCGGGCGATCGTCTCGATCGCGTCGCCGCCTTCCATCACGTCGGCGCCGCCGCCGCCGTGCACGTGCAGGTCGATGAAGCCGGGCAGGATGTAAGGCGCGTCGTTCTTCGCGGGATCGACGGGCTTGCCGTCGAGGGTCGTGATGCGGCCGTTCTCGCTATCGAGCGAACCGTGAATCCAGCCGTCGGGGGTAAGGATGTTTCCAGTCAGCATGACGTTCTCTTGATGATCTGGTGACGCGGGCATCCGCGTCGTGATTTGCAAATCCGTGTCGTTGCTTCACGCGGGTCGCGCGCGGGCAGTCTCGCGCGTCAGCGTTTCAGTTCGGCGACGAAGTCGTAGTAGTCGTCGCGGCAATACGTTTCACTCACTTCGATCGCGCGCTGGTCGGCGCCGTAGCCGACCCGCGTGATCACCAGCAGCGCCGAACCCGGCTTCACCGCCATCCATTTCGCGATCGCGTGGGTCGCGTTCGCCGCGCGAAAGTGCTGCAGCGCGCGCACGACGGTCATCCCGCGCGCTTCGAGGTATTCGTACAGCGACGCGCCGAGCACCTGCGGATCGGGCACCACCGCGGCCGGCAGCGTCGAGTGCTCGACGGCCATCACGATGCCGTCCGCGCGGCGCAGCCGTTCGAGCCGCGCCACCGTCGCGCCGGGCGCGAGGCCGAGACGCGTGATCTCGTCGCGGTTTGCGGCGCGCAGCGTGCGCGACAGCCACACCGAATCGGGCACGAAGCCGCGCTGCCGCATCTTCGCGGTGAAGCCGACGAGACGCGACAGCGGATCGGC
This sequence comes from Burkholderia sp. BCC0322, assembly GCF_902833045.1. Classification (GTDB taxonomy): domain Bacteria; phylum Pseudomonadota; class Gammaproteobacteria; order Burkholderiales; family Burkholderiaceae; genus Burkholderia. Next base: position 58,634 of record NZ_CADFDU010000011.1, read on the forward strand.
AACGCGCGGCGTGATGAAGCTGCCCGCCCCGCGCGCCCGCTTGATCAGCCCCTGCTCGACCAGCAGCGCGAGTGCGCGACGGGCCGTGATCCGCGACACGCCGACCGACACCGACAGCAGCCGCTCCGACGGCAGCGCCTCACCGGCCCGCCACGCGCCGGCGTGGATCGCACTCGCCAGGTTGCGCGCGAGCTGCAGATAAAGCGGCGTGTCGCTGAGGGGATCGGGCGCCAGTTCGGACCAGCCGGTTTCCATGTGCCTCCAGGTGTCGGACGACGACATCGGGCCGTCGAAAGTGAGGGCATTATATAACCACCATAATACCAGTCAACGAACTGGTATTAGCGGTGCGGAAATCGCCGAAAGCCTTGCCAGGCAAGCGGTTTAGTTCCAACAAACCCTTTGTTTACAACAAAGTATCGGGTAGGGATTTACCCGGATTGGTATGCAAGGGGACAGTTCCAGTACGTGTCTCGCCGAGGTTTTGGGCGCGAATATGAGACCTGAATAGAACCAGTTGAGCCGACTGGTATGCCCGGATGGCGGCAGGCGCGCCGCGACCGCCACGGTGCGTCAGTGGAATTCGCGGCTCGCGGTGCGCAGGCCGCCGAGCAGCGGCGTCAGATCCTCGAAGTGTTGCGCGACGAGGTGCCTCACGTCGCTCACGACCTGCCACACGCCGGACACCGCGAGCAACCGTGAATCGAGGGTTTCGCGGCGCTGCCGCGCGAGCAGTTCGGGCCGGACGATCAGGTTCACGCAACCGGTTTCGTCCTCGAGCGTCATGAACATCACGCCTTTCGCGGTGCCCGGCATCTGCCGCGCGGTCACGAGCCCGCATGCGCGCGCGAGCCGGCCGTCGGGGCGGTCATGCAATTCGGCCGCGGACGACAGCCGCCGCGCGCGCAGCGCGGGCCGCAGCAGCGCGACGGGATGGCGGTTCAGCGTGAGGCCGGTGGTGTGATAGTCGGCGAGGATGTCGTCGGCTTCCGACGGCGCGCCGAGTGCGGGCTTCTCGGGTTCGTCGATCGGCGCGGCGGCGAGCAGGTCGCGCTCGGGGGCTGCTGCAACCGCTTGCCACAGCGCATCCCGGCGATGGCCGGCGAGCGTCGCAAGCGCGTTCGCGGCGGCAAGCGCTTCGAGATCGCGGCGTTCGAGTTGCGCGCGACGTGCGAGGGTGTCGACACTGTCGAACGGGCCGGCTGCGCGTGCCGCTTCGATGCGGCGCGCGGCGGCTTCGCCGAGACCGCGCACGAGCGACAGGCCGAGCCGCACGGCGGGCTGGCCGTGCGGAGGCGGCTGGTCGGGCAGCGCCTCGAGCGATGCTTCCCAGTTGCTTTGCGTCACGTCGATCGGCAGCACCTGCACGCCGTGCCGCTTCGCATCCTGCACGAGTTGCGACGGCGGGTAGAAACCCATCGGCTGGCTGTTCAGCAGCGCGGCGAGGAAGATCGCCGGTTCGTGGCATTTGAGCCAGCTGCTGGCGTACGCGAGCTTCGCGAAGCTTGCTGCGTGGCTTTCGGGGAATCCGTAATCGCCGAAGCCCTTGATCTGTTCGAAGATCTGTTCGGCGAAGTCGGGCGGATAGTCGCGCTCGCGCATCCCGTCGACGATCTTGCGGTGATATTTCTCGAGATTGCCCTTGCGCTTCCACGCGGCCATCGCGCGGCGCAGCTCATCAGCCTCGCCGGGCGTGAAGCCTGCCGCGATCATCGCGATCTGCATCACCTGCTCCTGGAAGATCGGCACGCCGTACGTACGTGCGAGCGCGGGCTTCAATTCTTCTTTCGGATAACTGACCTTTTCGATTCCCTGGCGCCGTTTCAGATAGGGGTGCACTGCCCCGCCCTGGATCGGCCCCGGCCGCACGATCGCCACCTCGATCACCAGATCGTAGTAAGTCTCCGGGCGCAGGCGCGGCAGCATCGACATCTGCGCGCGCGATTCGATCTGGAACACGCCGACTGTGTCGGCGCGACAGATCATGTCGTAGGTCGCCTTGTCATCCTGTGGAATGTGCTTCAGCGTGAACGGCTCGCCGCCCGGTTCCGGCGGCCCGCGCCATGCGGTGCGCATGTCGAACGCGCGATGCAGCGCCGACAGCATGCCGAGCGCGAGCACGTCGACCTTCATCAGCTTGAGCGATTCGAGGTCATCTTTATCCCACTGGATCACGCGCCGCCCGTCCATTGCGGCGTTCTCGACCGGCACGAGCCGCGTGAGCTTGCCGCGGCTGATCACGAAACCGCCCGAGTGCTGCGACAAGTGGCGCGGAAAGTTGAGCAGTCGCCCCGACAGTTCGGCCCATGCGCGAATCATCGGCGTCGCCGGGTCGAGCCCGGCCGTCGCGAATTGCTGCAGCAGATCACGGCTACCGTCGAACCAGCGATGCCCCTTCGCGACGCGGTCGATCAGCATCGGATCGACACCGAGCGCCTTACCGGTTTCGCGCAGCACGCCGCGCGGACGATAGGTCGAAACGGCCGCCGCGAGTGCCGCGCGATCCTTGCCGTATTTCTTGTAGATATGCTGAATCACTTCCTCCCGGCGCTGATGCTCGAAGTCGACGTCGATGTCGGGCGGCTCGCCACGCTCCTCGCTGATGAAACGCTCGAACAGCATCGTGCTCTGATCGGGGTCGACCTCGGTGATACCGAGGCAATAGCAGACAACCGAGTTTGCCGCCGAGCCGCGGCCCTGGCACAGGATGTTCTGGCTGCGCGCGTATTTGACGATGTCGTAGACGGTCAGGAAAAACGGCTCGTAGCTCAGCTTCGCGATCAGGTCGAGTTCATACCGGATCTGCTTCGCCACTTTCTCCGGAATGCCGTTCGGATAACGCTCGGCCGCACCTGCCCGCGTTTCCTGTTCCAGATAGCTCGTCGGCGTGAGCCCCTTCGGCACGATCTCGTCGGGATACTCGTAGCGCAGCGAATCCAGTTTGAAATCGCACGTATCGAGAATCGTGCAAGTCTCCTCGATCTCTGCCGGCGAATACAGCTTCCCGATCCGGTTCCGCGCGCGCAGATGCTGTTCCGCATTCGGCGCGAGCGCATAGCCGCACTCGGAAACCGGCATGCCGACGCGGATTGCCGTCATCACGTCCTGCAGTTCCTTGCACGAGCGCCGGTGCATCGTCACGTCACCCAGCGCGACGATGCGCACGCCACGCCGCTCGCCGGCCGCACGAATCTCCTCGCGCTGCGCACCATCCAGCGCGCGCTGCAACTGCACGAGCCCGAGCCGCGCACGTTCGCCGAACGTCGTGCGAAACCACGCGACCTGCGCATCGAGTACGTCTGCACGCACCGGATACGTGGGCACGAGAATCGCGAAGCAGTCGGGCATGCCGCGCAAGTGGGCAAACTCGGCAGGCGGTGCCGACAGCATCCGCGACGTCAGCGTGTAAGTGCCCTTCGGCGACGCCATTCGCCGCCACGAAATCAGCTCGGACAGGTTGCCGTAGCCCTCGCGGTTCTGCGCGAGCAACACGAGCCCGAACGCGCCGGGGCCCGGATCGTGGCCGGGCGCGACTTCATCCGGCGTGACTTCGAAATACGAACCGATGACGAGCGGCAGCCCTTTCGCCTTCGCCGCGACATGCATGCGCGGCGCGCCCGCGAGCGAACATTCGTCGGTGATCGCGATCCCGCGATAACCGAGCTCGGACGCACGCTCGACCAGTTCCTCCGCATGCGACGCCCCATGCAGGAACGAAAAGTTCGAACGGCAGAACAACTCCGCGTAATCGGGCAGCCAACTGAATTCCGCAACCATCGCCGCTCACCCGAACAGGCCGTGCAGGAACCAGCGCGGCTCGGACTCGCTCCTCGCCCGTTCCTTGAATACCCAGTAGCACGCACCGGCCTCGTCCTGCGCGACGCAGTAATCGCGTGCAGCGAGCTGACCATCGAACCACCCTGCCTCGATCCGCTCCACCGACGACATCATCCTGAGCGGCGTATGAAATACCGGCCGCTCCCCGCGCATCAGCAACGGCAGCGGCTCGGCCAGCAGCCACGCGGGGCGCGGCGGCACGGCCGGCGGGCCAGCGGCCGGCTTGCCGGCCTGCGCATCGAGCGGCAGCCAGCGGTTCGCGGCCTCGGGCCGGTAATCGGCAACCGGCGCCGCGCGCAGCACGTTCTCCGCGCCGAGCCGCGCGACCAGCAGCTCGAACAGCCGCGCGCGCGTCTCGCGCGTGCCGCCCGGCTCGGGGAAAAGATCGTCGGCGGGCGGCGCAACCGATTCGACGCGCGTGGCCTTCAGGCGCACCGCGATCACCGCGGCCGGCAACTCGACGCGCGCGAGCCGCTCGCCGAGCAGCCGCATGAAATGCGCCTCGTCGCGCACGGGTGCGGCGAACGCGAGTTCGAGCGGTGTCGGCGGCACGGCCTGGCGGCCGCGCTCGTGCTCGAGATCGAACGTCATCGCGGCCAGCGACAGCTGCCGCGCGGCCAGCCAGCCGCAGAGCTGCACGACGAGCCGCCGCGCGGCGAACAGCACGGCTTCCGCGTATTCGACGCGCTCCGGCAATTCGAGCCGCACGTCGAACACGGGCGGCACCGCCATCCACGCCAGCGGCTCGACCGCATCGCCGTACGCGCGATCGAGCAACGCCAGCAGCGCGGGACCGCAGCGGCGCTGCAGCCCCGCGCGCGGCAGGCGGCGCAGATCGGCGAGCGTGCGGCAACCGAGACCGTCGAACCAGCCCGCATACGGACGCGCATCGGGCAACAGCACGCACGGCAGCCCATCGAGCGCGCGAACCAGCGACGCAGGGGCGGCCACCCGGCGCCGGATCCGCGCGCGGGCCGAGACACGCGCGAGCAGCCACGCACCGCGCCCGGTCGGCGCGGCGGACAGGCGCGCCGCATAACCGAGCGCCGCGAGCGTCGCACGCACCTGGCGGCACAGCGACGGCAAGCCTCCGAACAGGCGCAGGCTCGGGCCGACGTCGACGATCAGCGTGGCTTCGTCGTCGAGCGCGACGCACGGCGAGAAGCGCAGCAATGCGAGCGCGACCGCGCGCAGCGCATCGGCCTCGCGCGCGGGATCGCGTTCGACGAGTTGCGTGTCGGGCGCGAGCGTCAGCACGCCGCCGCGCTTCATGCCCGCGCGCACGCCTTGCCGGCGCGCGGCTGCATCGGCGATCAGCACGACACCTTGCTCGAGCACCGCGCAGCCGGCGCCGCCGGCCGCTGCGTCAGACGGCGGCGGGGCGCACACGTCGAGCGGCAGGCGCGGCAGATGGATGCCGAGCAAGACGCGCATAGCGGCTCTCCACGATGGGTGACGGCAGGTCGAGCACGAGCGGCTCGCCGCGCGCCGGCCCGCGACGCTTGACGATATCGAGCGACACGCCGCCCGGCACGGGATACAGCGCGACGCGCAGCACGGCCGGCGACGGCTGCCGCGCGGCCGACAGCGGGCGCAGCATCACGAACAGCGTGTCGCCCGTGCGCGCGGCCGCGAGATGCAGGCGCCGCAGCGCATCGGGCCGCGGGTCCTGCCAGAGCAGCAGCGCGCCGCAACAGCCGGTCTTGAGCGCCTGTTCGGCGGCCCACAACGCATCCGTGCGGCTGCCGGCACGCAGCCACAGCAACGCGTCGGCCGGCACGCCGAGACTGGCGAGCGCGGTCGCATGCGGCGATTGCGGCGGCGCGACGAGCGCAAGCGGACGCCGGGCGCTGACGGTGCGCGCGAGCGCGGGCGCGAGCAGCCGCATCTCGCCGCAACCCGGCTGCGCGGCCAGCAGTTCGACGAGCCCGCCGACCGGCCAGCCGCCGCCCGGCAGCTCGGCGGACAGCGGCGCAAAGCCCGTGTCGATCGTGCGCGGACCGCCGCGCGCGAGCTGCGAGCCACGCCAGAGCGATGGATGAAGGGATTCGGGAGAAATGGAGGATGCGAGCATGACGCCACCCACAACTGTATGGATATACAGTATATGGCAATGCGCCCGCATCGCACAGCGCCGGTGCGAAACCGGTTTTTGTCAGAGGAAAAACGGGGGAACGCCGGCGCGCCCGTCATGCTACGGCGCGCCGGATCGGGCGTGGCCGGATCGTGCCGCCCGAACGCCCGCCACGGCCATCCGGCCCGATGCAACGCACGCGCGCCGAATCACCCGGCCGGATCGGCATGCCACCCCTCACGCGAACCGGCGCGGTGCGGCATCCCGCACCACACCGGTTCGCCTGCGCCCGTCAGCCGAGCAGCAACGCGTCGTCGTCGAGCTGCTCGTGACGCACCTTCTCGAACATCTGCAGCAGGTCCGGCACGTCGAGCCCCTTGCGCGCGTCGCCCGACACGTCGAGCACGACCTGCCCCTGGTGCAGCATCACCGTGCGGTCGCCGTAGTCGAGCGCCTGCCGCATGCTGTGTGTGACCATCATCGTCGTCAGCTTGCTCTCGGCGACGATGCGCGCGGTCAGTTCCAGCACGAATGCGGCCGTCTTCGGGTCGAGCGCGGCGGTGTGCTCGTCGAGCAGCAGGATCCGCGACGGCCGCAGCGATGCCATCAGCAGGCTCACCGCCTGCCGCTGACCGCCCGACAGCAGCCCGATCCGGTCGGTCAGCCGGTTCTCGAGGCCGAGGTTCAGGAGCCGCAGCTTGTCGCGGAACAGCTCGCGCGACGGCCGGTCGAGCGCGGCCCGGAAGCCGCGCCGCGCACCACGCGCCATCGCGAGCGCCATGTTCTCCTCGATCGTCAGCGCCTCGCAGGTGCCGGCCATCGGATCCTGGAACACGCGCGCGACGAGGTGCGCGCGATCCCACGCAGCCTTGCGCGTGACGTCCGTGCGATCGATCGAGATGCGCCCCGCATCGACGGCCTGGTCGCCGCTGACCGCATTGAGGAAGGTGGACTTGCCGGCGCCGTTCGAGCCGATCACCGCGACGAACTGGCCGTCGGGAATCTCGAGCGACAGCCCGCGCAGCGCACGCGTCTCGATCGGCGTGCCGGGATTGAACGTGAGTGTCAGGTCTTGTGCGGACAGCATGTCAGGCCCCTCCGTTCTTGCGCGCGAACAGCTTCTTGCGCGTCGCCGGCAGCACCAGCGCGATCGTGACGAGCGCGGCCGTCACGAGGTTCAGATCCTGCGCCTTCAGCCCGATGAATTCGCTGTTGAGCGCAAGCGCGATGAAGAAGCGGTAGACGATCGCGCCGAGCACGACGGCAAGCGTCGTCAGCACGAGCCGGCGCGCCGGCAGCAGCGTTTCGCCGATGATCACCGCGGCCAGCCCGATCACGATCGTGCCGATCCCCATCGAGATGTCCGCGCCGCCCTGCGTCTGCGCGAACAACGCGCCTGCGAGCGCGACGAGCGCGTTCGACAGCGCCATCCCGGCGAGCGTCGCGCGGCCGGTCGCGATCCCTTGCGCACGCGCCATCCGCGGGTTCGCGCCGGTCGCGCGCATCGCGAGGCCGAGTTGCGACGAGAAGAACCAGTCGAGACCGAGCTTCGCGACCACGACGACGATCGCAAGCAGCGCCGGGCGCAGCACGTAGTCGGGCATCCAGTCGGGCTGCAGCACGGTGAAGAGGGTCGGCTCGGTGATGAGCGGCACGTTCGGCCGGCCCATGATCCGCAGGTTCACCGAATACAGCGCGATCATCATCAGGATACTGGCGAGCAGGTCCATGATCTTCAGGCGCACGTTGAGCCACCCGGTGATGAAGCCGGCCGCCGCGCCCGCGACGATCGCGATGCAGGTCGAGCTGAACGGGTCGTAACCGGCCGAGATCAGCGTCGCGGCGACGGCGCCGCCGAGTGGAAAGCTGCCGTCGACGGTGAGGTCGGGGAAGTTGAGGATGCGAAACGAGATCAGCACCCCGAGGGCGACGAGACTGAAGATCAGGCCGATCTCCAGCGCGCCCAGAAACGAGAACAGAGACATGATGGGGAAATCCTGTTGCTTCCCGGCCGGACGTGTACGGCCGGGCGAAGCGAACGGGCGGCCCCGGGTGGGAGCCGCCCGTCCGGCGGTGTCGTTCAGGCCCGGATCGGGCCCGCAAGCGCGGCGCTCGGGCCGCGGCTTACTTGATGACCGTCTTCGCGTCCTTGAGCAGATCCGGCGACAGCGTCACGCCCTGCTTCGCGGCCGCGCCCGTGTTCGCGAACAGCTCGAGGTTGCTGCTCGTCTCCGACGCGATCGCGCCCGGCTTCTCGCCCTTCAGGATGCGCGCGACGACCTTGCCCGTCTGGCGGCCGAGGTCGCCGTAGTTGATGCCGAGCGCCGCGATGCCGCCGCGCTTCACGCTGTCGGTGTCGCCGGCGACGAGCGGGATCTTCGCTTCGTTCGCGACCTTCACGAGCGCTTCGTACGCGGACACCACGTTGTTGTCGGTGTTCGTGTAGATCACGTCGACCTTGCCGATCAGGCTCTTCGCGGCCGGGCCGATGTCGACGGTGCGCGGTGCGGCCGCTTCCTTGAGCGTCATCCCCTGCTTCCCGAGGATCTCCTTGAGCGCCTTCACGACGACGACCGAGTTTGCCTCGCCCGGGTTGTAGACCATGCCGACCGTCTTCGCATTCGGCACGACGCGCTTGATCAGCGCGACCTGGCGATCGAGCGGCAGCTTGTCGGAGACGCCCGTCACGTTGGTGCCCGACGGGCCCCAGCCCTTCACGAGCTGCGCGGCGACCGGATCGGTCACGCCCGAATAGACGACCGGCACGCTCTTCGTCGATGCAACCACCGCCTGCGCGGCCGGCGTCGCGATCGCGACGATCACGTCGGGCTGGTCACCGACGAACTTGCGCGCGATCTGCGCGGCCGTGCCCGTGTTGCCCTGTGCGCTCTGGTATTCCCACTTGAGCTTGTCGTCGCCGTACCCTTGCGCCTTCAGTTCGGCACGCACGCCATCGCGGATCGCGTCGAGCGCCGGGTGATCGACGATCGACAGCACCTTGACGGTTTGTGCGTGCGCGACGCCTGCCAGCGCGAATGCGGCCACGCCGGCCGTGATCGAACGGATCGCGAAAGTCTTGAAACGCTTCATGGGTGTGTCTCCCCCGTATTGTGTCGGTTCTGGATGATGGATTCCCGCCGCCGTCATGCGGGCGCCGCCATGCATACGACGCGTCGGCGAGCGGCCCGCGCACGCGCCGGGCAAGCGTGCAGCGGCGAACGCACGAGGATACCATTTCCGCAGACCACCGCCTGACTCCGCGCTTTCGCATCACGCCCCAAATCACGCCCCGAATCGCAGCGCCCGCCGACGTCCGCGAACGCGCGCGAAGCCCGGCCGGCGGCGGTTCCCGCCGGCTCCGACGCAACGCGTCAGCCGCGCTTGCGGCTTTACGTTATGCTGTCGGCCGACCCAATCCACGCCATCGGAGGGCACATGAAACGGGGGATCCGAGCCGTCGCATTCGCGGCGCTCGCGCTGGCGCTGCCGAGCGCGGCGTTCGCGCTCACCGACGGCTATGCGCAATACGACGACTGCATGCTTGGCGCGCTGCGCGACAGCCGCAACGGCGCGGCGGCGCAACTGATCCAGCGCTCGTGCGACGCGCTGTATCGCAACAACGCGATGCTGCTGCCGCGCGAACGGCGCTTTCATGAGTGTGTCGTGCAGTCGCTGCCGGGCGTGCGCGACAACTACGCGATCCAGCAGATCATGGCGATCTGCTCGCGGCGCGGCGAGATGTGAGTCGGCCGCGGAACGCGGCACACCCTGCGGCCGTCGATCGGCCGCGCCAATGAAAAAAGGGCCTGCACGCGGTGCAGGCCCTTTTCATTCAGCGGTTCGACCGATATGCGGCGTTCAGAACGACGCGACCATCGAGCCCTTGAACTGCTTCTTGATGAATTCACGCACTTCCGGCGACTGGTATGCCTTGACCAGCTTCTTCACCCACGGCTGATCCTTGTCCTTCGCGCGCACGGCGATCAGGTTCGCGTACGGGCTCGTCAGCGCTTCGAGCGCGATCGCGTCCTTGGTCGGCTGCAGGTTCGCGGCAAGCGCGTAGTTGGTGTTGATCACGGCCGCGTCGACGTCCGACAGCACGCGGGGCAGTTGCGCGGCGTCGAGTTCGGAGATCTTAAGCTTCTTCGGGTTGTCGGCGATGTCGAGCACCGTTGCGTTGTTGCCGCCCGTGCCGGCGCCCGCCTTAAGCTTGATCAGGCCTTGCGTCTGCAGCAGCAGCAGCGCGCGGTTCTCGTTCGACGGATCGTTCGGCACCGCGACCTTCGCGCCCTGCGGCAGGTCCTTCAGCGCCTTGAACTTCTTCGAGTACACGCCGATCGGCGAGATGTAGGTCAGGCCCGCGCTGACGATCTTGTAGCCGCGCTGCTTCACCTGGCTGTCGAGGTAGGGCTGGTGCTGGAAGCTGTTCGCGTCGAGGTCGCCCGAGTCGAGCGCCGCGTTCGGCTGCACATAGTCGTTGAACTCGATGACCTTCACGTTCAGGCCTTCCTTCTCCTTCGCGACCTTCTGCACGAGCTGCCACACTTCCGAATCCGGGCCGGCGACCGTGCCGACCTTGATCACCTTGTCTTCGGCGTGCGCGCCTGCCGACAGCGTCAGTGCTGCACCGGTGGCCAGCGCGGAAAATACCTTCAGGAGACTGCGACGCTTCATCTGTTTCTCGCTTTCTTGCTTACTGGATTGCTGGAAATGGGGCGCGATACGGGTATGCCCCGACTCGCAGGAAGGGGCAAATGGTGTCACAGGATCGGCGGGAAGTGAAATACATCCCGCTCATATGGGTATGCACCGCAGCGGTGCTGGCAGCGCCTGCGCGACTCGGCCGTTAGTTGCGTTTATGCAGGTCGCGCATCGACCTCCCGTGCATTACGCCACCGCCGCCTGATCTGCCTTCGTGGTGCCGAATGCAGGCCCACCCACCTGCCCGCCGACCCGGAACGCGCCGACCGTGTCGCGCAGCCGTGCGGCCTGTTCCTGCAGCGACGCGGCGGCCGCGGCGGCTTCCTCGACGAGCGCCGCGTTCTGCTGCGTCACCTGATCCATCTGCGTGACCGCGCGCCCGACCTGCGTGATGCCGCTCGCTTGCTCCTCGGACGCCGCCGCGATCTCGCCCATGATGTCGGTCACGCGTGCGACGGCCTGCAGGATCTCGCCCATCGTCGTGCCGGCCTGGCCGACCAGCGCCGACCCGTTGCGCACGCGCTCGACCGAATCGACGATCAGCTCGCGGATCTCCTTCGACGCCGTCGCGCTGCGCTGCGCGAGCGAACGCACTTCGCCCGCGACCACCGCGAAGCCGCGCCCCTGCTCGCCGGCGCGCGCGGCCTCGACCGCCGCGTTCAGCGCGAGGATGTTGGTCTGGAATGCGATGCCCTCGATCACGCCGATGATGTCGGCGATCTTGCGCGAGCTGTCGTCGATCTCGCCCATCGTGCCGATCACGCGGTTCACGACGTCGCTCCCGGTACGCGCGATCTCCGATGCGCTGTTCGCCAGCCCGCTCGCCTGCCGCGCGTTGTCGGCGTTCTGCTTCACCGTCGCGGTCAGTTGCTCCATGCTCGCGGCGGTTTCTTCCAGCGACGCGGCCTGCTCCTCGGTGCGCTGCGACAGGTCGTCGTTGCCGGCCGAGATCTGGCGGCTCGCCGACGCGATCGCGCCGGCCGACTGGCGAATCCCGCCGATCGTCGCCTGCAGCCGTGCCTGCATGTCGTGCATCGCGGCCATCATGCTCGTGCGGTCGCCCGCACGCACGGGCACCGGCTGCGTCAGGTCGCCCTGCGCGATGCGCGTCGCGAGCGCGGCCGCTTCGTCGGGCTCGCCGCCGAGGCTGCCGCGCACATTGCGGATGATCACCAGCATCGCCGCGCTGATCACGAAGCCGATCACGAACACGACCGCGAGGTGGCCGAGCAATGTCCGGTAGTAAATGGTGTCGATGTCCTTCAGGAAGACGCCGCTCGAGATGTTCCAGTCCCACGGCGTGAAGCGCGCGACGTAGCTGATCTTCGGCACGGCGGTCTCGCTGTGCGGCAGGCGCCCGCGATACTCGGCGAAGCCGCTGCCGGTTTCCTTCGCGGCGTTCAGGATCGTGACGAACAGCGGCTTGCCGTCCGGGTCGAGATAGTCGCCGACCTGCGTGCCGACCAGCTTCGGCAGCGTCGGATGCATCAGCACGACCGGCTTCGAGTCCATCACGAACACGTAGCCCGAATCGCCGTAGCGCATCGCGGCCAGGCTCGCGAGCGCGTCGCGCTTCGCGTCGGCCTCGGGCAGCGTGCCGCTTTGTGCGAGTGCGTGATACGCCTTCACGATGCCGGCCGCCGAGTCGACGAGATTCGCGATGCCGGCCTTGCGTTCGGCGAGCATCGTCGCGCGCGTCTCGTATGCGCTCCATGCGCCAACGCCCAGGAGACCGATCCATACCAGCGCAAGCGCGAGCCACAGCTTGCGGTTCAAACTCATTCTGCTCATCTGCGTGCCTTTGTCGATGTCGATGCGCACGCTGCGCGCGAACGGCCTGCCGCGCGCAAACGCTTGCCCATTCATTTACGGCACCGAGGCTTACAACTTGAATACGAACGGGCGCCACGCACCGGCGATCGACACGCCGCCCGCGCCCCGCACCGCGACCACCGGCGCGACAGCCCGCATCCGCTGTGCTAAAAAGACCGGCCAGCCGGCACGCGAAGAGCCGGCACCATTCCGGGGCCATCCATGTACGTCATCGACATTCACTACACCGCATCGCTCGAGCGCATCGACGACGCGCTCGAGCGCCATCGCGCATTTCTGCAGCCGCAGTTCGACAAGGGCATCTTCATCGCGGCCGGGCCGAAGGTGCCGCGCGAAGGCGGCGTCATCCTCGCGGCCCGCATCGATCGCGACGAACTGGACGCGATCCTGAAGACCGATCCGTTCGTCATCGAAGGGCTCGCCACGTATCGCGTGACGGAATTCCGGATCACGCGCGCCGCATCCGGCTTCAACGTACCGGCGCTGCCGTAACGCGACGCCTGCGCGATGCGCGCGCAGGCCGACACGCCGCCCGACGCACGGCGCATGCAATCAACGAGGGAAGCGGGAAAGCGTGACGGCGCGTAGCGGCCGTCACGTGATCGCCGGGCCGGGCGCCCGGCGGCGGCCGGTCAGTCGACCAGCAGCTTCAGGTCGTGGACCCACGGGCCGGGGCCCTGGCCGTCGCGCACGAACAGGCGCAGCTTGCCGTCGCGATCGAACACGTAGCTCGCGGCGGTGTGATCCATCGTGTAGCTGCCGGGCGTCTTGCCGGGCACCTTCGCGTAGTACACGCGGAAATCCTTCGTGACCTTCTTCAGTGCCGCTTCGTCGGCCGGCCGCAGGCCGATGAACGACGGATCGAACGCGGGCACGTACTGGCCGAGCAGCGCCGGCGTGTCACGCTCCGGGTCGACGGTCACGAACAGCACCTGCACGCGCTTCGCGGCATCGGGCCCGAGCTGCTTCAACGCTTCGGACAGCTCGGCCATCGTCGTCGGGCACACGTCCGGGCAGTGCGTATAGCCGAAGAACATCACGACCGCACGGCCCTTGAAGTCGGCGAGCGTGCGCACCTTGCCGGACGTATCGGGCAGCGAGAAGTCGCTGCCGAATTGCGTGTTGCCGGTGATGTCGAGATTCTGGAATTTCGGCGCGTTGTCGCATCCGGCGAGCAGCAGCGCTGCCGTGAATGCGCACGCGAGCATCCAGCCTTGGCGCGCGCGGCGCCCGAACCGTGATTGGAGCATTGCGTTCAAACCGTGCGGTTACACGCCGAGCAGCGGGCGTGCATAGTGATCGACGAGCAGCGCAGCGAACAGCAGCGACAGGTAGACGATCGAGTAGCGGAAGGCCTTGCGGGCGAGTTCGTCCGAATAGTCGCGATGGATCTTCCACGCATACGCGAGGAACACCGCGCCGAGCAGCACCGCGCTCGTCAGGTAGACGGCTCCGCTCATCCCGGAGATGAACGGCATCAGCGTGACCGCGAACAGGATCACCGTGTACAGCAGGATGTGCAGCCGCGTGAACTTCTCGCCGTGCGTGACGGGCAGCATCGGCAGCCCCGCGTTCTCGTAATCCTTGCGGCGATAGAGCGCGAGCACCCAGAAATGCGGCGGCGTCCACACGAAGATGATCAGCACGAGGATCCACGCGTCGCCCGGCACCGCGCCGGTGACCGCGGCCCAGCCGAGCGCCGGCGGCATCGCCCCCGATGCGCCGCCGATCACGATGTTCTGCGGCGTCATCGGCTTGAGCAGCAGCGTGTAGATCACCGCGTAGCCAACGAAGGTGGCGATCGTCAGCCACATCGTCAGCGGGTTCGTGAACGTATAGAGCGTCCATGCGCCGACGCTGCCGAGCACGGCCGAGAACAGCAGGATCTGCGGGGTCGTGATCTCGCCGCGCGCGGACGGGCGCCACGCGGTGCGGCGCATCATCGCGTCGATCTTCTGTTCGACGAGGCAGTTGATCGCGAACGCGGCGCCGGCCAGCAACCAGATGCCGACCGTACCGCCGATCAGCACGTGCCACGGCACCATGCCCGGCGTCGCGAGGAACATGCCGATCACCGCGCAGAACACCGCGAGCTGCGTGACACGCGGCTTCGTCAGCGCCATGTATTGCGAAAACCGGCTACCGGGCGATTGGGAGAGGGTGCTTTGCATGGGGGCGGTCACGCCGGGGCGGCGTCGCGCGCAGGCTGCGCGACACGGCCGGGGCGGCTTGAAAGGGTGCGAAAGTTTAACATGACGACGAGCAGCAGCAGGATCGCGGCCCCGCCGTTGTGCGCGACGGCGACCGGCAGCGGCCACTGCAGCACGATGTTGGTCAGGCCCGTCACGAACTGCAGCAGAACGACCAGCAGCACGCCGTTCGCGGGCCGCCGCAGCGATTCGAAGCGGCGCATCTTCAGCGCGAACGCGACCAGGTACGCGACCACCACGAACGCGAACGTGCGGTGCGTCCAGTGGATCGCGACCAGCGCGTCCTGCGTGATCGCCTCGCCGTCCTTCGTCATCCCGAGCGCGCGCCACAGGTGGAAGCCGTGCTCGAAGTCCATCGGCGGGATCCACTGGCCGTTGCAGGTCGGGAAGTCGGTGCACGCGAGCACCGCGTAGTTGGTGCTCACCCAGCCGCCGAGCGCGATCTGCACGACCAGCAGCACGAGCGCCGCGAGCGCGGCCGTGCGATAGTGGCCGGCTTCGGGGTCGTACGACGGCAGCGGCGTCTGCCGCGCCGCGAGCCAGCCGAGCGTGCCGAGCAGCGTGAGGCCGAGCAGCAGGTGGATCGTGACGATCACCGGCTGCAGCTTCATCGTGACCGTCCACGCGCCGAACGCGCCCTGCACGAGGATCAGCAGCAGCAGGCTCGTCGGCCACCACGGCGACACGTGCAGCGGGCGGCGGCGCAGCCGAGCGGACCACGCGATCACGACCTGCGCGATGATCAGCACGCCGATCGCCATCGCGAAATAGCGGTGGATCATCTCGATCCACGCCTTCGACATGCTGACCGGGCCGGTCGGCATCGCCTGGTGCGCGGCCGTGATCGCGGCGTGCGCAATGAACGGCGACGACGTGCCGTAGCAGCCGGGCCAGTCCGGGCAGCCGAGCCCCGAATCGGTCAGCCGCGTGAAGCCGCCGAACATCACGAGGTCGAGCGTCAGGAAGGTGGTGATCCACACCAGCTTGCGAAACTTGTTGTCGTCGGCCTTCACCCACACGTACGACAGCGGCAGCAGCGCGATGCAGAAGCCGATCAGGCCGAGTTGCAGTAGATACGCCATCGGTTTATTGCCTCTCGTATTGCCTTAGCCGATGCTCGACCACTTCAGCAGCTTCGTCACGTCCGACTTGATCTTGCTGGGGTTCGGATCCTTCGGGAAGCGCATCATCAGGTTGCCGTTCGGATCGACCAGGTAGATGTGGTCGCTGTCCTTCGTGCCCGCGTCGGCCGGCAGCCACGCGGCCACCGCGGCCGGGTCGGCGACGAGACGGCGCGTGTCCGGGTACGCATCCAGTACCTTCTGCGGCGTCGCGCCCGCATCGCTGCGCAGCCACACCATCGTGAGCCGGTGCCGCTCGCCCGCCTGCGTGACGCGGATCTGGCGCATGAAATAGAGCTTCTTCGCGCAGGCCTCGTCGCACGCGCTGCTGTCGGTCATCACGAACAGCCACACGCCGCGCAGCGACGACAGCGGCACGGTCTTGCCGGTTTCGTCGGTCACCTGCAGATCCGCGGGGATCGGGCGCTGCGGCTCGATCAGCGTGCCGTAGTTGGTCGAGCCGCCCTTCGGCTTGATCACGTAATAGGTGAAGTAAGACGCGATCATCGGTGCGGCGCACACGAGACCCAGCAGCACGAGCATCCAGCGGCCGCGCTTGCGGGCCGCAGGCGACGGCGCAGCGGCCGGACCCTGACGGGAAGATTGCATGGACAAATCAGACCTCTCGAAACGAACCCGCGGCGCCGGCGCCGCGTCCTGGCATGGCGCTCACGCGCCGGCCGACTTCTTCGCCGCACGCCGCGCGGCGTACAGCCCGAAGCCGAGCGCGGCCGCCGCCATCGCCCACCATTGAAACATGTAACCGTAATTGCGCTCGACGCCGGTCGTCGCCGCCGGCCAGTCGCGCACGAGCTTGTCGCCGTCATCGCTCGTCTGCTGGATCACGAACGGCTGCAGCGGCAGCCCCGTTTCCTTCGCATACGCGGCGACGTCCAGGTTCTGCCGGATCTTCTGGTGCACCGCCGATCCGCCCTCGCCGAGCTCGAACGCCCGCGACGCGTCGGCGCGCGCAATGCCCACGATCTCGACGTCGCCCGCGGGCGTCGCGAACGGCTCGATCGCCGTGCGATCGGAGATATTGCGCGGCAGCCAGCCGCGGTTCACGAGCACGACGCCGCCGCCCGTGAGTTTAAACGGCATCACGACGTAAAAACCCGGCTGGTCGTTATACGGCCGATTGTCGAGGAACACGGCTTGCTCGGGCAGGAAACGGCCCGTCGCACGCACGCGATGGAACTCGATCGACGCGAGCGGCATCGGCTGCGCGCCGATGTCGACGGGCGCCGCCTGCTCGTAGCGCTCGATGCTCGCCTGCAGCGCTTCCTTCTGGTGCGCGCGGTCGCGCTGCCAGAAACCGAGACGGATCGTGACCGCGACGACGACGAGGATCAGCAACGCGGGCAGCCAGCGAATCTTCATCATGCGGCCCGCCAGGCACCTGCCCGAAAGCGAAGTGCGATAATTATCCTCTTCCTTTCGAATTGCCGTCGTCCGGTTCGTGTCATGCACATACTCGTTCCCATCGCCTTCGTCCTCATCATTGCCAGCATGGGCTCGGCGCTCTACTTCATGATGCACGACCGCGGCCACACGAAACGCATGGTCTGGTCGCTCGCCACCCGCGTCGGGCTGTCGGTGTCGCTGTTCCTGCTCATCCTGATCGCGAACTGGATGGGCTGGATCCATTCGACCGGCCTGCCGATCGGGCGTTGATCCGTTTGCCGCCGCGGCCGCTGTGACATTTCGCCGCATGGCCGCAGCACCAAGCAAAAGCGCCGCCTGACTGAGTCGCGGCGGCGCCCGGGTGGTGAAGGCCGGCAGTCACGCTGCCCGGCCGACCCAATGAAAACGGCCCGCGCATTGCTGCGCGGGCCGTTGTTCCATTTACAGCCAGTAGACGACGACGTACAGGCCGAGCCAGACGACGTCGACGAAGTGCCAGTACCACGCGGCGCCTTCGAATGCGAAGTGGTGATCGGGCTTGAAGTGGCCGCGGATCATCCGCACCAGCACCACCGCGAGCATCGTGCCGCCGAGGAACACGTGGAAGCCGTGGAAGCCCGTCAGCAGGAAGAACGTCGAACCGTACACGCCCGAGTTCAGCGTCAGGTTCAGTTCGTTGTACGCGTGGTAATACTCGAAGCCCTGCAGGAACAGGAAGCAGATACCGAACACGAGCGTCGCGGCCAGCCAGGCGATCGCCTTCTTGCGATGATCGTCACGCAGCGCGTGGTGCGAGATCGTCAGCGTCACGCCCGACGACAGCAGGAATGCGGTGTTCAGCGTCGGGATCGGCCACGGGCCCATCGTCTTGAAGTGACCGGCGAGCGCGGCGGGGCCTTCGTTCGGCCACACGGCGGAGAAATCCGGCCAGATCAGCTTGTAGTCGAGGCTGCCGAGCTGGTGCAGCGCGATCTCACGCGCGTAGAACAGCGCGCCGAAGAATGCGCCGAAGAACATGACTTCCGAGAAGATGAACCAGCTCATGCTCCAGCGGTACGACTTGTCGACGTTCTTGCCGTAGTGACCGCCTTCCGATTCGGCGATCGCGTCGCCGAACCAGTGATACAGCGTGAAGAGCAACCAAAGCAGGCCGAGCAGCGCCGTAAACGGCGCCCAGTCGTGACCGTTGATCCACAGCGCTGTCGATCCGAGCATGACCAGCAGGCCGATGGCCGCGCTGATCGGATGCTGCGACGGATGCGGCACGAAATAGTACGGGGTCTGGTTTTGACCGCTCATGCTTGATTCTCCACTTCAGTCCAATTTGTGTACCGGAAACCGCTCCGGCTTTATTTCTTGCGCGGCGTGACCACCACCGCTCCTTCCTGCACGCGCCACCGTGGCGCCGCGCGCTGCATTCTTTCGTGGCCGCGGGCTTCAGCCCACGACGGCACGCACGATCAGGATCAGCACGCCGATGAACACACCGGCCGCCAGCAACGCGACGATCAGCACGTGCAGCGGATTCAACTGCGTCGCATCGGCCTCCAGGTCGCGCCGCTTGCGCACCCCGAAGAATGACCACAGCACGGCTTTCAGCGCCTGGCCGAACGACCCGCCCCGCTTCTCCCCCGTCATCGCCCCGCCTCCGTCATCATGCGTCCGGCTTCGCCGCGCCCTGCGCCGCGGTCTTGCCCGGCGCCGGCGCCGGCGTGGCCGGCGTATTCAGTTCGAAGAACGTGTACGACAGCGTGATCGTCTTCACGTCCTTCGGCAGTTTCGGATCGATCACGAACACCACCGGCATCTTGCGCGATTCGTTCGCGGCCAGCGTCTGCTGCGTAAAGCAAAAGCACTCGATCTTCTTGAAGAACTCCGTCGCCTGCTTCGGCGCGTAGCTCGGAATCGCCTGTGCGACGACCGGCCGGCCCTGCCCGTTCGTCACGTCGTACACGATCGTCGTCAGCTCGCCCGGATGCACGTCGAGACTGTTGTGCTCCGGCTTGAAACCGAGCGGGCCGCGCGCGTTCGCGTCGAACTCGACCGATACCGTGCGGCTGGTGTCGACCTGCGAGTTCTTCACCTCGCGCTCGCTGACGTCGCGCTGCACCAGGTTGTTGATGCCGGTGATCTGGCAGATCGCCCGATACATCGGGATCAGCGCGAAGCCGAAACCGAACATCAGCCCGGCCACGACGAAGAGCTTCACCAGCATCGAACGATTGAACGCGCGATCGACGGCGCCCTCTTCCGGCTTCGACATACGACAACTTCCTCGCTACTGCGTCTGTTGCTGCATCAGTGAGTGGACAGCCACCACTGCTTGATCACGACACCCACAAAAAAAACGGCGGCGATGACGAGCAGGATGAGGCCGAGCCGCTTGTTGCCCGAGCGAATCTGCTCGGGCGTTCGTCTTTGTTGTGGATTCCGGTTCATCTGAAACTTCGCTGAAACTTCGATTCGGCGCCCGCCGCCCCTGCCGGTACGGCAGGCGGCGGCTGAGCACACGGTGAAACTTACTCGACGTGCGGCGGTTGCTCGAACGTGTGGAAGGGAGCCGGGCTCGGCACCGTCCACTCGAGGCCCGTCGCGCCATCCCACGGCTTGTCCGACGCCTTTTCCAGCTCGCCGCCGCCACGGTAGGCCGGCAGCGCGACTGCGAACAGGAAGTACACCTGCGCGAGGCCGAAGCCGAATGCGCCGATCGTCGCAACCTGGTTGAAGTCCGTGAACTGCGCCGGGTAGTCCGCATAGCGACGCGGCATGCCTGCGAGACCGACGAAGTGCATCGGGAAGAACGTCAGGTTGAAGAAGATCATCGACGCCCAGAAGTGGATCTTGCCGCGCGTCTCGTTGTACATCCAGCCGGTCCACTTCGGCGCCCAGTAGTACCAACCTGAGAACAGCGCGAACAACGAGCCCGCCACCAGCACGTAGTGGAAGTGCGCCACCACGAAATAGGTGCCGTGATACTGGATGTCGAGCGGCGCCATCGCGAGCATCAGGCCCGTCAGGCCGCCGAACGTGAACACGAACAGGAAGCCGATCGCGAACAGCATCGGGGTTTCGAACGTCATCGAGCCGCGCCACATCGTCGCGAGCCAGTTGAACACCTTCACGCCCGTCGGCACCGCGATCAGCATCGTCGCGTACATGAAGAACAGCTGGCCGGTGACCGGCATGCCCGTGGCGAACATGTGGTGCGCCCAGACCATGAACGACAGGATCGCGATCGACGCCGTCGCGTACACCATCGAGCTATAGCCGAACAACGTCTTGCGTGCGAACGCCGGGATCACCTGCGACACGATCCCGAACGCCGGCAGAATCATGATGTACACCTCGGGGTGGCCGAAGAACCAGAAGATGTGCTGGTACATCACCGGATCGCCGCCGCCTGCCGCGTTGAAGAACGACGTGCCGAAGTGGCGGTCGAACAGCACCATCGTGATCGCGCCTGCCAGAACCGGCATCACCGCGATCAGCAGGTACGCCGTGATCAGCCACGTCCACGCGAACATCGGCATCTTCATCAGCGTCATGCCCGGTGCGCGCATGTTCAGGATCGTCACGACGATGTTGATCCCGCCCATGATCGACGATGCGCCCATGATGTGGACCGCGAAGATCGCGAAGTCCATGCCCGGGCCCATCTGCGTCGACAGCGGCGCGTAGAGCGTCCAGCCGGCGGCCGTCGCGCCACCCGGCGCGAAGAACGAACCGACCAGCAGCACGGCCGCAACCGGCAGCAGCCAGAAGCTGAAGTTGTTCATCCGCGCGAACGCCATGTCGGACGCGCCGATCTGCAGCGGAATCATCCAGTTCGCGAAGCCGACGAACGCCGGCATGATCGCGCCGAACACCATGATCAGGCCGTGCATCGTCGTGAGTTCGTTGAAGAACTCCGGACGCATGATCTGCAGGCCCGGCTCGAACAGCTCGGCCCGGATGGCGAGCGCCATCACGCCGCCCGACAGGAACATGATGAACGAGAACAACAGGTACAGCGTACCGATGTCCTTGTGGTTGGTGGCGAACAGCCAACGCCGCCAGCCGTGCGGCATTTCGTGCGCGTGGTCGTCGTGCGCGTGGTCCGCGGCTACGTCGTGCCCGATGCTAGACATGAGAATCTCCTAATGCGAATACGTCGACTAACTCAGCGACACGTCAAGCCGCCGGACCGATCTCGACACGCCGGGCTTCCTTCGCGTCCGCCCCGCCCGTGATCGTCTCCGGCTTTTTGAGAATAATGTGGTCTTCCGCCACGCCTGCTGCCTTCAGCGCGTCGCGCACGGCTTGTGCGCGATGCTTGGCCAGCTCGGCGTTCGCGTCGGCCGAGCCCGTCTTGTCGGTAAAGCCCGACAACGCGAGCTTCGCGTCCGGATGTGCCTTCGCATAGTCGGCCGCGGCGGCGATCGCCGCCTTCGCGTCGGCCGGCAGCACGCTCTTGCCCGTCTCGAAGTAGATCGTCGACAGTGCGGCCGATGCCGCCGGCTGCTCCGCGCCCGACGCAGCCTGCGCCGGCGCCGAAGCGGCCTCCGCCGGTGCGGCTGCCGCTGCGCCCGCCGCGTCTTCCGGCATCTTGCCGTTACGCGCGTCGGCCACTTGCTTCGGCTGCAGCAGGTCGTTCTTGTGGTTGCCCCACGAATTGCGTTCGTACGTGATGACCGAGGCGATGTCGAGATCCGACAGCGACGCCCACGACGGCATCGCGCCCTTGCCGTGCAGCACGCGCTCGACGTGGCCGGCGATCGGGCCGTTCACGATCGGGCTGCCGTCCATGGCCGGGAACGCGCCGAGGCCCTTGCCGCTCACCTGGTGGCAGGCCGCGCAGTTCGCCTTGTAGACTTCCTCGCCGTGCGCGACGAGTTCAGCCATCGTGTAGACCTTGTTCGGATCGACTGCGGCGCTGGCCAGCTTGGCCTTCTGCGCAGTGACCCACTTCGCGTAGTCGTCATCCGACAGGACTTCGACGACGACCGGCATGTACGCGTGTTCCTTGCCGCACAGCTCGGTACAGAAACCGCGGAACGTACCGACCTTGTCGGCCTTGAACCACGTGTCGCGCACGAAGCCGGGGATCGCATCCTGCTTCACGCCGAACGCGGGCACGTACCACGAGTGGACGACGTCGTTCGCGGTCGTGATGATGCGGATCTTCTTGTTGACCGGTACGACGAGCGGGTTGTCGACTTCCTGCAGATAGGTGTCGGTGATCGGCTTCTTGCCCATCACTTCGTCACGCGGGGTGCTGAGCGTCGACAGGAAGCCGATGCCTTCGCCCGGACCCTTCACGTAGTCGTAGCCCCACTTCCACTGGTAGCCGGTGACCTTGATCGTGAGATCGGCGTTCGTCGTGTCCTTCATCGCGACGACGGCCTTCGTCGCCGGCAGCGCCATCAGCACGACGATGACGAACGGCACGATCGTCCAGATGATCTCGACGGTCGTGCTTTCATGGAAATTGGCGGCCTTGTGGCCCTTGGATTTGCGGTGCGCGAAGATCGAATAGAACATCACGCCGAACACGCCGACGAAGATCACCGTACACAGGATGAGCATCATCGTGTGGAGATCGTAGAGCTCCTCGGCGATTTTCGTGACCGGCGGCTGAAAGTTGATCTCGTTGACGCGGGGGCCGCCCGGGCTATCACCGACCGCCAGGGCGGCACCGGCAAAGAGCAATCCGCTGCATGCCAGCACGCCCGTGAGGGCTCGCTTGATTGTTTTCATAGCATCCTTACCCAAAATTTCCATTCAAACCCTCCCCCGTCGCAAGCCGCCGGCCCTATCCGCCGGTGCCCGCGCCTCGTCAGCCGCAGCGCCTGAGCAACACGCGCAGTTCGTCGGCGAACTGCGCACGCTTGTACTGCACGAGATGCTGCCCGATTACGACGGTCTGCCCGCGCGATACCAGCCGAATCGGATCGCGTGGCGTCGCACCCGGCTCGACCCGCACCCAGCGCGGGTTGAATTCGATCTGCGTGAGCCGCTCCGCATCCATCCGCTCGATCACGAGCCGGTGCGGATACAGCCTGATGCGTTCGTAATCGACTGCATGGCGAGCATAGATCGCAAATGCGACACCCACAGCCAGCAACTCGATTCCGGTAAAGGGCATGACGAGCCAAGCTCCCCGCCACATCAGCAATGTCGCGATCACCAGCGAGAAGCCCGCGAGCGACACGTAAAACAGCACGAACTGACGCGGCGACGCCGAACAGTTGCGTTTCATGAGCCAGTCTTCGAGGACCGGCTCGCCGTTCGTCGTCTCCGCCAAAACCCTCGCTGCTTCCATCGCCGCCTCACGCGAATGGCATGCGATGCATGCCTGCATCGGACTCGTCGCCCCGTATTGCGGGGACCCCGGGACGACAAGCTGACGCATTATAGGCGGGTTCAATGGCATCCACAAGCAAGCGACTATCGGCCCGCGAGCCAAGCGCGACAAGCTTTCCGGCCATTTCAGGCGCCAATTAGACCCTGCTTTGCGCCGCTAATTTCAGACATAACAAAACCCCTCTTTACCGCTTTACCGATTCTTCGGACGCCCCTTTCCGATGTCCTCGATGCGCACGATCCCGTGCCCTTCGGCGGTCGTGCGCGGTACGGCCTTCCATGCGTGGCCGTAGATCACTTCGAACGTCAGCGGAATCGTGCCGTCCGCGCGCCGGCGGGCCTCCAGCGCGTCGCCGAGCGCCGCGC
Source organism: Burkholderia sp. BCC0322 (assembly GCF_902833045.1). Lineage (GTDB taxonomy): Bacteria > Pseudomonadota > Gammaproteobacteria > Burkholderiales > Burkholderiaceae > Burkholderia. The sequence continues at coordinate 82,522 of NZ_CADFDU010000011.1, forward strand.
GAAAGCGCCGCGTCGCACGTTGCGGCGCCTCGCGCTCGAACGGATAGGCGCCCCAGCGGCGCACGTCGGCCAGCAGGGAGTCGGGGGATTTGTAGGTGACGGTCAGCACCTCCTGATCCATCACGGGAATCTCGAAGCCGCTCTCGACGAGCATGTCGCCGAGGTCGTGCATGTCGACGAAATCGATCACGCGCGCGGCGGGCGACGCGATGCCGAGCGCCGCTTCGGCGTCCGCGCAGGCCGCGCGCAGTTCACGCAGGGTATCGGGGCCGAGCGTGCTGAACATCAGCAGCCCGTTCACGCGCAGCACGCGCTGCCATTCGGGCAGCACCGCGTCCGGGCGCGAATGCCAGTGGAGAGCGAGATTCGACCAGATCAGGTCGAACGCGCCGCCGGGGAACGGCAGCGCGGCGAAATCGGCCTGCGCGACGCGCGGGCCGCGCTGGCCCAGTGCGCGGCCGAGCGAGGCCGGCAGCCAGCGGCGCCAGCTCGTCTGCTCGACCTCGCGCTGACCGGCTCGCGCGAGCATCGCACCGGACAGGTCGACGCCGAATACGGGCGCCTCCGGAAAGCGTGCGCGCAGCGCCGGCAGATCGTCGCCCGGGCCACAGCCCGCGTCCAGCACGGCTGCGGGGCTCACCTTGATGTATTCGAGGCGCTCGTTCATGCGCTGCGCGATCTCGCGCGGCAGGAACGCGACCGCATCGAACGTGGCGGCACGGCGATCGAAGATCCGCCGAAGGCGCCTTGCGTCATTGGCCGGACGGCCGGTTGAAGTCGAAGCTGGGGACATGTCGGGCACACTGGCGAAGAGCCCGAAGTATACTCGCTCGCCCCGCAGGCTTCATTGAGGCGGGGTGTCAGGAGTGTTGCGATGATCCGCAGTTCCGCCCGACGCACGATGCGCGTCGCTTTGTCGCAGGTTCGCGCGCTGGGCGCGCGCGTCGCCGCGGTCGCGCTGCCGAATCGCTGCGCACTGTGCGGCAATTTGTCACACGCTGTGATGTGCGGCGCCTGCGACGCCGCGTACTGGAACGAAGCCCGGCTGCGCTGCGACGTCTGTGCGCTGCCGCTGGGCATCGGGCCACCGCGTTCGGCCCCGCCCCGCGGCGCTCGCGCCGGCGCCGGCCGCGCGGCCGCATACCGGTGTGATGCGTGCCGTGCGGCGGCGCCGCCGTTCGATGCAACGCTCGCGCTGGCGGATTACCGCGCGCCGCTCGACGGACTCGCGCGCGGCCTGAAGTTTCACCGGCAACTCGCGCTCGGCGCCGAATTCGCGGCACGCCTCGCGCGGTTGATCGACGATACGCCCGGCGCCGGCGGCTTCGACCTGGTGGCGCCCGTGCCGCTGTCGCACCGGCGGCTCGTCGCGCGTGGCTACAACCAGGCATGGGCCATCGCGCGCCCGCTCGCGCGGCGGCTCGGCGTGCGCGCGGATGCGACGCTGCTCGCGCGGGTCGCCGACACCGCGCCGCAGTCGCGGCTCGACCGGCACGCACGGCGCGACAACGTGATGGCCGCATTCGCGGTGGCGGGTGGCGTCGCCGGCCGCCACGTCGCGCTCGTCGACGACGTGATGACGTCCGGCGCGACGCTCGCGGCCGCCGCGCACGCGCTGAAAGCGGCGGGCGCCGCGCGCGTGACGAATCTGGTTGCGCTGCGCACCGCCAGGGATTAATTAGTTAGAGAGGCCAGCCACCCGAACACGGCGGCGGCCGCCACGAACCGGCCGGTCGGGAACGCGCACATTGCGCCGCCCCGGCCGGCCCAGCCAGACCGAAACATGTTCAACGTCGTCCTCGTCGCCCCCGAAATTCCGCCGAACACCGGCAACGTGATCCGCCTGTGCGCCAACACGGGCGCGCGCCTGCACCTGATCGAGCCGCTCGGCTTCCCGCTCGACGACGCGCGGATGCGCCGCGCGGGCCTCGACTATCACGAGTATGCGCAGATGCGCGTGCACCGCGACTGGGATGCGTTCGTCGCGACGGAAACGCCCGACCCTGCGCGGATGTTCGCGTTCACGACCCGCGGCTCGGGCCGCTTCCACGATCATGCGTTCCTGCCCGGCGACTGGTTCGTGTTCGGCTCGGAAACGCGCGGCCTGCCCGCCGAGCTGCTCGAGCGCTTCCCGAACGAACAGCGCGTGCGCCTGCCGATGCGGCCGGACAACCGCAGCCTGAACCTGTCGAACACGGTCGCGGTGGTCGTGTTCGAAGCGTGGCGCCAGGCCGGCTTCGAAGGCGGCGCATGACGCTTGCGCGCCGCATCCCGCTCCGCGGGACGCGTCACGTCCGCGCGAGTCGCGCGCGATACAGGTCGTAGATGTCGGGAGAAAAGCACGCGAACACCACGCGTGCGAGGTTCGGCGCCTGCGGCAGCATTTCGGCGACGGTGCCGACCGCAATCTCGACGGCTTCTTCAGCCGGATAGCGATAGATGCCGCAACTGATCGCCGGGAACGCGATCGACGTCGCCGCGACCTCCTCGGCCAGCTCGATCGCGCGCCGGTAGCACGACGCGAGCAGGTCGGCCTCGCCGCTCCCGCCGCCGTGCCACACCGGCCCGACCGCATGGATCACGTAGCGCGCCGGCAGCCCATGGCCGCGCGTGAGCTTGGCGTCGCCCGTCTCGCAGCCGCCGAGCGTGCGGCATTCGGCAAGCAGGCTGGGGCCGGCCGCGCGGTGGATCGCGCCATCGACGCCACCGCCGCCGAGCAGCGAACCGTTCGCGGCGTTGACGATCGCGTCGACATCGAGCGTCGTGATGTCGACGACCTGCGCATCGAGCGTGGTGGAATGGATCTGCAGCATGACAACCTCCCGGAACGCCGGAGACTGTTCAAGCGTAGCGCGCTTTGACGCCGCGCGCCCGAAGCGAACACGGCGCTAGGCGGCGCCGGGGCGCCCTACTCGGCGCGCGCGTCGCGCCGCAGCAGGCCGCTGACGGCGTCGCGCGGCGCGATGCCGTCGAACAGCACGCCGCACACGGCTTCGGTGATCGGCATTTCGATCGACTGCGCGCGCGCGATGGCCAGCACGGCCTGCGCGCAGCGCACGCCTTCGGCCACGTGGCCGAGCGCGCCGAGGATGTCGTTCAGCGTGCGGCCGGCCGCCAGCTGCAGGCCGACCGTGCGGTTGCGCGACAGGTCGCCCGTTGCGGTGAGGATCAGGTCGCCGAGGCCCGTGAGGCCCGTGAAGGTTTCCGCCCGGCCGCCGAGCGCGACGCCGAGACGCGACATTTCGGCAAGGCCGCGCGTGATCAGCGCGGCGCGCGCGTTCAGCCCGAGACCGAGGCCGTCGGCGATGCCGGTCGCGATCGCGAGCACGTTCTTCACCGCGCCGCCGACCTCGACGCCGACCACGTCGTCGCCCGTATAAATCCGCATCGCGCCGTGATGGAACGCGGCGAGCGTGCGCTCGCGGCATTCGGCCGACGTACTCGCCACCGTCAGCGCGACGGGCAGCGACTGCCCGACTTCCCGGGCGAAGCTCGGCCCCGACAGCACGCCGTTGCTGTGCTGTTCGGGCAGTTCGGCCGCGATCACCTGATGCGGCAGCAGATGCGTGTCGGCCTCGAAGCCCTTGCAGACCCAGACGACGTGCGCGGGCACGCAGCCTGCATCGCGCATCGCGTGACACAGCGTGCGCAGCCCGGCCACGGGCGCGGCGATCACGCACAGTGCGTCGTCCGCGGCGCCATGGGCGAGCGCGGCGCCGAGATCGGCGTCGTAGCGCAATGCGTCAGGCAGCGCGATGCCGTCCAGATAGCGGGAATTTTCGTGCCGGGCCTGCAGCCCGGCGATGAGCGCGGCGTCGCGCGCCCACAGAAGCGTATCGTGCCGCGCGGCCAGATGGCCCGCGAGCGCGGTGCCCCAGGCACCGGCGCCGAGAACGGCTACTTTCATACCCAGCACCGGTCCTCCGAGTGAAACGTCAGTTCAGCGTCGTGCCGTTCGGCGCGCCCGCTGCGGCGCCGGCCTGCTGCTGAAGCTGCGCGAGGCGCTGCTCGTACAGCGCCTGGAAGTTGATTTCCGCCAGGTGGATCGGCGGGAAGCCCGCGCGCGTGATCGCGTCGGCGATGTTCGAACGCAGGTACGGGAACAGGATCGTCGGGCATGCGATGCCGACGAGCGGGTCGAGCTGTTCGTCCGGAATGTTGCGGATGTCGAAAATGCCGGCCTGCTTCGCTTCGATCAGGAACGCGACCTTGTCCTTCACCTTCGCGGTGACGGTACCCGACACGACGACTTCGAACACGCTTTCCGCGAGGCGGTCGGCCTTGACGTCGACTTCGACTTCAACCGACGGCATGTCCTGCTCGAGGAAGATCGCCGGCGAATTCGGCTGCTCGAGCGACATATCCTTCAGGTAGACGCGCTGGATGTTGAAGAACGGTTGGTTTTCGACGTCGGACATGGTGTTTCCCTAAAAGTGGTGACGGAGCGGCCCGGCTTCTCGCCGGCCGCCACGGATGAATCCTGCGCGCCCAAGCCGCGGCGCGGCCGGCGGCCATTCTGCCCTAATCAGGCCGCTTGCAGAAGCGGGACGAGCCCGCCTTCGCGGTCAAGCTTCGACAGATCGTCGTAACCGCCGACGTGCGTGTCGCCGATATAGATCTGCGGCACCGTGCGGCGCCCCGTGCGCGTCATCATTTCGTCGCGGCGCGCGGGATCGCGGTCGATCAGCACCTTCTCGATCTGCTCGACACCGCGCAGCTTCAGCAGGCGCTCGGCCTGGATGCAATACGGACACACCTGCGTGCTGTACATCAAAACCTTGTTCACTTCGCCACTCCTTGTTTGACGACCGGCATCCCGGCCTGCTGCCAGGCGGCCACGCCGCCCTCGAGCACGTGCACCTCGGCGTAGCCCGCCGCCTCGACCTCGCGCGCCGCCTTCTGCGACTGCTGGCCGTTCTGGCAGACGAGCAACACCGGCGTGCTCTTGTTCTTCGCGACCTGCGCGATCTTCGTGCCGATCTCGCCCGCCGCGACCTGACGTGCCGACGGCAGGTGGCCGGCAGCGAAATCGGACGCGGCGCGCACGTCGATCACGACCGCGTTGCGGCGGTTGATGAGTTGCGTCGCCTCTGCGGCCGACAGGCCGCCGCGGCCGCGGCGCAGCGCGGGCCAGGCCAGCAGGCCGCCGGATACCACCAGGATCGCGATAAGGGCCAGGTTGGTGTAATCGGTAAAGAACGTCACGGAATTCCGCCGGAAAAAGAGAAATCGGATGAGGACAATCCCGCCATTATAAAATAACCGTCTTGCGCGATGGCGGGCCCGGGTCGGGTCCTGCGCGACGCGCCACAGCTTCCTTCACTACCGACCGCAAGATCCATGTACAAACTCGTTCTCATCCGCCACGGCGAATCGACGTGGAACAAGGAAAACCGCTTCACCGGCTGGGTCGACGTCGACCTGACCGAGCAGGGTCGCAACGAGGCCTACCAGGCCGGCGAATTGCTCAAGGAGGCCGGCTACACGTTCGACATCGCGTACACGTCGGTGCTCAAGCGCGCGATCCGCACGCTGTGGCACGTACAGGACCGGATGGACCTCATGTACCTGCCGGTCGTCCACTCGTGGCGCCTGAACGAGCGCCACTACGGCGCGCTGTCGGGTCTGAACAAGGCCGAAACGGCCGCGAAGTTCGGTGACGACCAGGTCCTCGTGTGGCGCCGCAGCTACGACACGCCGCCGCCCGCGCTCGAGCCGACCGACGAACGCGCGCCGTTCAACGACCCGCGCTACGCGAAGGTGCCGCGCGAGCAGTTGCCGCTCACCGAGTGCCTGAAGGACACGGTCGCGCGCGTGCTGCCGCTGTGGAACGAGTCGATCGCCCCGGCGGTCCGCGCCGGCAAGCAGGTGCTGATCGCCGCACACGGCAACTCGCTGCGCGCGCTCATCAAGTACCTCGACGGCATCTCGGACAGCGACATCGTCGGCCTGAACATCCCGAACGGCGTGCCGCTCGTGTATGAACTCGACGAAAACCTGAAGCCGATCAAGCACTATTACCTCGGCGACCAGGACGCGATCGCGCAGGCGCAAGCCGCCGTCGCGAAGCAGGGCAAGGCGGGCTGACGCCCGTCGGCCGGGCGAGCCGGGCGGGATGCGTCCGGTGCGGTTCGCCCGGCCCGAGCCCCGCCCGTTGTCCGGCACACCGCGCGAACCTTCGCGGCTCCGGCGCTGTCGAATCCGCTTTCGAACCCGCAGCGCGCCCGGCAGTGCCCCGCCGGGCCGGTTCCGGGCCCTTTTCGACGCTTTTCGCGCCGTTCCACTGAGTCATCGGACGAACAGTTATACTTGTCCGCTACATCCCCGCTACCGCCACGCGCTTCCCGACCGCACCAGATCTCTATGCGAATGAAATTGAAGAACATCGGCCTGATTGCCGCGGGCCTCGCCACGGGCGTGTTCGCCACGCTGCAGGTTTCCGCATCGGCCGAGCAGACCGCCACGGCGCCGCTTCCCCTCGACCAGCTCCGCCTGTTCGCGGAAGTCTTCGGACAGATCAAGCGCGAGTACGTCGAACCGGTCGACGACAAGAAGCTGCTGACGGCCGCGATCAAGGGCATGGTGTCGAGCCTCGACCCGCACTCGTCGTTCCTCGACAAGACCGACTATGACGAGTTGCAGGAGCAGACGAAGGGCCGCTTCGCGGGTCTCGGCATCGAGATCTCGCAGGAAGACGGCCTCGTCAAGGTGATCTCGCCGATCGAAGATACGCCCGCGTTCCGCGCCGGCATCCGTCCGGGCGACCTGATCACCCGCATCAACGACAAGCCGGTGCGCGGCATGACGCTCGACAAGGCCGTGAAGCAGATGCGCGGCGAGCCGGGCACCAAGGTCACGCTGACGATCTTCCGCAAGAGCGACGACCGCACGTTCCCGGTCACGGTTACGCGCGCGATCATCAAGGTCCAGAGCGTGAAGATGAAGATCCTCGATCCGGGCTATGCGTATGTCCGCATCACGAGCTTCCAGGAGCGCACGACACCCGATCTCGCCGCGAAGCTGCAGGACATCGCACGCCAGCAGCCGAACCTGAAGGGCCTCGTCCTCGACCTGCGCAACAACGGCGGCGGCCTGCTGCAGAGCGCGGTCGGCGTGGCCGGCGCGTTCCTGCCGCCCGACTCCGTCGTCGTGTCGACCAACGGCCAGATCGCCGATTCGAAGCAGGTCTACCGCGATACGTACGACAACTATCGCCTGCCGTCCTTCGACGGCGATCCGCTGAAGAACCTGCCGCCGGTCTTCAAGACCGTGCCGATGATCGTGCTGACGAACGCCTATTCCGCGTCCGCGTCGGAAATCGTCGCCGGCGCGCTGCAGGATTCGAAGCGCGCGCAGATCATGGGCAAGACGACGTTCGGCAAGGGTTCGGTGCAGACGGTCCGCCCGATGACGGCCGACACCGCGCTGCGCCTGACCACCGCGTACTACTACACGCCGAGCGGCCGTTCGATCCAGAACAAGGGCATCACGCCGGACGTGCCGGTCGATCAGTACGCGGACGGCGATCCGGACGACGTGCTCGTGACGCGCGAGGTCGACTACTCGAACCACCTTGCGAACACGCAGGATCCGAACGAGAAGAAGGAACAGGAAGACCGCGAGCAGCGCCGGATGGATCAGCTGCGCATTCTCGAAGAGCAGAACGACAAGAAGACGCCGGAGCAGCGCCAGAAGGATCGCGATCGCAAGCCGATCGAGTTCGGCAGCGCCGACGACTTCATGATGCAGCAGGCGCTCAACAAGCTCGAAGGCAAGCCGGTCCAGGAATCGAAGTCGCTGCTCGCCGAGAGCACGACGAAGAGCCCGGCCGGCAAGGCTGCGGCGGCCTCGAAGGCATCGGGCGCCGGCGCGAAGCCGGCAGCCGCACCGAAGCCCGCGTCGGCACCGCAGTAAGCGCCGGCCGGCATCCGACGGGCCATCGCGGGAAGACCGCGATGGCCCGTTTTTCATGCGCGCCTAAAATAACGACACGAACGCCCGCCTCGCCCACGACTTCCCATGAACGACGATCAACTCCTTCGCTACTCCCGTCACATCCTCGTCGACGAAATCGGCATCGAGGCGCAGCAGCGCTTTCTCGATGCGCATGCGATCGTCATCGGCGCGGGCGGCCTCGGCTCACCCGCCGCGATGTACCTCGCGGCATCGGGCGTCGGCACGATCACGCTCGTCGACGCCGATACGGTCGACCTCACGAACCTGCAGCGGCAGATCCTGCACGTGACGGCATCGGTCGGCCGCCACAAGGTCGAATCGGGGCGCGACGCGCTCGCGCGGTTGAACCCCGAGGTGAAGGTGCACGCGGTCGCTGAGCGTGTCGACGACGCGTGGCTCGACGCGCACGTGCCGCGCGCGACCGTCGTGCTCGACTGCACCGACAACTTCGCGACGCGGCACGCGATCAATCGCGCGTGCGTCGCGCACGGCGTGCCGCTCGTATCCGGCGCCGCGCTGCGCTTCGACGGCCAGATCAGCACGTTCGATTTCCGCGACCCGGCCGCGCCCTGCTATGCGTGCGTGTTCCCGGAAGACCAGCCGTTCGAGGAAGTCGCATGCGCGACGATGGGCGTGTTCGCGCCGACGGTCGGGATCATCGGCGCGATGCAGGCCGCCGAGGCGCTGCGCGTGATCGGCGAAATCGGCAAGACGCTCAACGGGCGGCTGATGATGCTCGATTCGCTGCGGATGGAATGGACGACGATGAAAATCGCGCGCCAGGCCGACTGCCCCGTGTGCGGGGGCCGGCACTGACGCGCGACGGGCATGCGCCTTTCGGCGCATGGGTGACACTTCGCCAAGGTTTGAGCGGCGACGCGCCCGTGCGTCAAGCAGCCGCGTCCGCACGCGGCTCCGCGACCGACAGGCGCTGCAACGCGGCCTGCACTTCCTCAGGCTCGAACGCGGCGAGCACGTCGGCCGTCGGCTTTTCGAGCGCCTTCAGGTGCGCGCGCAGGATCTCCTGCTTCACGACGAGCAGCTGGCTCGGGTGCATCGAGAACTCGGTGAGCCCCATCCCGAGCAACAGGCGCGTGAGCGCCGGATCGCCGGCCATCTCCCCGCATACCGACACCGACACGCCCGCGCGCTTCGCTTCGCGCAGCGTATAGGAGATCAGGTGCAGCACGGCCGGATGCAGCGGGTCGTACAGGTGGGCGACCGCGTTGTCCGCGCGGTCGATCGCGAGCGTGTACTGGATCAGGTCGTTCGTGCCGATCGACAGGAAATCGAACCGCTTCAGGAACAGCGGCAGCGCGATCGCCGCGGCCGGAATCTCGATCATCGCGCCGATCCGCACGTTCGGATCGTACGCGAGCCCCGCGTCGTCGAGCTGACGCTTCGCCTCGCGGATCAGGTCGAGCGTCTGGTCGATCTCCTGCGCGTGCGCGAGCATCGGGATCAGGATCTTCACCTGGCCGAACGCGGACGCGCGCAGGATCGCGCGCAACTGCGTGAGGAACATCTGCGGCTCGGACAGGCTCCAGCGGATCGCACGCAGGCCGAGCGCAGGGTTCGGCGCCGTCTCGTAGCCTTCGTCGAGCGCCTCGAGCGGCTTGTCCGCACCGACGTCGATCGTGCGGATCGTCACCGGCATGCCCTTCATCCACTCGACGGCCCGCTTGTACGCGGCGAACTGCTCCTCCTCTTCCGGCATCTCCTTCTGATGCATGAACAGGAACTCGGAACGGAACAGCCCGACGCCGACCGCGCCGGCCTCGACGGCCGCCTTCGCGTCGTCGGGCAGCTCGATGTTCGCGTACAGATCGATCTTGGTGCCGCACAGCGTTTGCGTCGGCGAGAACTTCAGACGCTGCAGCTTGCGTTGCTCCAGCAGCTTCTCGGACTGCCGGTACGAATATTCCTCGAGGACGATCGGTGCCGGATCGACGATCACGATGCCCTGGTCGCCGTCGACGATGATCAGGTCGTCCTGGCGGATCAATGCGCTCGCATGCTGCACGCCGACCGCCGCCGGGATGCCGAGGCTGCGCGCGACGATCGCCGTGTGCGACGTGCGCCCGCCGAGGTCGGTGACGAACGCCTGGAACGACTGCGACTTGAACTGCATCATGTCGGCCGGCGCGATGTCGTGCGCGACGACGATCATCTCGTTCGTGCCGTTCTTGGCCGCACGGTCCAGTGCCTGCGACGCGGACGGCGCACCGGCGAGCGCCTTCAGCACGCGCTCGACCACCTGCTCGATGTCGGCCTTGCGCTCGCGCAGGTATTCGTCCTCGATGTCGTCGAAGTGGCGCGTGAGCAGCTCGAGCTGCTCGGTCAGCGCCCACTCGACGTTGTAGCGACGCGTGCGGATCAGGTCGATGGTTTCCTGCACGAGCATCTCGTCGCTCAGGATCATCGCGTGCACGTCGATGAATGCGCCGACTTCGCTCGGGGTGTCGTCGGTCAGGTCGGCGCGCAGCGCTTCGAGTTCGTGATGCACGACATCGAGCGCCGTGCGGAAGCGCTCGACCTCCGCATCGATCTGGTTTGCCTCGATCAGGTAATGGGCGACGTCGAGCGCCGCCGGCGCGATCAGGTACGCTCGCCCGATCGCGATACCACGTGAGACGGGAATGCCATGCAGCGTGAAGGACACGCGCACCTCCTCTGTACAAGTAAAGCCGCGGCACACTGCTGCGATGCGCTTATGACCCCGGTTAGCGATTATAAATTCCGCGGCTCCCCGCTGACTGCATGCACCGCAGCATTGCGCATTCCGCATCAATGCTTCCGACGAAAAAAATGCCGCGGAATCCGCGGCATTCTGACTGGAAACGGCAAAGATCCCGCGCGGCGGTCACTGGCCTTCGCCGAACTTGTCGGCGATCAGCTTCAGCAGCGCGTCCATCGCTTCCCGCTCGTCCGGCCCCTCGGTCTCGATCGTCACCGTGCTGCCGATGCCCGCCGCCAGCATCATCACGCCCATGATGCTCTTCGCATTGATCTTGCGCCCGTTGCGTGTCATCCAGACTTCCGACTGGAAGTTGCCGGCCAGTTGCGTAAGCTTGGCCGATGCGCGCGCATGGAGCCCCAATTTGTTGACGATGGTGGTTTCTTGTTGAAGCATGATTCTCGGTCGGGTCGGTCGGGGCCGCCGGCGGGGCGCGTCGGCGGGGCTGTCTAAAACGGAAAACGGGAAATCAGTGCGATTCGGTGCGCGGCTGCGGTTCCGGCGGAATCGGCGCGCACTGGCCGCAGCCGGTTTCCGTCGGCGGCGGCGGCGTACCGGCCGACACCTCGTGGACGCCCTTCGCGCCGCCGGACAGCGCCTTGTCGACCAGCTTGTCGAGCGGCACGGTGCGGTAGCAGACGGCCCGCACGAGCATCGGCAGGTTCACGCCCGCGAGCACACGCACGTTGTCGATCTTGGCGAGCTGGCCCGCGATGTTCGCAGGCGTCGCGCCGTACATGTCGGTCAGCACGACCACGCCGTTCTCTTCCTTGAGCCGTGCGAGTTCCGCGTGCGCGAACGCCATCACCTGGGTCGGATCGCTGTCCGCCGTCACGTCGATGCAGCCGATGCGGGCGGGCACGCCGCCATAGATGTGCGCGATACAGTCCCGCAGCGCGGTGGCGAGCGGGGCATGCGCGATGATCAGGATCCCGGCCATGTCAGATCGCTCCCGGCCGCCCCTGGCGGGCCGACACCCCGCGGCGGGGCAATGAGCGTAGCGAGTGTGGGAAACGTTCCATGTTCAGCCTTGCAACAGTTTCGGCCCGACCGCCGGGCCTTTGGTGCGCGATCGCGGCACCGGACAAGCGGGCATTGTAGCAGGCCGGTCGAACCGCTCCGGCGACGGGGGACCTGCGCGGCCGCCGCCGGGGTTGCACGGGAGACGGCCTACGCGGCCGCACGCTCCAGCGCGTCGATGAACATCGCGGCGACGTCGAAGCCCGTCTGCTCCATGATCTCGCGGAAGCACGTCGGACTCGTGACGTTCACCTCGGTCAGCCAGTCGCCGATCGCATCGAGGCCGACCAGCAGCAGCCCGCGTGCCGCGAGCACGGGCCCAAGCGTTTCGGCGATCTCGCGATCGCGCGCGGTCAGCGGCTGCGCGACACCGAGCCCGCCCGCCGCGAGATTGCCACGCACCTCGCTGCCCTGCGGAATCCGGGCGAGCGAATACGGCACCGGCTCGCCCGCGATCAGCAGGATGCGCTTGTCGCCCGCCTTGATCTCCGGAATGAACTTCTGGATCATCAGCGAGCGCGTGCCGTCGTGGCCGAGCATCTCGATGATCGCGCCGAGATTCATCCCGTCGGCCTTTACGCGGAACACGCCCATCCCGCCCATCCCGTCGAGCGGCTTGACGATCACGTCGCCATGCTCGGCGTGGAAGGCACGCAGGCGGGCCGCATCGCGCGTGACGAGCGTCGGCGCGACGAATTGCGGAAACTCGCCGATCGCGAGCTTTTCCGAGTGATCGCGGATCGACTGCGGCTTGTTGAACACGTGCGCGCCCGCACGCTCGGCGAGCTCGAGCATCCACGTGGCCGTCACGTATTCCATGTCGAACGGCGGATCCTTGCGCATCAGCACAGCACCGAACGACGTCAGCGCACGGGATTCGTGAGCGGCCGCCTCGTACCACGGATGGCGGTGCAGATCGGCCGTGTCGCCGACGATCGTCACGCGCTGCACGTCCGCCTCGACGCCCGAACCCGTCCACGCGAGCTGATGCGGCTGACACGCATAGACTGCATGCCCGCGCCGCGCCGCCTCGGCCATCATCGCGTAGGTCGAATCCTTGTAGATCTTGAAGCGCTCGAGCGGGTCGGCGATAAAGAGAATGTCCATGAGATCCTGTACTTGGCGAAGGTCCGTTACACCTGGATGGCTTCGGGGTCGGTCTTTTCCAGTTCGATCGACGACGCGATCAGCGACAGCCGCGCGACGACGCCGTACATGTAGAAACGGTTCGGCGGCGCGGCACCCGGCTTCGCACCCGCATCCGGCAGCGCGGTGTGCTCGAAGCCGAGCGGTACGTAGTGCATGCCGGGCGCGTTCAGGTTCTGGTCGCGTTCGCGGCCGGCGTGCGTGCGGTAGAAGCCGCCGACCACGTAGCGGTCGATCATGTACACGACGGGCTCCGCGACTTCGTCGCCGACGCGCTCGAACGTATACACGCCTTCCTGCACGATCACGTCGCGCACCGCGAGGCCGGCCTTCGACTCGGCCATCTGCGCGCGCTCGGCCTTCGACATGCGGCCGATCTCGGCCGCGTCGTGCACGGTCATCACGCCGCGCCCCGCCGTGCCCGCGTCGGCCTTCACGACCACGTACGGCTTCTCGCTGATCCCGTATTCACGGTACTTGCGCGCGATCTTCTTCAGCACGCCGTCGATCGCGTCGGCGAGCGCCTGCTCGCCTTCATGCGCCTGCCAGTCGACGCCTTCCACGTGCGCGAAATACGGATTCACCATCCACGGATCGACGCCGACCATCTTCGCGAACTTCTTCGCGACGTCGTCGTAGCACGAGAAGTGCGTCGACTTGCGGCGCACGGCCCAGCCCGCGTGCAGCGGCGGCAGCAGGTATTGCTCGTGCAGGTTTTCCAGCACGGCCGGGATGCCGGCCGACAAGTCGTTGTTCAGCAGGATCGAGCACGGGTCGAAATTCTTCAAGCCGAGGCGGCGCTGCGAACGCTCGAGCGGTTCGAGCACGATCTTCTGGCCGTCGGCCAGCGTGATCGGCGTCATGTCGGTGATGCTCGGGTCGAGCGAGCCGAAGCGCACGTTCAGGCCGGCCTGGCGCATGATCGTCGCAAGACGTGCGACGTTTTCGAGGTAGAACGCGTTGCGGGTCGGCAGCTCGGGAATCACGAGCAGGTTCTTCGCATCCGGGCAGATCTTCTCGATTGCGGCCATCGCGGCCTGCACGGCGAGCGGCAGCACTTCGGACGGCAGATTGTTGAACGCGCCGGGAAACAGGTTCGCGTCGACGGGCGCCAGCTTGAAGCCGGCATTGCGCAGGTCCACCGAACAATAGAACGGCGGGGTATGTTCCTGCCATTCGAGCCTGAACCAGCGTTCGATCGCAGGCGTCGCGTCGAGGATCTTCTGCTCGAGTTCGAGCAGCGGACCGTTCAACGCGGTAACGAGGTGGGGAACCATGAATCACTCGCGAGCGGGAGAATGAAGATTGTAGAGCAATTGCCCTGCCCATTTGGGGATTGTTCCCGGCTTCGCAAGGGTTTGAAGGAAGTTTTCGGCTATTGACCCGATAGTGCGAAGGGTCATGCGCCACGGCCGTGGGCGACAGGAAAAAAAGAGCCCGCCGGGTGAGGCGGGCCGAAGTCGCTGCGCTCATTCATGGCGGGCGCCGTCGTCGCGGCGGCCCGCCGGTCATCCTTGTGACTTATTCGACGTGCTCGCCGTGCAGGATCACGTCGAGGCCTTCGCGCTCCTCTTCTTCCGACACGCGCAGGCCCATCGTCAGGTCGATCAGCTTCAGCAGCACGAAACTCAGCACGCCGCTGTAGACCAGCGTGATCAGCACGCCCTTGGCCTGCAGCAGCAGGCTGCCGTCGGCGCCGCCGATGTCCTTGACCGCGAACACGCCGGTCAGCAGTGCGCCGAGAATCCCGCCCACGCCGTGCACGCCGAACGCGTCGAGCGAATCGTCATAGCCGAGCTTCGACTTGAGCCACGTCGCCGACCAGAAGCACACGATGCCGGCCGCGATCCCGATCACGAGTGCGCCCGCCACGCCGACGAAGCCGGCCGCCGGCGTGATCGCGACGAGGCCCGCGACCGCACCCGACACGATGCCGAGCACCGACGGCTTGCCCTTCGCGATCCATTCGGCAAACATCCAGCCGAGCGCCGCGCAAGCGGTCGCGACTTGCGTCGTCAGCATCGCGAAGCCGGCACGGCCGTCAGCCGCGACCGCCGAACCCGCGTTGAAGCCGAACCAGCCGACCCACAGCATCGAGCCGCCGATCATCGTCAGCACGAGGTTGTGCGGCGCCATCGATTCGCGGCCGTAGCCGACGCGCTTGCCGAGCACCAGGCACGACATCAGGCCCGCGATACCGGCGTTGATGTGCACCACGGTGCCGCCCGCGAAGTCGAGCACGCCGTCGGCCGACAGCCAGCCGGTCGGCTCCCACACCATGTGCGCGATCGGCACATAGACGATCAGCGACCAGAGCGTCATGAACACGAGCATCGCCGAGAACTTCATCCGGTCGGCGAACGCGCCGCAGATCAGGGCCGGCGTGATGATCGCGAACGTCATCTGGTAGACGAAGTAGACCGATTCCGGAATCGTCGGCGCGAGGTGGCTGACGGTCAGCGTCGTCGCCTTGTCGCCGTGGATGTAGTTCATCCCGTGCAGGAACGCGCGCGACAGGCCGCCGATGAAGCCGTTGCCCGGCGTGAACGCGAGGCTGTAGCCGACCACCGTCCACAGCACCGTGATCAGCGCGGTGATCGCGAAGCTCTGCATCACGGTCGCGAGCACGTTCTTCTTGCGGACCATGCCCGCGTAGAACAGCGCGAGGCCGGGAACCGTCATGAACAGCACGAGCGCGGTGGAGGTCAGCATCCACGCGGTGTCGCCCGAGTTGATCTTCGACGAATCGACGGAGAACGGCGCGGTCGGCGCGGCGGGGGCGGCCGGTGCCGAAGCGGCGGCAGCAGCCGACGCGTCGGTGGCGCCCGAGGCCGGTGCAGCGGCAGCGGCCGTGGCGGACGCGTCGGTTGCAGCGGGCGTCGAAGCGGCCGGAGCGGCGGCAGCCGAAGCGTCGGAAGCCATTGCGGCGGGTGCGGACGCAGCCGCGGCGGACGCCGCGTCGTCGGCAAGCGCGGAGCCGACGCCGGCCGCGATCAGCGAGCCGGCCATCAGCAGGGACATCAGAAGTTTGCGCATCTTGGGTTTCCTCTTGTCGCTTGTCTTGTCTGTTCTGTTACAGCGCGTCTGCGCCCGTCTCCCCGGTGCGAATCCGGATCACCTGTTCGATCGCCGTGACGAAGATCTTGCCGTCGCCGATCTTGCCGGTGCGCGCGGCCCGCTCGATCGCCTCGACCGCCTGGTCGACGAGATCGTCGGACACGGCCGCCTCGATCTTCATCTTCGGCAGGAAATCGACCACGTATTCGGCGCCGCGGTACAACTCGGTGTGCCCCTTCTGGCGTCCGAACCCTTTCACCTCCGTCACCGTGATGCCCGAGACGCCAAGCGCCGACAGCGCTTCGCGCGTCTCATCGAGCTTGAACGGCTTGATGATTGCGGTAATGAGTTTCATGAAGTCCTCTCGCTGGGTTGTCCCGTCGAATTGATTGGAATGTTGTAGCGGACTCTTCTCAGCAACTCGCATGCCATGTCGGTTCGAACACCGCTTCAAAAGGCTTCATCAAGGGGTCGCATCACCTGATGTAAGGTGCGGAAGCCCGGCCGAATGGCCAACGTGGCCCGGTTTGCTGGCGCGGCGAAAGGATCGTTGCTAGAGTGCACGCACGTCCCGGATCACCGGGCCATTCACCCATGCGGGCGCCATGCCCGGAATTCGCGCTCGGCGCGCACCATTTCCGGTCATGCGTGCATCATGGGCACGTACGCAACTGAAGATGCACACTTTTTGTGCAAGGAAGGGGAATCACATGAAGCAACCCAGCGACGTTTTCAACGATCTGCAGTCGCGCGTCAGCGATCTGCTGAAAAACTCGCCGGCCAAGGACGTCGAGCGCAACGTGAAGGCCATGCTGTCGCAAGGCTTCTCGAAACTCGATCTCGTCACGCGCGAGGAATTCGACACGCAGGCGCAAGTGCTCGCCCGCACTCGCGTGCGCCTCGAGGAACTCGAGAAACGCGTCGCGGAACTCGAGCAGAAGCTCGCCGCGCCGCAAGCCTGACGCCCGACCCGGCCGCAAGGTCCGGGCGCGAGCCGCCGCGTGCGGTTCGCGCCCGCCGCGCCCGCCGCGCCCACCGCGCTGAAGCACTGAAGCACTGAAGCACTGAAGCCACCGTACCGCTCTTCGTCGTCCGTCGTTCTCCGCAGCACCCCCGCTCTTCGCTGTTCATCGTTCTTCGCTGTTCATCGTTCTTCGCAGTCCGTCGTTCCGCAGTGCCTCGTTCTTTCCCCGCGCCACGCCGGCAAGCGCGCACCGATTCCTCCGATTCCCGCGGCATGCGGCCTCGAACGGCCGTCGTCCGTCCGCCTTGTTAAAGGAGCCTCGCCATGTCGCTCGCCGTGGTGCGCAGTCGCGCGCCCGCCTCCGGTCGTGCGCCGGACGTCACCGTCGAAGTCCATCTCGCCAACGGGTTGCCGTCGTTCTCGATCGTCGGCCTGCCCGATCTCGAAGTCCGCGAAAGCCGCGAGCGCGTCCGTGCCGCGCTACAGAACTGCGGCTTCGACTTCCCCGTGCGCCGCATCACCGTCAACCTCGCGCCGGCCGACCTGCCGAAGGAGTCGGGCCGGTTCGACCTGCCGATCGCGCTCGGCATCCTCGCCGCGAACGGCCAGATCCCGGCCGACGCGCTGGCCGGCCGCGAATTCGCGGGTGAACTGTCGCTGACGGGCGCGCTGCGGCCGATGCGCGGCGCGTTCGCGATGGCGTGCGGTGTGGCGCGGGATTGGCAGTCCGCGGAAAGTGGCGCGGCCTCCGGTTTGGGTTCCGGCACGCTTTCCGGTTCAGGCAACGGTGCCCGGGGGGCCGGCCCGGAGCCGGGCTGCACCGCCGCGTCGAACGCGCCCGAGTTGTACCTGCCGCTCGCCAGCGCCGCCGAGGCGGCGCTCGTGCCGGGCGTCACCGTGTACGGTGCGCCGGACCTGCCCGCGCTGTGCGCGCACCTCACCGGCGCGCCCGACGGGCGGCTCGCCCCGGTCGCGGCACCGTGCCTCGACGGCCTGCCGATGCCGGCCGCCCCCGATCTCGCCGACGTGGTCGGCCAGCGCGGCGCGCGCCGCGCGCTGGAAGTCGCGGCCGCGGGCGGCCATCACATGCTGATGGTCGGGCCGCCGGGGGCGGGCAAGTCGATGCTGGCCGCCCGGCTGCCGGGCCTCCTGCCGCCACTGACCGATGACGAGGCGCTGACGTCGGCGGCGCTCCTCTCCGCGAGCCGGCTCGGCTTTTCACCCGCGCAGTGGCGCCGGCGGCCGTTCCGCGCACCGCATCACTCGTCGAGCGCCGCCGCGCTGGTCGGCGGCCGCAACCCGCCGCAACCGGGCGAGATCACGCTCGCGCACCTCGGCGTGCTGTTCCTCGACGAACTCCCGGAATTCGACCGGCACGTGCTCGAGATGCTGCGCGAACCGCTGGAGGCCGGCCGCATCACGATTTCACGCGCGGCCCAGCAAGCCGACTTCCCCGCGGCATGCCAGTTGATCGCCGCGATGAATCCGTGCCCATGCGGCTGGCACGGCGATCCATCCGGACGCTGCCGCTGCTCGCCGGACGTCGCCGCGCGCTACCTGCGCAAGCTGTCAGGGCCGCTCGTCGACCGCATCGACATCCAGATCGACCTGCCCGCGCTGTCGCCGGCCGAGCTGGCGACGCGCGCGTCGGCGCCCGGCGAGCCGAGTGCAGCGGTGGCCGCGCGGGTCGCGCGGGCGCGGGCGCTGCAACTCAACCGGCAGGGCAAGACGAATCACATGCTGAGCGGCCGCGAGACGGACGACCTGTGCCGGCCAACCGACGAAGGCGAACGCCTGCTGCGCGAGGCCGGCGAGCGCTTCGGCTGGTCGGCGCGCGCGTATTACCGCGTGCTGAAGGTCGCGCGAACGATCGCCGACCTGGCCGGCGACCCGCTGCCGACGGCCGCGCAGATCGCCGAAGCCATCCGCTACCGGCGCGCGCTGACGGCACTCTGAACGCCCTCGGAGGACAAAACCCGGCTGTCAAGACTTGACTTATACACAATTCCACGCATCCGGCCCTGGATCAGGGTTCGGCGAGACCTTTGCAGTACGGAATCCGCATCTCGTTGTTTTAATTGATTTTTCTCAAATCGCGAGCGAGCGACCAAACGGGCCGGAAGGCCGTCCCGCGCGGCTTGGCGGGAAATCCGGGCAACTTTTCAACAAAGTTATCCACATGCGCTGTGGATAGCCGGAAAAACCTCGCAAAATCCGGCGACTAGCGTCGAAAGCTGCGAATGAACTTTCAGTTGTCACAGAGTGTCCCCGCGCCCGCTCCGGCCACCGTCAATCGAGTTTGAACGACCCGAAAAACTGGTCGAGCTGCTCCTGCGCAAGCGGCCCGTCGGCAATCACGACGGCCTGGTACGCGTGCCGGCCGCGCGCGGCGAGCCGCGCGACGATCGTCTTGTGCGTGCGATCGCCGCCGGCGGCCGCGCCCGCGATGCGCAGCTCGAGCCCGCTCACCGCGCCGCCGGCCGCGAGCGGCACGGGCACCGAAGCCGTCTGCGGCGCGCCTTCGAGGTTGCGGGACAGCCCGGCGCGCAGGAAGTCGAGCGCCGCGCGGCGCGTGTCGTCACGGTCGTTCGGCAGCGTCAGCGTGCCGACCGCGAACACCGCGCCGTCAACGTGCGCGGCCTGCATCCGCATAGGCATCGACGCGCCGTCGATCGCCACCGGCTGTTCCTCGACGGTCGGCTTCGCCGGCAGGTCGATCGTGTAGCCGGCGTCGTTGTGCAGCGTGCGCCAGTCGTACGACGGCGAGCACGCGGCCAGCGTGACGCTCACGCACGCGAGCGCGGCGAAGTGTCGCAGCGGACGAAAAAGGGGGCGCAACGAAACGGTGACTTCCTTCGGCATGGCGCGGATCGGGCAGGAAAAAACGGGCATTATCCGCCGAACCTGAAATCCGGGATGCGTGGCCGCCGCCGGTGCGCAAGCCGCATTCGCGCTAAAATGAGCGCCGAATTTCGATGTCCTTTGCATCGATCCGCGTCATCGACCGACTCCGAGAGCACCAGATGAACACCACGCCTCCCGTCCGGCGCAGCGCCGGCCCCGTCCGCTACCTCGTCGCCGCCGTCGTCGTCGCGGCGATCGCCGTCGCCGGCTTCTTCGCGTTCAACGGCAAGTCCACCGTGCCGGATGCCACGTTCACGCTGCTGTCGGGCCAGAAGGTTTCGACTGCAGGCGACCTGAAAGGCAAGGTCTATCTCGTGAACTTCTGGGCGACGAGCTGCGCAACCTGCATGCAGGAAATGCCGCAGATGGTCGACACCTACAACCGCTTCAAGGGTCAGGGGCTGGAATTCGTCGCGGTCGCGATGAACTACGATCCGCCGATGTACGTCGCGAACTACGCACAGACGCGCCAGCTGCCGTTCAAGGTCGCGCTCGACGACGGCAGCGTCGCGAAACAGTTCGGCAACGTGCAGCTCACGCCGACCACCTTCGTCGTCGACAAGGACGGCAAGATCCTGAAGCGCTACGTCGGCGCACCGCAATTCGCGGAACTCGACGCGCTGCTCAAGAAGGCACTCGACAGCAACGCGGCCTGAGCGCCGCCCGATCCGGCTCGAGCCGCGCACCGCGCCCTTCCCCCGCACGACGGACCGCACGACCGGGCAACCCGGTTCCGCGGTCCGTTGGCTTTTCAGCGCTCGGTGTCGCCTTTAGCCGACAGGCCGTAGCGCTTCATCTTCTCGTACAGCGTCGCCTTGCCGACATGCAGCCGGTCGGCCGTCGCGGCGACCGCGCCGCCCGTCTGGTTCAGCGCCTCGGCGATCACCGCGCGCTCGAATTGCTCGATGCGCTCCTTCAGCGTCTGCTCGTTGTCGGCTTCGTTGCCGCCCGCGCCCGTCTCCTGCGGCATGTCGGCCACGCCGAGCACGAATCGGTCGGCCGCGTTGCGCAGCTCGCGCACGTTGCCGGGCCAGTCACGCTGCATCAGGCTCGCGCGCTGCCGGTCGGTCAGCACCGGCGCGGGCCGCGCGTAACGCACGGCCGCATCGAGCATGAAGTGCTCGAACAAGGGCACGATGTCCTCGCGGCGCTCGGCAAGCGGCGGCAGCGCGATCGTCACGACGTTGAGGCGGTACAGCAGGTCGCGCCGAAACGTGCCGGCCGCGACGAGCTCGCCCATGTCGCCCTTCGCTGCCGCGACGACGCGGCAGTTCACGCGGATCGGCTGGTTCGAGCCGAGCCGCTCCAGCACGCCGTCCTGCAGCACGCGCAGCAGCTTCACCTGCAGCGCGAGCGGCATGCTTTCGATTTCGTCGAGGAACAGCGTGCCGCCCGACGCATATTCGAGCTTGCCGACGCGGCGCTTCGCGGCGCCGGTGAACGCGCCGGGCTCGTAGCCGAACATCTCCGACTCGAACATCGGCTCGGGCAGCGCGCCGCAATTCACCGCGATGAACGGCTTGTCGCGGCGCGGCGACAGCTCGTGCAGGCTGCGCGCGATCAACTCCTTGCCGGCACCGGTGTCGCCGTTGATCAGCACCGACGCATCGGTCGGCGCGACGTTCGCGATCAGCTTGCGCACCTGCTCGATCGCGGGGCTGCGGCCGATGATGCGCGGCGCGACGACGTTCTGCCCGGCCAGCTCGCGCCGCAACGCATGGTTCTCGAGCACGAGCTCGCGGCGCTCGAGCGCGCGGCGCACCGTCTCGATCAGGCGCTCGGCCGCGAACGGTTTTTCGATGAAGTCGTACGCGCCGTCTCGCATGGCCTGCACGGCCATCGAAATGTCGCCGTGCCCCGTGACGAGGATCACGGGCACGTCGGGCACGCGCTCGCGGCACTGCGCGAGCACGTCGAGCCCGCTCGCGCCGGGCAGCCGGATGTCGCTGACGATCGCGCCGGCGGTGTCCGCGACGATCGCCTTCTCAGCCGCTTCGGCCGACTCGAAGCCGGCGACGTCGAACCCCGCCAGCTGAAGGCTCTGCACGCTTGCCCGGCGAACGAGCGCGTCGTCTTCGATATAGATCACTTGCAGCCGGTTGGCCATCGTACTCACTTGCTCCTGACGGGCCGCGCGGCGGCAGCGCGCGCGGCGTCGTTGATACCGATCGTGCGCCGATCGGGCGGGCGGCGTGGCGCGCCTAGCGCGAGCCCGCCGGCTCGGACACGAAGTCCGGATGATGCGTGCGGGCGCGCCGCAGCGTCAAGACGAACAGCGCGCCGCCCGACGGCGCGTTGCGCGCGGTCAGCGCGCCGCCCGCGTCGCTCGCGATCGACGACGAGATCGCGAGGCCGAGCCCGAGCCCCCGCCCCATTTCCTTGGTCGTGAAGAACGGCTCGAACAGGCGCGGCAGCAGGTCGGGCGCAATGCCGCAGCCGTTGTCGCGCACCTCGACGGCGAGCGTCGCCGCCGACACCGCGATCGTCACCTCGATCGCCGGCGCCGCAACCCCGGCGACCGCATCGAGCGCGTTGCCGAGCAGGTTGATCAGCACCTGCTCGAGGCGCAGGTCCTCGCAACGGGCGACGAGCTCGGGATAGTCGCGCGCGAGGTCGAGCGGCGCATCGTGCGCGGGCGACACGGTCGCGTCCTGCAGCGTCAGCGTGAGCGCGACGCCGCGCAGCCGCTCGTCGAGCAGCGACAGTACGCTGCGCAGCGCGCGCACGACGAGCGCCTGCTCGTTGCGCGGCTTCGCGCGGCCGACGAACAGCTTCAACTGGTTCGTGATCTTGCCCATCCGCTCGGTGAGCGCGGCGATCGCCTCGAGGTTTTCCCGCGCGGCCGCCTGCTCGCCGCGATCGAGCAGCACGCGCGTGTTGTCCGAGAAGCTGCGCAGCGCCGCGAGCGGCTGGTTCAGTTCGTGCGTGATGCCGGCCGCCATCTGGCCGAGCGCGGCGAGCTTGCTCGCCTGGATCAGCTCGTCGTGCGCGGCGCGCAACTCCTGCTCCGCGCGGATCCGGTCGCCGACTTCCTTCTGCAATTGCTCGTTCGCTTCCGACAGGTCGGCCGTGCGCTCCTCGACGCGTCGGTTCAGCTCCGCGTACGCCTGCTGCAGCAGCGCGCGGCCGCGGATCATTTCGCGCACGCGCGCGCGGCGCATCCGCCAGTAGAACGCGAGCAGCGCGACCGACACGAAGCCAAAGCCCGTGACGATCGTCGCGTTGCGCGCATCGGCGTCGACCGGCGCGATCGGCGCGAGCGTGACGAGCAGCCAGTCGGGCTCGCCGATCCTGCGCTTGCTCGCGAGGAAGCGCGGCGCGCGCAGGCCGGGGCCGAGTCGCACGATCTCCGCATCCGGGCCGAGCACCTGCTCGATGCGCAACGGCAGCGGCGTGACGGGTTGCTGCGCGTACTGGCGCGTCTCGTAGATCGACGCGGCGACGGGGCCCGTGAGCGGCCGCAGCGTGTGGTACTTCCAGGCGGGCACCGACGACAGGAACACGACCCCATGGTCGTCCGCGACGACGAGCGGCTCGGACGCATCGGCGCCCTGGAACCATTCGAGGTTGAGCTTCACGACGACGACGCCCGCGATCTTGCCGTCGCGCCACACGGGCTGCGAGATGTAGTAGCCGGGATCGCGCGAGATCGTGCCGATCCCGAAGAAGCGGCCGACCTGGCCGTTCATCGCATCGAGGAAATACGGGCGGAAGCGGTATTCGATCCCGACGAAGCTGTCGGGCGCGCGCCAGTTGCTGGCGGCGACACACAGGCCGTCCGCGCCGATCACGTAGGTAACGGTCGCGTGCGCGTGTTCGTTGAGGTCTTCGAGATAGCGATTGACGCGCGCGGTGTAGTCGGCGCGCTTTGGCTCGGCGAGCAGGTCCTGCACGTACGGATGGCTGCCGAGCAGATAGGGCAGCGATTCGTAGCGGTCGAGCGTGCTCTTGAGCGCGTTGGTGGTGCGGTCGACGCGCACCGCGGCGTTGCGCTGCAGTTCGGCAACGCCGCGCCGCCAGGTCATCGTCCACGTCAGCGCGCACGCCGCGGCGAGCGCGGCGGCAAGCACGACGAGAATGAGCAGGCGGCGCGTCACGGTCGAGGCTTCCTGGCGATGCGGATCGCCTATTGTGTCATAGGCCTCCGCCTCTTCGCCCCCGCTGCCGCGGGCCGCGCCGCCGGCGGGCGGTGCCGCCGCCTGCTCGTTCATGGTGTCAGACGCCGGCCGTCTCGGTCGCCGCGACCTCACCGCCGCCCTTCAGCGCCTGGCGCAGCTTGTTGCGGTCGAGCTCCTTCTCCCAGGCCGACACGACGACCGTCGCCACGCCGTTGCCGACGATGTTGGTCAGCGCGCGGCATTCGCTCATGAAGCGGTCGATGCCGAGGATCAGCACCATGCCCGACAGCGGGATCGTCGGCACGACGGCCAGCGTCGCGGCGAGCGTGATGAAGCCCGCGCCCGTGACGCCGCTCGCGCCCTTCGACGTCAGCATCGCGACCGCCAGCAGCGTGAGCTGCTGCATCCACGTCAGTTCGATGTTGGTCGCCTGCGCGATGAACAGCACGGCCATCGTCATGTAGATGTTGGTGCCGTCGAGGTTGAACGAATAACCGGTCGGCACGACGAGGCCGACGACCGAACGCGAGCAACCGGCCTTCTCGAGCTTTTCCATCAGCTGCGGCAGCGCGGCTTCCGACGAGCTCGTGCCGAGCACGATCAGCAGCTCTTCCTTGATGTAGGACACGAAGCGGATGATCGAGAAGCCCGTGACGCGCGCGATCGTGCCGAGCACGACGAGCACGAACACGACCGACGTCAGGTAGAACGTGCCGATCAGCTTGAGCAGCGGCACCAGCGAGCCGACGCCGTACTTGCCGATCGTAAACGCCATCGCGCCGAACGCGCCGATCGGCGCCAGCTTCGTGACGATGTGCACGATGCCGAACAGCACGCGCGTGAGCCCGTCGATGAAGTCGGTCACGACGCGGCCGCGCTCGCCGAGGTGCGCGAGCACGCTGCCGAACAGCAGTGCGATCAGCAGGATCTGCAGGATCTCGCCCTGTGCGAACGCATCGACCATCGTGTTCGGGATGATGTGCATCAGGAAGTCGACCGTCGACTGCCCGTGCGCCTTCGCCGCGTACGACGCAACGGCCTTGCCGTCGAGCGTCGCCGGATCGATGTTGAAGCCGACGCCCGGACGCAGGATGTGCGTGGCCGCGAGGCCGAGCACCAGCGCGAAGGTCGACACGACCTCGAAATACAGCAGCGCCTTGCCGCCGACGCGGCCTACCTTCTTCATGTCCTCCATGCCGGCGATGCCGGTCACGACCGTACAGAAGATGATCGGGCCGATCACCATCTTGATCAGCTTGATGAAGCCGTCGCCGAGCGGCTTCATGTCGGTGGCGAGCGCCGGATAGTAGTGGCCGAGGATCACGCCGACGATGATGGCGAAGATCACCTGCACATAGAGCACTTTGTAGAAGGGTTTCTTCTTCACGATGGTTCCTGCAGAAGTAGATGAGCCGATGGAAACGGCGTCACGCGCGCAGGCGAATGCCAGGGGAGTCATTCGCCCGCGCGGCTGCCGTGCCGCAACAAGCGATGCCTCAAGACATCCGGAGGGGGAGGAAGGCAGTGGTCATCGATTGTCTCCTTGCTTGCTGTAGTAGTTCGGCCGGGGGGATGGCCGTGCGCTTTGTATTGCAAGGTCGATGCCAGGTTCCCGGAACCCTTCAAACCTTTGTTTTCATTGTATTTCTCATAATGCGGCAGGCAAGGAAATCCGGCATTCCGGATTTCCGGAAAATATCCGTCCGGCGATCCGGACGGATGTGCTCATTCGTCAGACCAATCAATGCTGCACGGCGCGGCCGGCCAGCACGCCCGTCTGCGCGTAGAACTCCTGCTGCGCGAAGGCCTCGCGCTCGCGCCTGGCGCGCTCGCCGCGATCCGCGAGCGAGCCGACGACGATCCCGACGAACGCGAGCGGCACCGACACGAGCGCCGGGTTGTCGAGGAACACCGGCGCGTACGCGTGGTGCAGCACGTCGACCCACACCGACTTCGACAGCACCGTGAGCGTGACCGCCGACCCGAGGCCCAGGGCGCCGCCGAGCACCGCGCCGCGCGTGGTCATCCCGCGCCAGAAGATCGACATCGCGAGCACCGGGAAATTCGCGCTCGCGGCCACCGCCGCGACGAGGCCGACCATGAACGCGACGTTCACATGCTCGAACAGGATCGACAGCCCGATCGCGACCGCCGACAGCGCGATCGTCGCCGCGCGCGAAATGCGCATCTCGACGCGTTCGTCGGGCTTGCCGCGCGCCCACATCTGCGCATAGAGGTCGTGCGAGATCGTCGTCGCGCCGGCGAGCGTCAGGCCCGCGACCACCGCGAGGATCGTCGCGAACGTGACGGCCGCGATGAAGCCGTAGAACCAGTTCCCGCCGACCGCCTGCGCGAGCTTCACCGCGACCATGTTCGAGCCGCCGAGCAGGTCGTGCGTGAGGTTGAACGTGCCGTTCGCGCCGAGCCTGAAGAACTCCGGATGCTGCGCGAGCAGCACGATCGCCGAGAAGCCGATCACGAAGGTCAGCAGGTAGAAGTAGCCGATGAAGCCGGTCGCGTAAAACACCGACTTGCGGGCCTCCTTCGCGTTCGGCACGGTGAAGAAGCGCATCAGGATGTGCGGGAAGCCGGCCGTGCCGAACATCAGCGCGATGCCGAGCGACAGCGCATTGGCCGGATCGCGAATCAACTTGCCGGGGCCCATGATCGACAGCGCGCCCGGATGCACGGCCACCGCGCGGCGGAACATCTCGTCGATGCTGAAGCCGAATTCGCCGAGCGCGAGCACGACGAGCAGCGTCGCGCCGCACAGCAGCAGCACGGCCTTGATCACCTGCACCCAGGTGGTCGCGGTCATCCCGCCGAAGAACACGTACACGACCATCAGCACGCCGACGATCAGCTCGGCCGTGCCGTACGACAGCCCGAACAGCAGCTGGATCAGCTTGCCCGCGCCGACCATCTGCACGACGAGGTACAGCACGACGATCGTCAGCGAATTCGCGGACGTCAGCAGCCGGATCGGCCGCTGCG
The DNA here is from genome assembly GCF_902833045.1 of Burkholderia sp. BCC0322. GTDB lineage: Bacteria > Pseudomonadota > Gammaproteobacteria > Burkholderiales > Burkholderiaceae > Burkholderia. The sequence continues at coordinate 109,418 of NZ_CADFDU010000011.1, forward strand.
CGAAGCGGTACGCGACGACGTCGACGAACGTGAACTTGCCGAGGTTGCGCAGCGGCTCGGCGATCAGGAACATCACGAACGGCCAGCCGACCAGAAAGCCGATCGAGTAGATGAGCCCGTCGAAGCCGAACATGAACACCATCCCGGACAGCCCGAGGAACGACGCGGCCGACATGTAGTCGCCCGCGATCGCGAGCCCGTTCTGCAGCCCGGTGATGCCGCCGCCGGCCGTATAGAAGTCGCGCGTCGAGCGCGTGCGGCGCGCGGCCCAGCGCGTGAGCGCGAGCGTCGCGAACACGAACGCGAAGAACATCCCGATCGCGACCGGGTTCAGTTCGACCTTGTAGGGCATCGGGCCCGCGACCGATACGGCACGCGCGGCGGAAGAAACGAGCGCCAACGGAACAGCGAGCGCGCCGGGCGCGATCGAAGCATGTCGCATGTCGGCCTCCGTCAAGGACGCTGCAGGATCGCGTCGACGCGGCGGTCGAACGCACGGTTCGCGCGCAGCACGTAGCACGCGGTCAGGCCGATCGCGACCAGGATGATCGCGACGCCCGTGGCGATCCCGACCGTCGTCGTCGCGCCGCGGTACAGCGGCGCGGCGAGCACGTGCGGCGCGAGCGCGACGAGCAGGATGAAGCCGTAGTACGTGGCGATCATCAGCGCCGTCAGCGTGAAGCTGAAGCGGCGCCGCGCACGCACGAGCTGCTGGTAGTCACGGCGCGCCGTGACCGATTCGATGACGGAAAGCTCCATGGTGTCTGTCTCCTGTCCCATGCTTGGCGGTCGCCCGGCGCCGGCCCTTCAGCGCCCGCGCCGGTCCCGCCGAATGCCCTCGTCGTGTCGCGAGCGAGGTGTTGTGGATGGCCGGCGCGTCAACCGATCCGCCCGCGCCGCGGCGGAGAAAGGCAATCCGGTGAAAGGGACGATGCGCGCGCTCAGACCACGCGCTCGGCACGCAGCCGCGCAACCTCGTCGACCGACATGCCGAGCCAGCTCCCGAGCACCGCATCCGTATCGGCACCGAGCACCGGCGGCGCACCGCGCACCGGCAATCGCGCGCCGTCGAACCGATACGGCGGCGCAAGCACGTCGACGCCGCCCGCGACCGGGTGCGGCTGCCGCGTGACGAGCCCCGCGCTCGTCGCGCGCTCCGACTTCAGCGCTTCATGCAGCCCGAGCACTTCGCCGCACGGAATGCCCGCATCGGCGAGCGCCGCGAGCAACGTCGCGCGCGACCGGCGTGCGAGTTCGCCGCGAATCTCGGGCAGCAGGTCCGCACGGTTTTCGGAGCGGCCGAGATTGGTCTTGTATCTCGTGTCGGCCGCGAGGTCGGGCCGTTCGATCGCATCGCAGAAGCGCGCGAACTGCGTGTTGTTGCCGACCGTGATCACGAGCGGGCCGTCGGCCGCGTCGAACACGCCGTACGGCACGATCGACGGATGCGCGTTGCCGTAGCGCGGCGGGTCCTCGCCCATCAGCAGCGCGTCGAGCCCGTAGTACGCGGTGATCATCAGCCCGCAGTCGAACAGCGCCATCTCGATGCGCCGCCCGCGCCCCGTCGCATGGCGCTCGTACAGCGCGGCGAGGATCGCCTGCGCCGAATACATGCCGGTGAACAGGTCGACCGCCGCGACGCCGAACTTCAGCGGCGGCTGGCCGGCCTCGCCGTTCAGCGCCATCAGCCCGGCCTCGCCCTGCACGACGAGGTCGTAGCCGGGCCGCGCGGCCTCGGCGCCCGAGCGGTCGTAGCCGGAGATCGCACAATGCACGAGGCGCGGATTCAGCTCGGCCAGCGCGTCGTAGCCGAGCCCGAGCTTTTCCGCGCCGCCGAACTTGAAGTTGTGAAGCACCACGTCGGCCTGCGCGGCCAGCTCGCGCGCGAGCCGCCGCCCTTCGCCGGTCTGCAGGTCGAGACAGATCGAGCGCTTGCTGCGGTTCACGCTGTTGAAGTAGGTCGTCTCGGTGTCGCCGATCCTCAGGCCCCAGTCGCGCGTGTCGTCGCCGTGCGCCGGGTGCTCGACCTTGATTACTTCCGCGCCGAAATCGGCGAGCACCATCGCACACCACGGCCCCGCCAGCACGCGCGAGAAATCGAGCACCTTCACGCCGGCCAGCGGCAATGCGCGCGATTCGTTCGTCATCCTTGTCTCCTCCATTCGCGTGGTGCGTTTTTACTGTTTCGACAGCGCGATGTAGCGCGCGAGATGGTGATCCTCGTCGCCGAGCTGGTGATCGATCATCACGAGGCGCTTCGCGTAGTGCGACAGCGGCAGCTCCCACGTCATCCCGATCCCGCCGTGCAGCTGGATGCTCTCTTCCGCGACGAGCGTGCCGATCCGGCCGATGCTGGTTTTCGCCGCCGCGAGCGCGCGTTCACGCACCACGCGCGGCGCATCGAGCTGCGCGGCCGCGTTGATCACGGCCGAGCGCGCCTGCTCGACTTCGAGCAGCAGGTCGGCCATCCGGTGCTGCAGCGCCTGGAAGCTGCCGATCGGCATGCCGAACTGCTTGCGGGTGCGCAGGTAGTCGAGCGTGTACTCCTTCGCGACGTCCATCGCGCCGAGCGCTTCCGCCGACAGCGCGAGCAACCCGTAGCCGAGCACGCGTTCGAGCAGCTCGGCGCCGGCTTCGCCGTCGTGTGCGCCGAGCGCGGCATCGGCCGGCAGCGCGACGCGTTCGAAGCGCACTTCGGCCGCGCGGCCGCCGTCGATCTTCCGGTAGTCGCGCAGCGATACGCCCGGCGCGTCGGCCGGCACGACGAACAGGCCGATGCCGGCCGCGTCGTCATCGTGACCTGACACGCGCGCGCTGACGACGAAGAACGCCGCCTGCGCGGCCTGGTCGACGACGCCCTTCGCGCCCGTCAGCACCCAGCCGTCGCCCGAGCGTTCGGCGCGCGTGCGCACGGTCGTCAGTTCGTAGTGCGAGCCAGGCTCGTCGTGCGCGAACGCGGCGCTCGCGCTGCCGTCGATCAGCGCGGCGAGCCGGTCGCGATGCGCGGCACTGCCGGCGAGCGACAGCGCGCGGCCCGCGAGCAGCGCGCCGAGGAACGGCTCGACAACGAGCCCGCGCCCGAGGCATTCGAACACCACGGCGATGTCGAAGCCCGCGCCGCCGAACCCGCCGTCGGCTTCGGAAAACAGCGCGCCGACGGTGCCGAGTTCGGCAAAGCGCTGCCACATCGCGCGATCGAAACCTTCGGCCGACTGCGCGATGCGATCGCGCACCGGGAACGCGTACTGTTCGGCGATGAAGCGGTTCAACGTATCCGCCAGCATCCGGCGGTCTTCTGTGTGCTGGAAATCCATCGTCGCGTCCCTCGTTACAGCCCGAGCATCATCTTCGCGATGATGTTCTTCTGGATCTCGTTCGAGCCGCCGAAGATCGACAGCTTCCGGTTGTTGAAATACTGCTGCGCGGCGCTCGCGGCTTCGTCCGGGCCGACCGGCTCGCCGTCGTAATCGGCATCCAGTGCTTCCTCGACGAACGGCTGCGCATACGGCCCCATCGCGCGCCGCATCAGCGCGGTGATCTCCTGGCGGATCTGCGTGCCGCGGATCTTCAGCATCGAGCTTTCCGCGCCCGGCGCGCCGCCGCCCGCGACCGCGGCCAGCACGCGCAGGTTGGTCGTGCGCATGTTCTCGAGCTCGATCTCGACACGGGCGACGCGCGCCGCGAAGAACGGATCGTCCGCGAGCGGCCGGCCGTTCTTCGTGACCTTCGCGGCGACCGCGCGCAACCGGTCGAGCGCGGCCGTCGAGAAGCCGATGCCGGCGATGTTGGTGCGCTCGTACGTGAGCAGGTATTTCGCGTAGGTCCAGCCGCGGTTCTCTTCGCCGACGAGGTTGGCCGCCGGCACGCGCACGTCGGTGAAGAACACCTCGTTCACCTCGTGCTCGCCGTCGAGCGTGATGATCGGGCGAACCTCGACGCCCGGCGTGTTCATGTCGATCAGCAGGAAGCTGATGCCTTCCTGCTTGCGCACGTCGGTCGCGGTGCGCACGAGGCAGAAGATCATGTTCGCGTAGTGGCCGAGCGTGGTCCACGTCTTCTGGCCGTTCACGACGTAGTGCTCACCCTGCGCGTCGACGCCGCGCACCGCGCTCGTCTTCACCGCCGCGAGGTCGGACCCGGCGCCCGGCTCCGAGTAGCCCTGGCACCACCAGTCGGTGCCGTCGAGGATGCGCGGCAGCCAGTGGCGCTTCTGCGCTTCGTTGCCGTACTTGATCAGCACGGGGCCGAGCATGTTCACGCCGAACGGCACGATGCGCGGCGCACCCGCGAGCGCGCATTCGTTGTCGAACAGGAACTTCTGCGCGACGCTCCAGCCGGGGCCGCCGTATTCGCGCGGCCAGTGGCTCGCGAGCCAGCCGCGCGCGTTGAGGATGGCATGCCATTCGCGCATGTCGTCGCGCGTGAGATGCAGGCCGCCCTTCACCTTGCGCGCGATGCGCGCGGGCAGTTCGGCTTGCAGGAAGCGCTGCACTTCCGTGCGGAAGGCTTCCTCTTCGGGAGTGAAATTGAGGTCCATCTTCGGTCCGTGGCAAATGCGGTGGGCGTTCAGTCGATGCGGTTCAGGCTCGCGAAATCCGCGCCGCGCGCGACGAGATCGACGAGCAGCGGCGACGGCTTCCAGAACAGCGGATCCTCCTTCGCGAACGCGCGGATATCGGCGAGCACATTCGCGAGGCCGATCGTGTCCGCGTAATGCATCGGGCCGCCGCGATAGCGCGGGAAGCCGTAGCCGTACAGGAACACCGCATCGACATCGAGCGGGCGCAGCGCGATCTTCTCGTGCACGACGTTCGCGCCTTCGTTGATCATCGCGGCGAGGTAGCGGCGCAGGATCTCGGCGTCGGTGAACCGGCGCGGCGTGACGCCCTTCTTCGCGCGCTCTTGCGCGACGATCGTCTCGACTTCCGGGTCCGGCGTGCCGACGCGCGCACCGTCCGGATACAGGTAGTAGCCGCGTGCCGTCTTCTGGCCGAACCAGCCGCGCTCGCACAGCCGGTCGGAAATCTCCACGTAGCGCGCCCGCGGGTCGCGCGTCGCCGCGCGGCGCTTGCGGGTCGCCCAGCCGATGTCGCCGCCCGCGAGGTCGACGACCTGGAACGGCCCCATCGGGAAGCCGAATTCGCGCACCGCGCGATCGATCTGGTACGGCGACGCGCCGTCTTCCATCAGGTAGTCGGCCGCCGTGCGATAGACGGCGAGGATCCGGTTGCCGATGAAGCCGTCGCACACGCCCGCGCGCACCGGCGTCTTCTTCAACTGCTTCGCGAGCGCGAACGCGGTCGCGACGACATCCGCGCTCACGCGTGCCGGCACGACGATCTCGAGCAGTTTCATCACGTTGGCCGGCGAGAAGAAATGCAGGCCGATCACGTCGGCCGGCCGGTCGATGCTCGCGGCCAGCGCGTCGATGTCGAGATACGACGTGTTGGTGGCGAGCACCGCGCCCGGCTTGCACACCCGCGCGAGTTCGGCGAACACGGCCTGCTTCACGGCCATGTCCTCGAACACGGCCTCGATCACGACGTCGGCCTGCGCGAGCGCATCGTACGACGTGCTGCCCTTGAAGCGCGCGAGCCGCGCGGCGTGCGCGGCCGGCGTCATCCGGCCTTTCGCGACGAGGCCGTCGTACACCTTCTCGACGTGCGCGCGGCCACGCGCGAGCGATGCTTCGTCGCGTTCGATCATCGTCACCGGCAGCCCGGCATCGAGCGCCGCGACCGCGATGCCCGCGCCCATCGTGCCGCCGCCGACCACGCCGATCCGCTCGACCGGCCGCGCGCTCGCGCGCCGCGCTTCGGGCGCCTTCGCCGCTTCACGCTCCGCGAAGAACGCATGCACGAGGCCCGCGCGCTGCGGGCTGTCGATGCATTGCAGGAACAGGGTGCGCTCGAGCTTCATCCCCGCGTCGAACGACTGCGTGAGCGCGGCCTCGACCGCGTCGACGATCTTCGCGGGCGAGAACAGGCCGCGCGATTTCTTCGGCAGCTCCGCGCGCGCCGCATCGATCGCGGCCTGCGCGGACGCGCGGTCGGCGAGCCCCTGCGCATCGCGCGTGCGGCGCACCGGCGCGCCGAGCGACACGAGTTCCTGCGCGTAGGCGAGGCCTTCGGCGAGCGTGTCGTCGCTGTGCGCGAGACGGTCGACCAGGCCCAGCGCGAGCGCTTCTTCGGCGCTTGCATGACGGCCCGTCAGCATCAGGTCGAGCGCGGCCTTCGCGCCGATCAGGCGCGGCGCGCGCTGCGTGCCGCCCGCGCCGGGCAGCAGGCCGAGCGTGACTTCGGGCAGCCCGAGCTTCGCGCCGGGCACCGCGAGCCGGTAATGCGCGGCGAGCGCGACCTCGAGGCCGCCGCCGAGCGTCGCGCCGTGCAGCGCGACCACGACCGGCTTCGCGCCGGACTCGATCCGCTCGCATACATCGGGCAGCGACGGCGGCACCGGCGGCTTGCCGAACTCGCGGATGTCGGCGCCCGCGATGAAGTTGCGGCCGGCGCCGACGATCAGCACCGCGCGGATCGCGTCGTCGGCCCGCGCGGCGTCGAGCGCGTCGGCGAGGCCGCGCCGCACGTCGGCCGACAACGCGTTGACGGGCGGGTGGTCGATCGTGACGACGAGCACCTTGTCGCGCCGCTCGCGCGTGACGATGCCGGCAGGGCTGATGGGGGAAGCGGGTGAGTTCATCGTGTCTCCTTGACGCGGCGGCCGGTGCGTCGACGCCGGTTCGTGGCTCGCGGCCACGCGAGCGGCGCCGGGGCACCAGCCCCGGTCCCGCACGAAGCGGGACAAGATCCGGCCTGACGCCGGGCATGACCCGATTCTCGATTGATCTAGATTCATTGACAATTCCCGCACGCCTTTACAAGCTGTCAAGTCTGACTTGACATTGAATGCTTTCCAACCGTTAAACGGGACGGATCAGGAGCACACGCATGGACCTGAACGCGCTGACGCTGCTCGTCGAGATCCTCGACGCCGGCAATCTCAGCAAGGCCGCGCAGCGGCTCAAGATGAGCCGCGCGAACGTCAGCTACCGGCTGAACCAGCTCGAGCGCTCGATCGGCCAGCAGCTCGTGCGGCGCACGACGCGGCGCATCGAGCCGACCGAGATCGGGCTGAAGCTGTACGAGCACGGCCGGCGCATCCGCAACGAGCTGCTCGCCGCGCAGGAATCGGTGACGACGCTCGGCCAGGACCTGCAGGGCCGCGTGCGGCTGTCGGTGCCGAGCGGCTATGGGCAGATGGTGATGTCCGACTGGCTGCTCGCGTTCAAGCGGCTGCATCCGGGCATCGTGCTCGACGTCGTGTTCGAGAATCGCGTGGAAGACCTGATGCGCGACGAGATCGACATCGCGGTGCGCGTGATGCCCGAGCCGCCGCAGAACCTCGTCGCGCGCGACATGGGCGCGGTGCGCTACGTCGCGTGCGCGTCGGCCGCATTCGCGGCCGCGCACGGGATGCCGTCAAGCCTCGGCGCGTTGTCGGCCGCCCCCGTCGTCACCGCGACGGTGATGGGCCGGCAGCTCAGGATCGCCGCGTATCTCGGCGACGAGCGCCACGAGGTGCTGCTCGAACCCACGCTGATATCGGAGAACTTCCTGTTCCTGCGGCAGGCGATCCTCGGCGGGATCGGCGTCGGCATCGTGCCCGACTACGTGGTGCAGGACGACATCCGGCGCGGCACGGTCGTCACGTCGCTCGACGCGTACCGGCTCAGCATCTTCGGCACGCATATGTACATGCTCTACATGCCGAACCGGCACCACACGCGTGCGACGTCGACGTTCATAGAGTTCATCCTCGAACAGGCCGGAAAGACCGGCCGGGGCGGGCCCGGCGCGATGCGTCAGGGTTTCCTGTCGGGTGACAAGCCGCCGGCCGCGCAGCGACAATAGCGCGCCCGGGAGCGGGCAGCCGCGTTGTGCCCGCACCGTCGCCTCCTTCGAATTCACTGCCGCCGAGGGTTCAATGTTCGACCGGATTCGTCCGCATTCGCGCTCCTGGACGCTGCTCGCCGCCGTCGCGCTCGTCGCGTTCAACACCGGCTGCACGTCCCCGTCCACGCCGTCGTCGGGCGCGGTGGTGCCCGTCGCCGCCGCATCGGGCGCCGCCGTGCCGCTGCCCGGCTTTCATGCGCCCGAGCTGTCGTCCGGCTGGACCGACAAGCCGGGCTGGACCTCGCAGCACTTCATGATCGCGGCCGCGAACCCGCTCGCGACGCAGGCCGGCTACGACATGCTGAAGGCCGGCGGCACCGCGATCGACGCGGCGATCGCGACGCAGATGGTGCTCGCGCTCGTCGAGCCGCAATCGTCGGGGATCGGCGGCGGCGCGTTCATGCTGTACTTCGACGGCAAGGCGACGCAGGCCTTCGACGGCCGCGAAACCGCGCCGGCCGCCGCGACCGATCGCCTGTTCTACGGGCCGACCGGCCAGCCGATGAGCTTCTACGAAGGTGTCGTCGGCGGGCGCTCGGTCGGCACGCCGGGCGTGCTGCGCATGCTCGACGCCGCGCACCGCGCGCACGGCAAGCTGCCGTGGCGACGACTGTTCCAGCCGGCGATCCGGCTCGCCGTGCACGGCTTCACGATCAGCCCGCGGCTGGCGACGCTGATCGCCAACGACAAGTACCTGAAGAACGACCCGGCCGCGCGCGCGTACTTCTACAACCCGGACGGCACGCCGAAGGCAGCCGGCACGGTGCTGAAGAACCCCGCGCTCGCAACCTTGCTGCGCCAGGTCGCCGAGCGCGGCGCGAACGCGTTCTACAGCGGCGCGATCGCGCGCGACATCGTCACGAAGGTGCGCAGGCACCCGACCAACCCGGGGCTGCTGTCGCTGCAGGATCTCGCGCGCTACAAGGCGAAGGTGCGCGCGCCGCTGTGCACCGACTACCGGCGCTCGGTCGTGTGCGGGATGCCGCCGCCGTCGTCGGGCGGCCTCGCGATCGCGCAGATGCTCGGCATCCTCGAGGCGATGCCCGACTGGCAGCAGATCGGCGCGCAGAAGCCGGTGCGCAACGACGTCGGCTACGAGCCGACCCCGTTCGCCGCGCACCTGTTCAGCGAAGCCGGGCGCCTCGCGTATGCGGACCGCGCGCGCTATGTCGCCGATCCCGATTTCGTGCCACTGCCGGGCGGCAGCTGGGCGAGCCTCACCGACAAGACCTATCTCGCGCAGCGCGCGCACCTGATCGGCGACAGCAGCATGGGCGTCGCGCAGGCCGGCACGCCGCAGGGCGCGACGCTCGCGATGGCCGACGACCGCAGCCCCGAGTTGCCGTCCACGTCCGACATCGCGATCGTCGACCGCGACGGCCAGGCGCTGTCGATGACGACCAGCATCGAGGACGCGTTCGGTTCGCGGCTGATGGTGCGCGGCTTCATGCTGAACAACCAGCTCACCGATTTCTCGTTCGTGTCGAACGACAATGGCCGGCCGGTCGCGAACCGCGTGCAGCCCGGCAAGCGGCCGCGCTCGGCGATGTCGCCGGAGCTCGTGTTCGACAAGAAGACGAAGCAGGTGACGATGGTCGTCGGCTCGGCGGGCGGCCCCGCGATCATCAATCACGTCGCGAAGACGCTGGTCGGCGTGCTCGACTGGGGGATGACGATGCAGCAGGCGATCGCGCTGCCGAACTTCGGGTCGATGAACGGGCCGACGCAGCTCGAGCGCGGCCGCGTGTCGGACGCGCTCGCCGACGGGCTGAAGGGCCGCGGGCACGTCGTGCAGGTCGTCGAGATGAACTCGGGGCTGCAGGGGATCCAGCGGCTGAACGTGCAGGGGCAGACGGTGTGGTTCGGCGGCGCGGATCCGCGGCGCGAAGGGATCGCGATGGGGGATTGAGCGGTTCCCTGCGTGGCGGCGCGACGCGCCGCCGCGATACCGTTCGCCCGTTCCGCCACGACGAAATTCAGACTCGTCCGACAGACGTTGGCCGCCTCCTGTTCACGCGTCTTGTCCAACTGCGACATCCCGATCGATACGCGATTTCCTGTCTCATATCGCTAACTTCAATTTCGTAATTGTCTGATCGACGACGCATCTGCCGCTACGTATAGTCGCTGACTCACGTCTCGGCCATTCGACCCCGGCGTGCCGTTCGCGGACAACGTTGCAACGTCCCGTTGCCAAGAGAAGCAAATCGGCATTGACCGTCCGAATGCACACAATCCATCATTCAGGACTACGATTCATGATACGCCTACTTGCCATCTCCTTCGGCAACGCACGCCCGCACGATTCGACAAAGCGGCAACCCATGACTGCCATCCGCATGTCGGCGCTTGCGCTCTCGGTAAGCGCGTTGGTGCCCGGCTACAGCCATGCTGCCGGCGATCTCGTGCTCGACAAGCTGATAATCATAGACGGAATCGGCGGCCAGCCGGTCGCGGCGGGCGCCGGCTCCATCGCCATCGGTCCCGGCGCGACGGCAAACGGGGAGACCGGCGCCGACAACTCGGCGATCGCGATCGGCTCGAATGTCGTTGCCGACGGGCGAGCTACCGTCGCCGTCGGCGAAAGCGCGAACGTCCACGGCGATCGCTCGAGCGCGTTCGGCGTGTCGTCGAACGTCAATGCGAACCGCGGCCTCGCGCTCGGCGCCGACACGAAGGTCACCGCGCACGGTGCGGTCGCACTCGGCCAGGGCAGCGTCGCCGACCGCACGAACACCGTGTCGATCGGCAACACAGGCAGCGAGCGCCAGCTCGTCAACCTCCGGGCCGGCACGCGCGACACCGACGCAACCAACCTGTCGCAGCTCAAGCCTGTCGTCGACGCACTCGGCGGCGATGCCGCTGTCAGCGCGGACGGTACCGTTCGCGGCCCGAACTACACGATCGACGGGAAATCGTTCAACAACATCGGCAATGCGCTGACGAATCTCGACGGCCGCGTCACGACGATCGACGGCCGCGTCTCAACGGTCGAAACCGACGTCAAGTCGATCCGCACCGACGTCGACGATCTCGGTGCGCAGCTCGACAACGGCACGACAGGCCTCGTCCGGCAGGACCCGGCGAGTCTCGCGATCTCGATCGGCGCCGACAAAGGCGGCACGTCGGTCAGCGTCGCCGGCGCGAACGGCACGCGCACGCTGACCGGCCTGTCGAACGGCACTGGCGACACCGACGCCGTGACGGTCGCGCAGCTCAAGGCGGCCGGCCTGATCGACCCGAACGGCAAGCCGCTCGGCGCGATCGTGTACGACGACCTGACGCTCGACAGCGCGACGCTCGGCGGTGTGGGCGGCACCTTGCTCGACAACGTCAAGGGAGGCGCAATCGCGGCGGGCAGCATGCAGGCCGTCAACGGCGGGCAACTCTTTGCGATGGAGCAGAAGCTCCAGAGCAGCGTCGATTCACTGAATTCCCGCCTGACGAATGTCGAGCAGAACGGCACCGGCGCCAACCCGTCGACGGGCGAGCACGGCAATCAGCTGGCACAGCTCGGCGACGGCTCCGGAGCGACCGGATCGGATTCGATGGCGCTCGGCCAGAACTCGAACGCATCCGGCAATGGCGGCGTCGCGCTCGGGAACAATGCGACGGCATCGGGCAATAATTCGGTCGCGCTCGGCGCGAACTCCGTCGCCGATCGCGACGACTCGGTCTCCGTTGGCTCGCCCGGCCACGAACGACAGATCACCAACGTCAAGGCCGGCACCGCGCCGACCGATGCCGTGAACGTGCAGCAGTTGAACGACCAGATCGGCAGCGTTCGATCCGACATCGATCACTACCGGCGCGACGCAAGCGGCGGCATCGCATCCGCCGTCGCGATCGCGAACCTGCCGCAGGCGTCGCTGGCGGGCGAAAGCATGGTATCGATTGCCGGCGGCACGTACAGCGGTCAATCGGCCGTCGCGTTCGGTTTGTCGACTGCTACCCGCAACGGTCGCTGGGTCATCAAGGCGTCCGGGTCGACCAATACACGAGGCACCGTGGCAGTCGGTGCCGGCGCCGGCTATCGCTGGTAAGCCGTCGCGGCATTGCCGACAGCATCATCCAGAACGGGCCGGGTTTCGATCGATACGAAACCCGGCCCCTTCCTTTCGCGACCCTGTAACGCTCATCACCGTCACGCGTCGCGCCATACACCCGGCATACACCACGCGCGCGCCGTGCCGCCCTATCCTCTCCCCTTCCACGGCACCACCCGCCGCTCGACCCATCGCATCGCGAGATCGAACAGCCATGCGATCGCGCCGATGATCAGGATCCCCATCACGACGATATCCGTGCGCAGGAAGCTCGACGCGTTCAACACCATCTGCCCGAGCCCGGCCGTCGCGGCGACCATCTCGGCCGCAACGAGCGTCGTCCAGCCGAAGCCGATCGCGATCCGCAGCCCGGTGAGAATTTCCGGCAGCGCGGCCGGCAGCACCACATGCCGCACGATCTGCGCGAAGCTGCCGCCGAGCGAATACGCGGCGTTGATCTGCTCGACCGTCGCCGCACGCACGCCGGCACGTGCGGCCATCGCGATCGGCGCGAAGCACGCGAGGAAGATCACGACGAGCTTCGCCGTTTCGTCGATGCCGAACCAGATCACGACGAGCGGCAGGTACGCGAGCGGCGGCAGCGGCCGGTAGAACTCCAGCAGCGGATCGAGCACGCCGCGCGCGACGCGGCTCACGCCCATCAGGATGCCGGCCGGCACGCCGACCGCGGTCGCGAGCAGGAACGCGCCGAACACGCGCGCGGCGCTCCACAGCAGATGTTCGGACAGCGGCAACCCGCCCTGGATGCGGCCATGCCATGCATCTACGAATGCCGTCCACACGGCTTCCGGTGCGGGTAGGAACAGCGGCGGCAACCACTGGCGATGCGTGGCGACCCACCACAGCACGGCCAGCGCCGCGATCGTCGCCACGCTCAACCCGGCCGTCTTCCCTTCCCCCGGCAACCGGTAGCGCCGCGACGACGGTACACGACGTTCCGCCGCCCGAGTCCGCATGCGATCGCCCTGCTCGACACCTGCGGCCGTCGCGTCGGCCGTCCACGAATCCTGCGTGCTCATGCTGTCCTGCCTGTGCAAAGTGCTGATCCGACCGCGTCCGACCGACGCGCCCTGTCGCGCGAGTTCATGCATCACGCGGCCACCTCGGCCGCTTCGTCGCGATGCAGATACGCGATCAGCCGCTCGCGCCACGCGATGAAATCCGGTGAAGACTTCACCGCCCGCGCATCGCGCGATTCGACGTAGCGGCGCGCGAACGGCAGTTCGAAGGTTTCCGCGATCCGGCCGGGGCCGGGCGTCATCACGACGAGACGCGTCGCGAGGAACAGCGCCTCCTCGACGTCGTGCGTGATGAAGAACACCGTCTTGCCGGTGCGCGCCCACACGTCGAGCACGAGCGCCTGCATCGTGCCGCGCGTCAGCGCGTCGAGCGCGCCCATCGGCTCGTCCATCAGCAGCACGCGCGGGTCGCTTGCGAGCGCGCGCGCGATGCCGACCCGCTGCTGCATCCCGCCGGACAGCTCGTACACCCGCGCATGCGCATGACCGTCGAGCCCGACGAGCGCGAGCATTTCCCGCGCCCGCGCTTCGCGTTCGGCTTTCGACACGCGCGCGAAGCGCAGCCCGAGCGCGACGTTGTCGAGCACGTTAAGCCACGGCAGCAGCGCGTATTTCTGGAACACGACGCCGCGATCGGCGCCGGGCCCCGTGACCGGCACGCCGTCGACGCGCACGTCGCCGGTGGTCGGCGCGACGAAGCCGGCCATGCAGTTCAGCAGCGTCGTCTTCCCGCACCCGGACGCGCCGAGCGCGACGACGAATTCGCCGGCCTCGATGCGCAGGTCGACGCGTGCGAGCGCCTGCGTCGTCGGCCTGCCGCGCTCGCCCGGATAGGCCACCGAAACCTGACGGACTTCCAGCGTACTCATGCTCGGGACTCCGCGATGTTCGCCGCGCTCAGCGCGCTGCCTTCTGCACGAACTGCGGATCGACGCCGGCCGAGTAGTCGGCGAGCACCGTCTGGATCGTGCCTTGCGATTTGAGGAACGTGGCGGTGGCCGCGAGCGACTTCGCGGCGCCCGATTGCGCACCGCCGCCGAGCCACGTCGGCGACGCCTGCTCGGCCGCCGTCGGGAATGCATAGAGCGCGAGGCTGGCCGGCACGTCCTGCGCGTTCGCGCCCGATACCTTCGCGACCGCCGCGACCTGCGGCGAGCCGACCTTCCACGCCGCCGCATGCGCGCGATAGTCGGCATCGGCGGCGGCCAGCACCTTCACGAAACGCGTGACGAACTCGGGGTTCTCGCGCGCGAACTTGCGGCTCACGACGAAGCCGTCGAAGGTCGCCTTGCCGCTTTCTTTCGCCACTTGCCCCGACGTGGTCAGCACGGTGCCCGACTGCTTGACCTTCGCGAGCACCGGATCCCAGATGTAGGTCGCGTCGATGTCGCCGCGCGCCCACGCCGCCGCGACTTCGGGCGGGCGCAGGTTGACGATCTTCACGTCGTTCGGGTTGACGCCCGCGGCCTGCAGCGCGACGAGCGTGTGGAAATGCGACGTCGACACGAACGGCACGCCGATCTTCCTGCCCTTCAGCGCCGCGATACTCGTGACGCCGGAACCGTTGCGCGCGACGAGCGCCTCGGCGTCGTTGATGTTGTCGAGCACCCAGAACAGCGAGATGTCGAGCCCCTGCGACAGGCCGGCCGCGATCGGGCTCGAGCCGGCTTCGCCGAGCTGCACGGAGCCCGACGCGAGCGCGCGGATCACGTCGGCGCCGCTGTCGAGCTTGCGGAACGTCACCTTGTAGCCGGTCGCCTTTTCGACTTCACCGCTCGCCTGCGCGTAGCGCCACGGCACGACCATGTCCTGGTACGCGATCACGACTTCGCGCGATTCGGCGTGCGCCGCGCCGAGCGCGGCAAAGGCGGTCAGTGCGACGACGGCGCGGCGGATGAAGCTGAAACGGGACATGCGGCTCTCCTTCGGAATGCGGGCGTTGCTGCGGGAGAGCCGACTATAGGAGCTTTGCGCGCGGCGGGAGCGAACTTATCCTGCGAAGCTATCGATGCCGTTTCAGCTTTGCTTTTCATGCTCGACCGGATTGCGCGTCCGGTCGGGTGACGATTGCCGTGCGACCGCAGGAATGGCGGCCGCACCAGCAAAAAAAGCCCGCATCGCTGCGGGCTTTGTTCGGGTTCGCCGGAAGACAACGAAAGCAACGGCGCTCAGACCACCCCGGCCCCGTGCGCCTGCAGATCCGCGTGATAGCTCGACCGCACCATCGCGCCGACGGCCGCGTGCGTGAAGCCCATCTTATACGCCTCTTCCTCGTACATCTTGAACGTATCCGGATGCACGTACGCACGCACCGGCAGGTGGTGCTCGGACGGCTGCAGGTACTGGCCGATCGTCAGCATGTCGACGTCGTGCGCGCGCAGGTCGCGCATCACCTGCAGGATTTCCTCTTCCGTTTCGCCGAGGCCGACCATCAGGCCCGACTTCGTCGCGACGTCCGGATGCAGCGCCTTGAAGTCCTTCAGGAGCTTCAGCGAGTGCGCGTAGTCCGAACCCGGGCGCGCTTCCTTGTACAGGCGCGGCACCGTTTCGAGGTTGTGGTTCATCACGTCCGGCGGCGCGGCGTTCAGGATCGAGATCGCGCGGTCGAGACGGCCGCGGAAATCCGGCGTCAGGATCTCGATGCGCGTTTCCGGCGACTGCTCGCGCACTTCGCGAATGCACTCGACGAAGTGGCCGGCGCCACCGTCGCGCAGGTCGTCGCGGTCGACGCTCGTGATCACCACGTACTTGAGCTTCAGCGCGGCGATCGTGCGCGCGAGGTTCTTCGGTTCATCCGCGTCGAGCGGATCGGGGCGGCCATGGCCGACGTCGCAGAACGGGCAGCGGCGCGTGCACTTGTCGCCCATGATCATGAACGTTGCCGTACCCTTGCCGAAGCATTCGCCGATGTTCGGGCAGCTCGCTTCCTCGCACACCGTATGCAGGTTGTGCTCGCGCAGGATCGTCTTGATCTCGTTGAAACGCGAACTGCCGGTGGCCGCCTTCACGCGGATCCACTCGGGCTTCTTCAGCTTCTCGATCGGAATGACCTTGATCGGGATGCGCGCCGTCTTCGCCTGCGCCTTCTGCTTGGCGGTCGGATCGTAGGCAGCGGTCGCGGCCGAATCGGCCGGTGCGGGAGAAGCGGTAACGTCAGTCATTCGATTGTTCCAGTGCGTGCGGCTTGTCGGCGGCCGCGGATGCGCCGTCGAGGTTGGCGATCAGACGGCGCACCAGCGTATGGGCGACGTCGTTCCAGTCGGCGGCAACCTCGAGGCTCGCCATGTCGACGGTTTCCAGTCCGGCATAGCCGCACGGGTTGATCGCAAGAAACGGGCGCAGATCCATCTTCACGTTCAGGCTCAGCCCGTGATAGCTGCAGCCGTTACGGATCTTCAGGCCGAGGGCCGCGATTTTCGCGCCCTCGTGCACGCCGGATGCCACGTAGATCCCGGGCGCGCCCGCCTTGCGGACCGAAGCGAGATTATACGCCGCGAGGGTTTCGATCACGGCCTCCTCGATCTTCGTCACCAGCGTGCGCACCATCAGCTTGCGCCGGCGCAGGTCCAGCAGCAGGTAGGCGACGATCTGGCCGGGGCCGTGGTAGGTGATTTGCCCGCCGCGGTCGACCTTCACGAGCGGCACGCCGCTGTCGGCTACCAGCAGGTGGGCCGGGTCGCCGGCCTGGCCGAGCGTGTAGACGGGCGGGTGCTCGACCAGCCAGATCTCGTCGCCGGTGTCGGCCGTGCGCGTGTCGGTGAACGCGCGCATTGCGTCGAAACTCGCCTCGTAGGTCTCGACGCCCCGCCAGCGCACGGTGACCGACTGGGCCGGCTGATCCGGTGACCCGGCGGGCGATGCGGAAACGGCAACAGGCGTGGACACGATGGAAACCGGCGAAACGGACATGGGCGGTAGTTTACCGAAAACCCGTGGGTCTCGCCGGCCTGGGAGAAGGGACGGATCGCCGGTATCCGTCGGAGGAAATGATGGTCAGACGGTGCGCCATCCGTCATGGAGCAGCGCGGTCACGCGTTCGCGCAACCGTGCCAGCCCGCCGAGCGCGACTTCCCGCGGCGGCCGCGACACCGAGAATGCCACGCACGTGCCCTCCCGGCCTTCCGCGCTGAGCCACAGCCGCTCGCCGCGGCGCAGCTTCAGCGTTTCACCGTCGACCAGGAAGTAGTCGTTGACGTCGTTGCTGCGCGTCGCCCACACCGGCCCGCGCTGCACCACCAGCCGCGTGCTGCGTTGCACCTTCATCGGCACGGTTTCGCCCGCGGGGATTTCGAACGTGATGCTTGAAGAAATTTCTTGCATGATCGACTCCGCCAATAAATGCTTCGATGGCTACAATCGTAGTCACTTCAAGGCGTCCGACAAAACGACCAATTTTCACGTCGATGTGAGGAAAATTAGCAAATGGACCTCCGCCAGCTACCTGCGCTGAACGCGATTCGCGCGTTCGAAGCCGCCGCCCGTCACGAGAATTTCTCGCGCGCCGCCGACGAGCTGTTCGTCACGCACGGCGCGGTCAGCCACCAGGTGCGCGCGCTCGAGGAGGAGCTCGGCGTGCAGCTGTTCACGCGCAACGGCAAGCGGCTGTGCCTGACCGACGCCGGCATGCGCTACGCACAGCAGATCCGCACCGCGCTGATGGTGATCGCCGATGCGACCCGCGACGTGCGCGCGAGCGACCGCGACCGGCGGCTCGTGGTGTCGATGCTGTCGTCGTTCGCCGCGCGCTTCATCACGCCGCGCATCGGCACGTTCATCGAGCGGCATCCGGAAATCGACGTCGAACTGCAGTCGACCAACTCGCTCACCGATTTCGCGCGCGACGACGTCGATCTCGCGATCCGCTTCGGCCAGGGCAACTATCCGGGGCTGCATGTCGAGCCGCTGTTCGACGAGGTGTTCTTTCCGGCGTGCGCGCCGACGCTGAACGGCGGCAAGCTGCCGCAAACGCCCGCCGATCTCGCGCACTACACCCTGCTGCGCTCGGACGACGAGCTGTGGCGCCCGTGGTTCGACGCGGCCGGGCTCAAGACGCTGACCGAGCCGAAGCGGGGGATTCTGTACCAGGATTCGTCGAACCTGCTGCTGGCCGCGATCGACGGCCAGGGCATCGCGCTGGTGCGCCGCTCGCTCGCGGTGCACGACCTGCTCGACGGACGCATCGTGCGCCTGTTCGACATCGACGGGCCGAGCCCGTGGCACTATTTCTTCGTGTGTCCGCCGCCGCTGCTGAACACGCCGCGCGTGCAGGCGTTCCGGAACTGGCTGTTCGAGGAAGTCGCCGAATACAAGCGGCTGTGCGACGAGCTGGACGCGCGGCGCGCGGCGGGAAAGCGTCCCGCCGAGTGCGCGCAGGAAGGAGGATGGAGGGCGCTTAGAGCACAACCTTGACCATCGGATGGCCGGTCAGTGCGCGGTAGATGTTGTCGAGCTGTTCCTGGCTCGTCGCCCGCACGGTGATCGTGAGGCCCGTGTAATTGCCGCCGCTCGACGCACGCTCCTCGATCTTCTCGACATCGATCTCGTTGTCGTGAACGGCCACGACCTTGAAGATCGTGTCCTTGAACTCGGGGTGCGCCTTGCCCATGATCTTGATCGGGAAATCGCACGGGAACTCCAGCAGCGACTCCTTCCGGGTATCGATCGCGCCGGTCACCTCGATGGTTTTGGTCGGTTCGCTCATCATTTTCTCCGGGTTAGGTCAAACTGTTCAAACTCGCGCGCCTTCGCGCGCTGGTACGCGTCATACAACGCCGCGAACACGGGGCCAGGCTTGCCGCCCTGCACGGGCAGATCGTCGAGCGACGTGACGGGCAGCACTTCCTTCGTGGCCGACGTGATCATGATTTCGTCGGCCGCGCGCAACTCCACTTCGCTGATCTCGCGTGCAACGAACGGGATCTTGCATTCATCCGCCAGCTCCTCGATCAGCGCGTAGCGGATCCCTTCGAGGATCTTGTTGCTGCGCGGCGGTGCGAGCAGTTCGCCGTTCTTCACGATCCACACGTTCGACGACGAGCCTTCCGTCAGGTTGCCGTCGCGCAGTTGCAGCGTCTCGAACGCATCGCGTTCGGCCGCATGCTGCGCCATCAGCACGTTGCCGAGCAGCGAGATCGACTTGATGTCGCAATGCAGCCAGCGGCGATCCTCGGCCGTCACGCAGCGCACGCCCTGCGCGCGTTCTTCGGCGGACGGCAGGCGCAGCGGGCTCGTCATCATGAACACCGTCGGCACCGCGTTCGCCGGGAACGCGTGGCCGCGCTTCGCGACGCCGCGCGTCACCTGCAGGTAGACGAGCGCGTTGCCGTCGCCGAGGCCTTCGGCGTTCGCCGCGACCACCCGCTCGATCAGCGCGCGCCAGCCCGCCGCATCGTGCGGGCTCGCGATGCCGATCTTCTTCAGGCTGCGCTCGAGCCGCGCCAGATGCTGCTCGATCCGGAACGGCACGTGCGCGCCGTCGTGCGCATAGACGGGAACGACTTCATACACGCCGTCGCCGAAGATGAACCCGCGGTCGAGCACCGGTACGCGGGCTTCCGACAGCGGCACCATTTCCTCCTGCGACGACACGCTGAGGTAGACGATCGGTTCGAATTCGGCTTGGCTCATAACGATGACAGATGGGGATGAAGTCGTGAAAACAAAGGCCCGTCGTGCTTACTTCTTCTTGCTGAACATCAGCAGGATCGAGTCCCAGATACGCCCGAAGATACCCGCTTCCGGCACCGCCTGCAGCGCGACGACCGGGAATTCCGACAGCGTCTTGCCGTCGGCGACGATCTTCACGGTGCCGACCTGCTGGCCTTGCGCGAGCGGCGCGATCAGCGGCGCGTTGACGTCGACTTCCGTCTTGACCTTGTCGCCGAGGCCGCGCGGCACGGTCGCCCACTGGTCGCCCTGCACGCCGACCTGCACGGTGTTGTCCTTGCCCTTGTAGATGCGCGGCGTCGAGATCGCCTGGCCGCCCTTGAACAGGCGCACCGAATCGAACGCGCTGTAGCCGTAGTTCAGCATCTTCATGCTGTCCTGCGTGCGCTCGCCTTCCTTCTGCTCGCCCATCATCACCGACACCAGGCGGCGCTGACCGTCCACACCCGGAATCGCGCGCTTCGCCGACGCGATCAGGCAGTAGCCGGCCGCTTGCGTATGGCCCGTCTTCAGGCCGTCGACCGTCGGGTCGAGCCACAGCAGCCGGTTGCGGTTGCCCTGGCGGATGTTGTTGTACTTGAATTCCTTCTCCGAGAAGATGCTGTAGTACTGCGGAAAATCGCGGATCAGGTGGGCGGACAGCTTCGCGAGGTCGCCGGCCGTCGTGTAGTGGTTCGGGTCGGGCATGCCGTTCACGTCGGCGAAGTGCGTGCCCTTCATGCCGAGGCGCTGCGCCTCGGCGTTCATCAGCGTGACGAACTGCCCTTCGCTGCCGCCGACGAGTTCGGCCAGCGCGATCGCGGCGTCGTTGCCCGACTGGATGATCATCCCGTACACGAGATCGTGCACGGACACCGGCTTGTTCGCCTCGATGAACATGCGCGACTCGTCGCGGCCGACGCGGCGCACGGCTTCGCTCGGCGTGACGATCTGCTCCATCGAGATCTTCTTCTTGTCGAGCGCCTCGAACACGAGGTACGCCGTCATCAGCTTCGTGAGCGATGCGGGCTCGACGCGTTCATCGGCATTGCCCGACGCGAGCACCGTGTTGCTGGTCGCATCGACGAGCACCCACGAGCGCGCATTCACGCCCGGCGGCGGCACCGCGCCCGGCATGTAGGTCGCAGGCGCGCCGGTGAACTGCTCGGTGGCGGCCGGCGCTGCATGCGCGGCCCGGGCCTTGGCGGCCGGCTTCGCCTCGGCGACGACGATCGTCGACGCGAGCGCGACAGGCAGCATCACGCCGAGCGCGACGTTGCGCGCGGCGGTGCCGAAGGCGATGGAAGAAGCGAGGGACTTGAGGCCTTGGGGAGACAGACGCATGATCGATTCAGGCTGATGGCAGAAAGTGCGGTGCGAAACGCGCAGGGTTGAACGGCAAGGCGGCGGGCGTTTCGGGCACTCGCCCGAGATCGTCGGGCGACGCGAAACGCGCCGGTTGGACTCGTGCGGACGCGTTCGGTTCGCGGCCGTCGCGAGCGGGCGGACAGGCGGCGAAACGAGCGCCGCATGGGCCCAGCCGGGCCGCGGGCGAAGCGGAATGCGGCCATTATACGTGGCCGCGCGGGGCGTTTTCGCGAACCTGGCGCCCAACGGCCGCACATCGGCATCGGGCTCAGGGTGACGGCAAGCCGCACGTCATCGCACACGAAGCTGTGCGAAAGGCTCGCGCAGGCGAGGTGGAAGTCGGGTTGCGCCGCACGCTGCGGCGCGATGTCGCGCGGGGGGAACGCGCGTCCGGCGCGTGCCGGAGATTCCGTGCGAGAGGCGACGCGGGCTACCGGCGTTACGCCGGCATCCGCGCACCGACTAGCGCCAGGCGTCGACGATGATGCGCTTCAGCACATGCAGCTTGCGATGCAGGAAATGCTCGGCGCCGGGGATCACGACGACCGGCAGTTCCTGCGGCCGCGCCCAGTCGTACACGGACGCGATCGGCACCGTGTCGTCGGTTTCGCCGTGGATCACGAGCGTGTTCTCCGGCACGTCGGCCACCTGCCAGCGGCTCGCGGCCGTGCCGACGAACACCATCCGCTCGATCGTCTCGCCCGCGTCGCGCAGCCGCTTCGCGACGTGCGACAGCACGAACGTGCCGAACGAGAAGCCCGCGAGCACGAGCGGCAGGTCGGCATACGCAGGCTGCGCGCGCATGTGCGCGAGCACCGCGAGCAGGTCGTCGGCCTCGCCGGTGCCGTTGTCGTGCACGCCTTCGGTCGCGCCGACGCCGCGGAAGTTCGACCGGAACACGACGTAGTTCAGCTGCACGAGCGTGCGCGCGAGCGTCTGCGCGACCTTGTTGTCCATCGTGCCGCCGAACAGCGGATGCGGATGCGCGACCAGCGCGATGCCGCGCGGCGCGGCGCCGCCTTCGCGCACCGCGTCGGGGAGGTCGACCGCGATTTCGATCTGCCCGACCGGCCCCACGATCAGCGACTTCTGCGTATGAACGTTCATTCGACCGGCCCGCTCAGATCTTCAGGCGGTCGACGACCTTGCCGTCGCGCAGGTGCGATTCGACGATCTCGTCGATGTCGGCCTGATCGACGTAGGTGTACCACGTGCCTTCCGGATACACGACCATCACGGGCCCTTCCTCGCAGCGGTCGAGGCAGCCGGCCTTGTTGATGCGAACCTTGCCGGGCCCCGCGAGGCCGAGCTCCTTCACGCGCTTTTTCGCGTATTCCTGCATGGTCTGCGCGTCGCATTGCGCGCAGCTCGGGCGTTCGGCGCCCGGTTCGCGCTGGTTCAGGCAGAAGAAGACGTGGTGCTGGTAGTAGGAATCCATGATGGTGACGAGCGGCCCGGCGCGAGGCCGTGCGGAAAGAGGGGCGGTTGCCGCTGCGCGGGGCAGCGGAGGATGCGGACGATTATAGCGAGCGGCGCACGGCGCTGCCCGCGATACCGCTGCGGCCGCGTTATTGCAGCCGCAGCAGCCGCAGCCTCCGCGTCACCGGCGCAATGCGGCCGGTAGCCACGCATGCTCGACGCGCTGGCCGAGCCAGATCAGCGCCGCGTAGGGCCAGATCCACGCGAGCCAGCGCGCGAGGCTGTTGAAGTGCAGGTAGCGCCCCTGCCGCCAGCCCGACAGCGTGAAGTCGAAGAACGGGTTGACCGGCAGCAGGTTCACGAGCGCCACGCCGGCCAGCAGCGCGAGCGCCGCAAGCGTCGCGCGCCAGGTCGCCGGCACGTGCAGCGCGACGAGCGCGGCCGCGAAACCGAGCTCGATCCCGAGCCGCGCGCCGGGCGTCGCCCACACGACGACGAGGCCGGTGGCCGACTGCATGAACGTCGCGGCCGCCTTCAGCACGAGCGTCGCGGCGACGAGCGCGATCAGGAGCCGGATGCGCGGCGCGCGCGGCCGCATCGCGAGCGACGCGATCGTCAGCGCGGCGAACAGCATCAACCCGCCGAGCGCGGCCTCCCACCCGGAGTCGGACAGCCAGCCGTCGACGCGCTCCGGCCATTCGCCCACGCGCCACGCGGCCGGCAACCACGCAAGCAGCGCGTCCTGCATCGACGCGTCGGCCCGCTCCCACAGCGCGGCCGGCCAGTCGCCGATGCCGAACAGGAACGGCGACGGAAACAGGATCGCGAACGGCCACAGCCCGGCGAGCAGCAGCGGTGTCGCGCCGTCGTCCTCGAACCACGCGAAGCGCAACCGGCGCAGCGCGCCGCGATCGAGCAGCGCACCGGTGGCCGGCGCGACGAGCGCCGCGCCCAGCAGCGCGCCGAGCGCGTTGGCCGCGAGATCGAGATTCGACGCGACGCGCGTCGGCAGGTAGGTTTGCAGCGCTTCCATCGAGCCGGACAACAGCACGCCGAGCCCGGCCGCGATCAGCGTCGCGGCCACGCCGCGCCGGCGCGGGTGCAGCGCGAGCACGGCGAGCGCGCCGAACGGCATGTAGCCGAGCACGTTCGTGACCACGTCGAATGCGGTCACATAGCGCTGCATCGGCGCGAACAGGTAGTCGAACGGCCCGATGCCGAGCGACACCCAGCCTTCGAACGGATACAGCGACGCGTAGACGATGAGTGCCGTGTAAGCGGCAAAGGCCTGTCGCGCGAACGGCGATGCGCGAGGCGTACCGGTCGCGCTCATCGCGGCTGCGCGGCACGCGTCACGGCGTGCCCGCGTACGCCTGCATGCCGACCCACGCGGCGATCTGCGACACGAGCTGGTCGCTCGCCGTCGCGAGCGCGCGGGCACCGCCCGCCGCGTCCGGCGTGCTCGACGGCGCGCGTGCAACGAACGTGCGCTGGCCGAGCACCTTGCCGTCCAGCATCAGCGTCGCGCGCGCGGTGACGGCGCCGTGGCTCTGCGACTGGCCGTCGAACACCTGTTCGAATTCGTCCAGGTCGACCTTCAGCGTCGGCGCGCGCACGCCGTCGGATCCTTCGAGCACCGTGCCACGCGACGACAGCGCGCCGCGCAGCCGCTGCGTGAGCAATTGCGCGGGCGGCGCGGTCCAGCGGCTGTCGCGATAGACGGCAACGTGCTGCGCGTCCACGTACGCGAGGCGGTAGGCGAATTTGTCGGAGTCGAGCGCGTCGGGCGCGGCAACGTCGAGCACCTTCAGCGCGGGGCCCGGGCCTGCGGTCACGACCGACGCGGCCGGCCCGAGGTCGTAGCGGACATTCGACAGCACCGCGCTGTTGCCGGCGCAGCCGGCCGCGAGCGAGAGCGTCAGCACGGCAAGCGCGGCCGCGGCGGGACGCAGCGCGCGCTCAAGGATTCGTGGCATGGCGTGTTCCTGCATGATGTTTCCGGTTTCGATGGGTATCACTGCCCGGCCGTCGCACCCGGCCAGACGAAGCCCGGCTCGCCGGGCCCCGGCGCCGCGCCGGGCGAACCGAACAACAGACTGCGCGGGTTGCGGCCAAGTTCACCGGCCACGTCCTTCAATTGCCGCGAAGCGTCGCCGACACTGCCGGCCAGCGCATTGAAACGCGGCAGCGTGTCGTACTGCACGCGCGCGTTGAGACCGTTCAGCGCGACGCCGATCTGCTCCGCGGCCGTGCCGGCCTTGTTCAGGTTCGACACGAGCGGCCCGTTCGGCTGCAGCAGCGTGTTCGCCGACGCCATCGCGCGGTTCACCTCGTGCATCGTTTCCGGCAGCGCGGTCACCGCCGGGCCGAGCTGCTTCGTCAGCGTGGTAGCGCCATCGGCCGCGTGCTGCAGGCTTTCAGCGGTCGCGCGCAACTGCTCGCGCATCTCGGGCGACATCAGCGCGTTCGCGCTCTTCGCGGCCAGTTCGAGCTGCCGCAGCAGCACATCGCCGCGCTCCTGGATCTGGTCGAACAGGCTCGGGCGCATCGGGATCTGCGCGATCGCCTTCGTCGACGACGGCAACGGCGCCAGATCGCGGCCCGTGTCCTCGAGCTGCACGAACGCGATGCCCGTCACGCCCTGGAAGCCGAGGCTGCCGTAGGTCGACTGCGTGATCGGCGCGTCGTGGTCGACGAGGATGCGGATCCGGATCTGCCCCGGGTGCGCGCGATCGAAGCCGATCGACTGCACCTTGCCGACGTCGAGGCCGCGAAAGCGCACGGCCGCGTCCGGAAACAGCCCCGTCACGTTGGTGCGCGCGAGCAGGTCGTACGGCACGCGCACGGTACGGTCGACGTTGAACCAGAACACGGTGCCCGCGATCGCGAGCGTCAGCGCGATCGTGAACAGGCCGGCCCAGAACGCATGTGATTTGTTTTCCATTCGCGGATTCCTTCGTGCCTACAGCTCGACGCTCGACAGCGCCGGTTCGAGGGCCGCCTTCGGCAGCTTCGCGCGCCGCTCGGGCGGCAGCGCCTGCAATGCGCGGCGCCCGCGCAGCCCCAGGAAATATTCGTGGATGAACGGATGGTCGACGTTCGCGACCTCCTCGACCGGCGCGGCGACGAGCACCTTGCGGTCGGCCAGCACCGCGACGCGCGTCGACAGCGCGACCATCGTGTCGAGATCGTGCGTCACCATCACGACAGTCAGCCCGAGCGTGCGGTGCAGCGTCGCGATCAGCTCGACGAATTCGTCCGACGCCTGCGGATCGAGGCCGGCCGTCGGCTCGTCGAGGAACAGCAGCTCGGGCTCGAGCGCGATCGCGCGCGCGATGCCGACCCGCTTCACCATCCCGCCCGACAGCGCGGCCGGCATCTTCGACGCGTGCTTGCACGGCAGCCCGACCATCTCGAGCTTCAGCATCACGATGTCGTGCAGCAAGTCCGACGGCACGCGGCCGAGCTCGCGCAGCGGCTGCGCGACGTTGTCGAACACCGTCATCGACGAGAACAGCGCGCCCTGCTGGAACAGCATCCCG
This sequence comes from Burkholderia sp. BCC0322, assembly GCF_902833045.1. Lineage (GTDB taxonomy): Bacteria > Pseudomonadota > Gammaproteobacteria > Burkholderiales > Burkholderiaceae > Burkholderia. The sequence continues at coordinate 135,430 of NZ_CADFDU010000011.1, forward strand.
GAGCGCGTGCGCATCATCCGCGCGCTCGCGTCGTCGATCGTCGACGTATCTTCGCCGAACACCTTGATCGTGCCCGACGTCGGCCGCTCGAGGCCGAGGATCTGCCGCACGAGCGTGGTCTTGCCGGAGCCCGAGCCGCCGACGATCGACACGATCTCGCCGCGCCGCACGTCGAAGTCGAGCTTCTGGTGAATGATGTTGCGCCCGTAGCGCTTGGTCAGGTTGCGCACCTCGATCACGAGGTCGGGGGTATCCGCCGCCGCGGCCGGCGGCGTGCCGATCGACCCGGCACCGATGGCCGCGGCGTGGGCATCCGTTTCGTTCGACACGTTCATCCGAGCCCCACGTTCTGGAACAGGATCGCGAACACCGCGTCGGCGAGGATCACGACCGTGATCGACGACACGACCGACGTGGTCGTGCCTTCGCCGAGGCTCTGCGAGTTCGCCTTGATCCGGAAGCCGAAATGGCAGGCGACCAGCGCGATCAGCATGCCGAACACGACGCCCTTGCCGACCCCGATGTACAGGTTCGCGATCGGCACGACGCCCGGCAGCGAGCGCACGAAATAGTTGACGTCGATGCCGAGCACGAGCTTCGCGGCGAGCGCGCCGCCCGTCAGCGCGATGATGTTGGTCCACATCACGAGCAGCGGCATCGCGACGCCGAGCGCGAGCACGCGCGGCAGCACCAGCCGCAGCCCGTGCGGGATGCCCATCACGCGCATCGCGTCGAGCTCCTCGGTCACGCGCATCACGCCGATCTGCGCGGTGATCGCCGAGCCCGAGCGGCCCGCGACGAGGATCGCCGACAGCACGGGGCCGAGCTCGCGGATCACCGACAGCCCGAGAATGTTCACGATGTAGCGGTTCGCGCCGAACATCTGCAACTGCTGCGCGGACAGGTAGCTGAGCACGATGCCGATCAGGAACGCGACGAGCGCCGTGATCGGCAGCGCCTGCGTGCCCGCGCTGTAGATGTTCGCCGACGTTTCCTTCCACGGCATCGTCCGCGGGCGGCGCAGCACCGACAGCGCGTCGAGGATCACGAGGCCGAACATCGCGATGCCGCCCTGCAGGTGTTCGCCGAACGTGAAGATTGCCTGGCCGAGCCGCGTGACGGGATCGACGCGCATGACGCGCTCGGGCGCCTCGCGCTGGCTGTCGAGCCGCTCGATGCGCTCGAAGATCGTGCGCTGGTTGTCGCTCAGCGCGACGCCGGCCGGCAGCTTGCGCCCCCACACGCGCCACAGCGCCTGGCCGCCGACGTGGTCGAGCCGCTCGATGCCGGACAGATCCCATTCGCTCACGCGCCCGGACGCGATGCTCGCGACGCGGCGCGCGACCACGCCGCGATTGCGCGCAAGCGCGAGCGCGGTCCACTGGCCGGTCAGGCGCACCGTCTGGCCCTGGCCGCCGGCGTCGACCGACAGGCCGGGAGGAGTCTCGAAGTCCAAGGGCAGGTTGTTTGCAAAATGGTGACAGCGGCCATTGTAGCGAACCGCCCGGCGACGCGACGTGAGGATTTCCGTGGGAACGCCTGGCCGGGGCGTCCGGCCCGGGACGCCGGCCCCGGGTGCGTATGGAAGCCGCCGCCCCCTGCCCGCTGCCGGCTTCATCACCTTTCATTCTTCCGTCACGTTTCCTTTCGATACTCTCACGCGCCGCACATCAGGCCGTCGGCGCCCCGCGCCGCCATTCGTTGCGTACCTCGCACTCCATAAAACAGAACACCGAACAGGACAACCGATGCGTCTCCCCCCGCTTTCCCGCCGCCGCATGCCGGCCATCGCCGCGCTCGCCAGCCTCGCCTTCACCCTCGCCGCGTGCGGCGGCGACGACGTCACCTCGCCGCCGGTGACGCCGCCGGCGGCCCAGGCGCCCGTCGGCACGACGGCCACGCTCGCGCTGCTGGAGACGACCGACCTGCACACCAACGTGCTGTCGTATGACTATTTCAAGCTCGCCGCCGACAATTCGCTCGGCTTCGAGCGCGTGTCGACGCTGATCGCGCAAGCGCGCGCGCAGTATCCGAACACGCTGCTGCTCGACAACGGCGACACGATCCAGGGCACCGCGCTGTCGGACTACCAGGCGCTCGTGAAGCCGATCGGCTGCGACCAGACGCTCGCGATCTACAAGGTGATGAACGCCGCGAAATTCGACGGCGGCGGGATCGGCAACCACGAATTCAACTACGGGCTGCCGTACCTGTCGCAGGTGACCGGCAACACGTTCGAGGTCGACGGCCTGCCGGCGCCGGCCCAGCAGAGGAAGTGCGCGGGCCCGAACTTCCCGCAGGTGCTCGCGAACGTGATCAGCGCGAAGACCAACGCGCCGCTGTTCACGCCGTACACGATCCTGACCCGCACCGTGACGGCGACGACGCCGGACGGCAAGACGGTCAGCGCGCCCGTGAAGATCGGCATCATCGGCTTCACGCCGCCCGCGATCATGAACTGGGACAAGCGCTGGCTCGACGGCAAGGTCTACACGACCGGCCTGAAGGAAGCCGCCGAAAAGTACATTCCGGAGATGCGCGCGAAGGGCGCCGATCTCGTCGTCGCGATCTCGCACGGCGGCCTCGATAATTCCGCGTATTCGCCGACGATGGAGAACGGCAGCTGGTGGCTGTCGAAGGTGACCGGCATCGACGCGATGCTGATCGGCCACTCGCACCAGGTGTTCCCGGACGCGAACAGCACCGTGTCGCAGTTCAACCTGCCTGGCGTCGACAAGGTCAAGGGCACCGTCAACGGCGTGCCGACCGTGATGGCCAACTACTGGGGCAAGCACCTTGGCGTGATCAAGCTTGGCCTGAAGTTCGACGGCAAGACGTGGAGCGTCGACAAGTCGCAGACGACCGTCGAGGCGCGACCGATCCAGAACGCCGACAAGAGCTACGTCGCGGCCGATCCGTCCGTGTCCGCCGCGATTGCCGCCGAGCATCAGGCGACGATCGACTACGTGAAGACGCCGATCGGCTCGACCGACTACCGGATGAACTCGTACTTCGCCGACGTAGGCGACCCGGGTGCGATCCAGATCGTCAACGAGGCGCAGGCCGACTACGTGAAGACCTACGTGCAGGCGAACCTGCCGCAATACGCGTCGCTGCCGGTGCTGTCGGTCAGCGCGCCGTTCAAGAGCGGCTTCGGCGGCGGCACCGACTACACCGACGTCGCGCCGGGCGCGCTCGCGATCAACAACGCGGCCGACCTGTACCTGTACCCGAACACCGTGTACGCGGTGAAGGTAAGCGGCGCCGACGTGAAGAACTGGCTCGAAACGGCCGCGAAGCGCTTCAACCGGATCGACCCGACCAAGGCGACCGTGCAGCCGCTCGTCAGCACGTTCCCCGGCTACAACTTCGACATGTTCACGTCGGCCGATCTCGCGTATGAGATCGACGTCACGCAGCCGGTCGGCAGCCGGATCAGGAACCTGACGTACAAGGGCGCGCCGATCGACCCGAACGCGCAGTTCATCGTCGCGACCAACAACTACCGCGCGAGCGGCGGCGGCAACTTCCCGGGCCTCGACGGCAGCAAGACGATCTTCGCGTCGCCCGATGCGAACCGCGACGTGCTGATCGCATTCATCAAGAAGCGCGGCGCGATCACGCGCGCGGCCGACGGCGCACAGCGCAGCTGGCGTTTCACGAAGCTCGCGAGCTCGGTCGCGCACGTGCAGTTCGCGTCCGCGCCGAACCGTCTCGGCGACGCGGCGGCGGCCGGCCTGACCGGCATCACGCAGGTCGTGGCCGACGACGGCTCGGGCAAGAACCTCGCCACCTACGAAATCGACCTCACGCAATGAGACACGCGATGCAACCGATCCGGACGATGCGGCCGGCCGAAACCGGCCTCGCCGCCGCCGCGCGGCGCCTGCTGCGCGCGAAACTCCCGCCGGCCGCGCTGCTCGCGGCGGCGGCCATGACCGTCGCGGCCGTCGTCGCGACGACCGGCCTGCGCGGCGCCGGCCCCGCGCCGAGCGCCGCGCAGCTCGACGAGTGGCAGGCGATGGTCACGCAGGCCACCGAGCCGCATGCGCTCGCGCAATTGCGCACGCTCGCGCGCCGCGGCTCGGGCGCCGCGCAGGCGGCGCTCGGCATCGCGCTCGTCGATGCCCGCGAACCGGGGCTGCGCGACGAGGGGCGCGGCTGGCTGGAAACGGCCGCGACGGCGGACAGCCAGGCCGACGCGCCGGCCGCGCGGCGTGCGCAGCTCGCGCTCGGCAAGGCGTTGCTGCTCGGCAGCAGCGATATGCCGAAGGACTATGCACGCGCCCGTATGCTGCTCGGCGAAGCGGCCGCGCAGGGCGACCCGGCCGCCGCGTATTACCTCGGGCTGATCTATCGCAGCGGCTATGGCATCGCCGCCGATCCGATGCAGGCCGCGCACTGGTTCGAGATCGCGTCGCGCGCGGACATTCCGGCCGCGGACTTCATGCTCGCGAACGCGTACCGCGAAGGCAGCGGCGTGCCGCGCGACGAGGCGCGCGCGCTGGCGCTGTATCGCCGCGCCGCCGAGCACGAGCTGCCGGAAGCCGTACAGACGCTCGCGATGGCCTATCGCAACGGCGAACTCGGGCTCAAGCCCGACGCGGACGAATTCCACGCGCAGTGGATCGAGACCGCGCACGCGCTGAAGCATCCGGTTGTCGCGCCGTGATGTGATGGTTATTCGGCTCGCTCGCGTGCTGGCGCGAGCCGTCGGGACGAGGGCGGCCCGACGCCCCGCGCATCGATCGCCCAAGGCGGAATCGATCGCGGGGCACGAGCGAGCGCGCCGAGCGCCAAACCACCTTTCGGTCGATCGGCGATGCCTTGACATGCAACCTCACAATAAAGCCTGAGAGATCTGCATCCATGTCCGATCGCCTGTCTTGGCTTCTAGCCGCCGTCGGCACCGCCGCCATTTCCGCCGCCCCTTTCACAAAGAAGTAGGCGCTCCACGAGGGGGGTTACGTGCGCGCGTTTCGCCATCATTGTTCCTGTACCGGCAACGAGATACCGCATGGATTCTCGCAGCCGCCCGGCGAGCACGCAGGAATAAATTCGACCTCTATCTGATTGCGCTTACCGGGAGGAACAGCTGAATTCCGTCGCCAGATTTTCGATTCGACATGAATTCTGTCCTTTGAAACACCGAGTTCGAGCAGATACGCCTTAACAGCATTTGCTCGACTGAGAGCGACTACAATCGCGTTGCGTTCACGCTCGTCCGAATAGCCGTAGATTACGACAGGGCCATTGTTTGCGACGCTACTTCGAACGGTAATCAACAAACTGGCGAGCGCGATCCGGTCGGCATTTGAAATGGACACAACATCGCGCTCAAGCTTGCTCTCATATTGCAAAGCAAAACTACAGGCAAACGTCGAACTCGAAGCACACAACGCCGAAAGACTAATCAACGCACAAGATATACCAAGCAAGATTGTCCGCATTCTTGATCGCCATTGCCGGCTCTTCTTTTGCCAGGCGTCTGCTGAGAAATTGTCCATAGGTGTTCTTGTAATCGAGCGCGCCGAACGTGTCCATAAAATGCACACACTCGTGAACAATGGTGAGTTGCATCGAGGCAAACGTACCAGCACTTGTGTCCGGCAATTCACAAAACTTGGGCGTGATAGATATCGTATGCGTTGCGGTATCCGGGCCACAAACGTGCGCGACTTCACCAGCTAGATTTTTGGTGTTCGGTGTACACCCCAAAGCCCTATCTAATTCGGGATCGGAACGGACGAAATTTCTTGCCGTCAGCCCTTGCATAACGATCATCAAGGCCGCCAATCCTTCGCTCAGCACGGCTCGAGTGGACTCGTCGTCACTCCCGAACCACTCTCTGACTCGTGCCCGTGCGTGCGCTTTCCAGGCGCTCAATTCATGAAGTCGCTGCGCGACTATTTTTACCGCGTCGTCACGTAAAACCAAGACCTTCTTTCGAAACTCAGCATCAGTCATATTTTCGCAAATCGGCGGCCCGTCGACCGTCAAAAACAGATCCACTCGCGAGTTTCGTTTGGTGTTCGTCACGGCTGTATCATCAACAGTCACGTACTCGTAGTCGTTATGAGGCATCGTTATTCTCGACTATTTCGATTCTCAAGTTCTCTGCACGGTTTGTGGCAATGCGTTGCGTGCATCCCGCACTATCAGTCACGCCGCTAAAGAGCTTCCCTGAACTGGTATGTATTCGATATGGCACACGTGCCAAGGGACTTCCGGTCCGTTCACTTCTCAACACATACTGCTCGTCGTATCCTGCATCATCGGCCGTCGATTGAAAATTGCCACTGCCTTGCCCCTTCTGCGCAGCCAGATACTCGTTGCCGATAACCATACGCATACCGCGTTCGGCGTAGAAAACAGGAGGCGGATGGCAACCACATGCATTGATATCGCCACTCAATGCCCACTGCTGCCCATTGGGCCCCGTACCAGGCAAACGCGGCCCTTCCGGCGCGATGAACCCTTCCCGCTTGCAAGCCGTGCAGTAGGTTTTCATGTAGAGCGTGGCGATCTGTACGCGCGGGGGCGGATTGGAACACGTGACGAACTCCAGCCCTTCCGTGATCACGGCGTTACCGCCCCGGTCGCCTTTGGCGAGGAAATAACGAATCATGCCGACTCGCCTCGAAACGTCGCGCCCGAACGCTTCGTATCCGCATAAAGACGAACCGCTCCCGATTCGATGACTGTCTTATCGCCAACCCGGATACGCCGGCCGCTTTCCGCAGCAAACCGACAAATGACCGCAAAAGAAGATGCCGGTGACTCTTGCCCGTTGCTCATCTGGATTCCCCGTCGTCAATGGTTGGCATCCAAAATGCCCAATCAGCACAAGGGAATCAATCAGACGAATTCGAAATCCTAATCAATTTATATGAGTCGACTATATTTTTCCCGTCACCCGACAAGAACGAGGCCGGACTTCATTTGGCTTGACGATGCACTTCCGCTTGAACACGCGACATCTTCTCTTGGCGGCAACGAAATTCGGGCCAATGCGTCGCGACGATCCAAGCAAGCGCCCCGACAAACGCTTCGCCGGCTTCCCGACGCACCCCCGCCCCCTGTCGCTACAATACGCGACATGAACGCCCCCACCTCCTCCGACACGCCCGATTCCGGCGACGCGCACATCGCACGCAACCGGCTCGAGGCGCACCTGGACGCCGCGCCGCGTGCGTGGCCGCTCGACATCGTCGCCGCCACCGGCTCGACCAACGCCGACGTCGCGACGCGGCTCAAGGCGCTGCCGCGCAGCGCGAACGCGTTGCCCGCGCCGCTCGTGCGCGTCGCGTTCGAACAGACGGCCGGCCGCGGCCGGCAGGGCCGCCCGTGGTTCGCGCAGCCCGGCAATGCGCTGCTCTGCTCGGTCGGCTGCATCGTGCCGCGCCCTGTCGACGCGCTCGGCGGCCTCAGTATCGCGATCGGCGTCGCGCTCGCCGAAGGGCTGGCCGCGCTGCCGCTCGATACCCGCTCGCGCGTCGCGCTCAAATGGCCGAACGACCTGCTGCTGACGACCACCGACGACGGCGCGCCGCGCATCGTCGGCAAGCTCGCCGGGATCCTGATCGAAACCGTCTGGACCACCGCCGACGCGACCGCCGTCGTGATCGGCTTCGGCATCAACGTGCGCGGCGCGGAGGCCGTCGCCGCGCAGGTCGACGCGCTGCGCGCGCGCGAAGCGACCCTCGCGATCGGGCTGCCGCCGGCCGCGCTGTCGGTCGCGTGCGCATCGGCCAACCTCACCGATACGCTCGCCGCGTCGCTGAACGCGCTCACGCCCGCGCTCGCGCAGTTCGGCACCGACGGGCTCGCGCCGTTCCTGCCGCGCTGGCACGCATTGCACGCGTACGCCGGCCGCGAAGTCGTCCTGCTCGAACAGGGCGTCGAACGCGCGCGCGGCATCGCAACGGGTATCGATGCGACCGGCCAGTTGCTGCTCGACACGCCGAACGGCGTGCAGGCGATCGCGGCCGGCGACGTGTCGCTGCGCGAGGCGCAATGAGCGAGCCGCACCTGCTGATCGACGCCGGCAACAGCCGGATCAAGTGGGCGCTCGCCGATGCGCAGCGCACGCTTGTCCAGACCGGCGCGTTCGGCCACGCACGCGACGGCGGCGCCGATCCCGACTGGTCGAGCCTGCCGCGTCCGCGCGGCGCATGGATCTCGAACGTCGCGGGCACCGACGTGGCCGCCCGGATCGACGCGCTGCTCGACGCCCGCTGGCCGGGCCTGCCGCGCACGACGATACGCTCGCGCCCCGCGCAATGCGGCGTGACGAACGGCTATACGACGCCCGACCAGCTCGGCAGCGACCGCTGGGCCGGCCTGATCGGCGCGCACGCGGCCTTTCCCGGCGAGCATCTGCTGATCGCGACGTTCGGCACCGCGACGACGCTCGAGGCACTGCGCGCGGACGGCCGCTTCACGGGCGGTCTGATCGCGCCGGGGTGGGCACTGATGATGCGCGCGCTCGGCACGCACACCGCGCAGTTGCCGACGCTGACCACCGATATCGCAAGCGGCCTGCTTGCAGGTGCGCACGCGGAGCCGTTCCAGGTCGATACGCCGCGCTCGCTGTCGGCCGGCTGCCTGTACGCGCAGGCCGGGCTGATCGAACGCGCGTGGCGCGATCTCGCGGATGCCTGGCAGGCGCCCGTGCGGCTCGTGCTGGCAGGCGGCGCGGCGGACGACGTCGCGCGTGCGCTGACGGTCCCGCATACCCGGCACGATGCACTGATCCTGTCCGGGCTCGCGCTGATCGCCGCGGACGCGGCGGCCGCGCCGGCGGCGCAGGCGTAACGGAAAGGCGCCGGCGTCGCGCCGGCGCACGGCAACGCAAGCCCATCCGGGCCTGCGTCAGGATGACGGTGAAGCACGGGCGGCGCCACGACGGCAGCCCGCACGCACGGTCACCGGAAGGCATGAAATCGCCGGCGATGCAGCCGGCCCGATTGAATGACGTGAACCACGTCAATGACGACGAGGAGTGTCGACGATGCTGCGCTGGCTGATCGCTGTTCTCTTTCTCGCCAACATGCTTGCGTTCGTGGCGGCGCGCGGCGTGTTCGGGCCGCTGCCGGCGGCCGGCCCGCGCGAACCGGGCGTGCTCGCGCGGCAGGTGCGGCCCGATGCGCTGCGCGTGACGCCGCTCGCGCAGGCAACCGACCAGCCCGTCATCGGCGGCCCGATCACGCCGCCAGCCGTCACGGCCGAGCCGCTCGCGGCGTCCGCGCCCTGACGGCGCCGGACTGCGCTCAGGACTGCTGCGCGCGCACCTTCTTCAGCAACGCGGTGGTCGAGCGATCGTGCTCGAACGGAATCGCCAGCGCGCGGCCGCCCCAGCCGCGCACCAGCGCCGATTCCGGCAACGCATCCATGTCGTAGTCGCCCCCCTTCACGAGAATGTCCGGCCGGACGGCCTCGATCAGCGACACCGGCGTCTTTTCCTCGAACGTCACGACCCAGTCGACGCTTTCCAGCGCCGCGAGCAGCGCCGCGCGATCTTCCTCGCGATTGATCGGCCGGTCGTCGCCCTTGCCGAGCATGCGTACCGACGCGTCGCTGTTCACACCGACGATCAGGCATGCGCCGAGCGCTTTGGCGTCGGCAAGATACGTGACGTGGCCGCGATGCAGGATGTCGAATACGCCGTTGGTGAACACGACGGGTGACGGCAGCGACGCACGCAGGGCGACGAGGGCATCACGGGTGATCAGCTTGCGTTCGAAGGTGGCGGACATGATGGAGGCTGGACGGAATGAACGACGGCGCGCGGCGGCGCCAGATAAAAAGCCCGCCGGATTGACCGGGCGGGCTTCATGCAACGGATACGACATCGCGCAACGCGGCCGGCGCGCTTCACGCCGGCTGCCGCGGCGCCAACCGGGCTCAGGCCGGCTGCGCGGCCGACGACGGGCCGCTTTCGGCCTGCAGGCGGCTGGTCACTTCCTTGCGATAGCGGTTCAGCTCCTGCGCGGTCGCGAACGTGCGCTCGAACAGGATCGACAGGTTGTGCAGGATGCGCTCGACGACCTTCTTTTCCCACTCGCCGTCGAACCGGATCTGCTCGTCGAGCCAGCGCTCGAGCCATTCCGGATCGGGCAGGCGCGACTGCACGGTGTCGCGCGGGAACAGCGCCTGGTTCACGTGCAGGTTGGTCGGGTGCAGCGGCTTCTCGGTGCGGCGCGCCGACGCCATCAGCACGCCGATCTTCGCGAACGCGGCACGCGCAACGTCGCCGCAGTTGTTCAGCGCCTTCTTCATGTAGCGCAGGTACGCGCCGCCATGGCGCGCTTCATCGCGCGAGATCGTTTCGTAGATGTGCTTGATGACCGGCTCGGTATGCCAGTCGGCCGCGCAGCGGTACCAGTGGTTCAGGCGGATCTCGCCGCAGAAGTGCAGCATCAGCGTTTCGAGCGGCGGCGCCGGATCGAATTCGAAGCGCACCGCGTGCAGTTCCTCTTCGGTCGGCACCATCTCCGGCCGGAAACGGCGCAGGTATTCCATCAGCACGAGCGAATGCTTCTGCTCCTCGAAGAACCACACGCTCATGAACGCGGAAAAGTCGCTGTCGTGCTGGTTGTCGCGCAGGAACATTTCCGTCGCGGGCAGCGCCGACCATTCGGTGATCGCGTTCATCTTGATCGTCTTCGCCTGCTCGTCGGTGAGCAGCGAAGCGTCGAACTTATCCCACGGAATGTCCTTCTCCATGTCCCAGCGGACAGCTTCGAGCGATCGGTAAAGTTCCGGATAAAGCATGGTGTTCATGATGGTCCCACCCCTGTTCTGCGCAATGCGACTTCTCTAAACGTGACTGTTGCCGCAGCGGCGCGCCGAGCGCGCTTTTTGCAGCCAAGACTGTAATTTTACGCGTGAAACCGACCGGCCGGACGCCGATTGCTCGTCCGGCAGCCGGGCGGCCGCGCCGCCGTTGCGGCATGCCGCAGCCACGCTCCGTGCGAACGGAACCGGCTGCGCACTTGCCTGAGTGGGGGCCGGCGCTGGCCGGCTCGTGACGCGCCCGTCCCCTGCCCCAGGCGGGTGCCCCGAAGGGTTCCCCGTGCGGATGCCGGATCGGCGGGCTGTTCGATATGGTGTATACGGCGGCGGCCATGATAGCACGCGTCCATGACGGTTCCGAGACGCCTGGCCGGTCGCGCTCCGCCATTCGCGGTGCGGCGATCGGTCGCGGCCGGCCGTCGCGAAAACGCAACCATGCACCATTTCGGCGCATCAGACCCGTATTTCGCCGGTCGCGAGGCCGTCTTCCGGCGGTATGCCGGCGGCCGGCACGCTGCCGCCGTCCGCCCGCGCGATCCAGCCGGCCAACGTGTCGCGCTGCGCGCGCCCGTCACGGTAGCCGAGCTCGATCAGTTCGCGCGTGAACGCCTCCTCGAACAGCAGGTAGCTCGCGAACGACGCGCCGGCCGGCTGGCTACCGCCGATCGCGCCCAGCAGCCCGCGCATCGTCGCCGGCATCTGCTTCAGGTGCTTCGCGGCGATCAGCTCGATGCGCTCGGACGGCGCGATCGCGAGCACATCGACGTGCCGCCAGCCGCTGCCCACCTCGACCTGGTGCGGCAGGTGCTCGATCATCCGGTTGATGTGCTCGATGCGCTCGATGTCCGAGCCGATCGAGTCGAGGAACACGCTCGCGAGCACCTGCTGGCCGATCTGCGCGAGCGTCGGGTAGCCGCGTACCAGCCCGGCGCCGTTCGCGGCCGGAATCTCGGGCCGCGGGTCGGCCGCACCGACCACGACGATCCGGTCCGCGCCGAAATGGATGGCCGGCGACAGCGGCGCGATCTGCCGGATCGACCCGTCGCCGAAGTATTCGATCTGCCCGTCGAGCACGAGCGGCACGGCCGGGAACACGAAAGGAATCGCCGACGACGCGAGCAGGTGCGACGCCGACAGGTCGACGAGCCGCGCGGTGCGTTGCGCGCGGCGCCACGCCTGGATCGGTTCGGCCGCCTGGTAGAACGTGAGGTGGCGCCCGCTCGAATAGCTGAGCGCCGTCACCGCGAGCGCGTGCAGCAGGCGCGCTTCGAGCATCTGCTCGATCCGGTGGAAACTCAGCTCGCGCTGCAGCAGGTGCGCGAGCGGCGCGTTGTCGAGCAACCCGCGCGGCGAACGGCGGGCCGCCCAGCCGAAGGTCATCGTCGCGAGCCAGCGCGCGCCGGCGGCCGCGATGCCGAGCCAGTCGGTGCGATACACGTAATCGGCGCGCAACGGCTCCCAGAATTCGAGCAGGCGCCGCACGCCATGGGAAAAGTCGTCGGCGTGGCTCGCGATCGACGTCGCGTTGATCGCGCCGGCCGACGAGCCGCACACGACCGCGAACGGCAGCGTCTGCCGCTGCGGATCGGCTTCGCGCGCGATCTCGGCCAGCGCCTTCAGCACGCCGACCTGATAGGCGGCACGTGCGCCGCCTCCCATCAGAACGAGCGCGAGCCGCATGGTCGACCTGCCTGCTACCTGCGCCGCGTCACGTCGAGCGCTTCGGCGGACGGGTTTCGGGCGACGAAGCGGCCGCCGCGCGCGCCGCGGCCGAACCGGCCGCACCGCTCGCACCGGTCGACTTCGTGCGCTTCGCGGCAGGCTTGCGCGGCGCGGCGGCGGCCGGCGCCGGCTGCGCGGCCGGTTCCGGCGGCGCAGCCGCGTCCGCCGGCGCCTCGCCCGGCGCGGCGGGCTGCACGCCCGGCTGCGCCATCGCGAGGCTCGCGAGCTGGTTGAACTGCGACTGCAGCAGGTTCCACCAGCCCGATGGGTCGAAGGCCTGCTGCGCGGCGTCGCCCGCCGCCGCATCCGACGCGTCGGCATCCGCGGCCGGCGGTGCGTCGCCCGATGCCTGTTTCGCCGCATGCGCGGCCGCCACGGCCGCTTCCTCGGCCGCCGACATCGAGCTCTGCGCAAATGCGCCGAACGCACGCAGCGTCGCGAGCGTCGCGCGCTGCACCTCGAGCGCCTGGATCGCGGACTGCAGCATCCCGAGATTGAGCTTCAGCCACTGCTCGACCGCGCGCAGATCGGTGATCCGCTTGTCGAGCTCCTCGACGCTCGTGAGCGGCGCCATCATGTCGGACATGCTCGACAGCGACGGCGGCAGCCCGTGCGTGGCGCCCGGAAACGACGTCATCCCGCCGAACGGCGACATCCGCATCATGTCCCACATGCGGTCCATCATGTCGGCGGGCTTGAAGCCGGCAAAGCCGGCGAAAGGGTTGGAGCCGGGGGCATCGGTCGTCATACGGGCATCCTGGTTGACTGGGTGAGAGCAAGGCGGCCGCCGTGTATCGCGCGAGCCGCGCCTGGGTCGATCATAGCGCCGGCGCGCGTCAGAACGGCGCGTCGCCGGGGAACTCGGGCGGCCGCCGCTCGCGCAGCGAGCGGATGCCTTCCTGCACGTCGGGCCCCGCAAAACCCATGAATTCGAGCGCAAGCGACGTATCGAAGGTCGGCCCGGCCGTGCGCAGCCAGTTGTTCAACGCGTACTTGGTCCAGCGGATCGCCGACTGCGAACCGTGCGCGAGCCGCTCGGCCACTTCGTACGCCTTCGGCAGCAGGTCGGCCGGCTCGACCGCGAGCGAGACCAGCCCGATCCGCTCGGCCTCCGCGCCACTCACGGGCTCGCACAGCATCAGGTAGTACTTCGCCTTCGCCATCCCGCACAGCAGCGGCCACACGATCGCCGCGTGGTCGCCCGCCGCGACGCCGAGCCGCGTGTGGCCGTCGATGATGCGCGCATCCTTCGCGGCAATCGAGATGTCCGCGAGCAGCCCCGCAACGAGCCCGGCGCCGACGGCCGGGCCGTGCATCGCCGACACGATCGGCTTGCTGCAGTTGATCACGTTGTAGACGAGGTCGCGCGCCTCGCGCCACACGCGGGCGCGCACGTCGAAGTCGTTCGCCATGTCCTCGACGAGCGCGAGATCGCCGCCTGCCGAGAAGCCCTTGCCTTCGCCGCGGATCACCGCGACGCGCGTGTCGGGATCACGGTCGACGTCGCGCCAGATGTCGGCGAGCTCGCGATGCATGCGTGCGTTCGCGGTCGCGAGGCCGCTGCGGTTCGCGCCCTCGCCGCTCATCACGATGTCGAGCACGCCATGGTCGCGGCGCGTCACCTTCAGTGCTTCGTAACCGCTGTAAGCGGCGAGATTGGCCATGCCAGCTCCTTGCTCGAGGCTCTCGAGCCCCTGAATCGAGTGTAGCCAAGCCCGCGCGGGCAAACATCAGGCGAAACCCGGCGCGCGGGCCGGGCCCGGGTTTCGCGACGGCGGAGCTGCGTGCTCCGCGTGACTTACGCCGCGCCGTCGGGCGGGGCGACCGACTGCTCGATCGCGCCGAAGATCGACTTGCCGGCCGTGTCGAACATCTCGATGCGCACGGTATCGCCGTAGCGCATGAACCCGGTCTGCGGCGCGCCGTGCTCGATCGTCTCGAGGCAGCGTTTCTCGGCGATGCAGCAGTAGCCGCGCTTCGCGTCCTTGTTCGACACCGTGCCCGAGCCGACGATCGAGCCGGCGCGCAGGTTGCGCGTCTTCGCCGCGTGCGCGATCAGCTGGCCGAAGTGGAACACCATGTCGGTGCCCGCATCGGGCTGACCGACCTTCTTGCCGTTCCAGTGGACGATCATCGGCCGGTGCACGCGGCCTTCGCGCCATTCGTCGCCGAGCTCGTCGGGCGTCACGGCGACCGGTGCAAATGCGGTGGCCGGCTTGCTCTGGAAGAAGCCGAAGCCCTTCGCGAGCTCGGCCGGAATCAGGTTGCGCAGCGACACGTCGTTCACGAGCGTGACGAGCCGCACGGCCTTCAGCGCTTCGTCGGGCGTCGCGCTCATCCGCACGTCGCCGGTGATCACCGCGACTTCCGCCTCGAAATCGATACCCCATTCCTCGGACGGGCACACGACGTCGTCGCGCGGCCCCAGAAAATCGTCGCTGCCGCCCTGGTACATCAGCGGGTCGGTCCAGAATTCGGGCGGCATCTCCGCGCCGCGCGCGCGGCGCACGAGCTCGACATGGTTCACATAGGCGGAGCCGTCGGCCCACTGGAACGCGCGCGGCAGCGGCGCCATGCAGTTGGCCGGATCGAACGCGAACGCATTGCGCGCGCGGCCGTGGTTCAGCGCGTCGTACAGGTCGCGCAGCTGCGGCGCGTAGAACGCCCAGTCGTCGAGAACGCGCTGCAGCGTCGGCGCGATCGCATCGGCGATCGCCGCGGTGTGCAGGTCGCGCGACACGACGATCAGCTGGCCGTCGCGCGTGCCGTCCTTCAGCGAAGCAAGTTTCATAAGGGGGACTCAGCCGTTGTAGTGACGATGGAGGGAATCTATTTTACGATGGTGAATCCCTGCGGCGCGCCGCGATTGCGCGCGCCGTTTTCGTCCCGGTTTTTCGGCCCGATTTTCCAGCCCGACTCCTGCCGCATTTTCGCGCACCTGCCGCCCATGCCCGCCAGCCCGCTTCCCGACGACGATCTCGCCGACTCCGACACCGACGACGCCGCTTCCGGCGAGCACGGCGAGAAGGTCCGTTCCGGCATCCAGTCGATCGAGGTCGGCTTCCGCCTGCTCGACGTGCTGACGAGCGAGCCGCGCGCGATGATGCTGCGCGACCTCGCTCAGCGCGCGGGCATGAGTCCTGCGAAGGCACACCGCTACTTGGTCAGCTTCGCGCGGCTCGGCGTGGTGTCGCAGGATCCCGTCTCGGGCCGCTACGAGCTCGGCGGCTTCGCGCTGCAGATGGGGCTCGCGCGGCTCGCGCGCGTCGACGGCGTGAAGCTCGCGCGGATCGCGCTGACCGAATTCCGCGACCGGCTCGACCAGACGGTCGGCATCGCCGTGTGGGGCAACCAGGGGCCGACGATCGTCCACTGGATGGAATCGAGCCACCCGGCGAAGGCGTCGCTGAAGCTCGGCGACGTGATGCCGCTGCTCGGCTCCGCGACGGGACTGCTGTTCGCCGCGTACCTGCCGCGCAGCAAGACTGCCGCGATGCTCGAGCGCGAACTCGCCGATACCCGCCGCTCGCCGCACCACGGCGGCCCGCGCACGCTCGACGAGGTCGACGCGGTGCTCGCCGATGTGCGCAGGCACGAGGCCGCGCGCGTCGAGGGGATGCTGCTGCCGACGATCCACGCGTTCTGCATGCCCGTGTTCGATGCGGTCGGCGAACTCGCGCTCGCGATCGTCGCGCTCGGCCAGGAAGGCTCGTTCGACATCGCATGGGGCGGCGAGATCGACACCGCGCTGCGCGCCTGCGCGCGGAAACTGTCTTACGAACTCGGCTATAGTCCCGACGCACGCGACGCCTGACGCCTCCTGCACCCGCCCCGTCACGCAGCGCGAACGCGCGGCGCATTCGACAGTCCGATTCCTGTGGCGCGCACGGCGCGCCCGACGTCACGCGAACGCTCCGATCCTGTTCCGATGCCCATGCAGCCTGCCGACACCCGCCCGAGTCACGCTTTGCCCCGCCACTGGCTGCGCGTGGGCATTGCGCTCGTCGTCGTGCTGGTGCTGCACGCGCTCGCCGCGTTCTGGCTGATGCGCAACCGCGACGCATTCACGCCGCCCGCGCCCGCCGAAGTCCCCGTGCAGATCGAGCTGCTGAAACCGCAACCGATCGAGCGCCAGCCCGCGCCGCCCGCGCCAAAGCCGAAGCCGGTCGAGCATCCGGCCGCGCCCGCACCGGCTGCCCCGAAGGGCGCCGCACCGAAACCCGCGCCTGAGCCGGTCCTCACGTCGACGCAAACGGCCGAGCACGGCGAGCCGCCGGCCGCCGCGCCCGCAGCGAGTGGCGTGCCGGGCGCATCGGGCGCCGATGCCGCGTCGGCTGCCGGCGCCGCCAGCGCCGCGACGCCGGGCCCCGCGACGAACGGCGTGAAGTTCGCCGCGCCGCCGTCCGGCGACCTGCAGTACGACACGTTCTACAACGGCATGCAGAACATGATCGGCACGATCCACTGGCGCACCGACGGGCGCACCTACGACCTGTCGGTGTCGATGCCCGTGCCGTTCGTCGGCCCGTTCACCTACCGCAGCGAAGGCCGCATCGACGCGTTCGGCGTCGCGCCCGACCGCTACGTCGAGAAGCGCGGCAAGCGGCCGGAAGACATCGCGATCTTCAACCGCGAGATCCGGCAGGTCGTGTTCACGCGCACGCCGAACAACGCGCCGCTGCCCGACGGCGTGCAGGACCGCTTCAGCATGCTGATGCAGTTGTCGGGGCTCGTGCGCGGCAATCCGTCTGCCTACAAGCCGGGCGTCACGCAACAGTTCTTCGTGATCGACAACAACAGCGGCGAGACCTGGCCGATCACCGTGATCGGCGACGAGCAGGTGCAGACGCAGACCGGTATCATCGGCGCGCGGCACTTCATGCGCCTGCCGCGGCGCGACGGCGACACGCGCCGCATCGACATGTGGCTCGCGCCGTCGCTCGGCTGGCTGCCCGCGCGGCTCGTGCAGACCGAACCGAACGGCGCGCAGATCGAGCTGTTGTGGCATGGCCGGCTCGCGGCGCCGGGCGCGCCATCCGACGAAGAACCCGCAGGCGCTGCAATGCATGCGCCCGCCGGTGCACCGACGCCCGACGCACCGGCTGCTCCCGCCGCGGAACCGGCACAACCCGCACCGCCGGCCGCCGCGCAACCGCCGGCACAACCGGCTGCGCCCTCGCCTGTCACATCGCCTGTCACACAGTGAACTCGCGCGTGGACGCGCGCAATTCGGCAATTTCGACCGATTACAGATTTCCGCGAAATCGCCGATGACACTCTTTAACAACTATTTCAGTCCACCGGTCGACAATAGGAAACGTTTCATAGACATCGGCTTCTAACCGATACACCCTACACAACGGGAACAGGGTGTGCAGCGCAAGCCCCTTGAAACCGGCAAGGCTCGCCCCACCTAGGGGACAACAAGGCCAGATGCCACTGCGAAGAGGAGTGCCGCCATGCAAATGATCTACAACAGCCCCAACTACTGCGTCGTCGAATTCGCGCCGCAGGCCGGCCACCACCTGATGAACGCCGGCGGATATGAAATCGTCGACAAGAACGCGCAGCGCGAAATCTTCATCGACGGCGAACTTGCCGAACGATTCCGCGCGCACGTGAAGCAGTTGATCGAGGATGAACCGTCGCTCGACGAAGTCGACGAATTCCTCGGACAATTCGACAGCCTGATGATGATGCCCGTCGTGCTGCACTGACGACCCGCGGCCCGGCGCCTCGTGCGGCCGGGCCATTCGCCGCGCACCGACGCGGCGCCCGCGAGCACTCCGATCATGCCCCCGTCCGGTTCGCCGGCGGGGGTTTTCATTTGGCCGCCCGGCCGGCTCGGCGCGAGGCCGGGCGGCGCCCATGCGCACCGGCTACAATGACGGTTTTCCCGTCTTCGCCGGTCTTTCGCCCATGTCTGCGACTCCTCTCGCCGCTTCCGTCCCGCTCGCCGCGCCCTACACGCGCGGCGCCGCACTGCCTGCGCTGCTCAAATCGCGCATCCTGATCCTCGACGGCGCGATGGGCACGATGATCCAGCGCTACAAGCTCGACGAAGCCGCGTACCGCGGCGAGCGCTTCAAGGATTTCCCGCGCGACATCAAGGGCAACAACGAGCTGCTGTCGATCACGCAGCCGCAGATCATCCGCGAGATCCACGACCAGTACTTCGCGGCCGGCGCCGACATCGTCGAGACCAACACGTTCGGCGCGACGACGGTCGCGCAATCCGACTACGGGATGGAGGATCTCGTCGTCGAGATGAACATCGAATCGGCAAAGCTCGCACGCGAAGCGGCCGAGCAATACGCGACGCCGGACAAGCCGCGCTTCGTCGCGGGCGCGATCGGACCGACGCCGAAGACGGCCAGCATCTCGCCGGACGTCAACGATCCGGGCGCGCGCAACGTCACGTTCGACGAGCTGCGCGCGTCGTACTACCAGCAGGCGAAGGCGCTGCTCGACGGCGGCGTCGACCTGTTCCTCGTCGAGACGATCTTCGACACGCTGAACGCAAAGGCCGCGCTGTTCGCGCTCGACGAGCTGTTCGAGGACACCGGCGAGCGCCTGCCGATCATGATCTCGGGCACCGTCACCGATGCGTCGGGCCGGATCCTGTCGGGCCAGACGGTCGAGGCGTTCTGGAATTCGCTGCGCCATGCGAAGCCGCTCACATTCGGCCTGAACTGCGCGCTCGGCGCGGCGCTGATGCGCCCGTACATCGCCGAGCTCGCGAAGCTGTGCGACACGTACGTGTCGTGCTACCCGAACGCGGGCCTGCCGAACCCGATGAGCGACACCGGCTTCGACGAAACGCCGGACGTCACGTCGGGGCTCCTGAAGGAATTCGCGCAAGCCGGGCTCGTGAACCTCGCGGGCGGCTGCTGCGGCACGACGCCCGAACACATCGCCGAGATCGCGAAGGCGCTCGCCGACGTGAAGCCGCGCCGCTGGCCAAGCCAGTACGGCGACAACGCCTGACCCGACCGCCCCACGCCCTTCATTACACGAATTCGCACCGCCATGACCGATCACATGATGCGCCTCGCCGGCCTCGAGCCGTTCAACGTCACGTCCGGAACGCTCTTCATCAACGTCGGTGAACGCACCAACGTCACCGGCTCGAAGGCGTTCGCACGGATGATCCTCAACGGCCAGTTCGACGAGGCGCTCGCGGTCGCGCGCCAGCAGGTCGAGAACGGCGCGCAGGTGATCGACATCAACATGGACGAGGCGATGCTCGATTCGAAGGCGGCGATGGTGCGCTTCCTGAATCTCATCGCATCGGAGCCGGACATCGCGCGCGTGCCGATCATGATCGACTCGTCGAAGTGGGAGGTGATCGAGGCGGGCCTGAAGTGCGTGCAGGGCAAGGCGATCGTGAACTCGATCTCGCTGAAGGAAGGCGAGGACGCGTTCCGCCACCACGCGCACCTGATCCGCCGCTACGGCGCGGCGGCCGTCGTGATGGCGTTCGACGAAACCGGCCAGGCCGACACCTACGCGCGCAAGATCGAGATCTGCACACGCTCGTACAACTTCCTCGTGAACGAAGTCGGCTTCCCGCCGGAAGACATCATCTTCGACCCGAACATCTTCGCCGTCGCGACCGGTATCGAGGAGCACAACAACTACGCGGTCGACTTCATCGAAGCGACCCGCTGGATCAAGCAGAACCTGCCGTACGCGAAGGTGAGCGGCGGCGTGTCGAACGTGTCGTTCTCGTTCCGCGGCAACGACCCGGTGCGCGAGGCGATCCACACCGTGTTCCTGTACCACGCGATCCAGGCGGGGATGGACATGGGCATCGTCAACGCGGGCCAGCTCGGCGTGTACGCCGACCTCGACCCGGAGCTGCGCGAGCGCGTCGAGGACGTGATCCTGAACCGCCGTGACGATTCGACCGACCGCCTGCTCGAGATCGCCGACAAGTTCAAGACCGGTGCCGCGAAGAAGGAAGAGAACCTCGAGTGGCGCAACCAGCCGGTCGAGAAGCGGCTCGCGCACGCGCTCGTGCACGGCATCACGAACTTCATCGTCGAAGATACCGAAGAAGCGCGCGCGAAGATCGCCGCGGCCGGCGGCCGGCCGATCAACGTGATCGAAGGGCCGCTGATGGACGGGATGAACGTCGTCGGCGACCTGTTCGGCCAGGGCAAGATGTTCCTGCCGCAGGTCGTGAAATCGGCGCGCGTGATGAAGCAGGCCGTCGCGCACCTGATCCCGTTCATCGAGGAAGAAAAGCGCCTGCTCGCGGAAGCGGGCGGCGACGTGCGCGCGAAGGGCAAGATCGTCATCGCGACCGTGAAGGGCGACGTGCACGACATCGGCAAGAACATCGTGTCGGTCGTGCTCCAGTGCAACAACTTCGAAGTCGTCAACATGGGCGTGATGGTCCCGTGCAACGAGATCCTCGCGAAGGCGAAGGTCGAGGGCGCGGACATCATCGGGCTGTCGGGCCTCATCACGCCGAGCCTCGAGGAAATGGCGTACGTCGCGTCCGAAATGCAGCGCGACGACTACTTCCGCGTGAAGAAGATCCCGCTGCTGATCGGCGGCGCGACGACCTCGCGCGTGCACACGGCCGTGAAGATCGCGCCGCACTACGAAGGCCCGGTGGTCTACGTGCCGGACGCGTCGCGCTCGGTGTCGGTCGCCTCGAGCCTGCTGTCCGACGAAGGCGCGGCGAAATACCTCGACGAGCTGAAGTCCGACTACGAACGCATCCGCGACCAGCACGCGAACCGCAAGGCGCAGCCGATGGTCACGCTCGCCGAAGCGCGCGCGAACAAGACCGGGATCGACTGGGCGGGCTACCAGCCGGTCAAGCCGAAGTTCATCGGCCGCCGCGTGTTCAAGAACTACGATCTGAACGAGCTCGCGCAGTACATCGACTGGGGCCCGTTCTTCCAGACCTGGGATCTCGCGGGCCCGTACCCGGCGATCCTGAACGACGAGATCGTCGGCGAATCGGCGCGACGCGTGTTCTCCGACGCGAAGTCGATGCTCGCGCGCCTGATCCAGGGCCGCTGGCTGACCGCGAGCGGCGTGATCTCGCTGCTGCCGGCGAATACCGTCAACGACGATGACATCGAGATCTACAGCGACGAGTCGCGCTCGGAAGTGCTGCTCACGTGGCGCAACCTGCGCCAGCAGAGCGTGCGCCCGGTGGTCGACGGCGTGATGCGGCCGAACCGCTCGCTCGCCGACTTCATCGCGCCGAAGGAATCGGGCGTCGCCGACTACATCGGGATGTTCGCGGTGACGGCCGGCCTCGGCGTCGACGCGAAGGAAAAGCAGTTCGAAGCCGACCACGACGACTACAGCGCGATCATGCTGAAGGCGCTCGCCGACCGCTTCGCGGAAGCCTTCGCCGAGGCAATGCATGCACGCGTACGACGCGAGCTGTGGGGCTACGCGAGCGGCGAAACGCTCGACAACGACGCGCTGATCGCGGAAAAGTACGCGGGCATTCGCCCGGCGCCCGGCTACCCGGCTTGCCCGGATCACCTCGTGAAGCGCGACATGTTCGACGTGCTGCGCGCGGACGAGATCGGCATGAGCGTGACCGACTCGCTGGCAATGCTGCCGGCCGCGAGCGTATCGGGCTTCTATCTCGCGCATCCGGACAGCCGCTATTTCTCGGTCGGCAAAATCGGGCAGGATCAGCT
The DNA here is from genome assembly GCF_902833045.1 of Burkholderia sp. BCC0322. GTDB lineage: Bacteria > Pseudomonadota > Gammaproteobacteria > Burkholderiales > Burkholderiaceae > Burkholderia. The sequence goes on from NZ_CADFDU010000011.1 coordinate 157,626, forward strand.
CGAGGATTACGCGCGGCGCATGGCGCTGTCGCTCGACGACGCGCGCCGCGCGCTCGCGCCGCAGCTCTGATCGAAGCGAACGGGCGGCCGACCGCCCGTTTGGTCAGACAAAACGAAAAAGCCCGCTCGGAAGCGGGCTTTTTCTTGCCTTTCTTGACCTTTCTTACTGCCGGGCAAGGGAGCTCAGAAGCCCCAGTGCACGTCGGCTTCGCCGGCTTTCGCCTCGCGCAGCATCGTGAGGAACGGCGCGACGCGCTGGGCCAGGCTCGGCGGCACTTCGTGGTGCGCGTGATCGGCCTCGTCCTCGTGGAAATGGCCGGCGTGCTCGGCGCGCTCCTGCTTCGCCTGCGCGACTGCGCCTTCCAGCTTCGCGATCGCGTGGTCCAGTTCGTCGTGCGTAATCACACCGCGCTCGCCCAGTTGCTTGCCGACGAGGCCCAGCACATACACGGCGAAATCCTTCAGCACGTCGAGATCCTGTGCCGCCTTGCTCTTGAACGTAATCATGACAATACCCTTTTCATCTTGTTGTGCCTGCGCGGCGAAGTTGGGGAACGCCGGCAGACCGGCGTCCGGCCTCGCGGACGCGGGCCGCCTGAGCGGCATATTAGCACCTGTTAAAATTCTGCGATCCCTGAAACGCGCGCTTAAAAAGCGCGCCGGCGGGCCGGCGTTTCCGGCCGCCACCAACGAAGCCTTCTACCAGCATGCTGCCAGCACACAAACAGACCCTCGAAGCCCTGCTCGCGGATAGCGTCAAGCAGGTCGCACACGCGCTGAAAGGCGCCGACGCCGCGTTCGTCGCCCCGACCATCACGCTGGAGCGCCCGAAGGTCGCCGCGCACGGCGACGTCGCGTGCAACGTCGCGATGCAGCTCGCCAAGCCGCTCGGCACGAACCCGCGCCAGCTCGCCGAGCAGATCGTCGCCGCGCTCACCGCCCAGCCGGGCGCGCAAGGCCTCGTCGAAGCCGCCGAGATCGCCGGCCCCGGCTTCATCAACCTGCGCCTGTCGGCCGCCGCGAAGCAGGCGGTGATCGCCGCCGTGTTCGACCAGGGCCGCGCGTTCGGCACGTCGGATCGCGAGAAAGGCAAGCAGGTGCTGCTCGAATTCGTGTCGGCGAACCCGACCGGCCCGCTGCACGTCGGCCACGGCCGCCAGGCCGCGCTCGGCGACGTGCTCGCGAACGTGATCGCGAGCCAGGGCTACGCGGTGCACCGCGAGTTCTACTACAACGACGCGGGCGTGCAGATCGGCAACCTCGCGATCTCGACGCAGGCGCGCGCGCGCGGCCTGAAGCCGGGCGACGCGGGCTGGCCGGAAGCCGCGTACAACGGCGAATACATCGCCGACATCGCGCGCGACTACCTGAACGGCGAAACGGTCGCCGCGTCGGACGGCGAGCCGGTCAAGGGCACGGGCGACGTCGAGGATCTCGACGCGATCCGCAAGTTCGCGGTCACGTACCTGCGTCGCGAGCAGGACATGGACCTGCAGGCGTTCGGCGTGAGGTTCGACCAGTACTACCTCGAGTCGTCGCTGTACAGCGAAGGCCGCGTCGAGAAGACGGTCGACGCGCTGGTCAGGGCCGGCATGACCTACGAGCAGGACGGCGCGCTGTGGCTGCGCACGACCGACGAAGGCGACGACAAGGATCGCGTGATGCGCAAGTCGGACGGCACGTACACGTACTTCGTGCCGGACGTCGCGTACCACGTGACGAAGTGGGAGCGCGGCTTCACGAAGGTGATCAACATCCAGGGTTCGGACCACCACGGCACGATCGCGCGCGTGCGCGCCGGCCTGCAGGGCCTGCACATCGGGATCCCGAAGGGCTATCCCGACTACGTGCTGCACAAGATGGTCACCGTGATGCGCGACGGCCAGGAAGTGAAGATCTCGAAGCGCGCGGGCAGCTACGTGACGGTGCGCGACCTGATCGAATGGTCGGGTGGCGCGGCGGCGGGCCAGGAAGCGGCGCCCGACCTGATCGACGAGGCGACCATCACGCGCGGCCGTGACGCGGTGCGCTTCTTCCTGATCTCGCGCAAGGCCGATACCGAGTTCGTGTTCGACATCGACCTCGCGCTGAAACAGAACGACGAAAACCCGGTCTATTACGTCCAGTACGCGCATGCGCGGATCTGCTCGGTGCTCAACGAGCTGAAATCGCGCTACAACGTCGACGTTGCGCAGCTGCCGGGCGCCGACCTGTCACAGCTGACGAGCGCGCAAGCGGCGTCGCTGATGCAGAAGCTGGCCGAATACCCGGACATGCTCACGCACGCGGCGAACGAGCTGGCACCGCACGCGGTCGCGTTCTACCTGCGCGACCTCGCTGGCGAATTCCACTCGTTCTACAATGCGGAGCGCGTGCTGGTCGACGACGAAGCGCCGCGCAATGCACGCGCCGCGCTCCTCGCCGCGACCCGGCAGGTGCTCGAGAACGGTCTGGCGGTGCTCGGCGTGTCCGCGCCCGCCAAGATGTAAGGCAGCAAGCGGCCCGAACCGGGCAGCGAATGGCCGCGGCAGCGCCCGCCGTCGGATTACCCGCCGTCGGACAGCCCGCCGTCGGATTACCCGCCGTGGCCTTTTCACGATTCTTTTTGCAGGTGACTCAAGCAATGGCACAACCACGCCGCACTTCGAAACAATCGAAACAAGCCGGAGGAACATTTCTTGGAATCGTGCTGGGCCTGATCGTCGGCCTCGCGATCGCGGTGGTGGTGGCGCTCTACATCACGCGTTCGCCGTCGCCGTTCGTGTCGAAGGTCGCGCCGCCGCCGGCCGACAACGGCGCGAGCCAGCCGCAGCAGTTCGATCCGAACCGCGCGCTGCAGGGCAAGACGCCGGGCCAGCCGGTGCCGCAGGCCGCGCAGTCCGCGCCGCCGAACACCGCGCCCGGCCAGGCCGCGAACCAGACCCAGGGCGGCCTGCTGCCCGAACCGCAGATCGTCGAAGTGCCGCCGCAGGCCAACGGGTCGAGCGGCTCGAACAGCACCGGCAGCGCGAACAACACGACCGCGTCGAACACTACGTCGTCGAGCAATGGCGTCGCCGTCGCGCCGAAGCCGGCCGACACCACGCCGCCGCCGAAGAAGACGCAGCAAGCGCAGCAGCAACAGCAGCAAGGCGGCGAGGACGACCTCGCACGCTTCGCCGCGCAGAAGCAGGCGCAGCAAGCCGCCGCGCAAAAGCAGCAACAACAGCAACTGGCCGCGAACACGCCGAAGCCGACCTCGTCGGCCACGGCCGCCGCGGCAGCGAAACCGCCGACCGCGAACGACGCGAATACCGGCTACTTCCTGCAGGTTGGCGCGTACAAGACGGAAGGCGACGCCGAGCAGCAGCGCGCGCGCCTCGGTTTCCAGGGCTTCGAGTCGAAGGTGTCGAAGCGCGATGTCAGCGGCGTGACGTATTTCCGCGTGCGGGTCGGCCCGTTCTCGAAGTTCGAGGATATGAACTCGGCCCGCCAGCGCCTGTCCGATGCAGGTGTCGACACGGCGGTGATCCGCTTCACGAAGCAGTAAGCAACCGGCCGAGCCCACTCAGAACCCGTTACGTCCCGTAACCCGAGCAACTGATTCGACGTTCACAACATGAAAAAACTGCTTAGCACGCTCCTTCTGTCCCTGGGCCTGGCCGCCGGCCTCGCGCAGGCTTCGCCCGCCGCGCCGGTCGCCGGCAAGGACTTCGAGGTGATGAAGTCGCCGCAGCCGGTGTCCGCGCCGGCCGGCAAGGTCGAGGTGATCGAGTTCTTCTGGTACGGCTGCCCGCACTGCTACGAATTCGAGCCGACGATCGAGGCCTGGGTGAAGAAGCAAGGCAACAACATCGACTTCAAGCGCGTCCCGGTCGCATTCCGTGACGATTTCGTCCCGCACTCGAAGCTGTTCTACGCGGTGTCCGCGCTCGGTATCTCAGAGAAGGTCACGCCGGCGATCTTCAACGCGATCCACAAGCAGAAGAACTACCTGCTGACGCCGCAGGCGCAGGCCGACTTCCTGGCCACGCAAGGCGTCGACAAGAAGAAGTTCATGGACGCGTACAACTCGTTCAGCGTGCAGGGCGAAGTGAACCAGTCGGCCAAGCTGCTGAAGGACTACGCGATCGACGGCGTGCCGACGGTCGTCGTCCAGGGCAAGTACAAGACGGGCCCCGCTTATGCGAACAGCATCCCGGGCACGGCCCAGGTGCTTGACTTCCTCGTGAAGCAGGTTCAGGACAAGAAGCTCTGATCCCCGCCCGCGCGCCGGCATGACTACTCCGCTGAAGGTCTTCATCACCGGCGCATCGAGCGGCCTCGGCCTCGCGATGGCCGAGGAATACGCCCGCCAGGGCGCCACGCTCGCACTCGTCGCGCGACGCACCGATGCCCTCGATGCGTTCGCGCGGCGCTTCCCGAAGCTGTCCATCTCCGTCTATTCCGCCGACGTGCGCGACGCCGACGCACTCGCGACGGCCGCCGCGTCGTTCATCGCAACGCACGGCTGCCCCGACGTCGTGATCGCGAACGCGGGCATCAGCCAGGGCGCCGTCACGGGCCAGGGCGATCTCGCGACGTTCCGCGACGTGATGGACATCAACTACTACGGGATGGTCGCGACGTTCGAGCCGTTCGTCGGCCCGATGACGGCCACGCGCCACGGCACGCTGGTCGGGGTCGCAAGCGTCGCCGGCGTGCGCGGCCTGCCCGGTTCCGGTGCGTACAGCGCGTCGAAATCCGCCGCGATCAAGTACCTCGAAGCGCTGCGCGTCGAACTGCGGCCGGCCGGCGTCGGCGTCGTGACGATCGCGCCCGGCTACATCCGCACGCCGATGACCGCGCACAACCCGTACCGGATGCCGTTCCTGATGGACGCCGACCGCTTCGCCGCACGGGCGGCCCAGGCGATCGCGCGGCAGCACGCGTTCCGCGTGATTCCGTGGCAGATGGGCGTCGTCGCGAAGGTGCTGCACGTGCTGCCGCGCTGGCTGTACGACCGCCTGTTCGAGAAGGCGCCGCGCAAGCCGAAGGCTGGGGCGCACTGACACACCGGCGAGCGCCGGCCCGCGCGACGCATCGCGGGCCGTCTCTCCGCCTCCCTGCCTCTCCGCCTCTCCGCCTCTCCGCCTTCCGCCTCTCCGCCTTCCGCCTTCCGCCTTCCGCCTTCCGCCTTCCGCCTTCCGCCTTCCGCCTTCCGCCTTCCGCCTTCCGCCTTCCGCCTTCCGCACCGACGTCGACACCTGGCCGCTTCGACGCTTCGATTGGCAGACCACTCCCCCGCCGCACCGCTGTCCAGCGCCCCCAGCGCCAGCGCTCCCCCTCCCGCCGCCCGAACACCCGTTCCGTCGCGAACGCAGCCGTTTTTCGTTCAATTCGCCGCGTTCAGGCGCCTTTTTTCACGCGTCGCGCGCTTTGACGGTATGCTATTCGCCAGCCGCGCCGGCCCTGCCCGCTTCCGGGCCGCGCCCGCATCCCGTCACCCAGCAAAAAACACAAGCCACGTGGGAGATCCTATGCAGGTCAAGCTGTTCGCCGCGGCCACGCTCGCCGCCGCCCTCGCCGCCCCCGGCCTCGCCGCCGCCAAGCCGCTCACCGTGTGCACGGAATCGAGCCCGGACGGCTTCGACGTCGTGCAGTACAACTCGCTCGTCACGACCAACGCGTCGGCCGACGTGATCTTCAACACGCTCGTGTCGTACGACGAAGCCGCGAAGAAGGTCGTGCCCGCGCTCGCCGACAAATGGGAGGCGAGCGCCGACGGCCTCACGTACACGTTCCACCTGCGCCCGAACGTCGCGTTCCAGACCACCGACTACTTCAAGCCGAGCCGCGCGCTCGACGCGGACGACGTCGTGTTCACGTTCTCGCGGATGCTCGACGACTCGAACCCGTGGCACAAGGTGGCCGGCGCGAGCGGCTTTCCGCACGCGCAGTCGATGGGCCTCGTGAAGCTCGTGAAGTCGGTCACGAAGGTCGACGACAGCACCGTGAAGTTCGTGCTGAACGAACCGAACGCGACGTTCGTGCCGATCCTGACGATGGGCTTCGCGTCGATCTACTCGGCCGAATACGCGGACCAGTTGCTGAAGGCCGGCAAGCAGGCCGACCTGAACGCGAAACCGGTCGGCACCGGGCCGTTCGTGCTGAAGAGCTACACGAAGGACGCACTGATCCGCTACGACGTGAACCCGACCTACTGGGGCACGAAGCCGAAGGTCGACCGGCTGATCTATGCGATCACGCCCGACCCGTCGGTGCGCCTGCAGAAGGTGAAGGCCGGCGAATGCCAGATCGCGCTGTCGCCGAAGCCGCAGGACGTGCTCGCCGCGAAGGGCGAAAGCGCGCTGAAGGTCGTGCAGACGCCCGCGTTCATGACCGCGTTCGTCGCGCTGAACACGCAGAAGAAACCGCTCGACAACGACAAGGTGCGCGAAGCGCTGAACCTCGCGTTCGACCGCGCGACCTACCTGAAGGTCGTGTTCGACAACACCGCGACGGCCGCGAACAACCCGTATCCGCCGAACACGTGGAGCTACGCGAAGGACGTCGCGCCGTACGCGTACGATCCCGCCAAGGCAAAGCAGCTGCTCGCGCAGGCCGGCTTCCCGAACGGCTTCTCGACGACGATCTGGACGCGCCCGACCGGCAGCGTGCTGAACCCGAACCCGAAGGTCGGCGCGGAGCTGCTGCAGGCCGACCTCGCGAAGATCGGCGTGAAGGCCGAGGTCAAGGTGATCGAATGGGGCGAGCTGATCAAGCAGGCGAAGCTCGGCCAGCATGACATGCTGTTCATGGGCTGGGCCGGCGACAACGGCGATCCGGACAACTACCTGACGCCGCTGTTCAGCTGCAATGCGGTGAAATCGGGCATCAACTTCGCGCGCTTCTGCGACGCACAGCTCGACAAGCTGATCGCCGACGGCAAGTCGACCGCCGACCAGGCCAAGCGCGCGAAGCTGTACGAAGCCGCGCAGAAGATCATCCACGACCAGGCGCTGTGGATTCCGCTCGGCTACCCCACCGCGGCCGCGCTGACGCGCACGAACGTGAGCGGCTATCGCGTGAGTCCGTTCGGACGGCAGAACTTCACGACCGTCGCCGTGCAGTAACGCGCCCCTCGCGCGTAGCGCGCAAGCGACGGTGCGCCGGGCCGTCGCTTGCGGCCCGCGCGCCGCGCTTGCTACACTGCGCGCTCATTCCTCATACCGGATGCCAGCCCAAGTGAACAACTAAGCCTTCCCAAAATGTTTTCGCCGCCGTGCCACGCACGCCGCGCGCGAAGGTCTTCACGCATTTTCGGAGGTGCTTATGGCTGCCGCCACGCCCACCGGCGCGCTCGTCGCGCTTCATCACGTTTCCTTCCGCTTCGACGACGGCGTCACGCTGTTCGATTCGCTCGACCTTTCGATCGACCGCACGCCGACCGGCATCGTCGGCCGCAACGGCGTCGGCAAGAGCCAGCTCGCGCAACTGATCGCGGGCCGCTGCGCGCCGAGTGCGGGGACGATCGACCGGCGCACGCGAGTCGTCTACGTCGCGCAGCAGCACGCCGCCGCCGGCCCGCGAACCGTCGCGCAGGTTGCCGCGCTCGATGCACCGCTCGACGCGCTCGCGCGTCTCGCCGACGGCCGCGCGGAACCGCACGACTTCGACCTGATCGGCGATCGCTGGGATCTCGCGGAGCGATTGCGCACCGCGCTCGACGCGGTCGGCCTGCATGACGTGCGCGCCGACACGCCGGCGCAAGCGCTGAGCGGCGGGCAACTCGCGCGCGTCGCACTGATCGGCGCCCTGCTGTCCGGCGCCGGCCTTCTGGTGCTCGACGAACCGACCAACCATCTCGACGCGCAGGGCCGCGCATGGCTGCGGGCGGCGCTCGACGGCTGGCGCGGCGGCCTCGTCATCGTGAGCCACGACCGTGCGCTGCTCGCCGACGTGCAGCGCATCGTCGAGCTGACGCCGCAAGGCGTGCGCTCGTATGGTGGCAACTACGCGCTCTACCGTGCGCAGCGCGACGCCGAACAGGATGCCGCGCAGTCTGCACTCGAGAACGCGCGTGCCGAGCGCGGACGCGTCAGGCGCAGGCTCCAACAGGAGCACGACACGATCCAGCGTCACGCGGCCGCGTCGCTGCGCGAGGCGAAGACGGCCAACCTGTCGTCGGGGGCCCGCCAGAGCCGCAAGGGCGCGGCGCGCAACATCATGGGGCAGGTCCGGCGCCACCAGAATGAATTCAAGACGACACTCGACGACCGCGTGCAGGAGACGGCCGCGCGCGTCGACGCCGATGCGTCCGTGCTCGTGTCGCTGCCGGGCACCGAGGTCAGCGCGCGCCGCCAGCTGTTCACGCTCGACCGCGCGCAACCGCCGTGGCGCATCGCCAGCGATGCCGACGCGCTCACATGGTCGGCAAGCGGCCCGGTGCGCATCGCGCTGACCGGCCCGAACGGCTGCGGCAAATCGACGTTGCTGCGCATGCTCGCGGGCGAGCTTTCGCCGCGTTCAGGCGCCTGCACGACGCACGTGGGCGCCGCGTATCTCGACCAGCGGCTCGCGCTGCTCGACCCCGATCGTTCGATCGTCGAGCAACTGGGGCTGCTCGATACGCCGCTCGCCGAAGGCGACCTGCGCAGCCGTCTCGCGCTGTTGCAGCTCGACGCGGTGCGCGCGACGCAGCCGGCACGGCAGCTGAGCGGCGGCGAACGGCTGAAGGCCGCACTCGCGTGCGCGTTGTGGCGCGGCACGCCCGCGCAACTGCTGCTGCTCGACGAGCCGACCAACCACCTCGATCTCGAATCGGTGCGTGCGATCGAAGCCGCACTGGCCGACTTCCCCGGCGCGATCGTGGTCGCGTCGCACGACACCGCATTTCTCGCGGCGCTCGACCCGACGCACACGATGCAATGGCATCGCGACGGGTGGCGCTACGAACCCGTCGCGTGAGGAAACCGCAGCGGTGTCAGCCGGCGGTACGGAACCGCAGCACGCCGTCGTCGCCCTGCTCGCGCACGAGTTCCCCCGCGAGCCACAGCAGGTTCAGGTGCGCGAGCGCCTCGCCCAGCGCGAACGTCATCTGGTGGATGTCGAGCTCGCGGCGGCGGAACATGATCGGCACGATGTCGGCCGCGCTCATCGGCTTCTCCGCGCATGCGACGCGCACTTCGGCCAGGCGCGCGTCGTGGTGTTCGCGCAGCTGCGTGATGCGCGTGCGCACGCCGCGGAACGGCTTGCCGTGCGACGGCAGCACCAGCGTATCGGGCGCCATCGTCTCGTAGCGGCCGAGCGACTGCAGGTACAGCGCGAGCGGGTTCGCTTCCGGTTCGAGGTCGAACACGGACACGTTCGTCGAGATGCGCGGCAGCACCATGTCGCCGGAGATCAGCACGCCGTCCGCTTCGCTGTGCAGCGCGCAATGTTCAGGCGAATGGCCGAAGCCGGTCACGACGCGCCAGGTGCGCGCGCCGATCGTCACCGCGTCGCCTTCGCGCAGGCGCCGGTAGCGCGGCGGCACGGCCGGCACGAGATCCGAGTAGTAGTGGCGGCGGTTGCGCAGCTTGTCGAGCGCGGCCGGATCGGTCAGCCCGTGGCGCGCGAAGTGATCGGCGGCGGCCGCGCCGCCCGCGTTCGAGCCGTTGCCGGCCGCCATCAGGCAGCCGAACATGTACTCGCCGAGCGTCATCCACAGCCGCACGTTCCAGCGGCCCTTGTCGCCGCCTTCGCACAGCCAGTTCGCGAGACCGAAGTGATCGGGGTGGCAATGCGTGACGAGCACGCGCAGCACCGGCAGGCCGTCGAGATGCGTGTCGAAGATCTGCTCCCAGTGCGTGCGGATCGCGTCCGACGAGATCCCGCAATCGACGATCGTCCAGCCGGCCTGCCCGTCGATCTCGTCACGCAGCAGCCAGAGGTTGATGTGATCGAGCGAGAACGGCAGCGGCATGCGCAGCCAGCGCACGCCGGGCGCGACCTCGAACGTGTCGCCCGCGGCGGGCAGCGTGTCGGCGAAGGGATAGTCGAGTTGGTGTTCCAGTGCGTTCATCGGTGGGGCGTCTCGTCGTTATCGGTGCGAATGCGCGCCGGCGGCAGGCCGCGGCGGGCGGTGCGTCGATTCTATCGCCGTCGCGCGGAACACGTGCCCGGCGGCTTGCCGCCCGTCAAAAAAAGTTCGTGCCAGAATCGGTTCCGTACCCGTATCTTTACGCGAAGATGCACCGAACGGCATCCAACGGCGGACAACCCGCCGCCTGCCGGCCGGCCGCGCATCGCCGCAAAGCCCTTGAACCGCCCGCTTGGGCGCTAAAATGGCGAGTGCTTTCAGCCCCTTCCGAACGAGCCTGCACGCGATGAATCACTTCCCCAAACTGCTGTCTTCGCAGATCGGTTTCGACGTCGCGCAAACGATGCTCGAAAACTTCGACCGCCACTACCGGATCTTCCGCGAAGCGGCCGTCGCAGCGAAGACGCTGTACGAGCAAGGCGACTGGCACGGGCTGCAGCGGCTCGCGCGCGAGCGGATCACGTCGTACGACGATCGCGTGAAGGAATGCGTCGAGGTGCTGGAAGACGAATACGACGCGGAGAACATCGACGACGAAGTGTGGCAGCAGATCAAGCTGCACTACATCGGCCTGCTCACGTCGCACCGCCAGCCCGAGTGCGCGGAGACCTTCTTCAATTCGGTGTGCTGCAAGATCCTGCACCGCTCGTACTTCAGCAACGATTTCATCTTCGTGCGCCCGGCGATCTCGACCGAGTATCTCGAGAACGACGAGCCGGCCGCGAAGCCGACCTACCGCGCGTACTATCCGGGCACCGACGGGCTCGCGACCACGCTCGAGCGGATCGTCACGAACTTCCAGCTCGAGCCGGCGTTCGACGATCTTCCGCGCGACATCGCATGCGTGATGCAGGCGATCCACGACGAGTTCGGCCACTTCGACGAAGCGCCGAATTTCCAGATCCACGTGCTGTCGTCGCTGTTCTTCCGCAACAAGAGCGCGTACATCGTCGGCCGCATCATCAACGCCGACCGCGTGCTGCCGTTCGCGGTGCCGATCCGCCACGTGCGCCCGGGCGTGCTCTCGCTCGACACCGTGCTGCTGCGCCGCGACCAGCTGATGATCATCTTCGGCTTCTCGCACTCGTATTTCCTCGTCGACATGGGCGTGCCTTCCGCGTACGTCGACTTCCTGTGCACGATCATGCCCGGCAAGCCGAAGGCGGAGATCTACACGTCGGTCGGCCTGCAGAAGCAGGGCAAGAACCTGTTCTATCGCGACCTGCTGCACCACCTGTCGCATTCGAGCGACCGCTTCATCATCGCGCCCGGGATCAAGGGCCTCGTGATGCTCGTGTTCACGCTGCCGTCGTTCCCGTACGTGTTCAAGATCATCAAGGATCAGTTCCCGCCGCCGAAGGAAACGACGCGCGCGCAGATCATGGAGAAGTACCAGCTCGTGAAGCGCCACGACCGCCTCGGGCGGATGGCCGACACGCTCGAGTATTCGAGCGTCGCGCTGCCGCTCGCGCGGCTCGACCATGCGCTCGTGCGCGAGCTCGAGAAGGAAGTACCGTCGCTGCTCGAGTACGAGGACGACAATCTCGTGATCAAGCACCTGTACATCGAGCGCCGGATGACGCCGCTGAACCTGTATCTGCAGAACGGCACCGACGCCGACATCGAGCACGGCGTGAAGGAGTACGGCAACGCGGTGAAGGAGCTGATGAAGGCGAACATCTTCCCCGGCGACATGCTGTACAAGAACTTCGGCGTCACGCGCCACGGCCGCGTCGTGTTCTACGACTACGACGAGATCGAGTACCTGACCGACTGCAACGTGCGCCGCGTGCCGCCGCCGCGCAACGAGGAAGACGAGCTGTCCGGCGAACCGTGGTATACCGTCGGCCCGCACGACATCTTTCCGGAGACCTACGGGCCGTTCCTGCTCGGCGACCCGCGCGTGCGCGACGTCTTCATGAAGCATCACGCGGACTTTTTCGATCCCGCGCTGTGGCAGGCCAGCAAGGACAAGCTGATGCAGGGCGAATTGCCCGATTTTTATCCGTACGACACCGCGCTGCGCTTTTGCATGCGCTACCCGGCGCGCTTCGGCGCGACGGACCAGAACGAAGGCGCAGGCGACGCGCAGCGCGCCGCCTGACACCCGCGACACCGCACCGATCGCGACCCGATTTCCGTCAACGGAATCCACACCGATGAACACCCCAGTCACCCCACTCTCGCACCTCTTCGACAACAACGACGCCTGGGTCAAACGCCAGCTCGCCGACGATCCCGAGTTCTTCACGCGTCTCGCCGACCAGCAGGCGCCGGAATATCTGTGGATCGGCTGCTCGGATTCGCGCGTGCCCGCGAACCAGATCATCGGCCTGCCGCCGGGCGAAGTGTTCGTCCACCGCAATATCGCGAACGTGGTCGTGCACAGCGACCTGAACTGCCTGTCGGTGATCCAGTTCGCGGTCGACATCCTGCGCGTGAAGCACATCATGGTCGTCGGCCACTACGGCTGCTCGGGCGTGAACGCCGCGCTGCTCAACCGCCGCGTCGGCCTCGCCGACAACTGGCTGCATCACGTGCAGGACGTGCGCGAACGCCACGCGGCGCTGCTCGACGGATGGCCGGTGGGCGAAGCGCGCTATCGCCGCCTGATCGAGCTGAACGCGATCGAGCAGGTCGTCAACGTCTGCCGCACGACGATCGTCAACGACGCGTGGGCGCGCGGCCAGTCGCTCACCGTGCACGCGCTCGTGTACGGCGTGCACGACGGCCGGATGCGCAACCTCGGGATGGCCGTGTCGAACTTCGATGCGCTCGACGAGACCTACAAACGTTGCGTGGCCGCGCTCACCGCCGGCGGCCAGCATGCGCCGGACAACGACATGGTCGCCGCCGATGCCGCGCAAATGAACGAAGTCGCGCAGGCGGTGGTCGATACCCTGAAGCCCTGCCCGGACGCCGAGTAAGCACGCGAGCCGCGTCGGCGGCGCAACGGCGGCAACCCGCATCGAACTGACCTGACGCCGTCACCACGGCACTGCAAAGGAGCGGCGAACATGAAAACCGTATTGATCGTCGGTGCATCGCGCGGCCTCGGCCGCGAATTCGTCCGCCAATACCGGCGCGACGGCTGGAACGTGATCGCCACCGCGCGCGACGATGCCTCGCTCGACGCGCTGCGCGCGCTCGGCGCGCACGCGCATGCGCTCGACATCACGCAGCCCGAACAGATCGCGGCGCTCGGCTGGAAGCTCGACGGCGAGCGGCTCGATGCGGCGGTGCTGGTGTCGGGTGTGTACGGGCCGCGCACCGAGGGTGTCGAGACGGTCACCGCCGAGGATTTCGACGCGGTGATGCACACGAACGTGCGCGGGCCGATGCAGTTGCTGCCGATCGTGCTGCCGCTCGTCGAGGACGCGCGCGGCGTACTGGCCGTCGTGTCGAGCCGGATGGGCAGCATCGCCGAGGCCACCGGCACGACCGGCTGGCTGTACCGTGCGAGCAAGGCCGCACTGAACGACGCGCTGCGCATCGCTTCGCTGCAGACGCGCCACGCCGCGTGCATCTCGCTGCACCCCGGCTGGGTGCGCACCGACATGGGCGGCGCGCAGGCCGCGATCGATCCGGAAACCAGCGTGACCGGCATGCGCCGCGTGATCGCCGAATCCGGCGCGGACGTGTCGCAGGCAAACGGCCGTTTCTTCCAGTACGACGGTATCGAGCTGAGCTGGTAGGCAGCCGACAACCTTGCGTCGTTAATTCCCGTTTCACATGATTCTGAACCGACCTGACGCGTGCCCGTGCGGCGGCGCGTCCCCCGCTCCCGCCGCCAAAGCGCCGGCGCCCCGCTATGCGGCCTGCTGCGGCCGCTTCATCGACGGCGGCGAAGCCGCGCCGTCCGCGCTCGAGTTGATGCGCTCGCGGTACAGCGCCTACGTGCTCGGCGCGACCGACTACCTGCGCGCGACCTGGGCCGCGCGCACCTGCCCGCCGGATCTCGACACCGACCCCGAAGCGCCCGACGCGCCGCGCTGGCTCGGGCTCGCGGTCAAACGCCACGCGCCGCTCGACGAACGGCACGCGGAGGTCGAATTCGTGGCCCGCTACAAGGTCGGCGGACGCGCTTACCGGCTCCACGAGACGAGCCGTTTCGAGCGCGACGAGCACGGTTTCTGGCGCTACGTCGACGGCGAAGTAAGTGAGCGCTGACAAATAGTTGCTGTGTCAGACGCCGGGTAATTCCCGCATTGCACAACCTCATTTTGTCCGGCTACGATGACCTCGAATTGGTCATGTTGCATGGCAGGGCTTACGAATGGCGTTCAGCAAGGTATTGGTGGGATGGATGGCGGCCTGCGCGCTGTCGGCCGCTCAGGCCGGTACGCTGCAGAACGCCAATACGGGGACGGGCACCGGCGCCAGCGGGTCGCTCGCTCACGCCGAACGCTTCGACTACGGCGATTCGAACCTGCCGCAGGTCGCCGCCGACCTGAACGAACAGATCCTCCGCATTCCGGCCGACGCATCGGGCTCCGTCACGCTCGAGGCAACGCTCTTCAAGCCGAACGGCCCCGGCCCGTTCCCGCTCGTCGTCTTCAACCACGGCAAGAACACCGGCGATCTCCATCTGCAGCCGCGCAGCCGGCCGCTCGCGTTCGCGCGCGAATTCGTGCGCCGCGGCTATGCGGTGATCGCACCGAACCGCCAGGGCTTCGCGGGCTCGGACGGCACGTACCAGCAGGAAGGCTGCAACGTCGGCAAGAACGGCCTCGCGCAGGCGGCCGACGTCGACGCGACGGTGCGCTACATGTCGCGCCAGTCGTATGTCGATGCGTCGCGCATCGTCGTTGCCGGCACGTCGCACGGCGGCCTCGTATCGGTCGCGTACGGCACCGAAGCCGCACCGGGCGTGCGCGGCATCATCAACTTCTCCGGCGGGCTGCGCCAGGATCTCTGCGACGGCTGGCAGAAAAACCTCGTCGACGCGTTCGACCAGTACGGCGCGCATACGGCCGTGCGGTCGCTGTGGCTGTATGGCGACAACGACTCGGTGTGGACGCCCGGGCTCGTCGCGCAAATGCACGACGCGTACGTTTCGCACGGCACGCAGGCCCAGTTCATCGATTTCGGCCGCTACAAGGACGACGCGCACCGGCTGATCGTCGACCGCGACGGCGTGCCCGTGTGGTGGCCGGCCGTCAACGCGTTCCTCGCGCAGCTGAACCTGCCGACCTCCGTGCGCTACGCGGTCGCGAACCCGCACGAGCCGAAGGCGAGCGGCTATGCGTCGATCGACTCGGTCGACGCCGTGCCGTATGTCGACGAAGCCGGCCGCGAAGGCTATCGTCGCTTCCTGAGCCAGCATCCGAGCCGTGCGTTCGCGGTGTCGTCGGAAGGCGCGTGGTCGTGGGCCGAAGGCGGCGACGACCCGATGGCGCTCGCGCTCGACAACTGCGCGAAGCAGGGCGCCGGTTCGTGCCGGCTGTACGCGGTCAACGACCGCGTCGTGTGGAACACGACGCAGACGGCCGACAACGACGACAGCAACGCACGCGACACCGGTACGCCGGCGCTGGCTTCGCGTTGACGAGCGGCGGCCTTCGCCGCCGTTTTTCGTTTTCCTCCCCGCCTCCCTTTCGTCGCTGCGCGCAGCGTTCGCGGCGGATGTCGCACAGGCGGCACGGCACGCATGCCGGCATGAATGCACCGTGTCGCAACCCCACGCTCGCGTTCTCCCCGTCACCGCTTGCCGTCAAACGCGTTCCCGTCATGTGGGGCCACATCCCCCCTCGCCACCCGCCTTCGCGCTCCGATTTTTCACCTCGCCGCCCCGCCCGGCCCACGATTTTTTTCGGTTGGGGGGGGGCTCACTCGAACGTCGTCATCTGCGGTCATTTCGGGACATCTGAACCGTACCGTCACGAGCCGCCCCGATCTGCGCCGAACTCCCGCCCGGCAAGGCTTTGCGGCGTTTGTAACCGGTAGTGCAACGGGTCGCGGAACACGCTAATCTCAGCGCGTTTCGTGTCTCGCCGCGCGGCATCCCATCGATGCCGCGCGGCCGTTTTATCCCCCGGAGCCGCCTTGAGTACGCCAGCCACCGACGACTGGGTCGCGCGCAGCCTGCGCGCGGTCTGGCATCCCTGCACCCAGATGAAGCATCACGAGCGCCTGCCGCTCATCCCCGTCGCGCGTGGCGCGGGCCTGTGGCTGTACGACCGTGACGGCCGCCGCTACTTCGACGCGATCAGCTCGTGGTGGGTCAACCTGTTCGGTCATGCGAACCCGGACATCAACGCGGCACTGAAGGACCAGCTCGACACGCTCGAGCACGCGATGCTCGCCGGCTGCACGCACGAGCCCGCGATCGAGCTCGCGGAGCGGCTGCACGCGCTCACCGCGCGCACGCTCGGCCATGCGTTCTTCGCATCGGACGGCGCGTCGGCGGTCGAGATCGCGCTGAAGATGAGCTTCCACGCGTGGCGCAACCGCGGCCGCGCCAACAAGCAGGAATTCGTCTGCGTCGCGAACAGCTATCACGGCGAGACGATCGGCGCGCTCGGCGTGACCGACGTCGCGCTGTTCAAGGACGCGTACGACCCGCTGATCCGCCACGCGCATGTCGTCGCGTCACCCGACGCACGCGGCGCGCTGGCAGGCGAAACGGCCGCCGACGTCGCGGGCCGCGCGCTTGCGGACGTGCGGCGACTGTTCGTCGAGCGCGGCGAGCGGATCGCCGCACTGATCGTCGAGCCGCTCGTGCAGTGCGCGGCCGGCATGGCGATGCACGATCCGTCGTATGTACGCGGGCTGCGCGCGCTGTGCGACGAATTCGGCGTGCACCTGATCGCCGACGAGATCGCGGTCGGCTGCGGCCGCACCGGCACCTTCTTCGCGTGCGAGCAGGCCGGTGTCTGGCCCGATTTCCTGTGCCTGTCGAAAGGCATCAGCGGCGGCTACCTGCCGCTGTCGCTCGTGCTCACGCGCGACGATGTGTTCGCCGCGTTCTACGACGACGACACGACGCGCGGCTTCCTGCACTCGCATTCGTACACGGGCAACCCGCTTGCGTGCCGCGCGGCGGTCGCGACGCTCGACCTGTTCGCCCGCGACGACGTGCTCGCGGCCAACGCCCGCAAGTCGGCCACGATGCGCGCGGCGCTCGCGCCGCTCGATGCACACCCGCAGGTGCGCCACCTGCGCGAGCGCGGCACGCTGTTCGCATTCGACGTCGCGCTCGACGGCGACGCGGCGCGCGGCTTCTCGCGGCGCTTTTTCGAACGCGCGCTGGAACGCGAGCTGCTGCTGCGCCCGATCGGCACGACCGTGTACCTGATGCCGCCGTACGTGATGAGCGACGACGACATTGCGTGGCTCGCGCAACGCACGCGCGACACGCTCGATGCAACGCTTGCGGAGATCATTGGATGACGAACCCTCTGCTCGATCACCTGCAGCGCGGCCTCGCCGATCTCGACGCGCAAGGGCTGCGCCGCGTGCGCCGCACCGCCGACACCGCGTGCGATACGCACATGACCGTCGACGGTCGCAAGATCATCGGCTTCGCGAGCAACGACTATCTCGGCCTCGCCGCGCACCCGGCACTCGTCGCCGCGTTCGCCGAAGGCGCGCAGCGCTACGGCGCCGGCAGCGGCGGCTCGCACCTGCTCGGCGGCCATTCGCGTGCGCACGCGACGCTCGAGGAAGAACTCGCAGCCTTCTCGGGCGGCTTCTCCGACGCGCCGCGCGCGCTGTACTTCAGCACCGGCTACATGGCGAACCTTGCCGCGATGACGGCGCTCGCCGGCAAGGGCGCGACGATCTTTTCCGACGCGCTGAATCACGCGTCGCTGATCGACGGCATGCGGCTGTCGCGCGCGAACGTCCAGGTCTATCCGCATGCGGACACGGCTGCGCTCGCCGCGTTGCTCGATGCATCGGAGGCCGAAACGAAGCTGATCGTCAGCGACACCGTGTTCAGCATGGACGGCGATCTCGCGCCGCTCGCCGAACTCGTCGCGCTGGCCGAACGCCATCGCGCATGGCTCGTCGTCGACGATGCGCACGGCTTCGGCGTGCTCGGCCCGCAGGGCCGCGGCGCGCTCGCGGCCGCCGCGCTGCGTTCCCCGCATCTCGTGTACGTCGGCACGCTCGGCAAGGCCGCCGGCGTCGCGGGCGCATTCGTGATCGCGCACGAGACCGTGATCGAATGGATGATCCAGCGCGCGCGCAGCTACATCTTCACGACGGCCGCGCCGCCGGCCGTCGCGCACGCGGTATCGGCCAGCCTGAAAGTGATCGCGGGCGACGAAGGCGACGCGCGACGCGCGCATCTCGCCGCGTTGATCGAACGCACGCGCGCGCTGCTGCGCAACACGCGCTGGCTGCCGGTCGATTCGCACACGGCCGTGCAACCGCTCGTGATCGGCAGCAACGACGCGACACTCGCGGCAATGCGCGCGCTCGACGCGCACGGCCTGTGGGTGCCCGCGATCCGACCGCCGACGGTGCCCGTCGGCACGTCGCGGCTGCGCGTATCACTGTCGGCCGCGCATTCGTTCGACGATCTCGCGCGGCTCGAAGCGGCGCTGATCGAAGCCGGCGAGGAGGCTGCCGCCTCCGTTGAGGTGGCCCTGCCGGAGGCCGCAGCATGACCGCCCCGCTCTCGCTGTTCGTCACCGGCACCGACACCGAAATCGGCAAGACCTTCGTGTCGGCCGCGATGTTGCACGGCTTCGCGCGGCACGGCCTGCGCGCGGCCGCGCTGAAGCCCGTCGCGGCCGGCGCGTATGAGCGCGACGGCGTGTGGCGCAACGAGGACGCCGACCAGCTCGACGCGGCCGCGAACGTCGTGCTGCCGCCCGAGCTGCGCACGCCGTTCCTGCTGAAAGCACCGGCCGCCCCGCATATCGTCGCCGCGCAGGAAGGCGTGACGCTCGACATCGACACGATCGTCGCGTGCCATCGCGAAGCGCTGACGCGCGCGGATATCGTCGTCGTCGAAGGCGCCGGCGGCTTTCGCGTGCCGATGAACGACACGCAGGACATGGCCGATCTCGCGGTCTCGCTCGGCGTGCCGGTCGTGCTCGTGGTCGGCGTGCGGCTCGGCTGCATCAACCACGCGCTATTGACCGCCGACGCGATTGCCGCGCGCGGCCTCAAGCTCGCCGGCTGGGTCGCGAACCACGTCGACCCGGCCATGTCGTTCCCCGACGAGAACATCGCGACGATGCGCGACTGGCTCGCGCGCGAGCACGGCGCGCCGCTGCTCGGCCGCATTCCGCACATGCGTCCGGCCGCCCCCGAATCCGCCGCGGCGATGCTCGACATCGCCACGCTCGTCGAGACGCTGCGCGCCGCGCAGCCTTGACCCAATCGAAAACAGATCCCCGATCCCTCATCCCCGACCAGGACAGGAAAACGATATGACCCAAGCCCAGACTGCCGCCACCGTGCAACCCGACGCGATTCCCGTGGCCGCTCCGGCCTCGCAGCGCTGGCGCGTCGCCGACGTCGTCGCGCTGTTCGAGCTGCCGTTCAACGACCTGATCTTCCGCGCGCAGCAGGTGCACCGCGAACACTTCGACGCGAACGCGGTGCAGCTGTCGACGCTGCTGTCGATCAAGACGGGCGGCTGCGAGGAAGATTGCGGCTACTGCTCGCAGTCGTCGCACCACGACACGGGCCTGAAGGCCGAGAAGCTGATGGACGTCGACGCGGTGCTCGACGCCGCACGCGCGGCGAAGGCGAACGGCGCGAGCCGCTTCTGCATGGGCGCCGCGTGGCGCAACCCGAAGGAGCGCCACATGCCGGCGCTGACCGAGATGGTGCGCGGCGTGAAGGAACTCGGCCTCGAGACCTGCATGACGCTCGGCATGCTGGAAGACGAGCAGGCGCAGGAACTCGCGAACGCGGGCCTCGACTACTACAACCACAACCTCGACACGTCGCCGGAGTTCTACGGCCAGGTCATCTCGACACGCACCTACCAGGATCGCCTCGACACGCTCGATCGCGTGCGCGACGCGGGCATCAACGTATGCTGCGGCGGCATCATCGGGATGGGCGAATCGCGCCGCGAGCGCGCGGGCCTGATCTCGCAGCTCGCGAACCTGAACCCGTATCCGGATTCGGTGCCGATCAACAATCTCGTCGCGATCGAAGGCACGCCGCTCGAAGGCACCGCACCGCTCGACCCGTTCGAATTCGTGCGCACGATCGCGGTCGCGCGGATCACGATGCCGAAGGCCGTCGTGCGTCTGTCGGCCGGCCGCGAGCAGCTCGACGACGGGCTGCAGGCGCTGTGCTTCCTCGCCGGCGCGAACTCGATGTTCTATGGCGACCAGCTGCTGACGACGAGCAATCCGCAGACGCAGAAGGACCGGGCGCTGTTCGAGCGCCTCGGCATCCGTTCGAGCGATGCAGACGCGATGTCGGCGAACGCGTAAGCGCAACGCGCGGCGGCTTCGTTCCGCCGCATGAAAAAGCCGGGATAGGTCCCGGCTTTTTACCTGGTTCGTACGCAATACGTGACGGGCCGCCCGCGCGTCATCCGATCGTCTGCACCGCGTTGCCCTGTGCATCGCGGATCACGGTCTTCTCCACGCGCCAGCGCACGCCGTCGAGACCGTCGAGCGCATACTCGCCGGCGCGCGGTTGCAGTGTGCGCGCCAGCGCCTGCACCGTCGCATCCGTGAGCCGCAGCGTCAGCGTGTCGTCCTCGTCGGTCACGCCATTGGCATCGCCGTGCACGAACCGCACCGCGCCGTCATGACCGACCAGGCCGAACGGCCGGTCGAACGGCAACCGCAGCGGCAGCAGCGTGACGAGCTCGTCGACCTGTCGTGCGCCGACGGTAATCTCGATCACGGGCGCACGCAGCAGCCGCTTGCGCGTTTCCCATCGGAGCACGTCGGTGAACAGGTAGCCGCTCGACGAGCCGTCGCGCTGCGTACCGGCGTCGACCTCGGCGCGCACGTCCGCGCGCTCGAGCAGCGATGCGCGGCCGAGGTCGGTCACCCATAGCGGCATATGCGGCAGCAGTGTGTCGAGCAGCGCGCGCGTGCGCCAGCGCTTCGCGGCGCGCTCCTCGTCGAGCGTCAGCCCGACGATCTGCAGGAACGCCAGGCTGCCGTGCGGCGTATCGATCGCCGGCAGTTCCGGATCGAACGCGAAACCCATCGAGCAGAGCTGCGTACCGGTATCGAGCGCAATCGGGCCGTTGGCCGTCATCCAGTGGCCGTCGTCGAACGCGTTGCCGCTCTGGAATACGTAGCGCGCGAGGTTCTGCAGGAAGCTGAACACCCAGTTCGGCGGCGCTTCGTCGGCGTCGCCGCAGGCGACGCGCATCGTCAGCTCGAATCCGAAGCCGCTGACGGCCGGATCATCCGATTCCTTCGCATACAGCTCCGAGAGCCCGTACGTGACGAAATGCCAGTGCGGCACGGGAGCCGCGCGCTTCCACACGCTGATTCCGTCGAGCGGATCGCGGCCGCCGAGCCGCCACTTGAGCAGCGTGGCGTAGTGCTTCGGCTCCTGCCCCGGATAGACGCGCGCGAGCGCGCCGTCGATCGCGTCCCAGCCCGGCGCGCTGTCATCGGTTGCGCGGTCCTGCGGATCGTGCGTTGCGTCCGTCATGTAGCCCTCTCTCCCGGGTGATGTCCCGGTGGGTGGAGTCGGTGCGTGCGGCGGCGGCCTGCAGGCTGCCGTGTGCGTCACACGTGTGCCGCCGCGCCGTCGATCGCCGCGCGCACGCGCTCGACGAGTTGCTGATCGACCGGCGCGAGCACCTCGCCGCGCGGCCGCACGCCCGAACCGAAATGCACCGCGCGCACGCCCGTGGCGCGGACAAAATCGCCGACCGCATCGATCGTGAGCCCCGAGCCGGCCAGCACCGTGCAGGTCGAGCCCGCCGCCTGCCGCACGAGCCGCGTGATCGTCGCGGCCGCGTCGAGCACCGACGGATGGCCGCCCGACGTCAGCACCGATGTGACGGCCGGCACGCGCAACAGCGCGTCGAATGCGGCGTTGAGGTCGCGCGACACGTCGAATGCGCGGTGGAACGTCAGCGCGCGGCCGTCCGCCGCGGCCGCGATGCGGGCCAGTGCGTCGAGATCGACGTCGCCGCGCGCGTCGAGCGCGCCGAACACGACGCCGTTCGCCCCGGCCGCGACGGCTGCGCGCACGTCGCGTTCGATCACGCGCAAGTCGTCGGCGTCGTACACGAACGACCGGCTGTGCGGTCGCACGATCACGTTGACGGGAATCGGCACGGCGGCCACGACGGCTTCGATCAGGCCGACACTCGGCGTCAGCCCGCCTTCGGTGATGGCGGTCACGAGTTCGAGGCGGTCGGCGCCCGCCCGGGCGGCGGCCTTGGCATCGCCGACGGTCGTGGCGATCACTTCGAGGAGAATGGAAGAGGCGGCGTTTCGGTTCATGGGCGGCCCGCGAATCGTCAGGACAATTCGCGCATCCTAGCCGAGCCGCGTGATGGACGCCAGCGTGCCGGCCGCGGCGCCGTCAGTCGCACCGTCAGTCGCGGCGCGCGAGCCACACGCCGACAAGCGCGGACAGGCCGGTCACCACGGCGCCGGGCACGACCCGGAACATCCGCACGTTGATGTCCACGCCTTGCTGCTGCAATACGTCGACGATCCCCGGCGCCATCAGCATCGTCGCCCAGCCGATCATCCCGAACGCGGTGGTCGCGGTCGCGACGAGGAGCGCGATGCCCGCGCCGCGCGCGCGTGGCCGGAACGCGCCGGCGAACGCACCCACGGCCAGGAGCACGGCCGACAACACGCACAGCACGGTGACGAACACGAACATCGCCCCCGTATGGCCGAGCTTCATGAACGCCATCATCTGCGCGGTGATCACGCACATGCCCGCGAGCGTGAACAGCGCGATTGCGATGGCATTGCGCGCGAAGCTCATGCGTTCGCCTGGAAATACGCGGTCGCGGGGCGCCGGAACATCAGGTAGACGAACAGCGCGAACAGCAGGACGCCCGGAATCAGCACCGCATACATCGACGCCGGCATGTTGACGAACGAGAACGCGAAGCTGAACACGGATATCGCGATGTAGGTCTTGCGCGACCATTCGCGGCCCTTGAGGATCGCGATGCCGACCACGACGTTCGCGACTTCGAGAATCACGCTGATGCCGAGCGTCGCCCAGACGGGCAGCACGTAGTGCGACAGCAGTGCCTGGGTGGTCGGCATGCCGATCGTGAATGGCGTATAGATGCACGTTATCGCGTTGGTCACGATGATGATCCACGCGAGAATGGTCAGCGAAATCGGTCTTTTCATTGTGTTTTCCTTGTTATTCGCCGCCATGGTGGCCCCCGGGACGGCGCGCTCGCGGTCACGATGGCCGCGGTCGGGCCATTGTCGGGGAAGCTCGCGGCGAGCGCAACGGCCGGCCCGCTCCGCTCGCCGCTTGCGGTCGGCCCTAGCCGGCGTCCGCTTCGTCGTCGCTCCAGTCGATATCGCCGCACAGCACGCGCTGCGCATCGCCGACGCGCACGGCCACCGACAGCGTCACGCATGGCTGCGCCTCGTTGATCGACAGGTACGGGCGCGTGACCTGCACGCGCCCCGGCTCGACGATCGCCGAGCGGAAATACGGCCGGCGCAGCCAGTTCGCGCCCTGCGCGTCCGCCAGCGGCGAAAAGCGCGCCTCGGCGAGCGCACGGTCGGCGCGCAGCACGACGTTGCGGCCCGACTGGCGGCCGTGCGCGTCGAGCAGGAAGCAGCGCGCGGCCGCATCAAGCGCAAGGAAGTTCCAGCACACCTCGTCGAGCGGCTCGCCGGCGGCGAGACGCTCGGCCGCACGTTCGAACGCGCGCAGGTAGGGCGCGAGCCGCTGTGCATCGCGCCGCTCGCGCGCCTCGGTCTGCTGCCGGAAACGCTCGGTCAGCTCGCCGATGCAGCCCGTCGCGGCCGCGCTGTCGGGCAGCCCCGGCGCCGGCCGGCCGAAGTAGTAGCCCTGCACGAAATCGGCCTCGCATGACAGCGCGATCTGCGCCTCGTGTTCGGTCTCGATGCCCTCGACGAGCACCAGCTTGCCGGCCTCGTGCAGCAGCGTCACGAGCCCGTGCAGGATCGCGGTGAGCCCGGTGCGGTGCGCCGCGTGCGACAGCATGATCCGGTCGAGCTTCACGATGTCCGGGTTCAGTTGCCAGATCCGCTCGAGATTCGAATGGCCCGCGCCGAAATCGTCGAGCGCGATCAGGAAACCGTGCGTGCGGAATTCACGCACGGCCTCGGCGAGCCGCTCGACGTCTTCCGCGCGCTGTTCGAGCACTTCGAGCACGATGCGGCGTGGCGGCATGCCGAGCCGCTTCAGGTTCGCGAGCAGCGCGGCCGCCTGGAACGGGTCGGTGAGCACGCCCGGATGAACGTTGAGGAACAGCCACTCGCGCTCCGCGCCGAGCAGCATGAAGTTCTCGAGATGCAGCGCCTGCGCGAGCCGGTCGAGCTGCAGCAGCTCGCCCTGGCGCGCGGCTTCGCCGAACACGTCGAGCGGCGACACGGCGCGGTCGAGTGCATCGTGCGCGCGCAGCAGCGCCTCGTAGCCCACCGCGCGCTGGTGCGACAGGCTGAAAATCGGCTGGAACACGGTCGTGAGCGTCAGGTCGCGGTGCTGCGTCGCCAGACGTTCGAGGCCGGAACTCACCTCCCGCTCGAAGCGGTACGGCGACGCGGCGGCCGGACGCTCCTGTTGCACGATCGTCATGCCTTCCTCCTGGTAGTGCCTTCGAACGCGGCGTCCGACGAAGCGAACGGCGCGTGCAATGTCATGGTTGGACCCTCGGTTGCCCGGTCGACGCCGGACGGCTGGCCAACATCAAGCAAGCTCCGTGCAAGGCGCCGACAACCCGTGCGCAGCACCGCTCGCGCCGTGCTGCCGCACCAACGCGGCGCATGTCTCGCGCACCATTTTCGTGCGCGCGCACCGGCCGCTCGAACGCACCCGTCACGCTGCCACGCTACACTCCGTACGATCGTTTCATTCCCCGTATTCGCCGTATCGATGGAAATCGTCTTCACCGTCCTGATCCTGCTGCTGACCGTTGCGCTGTCCGGCGCCGTCACGCGCATCCTGCCGTTCCAGCTGCCGCTGCCGCTGATGCAGATCGCGTTCGGCGCGATGCTCGCGTGGCCGAAGCTGAACCTGCACGTCACGTTCGATCCCGAAATCTTCATGCTGCTGTTCATCCCGCCGCTGCTGTTCGCGGACGGCTGGCGGATTCCGAAGCGCGAGCTGTACCTGCAGCGCCGCGCGATCCTGATGCTCGCGTTCGGGCTCGTGTTCATGACGGTACTCGCAGTGGGCTACTTCGCGCACTGGCTGATACCCGAGTTGCCGCTGCCGATCGCGTTCGCGCTCGCGGCCGTACTGTCGCCGACCGACGCGGTCGCGCTGTCGGGCATCGCCGGTAAGGGCCGGATCCCGCCGCAGCTGATGCACATCCTCGAAGGCGAGGCGCTGATGAACGACGCGTCGGGCCTCGTCGCACTGAAATTCGCGATCGCGGCCGCGCTGACGGGCATGTTCTCGCTGCGCGACGCCTCGGTCACGTTCGTGATCGTCGCGGCCGGCGGGCTCGCGACGGGCGCGATCGTATCGTGGGCCTTCAGCGCGCTGTCGACGCGCTTCCTGAACGCCGAGCAGGAAGGCGATCCGGCCCCCGGCATCGTGATGACGCTGCTCGTGCCGTTCGCGGCCTACCTGTTCGCCGAGCACCTCGACCTGTCGGGCGTGCTGGCGGCCGTGTCGGCCGGGATGATGATGAATTACACGAGCTTCTCGCGCAAAAGCACTGTCGCGTCGCGCGTGCGCGCCGAAAGCACGTGGGCGATGATCGAGTTCGTGTTCAACGGCATGGTGTTCATCATGCTCGGGCTGCAGCTGCCGCACATCATCGGCCGCACGCTCGTCGACGCGCACCACACGAGCGACGCACTCGTCGGCCGGATGATCTTCAACGTCTGCGCGATGATGCTCGCGCTGTATGCGATCCGCTTCCTGTGGGTCTGGCTGCTGCGCTGGTTCGCGAGCCGTCGCGCCGCGCGCCAGGGCCTCGCGGGCACGATGGCCGGCGTGCGCACGATCGCGGTGATGACGGTCGGCGGCGTGCGCGGCGCGGTCACGCTCGCCGGCGTGCTGTCGATTCCGGTCGCGCTGTCCGACGGCGTGCCGCTGCCGGGCCGCGACACGGCGATCTTCGTGGCGTCGGCCGTGATCCTCGGCTCGCTCGTCGTCGCGGTGATCGGCCTGCCGCTGCTGCTGCGCGGCGTGCGTTCGTCGCGCAGCCCGCTCGGCGACGAGGAACGCGCCGCACGCGCGGCCGCCGCGCAGGCCGCGATCCGCGCGATCGACTCGTCGCACGACGCGATCTCGGTCGATCTCGACGAATCGGGCGCCGCGCGCTGCGCGGATATCTCCGCACGCGTGATGGACCAGTACCGCCGCCGCCTCGCGACGCTCGCCGAGGACGGCCCCACGCCGCGCGCGGAAGCGAAGCAGGCCGAAACGATGGAACTGCAGATGCGGATCGCGGCCGTGCGCGCGGAACGCTCCGCGCTCTACCGGCTGCGTAGCGAAAGCAGGATTTCCGACGAGACGCTGACGAAGCTGCTCCGCGAGATCGACCTGTCGGAGACCGCGCTGTCGACGCGCAAGAAAGGCATTCTCTAAACGGCCGGCCGCTGCCTTTGCGCAGCCGCCGCCCCATCAAAAACGGCGACGCACTGGCGTCGCCGTTTTCACTCCCGCCCGCGTTCGCGTTACTTCGCGACGACGACCGGAATCCCCTTCAGCATCCCCGCGCCCTTCATCTCGTCGAGCGCGTGCTGCACGGCCGCGCTCGTCGCCGCTTCGATGCCGAGCTGCAACGCGAGCTTGCGCTCCGCGCGCTTCACGCCGGCCAGGTTGCGCACCTTCACGTGCCCGAAGCCGCGCACGCGGGCGTGCAGGTCGGCCAGTTGCGCGACCTGCGCCGCATTGCCGGCGGTCGTCGCGGCGAGCGCACGCGTGAGCGTCGTCTCGTAGTCGTCGGCGAGCGCGCGCTCCATCTTGCGCTCGACGGTGCGGCCGAACGGATCGAGCCACGTGCCGCGCAGGCTGCGCACGCGCGCCAGCATGCCGAACACCGGCCACATCCACTGGCCGAACTCGCGCTTCTTCGGCGCGCTGCCGTCGCGGCCGGCCTTCGCGACCGTCGGCGGCGCCAGGTTGAACTTCACGCGATAAGCCTGCCCCGGCACGCCTTCGAATTGCGCTTCGAGCGCCGTGCGGAACGCGTCGTCCGTGTAAAGCCGCGCGACTTCGTATTCGTCCTTCACCGCGAGCAGCCGGTAGAACGTCGTCGCGACCGCGCGCGTCAGCGCATCGTCGCCCTTCGCGCGCGCCGCGCTCACGAGGGCACGGTAGCGTTCGACATAGCGTGCGCCGCCGTATGCATCGAGACGCGCCTCGCGATCGGCGATCAGTTCGGCAAGCGTTTCCGGTGCGGCGTGCGTGGCCACCGCGTGACGCGCGTTCCACAACGCATCGAGGCCCGCCGCGTCGCCGGCCGCCATCCGGCCGATCGAGAACGCGAGCTTGTTCATCGGCACCGCGACGTTGTTCAGCTCGATCGCGCGCATCATCGCGGCGAGCGACACCGGCACGAGGCCGAGCTGCCACGCATAGCCGAGCATCAGGATGTTCGCGCCGATCGAATCGCCGAGGAACTTCGCGGCGAGCGCTTGCGCGTCGCAGCTCGACAGGTAACCATCGCCGGCCGCGTGACGCATCTTCTCGAGCAGCGCATCCGCATGCAGATTCGCGTCGGGGTTCTGCACGAACGACGCGTTCGGGATCCGGTGCGTGTTGACGACGATCCGCGAACGCTCGTGACGCACCGTCTGCAGCGCCTCGGCGCTCGCGCCGACCACCATGTCGCACGCGAGCAGCACGTCGGCCTGCTGCGTGTCGATACGCACCTGGTTCAGCCACCGGTCGCTCGATGCGATCCGCACGAACGACAGCACCGAGCCGCCCTTCTGCGCGAAGCCCATGAAGTCGAGCACCGACGCGCTCTTGCCTTCGAGGTGCGCGGCCATGCTGATCAGCGCGCCGACCGTCACGACGCCCGTGCCGCCGACGCCCGTCACGAGCATGTCGAACGGCGCCGCGTCGAGATGCGTGGCCGGCACCGGCAGCGCGTCGACGCGCGCGGCGAGCGCGGCTTCGTCGAACGCGGCACCGGCGGCCTTCTTCAGCGCCGCGCCTTCGACCGTCACGAAGCTCGGGCAGAAGCCGTTCACGCACGAATAATCCTTGTTGCACGACGACTGGTCGATGCGGCGCTTGCGGCCGAGCGGCGTCTCCAGCGGCTCGACCGACAGGCAGTTCGACTGCACGCCGCAATCGCCGCAGCCTTCGCACACCGCGTCGTTGATGAACAGGCGCTTGTCCGGGTCGGGGAATTCGCCCTTCTTGCGGCGGCGGCGCTTCTCGGCCGCGCAGGTCTGGTCGTAGATCAGCACGGTGACGCCCGGCGTCTCGCGCAGCTCGCGCTGCACCGTGTCGAGCTCGCTGCGGTGATGGAACGTCGTGCCCTTCGGGAACAGCCCGTGATGACCGTCGTACTTCTCCGGTTCGTCGGACACGACGACGAAGCGCGACACGCCTTCCGCCTCGACCTGCCGCGCGATCTGCGGCACCGAGATGCTGCCGTCGACCGGCTGGCCGCCCGTCATCGCGACCGCATCGTTGTAGAGGATCTTGTACGTGATGTTCGCTTTCGCGGCCACGGCCTGGCGGATCGCGAGGATGCCGGAGTGGAAGTAGGTGCCGTCGCCGAGGTTCTGGAACACGTGCTTCGTGTTGGTGAACATCGCGTGCGCGGCCCAGTCGACGCCCTCGCCGCCCATCTGGATCAGCCCGGTCGTGTCGCGCTCCATCCACGACGCCATGAAGTGGCAGCCGATGCCGGCCTGCGCGATCGAGCCTTCCGGCACCTTCGTCGACGTGTTGTGCGGGCAGCCCGAGCAGAAGTACGGCGTGCGCTTCACCGCGTCCGCCTCGTTCGACAGGATCTGCGGCGCGACGAGATCGACGACGCGTTCGCGGCGGTCGAGCGCCGGCTTGTGGCGCGCAAGCCAGTCGGCGAACACCGGCAGGATGCGCGACGGGCGCAGCTCGCCGAGCTCGGACAGCAGGCAGGCGCCGGCGGCGTCGTGCTTGCCGAGCACGCGCGGGCGCGCGCCTTCCGCGCGGTTGTACAGGTAGTCCTTGATCTGCTGCTCGATGACCGGGCCTTTCTCCTCGATCACGAGCACTTCGGCGAGCCCGTCGACGAACGTCTCGATGCGCGTCATCTCGAGCGGGTACGACAGGCCGACCTTGTAGATCCGCACGCCGGCCGCGTCGAGGTCGGCCACCGTCAGGTCGAGGCGACGCAGCGCCTCCATCAGGTCGAGGTGCGCCTTGCCGCAGGTCACGATGCCGACGTTCGCCTGCGCGCTCGGCGCGATCCACTTGTCGATGCTGTTGGTGCGCGCGAAATGACGCACCGCGTCGAGCTTCGCGGCGAGGCGCGCCTCGATCGTGAGGCTCGGCAGGTCGGGCCAGCGATTGTGCAGGCCGCCCGCCGGCGGCGTGTAGCCTTCCGGCGCCGGCCACCGCGTCTGCAATGCGTCGAGGTCGACGGTCGAGCCCGATTCGACCGTTTCGGAAATCGCCTTGAAACCGACCCACGCGCCCGAGTAGCGCGACAGCGCCCAGCCGTACAGCCCGAATTCGAGCATGTCGGCGATGTTCGCCGGGTTCACGACCGGCATGTGCCACGCGATCATCGCGAAGTCGCTCTGGTGCGGCATCGACGACGACACGCAGCCGTGGTCGTCGCCCGCGACGACGAGCACGCCGCCATGCGGCGACGAACCGTACGCGTTGCCGTGCTTCAGCGCGTCGCCCGCGCGATCGACACCGGGGCCCTTGCCGTACCACATCGCATACACGCCCTCGACCGTGCGCTCGGGATCGGCCTCGACCCGCTGCGTGCCGAGCACGGCCGTGCCGCCGAGTTCCTCGTTGATCGCGGGCAGGAAGCGCACGCCGCCGGCGTCGAGCAGTTTCTTCGCCTTCCACAGCTGCTGGTCGACCATGCCGAGCGGCGAACCGCGATAGCCGCTGACGAAGCCGGCCGTGTCGAGCCCCTGTTCGGCGTCGACCGTGCGCTGCATCAGCAGCAGGCGGACCAGCGCCTGCGTGCCGGTCAGGAAGATCCGGCCGCGCGTCGCGGTCAGGTTGTCGGTCAGGCGGTAGTCGGACAGGGCAGGCGTGCCGTCGACGGGCAAGCGGGCAGTCATGGGGGATGTCTCCGGATTGTGCGGTTCTGGGCTGCTCGGTAGGGCGTCGGGCGACGCGTGACCGGCGGCAGCGAATGGCTCTATTTTTTCGCGCGCAGCCGAGAATGTTTTTCCTCATCTTGCTCGGGCAGGCTCTCAGTGAGAAAAACTGCGCAGCTTTTCGCCGGGATTTGAGAGAGTTTTCGCGCACGGTGGCCGGGCGGGATGGGCGACGTGTCGGGACCGGCGGGTCGCCTGCCGGGGAAACACGTGGCTGTCCGACGGTGGCCCGTGCAGGTGGCGGATGGCGCTCACGCCCCGTGTGACAAGGGTTTCAGCGGCTCGATGCGGTGACCCTCACCGATGAAATGCACAGCATTGCGATTGGTCGGTGGGGCGGGATGTCCACAATGCCGCGCCCCTCGGCCGACCGGGCTCGCGCGCTCACCGTTCGATTGCACAGCGTTTCGAGTGGCGTGGAGGCCGGGATGTCCACACCGTTGACGGAATGCATCCCGCGCTTGCCTCGACGCTCACCGTTGAAATGCACAGCGCGGCGAGTGGGTTTGAACCGCGGATATCCACATCGATGGGGACGTATTGCATCGATCCACGGCTTGCCTTCGGTGCTCGAATACTCAGGGCCGCGAGCGGGTTTGTCGGCCGGAAAGGCGTGCCGGAACACGCATGCCGGGCAATCGCCGGATCGCACTCACCGTTGAAACACGCGAGGTTGATCGTCCGGACAGGCGCGCGGGTACACGCATGCGCCACGATCGCGGGCCCGCACTCACCGAGGAAATACGCCGGGACGCGAGTGAGTTCATCGGCCGGGCATACACGCCGGAACGCGCTTGCGGCACAATCGCGGGCTCGCGCTCACCATTGAAATACACAGGGCTTCGAGTGTCTGCGATAGCGGTTATCCACGCCCGATCCGGCATTGCCGTCCGGCCACTCGGGCACCCTCACCGTTGGAAACCACAGCCCTTCGAGTGCTTCCGCGCGCAGGATATCCACATGGATGAGCATCCGCCGAAGCGATGACGGACGCGCGCCGCGGAAGGTGCGGCAGGCCGGCAATTCAAGCTGGAAGCGGCTCATCGGCCGATCGGGCACGGACACTCACCGTCGAAATGCACAGTGTCGAGAGTCGTTTCCGTGGCCGGATATCCACACGGGGCCCGTGTGTTCGTCGTTCGCATGCTCGCGTGCCAGCCCGAGATACACGATGCGCCGGACGGCGCCGGCGGCCGAATGATCGC
Source organism: Burkholderia sp. BCC0322 (assembly GCF_902833045.1). Classification (GTDB taxonomy): domain Bacteria; phylum Pseudomonadota; class Gammaproteobacteria; order Burkholderiales; family Burkholderiaceae; genus Burkholderia. Next base: position 189,248 of record NZ_CADFDU010000011.1, read on the forward strand.
ATCTTGGTGCGCTGAGCGCCGATCCCGTGTTCACGCTCGCCCTTGCATCGCGCAGCGCTTCGAATCGCTTGCGAACGCGGCGATGCGCAGCGAAATCTGCGTATTGCCGACCACGCGCCCGTGCTCGCCGTTAAAATGCACGGCCTTTCGAGCGACAGCCGGAACCGGATCTCCCCGTCGCGGCACCCGCACGGTTGCGCCGCGCACGCTCGCGTTCGGCTAGAATGCGCGGCGCTTCGAACCACGGCAACGATCGGAAATCCTCGTCAGGAAAGGCGCATGGCCCGATCGGGCGCCAACCCTCACCACTGAATTCCACAGCATTTCGCGTCGTTTCGCAGGCGAGTTGTCCACACCCTGCTTCATGCATTCCGTATCATCCGGTGCCCCTCACCGGTGAAATGCACAGGGCGCCGAGTCGTTTCGGCGTGAGGATATCCACAACCGATCGCGCGGCGCGACTTTCGTCTGGCCATCGCCACGAGCGGCTCACGCATCTGCCGGCGGCTATCGGGCAGTCACCGGAAAGCCCCGTCCAGACGGCCTCGGCGGCACCCTCACCGTTCAAATGCACAGCATTTCGAGTCGCCTCGATCGTGGGTTATCCACATCCGTCCCGACCGGCTGCATCGAGCGGGCACGCGCCCGCGGGTCGCGTTACGGGGCAATCGACCGCATGACCGCTGCCGGATTCCCGCCGACCAGCACGTTCGGCGGGACATCGCGCGTGACGACGGCCCCGGCCGCGACCACCGAGTTCTCGCCCACCGTCACACCGCCGACGATCGTCGCGCCGGCGCCGATCCACACGTTCCGTTCGATCACGATCGGCTTCGCGACGACGAAGTCGCGCCGCCGCGAAGGTTCGACGGGATGGCCGGACGTGATGAGGCTGACGTTCGGCCCGATCATCGCGTCGTCGCCGATTTCGAGCCTGCCGAGATCGTAGAACGTGCAGTTCTGGTTGATGAACACATTGCGCCCGAGTTTCATGCCGGTGCCGCCCGTCGCATGAAACGGCGGGATCAATACGAACGCGTCGTCCACCTGCGTGCCGATCAGTTCTCCGAACAATGCGCGAACCTCGGCGGCATCGTCGAACGTCAGGCGATTGATCCGCGCGGCGATCGACATCGCCCGCTTGACCTCGGCCACCATCGCCGCAGATTCCGGCGTTCTTCTCGGAATGATCGTGGTGCGATCGTCGTTTGCCATGCGTGAGTCGTCTCCGGTGATTTCCCTGTTTCGTGATGCATCGGCGATTGCGGAAGGATGCCAGTGTTGCCATGTGCGGCATGCCGGTTCACGACAGGATTCTCATCCTGTTTATGACTAGTATTTACATCACTAGTCATAAGCCTACACTCTTGTGCCACAAGACTTTTCCCGGCCTCGTACCTGATTCAAGCACGGCACACGACGCATCCGGCCATCATGCGCAGATAGCCCCCGGCGCCCCTGTCCGAACCTGCGGCGCTCGGGTACGCTTGAGCATCCACCGGGACCGACAGTCGCACCCAAACGCGGAGGCACGATGAAGCTCTACTACTGGCCGAAGACCCGGGCATTCCGGGCGTTGTGGATGCTCGAGGAGCTCGGCGTGGTGTACGAACTCGTGCCGATCGACTTGCGCTCGCACGAACAGGGCAGCGACGCGTTCGTGCAGGTCAACCCGATGGCCAAGCTACCCGCGCTCGACGACGGCAGCGTGCCGTTCGCCGAATCGGGCGCCGTGCTGCTCTATCTTGCCGACCGCTGCCCGGGCGCCGGGCTCGGCATCGCACCCGACGATCCGCTGCGCGGCCGCTTCCTCCAATGGATGTTCTTCACGCCGACCTGCCTCGAACCGGCGATGGCCGAAAAATTCACCGGCGCGTCGGGCAATCCGGTCGCGTTCGGCTGGGGCAACATCACACGCGTGCAGCGCGCCCTTGCGCAAGCACTCGCCCATGATTCGTGGCTCGTCGGCGAGCGCTTCACCGCGGCCGACCTGCTGCTCGCCAGCACGCTGAAGATCGCGTTCGACGCGCATCTGCTGCCGCACGAAGGGGTGCTCGGCGACTACGTCGCGCGCGCCGAGGATCGCGACGCCTTCCGCCGCGCGGTCGCGATCGAACGGCGCGAAGCGGCGCGCCTGCTGCATGTGTGACGTGTAGACGCGTAGCGCGTGGGCGGCACGACCCGCCGCCCGCGAGCGCACCTACGCGGCCGGGCCCGACGTCGCGGTGCCGGCATTGACCACCGCACCCGGCGAGCCGCGCTCGTCGGTATCGGCGTCGACCGGCACCACGTCGTGAAAATGCGTGTAGTCGATGTGCGTGATGCCGTCTTCGTCGTGCATCAGGTCGACATAGCGGTGACGCCAGCGGATCTCGCCGTGCCCCCACGAATGACGCGCCTGCATCACCTGCGCGGTCGTCTCGTCCGAGCCTTCGATCGTGATCAGCAACGACGCGTCGCGCTCGGCAAGCGATTCGGGCGTCTCGCCGAACAGCGCGCTCGATTCGTCGATCACGTGCATCAGGTTCCAGCCGAGCAGGAAAATCGGATGCTCGCTGCGCACGAGCGGCAGGTCGTGGATCTTGCGCAGCGTGTAGCCCTCGTGCGTCCCTTCGACGCGCATCAGCCGCAGCTTCGCCTGCGCCTCGGCAATCACGTTCTGGCGCGCATTCGCGGCGCGCACCATCAGCGTCATCCGGCCGTTCAACGGCCGGACGATCGCGTAGCGCGCGAACAGGATCTTCGCCTGCGGCCGCGAAAACCGCGCGAATACGAGCCCGGTGGCCAGCGCGATGCCCGACATCCCGATGAAGATCTCGAACGTCGCGACCAGGTGCGCGTAGACGGTCTGCGGATGCATGTCGCCATAGCCGACGGTCGCGAGTGTCTCGACGCTGAAGAAGAACGCGCCGCCAAATCCTGCGGGCGACTGGTTCGCGATCGACGCATGGCCAAGCAGGTAGAGGGTCGCAAAAGCGCCGTTGAGCAGCAGGAACAGCACGGCGAGCGACAGGAAGAATACGGGCCAGCTCACCGTCAGCGCGCGATGATAGAGGTCGCGCCAGCCGAGCGGCGGCATTCCGTACGCGATGACCGGGCGCGTGCCCGACCAGAGCTTGCGGCCACGGCCGCGGGAGGCTGGGGAGGACGAATCGACATTCATCGCGCGGTGCCGGAAGCTGGGAGGCGATGAGCGTAGCACGCGCGGCGGCCGCCCGGTATGCGTGCCGGTTCGGAACGGGAATTCGCCGCGCCGCCGGCCGCGCGGCGCAAAAAAAACGGCCGCGGAAGCGGCCGGCTGTGTCGTCAGCGCGCGGCGCTCACTTGCGGTCGACGATCACCTGGTCGAACGTGCCGCCGTCCGCGAAATGCGTCTTCTGCGCGTTCGCCCAGCTGCCGAAAACCTGCTCGACGCTGAACGTCTTCAGCGGCTTGAATTCGGCCGCGTGCTTCTTCAGCACGTTCGCGTCGCGCGGGCGCAGATGGTGCCGCGCGATGATCTCCTGCGCTTCCGGCGTGTACAGGTAGTCGAGATACGCCTGCGCGACCTTGCGCGTGCCCTTCTTGTCGACGACCTTGTCGACCACGGCGACGGGCGGCTCCGCGAGGATGCTCGCCGACGGATACACCGCGTCGAACTGCGCGCCGGATGCGCCGGTGTCCATCAGCGCGACTTCGTTCTCGAACGTGACCAGCACGTCGCCGATGCCGCGCTGCGTGAACGTCGTCGTCGCGCCGCGACCGCCCGAGTCGAGCACCGGCACGTTGCGGAAGATCGCCTTCTCGAAGTCGATCGCCTGCTGGTCGGTCGCGCCCTTCTGCTTCTGGAAGCCCCACGCGGCGAGATACGCATAGCGGCCGTTGCCTGAAGTCTTCGGGTTCGCGATGATCACCTGGACACCCGGCTTCGCGAGATCGCTCCAGTCCTTGATCGCCTTCGGGTTGCCCTTGCGGACCAGGAACACCATTGTGGTCGAGTACGGCGAGCTGTTGTCCGGGAAGCGCGCGCGCCAGTCCTTCGGCAGCAACTGGCCACGCTCGGCGAGCAGGTCGATGTCGTTCGGCTGGTTCATCGTCACGACATCGGCCTGCAGCCCTTGCAGCACCGACAGCGCCTGCGCGCTCGACGCGCCGTGCGACTGCTTGATCGCGATCGTCTCGCCGGTTTTCTGCTTGTAGGCCGCGGCAAAACCCGCGTTGATGTCCTTGTACAGTTCGCGCGTCACGTCGTACGACACGTTCAGGATCGACGTATCCGCGTGCGCGGCCGTTGCCGCCACGACCAGCGCCGCCGCCGCGCCCGTGAGCAGCCAGCGGCCGATCCCCTTCATGCTTGCCATCGTGATATGCCCCGTTTCCAGTGTGGGTGAATGTGCATGACGGCACGCGTCCGCCGCCGTCATCGAAACGTAAGCGGGCATTCTAGCGGCCGGACGGAGCGCGCTTTCCAATCAGTCGTGGAAAGCAAATCTCGAATCCTGCTAAACGGCGGCGCACACTCGCGCACGGATCGGATCCGGTGTTAAGATCGCCGCTCAGCCCAATCACGGTTCCTCCATGTCCACTCCCGTGCGCTCGCTTCCGATCCTCGCCGCCGTCGCGGCAGGTGCGCGCGCGGCCGGGCTGAAACTGAAAAAACGACTCCTCGACTGACGGGGATGTCGCGTCCCGTCAGGCGAATGCCGGACGGGATGCCCGCAGGTCGTTTCTTTCTCCTTGCTCGCACGCCTCGCTCCGGCTCTCCGCCGGCGGAACGGTTCTTTCCCACTCCGTTTCCACCATGAGGCTTTGCATGAACACACGTTTCGAAGGTATCTGGCTGCCGATCATCACGCCGTTCCACCACGGCGAAGTCGACCATGCCGCGCTCGCGCGGCTCGCGCGCCACTATGCGGCCGCGGGCATCGCAGGCTTCGTCGCGGGCGCGACGACCGGTGAAGGCGTGCTGCTCGACGCGCGCGAACTGGATGCGGTGTTCGCGACGCTGCGCGACGCGGCGCCCGGGCTGCCGATCGTCGTCGGGCTGACCGCGAGCGCGACGCATGTCGCGGCCGCCCGCGCGCGCGAACTCGCGGCGCTGCGGCCCGACGGGCTGCTCGTCACGCCGCCCGTCTACGTGCGGCCGACGCAGGACGGCATCCGCCGCCACGTCGAGGCGATCGTCGACGCGGCCGACCTGCCGGTGCTCGTCTACAACATCCCGTACCGCACCGGCGTGAACGTCGAACTGGACACGCTGCAGGCGCTGGCCCGCGACCCGCGCGTCGCGGGCATCAAGGAATGCGGCGGTACGCTCGACCGGATGAGCCGGCTCGTGCACGACACGCCCCTCGCGATCCTGTCCGGCGACGACAACCAGAACTTCGCGGCGATGTGCGCCGGCGCGCACGGCGCGATCGCGAGCAGCGCGCACGTGCTGCCCGAATGGCATGTGCGCATCCATGCGCTGCTGCGCGACGGCCGGCTCGCCGATGCGCGGCGCGTGTCGGTTGCGCTGCAGCCGCTCGTCGCGGCGCTGTTCGCGGAGCCGAACCCGGCGCCGGTGAAGGCCGTGCTGGCCGCGCAAGGATGGTGCGAGGACGGGTTGCGGCTGCCGTTCGTGCCGGCGAGTGAAGGGTTGAGGGCGCGGCTGGCAGTCATTTGTGCGGAACTGGATGAAATCGAGCCGGACTTCGCGGCGGCATGACCCGCGACGCCTGGTGAGGTTCAACCGATCGATCCATTCAACCGATCGGCAGAGGGATTGCCGAACCGCAGCCCGCGGCGGCGATCGAGCATTTCGTGTTTCGTCACGCCGCCAGCGCCGCCCCCGCCCCCTCCGTGGCATCCCGCACCGCCTGCGTCACGATCCGCGCCAGCCGATCGACGGTCGGCGTCGCCGACGACGTGCGTCGAAGCAAAATCAGCGGCAGGCTCGGCAGTGCCGGCAGCCCGCACGAAGCCGCGTCGAGCACGCGCACCGACGCGGGCAGCCCGTAGTGCGAGCGCACCGTCAGCCCGAGGCCGGCCGCCGCCGCGGCCCATAGCCCGGCGAGACTCGGCGTCGTGAATGCGACGCGCCACGGCACGCCCGCGCGGTCGAGCGCATCGGTCGCCGCACCGAAGAACCGGCATGGCCGGTCGAACACGACGAGCGGCAGCGGCTCGCCCGGCGCACGTGCCGCACCGCCTCCTGCCCCCTCCTCCCCACCGCCGTCCGGCATACCAAACCCGCCCCGGCCCACCGCGCCGACCCATCGCATCGGCACCTGCGCGATCGCTTCGCCGTCGATCCCCGCCCGCGACACGAGCGCTGCCGACGCCGGGTCGCCCCACACGAGCGCGAGATCGAGCTGGTTTGCATCGAGCCGGTCGAGCAGCTCGGCATTGCGCGCCACGCGCGCCTCGATCCTCACCCTCGGATGCGCGCGCGCGAACCGCCCGAGCACGTCGGGCAGGATCGCCTCGCCGAAATCCTCCTGCAGGCCGACACGCACCCAGCCGTCGAGATTCACGCCGCGCACGGCCGCGACCGCCTCGTCGTTCAGCTCGATCATCCGCCGCGCATAGCGCAGCATCGCGTCGCCGGCATCGGTCAGCGCGAGCCCGCGCCCGGCCTTCATGAACAGCGGCGTGCCGGCCTGCTCCTCGAGCTTGCGGATCTGCGCGCTCACCGCCGACGACGAGCGCGCGACGCGGTCGGCCGCCTTCGCGAAACTGCCGAGATCCACGCCCGCGACGAGGCTGCGCAGCGCCGCCACGTCGAAGTTGGGTCGTGCCTGCGCGACATCGGCCATTGCAAGCGGCTCGTCGTCGCCACGGGGAATATCGTGTTCGGACACGTCAACCATCCTGTTTTATCGAACGATTCATCAAAAACTTTCCGATTTTCAGGATGAATGTAGGCGACCAGACTGTCGATGTCAATTTCCACCCGGGCCTGCCGCCATGGATACCACCTGCATCGCTTCCCCCACCTCGCCCGCCCGCGACGCGCGCGGCCCGGCCCATCGCTGGCGCGTGCTCGCGGCCGGCGTCGCCGCGAACATGAGCTTTTCGGCCGCCGCGGCCGGCATTCCGACCACGGCCGTGTGGATGCGTGCGGCCTATCACCTCGACAACGGCGCGCTCGGCCTCGTGCTCGGCGCGCTCGGCTTCGGCGTCGCGTTGTCCGAGCTGCCGTGGGGCATGGCCGCCGACCGCTTCGGCGATCGCCGCGTGCTGCTGACCGGGCTCGTCGCGACGGCCGCGATGCTGGCGCTGATGGTGTGCACGATCGTCCCGACCGCGCACGCGGTGCCGCCGCTGATGCGCGTCGTCGCGGCGATGAGCTGTGTCGGCCTGCTTGGCGGCAGCGTGAACGGGTCGAGCGGGCGCGCGGTGATGCGCTGGTTCGGCGAGCGCGAACGCGGGCTCGCGATGAGCATCCGCCAGACAGCCGTGCCGCTCGGCGGCGGCGTCGGTGCGGCGCTGCTGCCGTCGCTCGCGTCGCATCTCGGCTTCGCCGCGGTGTTCGGTGCGCTGATGCTGTTGTGCGCGGGATCGGCCGCGCTGACCTGGCGCTGGCTGCACGAGCCGCCCGCCGCGCCGGCCCCCGAGCACGGCACCGCGCATCGCTCCGTCGAGCGGCAGCAACCCGCCCGGCATGCGCGCAGCCCGCTCGCGAGCGGCCGCGTGTGGCGCATCGTGCTCGGCATGGGCCTGCTGTGCGCGCCGCAGTTCGCGGTGCTCACGTTCGCGACGGTGTTCCTGCACGACTTCGGCCGGCTCGGCCTCGCCGGCATCAGCGCAGCGATGGTCGCGCTGCAGCTCGGCGCGATGGTGGTGCGCGTCTGGAGCGGCCGTCATACCGACCGGCACGGCAACCGGCGCGCGTACCTGCGCGGTTCGGTGCTCGTCGCCGCCGGGTCGTTCGCGCTGCTTGCAGCCGCGACGGCAGGCAGTCCGCACGTGCCGCTCGCGGCGATCGTCGCGATTCTCGTGTTTGCGGGCGTCTGCGTATCGGCGTGGCACGGCGTCGCGTACACGGAGCTCGCGACGCTCGCGGGCGCGAACCACGCGGGCACCGCGCTCGGGATGGCGAACACGATCGTCTACCTCGGGCTGTTCGCGACGCCGCTCGCGATTCCGCCGCTGCTCGCCGTCAGTTCGTGGAGCGTGGTCTGGCTCGCGACTGCGCTGATCGCGGGTGCGACCTATCCGCTGTTCGCCGTGCGATAGCGGTCGCGCGCCGCGCGCGGGCGCCGTTGTCTGCGCGACAGCGCCCGCGCATCCGTCAGCCCGCCTCGCGCGCCAGCGCGCGCCGCGCAGCCGGTCGTTCGGCCTCGCGCTGCGCATGGGCCGTCCACGCAGGATGCCGCGTCATGTCGAGTCCGATCGCGACGCCCCAGCGATACAGCACGAACAGGAACGGATCGACGATCGAATGCGCGCCCGGCTCGGCCCACGGGCGGCCGTCGGCGAGCGCGGCTTCGATCGCCTCGTTCGCGGCTTCGATCGTGCTTCGCCCGTGCGCACCGACCGCGCCGTGCAACGCCGGATCGCCGACGAAGCGGCCCGGCCGCCACAGCGCGCCGTAGCCGACGCCATGCACCCAGCCGACCAGCCAGGCGAGCCACTCGTGGCACCGCGCCTCGCGCAACGGATCGTCGAGCGGCAGCAATCGCGCATCCGGATAACGGCGCGCGAGATACGTGAGGATCGCCGGCGTTTCGGTCAGCACGCGCGGCTCGCCCGGAATCGCGAGCACCGGCACGCGCGCCTTCGCGTTGATCGCGAGATAGCGCGCTTCGAGGTTCTGCTGCTTCTGCACGGAGACGATCTCGACGTCGAACGGCGCGCCGGTTTCCTCCAGCGCGATGTGGGCGGCAAGCGAGCAGGCGCCTGGCGAAAGATAGAGACGATAGGCGTTCATGGTGGTGTGGCCCGGCGGGGCTGTGGAAGACGGAACCGAGTGTAGGAACGCGTGCCGGCCCGCCGCAAACGATGAATTGTCGTGCCTGGACATTAGTGTTACTAATACCCGAATGCGACGCATCCACCTTCCTCCGCTGCAGACGCTGCGCGCGTTCGAGACCGCCGTGCGGCTGCAGAGCTTCACGCGTGCGGCCGACGAGCTCGCACTCACGCAAGGCGCGGTCAGCCAGCACATCCGCGCGCTCGAGGCGCAGCTCGGCTATCCGCTCTTCACGCGCGAGCGCAACGGCGCGACGCCGACGCACGCCGCGCACGCGCTCGCGCTGCAGGTACGCCAGGGTCTCAGCGTGCTCGAACGCGCGTTCGAGCCGGCGCTCGCCGGGCGCAGCCGCCCACGCACCTGCGACGTCACGCTGAACGTCAGCGTGCTGCCGAGCGTCGCCGAGCGCTGGCTCGCACCGCGCCTGCCTCGCTTCACGGCCGCGCATCCGCACATCGCGATCGCGCTGCACCCGGACGTGGCGCTCGCGCCGCTGCGCAAGCGCGACCGCATCGACGTCGCGCTGCGCTACGGGCCCGGCACGTGGCCGGGCGTCGTCGCCGAGAAGCTGATGAACGAGACGATCTTTCCGGTCGCGAGCCCCGCGTACCGCAATCGCGACGGCGTCGCACCGCGTGCGCCGGCCGATCTCGTGCGCGCGACGCTGCTGCGCCATCCCGCGCAGCCGTGGGAACCGTGGTTCCAGGCAGCGCGGCTCGACCTCACCGAATCCGAGCGCGCGCCGCGCTTCACCGATGCGAATGCGCTGATCGACGCGACACTGAAGGGGCGCGGCGTCGCACTCGCGCGCCGCTCGCTGATCGAGCGAGAACTCGCGGACGGCACGCTCGTGCGCGTATCGACGGTGCGCGTGACCGACGTGTACGCGCACTACGTCGTGTGGCGCACGGGCCATCCGCACGAAGCGGCAATCCGCACCTGGCTCGACTGGCTGCGCAGCGAGGTCCGGCGACGCACGCCGCGCCGCTGAAGCAACGCGATCGACCGCACGCGCCCATCATGAACGTTCAGGCTGCCATCGACGCGCTCGTGCATCGCGTCGCGTGCCCGGGTAAAAGTGCCCGGCCCGCATCACCCACCGGGAAATATTGCATCCCCTCCACCGCGCGAAAGACCTTGGTCAGGATATCGAAAGCATTTCGCGATCACGCGCCGGTCGCAAACGATTCACCGAAACGTCGCATCGTGTCGGCATACTCGAAAACGTTTCCCGATCAGCCAGCCAGGAGAGAAGTCATGCGTCGCGTTTCCGTCGCCGTTCTTTGTGCCGCCGCTTTCGTCGCCGCCTGCAGTGACGACGCGCCGCACGACGCACACGCGACCGACGCTTCGCAGCAGGCCGGCGCATCGGCCGGCTCCGCGAGCGCATTCAACAACGATGCAGCCGCCAACACCGCCGCGTCCGATGCCGCGCCGCTCGCGCCGCCCGTCGTGCACTACCCGCCCGATGACGACGACGATGCGAAGCCCACGGCAAATGCGGCCGCGTCGAGCGCGGCAGCGTCGTCACCCGGCTGATCCCGCCGCTTCCGTCCCCCGACCGCAGCAGAACCGAGGTGAAATAACATGACGTCATCGAGCCGCCGCCGTTTCCTGCATACCGTCGCACAATCCGCGGGCGCCGCCGTCGCGCTCAACGCCTTCCCCGAATCGATCCGACGCGCGCTCGCGATTCCCGCCGCGCGCGGCAGCGGCACGATCCGCGATGTCGAGCACATCGTCGTGTTCATGCAGGAAAACCGCTCGTTCGATCATTACTTCGGACACCTGCGCGGCGTGCGCGGCTACAACGACCGCTTCCCGATCCCGCTGCCGAACGGCAAGCCGGTGTGGTACCAGCCGTCGAAGGCCGATCCGACAAAGCCTGTATTGCCGTTCCGGCTGAACACGCTGACGACGAGCGCGCAGTGCGTCGGCGACCTCGACCACTCGTGGTACAAGACGCACGCGGCGATCGACGGCGGCCGCTACGACCAGTGGCCCGCGAACAAGACCGACATGACGATGGGCTATCACGTGCGCGAGGACATCCCGTTCCACTACGCGCTCGCCGATGCGTTCACCGTTTGCGACCACTACTTCTGCTCGCTGCCGGGGCCGACGCACCCGAACCGCTCGTACCTGATGACGGGCACCGTCGACCCGACCGGCAAGTTCGGCGGCCCGCTGCTCGACAACAGCGACTATGTCGACGGCGACGGGCCGCCCGCCTATCAGTTGCTGTCGTGGACGACCTTTCCCGAACGTCTCGAAGCGCACGGCGTGTCGTGGCAGATCTACCAGCAGGGCACGACGGGCAACGATCCGTACAACGGCAACTACGGCACGAACGTGCTGCAGAACTTCGCGAACTTCATCAACGCGAAGCCCGGCTCGCCGCTGTACCAGCGCGCGCAGACGGTGCGCACTCTCGACAACCTGAAGGACGACGTGATCAACGACCGGCTGCCGCAGGTGTCGTGGCTGTGCCCGCCCGCGGCGTTCTCCGAGCATCCGAAGTACACGCCCGCGTACGGTGCGAACTACACGTCGCAGATCCTCGATGCGCTCACGTCGAACCCGGACGTATGGCGCAAGACCGTGCTGTTCATCATGTACGACGAGAACGACGGCTTCTTCGACCACATCGTGCCGCCGCAGCCGCCGACGTCGGCCGCGCAGGGCGCGTCGACCGTGACGACCGACGGCGAGCTGCACACGGTCGTGAACCCCGGCCGCGGCGGCAGCTACACGGCCGACGGCCTGCCGTACGGCCTCGGGCCGCGCGTGCCGATGACGGTCGTGTCGCCGTGGACGAAAGGCGGCTTCGTGTGCTCGCAGGTGTTCGACCACACGTCGGTGATCCGCTTCATCGGCGAGCGCTTCGGCATCGACGAACCGAACATCACGCCGTGGCGCCGCACGGTGTGTGGCGACCTCACCGCCGCATTCGACTTCCGCTCGTCCGACGCGTCGTTCCCGCCGCTGCCCGACACGAGCCAGTACCGCTCGATTGCCGACCAGCAATGCACGTCGCAGCCCGCGCCGACCGTGCCCGCGACGCCGTCGCCGGTCGACCCGCAGGAGCCCGGCGTGCGGCCGGCACGTGCGCTGCCGTACGAACTGCACGTGAACGCGAGCATGGATGGCGGGACCAGGCTGCGCATCGAGTTCGCGAACCGCGGCAACCAGGGCGCGCACTTCCACGTGTACGCGACGAACCGCACCGATGGCCCGTGGCGCTATACGGTCGGCGCGCACCGCGCGCTGCATGCGGATTTCGACCTGACGGTGACGAACGGGGCGTACACGTTCGCTGTGTACGGGCCGAACGGCTTCGTGCGCGTGTTCTCGGGCAACGTGTCGGCCGCGGCCACGCCGCATCGCAACCCCGCGCGACCGGAAGTGAAGGCCGGCTACGACATCGCGAACGGGAACCTGTACCTGAACCTGCGCAACCATGGCGGGGCGCACGTCACGCTGACGCTGACCGACAACGCATACGGCGCGCCGTCGCGACAGGTGACGCTGCACGGCGGTGACGAGCGCGTCGAGCAGTGGACGCTCGCGTCGAGCCACCAATGGTATGACGTGACGGTGAGCGACGGCGCGGCCGGCACCTTCTCGCGCCGTTTCGCGGGCCACGTCGAGAACGGCCGGCCGAGCTATTCGGATCCGGCGGCGGTGCGGCCGGTCTCCGCGGCGTAAGCGCGACGGCGCGGCGTGGCGCGGCACTCGCCGAGCCGCGCGCGCCGCCCGCCCGGCTCGTCAGATCGCGTGCGCGAGCGCGCGGTCGACGCGAGCGGCTTCGACGCCGTCGTCTGCGTCGCGAAAGCGCAGCGGTGCCGCGCAGTGGACGAGCGTGTCGACGAAGTACTTCGCGCGCGGCCACGGCCCGTAGCCGGCGGCGGTGTTGATGTGCCCGGCGTCGCCGAGGTTCACGAACGCGCTGCCCAGGTGCTGCGCGAGCGTGCGTGCGTCGCCGAGCGGCATCCACGGATCGGTCTCGCTGCCGATCACGATCGACGGCACGGCGAGCCGTCGCGCGTCGAACGGCCCGGCAAACGTGAATTTCTTCGGACTGGCGGGCGCGACGAGCAACACGCCCGCGACATCGCCCGCATGCGGCCGCTGCGCGAGCGCATGCGCGGCCGCGAGGCAGCCGAAGCTGTGCGCGGCCAGCACGAACGGGCCGCGTTCGCGGTCGAGCACGGTGCGCACCGATTGCGCCCAGCGCGCGAGATCGGGCGCGTCCCAGTCGTCCTGCTCGACGCGCAGCGAGCGCGGGAACTGCCGTTCGAGCCAGGTCTGCCAGTGAGCGCCTTCGCTGCCGTGCAGGCCCGGAACGGTGACGAGCCGCGGCGGCCACGCCGATTTGCTGCATGCGCGCATGATTGCCCTCGCTTGCCTGAAAACGGGATTCGATTGTGGCGCGGCGTCCCCGGCGGACGAACCAATATTTCGTGCTTTGCATTTGCGTCGGACGGCGCCGGGGGCCAACGCCCCGGAGCAGCCGCCCACGCCGGTCGCCCGCCCCGCGCACCGGCGCGCGATGCGCCGCGAGACCGTAGAATGTGGGCTTCCCGTCAGCTTCACACGGAACCGGGGCCAGGCGCCGACGCGCCGGGCGCCCGGTCGTCAGGAGACGCCCGATGTCCGCTACGCCCGCCGGCGCGCTGCGCCCGGCCCTGCTCGCAGTGCCCGTGACGCGCCTCGCCGGCGCGCGCGCCGTCATCCAATGAAGATCCTGTTCCATTCCCCGCACCAGGAAGCCGGCGCGTGGCGCGACGAGATCGCGCATGCGCTGCCGGAAGCCCAACTGCGCGCGTGGCAGCCGGGCGACACGGCCGCCGCCGACTACGCGCTCGTGTGGCGCGCGCCGCGCGAATTCTTCACCCCGCGCGACGGCCTGCGCGCGATCTTCAACCTCGGCGCCGGCGTCGACGCGCTGCTTGCGCTCGAGCGCGCGCATCCGGGCACGCTGCCGCGGCACGTGCCGCTCGTGCGGCTGGAGGATTCGGGCATGGCGCGGCAGATGGTCGAATACGTGACGCACGCGGTGCTGCGCTACCTGCGCCGCTTCGACGAATACGAAGCGTTGCAGCGCGAGCGCCGCTGGCGGCCGCTCGAACCGCATGCGCGCGCAAGCTTCACCGTCGCCGTGCTCGGCCTCGGCGTGCTCGGCGCGCAGGTCGCGCTCGCACTTGCCGCACTCGGCCTGCCCGTGCGCGGCTACAGCCGCAGCGCGAAGCAGCTCGACGGCATTGCGACCTTCGCCGGCGACGGCGCGTTCGATGCGTGCATCGACGGCGCGAAGGTGCTCGTCAACCTGCTGCCGAGCACGCCCGACACCGACGGCATCCTGTCGTCGCGCACCTTCGCGCGGCTCGCGCCCGGTGCGTATGTCGTCAACGTCGCGCGCGGCGCGCATCTCGTCGAAGCCGACCTGCTCGACGCGCTCGCGAGCGGCCAGGTGGCCGCCGCGACGCTCGACGTATTCCAGCGCGAGCCGCTGCCTGAAGACCATCCGTTCTGGCACGCGCCGCGCATCACGATCACGCCGCACAGCTCGGCCGAGACGCTGCGCGACGAAGCCGTCGCGCAGATCGCCGGCAAGATCCGCGCGCTCGAGCGCGGCGAGCGCGTCGGCGGCATCGTCGACTACGCACGCGGCTACTGAATCTACAAGCAAACCAGGAGACAACCATGACGTTCCCCTCCGCCGTCAAGATCGTCGAAGTCGGCCCGCGCGACGGGCTGCAGAACGAAAAGACCTTCGTGCCGACCGACGTGAAGATCGCGCTCGTCGACCGGCTGTCGCGCGCCGGCTTCCGCAACGTCGAGGCCGCGTCGTTCGTGTCGCCGAAATGGGTGCCGCAGATGGCCGACGGCGCCGACGTGATGGCCGGCATCGAGCGCCGCGCGGGCACCGTGTACTCGGTGCTCACGCCGAACCTGAAGGGTTTCGAGAACGCGCTCGCCGCGCGCGCCGACGAAGTCGTGATCTTCGGCGCGGCGAGCGAGGCGTTCTCGCAGCGCAACATCAACTGCAGCATCGCCGAGAGCATCGCGCGCTTCGAGCCCGTCGCGAAGGCGGCGAAGGATGCGGGCCTGCGGCTGCGCGGCAGCGTGTCGTGCACGCTCGGCTGCCCGTACCAGGGCGAAGTGCCGGTCGCGTCGGTCGTCGACGTCGTCGAGCGCTTCGCCGCGCTCGGCTGCGACGAGATCGACATCGCCGACACGATCGGCGTCGGCACGCCGAAGCGCACCCGCGAAGTGCTCGCGGCCGTCACGCGCGTGTTCCCGCGCGAACGCCTGTCGGGCCACTTCCACGACACCTACGGCCAGGCGCTCGCGAACATCTACGCGGCGCTGTTCGAGGGGATCGAGATTTTCCACGCGTCGGTCGCGGGCCTCGGCGGCTGCCCGTACGCGAAGGGCGCGACCGGCAACGTCGCGACCGAGGACGTGCTGTATCTAATGCAGGGCCTCGGCATCGACACCGGCATCGATCTCGCGCAAGTGGTCGCCGCCGGCGACTTCATCTCGAACGCGATCGGCCGCGCGAACGTATCGCGCGCCGGTCGCGCGCTGCTCGCCAAGGCGCAGAGCGCGGCCGACGCCGCGAACTGCGTGTGACCCCGGTATTCCATGGATTCCTCAACATGACGACACCTGCTTCATTCGATTCCCTCCCCGATTCCGCGCGACGCGTCGCGCTGCTGCTGCGCGAGCGCGGCCATGCGAAAGGCATCGTGATGCTCGCCGAAACCGGCAAGACTTCGGCCGAAGCCGCAGCCGGGCTCGGCTGCTCGGTCGCGCAGATCGCGAAGTCGATCCTGTTTCGCCGCCAGTCGGACGGCGCGCCGGTGCTCGTGATCGCGAGCGGCGTCAATCGCGTCGACGAGAAGAAGGTTGCCGCGCAAGTCGGCGCGGTCGGCCGCGCGGACGCGAAGTTCGTGCGCGACAACACCGGCTATGCGATCGGCGGCGTCTGCCCGATCGGCCATCTCGTCGAACCCGTCACGCTGATCGACGCCGACCTGCTCGAGCTCGACAGCCTGTGGGCGGCCGCCGGCCATCCGCACGCGGTGTTCAACCTGTCGCCGAACGAACTCGTATCGCTGACGGGCGCGCCGGTGGCGGACATCGCATTGCGGGAGCCCGCATGAGCGACGTGCCGGTGACGGCGCCGGTCGCCACGGTCGCGTCGCCGTGCACCGACGTATGCCGGATCGATCCGCGCACCGACTGGTGCGCGGGTTGCCTGCGCACGCGCGACGAGATCAAAGGGTGGCGTGCGTCTGACGACGACGCGAGGCGCGCGTTGCTCGCGCGGCTCGACGCGCGGCGGCGTCTGCTGGCGAGAAGCGGCGCATAAAAAAAAGCCGTTCAGCCTGACCGGCGAACGGCATGAGATCGGAATCCTGTGAACGTGATCAACGTCACAGCCCGCATCATACGAGCGACGCGGCCGCATCGCATCGGGTGTTTCCCTACAACTTCTTACAGCGTCTTCCACGCATGCGCGCGCAGCGCTTTCGCTCGCCATGGACACGCCATCCGCGCGCCATGCTCGTTCCTGAAACGCACATTCGACGCGCCGCTGCGCTGCCCGCGGCGGCGCCGAATCGCACGACCGTTTCAGTTGCCGACGGCCGCGCGACGGGCGGGCACGATGCGCCAGCCGAGATTCACGCCGGCCGCGGCGAGCAGGATCAGCAGCGCGCCGAGCACCTGCGTCCACGCGAGCGTCTGCCCGAACGCAACGTGATCGACGACGATCGCGACGACCGGATAGACGAACGACAGCGCACCGGTCATCGCGGTCGGCAACTTCTGGATCGCGCCGTACAGCAGCACATACATCAGACCGGTGTTCACGACGCCGAGCACGACGAGGTCGAGCCACTGCCCGGCGGTCGCCGGCAACGTGCCGAAGTGCGCGAACGGCGCGAGCAGCAGGACCCCGAGGCCGGCCTGCAGCAGCGCGAGCAGATGCGGCGGCGTGCCCTTCAGGTGCTTCGTGACGATCGACGAGATCGCATACAGGAATGCCGCGCCGAGCGACAGCGCGACGCCTTCCAGATACTCGCCCGGCACCGCGAGCACGGCCGGCTCGACGCGTACCACGGCGACGAGCCCGACGAATGCGAGCGCGAGCCACACGACCGTCGACGCGGTGATCCGCTCGCGGAACACGATCGCGCCGAGCGCGACGAGCATGAACGGCTGCGTGTTGTAGACGGCGGTCGCCATCGAGATCGACGCACGCGAGTAGGCGGCGAACAGCAGCAGCCAGTTCGCGACGATCGCGACGCTGCCGAGCATCGCAAGCGCAAGCATCCGCGGCGAGAACAGCGCGCGGCGCAGGAACCCGAACGCCGCGCAGACGATCGCGAGCGTCGCGGCGCCGAACAGGCAGCGAAAGAACACGACGTTCGTCAGCGGCTGCCGCGACGACATCACGAGCCAGCCGATCGTGCCGGACATCATCATTGCGACGACCATCTCGGCGGCGCCGCGGCGAATTTCATTCGAAGCCATCGTGAACTCCGTTCGGAAGCGTGGATGACTTCGATTCTAGAAACTTGCTTTCGCGGCGACCACGGCTAAACTGAAGTGAATCGACCGATTCACCTTCGAAACCAAAGCGATCATGCCGAAACGCCTTCCACCGCCTGCCGTCGCGTCGCTCGACGCGACCGACCGCGCGATCCTCGCGGCGCTGGCCGACGACGCGCGCATCGCGACCAGCGAGCTCGCCCGGCAGATCGGCCTGTCGGCGCCCGCGACCGCAGACCGCGTGCGGCGGCTCGAAGCGCAAGGCGTGATTGCCGCGTTCACCGTCGAGCTCGACCCGCGCGCGCTCGGCTACACGCTGCAGGCAATCGTCCGCGTGAAGCCGCTGCCCGGCCAGTTGCATCTCGTCGAAGAAATGCTGCGGCGGATTCCCGAATTCGTCGAGTGCGACAAGGTCACCGGCGACGACTGCTTCATCTGCCGGCTCTACCTGCGCACGATCGAGCACCTCGACGACATCCTGTCGAAAGTGACGGAGCGCGCCGAGACGAGCACCGCGATCGTCAAATCGACGCCGGTGCCGCGCCGGCTGCCGCCGCTCATCGAGGACGACGGCGCGCACCGCTGAGCAGCCGGGTCGCGCGCCGCCCGCGCATCGTCAGGCAGCCGCCTCGCGCGCATCGAAGAACGCCAGCAGTTCGTCGATCAGCGCGACGGGCGCCTCTTCCGGAATGTAGTGCCCGCACTCGAGCGCGCGGCCGCTGACGTCGCGCGCCACGCGGCGCCATTCCTCGAGCGGATCGAAGCAGCGGCCGACGATCCCGTGCTCGCCCCACAGCACGCGCAGCGGACACGCAAGCTTGTTGCCGCGCTCGAGATCCGCACGGTCGTGCTCGAGATCGATCGTCGCGGATGCACGGTAGTCCTCGCACATCGCATGCACGGCGCCCGGCTGCGCGAGCGCGGCCCGGTACGCGGCAAGCGCTTCGGGCGCGAACGGTGTGAGCCCGGCGGACCGGTTGCCCATCACGCGCTCGATGTACGCATCGGTATGCGCGCCGACCAGCGTCTCGGGCAGCGGCTCCGGCTGGATCAGGAAGAACCAGTGGAAATACGCGGTCGCGAACGCGCGATCGGTTTTCTCGTACATCGCGAGCGTCGGTGCGATGTCGAGCAGCATCATCCGCTCGACGGCGTCCGTGTGGTCGAGCGCAAGCCGGTGTGCGACCCGCGCGCCGCGATCGTGCGCGCACACGTGGAAGTGCTCGAAGCCGAAATGCCGCATCACGGCGACCTGGTCGGCCGCCATCGCACGTTTCGAATACGGCGCATGCTGCGCGTCGCTCGGCGGCTTGCCCGACGCGCCGTAACCGCGCAGGTCGGTGGCGATCACCGTGAAATGATCCGCGAGCGTCGCGGCAACGCGATGCCAGATCATGTGGGTTTGCGGATGCCCGTGCAGCAACAGGAGCGGCGGACCCGCGCCGCCTTTGACACCGAAGATGTCGGTGTCCTGCACCGTCACGCGAAACGGTGCAAACGCCTCAAACGACATGGTTTGTTTCTCGTTGGTTTGTTATGGCGGCTATTTTAGGAGCGCTTGCACCTCTACACAGCGGGGCAACAGCTCGAATCCGTAGAAAGAGAACACTCACTCGATTGCCGGCACACCGCGCATTTTGTTAAGCTCGCGTAGAATCGCACGATCGTTCGTATTAATATGAACGACCTCGTTTCGCAGCTACACTCGAATCATCACCGTTCGACCGCAAAGCATGGCGGCGTCGGCGCAACCGCGCGGCCGCCCCTGGAGACTGGAGACATCACATGGCCTTGCCCACCGTCCTGCAGAACCTGACGCTGCCCGTCATCGCGTCGCCGATGTTCATCGTCAGCTACCCCGAACTCGTGCTCGCGCAATGCAAGGCGGGCATCGTCGGTTCGTTCCCGGCGCTCAACGCCCGTCCGGCCGAGCTGCTCGACGAGTGGCTCACGCAGATCCAGTCCGAGCTCGCCGACCACCAGGCAAACAATCCCGACGCGGTGATCGGCCCGATCGCGGTCAACCAGATCGTCCACCAGTCGAATGCGCGGCTCGAACACGACGTGCGCGTGTGCGTCGAGCACAAGGTGCCGATCTTCATCACGAGCCTGCGCGCACCGGCGCGCGAGATCGTCGACGCGGTGCACAGCTACGGCGGCATCGTGCTGCACGACGTGATCAATCTGCGTCATGCGCAGAAGGCGCTCGAAGCCGGTGTCGACGGGCTGATCCTCGTCGCGGCCGGCGCAGGCGGCCATGCGGGCACGACGTCGCCGTTCGCGCTCGTCGGCGAAGTCCGCAAGATCTTCGACGGCCCGATCGTGCTGTCCGGCTCGATCGCGAACGGCGGCTCGATCCTGGCGGCGCAGGCAATGGGCGCCGACTTCGCGTACATGGGCACGCGCTTCATCGCGACGCAGGAAGCGCACGCGGTCGAGGACTACAAGCGCGCGATCGTCAACGCGAAATCGTCGGACATCATCTACACGAACCTCTTCACGGGCGTGCACGGCAACTACATCCGCGAGAGCATCGAGAAGGCCGGCCTCGATCCGGAGGCGCTGCCGGAATCCGACAAGACCAAGATGAATTTCGGCAGCGACAAGACGAAGGCGTGGAAGGACATCTGGGGCGCCGGCCAGGGCGTCGGCCTGATGGACGACCTGCCGAGCGTGGGCGCGCTCGTCGAACGCCTGAAGCGCGAGTACGACGACGCGAAGGCGCGGCTCGGCATCCCGCGCTGACGGATGCGGCGGCCATCGCGGCCGCCGCCGGCGCGAGTTCCATCCGACAAAACAAAAAGCGCGAACCGAAGCGGTTCGCGCTTTTTTATTGCCCCGCTTCCGCGGGAAAGACGGCTCAGACCGCGCGCTTCATCCGCGTCATCGGCAGCACGCGCAGGCGCGATTCGATCGACGGGCACAGCGACTGCCCTTCGAAACGCGCCGCCAGGAAGTCGACGAACGAACGCACCTTCGCGGACACGTGACGACGGCTCGCGTAGACCGCATAGATCGGCGCCTCGTGCGGCGGCACCGCATCGAGCAGCACCGGCACGAGCCGGCCGGACTCGATGTCGTCGCCGACCACCTCGGTGCCGAGCAGCGCGATGCCCGCGCCCGCGAGCACGGCCGCACGCAGCCCTTCGAGATGATTCACGATCAGGTTGCCGTTGAGGTTCACGCGCGACGCGGCGGCCGCATCGATCACCAGCGAGTCGAGCATCGTCGAATTCGAGTCGCGCCGCAGATAGTTGTGGTGCGCGAGATCGGCGATCGTCGCGGGCGTGCCGTGCTTTTCGAGATACTCGGGCGACGCGACCAGCAGGATGTGCGCGGTCGCGATCTGCCGCGCGACCAGCGACGACGATTTCAATCCGTTCGGCGCCGCACGTACCGCGACGTCGTAGCCTTCCTCGATCAGGTCGACCACGCGATCGGACAGCGTCATGTCGACGGTCACGTCCGGGAACCGGCCCGCATAATCGGTGACGGCCTGCATCACGTGCCGCAGCCCGAACGCCGATAGCGACGTCACGCGCAGCCTGCCTTGCGGCACCACGCTCGCGGCGCCGACGGCCTGCCCGGCTTCGTCGAGTTCGGACAGCGCCTGCACGAGGCGCTCATAGTATTCGCGTCCCGCCTCGGTAGGGGCGACGCGTCGTGTCGTGCGATGCAGCAGCCGCGCACCGAGCTGCTGCTCGAGATGCATCACGTGCTTGCTCGCCATCGCAGCCGACATCTGCATGCGCTCGGCCGCGCCGACGAAGCTGCCCACTTCGACGACGTAGCGAAACACATTCATGCTGACGAGGGTATCCATCGAACTAGCTCGTAATGACGGGGGAATGGTCCAATTACGAGATAGGGTAACAAAGGCGGGGAAACAGAAAGGTCAAGAAAGGCAAAACGGCGCCGCGGGGTCGCGGCGCCGTTTTGGCGGGAAAACATGCAGCCCGGCCGCGCTTTTGGCGCGCAGCCGGCGCACCGGTCGCGCGTGCGCGTCAGAACTTCGCGCGGATGCCGGCGCCGAACGTGTTGCCGGTCGACAGGCCGCTGATGTGGTCGTTCATGTACGCAGCGTAGACGTCCGTGCGCTTGGAGAGCGGATAGTCGTAGCCGACGGCCCAGGTCTGGCGCGTCTGATCGAGACCGCCCGCATCGCGCGAGTACGCGTACGACGCCATCGCGCTGCCGACGCCGAGCGGCACCGACACGCCGCCCTGCGCGGTATTCACGTGCCAGCTGCCCGCGACCTGGTCGTTCTTCGTATACATGTACTGGCCGAACAGCTTCACGTACTTCAGGTCGTAGGTCGCGCCGACTTGCGCGATGCCCTGGCTCTTCATGCCGGCCACCAGCGCGCTCAGGTCACGCGGGCCGTTGTTGAAGTTCACGTACTGGTAGACCGCGGTCGCCGCGAACGGGCCGTTCGCATAGTTGAACTGCGCGCTCCACTTCTTCGAGCCGTTGTCGCCGGCCTGGTTGCCGAGCGCGTACATCGCGCCGAAATTCAGGCCACCGAACGACGGCGACGTGTACGACAGCGCGTTGTTCCAGCCCGAATCGCCGACGGCACCCTGGTCGCTCGGGTAGGTCGGGAACGTGCCGAGGCCGAGGAACACGTGGTACACCATCGGCGAGAAGGTGTACGAGTCGTAGAACGGGTTGAACAGGATCGTCGAAAGGAACAGGTGCGTCGTCAGGCGGCCGGCCGTCACCGTGCCGTACGGCGAATCGATGCCGACATAGGCGTTGCGTGCGAAGAACGTGTCACCCTGGAAGCGGCCGAACTGGCCGTTCTGCGCGCGGAAGAAGCTTTCCAGCGTAAAGATCGCCTTGTAGCCGTTGCCGAGATCCTCGGCGCCGTGCAAGCCCCAGTACGACGTCGACATCCCGCCGCCGCTCACGTTCCACGCGCGGTCGCTGCCCGGGAACTTGGTTGCGCCGACCCATTCGTCGACCTGACCGTAGAGCGACACGCTCGACTGTGCATGGACGGGAGCGGTAGCCGCCACGCAGGCGGCCGCGGCGATCAGCTTGACGGACGTGCGCGACGCACGGCGAGCGAGTGCTTTCATGGGATCTCCAGGTTTTGTCGAATTGTCGATAAGTGGCGCGAGCGTTGTTTTTTGGAGCCGAGTGCTTGCGTCGTATGGGGCGCAGCCATCTTTACGGATCATTCGTCCGGTCAAAATTGCGCACACTTATTGCGGGTATAGCGGCGGCATTAACTTCGCGGAATGGATGCATGGCCGGGCACCCGCCGGCGGCCCGGCGTGAACGCGGTCGCACGGCGGGACGGCAGCGTGGCGCACGCGAGCCGGGCGCGAAAGATAGCGCAATGCGACGGGAAAATCAGCGGAAATCTATGCGCGACTGTGGCGAATTCGCATCAGCCGGCGGAGGGACGAGCGCGCGTGCGCTCAGTTTCGGTAGAACGGGGAGAAAAACGGCGAGTGCGCAGGCTCTTCCTGCGAGCGGGGCGGCGGCATCGGACGTCCGCCGCGCTCCTCGTTATAACGCGCGACGTCGGCGCGGATCGACCCGGCGCGCAGCGGCACGTTGCCGCCGCCCGGCGGGCGCGGCATCTGGCGTACATCGGTGCTGATCGGGCGATACGGGCTTTGCGCGGCGTAATGGCCATACGACGGCGACGGCCGCAGCCCCCAGCGGGAGCCGTAGCCGTTCACGCCGCCGGCGCGTGCACCGGCGGGTGGCGCAGCGCGGCGCCAGACCGGCAACCCGCCAGCCGGCTGACCGTACGCACGCATGTCGCCGCCGCCGAAGCCGTGGCCACCGAACGCATGACCACCGTGGGGTGGTTGCGCGAGCGCGAGCGGCATCAGCAGCGCGCCGAGCACGCCTGCCACCCATCGTCCGATCTTCCGTTTCACCCGTTCCGTCATCGTTCAGTGCCTGTCCATGCCCGTTGCCGGCCGCTTCTGGCCGACGCAAGGCTTTCAGCAGTAATTTATGAGCGGGCCGAAAGCGTGTCGAGCCAAAAAGTGTTATGTCGCCGGCATCGGTGTAACACCATGTTACTGCTAGGTTTTTTCACTTCTGCAGGGGACCGGGACAGAACATTCTTCTGCCGTTTTGCGCATGGCCGGGCCGGTGCGGTGAGCACTATTACATGAGACTGGCTCATCAATCGATTCCCACAATGAATTTGTGTAGTGAATCGCCAACCGGGACAATGGCGCCATCCGCGCGCGCGACGCGCACCTCCGTCGTTTCCGAATCGAGTTCCCGATGGCCCGTCCCCGTTTTCTTCCCGACAACTTCACGCTCGCGCTCGTCGGCACAGTCGTGCTCGCGAGCCTCCTGCCGTGCCGCGGCCCGGCTGCCCACGCGTTCAACTGGGCGACCAACATCGCCGTCGGCCTGCTGTTCTTCCTGCACGGCGCGAAGCTGTCGCGTGAAGCCGTCGTCGCGGGCGCGACCCACTGGCGGCTGCACGCAGTCGTGCTGCTCAGCACGTTCGCGCTGTTCCCGCTGCTCGGTCTCGCGCTGAAACCCGTACTGCAGCCGCTCGTCACGCCGACGTTGTATGCGGGCGTGCTGTTCCTGTGCACGCTGCCGTCGACGGTCCAGTCGTCGATCGCGTTCACGTCGATCGCGAAGGGCAACGTGCCTGCCGCCGTGTGCGCGGCATCCGCGTCGAGCCTGCTCGGAATCTTCGTCACGCCGGCGCTCGTCGGGCTGATGATCACGTCGCAGTCGGCGGCCGCCGCGTCGCCGTGGAGCACCGTCGGCAGCATCGTGATGCAGCTGCTCGTGCCGTTCATCGCCGGCCAGTTGCTGCGGCCCGTGATCGGCGGCTGGATCGACCGCAACCGCGGCGTACTGCGCTTCGTCGACCAGGGTTCGATCCTGCTCGTGGTCTACGTCGCGTTCAGCGAGGCCGTCAACGAAGGCCTGTGGCACCAGATCCCGCCGCGTGCGCTCGGCGGCCTGCTGGTCGTCAACGTCGTGCTGCTCGCGATCGCGCTGCTGCTGACCGCGTTCGTCAGCAAACGGCTCGGCTTCAACCGCGCCGACCAGATCACGATCATCTTCTGCGGATCGAAGAAGAGCCTCGCGGCCGGCGTGCCGATGGCGAAGGTGATCTTCTCGGCAAACGCGGTCGGCGCGATCGTGCTGCCGTTGATGCTGTTCCACCAGATTCAGCTGATGGCGTGCGCGGCACTCGCGCAGCGTTGGGGCGCGCGCGACTTGAGCGGCGAGCACGACGAGGGCGACGCGACATCGGCGCCGGGCGCGCTGAGCGCGGGCAAGCGCTGACGATCCGCGCGGCGGGACGGCCATCGAGTGGCGCCGTCCCGACGTTCTCGCGTTCTCGCGTTCTCGAGCTCCGGGCCCCGGGTTCCGGGTTCCCGCCACACCACCACACCGCCCTTCCAAATGCGCACCGATGCGCCCCAGGCGCGATGCACCAGCAGCGCCCATCGTGTCACGAAATCTTCATTCAATTATCCGCGAGCGGTGCCGTTAAGTCGGTCGTCCCGTCGATCCGGCTGTCCTCGCCCATGCCTGCGCCCCACTCCGACTCCGCTGCCGCCAGCATCACGCGCCTGATCGCGGATCGCGCGCTCGCCGCCGTGTTCCAGCCGATCGTCGATCTCGGGTCGGGAACGGTCGTCGGATACGAGGGCCTGATACGCGGCCCGAGCGGCACCGACCTCGAGCCGCCCGCCGCGCTGTTCGCGCAGGCCGCGCGCGAAGGCGAAACCATCGCGCTCGAACAGGCAGCCGCACTCACCTGCCTCGACGCGTTCGCGGCGCTCGGCTGCGACGGCAAGCTGTTCCTCAATTTCAGCGCGGGCACGATCCTGCAGCTCGCGCGCGAACGCGAGCGCGTACGCCAGCGCCTCGTCCGCGCGCGGATCGGCGCCGAGCGCATCGTGATCGAGCTGACCGAACAGAACGCGACGACGGACATCGCCCAGATCGGGCCGGCCGTCGCGTCGCTGCGCGACGCCGGCATCCAGTTCGCGCTCGACGACTACGGCACCGCGAACGCGAGCATGAACCTGTGGCTGCGCCTGCACCCGGACGTCGTGAAGATCGACCGCTTCTTCATCCACGACATCGCCCGCGACCCGCTCAAGTTCGAAGCCGTGAAGGCGATGCAGCACTTCGCGCAGGCGAGCGGCGCGCAACTGATCGCCGAAGGCATCGAGAACGAATGCGACCTGATCGTCGTGCGCGACATGGGCATCTGTTGCGTACAGGGCTTCCTGCTCGGCCGGCCGAACGCGCAGCCGTCGCGGGTCGTCGCGCCGGCCGCGCGCGATGCGATCCGCGCGCCGCACATCGCGGCGTTTCCCGGCGCGACGCGCTCGGTGCGGCCGGCCGGCACGATCGCCGGGAAGATGCTGGTGCCGGCGCCGGCGCTGCCGCGCGACGCGACCAGCAACGACGTGCTCGAGCTGTTCAACCGAATGCCCGACCTGCATGCGGTCGCGCTCGTCGAACGCGGGCGGCCCGTCGCGCTCGTGAATCGGCGCGGCTTCATCGACCGCTTCGCGCTGCCGTACCACCGCGAGGTGTTCGGGAAGAAGCCGTGCCTCCAGTTCGCGAACGACGCACCGCTGATGATCGACAACGCGACGACGTTCGAGGAGCTCGCGACGCTGCTCGCGAGCCACGACCAGCGCTATCTCGCGGACGGCTTCGTGATCACCGAACACGGCCGTTACGTCGGGCTCGGCACCGGCGAGAGCCTCGTTCGCACGGTGACCGAGATGCGCATCGAGGCCGCGCGCTACGCGAATCCGCTGACGTTCCTGCCCGGCAACATCCCGATCAGCGCGCACATCGACCGCCTGCTCCAGCGCGACGCGGGCTTTCATGCGTGCTACGTCGACCTGAACCAGTTCAAGCCGTTCAACGACCAGTACGGTTACTGGCAGGGCGACGAGGTGCTGAAGTTCGCGGCGACGGTGCTGGCCGGCGTGTGCGACCCGCAGCGCGACTTTCTCGGGCACGTCGGCGGCGACGATTTCCTCGTGCTGTTCCAGCGCGCCGACTGGCGCGAGCGCGCCGCCGACGCGATCGCCCGCTTCAACGACGGCGCGCAGCTGTTCTACACGCAGGCCGACCGGCAGGCAGGCGGGCTGCACGGCGAGGACCGCCACGGCAATCCGGCGTTCTTCGGCTTCGTGACGATGGCGATCGGCGCGGTCGGCGTGCCGGCCGGCGCGCACGGCGCGAAGCGCTACGGCAGCGACGAGATCGCGTCGGTCGCGGCGCTCGCGAAGCGGCGCGCGAAACAGCAGCCGGACGGGCTCGCGGTCGTCGACCTCGATGCGGGGCGCGCCGCGCTGCGCCATCGCGGCGCGCCGCCGGCCGTGGCGATACGCTGAACGACGGACGGCCGGCGTTTGCACGCCCGGCGGCGCCCGGTGCAGCGGGGGCGCGCCTGCGCCGGTCAAGCAGCCAGACCGTTAGCTGCACGCCAACTTCCTGGTGGTCGGCGGAGGCAGTCGGGCACCGTTCGCGCGGACGCGTGAAGCCAGTCCGTTTGCCCCCGTCCCGCTCGCCAGGCACCCGCACGCCCACCTTGCCTTTTTCGCGCTTTGTTTAGTATTTTTAGTAACGGCGTTTTCGCAGATTAGCGCTTAAAAACCGGGAATTCACGGGTATTCCCCGGTTATCCGGCCCGAATTCCGCGATACGTTTTACTATACAATCGCTTTTACCCTAAACAAACCAGACCCCGAACGATGGGTACGACCATTCGCGATGTGGCGCGGGCGGCAGAGGTTTCGATCGGCACCGTCTCCCGCGCGCTGAAAAACCAGCCGGGCCTGTCCGAAGCGACGCGTGCGCGCATCGTCGAGATCGCGCAGCGGCTCGGCTACGATCCCGCGCAGTTGCGGCCGCGCATCCGCCGGCTCACCTTCCTGCTGCACCGCCAGCACAACCGCTTTCCGGCCAGCCCGTTCTTCTCGCACGTGCTGCACGGCGTCGAGGACGCGTGCCGCGAGCGCGGCATCGTGCCGACGCTGCTCACGGTCGGCCCGAACGACGACGTGCTGCGCCAGATGCGCCCGCACGCGCCCGACGCGATCGCGGTGGCCGGCTTCATCGAGCCGGAAACGATCGAGGCGCTCGCCGCGACCGGCCGGCCGCTCGTGCTGATCGACCTGTGGGCGCCCGGGCTGCGCTCGGTGAACATCGACAACGCGACGGGCGCGGCGCTCGCGATGCGCCACCTGCTCGCCACCGGCCGCACGCGGATCGCGTTCATCGGCGGCTCGCCCGCGCACTACAGCATCGCGCAGCGCGCGATCGGCTACCGGCGCGCGTTCTTCGAGGCCGGGCGGCTGTTCGATCCCGCTTACGAAGTGACGATCGATGCAGGGCTCGATCCCGACACCGGCGCCGCGCGTGCGATGGAGCAACTGCTCGACGCGCCGGGCCCGCGCCCGGAAGCCGTCTTCGCGTACAACGACGCGGCCGCGCTCGCCGCGCAGCGCGTCTGCACCGCACGCGGGCTCAGCATTCCCGACGACATCGCGATCGTCGGCTTCGACAACATCCCGGCCGCCGCGCACGCGAGCCCGCCGCTCACGACGCTCGCGGTCGACAAGGAAGCGCTCGGCCGCCGCGGCGTCGAGCTGCTGCTCGCGGAAGCGCCCGAGCGCACCGAGATTTCCCTGCCCGTCGAGCTGATCGTGCGGGCCAGCAGTCAGCCCGCCGGCTCCCCGGCACTCGATACCGCCACGGCCACCGAATCATCATGAACATGCCCCCGGTCCAACCCTGCACGGCCGCGCCGGCCGCCCACACGCAAGCCGCGCCGTTCGTCGCGAGTTTCCGCGATCCGTCGTTCCTGCTGTCGCACATCGAGGACACGCTGCGCTTCTACGCTACGAACGCGTTCGACCCGACGGGCGGCTTCCATCACTACTTCCGCGACGACGGCAGCCTCTACAACCGCACGTCGCGCCACCTCGTCAGCAGTTGCCGGTTCGTCTTCAACTACGCGATGGCGTACCGGCATTTCGGCGATCCGCGCCACCTGGAATATGCGCGCCACGGGCTGCGCTTCCTGCGCGACGCGCACTGGGACGACGAACTGCAGGGCTACGACTGGGAACTCGACTGGCGCGACGGCGCGAAGCGCGCGACGCTCGACGGCACGCGCCACTGCTACGGGCTCGCGTTCGTGCTGCTGGCGGCCGCGCACGCGACGATGGCCGGCATCGACGAGGCGCGCGCGCTGATCGCGGCGACCTACGAGCTGGCCGAGCACCGCTTCTGGGACGCGGCCGCGGGCCTGTATGCGGACGACGCGACGCCGAACTGGACCGTGTCGTCGTACCGCGGCCAGAACGCGAACATGCACATGACGGAGGCGCTGCTCGCGGCCTACGAGGCAACCGGCCACCTCACGTACCTCGATCGCGCGGAAAAGCTCGCAAGTCACGTCACACAGCGCCAGGCCGCGCTGTCGGGCGGGCTCGTATGGGAGCACTACCACGCGGACTGGTCGGTCGACTGGGACTACAACAAGGAAGACAGCTCGAACATCTTCCGTCCGTGGGGCTTCCAACCCGGGCACCAGACCGAATGGGCGAAGCTGCTGCTGATCCTCGAGCGGCACCGCCCGCTCGACTGGCTCGTGCCGCGCGCGACCGAACTGTTCGACGCGGCGCTCGCGCACGCATGGGACGCCGATCACGGCGGCCTGTGCTACGGCTTCGGCCCCGACTTCACGATCTGCGACCACAACAAGTATTTCTGGGTGCAGGCGGAAACCTTCGCGGCGGCGGCAATGCTCGGCGCGCGCACCGGCAGCGAGCGCTTCTGGGACTGGTACGACGAGATCTGGCGCTACAGCTGGGCGCATTTCGTCGATCACCG
The DNA here is from genome assembly GCF_902833045.1 of Burkholderia sp. BCC0322. Lineage (GTDB taxonomy): Bacteria > Pseudomonadota > Gammaproteobacteria > Burkholderiales > Burkholderiaceae > Burkholderia. Next base: position 218,625 of record NZ_CADFDU010000011.1, read on the forward strand.
CTACGGCGCGTGGTACCGGATCCTCACCTGCGACAACCGCAAGTACAGCGACGAGAAGAGCCCGGCCGGCAAGACCGACTACCACACGATGGGCGCATGCTACGACGTGCTCGCGACCCTTGCGCGCGCACAGCGCAGCGAGCCGACGCAATGAGCGGCGGGACGTTTCCGGCTTTCGTGTCGGCGGGCGACATCCTGACCGACATGGTGCGTGCGGGCGACGCGCAATGGACCTCGGTGCCGGGCGGCGCCGGCTGGAACGTCGCGCGCGCGGTTGCGCGGCTCGGCGTGTCGAGCGCGCTCGCGGGCTCGATCGGCGAAGACTGCTTCTCCGACGTGCTGTGGCGCGCAAGCGAAGCGGCCGGGCTCGACCTGCGCTTCCTGCAGCGCGTCGCACGGCCGCCGCTGCTCGCGATCGTCCACGAGACCCGTCCGCCCGCGTACTTCTTCATCGGCGAAGCGAGCGCCGATCTCGCGTTCGATCCGGCGCGGCTGCCGGCCGGTTGGACCGGCCACGTGAAATGGGCGCATTTCGGCTGCATCAGCCTCGTGCGCGAACCGCTCGCGGGCACGCTGGCCGCGCTCGCGGCCGACCTGCACGCGCGCGGCGTGAAGATCAGCTTCGACCCGAACGTCCGGAACCTGATGACGGCCGCGTACCGGCCGACGCTGGAAAAGATGGCCGCGCTCGCCGACCTGATCAAGGTGTCCGACGAAGACCTGCGGCACCTGTTCGGCGGCGACGGCCCCGACGCGATCGGCGCGGTGCGCGCGCTGAACCCGCACGCGGCGGTGCTCGTCACGCGCGGCGCGCAGGCGGCGACGCTCTACGCGGACGGCGACGTGCACGAAGCCAGCCCGCCGCGCGTCGAGGTGGCCGACACGGTTGGCGCGGGCGACGCGTCGATCGGCGGCATGCTGTTCAGCCTGATGGCCGCGCCGCAGCGATCGTGGCGCGAGCATCTCGCGTTCGCGCTGGCGGCGGGCGCCGCGGCGTGCCGACATACGGGCGCGCACGCGCCGACGCTCGACGAGGTCGTCGCGCTGATCGAAGGCTGACCGAGGGTCGATCGAACGCGGCCGGGCGCGCGCCGGCCGCCGTTCGGTCACCGATAAGCCGCGCTGTACATGCTGCGCCGCAGTGCTACGATGAAGTGTCCTTTTGCGGGAGAGGCACGATGGACACGAACACGTTCACGAAAGGCATCTACACGGCCAAGGCGCATACCCAGCATTCGGCCAACGGTCAGTTCCAGGGTTACGTGATCCTCTCGCGGGACGACGGAGACGACACCGAGAACACACGCTACGACGTCCACTCGACGAGCCCCAGCGAGGAGGAAGCGTTCGACGAGGCGAAGGCGCTCGCGCACCGGATCCTCGGCGAAATCGAACTGTGACGCGCACCGCGCTGTCCGACGCGGCTCAGAGCAGCCGCGCCGCCATCGATACCAGCATCGTCAGCACCAGCGTCGACATGAACGGGAACGGGTAGCGCCGCCCGCCGAGCGTCAGCGTGACGTCGCCCGGCATCCGCCCGATGCCGAGCTTGCCGAGCCACGGCCAGCAGCGCGTCAGGATCATCACCGCGACGAACGACGCCATCAGCCAGCGCAGCATGCCGGCCTCACAGGGCGTGCGAGCGGTCGCCGCGCGCGAACGCGTCGAGCGTGCCGTCGATGCCGCGCGAGAACGCGATCACCTTGAACAGCTCGCCCATCTCGGCTTCCGAGATCAGCTTCTGCACCGCGTTCGCGGCCGGCAGGAACGCGTGGATATCGGACGGATCGATCGCGGCCAGCGCGTCGGTGATGCCCGCGTTCAGCAGGAAGCGCGCCTGCGACGTGTAGCCGAGCAGGTCGGCGCCGGCGGCAATGGCCGCGTCGTGGATGCCGGTGAATTCGACGTGCGCGGTGATGTCCTGCAGCCCCGGGTAGAGGAACGGATCGTCGTGCGCGTGATGGCGGTAGTGGCACATCAGCGTGCCGCGGTCGCGCTGCGGATGGTAGTACTCGTGCGCGGGAAAGCCGTAGTCGACCAGCAGCACCGCGCCGCGCCCGAGCATCGCGCAGACGGTGCGCGTGAACGCCAGCGCGGCCTCGTGCGTCTCGGTCACGTAGCCGTCGGCGACATCGGCGGTGAGCCCCGCGAGCACCGGCGGCTGGCTGGCCGGCGCGGCGGGCCGGTCCTCGAACACGAATGCCTGCCGCGCGTCGAGCGCGACGCCGCGCTCGTGCCACGCACCGCCCGCCTTCGCGAACAGCCGCACGGGCATCGCATCGAGCACCTCGTTGCCGACGACGACGCCGTCGAACCGCTCGGGCAGCGCGCCGAGCCAGCGCACCTTCGCGGCAAGCGCCGGTGCGGCGGCCGTGATCGTGTCGCGCTGCCGTTCGCGCAGCTCGCCGGACAGGTCGACGATCAGGTATTCGTCGAGCCCGGCGCCGAGCGCGTCGAGCGCCGCGAGCAGCCCGGCCGCGAGCTTGCCGGTGCCGGCGCCGAATTCCATCACGCGACGCGTGCCGCTCGCCGCGAGCGCTTGCGCGACCGGTTGCGCGAGCGTCTGCGCGAACAGCGGCGACAGCTCGGGCGCGGTGACGAAGTCGCTGCCGTCGTCGGCGCGACGCCCGAACTTGCGCGCGCCGCCGCTGTAATAGCCGAGGCCGGGCGCATACAGCGCGCGCTCCATGAAGCGGTCGAACGGCAGCCAGCCGCCGGCAGCCGCGATCTCGTCGCGCAGTTGCGCGGCAAGGGTTTCGGACTGCGCAAGCGCGTCAGGGCCGGGAGCGGGTAAACTAGCGGGTTCGTGAGCTTTCGGGTTCATCCCGGCATTGTAAATGACCGTTTCAGCCGATACGTCGACCCAGCGCGTGGCGCTCGTCACAGGTGCCTTGGGCAGCGCGGCCGACGCCGCGTCGATCGGTCGCGCGCTCGCGACGGGATTCGCCCGGCGCGGCTGGGACGTCGCGCTGCAGTTCAGCCACGGCACGCCGCATGCGGCGGCCGACGCACTCGTCGCCGAAGTCGCGGCGCTCGGCCGCCGCGCGGTCGTGCTCGACGCCGATCTGGCCCTGGAAGCCGACGCCGCCGGACTCGTCGCCGCGTGCGGTGCGGCGCTCGGCCGGCCCGCGTGCGCGGTGTTCGTGAGCGCCAGCGCAGGCGCCGACGATGCCCATACGGTGGACGGCGCGGCGCTCGCCGGCGCACTCGCGCGCAACGTGACGGCCCCGCTCGCGCTGGCCCGCGCGCTTGCCGATGCGACGCCCGACGCCGCGCGCGAGCACGAAGCGCTGCGCGCCTGCGCGATCCACGTGCTGGATCAGGCACTGTTTCACCCTGCGCCGGCGCAGATGTCGCACGCGCTGATGCAGGCCGCGCTGAACCGCGCGACGTCGGCGCTGGCGCTGGCGCTCGCGCCGAAGGTGCGGGTCGCGGCGCTCGTGCGCGGCCACGCGCCGCATGCGGACGACATCGCGGCGGCCGCCTGCTATCTCGCGAGCGCACCGGGCGTCACCGGCGCGACGCTGACCGTCGACGGCGGCGAGCACCTCGTGCCGCCTGCCGCCGGCCCGAATGAATGAACTGCGCGGATCGCGCGGCCTGACTGCCGCCGCCCGCGCCGCTTTGCGTGTGCGCACGCCAATTTGACTGGGACGACCATGTTTTCCGCTCTCCTGCACCCCCGCCTCGCGGACTGCCGCAGGCTCTACCTGCGCGACTACGAAGTGCACATCAACATCGGTGCCTTCGAACACGAGAAGCGCGGCGAGCAGCGCGTCGTCATCAATGTCGACCTGTTCGTGCCGCTCGCGCTGTCCACCCCCGTCGACGACCGGCTGCACGAAATCGTCGACTACGATCTGATGAAGCAGAGCGTCACGCAATGCCTGGCGCGCGGCCACATCCACCTGCAGGAAACGCTGTGCGACGCGATCGCCGCGCGCCTGCTGGCGCACGATGCCGTGCGCGCGGTACGCGTCTGTACCGAGAAACCGGACGCTTATCCGGACTGCGACGCCGTCGGCGTCGAAGTCTTTCGCATCAAGGACGAGGAGCGCGCATGAACGCCCCCCACACGAATGACACGGCGGCCGATGCCGCCACCCTCGACGCGACCGCCGCCCCGGCCGCCCGCCCGGTGCTGACGCGCCGCGAACAGAAGGACGCGTACGAGAACAACAAGCTGTTCAAGCGGATCGTGCGCCAGGTCGGCCAGGCGATCGGCGACTTCAACATGATCGAGCAAGGCGACAAGGTGATGGTCTGCCTGTCGGGCGGCAAGGACAGCTATGCGATGCTCGACGTGCTGCTGCGCCTGCGCGAGCGCGCGCCGATCGACTTCGACATCGTCGCGGTGAACCTCGACCAGAAGCAGCCGGGCTTCCCCGAGCACGTGCTGCCGGAATACCTGAAGCAGGTCGGCGTGCCGTTCCACATCGAGAACCAGGACACCTACAGCATCGTGAAGCGGCTCGTGCCCGAGGGCAAGACGACCTGCTCGCTGTGCTCGCGGCTGCGCCGCGGGATCCTGTACCGCGTGGCCGGCGAGCTCGGCGCGACCAAGATCGCGCTCGGCCACCACCGCGACGACATCGTGCAGACGCTGCTGCTCAACATGTTCTACGGCGGCAAGCTGAAGGGAATGCCGCCGAAGCTGCAGTCGGATGACGGCAAGAACATCGTGATCCGCCCGCTCGCGTACGTGAAGGAAACCGATCTGGAGAAATACGCGGAACTGCGCGAATTCCCGATCATCCCGTGCAACCTGTGCGGCAGCCAGCCGAACCTGAAGCGCGCGGAAATGAAAGCGCTGATCCGCGAATGGGACAAGCGCTTCCCGGGCCGCGTCGACAACATGTTCAACGCGCTCGCGAAGGTCGTGCCGTCGCACCTGATGGACACGACGCTGTACCCGTTCCAGTCGCTGCGCGCGACAGGCGTTGCCGACCCGCAGGGCGACATCGCGTTCGACGAGGAACCGTGCGCGTCGGGCGACGACAGCGCCGCACCGGGTGGCGCCCGGCCGATCTCGATCGTCCAGTTCGACGACCTGTAAGCAGGGCCCGAACACCTGCCGGAACGGGGCCGCAACGCCTCTTTCCGGCGCTGTCGCCCCGCCGCGACAGGCCCGGAACGGCGGGGGCCGCATGCTAAAATGGACGGCTTCGAACTCCTCTGACAAGCTGGCGCCATGAATATCGTGATTTTGGCGGCAGGCACCGGCAAGCGCATGCGTTCCGCGCTGCCGAAAGTGCTTCACCCCCTGGCCGGCAGGCCGCTCCTCTCCCACGTCATCGACACCGCGCGCACGCTGCAACCGTCCCGGCTCGTCGTCGTCGTCGGGCACGGCGGCGAGCAGGTCCAGGCCGCCGTCGCCGCACCCGACGTCCAGTTCGCGGTGCAGGCCGAGCAGCTCGGCACCGGCCACGCGGTGCGCCAGGCGCTACCGCTCCTCGATCCCGCGCAACCGACGCTCGTGCTGTACGGCGACGTGCCGCTCACCCGCGCATCGACGCTGCAACGCCTCGTCGACGCCGCGCGCGAAGGCCGCTACGGGATCCTGACGGTCACGCTCGACGATCCGACCGGCTACGGCCGCATCGTGCGCGACGCGGCCGGCTTCGTCACGCGCATCGTCGAACAGAAGGATGCGTCGCCCGAACAGCTGAAGATCGCCGAGATCAACACCGGCATCATCGTCACGCCCACGGCCCAGCTGTCGATGTGGCTCGGCGCGCTGAAGAACGAGAACGCGCAGGGCGAGTACTACCTGACCGACGTCGTCGAACTCGCGATCGAGGCCGGTTTCGAGGTCGTCACCGCGCAGCCCGACGAGGAATGGGAAACGCTCGGCGTGAACAGCAAGGCGCAGCTCGCCGAGCTCGAACGCATCCACCAGCGCAATATCGCCGACGCGCTGCTCGTCGACGGCGTCACGCTCGCCGATCCGGCGCGCGTCGACGTGCGCGGCACGCTGCGCTGCGGCCGCGACGTGTCGATCGACGTGAACTGCGTGTTCGAAGGCAACGTGACGCTCGCCGACAACGTGACGATCGGCGCGAACTGCGTGATCCGCAACGCGTCGGTCGGCGCAGGCACGCGCATCGACGCATTCACGCACATCGACGGCGCCGAGCTCGGCGCGCACACCGTGATCGGCCCGTACGCACGGCTGCGCCCCGGCACGCAACTCGCGGACGAAGCGCACGTCGGCAACTTCGTCGAGGTGAAGAACGCGGTGATCGGCCACGGCTCGAAGGCAAACCACCTCACGTACATCGGCGACGCCGACATCGGCGCGCGCGTGAACATCGGCGCGGGCACGATCACCTGCAACTACGACGGCGCGAACAAGTTCCGCACCGTGATCGAGGACGACGTGTTCGTCGGCTCCGATACGCAGCTCGTCGCGCCCGTGCGGGTCGGCCGCGGCGTGACGATTGCCGCCGGCACGACGATCTGGAAGGACGTGGCCGACGGCCTGCTCGCGTTGAACGAGAAGACCCAGACCGCGAAGAGCGGCTATGTCCGCCCGGTCAAGAAGAAAACTTAACATCACGCGGGTGCCATGAGGCGCCCGCTTCCATATAGAAGGTAGATTTCATGTGCGGCATTGTCGGCGCAGTTGCGCAGCGTAATATCGTTCCGGTGCTGATCGAAGGATTGCGGCGCCTCGAATACCGTGGCTATGACTCGTGCGGCGTCGCCGTGCTCGAGCCGGACGCGCCGAAGCGCGCGCGCAGCGTCGCGCGCGTCGCCGATCTCGACGCGCAGGTGCGCGAATCGCACCTCGAAGGCACGACCGGCGTCGCGCATACCCGCTGGGCGACGCACGGGGCGCCCGTCACGCACAACGCGCACCCGATCTTCTCGTCGAACGCGCTCGCGCTCGTCCACAACGGCATCATCGAGAACTTCGAATCGCTGCGCGAAGCGCTGCGCGCGAAGGGCTACGAATTCGTGTCGCAGACCGACACCGAGGTGATCGCCCACCTCGTGCACAGCCTGTATCGCGGCAACCTGTTCGACGCGGTGCGCGAAGCGGTGGCACAGCTGCACGGCGCGTATGCGATCGCAGTGATCCACAAGGACCAGCCGCACACCGTCGTCGGCGCGCGCCAGGGTTCGCCGCTCGTGGTCGGCCACGGCGACGGCGAGAACTTCCTCGCCTCCGATGCGCTCGCGCTCGCGGGCAGCACCGACCGCTTCACGTTCCTCGAGGAAGGCGACGTGTGCGAGCTGTCGCTCGACGGCGTGAAGATCGTCGACCGGAACGGCGCGCTCGCGCAGCGCGAGATCCGCGTGGTGAGCGCCTACGGCGGCGCGGTCGAACTCGGGCCGTATCGCCACTTCATGCAGAAGGAAATCTTCGAGCAGCCGCGCGCGATCAGCGACACCGTGCCGCAGACGGACGCGTTCGACGCGACGCTGTTCGGCGACGCCGCGCCCGCCGCCTTCGCGGAAATCGACAGCCTGCTGATCCTCGCGTGCGGCACGAGCTACTACTCCGGCCTGACCGCGAAATACTGGCTCGAATCGATCGCGAAGATCCCGACGCAGATCGAGATCGCGAGCGAATACCGCTACCGCGAATCGGTGCCGAACCCGCGCCAGCTCGTGCTGGTGATCTCGCAGTCGGGCGAGACGGCCGACACGCTCGCGGCGCTCAAGCACGCGCAGTCGCTCGGCCATACGCACACGCTGGCCGTCTGCAACGTCGCGACGAGCGCGATGGTGCGCCTCACCGAAATGCAGTTCCTGACGCACGCGGGCACCGAGATCGGCGTCGCGTCGACGAAGGCGTTCACGACGCAACTCGTCGCGCTGTTCGTACTCGCGGCCACGCTCGGCAAGCTGCGCGGGCACGTCGATGCCGCTCAGGAAGCCGAATTCCTGAAGCAGTTGCGCCACCTGCCGGCCGCGCTGAACAGCGTGCTCGCGCTGGAGCCGCAGATCATCGCGTGGTCGGAGGAATTCGCACGCAAGGAAAACGCGCTGTTCCTCGGCCGCGGGCTGCACTACCCGATCGCGCTCGAAGGCGCGCTGAAGCTGAAGGAAATCTCGTACATCCACGCCGAGGCCTATCCGGCCGGCGAACTGAAGCACGGGCCGCTCGCGCTCGTCACGGAAGCGATGCCGGTCGTCACGGTCGCGCCGAACGACACGCTGCTCGAGAAGCTGAAGTCGAACATGCAGGAAGTGCGTGCGCGCGGCGGCGAACTGTACGTGTTCGCCGATGCGGACACGCAGATCGTCAACGACGATGGCCTGCACGTGATCCGGATGCCGGAACACTACGGGCAGTTGTCGCCGATCCTGCACGTCGTGCCGCTGCAGTTGCTCGCGTATCACACCGCATGCGCGCGCGGCACCGACGTCGACAAGCCGCGGAATCTCGCGAAATCGGTGACGGTGGAGTAACGCGGGACGCCAATCGGTGCGGCCGGCGAGGTGGGGCGAGTCCCGCGCGCCAACGAGACAGACGGAGAGACAATGGTAAGACTGTTTGGATGCGGTGTGCTGGCGCTGACGTTCGCGTCGACGGGCTGGGCCGCCGAGCATTACGTCGAGGTCTGGAACCCGCCCGAGGCGCGGCAGCCGGCGGCCCACGCGCCGGAAGCCCGTACCCCGGCCGCGCACGCGGGCGCCGACGCGCGCGCCGGCAAGAGCGCGGAGAAGCACGCGAGCGCAACGCCGAAGGCCGCCGCGAAACCGCACAAGCGTCGCGTCGCGCAAACCGTGAAAGCCGGCTCGCATCGTGCGCCCGCCGCGGCCGACGCACCGGCCGCTCCGCGCCCCGTCGCGCAGCCCGCGCCGGGACGCCTGACGGTGATGCAACCGGCTGCGCCCGATGCGCAGCACGCCCTGAATGACTCCAACATCCCGCGGCAATACACGCCGGACGGCAACGTGCTGCAGGTCGGCACGCACGGCCGCTCCGCGGAGGTGACTCGATAATGGAAGCGCAAACCTACCACGGCTACCAGATATGGGGCCACGCGATCCTGCAGCAGGACGAAATCCTGCAGCCCGAGCGCTTCGCGGCGAGCGGCACGATCACGCAGAACAACAAGCTGGTCGAGGCATCCGGCGTCCTTGGCGTATTCGACACCGAGGACGACGCGCGCGAAGCGGGGCTCGAATGGGCTCGCGCCTGGATCGACAGCCACCGCTGACCGGCCGCGTGCATCCGGCGCGCCGCCGTACACGAGCCGGCCGCGAACGGTAAACGAAAGAAGGGGCGTCCATGACGCCCCTTCTTTCGTTTTCAACCCGGAAACCCGGAACACTTACGCGACAGGCCGCGGCGGCCTCACCGCCGCGTGCGGACGGCCGACGAGCCGCGTCAGCACGACGATCGCCACCAGCGTCGAGACGTATGCGGCGATCTGGATGCCCGCCGGACGAGCCGTATAGCCGATCAGCGTATGCAGCGCCTTGCCGACGATGCTCGTCTCCTTCAGCAGCCACGACGTATCCCAGATCGTATCGCCCCACGACGGCACGAGGCCGGCCGCCAGCAGGAAGCCGACGCACTGGCTCGCCATGCCGGCCGCCAGCAGCACGATCAGCCCGTTGGTGACGGAGAACAGGCGCTTCAGCGGAATCTGCAGCAGTCCCGCATACATCGCATAACCGAGCCCGGCCCCGCCGAGCACGCCGAGCAGCCCGCCAGCGATCATCTGCGGCGTCTGCCCAGGATCGCCCGCGGCGATGCCGTACAGGAACAGCACGGCCTCGGAACCTTCGCGCAGCACCGCGACGCCGACCACGATCGCCAGGCCCGTCAGCGGCCGGCTGCCGGCCGCGACGGCCCGGCCGACTTCGCCCATGTGCAGCGCCATCTCGCGGCCGTGCCGGCTCATCCAGATGCAGTGCCAGGCCAGCATCAGCGTCGCGATGAACATCACGCCCGCGTTGAATACTTCCTGCCCCATGCCGGACGCCCACTGCGAGATCACGTCGGCAAACGCCGCGATCAGGCCCGCGCCGATCACGCCGCCGACGAGCCCGCCGCCGACCCACCAGCCGCGCCGCGGCACGCCCTTCGTGGCGGCCATCACGATCGAGACGACCAGCGCGGCCTCGAGCACTTCACGGAACACAATCAGCGCGGTAGACAGCATGGCGGGATCCGCTTACTTGACGGTCAGGTGGGTCTTCGACTGCGCTTCGTGATATTCGTCGTGAAACTCGTAGGTGCCGGCCTTCAGCGGCCCGACCAGGATCTCGGCCGACTTGCCGGCAGGAATGACCTTCTCGGCCTTGAAGTCGTCGCTCTCGAATTCCGCCGGCGTCGCATCGAGGTTCTTCACGACGAACTTCACTTTCTTGCCGGCCGGAATCGTCACGCCGTCGGGCGAAAACTTGTGGTCCTTCAGCGTCAGGTTGACGGCGTCGTCGGCGGCGAATGCGGTGGCGGCCGACGCGCCCAGCAGGACAGCGGCGAAACCCAAGGCGAAACGGTTCATGTGCGTAACGAAATGAAATATCGAAGGGTATTGATAGTAAGATCGATTCGCATTTCCAAATCGCGTACCCTTACGTGCATTATGGAGATAGCGTTTCACACGTACGCACCGAGCCTTGCCAGGCAAGGCTCTCGGCACATGAAGCCGGCGGCGCATCGGCGTCAATCGGGAAAGATTCCGACTGACGCACGCGACTGCCTTCCGATTCGTCTGACTTCACGCCGGCGAGCGATCTCGGCGCGCCAACGCGGCAATGCATGTGTCACGCCGCATGAATGCGCTTGACCTTCCCACTATGGCAAGCTTCATGCTGTCGATGCTTGTCAATCGTCAACTCAGGAGAACACGATGGAATTCGAAGTCCAGGACATGACCTGCGGCGGCTGCGCCAATGCCATCACGCGCGCGGTGACGGCCGCCGATCCCGCCGCGAAGCTCGACATCGACGTCGCGGCGAAGATCGTCAAGGTCGAATCGGCACAAGGCGCGCAGCGCGTGCAGTCGATCATCGAAGCCGCCGGCTTCCACCCCGCGCTGCGCGCCGCATGACGCGCACGCACCGCGACCCGCGGGCACACCGCCGTACGGCGCCGCGCCCGCGGCCGATTTCGCGTCAGCGCAGCCTGATCAGCGTCGACTTCAGCTCGGTGTACTTCTCGAGCGCGTGCAACGACTTGTCGCGGCCGTTGCCCGACTGCTTGTAGCCGCCGAACGGGAAGTTCATGTCGCCGCCCTCGTCGTAGCAGTTCACCCAGACGGTGCCCGCACGCAGCCGGCGCGACACGTCGTGCGCGGTCGTCAGGTTCGACGTCCACACGGCCGCGGCCAGCCCGTATTCGGTGTCGTTCGCGATCCGCACGGCCTCGTCGACGTCGTCGAACACGATCACCGACAGCACGGGCCCGAAGATCTCCTCACGCGCGATCTTCGCATCGGGCTTCACCTCGAACACCGTCGGCTCCACGTAGAAGCCGCCCGTTTCCTCCTTCACGCGCGCACCGCCCGTGACGAGCCGGCCTTCGCTGCGCCCGGCCTCGATATAGCCGAGCACGCGCTCGAGCTGGATGCCGTCGACGATCGCGCCCATCGACACCGACGGATCGAGCGGATTGCCGGGCACGTATGCGCGCGCGGCCGCGACGAGCTTCTCGATGAACGCGTCCTTGATGTCGCGATGCACGAGCAGCCGCGAACCCGCCGTGCACATCTCGCCCATGTTGTAGAAGATCGCGCCGGCGGCGGCCTGCGCCGCGCGGTCGAGATCGGGACAATCGGGCAGCACGATGTTCGGCGACTTGCCGCCGAGTTCGAGCCACGCGCGCTTCAGGTTCGACTGCGCGGCGTATTGCATGATCAGCTTGCCGACCGCCGTCGAGCCCGTGAACGCGATGCAGTCGACGTCGCGATGCAGCGCGAGCAGCTTGCCCGGCTCGCCCGCGCCCGGCACGACGTTGAACACGCCGGCCGGAATGCCGGCCTCGTACGCGAGCTGCGCGACACGGATCGCGGTCAGCGGCGATTTCTCCGACGGCTTCAGCACCACGCTGTTGCCGGCCGCGAGCGCCGGCCCGAATTTCCACGCGGCCATCAGGATCGGGAAGTTCCATGGCACCACGGCGGCCACCACGCCGACCGGCTCGCGCGTGACGAGACCGACGAGATGATGATCGGCCGGCGCGACCTCGCCGCCGACCTTGTCGATCGCTTCCGCGAACCATTCGACGCAGTACGCGGCGCCCGGCACGTCGACCGTCGTCGTGTCGCCGATCGGCTTGCCGGCGTCGAGCGTCTCGAGCAGCGACAGCTCGTCGAGATGCTCGCGCATCAGCGCGGCCCAGCGCAGCAGCACGGCCTTGCGCGCACGCGGGTTCAGCCCCGCCCACACGCCCGCGTCGAACGCGCGGCGCGCGGCGGCGACGGCCGCGTTCACGTCGGCTTCGCCGCAATCGGCGACCTTCGCGAGCACGCGGCCGTCGATCGGGCTCACGCAGTCGAACGTCTTGCCGCCGTGCGCGTCGCGCGATGCGCCGTCGACGAATGCGCGCCCTTCGATCTCGAGCGACGCCGCCTTGTCCTGCCAGTCAGCCAAAGTCAACTTTTTCATCAGGATGCCTCAGTTTTTTGGCACTCGCGATGCGGCACGCCGCTGCGCATGACGCGCAGCCGGCCGGCAGCGAATGCAGTGACGCGCGGTGCGAAGGTCAGAAGGTCGCCGGCGAATTGGCCGAGACGACCTCGCAGATCTGTTCCGCGCTGGGATTGCGAAAACGGTGCGGCAAACGGCTTTCGAAGTAGTAGCCGTCTCCGGGGTCGAGCAGCCACGTCGCGCCGTCGACCGTCAGCTCGAGCCGGCCCGACACGACGACCCCGCCCTCGTGCCCCGCGTGCACGAGCATCTCGGGCCCCGTATCGGCCTGCGGCTGGTAGATCTCGCGCAGGATGCACATGTTGCGGTCCCTCATGCTCGCGCCGACCAGGTGAAACGCGAGCGTGTCGTTGCCGAGGTTCGGCATCTCGTCGCGACGCGACACGACCGAACGCGATTCGACGAGCTCGAACGTGAAGAACTCCGCGAGACTCATCGGGATGCATTCGAGCAGTTTCTTCAGCGAGCCGACCGACGGGCTCACGCGGCCCTGTTCGATCAGCGAGATCGTGCCGTTGGTCACGCCGGCCCGCTTCGCGAGTTCGCGCTGCGACAGGCCTTGCTTGTTGCGCACGAAACGCAGGCGCTCGGCGACTTCGGTGGACATCGATTCGGTTTCGGACACGGTAAGTGCGATGGCAAAGTGAAACGACGCGGTGGACAGCCGTTGAATATTCTAATCACTTTATGCCGAGCATTAGCGGGGAAAACCCTGAAAGGCGTTCGAAATAATGAACGCCGTGCACATTATTCCGTTTGCGAATCTTTTGTTCGCACTGCTCGGGAAAGCCCTGATGCAGCACCGTTAAAAAACATTTGACGCCGTTTTTGGCTCGTATATGCTGGCTCTCAGGTTAGCGTCATCAAGCTTTCATGGGCAGCAAAAAGCGTTATTGCAACGCAAAAATTGATGCCCATCAATGTAAATAACGTGTAACCGGCGCCTTGATTATTTTAAACGCCCAGCGCGTCGAAACGGTCAGGTGTTCAATACTTTCAACAACCCAGTCGAGTGTAATCGTGAGAGTCCGTGGCCCTCTGGTGAGGTGGGATCGAGGCGATGTGCGAAGTTTGCGCAGCGCGTCGTCCGCTTCCGACGACGGCAGTTGCGGCTGGCATAGTCCTCGCCTGCTTCATCTGTCGATCTACACCATCCTGTCTCGTCGTTCCGTTCGGCGTCACAACGCCGTTTCCGCACGCGCATTCGTCGCCGTCGATACGGACGAAGTGGCGTCGCTGTTGCCGTAGCGCCTCTCCCTTCTTTACGTCGTTCGTTTCGTCTGCTGATTCGCCAACCGCATCGTCCGTGCGGTGACGGAACGCGTTCGCGCATTCGTTGCCGCGTCGCGTATCGCAATGAAACGAACGACGGCCTGATCGTCGCGCGCAGCGCGGATCGCCACGCCATCCCGTTGCGCCCATTCACCAGCGGCCCTGCGTCTCACGCAAGGCTGCGGGGCTGTTGCACGCCGGCGTTTCGCCCCATCCGGCAAGCAAGACGCAACAACCCTCCGGATAACTGATTGACGTCATGGATAGAAGGAAACCCCTCGTCGGCATCACAGCCGACCACACGCAAATCGGCGCACACGCATCGCACACGGTCGGCGACAAGTACGTCGCCGCGATCGTCGACGGCGCGCAAGCGTTCGCCATGGTGCTGCCCGCGCTCGGCGAGCGCCAGTCGGTCGACGACGTACTCGACGCGGTCGACGGCCTGCTGTTTACCGGCAGCTACTCGAACGTCGAGCCGCACCTGTACGGCGGCGAACCGAGCGCACCGGGCACGAAGCACGACCCGGCCCGCGACGCGACCACGCTGCCGCTGCTGCGCGCGGCGATTGCCGCGGGCGTGCCCGTGCTGGCCGTCTGCCGCGGCTTCCAGGAGCTGAACGTCGCCTGCGGCGGCACGCTGCACCAGCGCGTGCATGAAGTGCCGGGCCTCGCCGATCACCGCGAGGACGACGATGCGCCGATGGACACGCAATACGGCCCCGCGCACGTCGTGCGCCTGACGCCCGGCGGCAAGCTGCACGCGCTCGCCGGCGGCCGCGACGACGTGCACGTGAATTCGCTGCACAAGCAGGGCATCGCCCAGCTCGGCGACGGCCTCGCCGTCGAGGCCGTCGCGCCGGACGGGCTGATCGAAGCCGTGAGCGTCGTCGATGCACCGGCTTTCGCCCTCGCCGTGCAATGGCATCCGGAATGGCGCCATGCGCAGGACCCGCTGTCGAGCGCGATCTTCCGCGCCTTCGGCGATGCCTGCCGCGCCCGCCGCGCTACCCGCACGCGTGCCATGGCCGCCGCCGCGCTCGCCTGAGCGCGCCGACCCACTTACGAGAACAGACATGCAAGACATCGAAAGTTTTCTGAAGCAACACCGGATCACCGAAGTCGAGGCGATCATTCCCGACATGGCCGGCATCGCGCGCGGCAAGATCACGCCGCGCAACAAGTTCACGTCCGGCGAATCGATGCGGCTGCCGCAGGCCGTGATGGTGCAGACCGTCACCGGCGAATATCCGGAAGACGGTTCGCTGACCGGCGTGACCGACCCGGACATGGTATGCGTGCCCGACGAGTCGACGATCCGCCTGATTCCGTGGGCCGTCGACCCGACCGCGCAGGTGATCCACGACTGCGTGCACTTCGACGGCTCGCCGGTCGAGATCTCGCCGCGCTACGTGCTGCGCCGCGTGCTCGACCTGTACAAGGCGAAGGGCTGGAAGCCCGTGGTCGCACCGGAGCTCGAGTTCTACCTGGTCGACATGAACAAGGATCCCGACCTGCCGCTGCGCCCGCCGGTCGGCCGCACGGGCCGCCCCGAAACGGGCCGTCAGTCGTATTCGATCGAGGCCGTCAACGAGTTCGATCCGCTGTTCGAGGACATCTACGAGTACTGCGAAGCACAGAACCTCGACATCGACACGCTGATCCACGAGGTCGGCGCCGCGCAGATGGAGATCAATTTCATGCACGGCGACGCGCTGTCGCTGGCCGACCAGGTGTTCCTGTTCAAGCGCACCGTGCGCGAGGCCGCGCTGCGCCACAACATGTACGCGACCTTCATGGCCAAGCCGATGGAAGACGAACCGGGTTCGGCGATGCACGTGCACCAGAGCATCGTCGACGAGGAAACGGGCCAGAACCTGTTCACGTCGCCGGAAACCGGCGGCGCGACGTCGATGTTCTACAACTACCTCGCGGGGCTGCAGAAGTACACGCCGGCACTGATGCCGATCTTCGCGCCGTACATCAACTCGTATCGCCGCCTGTCGCGCTTCATGGCCGCGCCGATCAACGTGCAGTGGGGCTACGACAACCGCACGGTCGGCTTCCGTATCCCGCACTCGGGCCCGTCCGCGCGCCGGATCGAGAACCGCATTCCGGGCGTCGACTGCAACCCGTACCTCGCGCTCGCCGCGACGCTCGCGGCCGGCTATCTCGGCATGACGCAGCGCCTGGAGCCGACCGAGCCGCTCGTCAGCGACGGCTACGAACTGCCGTACCAGCTGCCGCGCAACCTCGAGGAAGGGCTGACGCTGATGGCCGCCTGCGAGCCGCTCGGCGAGATCCTCGGCCACAAGTTCCTGAAGGCGTATTTCGCGCTGAAGGAAACCGAATACGAAGCGTTCTTCCGCGTGATCAGCTCCTGGGAACGCCGCCATCTGCTGCTGCACGTGTGAGCGTGCGCACAACCGAATACGGAATCACGGAGGAAACATGACTTACCGCAACGAATCTGCCTGGATCCAGCCGGCCGCGCCGGGCGCCACGGCCGCAACGCCCCGCGCGACGCAGGCGCGCACGACCGCCGAATACCGCGCGCTCGATGCCGCGCACCACATTCACCCGTTCTCCGACATGGGCGCGCTGAACCGCGCGGGCAGCCGCGTGATCGTGAAGGCCGATGGCGTCTACCTGTGGGACTCGGACGGCAACAAGGTGATCGACGGGATGGCCGGCCTCTGGTGCGTGAACGTCGGCTACGGCCGCAAGGAACTCGCCGACGCCGCGTATCGCCAGCTCCAGGAATTGCCGTTCTACAACACGTTCTTCAAGACCACGCACCCGCCGGTGATCGAGCTTTCCGCGATGCTCGCGGAAGTCACGCCGGCCGGCTTCAACCACTTCTTCTATTGCAACAGCGGCTCGGAAGGCAACGACACCGTGCTGCGCCTCGTGCACCAGTACTGGCGCGTGCAGGGCCGGCCGCAGAAGAAGTACGTGATCTCGCGCAAGAACGGCTATCACGGCTCGACGATCGCCGGCGGCACGCTCGGCGGGATGGGCTACATGCACGAGCAGATGCCGTCGAAGGTCGAGCACATCGTGCATATCGACCAGCCGTACTTCTTCGGCGAGGCAGCGGCCGGTGAAACGCCGGAAGCGTTCGGCCTGGCCCGCGCGCAGCAGCTCGAAGCGAAGATCCTCGAACTCGGCGCGGAGAACGTCGCGGCGTTCATCGGCGAGCCGTTCCAGGGCGCGGGCGGCGTGATCTTCCCGCCGTCGACGTACTGGCCGGAAATCCAGCGGATCTGCCGCAAGTACGACGTCCTGCTGGTGGCCGACGAAGTGATCGGCGGCTTCGGCCGCACCGGCGAATGGTTCGCACACCAGCATTTCGGTTTCGAGCCCGATCTGATCACGATGGCGAAGGGCCTCACGTCGGGCTACGTGCCGATGGGCGCCGTCGGCATTCACGAGCGCGTGGCGCGACCGATCATCGACAACGGCGAATTCAACCACGGCCTCACGTACTCGGGCCACCCGGTTGCCGCGGCCGTCGCGGTCGCGAACCTGAAGCTGCTGCGCGACGAAGGGATCGTCGAGCGCGTGAAGAACGACACGGGCCCGTACTTCCAGTCGCTGATGCGCGAAACCTTCGCGCGTCACCCGATCGTCGGCGAAGTGCACGGCCACGGCCTCGTCGCGAGCCTGCAGCTCGCCGAGGCGCCGGCCGAACGCCGCCGCTTCGCGAACGGCGGCGACGTCGGCACGATCTGCCGCGACTTCTGCTTCAACGGCAACCTGATCATGCGCGCGACCGGCGACCGGATGCTGCTGTCGCCGCCGCTCGTGATCTCGCGTCCGGAAATTGATGAACTCGTATCGAAGGCGAAAAAAGCAGTCGATGCAACCGCCCAGCAACTGGGTATTTCGTAACGGTTTTGCCTACAGGCGTGCGGCGGGCGCCGCACGTCGCCATAACCAGGGGAACTCCACCATGCGTGCCTGCTTTCTTCGCCAAGCCTGCTCCGTTGCCGCCCTTGCCGCCGCGGCAGCATTCACGTCGGTCGCCAGCCCGTCGGCGCATGCCGAAGAGCTGAATGTCTACAACTGGTCCGACTACATCGCACCGGACACGATCCCGAACTTCCAGAAGCAGACGGGCATCCACGTCAAGTACGACAACTACGACAGCGACGACACGCTTCAGGCGAAGCTGCTTGCCGGCAGTTCGGGCTACGACATCGTCGTGCCGACGTCGAACTACATGGCCAAGCAGATCCAGGCCGGCGTGTACCAGAAGCTCGACAAGTCGAAGCTGCCGAACCTCGCGAACCTCGACCCGCTGCTGATGAAGATGATCTCGGATGCCGATCCGGGCAACCAGTACGGCGTACCCTGGGCCTACGGCACGGACGGCATCGGCTACAACGCGCAGGCGGTGAAGAAGGCGCTCGGCGACAAGGCGCCCGTCGACAGCTGGGCGCTGGTATTCGACCCGGCGAACATGGAGAAGCTGAAGAGCTGCGGCGTGTCGTTCCTCGACCAGGCCGTCGACGTGTTCGCCGCCACGCTGCAGTACATGGGCAAGGATCCGAACAGCAAGAACCCCGGCGACTACCAGGCTGCATTCGAAGTCCTGAAGAAAGTCCGCCCGTACATCACCCAGTTCAACTCGTCCGGCTACATCAACGATCTCGCGAACAACGACGTGTGCGTTGCGCTCGGCTGGTCGGGCGACGTCGGCATCGCGCATCGCCGCTCGGCCGAAGCGAAGCGTTCGTACGACATCAAGTTCTCGAACCCGAAGGAAGGCGGCCTGCTGTGGTTCGACGTGATGGTGATCCCGAAGGATGCACCGCACCCCGAGGCCGCGCTGAAGTGGATCAACTACGTGTCCGATCCGAAGGTCAACGCGGCGATCACCAATACGGTGTTCTACCCGACCGCGAACAAGGCCGCGCACCAGTTCGTCACGCCGTCCGTCGCGCAGGACCCGACCGTCTACCCGCCCGAAGACGTGCTGAAGAAGATGGTGCTGATGAAGCCGATGCCGGCCGACATCCTGCGCCTCCAGAACCGCCTGTGGGCCCAATTGAAGACCGGCCACTGATCGCCATGCATTCCGGCGGCGCAGGCATCGCTCGACGCCTGCCCGCCTGAGATCCGCGGACCTCCGTCCGCCCGTGCGCGTCGCGCGCACTGTTCCATCCGGCACGAGCCGTCGTCCGTGAGTCGCATCGCGCGCCTCGCGCGGGGACGCTCACGCCTGCAATCCGTGAAGAACGAATGGTGAATCCCATGCAATCGATACCCTCTTCCGCTGCTGCACGACAGACCCAACCGGCCCCCGCGGCCCGTACGCAAAACGACGCCTTCGTGCGCATCGAAAACGTCGTGAAGAAATTCGGCGACAGCACGGCCGTCGACAACGTGAACCTGACGATCGCGAAGAACGAACTGTTCGCGCTGCTCGGCAGCTCGGGCTGCGGCAAGTCGACGCTGCTGCGCATGCTCGCCGGGCTCGAGACGGCCACCTCCGGCAGGATCTTCGTCGACGGCGAGGATCTCGCCGCGCTGCCGCCGTACCGCCGCCCGGTGAACATGATGTTCCAGTCGTACGCGCTGTTCCCGCACATGACGGTCGAATCGAACGTCGCGTTCGGCCTGAAGCAGGAAGGCACGCCGAAAAACGAGATCAAGGAGCGCGTGGCCGATGCGCTCGCGCTCGTGCAGATGAGCAAGTACGCGAAGCGCAAGCCGCACCAGCTCTCCGGCGGCCAGCAG
>NZ_CADFDU010000012.1 GCF_902833045.1 Burkholderia sp. BCC0322
GACGCTGCTGCACGAGATGGCCAAGCGTGACGCAAAGCGCGGGCTGGCGTCGCTGTGCATCGGCGGCGGGATGGGCGTCGCGCTCGCGGTCGAGCGCGCCTGAGCGGGGCCTGACACACGTCCCGCATGTGGCGCCGGCCGGTGCCGCACGCGGGTGGAGCGGTTTTCGCGCACGACAAGCAGCCAACAACAAGCGCGAGGTGCCGGTGCGCGCCGCGCCCGCGACGCGGGCGGCTGCGCATCGAAGCGGTGGGGCGGCAGCCTATGCGATGCCGTCGCCCCGCCTTCATCGATTACTTTTTTGTCGGTAATTTATAGGATGACTAAGCGAATTGCAGTTGTGACAGGTGGAATGGGCGGTCTTGGCGAAGCGGTCAGCATCAGGTTGAACGACGCGGGCCACCGGGTAGTCGTCACGTATTCGCCGAACAACACCGGCGCCGACCGCTGGCTGACCGAGATGCACGCGGCCGGCCGCGAGTTCCTCGCGTATCCGGTGGACGTGGCCGATCACGATTCGTGCCAGCAATGCATCGAGAAGATCGTGCGGGACGTTGGCCCGGTCGACATTCTCGTGAACAACGCGGGCATCACGCGCGACATGACGCTGCGCAAGCTCGACAAGGTGAACTGGGATGCCGTGATCCGCACGAACCTCGATTCCGTGTTCAACATGACGAAGCCCGTCTGCGAAGGCATGGTCGAGCGCGGCTGGGGTCGCATCGTCAACATCTCGTCGGTGAACGGTTCGAAGGGTTCGGTCGGCCAGACCAACTATGCGGCCGCGAAGGCCGGCATGCACGGTTTCACGAAATCCCTCGCGCTGGAAGTCGCGCGCAAGGGCGTGACGGTGAACACGGTGTCGCCGGGCTACCTCGCGACGAAGATGGTCACGGCGATCCCGCAGGACATCCTCGACACGAAGATCCTCCCGCAGATTCCGGCGGGCCGGCTCGGCAAGCCCGAGGAAGTCGCGGCGCTGGTCGCTTACCTGTGCTCGGAGGAGGCCGGCTTCGTGACGGGCTCCAACATCGCGATCAACGGCGGCCAGCACATGCACTGACGCACGGTGGCCCGGACCGCATGCGCATGCGTTTCGGGCCGCGTTCCGCTATATCCAGTGCCGCAGCGGCGGCAGGCACGCCGCTTCGGCCTCGTATTCCGGAGAAGGCATGGGTGACACCTGGATGGGACTCGTGATCGGCGGCACGGCACTGGCCGTCGGGTTGACGATGGCGATCGTGCTCCACTGGCTGGAGCGGCGTCGCGCGCGGTTGTTGCGGAACTTCGATCATCGCGACTGCTGGTTCGCCGCGTACGGCAAGTGCTTTGCTCGCCGGCCGGCGAGGCTGGCACGCCGCATGCGCGGCGCGCGTTGACGCCGGCGACGCGGTGCCAACGCGACGCCGCGATTGACGAACGGTCACGCATCGCGCGCATGCGGTCGGCGATGCGCGCGATGCGCTTGATCAACGGCTCTTTTCGCTCTTTCCGGCCGTCTCGCCCGCGTCGTTCTTGTGGAAGATCCGCTTCGTCGTGCGCTTGGTGGCATCCCAGCCTTCACGCGACAGGTGTGCGACCCCGTGCCCGACCGCCTTCGCGGCGCTTGCGGTCGCGTGGCCGAAGCTGCGGGCCGCCTCGCCGGTCTTGTGCGCGGCTTCCTTCGAATCGCGCTTGATGTCCTGCTTCACTTCCGACATGTCGGCATGCGCGATCGGGCTGATCAGTGCCAGAACGAGCGCGATGCCAATGAACTGACGAACTTTCACGACCGGGTTTCCATCCGTTGAGTAAGCGGCTTCATCGAGGATTCGCAGCGCCGGCCGGCGCCGGGCGAAACGCGCCGGCTGGCGACACGTGCTGCACCGTAGCGTGCGACGGCCGCCGTGACGCGCGCGTCGAAGCCGTCCCGCGTGAGGCCGAGCTGTGCGACGCGGTTGTTGCGGCACGCGAAGTCGGCGAGGTCGGCACGCACGGGCTGCGCATCGACGCCGTCCACCGCGTCGATCCATGTGTCGAGATCCGCACGCTCGAAGTCGCGGGGCCGCAGCCCGCCGCGCGCGTGGCGCAGCGCATCGAGGGTCGCGTCGAGGCCGCGGCCGATGCAGCTGGTGGCGGTGAAGTGCAAGAGCAGGAGGGGGTTCACGAGGGGGCATCCGGTGGCCGGAACGGGTGCCGCAGCAGGGCTGGCAGGCGCGCCGTTCGAGGTCGGATTTTATCAAACGGGGGGCAGAACCGGCCGGCTCAGGCGCGAGCGCCGCGCGCGGCGTGGTCCAGTGCAACTGCGCGTCAGCGGCCGCGCGCCATCGACGTGCCGCGCAAGTCCGCACGTGTCAGCAGCGGTGCGTGGCGCGCAACCTCGACGTCGGCGACGAACGGCGCGAACCGGTCGGGCCTGACCGCGATCGGCGCGGTTCGCGACGGCGTCGTGCATCCGCTCGGCGATTGTTCCTTTTTCGTCGTCAATCCCGCTCCGGGGCGTCGCTTCGTTCCAATCCGACAAGTAATGAACGTGTCATTGGATGTAAACATCTGGTAATTTTCTGCCGGATTATGCAAAATCGCCGCTCCCAAATACAACTATCGAGGGATTCCGGGATGCAACTCAAGAAAGCGGTGGCAGCGTGTGGCGTGGCGTTTCTGTTGAGCGCGTGCGGCGGGGTACAGAGCCTTGACGCGAACAGCCTGACGTCGGCGGGGGCCAGCCTGTACAAGGCGGCGACGCTGTCGGACAGCGACATCGCCGCACTGTCGAACGAATCGTGCAAGTCCAGCGACGCCGAGTCGAAGATCGCGCCGGCGAACAGCGCATACGCGAAGCGCCTGACGAAGGTGATGAAGGGCTTCGGCGACATGACGCTGAACGGCCAGAAGATCAACTACAAGGTCTACATGACCAAGGACGTCAACGCGTGGGCGATGGGCAACGGCTGCGTGCGCGTGTACAGCGGCCTGATGGACATGATGAACGATGACGAGCTGCGCGGCGTGATCGGCCATGAAATGGGCCACGTCGCACTCGGTCACTCGAAGAAGGCGATGCAGACCGCCTACGCGGTCAGCGCGGCGCGCACCGCGGCCGGCGCGGCATCGCCGGGCGTGGCGGCGCTGACGAGCTCGCAGCTCGGCGACATCACCGAGAAGTTCATCAACGCGCAGTTCTCGCAGACGCAGGAAAGCGCGGCCGACGACTACTCGTTCGACCTGATGAAGCAAAAGAGCATGAACCAGAAGGGTCTCGTCACTGCGTTCCAGAAGCTGGCGAAGCTCGACGGCGGCCAAAGCTCGATGATGAGCTCGCACCCGTCGTCGACGAGCCGTGCGCAGCACATCGAGGATCGCATCGCGAAGGGCAGCTGATCGTACGTTCGATCGCCGGCCCGCGCCGGCGGTCGGCATGCGAAAAGAAAAACCCCACGCTCGCTCGGGCGTGGGGTTTTGTTTTGTTGGGCCAGGCTGCGCGCCGCTTACGGCACCATCCCCGGCAGCACATACGCCTGCGCTAGCGTGATCAACCCGACGATCACCGCGAACAGCAGGCTGTGTCGCACCGTGAAGCGGAACAGCTCGGATTCCTTGCCGACGAGGCCCGTTGCCGCGCAGGCGACCGCGATCGACTGCGGCGAGATCATCTTCGCGGTCACGCCGCCCGTCGTGTTCGCGGCCACCGCGAGCGTCTCGGGCACGCCGAGCTGATGGGCCGTGGCCTGCTGCAGCGAGCAGAACAACGCGTTCGACGACGTGTCCGAGCCCGTCAGGAACACGCCGAGCCAACCGAGGAACGGCGAGAAGAACGGGAACGCGGCGCCGGTCGCGGCCAGCATCAGCGCGAGCGTCGACGACATCCCCGAATAGTTCGCGACGAACGCGAACGCGAGCACGAGGCCGATCGACAGGATCGGGCGCGTCAGTTCCTTCAGCGTTTCGCCGAACGTGACGAGCGCGTCGCGCGGCTTCATCCGCAGCAGCGCCATCGAGATCAGCGCGGTCACGAGGATCGCGCTGCCCACCGCCGATACGAGATCGATCTTCAGCACGGCGTCGAGCGCCTTCGGCGTCGCGGCGATCGGCGCGGTCTTCACGACGAGCTGGTCGAGCACCGCCACATGGAACTTCAGCACGGTCGACGCGAGCGCGCCGTGCGCGGCGAACAGCGCCTTGAACGGCGCGATGCTCCATACGGTGACGACGGCCGTCAGGATCAGGAACGGCGACCATGCACGAACGGTCTGCGCGAGCGAGTACGGTGACGCCTGCCGGCTGGTGCCGGCGCCGAAGCCGTTGCGCGAGCCTGCGCCGCCGAAGCCCGCGAGCGCGGCGCCGCCGCCCGACGCGACGAGGCCGTCGGCCGTCTGCTTCGCGGTGCGCGGCTGCCAGACCTTCAGGAACGCGGCGAGCGCGACGAGGCTCACGAGCGACGACGTGATGTCCGGCAGCTCGGGCCCGATGTGGTTCGACGTGAAGTATTGCGTCACCGCGAAGCTGCCGCCCGCGACGAGCGCGGCCGGCCACGTTTGCCGCACGCCGCGCAGCCCGTCCATCATGAACACGAGCCAGAACGGTACCGCGAGCGACAGCAGCGGCAGCTGGCGGCCGGCCATCGCGCCGATATGGAACGGGTCGATGCCCGTCACCTGCCCGGCGACGATGATCGGGATGCCCATCGCGCCGAACGCGACCGGCGCGGTGTTTGCAATCAGACACAGTCCCGCCGCGTGCAGCGGCTTGAAGCCGAGCCCGACGAGCAGCGCGGCCGTGATCGCGACGGGCGCGCCGAAGCCGGCCGCGCCTTCGAGGAAGGCGCCGAACGAGAAGCCGATCAACAGCATCTGCAGGCGCTGGTCATCGGTGATCGACAGCACGGACGCGCGAATGATGTCGAACTGGCCTGTCTTCACGACGATCTTGTACAGGAACACGGCCGCGACGATGATCCACGCGATCGGCCACAGGCCGTACGCGAAGCCGAAGCCGGCTGCCGCGAGCGCCTGCGGCACGGGCATCCCGTACGCGAGGATCGCGACGCCGAGCGAGAGCAGCAGCGTGATCGCCGCTGCGACGTGGCCCTTGAGCCGCAGCGCGGCCAGCGCGACGAAAAAGAAGATGATCGGGATTGCGGCGACGAACGCCGACAGCCCGAGGCTGCCGAGCGGCGTGTAGATCTGGTGCCAGGCCTGCATGGATGTCTCCTCCATAGGTTTTGTCGGTACGGCTTGAAAAACGGAACGGCTACTCGGGCTGGCCGCGTGCGCGCAGCAGGTCGGACAGGCTGCGCGGCGCCGGTTCGAGCGGCGTGCGGTGCTGCGTCCAGCCCATCTGTTTCGCGGGCGTCAGCGCACGCAGCCGCGTTGCGGTCCAGCGGAACGCGCGGTACGCACGCGGATGCGCGAACGCACCCGACCAGAAGCGCCAGACGAGGTCTTCCGCGCGGTTGTAGTTCGCGCCCTGGCCGCGCAGCGGATGCGCAACGGGTTCGCCGGG
Organism: Burkholderia sp. BCC0322; assembly: GCF_902833045.1. Classification (GTDB taxonomy): domain Bacteria; phylum Pseudomonadota; class Gammaproteobacteria; order Burkholderiales; family Burkholderiaceae; genus Burkholderia. Next base: position 5,482 of record NZ_CADFDU010000012.1, read on the forward strand.
CTTGCGGTTCGCTTCGGTGCGCAGCCGCACGAGCAGTTGCGGGATCGGGATCCGCACCGGGCACACCTCGCCGCAGGCGCCGCACAGCGTCGATGCGGTCGGCAGGTCGGCCGTCGCGTCGAGGCCGAGCAGGTGCGGCGAAATGATCTTGCCGATCGGGCCGGGATAGGTCGTGCCGTATGCGTGGCCGCCGATGCGCGTATAGACAGGGCAGTGATTCATGCACGCGCCGCAGCGGATGCACTGCAGCGTCGCGCGCAGCTGCTCGTCCGCGTAGGCCTGCGTGCGGCCGTTGTCGAGCAGCACGAGGTGCAGCTCGCGCGGGCCGTCGCGTTCGCCGTCGCGGCGTGGGCCCGAGATCAGGTTGAAGTAGGTCGTGATCGCCTGGCCGGTGGCCGAGCGCGTGAGCAGGCTCGACAGCGGCACGATGTGCTCGAGCTTCTCGACGACTTTCTCGATCCCCATGATCGCGACGTGCGTGTCGGGCACCGTCGTCGACAGGCGGCCGTTGCCTTCGTTCTCGACGAGCCACAGCGTGCCGGTGTCGGCCGCCGCGAAGTTCACGCCCGACAGGCCGATGTCCGCATCGGCGAACGCGCGGCGCAGCGCGCGCCGGCCGGTCTGGATCAGCTCGTCGACGTCCTCCGTGTAGCGCGTGCCGGGGATGTGTTCCTCGAACAGCTCGGCGATGTCGGCGCGCGTCTTGTGGATCGCCGGCATCACGATATGCGACGGCTTCTCGCCGGCGAGCTGCACGATGAATTCGCCCATGTCGGATTCGATGCAGTCGACGCCGTGCTCCGCGAGGTAATGGTTCAGCTCGATTTCCTCGCTCGCCATCGACTTGCCCTTGATCACGCGGCGCGCCTTCTTCGCCTGCGCGATGCCGAGCACGATCGCGTTCGCGTCGGCCGCCGTTACGGCCCAGTGCACATGCACGCCGGCTTCGGTGAGCTTCGTCTCCAGCCGTTCGAGCAGCGCGGGCAACTGCGCGAGCGCATGCTGCCGCACCGCTTCGCCGAGGTCGCGCAGTTGCTGCAGCTCGGCGTCGTCGGGAAACTGCGTCGAGCGCTTGCCCTGCAGGAAGTCCATCGCGCCACGAAAGCTCTTGCGCAGCGCGGGATCGTCGAGCGCGGCGCGCGCACGGGTCTTGAAGTCGCCGGGGGCGACGAATTGCAGCGTGTGGTCGCTCATTGCGGGAGATCCTCGCTGGCGGCGGCCGGGCGAGCGGTTGCCGTATCGGTGACGATCACGACCCACAGACGGCGCGGGCCGTGTGCGCCGTAGGCGAGCGTCTGCTGGATGTCGGAGGTCTTCGACGGGCCCGACACCAGCACGAGGTTGGTCGGCATGCCGGCGTGCCAGCGCTCCGCGTGCACGGCCGCATGCAGGTCGGGATGCAGCGTGCTCGCGTGGACGAGCGCGACATGCAGCGGCGGCACCAGCGACACCGTGCGCGGCGTGCCGGCATCGGGTGCGAGCACGACGGTGCCGGTAGCCGCGATGCCCGAGCGCGCAACGGTGAAGCCCGCGTCGATCGTGTCGAACAGTTCGGCCATCCACGTGTCGATCGGACGGTCGAACGGCACGGGCTCGACCGTGTCGGGCAGCGCGCGGGCGAGCGCCGCGGATTCGGCGCGGGCCGGGTCGAGCAGCAGGCGGCGCACCCCGGCCTCGGCGAGTCGAGCAGCGAGCTGGGCGGGCCATTCGTCACCGGTCGCGCACCAGACGTCCGCATGAGACGCGGCAAGCGCGGCCTGCATCGCGTGGGCAAGCGTGTGCGGATCGCGTGCGGTTCCGGTCTGCGCGCGGCGCGTGTCGTAATGCGTGTCGATGCGTGCGTCGAGCGCGGGGGCGGCCTCGGCGGCGACACCCGGCGCGGCGGCGCGCAGCCGCTGAAGGATTGTGTCGCGCGCGCTCATGGCTTGTCTCCGCGCAGCGATGCGGCGCCTGCCGTGCGGCGCCACAGGAAGCTCGCGAGATGCTCGACGGGTAACGGCGCGCCGGACTTGTCGGCCGCGTGGCCGATGTTCAGCAGGCAGCCGCAGTCGGCGGATACGAGCCGGTCGCAGCCCGTCGCGCAGGCCGACGCGACCTTGTCGCGCACCATCGCGCCGGAGATGTCGGGATGCTTCAGCGAGAACGTGCCGCCGAAGCCGCAGCATTCGGATTCCCGTTCATGTTCGATGCGCGTCACGCCAGGCAGCGCGTCGACGAGCGCGACGCCGTGCACGCGTGTGCCCATCTCGCGACGCGCCGCGCACGACGTGTGCAGCACCACGCGCTCGTCGGCGCCGGCCGGCGCGGCGAGCGCATCGAGCCGCACGTCGAGCACGTGCACGAGGAATTCGGTGAGTTCGTAGGTACGTGCCGCGATCGCGCGGGCCTTGGGGCCGTGCACGGGATCGTCGGCGAACAGCGCCGGCCAATGGTGCCGGATCATGCCGCCGCACGAGCCGGACGGCACGATCACGGGCCACGATTCGGCGAACAGGTCGAGCTGCGCGGCCGCGACGCGGCGCGCTTCGTCGGGATTGCCGCTGCTGTAGGCCGGCTGCCCGCAGCAGCTCTGGCCGCGCGGATAGTGGACGGTCAGGCCTTCGCGTTCCAGCAGGCGGACCGCGTCGAGCCCGGCTTCGGGGACGAACAGGTCGACCAGGCAGGTTGCGAACAGGTAGACGTGCGCGGGGACGGCGGCGGGGTACGGCCTTTCGTTCATGTCTCGCTCCAGAGGCGACGGCCCGGCATGCGGATGCGGGACGACGATTTCGCTGCATAATTCCCGCGACGGCGCCGTAGCTCAAATTGGTTGGGCCAATCGGCGCGACAGGCATTCCGCAGGAGACGCGACGATGGCAGCGATGACGGCACGGGGCCGGACCGAAGTGGTGATGCGCAAGATCGAGACGGCGCTGCTCGACGGCACGTGGCCGGCCGGCGCGCGCCTGCCGGCCGAGCGCGTGCTCGCGCAGGAATACGGCGTCGCGCGCAATACGGTGCGCGAGGCGACCCAGCGGCTCGTCGCACGCGGGCTGCTGCAGAGCCGGCGCGGCGCGGGCGTCTACGTGACCGACCAGTTGCGTGCCGGGATCGCGTCACCGTGGGGCCAATTGGTCGCCGATCATCCGGCGCTGCGCGACGACATCCTCGAGTTCCGCCGCGTGCTGGAAGGCGCGACCGCCTATTTCGCCGCGCTGCGTGCCGATGCGAACGACCGGCGCCGGATCCGTACGCTGCTGCGCGAGCTCGAAACCGCGCACGCGAACGGCGCCGCGGCCGTCGAAGCCGCGACCGACGCGAAGCTGCACGAGGCGATCGCGCTCGCGTCGCACAACACGATGTTCCTGCACCTGCATACGAGCGTGATCGGGATGCTGCGCGAGCACATCTCGATCAACGTGGCGGGCATGACGACGCACGACGAGCAGGCGTCCGAGCTGCTGTTGCTGCAGCACCGCGTCGTGTGCGACGCGATCTGCGCGCAGCGGCCCGAGGAGGCGCGCACCGCGATGCAGACGCATATCGACTATGTGCGCAGCCATTTCGAACGCAGCGGCGACGGCGCCTGACATTGGTTGGACCGCTTCGGCGCCTGGCCGGCCCTGCGGGCGCTTCCGGCGCTCAGGGGTATCGATACCCGGCAGGCGGGGGCAAGTCAGCGGCATGAAGCCCCGGTCGGTGGCGCTTGCGCGATTGACCGGTTCGTCCGGCGCCCACTAGAATCGGCCGGAACCGTGCGCCAGCCGCGCGTTGCGGCGCATGCGGGCCGTTCGTTCCGCCAGTCGAGGAAGTTTCCGTGTTCACGTCTTTGATCCAGCGCGCACCGGCTGCGCTGTCGTGGCGCGCCGCATGCCGCCTGGCCCGCACGCTGGCCGCCGGTGTACTGCTGTCGCTCGTCGCCGCCTGTGCGACACATCCGCCCGCCACCACGCTCGATCGCCCGGTCTCCCATGCGTTGCCGCCCGATACCGCGACGCCGCTGCGCGACGCGCTGGCCGCACCCGAGGCCGCGCATCCGGGCCAGTCGGGCTTCCGGCTGCTGCCGGAAGGCGCCGAGGCGCTGCAGATGCGCATCGCGCTCGCACGGGCCGCGACGAAGACGCTCGACATGCAGTACTACATCGCGACCGAAGACACCACGGGCAAGCTGCTGCTCGCCGCGGCGCTGTATGCGGCCGATCGCGGCGTGCGCGTGCGGATGCTGGTCGACGACCTGAACTTCCGCGACATCGATCGCATCATGGCCGCGCTGAACACGCACCCGAACATCGAGATCCGCGTGTTCAACCCGTTCGGCGCGTCTCGGTACGGCATGGCCGAACGCACGGCCAACTTCTTCACGCGCATCGACAGCTTCACGCGCCGGATGCACAACAAGGCGATGATCGCGGACAACCAGATTGCGATCGTCGGCGGCCGCAATCTCGGCGACGAATACTTCAACGCGAGCCCGACCCTGCAGTTCCGCGATCTCGACGTGCTGGCCGCAGGCCCCGTGACAAACGACGTTTCGGCGAGTTTCGACACGTACTGGTCGAGCGCGAGCAGCTATCCGCTGCGTGTGCTGAATCACCAGTCGTTCGATCCGAAGGACCTCGACGCGACGCGCGACGAGTTGCGCAGCCATTGGCGCCAGAACGCCGATCCGTACAACGCGAAGCCGCTGAACGCGACGCCGCTCGCGCAGCAGATCGCGCGCGACGAGCTCGCGCTCGTGTGGGCGCCGGCCGAGTTCAAGGCCGACGCGCCCGACAAGGTCGCCAAGCCGACCGACGCGTACGTGAGCCCGCCGATGCAGCGCCTCGTCGAGCTCACGCGCGGCGCACAGCAGGAATTCCTCGCGTTCTCGCCGTATTTCGTGCCGCACGACGCGGGCGTGAAGATTCTCGGCGAGACGACCGCACGCGGCGTGCGCGTCGCGATCCTCACCAATTCGCTCGCCGCGACCGACGCGGTCGCCGTGCAGGCAGGCTATGGACCGTACCGCGTGCCGCTGCTGCAGCACGGCGTCGAGCTGTACGAGTTCAAGGCGCAGCCGGGCCGGCAGCGCCCGCGCCTGTTCGGGTCGCGCTCGCGGGCGAGCCTGCATGCGAAGGCGTACGTGATCGACCGGAAGATCCTCGTGATCGGCTCGATGAACCTCGATCCGCGGTCTGCGCACCTGAATACCGAACTGGCACTCGTGATCCACAGCCCGGCGCTCGCGCAGCAGGTCGCGACGATCTTCGCGCGCGTGACGCAGCCGGATGACAGCTACCGCGTGAGTCTTGTGACGCCGGCGGGCGGCGGGACGCCCGAACTCGAGTGGACGGGCACCGACAACGGCCGGCCGACCACCTATCACGTCGATCCGCACGCGGGGCTGCTGCGCAACCTGATGACCGGCATGTTCATGCTGCTGCCGGTGGACGACCAGCTTTAAGGGGACGGAAGCGCTCCGGCTAAACCCGCGTTTCCGGTGCGCGCGGAACGATGATATGGTTGTGTGCGCAACTAATGTGACGTGCAAGACGGCGCCGCCAGGCAGCCCGCACCCCGCGTGCCGCGCACACCCGCAACCGGAGTTCCCCCATGCAACGTGTCCCGAACCAGCCGTTCACGCGTCCTGCCCGTTTCTCCGAAGCCGAATGGCAGGCGCGCGTGCAGCTCGCGGCGGCTTACCGCATCTTCGATCATCTCGGCTGGACCGAGCTGATCTACAACCATATCTCGCTGCGCGTGCCGGGCGAGGACGGGCATTTCCTGATCAATCCGTTCGGGCTCCATTACCGCGAGGTGTGCGCGTCGAACCTCGTGAAGATCGATATCGACGGCAACGTGATCGGCCATTCCGACTGGCCGATCAACCCGGCCGGCTTCACGTTCCATGGCGCGATCCATGCGGCGCTGCCCGATGCGCACTGCGTGATGCACGTGCACACGACGCCGACGATGGCCGTGTGCTGTTCGCGCGACGGGCTGTCTTTCTCGAATTTCTATTCGGCGCAGCTGTACGGGAAGATCGCGTATCACGACTTCGAGGGCATCACCGTGCATCTCGAAGAAGGGCGGCGCATCGTCGAGAGCGCCGGCGGCCGGCCGGTGCTGCTGTTGCGCAACCACGGGCCCGTGACGATCGGCGCGACGCTCGCGCAGACGTTCTCGCTGATGTGGCTGCTCAATCGCGCGTGCGAGGTGCAGGTCGCCACGCATGCGATCGGCGACGCGCTGTCGATCGCGCCGCCCGTGCTCGAAGCGTGCGTGCGCGATTCGCTGAATTTCGATCCGAAGCATGGCGCGGGGCAGGACGCGTTCGACGCGCTGCAGCGGATCGTCGATCGCATCGATCCCGGCTATCGCGCGTGACGCGCAGCGGTCGGAAACGGTCGCCGAGGCTGGCCTGGATCACGTCGGTATCGCGGTTGGCCCGTGTGACCACAGGGTTCCATGTGATGCGCGTGAGCCAGCGATCGGATATGCGGTAGCTGGCCGGGATCGACACCATGCCCGAGAACCGGCCGTCCCCTGGCCCGGGCGGGTCGCGCCGGTTGCGCTGGTCGATCGTGAAATAGGCGCCCCGCGCCGGCCGCCGGCGTGACCTTGTCGTTCAGGAGCGCGCGCGTAAGCGACGGCTCGGAGGCGATCCCGCTGCGGTGGATCGATTGTTTCGTGCCGACGTACATCCAGGTCGCGGTCCAGGCGATGGTGCGCGTCAGGCCGCGGCGGCACTCGAGACTGCCGCCGAGCGTCGATGGCGAGGAGCGGCTGTTCAGGATCGTCTCGCCGGGCATCGCGGTGACCTCGTTGTTCGCGACCTTGCCGGTGCGCGTCAGCGGCGTGTCGCGATGCATGTACGCGTGGCCGGGCGTGCCGGGCCAGCGAGCGGCGCGCAAAAAAAAACGCGGCCGGGCGGCCGCGTGAATACTCGCAGACTCCTTCGGACGAAGGAAACAAGCAACTGTGAGACTCAGTGTAGCGAAAGGCCGCGGGTGGATTGAGTCATCGGGCTGCAAAGGTCCATTCCAGGTTGACGCAGATTGACGCGTCGCGTGCCGCGCGAGATGGCCGGCCGTGCGTGGCGCGGCGATTCGCTGCCTGGCCGTTCGGGGGACTCCCGCAGCGGCGGCGATCGACTACCATCATGTCTGGCGCCCCCGCCCGGGCGGCGTACAACGTCGTACAAGGAGAGTCCATGCTCAAGCTGCGTTTGCTCCAGGTCGCGTTACTCGCGGGCGTGCTCGCCGCCGGCAGCGCCGCTGCCGAAACGGTGCGCCTGACCGCCAATCTCCAGCCGTCGAGTGAAGTGCCGCCGACGGCGACCAAGGGTTCGGGCGACGTCGAGGCCACCTACGACACGGCCACCCGCATGCTGCAGTGGAAGGTCACTTACGAGCACCTCACGGGGCCGGCCACCGCCGCGCACTTCCACGGGCCGGCGCCGGTTGGCCAGAACGCTGGCGTGCAGGTGCCGATTCCGAAGGACGAGCTGGCAAGCCCGATCAAGGGTTCGAAGGAACTCACCGACGCGCAGGTCACCGACCTGATGGGCGGCAAGTGGTATTTCAACGTCCATACGAAGGAGCACCCGTCCGGCGAGATCCGCGGCCAGGTGATGCCGGCGAACTGAGCGCCGGCGTTTGATATAGAGGCACCTGTCGAGCGGTGCGGGTGCGATCGCACGTACCATCGTCACACTGTGATTACGGAGTGCGTCCGATGAGTTGGCAAAGCAGGTTCGCGTGCTGGCTGCTGCGCTGGCAGTTCCGTCCCGAGACCACGCGCGAGGTGCTCGATCCTGCCCGCGCACGGCGCTTTACCGACCTGCGAATGTATGTGCCGCGCCGCGCGCCGTCGGGCTACCGGCTGCGCCAGTGCTACGGCGCGGGCGACGCGCCGCTGCGCGGCGAATGGCTCGAACGCACCGACGCGTGCGAGGGGCGCCGGCCCGGCCGCACGCTGCTGTACTTCCACGGCGGCGGCTATTACTTCTGTTCGACGAAAACCCACCGGCCGCTCGTGTTCGGCCTGACGAAGCGCGCGGGCGTGCGCTCGTTCTCGCTCGACTACCGGCTGGCGCCCGAAAACCGTTTCCCGGCCGCGCTCGACGATGCGCTGGCGGCGTACCGGCAACTGCTGGCGCTCGGCACGCCGCCCGAGTCGATCGTGCTCGGCGGCGATTCGGCGGGCGGCGGTCTCGCGCTCGCGACGCTCGTCGCGCTGCGCGACCGTGGCGAGCCGCTGCCGGCCGGCGCGATCCTGTTCTCGCCCTGGACTGATCTGGCCGCCACCGGCGCGACGCTGCGCACGAACGACGGCGCCGATCCGATGTTCGCGGGCGCGGCGCTGCCGAAGGCCGCGAAGCTTTACCTGGGTGACGAGCCGGGCACGAATCCTTACGCATCGCCGCTCTATGCGGATTTCGCCGGCCTGCCGCCGTTGTATATCCAGGTCGGCAGCACCGAGGTGCTGCTCGACGATTCGCGCCGCGTCGCCGAGAAGGCGAAGGCGGCCGGCGTGGCGGTGGAGATCGAGGTGTGGCCGGACATGCCGCACGTGTGGCAGCTGTACGTGCCGATGGTGCCGGAAGCACGCGACGCGCTCGACCGCGCGGCCGCGTTCCTGCGCCGCGTCGCGGTCGAACGAGCGGTTCAGCGTGCCGGCGAGGCGTCGATCGCCTGATAGGCCGCCTTGACGGCCACCGAGCCGTACTTGCGCTCGAGCCGGCGCACGGTGAAATGGCCTTGCGCCATCTGCTGGAAGTGGTCGATGAACAGCGTATTGACGGTCGCGCCGAGCACGGCGCCGATCGCCGGAATCGACTTCGCGGCCATCTGCTCGGTCACCTGCACCGAGAAGCGCGACGCCACCGTCTGCACGAGCTTGAACACGGCCGCCGAGCTGTGCGCGGCGATGCCCTTCGTCGTGATGTCCGACGATGCCTTCGAGATCGCCTGCGCGAGCGCGCCGCGCAGCACGAAATAGCCGAGATCGGCGTCCTCTTCCTGTTTGTCCGGGTTGCCGCCCATGCCGAGCACGGCCAGGCATTGCAGCTGGGTATCGACCGAGCTCAGGTCTTCGCCCTCGCTGCGCGCGATGTCGCACACCGAGCGGAAGATCAGCGTCGTCGTCACCGGCAGTTCGACCGGCAGCGCGAGAAAGCCGAACGCGCCGCCCGCCGCGCCGGTGGTCGCGACGGCGAGCTTGTGCAGCAGGTTGCTCGGCTTGTCGGGTTCGGCGTCCGGCGCCGGCGGCTTGCCGAGCGTGCGCAGCGCGATGTTCAGGCACTTGCGCAGCGCGAGCTGCGTCGCGTCGTTGATCTTGCCTGTCGCGAAATCCGGCAGCCGGGCGATCATTTTCTCGACCGGCGCGCCCAGCATGCCCGTCAGCTTCATCGTCAGCGACGGGCTTTCCAGCACCTGTTTCGCGCGCCACAGCGCGTCCCGATCCTCCTGCGACAGCGTGGTCGCGGGGGTGATTGAAATCGGTTCCATCTTTCTCCTTGGGGGGGCTGAGCCAGTTTGGCCGTCGCCGGCCTAGATTACTCCGGCATGCTAGAATTTTGAGATTGTTTGACTCGTCAAAAGTTGCGCCAACAAAAAATGGCCGTCCATACTGCCGCCCACCATTCGAGCGGGCAAGTCCTGCCGTTCCGTGAATCGCTGCTGGCGATGATCGGGATCTCATTTGTCACCATGCTCGTCGCGCTCGACCAGACCGTCGTCGGCACGGCGCTGCCGACCATCGTCGCCGAGCTGCGCGGATTCGACCTGTACGCGTGGGTCGCGACCTCATACCTGCTCAGTTCCGTGATCACGGTGCCGATCTTCGGCCGCCTCGGTGACTATTACGGTCGCAAGCCGTTCGTCATCGCGTCGATCGTCGTGTTCACCGGCGCGTCCGTGCTGTGCGGGATGGCGAACGACATGCTGATGCTCGTGCTCGCGCGCGGGCTGCAGGGGATCGGCGGCGGGATGCTGGTCGGCACCGCGTTCGCGTGCATTCCCGACCTGTTCCCCGATTCCGTCGTGCGGCTGCGCTGGCAGGTGCTGATGAGCTCCGCGTTCGGCATCGCGAACGCGGTCGGCCCGTCGCTCGGCGGCGTGCTGACCCAGTCGTTCGGCTGGCGCTCGGTGTTCTACGTGAACCTGCCGGTCGGCCTGCTGTCGCTGCTGTTCGTGTGGCGTTACCTGCCGCACCTGCGCCACGTCGAGCACGATCGCAAGATGCGGCTCGACTGGCCGGGCGCGCTGCTGATCGCGCTGTCGCTCGGCGCGCTGCAGTTGTTCGTGGAATGGCTGCCGAAGTACGGCGTCGCGAGCTGGGCCTCGCTGCTGCTCGTCGTCGCGGTCGCGGCCGGTTTCGGCCTGTGGCACTGGGAGCGGCGCTGCGCGCAGCCGATCTTGCCGTTCGACATGTTCGGCAACCGCGCGCTGTCGGCACTCTTCGTGTTGGCGATCCTCGCCGGCTTCTCGATGTTCTCGCTGCTGTTCTACGCGCCGCTGCTGTTCCAGGGCGGGTTCGGGATGTCGCCGAAGGAGGCGGGGCTCGTGATCACGCCGCTCGTCGTGTTCATCACGATCGGCAGCATCATGAACGGCCGGGTCGTCACGCGCATCCGCAATCCGAACGCGATGCTGCACGTCGGCTTTGTGCTGTTCGCGATCACCTGCGCGGGCGTCGTCGTGTCGACCCACACGACGCCGAAGTGGGTGCTGATGGCGCTGATGGTCGCGGGCGGCATCGGGCTCGGCTTCGTGCTGCCGAACCTCACCGTCTTCGCGCAGCAGACGGCCGGCCGCGAGCATCTCGGCATCGCGACGGCGCTGTTGCAGTCGCTGCGGATGGTCGGCGGAATGGTCGGCACCGCGCTGACCGGCACGCTGGTCAACCAGATGTACTCGAGCGGCGTGCGCAGTGCGCTGTCGGCCGATCATGCGACGCCGTGGCATGCGCAGCTCGCCGATCCGCAAATCCTGATCGATCGCGCCGCGCAGGGCGGTCTGGTCGCGGAGCTGACGCGTGCAGGGCATAATGGCGCGCTGCTGCTGGAGGCGGCCCGCGAGTCGCTCGTCGGCGCGATTCACCTGGGCGTCGCAATGGCGGCCGTCGTCGCCGTGGTGTCGGTGTGGCAGTGCCGCCGCGTGCCGCCGATCGCGCTGCGGCACAAGATCGAACCGCATGTCGCGGCCGACTGAACGATTGAACGAGTAGAACTGAGCGCATGGAAGAACAGGACCGCGTCGCGATCTTGCAGCAATTCGGACGCACGTATCGTGCGTTCATGATCGCGTTCGAGGCGCACGTCGGGCAACCGATGCCGCGCTGGCGCATCATGGTCGCACTGCACACGATGGGCGGGCATTCGTCGCAGAAGAAGCTCGTCGAAGTGCTGCGCATCGATCCAGGCGCGCTCACGCGCCAGTTGAAGTCGCTCGACGCGCTCGGCTGGATCCAGCGTGAATCCGATGCACGCGACAATCGCGTGACCAACGTGACGCTGACGGACGACGGCCGCGCCGCGTTCGACACATGCCTGCCACGCCGCAAGGCATTTCTCGACCAGACGATGGCCCAATTGCCGGACGACGTGCTGAATGCGCTGTCGGGCGCGCTGGCGATGCTGGAGGCGCGGATCGCGGACGTCGGCTCGACACCGGCCGCGCGCTGAAGCGCGACGCGGGCAGGCGCGTGCGCCGCGCCCGCGACCGATCGCGGCCGGCAGGCGGGCACGAAATTCCGCCGGCCGGCCGGCGCTTCATCTCATCTCAATTCACTTTCGATTTACAGCTCGATGCGCGTCCCCAGCAGCGCGAGGAACTGCGCGAGCCAGGCCGGATGCGCAGGCCATGCGGGCGCGGTGACGAACGGCGCGTCGGTCACGGCCGCATCGACCGGGATGTCCGCGTATTCGCCGCCGGCGAGCTTCACCTCGGGCGCGCAGGCCGGGTAGGCCGAGATGCGCTTGCCGCGGATCACGTCGGCGGCCGCGAGCAGTTGCGCCGCGTGGCAGATCGCGGCGATCGGCTTGCCGGCTTCGGCGAACTCGCGCACGAGCGAGATCACCTTCGGATCGAGTCGCAGGTATTCGGGAGCACGGCCGCCCGCGATCGCGAGCGCGTCGTAGCGCGATGCGTCGACGTCGTCGAACGCCGCGTTCAGTGTGAACTGGTGGCCGGGCTTCTCGGTGTAGGTCTGGTCGCCCTCGAAATCATGGATCGCGGTCTTGATCTTGTCGCCCGCGCGCTTGCCCGGGCAAACTGCATCGACGTGGTGGCCGACGGCCTGCAACGCCTGGAACGGCACCATCGTTTCGTAGTCTTCGGCGAAATCGCCGGTCAGGAACAGGATCTTCTTCGCGGCCATGGCTTTCTCCAGTGGAGCTGCGTTGAGGGCCCGCGCGGCAGGCGCGTGCAACGCCCGCCTGGGGCCCCGAGGACGAAAGCGCAGTGTACTCCGGCCGCTTGAAGCGCGCGTGACGGCCGCCCCGCGCGAGCGGCGGGGCGGTACGCGCGACGCGCGTCAGAAGAAGGTTTCGACGACTTCCGTCACGCTGAACTGCGGATCGAGCACGAGCACCTGGCGCCACTTGTCGAACGTCAGGCACGGGTGCGAGATGTCGAACGCGACCATGTCGCCCACTTTCACGTCCGCGCCCGGCGGGATCTGCAGGTACGCATGCTGGTCCATCATCCCGGTGACGGCCCAGCCTTCGGTGGCGGCGACGTCGCGCGGCGCGGTATCGCGGCCCGGGCGGAAATGGCGCGCCGGCTCCGGCAGCCCCGCGTCGAACGCCGCGTCGCGCTTGCCGAGCGCGACGATCGCGCGATCGGCCTCCGGCACCGACTGCACATAGGCCCACAGCTGCAGCGCGGGCAGCAGCCCTTCGCCCATCGTGCGAGCGATCGGGTTGCGCGCGAACACGTCGGTCTGCGCCTTCTTGTAGATGCCGACATCGTGCGTCAGGTAGCAGCCCGGACGCAGCACGACTTCCGCGAAGCCGGCGTTCGACGCCTTCGCGAATTCCTCCGCGACCACGTCGTACCATGCCGAACCGGCGCCGGACAGGATCGCCGGCGTACGCGCGAAGCGGCCCGCTTCGGCCAGCTCGCGCGTGAGCGCGACCGCTTCCTGCAGGAACGTGCGGATCTCGCCTTCCTCCTTCAGCACGCCTTCGTACAGTTCGATACCGGCCAGCTTCAGCGTGTCCGGATAGCGCGCGATCGCGGCCAGCACGGCCTCGCGCTGCGCGGCATCGCGCACGCCTGCGCGGCCGCCCGGCACGCCGAGCTCGAGCAGCACGTTCAGCGGCTTCTTCAGTGCGCCGAAGAAGCGGCCGAGCTGGTCGACGCTCTCCGCCGAATCGACCAGGCAGAAGAATTCGAAGTCGGGATCGGACAGCAGCCCGGCGATGATCGTCATGTTCTGGCGGCCGACCAGCTGGTTGGCGAGCAGCACGCGCCGCACGCCGCCGTGATACGCGGCCTGCGTCTGGTGCGCGGTCGCGAGCGTGATGCCCCAGGCGCCGGCGTCGAGCTGACGGCGGAACAGCTGCGGCGCCATCGTCGTCTTCCCGTGCGGCGCAAACTTGACGCCGTACTTCTGGACGAATGCCTGCATCCAGTTCAGGTTGTGTTCGATGCGGTCCTCGTACAGCACGGCGGCCGGCAGGCTGACGTCTTCCGCAAGCAGGTTCCACTCGAGCCGGCCCGCGTCGCCGAGCGGCACGCTGGCGCTCGGCAGATTGCCGAGACCCTTGCCGAACGGATCGATCGTCGCTTCCTGATAGTTTGTAACTTTCATGTCATCCCACTCCATCATCACTATGCATTGCACTGAAGTTGACACGCCGATGGTACAGAAAGTAGCATCGGCGCGGTGATGTTATTTAGTAACATCGAGCTTCGCACCCTTTTCCGCAGATGAATACGCCCGTCACCCCGTCCGTTCCGCCCGCGGCCGAGCTCCATCCGGCGCCTGCCGCTACGCCGATCCTCGACATCGTCGCGCGGATCGCCGAATGCGCGCCCGAGCTGCGCGAAGCCGAGAGAAAGGTCGCCGCGTACATCCTCGCCGATCTCGCGCGCGCCGCGCATGCAAGCATCGGTGCACTTGCGCGCGACGCGGAGGTCAGCGTCGCGACGGTCACGCGTTTCGCGAAAGCGGTCGGCTGCCGCGACGTGCGCGAACTGAAAGTGCTGGTCGCGCAGGCGGCGGCCGTCGGGCAGCGCTTCCTGGTGCCGTCCGATGACGCGCCGGCCGACGACGCGAGCCCCGCGTCGATGGTCTATGACGAGATCCGCGTGGCGCTCGCGCACAACCATCAGTTGCTGCGCAATACGTCGTTCGACGAAGCGGCCGACCTGCTCGCCGGCGCGAAGATGACCTATGTGTACGGGCAGGGCGGCGGCTCGACGGCGCTTGCCGACGAGCTGCGCTTCCGGCTCGTGCGCTTCGGCCGGCCGGTCGCGAGCTACCAGGACAGCTTGCTGCAGCGGATGGTGGCCGCGACGCTGTCGCGCGACACCGTCGTCGTCGCGCTGTCGGTGAGCGGCCGCGTGCCCGAGCTGCTCGAGAGTTGCAGGCTCGCGAAGCGCTACGGCGCGAAGCTGATCGCGATCACCGCGCCGGCTTCGCCGCTTGCGAAGCTGGCCGACCACCTGATTCCGGTCGTCGCGTTCGAAACCGATTTCATTTACAAGCCGTCGACATCGCGTTACGCGATGATGATGGCGATCGACGTGCTCGTCACCGGAGTCGCATTGCGGCTCGGCGATGCGGGCCGAGAATCGCTGCGTCGCATCAAGCACGCGCTCGATGCGCATCGCGGCGGCGGAGACCGTCAACCGGTAGGAGACTGACCCATGCATTCGCATCCCGAAGCCGCCGATACGCTGATCGTCGGTGCGCAGTTGTACGACGGCACCGGCGCGCCGCCCGTCACGCGCGACGTCGCGATCCGCAACGGCGTGATCGCGGCGATCGGCAACCTGTCGAACTGGCTTGCCGAGACCGTCGTCGATGCGGACGGCCGCGCGCTCGCGCCGGGCTTCGTCGACGTGCACACGCACGACGACACGCACGTGATCCGCGCGCCGGAGATGATCCCGAAGATCTCGCAGGGCGTGACGACCGTGATCGTCGGCAACTGCGGGATCAGCGCGTCACCGGTGACGCTCGCGGGCGATCCGCCCGATCCGATGAACCTGCTCGGCGAGCGCGGTGCATTCCTGTACCCGACCTTCGCCGACTACGTCGCGGCCGTGAACGACGCGCGTCCGGCCGTGAACGTCGCGGCGCTCGTCGGTCACACGGCGCTGCGCAACAACCAGATGGACCGCCTCGACCGCGCGGCGACCGACGGCGAGATCGCCGGCATGCGCGCGCAGCTCGAGGAGGCGCTCGCGAACGGCGCGCTCGGTTTGTCGTCGGGCCTCGCGTACGGCTCCGCGTTCGCGGCGCCGACCGAGGAGGTGATGGCGCTCGCCGAGCCGCTCGCGAACGCGGGCGCGCTGTACACGACGCACATGCGCACCGAGTTCGACGCGATCCTCGACGCGATGGAAGAGGCGTACCAGGTCGGCCGCCACGCGCGCGTGCCGGTCGTGATCTCGCACCTGAAGTGCGCGGGCCCGTCGAACTGGGGGCGAAGCACCGAAGTCCTCGCATCGCTCGAAGGCGCGCGCCGCTACCAGCCGGTCGGCTGCGACTGCTATCCGTACAGCCGCAGCTCATCGACGCTCGACCTGAAGCAGGTGACGGGCGACATCGACATCACGATCACGTGGTCGGAGCCGCACCCGGAAGTGGCGGGCAAGCTGCTTAAGGCGATCGCGGCCGACTGGGGCGTGACCGAGCAGGAAGCCGCGCAGCGCATCCGCCCGGCGGGCGCCGTGTACCACAACATGTCCGAGGACGATGTGCGCCGGATCCTGTCGCACCCCGCGACGATGGTCGGCTCCGACGGCCTGCCGAACGATCCGTTGCCGCACCCGCGACTGTGGGGCGCGTTCCCGCGCGTGCTGGGCCATTACGTGCGCGACACGAACCTGCTGCCGCTCGAGGAGGCGATCCGCAAGATGACGTCGCTGTCCGCGCGCCGCTACGGGATCGCGCGGCGCGGCGAGGTGCATGTGGGTTACCACGCGGATCTCGTGCTGTTCGACCCGGCTCGCGTGATCGACGCCGCGACGTTCGAGAAGCCGCAGCAGCCCGCACACGGGATCGACGCCGTGTGGGTGAACGGCGTGCTCACCTATGAAAACGGCCAGCCGACCGGCGAGCGCGCGGGCGGCTTCGTCGCGCGCGGCGAGCGCGTGCCGGTGGGTGCCGAGGCTGCGTTCTGAGTCCGGGCGCGGCTGTTGTTCCGATCTTCCCGCGCGCGCCGCTGCAGGCGTGCGCATCCGCAACCGTGCGTTGCATGGGATTCGGGTCGGCGCTGATGCGCCTGCCCGGGTCGACGAAACAAGGAGTGAAACGATGAAGCGATATGGCGTAGGCGAAGCGAAGGGCACGGGCGGCCAGGTGATGCCGTTTGCACGCGCGGTCGAGGCCGACGGCTGGTTGTACGTGTCGGGCCAGACGCCGATGGTGAACGGCGAGGTCGTCGAAGGCGGCATCGTCACGCAGTCGAAGCAGACGATCGAGAACGTGATTGCGATCCTGAAGGAAGCCGGCTACGGCCTCGAGCACGTCGTGCGCTGCGGCGTGTGGCTCGACGACGCACGCGATTTCGCGTCGTTCAACAAGGTGTTCGTGTCGTACTTCGGCGAGCATCCGCCGGCACGCGCGTGCGTGCAGTCGAGCATGGTCATCGACTGCAAGGTCGAGGTCGACTGCATTGCTTACAAGGCGCCGGCGAAGTAACGCGGCCGCGCTTCCCCGCGCACAATAAAGCAGCCCGGTCGGTTGAACCCGACCGGGCTGTTTCGTTTGGTCCTTACCCGCCCGCCGCCCTCACTGCCGCGCCGTCCGCGCGTTGTCCGGCATCGGCTGGTTGTAGTTCGTGCGGAACGGGTTGATGTCGAGCCCGCCGCGGCGCGTATAGCGCGCATATACCGCGAGCTTCACCGGTTTGCACGCATGCAGGATGTCGAGGAAGATCCGCTCGACGCATTGCTCGTGAAAGCCCGTGTGATTGCGGAACGAGATGATGTAGCGCAGCAGGCCGGCATGATCGATCTGCGGCCCGACGTAGTGGATCTGCACGCTGCCCCAGTCGGGCTGGCCCGTGACCGGGCAGTTCGAGCGTAACAGGTCGGACACGAGTGTCTCCTCGACCGGCGCTTCGTCCTCGGCGGCCGACAGCAGCGACGGATCGGGTTCGTACACGTCGGTGTCGAGGTCGAGCCGGTCGAGCGACAGCCCGTCGAGCTCCTCCATCTCCAGCTTGCCGAAATCGTGCGCCGACACGAGCTGCACGGAGACGCTCGCGCCGCATGCGGCCGACACGTCGCGCTTCAGCGTGTCGCGCACCGCGTCGATCGAGTCGAACTTCGTCTGCGCGAACGAGCCGAGATACAGCTTGAAGGACTTCGATTCGACGATGTTCGGCGATTCGGCCGGCACGTAGAAGGTCGCGACCGCGACCTGCGGCTTGCCGCGCGCGTTGAGCCACGACAGCTCGTACGCGTTCCAGATGTCGGTGCCGAAGAACGGCAGCGCCGACGTGATGCCGAGCTGCTCGCGCGCGCCGGCGCGCGGAATCGGGAACAGCAGCGACGCGTCGTACTGGGCGGCGTAGACGGTGGCCTTACCGAGCGGGGAATGTTCGGGATTCATGCGTGTCGCCCTTACGACAAAAAGAGGCGGTAAGCCGGGTTGGCGCTCTCCTCGACATACGGATAGCCGAGTGCCGCGAGGAAGCGTTCGAATTCGGCGCGATCGGCCTGCGGCACCTGCAGCCCGACGAGGATCGAGCTGTAGTCCGCGCCCTGGTTACGGTAGTGGAACAGGCTGATGTTCCAGTGCGGCGCCATCGACGACAGGAACTTCATCAGCGCGCCCGGCCGTTCCGGGAATTCGAAGCGGAACAGGCGCTCGTCGAGCGCGAGCGGCGAACGGCCGCCCACCATGTAACGGATGTGTTCCTTCGACAGTTCGTCGTGCGTCAGGTCGACGGTCTTGAACCCGTGCGATTCGAAGTTCGCGGCGATCTCGGCCGATTCACCGCGGCGCTTGATCTGCACGCCAACGAAGATGTGCGCGGCCAGCGCATCGGCGATCCGGTAGTTGAACTCGGTGACGTTGCGGTCGCCGACGAGCGAGCAGAAGCGCTTGAAGCTGCCGCGCTCCTCGGGGATCGTGACCGCGAACACGGCTTCCCGCGCTTCGCCCACTTCCGCGCGCTCCGCGACGAAGCGCATCCGGTCGAAGTTCATGTTCGCGCCGGACGTGACCGCGACAAGCGTCTGGTTCTCGATGCCTTCGCGTTCCGCGTAGAGCTTCGCGCCCGCCACCGCGAGCGCGCCGGACGGTTCGAGCACGCTGCGCGTGTCCTGGAAGACGTCCTTGATCGCCGCGCACAGCGCGTCGGTGTTCACCGTGACGACGCCGTCGAGGTATTCGCTGCAGAGCCGGAAGGTTTCCTCGCCGACCAGCTTCACGGCGGTGCCGTCCGCGAACAGGCCGACCTCGCTCAGTTCGACGCGCTTGCCGGCTTCCAGCGACTGCGCCATCGCGCACGAATCCTCGGCCTGCACGCCGATCACCTTGATCTCCGGGCGCACCGCCTTCACGTAGGCCGCGACGCCGGACGCGAGCCCGCCGCCGCCGATCGGCACGAAGATCGCGTGGATCGGGCCCTGGTGCTGGCGCAGGATTTCCATCGCGATCGTGCCCTGGCCGGCGATCACGTACGGATCGTCGAACGGGTGGACGAACGTGAGGCCGCGCGCTTCTTGCACCTTGAGCGCGTGTGCATACGCGTCGCTGTAGGATTCACCGGCCTGGATCACCTCGACGCTCGGGCCGCCGTGCGCACGCACCGCATCGACCTTCACCTGCGGCGTCGTGACCGGCACGACGATCACGGCCTTCACGCCCATCCGGGCCGCCGAGAACGCGACACCCTGCGCGTGGTTGCCGGCCGACGCCGTAATCACGCCGCGCGCGAGCGCGTCCGCCGGAATGTGCGCCATCTTGTTGTACGCGCCGCGCAGCTTGAACGAGAACACCGGCTGGTTGTCCTCGCGCTTCAGGTAGACCGCATTGCGCAGCCGGGCCGACAGGTTGCGGGCGGATTCGAGTTCCGTCTCGATCGCGACGTCGTAGACGCGCGCGGTGAGGATTTTCTTCAGGTAATCGTGGGATGCCATGGGCGCTCGCGTGCAGTGCGGAAGCAGACGGTAAAGGATCAATGATAGCGCCAAGGGTCCGCCCGCATGCAAGCGGCGTGCCGGGCGCGCGCTCGCGGGGCCGTACTGGCGGGGCGTCGGCGCGCTCGCATGGCCCGTTTTTACCGGTTTAACCGCGTGGTTACCGACCGGACGGGCGGCGAATGATCGCGCGAAATCGCGCCAAGCCAGGCCTGGAGCGGCTCGCGGCGATAGCCCCACGACCTGTCCGACGTGTCACGCATGGCCCGATCATGGGTTAGAATTCCGTTTTGAATCAA
This sequence comes from Burkholderia sp. BCC0322, assembly GCF_902833045.1. Taxonomy (GTDB): domain Bacteria; phylum Pseudomonadota; class Gammaproteobacteria; order Burkholderiales; family Burkholderiaceae; genus Burkholderia. The sequence continues at coordinate 25,073 of NZ_CADFDU010000012.1, forward strand.
GGATCGGAAGATGCAGAGGCACCCTCAGATCGCCCCGTTGAAGCCGACGCCGCGCGCAGCCACCCCCGCGGCGGAACGGCATGCGCGCCGCGCGCGATCGTGCTGATGGTTCCGAGTGCCGCCAGGCCCTGTCGCCGGCCACGAGGGGCGAGTCAACGCCCGTTCCGGCCCCATGAAGGACAGCCGCGCGCCTGGTAACAGAACAGATTTCCCCAAGATTGCGCCCACGCGCTTGCCGACGCCCGTGCACGGGGTATCGGCCCTCCGAGTCGTCCGAACATGAACGCACCACAAGTTTTCGATCCGAATGGCGCGGCCGCTGCCGTCGCCGCCGACCCCGCGCCCCGGTTGCGCGAGATTCCCTACAACTACACGTCTTTCTCGGATCGCGAGATCGTGATCCGCCTGCTCGGCGAAGAGGCGTGGTCGGTGCTCGACGAACTGCGCGCCGAACGCCGTACGGGTCGCTCGGCGCGGATGCTGTATGAAGTGCTCGGCGACATCTGGGTCGTGCGCCGCAATCCGTACCTGCAGGACGACCTGCTCGACAACCCGAAGCGCCGCGCGCTGCTGATCGAGGCGCTGAACCACCGCCTGACCGAGATTGGCAAGCGCCGCAGCGCGGATCTCACCGAGCACCGCGACGACGCGGGCCGCGAACGCGCGTCGCGCGTCGCGATGCTCGAAACCGCCGCGCAGCGCGCGGTCAACGAGTTCGCCGACGAATTCGAGAAGATGGCCGATCTGCGCCGCCGCGCCACCAAGGCGCTCGGCCGCTGCACGCAGAAGGACAACATCCGTTTCGACGGGCTGTCGCGCGTGTCGCACGTGACCGACGCGACCGACTGGCGCGTCGAATACCCGTTCGTCGTGCTGACCCCCGATAGCGAAGCCGAGATCGCCGGCCTCATCAAGGCCTGCTTCGAACTCGGCCTGACCGTGATCCCGCGTGGCGGCGGCACCGGCTACACGGGCGGCGCGGTGCCGCTCACGCCATTCTCCGCGGTGATCAACACCGAGAAGCTCGAGCAGCTCGGCGCGGTCGAGCTGACCGAGCTGCCGGGCGTCGCGCACAAGGTGCCGACGATCTTCTCCGGCGCGGGCGTCGTCACACGCCGCGTGACCGAGGCGGCGGAAGCGGCCGGCTACGTGTTCGCGGTCGATCCGACCTCGCTCGACGCGTCGTGCATCGGCGGCAACGTCGCGATGAACGCGGGCGGCAAGAAGGCCGTGCTGTGGGGCACCGCGCTCGACAACCTGGCCTGGTGGCGGATGGTCGACCCGGACGGCAACTGGCTCGAAGTCACGCGCCACGAGCACAACCAGGGCAAGATCCACGACATCGCGGTCGCGCGGTTCGAGCTGAGGTGGTTCGACGGTGCCTACGCGCCAGGCGAGAAGCTGCTGAAGAGCGAGATGCTCGAGATCGAAGGCCGCCGGTTCCGCAAGGAAGGGCTCGGCAAGGACGTGACCGACAAGTTCCTCGCCGGCCTGCCAGGCGTGCAGAAGGAAGGCTGCGACGGGCTCATCACGTCCGCGCGCTGGGTGCTGCACAAGATGCCCGCGCACACGCGCACGGTCTGCCTCGAATTCTTCGGCCAGGCGCGCGAGGCGATCCCGAGCATCGTCGAGATCAAGGATTACCTGTTCGAGACGTCGAAGCAGGGCGGCGCGATCCTCGCGGGCCTCGAGCACCTCGACGAGCGCTACCTGCGCGCGGTCGGCTACGCGACCAAGAGCAAGCGCAATGCCTTCCCCAAGATGGTGCTGATCGGCGACATCGTCGGCGACGATGCCGATGCGGTCGCGCACGCCACGTCCGAAGTGATCCGGATGGCGAACGGCAAGAGCGGCGAAGGCTTCGTCGCGGTCAGCGCGGAGGCGCGCAAGCGCTTCTGGCTCGACCGCAGCCGTACGGCCGCGATCGCGAAGCACACGAACGCGTTCAAGATCAACGAAGACGTCGTCATTCCGCTGAACCGGATGGGCGAGTACACCGACGGCATCGAGCGGATCAACATCGAGCTGTCGCTGAAGAACAAGCTGCAGCTCGTCGACGCGCTGGAAGCGTTTTTCCGTGCCGGCAACCTGCCGCTCGGCAAGACCGACGACGCGAACGAGATCCCGAGCGCCGAACTGCTCGAAGACCGGGTCCAGCAGGCGCTGGAGCTGCTCAAGCGCGTGCGGGCGCGCTGGGAATTCGTGCGCGACCGCCTCGACCAGCCGCTGCGCGAGGCGCAGCACTACCTCGTGCAGCTCGGCTACGAGGCGCTGGCCGAGAAGTTCGCGGACCGCGCGGACGAGCAGCCGGGCGCGACCGTGTTCCACATCACGCAGGACCGCACGGTCCGCATCTCGTGGAAGCAGGAGATCCGCGCCGAGCTGCGCGCGATCTTCAACGGCGGCGCGTTCAAGCAGATCCTTGACGAGGCGCAGGCGATCCACAAGCAGGTGCTGCGCGGCCGCGTGTTCGTCGCGCTGCACATGCACGCGGGCGACGGCAACGTCCACACCAACCTGCCGGTCAACTCCGACAACTACGAGATGCTGCAGGACGCCCACGCGGCGGTCGCTCGCATCATGACGCTCGCGCGTTCGCTCGACGGCGTGATTTCCGGCGAGCACGGCATCGGCATCACGAAGCTCGAGTTCCTGACCGACGACGAGATCGCGGAATTCCGCGCGTACAAGCAACGCGTCGACCCGAACGGCCGCTTCAACAAGGGCAAGCTGCTCGAAGGCGCTGATCTTCGCAACGCGTATACGCCGAGCTTCGGGCTGATGGGGTACGAGTCGCTGATCATGAAGCAGTCCGACATCGGCGCGATCGCCGATTCGGTGAAGGACTGCCTGCGCTGCGGCAAGTGCAAGCCGGTGTGCGCGACGCACGTGCCGCGCGCGAACCTGCTGTACAGCCCGCGCAACAAGATCCTCGCGACGTCGCTGCTGGTCGAGGCGTTCCTGTACGAAGAGCAGACGCGCCGCGGCGTGTCGATCAAGCACTGGGACGAGTTCAACGACGTGGCCGACCACTGCACGGTGTGCCACAAGTGCGCGACGCCGTGCCCGGTGAAGATCGACTTCGGCGACGTCACGATGAACATGCGCAACCTGTTGCGCAAGATGGGCAAGAAGAAGTTCAACGCCGGCAATGCGGCGGGCATGTTCTTCCTGAACGCGACCAACCCGCAGACGATCAACGTCGCGCGCAGCGTGATGATGGGCGCCGGCTACAAGGTGCAGCGCTTCGCGAACGACATGCTGAAGAAGGTCGTGACGAAGCAGACGCAGCACCCGCCGGCGACGGTCGGCAAGCCGCCCGTGGTCGAGCAGGTGATCCACTTCGTCAACAAGAAGATGCCGGGCAACCTGCCGAAGAAGACGGCGCGCGCGCTGCTCGACATCGAGGACAACAAGATCGTGCCGATCATCCGCAACCCGAAGTCGACCACCGTCGATTCGGAAGCGGTGTTCTACTTCCCGGGCTGCGGCTCCGAGCGCCTGTTCTCGCAGGTCGGTCTCGCGACGCAGGCGATGCTGTGGGAGGCCGGCGTGCAGACGGTGCTGCCGCCGGGCTACCTGTGCTGCGGCTATCCGCAGCGCGGCTCGGGCCAGTACGACAAGGCCGAGAAGATCGTCACCGACAACCGCGTGCTGTTCCACCGGGTCGCGAACACGCTGAACTACCTCGACATCAAGACGGTGGTCGTGTCGTGCGGCACTTGCTACGACCAGCTCGCCGGCTACGAATTCGACAAGATCTTCCCGGGCTGCCGGATCATCGACATCCACGAGTTCCTGCTCGAGAAGGGGATGAAGCTCGATGGCGTGACGGGCACGCGCTACATGTATCACGACCCGTGCCACACGCCGATCAAGACGATGGATCCGGTGAAGCTCGTCAACGAGCTGATGGGCGCGGAGAAGGACGGCTACAAGATCGAGAAGAACGATCGTTGCTGCGGTGAGTCGGGCACGCTCGCGGTCACGCGCCCGGACGTGTCGACGCAGGTCCGCTTCCGCAAGGAAGAGGAGATCCGCAAGGGGGCCGCGAAGCTGCGCAGCATCCCGGTCGTGGCCGGCAACGCGCCGGCGCCGGCCGCCGCGGCCGCGAACGGCCCGGACGTGAAGATCCTGACGAGCTGCCCGTCGTGCCTGCAGGGCCTGTCGCGCTACAGCGAGGACGCGAACCTCGAGGCCGACTACATCGTCGTCGAAATCGCGCGTCAGGTGCTCGGCGAGAACTGGATGGCCGATTATGTCGCACGTGCGAACCATGGCGGGATCGAGCGCGTGCTGGTCTAATGCGGGCATGACGAACGCCCGACCGGGCTAGGGATGAGCGGGCGCCGGCGCAGCAATGCGGGCGCCCGTCCACATGGGAGCGACGATGGAATGCGTGTTTTGCCGTGAAGACGGCGGCGAGCTGCTCTGGCAGGACGATGCGCTGCGTGTCGTCCTCGCGACGGGCGAGCACGAATATCCGGGCTTCTGCCGGGTGATCTGGGGCGCGCACGTGGCCGAATTTTCCGATCTTGGCGAGCCGGAGCGGGCGCATTTGATGCGCGTGGTCTACGCGGTCGAGCGGGCCGTGCGCCGCGTGATGCAGCCGAACAAGGTGAATCTCGCGAGCCTCGGCAACATGGTGCCGCACGTGCACTGGCATGTGATCCCACGCTTTTCCAACGACGCTCATTTCCCGCAGCCCGTATGGGCGCCGCGCCAGCGCAGCGTGTCCGAGGCGCTGCTGCGCGCGCGCGCGGCGCAGGCCTCGCTGCTGCACAATGCGGTGCGCGAGGAAATTCAACGCATGACCGATTCGAGGCAGCCATGAGTGGTTTGACTTCCACGACGCCGATTCCGTCCGGCGTCGTCGTGCACGCGGTGTCGCGCGTGCTCGAATTGCAGTACCCGAATGGCGACAGCTACCGGATTCCGTTCGAGCTGATGCGCGTGTATTCGCCGTCGGCCGAGGTTCGCGGCCACGGGCCCGGCCAGGAAACGCTGCAGACGGGCAAGCGCGAAGTGACGATCACCGCGCTCGAGGGCGTCGGCAACTACGCGCTGCAGCCGACGTTTTCGGACGGCCATTCGACCGGCATCTACTCGTGGGACCTGCTGTACGAACTGGCCACGCAGCAGGACGCGCTGTGGCGCGACTATTTCGACAAATTGAAGGCCGCGGGCGTCGAGCGCGACGCCCCGATGCCGGCGGCGAGCGCGTCGCACGGCCACTGCCACTGAAATTCGACGGCGCCCGCTCGGCGCCGTCTTGCCATTTACTGAGGATCAACGCGATGAGCAAAACCCACTTCGGCTTCGAAAGCGTCGAGGAAAACGAAAAAGCGAAGAAAGTGGCGGGTGTGTTCCATTCGGTCGCGAGCAACTACGATCTGATGAACGACCTGATGTCGGCGGGCATGCACCGCGCGTGGAAGGCGTTCACGATCGCGCAGGCGAACGTGCGCGCCGGTTTCAAGGTGCTCGACCTTGCGGCCGGCACCGGCGACCTGACCAAGGCGTTCGCGAAGGCGGCCGGGCCGACGGGCGAGGTCTGGCACACGGACATCAACGAATCGATGCTGCGCGTCGGCCGCGACCGGCTGCTGGACAAGGGCATCGTGACGCCGTCGCTGCTGTGCGACGCGGAGAAAATTCCCTTTCCGGACAACTACTTCGATGTGGTCACGGTCGCGTTCGGGCTGCGCAACATGACGCACAAGGACGCCGCGCTGGCCGAGATGCGCCGCGTGACGAAGCCCGGCGGCCGCGTGATGGTGCTGGAATTCTCGAAAGTCTGGGATCCGCTGAAAAAAGCGTACGATCTGTATTCTTTCAAAGTATTACCGTGGCTTGGCGACAAGTTCGCGAAAGATGCTGAAAGTTACCGGTATCTTGCTGAATCTATCCGGATGCACCCCGATCAGGACACGCTGAAGACGATGATGGAACAAGCGGGCCTCGATGCCGTCAAATATTACAATTTGTCAGGTGGCGTGGTAGCTTTACACATGGGAGCCAAGTACTAAGGGGCTCTTTCCATACATTTGTCTTACATCCGGAGAAGCTGATGTTCGAATCGCGTTCGTTGTTCAACCGTGACAAGCCGTCGAAGCCGTGGGCTCGACGGGTCGGCACGCTGCTGATGGTCGGCCTGCTCACGGCCGGCACGTTCGCATCGCTCGACGCCGAAGCCAAGCGCATGGGCGGCGGGCGCAGCATCGGCCGCCAGAATTCCACCGTCACGCAGCGCCAGGCCACGCCGCCTGCGCAGCAGCCGATGCAGCAGGCCGCGCCGTCGCAGGCGCAGCGTGCGAATCCGGCCGCGCCCGCGCCGGCCGCGCAGCCCAACCGCTCGCGCTGGCTCGGGCCGATCGCCGGCCTCGCGGCCGGTCTCGGCATCGCGGCGCTGCTGTCGCACTTCGGCCTGGGCGGCGCATTCGCGAGCATGATGGCGAACGTCATCGTGATCGCGCTGCTCGCGATGGTCGGTATCTGGCTGATCCGCAAGTTCATGAACCGCCGTCGTCCGCAGGAACCGGCGTACTCGGTCGGCGGCTCGTCGTCGTCGTCGGGCGGTTACTCGCAAAGCCCGTCGTTCCAGCAGGGCAGCACCGGCAGCAACTATGCGGGTAGCGGCAGCAGCTACGCGAACGAAGCGCAAGGCGTGTTCGGCGGCGGTGCCGCGGGCGCCGGCGCGGCAGCGGCTGCTGCGGCAGCGCCGCTCCAGGTGCCGGCCGGCTTCGACACCGAAGCGTTCCTGCGCAGCTCGAAGGTCTATTTCGTGCGCCTGCAGGCCGCGTGGGACCAGGGTAACCTGGCCGACATTCGCGAGTTCACGACGCCCGAAATGTTCGCCGAGATAAAGATCGACCTCGATTCGCGCGGCAACGAGTCGAACCAGACCGACGTCGTGCAGCTCGACGCGGAACTGGTCGCGATCGAGGATCGCGGCATCGAGCAGTCGGCGAGCGTGCGCTTCCACGGCCTGATCCGCGAATCGGCGAATGCGTCGGCCGCACCGTTCGACGAAGTGTGGAACCTGTCGAAGTCGGGCAGTCAGGGCTGGCTGCTCGCGGGCATCCAGCAGATCAACACGCACTGAGCGTGACCGGCGGCTCGCGCCGCCGGACACCCGGGCAACGGCCGCCGCACTGCGACCGCTTGCCGCCCGGGTGTGCGGTCAGGCACGGTCTGCCGACGATCCGACGTTACAATAGAAACCCGCGTGGGCGCCCGGCCTGTGCGGGTTTTTTCTTTCCCAGCCCGATGACCTTTGCCGCCAAGCCTTTTGCTGCTGCTGTCAATCACCTGCTCGCCCGCGAATCGTGGGCGCGCGACCGCCTGATTCCGTATGCGGGCAAGACTGCCCGGATCGACGTGCCTCCCGTCACGCTCACGCTGCTGGTGCAGCCCGACGGCTATCTGTCGGCCGTCGATTCGCACGATGCGCAGCAGGTCGACGTGTCGATCGCGCTCGCGGGCGACACGGTCGCTGCGTTCCTGCAGGGCGGCCAGGCAGCCGTGATGAAGCACGTGAAGATCGAGGGCGACGCGGAGTTCGCGACGCAGATCGCGAAGCTGGCCGAGCACCTGCGCTGGGAACCTGAAGAAGATCTCGCGAAGCTGGTCGGTGACGCCGCGGCACACCGGATCGCGACGGTCGTGCGCGACGCCGGCGCGCGCGCGCGACGCACCGGCCGCAACGTGCTCGATTCCGTCGCCGAATACTGGCTCGACGAGAACCCGCAAGTCGTCCGGCGCGCGTCGCTCGGCGGCTTCGACGCCGAACTGGCGCGCGCACGCGATGCGCTCGCGCGGGTCGAAAAGCGGGTCGAGCGACTCGAACAAAAAATCGGCGCGCGCACGGGTTCCGGCCCGCGCGGCGCGCACTGAGGGGCCGCAGGGCATGCGCATTTTTCGTTTCATCAAGATTGTCTACACCGTCATCCGCTTTGGCCTCGACGAAGTGATGCTGTCCCGGATCGACGACCGGCGCGTGAAGCTGCTGCTGCGGATCACGACGATCGGCCGCCGCTATTCCGATCCGCCCGCTGTGCGGCTGCGTCACGCGCTCGAAAGCCTCGGCCCGATCTTCGTGAAGTTCGGTCAGGTGCTGTCAACGCGCCGCGACCTGCTGTCGGTCGACTTTGCGAACGAACTCGCGAAGCTGCAGGACCAGGTGCCGCCGTTCGAGTCGGCGGTCGCGATCGGGATCATCGAGAAGTCGCTCGGCGCGCCGGTCGATGAGTTGTTCGACGAATTTGAGCGCGAGCCGGTCGCGAGCGCATCGATCGCTCAGGTGCATTTCGCGAAGCTGAAGCAGGGCCAGCACGCGGGCAAGGCCGTCGCCGTCAAGGTGCTGCGCCCGAACATGCTGTCCGTGATCGATTCCGACCTCGCGCTGATGCGCGACATCGCGATCTGGACCGAGCGCATGTGGGCCGACGGCCGGCGCCTGAAACCGCGCGAGGTCGTCGCCGAATTCGACAAGTACCTGCACGACGAACTCGACTTGATGCGCGAAGCCGCGAACGGCAGCCAGTTGCGCCGCAATTTCGCGGGCCTCGACCTGCTGCTCGTGCCCGAGATGTTCTGGGATTTCTCGACGTCGCAGGTGCTGGTGATGGAGCGCATGACCGGCGTGCCGATCAGCCAGGTCGAGACGCTGCGTTCGGCCGGCGTCGACATCAAGAAGCTCGCGCGCGAAGGCGTCGAGATCTTCTTCACGCAGGTGTTCCGCGATGGCTTCTTCCACGCGGACATGCACCCGGGCAACATCCAGGTGAGCCTCGATCCGAACACGTTCGGCCGCTACGTCGCGCTCGATTTCGGGATCGTCGGCGCGCTGTCCGATTTCGACAAGAACTACCTCGCGCAGAACTTCCTCGCGTTCTTCAAGCGCGACTACCACCGCGTCGCGACGCTCCACCTCGAGTCGGGCTGGGTGCCGCCCGAAACGCGCGTCGAGGAACTCGAAAGCGCGATCCGCGCGGTGTGCGAGCCGTATTTCGACCGGGCGCTGAAGGACATCTCGCTCGGCCAGGTGCTGATGCGCCTGTTCTCGACGTCGCGCCGTTTCAACGTCGAAATCCAGCCGCAGCTCGTGCTGCTGCAGAAGACGATGCTGAACGTCGAGGGGCTCGGCCGCTCGCTCGACCCTGAACTGGACCTGTGGAAGACCGCGAAGCCGTACCTCGAGCGCTGGATGACCGAGCAGATCGGCCTGCGCGGCTGGTACGAACGCTTCAAGGTCGAGGCGCCGCAGTGGAGCAAGACGCTGCCGCAACTGCCGCGCCTGATCCACCATGCGATGGCCGCGCGCCATGACGCGCCGCGCGCGGCGAGCGAGGACCTGATGCGCCAGATCCTCGTCGAGCAGAAGCGGACGAACCGGCTGCTGCAGGCGCTGCTGATCTTCGGTCTCGCCGTTGGCGTCGGAGCGCTCGTTGCACGTGTGCTGCTCGCGCTCGCGTACGGCACATGACCGAAAGGAGCAGGGCGATGTCCGATCCGAAGCAACCCGCTACACCGTCAGCCGCCGATTTCGCGACGCGCGATCCCGGCAACGCGTCATTCTGGGACGAGCGTTTCGAGCGTGGCGTGACACCGTGGGAATTCGGAGGCGTGCCCGAGGGTTTTGGGGTGTTCGCGCACCGGCTCGAGCCGTGCGCGGTGCTGATTCCTGGCTGCGGCAGTGCGCAGGAAGCCGGGTGGCTGGCTGAAGCCGGCTGGCCCGTGCGTGCGATCGATTTCGCCGCGCAGGCGGTGGCTGCCGCGAAGGCGCAACTCGGCGCGCATGCGGGTGTCGTCGAGCAGGCCGATTTCTTTGCGTACCGGCCGCCGTTCGACGTGCAGTGGGTGTACGAGCGCGCGTTCCTGTGCGCGCTGCCGCCGGCCATGCGTGCCGGCTATGCGGCGCGCATGGCCGAGCTGCTGCCGGCGGACGGATTACTGGCCGGCTATTTCTTCCTGACGGCGAAACCGAAGGGGCCGCCGTTCGGAATCGAGCGTGCCGAACTCGATGCGCTGCTTACGCCGCACTTCGAGCTGATCGAGGATTTGCCCGTGACCGATTCGCTGCCCGTGTTCGAAGGGCACGAGCGCTGGCTCACGTGGCGTCGCCGCTGATGCGCGGGTGTCGCGGCCATTGCCGGAGAGCGGCAGGGTTTCGGCTATAATTCAAGGTTTTGCAAGCCGTTTCCAGTTTCCGCGGGAAAAATATCATGCCGATCTACGCCTATCGATGCGAAGCGTGTGGTTTCGCGAAGGACGTGCTCCAGAAAATGAGCGACGCACCGCTGTCGCAGTGTCCGGAATGCGGGAAGGATGCGTTTCGCAAGCAGGTCACCGCTGCGGGCTTCCAGCTGAAGGGTTCGGGTTGGTATGTCACCGATTTCCGTGGCGGTTCGGGCGGCACCAGCGCGCCGGCGACGGCGTCGGGCGACGCAGCACCGGCGGCAACGACCGAAACCGCGCCCGCTGCGGCTGCGCCGGCTGCATCGAGCAGTTCCGAAAGTACGACGACGAGCGCCGCGCCCGCCCCGGCTGCAGCGCCCGCCGCCAGCAGTTGACCGTCGCGGCCCGGCCGGGCTGCGACCAACCCGCGCCGCCGGCGCGGTTCATTGACGGCAGATGATGAAAAAGACGACCCTGAAATCGGTGTTTCTGACCGGCCTGCTGGTTCTCGTCCCGCTCGCGATCACGCTGTGGGTGCTCGGTCTCATCATCGGCACGATGGACCAGACGCTGCTCCTGCTTCCCGAATCGTGGCAGCCCGAGCGGTTGCTCGGCTTCCACCTGCCGGGGATCGGCGCGGTGCTGACGCTCGCGTTCATCTTCGTCGTCGGGCTGGCCACGCAGAACTTCATCGGCCAGAAGCTCGTCACGTGGTGGAACGCCGTGGTGCGTCACATCCCGGTCGTCGGGCCGATCTACACGAGCGTCAAGCAGGTGTCGGACACGCTGCTGTCGAGCAGCGGTAACGCGTTCCGCAAGGCGCTGCTGATCGAATACCCGCGTCGCGGCTCGTATACGATCGCGTTTCTGACCGGCACGCCGGGCGGCGACGTGCTCAATCATCTGACGGAAGAATACGTGAGCGTCTATATTCCGACGACACCGAACCCGACGTCGGGGTTCTTCCTGATGCTGCCGAAGAGCGAAGTCATCGAACTCGACATGTCGGTCGATGCCGCGCTGAAGTACATCGTCTCGATGGGCGTGGTGGCGCCCCCGGCGCCGGCTCCGGCGCCTGCGCGCCGCCCCGTCGAGCCGCCGCTGTAAGTAAAGAATCATCGCCCGGGCCGCGCGTTGCGGCGCCCGTTGATCAAACCGAACGAAAGCAAACATCATGTCGATGCGTACTGAATACTGCGGTCTCGTGACCGAACACCTGCTGGGCCAAACCGTGTCGCTGTGCGGCTGGGTGCAGCGCCGCCGCGATCACGGCGGTGTGATCTTCATCGACCTGCGCGATCGTGAAGGCCTCGTGCAGGTGGTGTGCGACCCGGATCGCGCGGAAATGTTCGCGACCGCCGAAGGCGTGCGCAACGAGTTCTGCGTGCAGATCAAGGGCCTCGTGCGCAACCGTCCGGAAGGCACGGTCAACGCCGGCCTGAAGAGCGGCAAGATCGAAGTGCTGTGCCACGAACTGAACGTGCTGAACGCGTCGGTCACGCCGCCGTTCCAGCTCGACGACGACAACCTGTCGGAAACGACGCGTCTCACGCACCGCGTGCTCGATCTGCGCCGCCCGCAGATGCAGCACAACCTGCGCCTGCGCTACCGCGTCGCGATCGAAGCGCGCAAGTACCTCGACGAGCAGGGCTTCATCGACATCGAAACGCCGATGCTGACGAAGAGCACGCCGGAAGGCGCGCGCGACTACCTCGTGCCGTCGCGCGTGAACGCAGGCCAGTTCTTCGCACTGCCGCAATCGCCGCAGCTGTTCAAGCAGTTGCTGATGGTCGCGAACTTCGACCGTTACTACCAGATCACCAAGTGCTTCCGCGACGAAGACCTCCGTGCCGACCGTCAGCCGGAATTCACGCAGATCGACTGCGAAACGTCGTTCCTCGGCGAGCAGGAAATCCGTGACCTGTTCGAAGACATGATCCGTCACATCTTCAAGACGACGATCGACGTCGAACTCGACGCGAAATTCCCGGTGATGCCGTACTCGGAAGCGATGGCGCGTTTCGGTTCGGACAAGCCGGACCTGCGCGTGCAGCTCGAATTCACCGAGCTGACCGACGCGATGAAGGACGTCGACTTCAAGGTGTTCAGCACGCCGGCCAACGCGAAGGACGGCCGTGTCGCGGCACTGCGCGTGCCGAAGGGCGGCGAGCTGTCGCGTGGCGACATCGACGGCTACACCGAATTCGTGCGCATCTACGGCGCGAAGGGCCTCGCATGGATCAAGGTCAACGAGAAGGCGAAGGGCCGTGACGGCCTGCAAAGCCCGATCGTCAAGAACCTGCACGACGCATCGATCGCGGCGATCCTCGAGCGCACCGGCGCGGAAGACGGCGACATCATCTTCTTCGCGGCCGACCGCGCGAAGGTCGTCAACGACAGCCTCGGCGCGCTGCGCCTGAAGATCGGCCATTCGGAATTCGGCAAGGCGAACGGACTCGTCCAGGCTGGCTGGAAGCCGCTGTGGGTCGTCGACTTCCCGATGTTCGAATACGACGACGAAGATGCGCGCTACGTCGCTGCGCACCACCCGTTCACGAGCCCGAAGGACGAGCACCTCGAGTACCTCGAGACGGATCCGGGCCGTTGCCTCGCGAAGGCGTACGACATGGTGCTGAACGGCTGGGAAATCGGCGGCGGCTCGGTGCGTATCCACCGCGAGGAAGTGCAGAGCAAGGTGTTCCGCGCGCTGAAGATCGGTGCGGAAGAAGCGCAACTGAAGTTCGGCTTCCTGCTGGACGCACTGCAGTACGGCGCGCCGCCGCACGGCGGTATCGCATTCGGTCTCGACCGCATCGTCACGATGATGGCCGGCGCCGATTCGATCCGCGACGTGATCGCATTCCCGAAGACGCAGCGTGCGCAGGATCTGCTCACGCAGGCACCGAGCCCGGTCGACGAGCGTCAGCTGCGCGAACTGCACATCCGTCTGCGTCAGCCGGAGCAGCCGAAGGCGTAACGCGTTTCGTACCCGGTCGTGTGTGCGTTCGCGCACACACGACGCACATGAAATAGGCGCAGCGATGCGCCTTTTTCGTTTTTTGCGGTACAGTCGCAGCACTTGCCGCCCGTTCGGAGTCCATGCCCGGCGCGCGGCCCCGTGCTGCATGAAACAACGATGACGAAGCCGCCGAAAATCCCCGAATCCGTTCTTGTCGTGATCTACACGCCCGACCTCGATGTGCTCGTGATCAAGCGTGCCGACCAGCCCGATTTCTGGCAATCGGTGACCGGCTCGAAGGACGCGCTCGACGAGCCGCTCGCGGTCACCGCCGCACGCGAAGTGGCCGAAGAAACCGGCATCGCGATCGGCACGCCGGACGTGCCGGCCAGTGCACTCGTCGACTGGCGCCACCGGATCGAATACACGATCTATCCGCAATACCTGCACCGCTATGCGCCGGGCGTCACGCGCAACACCGAACACTGGTTCGGCCTGTGCGTGCCGTATCGCGTCGACGTGACGCTGTCGCCGCGCGAGCACGTCGACCATGCGTGGCTGCCGTTCCGCGAGGCGGCCGCGCGCTGCTTCTCGCCGTCGAACGCCGAAGCGATCCTGCAACTGCCCGCACGCGTGGCACTGTCGCGCGCGCCGCACGGCTCGTCCGCATGACGGCGGAAGCCCGCAAGCGCTTCGCGCAATTGCGGCAGATGTTCCTGCAGGAACGCGGTTCCGCGTCGCGGCTGGCCTTCACGTCGGGCAACACCGTCAGGCTGTGCGAGGGCGGCGGCGCATTCTTCCGGGCATTGATCGAGCGGATCGATGCCGCCCGCGAGCAGGTGATGCTCGAAACCTACATCTTTTGCGACGACGCGGCCGGCCGGCCGGTGTCGGACGCGCTGATCCGCGCGGCGCAGCGCGGCGTGCGCGTGCGCGTGATCACCGACGGCATCGGCACCGCACGCCTGCCGTTGTTTGACACATGGGTGGCGGCCGGCATCGAGCACTGCATCTACAACCGTTTCCTGTTCGGCCGTTTCGGCTTTTCGCGCACGCATCGAAAGCTCGCGGTGATCGATCATGCAGTCGCATTCTGTGGCGGCATCAACATCATCGACGACTACGCGCAGGGCGGCGCGACGCTGCCGTTTCCGCGCTGGGATTTCGCGGTCGAGATGGCGGGGCCCGCGGTGTCCGACGTGCGGGCCGCGTTCGAACTGCAGTGGCACCGGATCATGTTCGGCCACAAGCCGTATGCGCAATACGCGGCCGGGCTGCATGGCGGCGAGGCCTTCCCCGAGATGTTCCGGCGCTGGATGCGCAGCCACAGGTGGATCAAGGCCGGCGCGCTGCGGGTCGTGACGGAGCCGAGCGTCGCGTTCGTCGCGCGCGACAACGTCGTGAACCGCCGTGCGATCGAGAAAGCGTATCTCGCCGCAATCGGCCAGGCGCGCCAGCGGATCCTGCTCGCCAATCCGTACTTCATGCCGGGGCGCAAACTGCGCCGTGCGCTGACGGGCGCCGCGCGACGCGGCGTCGACGTGCGGATCCTGATCGGCCGCAAGGAATTCGCGGCGCTCGATACGGCCGTGCCGTTCCTCTATCACGCGCTGCTGCGCGCAGGCGTGCGCGTGGCCGAATACGACAAGACGATGCTGCACGGCAAGGTGGCCGTGATCGACGACAATTGGGCGACGGTCGGCTCGTCGAACCTGGACGCGCTGAGCCTGATGTTGAACAATGAGGCGAATGTCGTGCTGGTGCGCTACGATGCTGTCACGAACGAACTGCGTGACGCGATCGCGGCCGCGTTTGCCGACGGCCGGGAAATCGATCCCGCGCGATTCGCCGCGCGCCCCCGGATCGAGCGCATGCTGAACTGGCTCGCCTATACGACCTATCGCCTCGTGATGAAGGCGCTGACGGTCGGTGGTTACGACTGACGAAGACTAAGCGTTCGCTTCAAAAATCTGTCCGCACGTTCGTGCGGAAAAGC
This sequence comes from Burkholderia sp. BCC0322, assembly GCF_902833045.1. Classification (GTDB taxonomy): domain Bacteria; phylum Pseudomonadota; class Gammaproteobacteria; order Burkholderiales; family Burkholderiaceae; genus Burkholderia. The sequence continues at coordinate 40,207 of NZ_CADFDU010000012.1, forward strand.
CGCTCCGGTCCCGCCGGAATCGCGCAAAATAGCGGCTCGGTTAGACACCGGTTTCTAATAATTTCCTTGTTTCGCGAGCGGCCGCACTCAATAATAGTACGGCCGTTCGATTTTATTCGAACCCCCGAACGGTTACAGAAATAGCTATGCGAAAAGGCGAACAGACGCGTGCCGCGATACTTGAAGCTGCTTTGGACCTCGCCAGCCGTGACGGGCTGGAGGGGCTGACGATCGGCCTGCTGGCCGAGCGCATGCAGATGAGCAAGAGCGGTGTGTTCGCGCACTTCGGATCGCGTGAGGATCTGCAGGTCGAGGTCGTCCGCGAGTACCACCATCGTTTCGAAAACGAGGTGTTCTTTCCGAGCCTGCGCGAGCCGCGAGGCTTGCCGCGCCTTCGGGCGATGCTGGCCCGCTGGACGGAGAAGCGCATCCAGGAGGTGACGACCGGATGCATCTACATCAGCGGTGCCGTCGAGTACGACGACCGGCCTGACAGCCCCGTGCGCGAGCAGTTGATCGCAAGCGTGACGGCCTGGCGTGCCGCGATGCTGCGTGCCATTTCGCAGGCGAAGGAAGAAGGCCATCTGCGTGCGGATACGGATCCGGACCTGATGCTCTTCGAGTTGTACAGCTTCACGCTCGGCCTGCATCACGACGCACGCTTCCTGCATTCGCCGGACGCCGTGCGCCTCACGTGGGCCGCGCTGGAAAAGACGATTGTTTCGTATCAGAGCGAGAGCCGTTAGCGGCGCGTGATCCGCCCGCCAGGAGCTCGAGCCGTTTTGCCCACCTTTGGAGAGAGTCATGGGACAGTACGCCGCGCCGCTGCGCGACATGCAATTCGTGTTGCACGAGCTTCTGAACGTCGAAGCCGAAGTCAAGCAAATGCCCAAGCATGCGGACCTCGACGCCGACACGATCAACCAGGTCCTCGAGGAAGCGGGCAAGTTCTGCTCCGAGGTACTGTTCCCGCTGAACCAGGTCGGCGATCGCGAAGGTTGCACGTATGAAGGCGACGGCGTCGTGAAGACCCCGACCGGCTTCAAGGAAGCCTACCAGCAGTACGTCGAGGCCGGCTGGCCGGCACTCGGCTGCGATCCGGAGTACGGCGGCCAGGGCCTGCCCGCGTTCGTGAACAACGCGCTCTACGAAATGCTGAACTCGGCGAACCAGGCCTGGACGATGTATCCGGGCCTGTCGCACGGCGCCTACGAGTGCCTGCACGCACACGGTGCGCCGGAGCTGCAGCAGCGCTACCTGCCGAAGCTCGTGACGGGCGAATGGACGGGCACGATGTGCCTGACCGAGCCGCACTGCGGCACCGACCTCGGCATCCTGCGCACCAAGGCCGAACCTAACGGCGACGGCTCGTACTCGATCAGCGGCACGAAGATCTTCATCTCGAGCGGCGAGCACGACATGTCGAAGAACATCATCCACCTCGTGCTCGCGCGCCTGCCGGACGCGCCGCAGGGCACCAAGGGGATCTCGCTGTTCATCGTGCCGAAGTTCATCCCCGACGCAGCGGGCGAGCCGGGCGAGCGCAACGGCATCAAGTGCGGCTCGATCGAGCACAAGATGGGCATCCACGGCAACTCGACGTGCGTGATGAACCTCGACGGCGCGAAGGGCTGGATGGTCGGCGAGCCGAACAAGGGCTTGAACGCGATGTTCGTGATGATGAATGCCGCGCGCCTCGGCGTCGGCATGCAGGGCCTCGGCCTCACGGAAGTCGCGTACCAGAACTCCCTCACGTATGCGAAGGAGCGCCTGCAGATGCGCTCGCTGACGGGCCCGAAGGCACCGGACAAGCCGGCCGACCCGATCATCGTGCACCCGGACGTGCGCCGCATGCTGCTCACGCAGAAGGCCTACGCCGAAGGCGCGCGCGCATTCACGTACTGGTCCGCGCTGCAGATCGACAAGGAACTGTCGCACGGTGACGAAGCGGTGCGCAAGGAAGCAGCCGATCTCGTCGCGCTGCTCACGCCGATCATCAAGGCGTTCCTGACCGACAACGCGTTCGAGTCGACCAACCACGCGATGCAGATCTACGGCGGCCACGGCTTCATCTCGGAGTGGGGTATGGAGCAGTACGTGCGCGACGCGCGGATCAACATGATCTACGAAGGCACGAACTCGATCCAGTCGCTCGACCTGCTGGGCCGCAAGGTGCTCGGCGACATGGGCGCGAAGCTGAAGAAGTTCGGCAAGCTCGTCACGGAATTCGCGGAAGCCGAAGGCGTGAAGCCGGAAATGGCCGAGTTCATCAACCCGCTCGCCGACATCGGCGACAAGGTGCAGAAGCTGACGATGGAAATCGGCATGAAGGCGATGCAGAACCCGGACGAAGTCGGCGCTGCCGCCGTGCCGTACCTGCGCACCGTCGGCCACCTGGTGTTCTCGTACTTCTGGGCGCGCATGGCGCGCCTCGCACTCGACAAGGAAGCGTCGGGCGATCCGTTCTACAAGTCGAAGCTCGCGACGGCACGTTTCTACTTCGCGCGCCTGCTTCCCGAGACGGCATCGACGATCCGCGCCGCTCGCGCCGGTTCGAAGACGCTGATGGAAGTCGACGAATCGCTGTTCTGACGCGAGTCCGGGCGGCGCGCGCTGCGCGCCGCCCGAACGCAACGGTTCCTGGTACTCACTTCGCCGTGCAGCCCATACCTCCCGCGCTGCACGACACTATCCGGAGACATCCCGTGAGCAATTTCCTGATTCGCAAGGTCGCCGTGCTGGGCGCCGGCGTGATGGGCGCGCAGATCGCCGCGCACCTCATCAACGCGCGCGTGCCGGTGCTGCTGTTCGACCTGCCGGCCAAGGAAGGCCCGAAAAACGCGATCGCGCTGAAGGCGATCGAGAACCTGAAGAAGCTGTCGCCTGCGCCGTTCGGCGTGAAGGACGACGCAAAGTACCTCGAAGCAGCGAACTACGAAGACGACATCGCGAAGCTCGCCGAGTGCGACGTCGTGATCGAAGCGATCGCCGAGCGGATGGACTGGAAGCACGACCTGTACAAGAAGGTCGCGCCGCACATCGCACCGAACGCGATCTTCGCGACCAACACGTCGGGCCTGTCGATCACGAAGCTGTCCGAAGGTTTCTCGGACGAGCTGAAGTCGCGCTTCTGCGGCGTGCACTTCTTCAACCCGCCGCGCTACATGCACCTCGTCGAACTGATCCCGACCGCGCATACGCGTCCGGAGATCCTCGACCAGCTCGAGACGTTCCTGACGAGCATCGTCGGCAAGGGCGTCGTGCGCGCGAAGGACACGCCGAACTTCATCGCGAACCGCGTCGGCATCTTCTCGATCCTCGCGGTGATCACCGAGGCCGCGAAGTTCGGCCTGCGCTTCGACGAAGTCGACGACCTGACGGGCAGCCGCCTCGGCCGCGCGAAGTCGGCGACGTTCCGCACCGCGGACGTGGTCGGCCTCGACACGATGGCGCACGTGATCAAGACGATGCAGGACAACCTCGCCGACGATCCCTTCTTTCCGGTCTACCAGACGCCTGCCGTGCTCGCCGAACTGGTGAAGCAGGGCGCGCTCGGCCAGAAGACGGGCGGCGGTTTCTACAAGAAGGAAGGCAAGGCGATCAAGGTGCTCGACGCGAAGACGGGTACCTACGTGGATTCGGGCGCGAAGGCGGACGAAACCGTCGGCCGCATCCTGAAGCGCCCGCCGGCGGAACGCCTGAAGCTGCTGCGTGAAACGGATCATCCGCACGCGCAGTTCCTGTGGTCGATCTTCCGCGACGTGTTCCACTACATCGGCGTGCATCTCGAATCGATCGCCGACAACGCGCGCGATGTCGACCTCGCGATCCGCTGGGGCTTCGGCTGGAACGAAGGTCCGTTCGAAGGCTGGCAGGCCGCCGGCTGGAAGCAGGTCGCCGAGTGGGTGCAGGAAGACATCGCGGCCGGCAAGGCGCTCGCGAACGTGCCGCTGCCGTCGTGGGTGCTCGACGGCCCGGTTGCCGAGAAGGGCGGCGTGCACACGGCCGAAGGCTCGTGGGCACCGGCAGCGAAGCGCTTCGTGCCGCGTTCGGACCTCGCGGTCTACGACAAGCAGGTGTTCCGCGCACCGCTGCTCGGCGAAGCCGGCGCCGATCCGAAGACGTACGGCAAGACCCTGTTCGAGACCGATGCCGTGCGTGCCTGGGTCGACGACCGTGCGGGTGAAGACGACGTCGTGATCGTGTCGTTCAAGTCGAAGATGAACACGATCGGACCGAGCGTGATCGACGGCCTCGTGCAGGCAATCGAACTCGCGGAGAAGGACTACAAGGGCGTCGTGATCTGGCAGCCGACGTCGCTGAAGCTCGGCACGCCGGGCGGCCCGTTCTCGGCTGGCGCGAACCTCGAAGAGGCGATGCCCGCGTTCATGATGGGCGGCGCGAAGGGTATCGAGCCGTTCGTGAAGAAGTTCCAGGAAGGCATGCTGCGCGTGAAGTACGCGAACGTGCCGGTCGTCGCAGCCGTGTCGGGCATCGCGCTCGGCGGCGGGTGCGAGCTGATGCTGCACAGCGCGAAGCGCGTCGTGCACGTCGAGAGCTACATCGGTCTCGTCGAAGTGGGCGTCGGCCTCGTGCCGGCGGGCGGCGGCCTGAAGGAAGCCGCGCTGCGCGCAGCGGAGGCCGCAACGGCCGCGAACGCGACCACCGACATCCTGAAGTTCGTCACGAAGTCGTTCGAGAACGCGGCCATGGCGAAGGTGTCGGCGTCCGCGCACGACGCACGTGCGATGGGCTACGTGAAGCCGTCCGACACGATCGTCTTCAACGTGTTCGAACTGCTCGACACCGCGAAGAAGGAAGCGCGCGCGCTGGCAGCAACCGGCTACCGCGCACCGCTGCGCGCGAAGGACGTGCCGGTCGCAGGCCGCTCGGCGATCGCGACGATCAAGGCATCGCTCGTCAACATGCGTGACGGCCGCTTCATCAGCGACCACGACTACCTGATCGCGAGCCGCATCGCCGAAGCCGTGTGCGGCGGCGACGTCGAAGCCGGCAGCCTCGTCGACGAGCAGTGGCTGCTCGCGCTGGAGCGCCGTGCGTTCGTCGAGCTGCTCGGCACGCAGAAGACGCAGGAACGGATCATGGGCATGTTGCAGACCGGCAAGCCGGTGCGTAACTGAGCGAGCGGATAAGGCAAGGAGTCTCAAATGAGCAAACAATTGCAAGACGCATACATCGTCGCCGCCAGCCGCACGCCGATCGGCAAGGCCCCGCGCGGTGTCTTCAAGAACACGCGCCCGGACGAGCTGCTGGTCCATGCGATCAGGTCGGCGGTTGCGCAGGTGCCCGGCTTCGACACGAAGCTGATCGAAGACGCGATCATCGGCTGCGCGATTCCGGAAGCCGAGCAGGGCCTGAACGTCGCGCGGATGAGCGCGCTGCTCGCGGGCCTGCCGCAGACGGTCGGCGGCGTGACGGTCAACCGCTTCTGCGCGTCGGGCATCACGGCGCTGGCCATGGCGGCCGACCGCATCCGCGTCGGCGAGTCGGACGCGATCTTCGCGGGCGGCTGCGAATCGATGAGCATGGTGCCGATGATGGGCAACAAGCCGTCGATGTCGCCGCATATCTTCGATCGCAACGAAGACTTCGGCATTGCGTACGGGATGGGCCTGACGGCCGAGCGCGTCGCCGAGCAGTGGAAGGTGAGTCGCGAAGACCAGGACGCGTTCTCGGTCGAGTCGCACCGCAAGGCGCTTGCCGCGCAGCAGGCCGGCGAGTTCGACGACGAGATCGCTGCGTACACGATCACCGAGCGTTTCCCGAACCTGGCGACGGGCGAGGTCGACGTGAAGACGCGCGAGATCAAGCTCGACGAAGGTCCGCGTGCGGATACGTCGATCGAAGGCCTCGCGAAGCTGCGCACGGTGTTCGCGAACAAGGGCTCGGTCACGGCCGGCAACAGTTCGCAGACGTCGGACGGCGCGGGTGCGCTGCTCGTCGTGTCGGAGAAGGTGCTCAAGGAATTCAACCTGACGCCGCTCGCGCGTTTCGTGAGCTTCGCGGTGCGTGGCGTGCCGCCGGAAATCATGGGCATCGGTCCGAAGGAAGCGATTCCGGCCGCGCTGAAGGCCGCCGGCCTGAAGCAGGACGATCTCGACTGGATCGAGCTGAACGAAGCGTTCGCCGCGCAATCGCTGGCGGTGATGCGCGATCTCGGCCTCGACCCGTCGAAGGTCAACCCGATGGGCGGTGCGATCGCACTCGGCCACCCGCTCGGCGCGACCGGCGCGATCCGCGCGGCGACCGTCGTGCACGGCCTGCGTCGCCGTAACCTGAAGTACGGGATGGTCACGATGTGCGTCGGCACCGGCATGGGCGCCGCGGGCATCATCGAACGCCTGTAAGCGGAGCGGGACAAGAGCGACGACGGTGCGCGGGCCACGAGCTCGCGCACCGTTTTTTCATTCCGATAGAGGAAAGTCAAAGGAGACGGTTGTGGCCGAAATTCAAGTGGAACGCGCCGATGGCGTGATGACGATCACGATCGCGCGCCCGGCGAAGAAGAACGCGCTGACGGCGGCGATGTACCAGGCGATGGCCGACGCACTCGCCGAAGCCCAGGAAGACAAGGCGATTCGCGTGATCCTGCTGCGCGGTGGCGACGGCAATTTCACCGCGGGGAACGATCTCGAGGATTTCCTGAAGTCGCCGCCGAAGGACGACACCGCTCCGGTGTTCCAGTTTTTGGCGCGGATCAGCAGCGCGAGCAAGCCGATCGTGGCCGCGGTGCCGGGTCTGGCGATCGGCGTCGGCGTGACGATGCTGCTGCATTGCGATCTCGTGTACGCGGCCGACACCGCGACGTTCTCGCTGCCGTTCACGCAGCTCGGGCTGTGCCCGGAAGCCGCGTCGAGCGTGCTGCTGCCGCGTCTGGCCGGCCATCAGGTGGCGGCCGAGAAGCTGCTGCTCGGCGAGGCGTTCGACGCGCTGGAGGCGCACCGGATCGGCATCGTCAACCGCGTGCTGCCGGCGGCCGAGCTCGACGCGTTCGCGGCGAAGCAGGCGGCGAAGCTCGCGGCGCTGCCGGCGGCATCGCTGCGTGTGACGAAGGCGCTGCTCAAGGATACGGGCGGTGTGGCTACCGCCGCGCGGATGGCCGAAGAGGCGGCCCACTTCTCGGCGATGCTGCGCGCGCCGGAAGCGCGCGAGGCGATGACGGCGTTCTTCGAGAAGCGCAAGCCGGATTTCCGTCAGTTCGACTGACGGAGCGGGTCGCGCCGGCGGCGTATCGTCGGCGCGATTTCGCGCTCGGGATCAGGCCGTGCCGTAGTCGACGTGACCGGTTTCGCGGCAGAAGCTGACGAGCCGCAAGCCGGCCGCTTTCGCGATTTCGATCGCGAGCGACGACGGTGCGGAGATCGTCGCCACCAGCGGGATGCCGACCCGTGCGGCCTTGCGCACGAGCTCGTAGCTCGCGCGGCTCGACAGGAACACGAAGCCGTCGGTCGCGTCGGCGCGCGACAGCACGAGCGAGCCGATCAGCTTGTCGAGTGCGTTGTGGCGGCCGACGTCCTCGAACGCCATCCGGATCGCACCTGTTGCGCTGCACCACGCGGCCGCATGCAGGCCGCCCGTGAGCTGCGTGAGCGCCTGGTGGGCCGGCAGACCGCGCGCCGCGCGCGCCAGCGCGTCGGGCGCGAGGCGCGCGAGAAAGCCCGTGTCGGGCACGCGTTCGGGTGCGAGGTCGAGCAGGTCGATGCTTTCGATCCCGCACACGCCGCAGCCGGTGCGTCCGGCGAGCGCGCGGCGCCGGTCCTTCAGCGCGGCGAATGCCTGCTGGACGACCTCCAGGTGGACTTCCGCATGCGGCAGCGGCGCGTCGGCGTGCAGGATCACCTCGATATCCTTGATGTCGCTGCCGCGCGAGACGATCCCTTCCGAGATCGCGAAACCGACCGCGAACGCTTCGAGGTCGCACGGCGTACACATCATCACCGCATGCGAGATGCCGTTGAAGACGAGCGCGACGGGCCATTCCTGGCCCACGTAGTCGTGTGCGGTCTCGACGGCGCCGCCGCGCGTGCGGCGCACGGTCAGTTCGATCGCGCCGCGCGGTTCGTCGCGCATGTCAGCGGATTCGGTCGGATTCACGAGCACTCCCGTTGATTCAGCGCGAGGCCGGCGGCAATCGTATCCGCCGCCTGCGCGCAGAGGTTCTAAAATACCCCAGGCAAGCCGGCCGCGCCGGCATCCGCCACGTCAGGTAACGATCATGGGACTCAGCGACGCTCCACTGCTATTCGCCTTCGAACACGAATCGTCGGAAAACTTCACGTACATCCCGATGATCGTGCGTTTCAATCTCGACCGTTTCGGTCTGCGGATTTCACTGGCGCAGTGGCAGTTGCTGCCGCTCGAGGACCGCAAGCTGCTCGCGCGCTTTCCGGCCGACGACGACACCGTGATCGAGCCCAATTTCGATCACGCGCTGTTCGAGATGCTGCGCACGCATGCCGATCTGGAACCGTCGTGGTTCCAGCCGGACGAGCAGCCGGCCTGGCGCGCCACCGATACGGTGCCGGAGTCGCTCGTGCAGCAGAGCGCGCTGGCCGGGCTGTCGGCGCCGGCGCTCGCGCAGTGGCAGCGGCTCGCGCCGTTCCAGCGCTACGTGCTGGTGAAGCTGTCGCGCAAGCCGAAGCTGAACCACGATTTTCTGCCCGCGATGCGGGAGTTCGGGCTGACGGCCACGCACTGAGGTGGCCGCCGGCAGGCGGAGGGCGCCGTCGCGCGGTGCTCGCCCGTCAGAGCGGCGGCAGTTGCCGCGGCTTGCGGTCGGTGCCGGTTGCGACGTAGGTGAGCGTCGCTTCGGTAACCTTCACGACTTCACCCATCAGGCGCATGCGCTGTGCGTACACCTCGACGTCGACCGTGATCGACGTGTTGCCGGTGCGCGTGATGGTCGCGTAGAAGCTCAGCAGATCGCCGACGAACACCGGCTGCTTGAACACGAACGAGTTGACCGCGACCGTCGCGACGCGACCGTTTGCGCGCTGGCTCGCGGGGATCGAGCCGGCGATGTCGACCTGCGACATGATCCAGCCGCCGAACACGTCGCCGTGGACGTTCGCGTCGTGCGGTTGCGGGACGACGCGCAGCGCGGGCTGTTTTTGCGGGAGTTCGAGGGTCGAATCGGTCATGGCGGGGGCTTTCATCCTGTAATGAATTTGCCGCCGCGCGCAGCCTGGCCGGCGAGGGCGCCGGCAGCGGCGCGAAGCGGCTTCTGCGACAATACAACGTTCGCAAATTGTACGAGAAAGTGAGCGAGCCGGCCGCCGTTGCACGCGTTCGGCACCGCCGCCGATCCTTCCCCCCATGCGCCGATTTCCTGCTTCCGGTGAGCCCGCGCCGGCTTCAACCGGGCCCCGCAACGACTGGCAGACCATCCGGTCGCTGCTGCCGTACCTGGCCACTTACAAGTGGCGCGTCGCGCTCGCGCTCGGCTGCCTGATCGGCGCGAAGGTCGCGAACCTCGGCGTGCCGGTCGTGATGAAGCGCATCGTCGACCACCTGTCCTACGTACAGCAGATCACCGCGATCGGCCGCGCCGAACAGTCGGCCGGCATCGTGCTCGCGGGCGGCGTGGGGCTGCTGGTCGTCGCGTATGCGCTCGTGCGGTTGTCCACTTCGCTGTTTACCGAGCTGCGCGAGATCCTGTTCTCGAAGGTCACCGAGAGCGCGGTGCGCCAGCTCGCACTGCAGGTGTTCCGGCACCTGCACGGGCTGTCGCTGCGGTTTCACCTGGAGCGCCAGACGGGCGGCATGTCGCGCGACATCGAGCGCGGCACGCGCGGCATCCAGCAACTGATTTCGTATTCGCTGTACAGCATCCTGCCGACGCTCGTCGAGGTCGGGCTCGTGCTCGGCTTCTTCGTGGTCAAGTACGAGGCCTATTACGCGTACGTGACGTTCGCGGCGCTGGTCACCTACATCGTGTTCACGGTGAAGGTCACCAACTGGCGCACGCATTTCCGCCGCACGATGAACGAACTCGATTCGCGCGCGAACTCGCGGGCAATCGATTCGCTGATCAACTACGAGACGGTGAAGTACTTCGGCAACGAGGAGTGGGAAGCGCAGCGCTACGACGAGAACCTGAAGCGCTACCGCAAGGCCGCGATCCGTTCGCAGAACTCGCTGTCGGTGCTGAACTTCGGCCAGCAGGCGATCATCGGCACGGGGCTCGTGTTCATCCTGTGGCGCGCGACGCAGGGCGTGCTCGCGGGCAAGCTGACGCTCGGCGATCTGGTGCTGATCAACACGTTCATGCTGCAGCTGTACATTCCGCTGAACTTCCTCGGCGTCGTCTACCGCGAGCTGAAGCAGAGCCTCACCGACATGGACCGGATGTTCGGGCTGCTGTCGGCCGCGAAGGAAGTCGCCGACCTGCCCGATGCGCGGCCGCTTGCGGTCGCCGGCGCGCAGGTGCGCTTCGAGCACGTGAATTTCGCGTACGAGCCGGCGCGGCAGATCCTGTACGACGTGTCGTTCACGATCGACGCGGGCACGACGACCGCGGTGGTCGGTCACAGCGGCTCCGGGAAGTCGACGCTGTCGCGGCTGCTGTTCCGTTTCTACGATCTCGACCGGCAGGCGGGCGGTGCGATCCGGATCGACGGGCAGGACATCCGCGACGTCACGCAGGACTCGCTGCGCGCATCGATCGGGATCGTGCCGCAGGACACCGTGCTGTTCAACGACTCGATCTACTACAACATCGCATACGGCCGGCCGACCGCGACCCGCGACGAGGTGATCGCGGCCGCGCGTGCAGCGCACATCCACGATTTCATCGAAAGCTTGCCGAAGGGTTATGACACGCCGGTCGGCGAGCGCGGGCTGAAGCTGTCGGGCGGCGAGAAGCAGCGCGTCGCGATCGCGCGCACGCTGTTGAAGGATCCGCCGGTGCTGCTGTTCGACGAAGCGACGTCGGCGCTCGATTCGCGCTCGGAGCGCGCGATCCAGCACGAACTCGACCAGATCGCGCGGCATCGGACGACGCTCGTGATCGCGCACCGGCTGTCGACGGTCGTGCACGCGCAGCAGATCCTCGTGATGGACCACGGGCGGATCGTCGAGCGCGGCACGCACGACGAACTCGTGCGCGCCGACGGGCTGTATGCGCAGATGTGGGCGCTGCAGCAGCAGCGCGCGGCGGCGGGCGGGGAGGAGGCGGAAGCCGCGTGAGCGGCGGGCGGTGCTGCGCGCGCAGCACCGCAGCGGGACGGCAGCGAGCTTGACGGGCGGGAGTCGCGCCGGCATGAGGGGCCGGCAGGCGCTGGTCCTGTTGTTCAGCCAGGCCAACCCGGCCGGGTTGCCGGTCGGCTCACCAGCGGGCCAACCGCCCATCCGATCGACCGGCCCGACGACCCGTCAGCCGGTCACTCCGCGGCGCGCAGCCGCGCATCGAGCTCGCCGAGCTGCGCGGGTGTGCCGACGTTCTCCCAGACGCCTTCATACAGTTCGCCGCTCGCGCGGCCGGCCTCGATCGCCGCGCGATAGTACGGCGTCAGCGCACGCCGTGTGCCGGGCGCGAGATCGCGGAACATCCGCGTGTCATACAGGCCGATATTGCCGAACGTGAAGCGTGCGGGGCCGTCGAGCGCAAGGCGGCCGTCGTCGCCGAGTGCGAAGTCGCCGGCCGGGTGGAACGGCGGGTTCGGCACCATCACGAGGTGCATCGCCGGCGCTTCGAGCTCGGCCATTCGGGCGGCGCGCGGCGCGAGCGACCGGTAGTCGAACGCGCAGTAGACGTCGCCGCTGACCGCCGCGAACACGGCCGGCTGCCCGTCGCGCTCGAGCAGCGGCAAGGCCTTCGCGATGCCGCCGGCCGTTTCCAGTGCCTCGCCCTCGGCCGAATACGCGAGCCGCACGCCCCAGCGCGAACCGTCGCCGAGCGCAGCCTCGATCTGTTCGCCTAGCCACGCATGGTTGATCACGATCGTCTCGATGCCCGCGCGGGCGAGCGCTTCGATCTGCCACACGATCAGCGGCTTGCCGCCCGCTTCGAGCAGCGGCTTCGGGCGAGTGTCGGTGAGCGGGCGCATCCGTTCGCCGCGCCCGGCGGCGAAGATCATCGCCGTGGTCAGGGTGTTGCTCATGTTCGGCCGGGTTTCAGGAGAGTCGGAACGATCAGAACGTATAGCCCACGTCGGCCGGTGCGTTACCCTCGAACTCGTCGAGCAGCTTCGCGAACGGCACGAGCGGGCGGTAGCGCAGCGCGACCTTGCGCGCATACGCGATGAAGCGCGGCAGGTCGTTCAGGTAGTGCGGCTTGCCGTCACGGTAGTTGATACGCGCGAACAGGCCGAGCACCTTGATGTGGCGCTGCAGCCCCATCCACTCGAGCTGGCGGTAGAACTCGCCGAAATCGGGGTCGACCGGCAGGCCGGCCTTTTTCGCCTTTTCCCAGTAGTACGCGAAGCAGTCGAGCTCGAACGCCTCGTCCCAGCTGATGAAGGCGTCGCGCAGCAGCGACACGACGTCGTACGTCAGCGGCCCGTAGACGGCGTCCTGGAAATCGAGGATGCCCGGGTTCGGCTCGCACACCATCAGGTTGCGCGGCATGAAGTCGCGCAGCATGAAACCTTGCGGCTGCGCGTGCGCGCTGGCGACCAGCAGCGCGAAGGTGCGGTCGAGTGTGCCGCGCATCGCGTCGGTGACGGGCTTGCCGAGGTGGCGGCCGACGAACCATTCGGGCATCAGCTCCATCTCGCGGCGCAGGAATGCCTCGTCGAACGGCGGCAGCACGTCGGGCTTCGATGTGAGCTGGAAGCGGATCAGTGCGTCGAGCGCCGCGCGCATCAGCGGTTTTGCGGCGGCCGGGTCGGTCGGATCGAGCACCGAGATGTACGAGGTGCGGCCGAGATCGGTCACGAGCATGAAGCCCGCGTCGAAATCGTGGGCCAGCACGTCAGGCACATGGTTGCCGGCCGCGACGAGCAGTTGCGCGACCTGGACGAACTCGCGGCACTTTTCGGGCGGCGGCGCGTCGACGGCGATCAGCGTGCCGCCGGCGCTCGTGGCCGATGCGACGCGGAAATAGCGCCGGAAACTGGCGTCCGACGATGCGGGCGAGAGTGTCGACAGGTCGAGCGCATAGCGTTCGGCGAGCGGGTGCAGCCACGCGGCGAGCGCTTCGAGGCGGGCGTCGGGCTGGGATGCGGCGGATGGGGGCGTCATGAAACTCGGCGGAGGGGGGAACGTCTTGCCATATAATACCCCACGACTTTTTTGACGCGCCCCGCGTCAGCTTCCGCCGTGCAGGCCCGCTGCCTGCCGCGCCGTCCGCCCGATCGCCTCCCCGGTTTGCGCTCAGCCGCAGTCGCGGTGCGACGGTGCGGCCCGCCATGCGCGAATGTGCCGCGACGGCGCGGTTGACAAGGGGCGATTCGCCAAACGATAGATGCCGCCCAAACCGCTATTCCCGAATGTTTTCCCCGGTGACGGGGCGCCGCGCAAACGGCGGCTCGCGCTCGCGCTCCTGGCCGTGCCCGGCCTCGTGCCGGCCGTGTCGTACGCGCAGCTGTCGGGCGCGGCCGCGCAGCCGCAGCCGCTCGACTCGCCGTGGGATCTGCGTCTCGCGCCCCAGCTCGAGGATCATCCGCTGAAGGACGGCTCGAAGCCGGCCGCCTTCGTGATCGCCGACCACACGAGCGGCACGGCCGAGCAGGATCTCGCCGCGAAGGGTTCGGCCGAGCTGCGGCGCGGTGACGCCGTCGTGAAGGCCGACGCGATCCACTACGATCAGGATACCGACATGGCCGATGCGTACGGCCAGGTCAAGGTGATCAATGGCGGCACGTCGTTCGCGGGCCCCGAGGCGCATCTGAAGATCGAGGCGAACCAGGGCTTCATGACGGCGCCGAAGTACCACTTCAACATGACGGGCGGGTCGGGCAGCGCGGAGCGCGTCGACATGATCGACAGCGAGCGCTCGGTGTTCGTCAACGGCACGTACACCGCGTGCCAGTGCTCGACGAACCCCGCGTGGTACATCAAGGGCAGCCGCTTCGACTTCGATACGGGCGCCGACGAAGGCACCGCGCGCAACGGCGTGCTGTTCTTCCAGGGCGTACCGATCTTCGCGAGCCCGTGGATGACGTTCCCGCTGTCGGGCGAGCGACGCAGCGGCCTGCTGCCGCCGACGTTCTCGATGAACTCGAGCAACGGCTTCGAACTGACGCTGCCGTACTATTTCAACATCGCGCCGAACCGCGACCTGACGCTCACGCCGCGCATCATCTCGCGGCGCGGCGTGATGGCCGAGGCGACGTTCCGCTACCTGTCGCCGTCGTATTCGGGCACGTTTACGGCCAATTACCTGCCGGATGACCGGCTCGCGCACCGCAACCGCTACGCGATCTACTGGCAGCACCAGCAGAACTTCGGCGGCGGCTTCGGCGGCTACGTCTACTACAACAAGGTTTCGGACAACACCTATCCCGAAGATCTCGGTTCGTCGAACCAGTTCATCAACGGGACGCAGACGCTGTACCAGCAGGAAGCCGGCCTGACGTACAACAACGGCCCGTGGTCGGTGCTCGCGCGCTACCAGCACTGGCAGACGCTGCCGCCGTCGATCGCGCCGTACAGCCGTGAGCCGCAGTTGAACGTGAAGTACACGAAGTACAACGTCGGCGGCTTCGACTTCGGCGCGGAAGCCGACTATTCGCGGTTCCGCATCACGACCGCCGATGCGGCCCAGGGTGACCGGATCGTCTTCAATCCGTACATCTCGTACGGCGTGTACGGCCCCGGCTACTTCGTCGTGCCGAAGGTCCAGTACCACTTCGCGTCGTACGACCTGAACTACCTGTCGTCGACCACGCCGAACAACCCGAAGCGCTTCACCGAATCGATCCCGACCGTCAGCTTCGACTCGGGGCTGATCTTCGACCGCTCGGTACGCCTGTTCGGCCAGGACTTCATCCAGACCCTCGAGCCGCGCCTGTACTACGTGTACACGCCGTATCGCAACCAGTCGAACGCGCCGCTGTTCGATACTGCGGAATCGGACTTCGGCCTCGCGGAGATCTACCAGCCGAACACGTTCGTCGGCAACGACCGGATCGCCGATGCGAACCGGATCACGGCCGGCCTCACGTCGCGCTTCATCGATCCGCGCACCGGCGACGAGCGTGCGCGCTTCGTGATCGCGCAGCAGTATTACTTCGCCGATCAGCGTGTCACGCTGAATTCCGGGCAGAGTGCCGTACTGGCGCGCCACTCGGACCTGATCGTCGGCGCCGCGCTGAAGCTCGGCTCGGGCTTCATGTCGGAGACGGCGTTCCAGTACAACCAGAACAACAACCAGCTCGTGAAGTCGAGCGTCGGTTTCGGCTACAGCCCGGGCGAGCGCCGCGTGATCAACGTCGGCTACCGTTATACGCGCTCGAACACCACGCTCGACAACCAGCCGATCAACCAGTTCCTGGTGTCCGCGCAATGGCCGCTCACGCGCCGCCTGTATGCGATCGGCCGCTTCAACTACGACCTCGCCGGCGATCGCGTGGTCGACGGTCTGGTCGGCTTACAATACGACGCGGACTGCTGGGCGCTCGGGGTCGGGGTGCAACGGGCTGCGAACGGCATCAATTCGTCGGGACAGCAGAACTCGTCGACGCGAGTCATGATGCAGCTGACGCTCAAGGGCCTGTCGACCGTCGACAACGGCCTCGTGTCCGCATTCCGCGCCGGGGTGCCGGGCTACACGCCGTTGCCGCCGCCGCCGCCGCCGATGTCCCGCTTCAGCAACTACGAGTAACGCCGGCTTGTCTGCACCGGTCAGCACGATTTCAATGGAGTTCCAGTGGCAATGAAGAAAACCCTTCGTTTCGCGGCAGTCGTGTCCAGCCTCGCTGCGGCCTCCGCGCTGCTCGCCGCCGCGCCGGCCGCGGCGCAGGCGCTCGGTTCGCAAGGTGCGCAGCTCGCCGACGAAGTCGTCGCCGTCGTCAACAACGACGTGATCACGGGCCGCGAACTCGACCAGCGTGCCGGCCTGATCGCGCGCCGGTTGCAGCAGCAGAACGCACCCGTGCCGCCGACCGACCAGTTGCGCGCGCAGGTGCTGAACCAGATGGTGCTCGAGCGTATCCAGGTGCAGAAGGCCAAGGACGACGGGATCCGCATCGACGACGCGACCGTGCAGTCCACCCTGCAGCGTCTCGCGCAGGCGAACGGCATGACGCTCGAGCAGTACCGCGCGCGTCTCGAGGCGCAAGGCGTGCCCTGGAGCATCTTCACGAGCGACGCGCGCACCGAACTGATGCTGTCGAAGCTGCGCGAGCGCGAGGTCGACGGCAAGATCACCGTGTCGGACGCCGAGGTCGCGAACTACATCGCGAGCCAACGCGGGCCGAATGCGTCGCAGCAGCAGGACCTGCGCTTCCAGCACATCTTCATCAAGGCGCCGACCAACGCGCCGCAGGCCGACATCGAAGCCGCGCAGAAGAAGGCTGACGCGTTGCTGCAGCAGGCGAAGTCGGGCGCCGATTTCGAGAAGCTCGCGAAGAACAATTCGGAAGCGAACGACGCGAAGAAGGGCGGTGACCTCGGCTTCAAGGCACCGAGCGCACTGCCGGCCGACGTCGTCGCGGCTGCATCGAAGCTGCGCCCAGGTGAGGTCAACCCGACGCTGATCCGCGTGCCGGACGGCTTCGAGATCGTGCGTCTCGTCGATCGCCGCCAGAGCCAGGGCGCGACTGCCGCCGCACCGAAGATCGTCCAGACACACGTGCGCCACATCCTGCTGCGCGTGGGCGAAGGCAAGTCGGAAGGCCAGGCGCGCCAGCAACTGGTCGACATCCGCAACCAGGTCGAGGCCGGCGGCGATTTCGCGAAGTTCGCGCGCACCTACTCGCAGGACGGTTCGGCGTCGCAAGGCGGCGATCTCGGCTGGATCAGCCCGGGCGAGACCGTGCCGGAGTTCGAGCGTGCGATGAACAACCTGCAGGACGGCCAGATCAGCCAGCCGATCCGTACCGAGTACGGCTATCACCTGATCCAGGTGCTGAACCGCCGCGAAGCGGAAGGTTCGGTGCAGCAGCAGATGGATATCGCGCGCCAGGCGATCGGCCAGCGCAAGGCCGAGCAGGCTTATGCCGACTGGCTGCGCGAGCTGCGCGATTCGTCGTACGTGCAGTACAAGATCGGCGGCGTCGGCCCGGCGAACTGAGCGAGCTTCGGATGACCACGCCCGCGCTGCAGATCGCGATCACGACCGGCGAACCCGCGGGGGTCGGCCCGGAGCTGACCGTGCAGGCGCTGCGTGACGCTGCGCAGCGCTGGCCGGATGCGCATTTCACCGTGCTCGGCGATGCGGCGCTGCTCGACGCGCGCGCGGCGGCCGTCGGCGCCGAGCTGGCCACGCTGGCCGGCGGCGGGCCGGTGTCGGTCGCACATCACGCGCTCGCCGTGCCCGTGCAGGCGGGCAAGCTGGACGCAGCGAACGGCCCGTACGTGCTCGGGCTGCTCGACGCGGCGATCGACGGCGCGCTGGCAGGTCGGTACGACGCGATCGTCACCGCGCCGCTGCAGAAGAGCACGATCAACGATGCAGGCGTGCCGTTCACCGGCCATACCGAATACCTGGCGGAGCGCACGCATACGCCGCGCGTCGTGATGATGCTGGCCGGTACCGGGCACAAGCCGCTGCGCGTCGCGCTCGCGACCACGCACCTGCCGCTGAAGGACGTGTCGGCCGCACTCACGATCGACGGGCTCGTCGAGACGCTTGCGATCATCGATCGCGACCTGCGGCGCGACTTCGGCCTTGCCGCGCCGCGCATCCTCGTGACGGGCCTGAACCCGCACGCGGGCGAGAACGGTTATCTCGGCCGCGAGGAGATCGACGTGATCTCGCCGGCGCTGGCCCGCGCGAACGCGCAGGGCATCGACGCGCGCGGCCCGTACCCGGCCGACACGCTGTTCCAGCCGCGCCACCTTGCCGACGCCGATTGCGTGCTCGCGATGTTCCATGACCAGGGTCTGCCCGTGCTGAAGTACGCGACGTTCGGCGAGGGCATCAACGTGACGCTCGGGCTGCCGATCATCCGGACGTCGGTCGATCACGGCACGGCACTCGATCTGGCCGGCACGGGCCGCGCGGATCCGGGCAGCATGATCGCCGCGCTCGACACCGCCGTCACGATGGCGCGCCATCGCCGTACGGCCTGACGCGGCCCGGCTTCCCCTCTTTCGTCGTTTTTTTCGTTTTACTCAGTCGATGTCGAACAGCAGACAGCACCAAGGCCATTTCGCGCGCAAGCGCTTCGGGCAGAACTTCCTCGTCGATCACGGCGTGATCGACTCGATCGTCTCGACGATCGGCCCCGCGCGCGGCCAGCGCATGGTCGAGATCGGCCCCGGGCTCGGCGCGCTGACCGAGCCGCTGATCGAGCGGCTCGCGACGCCCGAGTCGCCGCTGCATGCGGTCGAGCTCGACCGCGACCTGATCGGGCGCCTGCAGCAACGCTTCGGCGCGCTGCTCGAACTGCACGCGGGCGACGCGCTCGCGTTCGATTTCCGTTCGCTCGCGGCGCCCGGCGACAAGCCGTCGCTGCGGATCGTCGGCAACCTGCCGTACAACATTTCCAGCCCGCTGCTGTTTCACCTGATGACGTTCGCCGATGCGGTCATCGACCAGCATTTCATGCTGCAGAACGAAGTCGTCGAGCGGATGGTGGCGGAGCCGGGCACGAAGGCGTTTTCGCGTCTGTCGGTGATGCTGCAGTACCGCTACGTGATGGAGAAGATGCTCGACGTGCCGCCGGAATCGTTCCAGCCGCCGCCGAAGGTCGATTCGGCGATCGTCCGGATGATTCCATACGAGCCGCACGAACTGCCGGACGTCGATCCCGTGCTGCTCGGCGAAATCGTCACCGCCGCGTTCTCGCAGCGCCGCAAGATGCTGCGCAATACGCTCGGCGACTATCGCGAGACGATCGATTTCGATGCGCTCGGTTTCGATCTCGCGCGCCGCGCGGAAGACGTGAGCGTGGCCGAATACGTCGGCATCGCGCAGGCGCTCGCGGCGGTGCGCAAGGGCGGTTGAGGCCGGCCACGCGAGCTGGATCGGACGTGTGCCGAAGAGGCTGCCCCGCGGGCAGCCTTTTTATTGCGTGGATGCGCGCGTGTTGTGCACGGTCGTCATGTCCGCCAGCGTGGCGGCGCGTTGACGAGCGCGATGCCGGTCAGCACGAGCGTGGCAGCGGACATGAAGCGCCAGCCGACCGATTCGCCGAGCAGCAGCACGCCGAACGCGACGCCGAACAGCGGCGACAGGAACGTGAAGACGGACAACCGCGACGCACTGTAGCGCGTCAGCAGCCAGAACCATGACAGGTAGCTCACGAACGCGACGATCACCGACTGGTACGCGAGGCTTGCCACCGCAACCGGCGTGACGCGCGCGAACGACACCTGGCCGAACAGCGCGGCAAGCGCGACCAGCACGACCGCCGATACCGCGAGCTGGTAGAACAGCGTCTTGCTTGCGCTCGCCCGTGCGAGTGCCGTCGAGCGTACGACGACCGTCGTTGCAGCCCACATCGCGCCGCCGAGTATCCCGAGCGCGTCGCCAGCCAGCCCGGCCAGTACCGAGGCGCCGGGCGCCCGTGGCTTCAGGAAGCCGTCCGCGAACGCGAGTGCGATGCCGGCGAATGCCAGGCCGACGCCGGCCCATTGCGTGCGCTGCAGCCGTTCGCCCGGTGCGAACAGGTGCAGGCCGAGCGCGGTGAAGCACGGCGCCGTATACAGAAAGATCGCCATGTGCGACGCACTCGTCAGCGTCAGCCCGAAGAACACGCAGATGAATTCGCCGGCGAACAGCGCCCCGGCCGCAAGACCCGCGCCGAACGTGCCGTCCGCCCGGAACAGCGGCGTGCCGCGCGAGCGGGCCCAGGCCCACAGCAGCACTGCCGCGATCACCGAGCGCAGCCCGGCCTGGAACATCGGCGCGATCGCGGCGTTCGTGCTCTTGATCGCGACCTGCTGGAAGCCCCAGATCGCGCACAGCAGCAGCATCAGGCCGACGGCGCGCGTGTCGAGCGCGCGGCGCACGGGGGCGGCGAGGGTGGTCATCGGCGAACCTCGCCGGTTCGGTATGGCGGCTGCAGGATCGGGAGAGCGGCGCATCCGGCGCGCTCGAATCGGCGGTTTCGCACGGCAGTGTGGCTGTAGCGGAGAGTGGTGGTTGCGTTCGGGCGGCGGGTCGCATGCCCGTTTGGGGTGCGAGGTGGAAGGATGTTACCCGATCGGTACGGTAGCCGGGTGAGCCGGATCGTGCCGGTTTCCGCCGTCGTACTCGCGCCGCACGGCGCCGATCGGCGTATCGGCCGCGCTCCGGGCAAGCGCCACGGTTGGCTGTCCCAGGCTAGGCGCCCCCGGCTAGGCGCCCCCGGCGAAGTTCATCCGACTCTGGTAGAGTTCCCGGTTCTGGAAAGTCCCCACAGGAGTACAACACATGCGATTGCTGCATACGATGCTGCGAGTCGGCGATCTCGACCGCTCGATCAAGTTCTACACCGAATTGCTCGGCATGAAGGTGCTGCGCCGCGACGACTATCCGGAAGGCAGGTTCACGCTCGCATTCGTCGGCTACGGCGATGAAAGCGATAACACGGTGATCGAACTGACCCACAACTGGGATACGCCGTCCTACGACCTCGGCACGGGTTTCGGTCACCTCGCACTGGAAGTCGACGACGCGTATGCGGCCTGCGACAAGATCAAGGCGCAAGGCGGCAAGGTCACGCGTGAAGCGGGCCCGATGAAGCACGGCACGACCGTGATCGCGTTCGTCGAGGATCCGGACGGCTACAAGATCGAGTTCATCCAGAAGAAGGCGCACTGAGCGCCGGATGAACCGGGCTGCGGCGCGCGATGTGCGCCGCAGCAGCAAAAAAGGGCGATACGGGGTGACCCGCGTCGCCCTTTTTCGTTGGCGGTGAAGCCACGCGCGTCAAAGCGACGGCAGCAGCTCGGGAGGATGATGCTTGAGCGTGTGCCGCGCCTCGCGGAACTCGGGGAAGATCGATTCGACGGTCTGCCAGAAGGCCGGGCTGTGGTTCATCTCGCGCAGGTGCGACAGCTCGTGCGCGACGACGTAGTCGATGATCGACATCGGGAAATGGATCAGCCGCCAGTTCAGGCGGATCTTGCCGTCGCTCGAGCAACTGCCCCAGCGCGTCGCCGCCGACGACAGCGCGTACACCGAATACGTGACGCCGAGCTTCTCCGCGTAGACCGCGAGGCGTTCACCGAAGATCCGCTTGGCTTCGCCCTGCAGCCAGCCCTGCACGCGATCCTTGATCTGCTGCATGTCGGCCTGCACGGACAGCGGCAACGAGAGCCGCAGCGCATCGGCATCGAACGAGACGGCGCCCGCGCCGAGCGCGATCGTCACCGTCTTGCCGAGATACGGAAGCTGCGCGCCGTCGCGCCAGTCGATCTGCGGCAGCGCGCGCTGCTCGGTGCGCGTCTTCCACTCCGCGAGCTTCGCGAAGATCCAGCGCTGTTTCTCGGAAATTGCGGCTTCGATGTCGGCGAGCGTGACCCAGCGCGGCGCGGTGATCGACAGCCCGCTGCCGTCGATCGTGAAGCCGATCGTACGGCGCGCGGAGCGCTTCAGGCGGTATTCGAGCACGCGGCTGTCGAGTGCGAACGTGCGCACGCGCGAGCGGTCGGGTGCCGGGCCGGGATCGAGCGGCGCGGCGGGTGCCGCTTCGGGCGGCGCCGGCGGCGTCGCAGGCGCCGACGGTGCGGCGGCCGGCCCGTCGAAGAGCGGCAGATCCATCTGGCGATGATCGAGGGCCACGACGGCAGGCCGTGGCCGCGGACGCTGTTTCATCAGTTCGCTTCTTTTTGTCGTACGCAACGGCTGCAACCTGGAGGCGTCAGACTCGCGCGGCATCGCGCGTGCCGGCATTGCCCGCCTGGCGATACGAATCCGGATCGATCCGGCGCATTTCCGCTTCGATCCATGCTTCGACCTGCGAGTTCAATGCATCGGGCGTCAGCCCCTCGCTGGGGATCGGCTTGCCGATCGACACGGTGACGACGCCCGGGAATTTCGTGAACGAGTTGCGCGGCCACACCCGACCTGCATTGTGCGCGATCGGCACGACGGGTGCGCCGGTTTCGATCGCGAAGCGCGCGCCGCCCGTCTTGTACTTGCCCTGCTTGCCGACCGGCGTGCGCGTGCCTTCCGGGAACATGATCATCCATGCGCCCTCCGACAGGCGCTTCTTGCCCTGGCGGATCACCGAAGCGAACGCGTTCTTGCCTTCCTTGCGGTTGATGTTGACCATGTGCAGCAGCCCGAGCGCCCAGCCGAAGAACGGCACGTACAGCAGCTCGCGCTTGAACACGTAGCAGAGCGGCTTCGGCATCAGCGCGGGAAACGCGAGCGTCTCCCACGCGGACTGGTGCTTCGACAGCAGCACGGCCGGGCCGTCGGGCAGGTTCTCGAACCCTTCGATCCGGTAGCGGATGCCGTTCAGCCAGCGCACGACCCACAGCGTCGACTTGCACCAGCCGGCCGCCATCCAGTAGCGCGCGTCGGGGCGCATGAACGGAAAGGCGATGAAGCACGCGGTGGCGTACGGCACCGTATACAGGATGAAATAGATCAGCAGCAGCAGGGAGCGGACGAAGCGCATCGGCGTAAGTCTGGCGTTAGGGAGGATGCGCGCGGCGGCTGCATCACTCGTGTTCGTGTGAAAGGAAATCGAGCGCGAACGCGCGCAGGTCGTCATGGACCTTCGTGCCGGGCGGCAGGTTGCCGGCGGCGAGCGTCTTCTTGCCCTTGCCGGTGAGCACGAGGTGCGGCTGGAAGCCGACCGCGACGCCGGCCTGCAGGTCGCGCAGCGAATCGCCGACGACCGGCGTGTGACCGGGATCGATCTCGAAGCGCTCGGCGATCATCTGCATCATGCCGGGTTTCGGCTTGCGGCAGTCGCAGTGATCCTCGGCCGTGTGCGGGCAGAAGAACACCGCGTCGACACGTGCGCCGACCGAGGCCGCCGCGCGATGCATCTTCAGATGCATCTCGTTGAGCGCGGCCATGTCGAACAGCCCGCGACCGATGCCGGACTGGTTGGTCGCGACGACCACGCGATAACCCGCGTGGTTGAGCCGGGCGATCGCCTCGAGGGCGCCGGGCAGCGCGATCCATTCGTCGGGCGTCTTGATGAACGCATCCGAATCGACGTTGATCACGCCGTCCCGGTCGAGGACGACGAGCTTTCGGTTGGGGCTGGTCGGCATCGTGAGGCCCTTATGCGGCGAGCTTCGAGATGTCGGCGACGCAGTTCATCTGCTGGTGCAGCGCGGACAGCAGTGCGAGACGGTTCGCGCGCAGTGCCGGATCTTCCGCGTTGACCATCACGTCGTTGAAGAACGTGTCGACCGGCACGCGCAGCGCGGCGAGCGCCGACAGCGCGCCCGTGTACGCACGCGCCTCGAGCTGCGACTGCACGTGCGGCGTCACGGCCGCGAGTTGCTCGTGCAGCGCCTTCTCGGCGGCTTCGACGAGCAGCGCCGGCTGCACCGCGCCGTTCGCGCCGCCTTCCGACTTCTTCAGGATGTTCGAGATCCGCTTGTTCGCGGCCGCGAGCGCTTCCGCTTCCACGAGGTGCGTGAATTCGCGCACCGCGTCGAGGCGTGCGACGAGATCGTCGATGCGCGTCGGGTTCAAGCTCAGCACCGCGTCGATTTCACCGGCCGAATAGCCGCGCTCGCGCAGCAGGCCGCGCAGGCGGTCCATGAAGAACGCGAGAATCGCATCGGTCGATTCGGCCACGCCCGGCACGCCTTCGAAGCGCGCGTGGGCCGTGCGCAGCAGCGACACGAGATCGAGCGGCAGCTGCTTCTCGAGCAGCAGGCGCAGCACGCCGAGCGCGTGACGGCGCAGTGCGAACGGATCCTTCTCGCCGGTCGGCGCGAGGCCGATGCCCCAGATGCCGACGATCGTCTCGAGCTTGTCGGCGAGCGCGACGGCGGTCGACACGGGCGTGGTCGGCAGTGCGTCGCCGGAGAAGCGCGGCTGGTAGTGCTCGGCGCACGCGAGCGCGACGTCGTCGGCTTCGCCGTCGTGGCGCGCGTAGTACGTGCCCATCGTGCCCTGCAGCTCCGGGAACTCGCCGACCATGTCGGTCAGCAGGTCGGCCTTCGCGAGGCGCGCGGCGCGCTTCGCGAGCGTGGCGTCGGCGCCGATCGCGGGCGCGATCTCGCCGGCCAGCGCTTCGAGGCGCTCGACGCGTGCGAGCGCCGATCCGAGCTTGTTGTGATACACGACGTTTGCAAGCTGCGGCACGCGGTCGGCGAGCGGCTTCTTCTTGTCCTGCTCGAAGAAGAACTTCGCATCGGCGAGGCGCGGGCGCACGACGCGCTCGTTGCCTTCGATGATCTCGCCCGGCGTCTTCGTCTCGATGTTCGACACGATCAGGAAGCGCGAGCGCAGCTTGCCGCCGACGTCGGTCAGCGCGAAGTACTTCTGGTTCGTCTGCATCGTGAGGATCAGGCATTCCTGCGGGACCTGCAGGAATTCGTCCTCGAAGCGGCACGGGTAGACGACCGGCCATTCGACCAGCGACGTCACTTCGTCGAGCAGCGACTCGGGCATCACGACGGTATCGCCGTTCGCGTGTTCGTTCAGTTGCGTGCGGATCGTTTCGCGGCGATCGGCGAAGTGCGCGATCACGCGGCCCTTGTCGCGCAGCGTGTCGGCGTACGCGCGCGCATGCTGGATCACGACGAGGCCGTCGGACAGGAAGCGGTGGCCGAGCGTGGTGTCGCCGGCATCGACGCCGAATGCGGTGACGGGCACGATGCGATCGTCGTGCAGCACCGTCAGGCGATGCACCGGGCGCACGAACTTCACGTCGGAGCCGTCCGGGCGCTGGTAGGTCATGAACTTCGGGATCGGCAGCTTCGCGAGCGTTTCGTCGAGCGCAGCCTGCAGCCCGTCGGCGAGCGTCGCACCGGCTGCCGAATAGTTGATGAAGAACGCTTCGGCCTTGCCGTCCTGCGCGCGCTCGAGATCGGCGATCGACAGGTTCGGGTGGCCGAGCGCCGCGAGCTTCTTCGCGAGCGGGGCCGTGGGCTTGCCTTCGGCGTCGAGCGCGACCGACACGGGCAGGACCTTTTCGCGGACCTGCTTGTCAGGCGCGACGGCGCGCACGTTCTGCACGACGACGGCGAGGCGGCGCGGTGTGGCGTAGCGTTCGAACACGAGTTCGCCTTCGACGAGGTCGCGCGCCGCGAGGCGTTGCGCAAGACCTTCGGCGAATGCGTCGCCGAGGCGCGCGAGGGCCTTCGGCGGCAGTTCTTCGGTCAGCAGCTCGACGAGCAGGGGGGCGGGATGATTGTGCGTCATGTTTGGAGGAAATCTCGTCTCGTCAGACCTGGTCGATGTTGCGTTCGACCTTGAGCGGCGGCACCCACGCCGGTTGCGCGGCGTCCTGGGCGTCGGTGGTGAGGCCCGGCACGCCCGGCGGGTTGCCGAGCATCGGGAAGCCGAGCTTCTCGCGCGAGTCGTAGTAGGCCTGCGCGACGAGACGCGACAGCGCGCGGATGCGGCCGATGTATGCCGCGCGCTCGGTCACCGAGATCGCGCCGCGCGCATCGAGCAGGTTGAACGTGTGGCCGGCCTTCAGCACGAGCTCGTACGCGGGCAGCGCGAGCTGCGCGTCGATCATCTTCTTCGCTTCCGCCTCGTAGCTGTTGAAGAACGTGAACAGCAGGTCGACGTTCGCGTGCTCGAAGTTGTAGGTCGACTGCTCGACCTCGTTCTGGTGGTAGACGTCGCCGTACGACAGGCGGCGCAGCTCGGGGCCGTTCGGGCCGTGCTCTTCCCACTCGGTCCACACGAGGTCGTACACGTTCTCGACCTTCTGCAGGTACATCGCGAGGCGCTCGAGGCCGTACGTGATTTCGCCGAGCACGGGTTTGCATTCGAGGCCGCCGACCTCCTGGAAATACGTGAACTGCGTGACTTCCATCCCGTTCAGCCACACTTCCCAACCGAGGCCCCACGCGCCGAGCGTCGGGTTTTCCCAGTCGTCCTCGACAAAGCGCACGTCGTTCTGCTTCAGGTCGAAGCCGAGCGCTTCGAGCGAGCCGAGGTACAGGTCGAGGATGTTTTCCGGCGCCGGCTTGAGCACGACCTGGTACTGGTAGTAGTGCTGCAGGCGGTTCGGGTTCTCGCCGTAGCGGCCGTCCTTCGGGCGGCGCGACGGCTGCACGTACGCGGCGCGCCACGGCTCGGGGCCGACCGCGCGCAGGAACGTGTGGACGTGCGACGTGCCCGCGCCGACTTCCATGTCGATGGGCTGGAGCAGGGCGCAACCCTGCTTGTCCCAGTAGGACTGCAGCGTCAGGATGATTTGCTGAAACGTAAGCATGAAGAGCCTTCGTGGCGCTGGCGCTCCGTTGCGGGCGGCGCTCCGGGCGGGGCCCGGAGGGTCGGCTCGCGCGGCGGCGCGGCTTGTTAGTGTGCTGAAACGCGTAATTTTACCGGATCGGCGAGCGGATGCGGCCGGAACGCGGGCGGGCGCACCGCCGGCACCGTTCCGGCGGCCTGCACGGGCGTGACCGGCGCGCGCCGGGCGGCCGCGCGCGGCCTGTCGAGACGCGCATGCCGCGCGGCTTCGCGCGGGCGTTAAGATGCGCGTATTGCGGTGCGCGCGACGCGTGCCGCGCCACCGCTAGCCGATCTCGACTGCATGGACGATTCGACCGACATCCTCATTCCGCTCCTCCCGCCGTTCCTCGCAATGCTCGGGCAGGCCGCCGATGCGCAGGCGCGCGGCGAGCACGCCGCGCACGATCTGTGGCTTGCCGCCGCCGCGCACCTGCATGCGGTCGACGCCGATGCGCTCGCGCAACTCACCGGCGCGCTCGTCGCGCGGCAGCGTACGGCCGATGCGATCGCGCTCGCCGAATGCGCGGCGCGTGTCCAGCCGGGCGCGACCGCGCACTTCAATCACGGCTACGCGCTGCAGATGGCGGGCCGGCACGCGGATGCCGTGGCGCCGTATCGCGCAGCACTGGCGCTCGATGCCGACCGGCCATCGCTGCGCAACAACCTCGCCATCGCGCTGCGGCTGTCGGGCAGTGACCGCGCGGAGGAGGTTGCGCTGCTCGAAGCGGCCGTGCGCTTCGATCCACGCGACGTGCAGGCGTGGATCAACCTCGTCGTCGCGCGGATCGCGACCCACGACCTGGACGCCGCACTCGCGTGCACGGCGCGGCTCGTCGAGCTCGCGCCCGACAACGCGCTCGCGATGAACAACGTCGCGCTGGCGATGAAGGAGGCGCAGCGCTGGGACGACGCCGAGCGCTACGCGGCGCGCGCGTGCGAGCTGGCGCCCGACGACGCGTCGTACCGTTTCAACCTGGCGATCATCCAGCTCGTGCGCGGCAACTTCGCAGCCGGCTGGCGCGGCCACGAGGCGCGCTGGGACGGCGCGGGCGAGTTGCGCGGCCGCCGGCCGGTGCTGCCTGGCCCGCGCTGGCAGGGCGAGCCGCTCGCCGGCAAGACGCTGCTCGTGTGGGGCGAGCAGGGGCTCGGCGACGTGCTGCAGTTCTGCCGCTTCGTCGCGCCGCTCGCCGAGCGCGTGCATCGCGAGGGCGGCCGGCTCATCTGGAATACGTTCCCGCTGGTGGGCACGCTGATGCAGCGCAGCCTCGGCGCGCATGCGGATGCGTTCAGTGCGGGCGGCGGCGTCGAATTGCTGCCCGCCTTCGACTACGAAGTACCGCTGATCGGCCTGCCGCTGATGCTCGGCATGGAGGCGTCGACGCTCGCGTCGTCGGTGCCGTACCTGCGGGCCGATCCGTCCGCGCGCGATGCGTGGCGCGCGCGACTCGCGGGCGAGCGCCGGCTGAAGGTCGGGCTCGTGTGGACGGGCAGCGCGGGGCACCAGCGCAATCCGTTCCGGCGCGTCGGGCTCGAGCGCTATACCGACGCGTTCCGCGGAATCGACGGCGTGGCGTTCTATTCGTTGCAACCGGGTGCGCAGGCGGATGTCGCGGCGGCGCGCGCGGCCGGCTTCGCGATCGAGGATTTCACGGCGGAACTAACGAGCTTCGACGATACGGCCGCGTTCATCGGCGCGCTGGATCTCGTGATCACCGTGTGCACGTCGGTCGCGCACCTGGCGGGTGCGCTCGGCGCGCGCACCTGGGTGCTGCTCGACGTGAATCCGCACTGGCCGTGGCTGCTCGAACGCAACGACAGCCCGTGGTACCCGACGGCGACGCTGTACCGGCAACCCGTGTTCGGCGCATGGGAGCCGGTGATGGAGGCCGTGGGCCGCGACCTGCGACGCCTGGCCGCGCAGCCGGCTCAATCGGTGGAGTCGTCCCGCCAGGCCTGAGCGGCCGGCCGGTTCGCGGCCGGGGGCCGCCGCTGCATGCTGCATTGGGCGGCGGCCGCCACGCACTGCGCAGCGGCCGCCCGTCACGTCATTCCGGCTCGCCGTCGCCGTTCTTTTTGCCGTTGCGGCGGCGCAGCCCGGGGCCGAACGTGAAGCCGAACGCAAGCAGCACGAGCGACACCGCGAGCACGAGGTTGTTGCCGCTCGTCACGTAGGGCGTGAAGCCGCTCGTGCCTTCGATCCGCACGTCGAGCGAGCCGATCGTGAACGGCTTCAACTGGCCGAGCACGCGGCCGTGCGCATCGATCGCGGCCGTCATCCCCGTGTTGGTCGAGCGCAGCATCGGCCGGCCCGTCTCGAGCGAGCGCATCCGCGCGATCTGCAGGTGCTGGTCGAGCGCGATCGTGTCGCCGAACCACGCGAGGTTCGTCACGTTGACGAGCACGCCCGGCGGCTGCGGATTGTCTCGGATCGTCGCGGCGATCTCCTCGCCGAACAAGTCCTCGTAGCAGATGTCGGCCATCACGGGCTGGTTGTGCACGAGGAACGGCTTCTGCACGGGGGCGCCGCGCGCGAAGTCGCCGAGCGGCATCTTCATCAGGTCGACGAACCACCGGAAGCCCCACGGGATGAATTCGCCGAAGGGCACGAGATGGTGCTTGTCGTAGTGATAGATGTCGCGCGAGTTCGGCGTCACGCCGTACAGGCTGTTCGTATAGTCGACGTAGTGGCCGTCCTCGGTCACCGATGCGCCGACCGCGCCGAACAGCACGGCCGAGCCCGTCGTGTCGCTGAACTTGCGGATCGCGACGGCGAACGGCTCGGGCAGCTCCTGGATCATCACCGCGATCGCGGTTTCGGGTGTGACGATCAGGTCGGCCGGCTTCTCGACGATCATCTGCGTGTACATCTTGATCGCCGCGTCGATGCCCGCTTCCTCGAACTTGATGTCCTGCTTCACGTTGCCTTGCAGCAGCCGCACGGTGAGCGGCTTGTTTGCGGGCACCGTCCACGTGACCTGCGACAGGCCGAGACCGGCCGCGATCAGCGCGACCGCGATGCCGGCCGGCGCGGCGATGCGCATGCGCGCATTGCCGGCGTGGGGTTCGGCAAGCGGCGACGGCCGGGCGGCGGCGAGCGCCTGCACGACGAGCGCGGTGAACAGCGCGAGCACCCAAGCGATCCCGTACACGCCGGCGACCGGCGCGAAGCCCGCGAACGGGCCGTCGACCTGTGGATAGCCGCTGGCGAGCCACGGAAAGCCGGTGAACATGGTGCCGCGCAGCCATTCGCCGAGTGCCCATGCACTCGCGAACGCGAATGCGCCGTGCCAGGTCGGCGAGAACGGCCGCGGGTCGGGCGTGCGGCGATGCCACGCATGGCCCGCGCAGAACGACCACAGCCCGGCGGAGAACGCCGGGTATAGCGACAGGTACAGCGAGAACAGCACGAGCGCGCCGCCCGCGAGCGGCGCGGCCATCTCGCCGTACACGTGCATGCTGATGTAGAGCCACCAGATGCCGGTGATGAAGTTGCCGAAGCCGAACGCGCCACCGGTGAGCGCGGCGCCGCGCCAGCTTGCGGTGCGCGTGAGCTGCGCGAAAAACCAGACGAATACGACGAGTTGCAGCCAGCCGCCATGCGGCGTCGGTGCGAAGCTGAGCGTATTGGCTGCGCCGGCGAGCAGCGCGGCCGGGTAGTGCCAGCGCGGCAGCGCGCGGCCGGGTGCCGGCGCGAAAAGGCCGCCAGCCGGGCGGGACAGGATCGGATCGTCCATGTGAAGCGAAAGTGGGCGAGCGGTTGTGGAACGCGCGGCTGGCGCGCGACGGTCAGTCCTCGTGCGAGGCTTCGGCGCGACGGCTGGCGAGCGGATTGCGGCGCACCAGCAGCACGTGGACCTGGCGCGCATCGCCGCGCTGGATCTCGAACACGAGGTTGCCGAGCTGCAGCTTTTCGCCGCGATGCGGGACGCGGCCGAAATGATGCGTGATCAGCCCGCCGATCGTGTCGACTTCGTCGTCGGGGAAATCGGTGCCGAACGTCTCGTTGAACTGTTCGATCTCGGTGAGCGCACGCACGCGGTAGCGGCCATCTGGCCCCGAGATGATGTTGCCGGCTTCCTCGTCGAAGTCGTATTCGTCCTCGATGTCGCCGACGATCTGTTCGAGCACGTCCTCGATCGTGATCAGGCCCGCGACGCCGCCGTATTCGTCGACGACGATCGCGAGGTGATTGCGGTTCACGCGGAAGTCGTGCAACAGCACGTTCAGGCGCTTCGACTCGGGAATGAACACGGCCGGGCGCAGCATCCCGCGCACGTCGAATTCCTCTTCGGCATAGAAACGCAGCAGATCCTTCGCGAGCAGCACGCCGATGACGTTGTCGCGGTTCTCCTCGTACACGGGGTAGCGCGAGTGCGCCTTCTCGAGGACGAACGGGATGAAATCTTCAGGCTTGTCGGCGATGTTGATCGCGTCCATCTGTGCGCGCGGCACCATGATGTCGCGTGCGCACAGGTCGGATACCTGGAAAACGCCTTCGATCATCGACAGCGAATCGGCGTCGATCAGGTTGCGCTCGTGGGCGTCCTGGAGGATTTCCAGCAGCTCGCCGCGGGATTCGGGCTCGGGCGAGATGAAGTCGGTCAGGCGTTCGAGCAGCGAACGCTTTTCTTGCGGTTTGTCGGTTGGCTTACGACTGGGATACGAATCGTTCATGGTGGTGCGCCCGGGTCATGCCGGAGCGCGCTGTCACGGAGTAGGCAAGGATACACCAAGGGCACGACGCGCCCGTGTCACACCGGCCGTACGGCCAGGGTGGGCAGCTCGCGCGGGCCCGCTTGCGGACGGCCGCACCGGGCGACGTCGTCCTCGCGTCCATCCTATCCCAGAAAAGGGCGGCGGCGCACCAGTGGCCAAAAAACGGGTGCGGGAAGCGCGGGGAGGCGGTCGGCCAATGGGGCGGCGTGACGGCGGCATTCTGCCGCATGCGGGCGCCGTCGGGCCGCGGATCAGAACCGCAGGCCGGTCGAGCAGCCGCCGGCAGCCGCGCCGTTGGTCGCGGCGCCACCGCAACCGATGATTCCGCAGCCGGACAGCGCGACGCTCGCGGCGACGAGTAGCGCGGCGACCTTGCAGCGCGACCAGTTGGACGGTTTCATCGGTCATCTCCTCGTTCGAACGGGCGAGTGGCGCGGCGCGCGGCAAGCCGGGCGCCGCGTTGCGTCATCGGCATCGCGCGAGCAGCCCTTCCAGCGCGCGGTCGGGAATGCCGCTCGCGCGCAGCGCGTCGACGGTGCGGCTCACGTAGTCGAGCGTCGTGCCGTAGCGGCCGGCCGCGCAGCCGAACACTTCCTTCACGACGGCGTCGGGCAGCTTGCCCGTATAGGTCGGCGCGTCGCGGCGCATCACGAACGCGAGCGCGTTCACGCGTTCGCCGTTCTCGAGCGAGCACGGCAGCCACGCGGGCCGGTACGAACCCATCGGCATCTCGCGCTTCCACAGCGTCTCGAGGTGCGGCTGCGCGGTCGGGCCGGCAAGCCGGAACGCGATGCCCGAGCACGAGCCGCCGCGATCGAGCGCGAGCACGAGGCCCGGGCGTTCGGGCGTGCCGCGGTTCACGCGCGACCACAGATAGAGCCCGCGATGGTAGCCATGTACCTTGCCGCGCACGGCGGCGACGGTCGGCAACCCGGGGTTCCAGATCAGCGAGCCATAGCCGAACAGCCAGAGGTCCTGCCGGCCGTCCCAGTCGCGCATCGTATGCGCGAGCGACGCCGCGAGCTCGTCTTCCGTCAGCAGTCGCCCGTCGCCGATCGACGGCGGGTAGGCAGGCGGGAGCATTGCGGCGTTGCGCATCGTGCGGCGGACTTACTGGTACGGGTTCGGGAAGCCCAGCTTCGCGAGGATGTCGACTTCGAGCGCTTCCATTTCGGCCGCGTCCTCGTCGCTCGTCTCGTGGTCGTAGCCCTGCGCGTGCAGCGCGCCGTGCACCAGCAGGTGCGCGTAGTGGGCCGTGAGCGGCTTGCCCTGGTCGTGCGCTTCCTTCTCGATGACCGGGCAGCACAGCACGAGGTCGCCGATCACGGTGCCGTCGGGCGCCGCGTCGTACGCGAAGGTCAGCACGTTGGTCGGGTAGTCCTTGTGGCGGTAGCCGGCGTTCAGCGTGCGGCCTTCTTCTTCGCCGACGAAGCGCACGGTGAGCTGCGCGCTGGCGAACAGCGCCGGCTCGATCCATTCTGCGATCAGCTTGCGTTTGGGCAGCGTCTTGCGCACGTCGGTCGTGATTTCGTCACCGTATTGCACGGAGAGGTCGAGCTCCGGCTCGCGCAGCGCGTCTTCGGTGTCGTCTTCGCGCGGTGCGGGCTCGGCGCCCACGTGCAGCGTCACGCTGTCGTAATGCTCGGGCTGCAGCGCGAGCTTCGCGCGCATGGCCGGATCATTGTGCTGCGCGACGATCGCGACGGCTGCTTCCCCCGAACTGCCCGACAGGTCGAACATCAGGCTGCGGCCATCCGGGAAGTCGATTCGCAACCCTTGCGCGTTGACGGTCCGGGCCTTGCCCTTCGCATCGAACAGTGAAAGGCGGGGGGAGGCGGGCGCGGCGGACTGGGCGCGCCCGGACTTGCGAGAACGGGAGGATTTCATGACGCGTGCGGCGATTAGGACGCGTTGAGGATACACCAAACGGCCGATCGCACCCGAATTCACGCAGGCGAAAAAAGCCCGGCGCGCCGTCTGGCGGGCCGGGCCGGGATGTCTGGCCGGGGCGGCGTGCAGGTGCCGCTGGCCGCTCAGCCGTCCTGGTGCTGCGCGTGGAATTCGTCGTACGCCTCGACGATGCGCGCGACGAGCGGATGGCGCACGACGTCCGCGCTCGTGAAGCGCGTGAGCGCGATGCCGCGCACGCCGCCGAGCACCTGCTGCGCCTCGACGAGGCCGCTCTTGTGGCCGCGTGGCAGGTCGACCTGGCTTGTGTCGCCGGTCACCACCGCTTTCGAGCCGAAGCCGATCCGCGTGAGGAACATCTTCATCTGCTCGGGCGTCGTGTTCTGCGCCTCGTCGAGGATGATGAACGCGTGGTTCAGCGTGCGGCCGCGCATGTACGCGAGCGGCGCGATCTCGATCATCTGGCGCTCGAACATCTTCGCCGTCTTGTCGAAGCCGAGCAGGTCGTACAGCGCGTCGTACAGCGGACGCAGGTACGGGTCGACCTTCTGCGCGAGATCGCCCGGCAGGAAGCCGAGCCGCTCGCCGGCCTCGACGGCCGGGCGCGTCAGCACGATCCGCTTGACCTGATCGCGCTCGAGCGCGTCGACCGCGCATGCGACCGCGAGGTAGGTCTTGCCGGTGCCGGCCGGCCCGATGCCGAACGTCACGTCGTGCGACAGGATCTGCTTCAGGTACTCGCGCTGCGCCGGCGTGCGGCCGCGCAGGTCGGCGCGCCGCGTGTAGAGCTTCGGCGCGGGCTCCTCGTCCGGCTCGCTGGCGTCGAGCTGCACGACCGGGTCGTCGAACGGATGGTCGGGGTCGCCGCGAAAGCGCACATCGAGCGTGTCCTGGCGGCCGTTGCCGGACGTGTGGCGCACTTCGACCAGCGCGAGCTGGATGTCGTCGACCGACAGCGCATCGCGCGCGCGGTTGTAGAAATTCTCGAGCGCGGTGAGCGCGAGCTTGGCGCCGCGCCCGCGGATCGCGATCCGGTGGCCGCGTCGCGCCAGCGTGACGTCGAGCGCCTGTTCGATCTGCCGCAGGTTCTCGTCGAGCGGGCCGCAGAGATTGGCGAGGCGCGCGTTGTCGTCGCGCGGCGCGACGAATTCCAGTGCTTGGGTCGGCTTCAAAGTGGCGTCGGGTTCCTGTTGAGCGTCAGTCAGTGGGTGGCCGCGCTCGCGTCGTCGCTCACGAGCACGAGCTCGCCGCGCAGCGAATGCGGGTACGCGTGGTTGATCTTCACGTCGATCATCTGGCCGATCAGGCGCGGGTGCGACGCGAGCGGCGCCGGGAAATTCACGACCCGGTTGTTCTCGGTGCGGCCTGCGAGTTCGTTCGGGTCCTTGCGCGACGGGCCCTCGACGAGGATCCGCTCGACCTTCCCGACCATCGACTGGCTGATGCGCGCGACGTTTTCCTCGATGGTCGCCTGCAGATGTTGCAGGCGTTTGAGCTTCACCTCGCGCGGCGTGTCGTCGTGCAGGTTCGCGGCCGGCGTGCCGGGGCGCGGGCTGTAGATGAACGAGAAGCTGGTGTCGTAGCGCATCTCGTGCACGAGCGCCATCATCTTGTCGAAATCCTCCTCGGTCTCGCCGGGGAAGCCGACGATCATGTCGGTCGACAGCGACAGGTCGGGGCGGATCGCGCGCAGCTTGCGGATCACCGACTTGTATTCGAGCACCGTGTAGCCGCGCTTCATCGCCATCAGGATGCGGTCGGAACCGTGCTGGACGGGCAGGTGCAGGTGGCTCACGAGCTTCGGCACCTTCGCGTAGGTGTCGATCAGGCGCTGCGTGAATTCCTTCGGGTGGGACGTCGTATAGCGGATCCGCTCGATGCCGGGGATGTCGGCGACGTATTCGATCAGCGTCGCGAAATCGGCGATTTCGGACGAGCCGGCCGTCAGCGCGCCGCGATAGGCATTGACGTTCTGGCCGAGCAGCGTGACTTCGCGCACGCCCTGATCGGCGAGGCCGGCCACTTCGGTCAGCACGTCGTCGAGCGGGCGCGACACTTCATCGCCGCGCGTGTACGGCACCACGCAGTAGCTGCAGTACTTCGAGCAGCCTTCCATGATCGACACGAATGCGCTCGGCCCCTCGACCCGAGCGGGCGGCAGGTGGTCGAACTTCTCGATTTCGGGGAACGAGATGTCGACCTGCGCACGGCCGCTCTCGCGGCGCGCGTCGATCATCTGCGGCAGGCGGTGCAGGGTTTGCGGGCCGAACACGAGGTCGACGTACGGCGCGCGCGACACGATCGATGCGCCTTCCTGGCTCGCGACGCAGCCGCCGACGCCGATCAGCAGGCCGGGCTTCGCTTCCTTCAGCTCGCGCACGCGGCCGAGATCGGAGAACACCTTCTCCTGCGCCTTTTCACGCACCGAGCACGTGTTGAACAGGATGATGTCCGCGTCTTCCGGCGTATCGGTCTTTTCGAGGCCTTCGGCGGCATTGAGCACGTCCACCATCTTGTCCGAGTCGTACTCGTTCATCTGGCAGCCGAAGGTCTTTACGTAAACTTTCTTGGTCATGGGGGTTCGCCGTTCGCAGTGGTTGACCTGGGGGCGTCGTCAAGAGTGAATCGGGACGGCCGTGCGCTGCACGCAGATGGCGCGCAGCCACCCTGAAAAGCCGTCGGGAAAGCCTTCCATTATAGCTTTTCATGCCGCCCGGGACGCGCGGCGGGTTGTGGCCGCGCGACGCCACGTGCCCGGTTCCGACCCCTGAACGGCGGCGCGCTGGCCGTCAGTGGCACGCGTTCAGCAGGTCGTCGTGCGCGGCTTCCTCGCGCGCGAAGCGCTCGGCGAGAAAGTCGAGCAGCACGCGCACGCGTGGCGCCATGTAGCGCTTGCCGGGATAGATCGCGTGCAGCGGCGCGCTCTGGTGCCGCCAGTCGGGCAGCAGGACCTTGAGCCGCCCGGCGCGGATGTCGTCGGCGACATCCCAGATCGAGTTCAGCACGATGCCGCGGCCGCGCAGCGCCCACTCGCGGGCGAGGCCGCCGTCGTTGGTCTCGAACGCGGTGGCGAGCGGTACCGTGCAGGTCTGCGCGTCGTCGCCGCGCGTGAAACGCCACGTGTTCATCGGCCCGGACGCCACCGTGATCACGTTGCACGGAAAGCCGGCCAGATCGTGTGGATCGCGCGGCACGCCGTGGCGTTCGATGAAAGACGGCGCCGCACACGGCACGCGCCGGTCCGCGGCGAGCCGTCGCGCGATCAGCGCGCCGTCGGGCGGCGCCGCGAAGCGGATCGCCAGATCGATCTCGTCCTGCCACAGGTTGACCGTCGAGTCGGATGCCGTCAGCGAGAACGTCACGTCCGGGTAGCGCGCGGTGAATTCGTCGAGCCAGTCGAGCAGCCGCCGGCGGCCGAAATCCGACGTCGCCGACAGCCGCACCCGGCCGCCGACGACGTTGCGGCCGGCCTGCAGCAGCGCGTTCGCGTCGTCGAGCGCCTGCAGCGCCTGCCGGCAGCCGGT
Organism: Burkholderia sp. BCC0322; assembly: GCF_902833045.1. Taxonomy (GTDB): domain Bacteria; phylum Pseudomonadota; class Gammaproteobacteria; order Burkholderiales; family Burkholderiaceae; genus Burkholderia. The sequence continues at coordinate 76,801 of NZ_CADFDU010000012.1, forward strand.
CAGGTACAGGCGGCCCTCGTCGGTGAGCCGCAACTGCCGGGTCGAACGGTCGAACAACCGGGTGGCGACCGCCGCCTCGAGCTTCGCGAGGCGCGCGCTCGCGGCGGCCGGCGTGAGGTTCAGCTTGCGCCCGGCGGCGGACAGGCTGCCCAGTTCGGCCGCCTCGACGAACAGCCGGATATCGCCCAGTCGATCCATGGGATTTTTCAGAAATATTTGAAAATGGTTCAAATGCCACGCCAATTATCAAATATAGGCATCTTCGGGACAATGCGCAGATCCTGCACTCTTGTGCGGTGCGGCACCGACCGGGCGCCGCGTCCGCCGCCTTCCGGAGACCGTCATGCCCATTCCATTGCTGGCGCTTGCGATCAGCGCCTTCTCCATCGGTACCACCGAGTTCGTCATCATGGGCCTGCTGCCCGAAGTCGCGCACGACCTGGCCGTGTCGCTGCCGTCGGCCGGCCTGCTGGTCACGGGCTACGCGCTCGGCGTCGCGGCCGGCGCGCCGCTCCTCGCGGTGCTGACGAGCCGCATGCCGCGCAAGGCCGCACTGCAGCTGCTGATGGCGATCTTCATCGTCGGCAACGTGCTGTGCGCGACCGCGTCCGGCTACGCGATGCTGATGGTCGCGCGGGTCGTCACGTCGTTCGCGCACGGCTCGTTTTTCGGGATCGGCGCGGTGGTCGCCGCGTCGCTGGTGCGGGCCGACAAGCGCGCGAGCGCGATCGCGCTGATGTTCACGGGGCTCACGCTGGCGAACGTGCTCGGCGTGCCGTTCGGCACGTTCGTCGGCCAGCTGCTCGGCTGGCGCGCGTCGTTCTGGATCGTCGCCGCGCTCGGCGTGCTGGCGCTCGGCGGCGTCGCCGCGCTCGTGCCGAACCGTCACGACAGCGGGCCGGTCGGGCTTGGCCACGAAGTGCGCGTGCTGAAGGAGCCGCAGGTGTGGCTCGCGCTGCTGATGACCGTGCTCGGCTTCGGCGGCGTATTCGTCGTGTTCACGTACATCGCGCCGATTCTCCAGTCCGTGTCGGGCTATTCGCCGCGCGCGGTTGCACTGATCCTCGTGCTGTTCGGCGTGGGCCTGACGATCGGCAACACGCTTGGCGGCAAGCTCGCCGACCGCGCGCTGATGCCGTCGTTGATCGCGATCCTCGTCGCGTTGATGGCCGTGATGGTCGTGTTCGCCAAGACTAGCCACCATCCGGTCGCGGCGGCCGCCACCGTGTTCGTATGGGGGATCGCCGCGTTCGCGACGGTGCCGCCGCTGCAGGCGCACGTGGTCGAGAAGGCCGCGAGCGCGCCGCATCTCGCATCGACGCTGAACATCGGCGCGTTCAACGTCGGCAATGCCCTCGGCGCGTGGCTCGGCGGCCTGGCGCTCGACCACGGCTTCGCGCTCGATGCGCTGCCGTGGGTCGCCGTCGCAGTGACGTTCGCGGCGCTCGTCGTCACGTGGTTCGCGATGCGGCTCGACGCGCGCGGGCCGGCACGCGGCGCGGCGTCGGCGGCGCAATGAGCTGTGCAATGAGCGACGCGATAGCGGCGGGAAAAGGTTCGCGAGGAACGCATTCCTCCGCGATGCTGATAACGGTGTGAAGATAACTTCGTTTGCCGGCGCGAGGCCGGGTGATAGCGTCTCGATACGCGCCGTTGCTGGCGCAACCCGATTCCGATCCCGGCTTACCCCATACGCAGGGCTGCACAGCGGCCCGGAGGCAATGCTATGTCTTCATCCCTGACGCTCGTGCGCGACGTGTCTTCCTTCGAGTCCGGCAATGGCGCCGATGCGCGGGCGTCCGCGTCGCTCGACGTTCTCGAGCAGGTCGTCGGCGTGAACCTCGCACGGCTGCGCGCCGAGCGGCAGTTGTCGCTCGATGCGCTCGCGCGGCTGTCCGGCGTGTCGCGTGCGATGCTCGCGCAGATCGAGTCGGCGCGCAGCGTGCCGTCGATCAAGGTGCTTTGCAAGATCGCCGCGGCGCTGAAGGTGTCGGTCGCCGCATTCCTGCGCCGCCATGCGGTGAACGGCTTCGAACACCTGGCGGCCGAGCGCGCGTCGCGTGTCGTCAGCTCGAATGGCCGCTTCTCGGCGCGCGCGCTGTATCCGGAAGGCGAGCCGGCCGCGGCCGAGTTCCACGAGCTGCGGATCGCGCCGCTGCATACGGAGCCCGGCGCCCGCCGCGCGCCCGGCACGACGGTCAACCTCGTGGTCAGCGAGGGCACGCTCGAAGTCAGCGTGCATGAGCGCCGCCAGTTGCTCGCGACCGGCGATGCGATCGTGTTCGATGCCGACCAGCCGTACAGCCTGCGCAACCCGGGTGACAGCGAGGCGCGTGCGTTTCGCGTGACGGTGAGCCCCGAGGTGCCGCCGCGCTGGCTCGTGCCCGATGCGGCGCACGCCGCACATGCAGCGCACGCGGCCGGCTGAGCGTGCAGGCGTTGCGAAAGCGGGCCGCTTTCCCGTCGTTCGGGCGAGATCGCGGCGCGTTTATCGGCTGTTTGGACGATGCCGTTAGACGGGGTTGTCGGTAAGGTTTTAGGTCGGGTTCGCTGCGCCGCGCGCGCAGCTGTTGTATGCTTGGCCCGCCGTTGATGGGGTTGGCCCATCCGGCAATCAGTGCGTCTTCAGGGCGGGGCGAAATTCCCCACCGGCGGTAGGCTGGCGTAAGCCGGCGAGCCCGCGAGCGCCCGCGCATTCGCGCGGGGTCAGCAGATCTGGTCGAATGCCAGAGCCGACGGTCATAGTCCGGATGAGAGAAGATGTGCAGATAGTCATGTCCGCCAGGGCCGCTTCGCCATGTGTGCGAAGCGGATTGTCGTTCTGTCTGTTTGCAATGCCCTGAAACGTTTTTCGCCCAAATCGTATTAGCGAGGAGCGTTTCACATGTCCTTGATGTCCATTTCGTCGGCACCCGCCGACGCCTTTGCCGATCTCCCGTTGCTGGATTCCGAACCGGTGCCGCCGCGCATCGCCGCCGCGCTCGAAGCGATGCGCGCAGGCCGCGCGGTCGTGTTGCAGGACGACCACGACCGCGAGAACGAAGCCGACCTGATCGTTGCCGCCGAGCGCATCACGCCCGAGACGATGGCGCTGCTGATCCGCGAATGCAGCGGCATCGTGTGCCTGTGCCTGACCGACGACACGGTGCGTGCGCTCGAGCTGCCGCCGATGGTGCAGACCAACGAGAGCCGCAACGGCACCGCGTTCACTGTCTCGATCGAGGCACGCGAAGGCGTGCATACGGGCGTATCGGCGGCCGATCGCGTCACGACGATCCGCGCGGCGATCGCGGAAGGGGCGAAGCCGCACGACATCGTGCGTCCCGGCCACGTGTTTCCGTTGCGTGCGCAACCGGGCGGCGTGCTGGCGCGCCGCGGTCACACCGAAGGCACGGTCGACCTGTCGATCCTCGCGGGCCTGAAGCCGGCCGGCGTGCTCTGCGAGCTGATGAATCCGGACGGCACGATGACGCGTGGCGACGATGTCGAGCGTTTCGCGCAACAGCACGGGCTGCCGATGCTGACGATCGCGGAACTCGTCGAGTTCCGCGAGGCGCTGGCCGCCGCGCGCGAGCGCTGCTGCGAACCGGCTTGAGGGAAGGGAAGGCGGGCGCGTTCGCGCGCCCGTGGCACGGCGTGCGTGAACCGGCGCACGCCGGATTGGCCCGATCAGCCCGATCGGGCCGGTGCGACCGTCAGGACTGCACGTCCCCGAATTCACCGCGTATGCCGGCTTCGACGAACGCCGGCAGTTCGTCCATCTTGCGCATGATTCGCGTGATGCCCATCGCGCGCAGCGCGTCCGCGTAGTTGTCGGGGATGTGGCTCGCGCCGACGAATGCGATCGTCTTCATGCCCGCCGCACGCGCGGCATTCAACCCCGACACGCTGTCCTCGACGACGATGCAGCGCTCCGGCGCGACGCCGAGCGTGTGCGCCGCATGCAGGTAGACGTCGGGGTAGGGCTTCGGCCGCGCCACCTGCTCGGAGCTGAACACGCGATCGCCGAAGATCTCGGTGAGCGACGCGCGCTTCAGCGAGCTGCGCACGCGCACGAGCCGGCTGTTCGACACGACGGCCGCCGGCAGGCTTACCTTCAGCAGCGCGTCGCGCACGCCGGAGATCGGCGCGAGCGACTGGGCCAGCGCGCTCTCGATGTTGTGCTCGATGGTCTCGATGAAGTCGGCGGGCATCTCGATCCCGAAGCGGGATTCGATTCCCGCCAGGAAGCGCGACGTCTGCTGGCCGAACGCCGACTTGGCGGCGGCTTCGAAATCGAGATTCGGGAATGTGGCGGACAGCGTGTCGAGCAGTACGCGGTCGGCGATGACTTCGCTGTCGACGAGCACGCCGTCGCAGTCGCAGATGAGGTGATCGAGCATGGTGGTGAAAAAGCGGGATGTCGGCGACGCAGATCAATTCGTCATCATACGTGCTTTCACGCGCATGCCGCGCGCCGCTTCGGCAAATTTTCCCGACGCGGCCGCGCTCGCCGCGCCTCGTCGAGGCGGGCTGCCGATCGTCCGGCGGCGGCCCGCTTGCGCGGTTCGCCGCCACTTGCGACCGGTGATGTTACAGCGCGATTACGCGCCCCGTTTTCCATGAGGTCATCGTGGCCTCGGCCAGTTCGAGCGCGGCGAGCCCGTCGTCGCGACGGTCGAGCGAATCGATCCGTGCGCACGTGAGGTGCGCGTGTCGGTCGCGCGCGTGCTCGGCGACGACGCGGAAATCCATTTCCATTTCGACGCCGGTGCGCGGCTCGTCGCTGCGAGCGGTTTCGGCCGCGCGTCGGAGTTCGTCAAGGACATGCGCGTGGCGAGAGCGCTGGTCGAGCGCGGGATCGACGTGAGCCCGGCGGCCGTGGCGGATAGGGGGGTGAAGCTGAAGTCGCTGATATCGGCCGAGGGCGACCGGTAGCGGAAACGAAGCGGCGAAGCGCGAGAGAAGGGGAGGGAAACGCGCGGCGATGAATGCCGCGCGCTTCGCTCAAGCGACGATCAGATCGTCGTGTGCAGGTGCAGGTACAGGCCGGCCGCCGCGGCGCCGCCGAGCAGCGGACCGACGACGGGCACCCATGCATAGCGCCAGTCGCTGTCGCGCTTGCCGGGGATCGGCAGCAGCGCGTGCATGATGCGCGGCGACAGGTCGCGTGCGGGGCTCATCGCATAGCCGGTCGGGCCGCCGAGCGAGATGCCGATGCCGAGCACGAGCAGGCCGACGGGCAGTGCGTCGAGCGCGCCGAGGCCGACCTGGGGCGACGCGAGGTACAGCACGCCGAGGATCAGCACGAACGTGCAGATCGCTTCGGTCAGCACGTTGTGCGTGACGCTGCGGATCGCCGGCGCCGTGCAGAACACCGCGAGCTTCAGGTCCGCATCGGCTTCCTTCGCGAAGTGCTGGCGATACGCGAGCCACACGAGCAACGCGCCCGCCATCCCGCCGAGCATTTGCGCGAGGATGTAGCCGCCGACTTTCGACCACGCGAACTTGCCCGCGAGCGCGAGACTGATGGTGACGATCGGGTTCAGGTGCGCGCCGCTGAACGACGCGGTCACGTAGACGGCGACGAATACGGCCATCGCCCAGCCCATCACGATCACGATCAGGTCCGCGCCTTTGCCCTTGGTCTTTGCAAGCAGCACGTTTGCGACCGCGCCGTTGCCGAGCAGCACGAGGATCGCTGTGCCGATGAACTCTGCAATATAAGGTGACATGGTTGTCTCTCGTATGTCATCGCGGACTCGCGCGTTGCGCGGTCCGCCGGTGTTGTTGTATTTCGTCTGGAAGTCTCGGGGTTACTGGGCGTCGTCGGCCCATGCCTTCGCGGCACGCACCGCTCGCTGCCAGCCCGACATGCAGCGTTCGACCTGCTCCTTCGGCATCGACGGCGAGAAGCGGCGATCGAGCTGCCACTGGTCGCGCACTTCGTCGAGGTTCTTCCAGTAGCCGATCGCGAGGCCCGCGAGGTAGGCCGCGCCGAGTGCGGTCGTCTCGGTGATCTGCGGACGCACCGCGTCGACGCCGAGCAGGTCCGCCTGGAACTGCATCAGCAGGTCGTTCGCGCTCGCGCCGCCGTCGACACGCAGCTCGCCGATGCTGATGCCTGAATCGGCTTCCATCGCGGCCAGCACGTCGAGCGACTGGTACGCGATCGAATCGAGCGCCGCGCGCGCGAGGTGTGCGGAGGTCGTGCCGCGCGTGACGCCGAACACCGAGCCGCGCGCCCGCGGGTTCCAGTGCGGTGCGCCGAGGCCAGCGAAGGCGGGCACCAGGTAGACGCCGTCGGTGTGCGGCACGCTCGCGGCGAGCGCCTCGATTTCAGCGGCCGACTTGATGATGCCGACGCCGTCGCGCAGCCACTGCACGACCGCGCCCGCGATGAAGATGCTGCCTTCCAGCGCGTACTGCACGTTGTCGCCGATCTGCCAGGCGATCGTCGTGACGAGGTTGTTCTTCGATTCGATCGGCTTGTCGCCGGTGTTCATCATCAGGAAGCAGCCGGTGCCGTAGGTGTTCTTCACCATGCCGGACTGCGTGCACATCTGGCCGAACAGTGCCGCCTGCTGGTCGCCCGCGATGCCCGCGAGCGGGATCTTCGACGCGAACACGGTGGTCTTCGTGTGGCCGTAGATTTCCGACGATGCCTTCACTTCCGGCAGCATGCTGCGCGGGATGTCGAGCAGCTCGAGCAGTTCGTTGTCCCACTCGCGCGTGTGGATGTTGAACAGCATCGTACGCGACGCGTTCGTCACGTCGGTCACGTGCAGTTCGTGCTTCGTGAAGTTCCACACGAGCCAGCTGTCGACGGTGCCGAACGCGAGCTTGCCCTGCCTGGCCTTCTCGCGTGCGCCCGGCACGTTGTCGAGAATCCAGCGGATCTTGGTCCCTGAGAAGTACGAATCGATCGGCAGGCCGGTCTTCGCGCGCACCTTCGCCTCGAGGCCCTGTGCTTTCAGCGAATCGCAGAAGTCGGCCGTGCGGCGATCCTGCCAGACGATCGCGTTGTAGACCGGCTGGCCCGTCTCGCGGTCCCAGACGATCGTCGTTTCACGCTGGTTGGTGATGCCGATCGCCGCGATCGACGTGCCGTTCAGGCCCGTGCGCGTGACGGCTTCGGCGGCGACGCCGGCTTGCGTCGACCAGATTTCCTGAGGGTCGTGCTCGACCCAGCCGGGTTGCGGGTAGATCTGCTCGAATTCCTTCTGGGCGATCGAAACGATATTGCCCTGGCGATCGAACAGCATCGCGCGGGAACTCGTGGTGCCCTGGTCAAGCGCGAGGATGTACTGATCCTGCATGTCTCTCATCTCCATCCGTGGATTTGGCTTAGTTGTGATGCGCGCCGCATGTGGGGCGGCGCGTCGGTGAGTCAACGTCGGTACGGCAACTGCAACTGCATTCCGATCAGGCCTGCGGCGCGTGCGCGGCGGCGAACCACGCGTCGACCGCGGCGGTCACCGCGTCGAGCGTGCCGGGCGCCACGTGCAGGCCGAGCTTCGAGCGGCGCCACAGCACGTCCTGCGCGCGGGTCGCCCATTCGGCGTCGCGCAGGTAGCGCAGTTCGGCGTCGTAGATGCCCGGTGCGATTTCGGTGCCGAGATCGGCGAGCGACTTCGCGCCGTCGATCACGCGCTCCGCGCGCGTGCCGTATGCACGCGCATAGCGGCGGGCGAGCGGGGCGGGCAGCCACGCGTGGCGTTTGGCGAACGTATCGGCGAACGCGTCGAACTTCGCGTTCGCGATGTCGCCGCCCGGCAGCGGGACGCCGGCCGTCCAGGTCTTTGCGTCGCGGCCGAGTGCGCGGCACAGCATGTCGCCGGCTTCTTCCGCGAGCTTGCGGAACGTCGTGATCTTGCCTCCGAACACCGACAGCAGCGGGGCGCCCGCGCCGTCGTCCAGCTCGAGGCGGTAGTCGCGCGTGACGGCCGATGCGTTCGCGGCGTTCTCGTCTTCCAGCAGCGGGCGCACGCCCGAGTAGGTCCAGTGCACGTCGGCCGGCGAGATCTTGCGCTTGAAGTAGCGGTTGATCGAGTCGCACAGGTACTGCGTCTCGTCGCGATCGATCGCGACCTTCGCGGGATCGTTCGTGTATTCGACGTCGGTCGTGCCGATCAGCGTGAAATCGTGCTCGTACGGAATCGCGAAGATGATCCGCTTGTCCGGGTTCTGGAAGATGTATGCGTGGTCGTGATCGAACAGCCGGCGCGTGATGATGTGGCTGCCCTTCACGAGGCGCACGCTGTGGTGCGCACCGCGGCCGAGCGCGCCTTTCAGCACTTCGCCGACCCACGGGCCGGCCGCGTTCGCGATCGCGCGCGCATGCACGACGCGGATCGAGCCGTCGGCGTGCTGCAGTCGCGCTTCCCATTCGTCGCCGCGACGTTCGGCACTGACGAGCTTCGTGCGCGTCAGGATCTCGGCGCCGCGCTCCTTCGCATCCATCGCGTTCAGCACGACGAGGCGCGCGTCGTCGACCCAGCCGTCCGAATAGACGAAGCCGCGCTTGATCGAATCGATCAGCGGTGCGCCGGCCGCATGGCGGCGCATGTCGATGCCGCGCGAGCCGGGCAGCAGTTCGCGTTTCGCGAGGTGATCGTAAAGGAACAGGCCGATGCGGATCAGCCAGGCCGGACGCAGGTTCGGCATGTGCGGCATCACGAAGCGCAGCGGCCACATGATGTGCGGCGCCGCGCGCAGCAGCGTCTCGCGCTCCTGCAGCGCCTTGCGCACGAGCCCGAACTCGTTGTACTCGAGGTAGCGCAGGCCGCCGTGAATCAGCTTCGTGCTGGACGACGACGTGTGCGACGCGAGATCGTCCTGCTCGCAGAGCATGACCGACAGGCCGCGGCCGGCCGCATCGCGCGCGATGCCCGCGCCGTTGATGCCGCCGCCGACGACGAGCAGATCGTAGCGATTCGGTTGGGTCACCTGCTGTCCTTATCGTCTGATGGAAATGGCTGAACAGAAAATGTTCGAATTCGAAATTTAACGAACGAAATCGAAAAAGTAAAGTTCGAAAAAGCGGGGCCAGTAGCGCGCGGCGCGATCCCGGACGATACTGGCGGAATCGACCGTTTCACGAGGTGAATCATGCGTATTGGGATGTGGGCCGGCGTATGCGCCGTCCTTCTGGCGGGGTGCAGCGCCGGCATGCCGCCGCTCGTCGGCAACTGGCGCACGCCGTCGTTCGTCGACCTGCAGACGTCGTGCGGCGGTGCGGCACGGGACTGGGGCGCGGACGCGCAGCCGGTCTACTCGACGCTGGTCGACGCGTATGTGGCGAAGCGGTATCGCGGGCTGACCGACGCGAACTATTGTGCGTTCGTAAACGAACTTTCGACGCACTACGCGGCGCCTGGCGCGGCGACGCGCGCCGACTGGATCACGTATTTCAACGGCGCGCGTGCGCAGGCCATCAGTTGGCGGGCGGCGGTCGATCCGACGCTGCGCGGCGGCTGAAGCAGGCTGCGGCGGGGCGGCGAGCGGGAAGCAGGAATGGACGCGCCGCCCGGAATCCGGGCGGCGCGGTCAGGTTACGAGCGGTGTGGTCTTTTACGAATAGCGGTATTTGATGGATCGCAGCGCGGCGTCGCCGGTTTCGGTCACGCAGTATTTGCGCCCCGACCCGAGTCCTTCCAGACGAACGAGCTGCTGTTCGAGCAGTGCGTCGATTTCGTCCCGATCCATGTTGGTTTGATCGGGGGCGTCCTTCACAAGCAATAGCGTGGCGAATTCATGCGGACTCAGCATCGTTCTCTCCATGGCGACCAGTCAGCCCGCGCGGCCGGCGCGAAAGCCGGTGCGCGATACCCATCGGGGTATGGCTTGGGGGGAAAAGCTGCATTCGCCGGCCATGCCATTCGTCCGCGCCCTGGCACAGGCGGAACGGTCGAATGGGCCGGGGAACTGGAGTCTAGTCGAGCACGCAGCCAACGACAAATCGTGCCCCGTTAATTTTCCCTTTGACAGCCGGGCCGCGCGCAAGCGGTTTGCTCGCGACGCCAACTTCTTGATTTCACTTGAAGTTTAGGGTGCGGCGCAGCATCGGCGCCGTCACTCCGCGACGTACACCTGGGTGCCGGCGGCCGCCACGGTGTCGGCCATCTCGGGCGGCAGCGGCTTGTCGGTGAACAGCGCGTGAACCTGGCTCAGGTGGCCCTGGCGCACCAGCGCGGGGCGGCCGACCTTCGAATGATCGGTCACGAGATAGACGGTGCGTGCATGCTGCATGATCGCCTCGGCCACGCGTACTTCGCGCGTATCGAAGTCGCGCAGCGTGCCGTCGGCCTCGATCGCCGACGTGCCGATGATCGCGTAGTCGACCTTGAACTGGCGAATGAAGTCGATCGCGAGTTCGCCGACGATGCCCTTGTCCCACGGCCGCACGATGCCGCCCGTGATCAGCACCTCGCAGTCGGGGTAGCCGCTCATCATCGACGCGACGTTCAGGTTGTTCGTGATCACGTGCAGCCCGTGGTGGCGGTTCAGCGCGCGCGCGACTTCCTCGGTGGTCGTGCCGAGGTTGATGAACAGCGATGCCTGGTCGGGAATGTGCGACGCCGCGAGCGCCGCGATGCGCCGCTTCTCGTCGTGGAACATCCGCTGGCGTGCCGTGTACGACACGTTCTCCGAACTGGTCGGCAGGCTGGCGCCGCCGTGGTAGCGGCGCAGCAGGTTCAGGTCGGCGAGCCAGTTCACGTCGCGGCGGATCGTCTGCGGCGTCACCGCGAAGTGTGCGGCGAGATCGTCGACGGTCACGAAGCCGTCGCGCTGCACCCATTCGAGCAATTCCTGCTGGCGCGCGTTGAGGGTGAGGCGGGGATCTCGGGTCATGGCTCGATGGTCGTGTCGTGAGACGGAGCGGGTATTGTAAGGGCGGCAACGGCGTTAGGCCGGCCCGGCCCGCATGGTCGCCCGTTATTCATGCGGAAATGGCATTGATTCATGTGATAAATGAATTTGTGCGATTGCGCCGATCGCGCTGCAATGGCGGCTTGCCCGCGCACGCGGGCGCGCGTCCGGCGCGTTCATTCAGCTTTCGACGAGGTGGAATCGATGACTGGCTTCAACTGGCACAACCCGTATCCGACGACCCGCATTCCGGTGTTCGCGCGCAACGTCGTGTCGACGTCGCACCCGCTCGCCGCGCAGGCCGGGCTGCGGATGCTGTGGAAGGGCGGCAACGCGGTCGACGCGGCGCTGGCCGCTGCCGCCGCGATCACGGTCGTCGAGCCCGTGTCATGCGGGCTCGGCGGCGACGCGTTCGCGCTCGTGTGGGACGGCGAGCGGCTGTCCGGGCTGAACGCGTCGGGCGTCGCGCCGGCCGCATGGAACGTCGACTATTTCCGCAAGCGCCACGGCGAGGCGGGCAACGGCATCGCGAACAAGCCGACGCGCGGCTGGGACACCGTCACCGTGCCGGGCGTGATCGCGGGCTGGGAAGCGCTGCATGCGAAGTTCGGTTCGCTGCCGTTCGCGGACCTGCTCGAACCGGCGATCGAGATCGCGGAGCGCGGTTACGCGGTGCCGCCGATCGTCGCGCACAAGTGGGCGGCCGCGGTGCCGGAACTCGAGGGGCTGCCGGGTTTCGCGGACACCTTCATGCCGCACGGCCGCGCACCGCAGGTGGGCGAGCGCATGTGCCTGCCGGGCCATGCGCAGACGTTGCGCACGCTGCAGAAAGAAGGTGCGCGCGCGTTCTACGAAGGTGCGCTCGCCGAGCGCATCGCTGCGTTCTCCCGCGAAGGCGGTGGCGCGCTGACCGCAGCCGACCTGCATGCGTACCGGCCCGAATGGGTCGACCCGATCGGCAGGCGCTTCGGCCGTCACACGATCCACGAGATTCCGCCGAACGGGCAGGGCATCGCCGCGCTGATCGCTCTCGGTATCGCCGAGCACGCGGGCGTGACCGAATGGCCAGTCGACTCGGCCGACTCGCAGCATCGGCAGATCGAGGCGATGAAGCTCGCGTTCGCCGATGTCTATCGCTACGTTGCCGATCCGCGCGCGATGGAAGTCACGCCCGAACAGATGCTCGACGATGCGTATCTCGCCGAACGCGCGAAGCTGATCGATCCCGCGCGCGCGACGCATTTCGGCGCCGGCCGGCCGCATTCGGGCGGCACGGTCTACCTGTCGGCGGCCGACGAGCGCGGGATGATGGTGAGCTTCATCCAGTCGAACTACATGGGCTTCGGTTCGGGGCTCGTCGTGCCCGGCACCGGCATCGCGCTGCAGAACCGCGGGCACGGCTTCTCGATGGATCCGGCCTCGCCGAACGTCGTCGCAGGCGGCAAGCGGCCGTTCCACACGATCATCCCGGCGTTCGTCACCGAGGAGGTCGATGGCCGCACCGAGGCCGTGATGAGCTTCGGCGTGATGGGCGGCGACATGCAGCCGCAAGGGCATCTGCAGACTGTCGTGCGGATGCTCGGCTACGGGCAGCAACCGCAGGCGGCCTGCGATGCGCCGCGCTGGAAGGTCAATCGCGACTTCACGCTCGACGTCGAGGCAACGATGAATCGCGCGACCGTCGATGCGCTGGCCGCACGCGGCCATACGATCAAGTCGATCGACGATCCTTACATGGATTTCGGTTCGGGGCAGTTCATCTGGCGTCTCGATCGCGACGATCGCGAGCGCGGCTACGTGGCCGCGAGCGACAGCCGGCGTGACGGTCTGGCGGCCGGTTTCTGATGGATTGCCGCCGGCTTTCGCCGGCATTTCGTGCGCTTCGCGGGCGGCCGAATGGCCGCCCGTTGCGTTTGCGGCAGCCCGTATCACCGAGCGGGCGCAAGCGGTTTGAAGGACTCGTCTAACGAACGGCAACAGACGCCGTGGAACTGCGCTTGTCGGGTATGGTCAGTGCTCTGGAGCACGAACGTCAAAGTCCGGCTAAGATGCCAGCATGGTTCGGCCGGACCAATCCACTATAAACGCAAGTAAAGCGCCGCCTGCGGGTCGCTTGGCGCCTGTGCCGAAGGCATGGGCCGGCCCCCGCGCGACGACTGGGAGCGCACTACCATGGACACCAAAACGACGCATGTGATGCCGTGGCGCATCGAGGACATCGACCTGAACCGGATCGATCGTCAGCGTGCCGCCGCGAACGAGGATCTGTTGCTGCTGCTGTGCGCGTCGTCGTTCATCGAAAGCGGCTCGGATCTCTACACGAGCAATCTGAGCCAGTTCTTCAACGACGATCCGGAAGTCTCCGCATGGCTCAACAATGCATGGGAGCACGAAGAATTGCAGCACGGGCGCGCGCTGAAGGCGTACATCGCGCACGTGTGGCCGGAGTTCGACTGGGATACCGCGTTCGCGAATTTCTTCGCCGAGTATTCGAAGACCTGCAAGGTCGAGGCGTTCGAGAAGACCCGCGCGCTCGAGATGGTCGCGCGCTGCGTCGTCGAGACGGGCACGGCCACGCTCTATCGTGCGATCAACGAGTGCTCGGACGAGCCCGTGCTGAAGGAAATCACCGACAACATCCGCACGGACGAAGTGCGCCACTACAAGCACTTCTTCAAGTTCTTCAAGAAGTACAACCAGCTCGAAGGCAATGGCCGGCTCGCGGTGCTCGGCGCGCTGGCGCGCCGCGTGATGGAAATCAAGAACGAGGATTCCGAGATCGCGCTGCGCCACGTGTTCGCGGTCCGCTATCCGGATCGTGTCGGCGACAGCCAGTACAACCGTGAGCGCGCCGCGCGCATCAGCACGCTGGTGCGGCGCAACCTGTCGGCCGACATGTGCGTGAAGATGCTGCTCAAGCCGCTCGACCTGCCCGCGAAGATCCAGCCGGGCGTCCACTATCCGCTGACGAAGATCACGCGGCACGTGTTCCTGCGCTGACCGCCGCGGCGCGGCCCGTCGCGCGTATGCTGCGGCTTCTTCATCCGCTCTCCACCGGGGCCCCGCCATCATGACCGATACCCATCGCCACGCGCTCGAACAATGGACGTTCGATGCGTGGCCGCCGGCCGTCGTTGCGTTGTTCGACGGCACTGCGCTCGAGCGACATGCCGACTTCGCCGCATCGCTGATCGTCGCGACCGACGACGGCCAGTTGCGCACGACGCTGCTCGGCGTCGGCGAAATCTATGCACACGATGCGCGCACGCTGCTGCTGGCGCTCTGGCCGCAATCGCGCGCGGCGCGCGCGATTGCGCAACGGCGTACGGCCGCGTTGACGCTCGTCGCGGACGGCGCGTTCTTTCAGGCGCAATTGAGGATGGAGTCGCTCGACGGAGACTTCGGCGGACTGGCCGGATTCGCTGCGACGATCGCGCACGGCGATGCGCAGCGGGTGGGCTATGCGCGTCTCGCGACAGGGGTCACGTTCACGCTGGAGGGGGAGCGCGCCGCGGTGCTCGCGCGCTGGCAACGCCAGGTCGAGCACCTGCGGCGCGCAGCCGCGCGGCTTCAGTGACCGCGCTGGCCGCTGCGCGACGAACGGTTGCGGTTCGCGTGCGCGGCGTTGCCGTTTGCCGGGCGGGCGCTGTTGCCGCCGCCAGCCGGACGCCCGCCGCTGCCGCCGGCGCCGCCTTGCCCCTGCGTGCGTGGCTTCGCGGCCTTCTGCTGCGATGCCTTCGGTTGAGACGCCTTCGGTTGCGCGTTGCCGTCGCGTTTCGCGGCCGGCTGGCCTGAGCCGCCTGCGCGCGGCTGGCGATTGCCGCCACCACCGCCGCCGCCGCGCGGCTGCTGCTGCCCGCGGCGCTGCTGGATCGGCTCCGGCTTCGCGTTCGGATCGGGTTCGAAGCCCGCGATCACTTCCTGCGGAATCTCGCGCTTGATCAGCCGCTCGATATCGCGCAGCAGCTGCTTTTCGTCGACGCACACGAGCGACACGGCTTCGCCGGTTGCACCCGCGCGGCCCGTGCGGCCGATCCGGTGCACGTAGTCTTCCGGCACGTTCGGCAGGTCGAAGTTGACGACGTGCGGCAACTGGTCGATGTCGATCCCGCGCGCGGCGATATCGGTCGCGACGAGCACCTGCAGCGTGCTGTTCTTGAACTCCGCCAGCGCGCGCGTGCGGGCCGACTGGCTCTTGTTGCCGTGGATCGCCATCGCGCTGATGCCGTCCTTCGTCAGCTGCTCGGCAAGCCGGTTCGCGCCGTGCTTCGTGCGCGTGAACACGAGCACCTGGAACCAGTTGTGTTCGCGGATCAGGTGCGTGAGCAGTTCGCGCTTGCGGTCGCGGTCGACCGGGTGGATCTTCTGCGCGACGCTTTCGGCGGTCGTGTTGCGGCGTGCGACCTCGATCAGCGCGGGCGAGTCGAGCAGGCTGTCGGCGAGCGCCTTGATCTCATCGGAGAAGGTGGCCGAGAACAGCAGGTTCTGGCGCTGCGGCGGCAGCTTCGCGAGCACGCGCTTGATGTCGTGGATGAAGCCCATGTCGAGCATCCGGTCGGCTTCGTCGAGCACGAGGATGTCGAGATCCGACAGGTCGATCGTCTTCTGCTGCATGTGATCGAGCAGGCGGCCCGGCGTCGCGACGACGATGTCGACCCCGCGCTTGAGCGCATCGATCTGCGGATTGATGCTGACGCCGCCGAACATCACGGTGGAGCGCAGCTTCAGGTACTTGCTGTACGCACGCACGCTTTCCTCGACCTGGGCGGCGAGTTCGCGCGTCGGCGTGAGGATCAGCGCGCGCACCGCGCGCTTCGCGCCGCGATGCTCCGCGTAAAAAGTATGCAGGCGTTGCAGGATCGGCAGCGTGAAGCCGGCGGTCTTGCCGGTGCCGGTCTGCGCGCCGGCGAGCAGGTCGCCGCCGCCGAGGACGGCCGGGATGGCCTGCTGCTGGATCGGGGTCGGCGACGTATAGCCGAGCTCGTTGACCGCCTTGACAAGCGGTTCGGCCAGGCCGAGAGATTCGAAAGACATAGATACCACTCTTCAGTTTTATGATCGGCGACACCTCGCGCGGCCCGCGCGGGGACTGGCGTCGCAAAAAGCAAAGGGGCGCGGCTGCGGTTTCCCGCAGCCGCGCCCCGTTTGCATCACGCGTTATTTAGTCAAGCGGCGCGGAACGCAGGTCGCTCACCTGTTGCGGCGAGATCGGCGTACCGTTGTTGCCCCACGACATCCGGATATACGTTACTACGGCTGCGACTTCCTGGTTCGACAGCGACTGTGCGAACGGCGGCATCCCGTACGGACGTGGATTCTTGAACGTGCTCGGCGGATAGCCACCATTCAGCACCATGCGGATCGGGTTGACCGCCGATTCCATCACGATCGAGTGGTTGCCCGCGAGCGGCGGATACGCCGGCGGCTTGCCCGCACCGGTTTCGGCGTGGCAGGTCGCGCAGTTGTCGGCGTAGATCTTCTTGCCTTGCTCGAACAGCGCATTGCCGAACTGCTTCGACGGCTCGTATTGCATGTTCTTCGGCGCTTCAGCCTTCTGCGGGATCGACTTCAGGTACGTCGACATCGCGCGCGTATCTTCGTCGGTCATGTACTGCAGGCTGTTGTGGACCACGTCCGCCATCGGGCCGAACACCGCGCCCTTCTGCGACACGCCAGCCTGCAGCAGGTCGGACAGCTCCTGCACGTGCCAGTCGCCGAGGCCGAGTTCCTTGTCGTTCGTCAGCGACGGCGCGTACCAGTTCTGCAGCGGGATCAGGCCGCCGGCGAACGCCGACGAGTTCACCGGGCCGCCCATCATGTTGATCGACGTGTGGCACATCGAGCAGTGGCCGAGGCCTTCGACGAGGTACGCGCCGCGGTTCCATTCGACCGACTTGGTCGGATCCGGCTTGTACTCGCCTTCCTTGAAGAACAGCGTGCGCCAGCCGATCAGCAGGTTGCGGTTGTTGAACGGGAACTTCAGTTCATGCGGACGGCTCGGCACCGACACCGGCGCGACCGAGCGCAGGTAGGCGTAGATCGCGTCCGAATCCGCACGCGTGACCTTCGTGTAGCTCGCGAACGGGAAGCCCGGGTAGAGCAGGCTGCCGTCCTTCGAACGACCGGTGTGCATCGCCCGGTAGAAGTCGTCCGACGTCCACTTGCCGATGCCGTCCTTGTCGTCCGGCGTGATGTTCGGCGTGTACATCGTGCCGAACGGCGTCGCCATCGGCAGGCCGCCCGCGAACGGCTTGCCGCCGCGCACGGTGTGGCACGCGATACAGTCGCCGACGCGCGCGAGGTATTCGCCCTTCTTGACCAGCGCGGCTTGGTCGGCCGGCGTGGCCGCGACGGCGGAGGCGCCGTGCAGCGTGTCGTTGCCCGGCCACAGGACCGGCACGAGGGCGGCAGCCGCGACGATCGCGACGGCCGAGAGTGCAAACAGGGACTTGCGTTTCATTGTGTCTGTCTCCCTTGCCTTATTGCGGTTCGCTGCCGCAGGCGAGCGGAGTCTTCATCGAACGCGCCGGAGCCGGCACGGGGTTGGCGGGCGCCGGTTGCGCGGCGAGCCATGCGGTTACGGCGGTCACGTCTTCGTCGGAAAGCTTCGAAGCGACTTCATGCATGCAGTCAGGCGCCTTCGCGTGACGGTTGCCCGAACGCCATGCACCGATCTGCGCGCTCAGGTAATCGGCGTGCAGGCCGACCAGACCCGGGATCGCCGGCTGCATGCCGGTCAGCGTCGCACCGTGGCAGGCCACGCAGGCCGGCAGCTTGCGGGACGGGTCGCCTTGCGTGACGAGCTGCTTGCCGCGCGCGAGCGTCGCGGCCGGCAGCGTCGGCTTCGCCGGCGCCGGGTACGGCGGGCGTTCGGCCGAGAAGTGCTCGGCCATCTCGCGCAGGTAGTCGTCGTTCAGGTACGTCAGCAGGTAGTTCATCGGCGGGTACTTGCGCCGGCCGTCACGGAAGTTGACGAGCTGGTTGTACAGGTACTCGGCCGGCTTGCCGGCAAGACGCGGGAAGTAGTCGTTGTCGGTGCCCTGGCCATGGACGCCATGGCAGGCCGTACAGCCGCGCACGCGCTCGGCCATCGTATCGGGTGCCTTGAGCGGCGCCTGCTGGGCGTGCGCTTGCTCCGTGGGCTTGGTCTGCGCTTGGGCAGCGCTCATAAGGCCCGCGCCGCCGAACATCAGAACGGCGAGCAGCGGACGGAAGAGGCGTCTTGAAGACACACGAGACTCCATGTTTATTCGACGGGGACCTGTTGTCCGGGCTACGATCGGCTCGGCGCATGACGGCAAGGCAGCCGGGCTGCTGCGACGCGGCATTCTATCATCGATGGGTAATGACGGCTATTTGGCAAAAGGACATCGGTTCCTGTCCGTTTGCGACTTGCGACAATTTGACGCGCATTGCGACGCGTCGGTGTGAACCGGCGTGCGTTTTCACCATCGAAGACCGTACACTCGCGGGTTGCGCGGCGCCGCCTCCGCCGCAGGTCCAGTCATTTCTCCCGTTTCCGGATTCATCGATGACGTTTTCTACCGTGCCGTTGCCTTCCTCACGCTGTCCGTCCCGTTGCCGCCTCGTCGGCCTGCCGCTATCGGGAGGGGGTGCGCGATGAAGTTCGACAGCTTGTGGATCGGTCAGGTCGCGCTCGCGGCGCTGATGGACGCCGCGTTCGCGATGGCGGTCGGCTCGGCGCTGCTCAAGGCATGGCTCGGCAAGGACGGTGCACGTCCGGTCGTCGCGCCGTCGCATCCCGCGTGGCTGCGCGCGCAACATTCGCTGGTCGCGGCGGCGCTGGCGCTGGTGCTCGCGGATCTCGGCTGGCTCGTCTACGAGGCCGCGACGATGAGCGGGGCAGGGCTCGGCGGCGCGTTCGCCGCGATTCCCGTCATGCTGACGCAGACGCATACGGGCTTCGCATGGAGCGTCGCGTTCGCCGGCGCCGTGATGCTCGCGATCGTCTCGCTGGCGAAGCCGGAGGGCCCGGTTGCACACGCGGTGCTGTGGCTCGCGGTGATCGTGGTCGCGGCCGGCAAGGCGTCGCTCGGCCACGCGGCCGATACGGGTGCGCTGTCCGCAGCGGTCGGCGTGCAGACGCTGCACCTGCTCGCGACGGCCGTGTGGGGCGGCCTCGTGCTCGCGGGCGGGCTCGCGGTGCTGCCGGCGCTCGGTTCGTCGGTCGCGCGTGGTGCGCTGATCCGCATCGGCCAGCACCTGTCGCGTACGTCGATCGTCGCGGTCGTCTTCGTGCTCGGCACCGGCGCGCTCAACGCGATCCGCGGGCTCGGCGGTTCGCTCGCGCCGCTCGACGGCAGCACATGGGGGCGCGTGTTGCTGCTGAAGTTGCTGCTCGTCGCGCTCGCGCTCGTGCTCGGCGGCCTGAACCGCTTCGCGGCGCTGCCGCGCCTGCGCCGCACCGCGTCGACCGAGGATGCGCACACGTTCCGCAACATCCTGCATCTCGAAGCGCTGACGATGATCGGCGTGTTCGTCGCGGCCGCCGTGCTGTCGTTCAGCGTGCCGGGGTTCGCGGCCCTCGGCTGACGGCAGGGCTCGTACGGCGCGGCGCAAGGCCGCCGTTCCGCACCCGGCACGTGCCGGATATCGCACCGCGCATGTAAAAACGGCTGCCTGTCGGGCAGCCGTTCTCGCATCGATACTTGCCGCGCGCGCCGCGCATCGCGTTCACCACTCGGCGACGCTGCCGTCCGCGTGACGCCACACCGGGTTGCGCCAGCGGTGCCCCGTCTTCGCCATCTCGCGCACCTTCTCCTCGTTCACGTCGATGCCGAGCCCCGGGCCCTGCGGGATCGCGACGAAGCCGTCCTCGTAGCGGAACACCTCGGGGTTGCGCAGATAGTCGAGCAGGTCGTTGCCCTGGTTGTAGTGGATGCCGAGGCTCTGCTCCTGGATGAACGCGTTGTAGCTGACCGCGTCGAGCTGCAGGCACGCGGCAAGCGCGATCGGGCCGAGCGGACAGTGCAGCGCGAGCGCGACGTCGTAGCTTTCCGCGAGCGTCGCGATCTTGCGGCACTCGGTGATGCCGCCCGCGTGCGACGCGTCGGGCTGGATGATGTCGACGTAGCCGCCCGCAAGGATGTGCTTGAAATCCCAGCGCGAGTAGAGCCGCTCGCCGAGCGCGATCGGCGTGTTGGTCTGGTTGACGATGTCGCGCAGCGCCTCGGCGTTTTCCGACAGCACCGGCTCCTCGATGAACATCAGCTTGTACGGGTCGAGCTCCTTCGCGAGCACCTTCGCCATCGGCTTGTGCACGCGGCCGTGGAAGTCGACGCCGATCCCGACGTGCGGGCCGACCGCGTCGCGCACCGCCGCGACGTTCGCGATCACCTGCTCGACCTTGTCGTAGGTGTCGACGATCTGCAGCTCCTCGGAGCCGTTCATCTTCACGGCCTTGAAGCCGCGCTCGACCACCGCGCGCGCATTGTTCGCGACGTCGCTCGGCCGGTCGCCGCCGATCCACGAATACACCTTGATGCGATCGCGCACCTGGCCGCCGAGCAGTGCATGCACGGGCACGCCGTGATGCTTGCCCTTGATGTCCCACAGCGCCTGGTCGACGCCCGCGATCGCGCTCATCATGATCGGGCCGCCGCGGTAGAAGCCCGCACGGTACATCACCTGCCAGTGATCCTCGATCAGCAGCGGATCGCGGCCGACGAGGTAGTCGGCCAGCTCCTGCACGGCTGCCTCGACCGTGTGCGCGCGGCCTTCGACGATCGGCTCGCCCCAACCGACGATGCCCTCGTCGGTTTCGATCTTGAGGAACAGCCAGCGCGGCGGGACGACGAAGGTTTCGAGGCGGGTGATTTTCACGATGCGGGTCTCCAGAATTGACCGGCGCGGGCGCTCGGGCGCGGCGCACGGTCGCGTGCTTTCGCGGTTATCCTAGCGCAGCCCGATAAAAAATAGTATTAATAGCACTATTGTGCAGATAGTGGGCAGCCGGCCCGCCCGGGTACCGGCATAACGGAGAACGATCATTCGACGCGACCTGCATGGACAGACGGCCTTCCGGCTCGCCACGGCGATCCTGCGCGGCGACTACCCGCCCGACTCGCTGCTGCCGAGGGAGCCCGACCTGATGGAGATGTATGGCGTGAGCCGCACGGTGATGCGCGAGGCGCTGCGTACGCTCACGTCGAAGGGGCTCGTCGAGTCGCGGCCGAAGATCGGCACGCGCGTGCGGCCGCGCGGCGTATGGAACCTGCTCGATGCCGACCTGCTCGACTGGTATGCGCGTGTTGCGCCGCCGCTCGCGTTCGCGCTGAAGCTGCAGGAGATGCGCGAGATGGTCGAGCCGTACGCGGCCGCGCTCGCCGCGCGCATGCATACGCCGGACACGTTCGACGCGATCGACGGCGCGGCGCGTGCGATGGCCGCCGCGCGCAACGTCGACGAATGGGTGCGCGCCGACCTGCGCTTTCACCTGGGCGTGCTCGAGGCCGGCGGCAACGAGCTGCTGGTGCCGCTCGGCACGCTGATCGATCGCACGCTCGAGGCGCAACTGCATTTGAATGCACGCCGCGCCGACGTATACAACGCATCGCTCGCCGAGCACATCGCCGTCAGCGACGCGATCCGCGTGCGCGACGAGGAGGGTGCGCGCCGCGCGATGGCGGCGCTGCTCGCGGTGACGCGCGCACGGATCGAGATGTCCTGACGGGGGCGTTTTCCCTGGTTTGGGCAGGGCCCCGACGCCCGGCCGTCAGGACGGTTGCGCGGCAGCGGCACCCGGCGCGGGCGTGCCCGCCTGCGGGGCGGGGCCTGCGGTGCGCGCGCCGGCCGGGCGTTCGATCAGCGGCGCGAGCGCCGGGGCCATCGACTTCAGCAACTGCACGGCCATCGCGCTCGTGAAGTCGTAGCGCGCCGCATACGGCTCGTGCGCCGTTGCGGTCAGGACCCCGAAGAACCGGTCGCCGAGCACGAACACGAAGGTGCCGCTGCGGTTCACCTTGCGCGATTCGATCAGCCGCGCGCCGCGCGCATAGACGTTGAAGCGCTGGTCGCCGGTCCCCGTCTTGCCGTACACGTCGAGCGTCTTGCCGTCGGGCAGCGTGAAGCCGCCCGCGAGGCGGCGCGCGGTGCCGTTGAGCACGACGTCGCGCAGCAGCGTGTGCGCCACGTTGACGATCTCCGGCGACAGCATCGGCTGCGGCTGGGCGACCGCGCGCACGAAGCGCGTTTCGTACGGCGTGCCCTTCGCGAAGTCGAGTCGCGTGATCGTCTCGGTCGGCGCTTTCTGGCCACCGTTTGCGATCAGGCCGATCAGTTTCGCGAGTGCGTCGGGCTGGTCTCCCGATGCGCCAATCGCGGCCGCGTACGACGGCGTGACTTCCGCGAACGGATAGCCGAGCGCGCGCCACGACTTCGTGATTCCCGCGTATGCGCGCAGCTCGACCATGTGGCGAATGCGGCGGTCCTGGGTCGCGTGGTAGCGCGTCTTGTACAGCCACGAGTAGGTGTAGAAACGCGCATCGCGGCTGTCGCGCTGGACGTCGGCGAGCGACGCCGCCGGGTGCGCGCGCAGGTAGTTGAGGGTCCACAGCGCGAGCGGATGCACGCTCGCGATGTAGCCGCGATCGTTGAGGTTGAAGCGGTCGATCGCGTACTTCGCGTAAAGCCTGGCGAGGTCGTCGTCGGACAGCGTCGCGGCGGGCGTGCCCTTCAGTTGCACGCGCATCTGCGCGTCGAACCACGCGAGCGATTCGTTCGGCGCGACGCTGCGCAGCACCGTCGCGATCTTCGGCGGCGACTTGCGCACGTCCTTCAGCATCAGCGCGAGCGCGTCGTCGGGCGCCTTGCCCGCATAGCGCGTGTAGTAGCGCTTCACGTAGACCTGGCTTTCGCCGTCGACGAACTGCCGCAGGTAGTGCTCGCGCTGCTCGGGATCGCCGAGCCACGACGACGACGGGCCGGCCGCCTGCAACATCTCGTAGTGGACGATGTCGCGCATCAGCCGCACGAACACGAGGTTCACCGAGTGCTCGAACGCCGTGTGCAGCGTCATGATGCGGCCGTTGTCCGACTTCTCGAAGTTCGAGAACACCTGCGCGCCGCCGCCCGTGTAGAACACGTCGGGGCTCGCCGAATACTTGCGTTCGACGGCCGCATCGAGCATCGCCTGCAGCGAGCGGTCGCGCGTATGAGACAGGTAGTCGAGCGCCCAGTGCGACAGCCCGTCGATCGGGTCGGGCTTCACGCGGGCCAGTTCCGTGTTCGACAGGTTCGCGTAACGCGCATGCAGGTCGGACACGATCTGCAGGTAGGTGATCAGCGTACGCAGTTTTGCGGTCGAGCCGAGGTTGATGCGGCCGCCGCGATTGACGTCGAACGGCTCGTTCACGCTGTCGGTCTGCACGCGCAGCAGGTTTGCGCCGTTGCGGTGTTCGTACAGCGTGAAGCTGTACGTGAGGTGCGACGGGTCGTCCTTCGGCGCGAGCATCTCGAAACCGTACAGGCCGGCTGCCTGCGCGCCGGCGCGCGTCGACGCCTGGGCGAGCCGTTCGGCAACCGCCTGCTGCACGCCGTTGTCGAGCGTGCTGGTCGCCTGCAGGTCGAACTGGTCGAGCTGGTACAGGTCGCTGATGCCGAGCGCCGACAGCAGCGACGCGCGAGCGGACGTCACCGCCTTGCGCGACACGAACGACTGTACGTGCGCGACGGCCGGCGGTGCGCTGCGTTCGATCTTCGCGTCAAGCGCGGCGTCGCGCAGCGCGGGCGAGATCACGCCGCCGTTCGACAGCAGCCGCAGGTAGCTGTCGGTCAGCCTCTGCAGCGCCGGATAGCCGCGGTTGAGGAAGTACGACGGCGCGCGCTGCGCGATGATCAGCGACAGCACTTCGCGGAACGTCTTGCCCTGTTCGTCGACGTTGTCGCCGGTCGTCGGCGCGGACAGGATCCGGTTCGCTTCGTTGAAGTCGCGGCCGTACCACGCGGCGAGACCGTCGCCGATGCCGGTGATTTCGCCGATATGCGGCCGCGCGGCGAGCGGTACCGAGTTCAGGTAGCGCACGACGATGGTGCGGCGCGCGAGCATCGTCTGCGGACCGTTCAGGTACGCGCGCACCGACGCGGACGCGATCTGCCGCAGCTTCTCGGGCGGCGTCGCGGTGCGGCCCTCGGGCGAATGGCGGAACTTCTCGATCTGCGTCGCGAGCGTGCTGCCGCCCGGGCGCGCCTGATGGCGGTTGACGACGTGCAGTGCCTGGTCGGCCAGCGCGCGGCCGAAACGCCCCCAGTCGATCGCCGGGTTGCGGTTCGGCTCGTTCGCGTCGAGCAGGTAGCGATCCTCGATGAACAGCAGCGAATCGGTGACCACGCGCGGCACCATGTCGAAGTCGGCGTAGACGCGCTGCGGGAACACGGTCGCGAACAGCGGCGCGCCGGTCGAGTCGAACAGCATCAGGCCGGCCTGGTCCTTCTCTTCGAACGGGAGGAACAGCCCGCGATCGCCGAGCGACAGCATCCGCTGCGAATCGCGCGCCTGCTTGCCGACGACGAAGCCGCGCGCGAGCAGCCGCTCCTGGAACGCCGGAATCATCGCGTAGCCGAGGCGCTGGTCGTACGGGCCGTTTGCGGGAAAGCGGATGTGATCGCTCGGGCCCGTCTCGACCGTGTAGCCGACGTCGCGGGTGAGCTCGGACAGGTAGCGCGCCTGCAGCCGGGACGTTTCGATCTCGCTCTGCACGAGTCGCGCAACGATCGCCACGGCGATCAGCAGCGCGGCCAGCAAAGACCACTTGACCCACGTCCAGACCGATGCGGGACCGGTCACACGCGGCAGGATACGATTCAGCGGCCGATTCATGGCGGCGTCTCCCTGAAGGCGCGGGCTCCGGCCGCACCCCATTAAGGATTAGTGTAGTCCTCCGCAGCGGGCTGCCAAGGGCGTTCACTACCGAGATGCGTCGCCGCAACGGGCGTGCCTGCGACGCGCTGTAACCCGCGTTGCGTTGCGGTGGTGCATGCCGTCGCAGCGTAACGTTTGCGCGTGTCGTGCCGGGTCACCCGCATGGCGGGTATGTCGGCGGGCAGGCCCGAACGGCCGGGCGGGCGATGCACCGGTTTCGTGCGGGGCGGCGCCACGACAATTGGGATCGGAACCCGACCGTAAAATTGTGTCCGCCGCGCGATGCTGCTGCGGGTTTCCGTGATAGCCGCGCGTGTCGGCCACGGGTACGATCGCCGGATGTGCCGCGTATGTCCGCTTTTGCCGGGAGTCCCATGCCGATCCATCCCGTCGCGCTTGCTTGTACGGCCATCCTTGGGCTGCTGCTGTTCGGGCTCGGGCTCGTCGTCTCCGTCACACGCTTCCGGTGCACCACCGGTTGCGGATGTGCGCCCGATCCGGCGAACGGGTTGCACAAGATCGTGCGCGCGCACGGCAACACGGCCGAATACGCGCCGTTTCTCGCGGTGCTGTTTCTCTACTTCGGCACACACGATCCATCGCGCGCGATCCTGGCACTGATCGTCGCGGCGACCGCGTGCCGTTGCCTGCTCGTGATCGGCTTGCTCGCGTGGCCGACGATGGCCAACCCGAATCCCGTGCGTTTCGTCGGCGCGCTCGGCACGTATCTGTGCGGTGCTGCGCTGTGTATCGCGTTGTTCGTCTGAACGGCGGCTCGCGTCGCCATACGGCATGGGTCCTGATCCGGTGGAGCGGCTGCGGCGGGCGGTGATATGCTCGCGGGACGCCCGCGAACTCGCCTATCTCGGCGCACCGGTGTTCTGCGCCGCCTGCAAGTCGCCGGGCGTGATCGTGTCCGACGGCGGCGAGCGGACGATGACCGTGATGGGCAAGGTCGTCGCGCTCGAACACGACTTGTGCCAGTGCCTGTGCACGCCGCAGCCGAAACTGATCGCGTCGCAGGCCACCGGGACCATCACCGGATGAAACCCGCCGCGCGGAGGCGGTTGCCATCCGCGCGGCATCGACACCCGGCCGTCAGACGCTGCCCTCGGTTTCGATCACGAGGATGCGTGCTTCCCCGAGCGGATGCGCGACGTGCTCGGCACCGGCCGACGCGTGGAACACGTCACCCGTTTCGAGCATCGTCGCGTGCTCGGCGCCTGCTTCGCGATAGCGCATCTCGACGCGACCGTCGAGCACCGCGAACACTTCCTCGCCGTCGTTCACGTGCCACCGATACGGCTGGTCGGTCCAGTGCAGGCGGACCGTGATGCCGTTCAGGTTCGCGATGTCGAGCGCGCCCCACGCGCGGTCCGCGGTGAACGCGGCGCTGCGAATGATGTTCATCGATGTGTTCTCCGGCGCGGATGCGCGTCGTCTGCCAGTCTTCCAGTCGATTTTCCGGTGTCCGCATTCAATGCGACATCGCGCGCAGCGCCTGCTCGATCGTCGCTTTGCGCTTCGCGAAGCCGGCCGCCGAACGTTCGGTGACGCGCTCCACGATCGCTGCCGGTGCCGTGTCCGGCGAACCGGCGTCGAACGGCGGGGCGGGTGCGTATTCGAGCTGCAGCTGGATCGCCTGCGCTGCTTCTTCGCCCGCCAGCTCCGCGGCGATCGTCAATGCGAAATCGATACCGGCCGTGACGCCGCCGCCCGTGATCAGGTTGCCGTCGCGCACCACGCGCTCGCGCACCGGCACCGCGCCGAGCGGTTCGAGCAGCGAGTGGAACGCCCAGTGCGTCGTCGCGCGCCGCCCGCGCAACAGGCCGGCAACGCCCAGCAGCAGCGCACCCGTGCAGACCGACGTCACGTAGCGCGCGGCGGCCGCGCGCTGCTGCACGAACGCGATCGTTTCGGCATCGAGCAGCAGCTCGTTGACCCCGATCCCGCCCGGAATGCAGATCACGTCGAGCGGCGGGCAGTCGTCGAACGTGCAGGTCGGCGCGAGTGCGAGCCCGCTGCTCGATGCGACGGTGTCGCGCGACTTCCAGACCAGATGAACGGTTGCGTCGGGCAGCGAAGCGAGCACGTCGTGCGGGCCGGTGAGATCGAGTTGCTGGACGCCCGGAAACACGAGAAAGCCGATATGCACGGTCATGCGAAGACTCCTATTGGAAGGGGAACGGGCCGTAGCCGGTACGGGATGGACAGATCGATTCTAGGCGCGTAGTGTTTGGCGAAATTGCCATATCGCCCACGTTTTCAGCCAATCGCCATGCCTGCCGCGCCGCGTTCGATCCTGGTCCTCGCGTTCCCTCGTACACAGCTGCTCGACGTGTCGGGGCCGCTGCAGGTGTTTGCGTCCGTCAACGAGCTGGCGCTGGAGCGCGGCCAGCCGGAGCCGTATGCGCCGCGCGTCATCGCGGCCGAGGCGGGGCCCGTCGAGACGTCGTCGGGCCTGGTCGTGATGGCGCAATCGCTGCGCTCGGCTCCGCGCCATCCCGACACGCTGATCGTCGCCGGCGGCAAGGGCGTGCATGCGGCATCCAGGGATGCGCGGCTGGTGCGCTGGGTGCGGCAGCAGGCGGCGCGCACACGGCGCGTGGCATCGGTCTGCACGGGCGCGTTCCTGCTCGCCGAGGCTGGCCTGCTCGACGGACGGCGTGCGGTCACGCACTGGGCGCGCTGCGATGAATTTGCGGCGCGCTATCCGAACGTGCGGGTCGAATCCGATCCGATCTTCATCCGCGAAGGCGCGTTGTGGACCTCGGCCGGCGTGACGGCCGGCATCGATCTCGCGCTCGCGCTGGTCGAGGAGGATCTCGGGCGGGCGACCGCCCTCGACGTCGCGCGCGAACTCGTCGTGTTCCTGAAGCGCCCGGGCGGGCAGGCGCAGTTCAGCACGATGCTGTCGATGCAGCGCACCGACGACCGGTTCGGCGAACTGCACGCATGGATGGCCGAGCACCTGACGGCCGACCTGTCGGTGCCCGCGCTGGCCGAGCGCGTGCGCATGAGCGAGCGCAGCTTCGTGCGCCACTACCGAGCCGGAACCGGCCGCACGCCCGCGCGCGCGGTCGAGCAGATCCGCGTCGAGGCCGCGCAGCGCCTGCTCGGCGAAACGGCATGGCCCGTCAAGCGGATCGCCGCGCGCTGCGGCTTCGGCTCGGAGGAGACGCTGCGGCGCTGTTTCGTGCGCGTGCTGGGCGTGTCGCCGCAGGGGTATCGCGAGCGATTCGTGCGGTAACGCACGGCGTGCAGCCGTGATCGGGCCGGAACGATGGCCGTGTGGGACTGAACGGAAATCGATCGCTTTCCAGTCCGAAACGCCAAAATTATTCGGGATCGGATAACAATGGGTGGGGGCTTGTGCCGTGTCCGTCGCGCGCTCTATTCTGTCCCGTTGGCGATTCGAAGGGGGGCAGCATGGACCGAATCCAGGCAATGGAAGTTTTTACCCGCGTGGTCGACGCGAACAGCTTCACGCGCGCGGCCGACACGCTCGCGATGCCGCGCGCGTCGGTGACGACCATCATCCAGAACCTCGAGGCGCTGCTCGGCGTGCGCCTGATGCACCGCACGACGCGCAGGCTGTCGCTGACGCCGGAAGGCGCGGCGTACTACGAGCATTGCATGAAGATCATCTCGGAGATCGCGGAGGCCGACGCAAGTTTCCAGACCGGCAACCGCAAGCCGAGCGGCGTGCTGCGCGTCCACATGCCGAGTTCGCTCGGGCGGCGCGTCGTGCTGCCGTCGCTGTCGATTTTCCGGCAGCGCTACCCGGACATCACGCTCGAACTGGGGCTCTCCGATCGTTACGTGGATCCGATCGAGGAAGGCATCGACTGCATGATCCGGGTCGGGCCGCTCGAGGATTCGTCGATGGTCGCGCGGCGGATCGGGATGCTCAAGCGCGTGACCTGCGCGTCGCCCGATTACCTCGCGCGTCACGGCGA
The DNA here is from genome assembly GCF_902833045.1 of Burkholderia sp. BCC0322. Lineage (GTDB taxonomy): Bacteria > Pseudomonadota > Gammaproteobacteria > Burkholderiales > Burkholderiaceae > Burkholderia. The sequence continues at coordinate 105,490 of NZ_CADFDU010000012.1, forward strand.
GCCGCACGAGATTGCCGATCTCGCCGAACATCATGCGGTGAATTTTCGATCGAGCCACGGCGCGCGGCCGATTCCGTGGGTGTTCATGATCGACGGCAAGCCGTTCGAGGTGCGGATGAACGGGGGCGTCACGGTCAACGATTCGGATGCCTACGTGACGTGTGGGCTCGAAGGGTTCGGGATGATCCAGCCGACGCTGTTCATGGTGCTGCCGAACCTGCTCGACGGCTCGCTGGTCGAGGTGCTGCCGGACTGCAATCCGAAGCCGAAGCCGATTTCCATCGTCTATCCGCACAACCGGCATCTGTCGCAGAAGGTACGCGTGTTCGCCGACTGGATCGCGGAGGTGTTCGAGTCGACGCCGTCGCTGGAAGGTGGGGAGAACTGGCGCGGGCGGGTGGAGGCGCAGGCGGCGAAGCTGCAGAGAGGGGCTGTAGCGGCGTGAAGTGCCGGGGCGCGGCCGGGGGCGCCGTGGCGCCGGCCCCCGCAGTTTTGGCGTCCAGGAGAAGCGGAGCGTCGATGCCGCGGCTTCAATTGTGGGATTGATCCGGAGCAGCGCCTCGCGTCGCACGATCGCGCAGCGCGGCGGGCAATTTCCACAGCATCAGTTCACGCGTGCCGATTGCCCACAGCGCCGAACCGTCCCACGAAAAGGCCAGCGCCTTGATCTCGCTGTCTTTGGGTAGCGACGATGCGTCTAGCTGCACTGGCGTGCGGCCCTGTGCGACGTCCCAGAGTGTCACGCGATGCTTCCAGCCGCCTGTGCGGTAGGTCGTGCCCATCGCAAGGAAGCGTCCGTTCGCCGAACGGGCGGCAGCCTTGAGGTCGTTGGCAGTGCCCAGCAGGGCCGACAGCACGTGCCCGCTCTTGAGATCCACTACGTGCATGCCGACGAAGCGCGCCCGTTTCGTGCCGGTGTACTTCATGGCAGGAGGCATGCTGCCGTCGTCGTCGAGCAGCAGCACAAAGCCTGTCGCGATCCATTGACCCTGCGGTGAGCCGAGCGGCTTGGGCACCCATTGCGCGATGCCGGCGGCGCTGACGGAATCCGGTGTGCCGAAGCGCTGGGGTAGGGCAATCGTACGCATCGCTCGGCCGGTGCGGGCGTCCAGCTCGGCGAGCCCTTGCGAGTCCTCCGTCCAGTAGCTTCCGGAAGGCCGCCAGCGTACAGGCCAGATCAGCGCATTGCTGCCGTTGCTGATCTCGTCCATCAGCGACTGGCGTACCGACGACAGCGTGGTGACGAACGGCCATGGATTGTCGGTGCCCGGCGGCGCTGACGCCGGGCGCTGTACGGTCAGAAACTGGGAGCCGACCGGATTCGCGTCCTTCTTGCTATCCCGGAGGTCATGCCAGAAATTGGCCGGCAGATCGTCGTCGAGAATCCAGTACATATCGCTCATCTGATGATCTCGCCAATCGGTCTCGCTCGGCCAGACGACTTCATGACGATCGACCTTGCGGCTCGCGATGTCATATCGGTACAGGCACGGCTTGCTCTTGGTGTCCGGCTGGCCGTCGAACCAGACGGCGCTGCCGTCGCCGTTGATCATCATCCGTCGGGGGCCATCCTGGCCGTGCCAGACTTCGTCCGCCTGCAACTCGCCGTTGACCGCGTGCAGCCGCCACACATACTCGTTCCAGCCGCCGTTGTCGGCGACCTGGGCGCTAAATAGCAGGCTGCCATCCGGCAGGCCGAGGATGTCGTGCGGGTACAGCAACGTGCGTTGGGACGGATCTGTCACGAACTTGTCCCAGCGGATGATCGAGGGCTTGATTACGGGGGCGCTCTGGTCCGGCACAACCAGCTTGATCGCGGGCGGCGGCATCGACGGTGTCGACGGTAACTGCCATGCAGCGGGCGACGTGGCGATTTCCAGCTTGGCCGGCAGTGCGGACAACGCGTCGGTCAATGCCGTGAACACGTCGCCCGGGACGACGGAGATGCCGGTCCTGCTGGATTGGGTCCGGTTGCCGCTGAACACGTCCAGGTCCTGAAGTGTCAGTGCTTTCCACAGGCTGTAGTCGGGGTTGGGCCGGGAGTCGATGCGACCGAACTGAACGACCGTGGCCGGATGCCCGAATATGGCGCTGGCGTCCTGCACCCGGACGAACAGCGCACTCCGGTACTGACCGGTGATGCCATCGCTGTGGTCTTGGCGGGCCTCCCAGAAGGAATAGGTGGTCTGCAACGCTGGCAGGTTGGAACCTAGGAACAGCCGGTCGACGCGTGCCCGTGCCTGATCCATGCGCCAGTCCAGTTCCTGTCGGGTGATCGCGCCTTGTTGTAGCGCTTGCTGCAGTTTCGGCAGCGTAGAGTGGTCGGCGATGGCCGCGCGCAGGTCCGGCCGGTGCGACAACAGCACATGGCTCCAGGGGGCCGGCAAATTCTGCAACGGCCAGCTATTGGCACTGGCTTCTACCGGGCTCGTCCGTTGCAGCACGCGCTGCACCAGCGGCTGCACCTGATCGTAGGAGGCGGAGGCCAGCAGGAACACGGCTTCCGCATAAGCTTGCCGGTTCTTGCCGTTGTCCCAGATCAGGACCTGTTCGCCTCGGCGGGCGGCGACTTCGTAATCGTCGTCGTGCCCGGTATCGTGCAACTGCTCGAATCTCCAATGCAGGCCGTCGACGGTGGTGTCGGGCAGAGGGTCGGCCTGGCTCGTGAGCGGGAGTGCCAGGCCGATCAGACACAGCAGGAAGCATGCGAGGCGTTTTTTCATCGACGTTATGCCCGGATGCAGCGGAAATTTGGACGTACCGATTCTAAGCGCGGCTTGGCGCTCATGCTGCGGTGTGCCGGGCGTCGTTGCATGGGGTATCAACTTTTGCGCCGTTCGGTATCACTGCATACAGGCATCGGCGCGTGGATCGACTTTTTACGGAGGGATGCCGGCATCGGTTGCGTATCCCCTCGGATCTCGAAATCAATGGCTCGATCATTGTTGCCACGAAAGCGTGGGCCGGTACCTTAGCGCTGAACTGAAAGCGCGTGTCACCGGATGGCTGCTGTGTTCAACCGTTCTTGCTGGCGCAGGTCATGTGCAGACACTGGTGTCGGGACGCGTGACGAGCCCGAAAGAAAGAACCGCGGCCATTCAACGCGACCGCTCGCGTTGGCGAACTCAAGTCGCGGATCGATTTCAACCGGAAGTGTGCGATGGCCGATTGATCGTCGCATTCGACCAGGGAGGTCCAAACGGTCAATGCGATGTGACGGTATGTGTTTTCCGGGTGGGGCAAATGAAAAAGCCGCTGTTCCTTTCGAAACAGCGGCTCTCGCATTTGGTGGCGAATCAGGGACTCCGACCGCATCGGCCGCAAACCCTTGTGCTACCGTGACTCCGCCAGGCTGTAGCAGCAGTATCGGGGCAGCTCACTGTAGCAGTCAAGTCTCCCTGCGGCGAACGGCGAAGGCCGTTGCCCATAACTTGCATCAGTATCCGGATGACCGCTAGGCTTTCGTACGATACATGGCCGATAAAGGGGCACCATGCTAATGAGACGAGTCCCAGAACTGCGCGGAGCCGCTGAGACACCGACATCGTTATGGAAGTTGTGACCCTATTATGTGGCGCAATATCTTGTGTCGCACCATGTTGTGGGTGGCATATAATGTGTATTTCGCGCTGAAATGACTGCCGTGAACGGTTCGCTGGCAGAACGCTTAGAACCCGAATCTTGGTGTGAGTCACACGGCGTGGTGTGATATTTCAGATTTGCGGCGCCAACTTCCATTCCGCGAGTCGTGTCACGGGATGCAGGCTCGCTAAAGGGGTTGCCGATGTCGGGTCAGAACTGCCCTTTCGAGGAAGGGCGCCTTAATCGTGCACCAATTTTCCCGGTATCTGGCGTTGCCAATCCGGTTGTTCAAGCGCGTATTCACGTACCAGTTCGCATCGGCACGGTCGATGCGTATGTCAAGCTGTTGAGGCCGAAGGCGTTCGCCGCCGAGTCCGTCTGCGCTTGGCTAGCCATTCGCGTAGGTTTGCCAATCCCTACACCTTTTTGGGTAACGGTTCATCGGCGCCTGCTGCAGAATCTATGGCCCTTTGGAAGTACGGAGGCGCACTTGTGCTTCGGGTCCGAAGCTGTACCGTCTGCGATGGCGCTCAGACTAGACGCGCAGTCGGGTGACGTGCTTGCGCGCCATGGCCTGCATCTCACAATGCTCGGACAAATCGCCCTGTTCGACGAGTTGGTCGGCAATGACGACAGGCACGACGGGAACTTGCTGTTGACGTACGATGGGTCTGTTTTCCTTATTGACCATGAGCGTGCTATCGGCGGCACAGGCTTGGGTCTATTCTCGACCGACCCGCCGCTCGGACCCAATCGACTGCTCGAGCGCGTGCGCAAACTTCCGGCGAGTGACCGCATGGCGCTCGCCAAGCCTCTGCGCGAGTTTTGCGCAAATTGTGAAAGGGCGGTTTGGGCCGCTCCGTTTGAAGCGTTGGTCGAGGACGCGTCGATGCGGGCACTCGTTCAAGACTATTTGATGCGCCGAGCTGAGAGACTGCGAGACACACTGGAAGCCGTCCTCGGCATCCCGGACCTCTCAGGATTGCGCGAGTCCTCGCGCCCATCATCCGTGCTGTAATTCGGATATGCAGACAGATTTTTTCCTTGATGAACTTCCCGCGGAAACCGCAAACGCTCGACTGCTAAAGCTGCAGATGAGCGCGACCGGCGAGTCAATCGCTATTGCAGTCGTTGGGTGTTTCGAATCCGGGAAGCCGTTTGCGCGGACCGTCACGTCCAGGATTCTGCGCTGCCTGCCGCGTGATTTGGGGCGCGCTTGCCACGCTTTCGGCAACTTGCTTGTCGCCGACTACATGTCGTCCAGCTTGGTGGCCGAAGGGCGTGGGAGCGAGTGGAAACCCCCATTGGTGGGTATCGAAATCGGACCTGAATTCCTGGTGGAGGCCGACGACGAGGAGTCGGCCATTGTCTCCGCACTTGAGCGTTGTGCTTTGTTCAGTCCACCTGGCGAACAGGTGGGGACTGTCGTCGAAGAAGCGGCGCCTCGCTCGACTGACGAACGGCGATTCGTTCAAGCGGTGAAAGCTGAAGTCCTCCACCGCAATCCTAGTTTAGGCGTGGGATTCAATCGTACCTTTAGTCTGACGCATGCAAGTCGCGAGTTCTCGATTGACTACGTAGGTCATGCCTATGCAACATGCTACGCTGCTATCAATCCAAAGGGACGTAGCCGTGTCCGGCTGAATACCGCGTCCGCTGGACTATGGCGGCTCGCGCGCGCACGGGACGCTTTTGGCTTTGCCGCGCCGGAACAGATTGAACTCACTGCGTGGGTACCAGCACCTGGGCTTCCAATTTACAGAGAAAGCGAATACGCGGCGCTGAATGATGTCGTCGCCGAACTCAGGGAGCAAGCTCGCCGCGAGTCCCTTAGTGTATTCACCGCGCATGACATTCACTCGGCGTCGAGCCGGCTGATATCCGAGGAAGTTGCAGCGCTGAATTAAGCCACTTCTGCCTCCGCAAAGGATTGGGCCGCCTGCGTCCCGACCTGTGGGTCCTTCATTGCGGAGAACTTCACGTACATTCCGGGGCCGACGCCCCAAGCCCTTGAGTGTTGCGGTTTCGTGCGACTGCAGCCGCCCATACGTCCAAGGTATACAAAAGCGCCGCCTTGGCGTACGGCAACGTCAATATTGGCGCTGATAGTCGGCCTCGTAACCCGCAAGCCGAGCGAGTGCGTCTAGAACCGCAATACTTTGGCTTAAGAGAAATATAACGCGCGTCGGCTCATCCCAGCCCGCGGCGTTGTGTTTTCCCCCGTGAAACAAATTATTCCTTGTCGTCTTTACGGCAAGTAGAACCTTATTCAGCTCGCTATCTTCCTCGTCGAACCTGAGTGGGCTCCACTCCCAGGACATTGGCCCATTGAACGTCTGAAGGTCGGGAGGCGATGCCAGAAGCTCTCTTGCCGCATGGCACGCTTGGTAGCGTGTCTCGTGTTCCCTGATGAACGCAGTCCAGTCTGGCAGGGCGGAGCCCCGCGGCCCCCTTCTCACTTTGCCATTCTCCTTCAGCGCGAACTCAAATCGAGAAAAGCGATAGAAGAAGTCGAAGGCCAAGTCTCGAATTTGGTCTTGAATTTCGTCGCGACGCGTCATTTGCAAGCAATTCGTCAGGCAGAAGTAAAAAAGCGCTTGCCTAATGTCGTGGCGTCAGCTCCATCGGCCGTGAAAGACGCTCCACAGGTGAAGGCGGCAATCATAATAGTCGCTTTTTGCAGGTGGCGGCTGCTTTTGCACAATAGCCCCACGTTGTCGAAAATGTAACGTCTTTCTCGACAGTCAGTAAAATCTCGCCTTACAAGAGAGGGTTGGCAAAAACTGCGAGTAACGGGGAGCCCACAGATGCATCTGGCGAAGCTAACGGTCAAAGGGTTTCGAAAAATTGAAGAGGCGGAGATGCTGTTCCGTCCGGGACTCAACATAGTTATTGGAGAAAACAATGCGGGCAAGACGGCGGTCATAGACGCTTTGCGCGCGCTGCTCTCGACTACCGAGGAGGGCACGCTGCGCCTTGACGAGTCTGACCTGCACGTTGCCGCGGACGGTAAGCGCCCCAGTTGGTCTATGAATGTGACCATCAAGGAGCTAGGGACGAGCCCGCTCGTTCAGGTGAGTCTGGTCGCCGCGACGGGGCATGACATCCGCGTGTCCACTGTCCATAGGGTGAAGGGAGAAAGTATCCCTGCCGTTCTGTATGTCACAAATCCGAAGTCACTCAATAGTCTGCTGACGGGCACCGCCGATGAGGAGGGGCGAATCGGGTATGTTGCCGTTACGCGGGCTAGTGACTTGCTTATTCTTGCGATTCCCAAGTCCACTAAAGTGGAGAAGACAAAGGAGCTGAAAACAAAGGGCTTCACTGAATGGCCAAGTTGATGCGCGTGCTGCCGAACGCGAACCGAGCACTTCGCGTTCCTGACCGCAAGAAGCTTGAAACGAGCAAGCCGCTCGGCATAAACGTGACAAGCAAGGGGCAGGGCTATTACCCTGCCCCTGAATCACATCGGTAGTCTGCCCCCCGCCTGTCTGCCGACTTCCCGGAGGGCGAGTAAGCGCAGATGCCGGACTATCGTCCTGTAGCTGCCCCTCCCGAGTTCAAGCCGGACGTTCGTCGGCCCTAGCTTCCTGCGTTGCTTCTTCAGCGACACGCACGCGCGCACGACATCTGCGGCCGATATGCCTTTTCTTCCCCTCATCGATGACCTCGCAAGAATGCGCCGACCGGCTTTGGCCGGACGCAACACGTGTAGTCACCCCTCGGAATTTGGTAAGCGAAACTGCGTGCGAAACGGCAAACGCTGATTCATCCTGGTTGTGTTTCATCAACCAGGGAGCGCGTCCATATGGATAACGCATCGCTTGACACAAAATCGCCCGGCGTTCGTACAGTCCTGCATTTGTCACCGGCCGTGATGGTCGCAGCACTTCTTTCGGCGCAAAAGAACGGATTGAGTCTGCGCGAATGGCTTGACCGGGCCGTTGCCGACCGGATTGCCGACGACCACCCTGAGGGCGCGGCACCTTGGTCGGTACAGTCAGCCGACCTGTTTGCCCACGTTGCTAACTGCTCGCCCGAGTTGCTGCATGGTCGGTGGTCGCTGCTGTTCGAGCGAGTGCTGCTGGACCGGTCCCTGTGGCATGAGCCGACCACGACCGTCGGCGAATTTGAGGACGGAGAGCCGCTGAGGGAGCCGTTTATCGTGCCTGCCAGGCTGAGAAAAGCATGGCCGCGGTTGGTGGCGGAAGTCTTCTGTCTGTAAGCGAGAGCAACGGAACGCAATCGTTTCACGAGAGATATAGCGGCATGAATCGCTATGAGGCAGAGAAATTATTGATGGTCGAAACGGGCATGGTATGGCCGAAATTTCGACGTCGAAACTGTCGCCGAGCGTTTCTTGACAAGTCCACTTGCGACGTCGAAACGAAGACTTAGTCGGGAGGCGAACTGCTGATGGAGTTAACACGCGTGCATGCCGCGGTTGATGCTGCCTGCGCCTGCTACCCGCACCTAGAGTCGCTGGCGGTGCTTGAGCTGACTCGGTAGATACCGCACGTCTGAGTAAGCTTAGCCGCTTGGGCGCTGAATGTGGCGCCGCTGGAGCCGCTGCTGATGTCGGCGGACGAGCGATTGCTCTGACGGAGCGACTTCACAAAGCAATTGAGGGCAGTTGATGTTGAGAATAACAGTGGAGCTATGGCCAAGCGGACGTGAGTCCGGGTGCCGCGTGATTGCAACGGCGGACATCGGACGGATACAAAACGGCGCGCACGCCGACTACGAGGTGCGTCTCGACGAGAGCCCGCTCGGTAATGTTGGCGACGTCGCAACAGTGCGGGAGTATCCGCGCTGGTCAGCGTCGATGTGGGACCTCGTGGCTAGATGCATTGCTGCTGCCCTGTCTAGCGGCCGCGAGGAGCTACCGCCTCGCCCTGTGCTCCCGGAAGTGCCGGTGCACAAGTGCGACGGCCTGAGCTAAGTGCGGGTGAGCGAAATCCCCGAGCCGGCACAGACCTTTTTCAGGCAGCGCATCGCATACAGCAGTCGGCCGGTCATCGACGACGACCCCGAGCCAATGGATTGTGCGTATCCGTGGGATTGGGAGGACTTCGTGGGTAGTCGACGGTAGCGGTTCTTCTCACGCTTTCTCAACGAAAGTGAGAAAAATCCAACGATGGACTGACCCCAAATGTACTGCACTTTTTGTCAAAAGTGCAGTACCGGGAAAGCCTCGTCCGACAAGGCTCAGCGCGGACTGTATGTGTGCATGTCCACCCTGTTTTTTTGTACAGATTTCGCGTCTGCCTTTCTCGTGTTCAAGTTTTTGCAAGCTTTAATTACCAGCGGTATCGCAGATACAGAGGCTCGGCTTACGTCCGACGGGAATGCCCACGTCCACGAGGGAGACCAGCACACGAAGCGAAATCTCCGGCGTGCCGGCGGCTGGCGTGACGCGAGAGGGAAGGGAGCTCACAGCGTGAATTGTGCCCCTTGCGTATTCGATGTCCGGGCACCGATGGCGTCGTGTGAGACATTCGCTCGTCAGTTATTTTTCGTACTTTACTGTTTTGCTCCCGACCTGAATTCTGCGGTGTATCCGACGCCTGCCCGTGCGCACGACGCCGTCCATTGGGATTTGAGTCGTAGTCCCCGCGTTGTACTCACGCGCGAGTCGTCCCGGCTGCACGTCGATGCCGAGCTTACGGAACGCCTCGGCCGCGATGTTCTCAAACGGCGCCGCCGGTGCCGGCCTGCCCGTGAATTTGTTGACACGCGTCTTGGCGTATACGCCCTTGCTGACACGCACAAGGCGTCCATCGCTGACCATTTTTGCGAGCACCCGGCCAACCTGGGCGGCACTGCCAAGCGGGGCGACCTCTGAGCGCAGAATGACGACCCCTGCTCCTCGTTCGATAAAGAGCACGAGTCGGTCTTCAATTTTTGCTCGCCTTCCTTTCCGTGTGCCATCGTCTACATGCGTTTGCAGAGGTTCGTTCTCGTTCATGGACTTATCGATTGGCGTGTACATCGTGCGCGGATGCGTTCGTAAGCCAGCAACTGCCGACGTGGTCAACGGGCCGCAAGCGTATGCATCCCGATGCCCGCCATATCGCGCAAGTTCGCTGGGACGTTTGGCGAGTGCACCATCGCTTGCAACGACAGATGTCGGCGATTGACTGGCCGTAGACTTCCGCACGGTACCCACCGGCACAAGTTTGGCACAGGGCGGCCCTCGCTGGTAATCACGATTTCGCGCTCTCGTCTCCGATTGATTGCCGGAGATTGCCAGTGGACGTCAATGTAAAGGGCGAGCGAACTTCCTGGCGCTACACGCATTGCGCGACATCGCGCATACGTGAGGACAGAGAACATGCTTTTTGAACCGATGGTAATTGATGGGGTGCTGGTGAGCAGTGGTCGCGTCATGCGGCCCGAGCAGGTCAAGGAAAGCCTGGCGGACCGCCCGGCTGTGCGAAAGGAGGTCGGCGGCTGGTACCTATGCGGGGACGTGCAACGAGGGATGTTCGATGCGCTGGTCGGCAGTCAAGGTCACTGCACGATGCAGATGACCGTGTTCCGGGGAGCGTCGTCGGGCAATTATGGCGTCTTCACGCAGCAGGTGGAGGGCTTCCAGCATCGCTTCGTGCTGCCCCTGTACGAACCGCGCGTAGTTGAGTTGCTTCGCTCGCTGCGGGACGAACCGGTCCAACTGTCGCTGGGGAGGCAGAACGAGGACGCTGCACTGTTGGTTCGGCAGCGTCTGCCGTGGCCTCTGGTTGCGGAAGTGTTCCGCTTCACGCAACGGGTGGGCGACATCCGGGTCTCGGATGTATTTGCGGGCGGTCGCCTAATTCTCGATAAGGCGAGGGCAGCCGACGCGGTTGTGGAGTTTCCCGACATGCCGCGCCCGACGGAAATATGCGTTTCGTTTGTCGTGCCCGAAGAGGCGCTGCTCGCGCACGAGCAGCTCGGCGGCGCGGCTTCAGTCGGGAAGGCAGTCCACTAGCAACCGGTGCCGCGCCGGCGCACTGGAGGGCATCGTCGAAATCTGATTAGGGCTCGCTGTCGCGAGCCCGTTTCCCTGGCGCGCCGCCCCTTATGCCAGTGATGCTCACGCTGGCGAGCACCTCGACGGTCGGGCTCCTCCTCACGTCGTCGCGTTATTCGGGAGGCTGCGACTTGGTGACGCGGGGTGTAGCAATTCCATTATCGCGGTAAGGACGCAGAAGCGGAGGATACGGACAATCGGGTGCGAGCGGCATCAGTTTCGCCGCCAGAGCTTTTGCGTCCTCGCGCTTCCCATGCGCAATTGCAAGCGCGTAGTTCTTCCATACATCGGGCCACTCCCGCGTCATGTATTCGAACGCGTCGGGACGACGCACTGCACGGTTGACGAAGTCGCCCATGTAAATTGTGCAGAACTGGTACGCTTCAACCAGAACGCTCAATGTGTTGTGCTCAACGCGAAGGCGCAGTCCGAAGCGTTCGAAGAGTGTGTTCAGCTTTTCTTTGTCGTTCGGTAAGAACGCAGGATAACCATCGGCACCGACCTCGCATTCGGGAAAGAACATTTCCAGCATGGCGGCGAGTTCCGGTTCACGCGGGGAACCGAGCAACGGCTCCTGCTTCAACGGTCTCAATGCTTCTTCAAACTTTTTGGGGTCCATTAACGTCGGTGCTAAGTCGGCGTGCGTTGACGCGTATGGCGATAACGCGGTCAAGAAAAAAACGTCGGGAAAAGCGACTACCTGTGAAGCATCGCGAACGTTTACCGGAAACGACAGATAGGACGTTCGATTCACGAGCAAGCCACAAATGAGTGAGAGCGTTATTGCGTGTATGTTTCCAGGAGAAAGGTCGGGGACAAGAGACACGCGCTGAGTTCGTGGCTCTCGTCTCAACCATTCGTTTAACGCCTATTCGAATTCTGCCATCCGAGCCAAGGCATCGGCAATTGAAGGGCAGGTAACTGTATCGTCCTCTACGAAGCCCACAGGCTCGGCACTTTGCCAACACGCAGGTTTACGGCGCCAACTGCCAAACCTTGAATGTCAGCCGGAGCACGGCCCGCGTATCTTGCCTCGACTCTATCGGGAGGGGGCTATGCGCTCGCTACCTGGGGCTGATGCGGTTTTGAGCGTCGGCCTGTGCCTCCTTCTCAAACCTTTGGAAATCACATGGATTTCCTGCCAGCCCGTCCTCGAACCCCACTCGGGAGGGGTCATTCTTTTTGACGATTTTCGCTCCTTTTTCGTCGAACCCGTACTTTTCTCCGTGGTAACAACGACGGAGGCCGTGGCAATAAGCATAGGCATAGTCGAACTGCTCAGCCGTTTGACAATATTTCAGAAGTAGGCTGCCGGCTGTAAGGTGTCTGACAAATTCGGCATGGGTAATCGTAGTCATGAGATGTTTTCTGTATGTTGAGCGTTACAGCGACAAACTGTGGATTCCCGCTTCAGTGGCCAGTCGCAGCTCGGGCTTCGGTCGGCGAGTTCAATTTGCCATCAAGCCAGGGGGCGGGCGGCGCTCGCAAGCTCGTCAGTTCGCTTTGCGTCCACGGCATATAGCGACGGGGTGTTTATACTGGCGGGCGAATCGTTTTAGAAAGCCTCATTGCGTGCCTCGACGACCTGGTATTCAGATGCAGTGCCGATAGGCTGACTGAAGATGAGGAGGGGGCATCGGTGTCAAAAAAGAGCCACCCCAACGGGGTGGCCGAACTGAACGATTCGTGTCTAGGCGTTCTGCGCTGCTTCTGTCGTGGCCGCCTGGGGTGCCGGCTTCGCAATCTTCGCTGCTTCAAAGGCGATGATGAGCAATGTGCCGGTCGGCTTGCCTTCGCGCGACAAATAGTAGTCTGCCTTGAGTTTCCCGGTGACCTTTACGAAGTCGCCCTTCGCGAGGCCTAAGTCGGCGTCTCGCATTACGCGGACCGAATACCATGTGGGTTCGGCGTCAGTACCGCGCTGACTTTCGCACATGCGGAACTCCCAGTAGCCTCGACCGGTCGCCTTCGTCTCCTTTCGGACCGGCGCCGTTGCCACGTTTCCAAATGCTTGCATCGTATGTCCTCAATCGCGATTGATGATGTGAGGGGGCCCCCACCTCCTCATATAGCGAGCGCTATGAGCCGAACCCGGCGGGCGGTGTGCGAAGTGGCGAGGTGGGGCGCGGCCACGGGCCGAGAGAGCTTGGTCGGCGGTAGGGGAGGTAATTCTCTCGAAGCCAGCCGGTCAGTGGATGCTTGTTCGTTGCATCAAGGCGGACCTTCGGGAGCCAAGTGGTAATGAGCTGCAAGACAACGTGTCCGACGCGTTGATTTTCCATGCCGATTCGACCGTCAGACCGTTGCTGTTCAAGCTCAGTCCACACCTCGAAGATGCCTTCGTCGACTTCGCGAAACGTTCTGGCGGTCGGCGCATGAGGCCGGTCCGATTCTTTGACGTGGTCTCGCAGGATGGCAAGGGCTCGCTTCAAAATGCGTTCATTTTTCGCATGCACGACCACGCGCCGTAGTACGTCACCTGTTACCAACTTGCTTCCAATGCACCGCACGAGTTCGGCGAGCGCGGCTTCCCGGTCCGCGCCGCGCTTGCTGCGGTCGATTTCGTACCAAGTGACGCCGTCCGGTTCGTAGCAAATGACGTCGGGGCGGAGAATGCGTTTTTTGCTGCCGGCAACAACCGTAACGAAACCTTGTTTCACGGCGGCCTCTTCAGCGCGGTCGCGATTCAGATGCTGAAGCGCTTCCGATTCCGTTTGTGCCATCAGGCCTCGTGCCTCGCACGCGAGCGTGATGAAATGCATCCAAAGGCTATGCTCCGGATTCGACATGTCGGCGACGCGCCGCACGGACGGAGCGGCTTCGACACCGTGTTCATCGAGCCATTGCGCGCCGGCGACGGTCAGTCCGTAGACATGCTGAAAACGGTCCGTGCGGTAGCGAAGAAGCAGTTTTTCCTTTGTCATCGACCTCATCGCGCGCTGCGCTGCCGTCAACGCTGCCTTGAACGGACGCTCCGGGAAACAGGCGATGGCGACATCAATGGTGCGAATCACGCGAAACCGGTTTGCCAGCGAAAGGGCGCGGAAGCGGATGGCGTCGCGAAGTTCGTTGGGCGGAATGATGGCAACAAGGCCGCGGTCGATTTTTCGCGGCGCGCGTTTACTGCGCGCCCGTCCAGTGGATGCCGATGGAAGCATCTCGGTGGCGCCGGCAAGTGTCGCAATGGATGCGGCCGCCGGTGTCTCGTGGTTTCCGTGCGTTGTGGCGCTCGACACGCGAGACGATGTCACGGCGTTACCGGAGGTCGTATCCGTGGTGACCGGCGGGGGTGTCTCCGTGATACCAATGTCGGTATCGTCGGAGACAGCGTTTGGTACTTCGTGAGATGGTCGCATTGGCGTGCTCCAGTAGGTGGGCGTTTTCCAAGCCGCCGTTCCATCGCGTGTCTCGTCGGCGCACATGGTGGGCGGTGCCTCCTATAGCGACGCTACGCAAACGTCCCCCAATAAGCTGCCCACCATGTGCGCCCGGCCGATGTTGGTCGCTTCAAGGATTCGACGCCCGGCCGGGCGAGGGCAGGGGGCAACTGTCTCTTCCCCTCGTCCAGCCTTGCGCGCCAGGGGCGCGCAGCACCGATGTTTCCGTCGCGACGTCCGTCAATGCGGCTGTGCTTTCCGACCGGCTGCGCCGGTGCGAACCCCGCCGCCGCCCATACCGTTTTTTTCGATGCCCGATGTCCCTCATGGTCGGCGACACCAACTCTTCTCTCGGCATGCCGTGCGTTCCCGGCTGCCCCGCGCTGCGTAATCAACTGTCTCATCGACGCAGCGCGGGGACCCCGCGCCGATACGGTGCCGTGCGCTGTCGCGCTTGCACGCATGTCCTAGGTCGGCACGCGCTGGGCCGGCGGCGGGGTTCGCCCCGCCTTGCCGGTCCCGGTCGCGAGCAAATGTTCTCCCATAGCCGTGCACCAATGCCATCGCGACCCATACACGCGGCAGTACACCTCCGCAATGCCCGCGGCTGCACGCCGCGCCATCCGTCCGCTCGTCCATCGACGTGCGCATGTTTGGCGCCATCAGGCCAGGCGTTTCCTGATTGATGCACTGACCGACGCCGAGGGTGCTCTCATCGCGTACCTCTGTGACGCTCGTAATCGAGCGTGGCTTCATCCCGCGGGCGAGACTGCGAAGCACGCAGGATGCGTTTTAGACGGCCTCCGTGTTACCAACCGCTTTGTCACGCGTCGCTATACCGTGCATCCCCTAACTCGTGGAGACACGAAAAATGCACGCAAAGAAACGCAACGGCCGCTTCTCCCTGTACCGCTCGCAATATGTCCGCAAGGGCGCGAAGGACAACTCGCACGGTTACAGCACTCAGGAGTTTGTTGGCAGCTTGCCCGGCGACGCCCTCGAAGTTCCTGACGACCTGCACGCTAAGCTATCGGACGACGAGATTGAATACGTGGAGAGGAAGGTCATACTTCCGGCACGGCGAGCCGCGGAGCAATCGCGTCGGCTTTTGGAGGAAGAGCGCCGCGCGAGAGAAGACCGGGAACGCGACCCGCAGTGGCGTCTTGACGAAGCGCTGAAATTGCTCATGGACGCAGGCAGACTGGCTTCCGCGGCTGGGCGCGGCATCGACGCAGCAAAGGTTAACGCCCTCGGCGCGGCTCTCGAGACGCTGGCCGTCGCGGGAAAGGTTCAGCGCGACCCGCTCGACGCAGTCGTTACCGCAGTGGTGTCCGCAACGGCTGCGGTCAAGGCCGGTCACTACGGCGCCGCACCAAACGGGAGATTCCGCGACACGCCGGTTTATAGGCGTTGGCAGCGTATCCGTGAAGTTGTCGAATCGGGTAATGACAGCCTGCTCAAGGCCTTGCAGGCAAAAGGCTGGGCCGCTGTTCGAGGTCAGTGATAGCGCGGGCGCGGAGGGGGCGCCCGATGTCTAATTGAGCATCTCCATCATTCCCCCAGAGCGCGGCTTGAGCGCTGGCTCTCGCGTTGCGGCGCGAATTCTGATGGACGTCGGAGACAGTACATCGATGACCATGGACGTCATCTGCGGCAGCGTCTGGAATCGTCCACGCATTACTGTGCCGTGAGTCGACTGCATGCGTCCCGGGTATCATCGTGCCTGTGCGTCGCCCGTCGGCATTCTTCCGTTTTTCCCCGGTCAATCGATGTCCCAGTCTGCAACGCTCTCCGAGGTTCTCACTTTTGCCGAAGTACGGTCGCTTACCGACACGAAGACCTTTGCGCGCGGAAAAGCCTATTTCCACGAGGGTGTGGTTTCCCGTCTCGAGGAGCGTGGCGGTGTCGTTCACGCCACTGTACGTGGCAGGCATCGTTACCGGGTTGAACTCGCCGTCGATGACGATGGCGAACTCGCTTACGACTGTACCTGTCCGGTGGGAGACGATGGCGTTTTCTGCAAGCACGCTGTCGCTGTTGCGCTCGCCTGGCTCGAGAATTCCGGTGAAGAGGTGTTTCATGCCGAAGAGGCGGCTCTCGGCAAGCCACGCAAGAAGCGGAAGACCTACGAGGAAGTGATTCGCGAATACGTCGCGACGCTCGACAAAAATGAGCTTCAGGAATTGTTGCTCGAAGCCATCGAACGCGACCTGTCGTTTCGTGACAAGCTGCTGTTCGCCACGCGTGCGACGGGGGCCTCCGACTTGCCCGGCATGAAGGCCGCCGTCATGCAGGCGACACGCCTTTCCCGGCCACTGGACTGGCGGGAGGCTAGCGCATACGGCGATGGCCTGATGTCGCTGGCCGACATGCTGCGCCGGAGGCTTCACGGACCTCACGCCACACAGGTAGTCGAGCTATCCGAACTGGCGATTGCGGGCGCCGAAGCAAGCCTCGAACAGATTGACGACTCCGGTGGCGACGTGATGCCGGCGATTCTCGAACTGGCGTCTGTGCACCTCGATGCCTGCAAGTTGACGGGCCCCGACCCAGTGAAGCTCGCGGAGCGGCTATTCCGATTTCAGACAGAAGGCAAGTGGGACACCTTTTACAACGTTTTGCCGGCGTATGCGGAGCCACTGGGCAAGAACGGTTTGAGCCGCTACCGCGAGCTCGTCAACGAGGCTTGGGAAGCGCTGCCCGCGCTCGCGCCGGACAAGGAATATCGACGGTCATACGACTCGCCGCGCATGCAGCTCGAACGCGCGATGGGGGCGCTGGCCGAACTCGATGGAGACGTTGATGCGTTGATTCGCATTTACTCGAAGGACCTGTCGAGTCCGTACCGCTTTCTGCTGGTGGCGGAGCTTTGTGTCAAGCACGGTCGCCCGGATGAGGGGCTCGCCTGGGCCGAGCGCGGCATCAAGGAGTCCGGCAAGAGCCATGACCAGCGCCTGCTCGACTTCTGTATCGACGCGTATCTGCGTCGCAGTGAATTCGACAAGGCCGATGCGTTCGCGTGGCGCCGCTTCGAAATGCGCCCGACAGCCGAGGCGTTTCCCGCCTTGATGAAGGTTGCCACGGCTACTGGCTGGCATGATGAGACGCGGGAGCGCGCTCTTACGCACCTTTGGGCGCTGGTCAGGGAAGAGGAGGCCGCTGCAAAATCGAAGCGAAATGTCTGGCAGCGGTCGACGCGGACCGAACTGGTCAAGATTTTTCTTGCTGGACAAGAGAACGACGCCGCATGGGAAACGTTTACCGGCGGACCGGTCGCAACGCAGCTATGGCCGGAAATGGCCGCTGTCCGTGGCAAGACCCACCCGCACGACGCCATTGCCCTCTATCACAGGCTGCTGCCGGTTGCTGCCGAAAGCGGTACGCGCAACGCCCGATATGACGAGGCGTTTGAAATCGTGCGGGCAATCGGCATGTTGCGGGCGAGGTTGGATGAACGTCCGGAATTCACCCGTGAACTGGAAGAGATTCGGGCAGCGTATCGCGCAAAGCGCAACTTCATCAAGCTGCTGGCCAAACTGTCCTGAAGTCGCTCGCAGGTCGTTTCGGGCCGAAGTCGACCGTAATGAACCCATAAGGCGAGACCTCTCGCCACGCATTGCAAGCTCCTCCTGAGAAGGGACGCATCGCAGGAGATATCGCGCTGCATCAGGTGAGACTTTTGGCGTTTAACAGGCGCGGCCGGGTGAAGGTGCGAGGGTAAGCTAAGAAGGTATCGGCGCGGATATAAATTGCCTCTCTATTCTCTTGTGAACGCAGCGCACGGGTGGTAACCGCCGGATAGGCGGCTTAGAAAATACGCAGTCTCGTCGTGGCCCTTGTCCCGCTCATCGGACAGCCGGACGTCTCCGTGAAGTCGCTGCGTTCCGTTAGCCGCCGTGCAGGCGGGTTGAACGTAGTAACGAAGAGAGAGCCCGCCTGGTGGCGGGCTCTCTCTTTCAATCGCTTGTTACGGTCCGTCACTCCTCGCCAAAGTAGTCGAGGTCTATCTTCTTCACGACGTACTGCGTTGTGGCGGCGGCGCACGTGAGCGCACGGGGGGCATTGGGCCGACGAGGTCTCGCGGTATTTCGGGCGGCGGGGGCGCCCTTGCCACTTAGCAGTTAGAACGAAAGCATGACGTCGTGCGCGCTCGCATAGAGGAGGACGATATCGACCTCTCGATGGATTTTGCCGTTACTGCTAGGAAGTGAGGTGACCTTGGCTGCCAGCTCGCGCGCTGCATGGACGACATTCGCGGGACCGTTTGGCGAAGCAAGGTAGTTGCGTGTTTTGCGGCATGCGGCCTCGCTCTTTGTAAGCGCGTTGAAATAGGCAAGAGTGCGCGTCGTGTGGATATCGGGCTTAATGACCTCGAAGCCCGCGTCGACCAGGCCGTGAAATACCGTCGTCTGTCCCCAGCCGATGCCCAAGGTCGAGCACAACGGGGCAATCTCCTGTCGCAAGGCTTTGACATCCGCACACCTTCCGAGGTCTATGCCAATTTTGAACTCGGCACCGGTTTCCTTCGACCGTTGGTCGAGCCAGCGAGCCGCACTTCGCATTGCGTAAAGGCGTGCCACGGAGACGCTCGGGTACCGCGCGAGCTTCAACTTATGACGCAATTCATCTACGGTAAGGCGGTTGTAGTGAAAGCATGCGTCTGCACGCCAGCCCCTTTTCTGACGCGGCAAATAACTCATCTTCCACTCGGGCGACAAGAACTCTTCCATCGACGGAAACAGCCCCGCCGACCATGCTTGCGTATAGAGGCCGGCTGTAGTCAGCGCCATGTTCGAGAAGAGGGGCTTCGAGCCGAAGGCGTCCCAGGCCGTGCTCAAGCTCAGCGGTCCGCTGGGTAGACTGGAGACCGCACGAGCGAGCTCGTCCTGCACGAGAGGGTTTTGAAGTACCCGGTCGCGCAGGCGTGCATAGCTCTCGGCCGTAAGGGTTTGGTTTGATGGCGTTATCGGCTTGAGCGCTTTGCGGCGCGCACTGGTCTTGCAAGTATGCATCGTGGTTCTCCGAGCGATATGCAAACGCGGCGTCAGTTCGCCGATTGACGGCAATGGTTATTTTGTTTCTATGTGGTCAAGAATGCGGCGAGCGACCGAGCGAGCAGCGGATGGGTCAGCGAATTCGGCTAGGTTGATAGCAAGCCGCGATACGCGGACGGATTCGAAGGAGGACGTCCTATGCCATCCGCCGTCAGACGTCGGGTAATCGGTGTTCATCCAAATCTTGTGATACCAGTTGGTCCCTTGTGGAAGCGTTTCACGCGTCTGGAAGATGTACACGAGAAGCAGGCTCTCTGCAGTGTCGGCTGGAGCCGGTGTGTGTCCCTCAAGTTCGTTCGTGTCAGATATCAGCCGAAATTCGAGCAGGAAGTCGCCTGCTTCCGGATTGTTCTCGGGCTCCTGATTGTCGCTGCTCACAGCCAGGAATAGATACGATGCCCCGAGCATTGGAAGGAAATGCTTTCCCGTACGTTTGCCGAACGGGTTGAGGTTATAGCTTCTTGGCGGCGAGTTTGGATAGTTTGCAGTGTAATAGTTCGCACCGACCTCCCGGGCGATATCGTTCACGAGCGTCAGGAGCGCAGACTGATAGTCCGCGAGGAGACGATAGGCCTTGCGTACGTCCTGCAGGACGTCGACCAGTTCATCGCGCGATGTCATTTGTGAAAGGAGAAGCTCTCGTAGTTAATGTTCAACCGCGGTAGGGCGGAAATTGGCGGGTGGGCGCGAACAGGCTGCCGGTCTGCCGATGCCGTGGAACAAGCATTTTGGGGGACTGCAAATGCGAGCTCGAACGCTTCTACGCCAAGATTGGCACTGTGAAGCTCGTGCAGACGCAAATCCGGCTCGCGGAGAAGCCCGTGGAATTTCAGTCCGGCCTCCACATCGTCCCGCATTCGTTGATATCCCGAATGCAAAAGCGCCACCACACCGAACGCCTCGAGCATGTCCGTCCACTTGACGGCACGTATCGTTGCTTCGGCGAAGAGCCGCTCGCCAACAAGTTGTTCCTGCACTACTGCTTCGAACGCCGACGTCGATTCGGGCGACGTGTCCTGTCGGCCGCCGACAAGAAGCAGCACGAGGGGCAATTCGTCAGCTCGCGGTTCCCCAGCAGCTACGGCAAGTAGCTCTTGAACTGCCTGTGCTGCATATTGCAGGTCGGCTTGGTCCCAACGCTTCGCTTCGACGACAATCAATGCGTTCTCTGTCTCAAGAAGCACGTCCGGCTCTACGAGCCGTCCTTCGAGTTCGAAGCGCGGCCAAAACTCGATGCGTTCGATTCGCCCGAAAGGGGCGACGTCCTCTGGCAAGAGGGCTGTCCAGAACACCGAGAGCGCGTCGTCCGAGAGATATGAAACCCGCTCAAACACAAGAGAGGTCAGCAAGTCCTCCGAACCGGTAGCGTTGGAAAGCTGCTGGGCCATTCCCTCTAACCCAGAGCCTCTGCGCTTTCCCTGCAAAATTGCGGTCAACATGTGGTGTCTCGGCGCATTGGGCGCTTGTGAGTTTCTTGTTCAGCAAACGGGCGCGGCGGTTTGCGCCAAGTCGAGCCGCCGCGGCGTTGACTCTACCATCCCAAATCATTCCGGTCTTCGACCCGAGTAGTCACGAAATGGCGACGGACAGCTTCGCGGCGGCGCCGACTGTGACACTAACGAGGTACAAACACAGACCCCTCCCGTGACCGAGATATAAACGCGTCGCTCTACACGTGCCGTTACGTCGTCTGTTGGCACGTAACGGCACGTGTCGGCATCGAACGACCCTCGCGTGTCCCGAAAAACTGCTTCTCTGGGACCACCATGAAACTTCTCGACCTGGACGAACTGGCCGCGCTTCTCGGCCGCAGCCCCGAAACCATAAAGAAAGACCTCCGCCGCAATCCTCTGGCGGTGCCGCCGCGGCTGCATATTCCGGGCACGAGATTGCTGCGCTGGCGCGAATGCGATGTCGACGCCTGGCTGGCCGAGCATGTCGCGGGAGGTGCGCAATGTTGAATCTCGGTGCACTGAGGCTCGATATCCGGTACACGCTGACTATGCCACCGCCCACGCTCGATTATGTCTTGCCCGGTTTGCTGGCAGGCACGGTCGGCCTGCTCGTCGCGCCTGGCGCGACCGGCAAGACCACGCTGCTCACACAACTCGCTTGCGATATCGCGGCGGGCATGCCGGTGGGCGGAGGTATCCTGACTTCGGGTTTGCCCGACCGGTCCGGCGAACGCGTTGTCTTCTTTCTCGCGGAGGAATCGAAGGCAATCATGCATCACCGCTTGCAAGCCGCGCTTGCAGGCGTGTCAACGATGCCGGCGTTGCAGACGAAAGACAGTCGGGATTTTCTGGCAGAGCAGCTGGCGACGAACTTGCATGTCTACCCTTTAGCCGGGGTAGGGCCGCGATTGCACTGTGTTGAGGGCGTAGGCTCTACAAGTGATGGAGTGAAGCGGATGCTTGCGGCGTGTGAGGGGGCGAGATTGGTCATCATTGACCCTCTTCGGCGCTTTCATGCTGGCGAGGAAAATGACTCTGGTCATATGTCGGCGGTCGTTTCCGCATTCGAGCAACTGGCACAGGAAACCGGTGCGGCGGTTGTCCTGTCGCATCATGCTAACCGAAGCTCGATTTTCAATGGAGCTGGAGACCAGGCATCAGCGGCACGTGGTTCTTCGGCGTTGACGGATGGGGCGCGCTGGCAAGCGAATCTGTCCGGTATCTCGGACCGCATGGCGTTGCTTTGCCGTGTTGCGGATGCCGAACGGCATTTGCATGTGCAACTCGATATCTCGAAGGCGAACTACGTGGCCACGAAAGAGTCCATTGTCCTGCGCAGGAATCCGGCGACGGGTGCGTTGGCGGTGTGGACACCGGGCATCGCGGACACGCGGAAAAGTCGTTCTCGCTCAGCGGCATCGGCTAAAAGCCGTAGGACGGCAGGGGCAATGGTATGACGGCCACACCGCGGATTGTGCGATATGACCCATCGTTGTGCGCTGCGCCCGTCTTTCAGCCAGTATGGAGAGGCGAACGCCCGAAGCTCAACCTGAAATTCGACTTTGGTGGAGTCGTCTGGCGGTGGCGCGGACCGGAACAACTCGGCATCGGCGAACAGACGCTTTTGCTCGTACTGCTCGAGCTCGCCGCAGAACAGTTGGGTAGTAGCGACGCTGGTGCAACACGTCACATTGAGTCGGCGCTGTACGAATTGAGTGAAAGTGGCCGTCCGCGAATCGCAAGACTTACCGTGAGCTTCTACGAACTGTGTCGTCGCTTGGGATGCTCGACCGGTGGCAGTGCCATGAAGCAGCGCCGGGCGGAACTCCAGCGACTGTCCGAAGTGACGGTCTGGATGAGGCGGGAAGACGCGGTCGAATTCCAATCGCGGCTGCTGAGGTGGGAGGTTGGAGACGACCAGGGCGTGACCGTCGTTCTCAACTGGCGTCTGGCAGATGTGCTGTTCGGCGGACAATATTCTCCGGTTTGCCTCGCGGAGCGGCTAAGTCTGCGTTCGGAGTGCGCACGTGCAGCACATTGCGCGTTGTCCCTTCGTGTTCGGCCGGGGAAGACAATGTCGTTTCATCCCGACACGCTGTCGACCTACATCTGGGGCAACGCCTCTAACTTACCGCCGCACGGCCGAGTCGAGCAGTCCGGCACCGAATCGCCCGCCGCCGTGGCAAGGCGTCGGCGGCGCAAGCAGATGCTAGGCGCTCTTCTGGAAATCGCGTCACTGGCAACGTGGACCGTCAAGACGACCGCAAATGGCGCGGTGCAAATCACCCGACACCCACTTGTGAACGTGGATGCTTCTCCATTGTCGCGACCGACGTTGCCAATTGCGGCGGGTGCGAGGTCGATTTCGCGTGCGCCCGAGGCTGATGCAGCCCCGGCGCCGGCGGCCGCAATCTGGCGGATATTTTCGGTTTAGTCGACTGCCCCACACGAGCCCTGTGCCGGTCATGATATGACGTGAGGGGCGCGTCGTAACCACGTCATATTGCGTACGTAACCACGTCACATTGCGATTGGTGGCTCTGCGTAGTCGATTGATTCGTAAGGTTTTTTCAGGCGACGCGAGCTGCGTACTATTCTCATCTACCTGAAAGAGTGTTTGTCTTTCAAGGAGGTCGATGCCTCGCCCTGAGGGGCTCGGAGGTTGAGGCGGGTTCACGCTCAAGCGCGCTCCTTGATGAAACAGGCCAAGAGCTTCATAAGGAAGCGAAGGCCTGGTTATGCACTGGGAGGGCGTTGCCCTCCTAGAGCAGGAGTACCTGGCAGTGAGCGACGGGTTCGGACATCGGTTTTTGTAGAAGGCCTCCTTCATGGGGCGATAACCCCTGCCATGCCTTTCTGACTTTCGCACGTGCATGGGTTGGGCACCTGGCATGGCCGCGAGGCTGTCGCGGTCGCAAGGCAACTTGTCCATAGTCGCCGGCGCTGCCAGGCCTCCGCTGGACGCCGTTCTACGGCCAGATAGCCTGCTGCGCTACGAACGGCGGTGGAACCGGCGAACGAACAGGGCAGGTCACGTAAGCCAGTCACGACGACATGTGACCGGTGGCAGAGGTCGGGAGTGTAGTCGGGGGCTGGGGGGCCACGGGCCGGGGGGGCGCGAGTAGAATTGTGTCGATTCGCATCCGGTGGTACCGGGCCGCGCATTATTCCAAATGCATATCATGAACCAAGACCTAAAAAAGACCCTGTGGGCCGCCGCCGACAAGCTGCGCGCTTCCATGGACGCGGCCGAGTACAAGCACATTGTGCTCGGCCTGATTTTCCTCAAATACATTTCGGACGCGTTTGACGAACGGCGTGCGCAGCTCTCGGCGGCTTTTGCAGACGAAAACGACGACCTGTATTTGCCCGACGCGGCAGACCATGCCGAGGCTCTGGAAGAGCGCGACTATTACACGATGGCAAACGTCTTTTGGGTGCCTGCGGCGGCACGCTGGGAGACGCTGCGCGCGCAGGCCAAGCAGGCCGATATTGGCGTGCGGATTGACGCGGCGCTCGAAGCCATCGAGGCCGACAACCCGCGCCTGAAAGGCATCCTCGATAAGCGCTTTGGCCGCACGCAGCTCGAACCAGGCAAGCTCGGCGAGCTGGTAGACCTGATTTCGAAGATTGGCTTTGGCGAAGGCCACCACGCGAAAGACCTGTTGGGCGAGGTGTACGAATACTTCCTCGGGCAGTTCGCTACCGCCGAAGGCAAGAAGGGTGGGCAGTTCTACACGCCCGCCTCGGTCGTGCGCGTGCTGGTCGAGGTGCTGGCCCCGCATCAGGGGCGCGTCTATGACCCGTGCTGCGGTTCGGGCGGCATGTTCGTGCAGGGCGAGAAGTTCATCGAATCACACGGCGGGCGCGCGGACGACATCAGCATCTATGGTCAGGAAGCCAACCCGACCACCTGGCGTCTGGTTGCCATGAATCTGGCGATTCGAGGTTTCGCTGCGGACCTGGGCAAAGAGCCCGCCGACACATTTCACCGCGACCAGCACCCGGACTTGCGCGCCGATTACGTCCTCGCGAACCCGCCGTTCAACATCAGCGACTGGGGCGGTGAGCGTCTGGCAGATGACCGGCGCTGGGCACATGGCACGCCTCCCGCAGGTAACGCGAACTACGCTTGGCTCCAGCATATCCTGCACCACCTGAGCCCGCGCGGTCAGGCAGGCGTAGTGCTCGCAAACGGCAGCATGAGCAGCAATCAGAACAGCGAAGGCGAGATTCGCCGTGCGATGGTTGAGGCCGATGTGGTTGACGTCATGGTTGCCCTGCCGCCGCAACTGTTTCTGAACACACAGATTCCAGCTTGCCTTTGGTTTCTCGCCAAAGACAAGAGCGGCGCATCGATGCCTGGTGCCAAGCCTGGGCGTGACCGGCGCGGCGAGGTGCTGTTCATCGACGCACGCAAGCTCGGGCGAATGGAATCGCGCGTGGTGCGGGTGTTCGATGACGAGGACATCGCCAAGATTGCCGCGACGGTGCATCGCTGGCGTGCTGACGGCGAAGATGGAACCGATGAAACATATACCGATGTACCGGGCTTCTGTCGTGCGGTGAAGCTGGCCGAGATTGCCGGGCATGGGTACGTGCTGACCCCGGGCCGCTATGTCGGCGCGGAAGAAACAGAAGATGACGACGAGGCGTTCGACGAGAAGATGGACCGGTTGACGGCACAGCTCGCCGAGCAGATGGCGAAGGGGGCGGAGTTGGATATCGCGATTCGGGAAAAACTTGCAGGAATGGGTTATGCAGTGTGAGTGGCGCGAGACAACTATAGGTGCCGTTTGCAGCCGCGTTTTCTCCGGGGGCACGCCGACTTCAACGAATCCCGCCTTTTACGGTGGCGGCATCCCATGGCTGCGTACGAAAGAAGTGAACTATGGCAAGGTCCACAGCACAGAGCAGACAATCACAGAAGCAGGTCTTGTCGCGTCATCGGCCAAGATGGTTCCTATCAACACCGTTATTGTCGCGATGTATGGAAACGGTGATACAGCGGGTCGCGCGGCGATAGCAAAGGTCCCGCTCACGACGAATCAAGCATGCTGCAATTTAGTTGTCGATTCCTCAAAGGCCGACTACCGATTTGTCTACTACTATGTGCGTTCACGCTACCAATCACTGGTCGACCTAAAAAATGGTGGTGCTCAGCAGAATTTGAACGCTCAGTTGATAAAGGCATTTCCCCTGTATCTGCCATCTCTAACTCTGCAGGCTGAGATTGCAGATGTTCTTGAAGCTCTCGATGACCGCATTGAGCTCCTGCGCCAAACCAACGCTACGCTCGAATCCATCGCCCAAGCTCTGTTCAAGAGCTGGTTCATCGACTTCGACCCGGTGCGTGCGAAGGTCGAAGGCCGCGAGCCGGAAGGCATGGATGCAGAAACGGCTTCGCTGTTTCCCGATTCGTTCGAAGATTCGACGTTGGGGGAGATTCCGAGGGGGTGGAAAATATCGGAAATCGGTCAAGTTGCCCAATGCGTTGGCGGCGGGACGCCCAGCACGAAAGAAAGCAATTTTTGGGAACCGGCGATTCATCATTGGACATCGCCAAAGGACTTGTCCGGCAACTTATCTCCGGTGCTACTGAACACTGAGCGGCGCATATCAGATGCAGGGCTGGCGAAGGTTAGCAGCGGACTACTACCAGTCGGCACCTTGCTAATGTCATCCCGTGCGCCTATCGGCTATTTGGCAGTTGCGCAGATTTCTCTTGCAGTGAATCAAGGATATATCGCGATGCTTCCGGGTGGAGTTTTGCCCACGCCATATCTGTATTTCTGGTGCAAAGCTAACATGGATGCCATAAAGCAGAAAGCCAACGGCTCAACGTTTATGGAGATTAGCAAATCGGCATTTCGCCCGATTCCGTTGATTGTGCCGCCTCGCGACATTGTCGAGTGCTTTTCCATACTTTCTGGCAGTGTGTTTGACCGCATTACGGCAGGGGAAAAGCAGCGTCTTGCGCTTGAGGAAATACGCGACACGCTTCTCCCTCGTCTAATCTCCGGCAAACTCCGCCTCCCCGAAGCGGAGGCCCAAATGAATGAGGCCCTCGCATGAAAACAGCTCTTGCCCGTCTGGAACGCGTCAACTTACGGGAAGCCTGGCGGCACGAATCGGGTGAATTTACACCGTGGCTGGCACAGGACGACAACTTGCAGCTCTTGGCGCAAGCGCTAGGGCTTACCGAAATCGAACTGGTTGCGACAGAGCATCCTGTCGGCGATTTCAAGGTGGACATTCTTTGCTCGGATGACGACGGTGAAATCATCATCGAGAACCAGCTCGAACCCACCGACCACCGGCATCTGGGCCAGATTGTCACCTACGCGGCTGGCGTGGGCGCGAAGAAAGTGATATGGGTTGCCGAGTCATTCAGGCCGGAACATCTGGCTGCGCTCGAATTCCTGAATCAGAACACTACGGGTGCGCTAAATTTCTTCGCTGCTGAAATCGAGTTATGGCGCATTGCGGAGTCGCCGCTGGCTCCGAGTTTCAATGTGGTGGTCAAGCCAAACGACTGGAGTAAGTCCGGTCGCGAGGTTGCTCGGGCAGCCACAACAGCAACTCCCGTAAAGCAGATGCAGTTGCTCTTCTGGCAGGGCTACGTGGCATACCTGCAAGACAAGCAGTCGACGCTTCGCCCCCACACGCCGCGCCCACAGCATTGGCTCAATGCCGCCATCGGTCGCGCAGGTTTCGAGCTCAGCGCGACTGTCAACGTGCGGGAAAGCAAGCTCGCGATTGCCATCTATATCCGGCATGAGCAGTCGAAGGCATATTTCCAGCAGTTGCATCAGCGCAAGCTCGAAATCGAGCAACAGCTTGGATTTGCGCTGGACTGGCAGGAACTACCGGATTCGCACGCGTGCCGCATCGGGGTCGCCAGAACCGAATCTCCACTATCGGACGAGGCGCGCTGGACGGAGTATTTCGCGTGGTTCGCGGACAGAGGAGAAAAACTCGACCAGGTGTTCAGGCCGATTGTTAGGGGACTTGCATGAGCGGCATCTCCGAGGACGCAGTCGAACAGGCAATGCTCGAATGGCTGGCCGCCCTCGGCTGGCAGACCGCCCATGGTCCGGACATCTCTCCCCTAGACGCCAAGACGTCGGGCACGGAGCGCGACACCTATCGCGACGTTGCGCTACGCCATCGCCTGACTGCCGCCATCGCGAAGCTAAACCCACACATTCCGCCCGTCGCTCGCGATGACGCGCTACGCCATGTGCTGAACCCGAACGTGCCCGGCCTCGTCAACGCGAACCGCCAACTCTACCGCTGGCTGGTCGATGGCTTGCCAGTTGAGTTCCAGAAAGACGGCGAAACACGCGGCGACCGCGTGCGCCTGGTCGATTTCACCGACATCACCGCGAACGACTGGCTCGCCGTCAACCAGCTCGCTATTCAGGGACCAAAGCAGCCTCGCCGTCCCGATGTAGTGCTGTACCTCAACGGCCTGCCGATTGTCGTGGTCGAGCTGAAGAACCCCGGCGACGAGAACGCCGACATCTGGGCCGCCTGGAACCAGCTCCAGACCTACCATCAAGACATTCCTGACCTGTTCAGCGCAATTGCGCTTGAGGTCATCTCGGACGGCACCACTGCCCGCATGGGCTCGCTCACGTCGAACAGAGAACGCTTTCTGGCCTGGCGCACTATCGACGGCCATGAAACCGACCCGCTCGGCGCGATGCGCGAGCTGGAAACTCTGACGCGCGGTCTGTTCCGGCGCGACTACCTGCTCGAATATCTGCATCACTTCATCCTGTTCGAGGACGACGGCCAGCTCGTCAAGAAGGTCGCCGCCTATCACCAGTTCCACGCCGTGCGCGCGGTCGTGCAAAGCGTGCTGCAAGCCTCAGCCCCTGGCGGCTCTCGCAAGGGGGGCGTGGTCTGGCATACGCAGGGCGCGGGCAAGAGCATCGAAATGACCTGCCTCGCTGGAGCATTGATGGCGCACGAAGGCATGGGGAACCCAACGGTCGTGGTCGTGACCGACCGCAACGACCTCGACAACCAACTATTCGGGGTGTTCGCAGGCGCGAAAGAGCTTCTGCGCGAAACCCCAGTGCAGGCCGACACCCGGCCCAAGCTGCGCGAGCTTCTGGCAAACCGCCCATCCGGCGGCATCATTTTCACGACTATCCAGAAATTCACCCCCGGCGCTGACGAAGACACGTTCCCCGTGCTGTCCGACCGCCGCAATATCGTCGTCATCTGCGACGAGGCGCACCGCAGCCAGTACGGCTTCGACGCCCGCCTGCCGAATACGGGCGGCAAGGGCGAAAGCACGGCTGTCCGCTACGGCTACGCGCAATACCTGCGCGACGCGCTGCCCGAAGCCACCTTCGTCGCGTTCACCGGCACTCCGGTATCGCTCGATGACCGCGACACCCGCGCCGTGTTCGGCGACTACGTCCATATCTACGACATCGAGCAGGCGGTGAAAGATGGCGCCACAGTGCCCATCTACTACGAAAGCCGCCTTGCCAGCCTGGAGCTGAAAGAGGACGACGCTAGCGCACTCGATGACGAGGTGGACGAGCTGACCGAAGACGAGGAAAGTGACGAAGCTAAGGTCGCCACGTTGCGCCGCTGGGCCGCACTGGAGAAAATCGTCGGCGCCCCTCCGCGCATTCAGAAAATCGCCGCCGACATCGTCGACCACTTCGAGAACCGCCAGTCCGTGATGGACGGCAAGGCAATGATTGTCGCGATGAGCCGCGACATCTGCGTGCATCTCTACAACGCGATTACGCAGCTTCGCCCGGAATGGCATAGCGACGACCCGACGCAGGGCGCCATCAAGATTGTGATGACCGGCTCGGCGTCGGACAAGGTGATGCTCAAGCCGCACATCTACCCCAAGAAGGTACGCGACGACCTAGAAAAACGCTTCAAGGACCCAGCCGACTCGTTCAAGCTCGTCATTGTTCGCGATATGTGGCTGACCGGCTTCGATGCGCCGTGCATGCATACCATGTACATCGACAAGCCGATGCGCGGTCACAATTTGATGCAGGCCATCGCGCGCGTGAACCGGGTATTCAAAGACAAGCCTGGCGGCCTGGTAGTTGATTACATCGGTATCGCGAACGAGCTGAAAGCCGCACTCGCCACTTACACCCAAGCCCACGGGCGCGGCAGACCGACCATCGACGCGCACGAAGCGCTGGCCGTCCTAGCGGAAAAGATGGACGTGCTGCACGACATGCTGCATGGCGTCGACTACACGGCCTTCCGCACCCAGGCATGGCAACTGTTGCCAGCCGTAGCGAACCATGTACTCGGCCAGGACGACGGCAAGAAGCGCTTCGCCGACACAGTGCTCGCTGCAAGCAAGGCGTTTGCCTTGTGCTGCACACTTGAGGAAGCGCTTGCCTATCGCGACGAGCTGGCTTTTCTGCAAGCCGTCAAGGCCGCGCTCATCAAGCATGACGGCGCGGACAAGGCGCTAACGGACGAGCAGAAAGAGCACGCGCTGCGGCAAATCATCAGCCGGGCCGTGGTCAGCGACCAAGTCATCGACATCTTCTCCGCTGCGGGACTAAGGCGTCCCGACATCAGCGTATTATCGGATGGTTTTCTGGAAGATGTGCGGCACATGCAGCAACGCAACTTGGCCGTGGAGTTGCTGGAACGCCTGCTGAAAGACCAAATCAAGTCGCGTTTCAAGGCGAACGTCGTGCAGAGCGCAAAATTTTCGGAGTTGCTGCAGCAAAGCCTTACACGTTACCGCAATCGCGCCGTCGAGACCGCCCAGGTTATCGAGGAACTCATCGGAATGGCGAAGAAGTTCCAGGCCGAGGCTCAACGCGGCATGGAACTGGGCTTGAGCCCCGACGAGATGGCTTTCTACGATGCACTGGCAACCAACGAGGCGGCGGTGCGGGAACTTGGCGACGAAACCCTGAAGAAAATCGCGGTTGAGCTCGTCGTAAGGCTCCGCAGCTCTGTGACGGTAGATTGGGCGAAACGGGAGACTGTGCGCGCGAAGCTGCGAGTGATGGTGAAGACGCTGCTCAAGCGCTACAAGTACCCGCCAGACCGGCAGGACGAAGCGACTGACACCGTGCTCCAGCAGGCGGAATCACTGTCTGCCGAGTGGGCGGCTGTGTAGCGGTACCGGATGGTTCCCCCTCTGTCGCGTAGTGCATTGAGGGTGAGCCGGTAGAAGAACCGCATCTTGAGCGATTTGTGTAACTGACCGGCTCGCCGACAATTCGACGCAATATAATCCAAGCCTCAAGCATTCAACTAAAAAGCTCAAAACGCCGATGACCGCCGCCGCCCTGCGCCGAACCTCCAAAACTGACACTCTCGGGCGATACTACACCACTGCTCACGCGAGCGAAGTTTTGGTCGGTCAATTGCGCCCCCGCAATCCGCGTCGCGTTCTCGATTTGGGGAGTGGAGCAGGCGCGCTGTCTCTGGCTGCACGGTCGGTCTGGGAGCACGCGGAAATCGTGACCGTGGACATTGATGTTGCGTCGAAGCGCGCGCTTGGTCACCTTGCTCGAACTCATACGGCAGGGCGTTTCAGGCATTTCAGTGTGGATGCGCTCCGTCCAGACCTTCCGGATGTTCTTGGTGGCTCGGCCGCCCTGGCGGACGTCGCAATTTGCAATCCACCTTTCATCAAGCCGAAATGGCGGAAAGGATTCGAGGAAGTTCTGAAGGGCGCGGGACTGGATGCGTGCTACACGTCGAAGTATGATGTGACGGCTGAGGTGCTTTTCTTGGCGCAGAATCTGCGGCTCGTGCGCGATGCCGGTCATATTGGCATTATTGTTCCGGACAGTATCGTCGCTGGAAAAAAACATACCGCCCTGCGCGAGCGCTTGCTTGCAAGTCACCGGATTGAATCAGTCATTCGGTTGCCAAGAACTGCTTTTGCGGGGACGGACGCCCAGGGGTATGTGCTTGCACTGACAAAGGACCGACCGTCCTCGGAGGGCATAGCGACGCGAGAGATGTTCGCCGATGGAACGCTGAGCGACCCTATATGGATAGACCCGCGAGACGCGGTTGTCCGGTTTGACGTTGGGTACCACTCCATTGCCAAGAGGTCCCGGAGCGTCAGGCTGAATGATTTGGTCATGTCAGTCCGGCGCGGGAATGTCGCTTCAAGCAAGAGGCTTGACCTTCCCGTTCCTGCGTTTCATACCACGGACTTTCCGGGCGAGGGTGACGGGGGCAATTTTTCATTTGCAAGCGGCTTCCGTGTGGGGAGGGGGAGCACGGTCGCTGGCGGTGTCGTGGCTCATGCGGGAGATATCCTCCTTGCGCGAGTCGGCCGAAATCTCGAAAAGAAGGTATGCCTGGTTACGGCCGGAACAGCGGTCGTGACTGACTGCGTCTACGTGATTCGCGCGATTCCAGGCGAGGAGCGCCGAGTGTTCGAGGCATTATCGTCGAGAAGGGGCCGGGACTGGCTGGCGCGCATATCCCACGGCGTCAGTGCGCGACAATTACCCAAGTGCGACCTTCTTCAGTTTCCCATCTGATTTGCTATGTCCACAATAACCATCGCCGACGAACCGTCCTTTCAGGACGCGCTCGAGCAGCGCGCAGACTACATTCCATTCGATGATATCCAAGGCGAGACGTCTCCGGAGGGGGAGAGCTTTCAAAACGCGGTGTTGGAGCTGACCAATAAGTCACTGCGCACCTTGGTCGGTCCGCGTGGCGCCGGCAAAACCCATTTGATGCGGTACACCTGGGCCACGTGCCGAGAAGATGTCAGCCAGCCGTTCGCGATTTACGTCTCATTTAATCGCTATTTTAGGCTCGAGCCCCTCAGAACGTCGCGTCCCAATCCGACAGAGCTGTTTCATTCGTGGGCGCTGGCGCTGATTTGCCTGGGTACTTATGAAGCGGCGTCGAACTGGAAATCCGTTGTCTCCGATATCGATGGCTTATTTGAGAAGTTCGGATTGGACAAAGCCACGCTTCAGTCAATGGTGTCCCGGCTTGAGCGTGGGCAGCCTTTGTCTACGGCGGAGGCGAACATCTCGGAGAAGTTGTCGGTCAACGATGTCAAGAGTCTGATAGATAATGTTCGAGTAAGCACGGGACGCAAGTATGCGGTATTGCTTCTTGATGACGCGGCGCTGACACTGACGCCTGACTATCTGGTCGATTTTTTAGACATCGTGCGGGCCCTCAAGTCCGCCAACATTGCTCCTAAGGCGTCTGTTTATCCAGGTACGACCGAATACAGTCCGAGATTCCATGCAGGTCAGGACGCGTTGCCGGTGCCGGTCTGGCATCCCGTTGATTCCGACAATTATGCGCAGATTATGGGCGCCATCGCAGAGAAGCGGGTGCTCAACCTGGGGAACATTTCGCCTGACATTGTTGAACTGTTCAAGTATGCGGCGTTTGGGATTCCACGGGCTTTTCTTTCAATGCTTTGGGATTACCAGCGGAGAAAGTTCAAGACCGCCCAGCAGGGCGTGAACGCCATCGTCCAGGAGTACCTCGACCTCAGACTGTCGGAGTATCGGTCGCTTGCGAAGAAGGTTCCCAAGTTCGCGACGGTGATTAGGACGGGCGAGCAACTTCTCACGCAGATGACCCTTGCTGTGAAGGATGCCAATGCGGCGGCGGCCGTCAAGGGCGAAAAGCAGGTCAGCGTGGGCGTGCTCAAGGACGATATCACGCCGCTTGTCAAGCGTATGTTCGATTTACTGGTTGAGGCGGGACTGGTTTATGAACAAGGCGAGATTAAGCATGGCTCTCCTGCGAGGATTTACGCTAGGTATGTTCCCCATACCGCAGCATTGCTCGGCATCCGCGCGTTTTCGCAAGGGCAGGGAGGAACCAGCCCCAAGCAGATAGTCGAAGCAATTCAACGGAGGTCAGTCAAGCATCCGATTCGGAAGCGGCTGCCGCTGCTAGCTCCTGATAAAGTTTCGCAGCTCAGGGTCGACTTGCCCGAGTGCGCAAAATGCGGCTCACCGCGCCTCGCTGAGGACCAGAAGTTCTGCCATCACTGCGGCAGCCAGCTTGTATCTCCGTCAACCTTTTCGGAATGCTGCAAGATTGCTATTACAGAGGTGCCCGGCCTTACCGAGTGGCAGAAGGAAAAGATTTCTGAATCTTTGCCAAAATTCAAGACTATCGGCGACTACCTCGCAAAGCAGGACCCGAGTGCCGAATTGCTGACCATCTATGGCATAGGCAAGAAGCGCTCGGCAAAAATCATTGACGTTCTGGACGGATTTGTCGACGAGTTTCTGTCATGACCGGTTCCTTCTCTCCAACTGGTGTCCTTGCGGATTACGGTGCAATCACAAAGACGAAGGCCCTATCGCAAGCGCTTGACACGACTTCGCTCTTTGACCAGGGCCATGCCGATGGGAATCTTTCGCCCATTGACCAGTTCATCAAGAACACCAATGCGGTAAATCTTGTCTGGCTGCCGTTGACAGATATTTCTCCGGAACTGGCTTCGATAGCCTTACTGGGCTATATGTCGGCCGTCGAAAGCTACATGCGCGCACTTTTGCGCAGCATTATCAATATCGATGACACGGCAAAGTTGGTTGTCGAAGCCCAGCAGATTTCCTTTGCGGCTGCGATGCACCACAACAAGGACATCTTGCCCGAAGCGCTGCTCGAAGAAATCTCATTTGCCGGGCCGGATAACATCAAGAAATCGTTGAACCGGTTTCTTGGGATGCAGCCGCCATTCGGCGATATGGAGATGTACTTCACCGAATTTGAGAAAATCAGCCAGCTTCGCCATTGCTGCACGCACCGCTTCGGAAAACTGGGCACAAAGAACGCTGTTGTCCTCGGCTTATCCAAGCATAACGGTTGTTTGGAAAAGCCGTTGAAACTGGGTCGTGCCGAACTCGAGCTTGCGGCGGACATACTTCGAGATTTCGTAAAAAGCCTCAATAACCTGATATTCCGCGCGATTTTGGAACGTACGGCGACCGGCGCCAAGACGACGGTCAAGGACTTGGATGCGGTCAAGGCTGGCTGGACATGGACGTACAGACGAGACCGGAAGCAGTTTGCCAAATATTATTCAGTATTTGCCAGCACAACGGACGCAGTGCCATCGCCTGACCTGAAACAGATTTACGACAGTTTTGCGGCGGCCTTTGCGCCGAAGCCAAAAGCTCCGAAGAAGCCCGCAAGAGGTTCATGATGAAATACTGACCGCGGGGTAACGGTGCTAACGGGGGGCCACCAACGGCCCTAGGGAGCGGCGTATTTCCTACCCCCTCTTGAACAGCATCACGTTCAACTGCGAGGGTTAGACTGGTTACGCATCCGGACGTTGCACGTGGTTGAATCACTTCTGCGTCAAAATCCCTGGCAATCGCCGTGAGCGCGGGTCGGATGGCCGCCCACTGATTCCGGGCGGCCGCGGCGTGCGGCTGCCAGCTCAGATGTCCGTCAGTTTGCTTGTGCGAGCGAGTCGATGTATGCCTTGAATTCTATCTCCTCGTTTGCTTCGTCCTGTGGGCTCAGACGCTCCTGATAACGTAGCCGGTCAACATCGTACAGCGCGGCCACTTTCTCCAATGTGGGCGGGAGCGTCAGCAAACCCTGCTTATATGCACCGTGCAGAACCGCGATGTTCCGAAAGAAGAACTTCGGTTGTTCCTCGACAGTCTTCAATAATTCACCCAGCGGCTTGTCGAGACTTCGGACTGGAGCATACTCCCCTTCACGATACTGAATATCCAGTGAAAGCGATTGAGCATTGGGTTCAAGGAAGAAGTTGTTGACCTCACACACCGCCTGCCGCTTTTCCTTATCAGGAATACGGGGGGCTTCTGCTGGAATCGAATTAGGGATGACTTCATATTTACCGGAGGTGTCGCATATAAAGGCAAAGTCATTGTGCGGTACCTGGACCTGTTCAAGCTGGTTCTTTTGCCTCAATGCAACGAACTTGATGAGCGTTTGCAGCCGCTCTTTATGGCGTGGACTTACTTTACTGCCCCACGCAATTATCAGCTTACCGACAGTCCCGTATTTCTTGACGAGGGCAAGAATTTCAGTCATTTTTAACTGACCCGAATCATGGATGAGGACAGTCGCTTTCTTGAAGAAATAGACCGTGACCAAGCATGACTGAATACCGACGGTAAAGAAACCTTTGGCAATCTTATTGTTCTCTTCGATGATGCCCGCGGCGTCTTGACCGACCTCAATGAGTTCCTTGAACGATAGCATTATTCCCCCGTTTGCCATGGCAGCAACAACTAGCATACCATGCACTTAAATGTGGCCGCCGTCGGCGACTGCGATGGTATCGATGATGCACGGAGCGGATAACAGGATAACGGCAGGCCGAGTTTCATTGCACGTGAGCCCGCCGAATCTCCCTGTCGTGCGGTCATGCGCGACGGAACAGAACTACGTTGGGCTGCACGGGTTCGCAAGATGGATGCACTTCGTCCGACTTCGTCGAGACTTCAATATCCGCCGCAATCGCCGCGAGCGTGAGGCCGCTGCCCGCGTGCAGGCGCCGGCGCCCGCGGTGCATGACGTTCAGCTTCGCGTGAGGCGCCGCGCTGCCGAACGCCGCGTCGAGCCGGTCGGCCAACTGCCGGATGCACAGGTGCGCATAGCGCAGCAGCATGCGGGTGTCGCGGTGCCCGGAAAACGCCTGCAAATCCACCAGCGAAAACTGTCCCGTCTCGGCGACGCGGCTGATGCCCTCATGCCGCAGGTCGTGGATGTGCAGTTCAATGAGGCCCGCGCGTTCCGTCATCCGGGCCTACGCGTGCTGCTGAAAGGGCCTGGTAACCACCGTGTCTCATAAAGCGCCGCCACGGTTTGCGGCGGCACTCTGCGGCGGGGACCTCAGCGCGGCGGGTTGGCGTTCGCCGTGACGTACGTCAGGTCCAGCCCCTCGTAGGTCAACCGATGCATGGCTTCAATCAGAACGCGGTCAGGAAATACACGGCGGTTGCCGGCTCCCTTTTTTCCATAGCGGCGGGTCATGCCAATTTGCGCCTGTCCCATCAGTGCGCGGCGAACATCTTCCAGGATGCCTTCACAGGTAAGTGCCTCCTCGAAATTGTTGCGGAAGGAGTGAAATGTGTATTGCGCGTCGTCAATGACGTGGGCGTCGATATATTCGTTGACCCATGTCGAGTACATCCGAGTCTTCTTTCCGTCAATTGCCTTTGGCCGGAGATTCGGAAACAGCGTTGCGTTTGCCCCTCGCTGCCTGCGCTGACATTCGACGAACTCGATGAAGCCTTTCTCCTCGAGGACGCGGTGAACCGGCACTTCTCGCAAGCTGCTATTGGCCGACTTGCTCTCGCCAATTTTTACCCAGTAGCTTCCGGCGCGTTGGAAGACGCTTGCCGTGGTGAGTGTCCCCGCCTCTTCGAGGCGCACGCCGGCAAAGAGGGCGAGAAGCGGCAGCCAGAAGGCTGCGTCCCGCCCACCTTTGCCTGGACGTTCGCCGTCGCGGTGGACCGGGCCGTCGAAAAATGTCTGGAGCTGCCTTGCTGAGAACGGCTGATAGGAGCGGATATCTTTCTCCGACACATGGACGGTTACCGCCGCGAACGGATTCTCAACGAGTGACGTAATTTCTTCATCGATTGCTGTCCCCACCACGGGTCGAATGAGCGAGAGGATGACCTTAATCCGGTTTCGCGAAACGGATTCCTGGAGAAAATTCACATAGGCGCGTACGTCGCCAGCCGTGACGTCGACGGGGCTTTTGTCGTTGCTGAATTTCCGGAAGCGGGCGATTTCGGCGCGAACGCTGGCGATGGTTCCTTCTTTCGGCTTACGTACCGACGCCCACTTTTCGATGAAGTTTTCCCAATCATCAGTATCGAGCGGTTCGACGGGGAGCGCGGGCGTCAGTGTGCGGCTGGCATTGAGGCGTCCCAGTTGCTCCCGGATGAGGTCCAGTTCTGCGCTGAGGAACCGCTTCAGGTACTCCGCAAGGTGAGCGGCATGTGTCCGCGACAGGTCGATGCCCTCATAGGCAAGCAGGGTGAGCGCTTCTTCACGTATGGCAGAGGTGTCGTCGCGGGCGATGTCGTCCGTAATGTCCTGTTCGAGCTCCGCTAGTCCTTTGCGGATGGCTCGCACGTCCTCGCGTGAATCGGTGGAGCGCAGCACGTCATCCCCATGGAGCATGACCGCGCGTCGACGAGCAATCAATCGTGGAATCATCGACGGCTTGAGGCTGAAGTGGGCGTTGATGGCGGGACGGTCGTCTGCGGAGAAGACTTCGTCATAGACCGCCGGCCAGCAGGATGGCTGGTCCTCGGCTGGCACGTCACGAGGCTCGGTTGCTGGTTCGGGCGAAGCCGAATTGCGCACGGTCCGACCGGCGCAGATGAGTTCGCGTTGCCGGGTAAATTCGTGCAGGAGGGCGTCCCGGTTTGCCGAGCCGGTCGTGCGCAGCATCCGGGCATCTTCGAACAGGCTGTCGGTGGCGGCAACGAGTGCATTGCGCCGGCGCTTGGCTTCTGCTTTTTCGCGCGTGCGGAGCGAGCCGCCAAGCTCGAATCGGCCGAAAAGTTTCTGCAGGTCTGCCGGGATGGCACGTCGGAACTGGGGAACCGCGGACTGGCGGCGGGTCGTCAGGCAGTGTTGCGAAGGCATGGTGTCCTCTCAGGGGCAAGGTTGTCCTTGTGCCATCGAAGCCAGACGCCGGGGCGTCCAATGTAGCAGTTCGATGTAGCACCCGGCAGCCTAGAGAGACGGGTTTATACCTTCGCCAAGTCCTTGATTTTCAAGGGCTCAAAGCAAAACTGCGCGCTCCTTTCGGAAGCGCGCAGCCTTGGTAATGCGTGGTGGCGAATCAGGGATTCGAACCCCGGACCTGCGGATTATGATTCCGTCGCTCTAACCGACTGAGCTAATTCGCCGAAGAATTGAATTATGTAGATCGACGGTCGGGCTGTCAACACCTTTTTTCATCTTACGTGAAAAAAGTTGCCGGCGGCCCATGCCGGCCTGGGCGCGGGGCGGGTTGCCGTTCACCGGAACCCGCCCGCTCCTCGCTCTCAATCCTGCGCGTAGATGTTCGAGTCCTTCGTCTCCTTGACGAACAGCAGGCCGATCACGAAAGTCGCCAGCGCGATCACGATCGGATACCAGAGGCCTGAATAGATGTCGCCCTTCGCCGCGACGATCGCGAACGCGGTTGCCGGCAGGAAGCCGCCGAACCAGCCGTTGCCGATGTGATAGGGCAGCGACATCGACGTGTAGCGGATCCGCGTCGGGAACATCTCGACCAGCATCGCGGCGATCGGGCCGTAGACCATCGTCACGTAGATCACGAGGATCGTCAGGATCACGATCGTCATCGGCCAGTTGAGCTGCGCCGGGTCCGCCTTCGCCGGATAGCCGGCCGCCTTCAGCGTCGACGCGAGCGTCTTGTCGAACGCCGCGCCCTGCGCCTTCGCGTCGGCTGCCTTGCCTTCATAGGCCGGGATCACCGTGTCGCCCACCTTGATCTCGGCCATCGCGCCGGCCGGTGCCGCGACGTTCTCGTAGTTCAGGCCGGCCTTCGCGAGCGCGCTCTTCGCGATGTCGCACGAGTTCGTGAACTTCGACGTGCCCACCGGGTTGAACTGGAACGAGCAAGCGGCCGGATCGGCGACGACCGAGATCGGCGCCTTCTGCGTCGCGAGTTCGAGCTGCGGGTTCGCGTAGTGCGTGAGCGCCTTGAACAGCGGGAAGTAGGTCAGCGCCGCGATCAGGCAGCCCGCGAGGATGATCGGCTTGCGGCCGATCTTGTCCGACAGCGAACCGAAGAACAGGAAGAATGGCGTGCCGATCAGGAGCGCGATCGCGATCAGGATGTTCGCGCTCGCACCGTCCACCTTCAGCGTCTGCGTCAGGAAGAACAGTGCGTAGAACTGGCCCGTGTACCACACGACGGCCTGGCCGGCAGTCAGGCCGACAAGCGCGAGGATCACGATCTTCAGGTTTTTCCACTGGCCGAACGCTTCGGTCAGCGGCGCCTTCGACGTCTTGCCTTCCGCCTTGATGCGCAGGAACACCGGCGATTCGTTCAGCTGCAGCCGGATCCACACCGACACCGCGAGCAGCAGGATCGACGCGACGAACGGCACGCGCCAGCCCCAG
Source organism: Burkholderia sp. BCC0322 (assembly GCF_902833045.1). Lineage (GTDB taxonomy): Bacteria > Pseudomonadota > Gammaproteobacteria > Burkholderiales > Burkholderiaceae > Burkholderia. The sequence goes on from NZ_CADFDU010000012.1 coordinate 145,085, forward strand.
CTGCCGAACGATTCCTCGCCGATGAGCGTGCGCACGCCGAGGATCACGAGCAGCGACAGGAACAGGCCCAGCGTGGCGGTCGTCTGGATCCACGCGGTGTAGAAGCCGCGACGGTTGGCCGGCGCATGCTCGGCGACGTAGGTCGCCGCGCCGCCGTACTCGCCGCCGAGCGCGAGCCCCTGCAACAGCCGCATCGCGATGAAGATCACGGGCGCGGCGATGCCGATCGACGCGTAGCCGGGCAGGAAGCCCACCACGAACGTCGAGATACCCATGATCACGATCGTCACGAGGAACGTGTGCTTGCGGCCGACGAGGTCGCCGAGGCGGCCGAACACGATCGCGCCGAACGGCCGCACCGCGAAGCCGGCGGCGAAGCCGAGCAGCGTGAAGATGAAGGCGGCGGTCGGATTGACGCCGGAGAAGAAGCTCTTGCTGATGTAGGCCGCGAGCGAGCCGGCCAGGTAAAAGTCGTACCACTCGAACACGGTGCCGAGCGACGACGCGAAGATCACCTTCTTCTCTTCGCCCGTCATCGGCGCGTGCGAAATTTGCCCGCCTAACGTTGCCATGAGTCGTCTCCAAGTCCCTTGATATAGATATGCGGCCGCCTTGGGTGGGCGGGCCTGTCGAGGATTATTGGTACGGAAACTTACGGCCGACTGACTCGCGCGTGCAAAACGGCTGCGCGTCAATCTGCGTCGAATTGATTGTATTGCGTGCTCATCGTGCCTTGAAGTTCTTGTAACGTCATGTAAATCGCCGATTTTTGTGCAATCGCGGCGTGCCGGGGCGGCCCGCGTCAGGGTTAATCCGGGGCGGTTTCGGTCAGCGGCAGGCTGACGCGCACGAGCGTGCCGGCGAGGCGCGGTGCGTGCTGGTAGACGTGATCGTCGAGCGTCAGCGTGCCGCCGTGCTGAGTGGCGATCTCGCGCACGATCGCGAGCCCGAGGCCGCTGCCGTCGCCTTCGCGGCCGAGGATCCGGTAGAAGCGCTCGACGACGCGTTCGCGCTCGGCGGCCGGGATGCCCGGCCCCGTATCCTCGACTTCGAGATGCACGCGCCGCGCCGCGGGCTCGGCGCGCACGCGCACCGTGATGCGGCCGCCGTCGGGCGTGTAGCGGATCGCATTGTCGATCAGGTTGCCGAGCATCTCGCGCAGCATCACCGGATTGCCGTCGACGTCGAGCGGCGTGTCGTCCGGCGGGCCTTCGTAGCCGAGATCCATCCGTTTCGCGAGCGCGGCCTGTACCCAGTCGCGCACTGCGCGCCGCGCGAGCGTGGCGATCTCGACCGGCTCGAACGTCAGCCCGCTCGCGCGGTTCTCGGCGCGCGCAAGGGCGAGCAACTGGGTGACGAGCCGCGCGGCCTGCTCGGAGCTCGTCGCGATCTGCTCGAGCGAGCGCTGCACGTCGGGCGGGACGGGGTGGCGCAGCGCGAACTCGGCCTGCGTGCGCAGGCCTGCGAGCGGTGTCTTCATCTGGTGGGCGGCGTCGGCGATGAAGCGCTTTTGCAGCGCCATGTTCTGTTCGAGACGGGCGAGCAGGTCGTTGAACGACGTGACGAGCGGCTCGATCTCGGGCGGCGCGCGTTGCGCCTCGACGGGCGACAGGTCGTCGGGCCGCCGCGCGCGGATGTGCGCCTGCAGCGCGTTGAGCGGCGCGAGCCCGCGCGACAGACCGAACCAGACCAGCAGAATCGCGAGCGGCAGGATCACGAACTGCGGCAGGATCACGCCCTTGATGATGTCGTTCGCGAGCGCGTTGCGCTTGTCCAGCGTTTCGCCGACCTGCACGAGCACGGGCTGCGGGTTGCCCGATTGCGGTAGCGCGACCGTCGTATAGGCAACCCGCACGTCGTTGCCGCGCAGCAGGTCGTCGCGAAACATGACGACGCCTGGCGGCGGGCGGTCCTCGTCGCGCGGCAGCGGCATGTCGGCTTCGCCCGCGACCAGCTCGCCGCGTGTGCCGAGCACCTGGAAGTAAACGCTGTCGACGTTGTCCGCGCGCAGGAAGTCACGCGTCTGCTCCGGCAGCGTCAGCTCGGCGACGCCGTTCACCGGATGGATTTGCCGCGCGAGCACGTACGCGTTGGTCTCGAGCGCGCGATCGAACGGGCCGTTCGCGATCGTCTTCGCGACGAGATAGGTGACGGCGATGCTCATCGGCCACAGCAGCAGCAGCGGCGCGAGCATCCAGTCGAGGATCTCGCCGAACAGCGAGCGCGGGCGCGGTGCCTCGGGCGTATCGGTTTCGTCGGGCGGCGCGAACGGGTTCTCGTAGCGCGCGTCGCGCGCCTCGTCGGCGGCCGACGACGGCGCGCCGGTCGGGTGGCGGGTAGGGGCCGGCGTGGCCATCGCGGCGACGGCCGGTTTCAGCGCAGCGGCGTGCCGGCCGCCGCAGGCTGGGGCGCTGCCGTGTCGGCCGGCGCGGCGGGCGCGACTTTCTCGAGGCAATAGCCGAGACCGCGCACGGTCGAGATCCGCACGCCGCTGGGTTCGATCTTCTTGCGCAGCCGGTGCACGTAGACTTCGATCGCGTTGTTGCTGACTTCCTCGCCCCATTCGCAGAGATGGTCGACGAGCTGCTCCTTCGACACGAGCCGCCCGATCCGCTGCAGGAGCACCTCGAGCAGGCCGAGCTCGCGCGCGGAGAGGTCGAGCACGTGATCGTTCGCATACGCGATGCGGCCGACCTGGTCGAATGCGAGCGAGCCGTGGCGCACGACGGTCGGGCCGCCGCCCGCACCGCGCCGGGTCAGCGCGCGCACGCGCGCCTCGAGTTCGTTGAGCGCGAACGGCTTGGCCATGTAGTCGTCGGCGCCGAGGTCGAGCCCCTTCACGCGCTCGTCGACGCTGTCGGCGGCCGTCAGGATCAGCACGGGAAGGTTGGAATTGCGGGCGCGCAGGCGCTTGAGCACGTCGAGCCCGGGCATTTTCGGGAGCCCGAGGTCGAGGATCAGCAGGTCGAACGTCTGCATCGACAGCGCGGTATCGGCATCGACGCCGCTCTTCACGTGATCGACCGCATAGCCCGATTGGCGGAGTGACCGGGTGAGGCCGTCCGCGAGTATGCTGTCATCTTCCGCGATGAGAATTCGCATGGTGCTGACCGATGGCCGGCAGGGCGTTCGCGCCGGCCGACTGTCTCCGAAGTTATTCGTGTACAACGCAGCCTGCATTGCGGGCTTGCACAAAACACTGTTTTTTTATACAGTGTCTGCATTCGTGGGCAGCGCTTGAAAGCGGGCGCGCCTCTGACAGACGCTGCTCATCATAGCAAAGGACGATTCATGGAAGATAGCAAGAAGGGCTCCGGGATGACCGCCGAGAAGAGCAAGGCGCTGGCCGCCGCACTCGCGCAGATCGAGAAGCAGTTCGGCAAAGGGTCGATCATGCGGATGGGCGACGGCGAGGCGGCGGAGGACATCCAGGTCGTCTCCACGGGGTCGCTGGGGCTCGACATCGCGCTCGGCGTCGGCGGCCTGCCGCGCGGCCGGGTGGTCGAGATCTACGGCCCGGAATCGTCCGGTAAAACCACGCTCACGCTGCAGGTGATCGCCGAGCTGCAGAAGCTGGGCGGCACGGCCGCGTTCATCGATGCCGAGCACGCGCTCGACGTCCAGTACGCGTCGAAGCTCGGCGTGAACGTGCCGGAGCTGCTGATCTCGCAGCCGGACACCGGCGAGCAGGCGCTGGAAATCACCGATGCGCTGGTGCGCTCGGGCTCGATCGACATGATCGTCATCGACTCGGTCGCGGCGCTCGTGCCGAAGGCCGAAATCGAAGGCGAGATGGGCGATTCGCTGCCGGGCCTGCAGGCCCGCCTGATGTCGCAGGCGCTGCGCAAGCTGACCGGCACGATCAAGCGCACGAATTGCCTGGTGATCTTCATCAACCAGATCCGTATGAAGATCGGCGTGATGTTCGGCAACCCGGAAACCACGACGGGCGGTAACGCGCTGAAGTTCTACGCATCGGTGCGTCTCGACATCCGCCGGATCGGCTCGATCAAGAAGAACGACGAGGTGATCGGCAACGAAACCCGCGTGAAGGTCGTCAAGAACAAGGTGTCGCCGCCGTTCCGCGAAGCGATCTTCGACATCCTGTACGGCGAGGGCATCTCGCGTCAGGGCGAGATCATCGATCTCGGCGTGCAGGCGAAGATCGTCGACAAGGCAGGCGCCTGGTACAGCTACAACGGCGAGAAGATCGGCCAGGGCAAGGACAACGCGCGTGAATTCCTGCGCGAGAATCCGGAAATCGCACGCGAGATCGAGAACCGTATTCGCGAATCGCTCGGCGTCGTTGCCATGCCCGATGGCGTAGTCAACGAAGCCGAGGCGGTGGACGAAGAAGAGTGATGGTCGGGCGCCGGGGGCAGGCTGGCGAGCCGGAGGAGAGCGACGCGCCCGAAACGGCGGGTCGCTCCGGCCGGCGAGCCGGATCCTCGGGCGCCGATCGGCGGGTCGCTGGCAGCAATGCCGCGAACCGCAGCGCGACGAGGGCATCCGACGATGCCCTCGTTTCGTTTGAGATTGCCGCACCGGACGATCCGTTCGACGACGATGAATCGTTCGACGCGCACGACCGCTCCCGTCGTCGTGTTTCCGGTGTCAGCTTCCCGGGCGATCGCGCCGCCGATGCGGCGGCGCCGGCCAGCGAAGATGTCTATACGCGCAGCAGCCAACATCCGCGCCGCACACGTCGCGCGTCGGGTGCTTCTTCCAGTATCTCGTCGGGTGACGCGCCGGGCGCCGCCGAGCGCAAGTCGTCGAAGCCTCAGCGATCGTTGAAGGGCCGCGCGCTCGGCTATCTGTCCCGCCGCGAATACAGTCGCGCGGAACTCGCGCGCAAGCTCGCGCCCTACGTCGGCGAAGACGAATCCGTCGACCCCGTGCTCGACGCGCTGGAAAAGGAAGGCTGGCTGTCCGATGCGCGCTTTGCCGAGAGTCTCGTGCATCGTCGCGCGTCGCGTGTCGGCGTCGCGCGCATCGTCAGCGAACTGAAGCGTCATGCGGTCGGCGCTACGCTCGTCGAGGAGGTGAACGCCCAGCTTCGCGAGACCGAATGGGCGCGCGCGCAGGCAGTTTGGCGCAAGAAATTCGGTGCACTGCCGCAAACGCCGGCCGAGCGTGCGAAGCAGGCACGTTTTCTCGCCGCGCGCGGCTTCTCGAGTGCGACCATCGTGAAGTTGCTGAAGGTCGGCGACGATTTCCCGATCGACGACTGACCGCACCGATCGCGCGCGTGGCGCGCGATTTTGCTGCAACGCAACCACTTCCGGACAGGCGGGAATACCCGCCGTCGCGTCAAACTGTCTCAAATACCCAATATGCTAAAATCCTTGGGTTTTCCTCTTCGGCCTCAACCTCCAGCATGCCGCTATCCGAGCCCGTGCCCCGTCAGTTGCGACATCAACGCGCAATCCGAGCGGAAGCTTACGAGCGCGGCGACGGCTTGTGGGACATCGAAGCCTGCCTGACCGACCACAAGCCGCGCGATGTCGCGCTTGCGTCGGGCATCCGGCCCCAGGGCCTGCCGATCCACGAACTCTGGCTGCGCGTGACTATCGATCGTGACCTCAATGTCGTCGACGCTGAAGCGTCTTCGGAATGGGTTCCCTATCCCGGTCACTGTCAATCCGCCTCTCCCGCCTATCGGGCCCTTATCGGGCTCAATCTCTTCCGCAATTTCCGCCGCAACGCGAACCGGCTGCTCGCCGGCGTCGCAGGCTGCTCCCATCTCACCGAACTGTGCGCCGTGCTGCCGACGGCGGCGATCCAGGCGTTTGCCGGGGATGTGTGGAACGTGCGCGAGGAGGGGGGCGAAGGGCCGGATCATGGCGACGCGCACGACGAAGCGCCTTTCCAGCTCGGCCGCTGCCGGGCGTTGCGGTTCGACGGCGAGGTCGTGCGGCAGTACTACCCGCGCTGGTATGGCGCGCGGCCGGACGTGCCCGGTGAAGGCAGCACGAAGGAATGAACGGAAATCATTCGAAGAAGCGTCTAAAGCGACTTTTCATCCAACTCTCAGACTGAAGGGAATCACGCATGAAGATTCACGAGTACCAGGGTAAGGAAATCCTGCGGAAATTCGGAGTCGCGGTACCGCGCGGCAAGCCGGCGTTCTCGGTTGACGAGGCCGTCAAGGTGGCAGAAGAGCTCGGCGGCCCGGTATGGGTCGTGAAGGCTCAGATTCACGCGGGTGGCCGTGGCAAGGGCGGCGGCGTGAAGGTGGCGAAGTCGATCGAGCAGGTTCGCGAATACGCGAACCAGATCCTCGGCATGCAGCTCGTCACGCACCAGACCGGTCCGGAAGGCCAGAAGGTCAACCGCCTGATGATCGAAGAAGGCGCCGACATCAAGCAGGAGCTGTATGTCAGCCTCGTCGTCGATCGCGTGTCGCAAAAGATCGTTCTGATGGGTTCGAGCGAAGGCGGCATGGACATTGAAGAAGTTGCCGAAAAGCACCCGGAACTGATCCACAAGGTCATCGTCGAGCCGTCGACGGGCCTGCTCGACGCACAAGCCGACGACCTCGCCGCGAAGATCGGCGTACCGGCTGCGTCGATTCCGCAAGCACGCGCGATCCTGCAAGGCCTGTACAAGGCATTCTGGGAAACCGACGCATCGCTGGCTGAAATCAACCCGCTGAACGTCTCCGGCGACGGCAAGGTCATCGCACTCGACGCGAAGTTCAACTTCGACTCGAACGCGCTGTTCCGCCACCCGGAAATCGTCGCGTACCGCGATCTGGACGAAGAAGATCCGGCTGAAATCGAAGCGTCGAAGTTCGACCTCGCATACATCTCGCTCGACGGCAACATCGGCTGTCTGGTGAACGGCGCAGGCCTGGCGATGGCGACGATGGACACCATCAAGCTGTTCGGCGGCGAGCCGGCGAACTTCCTGGACGTCGGCGGTGGCGCGACGACGGAGAAGGTCACGGAAGCGTTCAAGCTGATGCTGAAGAACCCGGATCTGAAGGCGATCCTCGTGAACATCTTCGGCGGCATCATGCGCTGCGACGTGATCGCGGAAGGCGTGATCGCCGGTTCGAAGGCCGTGAACCTGAACGTGCCGCTCGTCGTGCGCATGAAGGGCACGAACGAGGACCTCGGCAAGAAGATGCTGGCCGATTCGGGCCTGCCGATCATCTCGGCGGACAGCATGGAAGAGGCTGCGCAGAAGGTCGTCGCGGCTGCCGCAGGCAAGTAAGCGCGCTCAATGAATAGGTATGGCGGCGCGGTTCGCTCGCGACGCCAATCGAACAGAGGTCAAAATACATGTCGATTCTGATCAACAAGGACACGAAGGTCATCACGCAGGGCATTACCGGCAAAACCGGTCAGTTCCATACGCGCGCCTGCCGTGAATACGCAAACGGCCGCGAAGCATTCGTCGCGGGCGTGAACCCGAAGAAGGCCGGCGAAGACTTCGAAGGCATTCCGATCTACGCAAGCGTCAAGGAAGCGAAGGCAGAAACCGGCGCGACCGTGTCGGTCATCTACGTTCCGCCGGCAGGCGCAGCGGCCGCGATCTGGGAAGCGGTCGAAGCCGACCTGGATCTCGCGATCTGCATCACGGAAGGCATTCCCGTGCGCGACATGATCGAAGTGAAGGACCGCATGCGCCGCGAAGGCCGCAAGACGCTGCTGCTCGGGCCGAACTGCCCGGGCACGATCACGCCGGACGAACTGAAGATCGGCATCATGCCGGGCCACATCCACCGCAAGGGCCGCATCGGCGTCGTGTCGCGTTCGGGCACGCTGACGTATGAAGCGGTTGCTCAGCTGACGGCACTGGGCCTCGGCCAGTCGTCGGCAGTCGGTATCGGCGGCGACCCGATCAACGGTCTGAAGCACATCGACGTGATGAAGATGTTCAACGACGATCCGGATACGGACGCGGTCGTGATGATCGGCGAAATCGGTGGTCCGGACGAAGCCAACGCGGCAGAGTGGATCAAGGACAACATGAAGAAGCCGGTCGTCGGCTTCATCGCCGGCGTCACGGCGCCTCCGGGCAAGCGCATGGGCCACGCCGGCGCGCTGATCTCGGGCGGTGCGGATACGGCCGAAGCGAAGCTGGAAATCATGGAAGCGTGCGGCATCACCGTCACGCGCAACCCGTCGGAAATGGGCCGTCTGCTGAAGAAGGCGCTGTAATATTTCCACCTGGGTTCGTCCTGCAGAAAACGCCGGCCTTGCCGGCGTTTTTTGTTATGCTCGCGCAATGAATTCGTAAGCACCGGGCATGCATCGCGCATGTGCCGGCGATGAACCGGGTCGCCTGCGGGCGGCCGCCGTCCTGCCCGTCACGCCATGCTCGAATTCCTGACGTCGCTGCACTGGGGTGCCGTGCTCCAGATTGTCATCATCGATATCCTGCTCGGCGGCGACAACGCGGTCGTGATCGCGCTCGCATGCCGCAACCTGCCCGCGAACCAGAGGCTGCGCGGAGTCGTCTGGGGCACCGCGGGGGCGATTCTGCTGCGCGTCGCGCTGATCACGTTCGCGGTTGCACTGCTCGACGTGCCGTTCCTGAAGCTCGGTGGCGGGTTGCTGCTGTTGTGGATCGGCATCAAGCTGATGGCGCCGGCCGCCGACGCGCACGACGACATCAAGCCGGCCAGCCGGCTGTGGGACGCCGTGAAGACGATCGTGATCGCCGACGCGGTGATGAGCCTCGACAACGTGATCGCAATCGCGGGCGCGGCCGAACAGGCCGACCCGTCGCACCGGATCGCGCTCGTGATCTTCGGGCTCGTCGTCAGCGTGCCGATCATCGTGTGGGGCAGCACGCTGGTGCTGAAGCTGCTCGACCGTTTCCCGATCGTCGTGGCGCTCGGCGCCGGGCTGCTCGGCTGGATCGCGGGCGGGCTGATCGTGAATGACCCGGTCGGCGACCGCTGGCCGGTGCTCGATACGCCGGAGGTCCTCTACGGCGCGAGCATTGCGGGCGCGCTGTTCGTCGTGGCGATCGGTTACACGCTCAGGAAGCGCCGCGACGCGCCGCACGCGCACTGACATTGGCCGTCCGGCCGACTGCCGGATTCATGGCCCGCTGGCTACGATCGAGACGCCTGCCTTTATCGGCAGGCGTTTTTCGTTTCCGGAGCCTGCCATGTTCGAAGCCTTTTCCGTTTCCCTGTTCCGTCGCGTGGCCGCCGATCTGCGGCGCGCGAACCGGCCGTCGCCGCGCTGGCGGCCGGCCGGCTTCACGCTGATAGAACTGATGATCGTGCTGGCGATTGTCGGCGTGATCGCGGCCTATGCGATTCCCGCGTACCAGGATTACCTTGCGCGCTCGCGCGTCGGCGAGGGGCTCGCGCTTGCGTCGTCCGCGCGGCTTGCCGTTGCCGACAATGCCGCAAGCGGCGCGAGCCTCGACGGCGGCTACAGCCCGCCGGCCGCGACCCGCAACGTCGAATCCGTCGCGATCGACGGCGAGACTGGCCAGATCACGGTCGCCTTCACCACGCGCGTCACCGCGGCCGGCGCCAATACGCTGGTGCTCGTGCCGTCCGCGCCGGACAAGGCCGATGCGCCCACCGCACGCGTGCCGCTCAAAAAGGGCGCGATGCAGGCCGGTGCGATCGCGTGGGAGTGCTTCGCCGCCGGCAAGAATGCGTCGTCGTTGCCGGCACCGGGGGCCGGGCCGCTGCCCGGCGACGCCGCGACGTTGCCGGCGAAATATGCGCCAGCGGAGTGCCGCGCGTAGTGATGGCGGCGGGGCAGGGCGGTGCGGGCAGCATCCCGGCCGCCGCTTCAGCCGGCCGGGGTGGTCACGCGGTGTCGGGGCGCGGCGCGAAGGCCCCGCACAGAGGGGGGAAAGTTTTGTATAGTGCGCCGGTTGCTGACATCCGGTTCGCTCATGCCTTCTACTTTTTCCCGTTCGTTGCCGCTCGTTGCGCTGGCTGTCGCCCTGATCGTGCCGTACGCAATCACGAATCATACGTATCCGATTCCGACTTTCTATTCCGAGTTTTCCGCGCTGGTGCTGTACCTGCTGGTAGGGGTGTCCGTCGTGCTGCTCGCGCGCACGGGTCGCCCGGCCGAGACGTTTGCGGCGCCGGCCGCGTTCGCCGCGCCGCTCGGGTTCGCCGTGGTGCTCGTCGCGCAGGTCGCGCTGATCCCGCTCAAGGTGCCGTCGATGAACTGGCTGGCGGTCGGCTATCTTGCCGCCGCGCTGGTCGCGATGCAGGCCGGCTATGCGCTCGCACGCGACGGGCTGGCCGAGGCCGTGTCGAGGATGATGGCCGGAGCGCTGCTCATCGGCGGCGTGTTCGCGGTCGGAACGCAGATCGTGCAGTTGTTCCACCTCGAGTCGGCGGTGTCACCGTTCGTCGTGATGTACAACGTCGCGGTCGATCGCCGTCCGTACGGCAACATGGCGCAGGCGAACCATCTGGCCAGCTACATCGCGTTCGCGCTGGCGGGCGCGCTGTATCTCGTGCAGGTGCGCCGGCTCGCGGTATGGGCATGGCTCGCGCTGTCGATCGTGCTGTCGGTCGGCCTTGCGCTGACGGTGTCGCGCGGGCCGTGGCTGCAGGTCGCGGTGATGGTCGTCGCGGGCTTCTGGATGGCATGGCTCGAATCGCGCCGCGCGCCGGGCAATGCGCGCGCGTGGGTCATCCCGATCGTGCTCGCGGTGGCGTTCATCGCGGTGAACGTCGCGGTGCGCTGGGCGAACGTCCACTTCCATCTGGGTCTTGCGGAATCCGCGGCCGACCGGATGCGTGACGCGGGGCAGATCGCGCCGCGCCTCGCGCTGTGGAAGTACGGGCTCGCGATGTTCCGCGAGCATCCGCTGCTCGGCGTCGGCTGGGGCGAGTTCCCGTCGCACCAGTTCGCGCTCGTACGCTCGCTGGGCGGCGTCGAGATCGCGAACAACTCGCACGACATCTTCATCGACCTGCTCGCGAAGTCCGGCCTCGTCGGCCTCGGTGTGCTCGTCGTTGCGCTCGTGACGTGGTTCGTGCGTGCGGTGCGTGCGCCGCAGTCGAGCATGCGCGTGTTCGGCTTCGCGCTGATCGGCATCCTGCTGATGCACGCGCTGGTCGAGTATCCGCAGCAGTACATGTTCTTCCTGTTGCCCGCGATGTTCGTGATCGGGCTCCTCGAGGTGAAGCCGCTGCGCATCCTGCCGGGGCGTGCGGCGTTCGGGTTGTTCGCGGTGCTGTCGGTCGGCGGCGTACTGGCGGCGGTGCCGGTGCTGCGCGACTACCAGCGCGCGGAAGTGCTGTATTACGGCAGCGATCCGGCCGCGCAGTACCGCGATGCGCCGTCGCTGCTGTTCGGCGCGTGGGGCGAATACGGTGCGGCCACGCTGCTCACGATTTCGGCGGATAACCTGCCGGCCAAGCTCGCCGCGCATGAGCGCGCGATCGCGCTGCTGCCCGGCGAGACGGTGCTGCGCCGCTATGCGGTGCTGCAGGCGCTGGCCGGCCGCGAGGCCGACGCGCTCGACACCGTCGCGCGCCTGCATGTGTTTGCGAAGGAGTTGAAGGACTGGCCGCAGCAACTGGCTGCGCTGTACAAGCTGTGCGACCAGCAGCCGGCGCTGAAGCCGTTCAAGGCGGCGGTCGTCGCGAAATATGGCGAAGTTCCGGCCGATGCGGCCGACGAAGACGACGACGATTCGGATTGATGCGCGCAGCGCGTGCCGGAACGGGGAATTCCGGCATGTGCCGTGCCGTGAGGAAGTAGCGGCGCGTGTCGGGCGTTAAAGCTCGGCGCCAACCCGCCGAATCCGGCCGCGTATCGATTACCTCGCGGATCGCGTGGATTCCAGCCGAAGGCGCGGCGATTCGCGTCAATCATTGTCAAATCGCCGCCGCTCGCCGGGCCGCGCGTGCACAATGCGCGAAAACGCTCGCGTGCCGCTCTGTGGAAGCCGAGGGCCAGCGCGAACACAGGCAACACCCGGCCAGCCGGGAAGTCCGTCACGCAGGATCGCGGCCGAGCATCGATCGGCCGTGCGGCCTTAACGGGGCGCCGGTCCGATGGCCGCGGCGCAGTGTGACGCATGCGATGCGGCCGGGCGACGTTTTCCGGTGCGCGGCGCGTGCGTCCTGAACAGTGCTGAAGAACGATATTCGACCATGTCTATTCGCTCGACCTACCTGATCCTGCCCGCAGTCGCGATGCTGTTTTCCGGCTGCGCGATGCTGACGTCGTCGCAGGAAAGCAAGCTGACCTGCCACATTCCGCGCGCCGTCTATCCGGATACCGCGAAGCCGCTCACGCGCCCGGCGACCGTGCTCGTGCGCGCGCTGATGACGACGTCCGGCGAAGCGCAGAACGTCACCGTGACGACCAGCAGCCGCAATGCGGCTGCCGACCGCGCGGCCGTCGACGCGATGACGCACGCGACGTGCGTGCAGACGGGCGCGACCGCGAACCCGTTCCTGCTGACCCAACCGTTCGTATTCGAGCCGCAGCGCGGCCAGTGATGCACGGGCGGCGCGCCCTGCGTGCGGGGTGCCGTCCGGTTTCCTTTCCTGCCGGCCGCTTCGTTGCGCTTGGCCACTGACAGTGGGTGCGCGGCCTGCGCAGCGCACACGCCCGACGGTCAGTGCTGCGGCATCAGGTTCGCGCCGTGGCAAGCCGGCTCGGCCGCCGTGCTCAGCCCGAGCAGCGCGAACCCGTTGCGTTCCTGGCGAATCAGCGCATAGTGCCGCGCAACCGTTTCGCCGGTGGTGCCCGTCAGATCGAGCTCAACCTGAAAGCGGTCCTTGCTGTCCGAGCAGCCGCGCACTGGGCCGTACGCGAACCCCCTGCCGGCCGCCTTGCCGGCCTTGTCGAACGCCTGCCGGCCTTTCAGTGCGGCCGCTGCGGCGGCGGGCTCGCTCCATTCGCGCGCCAGCGCATCGTCGACCTTCAACCATTCGTCGACGAAATCGCGGCCGTTGAGCGCGACGGGCTGTACGCGCTGCACGGTGCCGCCGTCGACGCGATAGCGGAAGATGCCCGGCCGTGTCATCACTTCGCTGTCCATCGAGCCGACCGTCGCGCGCACCTCGAAGCCGTCGGGGCGCACCTTGAACCGGATCGGGTTTTCGTCGAGCACGTAGTCGTTCGCGGAATGGAACACCGTGCGTTGCGCAGCCGAGCCGTTGGCCGGTGCGACCACGTCCGCGGCGAACTGGCTCCAGCGCGACGCGCACCACGGCGTGCCGTGGACGACCGCGACCTGCCCGCCGGGCAGCGCCGAGAACCAGAATCCCGCGCCGTACGCGCCGCCGATGTCCTTGTAGTCGTCGGCCTGCCAGCGCAGCACGCGCCGCCAGCCGCCGTTTTCCCATGCGTAAGCGGTGAGCAGGTTGTCGTCGCCGCATGCGATGTCGAAGCCGGCGCGCACGAAGAGCAACGGGCGGGATGTGCCGCCGCGTTCGACGTCGACGTCCGGATTGCGGCCGAACGCCGATTCGCCGTCTTTCGGCTGGACGGGCCGGGCCGGCACGCCGAGCGCGGCCGCGAGCGTGCGTTTCAGCGCGACCGGATCGACCTGTTCGTCGCTGCAAGCGAGCCGCGCATCGATCGTGCCGACGAGCGCCTGCTTGTAAGCACGCAACGCATCGCGCAGCGGCGGCGAAATGTCGACGCCGCCGCCGTCGCTCGGCGGAATTCGGATCTGCTGCACGCGGTGCTGCGCGTCGATGGCCGCGCGCGCGGCGGTGTCGGCAGCGGGGCAGGCGCCGGCGGCCGATGCGGCAGCCGGCAGCAGGGAGAGCGCGCACAGCAGCGGCGCGCCGTATTTCAGCGTGAGGTTCTTCATTGGTGATGTGTTTTTCTGGCTTTTTATCGTTCGAACGGGGCATCGCTACGGCCGACGATGCCCCGTGAATGGCTGCTGTTGCTGCTGGCGCTTAACCCGCCGCGTCTTCCGCCTTCCAGTCCCCCGACTTCCCGCCGCGTTTCTCGCGCACGCTCACGTCGGTGATCACCATCCCCCGATCGACGGCCTTGCACATGTCGTAGACGGTCAGCAGCCCGACCTGCACGGCCGTCAGCGCTTCCATCTCGACGCCGGTCCGGCCGAACGTCTCGACCTGCACGACGCAGTGGACGCCCGGCAGCGCGTCGTCGAGTTCGAACTCGACGGCCACGCGCGTCAGCGCGAGCGGGTGGCACAGCGGGATCAGGTCGGCCGTGCGCTTGGCGCCCTGGATGGCCGCGATGCGCGCGACGCCGAGCACGTCGCCTTTCTTGGCCTTGCCGTCGCGAATCAGCGCGAACGTAGCCGGCAACATCCGGATCGTGCCGCGCGCGATCGCGATGCGCTGGGTTTCCTGCTTGCCGCCGACGTCGACCATGTGCGCATGGCCGGCGGCGTCGAAATGGGTGAGTCCTGACATGTCATGCTCCAGTGGAACGGCGTGCTCGCGCGAGCACGTCCCGCGGTCCTGCTTCGCGATCAGGCAGGGCGCCGTATCCTGTCTCCGCACCCCGATCCGATCCAACATTTCAACGGGCGCCTATCATAGCAGTGGCATTCGTGGCGCCGGGTACGCAGATGGCGCGTATGCCGCACGGGACAGTCGCGATGCCGCCGGTACAATGACCCGAATATTCAGACCAAACGCCGCGATGCGCGCCCGGCGCGCGGGACGGCGTCGTTTTCATCCTGCCATGCGTGTCAAACAGTTGCTTGCCGTGTCGCTGTCGGTGGCGCTCGCATTGCCGCCGAGCAGCCATGCGCAGAGCGCGTCCGCGCCGCCGCTCGAATCGGCGGCCGGCGGCGCCCGGTCGATTTCCACCGTGCCATCCGGTATCGCGGCCGGCGTGTTCGGCACCTACGGCGGCGCGGAGAGCCGATTTTCGGACGCAGGCGGCGCGTCGGCGCCGGCCGCGAGCCTGCGTGCGCCGCTTCGCTCGCTCGAGTTGCCCGACCTTGGCGACGGTTCCGGCGGTTCGCTGACGCCGCAGGCCGAGCGCCGGCTCGGCGAGCGTGTGATGCGTGAAGTGCGGCGCGATCCCGACTATCTCGACGACTGGCTCGTACGCGACTACCTGAACGCGATGGCGGCGCGGCTCGCGGCCGCGGCGGCCGCGCGCTTCATCGGCGGCTACACGCCGGACTTCGACCTGTTCCCGGTTCGCGATCCGCAGATCAACGCGTTCTCGATGCCGGGCGGTTTCATCGGGATCAACAGCGGGCTCGTCGTCACGACACAGACGGAATCGGAACTCGCGTCGGTGGTCGGCCACGAGATGGGGCACGTGCTGCAGCGGCACATCGCACGGATGATCGGTGCGAACGAGAAGACCGGCTATACGGCGCTCGCGACGATGCTGCTCGGCGTGCTGGCCGGCGTGCTCGCGAGAAGCGGCGACCTCGGCAGCGCGATCGCGGTGGGCGGGCAGGCGTATGCGGTGGACAACCAGCTGCGCTTTTCGCGCTCGGCCGAGCGCGAGGCCGATCGCGTCGGCTTTCAGCTGCTCGCGGGCGCGGGCTATGACCCGTACGGGATGCCGGGTTTCTTCGAGCGGCTCGACCGCGCGTCGATGGGCGATGCGGGCGTCCCGGCCTATGCGCGCACGCACCCGCTGACCGGTGAGCGGATCGCCGACATGGAGGATCGCGCGCGCCGCGCGCCGTACCGGCAGCCGCGCCAGTCGGCCGAATACGGGTTCGTGCGCGCGCGGCTGCGCGTCCTGCAGAACCGCGCGCCGACCGACATCGCGGCCGAGGCGCGGAGGATGCAATTCGAGATCGACGATCGCACCGCGCCGAACGTCGCGGCGAACTGGTACGGCATCGCGCTCGCGAAGGCGTTGCTCGGCGAGTACGACGCGGCCGGCAACGCGCTCGCGTCGGCGCGCACCGCGTTCGACGCGCGCGAGCGGCGCGAGGACGATCCGGCGACGAGCTCGCCGAGCCTCGACGTGCTGGCCGCCGACATCGCGCGCCGCGCGGGGCGGGCTGACGACGCGGTGCGACTTGCGGCACTCGCGCAGCGTCGCTGGCCGGCATCGCACGCCGCGATCGTCGCGCATCTTCAGGCGCTGATCGCGGCACGCCGTTTCGCCGAAGCGCAGGCGCAGGCACGCGCGCAGGCGAAGGCCGATCCCGAGCAGCCGGACTGGTGGGACTATCTTGCGAAGGCGAGCGACGGCAAGGGCGACCTGCTGGCGCGGCGCCGCGCGCTCGCGGAGAAGCTCGCGCTCGACGGCGCGTGGCCGTCGGCGATTCGCCAGCTGAAGGAAGCGCGCGACGCGAAGGACGTGTCGTTTTACGAGCAGTCGATGATCGGCGCGCGGCTGCTGGAATTCGAAGCGCGCTACAAGGAAGAGCGCGAAGACGAGAAGAACGGCCGCGGGTAGCGGCCGGCGTGCGGTAAAGGCGGGCGGAGCCGCTGCGGGTCAGTTGCCGCCGCCGGTCGCACCGTGAGCCCGTTGCGCCGGGCTTGCGATGTAGCCGAATCGTGTGGGCACATCGGCGCAGACGATGTTGCCGAGCGGCACGGTGCGGCCGTCGCGCCAGCGCAGCACCGGCGGCGCGGCATCGAAATCCGCGTGATCGGCGAACAGCCCGAGATCGTGGTCGTGCAGCGCCGCGATGCGCGGCGGCGTGCCTGCCGCGCGAAACAGCACGCCACCCGCGTCGTCGAGCCATGCTTCGTCCGGTTCGAACGGCGCGCCGGTCTGGTCGGTGAGCGTGAGTTGTCCGTCGCGCTCGGCGAGCCGCACGACCCACGGCGTATAGGCGAGCTCGACGTACACGCGCTGCGGCCCGTTCTGGAAGAACCACTGGCCGTGCGCGTCGCATTCGTAGTTGCGGCCGATGAACGCGTTCAGCGCCGCATGCCGGATCGGCGAGCCGAGTTCGCCGGCCGCCTGCGCGGCGTCATCGCGCAGCCGCCATTCGCCGCGCCGGTCGAGCAGCAGCCAGCCGGTACAGTGCGGCACGTTCGGCCATTTGGCGAGGGCCTGCCTGACGATGTCATCCATGGTCGACGAATTTGGAGCAATAGCCGAACACCCGCGCCGACAGCCAGTCGAGGCGGCCGGGGAACGGCCCGGTCATGAATCCCGCGTGCCCGCCCGCCGCGGGCTGGTCGAGCTCGACGGCCGGCGATACGTCGGCCGGGCCCGGCAGCGCCGATTCAGGCAGGAACGGGTCGTTGCGGGCGTTGAGAATCAGCGTCGGCACGTCGATCGCAGGCAGCAGCGGCCGTGTCGTCGCCTTGGTCCAGTAGTCGTCCGCATCCGCGAAACCGTGCAGCGGCGCGGTCACGACCTCGTCGAAGTCGCGCATCGTCACGGCCTGCAGCATGGCTTCGCGGTCGAACAACCCAGGGTACTGGTCGAGCTTCGCGAGCGCCTTGCGCTTGAGCGTCTTCAGGAAGCTGCGCGTGTAGACCATCGCAAAGCCTTGCGACAGCGCGCGCCCGCCGGCGTGCACGTCGATCGGCGTCGAGATCGCGGCGGCCGCGCGCAGGATCGACGTGTCGCTGCGATGCTCGCCGAGCCAGCGCAGCAGCACGTTGCCGCCGAGCGACACGCCGGCCGCGACCAGCGGCCCGCGATGCTGCGCGGCAAGCCGGCGCAGGATCCAGTCGACCTCGGCGCTGTCGGCGAGATGGTAGAAGCGCGGCTGGCGGTTGATCTCGCCGCTGCAACTGCGGAAGTGCGGCACGACGGCGTGCCAGCCCTTCGCGCGCGCGGCGGCCATCATCGCGAGTGCATAGTGCGAGCCGGAGCTGCCTTCGAGGCCGTGGAACAGCACGAACAGCGGCGCATCGGGCGGCGGCGCGGCGCTGTCGAGATGCGCGACCCAGTCGAGATCGATGAAGTCGTGGTCGGGGGTTTCCCATCGCTCTCGTCGGTAAGCGACGACGGGGCGCCGCGCGAACAGCGCGGGCACGATGGTTTGCGCATGGCTGTTCGGCAGCCAGCGTGGTGCGCGATAGCGCAGGTTGTCGTCGTCGGGGGCCGGAGCCCCGGTCAGCGGCGATGTGGGCGGAGAAGCCGTACTCATGATCGCCCCGCGTTTGCGTTGCTTCGTCTTTTCGTCAGTGCAGCGGACCCTGCCCATGACGGATCTTCGCGGCGAATTGTCCGGCCGCTTGTTCGGGAATCGGGCTCGCGTGAATATGCGCGATGCGCCACTCGCCGCGTTCGTGAATCATCACGTACGTGGCGAAAACCATGTCGGGTTCGGCCGTCAGGTCGGCCTGCTGATGCGCTTCGGCGATCGTATAGACGACCGTGCCGAGGCTGTCGTACACGCGGATGTCGAGCGGCTCGATCGTCACGGGGCGCGTGGCGAGCCGGTTGGCGAGCCCGCTGCGGATCTGGTCGAGGCCGTGCAGATGCTCACCGTCCGCCCACACGCAGCTGGCGAAATCCTCGTCGATCCACAATCCCAGCAGCGCGTCGAGATTGGCATCGGCGACGGCCTGGTAGTAGGCGTTCAGCGTATCGGCGGCGGCTTCGAAGAGGCGGGCAAAACGTGGCATCGGGGTTATCTCTCGCGCGCGTCGCGCGTCGTATTCAGCACGGCGGCCCGGATGGAGCCGCCGTACACCGGTGAATCGGATTGCCCGGCGCGTCGTGCGACGCTGCCGGCGAGGGTCAGCGTTGCCCGACGAGCATGCCGCGCAAATCGCCGAATACCTGCTCGGGACCGAGTTCGCGCAGGCACTTCAGGTGGCCGAGCGGGCACTCGCGTTCGAAGCAGGGACTGCATTCGAGATGAAGCCATTGTACCTTCGCCAGGTCCGACAGCGGAGGGGTGTGGCGCGGATCGGTCGATCCGTACAGCGCGACGAGCGGCCGGCGTAGCGCGGCGGCAACGTGCATCAGCCCGGAATCGTTGGTGACCACCGCGTTCGCGCGCGCGATCAGCGCGCACGCTTCCGACAGCGAAGTCTGTCCGCACAGGTTGCGCACGTTCGGCGCGTGGTCGGCGATCGCCTGTGCCGCGGCGGCGTCCTTCTGCGAGCCGAGCGCAACGATCTGCGTGTACGGGAACGACTGATGGACGATGGTGGCGAGCGTCGCGAAGTGCTCGGGCGGCCAGCGCTTGGCCGGGCCGTACTCTGCGCCGGGGCAGAACACGACGAGCGGCTTGCGTGTATCGAGATTGAAACGCGCGGACACGCGCGCCGTCTCGTTCAGGTCGGCGTCGAGGCGCGGCGCGGGCAGCGTCTTCATCGATTCGGGCAGCTTCGCGCCCGGCGCGTACGCGAGCGCCGCGTAGTGAGCCGTCATCGGCGGCCGCTCGCCCGACTTGTCGGGGTTCGCGTGCCGCACGTTGAGCAGCCCGTAGCGGTGCTCGCCCGTGTAGCCGACCCGCAGCGGGATGTTCGCGAGCCACGGGATCACCGCGGATTTCAGCGAATTCGGCAGCACGTACGCTGCGTCGTAGCCGACGTCGCGCAGGTCGCTCGCGAGCTGCCAGCGGCGCAGCAGCTGCAGCTTGCCGTGCGCGAGATCGGTCGCGTAGACATCGTGGATCTCGGGCATGCGTTCGAGCACGGGCGCGACCCACGAGGGCGCGACGGCATCGATCGCGATGCGGGGATGGTTTTTCTTCAGCAGCGCAAAAAGCGGCTGCGCCATCAATGCGTCACCGATCCAGTTCGGTGCGATAACCAGCGCTCGACGCATCAGGTCGACTTCCGATGTCGTAATGAAGCACGGCGCTCAGGCGCCGCGTTCGGGTTGCCAGAATGGAGAAGGGCGGCGCGCCGGCAATCCGGCTGCGCCGCCTTGCGGGTCGGCGGTCCTGCAAACCTGCAGGACCGGCCGCCGGGGCTCAGTGGCCCTTGACGACCTCGCCGTCGCGCAGCTTGTAGCGCGTGCCGCAGTACGGGCAGCGTGCTTCGCCGTGCGAGACGTCGATGAAGACGCGCGGGTGAGCGCTCCAGCGCGCCATGGCCGGGTTCGGGCAGTACGCGGGAAGATCCTTGGCCGTCAGCTCGACCAGCGGCATTTCCTTGATTTCACTCATGAGACTTTCTCTTATCACTCTTTTGTGGGGCAGTCGGTGGCGCGGCGCGCTCAGACCTTCGTCAGCCAGTGCGCGTACTTCGCATTCTTGCCCGACACGATATCGAAAAACGCCGACTGGAGCTTTTCCGTGACGGGGCCGCGTGCGCCGCTGCCGATCGTGCGGTTGTCGAGCTCGCGGATCGGCGTGACTTCAGCGGCCGTGCCGGTGAAGAACGCTTCGTCGGCCGTGTAGACCTCGTCACGCGTGATGCGCTTCTCGATCACCTCGATGCCGGCGTCCTTCGCGAGCGTGATGACGGTATCGCGCGTGATGCCGTCGAGGCACGACGACAGGTCGGGCGTGTACAGCTTGCCGTTGTTCACCAGGAAGAAGTTCTCCCCGGAGCCTTCCGACACGTAGCCGTCGACGTCGAGCAGCAGCGCTTCGTCGTAGCCGTCGGCCGTCGCTTCCTGGTTCGCCAGGATCGAGTTCACGTACCAGCCCGACGCCTTCGCGCGCACCATCGACACGTTCACGTGGTGGCGCGTGAACGACGACGTCTTCACGCGGATGCCCTTCGCGAGGCCTTCCTCGCCGAGGTACGCGCCCCACGGCCATGCGGCGATCGCGACGTGGATCGTGTTGCCCTTCGCGGCCACGCCGAGCTTTTCCGAGCCGACCCAGATGATCGGGCGCAGGTAGCACGACTCGAGCTTGTTCTCGCGCACGACTTCGAGCTGCGCGGCTTCGAGCGTTTCCCGGTCGAACGGCACGTCCATCTGGAAGATCTTCGCCGAATTCAGCAGACGTTTCGTGTGCTCGTACAGGCGGAAGATCGCGGTGCTGCCGTCGGCCGACTTGTACGCGCGCACGCCCTCGAAGACGCCCATGCCGTAGTGCAGCGTGTGGGTCAGGACGTGGATCTTGGCGTCGCGCCAGTCGATCAGCTTGCCGTCCATCCAGATCTTGCCGTCGCGGTCGGCCATTGACATAGATTTCTCCTGGGATGCGGTTGTATGCAGCGTTGAGCCGGAAAGACGCTCATTTTAGCGTCATTTGAAGGCGATCCGGTCGGTCGGCGCGGGGCCGGCGCTATAATCGCCCGGTACCGATTCCAATAACGACGGGTCGTACCGGCAGGAGGCGCCGGCGCCCCGACGAACCGCCCGCTGCGGCCCGCTTCCCATGCTCGCTCGATTGTCCGCCACCGACCGCTTCGCGCTGATCCAGGGCGCGCGCGACTATTCCCCGACGTTGATGGCGATTTTCTCGTGGGGGCTCGTCACCGGCATCGCGATGAGCAAGTCGGTGATGACCCTCGGGCAGGCGAGCGCGATGTCGCTGCTGGTCTACGCGGGCTCGTCGCAGCTCGCGGTGCTGCCGCTCCTCGCGGCGAAGCTGCCGATCTGGACCATCCTGCTCACGGCCGCGATGGTCAACACGCGCTTCGTGATCTTCAGCGCCGGGCTTGCTCCCCATTTTTCCTACCTGCCGCTGTGGCGGCGCCTCGCGATCGGCTATTTCAATGGCGACGTGATCTACCTGCTGTTCCAGAAACAGGGCTTCGCGTACGGCCACGTGCCCGGCAAGGAGGCGTATTTCTGGGGGATGGCGCTCGCGAGCTGGCTGTCGTGGCAGGTGTCGTCGCTCGCCGGCATCCTGCTCGCGAGCGTCTTTCCCGCGAGCTGGGGGCTGGAGCTGGCCGGCACGCTCGCGCTGATTCCGATCATGGTGTCGGCGGTCGCGAACCGCTCGACGCTCGCGGCCGTCGCGGTCGCCGGTGTCGTGTCGCTCGTCGCGTTCGACCTGCCGTACCGGCTCGCGCTGCCGCTGGCGGTGCTCGCCGCGCTCGCGGCCGGCTGCACGGCCGATTTCTTCGTCGAGCGGGCCGACTGGCGGCGCATCCGCACCGAAACCGTGCACGAGAAGGAGATCGAATGAGCGCGACGGAAATCTGGATCGTCATCATCGGGATGACGATCGTCACCGCCGTCACGCGCGCGCTGTTCCTGATCGGCGGCGAACGCACCGTGCTGCCCGAGCGCGCGCAGCGCGCCATGCGCTACGCGCCGGCCGCGGCCTTGGTCGCCGTCGTGTTGCCCGACGTGCTCGAAACGCCGGCCGGGCTGTCGTTCGCGCTGTCCAACCATCCGTTCTACGCGGCGCTCGCCGGCCTCGGCTGGTTCCTGTGGCGGCGCAGCATGCTCGGCACGATCGTCGTCGGGATGCTCGTGTTCACCGTGCTGCGCCTGATCTTCTGATGGGCTGCCGTTCGGGCCCGTCGGGTACCGGCCGCTCGTGCGGGGGCTTTGCTGCGTTGCCGCAATGTGTCCGTTCCCGCGCGCGATCCCAAATAGGCGGAATTCGCCGCCCGCGGGTCAGTCTGCCGGGTGGATCGGCTAGAATGCCCGTTCGAGATTTTTTACCCGTGCGCGTCATGCGAACCGCCAGCCACGGCCGCATCCGGCGCCCTTTCGCGGCAGCCCGCGCACGTCCAGCGTGATTCCCCTTTCCCCATCCACTACTTCAATTTGTTCAACATGAGCCAAGTCAAGCGTCTTACCGACCTGATCGCCGCCGGCCAGCTCGCCGGCAAGCGGGTATTCATCCGCGCCGACCTGAACGTCCCGCAGGACGACCAGGGCAACATCACCGAAGACACGCGCGTGCGTGCGTCCGTGCCGGCCATCCAGGCTGCGCTCGACGCCGGCGCGGCCGTGATGGTCACGTCGCACCTGGGTCGTCCGACCGAAGGCGAATTCAAGCCGGAAGACTCGCTCGCGCCGGTCGCGACGCGTCTCGCCGAGCTGCTCGGCCGTGACGTGCCGCTCGTCTCGAACTGGGTCGAGAACGGCGTGAACGTCGCGCCGGGCCAGGTCGTGCTGCTCGAGAACTGCCGCGTGAACAAGGGCGAGAAGAAGAATTCGGACGAGCTCGCCCAGAAGATGGCGAAGCTCTGCGACGTGTACGTGAACGACGCGTTCGGCACCGCGCACCGCGCGGAAGCGACCACGCACGGGATCGCGAAGTACGCGCCGGTCGCGTGCGCGGGCCCGCTGCTGGCCGCCGAACTCGACGCGCTCGGCAAGGCGCTCGGCAGCCCGGCCCGCCCGCTGGTGGCGATCGTCGCCGGCTCGAAGGTGTCGACCAAGCTCACGATCCTGAAGTCGCTGGCCGGCAAGGTCGACCAGCTGATCGTCGGCGGCGGCATCGCGAACACGTTCATGCTCGCGGCCGGCCTGTCGATCGGCAAGTCGCTCGCGGAAGCCGACCTCGTCAACGAGGCGAAGGCGATCATCGACGAAGCGCGCGAGCGCGGCGCATCGGTGCCGATCCCGACCGACGTCGTGACGGCCAAGGAATTCTCGCCGACGGCCGTGGCCACGGTGAAGCAGGTCGCCGACATCGAAGCGGACGACATGATCCTCGACATCGGCCCCGATACGGCCAAGGCGCTCGCGAGCCAGCTCGAGAAGGCCGGCACGATCGTGTGGAACGGCCCGGTCGGCGTGTTCGAGTTCGACCAGTTCGGCAACGGCACCAAGACGCTCGCCGAAGCGATCGCCAAATCGTCCGCGTTCTCGATCGCGGGCGGCGGCGACACGCTCGCGGCCATCGCGAAGTACGGCATCCATGACCAGGTCAGCTACATCTCGACGGGCGGCGGCGCCTTCCTCGAGTTCCTCGAGGGGAAGAAGCTGCCGGCGGTGGAAGTGCTGGAAACGCGGGCGGCCTGAGCGTGGCGGCGCGCGCAGGGGTGACGAAGGCCGCGCGCTCCGCGACAGCGGAGCAGCCGGCCGGCGCGGGCAAGCGCAAACGCGCGCCCGCGCGGGCGAACACCGCCCCGCGCGCACCGGCGGCCGCCGGCGACGCGGCCGAGCAGCACCACGAGATTCAGAACAAAGCGATGCCGGGCGCAAGCACCGGCACGCCCCCCGGAACGGCCGCCGCTGGGCCTGCCGCTTCCGGCTCTCGCAGCGTTTCACCCAGCGCATCCACCTTGATCCAGATGAGGAGTTTCATGCAGCGCGCCACCAAGATAGTCGCCACGATCGGCCCGGCTTCCAGTTCGCCGGAGATTCTGCTGCAGATGATGCAGGCGGGCCTCGACGTCGTGCGGCTCAATTTTTCGCACGGCACGGCCGACGATCACCGCCAGCGCGCCGAGATGGTGCGCGAGGCCGCCCGCAAGGTCGGCCGCGAGATCGCGATCATGGCCGACCTCCAGGGCCCGAAGATCCGCGTCGGCAAGTTCGAGAACGGCAAGACGACGCTCGAGCCGGGCCAGTCCTTCATCCTCGACGCGGGCTGCGAGCTCGGCAACGACGAGCGTGTCGGCCTCGACTACAAGGAACTGCCGCGCGACCTGCGCACGGGCGACCTGCTGCTGCTGAACGACGGCCTGATCGTGCTGACCGTCGAGCGCGTGCTCGGTGACGAGATCCACACGATCGTCAAGGTGGGCGGCGAGCTGTCGAACAACAAGGGCATCAACCGCCAGGGCGGCGGCCTGTCGGCCCCCGCGCTGACCGCGAAGGACATGGAGGACATCCGTACCGCGATGTCGCTCGGCGCGGATCTGGTGGCGGTGTCGTTCCCGAAGAACGCGACCGACATGGAAATGGCGCGCCAGCTCGCGAACATCGCGGGTGCGCCGTACGGCATCAAGCCGAAGATGATCGCGAAGATCGAGCGCGCGGAAGCGATCCCGGCGTTGCAGAGCATCCTCGACGCATCCGACGGCATCATGGTCGCGCGCGGCGACCTCGCGGTGGAAGTGGGTAACGCGGCCGTGCCGGCGCTGCAGAAGCGGATGATCCGGATGGCGCGCGAGTCGAACAAGCTCGTGATCACCGCGACGCAGATGATGGAATCGATGATCCACGCACCGGTGCCGACGCGGGCGGAAGTGTCGGACGTCGCGAACGCGGTGCTCGACGGCACCGACGCGGTGATGCTGTCGGCCGAGACGGCTGCCGGCAAGTACCCGGTCGTCACGATCGAGACGATGGCGGCCGTGTGCGTCGAGGCGGAAAAGTCCGAAGAGGTCGAGCTGGACAAGGATTTCCTCGACCGCACGTTCACGCGGATCGACCAGTCGATCGCGATGGGCGCGCTGTTCACCGCGTATCACCTGGGCGCGAAAGCGATCATCGCGCTGACCGAATCGGGCGCGACCGCGCTGTGGATGTCGCGTCACTACACGCACGTGCCGATCTTCGCGCTGACGCCCCGCGTCGGCAGCGAGCGCACGATGGCGCTGTACCGGAACGTGACGCCGCTGCACGTCGACTTCAACAGCGACCGCGACTCGGCACTGCAGGCGGCGCTCGAGATCGTCGTCAAGCAGGGCTACGTGCAGCACGGCGACATGGTCGTGCTGACCGTCGGCGAGCCGATGGGGCAGGCGGGCGGCACCAACACGCTGAAGATCGTGCGGGTCGGCGAGCACTATTGAGCGCCGACTGAGCATCGGGCCGGCCTGCAGGCCGGCCGGATCGGCTGAAGAATCGATCCGACACCGTTTTTCACGCGAAAGCCGCGTGGGGTCCGAAGCCCCGCGCGGCTTTTTTTCTCTTTTTTGCCCGCATTGTGCCGTGCCAACGTAACAAATTGCGAGTCGGCGCCACCGGGCGGTCGGAATCGGAGGCGCTTCGCGATAAAATGCGGCTATTCGACGCTCAGCCGCGCCGCGCCACCCCGGGTTCGACCGGGAGCGAGCGCCGCGCCGGCGTCAGGGCGCACCGGTTTTCATTCCAAGGAGTTCCACAATGCCTCTCGTATCAATGCGTCAATTGCTGGACCACGCGGCAGAGCACGGTTACGGCCTGCCGGCCTTCAACGTGAACAACCTGGAGCAGGTCCAGGCGATCATGGCGGCGGCGGACCAGGTCGGCGCGCCCGTGATCATGCAGGCATCGGCCGGCGCGCGTAAGTACGCGGGCGAGCCGTTCCTGCGCCACCTGATCGAAGCAGCCGTCGAGTCGTACCCGCACATTCCGGTCGTGATGCACCAGGATCACGGCCAGTCGCCGGCGGTCTGCATGGCCGCGATCCGCAGCGGCTTCACCAGCGTGATGATGGACGGTTCGCTGGAAGCCGACGGCAAGACGGTCGCGTCGTACGAGTACAACGTCGACGTGTCGCGCAAGGTCGTCGAGATGGCGCACTCGATCGGTGTGACGGTCGAAGCCGAACTCGGCGTGCTCGGCTCGCTCGAGACGATGAAGGGCGACAAGGAAGACGGTCACGGCGCGGAAGGCACGATGACCCGCGAGCAACTGCTGACCGATCCGGAGCAGGCTGCCGACTTCGTGAAGCTCACGCAGTGCGATGCGCTCGCGATCGCGATCGGTACGTCGCACGGCGCGTACAAGTTCTCGAAGAAGCCGACGGGCGACATCCTGTCGATCCAGCGCATCAAGGAAATCCACGCGCGCATCCCGAATACCCACCTCGTGATGCACGGTTCGTCGTCGGTGCCGCAGGAACTGCTGGCCGAGATCCGCGAATTCGGCGGCGACATGAAGGAAACCTACGGCGTGCCGGTCGAGGAAATCCAGGAAGGCATCAAGCACGGCGTGCGCAAGATCAACATCGACACCGACCTGCGTCTCGCGATCACCGGTGCGATCCGCCGCTACCTGTTCGAGAACCCGGGCAAGTTCGATCCGCGCGACTACCTGAAGCCCGCGCGCGAAGCGACGAAGCAGGTCTGCGTCGACCGCTACCTCGCGTTCGGCTGCGAAGGCCAGGCCGGCAAGATCAAGCCGGTGTCGCTCGACAAGATCGCCGAGCAGTACAAGTCCGGCGCGCTCGCACAGGTCGTGCGCTGAGACTGTAGTACGATTGCCGCGCCCGATGCTGGCATCGGGCAACGGCAAGGCCGTCCTGCCGGGTCTGATCCGGCCCCGGGCAGCCGCTCCGTCCGGCCGAACGAGGGCCGGCCGGCAATCGCCCGGGCGCCGTCGCCCGGCCGGTTCGCCGACGTATTGCAAGACCGCCGTTCCCGCCTGCCGCGGGGAACGGCGTTTCCCTTTTGGTTTGGCTCCTTATCTGCGAAAAGACGATGTCTACCCTCTACGAATCCACGCTCCGCTCGCTGCCGCTCCTCGGTCGCGGCAAGGTCCGCGATAACTACGCGGTCGGCAACGACAAGCTCCTGATCGTCACGACCGATCGCCTGTCGGCATTCGACGTGGTGATGGGCGAGCCGATTCCGAACAAGGGCCGCGTGCTGAACCAGATGGCGAACTTCTGGTTCGACAAGCTCGCGCACATCGTGCCGAACCACCTGACGGGCGACGCGCCGGAAGCCGTCGTCGCGGCCGACGAGGTCGAGCAGGTGAAGGGCCGCGGCGTGGTCGTCAAGCGCCTCGAGCCGATCATGATCGAAGCGGTCGTGCGCGGCTACCTGGCCGGCAGCGGCTGGAAGGAATACCAGGCGTCGGGCGCCGTGTGCGGCGTGCCGCTGCCGGCAGGCCTGCAGAACGCGCAGAAGCTGCCCGAGCCGATCTTCACGCCGGCCGCGAAGGCCGAGATGGGCGAGCACGACGAGAACATCACGTTCGAGGAAACCGAGCGCCGCATCGGCACCGAGCTGGCCGCGACGATCCGCGACATCTCGATCAAGCTGTACAAGGAAGCGGCCGACTACGCGGCAACGCGCGGCATCATCATCGCCGACACGAAGTTCGAATTCGGCCTCGACAACCACGGCAAGCTGTACCTGATGGACGAAGTGCTGACGGCCGACTCGTCGCGCTTCTGGCCGGCCGACCAGTACGAAGTCGGCACGAACCCGCCGTCGTTCGACAAGCAGTTCGTGCGCGACTGGCTCGAGGCGCAGCCGTGGGGCAAGACGGCACCGGCGCCGGCGCTGCCGGCCGACGTCGTCGAGAAGACGGCCGCGAAGTACCAGGAAGCGCTCGAGCGCATCACGGGCCAGGCGCTCGCTTGATCGGGGAACGGAACACATGAGCGAAGTTCAGACTGCCCACACGCACAGCGCGCCGCTCGTCGGCGTGCTGATGGGTTCGAGTTCCGACTGGGACGTGATGAAGCACGCGGTTGCCATCCTGCAGGAATTCGGCGTGCCGTACGAAGCGAAGGTCGTGTCCGCGCACCGGATGCCCGACGAGATGTTCGACTATGCCGAGAAGGCGCGCGAGCGCGGGCTGCGCGCGATCATCGCGGGCGCCGGCGGCGCCGCGCACCTGCCCGGCATGCTGGCCGCGAAAACCACGGTGCCGGTGCTCGGCGTGCCGGTCGCGAGCAAGTACCTGAAGGGTGTCGATTCGCTGCACTCGATCGTGCAGATGCCGAAGGGCGTGCCGGTCGCGACGTTCGCGATCGGCGAGGCCGGCGCTGCGAACGCCGCGCTGTTCGCGGTGTCGATCCTGTCCGGCAACTCGGTCGACTATGCGAACCGGCTCGCCGCGTTCCGCGTGCGTCAGAACGAAGCCGCGCACGCTATGGTGCTGCCGCCGCTGGAATGACGGCGCACCGGCGGCCGCGCGTCGCGGCCGCCTGACCTCCCCACTGCGGCGGGCAGCGCCCGCCGCGACCGACCACTGACATGACCGCAACTCCTGATTCCGTTTCCCCGATCCTGCCCGGCGCGTGGCTTGGCATGGTCGGCGGCGGCCAGCTCGGCCGCATGTTCTGCTTTGCCGCCCAGTCGATGGGCTATCGCGTCGCCGTGCTCGATCCCGATCCGACGAGCCCCGCCGGCGCGGTCGCCGACCGCCACCTGCGCGCGGCCTACGACGACGAAGCCGCGCTCGCCGAGCTGGCCGACCTGTGCGACGCGGTGTCGACGGAGTTCGAGAACGTGCCGGCCGCGAGCCTCGATTTCCTCGCGCGCACGACGTTCGTCGCGCCGGCCGGCCGCTGCGTCGCGATCGCACAGGACCGGATCGCGGAGAAGCGCTTCATCGAAGCGTCGGGCGTGCCCGTCGCGCCGCACGTCGTGATCGAATCGCCGGCGGCACTCGCTGCGCTCGACGATGCCGCGCTCGACGCGGTGCTGCCGGGCATCCTGAAGACCGCGCGGCTCGGCTACGACGGCAAGGGCCAGGTGCGCGTGAGCACCGCACAGGAAGCGCGCGACGCGCATGCGGCGCTGAACGGCGTGCCGTGCGTGCTCGAGAAGCGCCTGCCGCTGAAATACGAAGTGTCGGCGCTGATCGCGCGCGGCGCGGACGGCCGCTCGGCCGCGTTCCCGCTCGCGCAGAACGTGCATCACAACGGCATCCTCGCGCTGACGGTCGTGCCCGCGCCGGCCGCCGATGCCGCGCGCGTCGAAGAGGCGCAGCAGGCCGCCGTGCGGATTGCCGATACGCTCGACTACGTCGGCGTGCTGTGCGTCGAATTCTTCGTGCTGGAAGACGGTTCGTTCGTCGCGAACGAGATGGCGCCACGCCCGCACAACTCCGGCCACTACACGGTCGATGCGTGCGCAACGAGCCAGTTCGAGCAGCAGGTGCGCGCCATGACGCGCATGCCGCTCGGCAACCCGCGCCAGCATTCGCCGGCCGCGATGCTGAACATCCTCGGCGACGTGTGGTTCCCGAACGGGGCCGCGGCCGATGCCGTCACGCCGCCGTGGGACACGGTCGCGGCGATGCCCGCAGCGCACCTGCACCTGTACGGCAAGGAAGAGGCGCGCGTCGGCCGCAAGATGGGTCACGTGAACTTCACGGCTGAAACGCGCGACGAAGCCGTTGCCGCGGCCACCGCGTGCGCGCAGCTGCTGCGCGTGCCGCTCGACTGAGCCGGCCGATGTCCATCGATCTCCCGAACTCGGTGACGGCCGCGCAGATCGACGCGGCCGCCGCGCTGCTCGATGCGGGCCAGCTCGTCGCCTTTCCGACCGAAACCGTCTACGGGCTTGGCGGTGACGCGGCGAATCCCGAGGCCGTCGCACGCATCTACGCGGCGAAGGGGCGCCCCGCGAATCATCCGGTGATCGTGCACCTGCCGCCGGGCGGCGATCCCGGTTACTGGGCCGACGATCTGCCGGCCGACGCGCAGGCGTTGATCGATGCGTTCTGGCCGGGCCCGCTGACGCTGATCCTGAAGCGTCATGCGCGCATTCCGGACGCCGTGAGCGGCGGCCAGGATTCGGTCGGGCTGCGCTGTCCGTCGCATCCGGTCGCGCAGGCGCTGCTGGCCGCGTTCAGCGCGCGGCGCGGCGGGCATGGCGGCGTGGCCGCACCGTCCGCGAACCGGTTCGGCCATGTGAGCCCGACCACCGCGCAGCACGTACGCGACGAATTCGGCGACACCGTGCACGTGCTTGACGGCGGCGCATCGGAAGTCGGTATCGAATCGACGATTCTCGACCTGTCGCGCGGCTTTCCGGCGCTGCTGCGTCCGGGCCACGTGACGCCGCAGCAGATCGCCGACGTGCTCGGTCGCGCCCCGCGGCTGCCGGACGGCAGCGATGCGACCGCGCCGCGTGCGTCGGGTACGCTGAAAGCGCATTACGCGCCGCGCACGCCGCTCGCGCTGCTGCCGTTCGACGCGCTCGAGCCGCTGCTCGCGGCCGCGCAGACCGATGGCGAGCGTGTCGCGCTCGTCGCACGCGCCTCGCGCGCGGGACGCTGGGCGCAGGCCGACGGCGTGCATTTCGTCGCGGCGCCGGAAGATCCGCAGGCGTATGCGCGCGACCTGTACGGGATGTTGCGTGCGCTCGACCGCGCGCAGGTTGCGCGGATTCTCGTCGAGAAGCTGCCCGAGACCGTCGAATGGATCGCGGTCAACGATCGCCTCGGCCGCGCGGCGGCCGCGTTCGAAGCGCGCGATTGACGCCAATCCCGGCACTGGAATGAAAAAACGCCCGACCGGCAAACCGGTCGGGCGTTTTCGTTTGGGCGCGTGGCCGGCTGCTTACTTGCCGACGCCGGACTTCGCGATCTGCTGTTCGACGTACTGCGCGAACAGCGCATGCAGGCGCGTCGTCGGGTGGACCGTGTCGGCGAACATGTAGGTCTGGTCCGCGTTCGCGACCGTGTAGGTCTGCGGCGAGCAGAACAGCGACGAGCCGAATGCGGTTGCGTTCGCGACGCCGTACTGCGTGGCGGCCTGGACCATCGCCTTCAGGTTGCAGGCGGTGTCGGTGTTCGACACGCTGAAGCCGTTCGCCTGGTAGTTGGCCGCGATGCCGTCCTGCCACGTGAACGAATCGACCACCGCGTACTTCGTCGTGTCGACCTTCAGCGCGGCGAGCGTGCCGACGAGCGTCTGGTTGAACAGCCCCGACAGTTGCGTGAACGCGGCTTGCGTGCCGCCCTGCAGCGCGAGCGGCGTGCCGCCGATGTCCGGCACGTTCGCGACGAACACGTGCGTTGCGCCAGCCGCGACGATCTGCTGGACGATCCCGCCGAGCTGCTGCGCGGCCAGGCCGATCGCCTGCGCTGCCGCGAGCTGGGCGGCCGGCGTGTTGCCTTGCGCCTGCGCGACTTGCGCCTGGTAGAAGATGTCGTTCGCGCCGCCGTTGATCAGCACGATCTGGCCGGCGTTGAAGCTGCCGTGCTGCGACAGGTATTGCTTGACCTGGTCGGCGATCGGCGTCGTGGTCGCCTGCGCGTAGTCGGCGTTCGGCACGCTGGCGTCCGCGTGGCCGATGCCCGGCTGTTGCGTCACGCGCGAGCCGCCCTGTGCGTAGCCGAGGCCGCCGGTGGCCTGCAGCGGAATGCCGAAACCGCCCTGGTTCGCGGGCTGCAGCGTGTCGCCGTAGTACTGCGCGACGTTCTGCGTCCACACCTGACCCGGGTTGGTCGTGAAGCGGCCGCCGCCGAAGCCGAGCTTGATCTGCGAGTAGGTGCCCGCGTCGGACAGGCTGTCGCCGAACGACACGATCTGCATTTTTACGCCCGACGGCGGCGTGTTCGATGCGCTGCTGCTGTTGTTGTCGTCACCGCCGCCGCATGCGGCGAGCAGCGCGAGCGCGGCGCCGGCGATCGCGACCTGCGCGGTGCGCAGCATGCGTTGGCGGGTGCGGGCGGGTGCGTGTTGTTGTGTCTGCATCGTTCGATCTCCTCGTAGATATGGCCTGATGTGTTTCTCATCTGCCGCGTGCCTGCTCGGTTCCGGGCTGCGCGGCGGCCGTTGGCTGAAACGGTTTATTGGTCTCGCGCAGCCGCAAGCGGCACGGTGCGCGGATCGGGGTTCGCGGCCTCGGCAATCTGCGCATGATAAGCGCTCGCCCATTCGGGCGGGCCGAAAATCGCGCGCAGCTTGTTGCGCCAGCCGTCGACGCGCAACGCGTCGCCGGCCATCGATACCCACTCGTGGAACGTCGCGACGAGCGGGTTGTTGGAGTCGAGCCGCTCGACGATCCCGTACTGCGGCGGATCGTCGGGCGCTTCCTCGACATAGCTGCCGAACAGGCGATCCCAGATCACAAGGACGCCTGCGTAATTGCGGTCGATGTAGCGCGGGTTGCGCGCATGGTGTGCGCGGTGGATCGACGGCGTGTTCAGCACGTATTCGAGCCAGCCGAGCTTGCCGATCGCCTGCGTGTGCACGAAGAACTGGAACGCGAGGTTGATCAGCACGATGCCGACGACCTGTTGCGGCGGAAAGCCCGCGAACGCGAGCGGCAGCCAGAACACCCACATCCCCGCGACCGGGTACATCAGGCTCTGGCGGAACGCGGTCGAGAAATTCATCCGTTCGGACGAGTGGTGCACGACGTGCGCGGCCCACAGCCAGCGCACGCGATGGCTTGCGCGATGGAATACGTAGTAGAGGAAATCCTGCGCGACGAACAGCACGGTGAACGACAGCCAGCCGTCGTGCCACGTGAACAGGCGATAGTGCTGGTAGCAGTACGCATAGACGGGGATCACGAACAGCCACGCGATCTTGTCGGCGCCCTGGTGCATCAGCGCGAGCGCCGCGTTGCACAGCGTGTCGCGCCACGCATAGACATGGTCCTGCGCACGAGTGCGGGCGAGGTGCCAGGCCTCCCACGCGATGCAGAGCAGGAAGACGGGCGCCAGCGCGAGCAGAAGCAATTCGACGTCGAATCGCATGGGCGTGTCTCCTTCTTTCCCCTGCAAGCCTTGAGGCCGGGCGTATGGCCCGTTGTAGATATCGGTCAGGCCAACAGCCTACGCAATCGCCACGCGCTAGGCGAGGGGGGAGCGTAGAGGGTTCCCTCTGAGGACAGGGTTTTTACGGAAGCCGCGCGGCACGGGGCCGGGCGGTATGGCCCTGTTTTGCGGGCGCAGGTGCTGCGCGGTGCGTCGCGCGCCGGAGGCGGCTACCGTTTCAAACCGGGGAGGGCGCAGGTCGGTGTGCAGGCGCGCTGGCGGGTCGCCCCGGCGGCCCGCCAGGTCGACCCGTTGTGCGGGTGCGGCTCAATGCGGAGGCGAGCCGACGCGCGCCGGCCGCAGGCCCGCCGTGTGTCGCGGCGCGCGGAAACGTCAGTGGGCGCCCGCGTAGATCCACTCGAGCAGCGAGTCGTGCGCGGCGCGCGCGCCTTCCGCGTGATCGTTGTTGATGAAGCTCACGACGACGTAGCTCTGGCCGTCCGCGCCGGCGACGTAGCCGGCGATCGCGCGCACGTCGCGTAGCGTGCCGGTCTTGATGTGCGCGTTGCCGAGCACGCCGGCGTTGGTGAGGCGGTTCTTCATCGTGCCGTCGATGCCGGCGATCGGCAGCGAATCGATGAAGGCCTGCGCGACGGGGCTCGCGTTCGCGGCCTGCAGCAGCGCGGCGAGCGACAGCGCGCTCACATGCTCTTCGCGCGACAGACCCGAGCCGTTTTCAAGCATGAGGTCGGGCATCGCGATGCCGTTCTTCTGCAGGAACGCCTGGATCACGCGGCTCGACTGCTCGGGCGTCGCGGGCGGCTTGCCGCCGACCGCGCCGATCGTCAGGAACAGGTTGCGCGCCATCACGTTGTTGCTGAACTTGTTGATGTCGTAGACGATGCTGCCGAGCACCGGGCTGTGATGCACGGCGAGGGGCCGCGCGGTGGGCGGCACCTTGCCTTCGCTCACCGGCCCGGCGATCGTGCCGCCGTCCTGCTGCCACAGCGCGAGGAAGCCGCGCGCGAAGAACGTCGTGTGATCGAGGATCGCGAGGTTGGTCGTGTGCGCGCCGCAACGCAACGGGTAGTCGCCGGCGAACGAGGCGGTCATGATCCCGCCGCCGGCGGTCAGTGTCGGACGCGCGGCCGCGGCGGCCGCGCTGCACGAGCCGGTACCTTCGACCAGCTGGTTGTCGATCGACAGGTCCGCGAGCGGCGGCAGCACGTCGACGGCCACCTTGCCGTCGTCGCCCGGCGTGACGGTGAACGACACGGCCTTGAACGCGTACAGAAGCGGATCGGGGCCGACGTTGTACGGCGCGCTCGCGTCGTCGTCGAACGAAGGGAGATCGCGCGTCGATGTCGCGAAGTAGCTCTTGTCGAGCACCAGGCCGCCGCTCACGCGCTTGACGCCGGCCTTGCGCAGCTTGTCGACGAGGTCGATCAGCTCTTCGGGCACGAGCTTCGGATCGCCGGTGCCCTTGATGTACAGGTTGCCCTGCAGCGTGCCGTCGGGATCGATCGTGCCGTCCGTGTAGGCGGTCGTGCGCCAGCGGTAGTCGGGGCCGAGGATCGACAGGCCCGAGAAGGTCGTCACGAGCTTCATCGTCGACGCGGGCAGCATCGGCCGGCTCGCATTCCACGCGATCAGCGGTTCCGGATCGCCGACGCGCTCGACGATGACGCTCATCGCCGACGCCGGCACCTTCGCGCGCTGCAGCGCGACGAGCACGGACGCCGGCAGGCCGGCCGCGCGTGCGGCGGGCGACACGACGGTCGTCTTGTGCGCTTCCTTGTGGGATTTCTTGCGGGCCTGCGCGGCGGGCGCGAAGGCGAGGGCCGTGCAGGTGGCGACGACGGCGGCTGCCCGCAGGCAGGCACGGGGGGCGAACCGGGTGGAAAGATCGGAAATCGGCATGAGCGAATACGGGAGAAGCACGACGTTCGGGCAGGGCGCGCGCGGCGCCAAAGCGCACATTGTAGAGACAAGTCCGGACAGCCCCCTTGCAATCCGCCTTTCTGTTGCATTGCACGGTGCCGCGCATGCGATTCGCGGCGCTACAATGGTCGGCGTGTTTGACCTGCCCCATGGATGCCTGTCCCGATGCGGATTCTGCTTGTCGAAGATGATCGAATGATTGCCGAAGGCGTGCGCAAGGCGCTGCGCTCGGACGGCTTTGCGGTCGACTGGGTTCAGGACGGCGACGCCGCCCTGACGGCGCTCGGCGGCGAGGCGTACGACCTGCTGCTGCTCGATCTCGGCCTGCCGAAGCGCGACGGCATCGACGTGCTGCGCACGCTGCGCGCACGCGGGCTGGCGCTGCCGGTGCTGATCGTCACCGCGCGCGACGCGGTGGCCGATCGCGTGAAGGGGCTCGACGCGGGCGCCGACGACTACCTCGTCAAGCCGTTCGACCTCGATGAACTGGGCGCGCGGATGCGCGCGCTGATCCGCCGCCAGGCCGGGCGCAGCGAATCGCTGATCCGCCATGGCGCGCTGACACTCGATCCCGCTTCGCACCAGGTGACGCTCGACGGCGTGCCCGTCGCGTTGTCCGCGCGCGAGTTCGCGCTGCTCGAGGCGCTGCTCGCACGGCCCGGCGCGGTGCTGTCGAAGAGCCAGCTCGAGGAGAAGATGTACGGCTGGGGCGAGGAGATCGGCAGCAACACGGTCGAGGTCTACATCCACGCGCTGCGCAAGAAGCTCGGCTCGGACCTGATCCGCAACGTGCGCGGGCTCGGCTACATGGTCGTCAAGGAAAGCTGACGCGTGAGGTCGATTCGTCATCAATTGCTGATCTGGCTGCTCGCGATCGTCGTCGCGGGCGTGGGTATCGCGGGCTGGCTCATCTACCGGCAGGCGCTCGCCGAGGCGAACGAACTGTTCGACTACCAGTTGCAGGAAATCGCAGCGGCCCTGCCGTCCGAGCCGTTCTCGCAGGTGTTCGGTTCGCGCACCAACGGCGACGAAGGCATCGTGATCCAGATATGGAACCGCAACGGCGTGCTGATGTACTTCTCGCATCCGCGTGCGCCGATCGCGCCGCGCGCGGAGCTCGGCTTCTCGACCGAGCGCACCGATCGCGGCGAATGGCGCGTGTACGGGGCGATCGTCGGCGACAACGTCGTGCAGCTCGCGCAGCCGCTGTCGGTGCGTAACCGGCTCGCGGCGAACGTCGCGCTGCGCACGCTGTGGCCGCTGATCGTGCTGCTGCCGTTCCTCGGCGCGGCCGTGTGGGTGATCGTCGGGCGCGGGCTCGCACCGCTCGGCCGCGTGACGCGCGCGGTCGAGGCACGCCGGCCGGAGGCGCTCGATCCGCTCCCCGATGCGCGCCTGCCGCTCGAGGTGCAGCCGCTCGTACGGGCGCTGAACGGGCTGCTCGCGAGGCTGTCGGCCGCACTCGACACGCAGAAGGCCTTCGTGGCCGACGCCGCGCACGAACTGCGCACGCCGCTCGCGGCCGTGCAGATCCAGGCGCAGCTCGTCGCCCGCGCGAAGGACGACGCATCGCGCCGCGAGGCGGTTGCG
Organism: Burkholderia sp. BCC0322; assembly: GCF_902833045.1. Taxonomy (GTDB): domain Bacteria; phylum Pseudomonadota; class Gammaproteobacteria; order Burkholderiales; family Burkholderiaceae; genus Burkholderia. The sequence continues at coordinate 181,606 of NZ_CADFDU010000012.1, forward strand.
GATCTCCAGGATGGTGTGTCGCGTGCGACGCGCCTCACGGAGCAACTGCTTGCGCTCGCACGCGCCGAACCGGATGGCGCGACGATGCGCGAGCCGGTCGACCTGCAGGCGCTGCTCGCCGAATGCGTGGCCGCGCTTGCGCCGCTCGCGCAGCGGCGCGACATCGATCTCGGTTTCGAGGAGACGCGCGCGGCGAGCGTCGTCGCGGACGTCGGCGCGCTGCGCGTGATGTTCGGCAACCTGCTCGACAACGCGGTGAAGTACACGCCGGACGGCGGCCGCATCGACGTGTCGCTGACCCGCGACGCGGCCGGTCGCGCATGCGTGCAGATCGGCGACAGCGGGCCCGGCATTCCGGCCGACGAGCGCGAGCGCGTGTTCGACCGCTTCTACCGCGACAGCTCCGCGCGGGCGCGCACCGACGTGTCGGGCAGCGGGCTCGGGCTCGCGATCGTCAAGCGCGTGGCGGCGCAGCAGGGCGCGACGGTGTCGCTCGGCGACGCGGCCGCGGGCGGCCTGCTCGTCAGCGTCGTGTTCTGCGATGCCGAGATGCCGGCCGAGGCGCCGCAGCCGTCCGAATCCGTGTGAAGAACGCCGCCGGGCGGGCGCCGGCGGCCGCTTAAGCCCCGCTTAAGGCTGATTAAGCCTCCTTTAAGTCAGGGTCGTTACGCTGCGTTCTAACAAAGAGGAGGTCCTACGATGAACACCCGATTCCTTGCGCGCGGCGCCGTCGCGGTCGCCGTGGCGGCCGCCCTGTCCGCCGGCTACGTCGCCGGCACGCGCCGCGCCGATCCGCAGATCATCACGCCCGCGCAGGCTGCCGCGCTGATGCCGGCCGAAGCGGCCGCCAAGACCGGCATCCCCGATTTCTCCGGGCTCGTCGAGACCTACGGCCCGGCGGTCGTGAACATCAGCGCGAAGCACGTCGTGAAGCAGGTGTCGCGGCGCGTCCCGCAGCCGCAACTGCCGATCGACCCGAGCGATCCGTTCTACCAGTTCTTCAAGCATTTCTACGGCCAGGTGCCGGGCATGGGCGGCGACGCGCAGCCGGACGACCAGCCGAGCGCGAGCCTCGGTTCCGGGTTCGTCATCAGCTCCGACGGGTACATCCTCACCAATGCGCACGTGATCGACGGCGCGAACGTCGTCACGGTCAAGCTGACCGACAAGCGCGAATACAAGGCGAAGGTCGTCGGCTCGGACAAGCAGTCCGATGTCGCGGTGCTGAAGATCGACGCGAGCGGCCTGCCGACCGTGAAGATCGGCGACCCGGCGCAGAGCAAGGTCGGCCAGTGGGTCGTCGCGATCGGTTCGCCGTACGGCTTCGACAACACGGTCACGTCGGGCATCATCAGCGCGAAGTCGCGCGCGCTGCCGGACGAGAACTACACGCCGTTCATCCAGACCGACGTGCCGGTGAACCCCGGCAACTCGGGCGGCCCGCTATTCAACCTGCAAGGCGAGGTGATCGGCATCAACTCGATGATCTATTCGCAGACGGGCGGCTTCCAGGGCCTGTCGTTCGCGATCCCGATCAACGAGGCGATCAAGGTGAAGGACGAGCTCGTGAAGACGGGCCACGTGAGCCGCGGCCGCCTCGGTGTCGCCGTGCAGGGGCTGAACCAGACGCTCGCGAGCTCGTTCGGACTGCAGAAGCCGGACGGCGCGCTCGTCAGCTCCGTCGACCCGAACGGCCCGGCCGCGAAGGCGGGCCTGCAACCGGGCGACGTGATCCTGTCGGTCAACGGCTCGCCGGTCGCCGATTCGACGTCGCTGCCCGCGCAGATCGCGAACCTGAAGCCGGGTTCGAAGGCCGACCTGCAGATCTGGCGCGACAAGTCGAAGAAGTCGATCAGCGTGACGCTCGGCGCGATGGCCGATGCGAAACTCGCGTCGAACGACAACGGGCCGGTCGAGCAGGGCCGCCTGGGCGTCGCGGTGCGTCCGCTGTCGCCGCAGGAGCGCAGTGCCGACAACCTGTCGCACGGGCTGATCGTGCAGCAGGCCGGCGGGCCGGCCGCCAACGCGGGCATCCAGCCCGGCGACGTGATCCTCGCGGTCAACGGCCGCCCGGTCACGAGCCCCGAGCAGCTGCGCGACGCGGTGAAGGGGGCGGGCAACAGTCTTGCTCTGCTGATCCAGCGCGATAATGCGCAGATCTTCGTGCCGGTCGACCTGAGCTGACCGGCCACGGCCGACGGCCGGCCAGGCCGGCCGCGGCGGGCGCCGCCGCCGTTCTGAATGGGTGACTCGGCGCCCTGTATGTGTTCCGACCCCAAGGAGAGAGCCATGCAATATCTACGCAACGTGTCCCGATTTGCCGTCGCCGCGGCGCTGGCCGCCGGCCTCGCAGCCGGGGCGACCGGCGCGTACGCGCAGTCGGACGGCTTGCCCGCCGCGCGCCAGCAGGGCGACGTCACCTTCGTGTCCGGCGGCGTCGGACAGGACGAATCGACGGCGTTCCAGCGCAACGAGTCGAGTTGGCCGCTGGCGCTGCGGTTCACCGGCAAGGGCGGCGAGTTCCTGGCCGACGTCCATGTGCGGATCGTCGACGGCAAGGGTACCGAAGTGCTGAAGACCGACGCGCGCGGGCCATACATGCTCGTGAAGGTGCCGCCGGGCCGCTATACGGTGCATGCGTCGTACCAGGGCAACGAGGAATCCCGCGCCGTCACGGTCGGCGCGAAGGGTGGTGCGAAAACCGCATTCCAGTGGAGCGCGCAGTAGCTCGCCGCGCGCGGCCCCGAGCGGGTCGCGCATTCGGCTGCGGTTTCGCCCATAATGAAAGCCACGGCACCCGTGCCGTGGCTTTTTCGTTTCCTGAGCCTGGCTTGGCCTGACCGCCCCAAGGAGAAACGATGTCCGACGCAGCCGACCCTCGTCTCGAAATCGTGCCGAACCGCCATCGCGTTCGCGTTATCCATCGCGGCATCACGTACGCCGATTCGCACGGCGCGCTGACCGTGCGCGAAACGGGCCTGCCGGACACCCACTACCTGCCGCGCGGCGACGTCAACATGCGCCGGCTTGTGAAATCAGGCGTCACGTCGGCCTGCCCGCTCAGGGGCGAGGCCGTGCACTTCGACTTGCAGACCGAAGACGGCGTGATCGAGAACGCCGCATGGAGTTACGAGGAACCGAAGGAGGCCGCGCTGGCGCTCGCGCACTACGTGGCCTTCGACGCTGCACGGATCGACAGTCTCGTCGAGACGTCCTGATGCAGCGCGTGTTCATCGGGGGAGGCGTCATGGAACTGAACGACACGTTACGCATACCGCTCGCCCCGCCTGTCGTGCGGGAAGCGTTCGAGGATCTCGCGTTGCTGCGCGCGAGCTTCGAGCATTGCGAATCCTTCGTGAAGCTTGCGCATGGCGAGTTTGCGTTGACGATCACGGTGCCGCTCGGCCCGCTGCGCGCGCGCTACGACGTGCGTGCGCATGCTGCCGCCGAGCAGGGCGACGCGGAAGGGCAGCCGCGCCGCGTGCTCAACTTCAAGGCGCGGGCCGACGGGCTCGGCGCGCTGCGCGGCCAGGTCGAACTTGTCCTGATGCCGGATGACGACGCCAACGCCACGCGCATCGAGTACGTGGTCTGGGCGACGGCGAGCGGCCCGCTCACCGAGCTTCCGGGGCGGCAGATCGAAAATACGCTGCGCGAATGGACCGACGATTTCTTCCGTGAATTCTGTGCGGTCGTGCAGGCGAAGCACGGTCTTGCGCCGAATCGCGCGCGCTCGGCCGCGCCACGGCGCCAGCACGTGTTCCTGCGGCCGGCGTCGCTGGTGGCCGCGACCAAGCGTGCGTTGCCGCCGCACCTCGGCGGCGCGCTGACCGGGCGTGCCGCCAGCGCGCTCCCGCATCGCGGCTCCGGCACGGTGCCCGTGTGGGCGTGGGCCGCGATGATCGTCTTCGTCGCGCTGCTGCTTTACGCGGCACGCTGGATCAACGGCGGCTGAGCGGCCGGGCGGTTCCGCTGCGAGGCCCGCTCGACACGCGCGTTACCGCACGACCTCGGCGCCGGCTCCGGCGCCGCGAAATTCCCTTCGATACGCCGACGGCGACGTGCCGAGCGTGCCCGCGAAATGCTGGCGCAGCGACACGCTCGACCCGTAGCCGGCCGCTTGCGCGATCGCGTCGATCGATTGTCCGGTGGTCTCCAGCAGATGCTGCGCGCGCGCGAGCCGCTCGGCCTGCAGCCACGCGGTGACGGTCGTGCCGGTCGCCTGGCGGAAGTGGCGCGTGAACGTGCGCCGGCTCATCAGCACGCGTTCGGCGAGCGAGTCGACGCTGTGCGCCGCGTCGAGGTGGGCGCGCACCCAGTCGAGCAGCCCCGCGAGCCGTGCATCGCGCGGGTGCGCGGCGACCGGCTGCGGCACGTATTGCGCCTGCCCGCCCTGGCGGTGCGGCGGGATCACGAGGCGGCGCGCGATCTGGTTCGCGGCGTCGGAGCCGAAGCGCAGCCGGACGACGTGCAGGCAGCAGTCGAGCCCGGCTGCCGTGCCGGCCGACGTCATCAGGTTGCCGTCGTCCACGTACAGCACGTCCGGATCGAGCTTCACGCGCGGAAAGCGTCGCGCGAAGTCTTCGGCCCACGCCCAGTGCGTGGTGGCCGGGCGGCCGTCGAGCAGGCCGGCCGCGGCGAGCACGTAGGCGCCGAGGCACAGCCCGACGAGCTGCGCGCCACGTGCGGCGACCGCGCGGACGGCGTCGAGCAGCACGTCGGGCGGCGCTTCGTCCGGATCGCGCCATGCCGGCACGATGACGATGTCCGCATCGTCGAGCCCGTCGAGCCCGTATGGCGCGGTGATCGTGAAGCCGCCCGTCGTCGACAGCGGGCCACGCTCGGCCGAGCAGACGCGAAACTCGAACGCAGGCGACGCGGCCGCGTCGCGCTCCTTGCCGAACACGACCGACGGCACCGACAGGTGGAACGGGCTGATGCCGTCGTACGCGATCACGGCAACGACGGTCGGAACGGGCGGGGCGGGCCGGGTGGACGAGGCGGCGGCGGTCATGGGGGCTCCGGAATGGCGATGGCCCGATTTTATCGAAGAATGACTATCGGGCCACTATCTGCGTGAACGATGCGCACCGACAATGCATCGCATCGCATCGCATCGCGCCGCTGGCCGTCCCGTTCCGGGGCGGGGCCGCGCCCCGGACCAGGAGCCCGTCATGTCGAACGCCGTCCCGCATTCCGCTTCCCCGATCGTTTCCCCTCCGGCTTCCCGCCGTGCGCTGATCGTGATCGACGTCCAGAACGAATACGTGACGGGCAATCTGCCCATCGAGTATCCGCCGCTCGACGTGTCGCTCGCGAACATCGGCCGCGCGATCGATGCCGCGCATGCGGCCGGCGTGCCCGTGATCGTCGTCCAGCACGTCGCGCCGGCCGGCGCGCCGATCTTCGCGCCCGGCTCCGACGGCGTCGCGCTGCACGCGGTCGTCGCCGGCCGGCCGTACGCGCACCTGATCGAGAAGAAGCAGGCAAGCTCGTTTGCCGGGACCGACCTCGCCGCGTGGCTCGAGGCGCACGGGATCGACACGCTCGCGGTTGCCGGCTACATGACGCACAACTGCAATGCGTCGACGGTTTATCACGCGGCGCACGCGGGGCTGAATGTCGAGTACCTGGACGACGCGACGGGCGCGCTGCCTTACGAGAACGAAGCCGGCGCGGCGAGCGCCGAGGAGATTCACCGCGCGTACACGGTGGTGTTCCAGTCGAATTTCGCGGCCGTGATGCCGACCGACGCGTGGATCGCGGGACTGGCCGGTGCGCCGATGCCCAAGCGTGGCTCGGTCGCCGCATCGAACCAGCTGGCCCGCGCGCAACGCGCGAAGGCGGCCTGAACCGGGCGGGGGGAAGGGGGCAGCGCGTTGGTGCGGCACGGTGCGCCGCCCGATGAAACGAAAACCGCAGGCGCGCGCGTCGCGCGGTCAGTCGCCGTCTTTCAGCATCGCCGGGCTGTAGCGCAGCATGTCGAAACAGCCGTCGACGAGCTTTTCCGCATGCTGCTCGGCGTCGATCTCGTCGGGCAGCATCAGCATGTCGCGCACGAAACCGCTGACGAGCGTGTGCAGCATCAGCGTCGCGCGCCACGTATCGAGCCGCTCGGGCAGCAGCTTGAGCCGCACGGCCCCCGCGAGATCGGCGTCGATCGCATGCAGCGCCTCGCTCATTCCCGCACGGTTGCGCTGCAACAACGGCTCCAGGTCGGCGACGTACTCGCACTTCATGAACAGGATGCTGAACACGCGGCGCAACTGCGCGTCGCGTTGCACGCCGAGCAGGCACCAGATCAGGATCTGTCGAATCTTCTCGAGCGGATTGCCGCCCGGCGCGTCGAGCGGCATCCGCTTCAGCTCGTCGATCGGCAGAAACACGCGGTCGAACATCGCGTCGAACAGTTCGCTCTTGTTCGAGAAATGCCAGTAGATTGCGCCGCGCGTCACGCCGGCATGCTGGGCGATGTCCGCGAGCGACGTATGCGACACGCCCTTCTCGAAGAACACGTGCTCGGCGGCGTCGAGAATGCGATTGCGCGTCTCGAGCGCCTCCTCCTTGGTACGTCTGACCATGTGCAGGCCTGATTGGAATGATCGTAGGTGAATATGGGGTCTGCAACCCTCGTCGCAGCCAGACAGACCGGCTATGCTTGCGACTGGTAACAATCCGTAAGACTGGACCGCGGGCGGAGCATAAACGGGCTTTTTACATACATTCATGAATGTATATACAATACCACCCTACGATCGAATGACCCAAGTGGCAATCAGTTAATATCCCACTCTGCTGATTCCCGCCAAAGTACCAGTCCGCAGTTGCGGGGCAACCTGTCGGCACGGAGGTTTCGTGCCGCTTGCTGTATCTAGCAGTCCAGTATTTCAGGTGTTCGATCTGCGCCGTGAGGCGCATCCGTGTTGCACTCCCTCCGGTGGGGTGCGGCACTTATTCCATTGGTTACACACAGAGGTCGCTCCATGCGCGTCGAACGGGTTCCATACCGCTTAATCACTGTCGCGACGGCCGCCGTTTTCCTGGCCGCGTGCGGAAAAAAAGAATCGGCACCGCCGCCGCAAGTACCGGAAGTCGGCGTCGTCACCGTCCAGCCGCAAGCCGTACCGGTCTTCACCGACCTGCCGGGCCGCACCAGTGCATTCCTCGTTGCGCAGGTCCGCGCACGGGTCGACGGCATCGTGCTGCGCCGTGAATTCACCGAAGGCACCGACGTCAAGGCCGGTCAGCGCCTGTACAAGATCGATCCGGCGCCGTACGTCGCCGCGCTGAACAGCGCGAAGGCGACGCTCGCGAAGGCGCAGGCGAACCTCGTCACGCAGAACGCGCTGGTCGCACGCTACAAGGTGCTGGTGGCCGCGAACGCGGTCAGCAAGCAGGACTACGACAACGCGGTGGCCACGCAAGGCCAGGCCGCGGCGGACGTCGCGGCCGGCAAGGCAGCGGTCGACACCGCGCAGATCAACCTCGGCTATACCGATGTCGTGTCGCCGATCACCGGCCGCGTCGGCATCTCGCAGGTGACGCCGGGTGCCTACGTGCAGGCGAGCCAGGCGACGCTGATGTCGACGGTGCAGCAGCTCGATCCGGTGTACGTGGACCTCACGCAGTCGAGCCTCGACGGGCTGAAGCTGCGCCAGGACGTGCAGAGCGGCCGCCTGAAGACGAGCGGCCCGGGCGCGGCGAAGGTGTCGCTGATCCTGGAAGACGGCAAGACCTACTCGGAGCCGGGCAAGCTGCAGTTCTCGGACGTGACGGTCGACCAGACCACCGGCTCGGTGACGATCCGCGCGGTGTTCCCGAACCCGGGCCGCGTGCTGCTGCCGGGCATGTTCGTGCGTGCGCGGATCGAGGAAGGCGTGAACGAGAACGCGTTCCTGGTGCCGCAGATCGGCGTGACGCATGACCAGAAGGGCCAGGCGATCGCGATGGTGGTGAACGCCAGCAACAAGGTCGAGCCGCGTCCGCTGAAGACGACGGGCATGCAGGGCCCGAACTGGATCGTCGAAGGCGGTCTACAGGCGGGCGATCACGTGATCGTGCAGGGCGTCGAGAAGGTGCGCCCGGGTGCGACCGTGAAGACCGTCGCCGCGCAGCTCGCACCGGCGGCCGATGCCGCTTCGGGTGCTGCTGCCGCGTCCGCCGCGCCGGCTGCCGCCGGTTCCGGCGCCGCTGCCGCTTCCGGTGCTGCCGCATCGGGCGCTGCGCCGGCGAGTGCTGCCGCTGCTTCGAGCGCGCAATAACAGGGAGCCTGTTTCATGGCAAAGTTTTTTATCGATCGCCCGATCTTTGCGTGGGTGATCGCCATCATCCTGATGCTGGCCGGGGTTGCAGCGATCTTCACGCTGCCGATCTCGCAGTATCCGACGATCGCGCCGCCATCGATCCAGATCACCGCGAACTACCCGGGCGCTTCCGCGAAGACGGTGGAAGACACGGTGACGCAGGTGATCGAGCAGCAGATGAGCGGTCTCGACAACTTCCTGTACATGTCGTCGACCAGTGACGACTCGGGCAACGCGACGATCACGCTGACCTTCGCGCCGGGTACCAACGCCGACATCGCACAGGTTCAGGTGCAGAACAAGCTGTCGCTCGCGACGCCGATCCTGCCGCAGGTCGTGCAGCAGCTCGGCCTCTCGGTGACGAAGTCGAGCAGCAGCTTCCTGCTGGTGCTCGCCTTCAACTCCGAAGACGGCAGCATGAACAAGTACGACCTCGCGAACTTCGTGGCGTCGCACGTGAAGGACCCGATCAGCCGGTTGAACGGCGTCGGTACCGTCACGCTGTTCGGCTCGCAGTACGCGATGCGGATCTGGCTCGATGCCAACCGCCTGACGAACTACAGCCTCACGCCGGTCGACGTGTCGACCGCGATCTCCGCACAGAACGTGCAGATCGCGGGCGGCCAGATCGGCGGCACGCCGGCCAAGCCGGGCACGATGCTGCAGGCGACGATCACCGAATCGACGCTGCTGCAGACGCCCGCGCAGTTCGGCAACATCCTGCTGAAGGTCAACCAGGACGGCTCGCAGGTTCGCCTGAAGGATGTCGCGAAGATCGAACTCGGTGGTGAAAACTACAACTTCGACACGAAGTACAACGGTCAGCCGACCGCGGCACTCGGTATCCAGCTCGCGACCAACGCGAACGCGCTCGCGACCGCGAAGGCCGTGCGCGCGAAGATCGACGAACTGGCACCGTTCTTCCCGCACGGCCTCGTCGTGAAGTACCCGTACGACACGACGCCGTTCGTGAAGCTGTCGATCGAGGAAGTGGTCAAGACGCTGCTCGAAGGTATCGTGCTGGTGTTCCTCGTGATGTATCTGTTCCTGCAGAACCTGCGGGCGACGATCATCCCGACGATCGCGGTGCCGGTCGTGCTGCTCGGCACGTTCGCGATCATGTCGATGGTGGGCTTCTCGATCAACACGCTGTCGATGTTCGGCCTCGTGCTCGCCATCGGCCTGCTGGTGGACGATGCGATCGTGGTCGTGGAGAACGTCGAGCGGGTGATGGCGGAAGAGGGCCTGTCACCGAAGGAGGCGACCCGCAAGGCGATGGGCCAGATCACCGGCGCACTCGTCGGCGTGGCGCTCGTGCTGTCGGCGGTGTTCGTGCCGGTGGCGTTCTCCGGCGGGTCGGTCGGCGCGATCTATCGCCAGTTCTCGCTGACGATCGTGTCGGCGATGGTGCTGTCGGTGCTCGTTGCGTTGATTCTGACGCCGGCGCTGTGCGCGACGATCCTCAAGCCGATCCCGCAAGGGCATCACGAAGAGAAGAAGGGCTTCTTCGGCTGGTTCAACCGCACGTTCAACAACAGCCGCGACAAGTACCACGTCGGCGTGCACCACGTGATCAAGCGCTCGGGCCGCTGGCTCATCATCTACCTGGTCGTGATCGTCGCGGTCGGCCTGCTGTTCGTACGCCTGCCGAAGTCGTTCCTGCCGGATGAAGACCAGGGCCTGATGTTCGTGATCGTGCAGACGCCGTCGGGCTCGACGCAGGAAACGACCGCGAAGACGCTCGCGAACATTTCCGACTACCTGCTGAAGGACGAGAAGGACATCGTCGAATCGGCGTTCACGGTCAACGGCTTCAGCTTCGCCGGCCGCGGCCAGAACTCCGGTCTCGTGTTCGTGCGCCTGAAGGACTACTCGCAGCGTCAGCATGCGAACCAGAAGGTGCAGGCGCTGATCGGCCGGATGTTCGGGCGCTACGCGGGCTACAAGGACGCGATGGTGATCCCGTTCAACCCGCCGTCGATTCCCGAACTCGGTACGGCTGCCGGCTTCGACTTCGAGCTGACGGACAACGCGGGTCTCGGCCACGACGCGCTGATGGCCGCGCGTAACCAACTGCTCGGGATGGCCTCGAAGGATCCGACGCTGCAGGGTGTGCGTCCGAACGGCCTGAACGATACGCCGCAGTACAAGGTCGACATCGACCGCGAGAAGGCGAACGCGCTCGGCGTGACGGCGGATGCGATCGACCAGACGTTCTCGATCGCATGGGCGTCGAAGTACGTGAACAACTTCCTCGATACCGATGGCCGGATCAAGAAGGTCTACGTGCAGGCAGACGCACCGTTCCGGATGACGCCGGACGACCTGAACATCTGGTACGTGCGCAACGGGTCGGGCGGGATGGTGCCGTTCAGTTCGTTCGCGACCGGTCACTGGACGTATGGTTCGCCGAAGCTCGAGCGCTACAACGGCGTGTCGGCGATGGAAATCCAGGGTCAGGCCGCACCGGGCAAGTCGACCGGCCAGGCGATGGCCGCGATGGAAGGGCTCGCGAAGAAGCTGCCGGTCGGTATCGGCTATTCGTGGACCGGCCTGTCGTTCCAGGAAATCCAGTCCGGCTCGCAGGCGCCGATCCTGTACGCGATCTCGATCCTCGTCGTGTTCCTGTGTCTCGCGGCGCTGTATGAAAGCTGGTCGATCCCGTTCTCGGTGATCATGGTGGTGCCGCTCGGCGTGATCGGTGCACTGCTTGCGGCAACGATGCGCGGCCTCGAGAACGACGTGTTCTTCCAGGTCGGCCTGCTGACGACCGTGGGCTTGTCCGCGAAGAACGCGATCCTGATCGTGGAGTTCGCGCGCGAACTGCAGACGACGGAGAAGATGGGGCCGATCGAGGCCGCGCTGGAAGCGGCGCGCCTGCGGCTGCGTCCGATCCTGATGACGTCGCTCGCGTTCATTCTCGGCGTGATGCCGCTCGCGATCAGCAACGGCGCGGGTTCGGCCAGCCAGCACGCAATCGGTACGGGCGTGATCGGCGGGATGATCACGGCGACGTTCCTCGCGATCTTCATGATCCCGATGTTCTTCGTGAAGATCCGCGCGATCTTCAGCGGCGAGAAGGAGGACGTCGACGAGGCGCTGCGCCTGGCTCAGGAGCACTCGCACCACGAAGAGAAGCCGGGCAACGGCGACGAAGGCAACAAGGGACAGTGATGATGCAAAAACACGCTTTGACTGCAATCGCGGTCGCGCTCCTTGCCACGGGCTGCACGATGGCGCCGCATTACAAGCGGCCCGACGCGCCCGTCGCGCAGGCGTACCCTGCCGGCGGCGTCTACGCGACGCAGCCGGGTGCGGCCGGCGCGCGCAGCGCGAACGGCCAGGCGGCGACCGCCATCGGCTGGCGCGAGTTCTTCGTCGATCCGCGCCTGCAGCGGCTGATCGAGATCGCGCTGAAAAACAACCGCGACCTGCGCGTGTCGGTGCTGAACATCGAGGCGGCGCGCGCGCAGTACCAGATCACGCGCGCGGGGCTGTTCCCGACGCTCGACGGTACGGGCACGGGTAACGTCCAGCGCGTGCCGCAGGGCCTGTCGACGACGGGCGCGCCGTACATCTCGCGTGCCTACAACGTCGGCCTTTCGGCGTCGTGGGAACTCGACCTGTTCGGCCGCGTGCAGAGCCTGAAGGACCAGGCGCTCGCGCAGTACCTGTCGACGTCTTATGCGCGTCAAGCGCAGGAGATCTCGCTGGTATCGCAGGTGGCCGATCAATACCTGACGCTGCTGTCGACCGAGGATCTGCTGAAGGTTACCGAGAACACGCTGAAGACGGCGCAGGACTCGTACAACCTGACGAAGCTGCAGTTCGACAACGGCACGGGCACCGAGCTCGACCTGCGCCAGGCGCAGACGGTCGTCGAGACGGCGCTCGCGAACCAGCAGGAGCAGGCGCGTGCGCGTGCGCAGGCGCTGAACTATCTGGTGCTGCTGATCGGCGAGCCGCTGCCGGACGATCTGCCGGCGGGCATGCCGCTCGACGCGCAGAACCTGCTGACGGACGTGCCGGCGGGCCTTCCGTCGGATCTGCTGACGCGTCGCCCCGACGTGATGCAGGCCGAGCAGTCGCTGCTGGCCGCGAACGCGAACATCGGTGCGGCGCGCGCGGCGTTCTTCCCGAAGATCTCGCTGACGGGCGCGTTCGGCACCGGAAGCCCGACGCTCGGCGGCCTGTTCAAGGCCGGCACGGCGGCGTGGTCGTTTGCGCCGCAGATCACGATGCCGATCTTCGAGGGCGGTCAGAACATCGCGAACCTGAACCTGGCGCACGTGCAGAAGCGCATCGAGATCGCCAACTACGAGAAGGCGATCCAGTCGGCGTTCCGCGACGTGGCCGACGGGCTGGCTGCACGCGGCACGTACGACCAGCAGATCGCCGCGCTCGAGCGCAACGAGCACGCGCAGCAGCGACGTTTCGACCTGTCGGACCTGCGTTACAAGAACGGTGTCGACAGCTACCTGTTGGTGCTGACCGCGCAGACGGACCTGTACAACGCGCAGCAGACGCTGATCAATGCACGTCTCGCACGCTGGACCAACCTGGTCAACCTGTACCGTTCGCTGGGCGGCGGGTGGATCGAGCGGGCCGGCGAGACGCCGCGCGCGCCGGATGCGCCGGTCGACTACGACAAGGCGGCCGCTCCGGCGCCTGCGTCGGCAGCGGCAGCGAACGGGTAAGCGCAAGGAGGGGCAGGCGCGGTCTCGATCGCGCTTGTCCTTCGAACCGGCTGTTTGCGGTATCGAAAACGCCACGGACGAAAGTCCGTGGCGTTTTCTTTTGCATGCCTGAATCGAGCGGCGCGAAGACGGATCGGGTGACGATGCGCGCATCGGACTCCGGTGCGATTTGTTGCGCCGGCCCCATCATTCTGCGTGGCCAACCGAACCGGCATCCGGTGCCGCGCCCGCGGGCGACCGGCTTTCACGCGCCATGACCGGCTGTCTGGCCGTCAGGCCGTCCGATCCCCGCGTACAGTCCCGCCCCCGCCAAGCAAAACGCCACGGCATGCCGTGGCGTCTTTCGTGACCGCTTCGCGCCGTCGTCCGGCGCGTGGCGATCAGTGGTGCACGTCGGCGGGCCGCCCGTCGAAGTCGTGTCCGGCGCGGCGGATGTCGCAGCGTGCGTCCTTTTCGCCTTTCACGCCGTTGAACACGACGTTCAGGATCACGGCCGTCGCCGATGCCAGCAGGATGCCGCTGTGCAGGATCGGGGCGAGCGCGGGCGGCAGCTTCGAGAAGAAGTGCGGCGACACGACCGGCACGAGGCCCATGCCGACGCTCACGGCGACGATGAACAGGTTGTGGCTGTTGTTCACGAAGTCGACCTTCGACAGCACCTTGATGCCGTTCGCGGCCACCATCCCGAACATCACGATGCCTGCGCCGCCGAGCACGAACGGCGGCACCGACGCGACGACCTGCGCCATCTTCGGGAACAGGCCGAGCAGCACGAGGATCACGCCGCCGGTGGCGCATACGAAACGGCTTTTCACGCCCGTCACGCCGATCAGGCCGACGTTCTGCGAGAACGACGTGTGCGGGAACGAGTTGAAGATGCCGCCGATCAGCGTGCCGAGGCCGTCGACGCGCAGGCTGCGCACGAGGCGCTCCTGGTTGACCGGGCGATCGACCATGTCGCCGACCGCGAGGAACATGCCGGTCGATTCGATGAACGTGACGAACATCACCGTGACCATCGTCACGATCGACAGCGGGTCGAAATGCGGCAGGCCGAAGTGGAACGGCATCACAAAGCCGACCCACGGTGCGTGCGCGACGCCGTCGGTATTCACGCGGCCGATCGCGAAGGCGATCGCGAAGCCGGCGACGATGCCGAGCAGCACCGAGATGTTCGCGATGAAGCCGCGGCCGTATTTGTTGATCAGCAGAATCAGTGTCAGCACGAGCAGCGACAGGCCGAGATAGACGGGGCTGCCGTATTCGGGGTTGCCGACGCCGCCGGCCGCCCAGTTGATGCCCACTTCCATCAGCGACAGTCCGATCACCGCGATCACGGTGCCGACGACCACGGGCGGGAAGAACCGCAACAGCTTGCCGATCATCGGCGCCAGCACGATGCCGATGATGCCGGCCGCGATGGTCGAGCCGAAGATGTCGAGGATGCCGAGGCCGGGGTTGGTGCCGATCGCGATCATCGGGCCGACTGCCGCGAACGTGCAGCCCATGATGACGGGCAGGCGGATCCCGAAGATCCACAGGCCGAGTGTCTGGATCAGCGTGGCGACGCCGCACGAAAACAGATCGGCGCTGATCAGGAACGCGATCTGGTCTTTCGGCAGCTTGAGCGCGGCGCCGACGATAAGCGGCACGGCGACAGCGCCGGCGTACATGACGAGGACGTGTTGCAGGCCAAGCGTTACCAGCTTGCCGGTCGGCAGCACCTCATCGCACGGATGGACCGTGTTCGATTGCATCTGTCTCACTCCATGATCTTGTTTTCGGGGTGATACGAAGTTATGCGGAATGAATCCACGCAACAAGAGCGCTGGGTACTATTCCGCTCTTTGCGGGTTCGATATGCCAATTCGGCATGAAACAGGGTGTCGATCATCGGGAAACAGCCGCAGGAGTGAGGTTTCCCGGTTTTATAGCCCTTCAAAATAGCGCTGGCCCCCGTGTCAAATATCGGCCGCTTTATGGTGTGTATCGGGCGGGGTGCATAGTGGCAAAAAGTGCCTGGGAAAAATCGTGGCGGGTTAACCCGCGAACGGCCGCTTTTGCCCGCAAGGCGCAGCCGGGTTGAACCCGGCCGGCATCCGCGTTTTCGGCCTGCCGCGGTGGCGGCAAAAAACGGGGCGCGCATCGCGATCCCGTTATCATCGACATCCGTTCATTCGAATTCGCCCCCACGTCATGCGCCTGCTCGGAATCGACCTTGGCACCGGCTCCGTCAAACTCGTCACGCTCGATGCCGACGGCGTCGAGCGCGCGGTCGCGAGCGAACCTTATGCGCTGTCGTCGCCGCAGCCCGGCTGGGCGGAGATCGCGCCGCACACGTGGTGGCAGGCGCTCGTGCGCGCGGCCGCGCGGCTGCCGGCCGACGAGCGTGCGCAGGTGGCGGCGATCGGGTTCTCGGGGCAGATGCACGGCGTCGTGCTGATCGACGCGGCGGGGCAGCCGGTGCGGCCCGCGCTGCTGTGGCCCGACACACGCGCGGTGCGCGAAGCGGATGCGGCCGATTGGCCCACTGCGCCGAATCCCGTCGCGCCGGGCATGGCCGGCCCGCTGTTGCGCTGGCTGGCCGCGCACGAACCGGATGCGCTGCGTGCCGCCCGCTGGGCCGTGCAGCCGAAGGACTGGTTGCGCATCGTGCTGGGCGGCGACGTCGCGGCCGATCCGAGCGACGCGTGCGCGACCGCGCTCGCGACCCCCGACGGCGCATGGGATCTCGCATTGATCGACGCGCTGGGCCTGCCGGCCGACCGGTTTGCGCCGGTCCGTTCGTCGACCGCGCACTGCGGCACGCTCGGCGCGCAGGCTGCGGCGGTGCTTGGCCTGCCTGCCGGCGTGCCGCTGGCGACGGGCGCGGCCGACACCGCATGCGCGGCGCTCGGCAGCGGGCTCGCCGCCGCCGGCGATGCACTGCTGACGACGGGCAGCGGTGGCCAGATCGTCGTGCTCGCGGATGCGCTGCCGCCCGCGCGACGCGGGTTGCATCGGTATCGCGCGGCGGCCGGCGGCGGCTATTACACGATGGCCGCGATGCAGAACGTCGGGCTGGCGCTCGAAGCCGTGCGCGGCTGGCTCGGTTACGCGCGGTGGGCCGATGCGTATGACGATGCGTTCGCCCACGCTGCGTCGGAACGTCTGTGCTTCCTGCCGTACCTGACCGGTGAGCGTTCGCCGTGGATGAATCCCGATGCGCGCGGCGGCTGGCTCGGCCTTGGGCTCGGCGACACGCGCGGCGCGATGATGCGCGCCGCGTTCGAAGGCGTCGCGTTCGCGTTGCGCGCCGGGCTCGATGCGATTCGCGATGCCGATCGCGGCGATCCGGTCGCGACGCTGCGTCTCGCGGGCGGCGGCTCGGTCGATCCGCGCTGGCGCCAGCTGCTGGCCGACGCGCTGGGCGCGTCGCTCCACGCGATCGACTGCCCGAACGCCGCGACGCGCGGCGCCGCGCTGCTCGCGGGCGTCGCGATCGGGCACTGGCGGGAAGGCGCACTGCACGCGCTGGCGCCGGCCGCGTCGCCGGTTGCCGAGCCGCGCGACGATCGCGCGCTGGCCGCGCGCCACGCACGCTTCATCGATCTGTATGCGCGAACGGATGCATGGTTCACGACGGGCGTTTAAACTCGAACACTTGTTCTTTTGCGTCAGCCATGACGCATCGTGGCAAGCCGGCGACCGTTTCCCGCACGCGATGCGCGGCCGGAGCGGCCATCATGGCGAGCACGAGATTCTTTCGCCGTGCCGTGCGCGATGCCGTGCGGCACGGTTTCGACAGCGTTGCACGGACCCCGGTGCGGAGCATGGGACCGGCGTGGGTGCTGACGCACCCACGCCGGTCGACATGAGCGCTGACGCGCCAACCCGGGCCGACCTCACACACAGACAGGAGTCACACGATGAAGACGAAAGCAGCGATTGCATGGAAGGCGGGCGCGCCGCTGACGATCGAGGAAGTCGATCTGGAAGGGCCGCGCGCCGGCGAAGTGCTGATCGAGGTGAAGGCGACGGGCATCTGTCACACCGACTACTACACGCTGTCGGGCGCCGATCCGGAAGGGATCTTCCCGGCGATCCTCGGCCATGAAGGCGCGGGCGTCGTGGTCGACGTCGGCCCCGGCGTCGGCACCTTGAGGAAGGGCGACCACGTGATTCCGCTTTACACGCCCGAATGCCGCGAGTGCAAGTTCTGCCTGTCGCGCAAGACCAACCTGTGCCAGAAGATCCGCGCGACGCAGGGCAAGGGGCTGATGCCCGACGCGACGTCGCGCTTCTCGCTCGACGGCAAGCCGCTGTTCCACTACATGGGCACGTCGACGTTCTCGAACTACATCGTCGTGCCGGAGATCGCGGTCGCGAAGGTGCGCGAGGACGCGCCGTTCGACAAGATCTGCTACATCGGCTGCGGCGTGACCACGGGTGTCGGCGCGGTCGTGTACTCGGCGAAGGTCGAGGCCGGCGCGAACGTCGTCGTGTTCGGCCTCGGCGGGATCGGCCTGAACGTGATCCAGGGCGCGAAGATGGTCGGCGCGGACAAGATCATCGGCGTCGACATCAACCCGAAGCGCGTCGAGCTCGCGAAGAAGTTCGGAATGACGCACTTCATCAACCCGAACGAAGTCGAGAACGTGGTCGACCACATCGTGCAGCTGACCGACGGCGGCGCCGACTACTCGTTCGAATGCGTGGGCAACGTGAAGCTGATGCGCCAGGCGCTCGAGTGCACGCACAAGGGCTGGGGCCAGTCGTTCATCATCGGCGTGGCGGCAGCCGGCGAGGAAATCAGCACGCGTCCGTTCCAGCTCGTGACGGGCCGCGAATGGAAGGGCTCGGCGTTCGGCGGCGCGCGCGGCCGCACCGACGTGCCGAAGATCGTCGACTGGTACATGGAAGGCAAGATCAACATCGACGACCTGATCACGCACACGCTGCCGCTCGAGCGGATCAACGAAGGCTTCGACCTGATGAAGGCCGGCGAGTCGATCCGCTCGGTCGTGCTGTACTGACCGGGAGCGCACCGCGATGCTCGAACTCGTTTCCTCGCACGCATGCCACGGCGGCGAGCAGCGTTTCTACCGTCACGATTCGGCGGCCATCGGCCTGCCGATGAAGTTCTCGGTGTACCTGCCGCCGCAGGCCGCGCACGGCCGCGTGCCGGCGCTGTTCTATCTCGCGGGGCTCACGTGCACCGACGAGACGTTCGCGATCAAGGCCGGCGCGCAGCAATACGCGGCGCAGCACGGCATCGCGCTCGTGATGCCCGACACCAGCCCGCGCGGCGCGGGCGTGCCGGGCGAGACCGACGCGTGGGATTTCGGCGTCGGCGCGGGCTTCTATGTCGATGCGACCGAAGCGCCGTGGTCGACGCACTACCGGATGGAGTCGTACGTGACGGGCGAGCTGCGCGCGCTCGTCACGGCCGAGCTGCCGATCGACGGCGCGCGGCTCGGGATCTTCGGGCATTCGATGGGTGGGCACGGCGCGCTGACCCTCGCGTTGCGCCATCCGGGCCTGTACCGGTCGGTATCGGCGTTCGCGCCGATCGCCGCGCCGACACGCTGCCCGTGGGGCGAGAAGGCGTTCTCGGGTTACCTCGGCGCCGATCGTGACGCGTGGAAGGCGCACGATGCGAGCGAACTCGTCGCGCGTGCCGATGCGCCGAAGTTCGCGGACGGCATCCTCGTCGATCAGGGCCTCGCCGACCCGTTCCTTGCGAACCAACTGAACCCCGACGTATTCGAAGCCGCCTGTGCGAAGGCCGGCCAGCCGCTGACGCTACGCCGCCATCCGGGCTACGACCACGGGTACTACTTCATCTCGACGTTCATCGCCGATCACATCGCGCATCACGCGCGCGTGCTAGCACGATGAACGGGAAGGGAAGCCGGTGACGCACACGGCGCGCCGCACGATCGCGGACGCATGAAAAACGCCGGCGCTGCCCTCGGGCACGCCGGCGTTTTTGATTTCGTCGGCCGATGATCCGCCAGGCGGCGATCAGTGACGCCGCAACAGGCTTGCGCCGTACACGAGCGCCGACAGCGCGGTAATCCAGAAGCTCGTCGGCCAGTCGGTGTGATACGCGAGCACGATGCCGAGCCACGCTTCGAACAACGCGAACAGCGCGGCGAGCAGCACGCCGGTCGACAGCCGCGTCGTCACGTTCTGCGCGGCGGCAGCCGGCCCGACCAGCAGCGTGAACACCAGCAGCACGCCGACGATCTGCGTCGCGGCGGCCACCGCAAGCGCACACACCGCGAGGAACAGCACCGACACCGTGCGCAGCGACACGCCCTTGGCTTCGGCCAGTTCGGGCTGCAGCGACGCGAACAGCAGCGGCCGTGCGATCAGCGCGAGCGCGAGCAGGCTCACGGCGCCGATGCCGGCGAGTACCGCGAGCGTATCGTGGCTCACCGCGAGCACGTTGCCGAACAAGAGCGCGGTGACCTGCGTCGCGAACGACGTATAGAAATGCAGGAACAGCAGGCCGAAGCCGAGCGCGCCCGACAGGATCACGCCGATCGCGACGTCGCGGCCCGCGAGCTTCTCGCCGAGCGCGCCCATCCCGATCCCGGCGGCGAGCGTGAAACCGACCATCCCCCAGATCGGCGAGATGCCGAGCAGCACCGCGCCCGTCGCGCCGGTGAAGCCGACGTGCGACAGCGCATGGCCGGCGAAGGTCTGCCCGCGCAGCACCAGGAAGTAGCCGACGATGCCTGCGAGCACCGCGACGATCCCCGACGCCGCGAAGGCGTTGATCATGAAGTCGTATTCAAACATCGTGAGCATGCCCGGGATGAGCGTGTCCGTGGTGGTGATGGCCGTGGCCGCCGCCACCGCGGTGCGAGTGGCCGTCGTCGTCCTCGTGTTCGTGATCGTGCTTCTCGATCTCGACGTCGCCCGACATCACGAAGATCTTGCCGTTCACGCGCATCACGTCGATCGGCGACCCGTAGAGCCGCGACAGCACGGGCTTCGTGATCACCTCGTCGACGGTGCCGAGCGCGGCAACGCCGTTGCCGAGATACAGCACGCGGTCGAGCGCGTTCAACAGCGGATTCAGTTCGTGCGCGGAGAACAGCACGGTGATGCCGAGCTCGCGCTGCACGTTGCGCACGAGCTCGACGACGCCGCGCTGGTGGTTCGGGTCGAGGCTGATCAGCGGCTCGTCGAGCAGCAGCAGCTTCGGGCTGCCGAGCAGGCATTGCGCGAGCAGCAGGCGCTGCCGCTCGCCGCCGGACAGTTCCGACAGCGGCCGGCGCGCGAGCGCCGCACCGCCGACGAGATCGAGCACGCGGTCGACGTCGCGGCGCGTCGCCGCATTCGCGTGCGGCAGCCCCCAGCGGTGGCCGTCGGCGGCCATCGCGACGAAGTCGTAGCCGCGCATCCTGCGGTTCGCGAGGCCGCTCCGGATCTGCGGCATGTAGCCGATCGACGCGTTGCCGCGCACGACCGGCACACCGCCGACGGACAGCGTGCCGGCCGACACGGGCACGAGGCCGAGGACCGCGCGCATCAGCGTCGTCTTGCCCGCACCGTTCGGCCCGAGCACGCCGACGAATTCGCCGGGTTCGATCGAGAAGCTGACGTCGCGCAGGATCGTGCGTCCGCCCAGTTCGAGCGTGACGCGATCGACGGCGAGTGCGTGAGGAGTGACGGTCATTTCGTTGCGGTTGCTTATTCCTTGCCGGCGGCCAGCGCGGCCGAGAGCGCGTCGAGCTGGCTGGCCATCCATTGCTGGAAGGTCTTGCCGGCCGGCTGCGTCTCGGTGACGCTGACGGTCGGCACGCCGCCGTCGCGCGCGATCTTCAGCATGCGCTTGGTCATCGGTTCTTCAGCCTGGCTGTTGTAGATCAGCACGCGCACCTGCTTCTTGCGCAGGTCGCTCTCGAACGCGGCGACGTCCTGCGCGCTCGCCTCGGTGTCGTTCATCGTCGCGAGCTGGAAGCGCTGGTTGCGCATGTCGAGGCCGATCGCGTCGGACATGTAGCCGAACACGGGCTCGGTGGCCGTGACCGGCACGCCCTTGTACTGCGCGCGCAGCGCGGCAACCTTGTCGTCGACGGGCTTCAGCGACGCGACGAACTTCCGCAGGTTCGCGTCGTAGTCGGCCTTGTTCGCCGGGTCGGCGCGGCCAAGCTCGGCCGCGATCGCGCGCGCGGTGGCCGGCATCGTCGCCGGGTCGTACCACAGGTGCGGGTTGTCGCCGGCCTTCTTGCCGACCAGATCGGCGACGACGATCGTCGCGCGCTTCGCCTGCTTCGACGCGCCGAGCAGCTTGCTCATCCACGGATCGTAGTTGGCGCCGTTGTAGATCACGACCTGCGCGTGCTGGAGCGCGCGGGCCGTCTTCGGGCTCGCTTCGAACAGGTGCGGATCCTGGTCCGGATTGCTGAGGATGCTCGTCACCGCGACATGGCTGCCGCCGATCTGCGTCGCGACATCGCCGTAGAAATTCTCGGCGGCCACGACGTTGACGGTCGCGGCCTGCGCGAAGGCGGGCGCCGCGAGCGACAGGACGGCAACGGTGCTGGCGAGCCAGCGGACAGGCGACAGGGCACGCCGCGGCGCGCGCTTCAGGGCAATGGACATGGAACTCCTCGTTGGAAGGGGCGGCGCGTGCGCCGCACGATACGCGTCAGCGTTGCACGGGCTTGTGCTTGCAGTGCCCGCACAGGCCGCTCAGCTCGACGACCTGGTGGTGGACTTCGAAGCCGTGCGCGGGCTCGCTCGCGGACAACTGCTTGGCGAGGTCGCCGCCGGGAATCTCGACGGTGTCGCCGCACGAATCGCAGATCAGGAACTGCCCTTCGTGCGGCACGCCGATCTCGCAGCACGCGAAGAATGCGTTCTTCGATTCGATCCGGTGGATGAAGCCGTGCTCGACGAGGAAATCCAGTGCGCGATAGACGGTCGTGGGCGGCACGCGGCCGCGCTGCGGCTCGAGTTCGGCGAGCAGGTCGTACGCGCCGATCGGGCGTTGCGCGGCCAGCACGTGTTCGTAGACCTGGCGGCGCAGCGGCGTCCACGCGAGCCCGTGCTCGGCGGCGAATGCGTCGGCCCGGGACAGCCGGGCGTCAATGGACGATGAGGTAGCCATGGCGTGAGGCAGGGCGATGAAACACAGTACGGCGATGATATAACGTATCGCCGCGCCGTGCAGCGCGAATTCCCCTTTCCGTCCTCGTTCCGTCCCCTTCATCGCGATTCCGACCGCGCCGCACCGCGCGCGCCGCGCCTTGCCGGGCGTGCGCGGCGGGCCGCCACGCTGCGCGGTTGTGCCGCAGCGCATCATAGAAAGCCGTCACGCCGCCTTGACAGCGCGAATCGCGTATCCGATCATTCGATCACTACTAGAGCAATTGATCGGTTGGCGAGCGTTCGCTCACCTCGCGGCCGTCGTAAAGCAGAACGAACCGGAGACAGCCAGTGAGACTGGAAGACAAGGTCGCGATCCTGACGGGCGCCGCAAGCGGCATCGGCGAGGCGGTCGCGCAACGCTATCTGGACGAGGGCGCGCGCTGCGTGCTCGTCGACGTGAAGCCGGCAGGCGGCTCGCTCGCGCGGCTCATCGATGCGAACCCCGGCCGCGCGGTGGCCGTCACCGCGGACGTCACGCGCCGCGACGACATCGAGCGGATCGTCACCACGACGGTCGAACGCTTCGGCGGCGTCGACATCCTGTTCAACAACGCGGCGCTGTTCGACATGCGCCCGATCCTCGACGAATCGTGGGACGTGTTCGACCGGCTGTTCGCGGTCAACGTGAAAGGGCTGTTCTTCCTGATGCAGGCCGTCGCACAGCGGATGGTCGAGCAGGGGCGCGGCGGCAAGATCGTCAACATGTCGTCGCAGGCCGGGCGTCGCGGCGAGGCGCTCGTTTCGCACTACTGCGCGACCAAGGCCGCGGTGATCAGCTATACGCAGTCGGCCGCGCTCGCGCTCGCGCCGCACCGGATCAACGTGAACGGCATCGCGCCGGGCGTCGTCGACACGCCGATGTGGGAACAGGTCGATGCGCTGTTCGCGCGCTACGAGAACCGGCCGCTCGGCGAGAAGAAGCGGCTGGTCGGCGAAGCCGTGCCGCTCGGCCGCATGGGCGTGCCGGGCGACCTGACCGGCGCCGCATTGTTCCTCGCGTCGTCCGACGCCGATTACATCACCGCCCAGACGCTGAACGTCGACGGCGGCAACTGGATGAGCTGACATGGCGCCGCTCGCACGCGCCACTTGCCTGCCGGCCTGCGACGCAGCGGCATGGCCGCACGTCGAGGCCGCCGTCGAACGAGGAGGGCACGCCTGATGGCCGAGATCGTCGTCGCCGGCGAACTGCTCGCCGAATTCGTCGCCGCCGAGCGCGGCCAGGGTTTCGATGCGCCGGGCCTGTTCGAGGGGCCGTTCCCGAGCGGCGCGCCGGCGATCTTCGCCGACCAGGCCGCGCGGCTCGGTGCGCGCGTCGCGTACGCGGGCTGCGTCGGCCGCGACGCGTTTGGTGATGCGATCGTCGCGCGGCTCGAACGCGACGGGGTCGACGTCGCGCGCATCCGCCGCGTCGCGCGCCCGACCGGCACCGCGTTCGTCGCGTATCGCGACGACGGCTCGCGCAGCTTCGTCTTTAGTCTTTCCACCAGCGCGGCCGCGTGCGTCGATGCATCCGACGTCGATACCGCGATGTTCGACGGCTGCCGCTACTTCCACGTGATGGGCTCGTCGCTGACGAGCGAATCGGCGATCGCGGCGGTGCAGCGCGGCGTGATCGAGGCGGCGCGCGCCGGCGCGAAGGTGTCGTTCGATCCGAACGTGCGGCCCGAAATGCTGGCTTTTCGGCCGATGCGCGCGGCGCTCGACGCGATGCTCGCCGCGTGCCACCTGTTCCTGCCGAGCGAAGCCGACCTGCCGTTCTTCTGCGGGCCTCAGCCTGCCGAGCGCGCGATCGCGGGCCTGCTCGCGACGCATCCGCTGCTCGAGCGTGTCGTGCTGAAACGCGGCGCGCAGGGCAGCGTCGCGTTCGACCGGGCGAACCGCGTGGAAGCGCCCGCGTTCCAGGTCGACGAAGTCGATCCGACCGGCGCCGGCGACTGCTTCGGCGGCACGCTGGTCGCGAGCCTCGTCGCGGGCGTGCCGATCGAGATCGCGCTGCGCCGCGCGAACGCGGCCGGTGCGATCGCGGTCACGCGGCGCGGCCCGATGGAGGGCAACAGCAGTGCAGTCGAAATCGACCGTTTCCTGACCGAACGAGGTATTGCATGTCCGGCGTGACGACCTTCGTCGAGCGTTCGCGCACCGCGCACGCGGACGCCGTGCTGCGGATGATCTTCGACGCGAACCGGGCGGACGCGCAGCGCGGCATTTACGCGATCTGCAGCGCGCACCGGCTCGTGCTGGAGGCCGCGTGCGAAGCGGCGCGCGCGGACGGCTCGCCGCTGCTGATCGAAGCGACCTGCAACCAGGTCAACCATCTCGGCGGTTACACGGGCATGACGCCTGCCGATTTCCGCCGTGACGTCGACGCGATCGCGCAGCGTTGCGGGCTTGCCCCGTCGGCGCTCGTGCTCGGCGGCGACCATCTCGGCCCGAACCCGTGGCGGCATCGCCGCGCGGCCGACGCGATGCGCGAAGCGTGCGCGATGGTCGCCGCGTACGTCGAAGCCGGTTTCGAAAAGATCCACCTCGATGCGAGCATGGCGTGCGCGGACGATCCGGTGCGGCTCGACGATCGCACGATCGCCGCACGCGCGACCGAACTGTGCCGCGTGGCGGAGGACGCGGCGGCCCGCGCCGGCATCGCGCCCGTCTATGTGATCGGCACCGAGGTGCCGACGCCGGGCGGCGAAGTCAGCGGCAATACGGGCGAGGCGGGCGACACGGCGATCGCGCGGATCGCGGTCACGCGCAGCGACAGCATCGCGGCGACGCTCGACGCGCACCGCCACGCGTTCGCGGCTGCCGGTCTCGACCACGCATGGACGCGTGTCGTCGCGATCGTCGCGCAACCGGGCGTCGACTTCGACGATCGCCACGTGCTCGACTACGACAGCACGAAGGCCGCCTCGCTCGGCGCGAGTATCCTGCAGACACCGCGCCTCGTGTTCGAGGCGCATTCGACCGACTACCAGACCGAGGGCGCACTCGCCGCGCTCGTGCGCGACCACTTCGCGGTGCTGAAGGTCGGCCCCGCGCTGACGTTCGCGCTGCGCGAGGCGCTGTTCGCGCTGACCTTCATCGAGGACGCGCTGATCGGCGAGCTCGCGCAGCGCTCGCGGTTGCGCGACGTCGTCGACGCCGCGATGCGCGCGCAGCCCGAGCACTGGGCGCCGTACTACCGTGGCGACGAAGCCGAGCAGCGGCTCGCGCGCCAGTTCAGCTATAGCGACCGGATCCGCTACTACTGGCTGCAGCCGGCCGTCGCGGCCGCGGTCGAGCAACTGTTCGACAACCTGGCGCGCCAGCCGGTGCCGGAAACGCTCGTCGCGCAGTGGTTGCCGGACGTGTACGCGGCATGCCGCGCGGGCGGCCTCGCGAAAGAGCCGCGCGCATGGGTGCGCCACCGGATACGCGACGTGATCGCGCACTATGCGCGCGCGTGCGGAATGCAGCGGCCGGCATGACGGGCCGCGAGCGAAACGCAGTACCGACGACACTTCGAAAAAACACAGGAGACATGCCATGCAACGAAAGATGCTCGACGCCGCCGCACGCTGCTTCGCCGGAGCCGCGCTCGCGACGGCGGCCTGCGCCGCGTCCGCCGGCACGCTGACGATCGCGACGCTGAACAATCCCGACATGATCGAGCTGAAGAAGCTGTCGCCGGCGTTCGAGAAGGCGAACCCGGACATCAAGCTGAACTGGGTGATCCTCGAGGAAAACGTGCTGCGCCAGCGCGCGACGACCGACATCACGACCGGCAGCGGCCAGTTCGACGTGATGGCGATCGGGACCTACGAGACGCCGCAGTGGGGGAAGCGCGGCTGGCTCGCGCCGATGACGGGCCTGCCCGCCGACTACGACCTGAACGACATCGTGAAGACCGCGCGCGACAGCCTGTCGTACAACGGCCAGCTGTACGCGCTGCCGTTCTATGTCGAAAGCTCGATGACGTTCTACCGCAAGGACCTGTTCGCGGCGAAGGGCCTGAAGATGCCGGACCAGCCGACCTACGACCAGATCGCCGAGTTCGCGGACAAGCTCACCGACAAGGCGAAGGGTACCTACGGGATCTGCCTGCGCGGCAAGGCCGGGTGGGGCGAGAACATGGCGTACGTGTCGACGGTCGTGAACACGTTCGGCGGGCGCTGGTTCGACGAGAACTGGAACGCGCAGCTCACGTCGCCTGAATGGAAGAAGGCGATCACGTTCTACGTGAACCTGCTGAAGAAGGACGGCCCGCCGGGAGCGAGTTCGAACGGCTTCAACGAGAACCTGACCCTGACCGCATCGGGCAAGTGCGCGATGTGGATCGATGCGACGGTCGCGGCCGGCATGCTCTATAACAAACAGCAGTCGCAGGTCGCCGACAGGATCGGCTTCGCGGCTGCGCCGATTGCCGCCACGCCGAAGGGGTCGCACTGGTTGTGGGCGTGGGCGCTGGCCGTGCCGAAGACGTCGAAGCAGCAGGACGCCGCGCGCAAGTTCATCGCGTGGGCGACGTCGAAGCAGTACATCGAGATGGTCGGCAAGGACGAAGGCTGGGCGTCGGTGCCGCCGGGCACGCGTACGTCGACGTATCAGCGCCCCGAGTACAAGGCCGCCGCGCCGTTCTCGGACTTCGTGCTGAAGGCGATCGAGACGGCCGACCCGAACGATCCGTCGCTGAAGAAGGTGCCGTACACGGGCGTGCAGTACGTCGGGATTCCTGAATTCCAGTCGTTCGGCACGGTGGTCGGCCAGTCGATCGCGGGTGCGGTGGCGGGCCAGATGACGGTCGACCAGGCGCTCGCCGCCGGGCAGGCCGCCGCCGACCGCGCGGTGCGGCAGGCCGGCTACAAGAAGTAACGCGGCCCGCACCGTGCGCGGTGGCGCACGGTGCGCGTCGTCGAAGCTGAAAGGCGGGCTGGCCTTCGCGCCCGCGCATCAACCGGAGGGACTCCGATCATGCGTCACCTGCGTCTTCCCCTGAGCCATGCCCACGCGCCGTCGGTCGGCGACGCGTCGTCGCCGCCCGGCGCGCCGCGCCGCGCGCGCGGCGGCGCGAGCTGGCTCGTCTCGCCGTCCGTCGCGGTGCTGCTGCTGTGGATGTCGATTCCGCTCGCGATGACGATCTGGTATTCGTTCTCGCGCTACAACCTGCTGAATCCGGACGTGAAGGGTTTCGCCGGGCTCGACAACTACCGTTTCCTCGCGACCGATCCGTCGTTCCTGCCCGCGATCTGGCACACGCTCGTGCTGATCGGCGCGGTGCTCGCGATCACGGTGATCGGCGGCGTGCTGATGTCCGTGCTGTTCGACCGCAAGTTCTACGGACAGGGCGTGGCACGCCTGCTCGCGATCGCGCCGTTCTTCGTGATGCCGACGGTATCCGCGCTGATCTGGAAGAACATGATCCTGCACCCGGTGTACGGGCTCGTCGCGAACGCGATGCGCGCGCTCGGGATGACGCCGATCGACTGGTTCGCGGATTACCCGCTCACCGCGGTGATCATCATCGTCGCGTGGCAATGGCTGCCGTTCGCGTTCCTGATCCTGTTCACCGCGATCCAGTCGCTCGACCAGGAGCAGAAGGAAGCCGCGCGCATCGACGGCGCGGGCCCGATCGCGATGTTCTTCTACATCACGCTGCCGCACCTGAAGCGCGCGATCGCCGTGGTCGTGATGATGGAGACGATCTTCCTGCTGTCGATCTTCGCGGAGATCTACACGACGACCGGCGGCGGCCCGGGCAACGCGACGACCAACCTGTCGTACCTGATCTACGCGCTCGGCCTGCAGCAGTTCGACGTCGGCCTCGCGTCCGCCGGCGGCATCATCGCCGTGGTGGTCGCGAACGTCGTGTCGTTCTTCCTCGTGCGGATGCTCGCGCGCAACCTGAAGGGAGAGTACGAGAAATGAGCGACCTGACCTCCGAGGGCCGGCGCGTACCGGCCGTGTTCGACCTCGTGCGGCGCGCGCTGCCGGGCGCGCTCGCGTGGCTGATCGCGCTGCTGCTGTTCTTTCCGATCTTCTGGATGGCGATTACCGCGTTCAAGACCGAGCAGCAGGCGTATGCGTCGACGCTGTTCTTCATGCCGACGCTCGACAGCTTTCGCGAGGTGTTTGCGCGCAGCAACTACTTCGCGTTCGCGTGGAATTCGGTGCTGATCTCGGCGGGCGTCACGGTGATCTCGCTGCTGTTCGCGGTGCCGGCCGCGTACGCGATGGCGTTCTTCCCGAATCACCGCACGCAGAAGGTGCTGCTGTGGATGCTGTCGACGAAGATGATGCCGTCGGTCGGCGTGCTCGTGCCGATCTACCTGCTGTGGAAGAACGCGGGGCTGCTCGATACGGTGTCGGGCCTCGTGATCGTCTACACGCTGATCAACCTGCCGATCGCGGTGTGGATGACCTTCACGTACTTCAACGAGATCCCGAAGGACATCCTCGAAGCCGGGCGCATCGACGGCGCATCGACGTGGCAGGAGATCGTCTACCTGCTGATGCCGATGGCGCTGCCGGGGCTCGCGTCCACCGCGCTGCTGCTCGTGATCCTGTCGTGGAACGAGGCGTTCTGGAGCATCAACCTGTCGAGCTCGAACGCGGCGCCGCTGACCGTGTTCATCGCGTCGTACTCGAGCCCCGAAGGATTGTTCTGGGCGAAGCTGTCCGCGGCTTCGCTGCTGGCGGTCGCGCCGATCCTGATCGTCGGCTGGCTGTCGCAGAAGCAGCTCGTGCGCGGGCTCACGTTCGGAGCGGTCAAATGACGACGAACGTACTGATCTGCGATTGCGACGGCGTACTGATCGACAGCGAGGCGGTGGCCGCCGACGTGCTCGTGCGCGAACTCGATGCGCGCTGGCCGGGCGTCGATGCACGGCCGGCCGTGATGCCGTTGCTCGGGCTGCGCATCGAGCGCGTGCTGGCCGGCGCGAGCGAGGCCGTCGGGCGCAGGCTGTCGAACGACGACGTGGTCGAAATCCGCGCCGCGGTCGAGGCGGCGGCCGTCAACGCGCCGATGGTCGACGGCATCGATGCGGCGCTGGGTGCGATTCAACTGACGACGGCCTGCGCGAGCAACAGCTACCGCGCGTACGTCGAGGCGGCACTGACACGCACGGGCCTCGCGCGCTTTTTCGGCGACCGGCTGTTCTGCGCGGATGCCGTCGCGCGGCCGAAGCCGGCGCCCGACGTGTATCTCGCGGCGGCGCGCACGCTCGGCGTCGCGCCCGCCCAGTGCCTCGTGGTCGAGGACAGCGTGACCGGCATCACCGCGGCCGCCGCGGCCGGCATGACCGTGCTCGGCTTCGTCGGCGGCGGGCATGCGTCGGCCGCGCAGATCGACGCGCTGCGCGGGATCGGCGCGCGTCACGTATTCGACGACATGCACGAGCTGCCCGGTTACGTCGCGCGCTGGCAGGCGAGCGGCACGGTGCTGCCGAACTAGCAACCACGAACGACTGCGCGCCGCGTTCGGCGCGGCGCATCACGAACGAACGGAGACAGATCATGGCAAGCGTGCTCCTGCGCAACATCGCGAAGCGCTACGACGACACCGAAGTGCTGCGCAACGTGAACCTCGACATCGCCGACGGCGAATTCGTCGTGTTCGTCGGCCCGAGCGGCTGCGGCAAATCCACGCTGATGCGGATGATCGCCGGTCTCGAGGATATTTCGAGCGGCGACCTGCTGATCGACGGCGCGAAGGTCAACGACGTGCCGAGCGCGAAGCGCGGCATTGCAATGGTGTTCCAGTCGTATGCGCTGTACCCGCACATGACGCTGTACGACAACATGGCGTTCGGCCTGAAGCTCGCGGGCGCGAAGAAGCCGGAGATCGACCAGGCCGTGAAGCAGGCCGCGAAGATCCTGCACATCGACCATCTGCTCGACCGCAAGCCGAAGCAGTTGTCGGGCGGCCAGCGGCAGCGCGTCGCGATCGGCCGCGCGATCACGCGCAAGCCGAAGGTGTTCCTGTTCGACGAGCCGCTGTCGAACCTCGACGCGGCGCTGCGCGTGAAGATGCGGCTGGAGTTCGCGCGGCTGCACGACGAGCTGAAGACGACGATGATCTACGTGACGCACGACCAGGTCGAGGCGATGACGCTCGCGGACAAGATCGTCGTGCTGTCGGGCGGCGCGGTGCAGCAGGTCGGCACGCCGAACGCGCTGTATCACGCGCCGGCGAACCTGTTCGTCGCAGGCTTCATCGGTTCGCCGAAGATGAACTTCCTGAAGGGCACTGTCGAATCGGTCGATGCGGGCGGCGTGCTCGTGCGCTTCGACAGCGGCGAGACGCAGCGTGTCGCGGTCGAGGCGGCCGGGTTGCAGCGCGGGGCGGCGGTCACGGTCGGCGTGCGGCCCGAGCACCTGAAAGTCGAAGCGGCGGCTGCCGGTGTCGCTGCGAAGACGATGGCCGTGGAGTCGCTCGGCGATGCCGCGTACCTGTATGCGGAGTCGGCGGTCGCGCCGGACGGGCTGATCGCGCGGATTCCGCCGCTCGACACGTACCGCACCGGCGAGGCGCTGCACGTGCACGCGGAAGCCGAGCACTGCCACCTGTTCGACGAGCACGGGCAGGCGTTGCGCCGGCTGAGCGTGCACGCGAAGGCGGCGTGACGGTCGGCTTCGGTCAGAGGTGCAGGTGCGCGGCCATGTAATCGACGAACGCGCGCAGCTTCGGCGTCGAGTGGCGGCCTGACGGCCACAGCACGTAGAGCGGCGTGCGGCTCGCGACGTGTTCGTCGAGCACCGCGCGCAGCGCGCCGTCATCGAGCGCGCCGCGCACGAAGAATTCGGGCAGGCACGCGATGCCGAGCCCGCGCAGCGCGAAGCACAGGCGCGTTTCCGCGTTGTTGCTGACCATCGATACCGGCACGTCCGGCGGCGCGCCCGAGCGCGGCATGCGCAGCGGCCAGGTTTCGAGCTTGCCGCTGCTCGGGAAGCGGTAATGCAGGCAGCGGTGCCGCGCGAGATCGGCCGGCGCGCGCGGCGTGCCGTGCCGGTCGAGATAGTCGGGCGATGCGACGAGGTGCTGGCGGAAATGGCCGAGCAGCCGCGACGACAGCCGCGAATCCGACGGCCGGCCGGTGCGCAGCACCGCGTCGAAACCTTCGTCGACGACGTCGACGAGCCGGTCGCTGAAATCGATGTCGAGTTCGATTTCCGGATACGCGGCCATGAAATCCGCGAGCACCGGCAGCAGCAGCGTGCCGATCGTCGGCAGGCTCACGCGCAAGCGCCCGCGCGGCGCTTCGGCGCTGTGCGTCAGTTCCCGTTCGGCCGCGTCGATCTCGGCGATCACGCGCCGGCACCGCTCGAGAAAGCGCGTGCCTTCGGCCGTCAGCGTGATGCTGCGCGTGCTGCGATGAAACAACCGCACGTTCAGGCGCGCCTCGAGCCGCGCGATGCGCTTGCCGACCGCCGACGCCGACAGCCCGAGCGCGCGGCCGGCCGCGACGAAGCTGCGCGTTTCCGCGACCTGAACGAACACGACGAACCCGCCGAGATTTTCCATGCAAGTTTCCGATTGCGGACGCCAGCGTCCGGAGTGTCCGGAACTCTAACCCGGTTTTTCTCGTTGCGTCGGCCCCCTACGATGGACGCTCGTTCACGCTATGAGGTCACGCCATGTCATCCCTGCCTGTTACAGCTTCCCGCGCCGATCCGGACGCCGCGCTGCGCCGCCGGCTCGACGCCGCGCTCGACGCCGCGCTTGCCGACGAGCGCGTGGTCGGCGCGGTCGTGCTGGTCGCGCGCGACGGCGAGCTGCGCTATGCGCGCGCCGCCGGGCTTGCCGATCGCGAAGCCGGTACGCCGATGCGGGAAGACGCGCTGTTCCGGCTCGCGTCGGTCACGAAGCCGGTCGTCACGGCCGCCGCGATGCGGCTCGTCGCGGCGGGGCGCATCGCGCTAGACGAACCCGTCGCGCGCCGGTTGCCCGAATTCCGTCCGGCGCTGCCCGATGGCGCGCCCGCCGCGATCACGTTGCGCCATCTGCTGTCGCATACGGCCGGCCTCGGCTACCGCTTTCTCGAAGCCGACGGCGACGGCCCGTATGCGCGCGCCGGCGTGTCCGACGGGATGGATCGCGCGGGCATCTCGCTCGCCGAGAACGTGCGGCGCATCGCCGGCGTGCCGCTGCAGTTCGCGCCCGGCACGGCGTGGGGCTATTCACTCGCGACCGACGTGGTCGGCGCGCTGATCGAGGCGGTCGACGGCCGGCCGCTCGCCGATGCGGTCGCCGCGCTCGTCACGGGGCCGCTCGGGATGACCGACACCGCGTTCGTCGCGCACGACGCCGCGCGTGTCGCGACGCCTTACGTGAGCACGCCGGGCGCCCCGCGCCGGATGGCCGATATCGATCTCGTGCCGGCGTTCGACGGCACGGTCGGCATCCGCTTCGAACCGGCCCGCGCGTTCGATCGCGATGCGTGGCCGTCGGGCGGCGCGGGGATGGTCGGCACCGCGCGCGATTGCGTGACGCTGCTCGACGCGCTGCGCACCGGCCGCGACGGCTGGCTCGAACCCGCGTGGATCGACGAGATGGCGCGCATCCAGCCGGGCGCGCACGAACTGCAGGATGCGCCGGGTTTCGGCTTCGGGTTCGGCTTTTCGGTGCTGCGCGATCCGGCGGCCGCGCGGTCGCCGGAATCGGTCGGCACCTGGCGCTGGGGCGGCGCTTACGGGCATGCATGGTTCGTCGACCGCGCCGCCGGGCTGACGGTCGTCGCGCTGACCAACACGCTGTACGAGGGCATGCACGGGCGGATCGTGACCGACGTGCGCGATGCGGTCTACGGCGTCGATACCGGGAGCGCGTCATGAGCGACTGCACGTCGATCGAGATGGACGATCAAGTTGCCGCCGCGCCCGCGCAGGCACGCGCTCGCCTGCCGGTCGCGAACCTGCTGGCGCTCGCGACCGCCGCCTTCATCACGATCCTCACCGAGGCGTTGCCGGCCGGCCTGCTGCCGTTGATGAGCGTCGACCTGCGCGTGCCCCAGGCGCTGATCGGCCAGCTCGTGACCGTGTATGCGCTCGGCTCGATCGTCGCGGCGATTCCGCTCGTCGCCGCGACGCGCGCGATGCGCCGGCGCCGCCTGCTGCTCGCGGCGCTGGCCGGCTTCGTCGTGTCGAATGCGCTGACGGCCGTGTCGCCGTACTACGCGCTCACGCTCGCCGCGCGTTTCGTCGCGGGGATGGCGGCCGGGCTGCTGTGGGCATTGCTGGCCGGCTACGCGAGCCGGATGGTCGATGCGTCGCTGCGCGGCCGCGCGATCGCGGTCGCGATGCTCGGCGCGCCGGTCGCGATGTCGATCGGTATCCCGGCCGGCACCGCACTCGGCGCGGCCCTGGGGTGGCGTGTTGCGTTCGCGGCCATCACGTTCGCGGCGCTCGCGCTGATCGGCTGGATCCGCTTGCGCATACCCGATTATCCGGGGCAGCAGGCCGGCGCGCGCGAGCCGGTGCTCGGCGTGATGACGCTGCCCGGCGTGCGGCCGGTGCTGACCGTGATGTTCGCGTACGTGCTTGCGCACAACATGCTGTACACATACGTTGCGCCGTTTCTCGCCGGCGTGCGGATGGGTGCGCAGGTCGATGCGGTGCTGCTGGTGTTCGGTATCGCGTCGCTCGCCGGCATCGCGCTGACGGGCGCGTGGATCGGCGCCGCGCAACGGCGCCTGACGCTCGCCAGCATCGCGCTGTTCGCGCTGGCGGCGGCGATGCTCGGCGCCGGATCGGGGATGACGATCGTCTATGCGGGCGTCGCGCTGTGGGGGCTCGCGTTCGGCGGCGCGCCGACGCTGTTCCAGACCGCTGCCGCGAATGCGGCAGGGGAGTCGGCCGACGTCGCGCAGTCGATGCTCGTGACGGTGTGGAATCTCGCGATCGCCGGTGGCGGCATTGCAGGCGGGATGTTGCTCGGCGCAACGGGCGCCGGCGCGATTCCGTGGGTGCTCGTTGCGCTGCTGGCGGCCGCGTGGGTCGGTGCGTGGCGTGCGCGCCGGCATGGGTTTCCGGCGCCGCGCGCAGCCTGAACGTTCGGCCGCCGCGTCAGTCGGCCTTCGCGTCGAGCGCGGCGCGCGCGCAGGTTTCGTCGGTGACGAGCCCGGACAGCCAGCCGCCGCGCAGCGCGGCGATCACCGCGTCGCGTTTCTTCGGGCCGCCGGCGAACGCGATCGTCGGGCGTTTCGGCGGCGCGGCGAGCGATACGCTCGTCACGCGCGCACTGGTCGACACGTCGATCATCTTGCCGTGCGCGTCGATCGGCATGCCGAGCAGTTCGGCCACCGCGCCGAGCGCGGTCATCTCGTCGAGTTCCTGTTCGGTGATGAAGCCGTCTTCGTAGAGCGGGCAGTGCGGGCCGGTGTTGCCGATCCCGACGAACGCGACATCGGCCTGGCCCGACAGCGCCTCGACGATCCGGTACAGCCGGTGATTGCACCACTGCGCGCGTTCGGTGGCGCTGTCGGCGAACAGCGGCGCGGGCAGCAGGAAGTGCTTGCTGCCGGTTTTCTCGGAGATGTACTGCGCGACGTCGTAGCGGTTCGACGAACCGTCGGCCGCGATCGCGCCGACCATCGACACGAGCCGGTGCTGCGGGCGGTCGATCTGCGCGATCTGCGCGACTGCTGCCTTCAGCGTCCGGCCGCTGCTGACCGCGATCACCATCGGCCGCGTTTCGCTCAGGTAGCGCTCCATCACCTGCGCGCCGGCGACCGCGAGCTTGCGGTCGATCGCGTCGGGCGCATCGGCATCGACGGGCACGACTTCGCACATCGCGAGGCCGTAGCGCTTCGACAGTTGCGCGCCGAGATCGAGGCAGTCGGCGAGCTGATGGTCGACGCGCACGCGGATCAGGTTCTTTTCGACCGCGAACGCGACGAGGCGCTGCGCGACCGGGCGCGACACCTGCAGCTTTTCCGCGATTTCGTTCTGCGTGTCGCCCGCGACGTAGTAGAGCCACGCGGCACGCGTGGCGAGATCGAGTTTTTCTGAGGACTTGGACACGATAGCGATTCGATTCGGATCTGGGGGCCGCCCCGCGGGCCGGCCGATGGGCCGCATGACGGCATCCACTGTACCGCATGTCGCGCAAGCGGCCGACGGCCGCCACGCTTGGCTTGCGGCGCTTACGCGAGCCGTGTGCGCGACGGTTCGTACAGCGGCCGCACGTGGCGGTACAACGCGCGGAATGCATCGAGGCGTTCGCGCAGCCGCGCATGGCGGGCGGCATCCGGCGTGTATTCGGCGCGCACCGGCGGCTTGGTCAGCACCGTCTGCGGATCGCCGCCGACGGCCAGCCAGCCGAGCCGGGCCGCGCCGAGCGCCGCGCCCGTTTCGCCGCCGCCGATCTGGCGCGTGCGCACGTTCAGCGCGTCCGCGATCAGTTGCGCCCAGAACGCGCTGCGTGCACCGCCGCCGATCAGCGACAGCCGGTCGGTTTCGACGCCGGCCGCATGCAGCGCGTCGAGACCGTCGGCGAGGCCGAGCGTCACGCCTTCGAGTACCGCGTAGCCGAGATGCGCACGTTCGGTCGCATGCGTCATCCCGAAGAACACGCCCTGCGCGTACGGATCGTTGTGTGGCGTACGCTCGCCGGACAGGTAGGGCAGGAACAGCGGCGCCGTCGCGAGCGCGTCGGCGTCGAGCGCCTCGACTTCGGCGAGCAGCGCGGGCTCGTCGGTGCCGGTCAGCTTGCAGACCCAGCGCAGGCAGCTCGCGGCCGACAGCACGACGCTCATCAATTGCCAGCGATCGGGAATCGCATGGCAGAACGCATGCACGGCCGATGCCGGATTCGGCATGAAACGATCGCCGACCACGCTCAGCACGCCCGATGTGCCGAGCGACACGAAGCCGTCGCCCGCTTGGATCGCGCCGATGCCGAGCGCGCTCGTCGCGTTGTCGCCGCCGCCGCCGGCGACCACGACGGCTTCCGAGAGCCCGAGTTCGCGGGCGATGTCCGCGCGCAGCGTGCCGGACGTCGCATTGCCTTCGACGATGCGCGGCATCTGGTCACGCGACATCCCGCACGCGGCGAGCAGCGCATCGGACCAGTCGCGGCGCGCGACATCGAGCCACAGCGTGCCGGCCGCGTCCGACGGATCGGACACCTTCGCGCCGGTCAGCCGGAACCGCAGGTAATCCTTCGGCATCAGCACGCAGGCGGTCGCCGCGAACACGTCGGGTTCGTGCTTCGCGACCCACAGCAGTTTCGGCGCGGTGAAGCCCGGCATCGCGAGATTGCCGGCGAGGGCGTGGAGATCGGGCGCGCGTTCGGTGAGCAGCGCGCATTCGTCGGCGCTGCGCATGTCGTTCCACAGGATCGCGGGGCGCAGCACGCGGTCGTCGCGTCCGAGCAGCACGGCGCCGTGCATCTGGCCCGACAGCCCGATCCCGCGCACGGCCGCGAACGCCTGGCGGTGCCGTTCGCGCAGGGCCGCGAGCGCGGCGAGCGTGCCTTGCCACCAGTCCTCCGGATGCTGTTCGGCCCAGCGCGGATGCGGCCGCGACACGGTGAACGGCGAGCCGGCGGTGCCGACGACCGTGCCGTCCGGGGCGAGCAGCAGCACCTTCACTTCCGAGGTGCCGAGGTCGATGCCGAGATACATGTGCGATCCGTTCCGTCAGTGGGGAGTCGCTACTTTAGCCGCGCGGCCGCGCCCGTGCCAAGGCAGGTTCGCCCGGAGGCGGGTCAGCGTGCCGCGAGCCATGCGTCGACCCGCGCGAGCCCGGCGCGCAGCGCCTCGAACAGCGCCGCATTGCCGGCGAGCGAGCCCCACAGCGCTCGGCTCGCGCACAGCGCGACGACCGGGTCGTCGGCGGCGACGATCGCCCGCGCGGCGCCTTCGTCCATCACGCCGTCCTGGTACGCGTACGGCAAGGTGCCGCGCGCCCAGCGTTCGAGAAAGCGCAGGAACAGCGCGGGCAGCACGGCGGTGGCGACCGGCGCCGCGCCGCGTGCGAACGATTCGACGAGCGTCGGCGCGATGAAGCCGGGGATCTTCGAGAAGCCGTCGGCCGCGACGCGCTGGTTCGTGTCGAGGACGTACGGGTTGCCGAAGCGCTCGAGCACGACGTCGCGGTAGCGCGCGAGATCGAGCGGGCTCGGCGTGAGGCACGGGATCACGTCCTGCGTCACGTAGTCGTGCGCGAAGCGCTGGATCGCCGCGTCCTGCGTGCCTTCGTGAATGTAGGTGTAGCCCGCGAGCGTGCCGGCCCACGCGATGCAGCTGTGCGTCGCGTTGAGGATGCGGATCTTCGCTTCCTCGTACGGGTGCACGTCGTCGACGAGTTCGGCGCCGGCCAGCTCCCAGCGCGGCCGGCCGGCCGCGAAGCGGTCCTCGATCACCCACTGGATGAACGATTCGCCCATCACCGGGCAAGCGTCGTCGATGCCGGTGGCGGCCAGCACGCGTTCGCGCACGTCGGCGGTCGGGCGCGGCGTGATGCGGTCGACCATCGCGCTCGGCGTGGCGACGTTCGCATCGAACCACGCGAGCAGGTCGGCCTGCCCGCGCCGTTCGAGGAATTCGCGCATCCCCGCGCGAAAGCGCGCGCCGTTGTTGCGCAGGTTGTCGCAGCTCTGCAGCGTGAGCGGGCCCGCGCCGCGCTTCACGCGTTCGGCGAGCAGCGCCGCGAGCGCGCCGTACAGCGTCGTGCGCGCGCCTTGCAGATCGGCCGCGAGATCGGCGTTCGCGATGTCGAGCCGGTTGTGTTCGTCGAGGTAGTAGCCGCCTTCGGTGACGGTGAACGACACGATCCGGCAGGCCGGATCGGCGCCGGCGTCGATCAGCGCGGCGAGGTCGATCGACCACGGCAGCACGCGCGTGATCGCCCGGATCGTCTCGTACGCGCGTTCGCCTTGCGGCGTGACGGTTTCGAGCGTGTAGGCGCCGTGCTGCGCGGCGAGTGCGTCCATCGTCGCGTGCATGTCGTCGCGGATGTTGCCGACGGTCAGCGACCAGCGCTCGTCGGCCGGTACGGCCGCGTTCACGCGATGCAGATACCACGCCTGGTGCGCGCGGTGAAACGAGCCCGCGCCGATGTGCAGCAGCACGGGCGTGCGGGCGGAGGGCGATGCGCTCATCCGGTGTCTCCTGTTCGTGCCTGACTGTCCGGTCGCATGCGACCGACGAATACGATCATTTGCTCTTTGTGTGAGCGAATGATCGTATTCGGGCGAGCGAAAGTCAAGGCGGGGAAACCGCATTTCGATGGTGCGCTGCGGTGGCGGCGCGGGCAGGGCGGGGCGCGCGCGAACGGGCGGCCGGTGCGCGAAGTGCCGTCAGCGTCCTTCGCGCGTCAACGCGACGAGTTCGTCGAGCAGCTTGCCGGCCGGCCCCGGCAGGATGCCGTGGCGGCGCCGGAACGCGGTGAGCGTGCGTACCGCGACGACCTCGCGCACCGGCAGCGTGTCGATCGTGCCGGCGCGCTGCTCGGCACCGTACATCGGCTCGGCCATCCAGCTGAGGAAGCCCGCATGCGCGACGAGGCTCTTCAACGTTGTGACCGAGCGCGTCTCGACCGCGATGTCGGGCAGCGCGAGCCCGTCCGCGTCGAAGGTCGCGCGCATGTGGTCGAACGGCGCGGTGCCGCGCGGCGGAATCGCCCAGCGCGCGTGCAGCGTATCGGCGAGCGTCGGCGCGCGGCCGAGCGCGCGCAGCGGATGGTGCGGCGCCGCAACGATATGGCTGCGATCTTCCCAGCGGCACTCGGGAATCGCGACGATCTCGTCGGTGTCGGGCCCGTGCGCGGACAGCGCGAGATCGATCTCGTGCTTGTTCAGCCCTTCCGCGAGCCGGTCCCACACGCCTTCGATGATCTCGACGCGCAGGTTCGGCCAGCGGTCGAGCACGCGGCCCACCGCGACCGGCAGCACGAGGCTCGCGATGCTGCCCACCGTGCCGACCTTGATCGTGCCCTTCGCGAACCCGCGCATCGCGTCGAGCTCCTCGCGCGCGTGCTCGGCCTCGTGCTGCAGCAGCGTCGCGTGCGGCAGCAGCGCCTCGCCGAACGCGGTCAGCTGCACGCCCTTCGAGTGACGCTCGAACAACGGCGCACCGACCTGGTCCTCGAGCCGCTTCAGGATCCGGCTCAGCGCCGGCTGGGTCACGTGCAGCGCGTCGGCCGCGCGGCCGAGGCTGCCGCACGCGACGATCGTCGTGAAGGCGCGCAATTGTCGGAGATCGAAAGTCATGACGGAATGGTATGGCTTATCGCAGAAAATACAGTATCCGAGAATGGCTTGCGCTTCGATACTGTGGAAACCGCCAAGCCATCGAGGAGCGCCGAGCATGTCCGGCCATTCGCCCCCTTCCGCCGCATCGATCACCGTTCGCGATGCGGTGATCGACCTGCTTCGCCAGTTCGGCATCGACCGCGTGTTCGGCAATCCCGGCTCGACCGAGCTGCCGATGTTCCGCGACTTCCCGGACGATTTCCGTTACGTGCTCGGTTTGCATGAGGCCGTCGTGGTCGGGATGGCCGACGGCCATGCGCAGGCCAGCGGCAACGCGGCGGTCGTCAACCTGCATTCGGCGGCGGGCGTCGGCAACGCGATGGGCAACCTCTTCACCGCATTCAAGAACCGCACGCCGCTGATCGTCACCGCGGGCCAGCAGGCGCGCGCGATCCTGCCGTTCGACCCGTTCCTCGGCGCGACGCAGGCCGCCGAGCTGCCGAAGCCGTACGTGAAGTGGAGCATCGAGCCCGCGCGCGCGCAGGACGTGCCGGCCGCGATCGCGCGGGCGTACCGCATCGCGATGCAGGAACCGCGCGGCCCGGTGTTCGTGTCGATCCCGGTCGACGACTGGGACCAGCCGGCCGAACTGCTGCCGCGCCGCGACGTCAGCAGCATCGTGCGGCCCGATCCCGATGCGCTGGCGCGGCTCGGCCACGCGCTCGACGCCGCGCGGCGTCCCGCGTTCGTGGTCGGTGCGGCCGTCGATCGCGCCGGTGCGTGGGATGAAGCCGTGCGGCTCGCCGAGCGGCACCGTGCGCGCGTGTACGTCGCGCCGATGTCGGGGCGCTGCAGTTTCCCCGAGGACCATCCGCTGTTCGCCGGCTTCCTGCCCGCGATCCGCGAGAAGATCGTCGCGCGGCTCGACGGGCACGACCTCGTGTTCGCGTTCGGCGGGCCCGCGTTCACCTATCACATCGAGGGCTTCGGCCCGCACGTGCCGCCGGGCGCGACGCTCGTGCAGCTGGTCGACGATCCGGGTGTCGCCGCGTGGACGCCGTCGGGCGATGCGGTCGTCGGCAACCTGCGGCTCGCGGCGCGCGACCTGCTCGCGCGCCCGGCGCCGCCCGAGCGGCCGATGCCCGCACCGCGGCCGCCGCGCGCGCGTGTCGAAGCGCCGGCCGCCGGCGAGCGCATGCCGGTCGCGTTCGCGCTGCAGACGCTCGCCGACGTGCGCGACGCGCACGACATCGTCGTCGAGGAAGCGCCGAGCGCACGGCCCGTGATGCAGGAACACCTGCCGTTCACGCGCAGCGGCACGTTCTACACGATGGACAGCGGCGGGCTCGGCTACGGGATGCCGGCCGCCGTCGGCGTCGCGCTCGCGCAGCCGGGGCGGCGCGTGATCGGGCTGATCGGCGACGGGTCGAGCCTGTATTCGATCCAGGCCTTGTGGAGCGCCGCGCAACTGAAGCTGCCCATCACGTTCGTGATCCTGAACAACCGGCGCTACGCGGCGCTGCAGGATTTCGCGCCGGTGTTCGGCTTCGGCCCGGATGACCCCGTGCAGGGCACCGATCTGCCGAACCTGGATTTCGTCGCGCTCGCGCAAGGAATGGGCTGCCGCGGTGTGCGCGTGACCGATGCCGCGCACCTGCGCGACACGTTGACCGATGCGCTGCGTGCGGCGACGCCGGTCGTCGTCGAAGTCGAGATTGCCTGAATTACGTGATGCGCAACGCGCGTCCTTCCGGAGCCTTCATGCAAACCGTATCGATGCTGATCGGCGGCGAACGCCGTCACTCGTCCAGCGGCGCGACCTTCGTGCGCCGCAACCCGCTTGATGGCGAAATCGCGTCCGAAGCGCCCGCCTGCACCGTCGACGATGCGCGTGCGGCAGCCGACGCGGCCGCGCGCGCGTTTCCCGAATGGGCCGCGCTCGGTCCCGGCGCACGCCGCGCGCTGCTGCTGAAGGCGGCCGCCGCGCTCGAAGCGAAACACGATCAGTTCGTCGCCGCGATGGCGGCCGAGACGGGCGCGTCCGCGCTGTGGGCCGGCTTCAACGTGCATCTTGCCGCGAGCGGGCTCGTCGAGGCTGCGTCGCTGACCACGCAGGTCGGCGGCGAGCTGATTCCGTCCGACGTGCCGGGCTCGCTCGCGATGGGCGTGCGGCAGCCGGCAGGCATCGTGCTCGGCATCGCGCCGTGGAACGCGCCGGTGATCCTCGCGACGCGCGCGCTCGCGCTGCCGCTCGCGTGCGGCAACACGGTCGTGCTGAAGGGTTCGGAGCTGTGCCCCGTCACGCACGGGCTGATCGTCGAGGCGCTGCAGGAAGCCGGGTTGCCGCCGGGCGTCGTCAATTTCGTGACGAACGCGCCCGAGGACGCGGGCGCCATCGTCGATGCGTTGATCGCGCATCCGGCCGTGCGCCGCGTGAATTTCACGGGCTCGACGCGTGTCGGCAGGATCGTCGCCGAAGCCTGCGCACGTCACCTGAAACCGTCGGTGCTGGAACTCGGCGGCAAGGCGCCGTTCGTCGTGCTCGACGATGCCGATCTCGACGCGGCGGTCGCGGCGGCCGCGTT
This sequence comes from Burkholderia sp. BCC0322, assembly GCF_902833045.1. Lineage (GTDB taxonomy): Bacteria > Pseudomonadota > Gammaproteobacteria > Burkholderiales > Burkholderiaceae > Burkholderia. The sequence goes on from NZ_CADFDU010000012.1 coordinate 223,514, forward strand.
CGGCGCGTTCGCGAATTCCGGGCAGATCTGCATGTCGACCGAACGCATCGTCGTCGACGCGTCGATCGCCGATGCGTTCGTCGCGAAGCTCGCCGACAAGGCCGCGTCGCTGCCGCTCGGCGATCCGCGCAAGGGCCCCGTCGTGCTCGGTTCGCTGATCGACATGAAGGCCGTCGAGCGCTGCAATGCGCTGGTCGACGATGCGCTCGCGCACGGCGCGACGCTCGTGTGCGGCGGCAAGGCCGACAGCACGCTGTATCCGGCCACGCTGCTCGACCATGTGACGCCGGCGATGCGCATCTATGCGGAAGAATCGTTCGGCCCGGTGAAGGGCATCGTGCGCGTCGACGGCGAGGAGGCCGCGATCCGTTGCGCGAACGACAACGCGTTCGGGCTGTCGTCGGCCGTCTTCAGCCGCGACGTCGCGCGTGCGATGCGCGTCGCGGGGCGCATCGAGTCGGGCATCTGCCACGTGAACGGCCCGACCGTGCACGACGAGGCGCAGATGCCGTTCGGCGGCGTGAAGGACAGCGGCTTCGGCCACTTCGGCGGCAAGGCCGGCATCGCGGCGTTCACGGACCTGCGCTGGATCACCGTGCAGACCGCACCGCGCCACTATCCGTTCTGACGAGGCCGCCGACCATGAGGATTGCGATTCTGGGCGCCGGCGCGATGGGCTCGCTGTTCGGCGGGCTGCTGGCCGAAAGCGGTGAGGCCGTCACGCTGATCGACGTGAACGACGCGCACCTCGATGCGATTCGCCGCGACGGGCTGCGCATCGATGACGATCGTGGTGAACGACGCGTCCGCACGTTGCAGGCCGTGCGGCCGGAAACCGCGCAAGCGGATGCGGCCGCATCGTCCGATACGCCATTCGACCTGCTGATCGTTTTCACGAAGTCGCTGCATACGCGCACCGCGCTCGACGGCGTGCGCGCGCTGCTGACGCCGCACACGCACGTGCTCACGTTGCAGAACGGGCTCGGCAACGTGGAGACGCTGAATGCGTTCGTGCCGCTCGAGCGCATCCTGGTTGGCGTGACGACGTGGCCCGCCGACGCCGTGGGGCCTGCACACGTGCGCTCGCACGGCGCGGGCACGATCCGCATGATGACGGCCGACGGCGCGGCGCGCCCGTTCGCGACGGCCGTGGCCGATACGCTGTCGCGCGCGGGGCTCGCGTGCACGCTGGATGCCGACGTGTGGGCCGCGATCTGGGAGAAGGTCGCGTTCAACGCGGCGCTCAACACGCTGTGCGCGGTGACGGGCTGCATGGTCGACCAGCTCGGCAATCATCACGACGGGCCGCGGCTCGCGCTCGCGATTGCGGCCGAGGTGGCCGCCGTTGCCCGCGCGAAGGGCATGGCGGTCGACGGCGAACGCATCGCGCGCAACGTCGAGCATGCGATCCGCGCGCATCGCGGTCATCGCCCGTCGATGCTGCAGGACGTGCTCGCGGGCCGCCGCACGGAAATCGACGCGATCGGCGGCAAGGTCGTCGCGGCCGCGCGCGAAGCGGGCGTGGCGGTGCCGCATGCGGAAACGCTGCTCACGCTGGTCCGGCTGATCGACGCGCGGATGAGCTGAGCATCGGGCCGGCGGCGCTGCTTGCGCCGCACGACGATACGAGCGCGTCGCGCGCAGGCGACCGCATCGGATCGGGACGGGTTGGACGAGACACCGGGGCCGGCGCCGCTGCGTCGGCACCGGCCGCCTGCGCAGCACGGGATCCGGGCACGCGCCACCGCGCCAGCCCGGGCCACAGGAGACGCCATGAAAGCCATCGAATGCCGTTGTCTTGCCGCGCGCCGTTCGCGCACGTTGCCGCCTCGGCGCGGCGAACGGGAGGCCGCATGAGCACGCGCGACGGAGTTCAGTCGCCGTCCGTCGACATCGGCGCGACGCTCGACGACGGGCCGTTTACGACGATGCAGCGCGGCGTGGTGCTGCTCGCCGCGCTCGCGATCGTGCTCGACGGCTTCGACGGCCAGTTGATCGGTTTCGCGATTCCGGTGCTGATCCGCGAATGGGGCATCACGCGCGGCGCGTTCGCGCCGGCCGTCGCGGCCGGGCTGATCGGGATGGGTATCGGCAGCGCGTGCGCGGGGATCGTCGCGGATCGCTTCGGCCGCCGCCAGGCCGTGATCGGCAGCGTGTTCCTGTTCGGCGTCGCGACCTGCGCGATCGGCTTCGCGCCCGACGTCGCGGCGATCGCGATGCTGCGCTTCTGCGCGGGGCTCGGGATCGGCGGCGCGCTGCCGACCGCCACGACGATGACGGCCGAATACACGCCCGCGCGGCGTCGCACGATGATGGTGACCGCGACGATCGTCTGCGTGCCGCTCGGCGGGATGCTGGCCGGCCTGTTCGCGCACGAGGTGCTGCCGCGCTACGGCTGGCGCGGGCTGTTCTTCGCGGGCGGCGCATTGCCGCTCGTGCTCGGTTTCGTGCTCGTGCGTGCGTTGCCCGAATCGCCGCGCTATCTCGCGCGGCGCCCCGCGCGCTGGCCGGAGCTCGGCGCGCTGCTTGCGCGGATGGAGCGGCCGGTCGCACCGGGCACCGCCTTTACCGACATGAGGGACGCGCGCGCGGCAGGCGGGCGCGGCGGCTTCGGTGCGCTGTTCGCGAGCGGTCAGGCGCGCGACACGATCGCGCTGTGGTGCGCCTTCTTCATGTGCCTGCTCGCCGTGTATGCGGCGTTCAGCTGGCTGCCGACGATGCTGGCGGCAAGCGGGCTGAGCGTGTCGGTCGCCGGTACGGGCCTCACCGCGTACAACCTCGGCGGCGTGATCGGCGCGCTGTTGTGCGCGTGGACGATCGCGCATGCCGGGTCGCGCTGGCCGCTCGTGCTATGCAGTATCGGCGGCGCGGCGAGCGCGGTGTGGCTGATGGGTGTCGATGCAAGCCGCCACACGGGCTGGCTGATCGTCGGGCTCGGCCTGCACGGGTTGTTCGTCAATGCGGTGCAGTCGACGATGTATGCGCTCTGTGCGTACATCTATCCGACAGCCGTGCGCGCGACGGGGACGGCCAGCGCGCTCGCGTTCGGGCGGCTCGGCGCGATCCTCAGCGCGTTCGCGGGCGCGATCGTGATCACCACGGGCGGCGCTGTGGCCTATCTGACGATGCTGGCGATCGCGATGGGGATTGTTTGCGTCGCGCTGCTCGTCGTGCGACGGCATATCCCGCGACTGTCGAGCGCGGCCGCGCAGCCGCGCGAAGGGGAGGCGCTGGCCCGCACGTCGTCGTGACGGCGCGCGGGCCCGGGGGCGAGTCGTGCGTTACAGCGTGGTGCGCACGTGCCAGAGCTCCGGGAACAGCACGACGTCGAGCATCTTGCGCAGGTACGGCGCGCCGCTGGTGCCGCCCGTGCCCTGCTTGAAGCCGATGATGCGCTCGACGGTCGTCACGTGACGGAAGCGCCACTGGCGGAACGCGTCCTCGAGATCGACGAGTTCCTCGGCCATCTCGTACAGTTCCCAGTGCTGCTGCGGGTGTCGATACACCTCGAGCCACGCGGCCTCGACCGTCTCGTCATGCCGGGTCGGCTGGGTCCAGTCGCGCTCGAGCCGCTCCGCCGCGATCGGGAAGCCGCGCCGCGCGAGCAGGCGCACGACTTCGTCGTAGAACGACGGCGCCTCGAGCGTTGCACGCACCTGTTCGAGGAGGTCGGGCCGGTGCGCATGCGGTTGCAGCATCTGCACGTTCTTGTTGCCGAGCAGGAATTCGAGCTGCCGGTACTGGTACGACTGAAAGCCCGACGACTGCCCGAGATAGGGCCGCATCGCCGAATATTCGGACGGCGTCATCGTCGACAGCACGTTCCACGCCTGCACGAGCTGCTCGAGAATCCGCGACACGCGCGCGAGCATCTTGAACGCGGGCGGCAGCGCGTCGGTGCGTACCGCATCGAGGGCGCCGCGCAGCTCGAACAGCGCGAGCTTCATCCACAGCTCGCTCGTCTGATGCTGGATGATGAACAGCATCTCGTTGTGATCGGGCGACAGCGGGTGCTGCGCATCGAGGATCGAATTCAGCGACAGGTAGTCGCCGTAGCTCATCGACTTCGAGAAATCGAGCTGCGCGTTGTGCCAGCCGGCGTCGCCCGGCACGTGCGACGCTTCGTGCGCGGCCTGGGCCGCCGGTGCCGGATGCGCGGCGCGTGCGCCCGAGAACGGGCAGCCCGCCGGCGCGTCGTCGCGGGGGGGCTCCATATGACCAGAATTCACGACTCTCTCCAGATTTGAATGACGGGGGCGCGGCGCGCGTCATGCGTGCGCCGCGCGAAGCGGGTCAGGTCACCGCGCCGCGTTCGGCGAACTCGGGCGCCTTCCACGCGCCGGTGGCGAGGATGTCGCGCAGCGTCTCGACGGCATCCCACACGTCGGCGAAGCGCGTATAGAGCGGCGTGAAGCCGAAGCGCAGCACGTACGGCTCGCGGTAGTCGCCGATCACGCCGCGCGCGATCAGCGCCTGCATCACCTCGTAGCCGTGCGGATGCTCGAAGCTCGCCTGCGAGCCGCGCTGGTGATGCGCGCGCGGCGTGACGAGCTTCAGCGACAGGCCCGCGCAGCGCGCTTCGACGAGCGCGATGAACGCATCGGTCAGCGCGAGCGACTTGCGGCGGATCGCGTGCATGTCGGTCTGCAGGAACACGTCGAGCCCGCATTCGACCATCGACATCGACACGATCGGCTGCGTGCCGCACAGGAAGCGCGCGATGCCCGGATCGGGCGCGAAGCCCGGCTGCATCGCGAACGGTGCGCGGTGGCCCCACCAGCCGGACAGCGGCTGCGAGAAGTGCGCGTGATGGCGCTGCGGCACCCACACGAAGGCGGGCGAACCGGGGCCGCCGTTCAGGTACTTGTACGTGCAGCCGACCGCGCCGTCCGCGCGCGCGCCGTTCAGGTCGACCGGCACCGCGCCGGCCGAGTGCGCGAGATCCCACAGCATCAGCGCGCCCGCGTCGTGCACGAGTTGCGTGACCGCCGGCATGTCGTGCATGTAGCCGGTGCGGTAGTTCACGTGCGTGATCATCGCGACGGCCGTGTCCGTGCCGAGCGCGCCGGGCAGGTCGGCCGGATCGTCGATCAGGCGCAGTTCGTAGTCGCCGCCGAGCTGTTCGATCAGCCCCTGCGCGATATACAGGTCGGTCGGGAAGTTCGAGCGTTCCGACACGATCACGCGGCGCTCGGGCGCGCGCTCGGCCTGGTGGCGCACCATCGCCGACAGCAGCTTGAACAGGTTGATCGAGATCGTATCGGTCACGACCGTTTCGCCGGGGGCGCCGCCGATCAGCGTGGCGAGCTTGTCGCCGAGACGGCGCGGCAGCGCGAACCAGCCGGCCGTGTTCCAGCTGCGGATCAGGCCTTCGCCCCATTCGGCGCCGATTACCTGCTGCGCGCGGACGGCCGATGCGCGCGGCTGCGCGCCGAGCGAGTTGCCGTCGAGGTAGATCACGCCGTCGGGCAGGGAGAACTGGTCGCGCAGCGGGGCGAGCGGGTCGTCGCGGTCGAGCGCGAGCGCGTCTTCACGGGTCTTGATCATGATGTTGGGTAGTCAGTCGGGGTAATCAGGCGGCACGCGCGGGCAGCGCGCGCAGCACCGCGCGCACGGGGCTCGCGTCGAGCGTCGCGAATTTCAGCGGCAGTGCGATCAGTTCGTAGTCGCCGGGCGGCACGTCGTCGAGCACGATGCCTTCGAGAATCGCCATCCGGTGCGCGCGCACGCGGTGATGCGCATCCATCGTCTTCGATTCCTGCGGGTCGAGCGACGGCGTGTCGATGCCGATCAGCTTCACGCCGTGCGCGGCGAGCAGGTCGATGGTTTCAGGCGCGACCGCGCAGAAGCCGGGATCCCATTGCGTGAGCGGCGCTTGCGCACAGGTGCGCAGCAGCACGCGCGGCGGCACGCCGTCGAGCGCGGCCGCGACGTCGGCCGGCTGCACGACGGGCGATGCGCCGATGCAATGGATCACGCGGCACGGGCCGAGGTAAGTATCGAGCGGCACGGCGCCGATCGGCGCGCCGTCGGCGTCGTAGTGCAGCGGCGCGTCGCAGTGCGCGCCCGTGTGCGGCGACAGCGTCAGGCGTGCGACGTTGACCGGCGAGCCGGCCTCCATCCGCCACACGCGTTCGACGGAAACCGGCGTATCGCCCGGCCACACGGGGGTGGCGGGGCTGACGGGCGGCGAGATGTCCCAGAGAGTGTCCATGGCATGACGAATCGGTGAATCGATGCTTCGAATGATAGGTGGACGCTCGCAGAAAGTGCTTGCGAAATAAACATGGACAATCCGCCGGATTGGCAGATAATTCGACTCAGAGGGAAAACGGGGACCAAAAATGCACGCGATCACGCTCGATGCCACCGACTGCCGGATTCTGGCGGTACTGCAGGAAGAGGGCAGAATCAGCAATCTCGACTTGGCGGAACGGATTTCGCTTTCGCCATCCGCCTGTCTGCGCCGCATGCGCCTGCTCGAGGAACAGGGTGTGATCGAGCACTATCGCGCGTGCCTGAGCCGCGAAAAGCTCGGCTTCGAGCTCGAGGCGTTCGTTCAGGTGTCGATGCGCAACGAAGAAAATCAATGGCACGAGCGCTTCGCGGAAGCGCTGCGCGAATGGCCGGAGGTCGTTGGCGCGTTCGTCGTGACGGGCGAGAGCCACTATCTGCTGCGCGTGCTCGCGCACAACCTCAAGCACTATTCGGATTTCGTGCTGAACCGGCTCTACAAGGCGCCGGGCGTGATGGACATCCGTTCGAACATCGTGCTGCAGACGCTGAAGGATGAAGCCGGCGCGCCGGTCGGGCTGGCGCGCACGGGGGCGATCAAAGCGGTGTAAGGCCGTGGAAGCCGCCGCCGTGGAACACGAGCGGCGGTGCCGTGTCCGATACCGCGCGCACGCCGCAGCGCTCCACTTCGCCGACGAAGATCACGTGGTCGCCTTCATCGTAGCGGCTGCGATTGTGGCACTCGAACCAGGCGAGTGCGCCGTCGAGCACGGGCATCCCAGAGTTGCCGGCCGCATGCGCGATCCCTTCGAAGCGGTCGCCCTTGTAGGTCGAGAAGCGCTTGCACAGGTCGAGCTGCGATGCCGCGAGCACGTTCACCACGTAATGGCTGTTGCCGCGGAACACCGGCGTCGACGCCGATTTGTGCGCGAGGCTCCACAGCACGAGCGGCGGATCGAGCGAGACCGAGTTGAACGAGCTGGCGGTGATGCCGATCAGCTGGCCGGACGGCGCGCGCGTCGTGATCACCGTCACGCCCGTCGCGAACTGGCCGAGTGCCTGGCGGAAGGCGGCGGCGTCGAAATCCGGCGGGTTGGCGTGGCTCATCGGGCGGCCATCCGGAACGAAACGGGCGGGCGCGGCGCGACGCGGGTGGGGCGAGCGCGGCGGACGAAAGACGACAAGGCGGTCGGTTGGGAAGGGGTGCGCATGGCCCGATTTTAGCGGAATCGGGGCCGCCGGGCCCAGCCGGACGGCGCATCGCGGGGATAGCGTGACGTAGCGAACACTGCGGTGCGATGCCGGGTTCCCGATGGCGCGTGGTCGGCAAGGCCGCTCTGTCGCGTTCTTGCGCGGTGCGGTAGGCCCGTCCGCCTGCCGATCCGCCGCTCCGCCACGCGTGCCATTGACGCCCGCGCTAGCGCGCCGCCGCCAGTCCGAGCGACAACGCGCCCGTCACGATCAGGCTCGACGCCCACACCGCATCGAGATTGAACCAGCTCCGCGACACGAACTTCAGCCCGAGATAGCGGTACACGAGCCAGGCGAGCCCGCCACCGGCGCCGATCATCGCGATGGCATGCACGGCCGCGACGACGAGCGCCATCCCGAGATGCGCATCGACGAGCGTGGCCGCCGCCCGGTGACCGGCGTCCTGGTCGAGCCCGCACAGCCCCAGGTAGATCGGCACCAGCATCAGCCCCGCGCCATGCGCGATCGCGACCGCGAACGACCAGAGGCCGAGCCGCGCCGGCGGAATCCGCGCGAGCGCCCGCGGATGCCGGCGCCGGATCAGCAGCACCGCGCCGAAACCGATCACGAGCGCGCTCGCGCCGATCCGGATTGCCGTTTCCCACGCGAGCAGCGCGGCGAGCAGCCCGAACGGCAGCATCACCGCGAAGACCGCGAGCGCATGGCCGAGCGCGAGATAGCCGAGCGCCGCGACGAGCGCGCCGCCGCGGCGCGTCATCAGTGCGTTCGACACCGCAAGCGGCCAGCCCATCGCGGGATTGAGGCCGTGATAGATGCCGCTCGCGAGCACGGCCGCCCACAGTGCGAACTGGGCGTGCAGGCCGGCGTTCACCGCTTGACCGACGGATAGCAGAACGAGTCGGTCGAGCAGTCGCCGCCTTCGAGCCGGATCTGGTGCGCGCGATAGCCGTCGGGGAACTCGACCCAGTAATCGTCGGCGAGCGTCAGCCCGCCTTCCGGTCCCACATGCGCGAGCACCTGCGCGCCCGGCACGCCGTCCGGATAGAACTGGTCGTCCCACGTCGAATACAGCGAGTTGGTCCAGTACACGCGCTTCCCGTCGCGGCTGATCTCGACCATCTGCGGGCCGCCCGCGAACCTGCGGCCGTTCGAGTGCGGCGCGCGGCGCGCGATGCCGCCGATCCGTACCGACCCCGCGAGCACCGGGTGGTGCGGATCCGATACGTCGTACTGGCGCATCTCGCCGGTGCCCCAGCACGACACGTAGAGGAAGCGGTCGTCGAGCGACAGGTCGATGTCGGTCACGAGCGGCGGCACCGCGCCGAAGGATTTCAGCAGCGGCGGCAGCTCGTCGGCCGCGGCCGGCTCGGCCGGGATCGTCGCCGTTTTCTTCACATGGAACTTGCCGCCTTCGCGCCACCAGGTCCAGATCGAGCCTTCGAGATTGGTCGTGTCGACCACGACGCCGACGAAGCCGTATTCGCGCGCCGGGTCGTGCGCGGGCCGCACCTCGAGCGCCATCTGGTGCTGCGCGCCGAGATCGATCGTCTGCACGTTGCGCCGCGCGCGCAGGTCCCAGAAATGCAGCCGGTGCCCGTATTTGTTCGCGAGTAGATCCTCGGGCACGATCCCGTTCTCGAATTGCGGCGGCAGCGCCCATTCGCTCGACACCATGTAGTCGCGCGGCAGGTTCCACCAGAAGTCGTAATGCTTGTCCTGCGGGCCGCGATCGATCTCCCAGCGGCCGAGCACGTCGAAGGTTTCGCAATCCATGATGAAGATGCCGGGTGCGCCGTCGGTGCCGTCCTTGCCCGCGCCGCCGAGCGTGCTCACGTAGATGCCCTCCGGCCCGCAGTGAACCGTGTGCGGCCGCGAATAGCCGGTCTTCGCGAAGATTTCGTCGGGCTCGATGATCTTGTGGATGCGCGCCTGCGTCGGGTGCGGCTTCGTATCGATCACGTAGATGCGCGACGAGCGCAGGCCGGGGATGATCAGGAAGCGGCGCTCGAGGAACGCATGGCCGGTCAGCGGCGACAGCGACGACGAGCATGCATTCCAGCCGAAGTGATGAAACTCGTCGCCGGTGTTCGGCATCGTCACCGTGTGCACGATCTTTCCGTAGGTCGACGAGCCGGGCTTCACGTCGATCACGGCGAGCGCGTCGGGTCTGGAAAAATCGGGGCTCAGCAACAACGTATAGGCAAACGCTTCCGGCGGTGCCTGCATCGCCAGTTCCGGCGAAGCGTGAAACGTCGGGTCAGGCCGCATGCTCATGGTGATGCCCTCTCGATGGTGTCGGATCGTGGTCGCACGGCCGTTCGTTGCGGGCGTGCGGGTCGGGGTTGCCGTACGGCGTACGACACGCCGGCGGGAGCGATCGGCAGGCGGATGCACGCGTCGGTGCGCGTGCGACGCCGTGGATCAGATCGTGAAAGCGGATCAAGGCTGTGCGCCGGATCGCCGCCCGCGAGGCGGGACGGATGCACGCCAACGGGGTGGCATGGTCGAAGCGGTGGCCTGCGACGCGGCAACGGCCATGCGAGTGACGCGGGTGATGTCTGTTAAGGCATGCATATCGATGTTCCGGCAGATGATGTTTGCATCAGGGTCGGGCGTGCATCGGGTGCTTTGCGCGAGACAGCGGGTTGGCCGCCGCGCTCGCGCGTGCCTCAGTGTAGACGAGAAAACGGGCGTCCGGCCGCGCGCGACACCTGTGCACTCTGTCAGGTTCGCGCGCGGGTGAGATACTTGGCGAGGTGCCGTTGCGGCCCGTACGCGAGCGGGCAGCGGCGAGACGGTACGGTGGCGCCAGCGCATGCGTGCCGGCTGCCGACATCAACGAGGGACTGATTTCATGGTGAACGAGATGCTTGAAACCGCGACATTGGGAGGCGGGTGTTTCTGGTGTAAGGTAGCTGTATCGCCTTATAAATCAACAACTTACGGTTAATTTTGGGCAGTTGGGCAATTCATTGGGCAAATTGGTAGGTTTTTGGCAA
>NZ_CADFDU010000013.1 GCF_902833045.1 Burkholderia sp. BCC0322
TTCGGCCGCTTCAAGGGTTTCACGCTGTACACGGGGATGATCAACGCGCCGCTGGTGATTCCGGAGGTGATCCAGGGCATCTCGCTGCTGTTGCTGTTCGTTGCGCTGGAGCAGATGTTCGGCTGGCCAAAGGGGCGCGGGATGGTGACGATCTGGATCGGCCACGTGATGCTGTGCGTGTCGTACGTGGCGATCATCGTGCAGTCGCGCGTGAAGGAGATGAACAAGTCGCTGGAGGAGGCGGCGCTGGATCTGGGGGCGACGCCGCTGAAGGTGTTCTTCGTGGTGACGCTGCCGCTGATCTCGCAGGCGCTGCTGTCGGGCTGGCTGCTGTCGTTCACGCTGTCGATCGACGACCTGGTGCTGTCGGCGTTCCTGTCGGGGCCGGGCTCGACGACGCTGCCGCTGGTGGTGTTCTCGCGTGTGCGGCTGGGGCTGAATCCGGAAATGAACGCACTGGCGACGCTGTTCATCACGGCGGTGACGATCGGCGTGATCGTCGTGAACCGGATGATGATCGCGCGCGAACGGCGCCGCGTGGCGGACATGAAGGCGGCGTTCGCGGTGGCGTGACGCCCCTCCTGCTTCAAGGATAACAAGCACTGCAGACAAGCACCATGCGCCGCCCCAGGGGGGGCGCGCGATTCGATTCCGATTTGACAGGCCCACGACAAGGAGAATCCGCAATGAAGAAGAAACTGATCTGCCTGCTGGTGGCCGGCGCGTTGCCGGGCATCGCGCTGGCCGGTTCCACATCCGCCGAGATCAAGGCGCTGCAGGCACAGGTCGCGGCGTTGCAGAAACAGATGAAGGCGATGCAGGCGCAGCTGTCGGCGAAGGGCGGCACCGCGCCCCTCCAGGCCGGCACGAAGGCGGGGGCCGGCGCCGGCGCGGCGCCGGTTGCCGTGGCCGTCGATCCGAGCTCGCCGGACTACGGCAAGGCGCAGGCCACACTGACCAACGACGAGGTCGGCGAGATGAAGCAGCAGATCGCGAACCAGCAGCTGAAGGTCGACTCGCTGACGGACGCGGCCAATACGGGCCCGCTCGCCGGCCTGTCGGTGACGGGCTACATCGACCCGACCTACATCTACAACCGCGCGGCCGGTACGTCGTCGTTCCTGTTCGCGAACCACGAGAACGCGTACAACTACTTCAACAGCACGTTCGGCGACCTGTACCTCGACATCAAGAAGACATTCGGTGTCGGCCCGATGGCGCCGTCGGCGGAAATCACGCTGATGCCGAACCGCGGCAACGGCATCACGCTGCTGCAGAACTCGCGCGGCTCGATCACCGACAACCTGCTGAACACCGCGGTCGTCAACGTGCCGATCACCGCCGAAGCGACCCTGGTCGCCGGCCTGATCCCGAGCTTCGGCGGCTACGAGGTGCAGCAGTCGAACCAGATGCTCACGCTCACGCACAACCTGCTGTACGACTTCTCCGATCCGGGCAGCTACGTCGGTGTCGGCGCGAACTACACGAAGGGCAACTGGGCGTGGAAGTTCTTCCTCGGCAACGAGCAGTACCGCACCTACGGTTCGGTCACGCAGACCGGCACCAATGCGCTCGGCGACCCGATCACGACCAGCAACAAGGTGCCGACCTTCACCGCGCGGGCGGACTACACGTGGTCGAGCGCGCTCGACATCGGCGGATCGTTCAACATCGGCCGCCAGACGCTGTCGAGCGCGATCGATTCGAACGGTGTCGTGCACTACGGCCCGGGCGGCAACGCGCCGAGCGGCTATGGCACGTTCTTCTTCGCGGAAGCCGACGCGACCTACACGCTCGCCGACATCCAGTACAACGCCGAACTCGACTACGGCCAGCAGCAGCATGCGGCATACAACGGCGGGCTTGCCCAGTGGTACGGGCTGTCGCTGCTCGCGCATCGCAAGTTCAACGCGCCGGTGGTCGGCCGCATGGGCGTCACGCTGCGCTACGATGCACTCGTGAACAGCAAGAACGGCGGCGGCGGCGGCGGCATCGCGCTGAACGGCAACGGGATGGATCCGAACAACGGCTTCGGCGTCGATTCGGATTGCCTCGCGACGTCGAGGGCCGGCGGTGGCCTCGGCTTCGAGTGCAAGGGCGCGATCCGTCAGGACGTCGCGCTCGACCTGCTGTTCTATCCGACCCAGCAGATCACCGTGAAGGTCGAATACCGGCACGACTGGGCGAACAACAAGGTGTTCCTGCGCAACGACGGTTCGTACGGCAAGTCCAACGACCTGCTCGCGACGCAGTTCATCTATTCGTTCTGACGCAGCGCGCGCGGGACGCCGTGCCGTGCGCACGGCGTCCCGCGCCGTTTTCAAGGGCGGCTGCCGGCAGGTCGCGTGCCGTGGTTGCCTTTTCGAGGGAGTCGGTTTCATGACGCAGTCTTTCACCCACCGCGCCGACGCGCTCGCGCGCGACTCGTACTACGAAGCGACGGCCACGCGGCCCGTGGATGACGACCCCGGGCTCGACGCCACGATCGACGTCGACGTCTGCGTGATCGGCGCCGGCTTCGCGGGGCTGTCGACCGCGCTCGACTGCCGCGCACGCGGGCTGTCCGTCGCGGTGATCGATGCGCACCGGCCCGGCTGGGGCGCATCGGGCCGCAACGGCGGCCAGGCGATCACCGGCTTCGCGAAGGACGAAGAGATCGAGCGGCAGCTCGGCGCCGACGGCGCGCGCGCCGCGTGGTCGCTGTCGCTCGACGGTGTCGCACTGATCGCCGAGCGGGTCGCGCGCTACGGGATCGACTGCGACTTCACGCGCGGCTACCTGACGGTCGCGACAAAGCCGCGCCGCGTCGACGACCTGCACGCCTGGATGGACGCCGCGACCCGGCGCTGGGGCCATCCGTCGCTGTCATGGCTCGACACCGGCGAGATCCGCGCGCGCATCGCGTCGACCCGCTATCTCGCAGGGGTCTACGATCCGCTGTCGGGCCACCTGCATCCGCTCAAGTACTGCCTCGGCCTCGCCGACGCCGCCCGGCGCGAAGGCGTCGCGCTGTATGCGCATACGCCCGCGCTCGACATCGTGCGCGGCGCGCGGCCCGTCGTGCGCACGCCGTCGGGCGAGGTGCGCTGCCGCTTCGTCGTGTCGTGCTGCAACGCGGGCCCCGGCGGTGTGCTGCCGGCCGCGACGGCGGCGCGCATCGCGCCGATCGCGTCGTACATCATCGCGACCGAACCGCTCGGCCAGGTGCGCGCCGACGCGCTGATTACGCGGCGCGAAGCCGTGTGCGACAACAACTTCTTCCTCGACTATTTCCGGCTGTCGGCCGACCACCGGATGCTGTTCGGCGGCCGCGCGAATTCGGCCGGCGCCTCGCCCGCCACGCTCGCCGAAACGATCCGGCGGCGCATGGTCGGCGTGTTTCCGCAGCTCGGCGACGTGCGCGTCGACCACGCGTGGGGCGGCTTCGTCGACGTCACACGCAATCGCGCGCCGGATTTCGGCGCGCTCGACCCGAACTTCTTCTACGTACAGGGCTTCAGCGGCCACGGCGTCGCGCTCACCGGCATCGCCGGACGCGCGGTCGCCGGCGCGATCGCGGGCGACACGCGCGCGTTCGACCTGTTCGCGCGCATACGTCACCGGCGCTTCCCCGGCGGCGCCGCATGGCGGCAACCCGCGCTCGAACTCGGGATGTTGTACCACCGCGTGCGCGAGCTGTTCTGAGCCCACTTTCTCCGTTCTCCTGATCATGCAGACATTCGCCAACCAGCCGCACGTCGCGTCCTACTACGCGGCGACCGCCAACGATACGACCCGCCACGCGCCGCTTGCCGGCACGATCGATGCCGACGTGTGCGTGATCGGCGCGGGCCTCACGGGCTTGTCCGCCGCGCTCAACCTCGCCGAGCGCGGCCATTCGGTGACCGTGCTCGAAGCGTCGCGGGTCGGATGGGCGGCGAGCGGCCGCAACGGCGGCCAGTTGATCGGCGGGTTTGCATGCGACATCGACACGTTCGGGCAATTCATGCCGGAAGCCGACGTGAAGCGGATCTGGGACATGGGGCTCGAAACGCTGTCGCTCGTGAAATCGCGCATCGCACAGCACCACATCGACTGCGCGCTGGTGCCCGGCTACCTGACCGCCGCGAACACCGAACGCGATGCCGACGCGCTGAAACGCTGGCGCGACGAAGCCGCGAAGCGCTTCGGCTACGACCGCTTCCACTTCGTCGAAGCCGACGAACTCGGCGACTACGTACAGTCCGAGCGCTATTGCGGCGGCCTGTACGACCCGGACAGCGGCCACCTCCATCCGCTCAACTACACGCTCGGCCTCGCCCGCGCGGCGGTCGATGCGGGCGTGCGCATTCACGAGGACAGCTGCGTGACGCGCGTGCGCGACGTCGCGGGCGGCCATGTCGTCGAGACGAGCGGCGGCAACGTGCGCGCACGCTTCGTCGTGCTCGCCTGTAACACCTTCGTCGGCACGCTTGCGCCCGCGCTGTCGAAGAAGATCATGCCGGTCGGCACGTATGTGATCGCGACCGAGCCGCTCGGCGACGCACGCGCCGCCGCGCTGATGCCCGCACGCGCGGCGATCTGCGACAGCCGCTTCGTGCTCGACTATTTCCGGCCGGCGCCCGACACGCGGCTCGTGTGGGGCGGCAAGGTCAGCTATTCGACGCGGAAGCCGCGCGATCTCGCGGCGGCGATGCGCGCGGACATGCTGAAGACGTTCCCGCAGCTCGCGGACGTGAAGGTCGACTACGCATGGGGCGGCTTCGTCGACATCACGATGAATCGCGCGCCGCACTTCGGCCGCATCGCGCCGACGATGTATTTCGCGCAGGGGTTCTCGGGGCACGGCGTGAACACGACCGCGCTCGCAGGCAAGCTGATCGCCGAGGCGATCGATGGGCAGGCGAGCCGCTTCGACCTGTTCGACAAGATCCGCCATCGCGACTTCCCGGGCGGCGAGGCATTGCGCACGCCGGCGCTCGTGCTCGCGATGAGCTGGTACCGGCTGCTCGACGCGTTCGGCGTGCATTGAACCGTCACGCGTGCGCCGGCCTCCCGGCGCCGTATCCATGCAAAACGGCTGCGCATCGACGCAGCCGTTTTGCGTTGATGGCGCGCGCGACGCGCGTCAGTCGGTGCCGTACTTCGGCGAGTGCGGGCCGTACAGCAGGCCGGTCGGCGGCCCCGCCGTCAGCAGCCGGCCGCTCGTGAACGCCGCTACGTCGTGACTCTGGTCCATCAGCGTGTTCGCGACCTGCTTGACCGCGGCCATCACGAGCATGCCGATCAGGCTGCCGCCGTTGTTGCCGCCCTCGTCGCTGGCCGCGCTGGCCTGGCCTTGCCAAAGCACGTCGCCGGTGCGCAGGTCGACGAGCTTGGTCGACGCGGACACGACCGTCGCGCTCGCGATGATCCGGTATACGGTGCCGTACTGCGAAACCTTCGTGTACAGCGCGGCATCCGCGCCGAAGATTTCGCGCAGTTTCGCGGGCGGCGTCTCCTGGATCTCGGCCGCGTTGGTCAGGCCGTTCTGCTTGAAGGTCTCGTCCATCACCGCGACCGGCACGACGTAATAGCCGGATTCGGCGAGCGGCAACGTCATCTGCGACAGCATCCCGTAGGTCGCGCCGACCTCGGACGTTTCGTTGACCGGCGGCAGCACGAGGATCGAGCGCGGCTGGCTCTTCTTGAACGCCGTGTAGTCAGGGCGTTTCACCGGCTGCGCGCACGCGCTCAGCAGCGCGACGAGCGACAGCACGGACATCAGCTTGAATGAGAGGGTCTTGAACATGGCGGGCGCGTCACTGTTTGGCGGAGGTCGGATCGGCATGCTTCTGGCCGGCGATCGTCTGGCCGGCGCCCTGCTGCGCGGCGGCCTTCGGATCCGCCGCCTTCGGCGCACCGGTTTTCTTCTTCAGCAGGAAATCCATGTAGGTCGCGGATTCCGGGAACAGCTGCTTCTCGGCCTGCAATTCCTGCTCGGCCTGCTGCTCGTTGCCGACGCTCGCGTACAGCATCCCCAGATGCGCATGGAAACCCGGCGGCGGCGTATGACCCTTGCCGCGGATGTCCTGCAGCGCCTTTTCGAGCGCGTCGATCTGTTCCTGCGGCGACTTCTGCCCCTTGAAGTACTCGTACACCTGCGGCTGATAGCCCGTCCACTGATACAGCGGCGGCGTGGAGCTCGCGCAGCCGGCGAGCAGCAATGCGGCGGCCGTCGCCGGCAGCCAGTTACCCCGTTTCATGGTCTTGTCTCGTTTGATGTCGTGGTGAATCGATCGGCCCGTGCGCCGACCCCGGCGCACGCGGCACTCACTGCGCCGCCTTCAGCGCACCGGCGTCGACCTGGTCGACAAGGTGATTCACGGCTTCCTGGATCGCGAGGTCCAGTACCTTGCCGTTCAGCGTCGAGTCGTAGCCGGCCGTGCCGCCGAAACCGATCACCTCGCGGTTCGACAGGCTGAATTCGCCCGCGCCCTGGCTCGATGCGATGACTTCCGACGTCGTCGTGTCGACGATGTTCAGGTTGACCTTCGCGTACGCGACCTGCGTCTTGCCGCGGCCGAGAATGCCGAACAGCTGGTGATCGCCGACGTCCTTGCGGCCGAACTCGGTCACGTCGCCCGTCACCACGTAGTTCGCGCCCTTCACGGCCTGCGCCTTCTTCATGAAGCCGGCTTCCTGCTTGATCTCGTCGAGATTCTCGCGATCGAGCACGCTGAAGCGCCGGCTCTGCTGCAGGCGCGTGACGAGGATCGTCTTCGCCTGCCCGCCAAGGCGGTCGATGCCGTCCGAGAAGATGCCGCGCATGTAGCTCGAGCGGTTGTCGAACTTGCCGACGGCGATCGCGACAGGCTTGCCCGCATACGGCTTCTGCGCGCTGCTGACGGGCGGCACGTCGAGCGTGCGCGACGATTCGGTCGCGCAGCCGGACAGCGCTGCGACGACCGCTGCCGCCACGAGAACGGTGCGTCGTGTCTGAATGTTCACTGCTGGTCTCCTTGCATGAAAAGATGGCCCTGAGCGGGCGCGCCGGCTCGCGGACGATCCGGCGGTCGAAACGGCTACGGTGCGAACGGGCATGCGCGCATCGGTGCGACGCGCGCGCGCGTTCATCGCCGGGCTGGCGATCGTGTCAGGTGACAGGCAGGTGCGTGCAACGGACGTGTTGCGGCACAAAGCGGATGGGCGACGCGATACGCGACTGATTCGCGTACGTGCGTCATGTCTTGATTCTGGTTACTGCGCTGTTGATCGCGCATGGCCGGCCCCGGATGTGATTTTTCGCGATCATATCAAGCCTTGTTATCGAGACGAGGTGTCTTGATAATAATTGACGATTTTCTTACATTTATATGAATAACGCCTGCAACTCCGCCCTGAGACCTTGCCGGACAATGCCTTTCCGACATCGGAACGGAGCATCTTGATTGCTCGCTTTTGCCACGGCGCATCGCGCGCCGGCCCGACAATATCAACGCATATTGCCAGCGACGCTCGTCCGAATTGCCGATGCATTGAAAACAATCATCGAGAATAATCCGGCTTTATTGCGCCAGAAAATGGCTCGTCGGCTCATTCCCGATCCGGCAATCCGGCGCACATTCGACGCGCATGCCCGCTCGCGCTAGCCGGCCACCTTCTGCCGCATCGTCACGAACTCCTCGGCCGCGGTCGGGTGAATGCCGATCGTGTCGTCGAACTGCGCCTTCGTCGCGCCCGCGCGAATCGCGATCGCGATCCCCTGGATGATCTCGCCCGCGTCGCGGCCGACCATGTGCGCGCCGACCACGCGCTGGCTGTCGCGCGCGACGACGAGCTTCATCAGCGTGCGCTCGTCGCGGCCCGACAGCGTATGGCGCAGCGCCTTGAACGACGTACGGTAGATGTCGACGTCGCCATCGTACAAGTCGCGCGCGGTCGACTCGGTGAGGCCGACCGTCGCGACCTCGGGCTGGCTGAACACCGCCGACGGCACCCATTCGTGATCGGCCGCGACGCGCGACCCGCCGAACAACGTGCGCGCGAGCAGTCCTCCGTCGCGCGTCGCGACAGGCGTGAGCTGCGGCCGCGACGTGACGTCGCCGATCGCATGGATCGAAGGCACCGACGTCGCCGAATACGCATCGACGGCGATCGCGCCGCGTGCATCGAGCGCCACCCCCGCCCGTTCGAGCCCGAGCCCGTCGACGTTCGGCACGCGGCCGGTCGCATAAAGCACGGCGTCGTACGGCCCGTGCCGCGCATCGCCGACGCGCACGCTCAGCGTGCCGTCGTCCGCACGCTCGATCGACTCGAC
This sequence comes from Burkholderia sp. BCC0322, assembly GCF_902833045.1. Lineage (GTDB taxonomy): Bacteria > Pseudomonadota > Gammaproteobacteria > Burkholderiales > Burkholderiaceae > Burkholderia. The sequence continues at coordinate 8,279 of NZ_CADFDU010000013.1, forward strand.
CACCGCGCGCGCGTGGATCGTGACGCCCTGCTTCGTCATCTCGTCGGTCAGGAACTGGCGCACGTCGTCGTCGAAGCCGCGCAGGATCTTCTCGCCGCGATAGAACAGGTCGACGTGACTGCCGAAGCCGTTGAAGATGCCCGCGAACTCGACCGCGATATAACCGCCGCCGACCACCGCGATGCGTTTGGGCAACGCGGCAAGCGACAGCGCCTCGCGCGACGTGATCGCGTGCTCGATGCCGGGCCGCGCCGGCAGCGACGGGCGCGAACCGGTCGCGATCGCGATGTGGCGCGCGCGGATCGTGCGTTCGCCGATCGCAACCGTGTGCGCATCGACGAGCGTCGCGCGCCCCGCGTGCATCGCGACGCCCGATTGCTGCAGCAGGTTGATGTAGATGTCGCTGAGCCGGTTGATCTCGCGATCCTTCGCGGCGATCAGTGCGGGCCAGTCGAGCGTGCCGGTGCCGAAGGTCCAGCCGAAGCCCTCCGCATCCTCGACTTCATGCGGGTAGTGCGATGCGTAGACGAGCAGCTTCTTCGGAATGCAGCCGCGCAGCACGCAGGTGCCGCCGATCTGCTCCTGTTCCGCTATGCCGACACGCGCGCCGTAAGACGCGGACATGCGCGCAAGCCGCACGCCGCCCGAGCCGGCGCCGATGACGAACAGGTCGTAATCGAAATCCATCGCATTCCCTCATCGCTGTTCGGATCAAGGCACGATAGCAAGATTCCGGAATTCTTGCGGCGCACGGCGCCGCTATGCGCGCGCCCAATAAAAAACGGCGAGAGACGTCGCCTCTCGCCGGTCAAACCGGTTGCCGGGTGTGTCATGCGTCACCGATCGACCGCATGCCCGACCTGCCGGCCGCGCGGCACCGATCCGCCCGGGCGCGCGAAGGGCGCGCCCACGGCCGGACCAGCCGCCATGCTCATGCCTGCGACGTGTCGCTGCCGTCCGTCGCCTGCGTGTCGTCTGCCTGCTGCGGCTGCTCTTCCTTCTTCTCGAGCATGCCTTCGATCGCTTCCGCACCCTTGAAGCCGGCGACGGCAGCTGCCGCCTTGGTCAGCAGGCCCGCATCCGGATCCAGCTTTTCCGCGCCTTCGACAGCCGCGACTGCGCCAGCGATTTCACCCACGGTGTTCAGGATACCCATCGTCATCCCCTTTCAAGAAAATCGTGAGACCGATCGTCCCACGAAAAAAACCGGCAGACCGTGTCTGTCATCACCGGATACACAAGTTACGCACCAGGCCGGCCACGCTCGACGAGCGCCACCGGAACGACGCACGCGCGTGCGCGACGGCACGCAGCGGGCAATGCACGCAGCGTAGCGGAAAGCCTTCGCGCGTACTGTAAAAGTATGTTCTGGAATGCCGACGGATCGCTTACGGCGCGGGGATTCCGTGATGAAGCGATTGCCGAATAGTCGTGCGCGCGTATGAAGGTCGCGTGACGAAAAAAAAGGCGCCTGGCGGCGCCCCTTCGATGCCTGCCGGACGACTGCCGGCGCATGCGTTCCGACGTTCGTCAGAAGATATTGCGCAGGCCGATCGCGATGCCGGTCTGGTTGCTGCGGCCCGGCAGCTCGACGTTCGCCGCGCCGTTCGTCTTGTTGAAGTCGACGGTGCCGTAAACTTCCGTGCGCTTGCTGAGTGCGTACTCGGCGATGCCGACGACCGCGTAGCGGTTGCCGCTCGCGAGCGTGCCGTTCGTGGTCATCGCATTGCGCATGTGGTCGTAGTAGAACGCGCCCGTCAGCGTCAGCGGCGCGCTGACCTGCCAGCTCACGCCCGCGAACGGACCGTCATCGATCCGGCCGGTGCCCTTCGCGACCGGAATCGTCTGCTGCGCGAGCAGGCTGTCGACGAAGCCGGTGTCGTCCTTCGAGCGCAGGTAGCCCGCGTAGATCTTCGCCTTGCTGAACGCATACACGACGTTCGCGTGGTAGATCGTCTGCTTGCGTGCCGAGTTGTCGCTGTTCTGCTGCGCGCCGGCCGCGATGCTGAGCGGGCCCATCACGTACGACAGCGACACGCCCCACGCATTGCCCTTGCCGAGCGAACCCGGGATCTGGCCCGAGAAGCCGCCGGCGCCGGTCGATTCGTAGTTGGTGCCGGTCGAGTACATCGCCTTCGCGGTCAGCCCGTCGAACTTGCCGGTGTACTTGATCTGGTTGTCCGCATACAGGCCGCCGCCGAGTGCGACCGGCAGCCACGCGTTTTCGAGGTAGTTGCCGACCGTCAGAGGATCGTAGGTGTCCGACAGCAGGTCGAACAGCGGCGTCTTCTGGCGGCCCAGGGTCACCGTGCCGTACGGGCTCTGCAGGCCGACGTACGCTGCGCGGTTGAACAGGCGGCCGCTGTCGGCGAATGCGCCGTTCTGCAGGTTCACGCCGCTCTCGAGGTTGAACACGGCCTTCAGGCCGCCGCCGAGGTCTTCCGTGCCGTAGATGCCGAAGCGGCTGTTCGTGATCGCGCCGTTGGTCATCGACAGCAGGCCGTCGTTCTTGGCGTTGGCGTTGGTCAGGTAGCGGATGCTGGCGTCCGCGACGCCCCAGAGCGTCACGGAACTTTGTGCGGCCGCGTACTGGCTCGCAAATGCGAGCGCGGCGCCCCCTGCGATGGCTGCGAGTCGGATGGTCTGCTTCACGAGCTTTCCCTTTTGTAGGTGTCTCCGTTCATGGCCGGCCGCGTGCGCAGCCGGGTGGCGATCGCTCACGTTCTTGGCGTGCGCGATGTGGGCTGAATCATATGACGAGTGCAATCGCTGAAAGAAATTGAAATGCGCGGTAACGGCGGAACTGTCGCCCGCGCACAACGCCGCGCGCGCAGGGCTTGCGCGGCGGGCGGCAGGCGCCGCATCGCAGCGACCGCTCGCGCGGCTGCGGCACGTCGGACCTGTAAGGATCGCGCGGCACGCGCCGCGGATCGGAGGCCCGCTCGGGGCGCACGTGCGGAAGGCGTACGCGGAATGCGCGGCTACGCCGCCGCCGGGCCGCCGTCGGCCGTGTGCCGGCGCCATGCGCGCCGCACGATTTCCGCGAATGCGCCAACCAGCAGCAGCACGGCGCCCCACAGCGCGACTTCCGGCGCGAGCCGCGTCACGAGGCCGCCCGCCACCGCACCGGCCAGAAAGCAGAAGCTGATCGTCGCGAGCAGCGCCGAGTCGTGCAGCGCGCCGGCGTCGTAGCGCGGGATCAGCCCGACGAACAGCTTCTGCGCGGCGCGCCGCAGGTTGCCGGTGGTCATCACCGACGTGTACGACAGTTCCTCGAGATGGGTGAACGACAGCGTCTGCAACGTGGCGACGAACGAAATGCCCGGAATCAGCCAAGCGCTCGACGCGCCGACGAGGCCGCTCGCGGCGACGCCGAGAAAGGCGATCTCGACGAGCAGGCTCGCGAACGCCGTGTGCTTCATCCAGCCGCGCTGCGCGGCGAGGCCGAGCAGGTGCGCGACGAATACCGCGATCACGAAGCCGACGAGCGGCGGTACGTGATGCAGCGCGGCGGCCCATTCGCCGGCCGACAGGTTGATGCCGAGCAGCGCGACGTTGCCGGTCATCGTGTTCGCGAACACGTGGCCGTGGCCGACATACGTGTACGCGTCGAGGTAGCCGCCGGACAGCGTCAGCAACGCGGCGACGGTGAGATTGCGGCTGGCGCCGTCGAGATCCATCGAGCCTCCCGTGAAGATTCGCGCCAGTATGGCGCACGGGCGGTCAGTGTGCGCCGGTCACTGCCCGATACCCGTGAGCCCGATCAGCGCGCCGCCCGCGAGCAGCCACAGCGGATGGATGCGCGTGCGCCACGCGAGCACCGCGCACGCGGCCGTGATGCCCCACTGGATCGCCGTGCGGTTCGACGCCTCGGAGATCAGCACCGCGCTCGCCGCAACGAGCCCGGCGGTGACGGGCATCATCCCCTGCTGCACGTAGCGGCGCCACGGCCGGTCGCGAAAGCGCTCCCACGCATGCAGCGCGAGCACGGTGACGATCGACGACGGCCCGAACTTCGCGAGCGACGCGACCAGCAGCCCGCTCCAGCCGGCCACATGCCAGCCGACCAGCGACACGATCATCATGTTCGGCCCGGGCGCCGCCTGCGCCAGCGCGAACAGCGCGGTGAACTCGTGCGCGCTCATCCAGTGATGGACGTCGACGACCTGCCGCTGCATCTCCGGCAGGATCGTGTTGCCGCCGCCGAACGCGAGCAGCGACAACTGGCTGAAGATCGTCGCGATCGCGATCAGCGTGTCGTTCATGGCCGCCCCCCTGGCTGCGTGTCGCGCGCCGCGGCCGGCGCCGGCTGCGGCGTGTCCGCGTCGCGGCGCCGCGACGCGAGCCCGATGCTGAGCGGCGTCAGCACGAGCATCGCGGTCAGCAGCGGGATGCGCAGCACCGCGATCGCGACGAACGCGAGCGCCGCGATGCCGGCCGCCGCACGCGCGTGCCGCAGCGGCTTCAAGACCTTCACGGCCATCGCGACGAGCAGCCCGGCCGCCGCCGCGGCGAGCCCCGCGAACAGGTGCTGCACGCGCGGATCGTTCTGCGTCTTCGCGTACAGCACGCCGAGCGCGACGACGACGAGCGTCGGGCCCGCGATCAGCCCGAGAATGCCGGCGAACGCGCCGGCGACACCGCGAAAGCGCATGCCGACGGCCACCGACAGGTTGATCACGTTGCCGCCCGGCAGGAACTGGCACAACCCGAGCAGATCGGTGAATTCATCGGCGGAAAGCCACTTGCGCTCTTCCACGATGGTGCGCCGCGCGAACGGCAGCGCGCCGCCGAACGACATGAGGCCAAGCGACAGGAAACCGATGAACAGCTCGGCGAGGCCGACGCTGCGGGGGGAAGCGGCCGGCGGCGGTGCGGCCGGCGGAGAAGCGGATTGCATGGGGTTCCTTATCAAACGGTGACCCGAGGTTACCGCCGTTCGGCATGTCGGCAAAACGATTTTATCGGCGTGTCCTTGTGATCTAGAATCACAAGGATGGCACGCGACCTCCCGCCCTTTTCCGCGCTTCGGGCCTTTGAAGCTGCGGCACGACACGAAAGCTTCAGCGCCGCCGGCGACGAGCTGCATGTGACTCACGGTGCCATCAGCCGGCAGATTGCCGGGTTCGAGGCCTGGCTCGGCAAGCCGGTGTTCCACCGCTACGGCAAGCGCGTGAAGCTCACCGACGAAGGCCGCCGCTACCTGGACACCGTGCGCGCGGCGTTCGACAGCATCGCGCTCGCGACCGAGCAGTTGCGCAACACGGGCGCGGCACGCGTGCTGCGCATCAATGCGCTGCCGACCTTCGCGATGAAATGGCTGCTGCCGCGCCTGTCGCGGTTCCAGCGCGACGTGCCGAACGTCGAGCTGAAGCTGTCGACGTCGAATGCGCCGCTCGACACGCTCGACGGCTTCGATGTCGCGATTCGCCGCGGCCCCGGCCACTGGCCGAACTGCACGAGCGGCCACTTCCTCGACGAAAGCGTGATTCCCGTCTGCAGCCCCGCGCTGCTCAAGCGCGCGCCGATCGCGCGCGCGGACGATCTCGCGCGCCATGTGCTGCTGCATTCGGATACGCGGCCGGAAGGCTGGCGCGACTGGTTCGCGGCGGCCGGCGTGGCGATGAAGGGGCGCAAGCGGCAGTCGTTCGACCACTTCTACCTGGCGCTGCAGGCGGCCGTCGACGGGCTCGGCGTCGCGCTCGGCCCGTTGCCGCTGATCGACGACGAGCTCGCGAGCGGCCGGCTCGTGATGCCGCTGGAGGGGCCGCGCATCGCGACGCGCAGCTACTGGTGGATCGCGCCGCGCGCGCCGGCGGACGATCCGCTCGTCGCGCAGTTCTGCGCGTGGCTGCAAACGCAGTCGAACGTCGGCGCGTAGCGCGTCGACGTTCGACGCAAAAGATGACGCGGGCGGCAAGACACCGCCCGCCGCAGGCTCAGACCACCGGGCCCGGTTCCTTTTCCTTGCGCAGGAGCGCGTACAGGATGATCGCGCCGAACGTCGCGGTGCCGATGCCGCCGAGCCCGAAGCCGCCGATCTTCAGCGAGAAGTCGCCGGCGCCGAGCACCAGCGTGACGGCCGCGACGATCAGGTTGCGGTTGTCGGAGAAGTCGACCTTGTTGACGACCCAGATCCGCGCGCCCGTCACCGCGATCAGCCCGAACACGACGATCGACACGCCGCCGAGCACGGGGCCCGGAATCGTCTGGATCACCGCGCCGAACTTCGGCGAGAAGCCGAGCACGATCGCGATCACCGCGGCGACCGCGAACACGAGCGTCGAGTAGATCCGCGTGACGGCCATCACGCCGATGTTCTCCGCGTAGGTCGTCACGCCCGTGCCGCCGACGCTGCCCGACACGATCGTCGCGAGCCCGTCGCCGATGAACGCGCGGCCCACGTAGCGATCGAGGCTCGCGCCCGTCATCGCGCTGACGGCCTTGATGTGGCCGAGGTTTTCCGCAACCAGGATCACCGCGATCGGCGCGAGCATCAGCATCGCGTGCGGATCGAACACCGGCGCGCGGAAGCTCGGCACCCCGAACCAGCCTGCCTGCCCGACGATCGAGAAATCGATCGGCTTGCCGAGCCCCATCCCGTTGGTCGCGACCGCGTAGATCGCGTAGGCGATCACCAGCCCGACCAGGATCAGCAGGCGTTGCACCATCCCGCGCGAGAACACCGCGACGCCGCCGACGCACAGCACCGTGACGAGCGCCATCACCGATTCGAAGGTCGACCCGGACACGCCCTTGACCGCGATCGGCGCCAGGTTCAGCCCGATCACCGCGACCACCGCGCCGGTCACGACCGGCGGCATCAGCGTCTCGATCCAGCGCGTGCCGATCGCCTGCACCAGCGCGCCGAGCGCGACGTACACGACGCCGCACGCGACGATCCCGCCGAGTGCGACCGGGATGTTCGGGTTCGGGCCGCTGCCGCCGTAGCCGGTCACCGCGATCACGAGGCCGATGAACGCGAAGCTCGAGCCGAGGTAGCTCGGCACGCGGCCGCCGACCAGCACGAAGAACAGCAGCGTGCCGATCCCCGACATGAAGATGCACAGGTTCGGATCGAAGCCCATCAGCAGCGGCGCGAGCACGGTCGAGCCGAACATCGCGACGACGTGCTGCACGCCCATCGCGACCATCTGCGGCCACGCGAGGCGCTCGTCGGGGCCGACCACGCGCGAGGCCGCGCCGGTCGATTGCACCCGCCAGCGCGGGAAGTAGGAATCGGACATGGGGAAAAGGGCTCCTGTCGGTCGCCGGCTGCGGAGGATGCGCCGGTCTGGAATCTGGCGCGAGTTTACGGAGCGGAAATGGGGCTGGCAAGCGGACTGGCAAGCACGCCGATGCGCGGGCCGGCGAGCGGGGCCGGCAAGGCCGAAGCGCGGCTTGCCGCGCGGGTGAAACGGGGCACGATGAAAGGGGCCCGATGAATCGGCGCGATGGCGCGACCCGGTGTAGCGCCTGCCCGCGCGGGGCCATGCGCGGGCGGCGATCGACGCCGGCCGCGACGCAAGCGTGCGCTCACATCGCGGCCGGCGCCGCTGACATCAGGGGTTGATGTACTGGAACAGCGACAGGTTCTGCAACTGCGCGTAAGCCTTCTGCGAGCCCGTCAGCGCGTTCTGCATCTGCAGGAACTGGCTGATCGTCGTCACCATGTTGGTGCTCGTCAGGTCGGACAGGTTGCTGGTGACCTGCAGCGACGCGGTCTGGTTGACGGCCTGCATCGCCTTGACTTCCTGCTCGCGGCCACCGACCGATGCCTGAATCGTCGTGACGTTGCGCATCGTGTTGCCAAGCTTGGTCGAGCCGGTCATCAGCGCGTTCTTCAGCGCCGCGGCCGCCACCGGGTTGCCCGTCACGGGCGTCTTCAGCGCCGCGACCATCGCGTCGAGCGTCGAGAACACGTCCGAGCCGCCGCTCGCCTGCGGCGCCGGCTCAACGGCAAACGTGTCGCCGGCGGCCGGCGTGCCCGACACCGCCACCGTCATGCCGCTGCCGAGCGAAATCGCCGAGCCCGACGAATAGGCCTGCGCCGGCGTGGTGGTCGGCGGGCTGACCGAGTTGTCGGTCACGGTGTAGGTCGGCGCGGCGGCCGTGCCGCCAAATTTGATCGAGAACTGATGGCCGTTCGTCGCGAACGACGGGTTCGTCACCGTGACCGCGCCGATCGTGCCGGTGCCCGTGTTGCCCGCGCCGGCCGACGGCACCGGCGAGCTGCCGATCGTCGGCACCGACATGAAGACGGCCGCGCCCGTGTCGCCCTGCGACACGGTGCTCGAATCGGCGATCTGCACCTGGCGCGTGCCGGTGTCGCCGACATAGGCGACGCTGCCGCTCGGCGTCGTCGAAAACGGCGCCGCCGAATTCTTCGTGCCGGCGAACAGGTAGTTGCCCGCGCCGTCGTTGGTGTTCGCGAGCGTCATCAACTGGTCGCGGTAACCCTGCAGCTGCGTTGCGAGCGCCGAGCGGTCGCTGTCGGACATCGAACCGTCGCCGGCGCGCACGAGCAGCGACTGCGTGTTCGTCAGCACGGTGCTCACGTTCTGCAGCGTCTGGTCCTCGGCCTGCAGTGACGCGAGCGCCGCACTCTGGTTGGTCGCGTACTGCGACAGCGTCGCCGACGTCATCGACAGCTGCACGGCCTGCGCCGCGCCGGCTGGATTGTCCGCCGCCGTCTGCAGGCTCACACCGCTCGAGATCTGCTGATACAGCTGCGCAAGCTGGGCCTGCTGATCGTTCATTTGTGAAACGTTCAGCTGGAAGAACTGGGCGCTGGAAATCCGCATCGCTTCTATCCCTCGAATCCGGTCAATTGAACAGGCCGAGCACGGTCTGGAACAGCGTCGCCGCCGTCTGGATCACCTTCGCGTTCGCCTGGTAGAACTGCTGGTACTGCATCAGGTTGGCCGCTTCCTCGTTGGTGCTCACGCCCGACACCGACTGCTGCGCCGTGGTGATCTGGCCGATCAGCCCGGTCTGCGCGGCGCTCGACGACTTCAACTGGGTCGTCGTGTTGCCGATGCCGTTCACGTAGCTCGCATACGCGCCCGTGAGCGTCGTCGTGCCGTTGCCGAACGCCTTCGCGTTGACCAGCTTCGACAGCGCGAGCGCGTTGGAGCCGTCGCTGGTGCCGCCCGCATACGGCCCGATCGTGAACGAGTCGCCGGTCGCCGGTGCGCCGGACAGCGTGACGCTCACGCCGTTGAGCGCGCCCGCGGCCGTTCCCGACATCGTCATCGTCGCGCCGGCCGCCGGATCGTACGGGACGGTGTCCGTGGGGCTGTTGATCGTGACCGACGTCGGCGGCGTGGTGCCGATCGTCACCGTGGTGCCGACCGGGAAACCCGTCAGCGTCTTCGCCGTCGCGTCATAGGTCAGCTTGGTCGTCGGCACTTGATAGCCCGCGGTTACGCCGCCCAGCGTGATCTTGCCCGTGCCGGTGTTGGTGCTCGCCGCCGACGTGACGGCCGGCGATGCTGCCGCGATCGCCAACGCGCTCGTCGTGGCGAGGCCGAAGCCGTTCAGCGCGCCGCGCGTCGGCAGCACGGTGAACTTGTCACCGGCACTCATCGAGCCCGACGGGATCGAGAAATTCAGGCCGCCGAGCGAAACAGGCATCGGCCCCGCCTTCTGGTCGACCACCGCGCCGCTCGCGCGGTCGGTCAGCGTGTACTTCGCGCCGTCGTAGGACAGCGTGTAGTCGCTTGTCGTCGGCTGCGACGCGTTCGCGAACGACACGGACAGCGACGCGTTGCCGGTATTGCCCTGGTTCGCGTACACGGTCGGCGACGGCGTCGCGAACAGGTTGCCGCCCTTGTTGCCCGACAGGTCGATGCCGAGTGCGTTCTGCGCGTTGACCTGCGCGGCGAAGCTGGTCGCGATCGCGCCGAGCTGGGCCTGTGCGGGGTCGAGCGTCTGGCTGCGGAACGCGAGCAGGCCGCCAAGCGTGCCGCCCGACAGCGACGAATCGGGCAACGCCTGGTTCGGCCCCTGCGGCTTCGCGCCGGCGATCCCCTGCGACACGACGGTCAGTTCGCTCGGATCCGACGTCGACGTGACGGCCGCAAGCTGGTAGCTCTTGTCGGCGACGACGAGAGGTTGGCCACCCGACATGAACACGCTGTAACCGCTGTCGTTGCGCACGACCTGGATACCGGTCAGGCCCGACAGGTTCGACACCGCGAGGTCGCGCTGATCCAGCAGCTGGTTCGGCGGCTGCCCTTGGCTGCTCGCCGCCGCGATCTGCTGGTTCAGCTGCGCGATCTGCGCGGTGTACGTGTTGATCTGCGACACGGTGCTGGTGAGCTGCGTGTTCACGCTCTGGCGCAGCGCGTCGTACTGCTGGCCGGCCGCGTTGAGCTGGTTGGCCAGCGTCTGCGCGTTGCTGATCGCGGTCTGCCGCACCGACGGGTCGGACGCGTTGTTCGCGACGTTCTGCAGCCCGGTGAAGTAGTTCGTGATCCCGGTCGAGACCCCGGCCGTCGGGCTGCCGATGTAGTTGTTCAGCTGCGCGACGAGCGTGTACCACGTCGACAGCGCGCCGCCCTGCGTCTGCGCGGTGTTCAGCTGGTCGCTCAGGTACTGGCTGTACTGCCGCTGCACGGTGACGGTGTTCACGCCTTGCGGCATGTAACCGCTGCCCGAGTATTGGCCGCTCGCTTCCGCATACACGGGCCGCTCGACCGAATAGCCGGGCGTCGCCGCATTGCTGATGTTGTTGCCGGTCGTCGTGAGGCCCCAGAGCGCGGCATTCAGGCCGCTGACGCCGAGGTTCATGAGTGTGTTGGACATGCGCGATCCTGATGAGCCGGCCGCGCTGCGGCCGCCGGGTTGCGTGACTCCCGGTATAACGGCCGCGATTTCAGAAAATTGAGGAAAAAATGCACGCGCGACGCGCATGCGCGCGACGCCGGTTCAAGCGTGCGGCCGAGGGTGCCGCGAACGCCGCGCGGGCCGCCCCGGGCGGGGCCGGCCGGCGCTTGCGCGTCAGGCCCGCGCGAGCGAGCGGCGCTTCATCTCGAGCTGCGTGATCAGCCGCTGCAGCGTGTTCTCCGCGCTGCCCGGCAGCGACATGTAGCGGAAGCCGAGCTGGTAGCGCCGCGACCCGTTCGGCATCTGCGTCGAACGCTGCGACACGAGCTGCAGGTCGAGCGACAGCTTGCCATGGCCGGTCAGGTCGAGCTCGACGTCGGGCAGCAGCGTGCCGACCTCGAGCGCCTCGACGCGTTCGTCGGCCGTGCGCAGCCCCACGCCGCCGAGCGACAGGTTATGCACCTCGAACAGGAAGCTCTCGCCGTCCGGCAGCTTGCCGCGGCACAGGAACGGATCGACGATCGGCGCATCGACGCGGAAATATTCGCGGCGCTGGATGCACATCAGCACGTCGGGGAAATCGGCGACGAACGCGGGCAGCCCCTCGAAGCGCGTCTCGCGCGGCGTGCCCGTGGAGAATTCGACGCGCACGCCCTCCGGCGCGGCCGCGAACGTGCAGTGCGACGCGCCGAGGATGCCGGCGTTCTGCTCCGACAGCGCACCCCAGTCGAACGTAAACGTCCGCGCACCGACATCCACCTCGAGCAGGCGCGTGACGAGCTGGCCGCCCGGATACTGGACGGTCAGGAAATCGCCGCGATTGACGAGGTTGCGCAGCTGCACGCCGATTTCCAGCGGATTGCGGCGGGCATAGTCGGGCCCGGAGTGGCCTGCATCCAGGCTGGGGTCCGTCGACGTTTCGATATTCATGGCTAGCCGGTCTGTCTTCTCATGGGCGCCCGGACAACCGGTGCGCAATAAAACCGGGCCAGAACGGGGGCCCGGTCGCAGGTCTCTCACACTTAGCGGCAGTGCTGACCGAAAGTTTAGATCGAATTGGGGATTTTTTTCGCGCAAACGTTGAAACCGCGCGCGGCGGGCTGCCGGGCGCGGTCCAGAGGGTACGACGGCGGTCGCCGACGGGTCGGTCAGCCGATCTGCTGCATGATCGAAATCAGCTTCTTCGCGTAGTTCGGGTCGGTCGCGTAGCCGGCCTTCTGCATCCCGTGCGCGAAGCCTTCGACGCTGCGGCTCGCGCTCAGCACGCCCGCGTAGCGCGGATTGTTCTTCAGCAGGTTCGCGTAATCGGTCATCGCGTGCTCGTACGAATCGTACGCGCGGAACTTCGCGACCACGCGGCGCGGCGTGCCGTTCACGTATTCCGTCGTCAGCGCGGACACCGTGCGGCCGGTCCAGCCCTTGGTCGCCTTGATGCCGAACACGTTGTAGCTCGTCGAGCCGTCGCCCGCGCGGATCTCGCGCTTGCCCCAGCCCGATTCGAGCGCGGCCTGGCCGACGATGAAGCGCGCCGGGATGCCGGTCGACGCGCTGGCCGCCTGCGCGGGGCCCGCGAGCCGGTCGACGAACGCGTCGGCGTCCTGCACGCCGCTCGCGCCCTTCAGCGGCGGCGTCAGCGCGCTGCCGGCCGAATAGCCTTGCGTGCCGGCGAGCCCGCCGTTGTTCGCCGCGTTCGCGTAGGCCTTCGCCATCGCGTTCATCGCGGCGAGGCCGCCTTCGTTGCCGGACGCGCCGAAGCCGTCCGCGCCCAGCCCGGCCGCGCCGACGTCGGCCGCCGTGTCGCTGCCCGCGCCCTGCCCCGCGTTGCGCAGCAGCTGCTTCATCAGCGCGTCGGCGACGCCGATCCCGCGCGTCGACATCTGCTGCGCGAGCTGCTGGTCGAGCATCGACGTGTACATCTTCGACGTATGCGAGTCGAACAGCCCGCCGTCGGGCGACGCGTCGCGCATGCTCTTGAGCATCATCTGCGTGAACATCGCGTCGAACTGGCCGGCGACCGCCTTCGCGCCAGCCTGCGGCGACTGCCTTGCCTGCGCGCGCAGTGCATCGAAACCCTGCACGTCGAGCGCAAAGCGCTGCGTGAGGTCGTTCGCGTTCGGGAGACTGGCTGCCATTTAGATGATCTCCAGGTCGGCGCGCAGCGCGCCGGCGGCCTTCATCGCCTGCAGGATCGACATCAGGTCCGCGGGCGTTGCGCCGAGCGTGTTCAGCGCCTTCACGACGTCGGCGAGATTCGCGCCGGCCGTCACCATCTTCAGCGCGCCGTTGTCCTGCTTCAGCTGGATCTGCGACTGCTGCGCCACCACCGTCTGTCCGTTCGAGAACGGGCCCGGCTGCGACACCACCGGCTGCGTGTTGACGACGACCGACAGGTTGCCGTGCGCGACCGCGCAGCTCTGCAGCGTCACCATCTGGTTCATCACGATCGAGCCGGTGCGCGCGTTCAGGATCACCTTCGCCGCAGCCTTGTCCGGGCTGACGTCGAGGTTCTGCAGCCGCGCCATGAACGCGACCTGCTGCGCCGAATCGGCCGGCGCGGCGAGCTGGATCGTGCGGCCGTCGAGCGCCGTCGCGGTGCCCGGTCCGAAGCTCGAATTGACCGCGGACACGATCCGCTGCGCGGTGCCGTAGTCCATGTCGTTCAGTTGCAGCTGCAGCACGCCGTTCATCTGCGCGATCGCGTTCGGCACCGAACGCTCGACGATCGCGCCGCCGACGATCCGGCCGGCCGCGAGCTGGTTCACCTGCACGCGGCTGCCGTTCGCGCTGGCGCCGGCACCGCCGACCGCCATGTTGCCCTGCGCGAGCGCATAGACCTGGCCGTCCGCGCCTTTCAGCGGCGTCAGCAGCAGCGTGCCGCCGCGCAGGCTCTTCGCGTTGCCGAGCGACGACACGGTGACGTCGAGCGCCTCGCCCGGCCGCGCGAACGGCGGCAGCGTGGCGGTCACCATCACGGCCGCGACGTTCTTCAGCTGCATGTTGCTCAGTTGCGACGCGCCGCCGTTGGCCGAGCCGTTGTTGATCGAGATGCCGAGGTTCGCGAGCATGTTCGCGAGCGTCTGCGTCGTGAACGGGGTCTGCATCGTCTGGTCGCCCGTGCCGTCGAGGCCGACGACGAGGCCATAGCCGATCAGCGGGTTGTCGCGCACGCCCTGGATCTGCGCGAGATCCTTCAGGCGTTCCGCGTGCGCGGGCGCGGCGCCGAACACGCACGCCGCGGCCACCAACGCGACGGCGAACCGCGCGAAGGCTTGCGCGCGGAACGACGGGCGGTTGAACGGGGTCTTCTGCATCGTCATCACCACGGCGCGATGTTGAGGAAGAAGCGCTGCAGCCAGCCCATCGTCTCGGCTTCGTTGATGTAGCCCTTCGACGAGTATTCGATCTTCGCGTCGGCGACCTGCGTCGAGTAGACGGAGTTCGCGCCCGAGATCGTGTTCGGGTTGACGACCCCCGAGAAGCGCACGAATTCGTTGCCCTGGTTGATCAGCATCTGCTTCTCGCCGCTGACCACGAGATTGCCGTTCGGCAGCACGTTGGTGACGGTCACCGTGATCGTGCCGTTGAACGTGTTCGCCGCGCTCGCGCCGCCGGTCGCCGCGAACTTGTTGTTGCCGGTCGCCGACAGGTTCGCCTTCGCGAACAGCCCGCCGAGGAAGCCGGCCGTCGGCACGTTGAAGTCGGTGTTGCCCTGCCGGTTCGTGTTCGCGCCCGACGACTTGGTCGCGTTGATGTTCTCCGCGATCATGATCGTCAGGATGTCGCCGACGTTGCGCGGCCGCTGATCCTCGAACAGCGGCCGCCCCGCGTAGCCGGGGTTGTAGATCGAGCCGGGCGCCTGCATCGACATCGGCATCGGCGGCTGCGCCGTCATCGGCTGCTGGATGATCGGATCGCGCGGAATCTGCGCGCAACCGGCGGCGAACGCCGCCACCGCGACCGCGCATGCGGCGCGGACGGTGGCTGACGGGAGGAGGCGAACCTGCTTCATGGCGACGACGGGTGTTCCGGTTAGCTCTTCATCTGCGTGACGGTCTGCAGCATCTGGTCGGACGTCGTCACGGCCTTGCTGTTGATCTCGTAGGCACGCTGCGTCTGGATCATGTTGACGAGCTCCTGCACGACGTTCACGTTCGACGATTCGACGTAGTTCTGGCTGAGCGTGCCCGCGCCGTTCAGGCCCGGCTGCGACACGTTCGGCGCACCCGACGAGGTCGTCTCGGAGAACAGGTTCTCGCCGCGCGCTTCGAGACCGGCCGGGTTGATGAAGGTCGCGACCTGCAGCGAGCCGATCTGCACCGAATTGGTCGAGCCGGCCTGCGTGATCGTCACGACGCCGTCCTTGCCGATCGTCAGCGACGTCGCGTTCTGCGGGATCGTGATCGCCGGCAGGATCTGGTAGCCGCTCGACGTGACGAGCTGGCCCTGCGCGTTGGTCTGGAACGAGCCGTCGCGCGTGTATGCGTTCGTGCCGTCCGGCATCAGCACCTGGAAGAAGCCCGCGCCGTTGATCGCGACGTCCTTCGAGTTGCCGGTCTGCGTGAGGCCGCCCTGCGTGTACAGGCGCTCGGTGGCGACCTGCTGCACGCCGGTGCCGAGCTGCAGGCCCGACGGCAGCTCGGTCTGCTGCGTCGAGTTCGCGCCCGGCTGGCGGATGGTCTGGTACAGCAAATCCTCGAACACCGCGCGCGACGCCTTGAAGCCGTTCGTGCTGGTGTTCGCGAGGTTGTTCGAAATCACGTCCATCTGCGCCTGCTGCGCATTCATGCCGGTGGCGGCGATGTAGAGCGAACGGTTCACTTGTCAGGTCTCCTGCGTTGGCTGGCGCGGGCGCTCAGCTGAAGTTGAGCAGCTGGTTCGCCGACTGCTCGTTCTGGTCGGCCGTCTGGATCAGCTTCGACTGAAGCTGGAACGCGCGCGCGTTGTCGATCATCGCGACCATCGCGGTCACCGGGTTGACGTTGCTGCCTTCGAGCGAATTCGGCGTGACGACCACGTTCGGGTCGGCATCGGCCGGATTGCCGTCGGCGGTGCGGAACAACCCGTCGTTGCCGCGCGTGAGCGTGGCCGGATCGGGATTGACGAGCTTCATCTGGTCGACGATCGCGACCGCCGTCGGCGGGTCGCCCGGCATCAGCGCGGAAATCGTGCCGTCCTTGCCGATCGTCACTTCCGCGTTCGGCGGCACCGAGATCGGGCCGCCATTGCCGACCACCGGCAGGTTGCTCGCGTTGACCAACTGGCCGTTCTCGTCGACGTGCAGGTTGCCGGCGCGCGTGTACGCCTCGCTGCCGTCGGCCGCCTGCACCGCCAGCCAGCCCGCGCCCTGCACGGCGACGTCGAGCGGGTTGCCGGTGCGCGTGATCGGACCCGGCGCGTAGTCGGCGCCGGGCGTCGACGCGAGCACGTAGGTGCGCGTCGTCGTCGGGTCGATCGCGCTGCCGTCGCCGAAATTCATCGGCACCGCGCGATACGTCGCGAGTTGCGCGCGAAAGCCCGTCGTCGACGCGTTCGCGAGGTTGTTCGCGACGATCGCCTGCTGGTCGAGCGACTGCGACGCACCCGTCATCGCCGTGTAGATCAGTCGGTCCATGGCTGCCCGTTATCCGCGCTTACAGGTTGATGAGCGTCTGGTCGACGGTCTGCTGCGTCTTGATCGTCTGCGCGTTCGCCTGGTAGTTGCGCTGCGCGGTGATCAGGTTGACGAGCTGCGACGTCAGGTCGACGTTCGAGTTTTCCAGCGCGCTGCCCTGCAGCTTGCCGTGGTTCGTGCTGCCCGGCGCCGAGATCTGCGGCACGCCCGACGCGGAGCTTTCCGCGTACTGGTTGCCGCCGAGGTTCACCAGCCCGTTCGGGTTGTTGAAGTTCGCAAGCGCGATCTGGCCGAGCACGGCGGTCTGGCCGTTCGAGTAGTTGCCGGTCAGCTTGCCGTCGGTGCCGATCGTGTAGGTCGTCAGCGTGCCGCTCGCGTAGCCGTCCTGCGCGAGGTTGTTCACGCCGTCCTTGCCGCCGTACTGCGTCGTGCCGGTCAGGTCGAGCGTGAGGCTCTGCGGCGTCGCCGAGCCGTCGGTGTTCGGCACCGTGAACTGGAACTGGCCGACCGACGTGGTCGGCGTGGGCGGCGTGCCCGTGGTCGTGCTCTGGATCGCGCCCGACGAATTGAAGTTGACCGTGCCGAGATCGGTCGTGGCGCCGCCCTGCACGCCCGCGTACGCTTCCCACGTGCCGGCCGCCGACTTCACGAAGTACATGTTGACCGCCTGCGAACCGCCGAGCGAGTCGTACACCTGGATCGACGTCGAGTAGTTGTAGGTCGTGTTGTCGGTCGCGCTGAACGGCGTCTTGGCCGGCACCGCGTCCTGCGAGTTCAGGTTGAACTGCGCGGAGATCTTGGTCGTCGCGGTCGGCGCGATGTTGGTCGTCGGCGCCTGCAGCGGCACGGTCTGCGCGGTGTTGATCACGCCGCCGTTGTTGGCTGCGTAGCCCATCAGGTTACGGCCTTGCGAGTCGACGATGAAGCCGTTCTTGTCGCGCTGGAACGTGCCGTCGCGCGAGTACGTCGTCACGCCGTTGTTCGACATCTGGAAGAAGCCGTTGCCGTTGATCGCGACGTCGAGCGACGAGCTCGTCGTGTTGATCGTGCCCTGGCCGAAATTCTGCGCCACCGCGTTCAGCGACGTGCCGATGCCGATCTGCGTGTTGGTCGACGTCGCGACCGAGTTCGCATACATGTCGGCGAACTGCGCGGTGCTCGACTTGAAGCCGACCGTGTTCGCGTTCGCGATGTTGTTGCCGATCACGTCGAGCGCGTTCGATGCACCCGACAGGCCGCTCAGACCCTGTTGATAACCCATTTCGGTCTCCGTTTCGAGATTGCTCGATCAGTATCAGTTGGAGGGGGTGCCGCTGCCGGACGAATTCGACGCGGACGACGTGGTATTCGGGAAAATCGACGCAACCTGGGTCAGCCCCACGGTCGCGCCGTTCGACAGCACGAGCCCCGCCGTGCCGTCCGCCTGCTTGATCACGCTCTGCACGGTCGACGCCGCGAGCGTCGTGGCCGGCTGCGGCGTGCCGTTGCTGTCGGTGTACGACGCGCTGACGGTGTACTTGCCGTCCGGCAGTGCGTTGCCCGCCGCGTCGGTCGGCGTCCAGTTGAACGGCACGGTGCCGGCCGACTGCGCGCCCGCGTTGATCGTGTTCACCACGGTGCCCGCCGCGTTCTTCACGGTGATCGTCAGGTTCGACACCGAACTCGCGAGCGACACGCCGAACGGCGACGCCGCGCCGCTCTTCACCGCGACCGCGTTGCCCGGCGCGAGCACGTTCGTGCCGATCAACAGCGCGGCCTGCGTCTGCTGGCCCGCCGTGAGCTGCGAAGACAGCGACGTGAGCGACGTGTTCAGCTGCGCGATGCCGCTCACCGTGTTGATCTGCGCGAGCTGCGACGTCATCTGCGAGCTGTCGACCGGGCTGGTCGGATCCTGGTTCTGCAGCTGCGTGACGAGCAGCTTCAGGAACGTCGCCTGCAGGTCGCTCGCCGACGTGCCGTTGGTGTTCGACACGTTGTTGGTGTTCATCGTGTCGGTCGGCAGGTTCGACACGTTGGTGCCGTTGCTGCCGATCGTCGTGCTGGAGGAAGTCATCCTGGGTGGCCTTCTGTCGGAACTGTCGAGTCTGTAAGGTCGGTCGGCGCGCGGCTTACGAGCCGATCGTCAGCGTCTTGAGCATCAGCGTCTTCGCGGTGTTCAGCGTCTCGACGTTGGCCTGGTACGAGCGCGATGCCGAGATCATGTTCACCATCTCCTGCACCGGATCGACGTTCGGCATCTGCACGTAGCCGTTCGAATCGGCGGCCGGGTTCGACGGGTCGTAGGTCGACTTCATCGGCGACGGGTCGTCCATCACCTTCGTCACGCGCACGCCGCCCACGCCCTGGCCGGACGCGGTGCGCGCGCCGCCGATCGGGTCGGTCGCGAACACGACCTGCTTGGCCTTGTACGGCTTGCCGTCGGGGCCGGTCGCGCTGTCGGCGTTCGCCAGGTTCGACGCGGTGACGTTCAGGCGCTGCGACTGCGCGGACAGCGCCGAGCCGGCGACGCCGAAGATGTTCATCAACGAAGGCATGGAAGCTCCTTTTGCTCGGATTCGGACGCGGTGCGCGCCGTCACTGGTTCGACGTGATCGCGGCGATCATCGCCTTGATCTGCTGGGTCATCACGGTCATCCCGGTCTGGTAGTGCAACGCGTTGTTCGCGAACTGCACGCGCTCGACGTCGAGATCGACCGTGTTGCCGTCGAGCGCCGGCTGCAGCGGCATCCGGTATTGCGCACGGCCGTAGTCGTCCGACGGGCCGCCCGTCGGGATCAGCTTCGCGGTGCCGGCCATGTGGCCCGCCGCCGTCGACACCATCGACATCCCGCTCGTCACGCCGGCCGGCTGCGCCATCGGCAATTGCGCCGCGTTGCTCGGCGCGAGGCCGCCGCCCGCCTGCTTCAGCGAGCGCGCGAGCGTCGATGCGAAATCGACGTCGCGGGCCTGGTAGCCGGGCGTGTCGGAGTTCGCGATGTTCGACGACAGCAGTTCCTGCCGGTAGGCGCGCACGTCCAGCGCCTGGCGGCCGAACGCGAATTCCGCATCGAGTTTGTCCAGCATGTGTGCGTCTCTCCGTATGAAGCGCTGCACGCCCCTCGCGCCGGATGGCGACTCGAGAGGCTTTTTTCCATGACAGCGATGGTAGGCGTCGGACGCAACCGGCAATCGGGCGAATAACGCGGCAAAGGCCCCCTCTATTCATCGTTTGCGCGACCGCCCCGCTCCCTAGAATGCGAAGCGGAGCAACGGATCGGGGATACGGCGATGACTGGCAGCGCACTTCGCGAAAGGAACGGGCGGCTCACGCACGTCCGGCGTGCGTTTGCGCTCGCCGCGGCGCTGTGGATCGCCACCCCCGCCGCGCACGCGGACGACGCGATGATCGTGATTCCCGGGGGCGGCGAGACGGCCGAAACCGCGCTCGCGCACGCCAATGCGGCGAGCGGCGGGCAGTTCGGCGGGAATGCGGCGATGGCGCCGGGTTCGGGACTGGCGCCGGGTTCGGGACTGGCGCCGGACACGGGGCGCGCGGCGAGCGGCGCGGGTGGGAGCGCGGGTGTCGCCGCCGGCGCGTCCGGCACCGGCTACGCAGCGCAACCGGCGGGCACGATGGTCGTGACGACCGTCCCACCGCCGGCTCCTGCGCCAGCGCCTCGCCCTGTCTACGCAGCCGCCCGCATGAACGCCGGAACCGGATATGGCGCGCCGCGCGCCGCCGATCCGAACGCGATCGCGACGGTCGTCGCCGGCACGGCCGAACCCGCGTCGAATTCCGTAAGGCCGGCCCCACAGCCGGCCATGGCCGCGCGCCTGGCGGCGGCCCGCGCCGCGTCGGCCGCGCGCGCCGTCCCGGTTTCCGCGAACCCGGCCCCGGCGGCCAATGCCGCCAACGCGGCCCAGCCCGCGACGCCGCCCGGCCAGCAGGATCCCGAGTCGATCCGCCGCGCGGCCCTCGCGTTCCTGCAGCAGCAGATCGCGGGCCTGCCCGGCAAGGCCACCGCCACGGTCACGACCGCGTTTCCGCGCGGGCTCGCCGCGTGCACCACGCTCGAACCGTTCATGCCGACCGGCGCGCGCCTGTGGGGCCGCACGACGGTCGGCGTGCGCTGCGCGGGCGAGCGGCCGTGGACCGTCTACCTGCAGGCGAAAGTCACCGTGCAGGCCACCTACTACGTCGCCGCGCGCCAGATCGCGCCCGGCGAGCCGCTTTCCGCGGCCGACCTGGTCGCCCGCGACGGCGACCTGACGGTGCTGCCGCTCGCGGTGATCACCGATCCGGCGCAGGCGATCGGCGCGACCGCGCTCGCGCGCATCTCGGCCGGGCTGCCGCTGCGGCAGGACCTGCTGAAGAGCGCGGCGTCGGTGTCGGCCGGCCAGACGGTGCGGGTGGTCGCGGCCGGGCCCGGCTTCACGATTTCGGCCGAGGGCAGCGCGCTGGCGAATGCGGCGCCCGGCCAGTCGGTGCGGGTGCGGATGGCGGCGGGCCAGATCGTCACGGCAATCGTCAAGGACGCCGGCACCGTGGAAATTCCGTTATAGGGACGGATCTCATGGCAAGAATGTAAAGAATTGTTTATTCGGGGCATTTCGGGCTCGCGATGCTAAAGTTCGGGCCGACCCGGCCGTTATCTGGGTCAAACCGAACAGGAAACCCATCGTGAAGATCGATTCCACTCCGAACCCGAGCCCCCTGGCGCCGACCGGCAACGGCGCGACCCGTGCGCAATCCGGCACGGCCTCGTCTTCGTCCGCGCAGGCGGCCGATGCGGGGTCGACCGGCGATGACACGAGCGTGAACCTGTCGGGTCTGTCCGGCCAGTTGCGCTCGGTATCCGCGTCCGGCAACGGCGATATCGACACGGGCCTGGTCCAGTCGATCAAGGACGCGCTGAACAACGGCACGCTGACGATCGACGCGAACAAGATCGCCGACGGCGTATTGAATACCGCCCGAGAGCTGCTGCAGCAGCAGCGCCCGGGCAACTGAAGCCGGCCTCGCTAGGTCGGCCCCCCGGTTTGCCGGCGCGCCTACCCGCGCCGGCGCGACGAGCATGACGCGATGAAAGAAGAGCTGCTGGCCACGGTCAACGACGAACACGCGACGGTCGAGGCGTTCGCGTCCCTGCTCGCGTACGAGGAAAAGGCGCTGACGATGGCCCAGCCGCTCGAGATGCTGCCCGGGATCGTCGAGAAGAAAAGCGAGCTGATCGACCGGCTCGCGCAGCTCGAACGCACGCGCGACACGCAGCTTTCCGCACTCGGTTTTCCGGCCGGCAAGAAGGGGATGGACCAGGCCGCCGAGCGCGATGCCCGCCTCGCCGGCCGCTGGCAGTTGCTGCAGCAGTCCGCCGAACGCGCGCGCCAGGCCAATGCGAACAACGGGATGCTGATCCGGATCCGGATGGACTACAACGAGCGCGCGCTCGCGGTACTTCGCTCGGCCCCCGCGCCGGCCGGCGTCTACGGCCCCGACGGGCGCGTGTCGGCACTCACGCGCTGAAGCACTGACTGACCGGCGGCAGCGCCGCCACCGTACGTTCCGCCTCTCGCCGCCATGCGCGGCCTCGCACGTTTCGACAGACCGGGCCCGAGCCCGGCACTCACGGTCCCTTCCGATACACGGCCGCGCAGCCGCGCCGCCGTCCCGTCACGACAATCAGAAGAGGGCCGCATGCCAGTTTTCCGCATTCCGTTTTCGTCCCGCGTCGCCACCGCCTCCGCCGTCGCGGCACTCGGCGCCGCATTGACGCTCCCCGCCGCGCAGGCCGCCGGGCCCGCGCCGCTGCCCACGCCGACGGGCGACATGTCGCTGTCGCCGGCCGGCCCCGACATCGCGCCGCCGGCCGCATCGAGCCCGCCGGGCGCCACGCCGCGCGCATCGCGCCGCGGCTCCGACACCTACACGTACTTGCGCTGCTGGTACCGGATCGACGCCGATCCGCTGAAGCCGGCCGCGACCTACGAATGGGCGCGCAACCCCGCCGGCGGCGACTGGTATCGCGTGTCCGGCTACTGGTGGGCGGACGGCATCACGCAGTGGAAGAACATGTTCTACAGCACGACGACGCAGGACACGCTCGCCGACGTGTGCCGCAAGACGCTCTCCGCGAAAGGCATCAGGACCGACCTCGTGCAGGCGGTCGCGGCCAACAACGCGCTGTCGTTCAACTACACGGTGTGGACCATCGACGCCGCGCAGCAGGACACGCGCGTCAACAAGCTGATCGTGTTCGGCGACAGCCTGTCCGACACGCAGAACATGTTCAGCGCGAGCCAGTGGAAGCTGCCGAACGGCACGAGCTGGCAGGCGGGACGCTTCAGCAACGGCCCGGTGTGGGCCGAATATCTCGCGAACGCGCTGCGGCTGCCGTTCTACAACTGGGCGATCGGTGGCGCGGCGACCGACCAGTACCTCGTCGTGCCGGGCCTCGTGCAGCAGGTCGATTCGTGGCGCGAATACATGGATCGCGCGCCGGACTACCGGCCCGCCAACACGCTGTTCGCGGTGTTCGCGGGCGGCAACGACCTGGTGAACTACGGGCGTTCCCCCGAGCAGGCGGCGAATGCGGTGCGCGACAGCCTCGAGCGGCTCGCCGCGGCCGGCGCGACGCGGATCCTGCTCGTCACGCTGCCGGACGTGTCGCGCGCGCCTGTGTTTGCGACCCGCACCGACACCGCGAGTGTCGCCGCGCAGGTCAAGGACTACAACCAGCGCCTCGCCGACGCGGCCGCCGCGCTGCGCGCCCGCTACGGCGCGACGCTGCGGCTCGAGGTATTCGATGCGTCCGCGCTGTTCGACGACCTGCTGAGCCATCCGGCCCAGTACGGCTTCGACGACGCGAAGCGTTCGTGCCTCGACATCCCGAAGCCGTCGTCGCTCACCTACCTGAGCGCCCAGACCCCGCGTGCGGACTGCCGCGATCCGGCGCGCTTCGTGTTCTGGGACACGCTGCACCCGACCACGCGCACGCATGCGTGGCTCGCCGAGCGGATCGCGCCGTTCGTGCGTGCACGCCTGCTGAACTGACGGGCGCGCGCGGCGGCGCTTACAGCAGCGGACACGCGGTGACCTGCGTGCCGCGCGCCACGCACAGCCGCTCGTAGTCGCGCAGGTACGCGCGCTCGTCGTCGTCGAGCAGGTCGAGATCGATCAGGTCCCAGTCGTAGCCGACCGTCACGATGTTCTCGAACGTGACGGTATCCGGCTGCGCGTCGTCCTGGCGGATGATCACGATGTTCTCGATCCGCACGCCGCCCTTGCCCGGCACGTAGATGCCGGGCTCGATCGAAATCACCGCATTCGGCACGAGCCCGTACTTCGCGCCCGGCGCGAACCGCACGCCGCCCTCGTGCACGTGAATCCCGACGCCGTGCCCGGTGCCGTGGCCGAAATCGTGGCCGTGGTCGCGGCACACCTGCCGCACGAGCGCATCGACGTCGCCGCCGGTTGCGGTGCTCGGGAAGCGCGTGACGAGCCCCTTGATGCAGGCCTTCAGCGCGACCGTGTAGATCTCGCGCTGCCACGGCTGCGCGACCGTATCCGGCCGGGTCCGGCGCAGCACCACGCGCGTGCAGTCCGTCGCGAAACCGGCTTCGTAGTAGGCGCCGCTGTCGAGCAGCACGAGTTCGCCTTCCGTCAGCTCGACGTCGGCGCTCGCCGCCGTGTAATGCGCGAACGCGCTGTTCGCGCCGTTCGCCGCGATCGACGGAAACGTCAGCGCGACCGCCGAACGCGCGCCATACGCGTCGTTGATCGTGCGCGCCAGGTCGTATTCGGTATGGCGTGCGCCCGGCTCGCCGGCCTTCGCCCAGCGCATCGTCTCGGCGATCGCCGCGGAACTGCGCGCGAACGCGTCGCGGAACCGGTCGAGCACCGCCGGCGTCTTGCCGGCCCGCATCGCCTCGACCGGGTTGAAGTCGGCATGCCGCGCGTGCGGCCACACCCGCTTCACCGCGTCGACGAGCGCGCAGTTCACCGATTCGAAGCCGTAGCACACGTGCTCGACGTCGAACCGGGCAAGGAAGCGCTCGAGCGCCGCGACGTCGCGCCGGATCACGTGCAGCGCCGGATACGACTCGAGTGCGACCTCGCAGCGGTCGCAGCCTTCCGGCAGGAACAACGCCACCTCGGCGCCGACCGCGAACAGGAAACCGAGATGCGACGATGCATTCGGGATGTGATAGCCGCGGCTGTTCAGCAGATACGCAAGATCGTCCGACGCGCAGGTGAAGAACGCGGTCTTGCCGTCCGGCGCGCCGGTATGCGCGGCGAGCTTGCGGTTCAGCGTGTCGAGGTTCTGCGCGACGCTCAGGCCGGTCGCCGATTCCGGCACTTCGAAGATCGGCCGCTCGACGACCCAGCCCGGCAATGCGATCGCACGATCGATTTCCCGGTCGGCGAGGCTCGTCCAGTCGAGCGACGCGGCCTGCGTCTGTTCGAACAGACGATCGCGCTGCGCGACGCTGATCCGCCGCGCGTCGTAGCCGACCCGGGCGAGCCGGCTGCCGTGCGCGAGCAGCCAGTCGGCCATCGCCTGCCAGATCGTCACGTTCATCCCGAGCTTCTCGATACGCACGCGCGCCGGATCGCACTGCCGTTCCGCCTGCAGGTGATAGCGGCCGTCGACGAACAGCACGAACGGGGGCAGATCGAGCGCCTGCGCGGTTGCCGTGCTCAGGAAGATCCCGCAACCGGCCGAGCCGTCGAAACCCGATACTGCGTAGCGCGGATTGTTGGCGAGCGGCAGGTACTCGGTCACGTATTCGTCCTGCGACGTGACCAGCACCGCGTCGAGCCGCGCGGCATCGAGCAGGCGCGACAAGCCCGCCTGCGTGTCGACGACGGATGCGTCGTACGGTGGAAGGCCGGAGAAGCTGTATTTCAGTCGATCGATCATCGGAAGCCCGTTATGCATTGTTGTCGGCGGCCGGCGGTGACGCGGCGGGGTGCAGACCCGAGGCAGGCCTGGCGCGGCACGGCGCCGCTGCGGGTGGACGCTCGGCCCGGCGCGGTGCCGTGCCGCCATGCCGTTCCGGCAGCAGGCCTTTAAAAATATTTCGTCTCACTTAACTTTTTTTGATACTCGCGACAGAATCTAGAGCACGCCGAAATTGAGGTCAAGCTAAAATTTTCGTAGGGCTAAAATCGGCGCGGCGCCCGCGCATCCCGGCACAACGAGCATTCACCCGGCGACACCGCGCGGTACAATTCGCCGGCACCGCCGTCCCGACGGCCGTGCTTCGTGCGATGCGCGGAAATCACCGTCCGGCGACTGCACCGCCCGTCCGCCCGCCTCCCGACTCGTTGTCACGAAAGAGATTCATGGATTCAGACATCATGCGTATCGGCCAGCGCATTCGCCGCCTGCGCCGGGAAGCGAAGAAGACGCTGCTGGAAGTCGCGACCGAAGCGAAACTCTCGGTCGGGTTCCTGTCCCAGGTCGAGCGCCACCTCACGGGCATCTCGCTGTCGTCGCTCGTCAACGTCGCGAAGGCACTCGACGTGCCGCTCGGCGCGCTGATCGAGCAGCCGCGCCAGGCGCAGCCCAATTCGCACGCGGGCCGCCGCAGGCCGTACGCGCTCGACGCGTCGTCGCAGTGGTACGAACGCCTCTCCACCACGTTCGACGGCAGCCAGATCAACGCGCTCAAGGTGCGGATGATGGAAGGCTACCGATCGGAATGGGTCGCGCACGGCGGCGACGAATTCGTGTACGTGCTGGCCGGCCGGATCTGCTTCACGGTCGGCAAGAAGGATTACCCGCTGTCGCCCGGCGACTCGCTGCACTTCGACGCGCGCAAGCGGCATCGGGTCGCCAACGTGGGTGACGGGCCGGCCGAGGTGATCGCGGTCGGCACGCTGCCGCTGTTCGACGACCGTGGCGCCGGGTTCGTGTCCGCGACGATGGATCCCAGGGAACCGGCGCCCGCCGCGCGCGCGACGCCGGGCGAACCGCGCGCGAGCCGCCGCGGGCCGGCGCCCAGGCGGGCGGAGCGCGATCGCGACGCCGGCGCGAATGGAAAAGACAAGAAGGCGGCGGCCAAGCCGCGCGTATCCGCCGGCAAACGTCCGGCGGCCGCCAAGCCGGCGCGCAAGAAGAAGTCGAAACGGTTGGCGTGAGGAAGGCGCGCGACGTGCCCCCTTCCCGCCCCCTATTCGCCGATCTCGAGCGCCTGCGCGACGGCCTCGATCCGTGCGCGATGCACGGCGTCCCTGATCTTCTCCGTGTCATTGCCGATGCCGCGCGCGATTGCGCCGGCATCGACGCTGCGCGCGGCCGCGAGCGCGACGCGCAGCCGCTCGGCCTGCGGATACGGCTGGGCTTCGAGCCCGAGCCGACCGCGCGCATCCGATTCGCATGCCTGCAGCATCTCGGCGAAACGCGCCGGCTTGCGCAGTGCGTCACTGCGCTCGAACAGCCGCACCAGCTCGGCCGCGCCCATCTCCATCACGCGATGCAGGTTGCCGTGCTCGCGCGCGACCACGAGCGCGAGATCGCGGCATTCGTTCGGCACGCGCAGCCGCTCGCACAACGGCTTGAGCAGGTCGACGCTGCGGCCCTCGTGGCCGATGTGGCGCGGCAGCACGTCGGCAGGCGTCGTCGCCTTGCCGAGATCGTGCGTGAGCGCCGCGAAGCGCACCGGCAGCGAATAACCCTGCTTCGCCGCATAGTCCACCACCATCATCACGTGCACGCCGGTGTCGACCTCCGGGTGGTAGTCGGCGCGCTGCGGCACGCCCCACAACGCATCGACTTCGGGCAGCACGCGCGCGAGCGCGCCGCATGCGCGCAGCACCGCGAACATCCGCGACGGCTTCGCCTCCATCAGCCCGCGGGCGATTTCCTGCCACACGCGCTCGGGCACGAGCGCGTCGACCTCGCCCGCGTCGACCATTCGCCGCATCAGCGCGAGCGTTTCGTCCGCGACCGTGAAATCCGCGAACCGCGCGGCGAAGCGCGCGATGCGCAGGATCCGCACCGGATCCTCGACGAACGCATCGCTCACATGCCGGAACACGCGCGCGCGCAGGTCGGCCTGCCCGTCGAACGGATCGATCACGGGCCCGACCAGTTCGCCCTCCGGGCTCACCTCGCGCGCCATCGCGTTGATCGTCAGGTCGCGCCGCGCGAGATCCTCGTCGAGCGTCACGTCCGGCGCGTAGTGGAACTGGAAGCCGTGATAGCCGGCCGCCGTCTTGCGCTCGGTGCGCGCGAGCGCGTACTCCTCCTGCGTCCGCGGATGCAGGAATACCGGGAAATCCTTGCCGACCGGCCGGAACCCCTGCGCGGCCATCTGCTCGGGGGTCGCGCCCACCACCACGTAGTCGCGGTCCTGCACGGGCATGCCGAGCAATGCGTCGCGGATGGCGCCGCCTACTGCGTAGATGTTCATGGCGTCGGCTCGTACTCGGCAATCACGTTCGTTTCGCGGCGCGCGGCGTCGATCCAGCGCTGGACGGCCGGCAGCGCCGTCACGCGGGCCGCATAACCGGCCGCTTCCGGCGACAGGCCCGGCGCGTACGTATTGAAGCGCATCACGACGGGCGCGTACATGGCATCGGCGATCCCGAATTCGCCGAACAGGAACGGCCCGCCCGACGCCTCGAGACACGCGCTCCACAGCGCATCGATGCGTGCGACATCGGCGAGCGCGTCGGGCGTCGCACCGCGCCCCGGCATCGACGCGCGCACGTTCATGCCCATCTGCGTGCGCAGCGCCGCAAAACCCGAATGCATCTCGGCCGCGATGCAGCGCGCATGCGCGCGCTCGAGCGGATCGGCCGGCCACATCGGAAACTGCGGATAACGTTCGGCGAGCGTCTCGGCGATCGCGAGCGAATCCCAGATCGCGACGCCGTGGTCGTCGACCAGGCACGGCACCTTGCCGGACGGCGAATACTCGCGGATGCGTGCGGCCGTGTCATCGCGGCGCAGCTCGATCGCGATCTCGTCGAACGGAATGCCGAAATGCGCGAGCAGCAGCCACGGGCGCATCGACCACGACGAGTAGTTCTTGTCTCCAATGACGAGTTTCATGACGGTGTTCCGGATAACGCGAAGATGGAAAGGAAGACGCTGCCGGGCTAGCGGCGCGAGCGGAACCAGTCGAACCGGGAGCGCTGCGCGGCATGGCCGAGATACGCGGGCGCGATGCTTTCGAGACTCGCGGGCGAGATCCCGAGCTCCGGCGCGAGCGGCCCCGACAGCACGTTCGGCACCGACATCGTCGCGAGGTTGTCGCGCGTGAGCACGGGCTCGCCGGGCAGGCATTCGAACACGCTCGCCTGCAGCCGCGCGAGCGCGTCGGGCAGCCGTACGATGCGGGCCTGCCGGCCGACCAGCGTGCCGCAATAGCGCACCAGTTGCTCGAGCGTGTAGACGGTCGGGCCGCCGAGTTCGTAGGTCTTGCCGTGTGCGGCCGCGAGATCGAGCGCGTTGACGAACGCGCGCACGACATCGCCGACGAAGACGGGCTGGAAGCGCGCGTCCGGCATCGCGAGCGGCAGCACGGGCACGCTGCGCTGCAGGTTCGCGAACGTGTTGAGGAACGCATCGCCGGGGCCGAACACGACCGACGGGCGGAAGATCGTCAGCGCGAGCGAGTCGGTCGCCGCGATCGCATGCAGCGCGGCCTCGCCGTCGCCCTTCGAGCGCTGGTACATGCTCGGGCCGTGCGAATCGGCGCCGAGCGCGCTCATGTGCAGCACGCGCCGCACGCCCGCCTCGGTGCAGGCGGTCGCGAGCGCGGCCGGCAGCGTGACGTGCGCGCGCTCGAAGCCGGGCCCGTACGGCGTGCCGCGGCCGCCGTGCAGCACGCCGACCAGGTTGATCGCCGCGTGCGCGCCGGCGACGAAGCGCGCGAGCGTGCGCGTGTCGAGCGCTTCGAGCTCGACGATTTCGACCGGCAGCATCTGCAGGTGGCGTGCGTGGTCGCGCCGGCGCGTGCCGATCCGTACCTGCTTGCCGGATTCGATCAGCGCATTGACGAGCCGGCTGCCGATGAAGCCGGTGCCGCCCAGCAGCGCGACGGTCTGGCGATCCATGTTCGAGGCCTCGAAAGAACACTGCCGCGTCTCGCGCGGCAGTGTGAAGTTGCGTATCAGGGCGAGATCATGCCTAGACGTTTCTTCAACGACTGCGGCTTGCCCTCGAAGAGCGCCGCGTAGTACACGGTGTTCGACAGCACGTTCTTCACGTAGTCGCGCGTCTCGTTGAACGGAATCGTTTCCGCGAAGATCGCGCCTTCGACCGGCTGCGTCAACACCTGGCGCCACTGGCGCGGCCGGCCCGGGCCCGCGTTGTAGCCGGCCGTGGCGAGCACCGGCGAGCTGTCGAAGTTGTTGTAGATGTCCGCCAGATACCAGGTGCCGAGCTGGATGTTGGTATCGATGTCGTGCATCTGCGTGCGCGAGATCGTGCCCAGCCCGAGCTTTTTCGCGACCATCTGCGCGGTGGCCGGCATCAGCTGCATCAGGCCGCCCGCGCCCACCGACGAACGCGCGCTCGTGATGAAGCGCGACTCCTGGCGGATCAGCCCGTACGCCCATTCGGTGTCGAGGCCCGTCGACTGCGCGTAGCGTTCGACGATATTGCGGTACGGCGACGGGTAGCGCAGCGTGAAGTCGTGCTCGGCTTTCGTGCGGTCGGCCGTGTTGACCGTGCGGTCGAGCAGGTCGACGCGCTTGCCGTATTCGGCCGCGGCCAGCAACTGGCGATCGGTCATCCCGCGCAGCGGCCAGTTCCATTCCCGGTTGCCTTCGAGGCGCAGGTTCAGCGCATAGAAACGCTGCGCAAGCGCGAAGCCCGGAATCTTGCTCATCGCGTCGATCTCGGCGTCGCTCACCTTCGTGCGCGGCGGGATCGTCGTGCGCTGGCCGAGCTCTTCGCCGGCAAGCTGCCCGTAGAAGTTGAACTGGCCCGCAACCTGCTCGAATTCCTGGTTCGCCTGCAGCGTGTCGCCGCTCTGCTTGAGCGCGCGCGCATGCCAGTAGATCCAGGCCGGATCGTCACGCAGCGACGGCGGCATCTGCTCGATCGACCAGCGCACCATCGGCCAGTTGCCGGCGAGCAGCGCGGCGCGCGTGCGCCATTCGTAGCCCGGGTTCGACAGCGGCGCGTTCGTGGATTTCGCATACCAGACCGATGCGAGCGGCGAGCGCTTGATCGCGCCCTGGTAGCCGATCGCACCCCACGCGATCGCCTGCTCCTGCTTGGTCAGCGACGCGGCGACCGACGTCAGCATCCCGGCTGCCGCGTCCGGATCGTTGCGCGCCATGCGGCCGAGCGCGATCAGCGCGAGCTGGTGCGAGGTCGCGTCGGGGCCGACGCCGCGCGCGAGGTACAGCGGCGGCGCGCTCGTCGCCTGGTCGAAGCCGACCGGGCGCGGGCCGAGCGCATCGACGATCTTGCCGCCGAGCGTCGTGTAGTTCTGCTCGTACGCGAGGCGCGCCTGCTGCCACACGTCGTCGCTCGTGAACTGCTGGTTGACCGTCAGCGCGGTGATCAGGTCGACGCACGCGTCGCCGTAATTCTTCGGCTCGACGAGCAGCGCGCGTGCCGCATCGGCGACGTTCTCGCCGCGCGCCGCGCGCGATTCGAGCGCATAGCACTTGACCTGCGTGTCGTCGTCGAGCACGAAGCGCTTGTATTGCTCGTCGAAGTTGCGCCAGTCGTGGCGCGCGCCGAGCACGAGCAGGTAGTCGTTGCGCAGGCGGTCGGCGATCGCCTGGCCGTCGTAGCGCTGCAGGAACGACTGCACGGGCGCGTCCGGCGCGTCCACGCGCGCACGGCCCGTCGAATCGAACAGCTGCGGCTTGATCTGGAAATACTCGACGTAGGACGGTACCGGATAGTTCGGGATCATCGACGCGAGCTGCGCGGCTTTCGCAGCGTCGTTGCGACGCGCGGCTTCACGAAGCTGCACGAAGGTCTGGTCGTCCCCGGCGACCGTATCGTCGTTCGGCGCGGCGCACGCGGCCGTGCCCGCGACGAGCGCGGTGGCCGAAAGCGTCAGCGCGACCGCGCGATATACTCGGAAAAGGCTGTTCGACATCGTTTTGAATGGAGCACGAAGTGAGCGAAAGCATAGCACGCAACCCTGTGCCCAACCCGAAGGTTGCGCTACGCAAAACGCTGTCCGGCGCGCGGCGCGACGCCGCGTCGCAACCCGCCGCGAACGCCGCGCTCGACGCGCGGCTGCGCACGCTGCTCGAACGGCTCGCGCCGCGCACGGTCGGGTTCTACTGGCCGCTGCCGGGCGAATTCGATGCGCGCGATGCGGTGCTCGCGTGGTGCGCGGCCGGGGCCGGCAGGCAGGCCGCGCTGCCCGTGATCGACGAGCGGCACACGCCGCTCGAGTTCCATGCGTGGGACGCGCACACGCCGATGCGCGAAGGTCATCACCGGATTCCGGAACCGGCGTCGGGAATCGTCGTCGTGCCCGACCTTTTGCTGATTCCCTGCTTGGGATTCGATCTGCAGCGCTACCGGCTCGGCTACGGCGGCGGCTACTACGACCGCACGCTCGCCGCATGGCCGGGCAGCGAGCCGCCCGTGACGGTCGGCATCGCCTATGAAGCGTGCCGGGTCGAGGCGCTGCCGGCCGAAGCGCACGATCTCGCGCTGCGCTGGATCGTGACCGACGGCGCGCTGTACCCGGCCGCCGGATGATACGGCGGGCGGCACCGCACCGGTCGTCGCACCGCCCGTCCGCGCACCGCCGCGCGCCCTCCGGCGCAACCGTTTACAGCGACGCCGCCGCGCGCGCGGCCGTGTCGTACAGGCCCGATGCGTTGCGCAGCAACTGCGCCGCGTCGCCGATCTGCGCGTTGGTGAGCCCGCTGTCCTTCAGCGTCTCGATCAGGCAGTGCTCGCGCACCTCGCGGTACTTCAGGCACAGGTCGCGGCCCGCGTCGGTCGCGAAGAAGAACACTTCCTTGCCGCTCTTCTCGCTCTTCACATAGCCGCGGGCGATCAGTTTTTTCAGCGCATAGGTCGCGACGTGCGTATCCTCGATGTTGAGCACGAAGCAGATGTCGGCGAGCTTCTTCTTGCGTTCGCGATGGCTGACGTGATGCAGCAGCGACACCTCGACCGCCGTCATGTCCTTCGCGCCGGCCGCCGACATGCAGCGCACCATCCACCGGTTGAACGCGTTGCCTGCCATGATGAGCCCGTATTCGAGCTCCGACAGCTCCGCGCTCGAATCGGAAACGAGGTGTTCGGATGACACGATCTTGGTCGCAGGACGCTTCATGGAAAGGCGGAGCAAGCCGGTTGACAGGGTGTGCCGAGTGTACGCCAGAAGCCCCGGCATACGGGCTAGGCGAAAACGCTTATTGGGAAGTTGTCGATATTTTATTGACAATGTGCGCTAACATTGCCGTCCGAACCGTGCCAGTCCGATGACGCAACCCCGCATTTATCCGCTCGGCGATGCCGCCCTCGTCTGCGAGGTGCCGCCGCCCGCCACGCTCGATTGCCAGCGCCGCGTCTGGGCCGTTGCCGAGGCCGCGCGCGCGTGGCCTGACGTGATCGACGTCGTGCCCGGCATGAACAACCTGACGATCGTGTTCGACCCGCTCGCCACGACGGCCGAGTCGCTCACGCCGGCGCTGCGCGACGCGTGGGAGACCGCCGACGTCGAACACGCGGACGGCCGCGAGGTCGAGATTCCGGTCGAGTACGGCGGCGCCGCCGGCCCCGATCTGCCGGCCGTCGCCGCCCATACCGGCCTGTCGGTCGACGAGGTCGTCGCGCGCCACGCGGCCGGCGCCTACGTCGTGTTCTTCGTCGGTTTCCAGCCGGGCTTCGCGTATCTCGGCGGGCTCGACGCGGCGCTGCACATGCCGCGCCGCGCGGCGCCGCGCCTCGAGGTGCCGGCCGGCTCGGTCGGCATCGGCGGTGCGCAGACGGGCATCTACCCGGCCACGTCGCCCGGCGGCTGGCAGCTGATCGGCCGCACGACGCACGTGCTGTTCGATCCGGCGCGGCCGCAGCCGACGCTGCTGCTGCCCGGCGACCGGGTCCGCTTCACCATTGCGGGAGTCGACGCACGATGACCCAGAGCAACGCACCGGGCACCATCGAGGTGGTGCGAGCCGGCCCGCTGACCACCGTGCAGGATCTCGGGCGCCGCGGCGCGCGCCATCTCGGCGTCGCGCAGGGTGGCGCGCTCGACGGCCTCGCGCTCGAAGTCGGCAACCGGCTGGTCGGCAACCGCCCCGATGCGGCGGCCATCGAGATCACGATCGGTCCGGCCGCCTTCCGCTTCACGCGCGCGTCCCGCATCGCGATCACCGGCACCGAGTTCGGTGCAACGCTCGACGGCCGGCGCGTATATTCATGGTGGAGCCTGCCGGTCGAGGCCGGGCAGACGCTCGTGCTGCCCGCCGCGAAACGCGGGATGCGCGGCTACCTGTGCATCGCCGGCGGCATCGACGTACTGCCGATGCTCGGCTCGCGCAGCACCGATCTCGCATCGCGCTTCGGGGGCCTCGGCGGCCGCGCGCTGCGCGACGGCGATCGCCTCCCGGTCGGCGTGCTTCCGGCCGGGATGGGCTGCCTCGCGGCCGACGCGCCCGAATTCGGCGTCAAGGCGCCGGCGTGGTGCGCGTTCGTGCGCGTCGACGAGCCGCCGCGCCGTCACCGCCCTGCGCATGCGCCGTGGGCGATGCCCGTGCGCGTGCTGCCGGGCCCCGACTACGCGTCGTTCGCCGCCGATTCGCAGCAGGCGTTCTGGGACGAGGAATGGCTTGTCACGGCCAACAGCAACCGCATGGGCTATCGGCTTGCCGGCGTCGAACTCGTGCGCGAGCGGCCGGCCGAGTTGCTGTCGCACGCGGTGCTGCCCGGCACGATCCAGGTGCCGCCGAACGGCCAGCCGATCGTGCTGATGCACGATGCGCAGACCACCGGCGGCTACCCGAAGATCGGCACGGTGATCCGTGCGGATCTGTGGAAACTCGCGCAGGCGCGGCTCAACCTGCCGATCCGCTTCGTGCGCACGACACCCGATGCCGCGCGCGCCGCGCTGGCCGCGGAACGTGCCTATCTGCGGCAGATCGACGTGGCGATCGACATGCGCGAGGAAGCGCGCCGCCGCGCCCAGTCGCGTGCGGCGTGACAATAGCGGTAGCGATACCGAACGCAGTAGCAGTAGAGAAGACGGGCCACGCAATCCGTGGACGAGGAACATCATGGAAATCGATCTGAATGCCGATCTCGGCGAAGGATGCGGTTCGGACGAGGCGCTGCTCGACCTCGTGACGTCCGCGAACATCGCATGCGGGTGGCATGCGGGCGGGGCGAACGCGATGCGCGATTGCGTGCGCTGGGCCGTGCAGAAAGGCGTGGCGATCGGCGCGCACCCGAGCTTTCACGATCCGGAGAATTTCGGCCGCAAGGAAATGCAACTGCCGGCCAGCGACATCTACGCGGGCGTGCTGTACCAGCTCGGTGCGCTGTCGGCGATCGCGCAGGCCGAAGGCGGGCGCATCGCGCACGTGAAACCGCACGGCGCGCTGTACAACCAGGCCGCGCGCGACCCGATGATCGCCGATGCGGTGGTGTCCGCGATCCGCGATTTCGATCCGTCGCTCGCGGTGTTCGGGCTCGCGAACAGCGTGTTCGTCGCGGCCGCGCGGCACGCGGGGCTCGCCGCGGTGGAGGAAGTGTTCGCCGATCGCGGCTACCGCGCGGACGGCTCGCTCGTGCCGCGCAACCAGCCCGGCGCACTGATCGACGACGAGGACACGATGATCGCGCGCACGCTGGACATGGTGCGCAGCCGGCAGGTGCGTGCGATCGACGGCGAATGGGTGATGCTCAATGCGCAGACCGTCTGCCTGCACGGTGACGGGCCGCACGCGCTGGTATTCGCGAAACGGATTCGCGCCGCGCTCGAGGCGGTGGGTGTCGACGTGGTCGCACCCGGCATGCTGCAGGCCGACGAACGCGCGTGATCCGGCCGATCGCGCAAGCGGGCGCACCATCCGTCGTACAAAAGAAAAAAGCGCCCTCGTGGCGCTTTTCCGTTGGCGCAATCGCTGCGGCTTCGCCGTCTGTCGATTCGCCCCCCGAAACCGTCTTGCGACGGTGACCGGAAAAACATTCCGGATTAAAAAACGTCCGCCGCCGCCCGATTACTGCCTTTCCCCGGTGGGACGACGGAACGTCGATTATCCCGCAAGTCGGCCTGCATGCCTTGTTGTTGTCCGACGATGATTGGCCCCGCCGTACATGCAGACACTTCCGCGGCCGGCACGTGCATCACGTGCCGGCAACGCGCTAACCCCGCGCTTTATTTTCTGCTACCCCGTAGAACTTTTTCTATTCTTTTCATTTTTTCAACTTGTGGATCGAAGAATAGATATTGGCAGATCGGGATGTCAATCGTTTGAAACGCTATTTTCTGACGATTTGAGGGTTTTCCTTATCGAACAGCGTGCCCATACAGGCGTTTGAGCCGGGCGCACGACGTCAATCAAACAGGGGAAGATCGGTTCGGGCGCGGCGGCGGCGATCAGTTCGCGTCGACGCTGTAACCTTGTTGACGCAACAATTCGAGCACGCCGCGCGGGCCGCCCAGGTGCAGCGCGCCGATCGCGACGAACAGCGGCCGGTTCGGTGCGGCGATTGCCGTCATTCGTGCAACGAAGCGGCGGTTGCGCTCGTACACGATCTTGTTGTCGATCGACGCCGACAACGCCTTCGAACGCGCGAGCCGTTCGCTCTTCGCGACCGCCCACGCCGAGATCGCATCGGCGTCGCCAATTCGCCACAGTCGGTGCAGCGACTTGATGTCGTCGGCGTTCTGCGCGGGCGTCTGCACCATGTCCTGCGCGAGCATCTCGCGCTGCTCGGCAAGCGTCAGCCCGGTGAACGCACGCATCTGTTCGGCGAGCGTCTCGAGCCCGATCACGCGGCCGCCCTTCTTCTTCAGGAACACGTTCTGCAACTGCGCCTCGGTGCCGTATTCGGTCTGCAGGCCGGCCGACAGCGAATCGTAGGTCTCGACGACGAGCGCCGCGAGCCATGGCCGCATCTTGCGGATCTCGGCGAGCGCGGCCGGATTGCCGCGCAGGCGCGCCGCGAGCCGCTGCCACAGCGGCTCGGGCAGCAGGCGCTGCAGGCACGGGTAGCGGCATACACCGTACTTCGACACGTCGTCCTGCGATTCGAGCAGATCGTCGGGCGACAGCTCGAGCGCGAGCGTCGGCGACGCGGCGAGCGCGGCGAGGATGCGCGGCCGGAACGGCTGCGCGCTCGGGTAATCGGACGGGTCGCCCGTGTGCAGCGTGCCGAGCACGTAGAGCGTGACCTTGCCCTTGGTTGCCACGTAAAACGGCATGCGCGCGGGCTGCACGCGCACGGTGCCGCGCGACACCGTGCCGTCCGACACGGCGGGCGCGTGGAAGCCCGGCAGGCTCATGCCGGGCGGCGGGACTTGCGACGGATGGATCGGTGAAGTGGCCGGCGCGCGCCCTTCGGCGCGCGCGGATTCGACAGGAACCACGAGGCTGGCCGCCACGCACGCGCCGGCCAGCGCCGCGCCCGTGACGGTACGCACGCTCCAGCGCCGCGCGTAGCGGCACGCGCGCATCACGCGTGCACTGCCGGCCCCCGCACGGCGCACGCCGGACGCGCGCGCCGCCAACGCTTCAGGCATTCGCCTCCCCTACCTCCTCGGCCCGATGGCAGGCTACGCGCCGGCCGTCGACCTCGCGCAACTGCGGCTCCTCCGCCCGGCAGCGCTCGACCGCGTACGGGCAGCGCTGGTGGAACGCGCAGCCCGACGGCGGATTGAGCGGCGACGGCAGTTCGCCCTGCAGTTTGATCTGCACGCGGCGGTCTTCCTCGAAGATCGCCGGCGTCGCCGACATCAGCGCGCGCGTGTACGGATGACGCGGCCGGGCGTAGATCGTTGCCTTGTCGCCCAGCTCCGCGACGCTGCCGAAGTACATCACCATCACGTCGTCCGCCACGTGCTCGACCACCGACAGGTTGTGCGAGATGAACACGTAGCTCGTCTTGAACTGCTCCTGCAGATCCATGAACAGGTTCAGGATCTGCGCCTGGATCGACACGTCGAGCGCGGACACCGGCTCGTCGGCGACGACGATGCGCGGATCGAGGATCATCGCGCGCGCGATCGCGACACGCTGGCGCTGGCCGCCCGAGAACATGTGCGGATAACGCTTCGCGTGCTCGGGCCGCAGGCCGACCGTGCGCATGATCTGCGCGATGCGCTGCGCGCGTTCGGCGGCCGTCAGGTTCGCGTTGATCTCGAGCGGCTCGGAAAGCGTCTGTTCGACGGTCTTGCGCGGGTTGAGCGACGCGAACGGGTTCTGGAACACCATCTGCACGCGGCGGCGCAGGTCGGCAACCGTCTCGCGGCTTGCGCCGGCCACGTTCTTGCCGTCGATCGCCAGACTGCCCGACGTCGGCGTTTCGATCATCGTCAGCTGGCGGGCGAGCGTCGACTTCCCGCAGCCCGATTCGCCGACGACGGCGAGCGTCTTGCCGCGCTTGAGCGAGAACGACACGCCGTTCAGCGCCTTCACCGTGCCCTGCCCGAACATCCCGCGCTTCACCGAATAGTGTTTCGCGAGGCCGTCGGCCACCAGCACGGCTTCCTCGTCGTGCGGCGTGGCACGCGTTTGATTGACTGCATTCATCGTGCGCCTCCCGTCAGGTCGAGGTTGGAAACGTTGAGCGGCTTGATGCAGCGTGCGCGCATCGCATCGTTGCCGGACACCAGCGTGTCGAGCGCCGGCCGCGCCTTGCGGCAGTCGTCGACGACGTACTTGCAGCGCGGCGCGAACAGGCACCCGGACGGGCGATCATCGCGGCCCGGCACCATGCCGGGCAATGCGGCAAGGCGACGCGCCCCCTTATTGTGCTCGGGAATCGCGGCGAGCAGCGCTTCGGTATACGGATGATGCGGCGCGCGGAAGATGTCGGGCACGCGGTTGGTCTCGATCACCTCGCCCGCGTACATCACCGCCACGCGCTGCGCGACCTCGGACACCACGGCCAGGTCGTGCGAGATCAGCACGAGCGCCATCCCGCGCTCCTTCTGCAGCTTCACGAGCAGGTCCATGATCTGCGCCTGGATCGTCACGTCGAGCGCGGTGGTCGGCTCGTCGGCGATCAGGAGCTTCGGGTTGCACGCCACCGCCATCGCGATCATCACGCGCTGGTTCATCCCGCCCGACATCTGGTGCGGGAACGACGCGATGCGGTTCTTCGCATCGGGAATGCCGACCTGGTCGAGCAGCTCGAGCGCGCGCCGGTGCAGCGCGTCGCCGCGCAAGCCTTCGTGCAGCCTCAGCACTTCCTTGATCTGATAGCCGACCGTATAGCTCGGGTTCAGGCTCGTCAGCGCGTCCTGGAACACCATCGCGATGTCCTTGCCGACGATCTTGCGGCGCGCTTTCGGCGACGCCTTCAGCAGGTCGACACCGTTGAACGTGACCTCGTCGGCCGTCACCTTGCCCGGCGCGTCGATCAGGCCCATCAGCGCCATCATCGTCACGCTCTTGCCCGAGCCCGATTCGCCGACGACGCCCACCACCTCGCCGGGCGCGATCGACAGGTTGATCCGGTCGACCGCGGGCAGGCCGTTGAAGTTCACCGCGAGATTGCGGATGGTCAGAAGATCTTGGCTCATGTTTACGCCATCCGTTTCAGTTTGGGGTCGAGCGCGTCACGCAGCCCGTCGCCGAGCAGGTTGATCGCGAGCACCGAAATCAGGATCGACAGGCCCGGCATCGTCACGATCCACCATGCGTTGTCGATATAGTCGCGCGCGGAAGCCAGCATCGCGCCCCACTCGGCGGTCGGCGGTTGCACGCCGAGGCCGAGGAAGCCGAGCGCGGCCGCGTCGAGGATCGCCGACGAGAAGCCGAGCGTCGCCTGCACGATCAGCGGCGCCGTGCAGTTCGGCAGCACCTGCGAGAACATCAGGCGCAGCGTGCCGGCGCCGGCCACGCGCGACGCCGTCACGTATTCCTTCTGCAGCTCGCCGAGCGCCGACGCGCGCGTGAGGCGCACATAGGCCGGCAGCGCGACGATCGCGATCGCGAACATCGTGTTGGTGAGGCCCGGGCCGATGATCGCGACGACCGCGACCGCGAGCAGCAGCGACGGCAGCGCGAGCAGCACGTCCATGATGCGCATCACGGGCGTGTCGGCCCACTTCTGGAAGAACGCGGCGACGAGCCCGAGCACGATGCCGGGGATCAGCGCGAGCACGACCGACACGAAGCCGATCCAGAACGACATCCGCGCGCCGTACATCAGGCGCGAAAGAATGTCGCGGCCCGCTTCGTCGGTGCCGAGGATGAATTTCCAGTTGCCGCCTTCGAGCCACGCGGGCGGGATCTTCACGAAGTCGCGGTATTGCTCGACCGGGCTGTGCGGCGCGAGCAGCGGGGCGAGCAGCGCGACCAGGATCAGCACGATCACGACGATGCCGGCGCCGACGGCGCCGCGGTTGCGCGAGAAGTTGGCCCAGAACTCGCGCAGCGCGAGCGCACGGCCGCCGGCCGGCGCGGATTCGGTCGGCAGGGTATTTTGCAGATTGCTCATGGGATTACCTCGTGTGGCGGATGCGCGGATTCAGCACGCCGTACAGCAGGTCGACGACCAGGTTCACGACGATCACGAGCGTCGCGATCAGCAGGATGCCGCCCTGGACGACCGGATAGTCGCGGCGGCCGATCGCATCGATCAGCCACTTGCCGACACCGGGCCACGAAAAGAGCGTCTCGGTCAGCACGGCGCCCGCGAGCAGCGTGCCGATCTGCAGGCCGATCACGGTGACGACCGGGATCAGCGCATTGCGCAGCGCATGCACGACGACCACGCGCGCGGGCGACAGCCCCTTCGCGCGCGCGGTGCGGATGTAGTCCTCGCGCAGCACTTCGAGCATCGACGAGCGCGTCATCCGCGCGATCACCGCGAGCGGGATCGTGCCGAGCACGATCGCGGGCAGGATCAGGTGACTGACCGCCGACTTGAACGAGCCTTCGTCCGGCGCGAGCAGCGCGTCGATCAGCATGAAGCCCGTCGGGTGCGGGAAGTCGTATTCGACGGCGATGCGCCCCGACACGGGGGTCCAGCCGAGGTATGACGAAAACACCATGATGAGGATCAGCCCCCACCAGAAGATCGGCATCGAGTAGCCGGTGAGCGCGGTGCCCATCACGCCATGGTCCACGACCGAGCCGCGCCGCAACGCGGCGATCACGCCGGCCGGCAGCCCGACCGCGAGCGCGAACACGAGTGCGCACAGCGACAGCTCGACGGTCGCCGGGAAGCGCGCGAAGAACTCGCCCGCCACGCTCGTGTTGGTGATGATCGACGTGCCGAGGTCGCCATGCAGCGCCCGGCCGATGTAGTGGAGGTACTGCATGGGCAGCGGCTGGTCGAGCCCGAGGCGTTTCATCGCCTCCGCATGCATCGCGGGATCGACGCCGCGCTCGCCCATCATCACTTCGATGGGGTCGCCCGGTATCAGGTGAATCAGCGCAAACGCCAGGATGGTGATACCGATGAAAGTCGGGATCACCATGCCCACGCGGCGCAACACGAATGTGAACATGATGCGTCTCGTATTTTCTTGTGGGAAATGTGCGACCGGCGACGGGAAGCTTTTGGCCTCCCGCCGCCGGATGAATTAGCCGGTCTTCGCGACAGCTTACGACAGGCGTGTTACTTCACGCTAACACCGTCGAAGCGGGCATAGCCAAGCGGCTCGATACGCATGTCGACCACGTTCTTGCGAACCGGCTGGTAGACCGTCGAGTTCGCGATCGGCGAGAACGGCAGCTGTTGCGCGAAGATCTGCTGAGCCTGCGTGTAGAGCTTCGTGCGCGCGTCCTGGCCCGTCGTCGTGCGGCCCTTCTGGACCAGCTCGTCGAACGGCTTGTAGCACCAGTGCGAGAAGTTGTTGCCCTTGATCGCTTCGCAGCCGAGCAGCGTGCCGAGCCAGTTGTCCGGATCGCCGTTGTCGCCGGTCCAGCCGATCAGCATCGTGTCCTGCTCGCCCGAGTGCGCGCGCTTGATGTACTCGCCCCACTCGTACGTGACGATCTTCGCCTTCACGCCGATCTTCGCCCAGTCGGCCTGGATCATCTCGGCCATCAGGCGGGCGTTCGGGTTGTACGCGCGCTGCACCGGCATCGCCCACAGCGTGATCTCGAAACCGTTCGGGAAGCCTGCCTTCGCGAGCAGCGCCTTCGCCTTCTCGGTGTCGTACGCGGGCATCTTCAGGTTCTTGTCGTACGACCATTGGGTCGGCGGCATCGGCGCGGAAGCAGCCTGACCGGCGCCCTGGTAGACGGACTCGAGGATCGCCTTCTTGTTGATCGCCATGTCGAGTGCCTGACGCACCTCGAGCTTGTCGACCGGCTTGTGCTCGACGTTGTACGCGAGATAGCCGAGGTTGAAGCCTGCCTGCGACGGCATGTCGACGCCCGCATCGGCCTTCAGCGTCGCGATGTCGGCCGGACGCGGATAGCTCATCACCTGGCATTCGTTGCGCTTGATCTTCTGCACGCGCACGCCCGGATCCGGCGTGATCGAGAAGATCAGCTTCGAGATCTTCACTTCGCCCTTCTTCCAGTAATCAGGATTGCCATCGAATCGGATCGTCGCGTCCTTCGTGTAGCTGCGGAAGATGAACGGGCCCGTGCCGACCGGCTTCTGGTTGATGTCGGCGGCCTTGCCTGCCTTCATCAGCTGGTCGCCGTATTCGGCCGACAGGATCGACGCGAATTCCATCGCCATGTTCTGGATGAACGGCGCATTCGGCTCGGCGAGCGTGAACTTCACGGTGTACGGATCGACCTTCTCGATCTTCGTGATCAGCTTGTCGAGGCCCATGTCGGTGAAGTACGGGAACGACACCGGGTACGCCTTGCGGAACGCCTGGTTCGGATCGAGCATGCGCTGGAACGTGAACAGCACGTCGTCCGCGTTGAATTCACGCGTCGGCTTGAAGAAGTCGGTCGTATGGAACTTCACGCCGTGGCGCAGGTGGAACGTGTACACCTTGCCGTCCGGCGACACATCCCACTTCTCGGCGAGGCCCGGCTCGACCTTCGTGCC
Source organism: Burkholderia sp. BCC0322 (assembly GCF_902833045.1). GTDB lineage: Bacteria > Pseudomonadota > Gammaproteobacteria > Burkholderiales > Burkholderiaceae > Burkholderia. The sequence continues at coordinate 50,840 of NZ_CADFDU010000013.1, forward strand.
GCCGCGCTCGAATTCGACGAGACGGTTGTAAACGGTAAACGTGGCGGCGGTGAAATCGACGCCGGTCGTGAATTGCGCGGAATCGAAACCCGCCGGGCTGCCTTCTGAGCAGTAGACGAGCGTTTTGTTCGGGATCTGTGCGAATGCAGAACCCGCGACGCCGAGCGATGCCGCTGCCACGCCTGCAATGGCGGTAACACGCAGGGTGTGCAACAGACGGTTGTATTCCATGTTTCCTCCAGGTCTCCAGATCGGAACCGGCCGCCCGGGGCCGGTGTACGCGGATATTACTTGAGCTAACGATGTGGCAACAAGCTGGAGAAAAAACTCTTCTAGATGCCCCGCACGGGTTTTTGCCGATGTTTAGTGTGGGTAAAAAATGCGAAAACGCGCGCGAGCGGCAAATCCGGTCATCTCGCGCAAGTTTCGTTCGACAACTAAACAATTCGGGCGCGAACACGAAGGCTCGAGGCACCGTTTTCCCGTGTTCCGCAGCACATCATTGCGTTTTGCGAAACGATCCGTTGATCGTCTTCAAATCGTCATGTCGTCACGTCGTCGTGTCGTCACGCCGGCGCGTCGAGGTCGGCGCTGCGCGCGGGCACGAACGCGACCGCGACGATCGACAGCGCGATCCCGGCCATCACATAGTAGGTCGGCGCGAGCGGCGTGCCCGTGGCCTTGATCAGCCACGTGACGATGAACTGCCCGAAGCCGCCGAACAGCATCACCGCGACGTTGTACGCGATCGACAGCCCGGTCGAGCGCACGTTGGCCGGAAACAGCTCGGCGATCATCGCGCCGAACGGCCCGTAGTAGCCCGCGAGCGTGACCGACAGCACGGCCTGCACCGCGATCAGTCGCGCGATGCTCGGCGCCGCGTCGAGCCACGCGAACAGCGGATACATCAGCACGAGCGTCACCACCAGCGACCATAGCGACAGCCCCTTGCGGCCGATGCGATCCGACCACGCGCCCGCGATCGGCGACAGCACCATCAGCAGCAGGTTGCCGACGATCACCGCGTAGAACGATTCCGCGTAGGGCAGCTTCAGCTGCTTCACCGCGAAGGTCGGCAGATAGCTGATCAGCACGTAGATCGTCACCGTCAGCGCGATCACCGAGCCGAGCCCGCACAGCACCTCGCGCGGGTGGCGCGTGAACACTTCGCCGAGCGTCGCGCGGCGCGCGCTTTGCTGCGCATGCAGGAACGCTTCGGAATCGGCGAGATGGCGGCGGATGTAGAAACCGATCGGGCCGATCACGAGCCCGAGGATGAACGGCACGCGCCAGCCCCAGCTGCGCAGCGCGTCGTGCGACAGCCCGCGCGTGACGGCCGCGCCGACGAGCGCGCCGATCAGCAGCGCGGCCGCCTGGCTCGCCATCTGCCAGCTGCCGTAGAAGCCGCGTTTCGAGAATGGCGCAGCCTCGATCAGCAGCGCCGTCGCGCTGCCGAATTCGCCGCCCGCGGAGAAGCCCTGCAGCAGACGGCCGAGCACGATCAGGATCGGGCCGCCGATGCCGATCGCCGCATACGGCGGCGCGACCGCGAGCAGGAAGATGCCGGCCGTCATCAGGAGGATCACGAGCGACAGCGCGGCCTTGCGGCCGGCGCGATCCGCGTACAGCCCGAACACGATGCCGCCGATCGGGCGCATGAAGAACGCGACGCCGAACGTCGCGGTGGTCAGCAGCAGCGACGAATATTCGCTGGAGGTCGGGAAAAACAGCTCGGCGATCACGACCGTCATGAAGCCGAACACCGTGAAGTCGTACCACTCGAGCGCGTTGCCGATCACGGCGGCCACGACCGCTCGCCGGTTCAGCGCACGCTCGGGCCGGATCGTTTTCGTTGAATTCGCAATCGTCGCCATGCGTGCCTCGTTCTCGTCAGTTCGCCGTGTCGGGCTGCGCGGCACGCGGGGTGCCCGCGGCGCGCTGGTTTGCAGCGAGTGTAGAAAGCGACGGAACCGTTTTCAAGCAATAAAAAAACGCCCGCCATCTATCGACGGCGGGCGTTTTGCGGTTTTCGCCACAATGCGGCATCGCACGATGCCGCATGGCCCTCAACCCATCTTCGAGAAGGCGCTGCACCAGCCCTTCGCCGACACCTGCTTGCCGGGGAAGGCGCCGCACGGGCCCGAAGCCGAGCCCTTCTTGCCCTGGTACAGCATGCAGGCTGCGCAATCCTGGCCTGCCGCGTATTTCGGGTACTTCGCCTTGTCGACCTTCGTGGCATCGGCCTTGTAGCCGAGTGCCGTCGCGGTCGGGTCGCTCTCCGTGAGCATCGGCGCATCAGCCAGCGCTTCGCGCGACAGCGCCAGCGCGGACACGGCACCAATGCTCGTGATCAGGAAACTCCGACGGGATGTTTTCATGGGGGACTCGCTCCAACGTTATCGGTTTGAAAGCTGTTCTGGCGACAGCCGTTCGACAGAATAACGCTCAAGCGAATGGTTGTGCGCGCCGAAATGTCATAGATAAGAAATTCGACACGCCGGGCGAGTGCGCGCCGCGTCAGCAGTAGGCCGCCATGTCTCCCACGCGCTGCGCGAGCGCGAGCGACGCGGTGAGCCCCGGCGACTCGATGCCGAACAGGTTCACGAGACCGCGCACGCCATGCTGCGCGGCGCCCTGCACGATGAAATCGGCCGGCGGCTCGCCGGGCCCCGCGACTTTCGGCCGGATGCCCGCGTATGCCGGCTGCAGCGCGTCGTCGGGCAAGCCCGGCCAGAATGCGCGAATCGACGCGTAGAACGCGGTCGCGCGCGCGGGATCGACTTCGTAGCGCAGCGTATCGACCCATTCGACGTCCGGGCCGAAGCGCGCCTGCCCGCCGAGATCGAGCGTCAGGTGCACGCCGAGCCCGGCGCGCTCGGGCATCGGGTAGATCAGGTGCGAAAACGGTGCGCGCCCCGACAGGCTGAAGTAGTTGCCGCGCGCGAGATAGAGCGGCGGCACCCAGCGCGGGTCGAGGCCGCGCGTGCGGCGCGCCAGCGCCTGGGCACCGAGGCCCGCGCTGTTGATCACGCAGGCGGCCTCGATCTCGGTCGGCGCGTCGCCGCCCGTGCGCACGACGAAGCGCCCGCCGCGCAGCACGTCGATCGATTCGACCGGGGATTTCAGCGCACACACCACGCCGTCGCGCTGCGCGTCGCCGAGCAGCGCGAGCATCAGCTGGTGGCTGTCGACGATGCCGGTGGACGGCGAGAACAGCGCCTCGACGCATTCGAGCGCGGGCTCGAGCGTCTGCGCCTCGGCGCGCGTGAGCGGCATCAGGTCGAGCACGCCGTTTTCGGCCGCGCGTGCGGCGATTGCCTTCAACTGCTTCACCTGCGCGGCGCTCGTGGCGACGAGCAGCTTGCCCGCACGCCGGTGCGGCACGTGATGCGTCTCGCAGAATTCGTACAGCAGGTCGCGCCCGTGCACGCACGACGTCGCCTTCAGCGACCCGCGCGGATAGTAGAGCCCCGCATGGATCACTTCGCTGTTGCGCGAACTCGTACCGGTGCCGATTGCATCGGCAGCCTCGAGCACGAGCGTTTCGCGCCCGCGCGCGGCCAGTTCGCGCGCAATCGCAAGACCGACGACACCCGCGCCGATCACGACACAATCCATCTGCTCCATGACGTTTCGCGCCGCTAGCGCGTCGAGGGGAGAGAAGAGAATTGTACGTCCCGGTTCACCCGCTTGCCGAAGGTCGTGCGGCGTATCGCGACGACGCCGTGCATGGCGTACGACGCACGGCACGGCGCGCGCCTGCCGCCGCCGTGCGCGCGCCGCTCGCTCAGAAGCCGATCGGCCGGCGCTTCGCGGCACCCTCGTCGGCACGGATGTCGCGCGGCCCGATTGCATCGCGGCCGTCGAGCCGCGCGGCGCCGAATGCGTGCAGCAGCGCGCGGCGCATCGTGCGCGGCGGGGTCGCGGCCAGCACGTCGAGCGCGTCGTCGCCGAGGATGTCCGGGAAGCGCCGCCCCCACGCATGCGACGTGCGGATCTCGTCGTAGATCGTCTGCGCGATCCGGCGCGCGCCGGCCGCATCGGGCGGCTCGATCTCGTACACGTTCATCCGGTTCAGCAGCGGCTCCGGAATCGCGTGTGCGTCGTTCGCGGTCGCGACCCAGATCACGTTGCCCGCATCGATCGGCACTTCCGCGAACTCGTCGATGAACGCACGCGCGGTGTCGTGCTCGAGCAACGCGTACAGCGCGCCGAGCGGATCGTACTGCGCATCGCTGCCGGCCTTGTCGATCTCGTCGACCGCGATCACCGGGTTCGCGTAGCTGCCGTTCACGAGCGCATCGAACACCTTGCCGGGCTTCGCGTTCTTCCATTGCGACGATGCCCCCGACAGGATCCAGCCGGCCGTCAGCGAACTCATCGGTACGTAGTGGTACGCGGTGCCGAGCAGTTGCGCGAGCGCCTTCGCGAAGTGCGTCTTGCCGATGCCCGGGGGCCCGAGCAGCAGGATCGGCATCAGTTCGAGCCGGTCGTCCGTTTCGAGGCACAGCGCGACCTGCTTGCGCACGTCGTCGAGCGGCTCGGCGAAATTGGGCAATGTCTCGCCGAGCGCGTCGAACGACGGCATCCGGTTCGGCTTCACGCAGAAGCGCAGATTGCCCGTCTTGAGCATCCTCTCGTAGGTGGCGCGCAGTGCGTCGCTCGCGCTCTCGTTCAGGTCGCTCAGCGCCGCCTCGACCTGCTCGAGGTCGTACACCGTGCTGAAGGACGCCACCGCCAGTTCCTGTTTCACCATCGCCGTCGTCATACCAACCTCGCTGCCGCTTGCTGTCACATGATCATCAGACCCTTACGATTTCAGTGTAGCGATCCCACATCCCCGCGCAAGCAAGCAGCCGCGCGCGTCTGCTGCTAACACCCGCGCGCGCTGCACGCCGGCGCGCCGCGGCGTATCATCGTCGGTTCACCCACCCGCCGCACCGGCCTTGCCGACGGCGCCCGCGCGGCGCGTCGGCTCCGTCTCGAAGGTATGCCGATGTCCGTCCCCACTGCTTTCCCGCGCGTCGATGCCGATGCGATCGGCGCCGTCGACGCGGCGCTCACGTCGCGCCGCGCGATCCGTGCGTTCCTGCCGACGCCCGTGCCGCGCGACACGCTCGAGGCGATCCTCGAAGCCGCGAGCCGCGCGCCGTCGGGCACCAACATCCAGCCGTGGCGCGTGTACGTCGCGACGGGCGCCACGCGCGATGCGCTCGCCGCCGCACTCACCGCGGCCCACGACGATCCCGCGCGCGACGAAAAATATGTGGCCGAGTACGACTACTACCCGCGCGAATGGGTGTCGCCCTATATCGACCGGCGCCGCAAGGTCGGCTGGGACCTGTACGGCCTGTTGAACATCGGCCGCGACGAGAAGGCGCGCATGCATGCGCAGCACGCACGCAACTTCCGCTTCTTCGATGCACCGGTCGCACTGTTCTTCACGCTCGACCGCGTGATGAACTACGGCGCATGGCTCGACTGCGGGATGTTCCTGCAGGGCGTGATGACGGCCGCACGCGCACGCGGGCTCGATACCTGCCCGCAGGCCGCGTTCGTGCCGTTTCACCGGATCGTCACCGAACACCTCGGCATTCCCGCCAACGAACAGCTGGTCTGCGGCATGTCGCTCGGCCATGCGGACCCCGACGCGATCGAGAACCGCCTCGTCACCGAGCGCGCGCCGGTCGCCGAGTTCACGCGTTTTTTCGCTTGAAAACGCATGACGCGGCCCTACCTTTCGAACAGGACCGCATCATTGGGCGAACTTGCCGCGGCGCGTCCTGTCACATCGCGATCGAAATCGATCGGGCGTAAGATGTGCGTCCATTCCCCGCTATTCCGCGTTTCCGGAGACGTTTCATGCTGAAACACGGCCTGGCCGTCCTGCTCGCGAGCATCGCGCTCGCCGCCCATGCGCAGAGCCCCGCGCCGGACTCCGTCGCGTGGGAAATCCAGGTCGTGCGCGACGGCCAGACCGTCGATACGTTCCAGCAGCGCACCACCGTGGGTCAGGCCCGTACCGATACCCATCGCTATCCGTCCGCCGTGCCGGTCGGCTGCGGCAATGCCGCGCGCGTCGTGCCGACCGAGCGCTCGCGCTCAGTAACGGTCGCGCCGCTCACCGTCGATGCCGGCGCGAACACGGTGTCGCTCGCGCTCGACGTGCAGGAAACGATCGACGACGAAGGCGCGAAGCCCGCCGATCCGTGCGTGCCCGCGTCGCCGCGGCAAATCGTCGCGAGTCACCCGGGCCTGACGGTCGGCGGCGACGCGTGGACCGACTGGACGCTCGTCGAACAGCATCCGCACCTCGTGTACCGCGTGCGTGCGCACGTCGCGAAGGATTGAGCGTCATGTCCGCCGACGCCCTGTCCCTGCCGTTCGCCGAACCGCACGCCGCACCCGACGAGATCACCGCGGTGAGCTGGAACCTGCACAAGGGCCGCTCGCCGCTCGGCTTCACCGCGTGGAACGCGATGCGCAACTGGATGCAGTCGACGCACGCCGACGTGTATTTCCTGCAGGAAGCGATGGCGCGCCGCATGCCGCGCCCGATGCTCGCCCCCGGCTTCGGCGCGCCGATGGACGACGCGGTCGACGACGTCTGGCACTGCCAGGCCACCGAGATCGCGCATGCGCTCGACTGGCAGATCGCGCTCGGGCCGAACGTGTTCAAGCCGTCGTGGCGGCACGGCAATGCGATCCTGTCGCCGCACCCGCTCGACCTCGGCGGCCGCTGGGACATCTCCGCGCACCGCTTCGAGCGGCGCGGGCTGTTGGTCGCGCGCGCGACGCTCGCGGGCGCGCGCCCGGTCACGCTGCTGTGCGCGCACCTCGCGCTCACGCGCGCCGCGCGGCTGCGCCAGATGCACTGGATCGCGCACTGGATCGTGCGCAACGCAGGCGACGGCCCGCTGATGCTCGCCGGCGACTTCAACGACTGGCGCAACGACTCGGTCGCGCTGTTCGGCGAGATCGGGCTGTCCGAGGTCGCGACGCTGCTCGGCGAATCGGGCCGCACGTTCCCCGCGTTCTCGCCGGCACTCGCGCTCGACAAGATGTTCGTGCGCGGGCTGACGCCGCTCGAATGGCGCGCCCCGTCCGGCGAGGCCGCGTGGCTGTCGGACCACCTGCCGTACATCGCGCGCCTGCGCCTCGATCCGCAATAACGTTCCCGGCCTCGGCCCGGGATCTGCCGGATTGCGCATCGCCAAAGCCCGGCCGCTCGGCGCGCGCTACATTGACGCCTTGCCCATTCCGCCAGGCCCCGCCGCCGGGCCGCGCCGCCATGACCTACCTGCCGATCCTGCTGCAAATCGCCGCCGTCTATCTCGTCGCGGCGATCACCCCCGGCCCGAATTTCTTCATGATTTCGCAACTGTCGCTCGCGGGCCGGCGCAGCCTCGGCGCCGCATCGGCGCTCGGCGTCGGCACCGCGTCGGTCGCGTGGGCGACGCTCGCGATGCTCGGCCTCGCGGCCGTGCTGCACCAGGTCGAATGGCTGTACGAGGCGATCCGGATCGGCGGCGCCGTGTACCTCGTGTATTTCGGCTTCAAGCTGCTGCGCTCGGGCGTGCGCCGCGATACGGCGCCGGCCGACGCGCCCGACGAACGCGCGCCGCTCGCCGCGCCGCACACGCGCGACTACCTGCGCGCGTATCGCAGCGGGCTGTTCACGTGCCTGACGAACCCGAAATCCTGCGCGTTCTGGACCAGCGTGTTCGCGGCGATGCTGCCCGCGCACGTGCCGCTGTGGTTCAACGGCGCGGTGCTGGTGACGATCGGCGGGCTGTCGGCCGGCTGGTATTCGTGCGTCGCCTGCCTGTTCGCGAGCCCGCGCGCGCAACGCGGCTACCGGCGCGTGCGGCGCCCGCTCGACGCGCTGTGCGGCGTGGCGCTCGTCGGCCTCGGCGCGAAACTCGCGGCCGAGCGCTGAAAACCGAAAGCTGATTGAAATGATTCGTTGCGCCAAATCCGCGCGGCCACGGGGGTCAAGCCCGCGATCCGCGTCAACAGGGTAAAATAACGAGTTCCTCAATCGTCTGTCATCGAGAAGGCGCGTGTCCGACGCGCCGGCCGGCCGATCCGTGATCGGGCCGTCGCACTCGGTTTTTTGCCCGTTTTTGGGCCCGTTACTCGCGTTCGCTACGCGCGTCCGTTTTCAAAGCCATGAGCAAATACGACACCGCCACCGTCCAATCCGTCCATCACTGGACCGACACGCTGTTCAGCTTCACCTGCACCCGTGAGGCGAGCCTGCGCTTCAACAACGGCGAATTCACGATGGTCGGCCTCGAGGTCGACGGCAAGCCGCTCGCGCGCGCCTACTCGATCGTCAGCCCGAACTACGAAGAGCATCTCGAATTCTTCAGCATCAAGGTCCAGAACGGCCCGCTGACGTCGCGCCTGCAGCACCTGAAGGTGGGCGACACGGTGCTGATCGGCAAGAAGCCGACGGGCACGCTGGTCGCCGACAACCTGCTGCCGGGCAAGACGCTGTGGATGCTGTCGACGGGCACGGGCCTCGCGCCGTTCATGTCGATCATCCGCGATCCGGACATCTACGAGCGCTTCGACAAGGTGATCCTGACGCACACGTGCCGCCTGAAGGGCGAGCTCGCGTACATGGACTACATCAAGCATGACCTGCCGGGCCACGAGTACCTTGGCGACATCATCAAGGAAAAGCTCGTCTACTACCCTACGGTCACGCGCGAAGCATTCGACAACGAAGGCCGGATCACCGACCTGATCGCAACGGGCAAGCTGTTCACGGATCTCGGCGTCCCGCCGTTCTCGCCGGAAAACGACCGCGTGATGCTGTGCGGCAGCACCGCGATGCTGAAGGACACGACCGACCTGCTGAAGCAGGCCGGCCTCGTCGAAGGCAAGAACAGCGCGCCGGGCCACTACGTGATCGAGCGCGCGTTCGTGGACTGATCGATCCCCAAATTTGCGCGCCATCAAGAACCGGAGCGAAAGCTCCGGTTTTTTTTCGTCCCTACTTGGCGAATTCGTAACAAATTGGGATGATCTAATCTCAAATAGTTACATTTGGATACGTCATCGTCCGGTGCTCGGGTGTCAGTGTTTTTCCTACAACACGTTCACCCGGATTACTCACATTTACCCTTAAATGTCCGCCCGACATGACCTTTTCAGAAATTTTGAGATATTATTCGCCGCGCGTGGTTGCCGTTCGGATGACAGTGAAAGGGTCGGATGCAAGTGTTACAAGACGTAACTTTTGTTACCTCGGCAGGGGGCAATTCTCTGGCGGCGACCGTCATCGAAACGGCAGCCGATCCACGCAGCCAGCCGGTGTCTGAACCGCTTCTGACAGCAGGGAGAGTCATGGATACGTCGCTTAACGCGCCCTTGGGCGCCCACGCCCCGTTCCCGTCGCAACAGCGCATGCCAGGCTGCGTCGCGACTCCGCCCGTTACCGACGCCGCGTCGAAACGCGACGCCCGCGCCGCGCGGATCGCAGCGCTGTCTGCCCAGTTGCTCGCCGCCGACGAAGCGGCCCGCCGTCACCTGGCCGGCGAGTTGCACGACGGGCTCGGCGCCGAACTCACCGCTGCGCGATTCGCGCTCGCAAACGTTCAAGCGTGGCTGCCGGCCGATGCGCCGGATGGTTGCCTGCGCGCGCTGGCGCTTGCGCAGCAGGCGCTCGACGCCGCGACCGACGCGAATCGCCGGCTGATCGACGAGCGCGACACGCCGGCGCTCGACGCAGGCTTGGTCGGCGCGCTCTCGTCGTGGGCCGACACCCACGCGGCACGCACGGGCCTGCACACCAGCTTCGTCTGTGCGGCCGACGCGCGCCTGACGCAGATCGCCGGCGCCAGCGCGCTCGCGGTGTTCCGTGTCGCGCAGGAAGCGTTGTCGAACGTCGCGAAGCACGCACGCGCGACGTCGGTCGACGTGCGGATCGCCACCGACGGCACGCATCTGTCACTGATTGTCTCCGACGATGGGACCGGTTTCTCCCGGCGCCGCCGCCCCGGCTACGGTCTCGCCGGCATGCGCGCCCGCTGCGAGGCGTTCGGCGGCAGCTTCGAGACGGCCACGCCGGAAACCGGCCACGGCACGCGCGTCACTGCGCGCTTCGCTTGGGATTCGCTGCTCGCGGTGCCCGTCGCGGCCCGCCGCGCGTCGCTTTCGTGAGGTCGTCATGAGCCTGAACATCCTGCTCGTGGACGATCACGCGATCGTCCGGCAAGGGATCCGCCAGTTGCTGATCGACCGTGGCGTCGCACGCGACGTCACCGAGGCCGAGAACGGCGGCGACGCCATGGCCGCCGTCGACAAGCAGGAGTTCGACGTGATCCTGCTCGACATCTCGCTGCCGGACACGAACGGCATCGAAGTGCTCAAGCGCCTCAAGCGCAAGCTGCCGCGCACGCCGGTGCTGATGTTCTCGATGTACCGCGAGGATCAGTACGCGGTACGCGCGCTGAAGGCCGGCGCCGCCGGCTATCTGTCGAAGACGGTCAACGCCGCGCAGATGATCGGCGCGATCCAGCAGGTCGCGGCCGGCCGCAAGTACGTGAGCCCCGCGATGGCCGAGGCGCTCGCCGAATACGTGTCGTTCGAGAACGAGCCGCTGCCGCACGAGAAGCTGTCCGACCGCGAATACCAGACGCTCTGCATGCTCGCGTCGGGCAAGCGGCTCACCGACATCGCGAACACGCTGTCGCTGTCCGTGAAGACGGTGAGCGTGTACCGGTCGCGGCTGCTCGAGAAGATGCGGCTGTCGAACAATGCGGAGCTCACGTTCTACGTGATGAGCAACCAGCTCGTCGACATGGCGCCCACGGCCGGCGCCTGATTTCGCCGCCCTGCCCGATGCGTCCGGCCCGGCGACGCGGCGCATGCCGCGCCGCCGCCCGCGGCCGCCCGCCTGGCGCGCAAGCGTTTGTTTTATCGGACGATTTCTCGAGGCGCCGCTGCGCCGCAGCGGGTCTTGTGCGCCAAATCGGCTAAAATTGCGGGTTTTCACTCAGTCAGCGCTATCGCGCCCGCGCGCGCTGGCGATTCATCCGCAATGTCACTCTTCCGCAAGAAAAACGTCGATCGCATGATCGCCGGCGCGCATGCCGCCGGGCTCAAGAAAGCGCTCGGCGCGATCGACCTCACCTTCCTCGGCATCGGCGCGATCATCGGCACCGGCATCTTCGTGCTGACCGGCACCGGCGCCGTGCAGGCCGGCCCCGCGCTGATGCTGTCGTTCGTGATCGCCGCGATCGCGTGCGGCCTCGCGGCGCTGTCGTACGCGGAATTCGCGTCGACGATCCCCGTCGCCGGCTCGATCTACACGTATTCGTATGCCACCCTCGGCGAGGTCGTCGCGTGGATCATCGGCTGGGACCTGATGCTCGAATACGGCCTCGCGTCGTCGGCCGTGTCGGTCGGCTGGTCGGGCTACCTGCAGTCGCTGCTGCAGGGCTTCGGGCTGTCGCTGCCCACCGTGCTGACGGCGGCGCCCGGCGCGGTGCCGGGCGTCGTCACGTGGTTCAACCTGCCCGCGTTCCTCGTGATGATCGTGATCACGACGCTGCTGTCGATCGGCATCCGCGAGTCGACCCGCATCAACAACATCATGGTGTTCATCAAGGTGTCGGTCGTGCTGCTCGTGATCGCGGTCGGCCTGTTCCACGTGACGCCCGCGAACTGGAAGCCTTTCATGCCGCACGGCTGGAACGGCGTGTTCGGCGCGGCGGCCGTGATGTTCTTCGCGTTCATCGGCTTCGACGCGGTGTCGTCGGCCGCCGAGGAAGTGAAGAATCCGAAACGCGACCTGCCGATCGGCATCATCGCGTCGCTCGCGGTGTGCGCGGTGCTGTACGTGACGGTCGCCGCGGTCGCGACCGGCATCGTGCCATCGGCCCAGTACGCGAACATCTCGCACCCGATCTCGTACGCGCTGCAGATGGCCGGCGAGACGTGGGTCGCGGGCTTCATCGATCTCGGCGCGGTGCTCGGCATGCTGACCGTGATCCTCGTGATGAGCTACGGCCAGACGCGCGTGATCTTCGCGATGTCGCGCGACGGGCTGCTGCCCGCGACGCTGTCGCGCGTGCACCCGCGCTACGCGACGCCGTTCCTGACGACCTGGCTCGTCGGCCTGTTCTTCGGGCTGATCGCCGCGCTCGTGCCGCTCAACGTACTCGCCGAACTGATCAACATCGGCACGCTCGCGGCGTTCTCGATGGTGTCGATCGCCGTGCTCGTGCTGCGTCGCACGCACCCCGACCTGCCGCGGGCGTTCCGCTGCCCCGGCGTGCCCGTAGTGCCGATCCTCGCGGTCGCGTCGTGCCTGTTCCTGATGCTGAACCTGCAACCCGTCACCTGGGCCGCGTTCGGCATCTGGCTCGTAATCGGCCTCGTGATCTACTTCCTGTACTCGCGCCACCACTCGAAGCTCGCGCACGGTCACCACGACGCGCACTGAGCGCCGCCGTGCCGCACGCGGCACGGTGCGCACCCGCGGGGCCGGATACCGGCCCCGCCCCCCTCCCCTCCCCGCCCTGCCTTCACGCGTCACGCCGCCACGTTGCCATTCCTGCAACGATCCGTGCGTCAATTCCCGTTCCCATTGGCTGTTTTTCGAATGCCGGCATATTCGCTTCAGATCAGCGCATTAATCGATTGAAAACGTAATGCGATTGAATTGAATATGAATAGCACAAAATAATTGCGTGACCGGCATTGAACTCTTGCATCCGCCAAACTAGCATTCAGTCGGTCGACCGCGCGAACCCGCCCAGCCCATACCAGCCCGGGATTGCGACGCAGCATGAGCGCCGCGCGATGCAATCGGCTTCATCGAAACGCATTTCCATTAAACAGAAATTCATCGCGTATTCATAAACCAATTTTCAGCATCTTTTTAATTAATTACAATTAAAACCGGATAATCCGGTTGCCGGTATTGCATTGCCTCCGTCCGGAGGCATGTCGCTGCACCTGTCAGAAGTTCAACAAGAACCAGAGAGGTCTGTCATGAGCAATACATTGGTCAACGTCACGGCAAAGGTCGAAATCAACGCGGCCAACCAGACGATCGCGGGGCTCAGGGATTATCAAAGCAAGAACTGGGCGATCGGGCTGAACGGGGATACGCTGGCGCCGGACGGTTTCCTGACGTTCTTCACCGAGCGCAACCTGCCGTTCAGCTACTACGTGCGCGCACGTGGCGTCTCGGTCGGCGAGCCGAGCGCATACCAGGCGAACATCGAGACGCTGACGCAGCACATCGCCGCGATTCGTGCGTCGGAGACGAACCAGGTCCAGGCGACGATCCGCGAGCTCGAGCTGTACAAGTCGAGGAACTGGGCGATCGGCCTGAACGGCACGACGCTGCAACCGGACAATTTCCTGCCGTTCTTCGGCACCCGCTCCGTGCCGTTCGAGTACTACGTGCGCAGCGGCGGCGTCGAGCTTGGCACGTCGAACGCGTATGACAACAACATCCGCGCCCTGACGCAGTACCTGGGCTCGCTCTGACGGAGCACCCCGCCGGGTGGATGTATCCGCCCGGCGGCCTGCCGGCGGCCCGTCCAGGGCCGCCCTGCCCGCCTTCCTCGCTGCTCAGTCTCCCCCTTCCCCGTTTTGCCCGTTCCCCGTCGCCTGCACGCTTGCCGCGGCCGGTTCATAATCGCGCCATCGAACGGCGGCCCGCATCGGCGGTGTCGCCCGGCAACAGGAAGGAGATGATGGAAAGCGTCGATCTCGATGTATTGAAATCCAGCGCGCGCTGGCTCGAAGAAGGGCGCCGCGTGCTGTTGGTGACGGTCGTGAAGACGTGGGGCTCGTCGCCCCGCCCCGAAGGCGCGATGCTCGCGGTGCGCGAGGACGGACTCGTGGTCGGCTCCGTGTCCGGCGGGTGTATCGAGGACGACCTGATCGCCCGCGTGCACGCGAGCGGGATCGCGGCCGACGCGCGCCCGGAAGCGCTCAAGTACGGCGTGACGGCCGAGGAAGCGCACCGCTTCGGGCTGCCGTGCGGCGGCACGATCCAGCTCGTGCTCGAGCCGCTCACGCGCGACAGCGGGATTGCCGCGCTGTGCGCGGAAGTCGAGGCCGGCCGTCTCGTCACGCGCACGATGACGCTCGCGACGGGCCGCGCATCGCTGTCGCCCGCGCAGGCGGCCGACGGGCTCGCGTTCGACGGCGAGCGGCTCGTGACGATCCACGGGCCGCGCTATCGAATGCTCGTGATCGGCGCCGGCCAGTTGTCGCGCTATTTGTGCCAGATCGCGGTCGGGCTCGACTACCAGGTGACGGTGTGCGATCCGCGCGAGGAATACACGGATGCATGGGACGTGCCGGGTACGCGTGTCGTGCACACGATGCCCGACGATACGGTGCTCGACATGAATCTCGACGCACGTTCGGCCGTGATCGCGCTCACGCACGATCCGAAGCTCGACGATCTCGCGCTGATGGAAGCGCTGAAGACGCCCGCGTTCTACGTGGGCGCGCTCGGTTCGCGGCGCAACAACGCGGCGCGGCGCGAGCGGCTGCGCGAATTCGACCTGAGCGAAGCAGAACTGGGCCGGCTGCACGGGCCGGCAGGCATTTACATCGGCAGCCGGACGCCGCCGGAAATCGCGATCTCGATCCTCGCCGAGATCACCGCCGCGAAGAACAACGTGTCGCTGCCGACGATCCTGCAGGTCGAGGGTGCGAAGGCCGCGCGCGAAATCGCGGCGAACAGCGGCGCGGCCTGCGGCCTCTGATCGCTAACGGCGCCGGCGCGCGGTCGCGCCGGGCACGGCTTCGCGACGAGCAAAGCGGACGAAACCAACGAAACGGCACGCGCCGGCGCCAGGCCGACACGTGCCGCCGATCAGGTCAGCCCGGCGGCCAGCGCCGCGGCGACCGAACCGACCACCAGCACGACGCCCACCGTGCGGCGCTTGTTCAGCTCGGTCCACAGCAGCACGCCGGTCAGCGACAGCAGGATCAGCGAGCCTGCAATCGTGTCCATCAGCAGCACCCAGCCGAGATTCATCCCGACGCCGCGATGCAGATTGTTCAGCGTGGTCAGGAACGTGTTGCCCGTGCGCTTCACCGCGACGTAGCCGTTGCCGACCCAGTATTCGGCCTGCAGGTTCTGGTGCGGGCCGAACAGGCCCATCTGCCAGTGCTCCGGCTGCATCACGCGTTTGTCGCCCCACGCGACGGGCTGCGCGGGTTCCTTGCGCATGCGGCCCGGCTTGCCGTCGAAATGCAGTTCGTGCTGCAGCCACTTCGTCATCGCGGCGGGCGTCTTCGGCGCCGGATCAGGCAGCGCGATCTGCATCTCCTCGACCTGCGGCTCGCCGGTCGAAATCTTCAGCGGCGGTGCGCGGTGGTTGAGCAGCACGCCCGTCACGCCGAACAGCAGCCCGAGCACCGCGCCCCACAGGCCGACCCAGCCATGCACCTTGCGCAGCCACTTGATGAAGGTCGCGCGACGCGAACGCTGGCGGCGCGCAGCCAGTTCGTCGTCACCCAGCGGGCGGGCCGCCGGGTGCAGCACGGTGACACCCGCGCGGGAAGTACCCGTCTGGGGCGGATTGATCGTTTCGGGCGCGTTCACGCGAAAGGGTCCATTCGTTCAAAACAACGGGCGGCGCGCAGAGCGTGCGCGCCGCCCGAGCGGCATGAAAATGAGAATGGATATCATTACACAAATCGATAGCCGGCTCAATCCGCCCGGCTGCATGGCGGCGAGCCCCGCGACAGAGGGAACTCAAACGAAGCAGACACATTGCTTCATGATGCGGGAAGATCGGGGAGGAATATCGACAGAATGACTTTTCGGAATCGAGACGGCATTTCGTAAGAAATCGCACGATACCGAGCCGTTCAACGCAGCGGCGGCAGCGGAAAGCGCGGTGCGGCGGCGTCCGGCGCGGGTTCGGTACGGTCGAGCGCGTACAGCCACGCGAGCAGATCCGCGACCGCCTGGTAGAGCTGCGGCGGAATCCGGTCGTCGAGGTCGACCTGCATCAGCAGGGACACCATCTCCGGCGCCGTATGCACGTACAACCCCGCGTCGTGCGCGCGCGCGACGATCATCTCGGCGAGCGCACCGTAGCCCTTCGCGACCACGCGCGGCGCCGCATCACCGCCCTTCGGATCGTAGACGAGCGCGGCGGCGCGCTTGCGGGACGTCATGCTCATTGCAGCGCCTCGTCGGTATCCGGCGCACGCGTCGTCGGGCCGCCGGCCGAGGCTGAACCGCGCGCATACGCGGCCGCGGCCGCCTGGGCCGCAAACAGGTCGAAGCCGTCCGGGCCGTCGTCGACCGCGCGGATCGACAGCCCGCCCACCTTGAGCCCCGACACTTCGAGCCGCTGCCGCAGTGCCGCCTCGTGCCGGGTGAGACGGTCGGCCCCCGTCTGGTTCGCACGCAGCCGCGCGACGAGCTGCGTGCCGTTCAGCACCAGCTCCGCGTCGACCGTGCCGAGCGACGGCAACGTCAGCGTGAGGCGCGTGCGCCAGGCGATGCCGTCGCCCGAGTCGCCGCCGTCGCCGCGCGGCGCCCGGCTGCCCGGATCGTCGGGCTCGATCGTCCAGTCGAGCCGCGCGCCGGGCCATGCCTCGCCGGCCCAGCGAAACTGGTCGGTCGCGAGCGCGTCGAGCTGCTGCCTGACGAGCGGCACCGCGGCCGGATGCACGGGCGCAAGCGTCTGCGCCTGGGAATCGGACGATGCGGCAGCCAGTTCGGCTCGCGCGGGCGTCCAGCGCGCATCGGGCCGATCGCCGAGCAGATCGGCCGTATCGGGCGGCAGCGACGCCCCCTGCCGCGCGCCCGACGGCAGGGCCGGCGCGGGATCGCGAGCCGCCGCGCCGCCCTGCGCCGGCGTGCCCGGCTGCGCCGTTGCGCGCGCGCTCGCCGGTAACGGCGGACGCTGCGCGAGCAGCTCGTCGAGCGGGTCGGTCGAGCCGTGCTGTACGGCATCCGGGTCAGCCGGCACGAGCGCGGCCGCGAGGCGTGCCTGCGGCTCGCGCATCAGCGCCGCGAGCGGACGCTGGCCAGCCAGCCACTGCGCGAGATGGGATTCATAGAAGAGGCCGCTTTCGCTCACCGCCTGCGCGAGCGCTGCGCGCAGCGCGGCAACCGGCAAAGTCGCAGCCGCTTCGCGCACCGCGGCGGCCGACGACGCCGCAGCGGCAGCCGGCGACGCCGCGGCGGAAGCGGGCGTGGAAGACGCAGCCGGATCGGAGGCGGCCGGCGCGGCCGCGTCGGTCAGCAGCACGGTGGGGTCGGCCAGCAGCGGCGCGCGCCCGGCAATGGCCGGCGTCGAGTCGCCGCCCGCGCGCGAGATCGCGTCGAGCACGCGCCCGACATCGGACAGCGCAGTCTGGGTGGAAGCGGGCGGCGCGGCAGGCGGACTGCCGGCCGAAGGCGTGGACGACGCACCGGTGCCCGGCGTGCCGACCTGTGAGGTCGCGCCACCGCCGGCGGGCGCCGACACGGTGCCGGTCAGCAAGCTGTCGAGGCGGCTCGCGAGCAGTGCGGCCGCAACGGGGTCGATACCGGTCATGATCGGAGCCTGGTCACCTCAGCCACATCGTGGCGAATCCGGGAACGACACACCGGTGCCGTCCGCGGGAACTGCGCGTCTGCCGCAACGGGCTCGTGCACCCCGCGCCCGTTTCCCCGGAAACGGGCCCTACCCGCGCGCGCGGTAGAGATCGGTCAATACCTTGGTCGAGCGCCGCGCCTCGAACAGCGCGGACAGCCGCGCGACGTCCGGGCTCGCGAGATCGCGGATCGCGGCGTCGTCGGCCAGGATGCGGCGGATCAGGTCGAGCTTGCGGCCGAGGTCCGATTCGTCGAGCACGACGCCCGGATCGGCTTCCTTCAGCCCGTCGACCAGCTGCATGAATTCGGCCTGCAACCCCGGCAACGCGCTCCAGTCGGCGCTGCGGGCGGCACCCAGCATCCGGCCCGAGACGGCGGCAAGCGCCTCGTAAAGTTCGAAGTATTCGGCCTTGCGATTCATCTTGATGCTTCCACTGCCTGTTGCGCGGCCATCCGCGCGACTTCCGGGGCGATTCCCGTCCATGCTTCCTCGAGCGTCGCGAGCAGCCTGTCGACCTCGACCAGCATCGCGTCGCTCGCCTGCGCGTTGGCCTCGAGCAGACGCCGGCCGATATACGCGTACAGCGCGTCCAGCCGTTCCGCGATCTCGCCGCCCGCGTCGAGGTTCAGCGACGCCTTCAGCCCGCTGTCGACGATCCGGATCGCCTTGCTGATCGCTTCACCGCGCGCGGATACATTGCCCTGCTGCAAATGCATGCGCGCCAGCGCAACCGCCTGCCGCGCGCCCTGGTACAGCATCGCGATCAACCGGTGCGGGGAGGCGCCCATCACCCCCGTCTCGACGCCGACACGCGCGTATGCACTGGCTCCAGCGTGTCCTGGGGAAAACATGCGCTTCTCCTTGTTGTGCGTTGGCTATACGGGAACCGCCGCCGTGCATCGCACGACGCGGCCTTCACCGGAGTTATCGGAAGGGATTTGGAAAGCTTTAGGCAAGCGGCCCATGCCGCATCGCGCGGCAGGTTCGCCCAGCGGACCCCGCCCGGATGGCCGTGCGCGGGGCGCTCTCCCCGGATAGCCGTCCTGTCAGACCAGCCGTCCTGTCAGATCGACATCTGCATGATGTCGTTGTAAGCGCTCACTAGCTTGTTGCGGACCTGGAGCCCGAACTGAAAGCCGATGTTGGCTTTCTGCATGTCGACCATCACGTCGTTCAGCGACACGTTCGGCGCGCCGACCTCGAACGCCTGCGCCTCGCCGAGCGCATGCTGCTGGTCGCCGCTGATCTTGTCGAGCGACGCCTTCATCGCGCTCGCGAACGTGCTGGCCGTCGCCGCGCCCGAGCCGGCCAGTGCCGCCGTCGGGCTCGCGACGCCGCCGGACGCTTGCGCGGCCATCGACTGCATCTGTTGCAACACCGAACCGATTCCGCTGACGTTCGCAGTCATGCTGTCCCCAAAACTGAGAGAAGAGACCCGGACGCACCGGGAGATCCGCCGGCGCCGCGCCACGCGCACCATGCCGGATTCCGAAAAAGGATAGCAGCGCGCCGCGCGTCAAAGCCGAGAAAGTACGGGGGAAACCCCGCTCTTTTCGGTCGATCGGAGGACGGCCCGGGTCACGATAATCGCATCGTGTCATTGTCCGCCCGCTCGTCCGAGCGAGCTCAGTCGTCCCGCTCCGGAGAAACTCGACGCATGGATTCGCAGGCCAACTCGCTGATCAACCCAGATGCCCGCGCGGGCCTCGCCAGCCCGGCGCCCGGCGCCGCCGCGGCCGCCGCGTTGCCGGGCGCGGGTGGCGCAGGCGCGGACTTCGGGCTTGGCGGCTTCGCGGAACGCATCCCCGGCATCTCGCGGATGAAGGGCAACCCGAAGCTGCCGTTCCTGATCGCCGTCGCGTTCGCGGTCGCCGTCATCACCGCGCTCGTGCTGTGGAGCCGCGCGCCCGACTACCGCGTGCTGTACAGCAACCTGTCGGATCGCGACGGCGGTGCGATCATCGCGGCGCTCCAGCAGGCAAACGTTCCCTACAAGTTCGCCGATGCCGGCGGCGCGATCCTCGTGCCGTCGAACCAGGTGCATGAAACGCGCCTGAAGCTTGCCGCGATGGGGCTGCCCAAGGGCGGCTCGGTCGGCTTCGAGCTGATGGACAACCAGAAATTCGGCATCAGCCAGTTCGCCGAACAGATCAACTACCAGCGCGCGCTCGAAGGCGAGCTGCAGCGCACCATCGAATCGATCAACGCCGTGCGCGGCGCGCGCGTGCATCTCGCGATCCCGAAGCCGTCGGTGTTCGTGCGTGACAAGGAAGCGCCGAGCGCGTCGGTGTTCGTCGACCTCTACCCGGGCCGCGTACTCGACGAGGGCCAGGTTCAGGCAATCACGCGAATGGTGTCGTCCGGCGTGCCCGACATGCCCGCGAAGAACGTGACGATCGTCGACCAGGACGGCAACCTGCTGACCCAGACCGCATCGGCATCCGGCCTCGACGCGAGCCAGCTCAAGTACGTGCAGCAGGTCGAGCACAACACGCAGAAGCGCATCGACGCGATCCTCGCGCCGATCTTCGGCGCCGGCAACGCGCGCTCGCAGGTCAGCGCGGATCTCGATTTCTCGAAGGTCGAGCAGACGTCGGAAAGCTACGGCCCGAACGGCGTGCCGCAGCAGGCCGCGATCCGCAGCCAGCAGACCAGCAGCTCGACCGAGCTCGCGCAGGGCGGCGCGTCGGGCGTGCCGGGCGCGCTGTCGAACACGCCGCCGCAACCGGCTTCCGCGCCGATCGTCGCCGGCAACGGCTCGAACGCGCCGCAGGCGACGCCGGTGAGCGACCGCAAGGACCAGACGACCAACTACGAGCTCGACAAGACGATCCGCCATCTCGAGCAGCCGATGGGCAGCGTGAAGCGGCTGTCGGTCGCGGTCGTCGTCAACTACCAGCCGGTCGCCGACGCGAAGGGCCACGTGACGATGCAGCCGCTGCCGCCCGCGAAGCTCGCGCAGGTCGAACAGCTCGTGAAGGACGCGATGGGCTACGACGCGAAGCGCGGCGACTCGGTGAACGTCGTGAACAGCGCGTTCTCGACCGCGAGCGACCCGTACGCCGACCTGCCGTGGTGGCGCCAGCCGGACATGATCGCGATGGCGAAGGAAGCGGCGAAGTGGCTCGGCATCGCGGCGGCCGCGGCGGCGCTCTACTTCATGTTCGTGCGCCCGGCGATGCGCCGCGCGTTCCCGCCGCCCGAGCCGGTCGCACAGGCGCTCGCCGCGCCGGAAGATCCGGTCGCGCTCGACGGCCTGCCGGCGCCGGAAAAGGCCGAGGAACCCGACTCGCTGCTGCTCGGGTTCGAGAGCGAGAAGAACCGTTACGAACGCAACCTCGACTACGCGCGCACGATCGCCCGCCAGGATCCGAAGATCGTCGCCACCGTCGTGAAGAACTGGGTGTCCGATGAACGCTGAAGGCTTGACCAAGAGCGCGCTCCTGCTGATGTCGATCGGCGAGGAAGAGGCCGCGCAGGTATTCAAGTTCCTCGCGCCGCGCGAGGTCCAGAAGATCGGCGCCGCGATGGCCGCGCTGAAGAACGTCACGCGCGAGCAGGTCGAGGACGTGCTGCACGAATTCGCGAAGGAAGCGGAGCAGCACACCGCGCTGTCGCTCGATTCGAGCGACTACATCCGCTCGGTGCTGACCAAGGCGCTCGGCGAGGACAAGGCCGGCGTGCTGATCGACCGTATCCTGCAGGGCAGCGACACGAGCGGCATCGAGGGCCTGAAGTGGATGGATTCCGGCGCCGTGGCCGAGCTGATCAAGAACGAGCATCCGCAGATCATCGCGACGATCCTCGTGCACCTCGACCGCGACCAGGCGTCGGAAATCGCGTCGTGCTTCACCGAGCGGCTGCGTAACGACGTGATCCTGCGGATCGCGACGCTCGACGGCATCCAGCCGGCCGCGCTGCGCGAGCTCGACGACGTGCTGACGGGCCTGCTGTCCGGCAGCGACAACCTGAAGCGCAGCCCGATGGGCGGCATCCGCACCGCGGCCGAGATCCTGAACTTCATGACGAGCGTGCATGAGGAAGGCGTGCTCGAAAGCGTGCGCCAGTACGACGCCGAACTCGCGCAGAAGATCATCGACCAGATGTTCGTGTTCGAGAACCTGCTCGACCTCGAGGACCGCGCGATCCAGATGGTGCTCAAGGAAGTCGAGTCGGAAACGCTGATCATCGCGCTGAAGGGCGCGCCGCCGGCGCTGCGCCAGAAGTTCCTCGCGAACATGTCGCAGCGCGCGGCCGAACTGCTCGCCGAGGATCTCGACGCGCGCGGCCCGGTACGCGTGTCCGACGTCGAGACGCAGCAGCGCCGCATCCTGCAGATCGTGCGCAACCTGGCCGAGAGCGGCGCGATCGCGATCGGCGGCAAGGCGGAAGACGCGTATGTCTGATTCGGCGAGCGATCGCGCGGGCACCCTCACCGCGTACCAGCGGTGGGAGATGGCGTCGTTCGACCCGCCGCCGCCCCCGCCGCCGCCCGACGACGCGGCGGCCGCCGCCGCCGCGCTCGCCGAGGAACTGCAGCGCGTGCGCGACGCCGCACATGCCGAAGGCCATGCGGCCGGCCACGTCGAAGGCCAGGCGCTCGGCTACCAGGCCGGTTTCGAGCAGGGCCGCGCACAGGGTTTCGAGGCCGGCCAGGCCGACGCACGCGAACAGGCCGCGCAGCTCGCGGCGCTCGCCGCGTCGTTCCGCGAGGCCGTGTCGACCGTCGAACACGATCTTGCCGCCGACATCGCGCAGCTCGCGCTCGACATCGCGCAGCAGGTCGTGCGCCAGCACGTGAAGCACGACCCGGCCGCGCTGGTTGCCGCCGTGCGCGACGTGCTCGCCGCCGAACCCGCGCTGTCCGGCGCGCCGCATCTCGCGGTGAACCCGGCCGACCTGCCCGTCGTCGAAGCCTATCTGCAGGACGATCTCGATGCGCTCGGCTGGAACGTGCGCACCGACGCGTCGATCGAGCGCGGCGGCTGCCGCGCGCACGCCGCGACCGGCGAGGTCGACGCGACGCTGCCCACGCGCTGGCAGCGCGTCGCCGCCGCGATCGGCAAGGTGAGCACGTGGTGACGCGGCCGCCCGAGGCGCTCGCGCACGACGGCATGACGCCGCTGGAGCGCGAACTCGCGCTCGCGTCGTTCGGCCCGCATGCGCACGACGCCGCGCCGGACACCGCACAAGACACCCCGTCGCACGCCACCGCTGCAGCGGCCGATACCCCCGGCGCCGCACCGCGCGCACCGCACAACCCGCATCTCGCGCACTGGCGCAGCCACCTGAACGGGCTCGCCGCGCGCAGCCACCGCGCGTTGCCGCTGCGGCCGTGCGGGCGCCTGACGCGCGCAGCCGGCCTCGTGCTCGAGGCGATCGGGCTGCGCCTGTCGGTCGGCGCCGAATGCACGATCGAACTGCCGCCCGGCAGCACGCTGCCGCACGCGCAAGCCGAAGTCGTCGGCTTCGCCGGCGATCGCCTGTTCCTGATGCCGACCACCGACGTCGCGGGCGTGCTGCCCGGCGCGCGCGTGTGGCCGCTCGAAAGCGCGCCCGTCGCCGATCCGCTCGCGGGCGCGAAGCGGCTGCCGGTCGGCTGGGAGATGCTCGGGCGCGTCGTCGACGCGTCCGGCCGCCCGCTCGACGGCCTCGGCCCGCTCGCATCGAAGGTCGACGCGCCGCTGTCGGCGCCGTCGATCAACCCGCTCGAGCGCGAACCGATCCACCACGTGCTCGACGTCGGCGTGCGCGCGATCAACGCGCTGCTCACCGTCGGCCGCGGGCAGCGGATGGGCCTGTTCGCGGGCTCGGGCGTCGGCAAGTCGGTGCTGCTCGGCACGATGGCGCGCTACACGAGCGCGGAAGTGATCGTGATCGGGCTGATCGGCGAACGCGGCCGCGAAGTGAAGGAATTCATCGAACAGATCCTCGGCGAGGACGGCCTCGCGCGCTCGGTCGTCGTCGCGGCGCCGGCCGACGTGTCGCCGCTGCTGCGGATGCAGGGCGCGGCCTACGCGACGTCGCTCGCCGAGTATTTCCGCGACCAGGGCAAGCACGTGCTGCTGCTGATGGATTCGCTCACGCGCTACGCGATGGCGCAGCGCGAGATCGCGCTGGCGATCGGCGAGCCGCCCGCGACGAAGGGCTACCCGCCGTCGGTGTTCGCGAAGCTGCCCGCGCTCGTCGAGCGCACCGGCAACGGGCCGGAAGGCGGCGGCTCGATCACCGCGTTCTACACGGTGCTGACCGAAGGCGACGACCAGCAGGACCCGATCGCCGATTCGGCGCGCGCGATCCTCGACGGCCACATCGTGCTGTCACGCACGCTCGCCGAGGCCGGCCACTACCCGGCGATCGACATCGAGGCGTCGATCAGCCGTGCGATGACCGCACTGATCGACGAAACACATCTCGACCACGTCCGGCAGTTCAAGCAGATGCTGTCGCGCTACCAGCGCAATCGCGACCTGATCGCGGTCGGCGCGTACGCGCCCGGCCGCGACGCGCAGCTCGACCGCGCGATCGCGCTCTATCCGCGCATCGAGGCGTTCCTGCAGCAGGGCTTTCGCGAATGCGCGCCGTTCGCGTCGAGCCTTGCCGGGCTCGATGCACTGTTCGACGCTTACGGAGGCTGATCCAGATGGCACACGGCTTTCCCCTTCAGTTGCTGCTCGACCGCGCGCAGGAAGATCTCGACTCCGCCGCGAAGCAGCTCGGCACCGCGCAGCGCGACCGCACCGCGGCCGCCGAGCAGCTCGACGCGCTGCTGCGCTACCGCGACGAATACCACGCGCGCTTCTCGCAATCCGCGCAGCACGGGATGCCGGCCGGCAACTGGCGCAATTTCCAGGCGTTCATCGACACCCTCGACGCCGCGATCGCGCAGCAGCGCAGCGTGCTGGCCGCGGCCGAAATCCGCATCGACGAGGCGCGCCCGAACTGGCAACAGAAGAAACGCACCGTCGGTTCGTTTGAAATCCTGCAGGCGCGCGGCGTCGCGCAGGAAGCGAAGCGCGACGCCCGGCGCGAACAGCGCGATGCCGACGAACACGCCGCGAAGATCCTGCGCATGCGGGCCGATGCGGCCCGTTCGTCGTAACCGACCACCGCATTCGAACGAGAGAACCGTCATGCCTCCCCTGCCCCTGCTCGGCGCGCTGCTCGACACCGCCGGTACCGCACTCAAGGCTGCCCGCGGCTCGGGTCCGTCCAGCGCCGCCGGCAACGATGCCGCGAACGCCACGACCGCCGCGCCGTTCGCACAGACGCTGAAGCAAAGCGTCACCGCCCGTCGCGATGCGTCGGATACCGGCGTGCCGGACGCTTCGACGAACCCGGCTTCGTCGAAGCTGGCCGCCGGCACGAAGCCGTCCGCTAACGATGACGACGACGCGACCGACGATACGACCACGAACGCCGCCACCAACCCTGACGCCGCCGCGCTCGCGGCTGCCGTGGCCGTGCAGGCGCAACTGCGGGCGCGCACGGACAACGCGGCGCCGGCCGATGCGGCAGTCGCCGCGGCCGCCGCGCAAAAGACGGCCGTGTCCGGTCAACCCGATGCCACGGCTACGCTGGCGGATCACGCGGCCACCCAGCCGGCCACGCCCGCATCGAGCCGCGATGCGCTGCAGGAAGCACTCGCCAAGCTGACGGGTGGCTCGGGTGCGATCGCCATGCCCGCGACCGGCACGACGGCGTCGGCTCCCGCCTCGACTGCAGCGACCGCCTCGACTGCAGCGACCGCCTCGACCGCTGCGACCGGCACCGCCGTGCCGCTGACACCGAAGGTGCCGACTTTCGAGCGCACGCTCGCCGACGCGAAGGGCGCGCTCGCCCCCCAGCAAACGCCGGTGCAAGCCACCGCGCAAGCGCTGCAGGCCAACGTGAACGCGCAGTCGGGTGAGCAGCACGCGCTCGCGGCAGCCGGCGACGCGGCGGACCCGGCCGCCAGCGCGACGCTCGCGGCCGGCGCCACGGCTGCGGCCGCAGCCCAGGCGAACCTGCAGCTGTCGCCGGCCGCGAGTGCGATCGCCGCGGCAAACGCACACGTGCTCGCGCCGCACGTCGGCACGCCGGACTGGACGGACGCGCTCAGTCAGAAGGTCGTGTTCCTGTCGAATGCGCACCAGCAGAGCGCCGAGCTGACGCTCAATCCGGCCGATCTCGGGCCGCTGCAGGTCGTGCTGCGCGTCGCGGACAACAACGCGCACGCGCTGTTCGTGTCGCAGCACGCGCAGGTGCGCGAAGCGGTCGAAGCCGCGCTGCCGAAGCTGCGCGAGGCCATGGAAGCGGGCGGGCTCGGGCTCGGCAGCGCAACCGTCAGCGACGGCGGCTTCGCTTCGCAGCAGCAGAACCCGCAACAGACCTTCGCCGGCGGCCAGTCGTCCCGGCGCGGGAACGGCGGATCGTCAGCCGCCGATGCACCGGTCGACGTTGTGCAATCCGCACCGGCCGCCGCAAGCGTGAGCCGCGCCGGCCTCGTCGATACGTTTGCCTGAGCATGACCCGGTGCACGCCGCTCAGCGGCCGTGCACCGCCGCGGCGACCTCGCCGCGCGGCGCCGCGCCCTTGCGCGTGGCGACGATGAAGTCCGCCGCGCGTTCGCCGATCATCACCGACGGCGCATTCGTGTTCCCGCCGACCAGCGTCGGCATCACCGACGCATCCACCACGCGCAACCCTTCGACGCCGCGCACGCGCAGTTGCGGATCGACGACCGCGCGCGCGTCCGAACCCATCCGGCAGGTGCCGACCGGGTGGTAGATCGTGTCCGCATGCTCGACGATCGTCTTGCGCAGCTCCGCCTCGCTCTGGTCGGCCCGCGTGTACAGCTCGCGCCCGCCCTGCGACGCGAGCGGCGCCTGCGACAGGATCTTGCGCATCGCCTGCGTGCCGCGCACGAGCAGGTCGAGATCGCGCGAATCGCTGAAGAAGCGCGGATCGATCAGCGGCGCGTCGCGCGCATCGCCGCTCGCGAGCGCCACCGTGCCGCGGCTGAACGGCCGCAGCGCGCACACGTGCAGCGAATAGCCGAAGCCCCAGTGCATCTTGCGGTTGTGGTCGTCCACGAGCGCGGTGCAGAAATGCAGTTGCAGGTCGGGACGCTCGAGCGACGGATCGCTCTTGATGAAGCCGCCGGCCTCCGCGACGTTGCTCGTCATCATCCCGGTGCGGCTCGAGAAATAGCGCGCGAGCGCGGGCGTCATCTTCGCGATCCCGCGCAGGCAGATGCCGACCAGCTCCGATGAATTCACGCGCGTATTGATGATGAAGTCGATATGGTCGATCAGGTTCGCGCCGACGTCCGGCGCATCCTGCACGACCGCGATCCCGTGCCGGCGCAGTTGCTCCGCCGGGCCGATCCCCGAACACATCAGCAGTTGCGGCGAATTGAACGCGCCGGCCGACAGGATCACTTCCGCGCGCGCGTCGAGCGTCTCGACGCGCCCGTTGCGCGCCACCGCGACGCCGGCCGCACGCTTGCCGTCGAACGTGACGCGCAGCACCGTCGCATCGGTGATCACGTGCAGGTTCGGCCGGTTGCGGCCGTAGATATACGCGCGGGCGACGCTGCAGCGCGAGCCGTCGCGGTGCGTGACCTGATAGAAGCCGACGCCTTCCTGCGTCGCGCCGTTGAAGTCGTCGTTCAGCGGATAGCCGGCCGCATGCGCGGCCTGGATGAATCGTTCGGAGAACGGATTGCGAAAGCGCAGATCCGACACCGTGAGCGGGCCGTCCGCGCCATGCCACGCATCGGCGCCGCGCGCGTTGCCTTCCGCACGGCGGAAATACGGCAGCACGTCCTGCCAGCCCCAGCCGGTCGCGCCGAGCTGCGCCCATTCGTCGTAGTCGCCCGGGTGGCCGCGCGTGTAGATCATCGCGTTGATCGCGCTCGAGCCGCCCATCCCGCGCCCGCGCGGCTGGTAACCGCGCCGCCCGCCGAGGCCCGGCTGCGGCACCGTCTCGTAGCCGTAGTTCGTGCCGAGCTTGAACGGCACCAGCGCCGCGATGCCGACCGGCATGTTGACGAGCAGGTTGCGCTCCGTGTGCGAGCCGGCCTCGATCAGCGCGATCGTCGCATCGGGGCAGGCATCGGCGAGACGGCCTGCCAGGCTCGACCCGCCCGAACCGCCGCCGACGATGATGTAGTCGTATTGCATGTCACGTCTCCGTCGTGTCATGGAAGCCGCCCGGCACCGCCGCGCGACCGCGTCTCCTCTTATAGGGTCTGTTTACATCGGGAACGCACATGCGAACGCCCGAAATCGCTCGCCCCCCAAGGGGACAAGCAACGAGCGACGCCGCCATACGGGCGATTTCGGGCATTCCCGTGACATGAACGCTTTAATTTGGGGTTGCCCCGAGAAGGGCCGCTTGCCACGTCTCGCTCCTTGGCGATACGTCGGTGTTCGCGGCATCGCGCGCCTCGCGAGCGGCCCTTCTCGGGGCAACGCATGCGCGTTCCATCTGTAAACAGCCCCAAGTGTTCGGGCATTGTAGGAATGGCCGTTGCGCGCGCGGCGTGCGGATTCAAGAGCGATTCCTCTAAACGCCCGCGTGAACTAAATTTAAGATGTACTGATTCGCTTTGCGCGATGCACCGGCCACGAGAAGCCGATCCGTCGCGAAACGGGAGTGTCGACGATGCAGCGCCAGGTTCTGCAGGCCGCGTGCCGACCGGGTTGTCCGGATGCGCTGCGCGCAGCCCGCATTTCATTTCAAACGGCTGCCCGCGCGGAGAGGCTCGGCGTCATGCGCGCAGTCGACCGGAATCGAACGGCACATGTCGTCGCCGACCGTTTGGACGGTTTGTCGCCGCGGCGGCACGATGCGCTGCGGCACGCTTTGGCGGACACGTCGCGCCGCCCTGCTTCGGTCCACCGGCCGGCGCGCGTGGTGCAGCGACGCGTGCCTGTCGGCGGCCACATCGTGCCGGACGCGCATGCGCCACAGAGCGGTTTCCGGATGCGCGCACCGTCGCGTGGATGCGACGCCCGCTGCACGCTTCAACCGGTTTACGAGCACACGTCGCATCCGGCTCCGCGCCGCGCGACACGCACCACCCCGATCCGCGTCGCCGCGCTCGCCGAGCGTGCGCGTGCGGCGTGACGGCCGGCCGACCAGCCAGGCCCAACTGGAGGAGACGACATGAAAAACGACCTGCCCGAACTCGCCCCGCAAGCACTGCCGTCGATGGACGCGCTGACGTCGCTGCTGCGCGACCAGCGCACGGCCTACCTGCGCGCGCCGTATCCGGCATGGGAAACGCGCGTGCAGCACCTGCGCGCGCTGCGCACGATGCTGATCGACCATGCGGACGCACTCGCCGAAGCGATCAGTGCCGATTTCGGTCATCGCGCGAAGCAGGAAGTGCTGCTGTCGGAAATCTGGATGGCGAAGGAAGAGATCGACGACGCGCTCAAGCACGGCAAGCGCTGGATGAAGCCGATCCGCAAACCGATGAACAAGTGGCTGCGCCCGGCGCGCGCGAAGGTGATTCCGCAGCCGCTCGGCGTGGTCGGCATCGTCGTGCCATGGAACTACCCGGTGCTGCTCGCGGCCGGCCCGCTGATCTGCGCGCTCGCGGCCGGCAATCGCGCGATCATCAAGATGTCCGAACTGACGCCGCGCACGTCGGCGCTGTTCGAGCAGCTCATTGCCAGGACCTTTACACGCGACCACGTCGCGGTCGTGAACGGCGATGCCGAAGTGGGCGCCGCGTTCAGCGGGCTGCCGTTCGATCATCTGCTGTTCACCGGCTCGACGCACGTCGGCCGCCACGTGATGCGCGCGGCCGCCGACAACCTCACGCCCGTCACGCTCGAACTCGGCGGCAAGTCGCCGGCGATCGTCGGCCCGAACGCGCGCTTCGATGCAGCCGTCGACGCGATCGTCGCGGGCAAGACGCTGAACGCAGGCCAAACCTGCATCGCGCCCGACTACGTGCTGCTGCCGCGCGGGATGGAAGCCGCGTTCATCGAGCGCGCGCGCGCACGATTCGCGAAGATGTATCCCGACCTGTCGGCCAACGGCGACTACACGACGATCGTGTCGCCGCGCCACTACGCGCGGCTCCAGCAGCTCGCGAGCGATGCGCAGGCGGCCGGCGCGCAGCTGCATCCGCTGTCCGACGCACAATCGGATCCCGCGTCGCGCCGCTTCGTGCCGTGCGCGGTCACGCAGGTGCCGGCCGCATCGCAACTGATGCAGGAGGAAATCTTCGGGCCGCTGCTGCCGCTCGTGCCGTACGAACGGCTCGACGAAGCAATCGCCTACGTGAATGCACGCCCGCGTCCGCTCGCGCTCTACCTGTTCGACGAGGACGGCGGCACGATCGACCGCGTGATGCGCGAAACGATCTCGGGCGGCGTGTCGATCAACGAAACGCTGATGCACATCGCGTGCGGCAGTTTGCCGTTCGGGGGTGTCGGTGCGAGCGGCATGGGCGCCTATCACGGCTACGACGGCTTCGTGACGTTCTCGAAGATGAAGCCGGTGCTCACGCAGGCGCGCCTGAACGCGCGCAACCTGCTCGCGCCGCCGTACGGCAAGCGCTTCGCCGCGCTGATCAAGCTGATGCTGAAGTTCTGAGTGGAACGGGCCGTGCGCATCGCGCCGCGGCCCGCGCAAGCCTGCCGCGCGGCGAGGACGCCGCGCGCGCCATCACACGGGCCAGAGCGGCCCTTCCTGCATCGCGCCGATCTGCTCGCGCAACTCGAGCACGCGTGCTTCCCAGTAACGATGCGTGTTGAACCACGGGAACGCGGCCGGAAATGCGGGATCGTCCCAGCGTCGCGCGAGCCATGCCGCGTAGTGGATCAGCCGCAACGTGCGCAGCGCTTCGACGAGATGCAGCTCGCGCGGCTCGAATTCGCAGAAATCCTCGTAGCCGGCCAGCAGGTCCGCCAGCGCACGCGACGCGCCTTCGCGATCGCCCGGCAGCAACAGCCACAGATCCTGGATCGCGGGCGCCATCCGGCTGTCGTCGAAGTCGACGAAGTGCGGGCCGGCATCGGTCCACAGCACGTTGCTCGGATGACAGTCACCGTGCGTGCGCAGCAGGCGGAGTTCGCCCGCCCGCTCGAACGCCGCCTCGACGCCTTCGAGCGCGAGCGTCACGGCCGTCTCGTACGCGGGCCGCACATCGCCCGGAATGAAATCATGCGCCAGCAGGTAGTCGCGCGGCTCGTAGCCGAACGTATTGATGTCGAGCACGGGGCGCGCGACATACGGCTGCGTCGCGCCGACCGCATGGATCCGGCCGATGAAGCGGCCGAGCCATTCGAGCGTGTCGCTGCGATCGAGATCGGGCGCGCGGCCGCCGCGCCGCTCGAAGATCGACAAGCGGAAGCCGTCGAACGCGTGCAGCGTGCGGCCATCGAATGCACGCGCCGCCACCACCGGAATCTCGCGTGCGGCGAGTTCGGCGACGAACGCGTGCTCTTCGAGGATCGCTTCGTCCGACCAGCGAGCCGGACGGTAGAACTTCGCGACGACCGGCGGGCCGTCTTCGATGCCAACCTGATAGACGCGGTTTTCGTAGCTGTTGAGCGCGAGCAGGCGCCCGTCGGTGCGCAGGCCGGCCGGTATCAGCACGCTGTCGAGCGCGTCGAGCACGCACTCGGGCGTGAGTCCGGCGAACGGCGGGCCGGCGGGAGAAGCGGGAGCGGAAGTGACGTCTTTCATGCCGAGCATTGTGCCGCCAGCCAGGCCGAAAGACGAGCGCCCGGTGTGATGGACGCGCTCAGTGAAGCGCCGCGCCGGCCGGCAGCACGGATTCGCCGGTGTCGATCAGATCCTCGAGAAAGAACGGCTCGGTGTTGAGTTCCTTCGACTCGCCCGGTACGCCCGCGTACCAGGTCACCATGGCCATGTCGCCCAGGATGCGCTGGACGATGCCGCGCGCGCCCTTCGGCACCGCGATATGGGTAGTGCAGACAATCGACCCGACATGCATGATGGTTCCCCACTCTTGAATCTTGAAACCCGGCTCGCTGGCGAGCCGGCAAATGCGCGATCCGCGCGCTCTCGTCGGAGCGTTGCGCGTGATCCCATTGTTCACGGTTTATCGAAGCGCGAAAAGAAGAAGAAGCAGGCGAAGTGCCGCGAATTCGTCGAATGTCTCCAATCAACCACTGCGCCGGGCAAGCGCTTGCCCGCCCGGTTACCCCCATCATACCCTGTCGAATGTGACCGCCCGCCGAATCCCCGGCATCACCGCGGCGCGCACGTGACGCACACGCTGCGCGCATCGCGGGTCCGGTGCTGCGCCAACTGGCAATGTCGTGCGACTGCGGTTGCCGAATCACGCGTCGCCGTCATCGTGTTCCCCCTGCCTCGAACGCAGCCAGCGCGGCGACCGTTGCGCACGCACCGCCCTCCGCCCTCCGCCCTTCGTCGTCCGATGCCGCCGACAGGTGTTGCGTCCGATACCGGCCTTGCGGTACCTTGAATGCTCATTCGCGTTCAAGCGCATTCCGACACGATGCATCCGCTCACGTCCGCCCTCGCAAAATCCCGGCCGCAGTTCGACTCGCGGCCGCAGGCGTGCGCACATCCGTCGGTTCTTCCGCCTCCTGTCGCACCGCCGCTCGTCGGCGCCGCGCCGCCCCCTGCGGCGGCACGCGCCGGCTGACCCGCCGGCTTCCATTTCGTCTTCCATTCGCTCTCAGCCCTGCATTCGTGCGTCGTGACGCACGGCGCGTTGCAGCGTGCGCGGATGGAACGTTCCGATCCGTTCGACAGGTGGATTCACATGGTTTCGTTCAAACGCGCGCTCGCCGCGCATGGAGCGACGTCGCTCTTCGTGCTGCTGTGGAGCAGCGGCGCGATCTTCGCTGAACTCGGTCTGCGTCACGCATCCGCGTTCGTCTTTCTCACCGCGCGTTTCGCACTGGCATCGCTCGTGCTGGTCGGGCTGGCCTTCCTGCGCAAACGCTGGCTGCCGCCGCGCGGCGAGCGGCGCATGGCCGTGCTGACCGGCTTGCTGATGATGGGCGGCTATTCGATCTTCTACCTGCTCGCGCTCGAACGCGGGATCGCGCCGGGCGTGCTCGCGACGATCCTCGGTGTTCAGCCGATCGTCACGCTCGCGATCGTCGAGCGGCGCTGGCAACCCGTACGTGTCGCGGGGCTCGCGCTGTCGCTGGCCGGCCTCGCGCTCGTCGTGTTCCGCGGCGCAGGGGACGGCGGCCTGTCGCTCGCGGGCATCGCGTGCGCGCTCGCCGCACTCGTCGCGCTGACCGCCGGCTCGCTGCTGCAAAAGCGCATCCGTGCGGCGCCCGCCGACGTGCTGCCGCTGCAGAATGCGATCGGCCTCGCGCTGTGCGTGGCGATCGTGCCGTTCCGGCCGGTGTCGTTCGACATCAGCTGGACACTCGCGATCTCGCTGCTGTGGCTCGGCATCGTGATTTCGGTGATCGCGCAACTGCTGTTCTACCGGTTGATGCAGCGCGGCGATCTCGTCAACGTGACGAGCCTGTTCTATCTCGTGCCCGTCGTCACCACGTTGATGGATGCCGTGTGGCTCGGCAACCGGCCCGAGCCGCTCGCGCTCGCCGGCATGGGCGCGATCATCGCGGGGCTCGCGCTCGTGTTCCGCGCGCCGGCCGCCCGCGTGCAACCCGACCGCGCTTGAGCGTGCGTGCCGCCGCGCCTGCGGGTGCGGGGGCACGTACCGGACACATACGACGATTCCGCGGAAATCGAAAGACATAGGAAAGCTATGCGCAAGGTGTTCGTCTAACTTGCGGGAAAAATGCGCGATTCTCGGGGCTTTCCGCTGTTTTTTTAATGGTTCGGATAGCGAAAAGCGCTGCCGGTTACCTATACTCGAATTGACCGCCCCGCTCGCAATCGGGTCGGATCCATACTAGAAACACCCGGCATGGGGCCGGAGCAAGCGCCCAAGCGCCCACTCCGGCCGACCTTGGAGACACGCATGACGACCTACTTCACGATCGGCGACTTCATCCTGTTGATTCCGATGGCGCTGGCCGGAGCGCTGTTTCTCGGCGCGGTGCCGTGCGCAACCGAATTCCGCCACAACCTGCTGCGCGTGCTGGGCGTCATCCTCGGCGTCGGTGTCGCGGTATTGCTCGTCGAAGGCCTGCCTGCGCTGATCTAGCGGCGCACCACCCATGCGCGGCGTGCATCGCTGCATTGCAGCGATGCGATGTGCTGCGGGCAAACCATCGATACGGCACGCGATGTTTCGCATGCCGTATCGACTGCCGGTCAGATCGCCTGATCGGTGGACGGCTTTTCCCACAGATTGATGCCGCCTTCCGTCGCGTGACGATCGATCTCGGCGAGTTCCTCCGCCGAGAATTCGAGGTTCTTCAGTGCGCCGACGTTTTCACGCACCTGCTCCGCACGGCTCGCGCCGATCAGCGCGGACGTCACGCGGCCGTTGCGCAATACCCATGCGAGCGCCATCTGCGCGAGGCTCTGCCCGCGCCGTTCGGCGATCGCGTTGAGCTTGCGCACATGGTCGAGGTTGTCCGCGCTCAGGTGATCCTGTTTCAGCGAACCGCCGCCCGGCTTGTTCACGCGCGCATCGGCCGGCACGCCGTTCAGGTACTTCGACGTGAGCAGCCCCTGCGCGAGCGGCGTGAACGCAATGCTGCCCGTGCCGATCTCGTCGAGCGTGCCGAGCAGTTCGGTTTCGACCCAGCGGTTCAGCAGGTTGTACGACGGCTGGTGGATCAGCAGCGGCACCTTGTACTGCGCTAGCAGCTCGGCCATCTCGCGCGTCTTCGCCGCCGAGTACGACGAAATGCCGATGTACAGCGCCTTGCCCTGCTGCACGGCCGACGCGAGCGCGCCCGCCGTTTCCTCGAGCGGCGTATGCGCGTCGAAGCGGTGCGAATAGAAGATGTCGACATAGTCGAGCCCCATTCGCTGCAGGCTCTGGTCGAGGCTCGCGAGCACGTACTTGCGCGAGCCGCCGCCGCTGCCGTACGGCCCCGGCCACATGTCCCAGCCGGCCTTCGTCGAAATCAGCAGCTCGTCGCGATACAGCCGGAAATCCTCCTTCAGCAGCCGGCCGAAGTTGGTTTCCGCGCTGCCGTACGGCGGCCCGTAGTTGTTCGCGAGATCGAAGTGGTTGATGCCGAGGTCGAACGCGGTGCGCAGGATGTCGCGCTGTATCGCGATCGGCGTCGAGTCGCCGAAGTTGTGCCACAGGCCGAGCGACAGCGCGGGCAGTTTGAGCCCGGATTTGCCGCAGGTGCGGTATTGCATGTCGGCATAACGTTCGGGAGCTGCTTCGTAGGCCATGAGTCGGTTCCGTCAGGAGATCGGGAGTGGGGACGCGCGCCGGCCGCGCACACGACGCGGCGGCGGCGAAGGAGTCATACGACGACTATGGTAGCGAAAGCGGCCGGAACGCGCTCGGCGGGACGGCGATGGACGCAGCCGCGGCCGTCGCCTACACTGCGGCGTCTCGAATCACCGTTTCAGCGAGGTTGGTATGTCCCGGGTCATCTCGGTTGCGCTGCTCGTCGGCGGCGTCGTGCTGCTGTATTTCGGCGGCCAGTCGTTCCATTCGATCAACGACAACGTGTCGCGCTTCTTCACCGGTTCGCCCGCGACGAAGACGATCCTGCTGATCGTGGGCGGCGCCGTCGCATCGTTCATCGGCCTGATCGGCCTCGCGATGCCGGGCGGCAAGCGCTGAACGCGCAGCCGCGCGATGCACGCATGGCCCGCGTTCACGATCGGGCACGTCAAACGAAACGGGCGGCCAGGCCGCCCGTTGCTTCAAACGCCCGCGATGCGCCGCATCGCGCGACCGCGGCGGTGTCGCCGCCCGTCCGATCCGAACCTAGAACTGCACTTCCGGCTTCGACGCCGAACGCGTGCCCGGCACCGGCCGGTTGCTCGCGCCGTGGTACGTATACACGAGCGAAAACTTCACCTGGTCGGAACGGTTCTGCCCGGCCGAATGCAGCGTGTTGCAGTGGAAGAACACGACGTCGCCCGTCTGCAGCGACGGGCACGTGGCCGCGTCAATCATCTTCCGGTTCTCCGGCAGGTCGCCGCGGAAAAACTTCGCGTCGTCGAACGCTTCGGGCCCGAATTCGGCCGTGTGCGACCCCGGTACGAGCCACAGTGCGCCGTTCTCGTTCGTTTCCGGCCCGAGCGCGAGCCACACCGACACCATGTCCGGGCGCTCGAACGACCAGTAGCGGAAATCGCGATGCCAGCCGGTCAGGCTGCCGTACGCGGGATGCTTCGTCATCATGCAGTTGTGATGCGCGCGCGACAGCACCGGCTCTTCACCGAAATACGCCCGCATCCACGCACCGATTTCGGGTGCGATCGCGCGCTCGGCAAAGCCCGGGTCGCGCGAATACGCATCGAGCAACCGCCGCACCGTATGCCCGCCCGGCGCATGCTTGGACTCGGGCGCGCCCGGGTAGCGCAGGTCCGCCTCGAACTCGATCGGTTCGGCCGCCTCCCGCAGTTGGCGCTCCGCGACCTGCCTGAGCGCCGCGCACTGCGCCTCGCCGACGAGGCCACGCGCGACGACGAAGCCGCGCTCGCGCAATTCCGCGACTTGCGCGCGGATCGATTCCGACTGCAATGGAGACGACATGGGATGCCAGACGTTTATTGTGTGAATGTGACGATTGTAAATCGGCGCCGGATGCCGCGAACAGCGCCATTGTCGTGCGCAGGGGCATGCCAATCGTAGATTTGATCCGGCTCAAGGGAACTGTGCGGCGCGGCGCCGGCCTCACCGACAGGCGGTATGCGGCACACGCCTTGCGGCACAAGGGTTTCTCGCGACTTTTGCCCGTCATGAATCCCCTGTAGCCTGTCGCGGCCTGTCAATTCTGGCGGGCGCGGCGCGCAGCGAGTTTCGGTAAGATCCGTTGCGCCATCCGAGGCCGTTCATACCAGTGCGCTCTCAAGGGCGCCATCCATACAAGCGAAGCATCGTTCACATGCCATTCCGTCTGACTTCCCGTCTCAGCCGCGCTGCGAAGCGCGTTGTGCCGCCCGCTCCTGCCCGCTCGCTGCGCCATCACCGCGCACGCACGCGGGCGCTGGCCGAGCGTGCGCCCGCACATAGCCGGCTGGACGGTATCCGTGCGTGGTTCCACGCATTTTTCTCGATGATGAGCGCGCAGGCGTTCTCGCGCCGCGCCGGCCTGCGCTCGCTGCTGCAGAAGCCGTCGTCGCTGCGCGCGCTCGCGCTGCGCCGCACGCTCGGCCCGCAGCGCCGCATCAACCGCCCGCGCCGCCTCGCGGCCAGCAACGGCTGGTTCGGGTTCGGCGCACGCTGAGCGCACGCCGGCGGGCACTGTGCGCGACGCTCGCCGTCGCGCTGCGGCCCGATTGTCCCATTGCCCCGGCGATCGGAACCCATAAAAAAACCCCGGCTAAGCCGGGGTTTTTCATTTGAGGCGAACGACGCTTACGCGACGCGTGCCGTCGGCTCGACGCCGGCCGCTTCGGCCAGGGCGAGCGCCTTGTCGGTCGCTTCCCACGAGAATTCCGGCTCTTCGCGGCCGAAGTGGCCGTAAGCAGCGGTCTTCTCGTAGATCGGGCGCAGCAGGTCGAGCATCTTGATGATGCCCTTCGGACGCAGGTCGAAATGCTCGCGCACGAGCTTCGTGATCACCGCATCCGACACGCGGCCCGTGCCGAACGTGTTGACCATCACCGAGGTCGGCTCGGCGACGCCGATCGCGTACGACACCTGGATCAGCGCGCGCGACGCGAGGCCGGCGGCGACGATGTTCTTCGCGACGTAGCGGCCTGCATACGCAGCCGAACGGTCGACCTTCGACGGATCCTTGCCCGAGAACGCGCCGCCGCCGTGCGGTGCGGCACCGCCGTACGTGTCGACGATGATCTTGCGGCCGGTCAGGCCGCAGTCGCCCTGCGGGCCGCCGATCACGAACCGGCCGGTCGGGTTCACCAGGAACTTGATGTCGCCCTTGATCAGGTCGGCCGGCAGCGTCGGCTTGATGATTTCCTCGATCACGGCTTCGCGCAGCGCGGGCAACTCGATGTCCGGCGCGTGCTGCGTCGACAGCACGACGGTGTCGATCGAATGCGGCTTGCCGTCGACGTAGCGGACCGTCACCTGCGACTTCGCGTCCGGGCGCAGCCATTGCAGGCGGCCGTCGCGGCGCAGGCTGGCCTGGCGCTCGACGAGGCGGTGCGACAGGTAGATCGGCAGCGGCATCAGTTCCGGCGTTTCATCGCACGCGTAACCGAACATCAGACCCTGGTCGCCCGCGCCTTGGTCGAGGTTGTCGTCGTGTGCACGATCGACGCCCTGGGCGATGTCCGGCGACTGCTTGTCGTACGCGACGAGCACCGCGCAACCCTTGTAGTCGATGCCGTAGTCGGTGTTGTCGTAGCCGATGCGCTTGATGGTGTCGCGCGCGATCTGGATGTAGTCGATGTTGGCCGTCGTGGTGATTTCACCGGCCAGGACGACGAGACCCGTATTGCACAGCGTTTCCGCCGCGACGCGGGAATACTTGTCTTGCTCGAGGATGGCGTCGAGAATCGCGTCCGAGATTTGGTCCGCGACTTTGTCCGGATGGCCTTCGGAGACGGATTCGGACGTGAAGAGATAATCGTTTGCCACTTTTTCAGGCTCCTGTGTGGTTACGGTTGGTTTCACGTAGCCAGCTTCGTTGGGCCTGAAGCGGCGACGCTTTAGCGGATTACCAGGACCGGACAGCGCGTGTCACGCTAACCAGCTTCGCCCCGCAAGTTGTCAGTTAACTCGGCGAAGCCCGTATTATAGCGGCTTTCCTGAATTGTCACAGAGCGCCGCCCGTGCTGCATCTTCCGCTGTTTCACCACCCTGTTCGCAAAGCGCCGGCCAGCCGGTCCCACGGAGGTTTCGCATGCTAGGTCGTCTAGCCACGCACCTCGCCATTGGCTTGCTGAAACTGCTCGCCCTGTTGCCGTACGGCCTGACCGCACGGTTCGGCGATGGTCTCGGCTGGCTGCTCTACAAGATCCCCAGCCGGCGAAAGCGCATCGTACACACCAATCTGAAACTCTGCTTCCCGGATTGGAGCGACGAACGCCGCGAGGAAGTCGCCGGGCAGCATTTCCGCCATGCGATCCGCAGCTACGTCGAGCGCAGCGTGCAGTGGTTCGGCTCGGAGAAAAAACTCGCGAAGCTGATCCAGGTCGACAGCGCGGTCGACCTCGACGATCCGGACCTTCCGCCGACGCTGTTCCTCGGCCTGCATTTCGTCGGCATCGAGGCCGGCTCGATCTGGCTGAAC
This sequence comes from Burkholderia sp. BCC0322, assembly GCF_902833045.1. GTDB lineage: Bacteria > Pseudomonadota > Gammaproteobacteria > Burkholderiales > Burkholderiaceae > Burkholderia. The sequence continues at coordinate 89,706 of NZ_CADFDU010000013.1, forward strand.
CGTTCGCTGCACCGCCGCTGCGGGTCGCTCTACCAGCCGTTCTCGAACGCGGTGCTCGAGGAAGCGGCGAAGCAGGCGCGCGGGCGTTTCGACGCCGAGATGGTCGGGCGCGCGGACAGCGCGCGCGTCGTGCTGCGCTGGCTGCGCGACCGCAAGCCGGTGATGCTCGGCGCCGACATGGACTACGGGCTGCGCAATTCGACGTTCGTCCCGTTCTTCGGCGTGCCTGCCTGCACGCTGACGGCGGTCGGCCGGCTCGCGAAGACGGGCCGCGCGCAGGTCGTGCCGTTCATCGGCGAGGTGCTGCCGAACTACAAGGGTTACCGTCTGAAGGTATTCAAGCCGTGGGATCACTACCCGACCGGCGACGACGATCTCGACGCGCGGCGGATGAACGCATTCCTCGAGGAGCAGATTCCGCTGATGCCCGAACAGTATTACTGGGTCCACAAGCGCTTCAAGACGCGCCCGCCCGGCGAGCCGAGCCTCTACTGACCCTGCCGCACGCAACCCGCGGGCGCGCCGTCGCGCGTGCCTGCGCGCTCGCCCCCTTCGGCGCGCCTTTCGCGCATGCCCGCCCCCGATCGAACGCAACCTGCCGCGCGAGCCATCGATCGCCCGCGCCCGCGCAGGACGCCCCTGTCGGCTGCATGTATCATTTGCGGTTGAGATCAGCACGACGAACGAGGCCGCCCGACATGGCGCGGCGTCGCGCGCGCCGCGCTGACCGCCTTGTTCGCCATGGAAATCCGGACCCAGTGAAACTCTCGTTCACCAAGATGCACGGCGCGGGCAACGACTTCGTCGTGCTCGACGGCTATTCGCGCGCGTTGCCGCCGCTCACCGAAGCGCAGGTGCGTGCGCTCGCCAACCGCCACTTCGGCATCGGCGCCGACCAGCTGCTGCTCGTCGAAAAACCGACCGTCGACGGCGTGGATTTCAAGTACCGGATCTTCAATTGCGACGGCGGCGAGGTCGAACACTGCGGTAACGGCGCGCGCTGCTTCGTGAAATTCGTCAGCGACCGCGGCCTGACCGACAAGCGCAGCGTGCGCGTGCAGGTGATGAAGGGCCTGATCACGCTGACGATGCAGGACAACGGCGAAGTCGTCGTCGACATGGGCGCGCCCGTGTTCGTGCCGGCGCAGGTGCCGTTCGACGCGGCGGGCCTCGACGGCCGCACCGAGGGCCGCGACACGCTGTGGCCGCTCGACGTCGGCGGTGCGACGCGCTGGATCTCGACGGTGACGATGGGCAACCCGCACGCGGTGCAGGTCGTCGACGACGCCGAAGCGTATCCCGTGCTCGAAGAAGGCCCGCTGATCGAGCGCCACGCGCGCTTCCCGGAGCGCGTGAACGCCGGCTTCATGCAGATCGTGTCGCGCAGCGAAGTGAAGCTGCGCGTGTACGAACGCGCGGCGGGCGAGACGCTCGCGTGCGGCACCGGCGCATGCGCGGCGGTCGCGGCCGGCATCCGGCGCGGCCTGCTCGATTCGCCCGTGACCGTGCACACGCACGGCGGCACGCTGACGATCAGCTGGGACGGCGCGCGCGACGAAACCGCCGCGCTGATGATGGCCGGGCCCGCCACGACCGTGTTCGAAGGCGAGATCGACCTGGCCGCCTGACCCTGCAACGTCCTTGATAACTGAACGCGCCAGCCACATGAACGATCGCGAAGTCGCCGACTACCTGCTCGCCAATCCCGAATTCTTCGCGCAGCACGCCGAACTGCTCGCGACGATCCGCCTCGCGAACCCGCACGGCAAGGCCGCGATCTCGCTGCAGGAGCGGCAGATGGAGATGCTGCGCGACAAGAACAAGCATCTCGAGCGCCGGCTCGCCGAACTCGTGCGCTACGGCCACGAGAACGACAGCCTGTCCGCGAAGTTCAGCCGCTGGACCGCGCGCGTGATCGCGGAACGCGATCCGTACGCGCTGCCGCGCACGATCGCCGACGGCATCGCCGAAGTATTCGACGTGCCGCAGACGGCGCTGCGCGTATGGGACGTCGCCGACACCTACTCGCAGGCCGATTTCGCGCGCCAGGTCGGCGAGGAAGTGCGCCTGTTCACGAGCGGGCTGTCGACGCCTTACTGCGGTGCGAACACGGGCTTCGAAGCCGCGCAGTGGCTGGCGCCCGCGGTCGCCGCCGCGACCGCGAATGCGGCGGAAGACGTTGAAGCCGCGCCGTCGGCCGCGTCGGTCGCGCTGCTCGCACTGCGCGCGCCGCTCGCCGGCGCCGATGCGCCCGCGTTCGGCCTGCTCGTACTCGGCTCGCCCGACCCGCGCCGCTTCCACGACGGGATGGCCACCGACTTCCTCGCGCAGATCGCGACGCTCGCGAGCGCCGCGCTCACGCGCCTGCTGCCGCACTGAGCCTTCCGCACGCGATGACAGACGATCCGATCGCCGCCTACCTGTCGAACCTGAAGCACGTCAGGCAGCTGTCGGAACACACGCTGCGCGCGTACACGCACGAACTCGACGAGCTGAAGAAGCTCGCGAACGGCCGGCCGCTCGAAGCGCTGACGGCCGCCGACATGCGCGGCGCGGTTGCGCGCGCGCACGCGGGCGGGCTGTCGGCGCGGTCGATCTCGCACCGGCTGTCCGCATGGCGCGCGTTCTACCGCTGGCTCGCGCAGCGCATCGAGATGCCCGCGAACCCGGTCGCCGCGGTGCGCGCGCCGAAACGCGCGAAGACCTTGCCGAAAGCGCTGTCGGTCGACGATGCATCGGCGCTGATGGACGCGCCGCTCGCCAACACGACCGAAGGCATCCGCGATCACGCGATCCTCGAGCTGTTCTATTCGTCGGGGCTGCGCCTCGCCGAGCTGATCGGGCTCGACGTGATGTACACGCAGGCCGACGGCTACCGTTCGGCCGGCTGGCTCGACCTCGCGGAAGCCGAAGTCACCGTGCGCGGCAAGGGCAACAAGGAGCGCAAGGTGCCGGTCGGCCGCAAGGCGATCGATGCGCTGAACGCATGGCTCGCGGTGCGCGGCGAATTCGTGAAGCACGATCCGCATCCGCTGTTCCTGTCCGTGCGCGGCAATCGGATGTCGCCGGGCGTCGTGCGCGAGCGCGTGAAGCGCGCGGCGCTCACCGCGGGCATCCCCGCCAACGTCCATCCGCACGTGCTGCGCCACTCGTTCGCGACGCACGTGCTGCAGTCGAGCGGCGACCTGCGCGCAGTGCAGGAACTGCTCGGCCACGCGAGCGTCTCCGCGACGCAGGTCTACACGTCGCTCGACTTCCAGCATCTCGCGAAGATTTACGACAGCGCGCATCCGCGCGCGAAGAAGCGCGACTGACGCACTTCCCGTGTTACCCGCCGCGCGCGGCGACCGGCCACGGTCGGCTTCGCGCACGGCCCATTTCGATCTCATCATGCAAACCGTCACACTCAAGCCGTCCAAAGACAAATCGCTGCTGCGCCGCCATCCGTGGATCTACGCCAATGCGATCGACCGCGTCGACGGCAAGCCCGCGCCCGGCGCGACCGTCATCGTGCGCTCGCACGACGGCCGCTTCCTCGCGCGCGGCGCGTACAGCCCGCAATCGCAGATCCGCGTGCGCGTGTGGAGCTTCGACGAGAACGAGCCGATCGACCACGCGTTCTTCAAGCGCCGCGTGCAGCGCGCGGTCGCGCACCGCACGACGATGGTGTCGGGCACGGGCGCGGTGCGGCTCGTGTTCGGCGAAGCCGACGGGCTGCCGGGGCTGATCGTCGACTACTACGTCGCGGACACCGCCGAAGCCGGTGCCGCACCGCGCGGCCAGCTCGTCTGCCAGTTCATGGCCGCGGGTGTCGACGCATGGAAGGACGCGATCGTGAAGGCGCTCGTCGGCGCCACGGGCTGCCCGAACGTCTACGAGCGCTCGGACGTCTCGATCCGCGACAAGGAGGGGCTCGAACAAACGACCGGCGTGCTGGCCGGCGACGCGCCGCCCGCGACGCTGATCGCGAACGAAAACGGCGTGCGCTATCACGTCGACGTGCCGAACGGCCACAAGACGGGCTTCTACGTCGACCAGCGCGACAACCGCGCGCTGGTTGCGCAGTACGCGGCCGATCGCGACGTGCTGAACTGCTTCTGCTACACGGGCGGCTTCTCGCTCGCGGCGCTCAAGGGCGGCGCGAAGCGCGTCGTGTCGATCGATTCGTCGGGCGACGCACTCGCGCTCGCGCAGCAGAACGTCGTCGCCAACGGCTTCGACGCCGAACGCGCGACCTGGCTCGACGCCGACGCATTCAAGACGCTGCGCCGCCTCGCCGACGAAGGCGAGCGATTCGACCTGATCGTGCTCGATCCGCCGAAGTTCGCGCCGACGCGCGACAGCGTCGACCGCGCGGCGCGCGCGTACAAGGACATCAACCTGAGCGGCTTCAAGCTGCTGCGTCCGGGCGGCCTGCTGTTCACGTACTCGTGCTCGGGCGCGATCGACATGGACCTGTTCCAGAAGATCGTCGCGGGTGCGGCCGCCGACGCGAAGGTCGACGCGCGCATCCTGAAGCGTCTCGGCGCGGGTGTCGATCACCCGCTGCTCGCGGCCTTCCCGGAAGGCGAATATCTGAAGGGCCTGCTGTTGCAAATCGTCTGATCGCCCCGATCTACGCGCGCAACCGTCCTCCGGCCGCGGCCCCGCGCCCGGCGGATCCGCGCTCCCGCCTGTCGTTCGGACGACGGGCGAGAGCTTGACAGGTATGTTTCAATGGATGGTTGTGCGCCCCGGCTGGCAACGCCACGGGCGCGACGCACATCCCGGTTTTGACCCCGATTCACGAACCACAGGCGATTGACATGGCCACTCCCGTCACCATCCTCACCGGCTTCCTCGGCAGCGGCAAGACGACGCTGCTCAAGCGCATCCTGAACGAACAGCACGGCATGAAGATCGCCGTGATCGAGAACGAGTTCGGCGAAGAGAACATCGACAACGAAATCCTGGTGCAGGATTCGAACGAGCAGATCATCCAGATGAGCAACGGCTGCATCTGCTGCACGATCCGCGGCGACCTCGCACGCGCGCTTGGCGATCTCGCCGCGAAGAAGCGCGAAGGCAAGCTCGACTTCGACCGCATCGTGATCGAGACGACCGGCCTCGCGAACCCGGGCCCCGTCGCGCAAACCTTCTTCATCGACAGCGAAATCGCCGACGACTTCCTGCTCGACGCGGTCATCACGCTCGTCGACGCGAAGCACGCGAACGCGCAGCTCGACGAGCACGAAGTCGTGCAGCGTCAGGTCGGCTTCGCCGATCGCCTGTTCATCACGAAGTCGGACCTGGTCGACGACCAGACGGTGGCCGGCCTCAAGCATCGCCTGATGCACATGAACCCGAAGGCCGCGATCAAGGTCGTGAACTTCGGCGAAGCGGACATCAAGGAAATCTTCGACCTGCGCGGCTTCAACCTGAACGCGAAGCTCGAGATCGACCCCGACTTCCTCGCCGAGGACGATCACGCGCACCACCACCACGATCACGGTCAATGCGCGCACGATCACGACCACGGCCACCACCATCATCACGCGCACCACGACGACAAGATCAAGTCGTTCGTGTACCGCAACGACCGCCCGTTCGACCCGAACAAGCTGGAAGACTTCCTCGGCGGCATCCTGCAGATCTACGGCGAGCGGATGCTGCGCTACAAGGGCGTGCTGTACATGAAGGGCGTCGACCGCAAGGTCGTGTTCCAGGGCGTGCACCAGATGATGGGCAGCGACCTCGCGGCGAAGTGGCTGCCGGTCGAGAAGAAGACCAACAAGATGGTGTTCATCGGCGTCGATCTGCCGCAGGACCTGATCACCGACGGCCTCGACGCCTGCCTCGCCTGACGCGCGCGGGCAACCGCCGCACACGCCGCCGCGCGGCCGCCTCGCAGGCGGCTGCGGCGGCAGCGGAGCGCCCTTTTCGGGCAGGGTTTCGCCGTCATCGCTTTTTCGCGATTTGCGCGTTATATTTTCTAGATATTGGCGCTGCCGACGGGGATCGACCCGATACGGCGCCCGCTTGCGATTCAGTTACAATACGTGCCCGCTGGAGTACGGCAACAAACAGGCCCGGTTCTTGCTGAACCAGTTTTCCGGGCATCGCAACCGCGCCGGATCGCCAATCCGCCTCCCGGCCGCGGCCGATGCGATGTGCCGCGCAGCACACCGGTTCGCAGCGCGCACAACTCCGCGCCAGGCCTATCCTGGTATTTGAGAACCGGTTTTCCAGAGGCTTTCGGCCCCGCGGCGGCAAATCGCAAATGAATGCAAACGCGGTTGCGGGTAATCCCAAAGTGCAGGCAATATCTCTTGATTTGCCGCACATTGAAGAAGCAAGCAGATGACGAAGAAACTCTTGACCGAAGCCGAAATCCTGAAGATGAGCGACAAGGATTACATGAATGAGGATCAGCTCGCCTTCTTCAAAAATCGGCTCGAACAGTTGCAGGCGGACATCCTCAAGAATGCAGGCCAGACGACCGAGAACCTGCGCGAGACGGTGATCGTGCCCGACCCTGCCGATCGCGCGACGATCGAGGAAGAGCACGCGCTCGAGCTGCGCACGCGCGATCGCGAACGCAAGCTCCTCAAGAAGGTTCAACAGTCGCTCGCCCGCATCGATTCCGGCGATTACGGCTGGTGCGAGGAAACCGGCGAGCCGATCGGCATTCCGCGCCTGCTCGCGCGTCCGACCGCCACGCTGTCGCTCGAGGCGCAAGAGCGCCGCGAGTTGCGCCAGAAGCTGTTCGGCGACTGATCGAGCGGGCGTTCCGCTCAGACACGCTGCTTCCCGAAAGCGCGCGGCCTGCCGCGCGCTTTTTGTTTTTCCGGCACCGGTTCCCGGTCCGCCGATTTGCCTCCCGCCTCTTGATATACCGGCGCCCGCCCTAAAATGAACCGGACGCGCGCCGGGCCGCTTCCCGGCGCACTGCGAGTTACGCAGCGGCGCCTCGCGCCGCCTGACTCTTCCCCGTTTTTCTCAAGGAACGCAGATGGAGCAATTTCACGGCACGACCATCGTTTCGGTCCGGCGCGGCGACAAGGTCGCGCTCGGCGGCGACGGCCAGGTAACCCTCGGCAACATCGTCATGAAGGGTGGCGCGCGGAAAGTGCGGCGGATCTACAACAACCAGGTGCTGGTCGGATTCGCGGGCGGCACCGCCGATGCGTTCTCGCTGCTCGACCGCTTCGAGGCGAAGCTCGAAAAGCACCAGGGCAACCTGACCCGCGCGGCCGTCGAGCTCGCGAAGGACTGGCGCACCGACCGGATGCTGCGCCGCCTCGAGGCGATGCTGATTACGGCCGATGCCACCACCACGCTCGTGATCACCGGCAACGGCGACGTGCTCGACCCCGAGGGCGGCATCTGCGCGATCGGCTCGGGCGGCGCCTATGCGCAGGCCGCGGCCCGAGCACTCGCGGAGAACACCGAGCTGTCGCCGCGCGAGATCGTCGAGAAGTCGCTCGAGATTGCCGGCGACATGTGCATCTATACGAACCACAACCGCATCATCGAAACGATCGAGTAAGGACCGCACCATGAGCACCATGACCCCTGCCGAGATCGTCTCGGAACTCGACAAGCACATCATCGGCCAGGCGAAGGCGAAGAAGGCCGTCGCGGTGGCGCTGCGCAACCGCTGGCGCCGCCAGCAGGTCGCCGACCCGCTGCGCCAGGAAATCACGCCGAAGAACATCCTGATGATCGGGCCGACGGGTGTCGGCAAGACCGAAATCGCGCGCCGCCTCGCGAAGCTCGCCGACGCGCCGTTCATCAAGATCGAAGCGACCAAATTCACCGAAGTCGGCTACGTCGGCCGCGACGTCGACAGCATCGTGCGCGACCTGATCGAGATCTCGGTCAAGCAGACGCGCGAATCCGAGATGCGCAAGGTGCGCAGCAAGGCGACCGACCAGGCGGAAGACCGCATCCTCGACATCCTGCTGCCGCAACCGCGCGCGGTGGGCTTCGGCGGCAATGCCGAACACGCGAACGACGACAACAACGCGACGCGCCAGACGTTCCGCAAGCGCCTGCGCGAAGGCCAGCTCGACGACAAGGAAGTCGAGCTCGACCTCGAGCAGCCGTCGGCCGGCATGGACATCATGGCGCCGCCGGGCATGGAAGAGATGACCGAGCAGATCCGCTCGATGTTCTCGAACCTCGGCAGCGGCAAGAAGCAGCGCCGCAAGGTGAAGATCAAGGAAGCGCTGAAGCTGCTGACCGACGAGGAAGCGGCGAAGATGCTCAACGACGAGGAAGTGAAGACGAAGGCCGTGCAGAACGTCGAGCAGAACGGCATCGTGTTCCTCGACGAGATCGACAAGATCACGTCGCGCAACAACGAAGGCAGCGGCGGCGAAGTGTCGCGCCAGGGCGTGCAGCGCGACCTGCTGCCGCTCGTCGAAGGCACGACGGTCAACACGAAGTACGGGATGGTGAAGACCGATCACATCCTATTCATCGCGAGCGGCGCGTTCCACCTCGCGAAGCCGAGCGACCTGATTCCCGAACTGCAGGGGCGCTTTCCGATCCGCGTCGAGCTCGACTCGCTATCGGTGGAAGACTTCGAGGCGATCCTCGACGCGACCGACGCAAGCCTCGTCAAGCAGTACCAGGCGCTGCTCGCGACCGAGGACGTGCAGCTCGAATTCGCCCAGGACGGCATCCGCCGTCTCGCGGAGATCGCGTATGCGGTCAACGAGAAGACCGAGAACATCGGTGCGCGCCGGCTGTACACGGTGATCGAGAAACTGCTCGAGGAAGTGTCGTTCTCGGCCGGCAATCACGCCGGCGAGCGCGTGACGATCGACGCGAAGTATGTCGACCGGGCGCTCGGCGAAGTGTCGCAGGACGAAGACCTGTCGCGCTACGTGCTGTAACGCGCACGGCGGCGAATGCGAAACGGGCGACCCGACGGGTCGCCCGTTTTCGTTGGTGCGTCCGGCGGACAGCCGGGCACGGGCTGCCCGCATACCGATCACCCGTCGCCCCCCGCCACGCCCGTCGTGCCGCATCGACTCCCGCCGCGACGGCCGCGGCGCGCCGCTTACTGCCGCACCGGCTTCTTCGCGAGCTTGCGCTGCAGCGTACGGCGGTGCATGTTCAGCGCGCGCGCCGTCGCCGAAATGTTGTTGTTGTTCTCGGCCAGCACGCGCTGGATGTGCTCCCATTCGAGCCGGTCGACCGACAGCACGACCGGATTCTCCAGCGCTTCGTCGGCCTGCACTTCGGTCGCGTTGGTCTGCAGCGCGGCCAGGATCGACTCGACGTTCGCGGGCTTCGCGAGATAGTTGTCGGCGCCTTCCTTCACCGCCTGCACGGCCGTCGCGATGCTCGCGTAGCCGGTCAGCACCAGGATCCGCGCGTCGGGCTGCAGGTCGCACAGCGGCGCGATCAGGCTCAGGCCCGAGTCCTCGCCGAGATGTAGGTCGACGGTGATGAACTGGAACTTGCCGCCTGCGGCGAGCCGGAGCGCCGCCTCCTTGTCGTGCGCCTGCTGGACCGCATAACCGCGGCGCTCGAGGCCGCGCGCGAGCGTGCCCGCGAACACCTCGTTGTCGTCGATCACCAGGAAATTGTTCTCGCTCATGTGGTTTCTCCGTCTACGTGTTGGTTGAGGCGGCCGACGCCGCGACGCGCACGGCCGGCAGCCGCAGCACGGCCCGCGTGCCGCGCGCGGCGGCCGTGCCGGCCGGGCGGCTGTCCGGCGCGCCGGTTGACCGTTCGGCCGGGCGCTGGCCCGCGCGCTGTGCCGATCCTGCCGCGGCGTGACCATTCGCCGCACCGCCGGCCCGCCCGTTGCCGCCCGCCGCGCGCGGCACGACATCGGACAGCTCGATCTCGCCGCCGAGCCGCGCGGCCGCGCTGAACGCGAGATACAGGCCGACCCCGTGCCCGCCCTGCGTGCTGTCGACCGGCATCGCGCCGAGCGATTCACGCAACGAGGCCGGAATGCCGGGCCCGTCGTCGCATACCTCGAATTCGATCTCGTCGGCCGCGCCGACGTGCGCGACCTTCGCGGCCAGCGTCACGCGCTGCGGGCTCGCGCGCGCGGCGTTGTCGAGCAGGATCGTCAGGATCTGGCCGGCCGCGACCGTGTCGTCGAGCGCGACGCCCGCCGGGCGCGCGCCGAGCAGCTCGAACTGCACGTGCGGATGTCGCAGGCGCCAGTGCTCGACGAACGTGTCGAGCCAGTCGTCCACCGGCTGGCGGCTTGCGGGCGCGCTCGCACGGCTGCGCAGGCGCGCGAGCGCCGAGGTGCAGAGCGTCATCTGTTCCTCGAGCACCTTCAGGTCGGCTTCATAGCGGGCCAGCCCCGGATCGGCGCGTGCAGCGTCGCGCAGCTCTTCGGCGAGCATCGCGATCTTCGACAGCGGCGTGCCCATCTCGTGCGCGACGGTCGCGGCCTGCACGCCGAGCGCGACCGCCCGCTCGTCGCGCAGCAGGTGCTGCTGCGCTTCGCCGAGCGCCGCATCGCGCTGGCGCAGCGCATTCGACATGCGCGCGACGAACCAGGCGATCAGTCCGACGCTGACCATGAAGTTCGCCCACATCCCGGTACGGTAGTAGTCGAACAGGTTCGCGGGATTGTCCATGTTGAGCGGCACCGAGTCGAAACCGAGCGCCGCGTAGCACGCGACCGCGAACGCCGCGAGCCAGATCATCAGGTGCCACGGCAGCACGGCCGCCGCGATCGCGAGCGAAGGCAGGTACAGCGACACGAACGGATTGGTCGTGCCGCCCGACAGGAACAGCAGCGCGGACAGCGCACCGAGGTCGACCCACAGCTGGCCGAGCAGCTCGAAATTGGTCTCGGGCCGCGCACGCAGCACGCGCACCCAGGTCAGCGCGTTGAAAACGATTTCGAGCGCGATGACCATCAGCATCGCCGGCAACGGCAGATGCACGCCGAAATAGGTCTGCACGACGCCGATCGTCACCAGCTGGCCGATGATCGCGAGATTGCGGAGCCAGAACAGGTGACTGAGGTTGACGCGCCCGGTGGTGGTGATTCGTTGCATCCAAGCAGTTTACCCGTTTAGCGGGCGGCGCCTCTAGCGGGGCCGGATCGGCGCGCGGCGAACGGGGCGCCCCGCGTGCGCGGCCGATGCCGTCAGCCGGCCGCGCCGGCCATCCGCTGCGCGATTTCGTCGGCCAGGCACTCGGGGCACCGGCAACGCGCGCCGACGGCGCGCGGTGTGCCGCCGGGCAAGACCGGCATCGACGCGCACCAGCATTCGAACGGCTGCGTGCGGGCGCCGCAGTCGAAGCTGCGCCCGCAGTGCGGGCACCGCGCGCGGCGCGCGGCGGAACAGGCGTCGGCGGCAGAATCGGTCATGGCTAAAGCGCTCGAGCGGGCGGGAAGCCGCCCTACGCGACAAGCATAGCGCGGCGAACGGATTTTGCACGCCGGCCGTTCGGCCGATGGCCATCGCGAATGCTCGCGAACCACCCCGCCTCCACTACCGTCGCACCGCTGCCCGCACCCCTGCCCGTATCGCGGCGCACATCGCGCCGCGCCATAGCCGGCGGGCCGCCGCGTGCGGCGCCCGGGCCGCGCCGCCAGTGTTCCGGCCCGCCCAAAAACCCGATGCTGCGCTGCGCCACTCCTGTACAATTCGCCGTGTTTCAACCGTTCCCAGCCAGAGCCGCCGCCATGTCCGAGCCCATCGACCTCTCGCAGATCGCCCCTACGCTGAAAGCAGAAATCCTCGCCGAGGCGCTGCCGTACATTCGCCGTTACCACGGCAAGACCGTGGTCATCAAATACGGCGGCAACGCGATGACGGAAGAGCGGCTCAAGCAAGGCTTCGCGCGCGACGTGATCCTGCTGAAACTGGTCGGCATCAACCCGGTGATCGTCCACGGCGGCGGTCCGCAGATCGATCAGGCGCTGAAGAAGATCGGCAAGGCCGGCACCTTCATCCAGGGCATGCGCGTCACCGACGAAGAGACGATGGAAGTCGTCGAATGGGTGCTGGGCGGCGAAGTGCAGCAGGACATCGTGACGCTGATCAACCACTTCGGCGGCCACGCGGTGGGCCTGACGGGCAAGGACGGCGGCCTGATCCACGCACGCAAGCTGCTGATGCCGGATCGCGACAACCCGGGCCAGACCATCGACATCGGCCAGGTCGGCGAAGTCGAGGCGATCAACCCGGCGGTCGTGAAGGCACTGCAGGACGACGCATTCATCCCGGTGATCTCGCCGATCGGCTTCGGCGAAGACGGCCTGTCGTACAACATCAACGCCGACCTCGTCGCGGGCAAGCTCGCCACGGTGCTGAACGCCGAGAAGCTGCTGATGATGACCAACATCCCGGGCGTGATGGACAAGGACGGCAACCTGCTGACCGATTTGTCCGCGCGCGAGATCGACGCGCTGTTCGAGGACGGCACGATCTCCGGCGGCATGCTGCCGAAGATCTCGTCGGCGCTCGACGCGGCGAAGAGCGGCGTGAAGTCGGTGCACATCGTCGACGGCCGGATCGAGCACTCGGTGCTGCTGGAAATTCTGACCGAGCAGCCGTTCGGCACGATGATCCGCTCGCATTGAGCGCGCGCCGCAAGACCGCCAGCCCCGACCTGCCGGCCCCGCTGCGGCGCCGGCGCATCTCGCGCAGCCGGCCGCGTGCCGGCGCGCCCGTCTGGCTGTTCGATCTCGACAACACGCTGCACCACGCGTCGCACGCGATCTTTCCCGAGATCAACCGTGCGATGACGCAATACATCATCGATGCGCTCAAGGTCGAGCGCGCCGAAGCCGACCGCCTGCGCAACGGCTATACCGAGCGCTACGGCGCCGCGCTCCTCGGCCTCACGCGCCATCACCCGATCGATCCGCACGACTTCCTGCGCGCGGTCCATACGTTCGCCGATCTCCCCGCGATGGTACGCGCCGAGCGCGGCCTCGCGCACATCATCGCCGCGCTGCCGGGCCGCAAGTTCGTGCTGACCAACGCGCCGGAGAACTATGCGCGCGCGGTGCTGCGCGAGTTGCGCATCGAGCGGCTGTTCGAGCGCGTGATCGCGATCGAGCACATGCGCGACCGCCGCACGTGGCGCGCGAAGCCTGATCACATGATGCTGCGCCGAACGCTGCGCGCCGTGCATGCGCGGATGACCGACGCGATCCTCGTCGAGGACACGCGCGGCCACCTGAAGCGCTACAAGCGTCTCGGCATCGGCACGGTCTGGATTACCGGCCATCTTCCCGGCCACCTACCGGGTACCGGCCGCCCGCATTACGTCGATCAGCGGATTCGTTCGTTAAAATCGCTTCGACTGGGCACTCGATCGGGGCGACAGAAATGCAGCCGACTCACCCGCAGGACCACGCCGTAACGGAAGACCAGGCCACGCCGTCCCGCCCGCGCCCGAAGCCGGGCGAGCGCCGCGTGATGATCCTGCAGACGCTCGCATCGATGCTCGAGGTACCGAAGCGCGAGAAGATCACGACGGCCGCGCTCGCGGCCCGGCTCGACGTGTCGGAAGCGGCGCTGTACCGCCATTTCCCGAGCAAGGCGAAGATGTACGAAGGGCTGATCGAATTCATCGAGCAGTCGCTGTTCGGCCTCGTCAACCAGATCGTCGCGAAGGAGCCGAACGGCGTGCAGCAGGCCCGCACGATCGCGCTGACGATGCTCAATTTCGCCGCGAAGAACCCGGGGATGACGCGCGTGCTGACTGGCGAGGCGCTGGTCGGCGAGGACGAGCGCCTCACCGAGCGCGTGAACCAGTTGCTCGATCGCATCGAGGCGACCGTCAAGCAGTGCCTGCGGGTCGCGCGCACGGAGGCAAATGCGCCGCCGGACGGCGCGGCGCCGTTCGCGCTGCCGGCCGATTACGATCCGGCTGCACGGGCGAGCCTGCTCGTCAGCTACGTGATCGGCAGGTGGCACCGCTTCGCGAAAGGCGGGTTCCAGAAATCGCCCGGCGAGCAGGCCGACGCGCATTTGCGGCTGATCCTGCAGTAACGCCGCGCCGGCCCCTGTCCGGCAACGCACACCGGTTTCGCGCATTCGACGACGGACGGTGCGGCCGCTCCGCCGCATCGGCTCGCACATTCCCGCCTGCTTCCGCCGGCGGCGAATGCCCCCCCCCCGCGAATTCGAACTCGTCCAATTTCACCCCATCGCCTTTCGGGTTAGGTTTATCTAATTGCAGATAAATTCAGGTGAAATGGTGAATCGCAGATTCCGACATTCCCGGATGAGGGCAGCCCGACGCCTCGCCCATTCGGCATTGCTCGCGGGGGCGGCAATGCCATGGCCGTCGGCCGCGCAGGTGACCAACGGCGGGCCGCAACAGGCGGACGGTGTCGTGCTTGAAATCGAGCCGGGCGAATATTCGACGACTCAACCGGGCAGGGCCGTGCTTTCCGCCGTCGCTGGCGGCACGCTGGTGACGACCGACAAGACGCGCGTGTTCTCCACCGCCTATTCCGCGGCGGGCGCGGCCGCGCTAGGCGCCGGCTCGAGCGTCAGGCTGAGCGATACGGAAATCCGCACCCGCGGCGGCTCCAGTGCCGGCATCGACATCCGATACGGCGGCAGCGCGAGCGCGGAACGCATCTCGATCGATACCGACGGCGATTATTCGCACGGCGCGTCCGTCTACAGCGCCGGCAGCCGGCTCCGCATCGCCGACAGCGTCATCGTCACGCGGGGCAAGGAGGCGTATGGCATCCTGGCGAACTACGTGCCTGGCGGCGTCATCGACGTCGCCGACACGCTGATTCGCACCAGCGGCCTGTTTGCCCATGGCGTGGCCATCAGCTACGACGGCGTCCGTGCGACGCTGAATCACACGGGTATCCGGACCGATGGCGACTACGCGTCGGCGCTGTACCTGCCGAACGCGTCGGCGGTCGCATTCGGCGACAGCGGCCTCGAAACCGGTGGCGATTACGCGCTCGGCGTGGACACCCGCGAAGGGCGCGTCGAGCTCGCGCGCACGAAAGTCGTCACGCACGGCCGCAGCGCACACGGGCTGTACGCATCGATGGAATACACCCACACGCCGACCATCGACGCGATCGATACGCAGGTGACAACCACCGGCGCCCGTTCGGTCGGCGCACTGGCCCGGCTCGGCGGCCGGGTCACGATGACACACGGCGGCATCGTGACGACCGGCGAGCGCGCGCGCGGTGCGATGTCCTCCGGCACGGGGTCGGTTGCGTCGCTCGTCGACGCAACCGTCGAGACGCGCGGCAACGAGGCCGCAGCGCTCCATGCAAGCGCCGGCGGCCGCATCGACCTGCTGCGCACCGATGCCCGCGCGACCGGCGACGCCGCGCCTGCCGCGAGCGTCCACGGCGGCAGGCTGACGGCCGACGGCGGCTCGCTCTTCAGCGAACGGCATGCGGCCATCGACGCGTCCGACGCCGACATCACGCTGCAGAACGGCGCCCGCGCCGCCAGCGGCACCGGCACGCTGCTGTCGATCCGTGCCCAGTCGGGCGCGCCCGTGCGCCTGACGCTCGACACCGGCGCGCAAGCGGCGGGCGACATCGTGAACCAGCCGGCCGACGACGGCAGCCCGACATCCGCCGTGACCGATGTCGCGCTGTCCGGCGCGTCCGTCTGGACCGGCGCAACGGACGCGGTGCGCACGCTGTCGCTCGACACGGGCAGCCGCTGGACCGTCACCGCCGATTCGTCAGTCGGCTCCATCGCACTGAACGACTCGACGATCGCATTCGCCGCGCCGGACAGCGGCACACCGCCCGCGCCGCGCACACTCGTCGTCAACGGCGACTACGCGGCCCGCAATGGCCGGCTGGTGATCCATACGGTGCTGCAAGACGACGCGTCGCCCACCGACCGGCTCGTGATCGACGGCGGTCATGCGTCGGGCAACACGGGAATCGTCGTGAAGCGCACGAGCGGCAACGGCGCGCAGACGACACTCGGCATTCCGATCGTCGAGACACGTCACGGAGGGACGACCGACGCGTCGGCATTCGCGCTCGACGCCGCATCGGACGGCTACCGAAACGGCTTCGGCACGCTGTCGGCGGGCGGTTACGACTACATGCTCAAGCGCGGCGGCACCGGCGGCCACGAGGAGAACTGGTACCTCGTCTCGGCAGCCAACCCCGAGCCGCCGGCACCCGCCCCCGGTCCCGGCCCCCTCGATCCCGCCCCGCCCGTCAGTCCGGAAACCGTCCCGCCGGCCCCGCCGCGCGCTGCCGCGCCGGAGCCGGATGCGTACCTGGCCAACGCCGATGCCGCCGCCGCGATGGCGATCCATACGCTGCATCAGCGCGAGGACCGTTCGCTGCGCGAAGCTTCCGGCGTGACACCTCCGCTCGACGGCGCCGTCTGGCTACGCGCCGAGGGCCAGTTCACGTCGATGTCGGGCGGCAATCGCAGCGTATCGGGCAACGGCCGCCTGATCCACGCGGGCGCCGACCTGTTCCGTTTCGACGACGGGCGCGGCGGCAGCGTCCGGGTCGGCGCGATGGGCATGTATGGCAGCCAGACGAACTGGTCGACGCGCCCGTTGTGGAACGCGGTCGAACAGCGCATGGCCGACGCCACCGCGCGCGGCAGCGTCGCGGGCTACAACGTCGGGCTGTACGGCACTTGGTACGGCACTCGCGACATCCTGTCCGGACCCTACGTCGATGCGTGGTTCATGT
This sequence comes from Burkholderia sp. BCC0322, assembly GCF_902833045.1. Classification (GTDB taxonomy): domain Bacteria; phylum Pseudomonadota; class Gammaproteobacteria; order Burkholderiales; family Burkholderiaceae; genus Burkholderia. The sequence goes on from NZ_CADFDU010000013.1 coordinate 106,357, forward strand.
ATGGCGCATACGCGAACAGCGTCGGCGGCAGCCTCGCCGGCGATTCGTACCGCTCGCGCACCGTGACGGGATCGGTCGAGACCGGCTATTCGATCCGCTTCTACGAGCGCGGCGATACGCGGTTCTTCGTCGAACCCGAGGCGCAACTCGTCGTGTCCGACTATCGCGCAGCCGCGCACGATGCACCTGGCGGCCGCATCGACGGGCAAGGCTCGACCGACGTGCTGACCCGTCTCGGCGTGCGCGTGCATGGTGTGACCGCGATGCCGTCCGGACGCGAGCTGCGGCCGTTCGTCGAAGCGAACTGGTGGCATGGCCCCGGATCGCGGTCGCTGACGCTCGACCGCAATGCGTTCTCGTTCAGCGTGCCGCGCGATCGCGCGGCGTTCCGGATCGGCGCGACGGGTCAATTGTCGAAGCGCTTCGTGATATCGGCCGGCTTGGGGCTGGAAGCGAACCTGTCCGACTATGCGGTAGTCAAGGGCGAACTGGCGGCAAAGTACCGCTGGTGATGCGGCACGGCCTGCGCCTTCGGTTCCGCGCGGGCCGTGCCGGCCGGCTCGGCGCGTCTGCCGGGCCGGCCGGCGCCTCTCCGTGTGCGCCCGAATCCGCGCCCCGCAATTTCCGCTATACTTTGCCGACTTGCCGCCTCGTTGGCGGCAGGTCGGAAGCGCGCCGATTTGCTGACTCGATTGCGGGCGCGCGAACCGGCCGGGGTGTGGATGTTGTGTCCTTGTCCCGGCGGTTCACTACAAATGCGGCTAAAGAGGTCGTCAGCCGCGCATCTCCGACTCCGCGCCTCGCCGACACCATTTAGCTGCCCAGTCATAAGGCGGAACGAATGGAATCGATCGGCATCGTCGCTCCACAGACCATGCACTTCGCCGAACCGCTGCGCTTGCAAAGCGGCAGCGCGCTCGGCAACTATCAGCTCGTCGTCGAGACATACGGCGAACTCAACGCCGCGCGCTCGAACGCGGTGCTCGTCTGCCACGCGCTCAACGCGTCGCATCACGTCGCCGGCGTCTACGCGGACGATCCGCGCAGCACCGGCTGGTGGGACAACATGGTCGGGCCGGGCAAGCCGCTCGACACCAACCGCTTCTTCGTGATCGGCGTGAACAACCTCGGCTCATGCTTCGGCTCGACCGGCCCGATGAGCATCGACCCGTCGACCGGCAAACCTTACGGCGCGAGCTTTCCGGTCGTCACCGTCGAGGACTGGGTGCACGCGCAGGCGCGCGTCGCCGACGCATTCGGCATCGAGCGCTTCGCCGCCGTGATGGGCGGCAGCCTCGGCGGGATGCAGGCGCTCGCGTGGAGCCTGATGTATCCGGAGCGCGTCGCACACTGCATCGACATCGCATCGACACCGAAGCTGTCCGCGCAGAACATCGCGTTCAACGAGGTCGCGCGCTCGGCGATCCTGTCCGATCCCGATTTCCACGGCGGCGACTACTACGCGCACGGCGTGAAGCCGAAGCGCGGGTTGCGCGTCGCGCGGATGATCGGCCACATCACGTACCTGTCCGACGACGACATGGCCGAGAAATTCGGCCGTGCGCTGCGCCGCGCCGACGGCGCGCTCGACGCGTACAACTTCAGCTTCGACGTCGAATTCGAGGTCGAGTCGTACCTGCGCTACCAGGGCGACAAGTTCGCCGACTACTTCGACGCGAACACCTATCTGCTGATCACGCGCGCGCTCGACTACTTCGACCCGGCGAAGGCCTTCGACGGCAACCTGAGCGCCGCGCTCGCGCACACGCAGGCGAAATACCTGATCGCGAGCTTCTCGACCGACTGGCGTTTCGCGCCGGCACGCTCGCGCGAGATCGTGAAGGCGCTGCTCGACAACAAGCGCACGGTCAGCTACGCGGAAATCGATGCGCCGCACGGTCACGACGCGTTCCTGCTCGACGACGCGCGCTATCACAACCTGATCCGCGCGTATTACGAACGAATCGCCAACGAGGTGGGTGCATGAACCAGCAAGCGCTGAATTCCCTATCCGCGCGCGCGGACTTCCGCACGATCGCGCGCTGGGTCGAGCCGCGCTCGACGGTGCTCGACCTCGGCTGCGGCGACGGCTCGCTGCTCGCGCTGCTGATGGAAGAACTGGACGTGACCGGCTACGGGATCGAGCTGAACGACGCGGGCGTGCTCGCGAGCGCGAAGAACGGCATCAACGTGATCCAGCAGAACCTGGAGGACGGCCTGCGCCTGTTCGAGGACCACAGCTTCGACATCGCGATCCTGTCGCAGACTTTGCAGACGATTCACCAGACGGCCGCGATCCTGCGCGAAACCGCGCGGGTCGGGCGCGAATGCATCGTGTCGTTCCCGAATTTCGGCTACTGGCCGCACCGGCTGTCGGTGCTGAACGGCCGGATGCCGGTGTCGAAGTCGCTGCCTTACCAGTGGCACAACACGCCGAACGTCCGGGTGCTGACGATCGAGGATTTCGAGGCGCTCGCGCCCGAAGTCGGCGTGACGATCCTCGACCGCGTGGTGCTGCACGAAGGCCAGCCGATTCGATGGGGAGCGAACTGGCGTGGTAGTCTTGCTGTCTACCGCGTCAAGCGCAGCTGAGCCGGGAAGCCGTTGACGAACGCCGACGGCCCGCACGCATGTGCGGCCGCGCCGCTGCGCTACCCGCGCCGCCGCCTGCGCTGTCGCCGCAATCAGTCAACGCTATCCAGTTCCAGTCCATGTCGAAAACGCCACACGAGGCGCCCGCACTCACCGCTCACGAGGATCACCCCGGCTGGCGCGCCTACCTGAACACGCACATGCTGATCTGCGTGTTCCTGGGCTTCACGTCGGGTCTGCCCCTCTTCACGCTCGTCTACCTCGTGCAGGCATGGCTGCGCTCCGAAGGCGTGAACCTGAAGGAAATCGGCCTGTTTGCGCTGATCCAGTTCCCGTACACGTGGAAGTTCCTGTGGGCGCCGCTGATGGACCGCTACATCCCGCGCCTGCCCGGCTGGCGGCCGGGGCGCCGACGCGGCTGGCTGCTGCTCACGCAGGTGCTGGTCGCGGGCGCGATCGCCGCGCTCGGCTTCGTGTCGCCGCGCGACTCGATCTGGACGGTCGCCGCGCTCACCACGCTCGTCGCGTTCTTCGGCGCGAGCGCCGACATCGTGATCGACGCCTACCGTCGCGAACTGCTGCGCGACACCGAACAGGGCCTCGGCAACGCGATCCACGTGAACGCGTACAAGCTCGCCGCGCTGATCCCCGGCTCGCTGGCACTGATCCTGTCCGACCACCTGCCGTGGGACGTCGTGTTCGCGATCACCGGCGCGTTCATGCTGCCGGGCATCCTGATGACGCTCGTCGTGCGCGAACCCGAGGTGGTCGGCGCGCCGCCGCGCAACCTGCGCGACGCGATCGTGCTGCCGTTCCGCGAATTCATCCAGCGCGACGGCTGGGCCGGCGCGCTGCTCGTCATCGCGTTCATCTTCCTGTTCAAGATCGGCGACACGATGGCCACCACGCTGTCGACGTCGTTCTTCCTCGACATCGGCTTCTCGCGCACCGAGATCGGCATCGTCGCGAAAACCACCGCGCTCGTCGCGAGCGTCGCCGGCGGCATCATCGGCGGCGTCTGGCTCGTGAAGATCGGCATCGGCCGCGGGCTGTGGATCTTCGGCGCGCTGCAGATGGTGTCGACGCTCGGCTTCGCGTGGCTCGCGCAGCTCGGCCCCGGTTCGCCCGTGCTCGCGATGCTCTACGACTTCACCGTGTCGACGAGCCATGCGATCGCCACGGCGCTGTCGGTGTTCGGCATTGCCGTCGCGCCGCAATTCAGCCCGATGACCGTCGCGCTCGCGATCGTCTACGGCGCCGAAACGTTCACCACCGGCCTGACGATGGCCGCGTTCGTCGCGTACATCGCCAGCACGACCGACCCGCGCTATACGGCTACGCAGTTCGCGCTGTTCACGAGCCTCGCGTCGGTGCCGCGCACGCTCGCGTCGGCCGCGAGCGGCTTCATCGTCGCGAAGATCGGCTGGTTCGACTACTTCATCGTGTGCACCGCGCTCGCGATTCCCGGCATGCTGCTGCTGTTCAAGATCGCACCGTGGAACGGCACCGCACGCAACGGCGAGGCCAGCCGTGCGCAGTAACGGCCTGCACCGCCTCGCGCGCGTTGCGGCTTCGTTGAGCGTCGGCGCCGCGGCGCTCGCCGCGGGGTTCGCCCATGCGACCGACGCCGGCGCGCCCGCTGCCACCGCCGCGGGTTCCGCGCCGGCCGCTGCGCCGGCTTCGCCGCCGGCGACTTCGGCTCCCGCCGCCCCCGCCCAGCCGGCTGCCGCCGCCGAGCCTGCGCAACCGACCGGCGCCGCCGCGTCGACGAAGGCTTATGCGCAGACGCCGCAGCAGGTCCGTTACGGCGACGCCATTGCCTTCCGCACGCTGATTCCGTCGCCGCTGCTCGAGCAGCTCACCGCGAACGAATACGCGCAGATCGTGCAGGCGGCCGCCGATAGCAACCGCCTGCTGCCGGCGAACCAGCCGCGCGTGAAGCGCCTGCGCGCGATCGTCGCGAAGCTCGCGCCGTATTCGGTGAAATGGAACGACCGCGTGAAGAGTTGGGCGTGGGACGTCAACGCGATTCGCTCGCGCGACATTCGCCTGACCTGCCTGCCGGGCGGCAAGGTGCTCGTGTACGGCGGCCTGCTCGATCGCGTCCGCCTGAACGACGACGAACTCGGCGTGCTGCTCGCGCACGGCATCGCGCATGCGCTGCGCGAACACGCGCGCAGCAACTTCAGCGCGACCTCGCAGACGTCGCTGCGCGCGGCCGCGCTGCCGCCGCTGTTCGGCGTCGGTGAGCCGCTGCCGCAGGCACTGAACCTCGGCGAACGCCTGCAGGCGCTCCACTACAACGCGACCGACGAGACCGAAGCCGACGTGATCGGCGGCGACATCGCCGCACGCGCGGGCTTCGACCCGCGCGCGGCGATCACGCTGTGGGACAAGCTCGCGGTCGCGACACGCGGGAACAAGGCGACCGGCTTCATCTATACGCACCCGTACAGCAACGCCCGCCGACAGGATCTGCTGAACCGCCTGCCGGATCTCATGCCGCTATACGCGAAGGCGGTGGGCAAGCGCGTCGACGCGCTGCCCGACTACGCGGGCATCAGCGCGCAGCGTCGCAAGGTCGTGCGGCGCTGAGCGCCACGCACGGCCGATCGCCATGCAGCCCTACGCATCCACGTCCGCCGCGACCGGCCGGGCGCCGCTTTCGCGCATCCAGCGCACCTCGTCACCCGGGCTGCGGCCGAACAGCCGCTTGAATTCGCGGCTGAACTGCGACGCGCTCGCATAGCCGACGCGCGCGGCCGCCGCGCCGGCGCCGACCCCGTCCTGCACCATCATCAGCCGCGCCTGGTGCAGCCGCGCGGCCTTCACGTACTGCATCGGCGACGTCGCCGTCACGTGCTTGAACTGCGCATGGAACACCGCGAGGCTCATCCCGGCCTCGCGCGCGAGCGTCTCGACGTCGAGATCGGCCTTCAGATCCGCGTGGATGCGCCGCAGAGCCTTCGCGATGCGGCCGAAGTGATGTCGCTGCACGAGCGCCGCGCGGATCGCGTCGCCCCGCTCGCCCGTCAGCACCCGATACGCGATCTCGCGCATGATCGCGGGGCCCAGCACGCGCGTGTCGTGCGGCGACGCGAGCGCTTCGAGCAGCCGCACGACCGCGTCGGCCAGCGGCGCGTCGAGCGGCGTCGAATCCACGCCGACCGGTTCGCTGACGGCCGCACCGAGCGTCTCGTCGAGCAGGATCGCGAGCTCGGCGATCACGGCGAGATCGACGCGGATCGAGATCGCGAGAAACGGTTCGTCCTGGCTCGCGAAAGTCTCGCATTCGAACGGCAGCGGCACCGACAGCACGAGATACTGCCGCGCGTCGTACACGAACGAGCGCTCGCCAAGATAGCCGAGCTTGCGCCCCTGGCACACGACGACGATGCTCGGTTCGTACAACACCGGCATGCGCGGCCCCGGACGGCTCACGCGGATGAAGCGCACGCCGTCGAGCGCCGCGAACGTTTCGCCCTCGTTCGGCGCGAGGCGCGTATGCAGCTCGACCATGCGGCGCTGCACGCGGTCGCCCATGTCGGCGAAAAGGGGCTCGAAGCTCATCTGCGTGGTCCTGTCCGGCAAGAGAATCTGGCTCGCAATGTAGCACCTTGAACGCGTTTTGACGGCTGTTTGCACGCAGTTAGAGAGGAATAGGCAAATCTTCCAGACCTTCGTGTATTTCGCCGCGGCGCCGCGCTCCTTACGATGACGTCCTGCCTCGCCGCATCGCCACATGATGCGACGGCAGTCTGTTTCGCCGGATGCTATCCGGACAAGGAGCCCATCGCATGAGCACTACCTATGCCTACGCAGCGACCGATTCGCAGTCGCCGCTCGCCCCGTTCGAATTCCAGCGTCGTGCGCTGCGCGACCTCGACGTCCAGATCGACGTCCTCTACTGCGGCGTCTGCCACTCGGACCTGCACCAGGCCCGCAACGAATGGCGCAACACGATCTATCCGGTCGTGCCGGGCCATGAAATCGTCGGCCGCGTGACCGCGACCGGCCCGCAGGTCTCGCGCTTCAAGGTCGGCGAGCTGGTCGGTGTCGGCTGCCTCGTCGATTCGTGCCGCACCTGCCCGAGCTGCGCCGACGGCCTCGAGCAATATTGCGAGAACGGCTTCGTCGGCACCTACAACGGCCAGGACCGCGTGACGGGCGACATCACGTTCGGCGGCTATTCGACGCAGTTGGTCGTCGACGAGGCGTTCGTGCTGCGCGTGCCCGAGACGCTCGACCCGGCCGGCGCCGCGCCGCTCCTGTGCGCGGGAATCACGACCTACTCGCCGCTGCGGCAGTGGAACGTCGGCCCCGGCAAGAAGGTCGGCATCGTCGGGCTCGGCGGCCTCGGCCACATGGGCGTGAAGCTGGCGCGCGCGATGGGGGCGCACGTCGTGCTGTTCACCACGTCGCCGTCGAAGATCGAGGACGGCAAGCGTGTCGGCGCGCACGAAGTCGTGATCTCGAAGGACGAAGCGCAGATGAACGCGCACCTGAACAGCTTCGACTTCATCCTGAACACGGTCGCCGCGCAGCACGACCTGAACCCGTTCCTGAACCTGCTGAAGCGCGACGGCACGATGACGCTGGTCGGCGCGCCGGAGCACGACCATCCGTCGCCGCAGGTGTTCAACCTGATCTTCAAGCGCCGCCGCCTTGCTGGCTCGCTGATCGGCGGGATCGCGGAAACGCAGGAAATGCTCGACTTCTGCGCGGAGCACGGCATCACGTCGGATATCGAAACGATTCCGATGCAGCAGATCAATGCGGCCTACGAGCGGATGCTGAAGAGCGACGTGAAGTACCGGTTCGTGATCGACATGGCGTCGATCAAGCATTGAGCGCGGCCGGGCGGCACGCCCGATCGCCGCCCCAAACGAAACGGGCCGCATGCTCGACATGCGGCCCGTTTCTGCATCCGGCGGCCGGATGATCCGACGGCTACGCGCGCAGCGCAGCGCGGGACGTCACTTGTAGTCGTAGTCCACCGTCAGCGGCGCATGGTCGCTGAACTTGATGTCCTTGAAGATCGACGTGCTTTTCGCGGTGCCGGCCACGCCCGGCGTCGCGATCTGGTAGTCGATCCGCCACCCGACGTTCTTCGCATACGCCTGGCCGCGGTTGCTCCACCACGTGTACTGCTCGGGGCGCGGGTCGAGCGTGCGGAACACGTCGACATAGCCGACATCGTCGAACAGCTTCGTGAGCCACTCGCGTTCTTCCGGCAGGCAGCCCGAGTTCTTCTGGTTGCTCTTCCAGTTCTTGATGTCGATTTCCTTGTGGACGATGTTCACGTCGCCGCACAGGATCACTTCGCGCTTCTTCTTCAGCGCGGCGAGGTGCGGCATGAACTCGTCCATGAAGCGGTACTTCGCCTGCTGGCGTTCTTCACCGCTCGAGCCGGACGGCACGTACACCGACACGACCGACAGCTTGCCGTAGCGCGCCTCGACGTAGCGACCTTCGGCATCGAATTCGCTGCTGCCGAAGCCGATGATCACGTCATCGGGCTCGCGGCGGCTGTACACACCCGCGCCGCTGTAGCCCTTCTTCTCGGCGTGGTGGAAATAACTCTTGAAGCCGTGCGGCTCGACGAATTCGGCCGGCAGGTCGTCGGCCGAGACCTTGATTTCCTGCACGCACACGCAATCGGCGTTCTGTTCGCCGAGCCATTCGAAGAAGCCCTTCTTCGCGGCGGAGCGGATGCCGTTCAGGTTGGCGGTAATCACTCGCATCATGTCGGATTCCGTTCAGTTCGATGTTTTTCAGGGGGCAGCTTAGCGGATCTTCACGCCTTCGAGCTCGGGCTTCGGCGGCGGGAATTCCAGCTTCATGTCGGTCATCGTGCGCAGCAGCAGCTCGGCGATCATCACGTTGCGGTGCGTCTTCGAGTTCGCCGGGATCACATACCACGGCGCATGCTCGTCGGACGTCGCGGCAAGCGCGTCGCGGTAGGCGGCCTGGTACGCATCCCAGTGCTTGCGCGCGTCGAGATCGGAGATGTCGAACTTCCAGTGCTTGGTCGGATCGTCGATGCGCGCCTGCAGCCGCTCGCGCTGCTCGTCCTTCGAGATGTGCAGGAAGCACTTGACGATCGTCGTGCCGTTCTCGACCAGCATCGTCTCGAAATCGCGGATCTGCCGGTAGCGGCGCTCGCACTCCTTCGCGTCGATCAGGTCGAGCACGCGCGGCACGAGCACGTCTTCATAGTGGCTGCGATTGAAGATCGCGAGCTCGCCCGCGGCCGGCACCTGCGCATGCACGCGCCACAGGAAGTCGTGCGCGGCCTCGATCGGCGTGGGCGCCTTGAACGACACGACGCGCAGGCCGAGCGGATCGACCTCGCGGAACACCGCGCGCACGGTACCGTCCTTGCCGCTGGTATCCATTCCCTGCAGCACCAGCAGCACGCGCTTCTTCTGCTGCGTGTGCAGGCGCTCCTGCTGTACGTCGAGCTCGGTCGACACGGCCGACAGCCGTGCGCGGTCGTCGTCCTTCGAACCGGACGAGAACGGCTTCGCGGCCGGGTCGAACGCATCGAGCTTGAATGCTGCGGCTTCCTTCTCGCGCGTGCTGTACGGCACGCGGAAATCGTCGAGCGACGGTTGTTTCGCCATTCGTTCCTCCGTTGGACGCTAGGGTGCATACGATAACGCATCCACCAAACGCAACGGGCCGCCCCGAACTGGTTCGGAGCGGCCCGTCGTCAAGCGCGGTTCAGGCGCGCGGTCATGCTCAGCCGAGCTTCTTCTTCAGCAGTTCGTTGACCTGCTGCGGATTGGCCTTGCCCTTGGTCGCCTTCATCGCCTGGCCGATCAGCGCGTTGAACGCCTTCTCCTTGCCCGCGCGGAATTCCTCGACCGACTTCGCGTTCGCCGCGAGCACCTCGTCGATGATCGCTTCCAGCGCGCCGGTGTCGGAGATCTGCTTCAGCCCCTTCGCGTCGATGATTCGGTCGGCCGCCCCTTCGTCGTCCGCCTTCTCGTCCCAGATCGTCGCGAAGATTTCCTTCGCGATCTTGTTCGAGATCGTGCCGTCGGCGATGCGCTGCAGCACGAGTGCAAGCTGCGCCGCCGAAACCGGAATCGCGTCGATCTCGATGCCGTCGCGGTTCAGTTGCGACGACACGTCGCCCATCAGCCAGTTCGCGGCGATCTTCGCGTTCGCGGCGCCCGCCTTCGCGACCACGGCCTCGAAATACGCGGCCATCGCCTTGCTCGACGTCAGCACGCCCGCGTCGTACGCGGACACGCCGTACTGCTCGACGAAGCGCTGCTGCATCGCGGCCGGCAGCTCGGGCATCCCGGACTGCACGCGCTCGATCCAGTCCTGGCCGATCACGAGCGGCATCAGGTCGGGATCGGGGAAGTAGCGGTAATCGTGCGCGTCTTCCTTGCTGCGCATCGAGCGCGTCTCGCGCTTGTCCGGATCGTAGAGGCGCGTTTCCTGCACGACTTCGCCGCCGTCCTCGATCAGCTCGATCTGGCGACGCACTTCGTAGTTGATCGCTTCCTCGAGGAACCGGAACGAGTTCAGGTTCTTGATTTCCGCTCGCGTGCCGAACTTCTCCTGGCCGACCGGGCGCACCGACACGTTCGCGTCGCAGCGGAACGAGCCTTCCTGCATGTTGCCGTCGCAGATGCCGAGCCACACGACGAGCCCGTGCAGCGCCTTCGCGTAGGCCACGGCCTCGGCCGCGCTGCGCATTTCCGGCTCGGTGACGATCTCGAGCAGCGGCGTACCCGCGCGGTTCAGGTCGATCCCCGTCATCCCGGCGAAGTCTTCATGCAGCGACTTGCCGGCATCTTCCTCGAGGTGCGCACGGGTCAGGTTGACCGTCTTCTCGTACGCTTCCTTGCCGGCCTTTTCGTTGGCGGGCACCTGGATCGTGATCGAGCCGCCCTGCACGACCGGAATCTCGTACTGGCTGATCTGATAGCCCTTCGGCAGATCGGGGTAGAAATAATTCTTGCGCGCGAAGATGCTGCGCGGCGCGATGGTCGAGCCGATCGCGAGGCCGAAGCGGATCGCGCGTTCGACCGCGCCGCGGTTCAGCACCGGCAGCACGCCCGGCAGCGCCAGGTCGACCGGGCAGGCCTGCGTGTTCGGCTCGGCGCCGAACTGCGTCGACGCGCCCGAGAAAATCTTCGAGACGGTCGACAGCTGCGCGTGCGTCTCGAGACCGATAACGACTTCCCATTGAGTAGTCATGTGCTTACACCCCTGCCGGAACTTGCTTGTGCCAGTCGGTCGCGCGCTGGAACGCGTCGGCGACCTGCAGCATCCGGGCTTCGTTGAAATAGTTGCCGATGATCTGCAGGCCGACCGGACGCTTCGCGTTCGCGCCCGCGCCGAAGCCGCACGGCACGCTCATGCCGGGCAGGCCGGCGAGGCTCACCGACAGCGTGTAGATATCCGCGAGATACATCTGCACCGGATCGTCGCCCTTCGCGCCGAGATCCCATGCGACCGTCGGCGAGGCCGGGCCCATGATCACGTCGCAGGACTTGAACGCTTCCTGGAAATCCTGCGCGATGATGCGGCGGATCTTCTGCGCCTGCAGGTAGTACGCGTCGTAGTAGCCGTGCGACAGCACGTACGCGCCGACCAGAATCCGGCGCTTCACCTCGGGGCCGAAGCCTTCCGCGCGCGACTTCTTGTACATGTCGAGCAGGTCGCCGTACTGCGCGGCGCGGTGGCCGAAGCGCACGCCGTCGAAACGCGACAGGTTCGACGACGCCTCGGCCGGCGCGATCACGTAGTACACGGGGATCGACAGTTCCGTCTTCGGCAGCGACACGGGCACGAGCGTCGCGCCGAGCGCTTCGTATGCTTTAAGCGCGGCGTCGATCGTCGCGCGCACGTCGTCGGCGAGGCCGTCGCCGAAATACTCGTTCGGCAGGCCGATGCGCAGGCCCGCGAGCGGCTTGCCCGCATCGTTGCCGGCCGCCCACGGCTGGCCGAGGTGGCGCGTGAAGTCTTCATCGTCGCGCTCGAGGCTCGTCGAGTCGCGCTCGTCGAAGCCGGCCATCGCGTTCAGCAGCAGCGCGCAGTCGGACGCGCTCTGCGCCATCGGGCCGCCCTGGTCGAGCGACGACGCGAACGCGATCATCCCGTAGCGCGACACGCGGCCGTAGGTCGGCTTGATGCCCGTCACGCCCGCGAACGACGCGGGCTGGCGGATCGAGCCGCCGGTGTCGGTGCCGGTCGCGGCCGGCGCGAGGCGCGCGGCGACCGCGGCCGAGCTGCCGCCCGAGCTGCCGCCAGGCACCGCGTTCGTGTCCCACGGGTTCTTCACCGCGCCGAACGCCGAATTCTCGTTCGACGAGCCCATCGCGAACTCGTCCATGTTGGTCTTGCCGAGCGTGACCATGCCGGCCGCCTGCAGGCGGGCGACGACGGTCGCGTCGAACGGGCTCTCATAATTCGCGAGCATCTTCGAGCCGGCGGTCGAGCGCCAGCCGCGCGTGACGAAGACATCCTTGTGCGCGATCGGCAGGCCGGTGAGCGCGCCGCCCGCGCCGCGCGCGAGCGCCGCGTCGGCGGCTTTCGCCTGCGCGAGGGTCAGATCGGCGTCGACGTGGACGAACGCGTTCAGGTCGCGCGCGGCGTCGATCCGTTTCAGGTAGAGCTGCGCGAGCTCGACGGCCGAGCATTCCTTGGCGGCGAGCGCGGCGCGCAGTTCGGTCAGGCTTTTTGCGTGCATTGAGTGGTTTTCCTGGGAATTCTGGGTCGCGCGCGGCGCGAAGGCAGCCGCGCGCTTGTCGTCGAATGCTTACTCGATCACCTTCGGCACGAGATAGAGGCCGTCCTGGACGGCCGGCGCCGGACGCTGGTTGTCGTCGCGATTGACGACTTCCGTCACGGCGTCGTCGCGCAGGCGCTGCGCGACTTCCTGGATCTGTTCGATCGGGTGGGCGAGCGGTGCGATGCCGGCGGTGTCGACCGCCTGCATCTGCTCGACGAGGCCGAAGAATTCATTGAGCTGGCCGAGCATGTGCTCGGCGTCGGCGTCGGCCATTTCGAGTCGCGCCAGGTGCGCGATGCGTTTCACATCGGTCAGGGTCAGGGCCATGCGATCACCGGAAAAACAAGGCTGCGCAGCGCATCGAAAGCAGCACTGCGGCGGGGGGTTGGAGGGTGCGATCCCACCCTCAAAAATCGGGACTGAAGCGGCAAAAATACCGCCCGTTTCGATTCAAATACGGTGAAATTATAAGGTATCATTACGCGTTCGACCCAAACCCGGCAGCCTTTTCCCGCACCGTTTCGCCCCGCCTCGGCAAGCCGTGCGTGCTTCGTGCGATCCCCGGTAGACATCACTCGCAGCTTCGTGCGCCGCGGCGGCCGCTTCCGCCACGCTTCCCGAGGCTGTTATTTTTTCCGCTGCCGCCCTCAGCGTTGCACGCCACGCAGGGCCGGCTCAGAGCGAAACAGGATTCTGAATGTTCGGTTTTTTGCGCAGCTACTTCTCCAACGATCTCGCGATCGACCTCGGCACCGCAAACACCCTGATCTACATGCGCGGCAAGGGCATCGTGCTCGATGAGCCTTCCGTCGTGTCGATTCGCCAGGAAGGCGGCCCCAACGGCAAGAAGACGATCCAGGCGGTCGGCAAGGAAGCCAAGCAGATGCTCGGCAAGGTGCCGGGCAACATCGAGGCGATCCGCCCGATGAAGGACGGCGTGATCGCCGACTTCACCGTCACCGAGCAGATGATCAAGCAGTTCATCAAGACGGCCCACGAGTCGCGCATGTTCTCGCCGTCGCCGCGCATCATCATCTGCGTGCCGTGCGGTTCGACCCAGGTCGAGCGCCGCGCGATCAAGGAAGCCGCGCACGGCGCCGGCGCCTCGCAGGTCTACCTGATCGAAGAACCGATGGCAGCCGCGATCGGCGCGGGCCTGCCGGTGTCGGAAGCCACCGGCTCGATGGTCGTCGACATCGGCGGCGGCACGACGGAAGTCGGCGTGATCTCGCTCGGCGGCATCGTGTACAAGGGTTCGGTGCGCGTCGGCGGCGACAAGTTCGACGAGGCGATCGTCAACTACATCCGCCGCAACTACGGGATGCTGATCGGCGAACAGACCGCCGAGGCGATCAAGAAGGAAATCGGCTCCGCGTTCCCGGGCTCCGAAGTCAAGGAAATGGAAGTGAAGGGCCGCAACCTGTCGGAAGGCATTCCGCGCAGCTTCACGATCTCCAGCAACGAAATCCTCGAAGCGCTGACCGATCCGCTGAACCAGATCGTGTCGTCGGTGAAGATCGCGCTCGAACAGACGCCGCCGGAACTCGGCGCCGACATCGCCGAACGCGGGATGATGCTGACGGGCGGCGGCGCACTGCTGCGCGACCTCGATCGCCTGCTGGCGGAAGAAACCGGCCTGCCGGTGCTCGTCGCGGAAGATCCGCTCACCTGCGTCGTGCGCGGTTCGGGCATGGCGCTCGAGCGCATGGACAAGCTGGGCAGCATCTTCTCGTACGAGTGATCGTCCAGGCAGTCTTCCTGACATGACGCAACCGCGGCGTGGCCGGCTCGCTCGTTTAGAACGAACCGCCGCGCCGTTTGCGCGTCTGAGCATCATTTAACCGATCGTTCGCGCCCGGCGCCGACCATGGAATACAGTCCGCCGCCCCTCTTCAAGCAAGGTCCGCCCGCGCTCGCGCGGCTCATCTTCTTCGTTGCCCTCGCCATCGCGCTCCTCGTATCGGACGCGCGCTTCAGCACGCTCGAAATCGTCCGCGGCGTGCTCGGCACCGTGCTCTATCCGCTGCAGCGCGCCGCGCTGGTGCCGCGCGACCTGTTCATGGGCGCGGCCGACATCGCCGTCACCGGCGCGTCGCTGCGCCACGAAAACGACGACCTGCGCAAGCGCAACCTGCAGTTGTCCACGCAGGCCAACCAGGCCGCCGTGCTCGCGCAGGAGAACGCGCACCTGCGCGCGGTGCTCGAGCTGCGCCAGCACATCGCGACGCAATCGACGCCGGCCGAGATCCAGTACGACACGAGCGATCCGTTTACGCAGAAGATCGTGATCGGCCAGGGTTCGCAGCAGGGCATCCAGAACGGCGCGCCCGTCGTCAGCGAGAACGGCGTGGTCGGCCAGGTCACGCGCGTGTTCCCGCTGCAATCCGAAGTCACGCTGGTCACCGACCGCGATCTCGCGATTCCCGTGCAGGTGCTGCGCACCGGCCTGCGCAGCGTGATCTACGGCACGCCGAAGGGCGATTCGCTCGACCTGCGCTTCGTGCCGACGAGCGCGGATCTCGTCGTCGGCGACGAACTCGTCACGAGCGGCCTCGACGGCGTCTACCCGCCCGGCCTGCCGGTCGCGAAGGTCGTGCGCGTCGACAAGCTCGCCGACACGGCGTTCGCCCGCGTGACCTGCGCGCCGATCGCCGCCGTGCGCGGCGCGCGCCAGATGCTCGTGCTGCATTACCGGAACGATATCCCGCCGCGTCCGGCCGAGCCCGATCCGGCCGCCGATAAGAACGCGAAGGGCAAGAAGGGCGCGAAAGCCGCCGCCAAGGGCGAGAAGGCCGACAAGGCTGACGCGAATGCGAAGCCGGCCGCCGCGGCCCAGCCCGGCGCGAAGCCTGCGGCACCGGCCGCTCCGGCCACGCCCGCCGCCGCACCCGCGAAGCCCGCGGCCGGGCAATCAGGAGCCCAGCGATGAATCGCCCGCAATACATCCTGCAGCCGGTCAATCCGTACTTCATCGTCTTCAGCCTCGCCGCCGCGTTCCTGCTGAACCTGATGCCGTGGGGCCGCCTGCCCGGCGTGCCCGACTTCGTCGCGCTCGTGCTGCTGTTCTGGAACATCCACCAGCCGCGCAAGGTCGGGATGGGCGTCGCCTTCGCACTCGGCATCCTGATGGACGTGCATGACGCAGGGTTGCTCGGCGAGCACGCGCTCGCCTATACGCTGCTGTCCTACGGCGCGATCACGATCCACCGCCGCGTGCTGTGGATGCCGATCGGCGTGCAGGTGCTGTACGTCACGCCGTTGCTGGTCGTCGCGCAGCTCGTGCCGTTCGTGATCCGCCTCGTGATGGGCGCCGCGTTCCCGGGCTGGCGCTATCTGGTCGACGGCTTCGTCGAGGCCGCGCTGTGGCCGATCGCGAGCCACCTGCTGCTGATGCCGCAACGCCGTCCGGTCGATCCGGACGATACGCGCCCCATCTGAGCCGGACCGACCTTTGAATACCCGCCGCCCCCAAACCCGCCGCGCGCCGCGCTCAGGGGCGGCACCTCGCCCGCCCGCACGCGGGTCAGACCGATCCTAGCCGCATGACCGAATTCAACGACACCCAACAGCAGCTCTCGAAGTTCCGCCTGCGCGTCGCGGCGGCGGGCGTGTTCGTGTTCGTCTGCTTCGGGCTGCTCGCGAGCCGCTTCTTCTACCTGCAGTTGATGCAGCACGGCAAATACGCGCTGCAGGCCGAGGAAAACCGCATCTCCGTCGCGCCGATCGTGCCGAACCGCGGGATCATCACCGACCGCAACGGCGTGATCCTCGCGAAGAACTATTCGGCCTATACGCTCGAGATCACGCCGTCGAAGCTCGACGACACGCTCGAGAACACGATCGACAAGCTGTCCGAGATCATCCCGATCGACGCGCGCGATCGCCGCCGCTTCAAGAAGCTGCAGGAAGACTCGAAGAACTTCGAGAGCCTGCCGATCCGCACCCGGCTCACCGACGAGGAAGTCGCGCGCTTCACCGCGCAGCGCTTTCGCTTCCCCGGCGTCGACGTGCGCGCGCGGCTGTTCCGGCAATATCCGCTCGGCACGACGGCCGCGCACGTGATCGGCTACATCGGCCGGATCTCGAAGCGCGACCAGGATCGCATCGACGCGATGAGCGACGACAACGACAGCGATCAGGAAAACTACGATCCGCGCCGCGACGCGAACAACTATAAGGGCACCGACTACATCGGCAAGATCGGCGTCGAGCAGAGCTACGAGACCGAGCTGCACGGGCTGACGGGCTTCGAGGAAGTCGAGGTGACGGCCGGCGGCCGGCCGGTGCGCACGCTGTCGCGCACGCAGGCGACGCCCGGCAACAACCTCGTGCTGTCGCTCGACATCGGGCTGCAGCAGGTCGCCGAGCAGGCGTTCGCCGGCAAGCGCGGCGCGCTCGTCGCGATCGAGCCGAAGACGGGCGACGTGCTCGCGTTCGTGTCGTCGCCGAGCTTCGACCCGAACTCGTTCGTCGACGGCATCGACCAGCAGACCTGGGACGAGCTGAACAACTCGACCGACAAGCCGCTGCTGAACCGCCCGCTGCACGGCACCTACCCGCCCGGCTCGACGTACAAGCCGTTCATGGCGCTCGCCGGCCTGACGCTCGGCAAGCGCACGCCGGGCTGGGGCTTCCAGGATCCCGGCTACTTCACGTTCGGCGGCCACACGTTCCGCAACGACGTGCGCTCGGGCCAGGGCTGGGTCGACATGAACAAGGCGATCATGGTGTCGAACGACACTTACTTCTACATGCTCGCGCGCGATCTCGGCGTGAACGCGATCGCGAACTTCATGAAGCCGTTCGGCTTCGGCCAGATCACCGGCATCGACATCCAGGGCGAGGCGCGCGGGATCCTGCCGTCGACCGACTGGAAGAAGAAGGCGTTCAAGAAGGCCGCGCAGCAGAAGTGGTTCGACGGCGAGACGATCAGCCTCGGGATCGGCCAGGGCTACAACTCGTTCACGATCCTGCAGCTCGCGCACGCGACCGCGACGCTCGCGAACAACGGCGTCGTGATGAAACCCCACCTCGTGAAGGAAATCGAGGATCCGATCACGCGCGGGCGCCGCCTGACCGTGCCGAAGGAAAGCGAAACGATCCCGCTCAAGCAGGCCGACATCGACGTCGTGAAGCGCGGGATGGAGAACGTGATCGAGAATCCGTCCGGCACCGCGTACAAGGTGTTCCGCGGCGCGCCGTACCTCGCGGCCGGCAAGACCGGTACCGCGCAGGTGTTCTCGCTGCAAGGCTCCAACTACAAGGGCCACCTGCTCGCCGAGCACCTGCGCGACCACGCGCTGTTCATCGCGTACGCGCCGGTCGACCATCCGCAGATCGCCGTCGCGCTGGTCGTCGAGAACGGCGGCTGGGGGGCGCAGGCCGCCGGCCCGATCGCGCGCCGCGTGCTCGACTTCTACCTCGTCGACCGCCAGAACCCGAAGAACGAAGCCGCGGCCGTGGCTGCCGCGGCGTCGGCGACCGAACCCGTCAACGCGCCGGTGATCGGTGACGCGAACAAGCCCGCCGCCGTCGCGGCCGGCTTCACCGCGCTGCCGCAGCCGGTCGTGCCGACCGCGGCCAGCGCGGCGGAAGCGGCATCGGCGGCAGCTGCCTCCGAAGCGTCGGCTGCCGCCGGCGCCAGCGCCGCCCCGCCGGCCAGCGCCGCTGCGCCGATGGCCGCGAGCCTGCCGCCGATCCGGCGCCCGCACCGGCCACGCCGGCCCGCCAGCGACGCGCAGCCGCTCGTCGCCACGCCGCGCGACGACAATCACCGTGCAACGGCCCCCGCGAAGGCGGCGGACGCCGGCACCGCTCATTAACGGAGAAAGGCATGCAATTCGACAAGCGCGCCTGGCTCGACAAGATCAAGCAGATGTTCGCGGGCTTCGACCGCCCGCTCGCCCTCATCGTGTTCCTGCTGCTGTGCGTCGGCATCGTCACGCTGTACAGCGCGGCGATCGACATGCCGGGCCGTGTCGAGGACCAGTTGCGCAACATCCTGCTGACGTTCGTGCTGATGTGGGTGATCGCCAACATCCCGCCAACGACGCTGATGCGCTTCGCGGTTCCGCTCTACACGTTCGGGGTCGCGCTATTGGTTGCGGTCGCGCTGTTCGGGATGACCAAGAAGGGCGCGAAGCGCTGGCTGAACGTCGGCGTCGTGATCCAGCCGTCGGAAATCCTCAAGATCGCGACACCGCTGATGCTCGCGTGGTACTACCAGCGCCGTGAAGGCGGGCTGCGCTGGTACGACTTCGTCGCCGCGTTCGGGATCCTGCTGGTGCCGGTCGGGCTGATCGCGAAGCAGCCCGACCTCGGCACGGGCCTGCTCGTGTTCGCGGCCGGCTTCTTCGTGATCTACCTCGCCGGCCTGTCGTTCAAGCTGATCGTGCCGGTGCTCGTCGCGGGCGTGATCGCGGTCGGCTCGATCGCCGTGTTCGAAGAGCGCATCTGCCAGCCCGAAGTGCAGTGGCCGCTGATGCACGATTACCAGAAGCACCGCGTGTGTACGCTGCTCGACCCGACTTCCGACCCGCTCGGCAAGGGCTTCCACACGATCCAGGCCGTGATCGCGATCGGCTCGGGCGGCGTGCTCGGCAAGGGTTACCTGAAAGGCACGCAGGCGCACCTCGAATTCATTCCCGAAAAGCACACCGACTTCATCTTCGCGGTGTTCTCGGAGGAGTGGGGGCTCGTCGGCGGGCTCGTGCTGCTGACGCTGTACATGGCGCTGATCGCGCGCGGGCTCTATATCGCCGCGCAGGGCGCGACGCTGTTCGGTCGCCTGCTCGCGGGCTCGCTCACGCTCGCGTTCTTCGTCTATGCGTTCGTCAACATCGGGATGGTGAGCGGCGTGCTGCCGGTCGTCGGCGTGCCGCTGCCGTTCATGAGTTACGGCGGCACCGCGCTCACGACGCTCGGCATCGCGATCGGGATGATCATGAGCGTCGGGCGGCAGCGGCGGTTGATGAAGAGTTGACCGCGCGACACGCACCGCACGAAGCAAAACGGCGCCTCGGCGCCGTTTTTTTTCGACCGTGCCTAGCGAACGCGGCCGCACTTCGCAGCGCCGCCCCCGCTCACGGCGGCGGTACGTGCGCCCCGCCCGGCCCCGCGCCGGCGCCCGATGCCGGCCCCTGCGCCTTCAGCCGCGCACTCAGCTCCTTGAATTTCAGCCCGGCCGTCTCGTCGCCCTGCGCGGCCGCCGCCGCGTAATAGGCCCGCGCGATGTTGAGGTTCTGCGCGACGCCGTCGCCGCCGCGCTCGTAGAACGACGCGGTCACGTACTGCGCGGTCGGCTCGCCGGCGTCGGCGGCCTGCTTGTACCACGTGAACGCCTGCCGGTTGTCGCGGGGCGTGCCGCGCCCGTCGAGGAACTGGTTCGCGAGCGACAGCTCGGCCTGCACATGCCCCTGCTTCGCCGCCCGCAGGAACCAGCGGTGCGCTTCGGCCGGATCGCGCGTGACGAACTCGCCGTCGTCGAACATCCGGCCATACACGTACTGCGCATGCGACATGTTCGCGTCGGCCGCGCGCTTCAGCCAGCGCAGCCCTTCGTCGACGTTCGCGGTCACGCCTTCGCCCGTCAGCAGCATCATCGCGTAGTTGAATTGTGCGAGACGGTCGCCGCGCTCGGCCGCGTCGTGGAACTGCACCAGCGCCGCACGATAGTCGCCGGCGTTGTAGTCGGCGACCGCCGATTGCGTCTCGCGCGACGGATCAGGCTTCGCTTGCGGCGCGCCCTGTGCGGCCGCCGCGATACACACGGCCCACAGGCCGAGCAGCGCGCCGACCTGCCCGCGCCTCCCGATCACACCCTGCGCGCGCCCACGGCACACGCCCTCGCCACCGTTCATGACCGTACCTCCTGCAGCGCCTGCCGCGTTGCGCGCAACAGCCAGCTTACGTCGGCCGACAGCGTGATCATCCGGTAGCCGGCCTCGCGATACTGGCGCGCGACCGCCGTATCGCCCGCGAAGATGCCGACCGCGACGCCAGCCTGCCGGCCGGCCGCGAGCACGCGCGCCATCGCGGTTTCGACGTCCGGGTGACGGATGTCGCCAAGGTGCCCGAGGCTCGCCGCGAGGTCCGCCGGACCGACGAACAGGCAATCGACGCCGGGCAGCGCCGCAATCCGCTCGACTTCATCGACGCCGCGCGCCGATTCGATCTGCACGATCACCGCGACCTGCGCGTTCGCCGTCTGCACGTAATCGCGGCGCATGCCGAACGCCGCCGCGCGCACCATGCCCGCGACGCCGCGCAGCCCGTCCGGCGAATCGGGCGACGGATAGCGCGTCAGCCGCACCGCATGCGCGGCCTCGTCCGGTGTCTCGATACCTGGAAACATCAGCGTGCGTGCGCCCGCATCGAGCGCGCGCTTCACGAGCCACGGCTCGCGCGCCGGCACACGCACGACGGGCTCGCTCGGCAGATGGGCGGCGGCGATCGCGCGCAGTTGCGATGCAACATCGCGGCTGTCGTTCGGCGCGTGCTCCATGTCGATGCAGAGCCAGTCGTAGCCGGCATGCGCGAGCGCTTCCGCGGCCGAGTCGCTGCCGAGCGACAGCCACAGGCCGTACAGCGGCTCGTCGCCGTCGTGCAGGCGTTGTTTGAGGGAATTGGTGAGCGTGCTCATCGATACGGCCTCCAGGACGGAACGGCAATCGAACGGGACAAGCAACGGGCAACGCGGAGCGCGACACGCCGGGCAGCGATGCACGGCGGCGCCGGGACCGGGCCCTGGAACGTTGGTCGGCCGTAGGCGGCCGATCTGACAGCGCCGGCCGCACGATCGCGCACGGCAGCGTTTTCGGCGCCACGCAACGATCATAGCGCGGCGTTACGCGGAATGTGGGAACGGTCGGGGAGCGAGGCGGGACAAGGCCGCGGGTGCGGCGTCAGGCAGCCCGCGCCGGCTGGCGGGGCTGCCGGGAAGGCAGGATCAGCGGTCGGACTGGCGCTCGACGTCGGCCCAGCAGTTCGGCGTTTCGTACAGGCGCACGCGCTCGAGCCGCAGGTTCACGCCGTAGTGCGCGTCGTAGACGTTCGCGAGGATGTCGAACGCGAGCGCCGCGAGATTCTCGACGGTCGGGATCCGGTCGATCACGACGGTCTTGTGGTCAGCCATCTGCTCGAGGAACGAGCGCACGACCTCATCGCGCGCGTAGACCAGGAACGCGTGGTCCCACTTGCCGACCAGGTGCTCCATCGCGAGCGCCTTCACGTCGGCGAAATCCATCACCATGCCGCGGTCGGGCGCCCCCTCGGTATCGACGAGATCGCCGCGCAGCGTGACTTCGAGCACGTAGCGATGACCATGCAGGTTCCGGCACTGGCTGCGGTGGTCGGGAATGCGGTGGCCCGCGTCGAATTCGAGTTTTCGGGTAATCAGCACGATGTCAAAAGCCGGAGCTCAGGGAATGTTCAGATATTTGTGGGTCTGCATCGACAACCGCCACTGCGGATGACGCTTGCACCAGTCGATCGCGAGCTTCGTATTGAGGTCGCGCGACGGGCCGTCCATCGGCTGGACGAGGAAATACGCGAAGTCGAGCTTCGCGTAGTCGGCCAGCCGCTGGTTGTCCTGCGGGATCACGACCTTCAGCTCGTCGCCCTTCGTGACGACGAGCGGCGCATCGGCCTTCGGGCTCACGCAGATCCAGTCGATCGATTCGAGCACCGGCAGCGAGCCGTTGGTCTCGATCGCGATCTCGAAGCCGGCCGCGTGCAGCGCATCGACGAGCGCCTGGTCGAGCTGCAGCATCGGTTCACCGCCCGTGCAGACGACGAAGCGGTGCGCCTCGCCCTCCGGCCACAGGCCGGCGATCGTCGCGACGAGCGCTTCGGCGTCCTTGAACTTGCCGCCGTTCTCGCCGTCGGTGCCGACGAAGTCGGTATCGCAGAAGCGGCACACGGCCTCCGCACGATCCTCTTCGCGGCCCGACCACAGGTTGCAGCCGGCGAACCGGCAGAACACGGCCGGCCGGCCGGCGTTCGCGCCCTCGCCCTGCAACGTGTAGAAAATTTCCTTGACCGCGTAAGTCATCGTCCTTGGTCCGGCTCGCGCCGCTCGTTGTCGATCAGAATCCGTTATCCATCCAGCGCTACCGGCGCACCCGCGTCACAGCGGCGCTTCGGTCACCCGCTCGCCCTTCAGGTAGGCCTCGTAGCCGCGCTTGCGCAGCTTGCAGGCCGGGCATTCGCCGCAGCCGAAGCCCCAGTCGTGCAGTTCCGCATGCTCGCCCACGTAGCACGTGTGTGTCTCGACGCGGATCAGTTCGACGAGCGCTTCACCGCCGAGCTGTTCGGCGAGCTGCCACGTTTGCGCCTTGTCGAGCCACATCAGCGGCGTCTCGAGCACGACGCGCGTGTCCATCCCGAGGTTCAGCGCGACCTGCAGCGCCTTCATCGTGTCGTCGCGGCAGTCGGGATAGCCCGAGAAATCCGTCTCGCACATCCCGCCGACCAGCACCCGCAGCCCGCGGCGATAGGCGATCGCCGCGGCGATCGTCATGAACATCAGGTTGCGGCCCGGCACGAACGTGTTCGGCAGGCCGTTCGCCGCCGTCTCGATCTCGATCGTGCGCGTCATCGCGGTATCGCTGATCGCGCCGAGCACCGACAGGTCGATCATGTGATCGTCGCCGAGCCGGTCCGACCATGCGGGAAACCTGCGCTTGAGCGCTTCGCGCACGCCTTCGCGACATTCGAGCTCGACGCGGTGGCGCTGGCCGTAATCGAAGCCGAGCGTCTCGACCGTCTGGTAGCGTTCGAGAGCCCATGCCACGCACGTGGCCGAGTCCTGGCCGCCGGAAAACAACACGAGCGCGCCGTCTTTAGCGTCTGTCCGAATCACCGTGAAACTCCGTGAATGTGTAGGCTCGCGTCGCGCTGCGCCCCGGGGCCGGCTGCCGCCGGGCGGCCCGACGCGTGCCGGCCTGAGCCGGCTCGACCAGTATAGGCAGCGCAATCGGCCGCGAACGCGGCGGAGCGCTTATACCGCCCATCGCGCGGCATCGTTGCCGCGCGCCACGGCGGCGCCACGCTGACAGCCTGCCGTGCGCATGAAGCGATGCGCTAAGTTATTGAGCGGACACGGATTTTATCATGCCCTCACGAATACTGCCGGGCACGCCACCTCACGCCTCTCGTCACGCAAACCCCACCACAAACGAAAAACCCCAAGAACCTTCCGATTCTTGGGGTTTTAATTCTGGTGGCCTGGGACGGAATCGAACCATCGACACGCGGATTTTCAATCCGCTGCTCTACCAACTGAGCTACCGGGCCAACGAAGAAGAGAAAGTATATCGGCCCTTCTTCACTTGCGCAAGTACTTTCGCAAAATATTTTAAACAGCGCCTTCGGACGGCTTCTTGCCGAGCTCGACGCCAAGCTGCTTGAGCTTGCGATACAGGTGCGTACGCTCGAGGCCCGTCTTCTCCGCGACGCGCGTCATGCTGCCGTTTTCGCGGGCGAGGTGATATTCGAAGTACGCGCGCTCGAACGCATCGCGCGCTTCGCGCAGCGGGATGTCGAACGGAATCGCAGCCGTCTGGCCTGCGAGGCCGAGTGCCGAAGCCATGTCGTCGCCGAGCGTCGGCAGCGCAGCCGCGGACGCAACCGCCGCGGGCCCCGCTGCCTGCCCCGCACCGGCCCTCGCTGCCGCGTTCGCGGACACCGGCGCCGCACCGCGCGCGAGTCCGTGCTCGACGGACTTCAGCAGCTTCTGAAGCGCGATGGGCTTCTCGAGGAAATCGAGCGCGCCGATCTTCGTCGCCTCGACGGCCGTATCGATCGTCGCGTGCCCGGACATCATGATCACGGGCATCGTCAGCAGCCCCTGCGCTGCCCACTCCTTGAGCAACGTCACACCGTCGGTATCGGGCATCCAGATATCGAGCAGCACGAGATCGGGCGCCTGATTCAACCGGTATTCCCGCGCGGCCTGCGCGTTCTCCGCCGCCTCGACGACATGTCCTTCGTCGCTGAGGATCTCCGAGAGCAATTCCCGGATGCCCATTTCATCATCTACCACCAGGATGGTTGCCATTTACGCTGCCTTTGTCTGCTCACTTGCTTTTGTCTTGGCGGGTGTCGTCCCGTCCTGCACGCCTGATTCGGCGCCTGGCGCATCGCTCGCCATCTGCAGGAACAGGATCGACACCTGCGCACCCTCGACGGTCTCGCCGTGCATGCGATTGCGCAGATCGATCCGCGCACCGTGCTCATCGACGATTTTCTTGACCGTGGCCAACCCCAGACCCGTGCCCTTCGCCTTCGTCGTCACATAAGGCTCGAACGCGCGGGTCAGGATGCGCGCCGGAAAACCGGGCCCGTTGTCGGACACGGTGAGACGTACCGCGACGCGCGTTTTGCCCTCGGCGTCGGGATCGCCATATTCTACTGTCTTGGTTTCAATCAACACACGCGGATGCGCCGACTCCGCGACCGAATCCTGCGCATTCTGCAGCAGGTTGTGAATCACCTGGCGCAGTTGCGTCGCGTCACCGCGTATCACCGGCAGCGACGGCGCGAGCTCGGCGACGATCGCGCTCTTGCCTTCGCCCACGCCGTACAGCCCGAGCACCTCGCTCGCCAGTTCGTTCAACTGCAGATTCGCGAGCACCGCCGGCGGCGTCCGCGCGTATTCGCGGAAATCGTCGACCATCCGCTTCATCGCGGCCACCTGGTTGACGATCATCGTCGCGCCGCGCTTGAGCACATCGGCGTCGGACGGTGCGAGCTTGTCCGACAGCTTCATCTGCAGCCGCTCCGCCGACAGCTGAATCGGCGTCAGCGGATTCTTGATCTCGTGCGCGAGCCGGCGCGCGACCTCGCCCCATGCAACCGAACGCTGCGCGGAAATCACGTCGGAGATGTCGTCGAACACGACGACGTAACCGGACGTCTGCGGATCGTCGGCCTGCCCCTCGACCGTCGACACGAGGCGCGTACCGCGCACGAGCAGCGTCAGCGGATCGGCTTCGCCGGGCAGCTCGATCGCGAACTGCTGCTGCCAGTGGCCGCCGTCGCCGCTCGCGCCGTCGGACGCCGCCTCGCGATCGGCGAAGGCCTTGCGCACCATCGCGCCGAACCCGGCGGCCACGCCGATCCGGTCGAGCGTCGTGCCGATCAGCGCGTTGAACGGCTGCCGGAAGATCCGCTCGGCGCCGCGATTGGCCGTCGTCAGCCGGAACTGGCGGTCGAGCACGAACACGCCGGCCGTCAGGTTCGCGAGGATGCTCTCGAGATACGTCTTCGAATGCTCGAGCGCGACTCGGTTCTTCTCGACCGCGAGCCGCGCCTCGGACAACTGGCGCGTCATCGCGTTGAACGACTGCGTGAGGAAGCCGAGCTCGTCGCGCGTCTTGATCTCGCGCTTCGGCGTGTAGTCGCCTTCCGTGATCTCCTTGGTGCCCTGCGCGAGCAGGAACAGCGGCCGCGCGAGCTGCTGGCCGAGCGCGAGCGCGAGCATCATCGCAATGAAGGTCGCGAGGAACAGTGCGAGCGTCAGCGTGCCGATGTACATCTTGCGCAGCCCCGTGCGGCCAAGCGACTTTTCCTGGTACTCGCGATACGCGCGCTGCACGGCATCCGCGTTGTGGGCAAGCGTGGGCGGCACCGGCTGCGTGAGCTGCAGGAAGCGCTCGGCCGGCTGCAGCAGCGACGTCGATGCATCGGGAATCGGCCGCACGACGCGCAACCGCAGCGCACCCTTCGCGCCGTGTGCGCGCGGGTCGCCGTCGACTTCACCCTCGATCGCCGCGTACGCGCCGTGTTCGCGCGCCTGGTTCAGCATCAGCGGTGTCGGCAGGTCGTCCGGAATCAGCGCGGCGAAATTGCCCGACGCCTGCGCAACGATGTGCAGGTCGGGGGACGCCCCCGAGCCGCCGCGGCTCGGCTCGACGATCGTCGCGTCCTGAACGCCGAACTGGTCGCGCATCCGCAGCAGCGTGAGCGTCGTGCCGTTCGTGTTCGCATCGACGCTCGCGAGCTGGTCGGACATCAGCCGCGCCTTCGTCTGCAGATCGGACAACGACGCGTCGAGCATCCCGCGGCCGAGATTCAGGCCGGCTGTCAGCGCCGTCTCGACGTTCACGTCGAACCACGACTCGATACTGCGCGACACGAACTGGTACGACACGATGTAGATGATCCCGCCAGGCACCACGCCGACGAGCGCGAAGAACACCGCGAGCTTCGCGAGCAGCCGCGTGCCGAACTTGCCCTTCCTCAGGCGCACGACGATCATCCCGATCAGCCCGAGCACCACGAGCAGGAACACGAGCGCGACGACGATGTTCGTCGCGTACAGCCACGAGTAGTAGCGGTCGAAGAATTCGGTATTCGCGCTCGCGGCCGCGAGCAGCACGAGCAGCAACAGCGCGGTGAGCGCGACGGTCGAGACGATCACGCGAACGAGGAAGCTCTTCCCGCTGGCCGAGCGGCGCACTTTATTTAGCACGTTCGGTCACCGTGAAGTTGAAGCGCTTCCAGTCCGACCCGAGCGTCCAGTCGCGGTTGTTCACGGCATCGACCTGGAACGGCTTCGGCATCAGCGCCGTATCGAGCTGCATCCGCACCGATGCCGTGTAGGTTTCACCGGCGCGCACCTGGTTGCGGTCGATCACGTGCCAGGACGTGATGTGCCTGACGACCGCGAGCGCATCCTTCAGCGACGGGAAACCGAGCTGCAGGCCGCCCGTCGACACGCGATACTCGCGCGTGAGCGGCTGGAACGACAGGCGGATCGTCTGCGTCACCGCCACCGGCTGCTCGTCGAACCAGTACCAGCGCGCACGGCTCAACTCGAAGTCGGTCGTGAAATAAAGCGGAATGCCTTTGTTGACGGCATCCTCGAGGCTCGGGTTCAGTTCGAAATCAAAGCGGGCGTCGAGGGCCCAGCCGCTTCCGTCGGACTGTAGCGACGCGCGCTGCACGGCGATCGACTCGGCCTGCGCCGGCCGGACGACGGCCAGGCACAGCGTCAACGCGACCATCAGGGCGGCCGCGAGCCGAAGTGGAAAAAGGTGTTTGATCGTCACCGTTTCTGAAACCGCGCGTAGAAAAATCCGTCGTGATCGGTGTTCTGGTCGAGCGCGCCGGCGGCCGCCCCTCCCTGCACTCCGCCCGGCAGCAGCTGGCCGGGGGCGTCCAATCGTACCGCATCTTCACAGGCTGCTTCAAACCAGCGGGCCTGCAATTCGCCTTCTTCGGGGAAGACCGAACAGGTCACGTAAAGCAGTTCGCCGCCCGGCTTCACGAGCGGCCACAACGCCGACAGGATGCGGCGCTGTTCCGCGACGAGCGCCGGGATGTCAGCCTCGCGGCGCAGCCAGCGAATGTCGGGGTGCCGACGCACGATGCCGGACGCCGAGCATGGCACATCGGCGAGGATGCGGTCGAACGGGCGCCCGTCGTACCACGCGTCGGGTGCGCCCGCATCGCCGACACGCACGTCCGCTTCGAGCGACAGCCGCACGAGGTTCTCGCCGATCCGTGCCGCGCGCGTGGCATCGCTTTCCAGCGCGACGACTTCCGCATCGGCCAGTTCGAGAATATGGCCGGTCTTGCCGCCGGGCGCCGCGCATGCGTCGAGCACGCGCATGCCGTCGCGCGCACCGAGCCATTCGGCTGCGAGCTGCGCGCCGGCGTCCTGCACGGACACGACGCCGTCGGCAAACCCCGGAATGCGATCGACCGGTCGCGCCGACGCGAGCCGCACCGCATGCCGGCCGATCGCGGTCGCTTCGATCCCGTTGGCGCGCAGCGTATCGAGATACGCGTCGACGCCCGCGCGGCGCGCGTTCACGCGCAGCGTCAACGGCCCCTGCTGCTCGCCGGCCGCGAGGATCGCCTGCCATGCATCGGGCCATGCGCACTTCACCGAATCGACCCACCACGCGCGGTAGTTCCAGCGCGCGACGACATCGTCCTGCAGCGCTGCGACGAGCGCGTCGCGCTCGCGCAGGAAACGGCGCAGCACCGCGTTGACCATCCCCTTCGCGAACGCGCATTCGCGGCGCGCACCGATCACGGTCACGGCCTGGTCGACCACCGTGAACGCCGGATACGCGGCCTCCTCCGCCGGGTCGAGCAGCAGCGCCAACGCACCGGCGAGCACCGCCTGTACGTGTGCGGGCGGCGCCTTGCCGATGAGCCGGCCGATCAACCAGTCCGCACTGCCGAGGCGGCGCATCGTCCGGTATGCGACGTCCTGCGTCGCCCCGCGCGCGAATGCCTGCGCATCGGACGGCATCTGCGCAAATACCGCCGAGAGCGCCGCCGGCAGCGCGGTGCCGCGCCGCACCGCATCGACCGCCTGCGCGGCCGCATCGAGGGCGAAGCCGAGCGAATCAGGCGCGAGATGCAGCGCGGACAGGCGCGCCGGGCGGCCGGAAGAAGACGGAGCGGTAGAACGGGTTCGTGTCATCGGAGCAAATTCGGCAAACAAGCGCGGCAAACGGCGGGCTCGCGAGCCCCGCGATCCCAAACCGGGCATTGTAGCGTGCGACGCTGCAGGCCCTTTGGCCCCTTTACCGCACGCGCAAATGAAACACCCCGCAGCGCGAGGCGTGCGGGGTGGTGTGGCGGCCCCTGCGCGGCAACTGCCGCACGGTGCGCCGTGGCTTAGTCGAAGCGGCCGGTACGCGCCATCTCCATCAGGCGCGCGATGCGCTCCTCGGTGGCCGGGTGCGTCGAGAACAGATTCTGCAGGCCGCCGCCGTGCAGCGGGTTCATGATCATCATCTGCGCGGTGGCCGGATGCTGCTCGGCTGCCTGGAACGGGATACCCGCCGCATAGCGATGGATCTTGTCGAGCGCAGTCGCGAGCGACTGCGGATCACCGGAAATCTGCGCGCCGCCGCGATCGGCCTCGAACTCGCGTGCCCGCGAAATCGCCATCTGGATCAGCGCGCCGGCGATCGGCGCGAGCAATGCGACCGCGATACCCGCGATCGGGTTGGCCGGCCGGCCGTTCTCGTCGCGCCCGCCGAAAAACATCGCGAAGTTCGCGATTGCCGAGATCGCGCCCGCCATCGTCGCGGTAATCGTCGAGATCAGGATGTCGCGGTGCTTCACGTGGGCGAGCTCGTGCGCCATCACCCCGCGCATCTCGCGCTCCGACAGGACGCGCAGGATGCCCGTCGTCGCGGCGACTGCCGCGTGCTCGGGGTTGCGGCCCGTTGCGAACGCGTTCGGCGCATCCTCGTTGATCAGGTAGACGCGCGGCATCGGCAGGTTCGCGCGCGTGGCCAGCTCGCGCACCATCCGGTAGAACTGCGGCGCCGTGTTCTCGTCGACTTCCTGCGCGTTGTACATGCGCAGCACCATCTTGTCCGAGAACCAGTATGAGAAGAAATTCATGCCGAGCGCGAACAGCAGCGCGATCGTCATGCCCCGCGAGCCGCCGATCATCCCGCCGATCACGATGAACAGGGCCGTGATCGCGGCCATCAGCATCGCCGTTTTGACCCAATTGAACATACCCACTCCTTATCCGTCAGGGGACCCGCCGCGCATCAAAGGGCGCGGCGGAAAATTGTAAGCGATTTGTTAGATAAGGTCTTGCCGGAAAAATTCAATCTCAGCGTTGCGATGTTGCAAGACGAAGGCCGAGGCCGACGAAAGCGCTGCCGACCGTGCGGTCGAGCCACTTCTTGACGCCCGGCTTGCCGGAGAAGCGCTCCGTGACACTGCCCGCGACCCACGCGACGAGACTGGTCCACACCGTGCTCATCGCGACGAACACGCCGCCGAGGGTCAGGAACGCCCATGCCTTGTGCGGGCTGTCGGCCGACACGAACTGCGGAAAGAACGACACGAAGAACAACACGACCTTCGGGTTCAGCACGTTGGTCCAGAAACCCTGCATGAACAGCTGGCGCAGCGGCTTCGCGGCCTGTGGGGCCACGTTGCCCGACGGCGCGGCCGCCTGCTTCGCGACGAACATTCTCACGCCGAGGTAGATCAGGTAGGCGGCGCCGACCAGCTTGATTACCGTGAATGCAGCAGCCGACGCCGCGAGCAGCGCGGTCAGGCCGAATGCGCAGGCGAGCGCGTGAACGCAGCAGCCGGCCGAAATGCCGAACGCCGACATCAGCCCCGCGCCGCGACCCTGCGCGACGCTGCGGCCGACGATATAGGCCGTATCGGGACCGGGCGTGACGTTCAGCAGGAAGACTGCCAGCACGAAGAAGCCGAAATGGGTGATGCCGAACATGAAAACCTCGAAACCGGAGAGCGCAGGGAAATTCTACGCGCGCCTGCCGCGCCGCGCGACTCGGCCATCCGGCCGATTGCGCACGCGCGGCAGACCGTGTCGAATGTCGGTCAGGCCGCTTCAGGCAACGTCGGTCAGCGCGAAACGCTGGCCTGCGGCGAGCGGCGAGCCGGCCAGGAATTCGCGCGCGGGCAGCCGCTTGCCGCCCGGCTTCTGCAACTGCGTGACGCGCAGCGCCCCGCTGCCGCACGCGATGAGCACGCCTTCCGGTGCGACTTCGACAATCGTGCCGGGCGCCGCGTCGCCGCGCGCCGCCACTGGCTCGGCCGCCCACAGCTTGATCGCCGCGCCGTCGAGCGTCGCGACGCCGCCCGGGAACGGATCGAACGCACGCACCTGGCGCGCGAGCACGTCGGCCGGTTTGCGCCAATCGAGCGCCGCTTCGTGCTTGCCGATCTTCTCCGCATAGGTCACGCCGTCGGCCGGTTGCGGCGTCGCCGGCAGCACGCCGTCGCGCTCGAGCTGCACGAGCGCGTCGACGATCAGTCGCGCGCCTTCGGCGGCGAGCCGGTCGTGCAACGTCGCGGTCGTCTCGTCGGGGGCGATCGCGATGCGCGCTTCCTCGATCATCGCGCCGGTGTCGAGGCCGATGTCCATCTGCATCAGCGTGACGCCCGTCTGCGCGTCACCGGCCTCGATCGCACGGTGGATCGGCGCGGCACCGCGCCAGCGCGGCAGCAGCGACGCATGAATGTTGATGCAGCCGTGGCGCGGAATGTCTAGCACTTCCTGCGGCAGCAGCAGGCCGTATGCGGCGACCACCATCACGTCGTGCGGGGTCGAGCGCAGCAGCTCGATCGCGTCGGCCGCCTCGGCCGGGTACTTGCCAGCGCGGCGCAGCGACGGCGGTTGCGCGACGGGCATCCCGTGCTCGACGGCGTAGCGCTTCACCGCGCTCGCCTGCAGTTTCATCCCGCGCCCGGCAGGGCGATCGGGCTGGGTGAGCACGAGCGGCACCGGAAAACCGGCCTCGTGGATCGCGGCGAGGGCCGCCGCGGCGAATTCCGGCGTGCCGGCAAAAACTACGCGCAACGTATGGGTCATGACAGCGTTCGGGTTCGAGCTGGGCGAACGCGCGTTACATCGCGCGTTCGAGTTTCTTCATCTTCGTCTTGATGCGCGTCTGCTTGAGCGGCGACAGGTACTCGACGAACACGCGCCCCATCAGGTGATCCATCTCGTGCTGGACGCACACGGCCAGCAGGCCCTCGCAGTCGAGTTCGAAGGTCTCGCCCTGCTCGTTGAGCGCACGCACGCGCACGTGATCGGGACGCTCGACTTCGTCGTAGATGCCGGGCACCGACAGGCAGCCCTCTTCATAGATCTGCTTTGCGTCGCTCGACCACACGATCTCGGGATTGATGAACGCGCGCAGCTCGTTCTTCTCCTCGGAGACGTCGATCACGATCACGCGCTCGTGCACGTCGACCTGCGTGGCCGCAAGGCCGATGCCCGGCGCCGCATACATGGTCTCGGCCATGTCGGCGACGAGCTTGCGGATCCGGTCGTCGACCTTGTCGACGGGCTTCGCGACCTTGTGCAGCCGCTTGTCGGGGTAATGAAGAATATTGAGTAAAGCCATGGCGTTCGGTAATCGGTGGGGCGGCGTGCCGCATCGGCCATCCGGCCGGCTGGCGCTGCCGCCGGGATGCAATGAAGATGAGGCGGACGCACGGCGAATCAATGCCGCGGATCATGCCTCCTGCAATTGGCCGGGCGCCTGCGCGCGCGGCCCTGTCGAGTATTTCGGATGATGAAAATTTTATCATGGCGCCACGCGGTTCGCTGGCCACCGCATTCGAGGGGCGCCTCATGTCGCCGCAAGCGCTGACCACCTCCGCCGTGCGCGCGTGGCTGCAGCTCGCGCATGCGCCCGGCCTCGCCCCCGCCGTGCTGCAGGCACTGCTCGATGCGTTCGGCGCGCCGGACGCGCTGCTGCGTGCGTCCGACCATGCCATCGCCGCCGTAACCAGCGCCGCCGCCGCCCTGGCCGTGCGCGCGAGCGAGCGCGACGATCTCGACGCGCGCACCG
Organism: Burkholderia sp. BCC0322; assembly: GCF_902833045.1. Classification (GTDB taxonomy): domain Bacteria; phylum Pseudomonadota; class Gammaproteobacteria; order Burkholderiales; family Burkholderiaceae; genus Burkholderia. Next base: position 139,030 of record NZ_CADFDU010000013.1, read on the forward strand.
ACGCCGCGCTCGCATGGCTCGATGCGCCGGGCAATGCGCTCGTCACGCTGAACGATCCGGCCTACCCGCCGCGGCTGCGCGACCTGCACGATCCGCCGCTGCTGCTATATGTAAAGGGCCGGCTCGACCTGCTGCACGCGCGCAGTCTCGCCGTGGTCGGCAGCCGTCACGCAACGCCGCAAGGTCTCGCCGACGCGACGCGCTTCGCACGCGAACTGTCAGACGCGGGCCTTCCGATCGTGTCGGGCCTCGCGCTCGGGATCGACGGCGCCGCGCATCGTGGCGGGCTCGACGGCCGGTCGGGCACGGTCGCGGTGATCGCGACCGGCGCCGATCTCGTCTATCCGGCGCGGCACCGCGCACTCGCCCACGAGATCGCCGCACACGGCGCGATCGTGTCGGAATGGCCGCTCGGCACGCCTGCCCGCGCCGCGCATTTCCCGCAGCGCAACCGGCTGATCGCCGCGCTCGCGATCGGCGCACTCGTCGTCGAGGCCGCGCCGCGCTCGGGCTCGCTGATCACCGCACGGCTCGCGAATGAACTGGGGCGCGACGTGTTCGCGATGCCGGGCTCGATCCATGCGCCGCTCGCGCAAGGCTGTCACGCACTGATCCGCGACGGCGCGAAGCTGACGGCTGCGCCGCTCGACGTCCTCGAGGAATACGGGCTGGGCGAATCGAAAGCCGGCGCGGCGGGCGGTGCGGCGTGTTCCGGGCATCCGTGCGCGGACACCGGGGGCCTCCGCGAAACCGAAGCCGCCCCTCGGCGTGCCGCTACCGGGCTTATGCAAATTGGCGACCCCGTTCCGGCCGCCACGCCCGCCCGGGACGAGGCACCGCCGCCGGCGCCACCGCTGCCCGGCACCCCATCCGAACAGGCCGTGCTTGCCGCATTGGGATACGGCCCCGTTACCTACGAATGGCTCGCCGAGCACAGCGGCCTGTCCGACGACGTGCTGCACCGCGCGCTGCTTGCGCTGGAACTGGCCGGTCGCGTCGCCAGCCTGCCCGGCGGACGCTTCGCACGGCTTGACGCGGCGCGCACTTCGCCCGTGCATGGCGTGCTACATTCCCCCGCATAGGGGCGGCCAGGCCGCCAACGATCTCCAAGGAAACCCATGCCCGCGCTGAATCTCGACACCGATGCGGATCGGATCGCCGAGCGCCTCGCCGATCCCGGCACATTGCTCGTCGCCTGCCTGTGCGCCGAGTGGTGCGGCACGTGCCGCGACTACCGGACGGCCTTCGACCAGCTCGCCGACGCGCATCCGGACGCCTGCTTCGCCTGGATCGACATCGAAACGCATGCCGACCAGCTCGACGATCTCGACGTCGAGAACTTCCCGACGATCCTGATCGAAGACACCCACACCGCCCGCTTCTTCGGCACGGTGCTGCCGCATGCGGCGATCGTCGAGCGGATGCTGTCCGACCTGAGCGCGGTACCCGGCGCGCCGCACGCACCGAAATTGCGCAACGTCCTGACCGTCGAAGCCTGAATTCGTGAGCCGGTCCGGCGGTTTTACGCGCATTTGCGCGCCCCGCCGCGCCGGGCGCTTGCCGCCGCTGCGCCCCCCCCTCTATGATGGGCCGCTTTTTGCACGCCGAGCCGCCATCGCTGCGGCGTGTGCTATAAAGCGGTCGTAAAAGGCACCCACAACCGGCGAACCCGGTCTACCAACACACACCTGTCATGTCCAAAGCACTGATCATTGCGGAAAAGCCTTCTGTCGCGAACGACATCGCACGCGCTTTGGGCGGCTTTACCAAGCATGACGAGTATTACGAGAGCGACGATTTCGTCCTTTCGTCCGCTGTCGGCCACCTGCTGGAAATCGCCGCCCCGGAAGAGTACGAGGTCAAGCGCGGGAAATGGAGCTTCGCGCATCTGCCCGTCATCCCCCCGCATTTCGACCTGAACCCGATCGCAAAAAGCGAGTCGCGCCTCAAGGTGCTCACCAAGCTGTTGAAGCGCAAGGATGTCGACCGCCTGATCAACGCATGCGACGCGGGGCGCGAGGGCGAGCTGATTTTCCGCCTGATCGCGCAGCACGCGAAGGCGAAGCAGCCGGTCCAGCGCCTGTGGCTGCAGTCGATGACCCCGCAAGCGATCCGCGACGGCTTCGCGAACCTGCGCAGCGACGCGGACATGCTGCCGCTCGCCGACGCCGCGCGCTGCCGCTCGGAAGCCGACTGGCTCGTCGGGATCAACGGCACCCGCGCGATGACCGCGTTCAACAGCAAGGGCGGCGGCTTCTTCCTGACGACAGTTGGCCGCGTTCAGACGCCAACGTTGTCGATCGTCGTCGAACGCGAAGAGAAAATTCGCCGCTTCATCCCGCGCGACTACTGGGAAGTGAAGGCCGAATTCGCATGCGCGGGCGGCTTCTACGAGGGCAAGTGGTTCGACCCGAAATTCAAGCGAGACGAATTCGATCCGGAAAAGCGCGACTCCCGCCTGTGGAGCCTGCCGGCTGCCGAAACGATCGTCGCCGCGTGTCGCGACCAGGTCGGCACGGTCTCCGAGGAATCGAAGCCGTCGACGCAACTGTCGCCGCTGCTGTTCGACCTGACGAGCCTGCAGCGCGAAGCGAACAGCCGGTTCGGCTTCTCCGCGAAGAACACGCTCGGTCTCGCGCAGGCACTGTATGAAAAGCACAAGGTGCTGACCTACCCGCGTACCGACGCGCGCGCGCTGCCGGAAGACTATCTTTCGACGGTCCAGTCCACGCTCGAGATGCTCAAGGAGAGCAACAACTACCTGCCGCATGCGAAGCAGGTGCTCGACAAGGGCTGGGTGAAGCCGAACAAGCGGATCTTCGACAACTCGAAGATCAGCGACCACTTTGCAATCATCCCGACGCTGCAAGCGCCGAAGTCGCTGTCCGAGCCGGAGCAGAAGCTGTACGACATGGTCGTGAAGCGCTTCCTCGCCGTGTTCTTCCCGGCCGCCGAATTCCGTGTCACGACGCGGATCACCGAAGTCGCGGGCCATCACTTCAAGACCGAAGGCAAGGTGCTCGTCGAGCCGGGCTGGCTGCAGGTATACGGCCGCGATGCCGAAGGCGCGGATGCGAACCTGGTGCCGGTGCAGAAGGACGAGAAGGTGAAGACGGACGAAATCGCCGCCGTCGCGCTCGTCACGAAGCCGCCCGCACGCTACTCGGAAGCGACGCTGCTGTCCGCAATGGAAGGTGCGGGCAAGCTCGTCGAGGATGACGAACTGCGCGAGGCGATGGCCGCGAAGGGGCTCGGCACGCCGGCCACGCGCGCGGCGATCATCGAAGGCCTGCTCGGCGAGAAGTACCTCGTGCGCGAGGGACGCGAACTGATCCCGACCGCGAAGGCATTCCAGTTGATGACGCTGCTGCGCGGGCTCGGCGTGAAGGAACTCACCGCGCCCGAACTCACCGGCGAATGGGAATACAAGCTGTCGCAGATGGAGCGCGGCAACCTCGGACGCGAAGCGTTCATGCAGGAAATCGCCCGCATGACGCAGCAGATCGTCAAGCGCGCGAAGGAATACGATTCCGACACGATCCCCGGCGATTACGCGACGCTCGAGACGCCGTGCCCGAACTGCGGCGGCCAGGTAAAGGAAAACTACCGCCGTTTCGCGTGCACGAAGTGCGAGTTCTCGATCTCGAAGATCCCGGGCAGCCGGCAGTTCGAGATCGCGGAAGTCGAGGAACTGCTGCGCGAGAAGACGATCGGCCCGCTGTCCGGTTTCCGCAGCAAGATGGGCCGCCCGTTCTCGGCGATCCTCAAGCTGTCCTTCGACGACGAGACGAAGAACTACAAGCTCGAGTTCGACTTCGGCCAGGACACGGGCGGTGAGGAAGGCGAGGCGCCCGACTTCTCCGCGCAGGAGCCGGTCGGCGCATGCCCGAAATGCAAGGGCCGCGTGTTCGAGCACGGGATGAGCTACGTATGCGAGCACTCGGTGGCCAACCCGAAGACCTGCGACTTCCGCTCGGGCAAGGTGATCCTGCAGCAGGAAATCGCGCGCGAGCAGATGGGCAAGCTGCTTGCCGACGGCCGCACGGATCTGCTGCCGAACTTCAAGTCGTCACGCACGGGCCGCAACTTCAAGGCATTCCTCGTGAAGCAGCCCGACGGCAAGATCGGTTTCGAGTTCGAGAAGAAGGAGCCGAAAGCCGCTGCCGCGAAGAAGACGGCAAAATCGGCGACGAAAGATGCCGAAACCGTGACGGAAGGCGCCGAGGAGAAACCGGCACCGGCTCGCAAGACCGCCGCCCGCAAGACGACGGCGCGCAAGACGGGCTCGTAACGGCCTGACGGCCGGGGGTTCTCCCGGCCGCCAGGCCGAACGCCGGCAGGCAGCCATAAAAAACGCGGATCGATCGCTCGATCCGCGTTTTTCTTTTTGCCGGCGGCAACCGCCGCCCGGCCGTCGCGCCGTTATTACAGCGGCGACGGCGCCGCGACGCGCGTACGCGGCGAACGCGGCAGGCGCGGCGACAGGTTCGGGTCGGCCGATTCCGGCTGCTCCGCACGCGTCTCGACACCGATCGGCGCGAGCACCGAACCCTGCGCGGCCCATTGCTCGCCCATCGTTGCGTCGGTCGAGTGGCTGAAATGCTCGACGAGGTGGTCGATGAACGTGCGCACCTTCGCCGGCAGATGGCGCCGGCTCGGGTAAGCGATGTTGATCTCGACCTGCGGCAGCCGGAAATCCGGCAGCAGCCGCACGAGCGCGCCACGCGCGATGTCGCCGCCGATCAGGTAGCTCGGCAGGATCGCGACACCCATCCCGAGCAGCGCGAACTGGCGCAGCATCGCGGTGTTGTTCGCGACGATCACGTTGGTCGGGCGCACGCGCACTTCGCCGTCCGGCCCCGTGAACACACGCTCGTCGCCCCAGTATTCGGTCGGCAGGCTCAGGCTCGGATGCTCGGCGAGATGTTCCGGGTGGGTCGGCACGCCGTGCTTCTCCAGGTAGCTCGGCGTCGCGCACACGGTCATGCAACCCGTGGTCAGGCGCCGCGTGACGATGCTCGCGCTGCGCATCTGGCGCGTGACGACGATGCCGACGTCGAAGCCTTCCTCGACGAGATCGACCTGCCGGTCGACCAGCGTGAGATCCGGCACCACTTTCGGGAAATTCTCCGTGTACGACTGCAACACGGGCGCGAGGTTGTGCAGGCCGAACACGACCGGCGCGACGATGCGCAGCGTGCCGACCGGCTCGTGATTGCGCGCGACGACCATCTGCTCGACGTCCTCGAGCTCATCGAGGATCTGGCGGGCACGCTCCAGATAGACCTGGCCTGACTCCGTCAGGGAGAGACTGCGCGTGGTGCGGTTCAGCAAGCGCGTGCCGAGCCGACCTTCGAGGTCGGCGACGTGACGCGTCGCGACCGCGTTGGAGATATCCATTGCGCTCGCGGCCCGCGCGAAACTGCCGAGATCTGCAACCTTGACGAACACGCGCATCGACTGCAAGTGATCCATAAACGACTCCTGCCGCTAGTACAACTTCAAAAAGATGAAGCAAATGCGTAATTCTCCTACGACAGCGGAAATGATGCAGAGTTGCTCAACAAGGCCCCTGTTGACGATAAAAATAGTCAAAAATCCTCGCCCTATGCGGATAGTTGATCCAATTATTCTGATTGGAGCAACAATTGGGTGAACCTCGTCGAGTAAGCGTCCGAATCAGGAAGGACGTGTTTGATGCGACACAACAGCGCACCCTTGCGCCCGTCACGCGAGCGGCTCCGGGTCAGGCTGACGCCGATTGCGGCGGAGCGTAACAACCTGTTAAAAAGACACCATGAAGGCGGCCGACGTAGCATCATGTCGGCCCCGGCCGGGCGGGACGGGTGCGCGACGTGCGCCGCCGCCACTGCCGCTTTCAACGCGCGACACCCGCTCACCATGAAAATTGCCATCCTCGACGACTACCAGGACGCCGTCCGCAAGCTGAACTGCTTCGAGCTGCTTGCCGACCACGACGTGAAGGTCTTCAACAATACGGTGCGCGGATTGGGACAACTCGCGAGCCGTCTGGCGGAAGTCGAGGCGCTCGTGCTGATTCGCGAACGGACCCCGATTTCATCGCAACTGCTCGCCAAGCTGCCGAACCTGCGAATGATCAGCCAGACCGGCCGCATTTCGAGCCACATCGATCTCGAAGCCTGTACCGACCGCGGCATCGCGGTACTCGAAGGCACGGGTTCGCCGATCGCACCCGCCGAGCTCACCTGGGCGCTCGTGATGGCCGCCCAGCGCCGCATTCCGCAGTACGTCGCGAACCTGAAGCAGGGCGCCTGGCAGCAGTCGGGCCTGAAGACGTCGGCCATGCCGCCGAACTTCGGCCTCGGTCAGGTGCTGCGCGGCCAGACGCTCGGCATCTGGGGCTACGGCAAGATTGGCCGGCTCGTCGCCGGCTACGGCAAGGCATTCGGGATGAACGTGCTGATCTGGGGCCGCGAGCATTCGCTCGAGGCCGCGCGGGCCGACGGCTACACGGCTGCCGAAAGCCGTGAAGCGCTGTTCGAGCAGAGCGACGTGCTGTCGCTGCACCTGCGCATGCATGACGACACGCGCGGGATCGTGAAGCAGGAAGACCTGATGCGGATGAAGCCGACGTCGCTGCTCGTCAACACGAGCCGCGCCGAGCTGCTCGAGGAAAATGCACTGGTCAACGCGCTGTCGCACAACCGTCCGGGGATGGTCGCGATCGACGTGTTCGAAAGCGAGCCGATCCTGCAGGGCTACAGCCTGCTGCGGATGGAAAACGTGATCTGCACGCCGCACATCGGCTATGTCGAGCGCGAAAGCTACGAGCTCTACTTCAGCGCGGCGTTCAGGAACATCCTGGCGTTCGACCAGGGCGACATGTCGAGCGTCGTCAACCCGGAAGCACTGACGCCGCGCCGCGTGCGCTGAGCGCGGCCCCGCTTCCTGCTTCCCGTCTTCAGGCGGCCGCGCGGCCGCCCGTCATCGCGCCGACGCGCGTGAGGAAATGCTCGCCGTCGCGCCGCCCGAGGTCGTACGCATGCCGCATCTGCGACGGGCTCGTGTAATCCCAACTCGAAATCGGCACCTTGCTCGACGGCTGGACGTACTGCCGCCGCTGCTCGCCGTGCGCGACCGTGAACATCTGCGGGCGCGGGTACAGCCGCGTGACGAGCACCAGCACATCGCCCGGCGTCGGGTCGAGCGCGTCGACCGGCACGTTGTCGACCATCCCGCCGTCGAGCACGGGCCGGCCATCGCGGCGCAGCACCGGCGTGAACGGCGGCGTACAGGATGACTGCAGGATCAGGTCGGCGAGTTCGTCGACTCGCGTGCAGGCCTGCGCGCGCACGAATTCGGGCCGAAAACCGAGCGTGCGCCCGAGCGTCGGGTGCAGCGTCTTGCGCACATACTTCTCGATGTTGTACGCGACGAGGCCGGCGGCCACTGCGCTGCGCGCGCCGAGCCAGCGCGGCACGTGCGACACCCCGATGCGGATCTCCGGTGCCGCGGCCAGCTTCGCGAACGGCTCGCCGTAGATGTCGAGCAGCGCCTGACGGTAAATCCGGTAATGCGGAAACACGGGCTCGCGCCCGAACAGGTTGCCCCAGTACGCGTTCTTCCGGTTGTGGCGCAGCGCCTCTTCGTAATAGCGCATCACCCATGCGGCGTCGCGCGTATACAGCATGCACGCGGTCGCCGCGCCGGCCGAGATGCCGGTGATCACGCGCGGGCGCAGGTCGAGCGCCGGCTGGGCGACGTCCCAGAAGCCGGCCTGCCACCAGCAGCGATTGCCGCCGCCCGCAAAGACGATCTGGTCGAACATCGCGCCGCTCAGCTGACGAGCGCGTAGGTCGACGTCGCGTGGACGGCCATCTTGCCGTCTTCGTCGAACAGCTCGACTTCGCCGAATACGAGGTTGCGGCCCATCCGCAGCACGCGCGCGGTGACGAGCACGTCGCCCTTGCGCACGGGCCGCATGAAGTTCGTGTTCAACGACACGGTCGTCATCGGCCGGAACTCGCCGAGCGCGGCCGAGATCGCGACCACCATCGCGGTGTCGGCGGCCGCCGTGAACACCTGGCCGCAGATCACGCCGCCTGAATGACGGAATTCGCCGGAAAACGGCAGGCGCAGCGTGACGCTGTCGTCGCCGATCGACACGGGGACCAGACCGAGCGAGCGGACCCAGGGGGCCAGCAGGCGATCCAGCAATTCGCGGACTGCGTTTTCGTCCATCTTCGAAAGCCCAGAAAGCGTTGCGCGACCGCCGCGCAACACGTGTGGCGTCATCATACCGGGAGCGCGGAATCTCCGATCGCTCGTTATCGGACCGACAGCCGCCGTTGTCGTGACGAAATATTTTCAGGAAATCCGCAGAAAGGGCTTGCAAGGTCCGAAATACCCAGGCATAATCTTTCTTCTGTTGGGGGCGTTAGCTCAGTTGGTAGAGCAGCGGACTCTTAATCCGTAGGTCGAGTGTTCGAGTCACTCACGCCCCACCAGGAATTCCGAAGCCCGGTTAGCGAAAGCTAACCGGGCTTTTTCCTTTTCCGCCGCCGCACTCGCCGCGCGCGACCTGTCGCAGTACGCCACCGCCCGCCCGTTCCGCATCGTTTCCGCTAGAATCGTCCGACAAATATCACACGACCGGCGCAGGCATTGCCGTTTGCCCGCCGGCACTGAGAGAACATGGGACGTCAGACATGGAAGCATGTAACCGAGACGCGACCATTCAGAGAGCCTGGTTGCGCCGATATCGGCGAGTCCGTCGGGACACGCCACTCCCACGATCACGCCGGCATCCGCAGTGCGACGCACGAACCGGATCCGGTCATGGCGGGTAAGGACGCGCTCGTCGCCATGGCGCTCGGCGTCGTGCTGCTCGTGCTGGCCGGCATGCTTGCCGTCACGGCGGGCCAAGCGACCGGCCAGCTGGTCCGTGCGCCGGGCACGGTCGTGCGCATCGTCCAGGACAGCGACGCGATGCGCGCGTACCGGCCGATCGTCGCGTACCTCGCGAACGACGGCCAGCGTCGCGAAATCGCCGGCAATACCGCATCGACCGTCCCCGCCTACGACATCGGCGAGAACGTCGAGGTATGGCTCGACCCCAGCCACCCCGAACGCCCCGCACTGATCGACGATTTCGCGCAACGCTGGTTTCCGGCCGCCGTGGCGGCGCTGCTCGCCGTCGCATCGTTCGCGATCGGCGGCCTCCTGATCGTCGGCGGGCGCCGCCGCCGGTCATCCGAACCACCACCGGCCCGCCCCGCCCGCAAGCACGCGCGAAGACGCTGGGATATCGCAATCGCGCTGATTCCGATCGCGATCGGCACGGGCTTCGTCGCCGGCGCCGGTGCGGCCGGCCTGCGTCAGTGGCAGATCGCCCATCACTACGCGCGTTCGACCGGCCATGTCGTCGAGATCGCGGAAAACGCGCGCGCGTCCCGATCGCGCACGTCGCTGTATTCGGCGATCGTCGCGTTCACGACCGACAGTGGACGCCAGATCACGTTCGCCCAGGGCTCGGCGTCATCCCATCCGGGCCTGCGCGAAGGCGAAGCGGTCAACGTGCTGTACGACCCCGTCACACCGGAGCGCGCGGTCGTCGACCGCTTCTGGGATCGCTGGGGCCTCGCAGCCATCCTGTTCGCGATCGGCGCACCATTCCTCGCGGCCGGGCTGTTCATCGCCGTGACGCTGTGGCCGGAACACCCCGCGCACGAAGCCGCCCCATGACGCTCGCGCGCCGGCCGCGCATCGTGTGGCGCGACCACCGTCACGACGCGCGCGTCACCGCTCCCTGAACGCCTCCACCTTCGCGCGGTTCCCGCACGTGCGCATGTCGCACCAGCGGCGCCCGACGCCGCGGCCGCGATCGACGAAGAACCACGTGCACCGGCCGCACTGACGCACGCGCGCGAAGTCGTCGCTGCGCAGCAGCTGCTCGAAGCCGAGTGCGGCCGCATCGACCCAGCGCGACGTCGCGCGCGCGTCGGGCCGCCACGCGAACCGGCCGTCGACCGCCTCGAACGCGCTGCGCCCGATCGCGTCGCGAATCGCGACAGCGAGCCGGTCCACCGCGCGCGCGCCGGCCATGCCGCCGCCTCCGGCCGTCAGGTGTGCGATCGCGCTGTAAGCATCCTCCCGAAAGCGATGCAGCGCCGCCAGCGCATCGGCGTCGTCCCGCCTCGCATGACGCAGAAGCCGCGACAGATCGGCTGGCGCCACCAGCCCCGATCGTTGCGCCCACGCATGCACGGCCGGCCAGTCGACGAGCTTGTCCGCGTCGCGGGTCTTGCCCGTGTCGGCCACCGTGTTGAGGAAGTCGAGCGCCGGATGGCCGCCGACGAAATCGGCTGCGCCCCATTCGTGCGCGGGTCGCGCGGGTTCGTTTCGAGTAACCATTTATTTGCACCTGTCGGTTTCACGTCCGGGCAATCCGGAGTAACCTATTAACAACCAAAACAGGTTAGCACGGAGAGGCCGATGCTCGAACTCGCCAATCGCTTCATTTTCGAAGGCCACCGGATTGCCTGGGGAACGCTCGGCGAAGGCCCGCCGCTCGTGCTCGTGCACGGCACGCCGTTTTCGTCGCAGGTGTGGCGCCGGATCGCACCGTGGCTCGCGCGACGTCATCGCGTGTTCTTCTACGACCTGCTCGGCTACGGTCAATCCGACATGCCGGACGCGGACGTGTCGCTCGGCCGCCAGAACGGGCTGTTCGCCTCGATGCTCGACGCGTGGAAAATCTCACGCCCGCGCGTGCTCGCGCACGACTACGGCGGCGCAACCGTGCTGCGTGCGCACTTCCTCGACGGGGTCGCATATGCGGACCTCACGCTCGTGAATCCGGTCGCGATCGCGCCGCAGGGTTCGCCGTTCGTGCGCCACGTCGCGCAGCACGAAGCCGCATTCACCGGATTGCCTGCGTATGCGCATCACGCGCTCGTGTCGGCCTATCTCGGCCATGCGGTCGCCCGGCCGCTGAGCGACGAGGCGCTGTCGATCTACCGTGCGCCGTGGCTCACGCCTGCCGGTCAGGCCGCGTTCTATCGCCAGATCGCGCAGATGCGCCAGCGCTACATCGAGGAAGCCGAGGCTCGTTACGCGCCGCCGGACTTTCCGGTGCGCATCGTATGGGGCGAGGACGACGCGTGGATTCCGCTTGAACAGGGGCAGGCGCTGGCTGATCGCATCGCAAGCGGCACGCTGATCAGGGTGCCCGGTGCAGGCCACCTGGTGCAGGAAGATGCGCCGGAGGCGATCGTCGCGGCGGTGCTCGACAGGCCAGGGCAAGGTTGACGCCCGCCGTACCGCATGCCGCTTTTCGCCTGTCGCGTCAGAACACCGGCACGCCCTGCGCAAGCGTCGAGATGAACTTCGCGGTGCGCGGATCGCGCGGGTCGCCGAACAGGTCGCGCGATGCACCGGCTTCGACGACGCGCCCCTCCGCGAGAAACACCGCGTCGTGCGCGATCGACGCGGCCAGGCGCAGGTCGTGGGTGGCCATCAGCATCGTCGTGCCTTCGCGTGCAAGCTGGCGCAGCACCTCGACCACTTCGACGGACAACTCCGGATCGAGTGCCGACGTCGGCTCGTCGCACAACAGCACCTGCGGCGACGGCGCGAGCGCACGTGCGATCGCAACGCGCTGCTGCTGGCCGCCCGACAGCGTGCCGGGCCAGGCGTCGGCCTTGTCCGCGATGCCGACCTTCTCGAGCAGCGCGAGCGCGCGTTCGCGGGCTCGCTCTCGCGGCCAGCGCTGCACGGTGACGAGCCCTTCCATCACGTTCTGCACGACACTCAGGTGCGGAAACAGCTGGAAGTTCTGAAACACCATGCCGGTCTGGCGGCGCACGGCGAACACGGCGTCACGCGCCAGGCGGTACGCCGGCGAGAAGTCGATGCGTGCATCGCCGACCGTCAGCGTGCCAGCCTCGGGCACTTCGAGCAGGTTCACGCAACGCAGCAGCGTGCTCTTGCCGCTACCGGATGGCCCGATCAGCGCCGTCACGCTGCCGGGCTGCAACGCGAGGTCGATCCCGTGCAACACACGATGCGCGCCAAACGACTTGTCGATGCGTTCGAGCCGGATCATCGCCACTCCGCCTGGAACAGCGCGTGACGACCGAAGCGAATTTCGAGGCGACGCTGCAGCGTCGACAGCACCGAACTGAGCAGCAGATAGATCAGCGCGGCTTCCGTATAGAGAATCATCGGCTCGTAGGTCACGGCTGCGATCCGCTGCGCGGCCTGGAAGATCTCCGGCACGGTCAGCACGGCCGCGAGCGATGTGTCCTTCACGAGCGAAATGAACGAATTCGACAGCGCCGGCAGCGCGACGCGCGCGGCCTGCGGCAGGATCGCGCGGCGCAGCGCCTGCGGCCGCGTCATCGCCATCGAGTACGCGGCTTCCCACTGCCCCTTCGGAATCGATTCGATCACGCCGCGGATCACCTCGGCGTTGTACGCGCCGACGTTCAGCGAGAAGCCGATCACCGCGGCCGTCAGCGGATCGAGCACGATGCCGACGCTCGGCAGGCCGTAGAAGATCACGAACAGCTGCACGAGCAGCGGCGAACCGCGAAACAGCCAGATGTAGAAGCGCACGGCGGCTTGCGCCCAGCGCGGCCCGAACAGCCGCGTGAGCGCCGCGCCGAATGCGAGCAGCAGGCCGATCGCGAACGACGCGAGCGTGAGCGGCACCGTGAACACGAGCCCCGCGACGAGCAGGGGCCGCAGCGATTCCGCCATCAGGTGAAGCCAGGCCGGCATCGTTCAGCCTCGCGTCACGGCTGCGACACGTCGCGGCCGAAATACTTCTGCGAGATCTTCGCGTAGGTGCCGTCGGCCTTGATGTCCGCGAGCGCCTTGTCGATCGCGGCCACCAGCGCCGGGCTGCCCTTGCGCAGCAGCACGCCCGATGCGTCGCTCGCGCCCCCCGTGTCGGTCGCCGCGATCTTCAGTTTCGCGTCGGGCTTGTGCTTGCGGAAATCGAGGTACGACAGCGAATCGTTGATCGTCGCGTCGACGCGCCCCGAGCTGAGCAGGTCGATCGATTCGTTGAAGCCCTGCACGGGCACGACGTCCGCGCCGTGCGCGGCCGCGAGCTTGCCGAAATTGCTGGTCAGCGTGTTCGCGGATTTCTTGCCCTTGAGATCGTCGAACGAGCGGATCGTCGTGTTGTCCGCGCGCACGATCAGCACCGCGCGCGACGTGATGTACGGCGTCGAGAAATCGTATTTCGCCTTGCGTGCATCGGTGATCGACACTTCATTGACGACCGCGTCGTAGCGGTTCACGTCGAGGCCCGCGATCAGCCCGTCCCACTTTCCTTCGACGAACTGCGGCTTCACGCCGAGGCGCTGCGCGATCGCGGTCGCGATGTCGACATCGAAGCCCGTCAGCTTGCCGGTTTCGTCGTGGTACGTGAACGGCGCGTACGTGCCTTCGGTACCGACCCGGAACACGCCGGAAGACTTGATCTGCGACAGGTCGTCGGCAGCCAGTGCGCCCGTGACCGAAACGGCCTGCAGCATGGCAACGACCAGGATGGAGCGAAGGAATTTCATGGTGCGGACCCCGAATGATTGGACGGAATTTTCCCGCGGCACATGGATGCCGTTCGAGAGGTCCGCGAATTCTACCGACGCGCCGGGGCCCGGCAAAAACGCAAATCGGCTATCGATATGAGCCGATCGAATAACGCGCGCACCGGCTGCGAAACCGGTGCGCGCGGCTGACACGCCACTTACCACGGCAGCGAATACGTCTTCGTATTCGTGAAGCTCTTCATCGCTTCCTGCACGCCCTCCTTGTAGCCGAGCCCCGAATCCTTCACGCCGCCGAACGGCGTCAGTTCGAGCCGGTAACCCGGCACTTCGCGCACGTTCACGCTGCCGACTTCCAGCTCGGTGATGAAGCGCGTGATGGTGTCGAAGCGGTTCGTGCAGACCGACGACGACAGCGCATAGTCGGTGCTGTTCGACATCCGGATCGCTTCGTCGATGTTGCTGAAGCGCATGATCGGCGACACCGGGCCGAAGGTTTCGTATTTCACGAGCGGCATGTCGGGCGTCACGCGGTCGATCACCGTCGGCGAATACAGCGCGCCGTCGCGCACGTTGCCGACCAGGAGCCGTGCACCGCGCGCGATCGCATCGTTCACCTGCTGCTCGCAGAACTTCGCGGCCGCCTCGTCGATCACCGTGCCCATGTCGACCGACGGATCGGCGGGATTGCCGTACGACCACGCCTTGGTTTTCTCGACCACGAGCGCCGTGAAGCGATCGGCCACCGACTCGTGCACGAGCATCCGCTTGATCGCCGTGCAGCGCTGGCCCGAGTTTTTATACGAACCCGACACCGCGAGCGTGCTCGCTTCGTCGAGATCGGCGTCCTCCATCACGATGATCGGATCGTTGCCGCCGAGTTCGAGCACCGCCCGCCGGTAGCCCATCCGCGATGCAATCGACTTGCCGATCGATACGCCGCCCGTGAACGTGATCAGGTCGATCGCCGGGTTCGTGATCAGCTCGTCGGCAATCTCCTGCGGGTCGCCGGTGACGACCTGCAGCATCTGCGGCGGCAGGCCGGCTTCGTACAGGATGTCCGCGAACAGGTAGCACGACAGCGGCACCTTTTCCGACGGCTTCACGACGATCCGGTTGTTGGTCGCGACCGACGGCACGATCTTGTGCGCGACCTGGTTCATCGGGTGGTTGAACGGCGTGATCGCCGAAATCACGCCGAGCAGCGGGTCGCGCTGCGTGTATACGCGGCGCTTCTTGCCGTGCGGGGTCAGGTCGCACGAGAAGATCTGACCGTCGTCCTTCAGCACTTCACCGGCGCCGAACGTCAGCACGTCGGCCACGCGGCCGGCTTCGTATGTCGTGTCCTTGACGCACAGCCCGGACTCGGCCGTGATCAACGCTGCAATCTCGGCGGTGCGCGAACGCACGATGTCGGCCGCGCGACGCAGGATCGCGGCCCGATCGTGACGCGTGAGCGTCGGCCGGTATGCACGCGCGGCCGCGAAGGCACGCCGCACGTCGTCCAGTGTCGCCTTCGGCACGGTGCCGACCAGCGAGCCGTCGTACGGGTTGCGCACTTCGATTACCGCATCCCGATGAATCCGTTCGCCGTCGATTCGCAGTGCTTCGCGACGAATCTCGCGGACGTCCGTCGATGCCGCAATGGCGTTCATGAGTGTGTCCCCTTGCGGATGCGTGTGCATCACTGCAGATGGTTGAGCGCGATGTCGATGATGTCGAAGTTGCGCAGCCGCGCGCGGCCCGAGACGTCGCCGGCGACCGGCTTGCTGAAGATCAGCGGCACGATCTGCTCGGAGATCCCGCCGTGCGAGCGCAGCGGCACGTCGAGCCCCGACAGGTCGTGCCTGATACGGCGCGTGCCGAGCACGACGTCCTGCTTCGAGATCACGATCAGGTCGCCCATCCGCGCCGGCGGCAGCTCGAAGCGCGCGCAACCCTCGGCGCCCGTCAGCACGACCTCGATGCCGTCGACCGCGGCGAGCCGTGCGCGCAGCGCCTCGGCATCGGCAGTCGCCGGCACGTAGACGGTCGCAAACGAACCGAGCGCGCCGTGATGCACGACGTACGGATCGGTGATCGGCAGGATCACGCGCGCCGCCTCCTCGCCGAGCCACTCGTCGAACAGCTCCTGCAGGTAGATCACGTTCGGCTCGCCGGTTACATCGTCGTGCTTCGCGTTCATTCCGTGGTCGGCCGTGATCGCGACGATTGCACCGAGTGCGTCGAGGCGCTGCAGGTACGTGTCCATCATCGCGTAGAACGCGTTCGCGCCTTCCGTGCCGGGCGCACACTTGTGCTGCACGTAGTCGGTCGTCGACAGGTACATCAGGTCGATCGGGCGCGTCTCGAGCAGGCGCACGCCGGCCGCGAACACGAATTCCGACAGATCCGCGCTGTACACGCTCGGCACCGGCTTGCCGACCAGTTCGAGCACGTTGTCGATGCCGTTTTCCTCGAGGCTCGCCTCGTCGGCCTTTTCCGACGAGAAGCAGATGCCCGTCAGCCCCTTGCCGAGCAGGCGGCGCAGCTTGTCCTTCGCGGTGACGACCGCGACACGCGCGCCTTGCTCCGCGAAGGTCGCGAGCACGGTGGGTGCGACCAGGTACTTCGGATCGTTCATCAACACCTCGGCACCGGTGTCGCGATCGTAGAAGTAGTTGCCGCTAATCCCGTGGATCGACGGCGGCACGCCTGTAACGATCGACAGGTTGTTCGGGTTCGTGAAGCTCGGCACCACGCACTCGCCCTTGAGCGCCGTGCCCGGCTTCAGCAGCGTGCGCAGGAACGGCGCGACGCCAGCCTCCGCCGCTTCTTCCAGATATTCGTATGCGCAGCCATCGACGCAGACGACCACCACGGGCCGGCTCATCCAGTTGTAGCGGCGGCCGTTCACTTCCACGGATACAGGCGTTTCATTCATGACGTTCATTCCTTTCAGTTCGAAGGGTAGAGCCGTCGGCGCCCGCGTCGCGCCGAAGGAGGTGCTCTCCATGCTTGACATTACAATTGATGATTTGTATATTGTCAACAACATGCAGAGAACAGAAAGCAAAACGACGTAGCGGAAAGCGGGCGGGTCTCCACTCGTCCACCGCGTGGCGCGGCGTCACGGACAAGGGCGAAGATGATTCGAACGACGATTTCAAGCGGTTTTATCGGGAGGTCGGAAAGCGCGGCGACGTTCCGTATCCAGGCAAGCTCACCGAAACCGGGACGTTGCGCGCCGGGTGCATCGGCCATGTCGGCGACGCCGGCATCCCGGGCGCCGTCGCGGCAATCGCCGACACGTTGCGGGCGATGGGCGTACGTCGCGTGGTGTTGGCCGAAGCGCCGGCCCGACGTGACGTGACATGAAGCAATGCACCCGGCCGCGCGGCCATGCGCGGCCGACACCTCCGTATGTCGCCACGCGGCGGCCCGCTTTTCCCGCCGTGTGCGCACGGCTCGCCCCTTATTGAAGAAACACCCGATGCGACCCTTCTGGATCGAACAAGCGCTGTTCAACGACGGCGATCTCGCCCCCGCACTGCAAGGCGCGACGCAGGCCGACGTGTGCATCGTCGGCGGCGGCTTCACCGGGCTCTGGACCGCGATCCAGGCGAAGCAGCAGCATCCCGCGCTCGACATCGCGATCGTCGAGGCCGACCTGTGCGGCGCCGGCGCGAGCGGTCGCAACGGCGGCTGCCTGCTCACGTGGTCCGCAAAATTCCTGACGCTGCGGCGGCTGTTCGGCGAAGCCGAGGCGATCCGGCTCGTCAAGGCATCCGAAGCGGCCGTGCAGCACATCGCCGATTTCTGCCGCACGCACGACATCGATGCCGAGCTGCGGCTCGACGGTACGCTGTACACCGCGACGTCGCGCGCGCAGGTCGGCACGCTCACGCCGGTACTCGACGCGCTCGCCGCATGCGGCATCCACAGCTACGAGCCGCTGCCGCCCGCCGAAGTCGCGCGCCGCTCGGGTTCCGCGCGCAATCTCGACGGCGTCTACTCGCCGATCGCCGCGACCGTGCATCC
Organism: Burkholderia sp. BCC0322; assembly: GCF_902833045.1. Lineage (GTDB taxonomy): Bacteria > Pseudomonadota > Gammaproteobacteria > Burkholderiales > Burkholderiaceae > Burkholderia. Next base: position 156,591 of record NZ_CADFDU010000013.1, read on the forward strand.
CGGCAAGCTCGTGCGCGGGCTGCGCCGCGTCGCGCTCGCGATGGGTATCCGGATCTACGAACGCACGCCGATGCTCGACTTCACGCCCGGGCAGCCGGCCGTCGTGCGCACGCCGTCCGGCAGCGTGCGCGCGGGCAAGCTCGTGTTCGCGATCAACGCGTGGATGGCGAGCCGCTTCCCGCAGTTCGAGCGCACGATCGCGGTCGTGTCGAGCGACATGGTCATCACCGAGAAATGCCCGGAACTGCTCGCGAAGACCGGGCTCGTGGACGGCGTGTCGGTGCTCGATTCACGGATCTTCGTCTACTACTACCGCACCACCGCCGACGGGCGGCTGATGCTCGGCAAGGGCGGCAACACGTTCTCGTGGCGCAACCGCATCGCGCCTGTGTTCGACCAGCGCTCGCCGTACGAGGCGCAGCTCACGCAAAGCCTGCGCGCGTTCTTTCCGTCGCTCGCGGGCGTACCGGTCACGGCGAGCTGGAACGGGCCGTCGGATCGCTCGGTCACCGGCTTCCCGTTCTTCGGCCGCCTCGACGACGCGCCGAACGTGTTCTACGGCTTCGGCTACTCGGGTAACGGCGTGGGGCCGACCTACATGGGCGGGCAAATCCTGTCGTCGCTTGTCCTCGGCCTCGACAACGCGTGGACGCGCAGCCCGCTCGTGCGCGGCCCGCTTGGAGCGTTCCCGCCGGAGCCGATCCGCTATGTCGGCGCGCACGTCGTGCGCAATGCGATCCGCCGCAAGGAACGTGCGGAGGACGAGAGCCGGCGGCCGTCGGCGGTCGACACATGGCTCGCAAAACTCGCGAGCGCGGCCGGGAAGGCCGACAAGGCGTGACGACGCGTTGACCTGCAGGACCTGACGATGCAATGACAAAGGGACGCTGAAAAGCGTCCCTTTGCTTTGTGCGGTGCGCGGCGACCCGCGCGGGCATTGCCGGCCGCTTACGCGCGCACGGTTTTCTCCCGCGCCGCCTTGCCTGCTGCCGGCAGCCCCTGTTCATGCGTGCGGCGCATCCGCGCGAGTCCGTGCGCGACGTGCTCGCGCACCAGCGCGACGGCCTGCTCCTCGTCACCACCCGCGAGCGCCTGCACGATCCTGTCGTGCTCGGCCGCGGACACGGCGATCGCATCCTCCTCGGCCTCGATCGCCGCCTGGCGCAGCAGGCCGAGCTGGCGCACGAGCCGGCGGTAGGTATCGGTGAGGTGCGTATTGCCGACGCCAACCACCATCGCGTCGTGGAACTGCACGTTCAGCTCGGTGTAGCGCGTGACGTTGTGCGTCTTCGCGGCGTCCTTCATCGACTGGACGATGCCCTTCAGCACCTTCAGCGTGTCGGGCGAGATGCGCTTTGCGAGTGCACGCGCGACCGACTCGTCGAGCATCGCGCGCACTTCGTAGATCTCCTCGGCCTCGCGCAGCGGCACGATGCGCACGGTCACGCCGCGGTTCTTCTCGTTGTGCAGCAGGCCGGCCTGTTCGAGCGCGCGGAATGCTTCGCGCACGGGGCCGCGCGACACGTTCAGCTTGGTCGCGATCTCGACTTCGTTGAGCTTCTCGCCGGGAGCGTATTCGCCGGAGACGATCGCGCGCTCGAGCATGTCCTGGACGATCATCGCGAGCGACTGGCTTTGCAGGAGTTCGATGGCGCTGAGCGCGTTCGGGGCTGTCATGGTCGGGCAGGCAGCAAGGCTGCGGTAGAGAACGAGGGCGCCATGTCGGCGAATGATCCTTCTATACCGTCGGCCCGACACATTGTCAACAGTTTTCAGTTTCCAAAGACCCATTCCGCCTGCCGGAATGCAACCTGGACGCAGCCGGCGCGCGGCGGGCCAACCTCGCCCGCCTCGCCCGCCTCGTGCGACGCGTGCCGGCCGTCAGGCCGTCACGTGCTTCACCGGCCCCGGATCGCTGTGGCTCGGCCGGCCCGTCTCGACGTGGCCCGCGAAGCGGCGCACGACCTTGTCGTCACCCCCGCGCAGTGACGTCGCGGTGATCGTCAGATCGTACCAGCCGTGGCTCGACGACAGCTCGAAATGATCCTCGATGCGCTCGCCCGGCTCCAGCGTGTAGGTCCGCGCATGCTTGTGGCTGTACGCGTTGTCGACCGTCACGCGGCACGTCGCGCGCCCGCTGTTGCGCAGTTGCAGGTACACGTGGCGGTTGCGCACGTCGTAGCCGATCCGCGCTTCGGGATTCGCGTGACGGCCGTCCGCCGCGAGCCGCGTGTTGCCCTGGAACTCGCACAGATAGCCGTTCGGGCCATATGCCGCGAGATGGTAGTCGCCGCGCGCGGCCGACGTGTTCCACGTGTCGACGAAGCGGTCGTGCGCGGACACCGCATAGCGGCGCGGCGGCGTCGTCGGGTTGCGGCGGTCGTACACGTAGAACGCGGCGCCTGCGTCACCAGTGTTCGCAAAGTCGAGCGACACGGAGTCGTCGTGCCCGCTCACGCGGCTGTGCACGAACAGCTCGTACGGCAGCGCACGTGCCGGACGCGTGCCGGGCTCCTGCACCGGCATCGACTGCTGCGCGGGCACCTGGTACGCCTGGCCGGCCGTCGCGATGTGCTGCGGCACCGTGAAGCTCACCGTGCGCGTGTCGGGGCGTGCGGAGAAGTCGAACGCCGACGTGAGGTCGCCACAGATCGAGCGGCGCCATGCGCTGATGTTCGGCTCCTTCACGCCGAAACGCGCTTCGAGGAAACGCAGCACCGACGTATGGTCGAACGTCTCCGAGCACACCCAGCCACCCTTCGTCCACGGCGAGATGATGATCAGCGGCACGCGCGGCCCGAGGCCGATCGGCTGGATGCCGCCCGGGTCCGCGCCCGGCACGAGCGGGCTCATTTCACCCGGGTACTTGTTCAGGTCGAGCAGTTCGTCACCGAGGTTCGACAGCAGGTTCGACGACACGATGCCCTGGCCGCCCACGCCGCTGGTGACCGGCGGCACCGGCGGCACGACGTGGTCGAACAGCCCGTCGTTCTCGTCGTAGTTGAGGATGAACACCGTCTTCGCCCACACCTCGGGGTTCGACGTCAGCGCCTCGAGCACCATGTTGATGTAGAACGCGCCGTCGGTCGGCGATGCCTGCGGGTGCTCGCTGTACTTGTACGGCGCGACGATCCACGACACCTGCGGCAACCGGTTCGCCTGCACGTCGGCCTTCAGCTCGGCGAGCGTGTGGTCCGATGCGCCCTTGTCGACCAGCGGGCCGCTCGCGCCTTCCTTCACCTGGAAGCGCTTGAAGAACATCAGCGAGTTGTCGGTGTAGTTGTCGGTCGGGTCGCCCGGGATGCCGGTGCCGCCCTGGTACACCTTCCAGCTGATCTTCGCGTTCTCGAGGCGCTCCGCGTAGGTCGTCCACGTGTAGCCGTTCACGTCGTCGCGCTCGCCGATGCCCGGGCCGTTCGGCGGGTTACCGTAGATGTTGCGCGAGTCGACCGTGCCGGTCCACAGGTAGATGCGGTTCGGCGCGGTGTCGGCGTGCGCGGAGCAGAAGTACGAATCGCAGATCGTGAACGCGTCGGCCAATGCGTAGTGATACGTCAGATCCTGGCGCTTCAGGTAGCCCATCGTCAGCACGTCCTGCTTCTGGTTCACCCACTGGTCCCACTGACCGTTGTTCCAGGACAGGTGGCCGCTGCTCCAGCCGTGGTTGGTGCCCGGCTGGAATTCGGTCGTCTGCTTCGGATCGAGGTAGAACGGCAGCACGTACGGCGCCGACGGATCGAGGCCGCGCGAATGGTAGTTCTTCGTGAACACCGACGCCGGCGGCTGCTGCCACACCGGTGCGCCGCTCGGCAGCAGGTGCGGGCGCGGGTCGTTGAAGCCGCGCACGCCGCGCAGCCCGCCGAAGTAATGGTCGAACGAACGGTTTTCCTGCATGAAGATCACGACGTGTTCGACGTCGCGGATCGTGCCCGTGCGATAGGCGGCCGGCATCGCCAGCGCATTGCGGATCGCGGGCGGGAAGCCCGCGTAGGCGGCCATCGCGCCGGCCGACTGCGCGGCGAGGCGCAGGAAATCGCGTCGATTGTTCGAGGACATGAAGAGAACCCTGTGGTCGGTAGGAGTGGGGCGCCGGTCGAGCGGGGCCGGCGCTGGTGCGATGCCGTTATTACCCCGCACCGGCGTGTCCCGGACGTGACCGGTTACCGCAGGTTTCTTTGGGTTATCCACAAGATTTTTTTGAAGCGGCGCACGACACGCCTTTCATCCGGCCGACATACGCATGCGCTACGCTGACGCCCGATACCGAGGGGAGAAGCCGAGTCGTGTTCGATCAGCTGAAGGCGTTCCACGCGACCGTCCGGCAGGGCAGCATCACGCGCGCCGCACGCCACCTGGGCGTGAGCCAGCCGACGATTGCCGCGCAGATTCGGCAGGTCGAGCAGGTATACGGCGTCGAGCTGTTCTACCGCAGCGGGCGCAAGCTCGAGGTCACCGAGACGGGCATCGAGCTGCTGCCGCTCGTCGAGCAGATGATCGCGCTCGAGGCGCAGGCCGACATCATGCTGCGCAACGTCGGCGGCCTGTTCGAAGGCCATTTGCGGATCGGTGCGACGGGGCCGTACTACATCATGGACGCGGTCGGCCGCTTCTCGAACGCGCATCCGTCGATCGCGCTCACGTGCCGGATCGGCAACTCCGAGGAAATCCTGCAGGCGCTGCAGGAATTCCGCATCGACCTCGCCGTCTCGTCGCAGCGCAACGATGCCGACGGCCTCGAACGCCAGGTGATCTCGACCGACCCGCTCGTGCTCGTCGTGCATCGCACGCATCCGCTCGCGCGTTTCGACGCGATCGATCCGGCGCAGCTTGCCGATGTGCGGCTGCTGATTCGCGAAGCAGGATCCGTCACGCGCCGCTGCGCGGAGACGATCCTCGAAACGGCAGGTGTCGCGGCCGTCTCGGTTGCCGAGATCGGCAGCCGCGAAGCGATTCGCGAGGCGATCCTGCATGGCGTGGGCGGCAGCCTGTTTCCGCTCGGCGAGGCCGAACGTCATCCCGATTTGCGCGTGATCGCGCTGCGCGGCGTCGACACGACGATCGACGAATACGTGTACTACCTGAAGGCGCGCCGCCAGAGCCCGGCGATCGACGCATTCCTCGCGTGCATCCTGCCGGCCGGCAGCAACGCGGCCGGGACGGATGAAGCAGGACACACGGCGCGGCGGGCGAACGCGCGCTGAACTGCCGCGCGTTCGCCGGTTCCGCACTTTAGCGGCGCTTTTCCCGCGCCTTCCCTCGTTTTTCCTCGTGCCTTCCTTCTGTCGTTGCGCTCACATCATTTCGGCAGTACCGGAATCATCCATGTCAGCACGTGCTGCTGCAGGAACACCAGCACACCGAGCAGCAGCGTGAGGATCACGCTGTGCCAAAACGTGCGCGCGAACACGACACCTTCCTGCCCTTTCAGATCCGTCGTCGACACGCCCGTCGCGATGTTCTGCGGCGAGATCATCTTGCCCATCACGCCGCCCGACGAATTGGTCGCGGCCATCAGCACCGGATCGAGGCCGAGCTGCCGCGCGGCGACCACCTGCAGGTTGCCGAACAGCGCGTTGCCCGACGTGTCGCTGCCGGACAGGAACACGGCGATCCAGCCGAGCGACGCGGACACCAGCGGGAACAACGCACCCGTCGACGCGACGCCGGTGCCGAGCGTGTAGCTGATTCCCGAGTAATTCAGCAGGTACGCGAGCCCGACGATCATCATCACCGTGACGATCGCGATCCACGTCTGCCGCCAGGTCTTGACCACGCATTCGAGGAATGCGCCGGCGCCGGTGCGCGTCAACGCGGCCGTGATGATCGCCGAGACCAGGATCGCGGTGCCCGTGCCGAGCGGCTGGAAATCCCAGATCGCCGCATAGGGCTTGTGGTACAGCGACACGAACACCGCGTTGTGCAGGCCCGGCCACTTGATCTTCACGTCGCCGATCGCCGCGATGTTCGCGTGCACCCACACGATCACGACCACCGACACGACGAGCCACGGCAGCCAGCCGCCGAAGCCCGCACGCGCGGCGCCGGCCGTTGCCGGCACGCTGCGCGCGAGCGCGTATTGCGGATCGGGCTGCGGCTTCCACACCTGCAGGAAGCCGATCGTGACGATCAGCGACGTGAGCGACGACAGCACGTCGGTGAGCTGGTAGCCGAGGAAGTTCGACGTGACGAACTGCGCGATCGCGAAGCTGCCGCCCGACACGAGCAGCGCGGGCCACAGCTTCGAGATCGAGCGCAGCCCGCCATACGCGCCGACCACATAGAACGGCAGCAGCAGCGCGAAGAACGGCAACTGGCGGCCGACCATCTGCGCGAGGGTCGCGGGCGGCAGCGACGTCACCGCGCCGAGCACGGTGATCGGCACGCCGAGCGCGCCGAACGCGACCGGCGCCGTGTTGAACAGCAGCGTGTAGGTGAGCGCTTCGAGCGCGGGGAAGCCGAGCGCGATCAGCAGCGCGCTCGTGATCGCGACCGGCGTGCCGAATCCCGAGATCCCTTCGAGCAGGCAGCCGAACGAGAACGCGACGACGAGCAGCACGAGGCGGCGATCGTCGGGCAGGTTGTCGAGCATCCATTGCCGGAACTGGTCGAAGCGGCCCGACTTCACCGCGATGTTGTACAGCAGCAGCGCGTTGAAGACGATCCACATCACCGGCACGACCGCGAGCGCCATGCCCGCGCCGACCGCATTGAACGCGAGCCCGGCCGGCATGCCCCACGCGCCGATCGCGACCGCGAGGCCGGCGACGAGCCCGGCGAGCGAGGCCTGCCATGCGGGGCGGCGCAACACGCCGAGTGCGATCAGCGCGACCGCGATCGGGATCGCGGCGACAAGGAAGGACAGCAGCAGCGAGTGGGCGACTGGCGTCAACGGCTGTGCGAAGACGATGCCGCGCGGTAGGGCGTCGGTCGGATTCATCGTGTCTCCAGAGTCGACCCGAGCTGGCATCGGGATGCCCCGGGTTCGGTACAAGGCGATGTCCTGCGGTCATGACCGCGATCAGGCGCTTGCGCACGCAACGACGTCTCACGCCCAACCGATCGGTTGCTTGAAAGAGGTTAGGAGGCGCACGGCGCTTGTACAAGGGGGACAAGCCCGATGCGTGCCGACCCGATTCGAACCAGCCGCCGCACGCTGACCGGCAGCGGGCGGCCCGCTGTCGCGTTCGACAGCAAGCCCGCCACGCGCGGCTCGCCGGCGCAGCGCGGCACCGCCACCCGCGCAATGTTGCACATGCGGCAAAGGTGCCTGACGGCAGGCGGGATGTTTCGTTTGGCGTCCGAAGCCTAGACTGGCCGCATCGATTCCGCCCGCGCCGGTCACGGCACGGCGCCGGAACCCCTCGGAGTGGGCACGATGAAGACGATGAAACAGGCGGCATGCGCATGCGTGCTGATCGGCGCGGCCTTCGCCGCTCACGCGCAGGCCGCGTCGACGCTGACGCGCGCCGAGGTCCGTCAGGAACTCGCGGAGCTGCAGGCCGCCGGCTACCGGACGAGCCTCGCCAGCAGTCCCGACTTTCCGGGCAACATGCAGGCGATCATGCACCGTGCCGCACAGGCACGCGGCGGCAACGCCGGCTACGGCAGCGAGGGCGGGGCAAACGTGGAATCGGGCAAGCCGGCGCTGCCGCACGCAATCGATCGCGGCACATACGCACACCATTGACGGCTGATCGAACCGGATCGAGCGCACCACGGTGCGCCCCGACCGGCGACGGAGATACGCATCGCGCACCGCGCCGGCCGACGCGGCGCACGTGCGCCGGCATCACACGCTGAAGCGGTTCAGCGTATAGGCACGATAGGCCGCGACGAACGCGTCGAACGATCCGGCCTCCTTCGCTTCGAGCTCGGCCTGCTCGGCCAGCGATTTCGCAGCAAGGGCCTGCTCGGCGCGCAGCGTATCCGCCGACGGCGGACGCGCGCGGAAATGCGCGGCATGCGCTTCGCTCTGCGCCAGCGCGAACCCGAGGAACGACTGACCGCGTTCGCGCATCGTGCGCAGCACGCGCGCGGACGGCGTGCGCTCCGGATCGGCGAGCTTCTCGCGTTGCGCGGCGATCGCGCGCACGTGCTCGTCGCCGCCGCGGATCTCGTCGAGCCGGCGGCCGACGGTTTCGATATCGGCCATCAGCGCGTCCGCCCAAGCCTGCAGCGTGACCGGCTGGCCGTCGCGTTGCAGGGTGAGCCCCGGCTTGCGCCCTTCCATCGTCACGCTGCCGAAGTTCGCGTTCGCTTCCTGGTACGCGGGGCAGTCGAGCGCCGGACTCTCGTCGAGCGCGCACGCGAGCAGGAAGGCGTCGATGAAGCGCGCGGTTTCCAGTGCGATGCCGGTCGGCTCGAACGGATCGATGTCGAGACAGCGCACTTCGATGTACTGCACGCCGCGCGACGCGAGCGCATGCAGCGGCCGCTCGCCCGAATACGTGACGCGCTTCGGCCGGATCGTCGAGTAGAACTCGTTCTCGATCTGCAGCACGTTCGTGTTGATCTGGATCCACTCGCCGTCGCGATGCGTGCCGATCGCCTCGTAGGCCGGATACGGCTCGCTCACGGCCTTCGACAGCGCGTCGAGATAGCCGGGCAGCGTGTTGTAGTCGACGTGCAGCGCAGCCTGCGCGGTCGTGTTCGAGTAGCCGAGATCGCTCATCCGCAGGCTCGTCGCATGCGGCAGGTACAGCGTATCGGCGTCGAACGTGTCGAGCTTGTGCGGCTTGCCGCGCAGGAACTTCGTATCGAGCGCGGGCGACGCGCCGAACAGGTACATCAGCAGCCAGCTGCGGCGGCGGAAGTTGCGGATCTGCGCAAGATAGCGCTCCGACTGGTAATCGACGAGCGTGGCCGTCGAGCCTTCTTCCGCGTGCAGGCGCCGCCACACTTCCTCGTGCAGCGAGTAGTTGTAGTGGATGCCGGCGATGCACTGCATCGTGCGGCCGTAGCGATACGCGAGGCCGCGCCGGTACACAGTCTTCAGGCGGCCGATGTTCGACGTGCCGTAGTTGGCGATCGGAATCTGGTCGTCGGCCGGCAGCAGGCCGGGCATCGAGTCGTTCCACAGCATCTCGTCGCCGAGCGATGCATACACGTAGCGATGCAGATCGTCGAGACGTTCGAGCGTGATCGCAGCGTCGCTTTCGGCCGGCGTGATCAGTTCGATCAGCGCTTCGGAATAGTCGGTCGTCAGAGACGGATGCGTGAGCGCCGAACCGAGCGCGCGCGGATGCGGCGTGAACGCGATCATCCCGTCGCGCGTCACGCGCAGGCTTTCCTTTTCGATGCCGCGCAGGCCGTCGGGCAGATGCTGCCGCGTCGGGCCCGAGCTCAGCGCTTCGAGGCGATTCAGCAGCAGTTCGGACTGGCGGTGAGTCATGGTGTTCGACATGGAGACGCAAGTGCGTGACGGCCGCGCGCAGAACGCCGCGCGCGGCCGGCTGGATTGTTGGTCGCTTCGTTGGTAGCGGGCACTTTAACATCTCGCCGAAACACGCGCTTGAGGTGGCTCCGGGCGCGGTGCGCGGGCCGGAGCGGGCCGCCGGGCGGGCCGGCCGCGGCAGTCGCCGCCTCTGCGACCGGTTCCAGGCGGCGGCAACGGGCGCGCCGGTTACGCGAATTCGTCCGACGGAACGTGACACGCGGACGGGTGGCGGCAAGTGCAACCCTGCCGCCGAACCGACTGCGAAAAGCGGGACACGTGCGCGCCACGCATCCGGCGGGCGACGGATTGACGGAATGGCCGTGATGGCCGCGCTCCGGCAGGTAACCGATGAGCGTCGGCACGATCGGCGCAACGGGTTGCATTGCGGCCTCGTCAAATCGCACGCGGCTGCGGGCCGCCGCCCTCACCCGCCGCGCGCGCCGCCCGCCCGGTCGGCCACTTCGTTCCACAAATGCAGCGCCGCGTACGCGCGCCATGGCCGCCAGCCCTCGGTGCGGTGCTTCTGGGTCGCGAGCCGGTCGAGCGCCGGATCGCGTGCGGCGATCGACTGCATCAGCACGAGATCGGAGGCCGGCCATGCGTCCGGATCGCGCCACGCGCGCATCGCGATGTATTCGACGGTCCACGGGCCGATACCGGGCAGATCGAGCCACGCACTGCGCAGCGTCGCGAGATCGGCGTGCTCGCGATCGACCGGCACGTCGCCGGCCGCCACCGCGCGTGCCACGCCCGTAAGCGCCGCCACCCGCTTGCCGGGCATCCCGATCTTGTCGAGATCGCAGGCGGCCAGCGCATCGGGCGTCGGGAAACGCCATGCGGGCGCGCCATCGTCTTCATGAATCACGCGCTCTCCGGCCCGCTCGACGAGCCGGCCGACGATCGTCGTCGCAGCCTTCACGCTCACCTGCTGGCCGACGATCGCGCGCACGGCCAGCTCGAACCCCGACCAGGCGCCCGGCACGCGCAGCCCCGGCGCGGCCTCGACGAGCGGCGCGAACCACGGATCGCGCGCCAGCCCGCTGCCGATTGCATCCGGATCCGCGCCGAGGTCGAACATCGTCGCGACGCGCGTGGCGAACGCGTCATCGACATGACGCACGACCGCGCCTTCGACCGTCGCGACCAGGCAATGCTTGCGCGGATGTTTCGCGACCGTGAGCCGGCCGGCGTCGCCGTGCAGGTCGACGATGCGGCGATACACGCCGTCCGCCACCTGCTCGACGCCCGGAATCGCGCGTCCGCTGAAGAAGCGCAGCACGCGCGCCCAGTCGTAAGGCGCATTGAAGCGCAGTTCCATTTGCGCGGACGGCGGCACATGGCCGCCGTTCACGATGGATGTGATCGTTGTTTTTGCGATGCTCAAACTGCGCTGCCCTCCGCAACGGATTCGGTTTGATCGTCGTGCACATGACGCGCTTCAGACGCGAGCAGCGTCGCCTTGCGGCGCACACCCCAACGATACCCGGAAAGCGCGCCGCCCTTTTGCACGACACGGTGGCACGGGATCGCGAGCGCGACCGGGTTCGATGCGCACGCGGATGCGACAGCGCGCACCGCGCGCGGCGAACCCAGCGCCTCGGCGATCTCCGAATAGCTGCGCGTTTCGCCGTACGGAATATGCGTCAGCGCCTCCCACACGCGCTGCTGGAATGCGGTCGGCGCGATGTCCAGCGGCAGGTCGAACGCGTGCCGTGTGCCGTCCAGGTACGCGCGAATCTGCGCGACGAACGGCGCGAGTCGTCCCGGCGCTTCGGCCAGCTCGGCGCGCGCGAACGCGTCCTTCAGCTCGCCGACGAGCGCTGCCGGTTCGTCACCGAACGCGATCCGGCAGATGCCCTGCTCGGTTGCCGCGACGAGCACCGTGCCGAGCGACGTCGATGCGGTCGCATAGTCGATCCGCAAACCAGCACCCTGGCGGCGGAACGCCGACGGCGCCATCCCGAGCTCGCGCGGCACCGACGCATAGAGCCGCGACGGCGAGTTGAAGCCCGCGTCGACGGCCGCCTGCGTGACCGGCTGCCCGCTTTGCAGCGCCTGCCGCAGCGCGGCGCCGCGCTGCGCGGCCTGGTACTGCCGCGGCGACACGCCGACCACGCGCTTGAAAAGCCGCTGAAGATGAAACGGGCTGACGTGCACGGCATCGCTCAGTTGCCGCAGCGTGAGCCGCTCGGCATGCGCATCGAGCACCGCACACGCGCGATTGACGATCTCGAGTTCGCGCGGCAGCCCCTCCGGCTGGCAGCGCTTGCAGGGCCGGAAGCCGGCCGCACGCGCGGCGGCCGGATCGGCGAAGAAGGACACATTTTCGCGACGCGGCAGCCGCGACGCGCAGGTCGGGCGGCAGAACACGCCGGTCGTGCTCACGGCGTAGAAGAACGCGCCGTCCGCATGCGGATCGCGCTCGGTGACGGCGCCCCAGCGGGCATCATCGGTCGGATAGGCGGTTTTCATCTGAACCTCGCACTCTCTAGTGTAGATGGTGCCTACTCTAGACATCGGCACGTGCCGTCGCGCCCTGAATCTTGCTCTGTGATTCGCCCCGGATAATCGGGGACGCATCGACTAAAAATAGATTCGGCAAACCGCGCGCCGGCTGTTCCAGCGCGGTTTTCGTCATCGTCCTGTCACCATTTTGCTGCACTGCGGATGCGACAAATCGCCGTCCTGACGTTTTTTTGCATTCGGAATATTGCGTCGCACCATCGCCGTGTGTATAGTTGGAACTGTCTCCTCCATGTCTCCTCCTGATATGGATTAAGCCCGTTCCGCTCTGCGTGAACGGGCTTTTTTTCGTCCGTCGATTGTGCCGCGTTCCAGCCGGCGGCGCAGGCGCGATGCGTCTACACTCGATGCTCGTGGACCGCGAAGGAGTGCCTGCCCATGAAACCGATCATCCGCGCGATCGATCACGTGGTACTGCGCGTGACGGACATGGCCGCGATGACGCGCTTTTACTGCGATGTCGTCGGCTGCCATGTGGAAAAGGAGCAGCCCGATCTGGGCCTCGTGCAGCTGCGCGCCGGCGACGCGCTGATCGACCTGCTGTCGGTCGGCGGCCCGATCGACCGTCCCGACAGCGGCCCGCCCGGCACCGGACGCAATCTCGATCACCTGTGCCTGCGCGTCGAGCCGTTCGACCCCGACGCTTTGACCGCCCATTTCGCCGCACATGGCGCACGGCCGGGCGCGCCCGCGGAGCGCTACGGCGCCGGCGGCTACGGGCCGTCGATCTACCTGTTCGACCCGGAAGGCAACATGCTCGAATTCAAGGGGCCGCCGGCCGCGATCGGCTGAACGCAGCCGGCGCGCAGGCCGTCACGCGTCCGCGCGCGCCTTCAGCACCGTCCATTCGACCGCCACCGGATCGTGGTCGGCGCTCGAGATCCACGCGGCGCCGTCCTGCACCGTGCATTGCAGGCGCATCGTGCGCTCCGCGAGTTTCCCGAGCGCGGCCGCGACACCGTCGTTCAGCGACAGCACCTGCACGTTGCGCAGCCGTTCGACCTTGCTGCGCACACCCTGCCACCAGATATCCGACGTCTTGCCGCCGTATGCGATCACCGTGACCTGCCCGGCGCGGCCGGCCGCCTTCGAGATGCGCCGCTCGTCGGGCTGGCCGGCTTCGATCCAGACGTCGATCGCACCGGTCAGGTCCTTCTGCCACAGATCGGGTTCGTCGACGTCCGACAATCCCTTGCAGAATTCGAGCCGCTCGTGCGCGAACAGCGCGAACGCGACGATGCGCACCATCATCCGGTCGTCGGTTTCCGACGGATGGCGCGCCACCGTCAGCGCGTGATCGGCGTAGTAATGCCGATCCATGTCGGCGATTTGAAGTTCGGCTTTGTAGATCGTGGATTTCAGCGCCATGCGGATACGGCCCGGGCGGGCATTCGGTTCGGTCGGGCCGTGATGATACCGAATGCGCGCCGTCCGGCGTGCGTCATGCGCCACCCACAGCGCAACGGCCCGGCATGTGCCGGGCCGTGTTCGGTTCCCGCCGCCGGCTTATCGGGCCGGCGCGCTCGCGCGTCGTGTGACAGCGCGGTGAATGGACGGTTACTGCTTGACGAAGCGCGAATCGGTCCAGAGGCCCTGCTGGTCGCTGTTGTCGGCACTGACGAACTGCACGTCGCCCTGGTCGACCGACACCACGCGGAAGCGCTGGCCTTCCGGCACCGACAGGCAACGATAGTCGTCGAAGTATTGCTGTTTCGCCTGCGACTTGCCGTCACGCTCGTGACTCAGTACGGAGTCCAGATTGTCTTTCGACAGGCAGCCCCATGCGTTCTTCGTCAACTGGATTTCCTGCTTCGGCTTGACGGCCGAATCGCCACCGGCTTGGGCAATCGACACCGCGCAACATGCGCCGACGAGGGCAAAGAGGATACCGGTACGCTTCATCATGTTCTGTCTCCAGGCTTGCGGGCACCAGGCTTGGGTTAGCTATGTGTTTAAAGGTGATCGTGAACCCGCGTTTTTCACTTTAGAAGACCGGCAAGCGATATCAAGCACATTTGTTGTGCGACCGCAATAGCGGCGGATTGTCGCACCCCGTGCGCAGCCCGTTTTTCGCACCCTGCGCAGGCACGACGACGCGCACCGCCCTGCGAACCGGCCCGCGCCGCCAGGCGGAAAGCGTTACGCAGCAAGACTTTCATCAAAGTTACAATGCGGCGATTGAACGGTTTGGATAATCCATTTCGCTATCCGGATCATTTTGATGCGCTGCACATAAAGTCATCCGAAACGATTCGACTTTACCGCAACGCGGAATCGCATTTACCTGACACAAGAAAAATGCCAGGTATAAGCAAATCCGTATTTATCCGTACTTCTCCGCATGTATTCAGCGCCCGCGGAAGCCCCGCCGCAAGCGCCTTTCGCCAGCGCGTTTACCCTGCCTTATTCGGGGTGGATTGCTGGCGCTCGAAATAATCGCGCTGAAAAATGCACATGCGATAAGCGTTGTGATACGCGCCGTTTCCGAAAAATTCTTCCTTCAATTCAGCCTCGTGCTGGAATCCGCATTTTTCGTATACATGAATCGCCGCCGCATTCGACGTATCGACGATCAGGTACAGCTTGCGCATGTTCAGCACCTTGAACGCATACTCGATCGCGAGGCGCGTCGCCTGCCCCGCATAGCCGCGCCCCTGGCATTGCGGCGCGATGATGATCTGGAACTCGCCGCGGCGATGGATGTAGTCGAGCTCGATCAGCTCGACGAGGCCGACCAGTTCGCCTTGCGCATCGACCGCGACGAAACGGCGCTCGCGCTGGTCGTGCACGTGGCGGTCGTACAGTTGTGACAGCTCCGAGAAGGTTTCGTACGGCTCCTCGAACCAGTAGCGCATGATCTTTGCGTCGTTGTTCAGTTCGTGGACGAAGCGCAGGTCCTGGCGCTCCAGCGGCCGCAGTGCGAGCGTGTTGGTATCGTTCTGGAGTTGCATGTTCATGTCCTTTTTGATGCCGGCGCACGTGCGGCAAGGCCGCATCCGGGCCTGTCCTGCACTGTAAGAAATTGAACGCGGGCGAAGTTCAGAGCCTAGAATGTGAGCAAGGGTTCCTGCCACCGCAAGGAGGCTATCGTGTTCGAGCAAGTTATCCTCGGAATTTTCCTCGTGCTGCCGCTCGTCATCGTGGCGGCGCTGTTTTCCGACGAACTTTGGCAGGAACATCGGCGCCAGCATCCGCGCGACGAAAACGCACCGCACATCGACTGGAAGCATCCGTGGCGCCGCGTGCGACGCGAGCATTGAGTCGATCGCCGTTCATCCGCGGGGCGGGGCGCGCCGGCCTGGCCGCCCCGGCATGCGAGCGCGTCACGCGCCCCGCGACGTGCCCCGTCAAGCACCCGAATTCCGCCTCGATCCGAATACCGCTCAAGCCGCCCAACCCGCTCACTCCGCGAGATGCCGCCGTGAACGACCAGCCCGCCCCGCCTCCGCACGACATTCCCAACGAAACGATCGACCTGCAGATCGCCGACGTGCTGGCAGCCGTCCGCTACCCGGCCAACAAGGACGCGATCGTCGATGCCGCGCGCGACGCCGGCGCCAGCAACGAAGTGCTGTCGATGCTCGACGGCCTTCCCGAACAGGACTACGCGGACGTCAACGCCGTCACGCAGTGGGTCGCCGGCAACTTCGGTCCGGGCCTCGGGGTTTGAGCGCGTATCCATAACGCGATAGCATCAGGCCGCACCGGTCGCGTAGCGGCTGGCTGCCTGTCGTCCGGCGCGAGACCGGGCGTTTTCGCCTACGTGCCCGGGGAACTCCATGGAAGGCATCCTGATCCAGCACACGACGCGCCGTCAGCTCTGGTTCGGCGCACTGACGGCACTCGTCATCGTGCTCGCGCTCGGGATCGCCGCGCCGCACGCGAACGTCGCGCTGCCGGCCGTCGAGCCGTTCATGCCGATGTGCGCGCTCACCGTGTTCACCACCGCGAGCATCGCGGCGTTCTTTCTCGGCGCGCAGTTCACCGTGACGCGCCAGCCGGTGCTCGGCGCGCTCGGCGGCGCCTACGCGTTCACCGCGCTCGCCGTCGCATTGCAACTGCTCACCTTTCCCGGCGTGTTCGCGCCGCACGGGCTGTTCGGTGCGCAACCGCAAAGCGCCGCGTGGATGTGGATCTTCTGGCATGCCGGCTTCCCGGCTTTCGTGATGGTTGCGCTGCTCGCGCGCGAGCGGCTGGCGCGCGCACCGATCGGCGCGCAGCAGACACGCTGGTGGACGCTCGCGCTGATCGGCGGGCCGGCTGTCGTCGCCGGGCTGCTCTGCCTGTTCGCGCTGAACGTGTCGCTGCCGCCCGCGTTTCATCCGCCGGGCGACGCGGCCGTGCTGCCCGTCAACGCGGTCGCGCTGGTCGTGTGGCTGCTCAACGCGCTGGCGCTCGTTGCCGTGCTGGCCACCGGCCGGCTGCGCACGACGCTCGACCTGTGGCTCGCGATCGCGGTGCTCGCGTGCCTCACCGATACGACGCTGAACCTGATGAGCACCAACCGCTTCACGGTCGGCTGGTATCTCGCGCGCGTGTTCAGCATGTTCACGCCGGGCGTGCTCGTGTGCGTGCTCGCGTGGGAAGTGACGAAGCTGTACCAGCAGCTGTTCGAGGCGCACGCGACGCTGATTCGTTCGTCCGCGCGTGACGGCCTGACGGGCGCGTTCAACCGCAGCCACTTCAACGATCATTTCCACATGCTGTTCCTGCAGGCGCGGCGGCAAGGCGAACCGCTGTCGCTGCTGATGGTCGACGTCGACCACTTCAAGGCATACAACGATGCGTTCGGTCACGTGAAGGGTGACGCATGCCTGATCGCGGTCGCGAATGCGCTGGCCGGCGCGGTGCGGCGGCCGGCGGACATCGTCGCGCGCTATGGCGGCGAGGAGTTCGCGATCGTGCTGCCGAACACGGGCGCGCGCGGCGCGCGGGTGGTCGCCGAGGAAGCGCGCGAAGCGGTGCTGCGGCTCGATCTCGCGATGCCGGCGTCGCCTGCCGGGCGCGTGAGCGTGAGCGTCGGCTGCGCGACCGTGTCGGCCGACGATCTGTCGACACCCGATGCGTTGATCGAAGCCGCCGATGCCGCGCTGTATCGTGCGAAGGATACGGGGCGAAACAGGGTCGTCACCGCCTGAAAACGTCTGCTGTTTGGCTATTTGTTACGGTCATTGTGACCGGAATAATCCGCCGTTACGGATTGCGGAGCAGGGAAACGATCGCTTACAGCCGGTGTTGCGGGCGCTCGCTATGCTGGGTTTCACATTGAACCCGAGCAGGTGGACGCGATGAAGAAAACCCTTTTGCTGATTGCCAGCGTCGCCGTGCTATTGAGCGGCTGTATCGTGGTGCCGGACGGCGGGTACTACGGTGGTGGCGGGTATTACCATCACCATCATTGGGATTGAGGCGGATGGGGTCCGGACGAGTCGAGCCGGACCCGCTCACGCGATCAGGCCGGCGTGGTCAGCTCGGCATGCAGCAGAAATATCTGTAGCGCTGCCCGCGTTTCGTAGTGGAGACGCTCGAGGCGCGCATCCTTTTCAGCGTCTTCGATCAGATTGCGCACGTCATCGAACTGGTAGGGCTCGCCCAGCAGTTCGGCCATGTCGATCTGGAAGTACGTGCACTCGCCGTACGGCCGCTTGCCGTCGATGTAGGACAGCGGCCAGAAGTCATCCATCTCCAGCACCGCGTCGATCGAGTAATCGTCGAGCGTTCTCCAGATGGTCCCCTGCAGGATAGCGAGATGTTCGGCGCGAAATTCGAAACGCCCCGACGCGTCGACACCACTTTCCGGGTAATCGAACGCATCGCGCAATTCCGCCGGGATCATGTATTGTCCCGGCGCCAACTCGCCCGCGACCGTGACGAATTCGGATATGACGTGGCCGAGTTCTGCCAGCGTGCGAATGGCCATCGCGTCATCGTCGGTTTCGAGGATCGCCTTGGCCAGATCGACTGTGGCACCGTCTCCCGTCAGCGGCTGCTCGGGAACGATGGCCGGTGCGCCCGATTCGACTGGCAGCCACCCGACGCGCAGCTTTCTCATCAATGCGACGTGACGGGGCGCCAGGTCGGGATACGGCGCGTCGTCGGCAAAGACGGCGCGAAGAATGGCGTTGCGATCAGTCGGATGGGTTGGCATTGGAGCCCTCGGCGTAATGCGCACGGCCAGCGTCGGCAGCGCGACGGGATTCAACTTCGGCAGACGTCAGCGATTGGCGCGCGACGAAGGACTGTCGAATTTCAAATGCGCGGGACTTACTTCCCGATACAAAACCTGCTGAAAATCACCCCCAGCAGATCATCCGAAGTGAACTCCCCGGTAATCGCATTGAGCTGCTCCTGCGCAAGCCGAAGCTCCTCGGCAAACAGATCCAACGACTGCGCCCTTTGCTCCGCATGATCTGCGGCCTGCGCCAGATGCTCCTGCGCGGCCCGCAACGCGATCAGATGCCGTTCGCGCGCGAGATACACGCCTTCGGCCCCCGCCTGCCACCCCGCGATCCGCAGCAACTCCGCACGCAGCATGTCGATCCCGTCGCCGCGCTTCGCCGACAGATGCACCTCCGTCAGATCGCCTTCCGCGGCCGGATGTTCGACGCAAGCCGGCACGCCGGTCAGATCCGTCTTGTTCAGCACGCGCACCACCGGCACGCCGCCCGGAAACCGCGCCGCGATCGTCTCGTCGTCCGCCGTCATCCCCGTGCGTGAATCGAGCAAATGCAGCACGACGTCCGCGCGCTCGATCTCGCTCCACGTGCGTGCGATACCGATCCGCTCGACTTCATCCTCCGTCTCGCGCAACCCGGCCGTATCGATGATGTGCAGCGGAATCCCTTCGACCTGGATCGTCTGCGCGACCTTGTCGCGCGTCGTGCCCGCGATCGGCGTGACGATCGCCAGTTCCGCGCCGGCCAGCGCATTCAGCAACGACGACTTGCCGACGTTCGGCTGCCCCGCGAGCACGACCGACAGCCCTTCGCGCAGCAACGCCCCCTGGCGCGCGTCGCCCAGCACGTGCGCGAGCTGCGCGCGAATCTTCGCGAGCTTGCCACGCGCGTCGGCCGCTTCGAGAAAATCGATCTCTTCTTCCGGAAAATCGAGCGTCGCCTCGACCAGCATCCGCAGCGTGATCACGTCGTCGACGAGCGCATGGATCTGCCGCGAGAACGCGCCATCGAGCGAACGCCCGGCCGAACGCGCGGCGGCTTCGGTGCTCGCCTCGATCAGGTCGGCAACGGCCTCGGCCTGCGCGAGATCGAGCTTGTCGTTCAGGAACGCGCGTCGCGTGAATTCACCGGGCTCCGCGAGCCGCAGCCCGAAACCGCGCCCTGCATCGAGGCAGCGCTGCAGCAGCAGCTGCATCACGATCGGCCCGCCGTGCCCCTGCAGCTCGAGCACGTGCTCGCCGGTGTACGAATGCGGCGCCGGGAAGTACAGCGCGATTCCGCGGTCGAGCGGCGCGCCGTGCTCGTCGAGGAACGGCACGTAGCTCGCGTGGCGCGGTGCGAGCTTCTGCCCGCACAACGCGTCGATCAGCGGCAACGCGGCCGCCTCGCCACCGCGCCCGAACGACACGCGGACGACCCCGATGCCCCCCCGGCCGGCAGCGGTGGCAATGGCGACGATCGGATCGGAATCGGTAGCGAGCATGGGAATCGGATGAATGGGATGAATCGGGTGATCGGTGAATATGGTGCGCCCGCGCAACAGGTCGGGCATCGGAACGCCGGCATTGTAGCGTGCCGGCTCGCACGTCACCGGCCGCCGCGCAGGATTCGGACACGCTCGAATTTATCCCGCTGGGGATAAGCCGAGTATCATCCCGGCGCAATGTCACAGCCACCGTTTCGGACGAGTATGCCTGCTGGAGCGGCCCAATGCTATGGCCCTCAATTCCGCCACGCACCTCGGTCAAGACCGGGATTCGTCCGAACGAGATACGTTTATCCCGAATGGTTGTCTGAAATGCGGCGGTGGAATTGCACAATCTCCCCCATGCCGACATCCGAAGAAAAAGCCGCGTTCTCGGAACGCCTGAAATTCGCCCTGCGGCGCAGCCCGGAGAAGATCGCGGGTGCGACGGAGCTGGCGAACCGATTCAATCTGCGCCATCGCGGAGCGCAGCCCGTTTCGCCGCAAACCGCGCATAAATGGCTGACGGGCCGCACGATCCCGACGTCGGACAAACTCGCCACGCTCGCCGAATGGCTGCGCGTCGAGGTCCACTGGCTGCACTACGGCCCGTCGCCGAGCGTGATCGAACGCCCGACGCCGCAACCGCTGCCGCGCGACGAGCGCTATCCGCTGACGCCCGAGACGATCGAACTCGCGTCGAAGATCGAAGCGCTAGCGCCGCATCATCGCTACCTCGTGCAGGAACTGGTCGAGCAGTTCTACGGCGACGCGGGCGAATCGAAGAAGGGCTGAGCCCGCACCACCGGATCCGCACAAAGCAAAAAGCCGCATGGGCGAACCATGCGGCTTTTTTTCGTGCGTCGCGGGGCGAACGCGCCGCCCCGTGCGAGCAACGGGCGTCAGGCCGGTTTCTTCTTGGCCCCGCCGAGCTTGCGCGTGATGTAGTACTGCTGCGCGATCGACAGCACGTTGTTCACGACGTAGTACAGCACGAGGCCGGCCGGGAAGAAGAAGAACATCACCGAGAACGCGATCGGCATGAACTTCATCATCTTCGCCTGGACCGGGTCCGGCGGGGTCGGGTTCAGGCTCGTCTGCACGTACATCGAGACGGCCATCAGCACCGGCAGGATGAAGAACGGATCGCGCTGCGACAGGTCGTGAATCCACAGAACCCACGGCGCGCCGCGCATTTCGACCGACGCGAGCAGCACCCAGTACAGCGAGATGAACACCGGGATCTGGATCACGACCGGCAGGCAGCCGCCGAACGGATTGACCTTCTCGGTCTTGTACAGCTCCATCAGCGCGGCGTTCATCTTCTGCGGATCGCTCTTGAAGCGTTCGCGCAGCGCCTGCATGCGCGGCGTGATTTCCTTCATGCGCGCCATCGACTTGTAGCTCGCAGCCGACAGCGGGAAGAACACGGCCTTGATCAGGATCGTCAGCAGCACGATCGACCAGCCCCAGTTGCCGATGTAGCTGTGGATCTTCTCGAGCAGCCAGAACAGCGGCTTCGCGATGATCGTCACCCAGCCGTAGTCCTTCACGAGCTCCAGGCCCGGCGCGATGCCTTCGAGCATGCGCTCTTCTTCCGGACCGGCGAACAGGCGTGCCTGCACGTCGGCCGACTGGCCCGGCGCGATCGCGGCGACCGGCTGCTTCACGCCGACGCGGTACAGCGTCGGATCGATCTTCTCGGCGTAGATGTCGCGCTTCACGCCCTGCTGCGGAATCCATGCCGACGCGAAGTAGTGCTGCACCATCGCGACCCAGCCGTTGTCGGCAGAGGTCACGTAGTCAGCCTTGTTCTTGTCGAGGTCGCTGAAGTTGATCTTCTGGAAGTGCTTCGCGTCCGTGTAGACCGCCGGCCCGAGGAACGTGTGCGAGAACATCGGCGTTTCGACGGCCGTGTTGTCGCGCACCAATTCCATGTAGACCGTCGGCGTGACAGGCGCCGTGCCGACGTTGTCGATCTTGGTGTCGACGCCGATCACATAGCTGCCGCGCGTGAACGTGTAGGTCTTCACGACCTTCACGCCGCCCTTCACCGGCGATTCGAACGACAGCTTCAGCGAATTCTGGTCACCCGTCAGCGACGTCGAGCCGGGGTTCAGCTGCGTGTAGACGTCGTTGTGGTTCGGGAAATCGCCGCCGAGCAGGCCCGAGCGTGCGAGATACGTGTGGCCGGCCGTGTGGTCGAACAGCGTGATGTACAGGTCGGGCTGCTTGCCGTCGCCCTGCTTCTTCAGCGTCAGCTTCGCGAGCGTGCCGCCGCGCGTGTCGATTTCGCCGTCATACACGTCGGTCGAGAACTTCACGAGCTGCGCCTGGGCGGCCGGTGCCGTCGTCGACGGTGCGGCGCCGGCTGCGGCGGCAGGCACTTCACCTGCGGTCGTCGTCGCGCCCGTGCCCGATGCGCCGCCGGCAGCGGCCGCGGGGGCCGTCTGCGTGGCGCTCGGGAAGAACATCGACGGGCGTCCATGGGAACGCTGCCAGTTGTCGTACAGCATGACAGCTGACATGAAGAAGATCACCCATAGGACGGTGCGTTTGATATCCATGCGTTGTCTCAGAGTCGATGGGACCGCGCGTCGGCTTCGCCGCGAGCGCGAGTGTCGGAGTTGGGCGGCGGGACGAGGTCGATGCCGCCCGCGGAAAACGGATGGCATCGGCACACGCGCCTGACGGCGAGATACGTGCCGCGCGCGGCGCCATGATACTGGATTGCCTCGCGCGCGTAATCCGAACAGGAAGGATAAAAACGGCAACGGTTGCCGAGCATCGGGCTCACGGCAACCTTGTAGAAGCGCAGCAACGCGATCAAGACCGTTTCCATACCTTGGGCGGCGCCGTTCAGCGCCGCGTCAAAACCGGCCGGGCAGGCGCGAACGCCGCACCGGGCACGGATGCGTCACTCGGACGCGGGCTTCGACGCACGGCGGGCGATTTCCCGGACTGCCCTGTCGAGCAGCTCGCGGATCTCGGCCGCGCACATCGCCGCGAGCGGGGCGGAAGCCGCGCTCGGCAGCGCTTTCTTGTCGAAGCGCGTGTGCTGCCGCAGCAGCAGGTCGTAACCGGCGAATTCGGCCCGGCGCAAGCGAAACGCGTCGCGCGCCAGCCGCTTCACGAGATTACGCGTGACTGCACGCGGCGCATACTTCTTGCCGACGACGAGCCCCAGACGCGCGGGCTGACCGGTCGGCTTGCCGTAAATCACGAAGTGCGCGGAGCGCCGCCAGGGACGCAAACGAAAAACGGATGAAAATTCATCCGTTTTCAGAAGTCGCGCAGATTTCGGGAAGGCGGCTTTCGTCTGCGACGGATTCGCACCCGGCTCGACGGCACCTTCCGCAGGACTGCGGACGGCGGACACAGCGCGCAACCTGCCTTAGATGGCGAGGCGCTTGCGGCCCTTCGCGCGGCGAGCGTTGATGACCTTGCGGCCACCTGCCGTCTTCATGCGGACACGGAAGCCATGGGTGCGCTTGCGGCGCGTCACGGACGGTTGGTAAGTACGTTTCATGATGTTCTCACTTGTTCGAGAATGTCGAAATTCAGGGGACCGCGTGCCCTTAACCGGAGGCATTCGGGCGAACGCAATCGCCGGGAATACAGGATTGGTTTTCGCGGAACCCGCTATTTAAACCGTTTTTCTCTTGACGGTCAATACTTTACGAGTCAAGCGCCTGTGCCGGCCCGCGCCGATCCGGCCCCGCGACCCACCAACCCAGCCTGTGGATAAGTCCCGCTGTGGCTGCGTTTGGCGGTAGAATCTCGCCTTATCTCCAAGAATCCCGCACGCCGCTTCGGCTCCCGCCTGCCTCTGCACGACTGTGACGCAGGCGTCCGAGGCGCGCTCGCACGACCGCTTCGGGCCTTGTCGCGCCATCGCGACAAGGGCGCCGGCGAGCCGCGCTGTGCATGCAAAAAACGACAGCTACTTGATGAACGATTTCTGGCAACACTGTTCCGCACTGCTGGAGCGCGAGCTGACGCCCCAGCAGTACGTGACGTGGATCAAACCCTTGGCCCCGGTGGCCTTCGATGCGTCGGCGAACACGCTGTCCATCGCCGCGCCGAACCGCTTCAAGCTGGACTGGGTCAAGAGCCAGTTTTCGGGCCGGATCTCCGATCTGGCCCGGGATTTCTGGAACGCGCCGATCGAAGTCCAGTTCGTCCTCGATCCGAAGGCCGGCATGCGCAGCGCCGCGACAGGCGCCACGTCGGCTGCCGCCCCGCGCGCGCCGCTGCAACCGGGCGGCCCGGCCGCCGCGGTGGCTGCGATCGCCGCGAACCTGAGCGCGAATGCCGCCGCTGCACCCGCCGCGCCGGCCGACGTGCCGATGACGCCGCCTGCCGCCGCCGCGCACCACCTGAACGCCGACGACGCCGACATCGACCTGCCGAGCCTGCCCGCGCACGAGGCGGCCGCCGGCCGCCGCACGTGGCGCCCGGGCCCCGGTGCGGCCCCCGCCAACGGCGAAGCCGATTCGATGTACGAGCGCTCGAAGCTGAACCCCGTGCTCACGTTCGACAACTTCGTGACCGGCAAGGCGAACCAGTTGGCGCGCGCCGCCGCGATCCAGGTCGCGGACAACCCCGGCATCTCGTACAACCCGTTGTTCCTGTACGGCGGCGTCGGCCTCGGCAAGACCCACCTGATCCACGCGATCGGCAACCAGCTGCTGCTCGACAAGGCCGGCGCGCGGATCCGCTACATCCACGCCGAGCAATACGTGTCCGACGTGGTGAAGGCATACCAGCGCAAGGCGTTCGACGACTTCAAGCGCTACTACCACTCGCTCGACCTGCTGCTGATCGACGATATCCAGTTCTTCTCCGGCAAGTCGCGCACGCAAGAGGAATTCTTCTACGCGTTCGAGGCGCTGGTCGCGAACAAGGCGCAGGTGATCATCACCAGCGACACGTATCCGAAGGAAATCTCGGGCATCGACGATCGCCTGATCTCGCGCTTCGACTCGGGCCTCACCGTCGCGATCGAGCCGCCCGAGCTGGAAATGCGCGTCGCGATCCTGATGCGCAAGGCGCAGTCGGAAGGCGTGAACCTGTCGGAGGACGTCGCGTTCTTCGTCGCGAAGCACCTGCGCTCGAACGTGCGCGAGCTCGAGGGCGCGCTGCGCAAGATCCTCGCGTATTCGAAGTTCCACGGCCGCGAGATCTCGATCGAGCTGACCAAGGAAGCGCTGAAGGATCTGCTGACCGTGCAGAACCGGCAGATTTCGGTCGAGAACATCCAGAAGACCGTCGCCGACTTCTACAACATCAAGGTCGCCGACATGTATTCGAAGAAGCGTCCCGCGAACATCGCGCGGCCGCGGCAGATCGCGATGTACCTGGCGAAGGAACTCACGCAGAAGAGCCTGCCGGAAATCGGCGAGCTGTTCGGCGGGCGCGATCACACCACCGTGCTGCACGCCGTGCGCAAGATCGCCGACGAGCGCAGCAAGGACGCGCAGCTCAACCACGAGCTGCACGTGCTGGAACAGACGCTGAAGGGCTGAGCGCGCGGGCGCGCTTGATAATTCCGCCTCCGCCCCAATTTAAGGGGGGCGGTTCGGTTTTGAGGCACAATACTGGTTTGACCGCTCCGGCGGTGGCGGGCCAAGAGCCCGGCCGGCGGGGCGCTGCGTGGCTGCTGCGCTGCAGGCCGTTACTCAACGAAGGAACTCTATGCAACTGGTCAAGACCGAACGAGACACCCTCCTCAGGCCGCTGCAAACGGTCAGCGGCATCGTCGAACGCCGCCATACGTTGCCGATCCTCGCCAACCTGCTGATCACCAAGAACGGCCCGGACGTTTCATTCCTGTCGACCGACCTGGAGCTGCAGATCACCACGCGCGCCGATTTCGGCGTCGGCGGCGACCAGGTGGCCACCACCGTCGCGGCCCGCAAGCTGCTCGACATCCTGCGTGCGATGCCTGACGGCCAGGTCACGCTGTCGCTCGCCGACAAGCGCCTCACCGTTCAATCGGGCAAGAGCCGTTTCGCACTGCAGACGCTGGCGGCCGACGAGTTCCCGACCGTCGCGCAGGCGAAGGATTTCGGCGCCACCCTCACCGTCCCGCAGAAGTCGTTCCGCCAGTTGCTCGGTATGGTGCACTTCGCGATGGCGCAGCAGGACATCCGCTACTACCTGAACGGCATGCTGCTCGTCGTCGACGGCGACCAGCTGATGGCCGTGGCCACCGACGGCCACCGCCTCGCGTTCTCGTCGATGAAGATCGAAGGCGGCACGTTCGGCCGCCAGGAAGTCATCGTGCCGCGCAAGACGATTCTCGAGCTGCAACGCCTGCTCGAAGACATCGACGACACCGTCACCATCGACATCGCGCAAACCCAGGCCAAGTTCACGTTCGGCCAGGTCGAGCTCGTGTCGAAACTCGTCGAGGGCAAGTTCCCCGACTTCCAGCGCGTGATCCCGAAGGCGCACAAGAACACGTTCGAGATCGGCCGTGAGGAACTGCAGCGTTCGCTGCAGCGTGCGGCAATCCTGACCTCGGACAAATTCAAGGGCGTGCGCTGCATCATCGCACCGGGCCAATTGAAGATCATGTCGACCAACGCCGATCAGGAAGAGGCGCAGGAAGAACTGGAAATCGCCTACCAGGGCGATACCGTCGACATCGGCTTCAACGTCACGTATCTGCTCGACGTGCTCGCGAACCTGAAGGTCGACACCGTGCAGGTGAGCCTCGGCGACGCCAGCTCGAGCGCGCTGATCACCGTGCCCGAGAACGACGAGTTCAAGTATGTCGTGATGCCGATGCGCATCTGACGCGCTCGACATCGCGACACACACCAGGGGGCGGCAAGCCCCTTTGGCGTTTTTATGGCGAACCGACAACCCGTCCCTTTGGTGCCCTAACGGCACCTCGGACGGGCCAGGAAACTGGAGCGGCCCGGCGATTTCTCGCTGAAACGCACCGCGCCGCCACGAGAGTGGCCCCGCAGAACCGGAAGATATCCATGAGTGAACAGCACAATTCGCAACCCGATAACAGCAGCTACGGCGCCTCGTCGATCCAGATCCTCGAAGGTCTGGAAGCGGTGCGCAAGCGCCCCGGGATGTACATCGGCGACACGTCGGACGGCACCGGTCTGCATCACCTCGTGTTCGAGGTGCTCGACAACTCGATCGACGAAGCGCTGGCCGGGTACTGCAACGACATCCAGGTGACGATTCACGTCGACAACTCGATTACCGTGACCGACAACGGCCGCGGGATTCCGACCGACGTGAAGATGAACGACAAGCACGAGCCGAAGCGCAGCGCCGCCGAGATCGTGATGACCGAGCTGCACGCCGGCGGCAAGTTCGACCAGAACAGCTACAAGGTGTCCGGCGGCCTGCACGGCGTGGGCGTGTCGTGCGTGAACGCGCTGTCGAGCTGGCTGCGCCTCACCGTGCGCCGCAACGGCAAGAAGCATTTCATGGAGTTCCATCGCGGCATCGCGCAGGAGCGCGTGATCGAGAAGGTGGACGGCGTGGAAGTGTCGCCGATGCTGGTGACCGGCGATACCGAGAACCGCGGCACCGAAGTGCACTTCATGGCCGATCCGACCATTTTCGGCACGGTCGAGTATCACTACGACATCCTCGCGAAACGGATGCGCGAGCTTTCGTTCCTGAACAACGGCGTGCGGATTCGTCTCACCGATCTGCGCTCGGGCAAGGAAGACGATTTCGCGTTCGCCGGCGGTGTGAAGGGCTTCGTCGAGTACATCAACAAGACGAAGACCAACCTGCACCCGACGGTTTTCCACGCGATCGGCGAGAAGGACGGCGTGGGTGTGGAAGTCGCGATGCAGTGGAACGACAGCTACAACGAGAACGTGCTGTGCTTCACGAACAACATTCCGCAGCGCGACGGCGGCACGCACCTGACCGGCCTGCGGGCCGCGATGACGCGCGTCATCAACAAGTACATCACCGACAACGAAATCGCGAAGAAGGCCAAGGTCGAGACGACCGGCGACGACATGCGCGAAGGGCTGTCGTGCGTGCTTTCCGTGAAGGTGCCGGAGCCGAAGTTCAGCTCGCAGACGAAGGACAAGCTGGTTTCGTCCGAAGTGCGGGCGCCGGTTGAGGAAGTCGTCGCGAAGGCGCTGGAAGAGTTCCTTCTGGAAACGCCGATCGACGCGAAGATCATCTGCGGGAAGATCGTCGAAGCCGCGCGTGCGCGCGATGCGGCACGCAAGGCGCGTGAAATGACGCGCCGCAAGGGCGTGCTCGACGGCGTCGGCCTGCCGGGCAAGCTCGCGGACTGCCAGGAGAAAGACCCCGCGAAGTGCGAAATCTACATCGTCGAGGGCGACTCGGCAGGCGGCTCGGCCAAGCAAGGGCGCGACCGCAAGTTCCAGGCGATCCTGCCGCTGCGCGGCAAGGTGCTGAATGTCGAGAAGGCGCGCTACGACAAGCTGCTGTCGTCGGAGCAGATCGTGACACTGGTCACGGCGCTCGGGTGCGGGATCGGCAAGGACGATTACAACCTCGACAAGCTGCGCTATCACCGCATCATCATCATGACCGACGCGGACGTCGACGGTGCGCACATCCGGACGCTGCTGCTCACGTTCCTCTATCGCCAAATGCCGGACATGATCGAGCGCGGGTATGTGTATATCGCACAGCCGCCGCTTTACAAGATCAAGGCGGGCAAGGACGAGCGGTATCTGAAGGATGATGTGGAGCTGAACGCGCATATGCTGCGGTTGGCGCTGCAAGGGTCGGAGCTGGTGCCTGGCGAGAATGCGGCGGCGATTTCCGGCGATGCGCTCGGGGAGCTGGCGCGGTCGTATCTGCTGTCGCAGAGCGTGATCGATCGGTTGAGCCGGTTGTATGACCCGGCGGCGCTCGAGGCGATCATGGACGGGGTGTCGATCGATCTTTCGAACGAGGCTTCGACGGAGGCTTCGGCGAAGGCTCTTCACGCTGCGTTGCATGACGAGGCTTTGAAGAACGAAGTTCGCGTGGTGCCGGCGTATGACGCGGTTCGTGAACAGCGGTCGCTGCATGTCGAACGTACCCATCACGGGAATGTGCGGGTTTCGGTTATCGACCAGGAGTTCCAGCACACGGCGGATTATCAGCAGCTCGTGGCTACTGCGAATACGTTCACGGGGCTTATTGGGGAAGGGGCGGTTATCAAGCGTGGTGAGCGCAGTATGGCTGTGACGGACTTCAAGAGCGCGATGAAGTGGTTGCTGGCGGATGCTGAACGCAACGTCTCCAAACAACGCTATAAGGGGCTCGGCGAGATGAACCCCGGGCAGCTGTGGGAAACGACGATGGATCCGGCAGTGCGGCGACTGCTGCGTGTGCAGATCGAGGACGCGATTGCGGCGGATGGGATCTTTACTACGCTCATGGGGGATGATGTCGAGCCGCGGCGGGCGTTTATTGAGTCGAATGCGTTGAGGGCGGGGAATATTGACGTTTGAGGCTGTAGGTTGTCAGAGATAGTGAAAAACGTGTCACTGAGATGAAAAAAAATTCTCAGAGATCGTGAAAATTTGGCCATTTTTGTAGCCCGGTGAACCTGTCCGCATTTTTGTGGGCGAAGCGGTTGAACAAGGTGTTATCCGCGCGCCTGCATAAAACGCTCACCGAACAGGATAGCAAACTGGTTCATCGCTGATTTCCAGTCGAAGGTCGCGCGCACGTTCTTGGCCAGCACGTTGCGCAGCGCGAGCCAGAGCAGCTTGATGGCAGCCTCGTCATTCGGGAAGTGACCGCGGGTCTTGATGATCTTGCGCAACTGCATGTTTAGACTTTCTATGGCGTTCGTCGTGTACACAACCCGTCGAATCTCCGGCGGAAACACGAAGAACGGTATGACGTGCTCCCAGGCGCGCTGCCACGATTGCACGATGGTCGGGTATTTCTCGCCCCAGGGGCCGTCAGCGAAGTCTTGCAGCGCCTGTCTTGCCGCGTCTTCGCTGACGGCCGCGTAGATCGGGCGCAGTGCCTGCGCAACGGCCTTGCGGTCCTTCCAGCCGGCATATTCGAGGCTGTTGCGGATCAGATGCACGATGCAGGTCTGGACGGTCGTCCTGGGATAGGCCGCGCCGATCGCCTCGGTCAGCCCCTTCAGGCCATCGACCACGGCGATCAGGATGTCCTGACAGCCGCGCGTCTTGAGCTCGTTGAACACCTTGAGCCAGAACTTGGCGCCCTCGGTCTGCTCGATCCATAGTCCCAGCACGTCGCGCTGGCCGTCAGCCTGGATACCCAGCGCGAGATACACCGCCTTGTTGCTGACCACGCCGTCGTCGCGGATCTTGACCCGCAACGCGTCGAAGAACACGACCGGATACATCGCCTCGAGCGGGCGGTTCTGCCAGGTCAGCGCGTCGGCCATCACCTCGTCGGTGACCGAGCTGATGAAATCGGGCGAGACCTCGGTGCCGTAGTGCTCGGCCAGAAACGCCTGAATCTCGCGCACGCTCATGCCGCGCGCGTACATCGCGATGATGCGCTCGTCAAAGCCGGTGAAGCGGCGTTCGTGCTTGGGGATCAGGATCGGCTCGAAGCTGCCGTCGCGGTCGCGGGGCACTTCGACCCGGACCGGGCCTCGATCGGTGATGACTGTCTTGCCGCTGGCGCCGTTACGCTCGTTGGCTTGCCCGGCCGGCTTGGGCTGGCCCGGCGAGTAGCCCAGATGCAGATTCATCTCGGCGCCCATCGCGCGTTCGATGAGCGCCTTGTTGAACGCCAGCATCAAGTCCTGCACCTCGGCGGGCGACATCGGCCCCTTGACCAACTGGTCCAGCAATTCCTTGGGCAGTTCAGGCAGCGGCCCGCGGGCCGCTGCCTGTGAGGCTACCGTTCGTCTTTTCTGCTTCATCGGCATATCCATGATTTTTACCTCTTATGATATGCCCCGCCCACGAAATCACGGATAGGTCCAGCCCGGTCGACTACCCATGTCTTCCGGGCTATTTTATTCTACGGCGCCCCCGAGCTGGCAACGTTAATGCAATAAATATTGCATATTGCACTAGTGAAAATAATCAGCGCACCAATAATCTCAAGGCATTGCATATATCACCCAGCAAGAGCAATTCTCGGCACAAAAATACTGCAATAATCATTGACCGCGCGCCGACAATCAATAAAATAACGTCTTCGCTGGAAAAAGATGCTAATTTTAAGCAGGACTGTGCTTGCCGATTGATTTTGCAGTGATCCAAAAACTGGAGGACAGAATGTAAAAACGGAGCAAACCCCCTATTGGAAGCTTGCCCCGCTGGTGGGAGCTGGCGCTACCCGATCTGGACAATCGAAGTATCGTCAATCCCCCGCCTGCGGTCAAGTTTTTGCGCCCAATTTTTTCTGATCTCGCAAGTCGAGAGGGCTTAATACGCCCTTTTAATTTGCGATCGGAGCGAATCATGCAAAACAAACCGCATGCCGCTATCAGTTCGATGGCTAGGCAGGGGATTCATCATACTCCTGCACGACACGTGGTACGGCCGACCGGTGGGAATTTCCGTGGCTGGTTCCCTTCCTTAAAGTCAGGCAGATCAGTGGCGTTCGAGTCATTGATTGAGCGTGACGCTTTGCTTCTCTTCGAGTTCTCTCGCGGCATCGTCAGCTATCGAGAGCAACCTTACTCGATCTATTACTCGTTCAACGGTCGGTCGCGGAGATACACCCCGGACTTTGAACTCACTCTCGCCAGCGGCGCAGTGCTACTCATTGAGGTCAAACCAGAAGAACGAGCGCGCGCACCAGACGAAGACAAACGGCTTCGCCGAATCACCGACCATTTCGCTGAGTTCAGTGTGCCATTTCGAGTTTTGACGGACACCCAGATTCGTAGCGGAGCGCTTCTGTCGAACCTGAACACGTTGTTCCCTTATCTAAGTGACTCGATGTCAGGGCTTCAACGACGAATGGCTATAGCACCGCTCCTCGACGAGCCATTCCTAACGGTCGCACATGCCCGCGCTCGTCTCGGATCGACCACGGAAGTTTGGCGGCTCCTCGCGCTCAATCTACTGTTCTGCGACCTACGTCAGCCGTTGAGCGACTCGACTGCATTGTCCGTACAAAAACGTGAGCCGAGCGATGAAGAGCTATATTTTTAAAGTTGGGGTGTCCGTCGTGCTGGACGACCAAACTCATAGGATCGTGCATCTTACGGCGGATGGACTGATACACCTGATAGCAGTGTCCAACGGTGCAATGACAGTGACATCACTCTCCGAGCTGCAGAGGCAGTACCAATCTGGCCAGCTTCGCTTTTTGGACGAGGTCATGACTATAGGCGATCCAGCGCACGCACGGTTAGGGCGCCCGCTGTCGACGTTTCCTAGCGGTGTTCAAGAAAAGGCTATCCGAAAAAAGAGGTACCTTGACATGCTGCTTTCTCGTGGCCCAATAGTGTCGACGCCAACAGTACTTGCGCCGCTTATTCAGGAATGTGCACGAGAATTGAACGACCCTCATCCGCCAAGCACGATCAGTGTTTACAGATGGGCTCGTCGAGTTTCACGCGCAGGTGGTGACAACAGGGCATTGATTGACCGGTTCGACCGCAGGGGACGTGGCAGCAGGCTACCCCTTACGAGTTTGACTTTGCTCCAGCAATCGATCGACTCAATATACATGGCGCGAGAACGAGGCTCTGTGACTGACGTGTGCGCTGATCTTCGCTACCGGGTAGATCGCGAGAATGAATTTCGCAGCGGGAACGACAAGGTTCCAATGCCGAGTCTCGCCACCGTGTATCGGGCGATCCGTTCACTTGATGCTTTTGACGTCACAGTGGCCCGCCGCGGAAAGCGCATAGCAAATATCACATTTCGCACGAGTGGTCTCGGCGTCCATGTTGAACGAATCCTTGAGCGCGTCGAGATCGATCACTCTCCTCTGGACCTTTTTGTGATCGACGAGAGGACGATGCTGCCTTTAGGCCGTCCGACAGTGACCATCGCACTTGATCGGTATTCGAGAATGCCAGTCGGTATGCACATTGGATTTCAGGGGCCCTCAGTCCAATCCGTGCTGCGCTGCCTGAGGCACGCTGTAGTCCCTAAGGCGGACCTTCGAGATCGCTATCCGGACCTTCAGCATGACTGGCCATGCCATGGAAGAATCCGTGAACTTGTTTGCGATAACGGAATGGAGTTTCACAGTGACACGCTGAAAAGGGTTGGGCTCGAGTTGGGCATGATGGTGACGTTTTGTCCAAAACGCCAACCGTGGTTCAAAGGCGCCGTTGAACGCTTCCTAAAGACGTTGAATTTTCAGTTTGCACACGCGCTGCCTGGAACGAGTTTCGCACGATGGTTTCATCGAGAGGACTACGATCCGCAGGAACAGGCATTGGTTACGTACGATCAGCTGATGCATGTTCTGACGCGCTGGATAGTAGATGTCTACGCACACTCCCTCCATCGAGGAATCCAAACTACACCACATGAGAAATGGGTTACGGGGGCAGCACATTTCCCCCCGGTTCTGCCGTCGAGCGTCGGAGACATCGATATCATGATTGGCGAGACGCAGACCCGAACTCTGTCTCATCAGGGCATTGAACTCGACAACTTACGCTACAACGATCCCGCACTTCTGCATATTCGCAGAAAACACGGCCCGCGAATCAAGGTCGACGTCATCGCGTATTTCGATGATGTGTCACGCATTGCCGTCATCGATCCCGACAGCAAGGTCCCCGTCATTGTGCCGGCACTTGACCAGGAATACGCAAATGGTCTAACGCGAGAGCAACACCGACTGCTATGTGCACGTGCGCGCGAGACCGGTAAAGGGCTAGTCGACCAAAGCGCCCTTGCGCGGGCGAAAGGCGAAATCCGAACGTTGATTTCTGAGTTTGCCTTGAGCAAGTCACAACGGAAGCGGCAAAGAAGTGCAACCTGGCGTGGCATTGGGACTGAGGCTGCGGACATATTTGCTACGCCGCCGACCAAGACACCGTCCACAAAGACCCAACCCCACTTTGAGACACAGTCGGCTGTTCCGGTGTCGGAACTACCAAAACTAACCGGGTTGCTGCTGGATAGTCCTCCGCGCGGAAAGGGTGCGTCATGATTGATCGACAGCCCAGCGATGACTACTACGCCAGGGTGCGCAAAGTAGAGCGGATCCTCATTCCTCATCGACAATTCACGGTCGTGGTTAATCGCTTGCAGCACGTACTTGACTTGGCGCGACACGATGCGGACCCACGCCATACCCTCCTTGTGGGCGAGTCTGGAACCGGTAAGACATGGATCGCGCGCTATCTCCGGTCGATACTGCCGGAAACCGAAAACGACGGTATACGAGTCAAGCCAGTTCTTGTTGTGGAAACGCCCACGTCACCGACATTGAAGAGCCTCGCGCAGGCCATACTGG
Organism: Burkholderia sp. BCC0322; assembly: GCF_902833045.1. GTDB lineage: Bacteria > Pseudomonadota > Gammaproteobacteria > Burkholderiales > Burkholderiaceae > Burkholderia. The sequence goes on from NZ_CADFDU010000013.1 coordinate 190,585, forward strand.
TTGCACTCGGAGACCCGCTCGCAAGCCTTGGCAACGCTGAAGTCAAGAGGCTAAGGGCGCTGGCGCTCATTCGCCAGTGCCGAGTACAGATGCTCATTGTTGATGAGCTTCAGCATTTCCTCGATCACGGCTCCCACAATTCACCTCAATCTGTAGCCGATTGGCTAAAGAATTTCGTGGAGGATGCGCAGATACCATGTTTGCTGATGGGGCTGCCGAGATCAACAGCTATTCTTGCGCTTAACGAGCAACTGCGACGTCGATTCTCTGCTCGCATAGAGCTTCTTCCGTTCTCAATCGAGCGCGATGAGGAAGAGATGGAGTTCCGGTCAATATTGAATGCGTTGGACGAAATGCTTCCCTCTCGAAGTCGCTCAGGACTTGCCGAGCCCGAAATTGCGCGTCGGATATACATGGCAACCAACGGTCTTATCGGATATGTCCGAAGGCTAACAACCGGTGCGTATGAACTGATGGAAGCTGCGAACCGATGCAGTATCGATCAGGAATTGCTACAAGAGGCTTTCACCCAAGAGATCTGGCGAGGTGGGCAGGATGAGCTAAATCCATTTCATTCGAAGTTTTCGTTTCGACGTCTGGATCGACCAGGGGAGCCGTTCGCGCCCACAAGTCGTCGGGGTGAAACCCGGGGCACACGAGGCGGTTATTAAAAGATCATCCATGAAATCATCTTTGATTAATCTCCCACCACCTCACCCTTTCGAAAGCGCTCAGGGATTTCTTCTGCGATTGGCAGAAGCCAATGCCTATCCCAGTGTCGAGTGGCTGCAGCGCGTCGACGGTCTCCAAGTGCAACTTAGGGCTCTAGTGGGCACTACCGTTTTTGGATTCGTACCCAAATGGCTCGACATATCCCAAACGCACGCCGTAGTTCCGTCGGCGTTCGAACAAAGGTTCTGCCTCGGGCGGCGAGCACGATGTTGCGCTGCATGCCTGTCGGCGGCGCCATACTGGCGAGCGATATGGGAACATCGGCTGTATGTCGCTTGCCACCTACACGGCATGCAGTTGGTAAGCACATGCCATGCGTGCGGAAGCGCACTCTCTTGGAAGCGCGCATCCATGACGAGATGTCACTGCGGGAGCGAGATCTCATCATGGGAACAACTCGAAGCGTCTCACGTTAGCGTGGACGTTGCTCAGCATATCTGGCGCGCGTTTGTGAAAGTGATAGGTATGTCGAACGACGCCGAGCGTTTACAGGTTGGCGTACTCGATGGTGTTAGCCTTCCTTCTATTGCGTCGTTAATTTGCCAACTTGGAGCGACGACAGAGACCACAGAGCACATGCTGTCCCCCAAAGTGTGGCGCAACCTCACGTCATCAGACACGCACCGCCTCATAGCCGGTGCCTATTCGCGCCTGACTGACTGGCCACTCAAGTTTCACGACTTCCTTCGCGAAGAAGATCAATCTATTGAGGACGACACCGTAGCGTTGCGGCCATCACCGCGCGTGCGCCGATTGAAGAAGTTCCTATTTTCCGAGCTGCCACCTGATCTGAACTTCCTGCTCGACGGCTTTCGCGGATACATGCGAGATCAGTCCTTGCGTACTCTGGACCATCGCCATCCTTGGGCAACCGAGGACGATATCCAGTCACAGGCATACGTAGCAGCAAATGTTGCTGCGCGCCAGCTTGGAATTCGCGTTTCCACGTTGCATGCGTTGGCCACAAGGGTCGACGTCAAGGAGATTCGAAAGCCGGGGCGCACGAGGCGGCAGTTTACCCTTATCCAGCGAACCGCACTATCGTCGCTTAGGCAATATCTTACGAACGAAATAAGCCTTCGGGCCATGAGCAAACTTCTCGGAATCTCGGCCTCGAGGGTAGAACAACTTGCCGACGTAGGAATGCTAACGCGGAGAACAGTTACACACGGAATGGTCTCAACGTCCCTTTTCCAACGCCGTGAGGCATTGGCATTGATCGATAGCATCAGAAGTGGTGGATTTGCCTCGGCATGCACAGATCAAGAAATCTCGATCGCTGAAGTATGTAGATACTTTCTCTCGCAACGAGCAGATTTCGTATCCCTTGTCCGGGCAATGCAAGAACGGCGCATCGTCATAAGGAGGTGGAACGAGAATGCTCCCGGCATCGGAGGAGCGACTTTCAGCCGTCGAGAGTTTCTCAACTGGCATCGACGACAATGTTGCATGGGAGGTATGACAGTTTCAGAGGCGGCTGTCCATCTTCATGTCAAACAAGAAGTGGCGTATCACCTGGTCAAATCGGGTCTATTGAGAGGAAGTGTAGCTGTTCGTGGACGACGAACCGCCATATTGATCACGTCGGACTCGCTTTCGGACTTCGAACAGCGCTATATTTCCTCAGTCGAGCTTGCTGTTGAAATATCGCTGTCAGCCGTAGAGGTCGTAGCAGTTCTTTCTGATCTCGGTGTATCGCCGATTTGCGGACCACGATCGGACGGTAGCCGTCAAAACTTCTTTCGACGTAAGGATGTGGATCTCGTTTCGGAAGCGCTAAAGGCTTTTGCCGATGCCAGAGCAAGTCATTTATAGTCAGACTCTCTGCTCAGGTGTATTGGCCTCTACTGAGAAGGAGGAAGAGCATGGGCACTTTGCATCCATGGGAACGTAAAATCTTCATCGACACGGAATTTACGGATATTGCGACTCCACGCTTAATTAGCTTGGCCATGGTTGCTGAGGACGGCCCTGAGTTTTATGCTGAGCAAGCAGACGTGGACAGCCACGCTTGCAGTCCCTTTGTTCAGACCTATGTCTTGCCACAACTCGGTGCGGATCCGACGCGTGTAATGGACCGAGTAGCGTTGCGTGAGGCAGTACGAATTTGGATGTCAAAGTTCACTGGAAAAACGCAGCGACCGGTGATTTGTTACGATCACCCCGTTGATCTACAGCTGCTGTGGGAGCTCCTCGGCGAACGAACTGTTGGCTGGAAAGTAAAGCTCATCAGCTCAAGAATTGATTCCACCGCGAAGGAGGAATATTTTGCGGTGCATGGAGAACGTCACCACGCTCTTCATGACGCGCGTGCAAACCGGGCTGCATACCGATAGACATGAGGCACAAATAGCCACGCCTGATCGTTGTTGACCTTAGTGACGTGGGGCACAATCAGGCACCGATTCGTTTCAAACTAATAATTTATATAACGCGAGGCCATACAACATGCATCTTCATTCGTATAAGATCAGAAACTATCGGCGACTGCGCGACGTACGCATTGAGCTTGCATCCGACATCTCCATTTTCGTTGGCTCGAACAACAGCGGCAAGACTTCCGCGACGCAAGTCCTTCACGCGTTTGTGTCCGGCGCAAAAGATCGATTTTCGCTTTACGACTTCAGCTCATCATGTTGGAAGATATTCGACGAACTTGGGGAGCTTCAGAGTGGCGGGGAAGCACCTTCATTACCGTCGATCAGTCTCGACCTCTGGTTCGAAGTCAGCGCGCACGATCTTTACCTTGTCATTCCGCTACTACCGAGCACCTCGTGGCATGGAACTCAAGTTGGAATGCGCATAGAATTTTCCCCAAGAAGTCCGATTGAGCTTATCGAAAAATTTCGCACGATACGCGCCGATGCCCAAGCGAAGGCCGCCGCACTTGAGCACCGAGAAAATGAAAAGTACGTCCCGTGGCCGAAGAGCCTGACTGACTATCTTAAAAATGAACTACTGAACGAGTATGAATTTCAGTATTTTGTCCTCGATCGTGCACAGTTCAACGACCAGCACGAGGCACCGGCAGACTATAAGCCTCTACCACTCGCCAAGGATCCTGGTGGCGGGGCAATTTTGCGTTCTCTGATCAAGGTTGATAACCTAAGCGCTCAAAGACATCTCGCAGATCCAACCGGCAGTGCCAGCGGGACAACCGGAAGGGCTGAGGACCTGTCCAGGAGGTTGAGTCGATTTTACAAACGGAATCTTGATCAACGCCAAGAGGACCATAAGGCGCTCCGAGCCCTATTCGATTCCGAGATCGGACTTAACGAGCATCTCGCCGACGTCTTCAAGGGTACTCTCAACCGACTTTCCAAACTCGGCTATCCAGGCCTGCACAATCCTCGCCTTGAAATTAAGTCAGCGCTCAATCCCGCGTCCATAATGAGCAGCCAAGATACGCGTGTGCACTATATTCTTGGTGACGGTGACAACGCGTTGCAACTTCCGGACACATATAACGGACTCGGTTTCAAAAACCTTATCTATATGGTTGTTGAAATACTTGATCTTCATGCCAGATGGGTTTCTGACAAAGAGCAGCGCGCACCACTCCACCTGATGTTTATCGAAGAGCCGGAGGCCCATTTGCACGCGCAGTTGCAGCAGGTGTTTATTCGCAACGTACTTGAACTTGTCAAGGCCAGCACGGAAGACGGAAGTGCATTTCAGAGCCAACTGGTCGTGACAACACACTCCTCCCACATCTTGTACGAGCGGGGCTTTAAGCCGATTAGATACTTCCGTCGGCAATCGCTAAACGACGGCCAATCCACCAAGGTCCTCAATCTCTCTGCCTTTTACGACCAGAATCCGGATGAGCGCGAGTTCCTTCAGCGATACTTGAAGCTGACCCATTGCGATCTCTTTTTCGCAGACGCCGCTATTCTGGTCGAGGGGAATGTTGAGCGTCTCCTGTTACCCGTGATGATCGAGAAGGAAGCCAGCTCGCTACGTTCAGCCTGTCTTTCCATTCTTGAGGTCGGCGGTGCGTTCGGGCACCGGTTCAAATCGCTGGTCGAATTTCTCGGCCTGATCACGCTCGTCATTACTGATCTGGATAGTGTAGCGGTTACCGGTGTCGCAGCAGCACCTGGCGCGGCCAACGCGGAAGTCACGGATGACGAAGACGACGGAACCGAATTTGAGGTGCCGAACGACACGCCCGGCCAACCCGCCGTAAAGAAGTCTGGCTCTGCCTGCCTTCCATCGATTCCGGGAGCGCTTACGTCGAACCAGACGTTGATCCAGTGGCTTCCCGCCAAGCAAACTATCGCTGAGCTGCTTGTCGCGACCGAGGACGAAAAACTGAAGCAGGCTGCGGGGGGAAAAGGTTTCCGAGTACGAGTGGCTTATCAGGTGGCGACTGACGTGACGTGGAACGGTGCGACGGTGAACCTTTGCGGGCGCACGCTGGAGGAGGCGTTCGGCCTTGAAAATGCTGCATGGTGCCAGGATGTCACCCAGCGTCATCTCGGCCTGAAGCTGAAAAGCGCTCCTGTCACACCGGATGCCCTCGCTGAGGGGCTTCACAAGCGCGTCGGAGGGAAATCGTTCGACAAAACAAAGTTCGCGCTTGGAGTGCTGACTGAACAACCGTCGAGCTGGACAGTGCCCCTTTATATCAAGCAGGGCCTTCACTGGTTGTCCAGCGTTGTAAGCTTGGAGATACCTGCACCGTTACCGGAAACGACCGAACCCGCCGCTGCAGCTGCGGCCGCCCCCGAGCCCACGCCAGACGGAGCACCCGCATGACTAGCCGCGCCAATCAACGAGATACAAATGCGGATGTCGAACTCTACGAGTGCCTGAATGCAAAGCCTCCGCGCAGTTTCATGATGATCGCGGGCGCAGGGTCAGGCAAGACGACATCGCTGATCAAAGGGCTCACCGAAATCCTCCGCAGCCACGGCGAACAGCTGAACCTCCGGCGTCAGAAAGTCGCCTGCATCACGTATACCGAAATTGCAGCAGGTGAAATCTGGGCTGATGTCGGTAACAATCCGCTCGTGCATGTGTCCACGATTCACAGCTTCCTTTGGTCGCTGGTCCGTTCTTTTCAATCCGACATCCAGCAATGGGTCGTAGGTCGCATCGACGAACGCATTACCCAACTGCGCGCGACAGCAGCCGGGTTCGGGCCAAGAGTTCAGCAGCGTACTCGCGACAAGAACCAAAGCGATATAGATCGCGCGGAAGCCCAGCTGGCACGCATAGGTCAGGTTAAATCATTCACATATGGCACGGGCAGTGACTATCTCAAGGGTGTACTAGGTCACGACGATGTCATCAAGATGGTGCCGCAACTGATCAGTGAGCGTCCGTTGATGCGGAGCCTGCTTGCCTATCAATATCCAATTCTGTTCGTCGATGAAAGTCAGGACACAATGGACAACGTTGTGGAGGCCTTCAAAGCGGTCGATCATGATTTCGGTGACAGGTTCTGTCTTGGCTTCTTTGGAGACCCGATGCAGCAGATTTACGCAACTGGAATAGGAGCCATTCCGTTCGCCACAAACTGGGCCAACATTACAAAGCCGGAAAACTTCCGCTGTCCGACAAACGTGCTTAATGTCGCCAATGCGATTCGCAGAGACGGAGATGGGTTGGTGCAAACTCGCGGGAGGACAACGGGAGAATCGGGGGCTGAAGTAAGCATGCCCGGGAGCGCGCATTTGTTCATCCTACCCGTCGATGATCGACGCGATGAACGTCTCGCACAAGTTCGTGCTTGGGGGGCCGTAAATAACGACGACCCTCTTTGGAATCGGGATGCGCCGGATGACGCGGTCAAGGTTCTCGTTATCGTCCATCGGATGGCGGCCAAACGGCTTGGATTTGGCGATCTGTACGCGGCCTTGAATGACAATGCGCCTGATTCGTTCAAAAACGGCTTCCTTGACGGGACGGCCTGGCCCGTACGTCCTTTCAAAAGTTTTCTTCTGCCGCTTGCGGATGCGATTGCAAATGAGGACGATTTCGAGGTGATGCAAGTTCTTCGAACACACTCGCCGTTATTGCGAAAAGAGAACCTTGGTGGTGTCAATGTTGCGGAGCGTCTGGCCACATTGCGCACCTTCACGCAAGAGCTGAAAATAATGATGGAACCAGGTTCGAATGCGACGAACCGTGACGTGCTCCAGTCAATCCGCGATCTGCATATCATCGAGCTTGATCCAAGGATACTTTCGTATCTGGAAATGCAAGACTGGGCGGAAGCCGGGGAGAACGCCGGTGCACAAGCTGAGCCAGAAGAGGATGGAGAGGATCTGACCAAGGAAATCTCCGCAATGGAAGCGTTTCTGGCGTGCCCGACGTCGCAGCTCTGGGGATACTACAAATACATCAACGACGAATCGCCATTTTCAACACAGCAAGGTATCAAGGGTGCCGAATTTGAGCGCGTGCTTGTCATTCTCGACGACGACGAAGGTACACACGTTCAGTTTTCGTACGAGAAGTATCTGGGAATAAAGCCACTGTCGACACGCGATCAAGCCAACCTTCGGGAAGGCAAAGATACGGCTGTCGAACGAACTCGACGGCTATTCTATGTCTGCTGTACGCGCGCATTGAAAGATCTGGTCGTCGTGTTGTTTACAGACGAAATTGAGACTGCTCGGCGGCACGTCGTGGAACGCGGAATATTTCCAGAGGAAGCGATTCATCTCGAGGCCGAGCTGAACGGATACTAATGCGACGATTGTTGCGTGCCATTCACCATCTGGGTCACCGGAGCAGGGACACAAAAGTCGATTTACTCTGCCAATGCGGAACTATCTGACGGATCGCCGTTCGCCGTGGACTTCTCCGTAACTTTGATCAGAGTAGATCAATCGACAAAAGCGTCCGAGTGGTTAACAATGATCCGCCCCATACGCTCCCGCATTGCTGTATGCCGTCGACCACTTATCGTTGAATGGCCAGCACGATGCGAATGAGCATCGGAGTGCAGTTGGCACGGCTGCTCAGATCCGTGACACGGCCTGAGCCGATCCGAGGGTTGTTGCTGTGCATTGGATAATTGCTAATTTTTAGGTTTAACAAACTGATTATGAAACCAGGAAGCTCACTCGAAAAGGACGTCCAACGAGTCTACACCTTTCTCCTCAACATGCGAGATGAGGGTGTTGTCGTCGGCAATCAGGTGTACATGACTGGAAAATCTGGAGAGCAACATGAGATCGATGTCTATTACGAGTTCTTAAAAGCCGGAATCCGACATCGCGTTGCAATTGAATGTAAAGATTGGGCAACTCCGATATCAAAAGGGGAGATCCGAGATTTTGAATCAAAATTAAGAGACATCGGGAATATCACTGGAGTAATCGTCTCCAGAAATGGATATCAAAGTGGAGCCGAGGGATTCGCCAAATATCACGATATCCTGCCTCTAAAATTCGAAGACCTTCCGTCCTTCAACGTCTTGCTAGCTGCACGACTAAAGACAGTGGCCTTGCCAGACGAAACTTACCACGGCGAACCATTCTGGACGATAATGGAAATCGAGGACGGAAAGGCTACTGGATCGCATTTTGCGACCCAGTTCTCTGGGAGTGGGAAGTTAGCAATCCCGCTTACGTACTCTCGACAACATGCTCTTCGTATCTTCAAAGAGGCGAATCTAGACCCTACGAGGTGGGCTGTCCGGGGACTGCCTCGCTTCGCTTTGCGTGCCTTTCTTATAACGCTTGAATTGTATGAGAAGAAAATGGGAGGTGGTGCCGTGATATGTTATCTACCACCCGGCGCCAAACCGAATGCTCAATTTATCGGAGTTCCAGCATCGCGCGACGATCTTATTCGAGAGTACTATGGCGAACCAATTCCATCAATAGAAGACGCCGTAAATCGTCATTCGTGAGCGTTTGTCTCGCAATTGGCTAAAATGAAATCAATCATCTTAAATGTCGCTGAAAGTTTGCGGAATCCTGATACCGCATTGGATCCGGACCCGCGAACGACGATGTTCACTGGACTGGACCTGCCATCTTTCGCTGCTCACCACCGCGACATCGAAGCCATTCAGCTCCCTGACCACGTGCCGGAAGCTGTTTGCATTCAATTCGAGACGGCTCGGAATCTCTACCTTTATGCTTGGTACGTGTACCGCTTCTTCCCGGTGTCCCAAAGCCAGGCACTATTCACGCTGGAATTAGGGCTCCGAACACGGCTGCCCAATAGACTGCCCGAGCGATATCAGAGTCCGCGGCTGCCCCAACCGATGCTGGCCGGCCTGCTGGCGTACGCGATAGACCAAGGTCTCATCCGAAACGAGGGTTTCCGTCGCTGGCATCAGGCCGCAGAAGACCGTGCACGACAACGCCGATCAATGGACGTCTTCCAATCCATGATTGCTCAGCAACTCGAAAGCATAGAAATCGACGAGAGCCCACAAGTCACAAGCACTCCTGAAGATCAAAGCTGGGATCTCGTGCAGATACTTCGTAAGCACCTTCCCAGTTTGCGAAACGAGTTAGCTCACGGCTCATCGATGTTGACAAATCAAGTGATCGGAACCATTGAACTGGTCGCGGAGATCTTGTCTCAGATCTATGCACCGGAGCCGAGAACGCCGGCTGCTGAGACCAACTAAGACCAGCATTCCGTCTGCAGCGCCTGCGCATCGCTAGCACGCCATTGAATTACTTGTGGTGAGGCTGAGCGCCGTGTCGACCTTAGTAAGAGTTACAGTCGAGAGGTCTCAACCCACCACAGCTTAAGCAGCGATTGCGCTTCGTGGCCGACTTCGCACGCCCCGAGAGTTGCGAACTGGTGCAACAGGCTCCGGAACGTCTGCCAATACGACATTTATCGCGCGTTCCGCCTTAACGCGTAGTGCACGCCCGTAGCAACTCATCCCTTCCCAGTCTACTACCCGCTCACCGCTGGCGTTAGTCGTCACCGGAACCATGATGCGGGTCTTCCGCAGGCGTCCAAGCGTTGCGCCGTTTCCTCCCCAGCTGAACCGGCTCATCTGCTGCTTGATGAGCGTCGACAGAACAAGCGCACTGTCAGCACACAGACGCTCATGCCGAAGCACTTGAATGTTCTGGCTCGTGTAGAACGCCATCGGTTGGTACGCGACGGTTTGGGTGTCAAGACCAATGGTGATTGCGTTTCCGGGCTCTGGGTTCTTCTCCTGACGAACACACGTTCCGTCGATCCCGTTGTTCTCACGAGTCCGAGACACAAACGGATACCGGCCCTCACCTGTCGGAACCAACTTCGACTTATCGTACCAGGCCGACGACGCCTTCATCGATTTGAAGACATCGGTAATGAGCATCGGTTCAAAGGTGAACTCCGGCAACGTATCGTCATCGTCTGACGATGATACGCGAGCCTCGACCATTCGCTCCTTCGCAACTCTGAGCAACTCTTCACCCAGCCGCGTCATCCCTTCCCAATCGACGACATGCTCTCCGTCAACATTGGTTGTCATAGGAACCATAATCTTCTGGCGACCAAGCCGATGCAACGTCAGCTTGTATCCGAACCCGAACTTCGGGACACATTGTTGCGTGAGCATGCTCGCGATCAACAGCAACGCTGGCTCAGTGGCCTGGTCGGACAGCGGCTCAAGCGCGATGACGTCGTCCGACGCGCTGAACGGAGCGGGTTGGTATTTCGCGTGACCAGTTCCCCCGTCTCCGTTGTATATCAGCGTCACCCACCCCCCTGGAAATAGTACAGGGGTATCAGCGAAATCGGTAATGCTGTTGTTCATTCTCGACGCGCCGACAAACGGTGTGGCTCCTGACTTTCTATGAGCAGCGATCAACCGTCTTCCCTTGTGAGCGTGGAAGAGTCCCGTCTGACGCCCCTTGACGTCAACAACATACACCGGGGCGAATGTCAGCTTTTCAAATGCGCTCACGTGCCATCTCCCTCATTCCGTCGCTCTTCTTTCGCGGACTTGATGAGATCGCCATTGCCGTGAGCGTGCATATCCACCTGCCAGACGAGGTAGTCGGCAACTGTCGCCATGAAATCTTCGACGGTCGGAGGTTGGTCATTGAAATAAAAGTACGAATGCTGCCATTCATCCTGCGCAGTGACCTCCGATCGCACGATAAACCTGGTGTCATCGACGGCATCTCCTCGCAGCACCTCAAGCAGGTGCCTACGCCGCGACGCTGCTGTGCCGTCATCCGTAAGCCCCCGGTGCATCTGCACTTTGTATCCATCGTGCTGGAAGTTGACGAACTTCACCTTCGCATCCAGCGGATGCGGTCGTCCTGCCGTAAACAGCACAATCACCGCATGCACCCCAACGCCTGAGTCAGCAAAGGTTTCACCGTTCATTGTGATCACCGCGTCGAGCGTATGTTTCTTCAACAGTGACACTTTTCGGCCCTTGTCGTCCGTCGTCTTCCCGACCATAGCCGACTGCGGAACGATCGCTGCGAGACGACCACCGGGGTTGAGAAACTCCAGCGCTCTCTCAATGAATGCCAGTTCAGATAAGTGGCGCGTCGTCTTATCCTTTGCCTGCGAGTAAGGCGGATTCAGCAGCACCTTCGTGAAGCCGTGCCCAGGGATCCAGCTGCCCCCTGTACCACGCTTATCTCCACGCATCTCATGCAAGGGAGCCTCAAAAATCGAGTCGCGACGGAAATTCGCCTTACCGTCACCACGCAAGATCATGTTCGTTGCACCAATGGCGAACAGTTTGTCCTGGAGCTCGATCCCGTGGAGTCGATTCTTGCGAATGTCTTCCCTCAAAATCTCGTCGTCGCCGGCGTCTTTGAACATTCGGTGCATCGCAGCGATAAGGAACGATGCAGTACCTGCCGTTGGGTCGAGGACCCAATCGCCAGCACCAACGTCGATCAGCTCGCTCATTAGCGAAGTGACGTGTTCGGGGGTAAGCACGATGCCGAGTGTGTTGCCGTCTCCACCGCCGTACGAAATAAACTCGTGGTAGAAGTTTCCGAGCACATCGAACGAGCTCATCGTGGGGTCAGTGACGACCTTCTGCACGTCTGACTTCAGGATCTGCGCGAACCACCTGAGCGGGGTCATCCCCAGCTCCTTATGTACGCGGTTCAATGCTGGCGATTTTTCGATGAACGCGAACTGATCAAGCAGCGTACCGATCTTCTGCTGCGGCCCAAAACCCTTAGAGAGCATGTAGGCATGCGCTGCTTTGTAGATCCGAGCACCGTCCCAGTCGTCTGGTAAATTCTGGTCGTAAGATCCTTTCAGCTCATCGAGCTCGAAGCCCGGTTTCTCCAAGGCCAGCAGAATTGCCGACACAAGCGGCGCCTTGCGATCGTTCTCGACCGAGCCGTAGTTGCGCATTCCCTCGTGCAAACGCGAGGCAGCCGCCTTTACGGTGTCGAGCCTAACCTCCGCCTGCGGCTTATTCCCGAGCACCGCAACCGAATGGTATTCGCCGATCGCTTCTGCTCCGAAGACATCGAGATTGTCGAGGTCGTCCAGCAACTTGATCTGGCCGGGCCCGACGTAAGCTACTGCGATCTCATGGTGGTGCTCTTCTCCTCCGATGCCGACTGCGAAGATGCCCTTGTACGGCACACCGTTGCGCAACATCCCGCTCGCATAGTGGACCGCGCCATTGAGCGCATAGTCCTGCCTGTACGGGAAGTCGGTATTCACCTCACCATCTTCGAGGAACCGTGTGAAACGCGTCTCCTTCTTGTCTTCAACAATCACAATGAAGTGATCTACGACAAACACGAACTCCGGTTTGCCTTCGCCTTTTGCGGTCTTCGACTTGGAGCTGCCCGCGAGAGCATCACGCTTCCACTTCGGCCCACCGTCCTGCTCCCACGGTCTCGTTACTCCGATATCGCGCAGGAGGTCGCGCACGAACTGATCGGTGGCCTTCTCGTTGCCCATCTACACCCCACTCCATGTCAAAGTCTGTGTCGAATGTTTCAAGAACATTCCGCAAAGCGAACAACTCTACTCGCTATTCGCCCAACCGCACCGTCTTGATGCCCAATGCAGCCATGCACTGAGCGAAGAATGCAAAACTGAACGTGCCACGATTAATCTTCGCGGCTAGTCCCTTGTAGGTCTCGTGCACTCCGATTGCATTCAATCGACTCACTAGCTCTTCATAGCCAACGCCCGCCCGTGCCAGCTCGGCTTTGAGCAGGTTACATGCATAGCGGCTCCACTCGTCAGCAATCATCGGCAGCAGTCATTGTTTAACGTCCGAAATTCTACGTGAACGCATCACATTCCACAAATGTATTGATTTTGAAGTCTGTAAAGCTTGGGGCTCGAACTTGTGTTCACTGTTACTTCAGCGTCCTGGCAGGCCTTGGATCTGCACACTCAAGTCTTCTTGCCGTCGACTAACGGCTGCTCACTATCACTCACGCGATTGACAGTATGAGAGACGACGAAGTAGTGCCACTGATCGCGCGATCGTCTTGGGCATAGGAGAGCCCGAACAAACCGCATCGGCACCATCTACTTCAGCCAATCAAGTGCGAAATGACACCGCATCCGGGAGAAGGACGAAGAACGTGTCCGATGCACTGCTCGTTGTGCTGCCAGTGACAATCGTACTCGTGCACCCAAAGTGTCTTGGTGTCGGTGCACAACTTCGACTCTCTATCACAAGAGGGGCGCCATCGTAATCGTAATCGTGGTAACACCGCCAGACTCGCCATCGTCGATTCGGAAAATGGGCGGCACGCAACCGTCAATCATATCGATGGGCTGAGGATAGACTAGTTCGAGGTGCGCACAACGAAAGCGCTTTGAATACGCGAGCATCTGGTACACGTCCGCTTCATCGACACCCCAATCGTCCGAGCTGGGATTCAGCGACTTCCATTTCGCATCGATGATCCGATCAAGCGAGTAGGGTGCGTCCTTTGACGCTTTCGTCCAGACCGTGACATCCGGCTTGAGAGTGAAGAAAGACTGCTTGCCCTGCTCGATGAGTGCACGTTGCGGCCCCTGCCGAATAACAATGTTCAGCGACTCCGCCTCCTTCAACTCTTCCCGGTGGCACACATAGTCTTCGAACAGTTTATTCATATCGAAGAGCAACGCGGGTGCAGCCGCGCTTCCGCTACGTAGGTCGGGACTCGCTAGCTCAAGCAACCACTCGCACCATTGCATGACCGCGCGATAACGCAAAGTCTGACGATCGTAACGCAGCAGTCGAACATCGGCAGATGTCACATGAACCTGCGCGACACTCGTCATCCGTGCGTGCAATTCGAACCACAAGCGCTGCGTCGACGCAAGCTTCGCCCAATGACGACATGCATCGAGCGCCGCTCGAATGATGCGATTGTATGGATTGTCGACTGTGAACTCGTCGTACTCGCAATGAAGCAGATGAGGGCGCGCGATGTTGTGCCGTAGCTGTCCCCGGGCGTGAAAACGCCCTCGCACCACGGTTAAGTCACCGAATTCCGGAACATAGCGCCTAATTAGTCCCGTCTGCGCCACGCCGAGGGCGCAGAGCAAAAATTCCCGGATGAAAATCTCGAGCAGCGGCGCGTGCACTGCACCCTGCTGGGCGCTGCTCATCGACGATACCTTAAGCCTTCCTGCATGCTGCAGCATAGATAGCAGCGCGGCGCGCCCGCGCGATGCAGTATCTGCTTGGCTCCCAAGGTCGACCTTGGGCACGATCTCAAGTACACAAGACGCGGTCCGGACAATGCCACAATGCTGAGCGAGCTTCACGCCCCCGACAGTTCGCTGACAGAACCCCGGGCGCATATCGTTGATCTTGAGCAGTGCTTCCGCTTCTGGCGAAGTGAGATGCGCAGCGACCGGTATCAGTCGACAGTTTGCGTCAGCGGGCGAGACTTCGTCTATCACCGGAATTAGCATGTGTTCGACCGCTGTCACAGTGCGTAGGACTTGCATCGATGGTCCTCGCCTCGTGTCAGGATACTGTCGCCTCGTCCGGCATATCCGGTGCGTTCACCACGCCATCATCGTACAACGCGACGATATCCGCTGCAGTCCAAGACGATGGATCGCTAAGGGTTAGCGAAACGCGCGCCGCGGTCCCAACGAGATGGGCGCTACCCGGAAAAAGATTCGTCGGTGTGAGCGTTCGCGCGAGAAAGAAAACACTGGTCCTGTCGCGCCCAGTCAATGCCAACCGGACCTTCTCCATGTCGTCAAAAAAATATTCCTGCAGCAGCGGAATGACGCGCTCCGCAAGCCGCCTCCGCAATTCAGGAAGGTCGTCGATGGACATAAACGTTGCGTGACCGATAGCGTGGTTACGGTCGAGCATAAACTCGAGCCGGTCGTTGAGCCGCGTCAGGAGTTTGCGGAGATCGATCGAGCCGAGAGCTGGTGAAACACTGATAAGCTCTGGCTGCGGCGGGCACTCCACGAAGCGGAAACGTCTTCGTAATGCGACATCCATTGTCGCTACGGATCGATCCGCAGTATTCATGGATGCGACGATATCGAGGTTGTCAGGTACGCTGAATTCTTCGTCCGTCGAGCCTGGCAATCTAATCCATGTACCGTCACCTTCGTTCGGTTCACTCCCCGCCCTTGCACGCTTGGACGGTTCAATCAATGTGATGAGTTCACCAAAAACCTTCGCAACGTTTGCGCGGTTAATCTCGTCGATGAAGAGGGTGAAACGTCGACTTGGGTCCGCATGAGCCAGTTCGCAGAGCTTTCGGAATGGACCCTTTTCATAAACCACGGCAATTCCATTGCCGCTCGGCGCGGCAATTGGCCTCAAGCCCCCGACAAACTCTTCATACGAGTAGCTCGGGTGGAACGATACGAACGCGAAATCCTCGCCTGCTTCGAAAGCTTCACGCATACGGTACTGCATCCGATGCGTCTTTCCCGTCCCAGGCGGTCCATAGAATATTACGTTGTCTGAAATACGATGCGGAGGAGGGGTATCGTCACTTTCCTCATCATCGATTTCGGCCTCCTCTTCGACTTCCTTCGACGGCCGCACACCTGGCAAATTGAGGATATCGGAACCCGACGGATCCTGCGGATCCGGCTTCTCCTTCAAAAGCGTACCTACAGGCGCCACGTAGTAGTCAACTGCGCCAGGAAACTGGATCTCCAGCTTGTTGCGCAGATCCAGCAGCGCAGCGTCCTGCAACGGGCGGTTGCCGGCCATCGACTTTGCCCAAACCTTGTGCGCTCGCATAACCTTGTTTTTGTTGTCCTGGCTGAACATCCGCTCGAACGACTCTGGAAACAAAACGTGGCAAAGCGTGTGATAAAGCTGACGGCCCTTTCCTGACGGAATAGAATTCAGCCAATCTGCGAAGTCGAATCCGCTGCCGCTCAACAGTTTCGTTCGCTCAGATGGCGGCATGGCGGCTAACGCAGCGAAGGCCTGAACTGCGAACGCCATCTCGGATGGAAGGTACTGGTTGTACCCGGGCCCGGCACTTCCGAGCCCCGAAAGCACCGGTATTCCAAGAAAGCTAGATTGAGTTGGAAATGGCGCGGCAGGATTGAGATTCCATATCCCTTCGAGCCGTTTTAGCTTCTTGGGCGGTCGCAGATTCGTTGCGGGAAGCTCCACGATCCAGAAAATCTCGGCCATCAACGCAACGTCGAGAGCCGTGCACGTAGATAACTGCAGTTCGAGCTTTTGATAGAACCCGCCCTCTCCCGGATCCGGCTGGTCAACGAAGTTCGCGATCAGATTCTGAAAGTGCGGCGTAGTCCAGATCGCCTGTCCTGGCAGAAAGAGCGACTGTTGATTGATCAGGCATTGCTGCTTGAACTCCTGCGCGGCCTTAAATACCTGCGGGGCATTCGGATGGTCGGGATTGAATCGGCTCATTAGCTTCTGGCGCGACGGCGTTGTGTTATGAATGTGTGAGGCGGCGCTCATCCCCCGCTTTCACTTAGCGCAATTGAAGCGCCGCAGTGAATGAGCCAGTCACTCGGATTATCGAGTACCTTAGCAGCTTTTCATGTGGTCTGTCCGGCACATCATCGATGTTTAGGCTCTCGTATAGCGATCAATCCGCAGGAGCAGCTAGCGATGCAACGTCAGCGGTTCGGCACGATTGCCGCCGGCGCAGAGACTAAAATGATGTGTTGAGGCAGGGCCATCGCTAACGAGCCCGCGCGATGGCCTTGACTCATGCCATTCCTTCCAGTGTGGGCTGATCTAAAGCGATCGTATCCGCGATAGCCTGAATCTCGACGAGCAAATCTGCCTGTTGTGCTTGCAAGTACTGGCGCACTGATTCATTCTCAAGCAGCCTCACAAGGTAGCCCTTTGCAAGCACGAGGTTGAGCACGTCCTGTCCATAAGTCTGCTCGACCACCTTGTACTGTCCCTGCAGATTGCTCATCTCCCGCTCCATCTTCGCCATTTGCTCTGGACTCACGCCAGCAAGCTTCTTCGGTTTCTTTCCTTCGACCAAACGGGAAGCCGGTGTCGCAACAAGCAACGCTTCCGCATACGACACGGATAGGTTGTTCGCTGCCCCCATCAGTTCGACACACTCGACCTGTCGCGTTGGCTTCATCTTGCGTAGGGCTCGCACCAGTTCTGGCGAAAACTGCCGATCCTTCAGGAGCTCCGTCGCCTCAGCACAAATCCCATCCAGCAATGCCATCCTCTTGATGATCTGCGACACGTCCACCGACAGCGCCTTCGCCAACCGCTCCGGGGACACACCTCGTTCAACGGCCCGACGAATCATGAAGTGCTCCTGGATGGTCGATAGCCGATTGACGCGATTGTTGTACGTGTAGCTCTCGTCATCGGTTGCGACGAGGCAGGACACGGTGTTGAACTGAAGTTCCTGCAACGCGATCAATCGCAGATGCCCATCGAGCAGGACGTGGTTGCCCGATGCCTGGTCG
Organism: Burkholderia sp. BCC0322; assembly: GCF_902833045.1. Lineage (GTDB taxonomy): Bacteria > Pseudomonadota > Gammaproteobacteria > Burkholderiales > Burkholderiaceae > Burkholderia. The sequence continues at coordinate 208,153 of NZ_CADFDU010000013.1, forward strand.
ACCGGCGTCACCGAAAGCGGCTCGATCAAGCCCACCTCTTCGATGGAGCTTCTGATCTGCTTGAACTTGCGCGAGATCATCATGCCGGCGGGTGTGCGCCGCGACGGCAGGATGCTCGTGATCGGAACCGACAGTGGTTCCGGAATAAACCCAAGTGCTACGCCGGTCATGCTGGACTCCCGCTCGGCCATACACGTTCTGCCAGATACTTCGGCAGAGTCGCCAGTTCTTCAGCGCGCAGCAGGTTAACGAAGTTCTCGTCGGCAAATAACTGCCTGAGCGCGCCGACAATGAACAGCAACCGCTGCTGCGTAAACTCTGCCTTGCGCACCATCGTTTTCTGCCGTTCAACTTCATGCTGATACGTTCGGACGAGGCTCGATGTGGTCACGTCCATCACCTTGCGCGTCATGTTTCGATTCGCCGTACGGCCAAGCGCCTTCCTACGCTCGATGACGCGCCGAGCGTCCATCAACTGGCGCCCACGCAATCTCCCTGATTCATATGCTTCCTGCAGTGCGGCCTGGATCGCCTCATCGTCGTCGCCAGCACCAACGATCGATAGCGCCGCGTTCAGCGGAATTCGGCCTTTCTCGACTGCGATCACGAGACGCTCTTCACCCTGATGCAGCAGCGTCAGGATCCCCTGCACGTAGTGCTGCGTGAGCCCCGTCTTCTCGGCGATCGCCTTCGGTGCATAGCCGCGCTCCTGCAGCTCGCGTATGCCGGCGAGCAGCTCGAGCGGTCGGCACTGCCGTCTCGCGATGTTTTCCGTCAGGCTCATGATGAACGCGTCTTCGTCGCTCACGCTCACCACCAGGGCTGGTATCGTCGTTTCGCCGAGTGATCGGAACGCCTTCAGTCGTCCCTCCCCACACACGAGAAGGTACTTCTCCACGCCACTGGCCGTTGCCCGCGGCGTAACCAGAATCGGCTTCTTCAGGCCGATCGTCTTGATGTTGGTGACGATTTCCTCGAAGACGCGACCGTTACGCTCGCGAGGGTTGATCACTTCGATCTGGCTGATGGGGATCATCCGGACCTCACCGGGCTGCTCGCGCTGAGTCATGCTCTTCTCCTCAGCCGAGCACGCTGTGCCATACCGTATAAGTAGTCCAGCGTGTCGAAGCGATAGCTCTCGAACTCGATCGGATTCCAGTCCGCGAGACTGATACGAGGCTGCCAAAAATCGATGTGCGGCAGCAGGTAGTAGTCGAGCGCCGTCGAGTTGCTCTGGTCCAATCTGACTGCCACGGTGATATCCGGCAGCAGGCTCGTGTCGAACCGCACCTTCCAGTGGTTACGACCGCTGCCGCGCACCTGACACCGTGACAGCACGATGCAGGCAGTGAACTCCCGATTCACGGTCAGCAGGTCCGTCGCCGGATCACGCGATACGGATCCGCCGAGGTCCGCGATCTTCTTTTCCGTCTCGGCAACGATCTCTGGGTGCAGTTGCCGAATGAAGCGATTCGTTTCGATATAACGATAGTCACGTCCTGGCGTGAAGCCAACCGTCTGATACGCACGAATCAAGCTACCGAAGCGATACACATAAACCGAGGTGGACGGCATCCCCTCCGTTTCGTCAATCACGACGCCCGATAGAAAGCCTCGGCTTCGATACAGGTTTCGCAGACGCTCGATAAGCTCCTCACTCGAGTAGCGCCGAGCACGCGCCCGCATGATGCCCTGCGCGGTATAGAAGGTTTCACTCGGCACGATGGATTCGAACGCACCCTCCTTGCGTACCCACATCTCGGCCGGATTCGTGACACGCGATTTCTTCAGCTTGAACGACACACGGTTGTAGACGTTGTTGCCGATGTACTTTTCGTTGGTCAGCACCTCCCGAATCGTGGCCCGAGTCCAGGGCCGCCCAAGGTCCGTCTGAACGTTCATGCCGTTCAGGCGTGCGGCGATCTCGTGCTCATTGAGTGACTCATTGATGAACCAGCTGTAGATGAGGTTGACGATTCGAACCTCGCTGTCCGGGCCCGGCATCAGAATGACGCGGTCTGTCTGCAGGCACTTGTGCTGACCGCGTTGCAGTTCCCCCTTCATGAGGCCATGTTCATCCACGAGGATCCGGCGTAACGCATAGCCTGCAGGCCCGCCTTGCCGGAAACCGAGCTCGATCAATCGACACTGGCCAGCGAAGACCTTCGCTGACAACTCGCGGCTGTACTCACCGGCCATCGCACGCTTCACACCTTTGACGATCGTCGACACTGGCGAGCCATCGTTCTCGAACTGTTCGGCGCAATAGGCGACCTGGATGCCTGCGCGCCGGCAGATGTACTCGTAATAGGCACTTTCGTCTGCATCCTGGAATCGTCCCCAGCGGCTTACGTCGTAGACGAGGATCACCTGGAAATCGGCCATGCCGGTTTCCACGTCCCGGATCAGTTGCTGCAGCGCTTGGCGCCCATCGATTCGCAAACCACTTTTACCCTCGTCGGCGTAGGTCCGCACGATCTCAAGATCGCGACGAGCAGCGTAGTCGCGAATGCGATCACGCTGATTCTCCGTCGAGTATTGTTGGTGCTCCGTCGACATCCGAACGTATTCAGCAGCCCGTATCCTGCAGGCCTGCCCGTCAGCGGATTCGCATGTGCAATCGAGGTCCACGATCCAGCTCCCACTGGCAACCGCCCCTCGCTGCGCCACCCCCGACATCAACTAGGGGATTTGTATCGGCGAACGCGTCGCGCCTTGCAATGACGTCGAATGCGAGCGAGTACACAGCCAAGGTAGCAGGCCATAGACCCTTGTCGTACACGTCATCTCTTTGCAATCACGCCGGAACTGGCTTCGGCTCAGACAGCACGGCAATGTGCACCGTCCACGCGTTCATCTTTGCAACGCCGGCCTCAACCGCGTTGCGCAGGATATAGAACCCAGATGCCAGCGGGCGATGGGCCGGCCACACGTCCATGTTTGCAACAGCACTAGCAGTGCGCCGCGCATTTCGTCGTCGCTGCATCGCGCAATTGCGATCGCGATAGGCCGGGTGCGTTTCGCGGTAGTACCGCCAGTAGTCAGGATGTCGGGCCCGCCAGCTGGCCTGGGCGCGGATCTGATTCTCGCGATAGTCGGGATCGACTCGCATGCGCTGGTGCTGCCATGCACGCCGGCGAGCACGCTGACACGCCTTGGCCGAGCAGAAGCGTTGATGCGGGATGTGTAAGAGCGGAGTGAAGGGTGTGCCGCAGGCGGCACAGATCCGATCCGATTTCATGGCCGTGCTTGAGCGGCCCCCAGTAAACAGTGCCATGATGTAAGCGAGTTTTCGGCGGACTTTTTCAGTATGAAAGGAGCCGTACGATGAAACGCAAGCGCTTC
>NZ_CADFDU010000014.1 GCF_902833045.1 Burkholderia sp. BCC0322
GTCCATGATTTTTAAAGAGAAAGGAGGTGATTTACAGCCACGGCTTGAGAATATTGTTCTCGGCGGTGGCTGTAGATCACCCCAAAAAGTTTTTGGTGCACGGAGGCGGTGTTTCTCGACGTCGATGGCGTGACGGCCGTCCAGTCGGGTTACGCCGGCGGTCATACGCGCAATCCCGGCTATCGCGACATCTGCGAGGGTGATACGGGCCACGCGGAAGTCGTCAACGTGACGTTCGATCCGGCGCGCATCGGCTATCGCGAGATCCTCGAGATCTTCTTCGCGACGCACGATCCGACCCAGTTGAACCGGCAGGGCAACGACGTCGGCACGCAGTACCGTTCGGTCGTGTTCACCCATTCGGACGCGCAGCGCGAGACGGCGCTCGACGTCATCCGCGAACTGGAGCGCGAGCAGGTATTCGGGCAGCCGATCGTCACGCAGGTCGTGCCGCTCGACGGCAACTACTGGCCGGCCGAGGACTATCACCAGAACTATTACGCGCGTAACCCGGGGCAGGGCTACTGCTCGGTCGTGATCGGGCCGAAGCTCGCGAAATTCCGGCAGAAGTTCTCGCACCGCCTGAAGTCGCTGCGCGGCGCGTAAGCGCGGCCGGCGCAAGCCGGGTATCACGCCGGTATCAAGCCGCCTCGTTGCGCCACTGCGCGCATGCGGCGGCGATCTCGCGCGCAAGCGCGATGCACGACAGCGGCGCGGAGCCTTCCGCCTTGTTGTTGATCGTGATGATCACCGGTTGTCCGGCCAGCGCATAGCGCGCGGCCAGTTCGGCGAGCGCCGAGCGCGTGGCCGGATCCTCGTCGACGAGCTTGTCGAACGGCTCGTACTTCGCTTTCGCCTGTTCGTACTTGAAACCGCCGTGCAGGCTCCAGCGCACGATCAGCGGGCCCGGCGCGTCGCCGTCGAGCAGTGCGAGCGCGGCGGCCTGGCGCAGCGGGTCGGGCATCCGGGCGTGCAGGCCGACGCAGTAGCGCACGCCGAGCGCGGCGAGTGCGCGGATGAAGCGCGGCGTGAGCAGGCTCGCGTCGCGAATCTCGATCGCATAGCGGGTGCCGTCGGCTTCGGGCGGCAGCGGCGGCAGCGCCGCGAAGAATGCGGCCAGCCGGTCGATCAGTGCGGCCGGCTGGGCGAGCAGCGGGTCGGGCAGCGGCGAGAACTGGAACACGAGCACGCCGGCTTTCCGGCCGAGCCCTTCGAGGCACGGCTGCACGAATTCGCGGGTGGCGAGATCCGCGTCCAGGAAGGTCGGGTTCGGCCCCGACGGTTCGCCGCGCCGGCCACGGATGACCGCGTCGGTCACGGAGGCCGGCGCCTTCACGACGAAGCGGAAATCGTCGGGCACCTGCTGCGCATAGCGCAGGTAGTCGGCCACCGACAGCGGGCCGTAGAACGACCGGTCGAGGCTCACGCTTTTCAGCAGCGGATGTGCGCCGTACGCTTCGAGCCCTTCGCGCGACAGCTTGGTCTGCGCGAAATCCCCGTCGTAGACGATGCCGTCCCAGCCGGGGAAATACCACGACGACGTGCCGAGCCGGACGTTCGGCGGCAGGCCGGCCGCTACGTCGGCCACCTCCGGCGCGATCGGCGCGGGCAGCACGCCGCGCCGGGGCCGGCCCTTCTTCGGCGGCGCAGCGGGCGGGGACGGCTCGTCCCACAGCAGGCCGGAAGCGGCAGGCAGTGGTTCGTCTGAAGGAATGGGGCGGGTGCGGATGCGCGGAGCCGGGTGCGCGCTGTCAGACGCGTCCGGGTTCACGGGTTCGCTGGTGTCGGCACGCGGGCCATCGTCGTCGGGCGACGCGCGTGCAGCATCGGCCGGCACGCCGAACAGGTCGAATTGCCCGTCGGCGTGCGGCGCGTTGGCGTCGTCGTCGTGCTGCTGTCGTTGCGGCGGTGCCTTGCGCCGCGTCCTGCCGTCACCCATGCATGCCCAGCGTGAAGCGCTGCCTAGCGCGGCAGCGTGTGTTCGTACATATAGCGCCGCGACCACGGCAGCGTTTTTGCGCTCTGCCCGGCCTTGCGGCACACGATCTGGAAGATCGACACGTCGTCGTGCTCGAACGCATACGCGCAGCCGGCGAGATACACGCGCCAGATGCGGAATTTTTCGTCGTCGACGAGTTGTCGCGCGGCTTCTGCCTTCGCCTCGAAGTTTTCCGTCCAGATGTCGAGCGTGCGCGCATAGTGCCGCCGCAGGCTTTCGACGTCAATCGCTTCGAGCCCGCCGCGCTGCGCGGCTTCCAGCGCGAGGCTGATGTGCGGCAGCTCGCCGTCCGGGAACACGTAGCGGTCGATGAACTCGCCGCCGCCGAGCGCCGTCTCGCCGCTTTCCGCGTCGGTCGACGTGATCCCGTGGTTCATTGCGATGCCGTCGTCGGCGAGCAGGTCATGAACCCGCGAGAAATAGAGCGGCAGGTTCTTGCGCCCGACGTGCTCGAACATCCCGACGCTCGTGATGCGGTCGAACTGGCCGTCGATCTCGCGGTAGTCCTGCAGCCGGATCTCGATCCTGTCCTCCAGCCCGGCAGCCTTCACGCGCGCGGTCGCGAGGTCGAACTGGTTCTGCGACAGCGTGACGCCGAGGCACTGCGCGCCGAACTTCTGCGCGGCGCGCAGCACGAGCGCACCCCAGCCGCAGCCGATGTCGAGCAGGCGCTGGCCGGGCTGGAGCCGGATCTTCGTCAGGATGTGGTCGATCTTCTTGATCTGCGCGGTGGCGAGATCCTCGTCGCCGTTCTCGAAGTACGCGCACGAGTACACCATGTTCTCGTCGAGCCACAGCTGGTAGAACTCGTTCGAGACGTCGTAGTGATACTGGATCGCCTTCTTGTCGGTGTTCTTCGTGTGGCTGAAGTAGCGCTTCACGCGCGCCAGCTTGCTCGCGCTCGTCACCGTGCTGCGCGCGAGCGAGTAGCCGATGTTGATGATGTCCGACACCTTGCCCTCGATGTCGATCTTGCCCTTCACGTACGCCTCGCCGAGATTGTCGAGGCTCGGTTCGAGCAGGAGCGGCAAGGCCGACGCGCTGTTCACCTTCAACGTGACCTGCGGCGCGCTGAAGGTGCCGAAATCGAGTTGATCGCCGTTCCACAGCACGAGGCGCGCCGGTATGTTCGCTTTCGCCCGTACTTCGTCCGCCCACTGTGCCAGCTTCTTTTCCCAGAACATTTGGATTCTCCGTTTGTTCGTTGAATCGAATACAGCCAAGTATCTTGACCGGCGCCCGCCGCTTGCGAGGCGGGCGCCCGGATGCAACACGAGACACGACCGGCGTGCGCCGGCGCCGCGCTTACGGCGACAGGCGCGAGATCGACCAGCCCGGCGACGTGTCGGCGTCGCGCGTGTAGAGCAGGCGGTCGTGCAGCCGCGACGGGCGGCCCTGCCAGAACTCGATCGAGTCGGGCACGAGACGGTAGCCGCCCCAGTGCGGCGGGCGTGGCGGGTTCTCGCCGAAGCGTTCGCTGGCGGCCTTTTCCTGCGCTTCGAGCGTGGCGCGGCTGTCGATCACCGCGCTCTGTTCGGATGCCCAGGCGCCGATGCGCGAGCCCAGCGGGCGCGACGCGAAATAGCGGTCGCTTTCCTCGGCGCTGGTTTTCTCGACCCGGCCTTCGATGCGAACCTGGCGCTCGAGCTCGATCCAGTAGAACAGCAGCGCGGCCTGCGGATGCGCGGCAAGATCGCGCCCCTTGCGGCTTTCGTAATTGGTAAAGAAGACGAACCCGCGTTCGTCGACGCCCTTGATGAGCACGATGCGTGCCGACGGCCGGCCATCGTCGCCGACGGTCGCGAGCGTCATCGTGTTCGGCTCGGGCAGCTTGGCGGCGAGCGCCTCCTTGAACCAGCGGTCGAACTGGGCGAACGGGTCGTGGGCGACATCGGCTTCGTCGAGCGAAGCACGTGAGTAATTGATGCGGAGATCGGCGAGAGTCGTCATGTTATGCAAACGCTTCAATCTGGAACCATTGTAGCCAACGCGCGAGAAACGTGCGTGCACAGTGGCGCGTGCGAGCAGGGAGTTCAGGCAAAATAGAGGGCTGCACGACTTACGTTTTCCTTGCTGCCATGTCCGCCGCCGACGCTGCCCCGCCCAGTTCCTCTGATCTTACCCCGACCCCGCAAATCCAGCTTGACGTGGATCGCGCGCGGCGCTTCGGCGGCGTTGCGCGGTTGTACGGCGCGCCGGCCGCGGCCGCGTTCGAGCGCGCGCACGTCGCGGTGATCGGGATCGGCGGCGTCGGGTCGTGGGTGGCCGAGGCGCTCGCGCGCAACGCGGTCGGCACGCTGACGCTGATCGATCTCGACAACGTCGCCGAAAGCAATACGAACCGGCAGATCCACGCGCTCGACGGCAATTACGGCAAGCCGAAGGTCGACGCGATGGCCGAGCGGATCGCGCTGATCGATCCCGCGTGCCGCGTGAACCGGATCGAGGATTTCGTCGAGCCCGACAACTTCGATGCGCTGCTCGGCGGTGGTTTCGACTACGTGATCGACGCGATCGACAGCGTGCGCACGAAGGTCGCGCTGATCGCCTGGTGCGTCGCGAAGCGCCAGCCGCTCGTCGTGGTCGGCGGCGCGGGCGGTCAGCTCGACCCGACGCGCATCCGGATCGATGATCTCGCGCTGACGATCCAGGATCCGCTGCTGTCGAAGGTGCGCGCGCAGTTGCGCAAGCAGCACGGCTTTCCGCGCGGGCCGAAGGCGCGTTTCAAGGTCAGCGCCGTGTATTCGGACGAGCCGCTGATCTATCCGGAAGCGGCCGCCTGCGACCTCGAGGACGGCGCCGAGCCGTCCGCGGCCGCGCACGTCGCGGGGCTCAACTGTGCGGGATTCGGTTCGAGCGTGTGCGTGACCGCGAGCTTCGGCTTCGCGGCCGCCGCGCATGCGCTGCGTGCGATCGCGGCGCAGGCCGCCGGCTGAGCCGCTGTGAATCGCGGTCGTTGACGCATGCTGCGGCGCGTGACGCGCGCCGTCGTACGCCTGCGGGGCGATTTCGCAGCCGGGCCGTTGCGGCCCGGCCGGTCACGCATCCGTTCAGTTGAGCGCCATGCTCAGCCTGCGCCGCCACCCGGCGACGAGGTCCGGGCGATCGCCGGCCAGCTCGAACACCGAGATCATCGTGCGGCGGCCGAGATCGTCGCCGTACGTGCGGTCGCGCGTCACGATTTCCAGCAACTGCTCCAGCGCGCCTTCATACGCGCGCCGCGCGATCAGGCTCTGCGCGAGATCGAAACGCGCGTCGAGATCGGCCGGGTTCGCCGCGATGCGCGCTTCGAGCGCATCGGTCGGCGGCAGGTCGGCCGTGGCGTCGAGTGCGTCGAAACGGGTCTTGATCGCCTGGTAGCGCGGGTCGCCGTTCTGCACGGTCTGGGGCGACAGGCGCTCGGTCTCGGCGCGCGCGGCGTCGACCTGGTTGCTTGCGAGCAGCAGTTCGATCAAATCGAGGCGCGCGTCGTCGAAGCCGGGGTTCAGCGCGAGCGCCGCCTCGAGGTGCGCGAGCGCGTCGTCGTGGCGCGCCTCGGCCATCGCGTTCTGCGCGGCACGCCGTTCGGCTTCCTCGGGCGCCGGCAGCAGCCGGTCGAGGAATGCGCGCAGCTGGCCTTCGGGCAGCACGCCGACGAACTGGTCGACGGGGCGCCCGTCGGCGAACGCGATCACGTGCGGGATGCTGCGCGTCTGGAAGTGCGCGGCGAGTTCCTGGTTCTCGTCGACGTTGACCTTCACGAGCTTCCAGCGGCCTTCGTAGTCGCCTTCGAGCTTTTCCAGCAGCGGGCCGAGCGTCTTGCAGGGGCCGCACCAGGGCGCCCAGAAGTCGACCAGCACGGGGGCGTCCAGCGACGCCTCGATGACGTCCTTCTCGAATGTGGCAAGCGTGGTGTCCATGTCGTTCTCTTCCGTTCGAATGTCGTCAGGATGGGGGCGGCGCGCCCTTTTTTCAACGCGGCTTCGACTCGGGCAGCGGAATCCATTCGGTCTCGCCCGGCACCTTGCCCATTTCCTGGCGCGTCCAGGCCGCTTTCGCGCGCTCGATCGCCTCGCGGCTGCTGGCGACGAAATTCCATTCGATGAAGCGCTCGCCGTCGATCCTGTCGCCGCCGAGCAGCATTGCACGCGCGCCGCTGCCGCTCGTCAGCGTGACTGCGGCGCCGGGCGCGAGCACGGCCATCTGTTCGGCCGGCACCGGCGTGCCGTCGATCGCGAGTTCGCCGTCGACCACGTAGACCGCGCGCTCCTCGTGCGACGCGTCGAGTTCGAGACGGCCGCCGGCCGCGAATTCGGCCGCGACGTACAGCGTGCGCGAGAACGTCGTGACCGGTGAGCGCAGCCCGAACGCGTCGCCGGCGATCACCGTCAGCGACACGCCGTCCTCGATGCGCTTCGGCAGCGTGTCGGCCGCATGATGCTCGAACGACGGCTCGGTCGTCTCGTGCGCGCGCGGCAGCGCGACCCAGGTCTGGATCCCGTGGACGGTGTGGCCGTTTTCGCGCTGCGCGTCGGGCGTGCGTTCCGAATGGACGATCCCGCGGCCGGCCGTCATCCAGTTCACGTCGCCCGGCACGATCTCCTGCAGCGAGCCGAGGCTGTCGCGGTGCAGGATCGCGCCGTCGAACAGATAAGTGACGGTGGCGAGGCCGATATGCGGATGCGGGCGCACGTCGAGCCCCGTGCCGGGCGGCAGCGTGGCGGGCCCCATGTGATCGAAGAAGATGAACGGGCCGACGAGGCGGGCGGCGAGTGCGGGCAGCGTGCGGCGCACCTGCAGGTTGCCGATGTCGCGCACGTGCGGCTTCAGCAGGGCTTTGATCGGAGCGGTCATGGCGGATCCTGTGGGGGCGGCGGGGGATGTCGGTCATTGTACTGGCCGTCCGCCGATTCCATGCGCGCCGCGCGGGTATCGGACCGGCGGCTGAAAGCCGGTAGACTGGCCTGCTTCTCGGCAAAACGCCGGGCCGCTCCGCATTTTCGCCCCAACGGAAGTCCCGTTCGGCGCCGGCCGCCTCGGGGCGCGCGGCGCAAAGCGACGGGGCCTGGGAGCACCTTGCACAACCATTCGACAATCGAGGAGACGCCGATGATGGCCCCGAAGGACTTGCTGCTTGCGCTGGTCGTGATTCTGGCGTGGGGCGTGAACTTCGTCGTGATCAAGGTTGGCCTGCACGGGATGCCGCCGATGCTGCTCGGCGCGCTGCGCTTCACGCTCGCGGCCGTGCCCGCGGTGTTCTTCGTGCGGCGGCCGCAGATTCCGTGGCGCCTGCTGGTGCTGTACGGCGCGACGATCCAGCTCGGCCAGTTCGTGTTCCTGTTCACCGGCATGTACGTCGGCATGCCGGCCGGCCTCGCGTCGCTCGTGCTGCAGTCTCAGGCGTTCTTCACGCTCGTGTTCGCGATGCTGTTCCTCGGCGAGCGGCTGCGCATGCAGAACCTGCTTGGCCTCGCGATCGCCGCGGGCGGGCTCGTCGTGATCGCGGCGCAGGGTGGCCGCGCGATGACGCTCGCGGGCTTCCTGCTGACGATCTGCTCGGCGGCGATGTGGGCGTTCGGCAATATCGTCACGAAGAAGGTCGGCCGTGCGAACCTCGTGTCGCTCGTCGTGTGGGCCAGCCTCGTGCCGCCCGTGCCGTTCTTCCTGCTGTCGCTGTGGTTCGAAGGGCCGCAGCGGATCGCGACCGCACTCGCCGGGCTCAACGGCGCGTCGATCTTCGCGGTCGTCTATCTCGCGTTCGTCGCGACGCTGCTCGGCTACGGGCTGTGGAGCCGCCTGCTGTCGCGCTATCCGGCCGCGCAGGTCGCGCAGTTCTCGCTGCTGGTGCCGATCGTCGGCCTAGCGTCGTCGGCGCTGCTGCTCGACGAGCATCTGACGCGCGCGCAGCTGATCGGCGCGGCGCTCGTGATGGGCGGGCTCGCGGTGAACGTGTTCGGCGGGAAACTGATGCGCCGCTTCGCGGCATCGTGACGCGCCGGCACGCACTGCGTGCCGGCGGCGGGGAAGGGGCGGCGCTCAGGCCATCCGGTTCTTCGCGAGCGGGGGATTCGCGGCGAAATAACGCTTGATGCCGCGGAAGATCGCGTCGGCCATCTGGTCGCGATAGCCGTCGTCGTTCAGCCGGCTCTCCTCTTCCGGGTTGCTGATGAAGGCCGTCTCGACGAGGATCGACGGAATGTCGGGCGCCTTCAGCACCGCGAATCCGGCCTGTTCGACCGAGCCCTTGTGCAGCTTGTTGATGCCGCCGACTTCCTTCAGCACGTAGTTGCCGTAGCGCAGCGAATCGCGGATCTGCGCGGTCGTCGACATGTCGAACAGCGCGCGGCTCACGGCCGCGTCCGTCGTCTTGATGTTGATGCCGCCGATCAGGTCGGACGAGTTTTCCTTGTTCGCCATCCAGCGCGCCGCGGCGCTCGTCGCGCCGTGATCGGACAGCGCGAACACCGACGAGCCGCGCGCGGACGGCGTCGTGAACGCGTCCGCGTGGATCGACACGAAGAGATCGGCGCCGACGCGGCGCGCCTTCTGCACGCGCACGTTCAGCGGCACGAAGAAGTCGGCGTCGCGCGTCATCATCGCGCGCATGTTCGGCGCGCCGTCGATCTTCGCGCGCAGCTTCTTCGCGATGTCGAGCGCGATGTGCTTCTCGTACGTGCCGCCGCCGCCGATCGCGCCCGGATCCTCGCCGCCGTGGCCCGGATCGATCGCGACCGTCAGCAGGCGAACGGTGCCGCCCTTGCCGGATTTCGGCGCGGTGAACTTGTAGGTGTCGCCGTCGTCGTCGCTGTCGTCGCGGCGCGCGATGACGGGCGGCGGCTTGACGGCCGGCTTCGCGGGCGTCGAAGGCGTGGCCGCGGCGGGCGGCGTGTGCGGCGTGGCCGGCGTGTTCTGCGCGAAGCGCTGGAAGAACGCGTCGCTGTTGTCGCCCGCGGCGGGCGGCGGGGTACCCGGACCGGCCAGCGTGGTCGGCGGCTGCATCTGCTGCGCGCGCGCGGTGTCGTTGAGCGCCTGCTCCTTGCGTTCCGTCTGCGCGATCAGGTCGGACAGCGGATCGGGCGCGACGGCCGGATACAGGTCGAACACGAGCCGGTACTTGTAGGTGCCGACCGGCGGCAGCGTGAACACCTGCGGCTTCACCGAGCCTTTCAGGTCGAACACCATCCGCACGACGTGCGGCTGATACTGGCCGACGCGCACCGACTGGATCTGCGGATCGTTCGGCGCGATCTTCGACACGAGGTCGCGCAGCGCCTGGTCGAGGTCGAGGCCGGTCAGGTCGACCACGAGACGGTCGGGCCCCTGCAGCAGCTGTTGGCTATTCTGCAGCGGCTGGTCGGATTCGATCGTGACGCGCGTGTAATCGCGTGCGGGCCACACGCGCACGCCGAGCACCGACGACGCGTGCGCGAGCCGCGGTGCGACGAGACCGAGCACCAGCGTCGACGCGCCCGCGCACAGGATTTGGCGGCGCCGCCAGTTGTGCGTCGCGGTGGCCGCCGATTCGATCGAGCGGAACGGTTTGATCAACATCTTTCGAGACATGCCTTTCCTGAAGCGCTGTACGCCCGGGCGGTGAGGGCGCGGCCGTCGCCATCCACATCGAGCGAGAAAACCAGATCGGGTACGCCGAGCAGCGTGCCCGCCTGTTGTGGCCATTCGACGAGGCAAATCGCGCTGGAATTGAAATATTCGCGAAAGCCTGCGTCGGACCATTCGGCCGGATCGTTGAAACGATACAGATCGAAGTGATAGACCTCGAGTTCCCCATCGTCGCGTTCGAGCGCATACGGCTCGACGAGCGTGTAGGTCGGGCTGCGCACGCGCCCCGTGTGGCCGAGGCCGCGCAGGATCGCGCGCACGAGGGACGTCTTGCCCGCGCCGAGATCGCCGACCAGCTGGATCTGCAGCCCGTCGAACGCATGCGCGCGGGCGAGCTCGGTGCGCGCCGCATCGAGCGCGTGCGCGAAGCGGGTGCCGAAGGCCTCGGTCGCCGCTTCGTCGGCGAGCGCGATCACGCGCTCCGCGAGCAGGGCGGGCAGCATGGCGGCGTGAGGCGGTTGGCTGGGCGTGGCTGGCATTCTCGTAAAATAGTGCGATGAACCGATTACCGGAACTCGCCGCATCCGACAGGCCTTCGACTCGTGCCGAAGGCGCGGCACCGTGCGCGCTCGACGATGCGGCGTTGACTGCGCTCGCCGCGCGCATCAGGGCGTGGGGGCGCGAATTGGGTTTCGGGGCGATCGGCATCAGCGATACCGATCTCTCGGATGCCGAAGCAGGCCTCGCGGCCTGGCTGGAAGCCGGATACCACGGCGAAATGGATTATATGGCGAAACATGGGATGAAACGCGCGCGTCCGGCCGAACTTGTGGCCGGTACGCGACGCGTGATTTCCGCCCGGCTCGCCTATCTGCCGGCCGAAACGCTCGCCGCCGGCGCACCCGGCGACGAGCCGGGCGCGCTCGTGCCGCACGACTGGCGCGCGCGCGAACGCGCCCGGCTCGACGATCCGCAGGCGGCCGTCGTGTCGATCTACGCACGCGGCCGCGACTATCACAAGGTGCTGCGCAACCGGTTGCAGACGCTCGCCGAGCGCATCGAGCAGGAGATCGGCGCGTTCGGCTACCGCGTGTTCACCGATTCGGCGCCCGTGCTCGAGGTCGAGCTCGCGCAGAAGGCAGGCGTCGGCTGGCGCGGCAAGCATACGCTGCTGCTGCAGCGCGATGCGGGCTCGCTGTTCTTCCTCGGCGAGATCTACGTCGACGTTCCGCTGCCGACCGACGCGCACACGTCCCCCGACACCGCACCCGAGACGCCCGGCGCGCACTGTGGCAGCTGCACGCGCTGCATCGACGCCTGCCCGACCGGCGCGATCGTCGAGCCGTACCGCGTCGACGCGCGCCGCTGCATCTCGTACCTGACGATCGAACTGAAAGGCAGCATCCCCGAGCCGCTGCGGCCGATGATCGGCAATCGCGTGTACGGCTGCGACGACTGCCAGCTCGTGTGCCCGTGGAACAAGTTCGCGCAGGCCGCGCCCGTCGCCGATTTCGACGTGCGGCACGGCCTCGACCGCGCGACGCTCGTCGAGCTGTTTGCGTGGGACGCGGATACGTTCGATACGCGGATGCAGGGCAGTGCGATCCGGCGCATCGGCTACGAAAGCTGGCTGCGCAATCTCGCGGTCGGGCTCGGCAATGCGCTGCGCGCGGACGCGGGACGGCTCGCGCCGCAGGCGCGCGATGCGATCGTCGCCGCGTTGCGCGCACGGGCCGACGATCCGTCGCCGGTCGTGCGCGAGCATGTCGAATGGGCGCTGCGTGCCGCGTGAAGGCGGCGTAAAGTGTCGTCGGCGCGCGGCCGTGCCGTGCGTATCCATCGGTCAGGAGAGGGCCATGTTCAATGCAGTCATCGACGCGCCGTTCGGCAAGGTCGGCATCCGCACGGACGCCGCGGTGGTGCGCGAGATCATCTATCTGCCCGAGTCGGTGAAGTCGGTCGATCCGGATTCGCCGCTCGCGAAGCGCGCGGTCAAGCAGATCGAACGTTATTTCGAGCGCGCGTCGGCGCGCTTCGACCTGCCGCTCGCCGAAGTCGGCAGTGCGTTCCAGCACCGCGTGTGGGACGTGATCAGCGATATCCCGCCCGGCACGGTGCTGACCTACGGCCAGGTCGCGAAGCGGATCGGCAGCGCGCCGCGCGCGGTCGGCCAGGCGTGCGGCGCGAACTACTTCCCGCTCGTGATTCCGTGCCATCGCGTCGTCGCGGCGGGCGGCCTCGGCGGCTTCGCGAACCACGACGACAATGGCTACTACCAGAAAGTGAAGCGCTGGCTGCTGGCGCACGAAGGCGTGCCGTACTGATGAATGAACCGCTGATTTCCCCCGGCGCCGACGGCGATGCCGCCGAAGCGTCCCCCGCGCTGCTGGCGAGCCGCGCGTCGGTCGACGTGTTTTGCGATGCGCTGTGGCTCGAGCACGGGCTCGCACGCAATACGCTCGACGCGTACCGGCGCGATCTCGTGCTGTTTTCCCAATGGCTGGCAGAGACGCACGACGCGTCGCTCGATTCGGTTGACGAAGCGATGCTGACCGGCTACATCGCCGCGCGCAGCGACGGCAAGGCGACGTCGTCGAACCGGCGGCTGTCCGTGTTTCGGCGCTATTACGGCTGGGCCGTGCGCGAGCATCGCGCGAGCGCCGACCCGACGCTGCGGATCATGTCCGCGAAACAAGCCGCCCGGTTTCCGTCGACGTTGTCGGAGGCGCAGGTCGAGGCGCTGCTCGGCGCGCCCGATATCGGCACGCCGCTCGGCCTGCGCGATCGCACGATGCTCGAGCTGATGTATGCGAGCGGGTTGCGCGTGAGCGAGCTCGTGATGCTGAAGACCGTCGAGGTCGGGCTCAACGAGGGCGTCGTGCGCGTGATGGGCAAGGGCTCGAAGGAGCGGCTCGTGCCGTTCGGCGAAGTCGCGCATGGCTGGATCGAGCGCTACCTGCGCGACGCGCGGCCGGCGCTGCTCGGTGCGCGCGCGGCCGACGCGCTGTTCGTGACCGCGCGCGGCGACGGGATGACGCGCCAGCAGTTCTGGAACATCATCAAGCGCCACGCGCAGCACGCGGACGTGCGCGCGCACCTGTCGCCGCACACGCTGCGGCACGCGTTCGCGACGCACCTGCTGAACCATGGCGCCGACCTGCGCGTGGTGCAGCTGCTGCTCGGTCACAGCGACATCTCGACCACGCAGATCTATACGCACGTCGCGCGCGAGCGTTTGAAGACGCTGCACGCGCAACACCATCCGCGCGGCTAGCGCAACCGGTGCGGCGCGGGCTGGGGCACGCGCAACGGCCCGTTCGGGTCAGGCCAGCTCGCGCAGTTTGTGCTTCAGCACCTTGCCCGTGGACGCGGCAGGCAGCGCGTCGAGCACACGGATGTGCGCGGGGCGTTTGTAGGGCGCGAGCCGCTCCGCACACCATGCGTGCAGCGCCGCTTCGTCCGCCGTCGCGGCGGGCACCAGCTCGACGAACGCGAGCACTTCCTCGTTGCCTTCGACCGCGCGGCCGATGACGGCTGCCTGCACGACGTCCGGATGCGCGTTCAGCACCTGTTCGACTTCGACCGGATAGACGTTGAAGCCCGACCGGATGATCAGCTCCTTGCTGCGGCCCGCGATCGTCACCGCGCCGTCCGCCTCCTGCCGCGCGAGATCGCCGGTGCTCAGCCAGCCGTCCGGCGACACGGCCGCGTGTGTCGCATCCGCGTTGCGGTAGTAGCCGAGCATCACGTTCGGCCCGCGCACGCGGATCTCGCCGACTTCACCCGGTGGCACGTCGGTGCCGTCCGGCGCGACGATCCGCATCTCCACGCCGGGAATCGGCACGCCGACCGAGCTGTCCGAGCGCGGCGCGTCGAGCGGCGTCTGCGTGATCGTCGGGCTGCTTTCGGTCATGCCGTAGCCGTTGTGCAGCGGCACGCCGTACAGGCGCTCGACACGCGCCTTCAAGTTCGCGTCGAGCGGCGAGCCGCCCGAATACGCGAAGCGCAGGCGTGGCGCGCGCCATGCGTGACCGTGCGTGTGCAGGTGTTCGAGCAGCTTCGCGTGCATCGCGGGTACGCCCTGGAAGATCGTGACGCCTTCGTCGGCGAGCGCGATGCGCACGGCTTCCGGCGAGAAGCGCGGCGCGAGCCGCAGCGTCGCGCCCGCGTACAGGCTGCCGAGGCAGACCGACGCGAGGCCGTACACGTGCGACACGGGCAGCACGGTGTAGACGACGTCGTCGGGCGACACGCGGCGCAGCGTGCTCGACGTCGCCGCGATGAACAGCAGGTTGCGATGCGACAGCATCACGCCTTTCGGCGTGCCGGTCGTGCCGGTCGTGTAGATCAGCGCCGCGCATTGCGCCGCGCCGTCGGTGGCGACCGGTTCGCCCGGCGCGCTCGCGTCGATGCGATACGACCACGCACCGATGTCGACCGGCAGCGTGCCGGCAGGTGTTGCGCCGTGCCGTTCGGCATGCGTGCGCGCGTCGGGCGATGCGTCGGTGGTGAACGCGATCAGCTTCGGACGCGCGTGCGCGGCGATGGCGTCGAGCTCGCTGGCGGACAATCGCGCGTTCGACACGAGCGCCCACGCGTCGAGGTGCGCGACCGCGAACAGCAGCACGATCTGCGCGACGCAGTTTTCGGCGACGATCATCACGCGGTCGCCGCCTTGCACACCGAGGTTGGCGAGCAGCGTAGCCGCCGCATCGACGGCCTGCGACAGGTCGCCGTACGACAGGCGGCGCGCGTCCTCGATCAGCGCCGGGTGTGCGGGAGCCCGCGCGGCCCAGCGCGCGGGCACGTCGGCGATACGGCGAGGCAGCGCGGCGAGCAGGGCCTCGACGTCGAGCGGCTCGGAGGAACGGAGGGACGAGGTCATGGCGTCTCCAGAAAAGGGGCGGGCGGCTGACGAGTTAGGCGAACGATCGTGCCATGATGGCGCACGCGCCACAATCGGCCATTCGGGCAATAGCGCTTCGCGCTGTTCGCAATGATGATGAACGGAATCGTTGCGGCGGCGCGGCAGGCCGCCCGGCGGAGGGCCGCCCCGCGGAAAACGGGCCGCGAGTATAACGCCGGCGCGGGCGCACCCATGCGCGCCCGCCGGTCGTTCACCATTAAAATGCCGTCATGAGCAAATCCAGGCATGTGTCCGAAACCCCCGCGACCCAGTTGTTGCGCCGCCACGGCGTCGCGTTCGGCGAGCACCCGTACGACTACGTCGAGCACGGCGGCACCGGCGAATCGGCGCGCCAGCTCGGCGTCGACGAGCACAGCGTCGTGAAGACGCTCGTGATGGAAGATGAACACGCGAAGCCGCTGATCGTGCTGATGCACGGCGACCGCACCGTGTCGACGAAGAACCTCGCGCGGCAGATCGGCGCGAAGCGCATCGAGCCGTGCAAGCCCGAGGTCGCGAACCGCCATTCGGGCTATCTCGTCGGCGGCACGTCGCCGTTCGGCACGCGCAAGGCGATGCCCGTCTACGTCGAGGCGACGATCCTCGAACTGCCGACGATCTACCTGAACGGCGGCCGTCGCGGCTACCTCGTCAGCCTCGCGCCGGCCGTGCTTACGTCGCTGCTCGGCGCGCAGCCCGTGCAGTGCGCAAGTGTCGACTGAGGGTTTCACCTTCGTGGCAGGCCGCGCGCGTTCGGTAGAATGGGCGCCGTTTCGGCGTGCCGCGCGCAGCCGTCCCTTTACCGATACGTTGAAAGAAGAGTCCTCCGCATGCAGATCCTGCTCGCCGCCCTCGTTGCCTACCTGATCGGATCGGTGTCGTTCGCCGTCGTCGTCAGTGGCGCGATGGGCCTGGCCGACCCGCGTTCGTACGGGTCGAAGAATCCCGGCGCGACCAACGTGCTGCGCAGCGGCAACAAGAAGGCCGCGATCCTCACGCTCGTCGGCGACGCGTTCAAGGGCTGGATCGCCGTCTGGCTCGCCCGGCACTTCGGGCTGCCCGACGTCGCGGTCGCATGGGTCGCGATCGCCGTGTTCCTCGGCCACCTGTATCCGGTGTTCTTCCGCTTCCAGGGCGGCAAGGGCGTCGCGACTGCGGCCGGCGTGCTGCTCGCCGTGCACCCGGTGCTCGGGCTCGCGACCGCGCTGACCTGGCTGATCGTCGCGTTCTTCTTCCGCTATTCGTCGCTCGCGGCGCTGGTGGCGGCGGTGTTCGCGCCGGTGTTCGACGTGTTCCTGTTCGGCACGGGCCACAACCCGGTCGCGTGGGCCGTGCTGGCAATGAGCGTACTGCTCGTGTGGCGTCACCGCGGCAACATTTCGAAGCTGCTGGCGGGGCAGGAGAGCCGGATCGGCGACAAGAAGAAGGCGGCCGCGGACGGCGGCGCGCAGGACGGCGGGAAAGCCTGAGGAAGTACGGCGCTTGCCGCATGCCGGGCGCGCCGCGTGTGCGGGGCCCGGCGGGATGGCGTGGCGGATCGTCCGGCGATCAGTCGCGGAAGTTGTTGAAGTCGAGCGGCGTGTCGGTCACGTCCTTGCGCAGCATCGCGATCACGCTCTGCAGGTCGTCGCGCTTCGTACCGGCCACGCGCACCGCATCGCCCTGGATGCTTGCCTGCACCTTGATCTTGCTGTCCTTCACGAGGCGCACGATCTTCTTCGCGAGATCGCCGGTCACGCCCTTCTTCACGGTGACGATCTGCTTGACCTTGTCGCCGCCGATCTTCTCGACCTTGCCGTAGTCGAGAAAGCGCACGTCGACGTTGCGCTTGGCCAGCTTGCCGATCAGCACATCCTTGACCTGGCCGAGCTTGAAATCGTCATCGGCGAACAGCGTCAACTCGCGTTCCTTCTGCTCGACGCGCGCGTCGGAGCCCTTGAAGTCGAAGCGCGTCGAAATTTCCTTGTTCGACTGCTCGATGGCGTTCTTCACTTCGATCATGTTCGCTTCGGAAACGACGTCGAACGATGGCATGGCATTCCTCCCTTGAGATGCGGGCACCCGGCTCGCGCACGGGCACTCGCTATAATTGCGGACTGTCTGCCATTTTACCGATGCCCCTCCGTTTGCCCAAGGCCGGCCATGCGCCGCCCGGGCGGACGTGACCGCGAATGCCGATGCCTCCTGACGATTCCACCCTGTCGCTGCTTCCCGACCATCCGCTCGCCGCGCACAACACGTTCGGCATCGCCGCGACCGCGCGCTTCGCCGCGCGCATCACGCACGCGTCGCAGTTCGAGGCGCTCCATCGCGACCCGCGTATCGCGAACCTGCCGCAGCTCGTGCTCGGCGGCGGCAGCAACGTCGTGTTCACGCGCGATTTCGACGGCGTCGTGCTGCTCGACGAGATCGCGGGCCGCCGCGTCGTGCGCGAAGACGACGACGCCTGGTACGTCGAGGCCGGCGGCGGCGAGAACTGGCACGCATTCGTCGCATGGACGCTCGAGCACGGGATGGCGAGCCTCGAGAACCTCGCGCTGATCCCGGGCACGGTCGGCGCCGCGCCGATCCAGAACATCGGCGCATATGGCCTCGAGATGAAGGCATATTTCGACTCGCTGGTCGCGGTCGAGCTGGCGACGGGGCGCAGCGAGCGTTTCGACGCCGCGCGCTGCGCATTCGGCTATCGCGACAGCTTTTTCAAGCGGGAAGGGCGCGGCCGGTACGCGATCGTGTCGGTGACGTTCCGGCTGCCCAGGCAATGGACGCCGCGGCTCGGCTATGCGGACGTCACGCGCGAGCTCGACGCGCGCGGCATCGTGCCCGATGCGGCGACGCCGCGCGACGTGTTCGACGCGGTGGTCGCGATCCGCCGCGCGAAGCTGCCCGATCCGCTCGTGCTCGGCAACGCGGGCAGTTTCTTCAAGAATCCGGTGATCGACGCCGCGCAGTTCGATGCGCTGCGTGCGCACGCACCCGATGTCGTGTCGTATCCGCAGCCGGGCGGGCAGGTGAAGCTCGCGGCCGGCTGGTTGATCGACCGCTGCGGCTGGAAGGGGCGTGCGCTCGGCGCGGCGGCCGTACACGACCGTCAGGCGCTCGTGCTCGTCAATCGCGGCGGCGCGACGGGCGCCGACGTGCTCGCGCTGGCGCGGGCGATCCAGGCCGACGTGTTCGCGAAATTCGGTGTCGAGCTGGAGCCGGAGCCGGTTTGCCTGTGAGCCGGGCCACGACGCCCGCGCAGCAGCTATTGCGGGACCGTGCGCATGGCGCTCGCTGAAAAGGGGCGTCGCGTGTACGTTGCGGCCGTTGCTGCCGCAATCGCCGGAAGTACTCGCGCACAACCCGTTCGGACGCGTCCCGGTATTCTGCGACGGTCCGATCGAGTTCTATGAAACGCGTGCGATCCTCGGCTATATCGACGAAGCGTTCGACGGCCCGAGCCTGCTGGCCCAGTGGGGCGCCACAGCGCATGCGCGCGGCGAGCAAAGGATCAGCCTGATCAATTGCCACGCGTACGACGCGGTGGTGTGCCGCTACGTGCTGCAATACGTCTTCCCGAAAGGCGCGGATGGCCAGCCCGATCGCGCGGTGATCGACGCGGCGCTGCCTGAAATCGACCGGCATCTGCAGGTGTTCGACGCGGCGTATGGCGGGCGCGACTACCTGGTCGGCAGCGGGTTGTCGATGGCGGATCTGTTCCTGGCGCCGATCCTGGCTTACGTGGGCATGTTCCCCGAAGGGGCGGAATTGCTGCGGAAATACCCGAACGTCACGCGTGCGCAGGCGGTGATGCGCGAGCGGCCAAGCTTCGCCGCGACGCAGCCGGCGCCGGGTTGAAGGGGCATCGGCATGAGCGCGCATGGCGCGCGGACGGCGGGAAAATAAAAAGCGCCGGCTGTGCCGGCGCATTTCGCTTGCGACGAGGCCGCGCGCGTCAGTGCGTCAGTGTTTCAGCCGGCCGAGCAGCAGGAACTCCATCAGCGCCTTCTGCACGTGCAGGCGGTTTTCCGCTTCGTCCCACACGACGCTCTGCGGGCCGTCGATCACGCCGGCCGTCACTTCCTCGCCGCGGTGCGCGGGCAGGCAGTGCATGAAGAGGGCGTCGGGGTTGGCGTGACCCATCATTTCCTCGTCGACGCACCAGTCGGCGAACGCCTGCTTGCGGGCCTCGTTCTCGGCCTCGAAGCCCATGCTCGTCCACACGTCGGTGGTAACGAGGTCGGCGCCCTTGCACGCTTCGTTCGGATCGTCGAACACCTCGTAGAACGGCGCGCTGTCGGGCGACACGAGCTTCATGTCGAGTGCGTAGCCGGGCGGCGTGGACAGGCGCAGCTTGAAGCCGAGGATCTGCGCGGCTTCGATCCACGTGTAGAGCATGTTGTTCGCATCGCCGACCCATGCAACGGTCTTGCCGGCGATCGGGCCGCGGTGTTCGTAGTACGTGAAGATGTCGGCGAGCACCTGGCACGGGTGGTACTCGTTCGTCAGGCCGTTGATCACCGGCACGCGGGAATTGTCCGCGAAACGCTTGATGACTTCCTGCTCGAACGTACGAATCATGATGATGTCGACCATCCGCGAGATGACCTGCGCGGAATCCTCGACCGGTTCGCCGCGGCCGAGCTGCGTGTCGCGGGTGCTCATGAAGACGGCGTGGCCGCCGAGCTGGAAGATCCCGGCTTCGAACGACAGGCGCGTGCGCGTCGAGCTCTTCTCGAAGATCATCGCGAGCGTGCGGTCGTGCAGCGGGTGATAGGTCTCGTAGTTCTTGAACTTGCGCTTCAGGATACCCGTGCGTTCGAGCACGTACTCGTAGTCTTCCAGCGAGAAATCCTTGAACTGCAGGTAGTGACGAATGGTTTTGGCGGTCATGAAGCGAAATACGGCGGGTTGCACCCGGCAGCAAGGCCGGACGGCGCCGCCGTCGGGTGTGGATAACTCAAAGCAGCATAAAGGATTTTCTGTGCTTTGACGAGCCGCGGAGAAAAGCGGGGCATGATCGCCAGGTGCGGCAAGCAGCGCGTGAGGAGGGGTGTCGGGGCGACGCGCGATGGCGCGCTGCGGTATAATCAGAAAGTTTTCTCCAGCCCGGCAGGCAAGCCTCTTCGCGCTCTGCCGGACACAAGCCGTGCGCTGCACAAATCCGGTGCAGTCCACCGGCGGCGCACACCGACGTCCCGTTTTTCGGGATATCGGAATGCTTGTGCCGCCGTCCGTTTCAGCTTTGTGTTCGCGTATCCAGGCGCCGTTGCCTGGACATCGCCGGGCCGTCACTTGGGTAACCACATGGCTGAAACCCCTCCGACCGAATTCTTCATCCAGGGCATCACGAAAGACGGGAAAAAGTTTCGCCCGAGCGACTGGTCGGAACGTCTGGCCGGTGTGATGGCCTGCTTCGGGCCGGGGGCGAGCGGACCGAACGCGCGCCTCAAGTATTCGCTCTACGTGCGTCCGACGATGCTCGGCGACCTGAAATGCGTGATTCTCGATTCCCGGCTGCGCGATGTCGAGCCGATGGCTTTCGATTTCGTGCTGAATTTCGCGAAGGACAACAACCTTGTTGTCACCGAGGCGTGCGAACTGCCGGACTACAACGCCAAGAAGTGATGCCGGCCAGGGCGACGGCGCTTGCCGCGCCCGGCCTGGCAAATGTCGCTGGCTCGCAGGATGCGCGCCGGCGACAGGCAACAAAAAAGCCCGCCTAGGCGGGCTTTTTTGCGATCGCAGGAAACAGGAACGCCCGCGTGAGCGGGCGCACCGGATTTACGCTGCTGCCTGCAGACCCTTGACGGCTGCGGCGAGGCGGCTCTTGCTGCGAGCGGCCTTGTTCTTGTGAACGATCTTCTTGTCGGCGATCGTGTCGATCGTCTTCACGGCAGCCTTGAACAGCTCGGCAGCCTTTGCCTGGTCGCCGGCTTCAACAGCCTTGCGAACCGACTTGATCGCGGTACGGAATTTCGAGCGCAGCGCCGAGTTGTGCGAGTTTGCCTTCGCGGCCTGGCGGGCGCGCTTGCGTGCTTGTGCGGAGTTAGCCATGACGGTTCCTTATCCTGTCCTGTTTCCAGAGCTTGGAGCCTGACGGCCAAGCGCTGCTTTTCGATCCGTCCCCTGAGAACGATTGCCCAGGGGCGCATAAAAAAACGGTGATTTTAACCGAGGCCGGGACATGAAAACGGCAGTTGCCGTGCATGTACGAGCCCAGAAACCGGCGATTATAGCAACAAAATTAAGCGAGTGGCAAGTTCAACGTGACATCCGCCGAGCGGGGCGCTGGGGGCATGCGCGCTTTTCGGCATCGGCCGCTGGCCGGGCCACGCAACGTCCGTATAATAAGCGCCCCATGAATCTATTCCGAGCCCTGCTGACGGTCAGCGGCTTCACGCTGCTGTCGCGCGTGACCGGACTGGCCCGCGAGACGCTGATCGCCCGTGCGTTCGGCGCCAGTCAATACACCGACGCGTTCTACGTCGCCTTCCGTATCCCGAACCTGCTGCGCCGCCTGTCTGCCGAAGGCGCGTTCTCGCAGGCGTTCGTGCCGATCCTCGCCGAGTTCAAGAACCAGCAGGGGCACGACGCGACGAAAGCGCTCGTCGACGCGATGTCGACCGTGCTGGCGTGGGCGCTTGCCGTGCTGTCGGTCGCGGGGATCGCCGGCGCGTCGTGGGTCGTGTTCGCGGTCGCGTCGGGCCTGCACACCGACGGGCAGGCGTTCCCGCTCGCGGTCACGATGACGCGGATCATGTTCCCGTACATCGTGTTCATCTCGCTGACGACGCTCGCCTCAGGCGTGCTGAACACGTACAAGAGCTTCTCGCTGCCCGCGTTCGCGCCGGTGCTGCTCAACGTCGCGTTCATCGCCGCGGCCGTGTTCGTCGCGCCGCACCTGAAAGTGCCGGTGTTCGCGCTCGCGTGGGCGGTCATCGTCGGCGGCGTGCTGCAGTTCCTTGTGCAGTTGCCGGGCCTGAAGAAGATCGACATGGTGCCGCTGATCGGCGTCAACCCGCTGCGTGCGCTGCGCCACCCGGGCGTGAAGCGCGTGCTCGCGAAGATGGTGCCCGCGACGTTCGCCGTGTCGGTCGCGCAACTGTCGCTGATCATCAACACCAACATCGCGTCGCGGCTCGGGCAGGGCGCCGTGTCCTGGATCAACTACGCCGACCGCCTGATGGAGTTCCCGACGGCGCTGCTCGGCGTCGCGCTCGGCACGATCCTGCTGCCGAGCCTGTCGAAGGCGCACGTCGATGCCGATTCGCACGAGTATTCGGCGCTGCTCGACTGGGGCCTGCGCGTCACGTTCCTGCTCGCGGCACCGAGTGCGCTCGCGCTGTTCTTCTTCGCGACGCCGCTCACCGCGACGCTCTTCAACTACGGCAAGTTCGACGCGCATACCGTCACGATGGTCGCGCGCGCGCTCGCGACCTACGGGATCGGCCTGGTCGGCATCATCCTGATCAAGATCCTCGCGCCGGGCTTCTATGCGAAGCAGGACATCAAGACGCCCGTGAAGATCGCGATCGGCGTGCTGATCGTCACGCAGATCTCGAACTACGTGTTCGTGCCGCTGATCGGCCACGCGGGCCTGACGCTGAGCATCGGCGTCGGCGCGTGCCTGAACTCGCTGCTGCTGTTCCTCGGTCTGCGCAAGCGCGGCATCTACCAGCCGTCGCCGGGCTGGCTGCGCTTCTTCGTGCAGCTGATCGGCGCGGCGCTGGTGCTCGCGGGCCTGATGCACTGGCTGTCGGTCAGCTTCGACTGGACCGGGATGCGTGCGCAGCCGCTCGATCGCATTGCATTGATGGCCGCGTGCCTCGTGCTGTTCGCTGCACTATATTTCGGTATGTTGTGGGTGATGGGCTTCAAATACGCTTATTTCAGAAGGCGCGCCAAGTGACGACCGCAATGACCCGCGTCCTCGACTACTTCAGCACGCTCGTGGCAGACGACGACAGCCTGCCTGTCACGGAAGCGGCGCTGTCGCTGGCGCAGGACGCGTATCCCGACCTCGACCTGCAGGGCACGCTGGCCGAACTCGACATGCTGGCCGCGCGGCTGCGCCGGCGGCTCACGGACGATGCGGACCTGAAGGGCCGCGTCGCCGCACTGAACGATTTCTTCTTCCGCGAACTCGGCTTCGCGTGCAATCACAACGACTACTACGACCCCGACAACAGCCACCTGAACGCGGTGCTGAAGCGGCGGCGCGGGATCCCGATCTCGCTGTCGGTGCTGTACCTGGAACTCGCCGAGCAGATCGGCGTGCCGGCGCGCGGCGTGTCGTTCCCCGGCCATTTCCTGCTGCGCGTCACGCTGCCGGACGGTGACCTGATCATCGATCCGGCCAACGGCCATTCGCTGTCCGAAGCCGAGATGGTCGAGATGCTCGAGCCGTACGTCGCGCGTGCGGCCGGTGCGGTCGACAGCGCGTTGCGCGCGCTGCTGCAGCCGGCGACGAGCCGCGAGGTCATCGCGCGGATGCTGCGCAACCTGAAGACGATCTATCTTCAGACGGAACGCTGGCAGCGGCTGCTCGCGGTGCAGCAGCGGCTCGTGATCCTGCTGCCCGAGCACCTCGACGAGGTCCGCGACCGCGGCTTCGCGTATGCACGGCTCGATTACCTGCGCCCCGCGCTCGAGGATCTCGAACAGTATCTCGGCGAGCGGCCGGACGCGGACGACGCCACCGTCGTCGAGTCGCAGGTAACCGAATTGCGGCAGCGGATGCAGCGCGACGGCGACGATTGAGCCAGTACCGCGCTGCGGGAATCCTGAATGAATGAAAGAACGCCCGCGGCGCGGGCGTTTTTCGTGCTTATTTCGGCTGCATCCGGATCGCGCCGTCGAGGCGGATCACCTCGCCGTTGAGCATCGGATTCTCGACGATCTGGCGCACCAGCAGCGCGTACTCGGCCGGTTTGCCGAGCCGGGGCGGGAACGGCACCATCGCGCCGAGCGCGTCCTGGACCTCCTGCGGCATGCCAAGCAGCATCGGCGTCTCGAACAGGCCGGGCGCGATCGTCATCACGCGGATGCCGTGGCGCGCCAGGTCGCGTGCGATCGGCAGCGTCATGCCCGCGACGCCGGCTTTCGACGCCGCGTAAGCGGCCTGGCCGATCTGTCCGTCGAATGCGGCAACCGACGCGGTGCTGACGATCACGCCGCGCTCGCCGTCCGCGGTCGGCGCGGTGGCGGCCATCGCGGCGGCCGCGAGCCGGATCATGTTGAACGTGCCGACGAGGTTCACGTTGATCGTCTTCGCGAACACGTCGAGCGGATGCGCGCCGTCCTTGCCGACGGTCTTCGCGGCGGGCGCGATGCCCGCGCAGTTCACGAGGCCGCGCAGCGTGCCGGCGCGCTGCGCGGCGCCGACGGCCGCCTGCGCGTCGGCCTCGCTCGATACGTCGCAGTGCACGAAGATGCCGCCCAGCTCGGTCGCGAGCGCCGTGCCCGCCGCGTCGTTCAGGTCGGCGAGCACGACGGTGCCGCCTGCCTGCGCGAGCATCCGCGCCGTGCCGGCGCCGAGGCCCGATGCACCGCCCGTGATCAGAAACACGTTGCCGCGAATGTCCATGACTGTCTCCTTTGTTGAGCGCCCTTGGCGCATTCGCGCCCGGGGCGGACCCATGCAAGGTGGTCGGCCGCCGTTGATGCTCCGGCGCCTGTGGCGGTGCCGCGTCAAGCGGATGCCGGGTTCGATGTCGCGCGATCGGTTGAAATGCCTGCGCCCCGGTAACAGGGGCACTCGCACCCGACCGATTGTACGGGGCGCCCTCGCGCGGCGGCGAGACCGGAACGGCCGTGCGAATCCCGCCCGGGCAAAAAAAACCGCCCGGAAAGGGCGGCTTTGCGGGTGCGCGACGCGCTGCTTACTTCAATGCGTCAAACGCGCGCTCGCGGATTTCCTCGACACTGCCGAGGCCCGAGATCTTGCGATACTGCGGAGCCTTCAGGCCGTTTTCCTCGCCGCGCTGCGCCCAGTCGCCGTAGTACGTGATCAGCGGCTTGGTTTGCGCTTCGTACACTTCGAGACGCTTCTTGACGGTTTCTTCCTTGTCGTCGTCGCGCTGGATCAGCGGCTCGCCCGTCACGTCGTCGTGGCCTTCGACCTTCGGCGGGTTGAACTTGACGTGGTACGTGCGGCCCGATGCCGGGTGCGTGCGGCGCCCGCTCATGCGCTCGATGATTTCCGAGAACGGAACGTCGATCTCGAGCACGTAGTCGATCGCGACGCCGGCGTCCTTCATTGCATCGGCCTGCGCGATCGTGCGCGGGAAGCCGTCGAACAGATAGCCGTTCGCGCAGTCGGATTCCTTCAGGCGCTCCTTGACGAGGCCGATGATCAGCGCGTCCGGCACGAGCTTGCCGGCGTCCATGTAGCCCTTCGCCTCGACGCCGAGCGGCGTGCCGGCCTTCACGGCCGCACGCAGCATGTCGCCCGTCGAGATTTGCGGGATGCCGAACTTTTCCTTGATGAAGTTTGCCTGGGTGCCCTTTCCCGCGCCGGGCGCGCCCAACAGGATCAAACGCATGGTGATATCTCCAAGTATGTAGATTCGTGTGGCGAGACGCAAAGGCGTCGGCGACTGCGAGCGCGGGGCTTGCCTGGCGCGCGACGGACCGGTCTGATGCGGCGCGTCGGCTTCGGCGACGCGCGGCTGCCGGCAAGGCCGCGGGCGGGGTCAAGCGAGGACGCGCTGGTCGCGGACGGCTCGCACAATCGCCTGATTATGCCACGGGTTATTTTGATGACGGCTGAAAAAGGGCCTGCACGCGTGCGAGATCGGCCGGCGTGTCGATCCCGGCTTCGGGCGCGGACTCGGTGATCAGCACGGCGATGCGCTCGCCGTGCCAGAGCGCGCGCAGCTGTTCGAGCTGCTCGGCCTGTTCGATCGGCGCCTGCGCGAGCGTCGGATACGTGCGCAGGAAACGCGCACGATACGCATAGAGGCCGATGTGCCGGAAGACCGGGAAAGCAGGCGCAGGCATGGCCGCGACGTCGGGCCAGTGCGGCTGGTACGCGTCCCGGCTCCACGGAATCGGCGCGCGCGAGAAGTACAGCGCGACGCTCTGCGCATCGAGCGCGACCTTCACGACGTTCGGGTTGAATACTTCGGCCGTGTCGTGGATCGGGTGGGCGGCCGTCGCAATCGCGCAGGCCGGATGGGCGGCAAGGTGCGACGCTACGTCGCGCACGAGTACGGGGTCGATCAGCGGCTCGTCGCCCTGCACGTTGACGACGACGGTGTCGTCGCTCCACCCGAAGGTTGCCGCGACTTCCGCGAGCCGGTCGGTGCCGGACGGATGGTCGGCACGCGTCAGCACCGCTTCGAAGCCGTGATCGCGTGCCGCATCGAGCACGCTCCGTGCGTCGGACGCGACCAGCACCTGCTGCGCGCCTGCTTCGCGCGCTCGCTCGGCGACGCGCACGACCATCGGCTTGCCGCCGAGATCGGCGAGCGGCTTGTTCGGGAGTCGCGTCGACGCGAGCCGGGCGGGAATGACGGCGATGAAGGGTTGAGTCATCGGGGAGGGCGGTGAGAAGAGCGGAGCGGGCGGCGCGTCTGCTGCGCGTCACCCGGCTGGGTTCGGCGCCCTCGCTGCGGGCGGGCCGCGGCGAGGGCCGGGTCGGGCGGCTTAGCGGCCGGCCGGGTCGACCGGCGTGCCTTCGACGGTCTGGCGCGCCTCGTCAACCAGCATCACGGGGATGCCGTCGCGGATCGGGTACGCGAGCTTGTCCGCGTTGCAGATCAGCTCCTGCGCGGCACGGTCATAGTGGAGCGGGCCTTTGCAGATAGGGCACACAAGAATTTCAAGCAGGCGAGCGTCCACGGAGTTTCTCCACAACGAGGGCAATGAGGCGAGGGTCGAGCGCGGCTTCGACAGGGACAACCCACAGTCGGGCGTCGCGCCAGGAAGCACCCAATTTTACTGCATCCTTCTCGGTGATCAGGATCGCATCGACGGCATCGTCGACGAATGGATTGTCGACGAACGCGTAGTGGTCGGGCAGCGCGCGCGTCGCGGGCGCGAGGCCGGCCGCGCGCAGCGTCGCGAAGAAGCGTTCCGGCGCGCCGATGCCGGCCGCGGCGAGCACGCGCTCGTGCGCGAATTGCGACAGCGGGCGGCGCAGCGCGGGCTGGTCGAGGTGCCACGCGGCGCCCGGCGTGAGCGCGAGCGAATAGGTGTCGGGCCACGGCGGCAGCGCGCCGCTGTACGGATCGTTGACGAGCGTGGCGTCGCGGTGCCGCGACAGCGGCTCGCGCAACGGCCCGGCCGGCAGCAGGAAGCCGTTGCCGCCGAGCCGGTGGTCGAACACGACGAGCTCGACCGTGCGCGCGAGGCGGTAGTGCTGCAGGCCGTCGTCGCTGACGATCACGTCGACGTCGGGATGCGCGGCGCGCAGCGCCTGCGCGGCCGCGACGCGATCGGGGCAGACCCAGACGGGCGCGCCCGTGCGGCGTGCGATCAGGAGCGGTTCGTCGCCGCCCGCGCTGGCGCGCGACGCGGGCGTGACGGCGGTCGGCGCCTTCACGTTCGCGCCGTAGCCGCGCGACACGATGCCGGGCGTGAAGCCGGCCGCCCGCAACGCGTCGACGAGTGCGATCACGGTCGGCGTCTTGCCGGTGCCGCC
Source organism: Burkholderia sp. BCC0322 (assembly GCF_902833045.1). Classification (GTDB taxonomy): domain Bacteria; phylum Pseudomonadota; class Gammaproteobacteria; order Burkholderiales; family Burkholderiaceae; genus Burkholderia. Next base: position 27,076 of record NZ_CADFDU010000014.1, read on the forward strand.
GACGGTCACGTTGCCGACCACGACGACAGGCACGCCGACATCGACCGGCTGCTTCCAGCCCTGTGCGTAGACGGTGCGCCGCAGCGCCGCGCACAGGCCGAACACGCACGCGAACGGCGTGAGCGCCCATGCGAGCGCGCCGCGGCGCTGCCATTCGCGCGTCAGGCGGGCTTCGAGCCGGGCGAGCGGGCCGTCGGGCGCGCTCATCGGGCCGGGCGCGGCATGGGGTGCGCCGCGGCGTGGGACGGATTCGTCAAGGCGGATTCTCCGTTGGGCGGCGCATGCCGCGGGGTCTGCGGAAGGCGGCACTCTAGCGCGCGGCAGGCGGGCGCGGCAAGCGCGACCGCCCGCCGCAGCCTGCGGGGCCGGATCGCGGCGGCTTGTGGATAACTCTGTGAAGAACTCCCCGCTTGATGGCGTCAAACGCCCGCCGGGCGGGCCTCGAATCGGATGAGAATCATTCCGAAAGATTTAAAAATGTATAAAAATCAATGTGTTGCGACGAATCGTCTGGATTTTTCAACGGTTTTCGCGCGTTTTAGGCCGATGATTGTCAAAGTGTGGACACCTTCCGAACGTCACGGCGCAAGCGTCCGGCGCTGGACGTCGCGCGCGTGTCGGACTATCGTGTCGCCGCCAGCACTCATCCGACCGTCCATGCCTTCCGACTCTCCATTTGCCGCACCGGGCGCGACCCGCGGCGGCGACGAAGTGATTCCCGTTTCTGCGCTCAATCGTGCGATTTCGACGATGCTCGAGCGCTCGTTTCCGCTGCTGTGGATTTCGGGCGAAGTGTCGAACTTCACGCGTGCCGCGAGCGGGCACTGGTATTTCTCGATCAAGGACCAGCAGGCACAGATGCGCTGCGTGATGTTCCGCGGACGCGCGCAATATGCGGAGTTCACGCCGCGCGAAGGCGACCGGATCGAGGTGCGCGCGGTCGTCACGATGTACGAGCCGCGCGGCGAAGTGCAGCTCAACGTCGAGGCCGTGCGGCGCACCGGGCAGGGGCGACTGTACGAGGCGTTCCTGCGGCTGAAGGCGCAGCTCGAGAGCGAGGGCCTGTTCGCGCCCGAGCGCAAGCGGCCGCTGCCGGCCCATCCGCGCGCGATCGGCATCGTCACGTCGCTGCAGGCGGCCGCGCTGCGCGACGTGCTGACCACGCTCGCCCGCCGCGCGCCGCACATTCCGGTGATCGTCTATCCGGCGCCCGTGCAGGGCGCCGGTTCCGCCGAAAAGCTCGTCGCGGCCGTCGAGACCGCGAATGCGCGCCGCGAGGTCGACGTGCTGCTGGTCTGTCGCGGCGGCGGCTCGATCGAGGATCTGTGGTCGTTCAACGACGAGGCGCTGGCGCGCGCGATCGCGGCGAGCGAACTACCGGTCGTCAGCGGCGTCGGGCACGAAACCGATTTCACGATCGCGGACTTCGCGGCCGACGTGCGTGCGCCGACACCGACCGGCGCGGCCGAGCTCGCCAGCCCGCAGCGCGCGCTGCTGCTGCGCGAGGTCGGCGAGCGCCAGCGTGCGCTCGCGCGCGGCATGGAGCGCCGGCTCGAACAGCGCGCGCAGCAGCTCGACTGGCTCGCGCGTCGGCTGGTGAGCCCGGCCGAGCGGCTGCAGCGGCAGCGCACGCACGTCGAGCAGCTCGCGGTGCGGCTGGCGTCGGCGGCGTCGCGGCCGGTGCGCGACGCGCGCGCGCGGTTCGCGCTCGCACAGCTGCGCTGGCAGCGTGCACGACCCGATCCGTCGCAGGCGCGCCAGGTGCTCGCGGGGCTGTCGCAGCGTCTTGCGCTGGCCTTGCAGCGCCGTCACGAACGCGACACGGCTCGCGTGTCAGCCTGTGCGGCAAGGCTCGAAGTGCTGAGCCCGCAGCGCACGCTCGAACGCGGCTATGCGGCGCTGATCGATGCACAGACGGGCCGCGCGGTGCGCGCGCCGAACGCGCTGAAGCCGCAGCGCCGCCTGACCGTGCATCTCGCGGAAGGGTCGGCCGACGTGTCGCTCGCCGACGTGCAGCCGCGTCTGACCGACACGATCTGACGTAACCTGCGCGAGCGCAGCGCGCGCGACGGGGCAAATCGCGCGGGAACGGTGGTTGCGCAACGCCATGTCGTGCTGCCGGACGTTGCGCCAACATCGCTTTTCCGCATACCGCGGATAAATGGCCCGTGAGTTTGCGGGGTTATTCGTCCTCGCCTACAATCGGACGCTCGGCAGCATTCAACACAGCCTCCCTACATACTCAACGAAGGAATCGCCATGGCTCATACGCTCCCGCCGCTCCCGTACGCTGAAGACGCACTCGCGCCGACCATCTCGCTCGAGACGATCCAGTACCACTACGGCAAGCACCATCAGGCTTATGTGACGAACCTGAACAATCTGATCCCGGGCACGGAATTCGAAAACCTGTCGCTGGAAGAGATCGTGAAGAAGTCGTCGGGCGGCATCTTCAACAACGCCGCGCAAATCTGGAACCACACGTTCTTCTGGAACAGCCTGTCGCCGAACGGCGGCGGCGCACCGACGGGCGCGCTGGGCGACGCGATCAACGCGAAGTGGGGTTCGTACGACGCATTCAAGGAAGCGTTCACGAAGGCCGCAGTCGGCACGTTCGGTTCGGGCTGGGCATGGCTCGTGAAGAAGGCTGACGGTTCGCTCGACATCGTGTCGACGAGCAACGCGGCAACGCCGCTGACGACCGCCGACAAGGCACTGCTGACGATCGACGTGTGGGAACACGCGTACTACATCGACTACCGCAACGCACGTCCGAAGTTCGTCGAAGCGTTCTGGAACATCGTGAACTGGGACTTCGCAGCGAAGAACTTCGCGTAAGGTCCGGCGCCTGCGCGCCGCTACGGCGCGCGGCATCCGCGCAAAAGCCCTCGAAACGAGGGCTTTTTGTTTTTGTCCGGCAGGGTCGTGCGTAGCGCGCCGGATCAGGCGACCACGCCGAGCGCCCAGCCGAGCGCTGCGCTCGCGATCACGACGGCCCACGGCGGCACGCGCCAGAACACCAGCGCGACGAACGCGACGAGCGCGGCGGCCAGATCGCGCGGCGCCACGATCGTGTCGGTCCAGACCGGGTGATAGAGCGCGGCGAGCAGCAGTCCGACGACGGCCGCATTCACGCCTGCGAGCGCGGCCTGCATCCGCGTGCTGCGGCGCAGTCGTTCCCAGAACGGCGCGGTGCCGGCAACGAGCAGGAACGACGGCGCGAAGATCGAGGCGAGCGCGATGGTGCCGCCGAGCCAGCCGTTCGGTGCATCGCGCAGCGAAGCGCCGAGGAATGCCGAGAACGTGAACAGCGGGCCCGGCACGGCCTGCGCGAGCCCGTAGCCGGCGAGGAACGTCGAATCGCCGACCCAGCCGGGCGCGACCACGGCCGCCTGCAGCAGCGGCAGCACCACGTGCCCGCCGCCGAACACGAGCGCGCCCGTGCGGAAGAACGCATCGACGACGGCAAGCGTATCGGAACGTAGCACGCGGGCCGCGAACGGCAGCACGACGAGCAGCACCGCGAACAGCGCGAGCCACAGCACGCCCGCGAGGTGCGATACGTGCAGCGGCAACGGCTCGTGGGCGTCACGTGCCGGTTGCGGCAGCAGCACGAGACCGGCGGCACCGGCCGCGACGATCACCGCGACCTGCGTCCATGCGGCCGGTGCGAGCAGTGCGACGCATGCGGCCGCGGCCATCAGCGTGACGCGCCGCCCATCCGGGCACAGCGTGCGCGCCATGCCCCAGACGGCTTGTGCGATCACCGCGACCGACACGATGCGCAACCCGTGCAGCGCGCCGGCTTCGATTGGCGCGCCGGTCGCGTGAACGCCGAGCGCGAACAGCATCATCAACAGCGCCGACGGCAGCGTGAAGCCGAGCCACGCGGCGAACATGCCCGCGTAGCCGGCGCGCGCGAGGCCGATCGCCATCCCGACCTGGCTGCTCGCCGGCCCCGGCAGGAACTGGCACAACCCGACGAGATCCGCGTACGTGCGCTCGGTGAGCCAGCCGCGCCGCGTGACGAATTCGGCGCGAAAGTAGCCGAGATGCGCGACCGGGCCGCCGAACGATGTGAGGCCAAGCCGCAGAAATGCGACGAACACCGGCCAGGGATGGCGGGAGGGAGCGGAGGCGGTCGACGTGCTCAAGGCGGTGCTAGCGGGTGAACGGACGAGCCGCCACGATAGCGCAACGCGGTGACGGCGGGGAGGCTGCGCGACAGCTGTGCCGGGGCTCAGAGCATGCCGTCGGGCAACCCGCTCGCCCGCCGCAGCGCATCGACGTCGACGAGCTCGATCTCGCCGACGTGCAGCCGCACGACGCCGTCGGCCTGCAGCGCCTTCAGCAACTGGTTGATGGTCTGCCGCGTCAGCGACAGCATCGCCGCGAGCTTTTCCTGCGACAGCCGGATACGGGTGCGGCCGGCGCTGATCCCGCCGTAGCCGTCGGCGATCATCAACAGGCGGGCCGCGAGCCGCTGCGCGGCCGGCATCACGCTCATCGATTCGACGGTCAGGAAGCTCAGGCGCAGCTTCTGCGCCATCAGCAGCGCGAACTGTCGCCAGTATTGCGGCGTCGCGTCGAGGATCGCGAGCAGCGCGGCCTGCGGGACGTGCAGAAGCAGCGCATCGTCGAGTGCGATCGCGTCGTGCGTGCGCGGCTGGCCGTCGAACAGCGCGATTTCGCCGAACCAGGTGACGGGCTCGGCGACAGTCAGCAGCGCTTCCTTGCCCTGCGGGTCGACCGCACCTATCGTGAGTGAACCGGCCAGTACCGCGTACAGCCCGCACGGCGGGTCGCCGCGCCGGAACAGCGCATGACCGGCCGGCAGCCGGCGCAGCGCCGCGCGGGCGAGCAGGTCCGCACGCAACGCGGGCGGCAGCGCGGCGAACCACGGGTTCGCTTCGATCTGCGGCAGGTATGGAGCGAGCGAAGAGGGCATGGACACGCGATGTCGGGTAGCTGACAGAGGTTCTCGGGCGTGACGCGCATCATAGCGCTCGACAACCGACCAGGAGACGCGATGAAGACGCTCGAAGACCATCTTGCCCAGTATGCGGCCTACCATCGCGACGCGCGCAATATCGCGACGCACCTGGTCGGGATCCCGATGATCGTGTTCGCGGTCGAGGTGCTGCTGTCGCGGCCGGCGCTCGGGATGCTGGCCGGCATCGCGCTGTCGCCGGCGCTGCTGCTGGCCGTCGCGTTCTCGGTGTTCTACCTGCGCCTCGATCTGCGATTCGGGATCGTGATGACCGCGCTGTTCGCGCTGGGCCTGTGGGCCGCGCAGGCGCTTGCGGTGCTGCCGACCGCGCAATGGCTCGCGATCGGCATCGGCGCGTTCGTCGTCGGCTGGATCGTGCAGTTCGTCGGGCACTGGTTCGAAGGGCGCAAGCCCGCGTTCGTCGACGATCTGGTCGGCCTGATGGTCGGGCCGCTGTTCGTGGTCGCCGAGGTCGCGTTCTTCGCGGGGTTGCGCGGCGACGTGCGCCGCGAAGTCGAGCGGCGGGCCGGCCCCGTGCACTGCGGTGCGCATTCGCATGTCTGACGCACCGGTCTGCGTGTTCGGCGCGGGCGCTGTCGGCTGCTATCTCGGCGGACGGCTCGCGGCGGCCGGCGCGAATGTTACGCTCGTCGGCCGCGCACGGATCGGCGACGCGATTCATCGGCACGGGCTGACGCTGACCGACCAGCGCGGCTATCGCGCGACGCTCGCGCCGGCCGATGTCGCGTTCGCGACCGATCCGGCTGCCGCGGCGGCCGCGCGGCTCGTGCTCGTGGCGGTGAAATCGGCGGCGACGCGTGAGGCCGCCGCGCAGCTTGCCGGCGTGCTGCGGCCCGGCACGGTCGTGATCAGCTTCCAGAACGGCCTGCACAACGCCGACGTGCTGCGCGCATCGCTGCCGCAAGCCACCGTGCTCGCCGGCATGGTGCCGTTTAACGTGATCGAGCGCGAGCCGGGTGCGTTTCACCAGGGCTCGGCCGGTGCGCTGGCGGCCGACGCGTCCCCCGCGCTGACGCCGTTCGCTGGAGCGTTCTCGCGCGCCGGACTGCCGCTCGTGCTGCATCGCGACATGCCGGCCGTCCAATGGGCGAAGCTGCTGCTCAACCTGAACAACGCGGTCAACGCGCTCGCGAACCTGCCGCTGCGCGACGAACTCGCGCAACGCGCGTACCGGCGCAGTGTTGCGCTCGCGCAGCGCGAAGCCCTGCACTGGCTGGCGCGGGCCGCGATCCGGCCCGCGCGGCTGACGCCGTTGCCGGCCGGGTGGATCCCGGACGTGCTCGACTTGCCCGATCCGGCGTTTCGCGTGCTCGGTGGCCGGATGCTCGCGATCGATCCACTCGCGCGTTCGTCGATGTCCGACGATCTCGCGGCGGGGCGGGCGACGGAAGTCGAGTGGATCAACGGCGAGGTCGTGCGGCTGGCCGCGCGGTTTGGCGGGCAGGCGCCCGTCAATGCTCGACTGTGCGCGCTCGTGCACGACGCGGAACGCGCAGCGGCGCGCCCGGCCTGGCGCGCCGCCGAGCTGTGGGCCGATCTGACCGCGCAGGCGCCGCGCGCGGGCGATGTGCGGGCCGCGTAGCGGGCTGCGCAACCCGTCGCGCGAGGTGCCGCACGCGGGGCGCAACGGCTAAGATGCGGGGTGCGTCATTCGACGCCTATGCGGAGCCGTCACCATGGTGGATCGCCCGACTCTCGATGCTTACGACGCCCATGCCGCGCAGTACGCGCAGGACTGGCTCGACCAGGCCGCGCCCGACGACATGTACGCGCTGCTGGAGCAGCATTTCTCGCCGGGGCTGACCGCGGACATCGGTTGCGGAGCCGGGCGCGATACGGCCTGGCTCGCGTCACGCGGCTTCGACGTGCGCGGCTACGACGCAAGCGCCGCGCTGCTCGACGAGGCGCGGCGGCACCATCCGGATCTCACCTTCGAGCTGGCCACGTTGCCGGCGCTGGCCGGCGTGCCGTCCGGCGCGTTTCGCAACGTGCTGTGCGAAACGGTCGTTATGCATCTCGAACAGGCGGACGCGGCGGCGGCCGCCGCGCGGCTGGCCGAACTCCTGATGCCGGGCGGCACGTTGTACATGAGCTGGCGAGTGGCCGGAAACGGCACGTTGCGCGACGAGCGCGGCCGCCTCTACACGGCGCTCGATTCGGCGCGGATGCGGGCGGCGCTCGGCGCCGGCACGCAGGTGATCGACGAACACGAGGTCGTCAGCGCATCGTCCGGCAAGCGCGTGCACCGGCTGATCGCGCGCAAGACCGTCGCCGCGTGAGCGCGACGCGGCGGCTCCCCGCTCATTCGCGGTTGAGTGCCGCTTCCCAATTGATGTCGACGCAGAGCACCTGCATGCCGGTCGCGGCCGGCGCGGCGATCGAAGCGGTCACGCACAGGTGTGCCTCGTTGATCGACAGGTAGGGTGCCGTCAGGTGCACGCGGCCCGGTGCGCGCATCGCGTCGATGAAGTACGGACGGCGTTCCCAGCTTGCCCCTTCGGAATGCAGCAGCGGCCGGAAGCGCTTGGCGCGCTGCGATACGCTGCCGCGCGCGAGCACGTTGTCGCCGATCTGGCGCCCCGATGCGTCGAGCAGGAAGCAGCGCGCGGTCTCGGGCAGCCCGAGTACGGCCGCAGCCGCGTCGGTCAGCGATTCTCCGGCGACGAGCTTGCGGCTCGCTTCCTCGAGCGCCGTGACGTACGGCGCGAGCCGTTCTGCCTGGGTGCGCTCGCGTTCCGCGACGCGCAGCCGCAATGCGGCCGACAGCGTATCCATGCAGCCCGCGGCAGCCTGCGGCTGCACCGGTTCGACGCTCGGCCCCGCGAAGTACTGGCCCTGCACGAAATCGACGTCGCACTCCAGCGCGATCAGCGCGTCGCGCTCGGTCGCGAGCCCGCCCATCAGCACGAGCTGCCCGGATTCGTGCAGCAGCGATACGAGCCCCGGCAGCACGCGTTCGAGATGTGAGTGCTCGCTCGCCTGCGCGAGAATGCCGCGGTCGAGCGTGACGATGTCGGGGTGCAGGTGCCACACGCGATCGATGTTCGAATGCTTCGCGCCAAACCCGACGAGTGCGATCAGGAAGCCGGCCTTGCGCAGCCCGTCGACGATCGCCGCATAGCGCGGCGTCTCGCCGCCCGCCTGCTCGGGCACCTCGAGCACCACGCGATGCGGCGGCAGCCCGAGCGCCTTCAGGTTCGCGAGCATCGCGTCGCTGTAGACGGTGTCCATCAGGGCGGCCGGGTGCAGGCTCAGGAAGAGCCATTCGTCATGGCTGTCGAAGGCGTGGAAGTTGCCTAGATGCAGCGATTCGGCGAGCCGGCCGAGCTCGAGCAGGTCGCCGCGCCGCGCCGCCTGCGTGAACACCTCGTGCGACGCCACCTGGCGGCTTTCCTCGTCGTGCGCACGCAGCGACGCGTGATAGCCGATCGCGCGGCGGTGCGACACCGAGAAAACGGGCTGGAACACGCTGAATACGGTGTAGCCGCCGTACAGCACGGTGCGCCGGTTCCCGTCGTCGCCTGCGACGGGGCGGGGCGGCTGAAAGCCGGGGGGATCGATTTCGATCATGCTCATGATGTCGGCCGAAGGAAGACTGCCAGTTTACCTAGAGAATAGGCGAGCAAGAAGCGTGCACGGCATCGTACCCCGTGCGGTGGCGCGTCGCGGACGAGCCGCCGGGCATTGCAGGCGTTTCAAATGCGCACCGCGGGGCCGCACTGCACCGTGATGGTGCGCGCCGACCCGGTTCGGCGCGCGCCACGCGTCACGCGCGCTCGGACGGATCGGTCTTGCGCGCGGCGCCGCGGATTTCGGGCGCGAGCTGCGCGAAGATCCACGCGGACGCAGCCGTGATGATCCCGACGCAGATGAAGGTCGCATGGAACGCCGGCAGCGTGTTGCTCGGCGTGACGGTGCGCAGCATGCCCGTGAACGTTGCGAGCAGCGCGCCCGCCACCGTGACGCCGAGGCTCATCGACAGCATCTGCACGAGCGAGAACAGGCTGTTGCCGCTGCTCGCGCCGCCCGTGCCGAGATCCTTCAGCGTCAGCGTGTTCATCGCGGTGAACTGCATCGAGTTGAAGCCGCCGAACAGCGCGAGATGCACGACCTTCACCCAGACGGGCACCGTGTCGCGCATCAGCGCGAAGCTCGCCATCATCACGCCGACCATGATCGTGTTCGCGAGCAGCACCTTGCGGTAGCCGTGCCGCGTGATCAGGCGCGTGATGATCCGCTTCGAGAACATCCCGGCCGCCGCCACCGGCAGCATCATCAGCCCGGCCTCGAACGCCGAGTAGCCGAGGCTCACCTGCAGCAGCAGCGGGATCAGGTATGGCATCGCGCCGCTGCCGATCCGCGCGAACAGGTTGCCGAGCAGCCCGACGCTGAACGTGTGGATCCGGAACAGTTCGAGCGAGAAGATCGGTTGCGGCGCGCGCACCGCATACAGCCCGTACGCGACGAAGCACGCGAGGCTCAGGATCAGCAGCACGAGCACGGCCGCGTGCTGCATCCCGAGATCGGCGAGCCCGTCGAGCGACAGCGAGATCGCGACCATGCCGATCGTCAGCAGCAGATAGCCCTTCAGGTCGAAGCGGCCGACGGCCGGGTTGCGCGAATCGGGCATCGAATAGAAGGTCGCAATGCAGCCCGCGACGCCGACCGGCACGTTGATCAGGAAGATCCAGTGCCACGACGCGATCTTCACGAGCCAGCCGCCGAGCGTCGGCCCGATCAGCGGGCCGATCAGGCCGGGAATTGCGACGAACGACAGCGCGGACAGGTAGCGTTCGGCCGGAAAGGTGCGCAGCACCGCGAGCCGCCCGACCGGCAGCAGCATCGCGCCGCCGACCCCCTGCACGACGCGGAACGCGACCAGCTGCGTCAGCGTATGCGCGTTCGCGCACAGCAGCGAGCCGAGCGAGAACACCAGGATCGCGCTGAAGAACACCCGCCGCGTGCCGAAGGTATCGGCGAGCCAGCCCGACACGGGGATCATCACCGCCATCGTCAGCGAGTATGCGATCACGACCGACTGCATGCGCAGCGGCGATTCGCCGAGGCTCGCGGCCATCGACGGCAGCGCCGTGTTGACGATCGTCGAGTCGAGCGTCTGCATGAAGAAGCCCGTTGCGACGAGCCAGAGCATCAGGGTGAGGTTCTTTTCGCCGGGAGCGGCGGCAGGCGGACGCTGGAACATGGGGGCGGGGCGGGGTGGTGGCGCGGGACAGCCGACATTGTAGGGAAAGCCATCGCGCCGTGCAGGTTCGGCGCGAAGTCCGCCCGGCGGGTGCCCGTCCCCGTCGATTGACCAATACAGTTCAGCCAAAAGTGTCTGCAGCCGTATCTGTCCGTGTGCTGCCGCTGTCCGAAATACTGGTGCCATCGAACTCGTGCGACCAGGAGGCCGCCATGCGCGAACTGCGACTTTATGTGATCGATGGCGACGAGCCCGCCGGTCGGTGGCGGATCGTCGATCGCACCGCACTGGAGGTGGCCGACGGCGAGGTCTGGGTGACGATCGAGGGCCGGCCCGACGATCACTGGCTCGGCGCCGGGGATTCGCTGATGCTTGCGCCCGGCATGCGTGTATGGGTCAGCGCGGGGTCGCCACGTGCGACGTTCGCGTTCGGTCCGCTCGAGGTGTCGGCAAGGCGCGCCGCGCAGGCCTGGTGGAGGCCGCTCGCCGCGTGGCGCGACGGCCGGCGTCATGTGCCCGCGTCGTTGCCGACGTAGCACGCCCGGGGCTGGATCAGCGCTCCGTCCATGCATTGTTCGGGCGCGTGCGTGATGCGCCGATTCGCGCGATCAGGATTGCTCGCGACTGTCGCGAATCCTAGACTCGATCTTGTCTTTCTCACCGCCCATTCCGCCATGACACCCGAACTCGCGTTGGCGCATCTGTGGCAGCTGGCACACGGCGACCCCGACGCGCTGGCCCGTGCGACCGTGACCGGACAGGACCCGACGTTGCCGTCGACTTTCCGGGTCGGCACGCTGGCTGTGGCGACGATCGCGGCAGCCGGGCTCGCGGCGGCCGAATGCCACCGGCTTCGCACCGGCGTCGCGCAAACCGTCGGCGTGTCGGTTCGCGACGCGCTCATCGCGTTCCGCAGCGAACGCTACCTGCGCGTGGACGATGGCCCGCCGCCGGAGTTGCGTCATCCGGTGACGGGCTTCTTCGAGACGGGCGACGGACGCTGGATCCAGCTGCACGCGAACTTTCCGCATCACCTGAACGGCATTCTCGACGTACTCGGCTGCGGCGCGCAGCGGGACGATGTCGCCACGGCGATCCGCGCGCGGGAAGGCGCCGCACTCGATACCGTGCTGGCCGAGGCGGGGCTGTGTGCCGCATTGATCAGAACGCCTGACGAGTGGGCGTCACTCGAGCAGGCGCGCGCGATTGCATCGCTGCCGCTGTTCGAGATCGAGCGGATCGGCGACGCACCGGTCGAGCCGATCGGCCGCGGCGAAGCCGGCCAGCCGCTCGCGGGGGTGCGTGTGCTGGATCTCACGCGGATCATCGCGGGGCCGGTCGCGGGCCGCACGCTGGCGTCGCACGGCGCGCAGACGCTGCTCGTCAACGGCCCGCACCTGCCGAACATCGCGCCGCTCGTGATCGACAACGGGCGCGGCAAGCGTTCGACGTGGATCGACCTGCGCGATGCGGCGGGCATCGATGCGCTGCACGCGCTCGCACGCGACGCGGACGTGTTCCTGCAGTCGTACCGGCCCGGCGCGCTCGCGGCGCGCGGCTTCGGGCCGCGAGCGCTGGCGGCGCGGCGGCCCGGCATCGTCTACGTGTCGATATCCGCGTACGGGCACGCGGGGCCGTGGGCGCAGCGGCGCGGCTTCGACAGCCTCGTGCAGTCGGCGAGCGGGATCGCGTGGCAGGAGCAGCAGGCTGCGCATGCGGACGGGCCGCGCCACCTGCCGTGCCAGGCGCTCGATCACGCAACGGGTTATCTCGCGGCGTTCGGTGCGATGATCGCGCTCGCGCGCCGGGCGCGAGAAGGAGGAAGCTGGCACGTGCGGCTGTCGCTCGGGCAGACGGGACGCTGGCTGCAGTCGTTCGGCATCGTGCCGGACGGCCTGCAGGCACCCGATTTCGCGCGCACCGACGTGCGCGACCGGATCGAGCGCATCGCGTCGCCGTTCGGCACGCTCGACGCGGTACGGCCGGCCGAGCGGTTGTCGGCGACACCGCCGTCGCTGGCGCGCCCGCCCGTGCCGCTCGGCACCGACGATGCGTGCTGGCTGTGAGCGGCGGCGGTGCGGCCGGCGTTACTTGCGCAGCTCGACGACGAAGTCGTAGTAGTCGTTGCGGCAGTAGGTATCGGTCAGTTCGATCGCGCGCTGGTCAGACGTATAGCCGATTCGTGTGATCAGCAGCAGCGCGTCGTGCGGTGCGATGCCCATCTGCTCGGCGATCTCGTCGGTCGCATTGACCGCGCGGAAATGCTGCAGCGCGCGCACGATCGGCGTGCCGCGTGCTTCGAGATAGCTGTACAGCGAACCGCCGATCGCCTGCGGATCGGGGATCAGCGTGGCGGGAAACGTCGAATTCTCGACGGCCATCACGATGCCGTCGGCGAGGCGCAGGCGCTTCAGGCGCGTGACCGATGCGGCCGGCGACAGCCCGAGCTGGATCACTTCGTCGCGGTTCGCCGGCTGGATCTCGCGCGCGAGCCATTGCGAGCTCGGCTTGAAGCCGCGCCGTTCGAGCATTTCGCTGAAGCTCGACAGCCGCGACAGCGGATCTTCGTAGCGCGGCTGAATGAAGTTGCCTGCGCCCTGCGTGCGGCGAATCAGGCCTTGCTCGACGAGCAACGCGATCGCCTTGCGCGCGGTGATGCGCGATACGCCGAGCGCATCGGACAGCACGCGCTCGGAGGGCAACGCCTCGCCGGCTGTCCAGCGATTGTCGTGGATCGCGTCGCCGAGCTTGCGGGCGAGCTGCAGGTAGAGCGGCGTGTCGTTGTCGGGGTCGGGGCGCAGGTCCTGCCAGCGGTCGTCCGTGGATGCCTTCATGGAGTGGGTATCGATCTGATTGCGGCCATTCTAAGTCATCACGTGGCGCCGTTATAGCCGGTTTTTGCCGTGCAGCAGGTGAACTGCGCGCGGATTGACTACACTGATGCGTCGTATTCCATGCCTGGGCCGCGGTGCGCGGCCACGCATCCGCAACGAGGAACGCATGACAGACACGATCGCCACGGTTGTCCTGCCCGACGGCGAGACGATTCCCAAGCTTGGCCTGGGCACGTGGGAAATGGGCGAGCGGCCGACCCGGCGCGCAGACGAGATCGCCGCGCTGCGCGAAGGCGTCGCGCTCGGGATGACGCTGGTCGATACGGCCGAGATGTACGGCGACGGCGCGACCGAGGAACTGGTCGGCGAGGCGCTCGCGGGCCTGCGTGGCGACGTGTTCCTCGTCAGCAAGGTCTATCCTCACCATGCGAGCCGGCGCGACGTCGTCGCCGCGTGCGAGGCGAGCCTCAAGCGCCTGCGTACCGATCGCCTCGACCTGTATCTGCTGCATTGGCGTGGCTCGGTGCCGCTCGAGGAGACGGTCGAAGGCTTCGAAGCGCTGCGGCGCGCGGGCAAGATTCGTCACTGGGGCGTCAGCAACTTCGATACGGCCGACATGGCCGAACTCGTCGATGAAGCCGGCGGCGGCGCGTGCGCGACCAACCAGATCCTCTACAACATCGCACGGCGCGGCCCGGAATTCGACCTGCTGCCGTGGCTCGCCGAGCACCGGATGCCGGCGATGGCGTACAGCCCGGTCGATCACGGGCGGCTGCCGAAGCGCTCGCCGCTCGACGAGATCGCGCGACAGCGCGGGGTGTCGGTGATGCGCGTCGCGCTCGCGTGGGTGCTCGCGCAGCCGGGGGTTTTCGCGATCCCGAAGGCGTCGCGGCTCGAACACGTGCGCGACAACCGGGCCGCGCTCGACTTCGTGTTCAGCGATGACGAGCGCGCGCAGCTTGATGCGTACTTCCGTCCGCCACGCAGCAAGCGTGCGCTCGAGATGCTCTGACGACAAACGGCCGGGCAACGCAGCAGTTCAGTGGCTGGCTCCGGACGGTCCGCCGTTGCCTTGACCGCCGCCGTTGCCATTTCTGCGACCGGGGCTGCTGCCACTGCCGCTCGCACCGGCGCCATGGCCACCAACGCGCCCGCCGGCGAAGACGTGCGCCGCGCCCGCAGCCGGATTGGCGGCGCACGGCGAAGCGTCGTCGACCACCGTCATGATCGCGGCCGCGCTCGCATTTGCATCTGCCGCGGCGTCCGGTGTCGCATCTCGTGCGAAGGCATGCGAGCAGCAGCACCCGAACGCGGCTGCGGCGAGCAAGGCTGCGCGAGCACGCCTTCCCGTCGTGCGGAACGGTTGTTTCGTCTTGAGCATCATGGCCTCCCCATGCGCGCGATGCCTCGTCGCCGCGCGGCCATTGACGTGTGATGCAGGAGGGGTGGTAAAGATTCGTAGTCCGGTCGGCAGCCGATCACCTTCGGGCGGCCGCCGGCCGCCAGCCGCGGGGGCGAAACGGCTGGCGGGCCCGGCGTGCGAATCCCTATCCGCGAGATCCGTGCAGCCAGCCGCTTGCGTCCGCCGCGCAACGCGCACGCAAGCCCGCGTCGCCGCATGCCGCGTCTTGGGGGCGTTTTGTTTCCGGAATGAAACGTCTGGGCTAAGGTCAGCGCGCTGGCGCATCGGCCGCGCGCTGCCAGCGGTGGAACAGGATCGACGCGATCCAGCAGACGAGGAACAGGGCGACGATGCCGTAGCCGATCGAGCCGAAGCGTTCGCCGAGCGCATCGAGCGCGTCGCGCACGGGGCCCGTCAGCGACAGCTTGTCGGCCAGCAGGCCGGCTGCCTCGATCCCGCCGATTGCCAGCGCGACGGCCGCCGACACGAACGTGATGCTCGCGTTGTAGAGCAGCTTGCGCTGCGGATCGTCCATCGCCCAGCCGTACGCGTGAATCATCAGCACGTTGTCGGTCGAGTCGATCAGCGTCATGCCGGCGGTGAACAGCGCGGGAAACAGCATGACCGTATAGACCGGCAGCCCCTGGCTCGCCTGCGCGGCGGCGATCGCGAGCAGGCCGATTTCGGTTGCGGTATCGAAACCCAGCCCGAACAGCACGCCGACCGGATACATGTGCCAGCTCTTCGACACGAACCGGAACAGCGGACGCAGCAGCCGGGACACGAGCCCGGCAGGACGGTGCGCATGCGCGGCATCGTGCCCGTGCCCGTGCGTGCCGCGATAGCGCCGCCACACGTCGCGCAGGATCACCAGGTTCACGCACGCGAGCACGAGCAGGAAGGTGGCCGACACCGCCGTGCCGATCGTGCCGCCGATCTCGCGGAATGCATCGAACCGGTCGCGCAGCGCGAATGCGGTCAGTGCGATGCCGAGCGTCGCGGCGATCACGATCGTCGAATGGCCGAGCGAGAAGAACAGGCCGACGCTCACCGGACGCTGGCCTTCCTGCATCAGCTTGCGCGTCGCCACGTCGATCGCGGCGATGTGATCGGCGTCGACCGCATGACGCAGCCCGAGACCGTAAGCGATCGCCGCGGTGCCGAGCAGCAGCGGATGATCGCGCAACACGGCGAGCGCCCACAGCCAGACGGCGGCATTCGCGGCGATCAGGCCGGCATAGAGGGTCAGCAGGCGGCGCAGGGCAGGGGTGGGCGGCATCGGGATGGTTCCATCTGACGAATCGCAATGCATTGTGGCACGCGAAAAAAGTTGCAGGGTGTGCCGATCAAAAAAGCCGCGTGCACGGCGCGCGCGGATGAAAAAAAGCCCGTCCGGGATCGGACGGGCCTTGCCTGCATGCGGCAGCGCGAGCGCGCCGCGCTTACTTCACTTTCGCGTTGATCACGCCTTCCGATACGTTGGCCGGCGTTTCCGCGTAGTGCTTGAACTCCATCGTGTAGGTCGCGCGGCCCTGCGTGGCCGAACGCAGCGACGTCGAATAGCCGAACATTTCCGCGAGCGGCACTTCGGCGCGCACGAGCTTGCCGCCGCCGCCCGCGATATCCTCCATCCCCTGCACGATGCCGCGCCGGCTCGACAGGTCGCCCATCACGTTGCCCATGAAGTCCTCGGGCGTCTCGACCTCGACGGCCATCATCGGCTCGAGCAGCACCGGCTTCGCGCGGCGCATCGCTTCCTTGAACGCCATCGAGCCGGCCATCCGGAACGCGTTTTCGTTCGAGTCGACGTCGTGGTACGAGCCGAACGTCAGGTGCACCTTCACATCGACGACCGGGTAGCCCGCGAGCACGCCGCTCTTCAGCGTTTCGGTGATGCCCTTGTCGACGGCCGGAATGAATTCGCGCGGAATCACGCCGCCCTTGATCTCGTCGAGGAACTCGTAGCCCTTGCCGGGGTTCGGCTCGAGCGTGATCACCGCGTGGCCGTACTGACCGCGACCACCCGACTGCTTGACGAATTTGCCCTCGACGTCGGACGCCGTCGTGCGCACCGTCTCGCGATACGCGACCTGCGGCTTGCCGACCGTCGCTTCGACGCCGAATTCGCGCTTCATCCGGTCGACCAGGATTTCGAGGTGGAGCTCGCCCATCCCCGAAATGATCGTCTGGCCGGATTCTTCGTCGGTCTGCACGCGGAACGACGGATCTTCCTGCGCGAGGCGGTTCAGCGCGAGGCCCATCTTTTCCTGGTCGGCCTTCGTCTTCGGCTCGACGGCCTGCGAGATCACCGGCTCCGGGAATTCCATCTTCTCGAGGATGATCGGCTTCGCCGGATCGCACAGCGTGTCGCCGGTGGTCGCTTCCTTCAGGCCGACGGCCGCCGCGATGTCGCCCGCGCGCACTTCCTTGATTTCCTTGCGCTCGTTCGCGTGCATCTGCAGGATCCGGCCGAGCCGTTCCTTCTTGTCCTTGGTCGCGTTGAGCACCGTGTCGCCCGATTCGACGACGCCCGAATACACGCGGAAGAAGATCAGCTGGCCGACGAACGGGTCGGTCATGATCTTGAACGCGAGCGACGAGAACGGCTCGTCATCGCTCGGATGGCGTTCCGCCGGCTTTTCCGGATCGGCGAAGTCGTGGCCGAGGATGGCCGGCACGTCGACGGGCGACGGCAGGTAGTCGATCACCGCGTCGAGCATCGCCTGCACGCCCTTGTTCTTGAACGCGCTGCCGCACAGCATCGGCACGATCTCGTTCGCGATCGTGCGCTTGCGCAGCGCGGCCTTGATCTCGTCCTCGGTCAGCGATTCATGGTCGTGCAGGTACTTCTCGAGCAGTTCCTCGCTCGCTTCCGCGGCGGCCTCGACCATCTTCTCGCGCCATTCGTGCGCGAGCTCGGCGAGATTCGCGGGAATCTCCTCGTACGAGAACTTCACGCCCTGGCTTTCGTCGTCCCACACGATCGCCTTCATCTTCACGAGATCGACGACGCCCTGGAAATGATCTTCCGCGCCGATCGGAATCTGGATCGGCACGGCGACGCCTTTCAGGCGCTCGCCGATCTGCCGCTGCACGCGGAAGAAATCGGCGCCGACGCGGTCCATCTTGTTGACGAACGCGATACGCGGCACCTTGTACTTGTTGGCCTGGCGCCAGACGGTTTCGGACTGCGGCTGCACGCCGCCGACCGAGTCGTACACCATGCACGCGCCGTCGAGCACGCGCATCGAGCGCTCGACTTCAATCGTGAAGTCGACGTGCCCGGGCGTGTCGATGATGTTGATCCGGTGCTCCGGATAGTTGCCGGCCATGCCCTTCCAGAAGGCCGTGGTCGCGGCCGACGTGATCGTGATGCCGCGTTCCTGCTCTTGCTCCATCCAGTCCATCGTGGCCGCGCCGTCGTGCACTTCACCGATCTTGTGGCTCACGCCGGTGTAAAACAGGATGCGCTCGGTCGTCGTGGTTTTGCCGGCATCGATGTGAGCGCTGATCCCGATATTGCGATAGCGCTCGATGGGGGTTTTGCGGGGCACGTGAACCTCCTTGGGTTCGGATCGTAAGCGGGCCGGCGGTGCCGGCCCGGGTGGACAAGCGAGACTTAAAGCATAGCGCTTGCGCGTGGCTTTTGCAGATGCGGCCGGCAACGGCGGAATCAAGCCGGGTGCCACCGCCGGCGGTCGAAAAAAAAGCCGGCGCGCAACGGGCGGCCGGCTTCGGTCGGTGCGCGGCGCGACGCCGCGGCGATGGCCGTTACTGGGCCTGCGGCAGGCCTTCGAGTTTCATGCCGGGCTTGATGCCCTTTGCCGCGAACCAGCCCTTGCTCATTTCGAGCGCATAGACGCCGTTGTTGCGCGGGCAGTGGTTGTCGGTCGTCTCGGCCTTCATCTCGTCGATATCGGTGATCGTGCCGTCCGCGCGGATGAACGCGATCGACAGCGGGATCAGCGTGTTCTTCATCCAGAAGCAGTGCACCGCGTTCTCGTTGAACACGAACAGCATGCCTTCGTTCGGGGCGAGTTGCGAACGGTACATCAGCCCTTGTTCGCGGTCGGGGTCGTTTGCGGCGACGGCCGCGTCGATCACGTACATGCCGGCGCGCAGCTTCACGCGCGGGAATTCGCTCGGCTGCTTGGCGCCGGGCGGCACTTGCGCGCTGGCGGCCTGCATGCCGAGCGCCATGACGGCGAGCGCGGCGGGAAACACGGCGGCGCGCGCAAGGCGGCCGAGCGACGAGCGCAGGGAGAATTGCACAGCAAGGCTCCTATCTGGAAAACGAGACCCGCATGGTACGCGATGCGCGCCGGCGGGCACAAAAAAGAAAAAGGCAGATCGCCTTGCGGTGATCTGCCTTTCAACGCCGTAAGAACGGCAAGACTGCGTGTTCTTGACTGCGTTATTACAGCAAGCTTACTTAGTTCGAAGCAGCTGCCGGTGCTGCTGCGTCGCTTGCTGCAGCCTTCTTCGATGCCTTGTGGTGCTTCTTGGCTGCGTGGTGCTTCTTAGCAGCGTGCTTAGCCGGTGCCGAAGCAGCTTCAGCAGCAGCCGGAGCAGCTTCCGGAGCCGATGCTTGTGCGAAAGCAGCCGTTGCGAAGAGACCAGCGACCAGAGCGGCGATCAGTTTGTTCATGTTTTGTTCCTCAGCTTTAGTTAATTAACCAAATGACCCGGCAATAGGAGTCATGTCGTCTAACGGTGCCATCCACCTTTCGGTTGACAGACGCTTCGAGAAATTTCTCATTGCGCTGCGGGCGCCGAATCGTATTCGATAAAAACGTCGCTTTCGTGACGCAAACACGGCTTCGGCTGCCAATGCCGGATAGCTAAGGTTGGCATCTGCGTGGTTTAACGCGCGATCTTCGCGGGCGGTTGACGAAAAAGATGACGAAAATTTGCCCGTCCCGAATTCGTCATCCGGCGCGCGCGAAACTGTCCCACGGCGCGCGCGGCGGCAGCGCGATTGTTTCTCCCGGTGCAATGCCGAGTGCGAATATATCCAGCGCGCCGACGCCGACGCGCACCAGGCGCAACGTCGGGAAGCCGACGGCCGCCGTCATTCTGCGCACCTGCCGGTTCTTGCCCTCGGTGATCGCAAGCTCGATCCACGTCGTCGGGATCGCGGCGCGGTAGCGGATCGGCGGATTGCGCGGCCACAGCGTGTCGGGCGGTTCGATGAATTCGACGCGGCACGGGCGCGTCACATAGTCGCCGAGGTCGACGCCGCGCGCGAGCGCCTTCAGGTCCGCGGGCCCGGGCGCGCCCTCGACCTGCGCCCAGTAGCGCTTGACGAGCTTGTGGCGCGGCTCGGCGATGCGCGCCTGCAGCGCGCCGTCGTCGGTGAGCAGCAGCAGCCCCTCGCTGTCCGCGTCCAGCCGGCCGGCCGCGTAGACGCCGGGCGTTTTTACCCAGTCGCCGAGCGATGGGCGCGTCTCGTGCGCGGAAAACTGGCAAATCGTGCCGAACGGCTTGTTGAGGGCGATCAGGTTCATGGCGGGGCGTCCGTCCGGCGCGCAGCGGGAGGCGGCGGCGGGCGGTCTATGGCAAATGGCGGAATCTTAATGCATAATACGGAACGGCAAGTCCTCTGTCTTATATAAGACATAAGTGGGGTCTTGATACGCGGTGCCGCGCTTCGTGCCGAAGTGCCCGGTTGGGGCGCTAGAATAGCGGCTCGCTGTTGCCGTCACGGGGTGGCCATGCCGCGCCCCCGCCGCGCGCGCAGTTTCGACCAGCATCACCTGCTCAGCCACGTCACTGGAGTCGATCATGCCGTATCAGCACATCAAGGTTCCGGAAGGCGGTGACAAGATCACCGTCAACAAGGACTACTCGCTCAACGTTTCCGATCAGCCGATCATTCCCTATATCGAAGGCGACGGTACGGGCTTCGATATCACCCCGGTCATGATCAAGGTCGTCGACGCGGCGGTCGCGCATGCCTACAAGGGCAAGCGCAAGATCCACTGGATGGAGATTTTCGCGGGCGAGAAGGCGACGAAGGTGTACGGTCCGGACGTGTGGCTCCCGGACGAAACGCTGCAGGTGCTCAAGGAATACGTGGTATCGATCAAGGGGCCGCTCACGACCCCGGTCGGCGGCGGGATCCGTTCGCTGAACGTCGCGCTGCGCCAGGAACTCGACCTGTACGTGTGCCTGCGCCCGGTGCAGTACTTCAAGGGCGTGCCGTCGCCGGTGCGCGAGCCGCAAAAGATCGACATGGTGATCTTCCGCGAGAACTCGGAAGACATCTACGCGGGCATCGAATGGGCCGCGGGCTCCGAGCAGGCGAAGAAGGTGATCAAGTTCCTGCAGGACGAGATGGGCGTGAAGAAGATCCGCTTCCCGGAAACCTCGGGGATCGGCGTCAAGCCGGTGTCGACCGAAGGCACCGAGCGTCTCGTGCGCAAGGCGATCCAGTACGCGATCGACAACGATCGCAAGTCGGTCACGCTGGTGCACAAGGGCAACATCATGAAGTTCACGGAAGGCCTGTTCCGTGACGCCGGCTACGCGCTTGCACAGAAGGAATTCGGCGGCGAGCTGATCGACGGCGGCCCGTGGATGCGCGTGAAAAACCCGAAGACGGGCAACGAGATCGTGATCAAGGATTCGATCGCCGATGCGTTCCTGCAGCAGATCCTGCTGCGCCCGGCCGAATACGACGTGATCGCCACGCTGAACCTGAACGGCGACTACATCTCCGACGCGCTGGCCGCGCAGGTCGGCGGCATCGGGATCGCGCCGGGTGCGAACCTGTCGGATTCGGTCGCGATGTTCGAAGCGACGCACGGCACCGCGCCGAAGTACGCGGGCAAGGATTACGTGAACCCCGGTTCCGAGATCCTGTCGGCGGAAATGATGCTGCGCCACCTCGGCTGGACCGAAGCCGCCGACACGATCATCGCCGCGATGGAGAAGTCGATCCTGCAGAAGCGCGTCACGTACGACTTCGCGCGCCTGATGGAAGGTGCGACGCAGGTGTCGTGCTCGGGCTTCGGTGAAGTGCTGATCGAGAACATGTAAGTCCCCTTCCGGGGTGGGCCGGCGCGTGTCCGGCCGCCCCGGCGCCTACTGCCGGCGCCGGAGCGTTTCGTGGATGGCAGGTTTGTTGGCAGGGCGGTCCGGCATGCGGGCCGCGGCGCCGCGATGCGGCCCGGAGCCCCTGCAAGGTAGAACATGACGGCCCTCGCAACACCACCGCCCGGCTGAGCCGGCGCGCCCCTTTCGCGACCGACCCGGTCGCTCCCCGCCGGTTACCGCCGGCGTCTCAGTCCAACAATCACGTAGCAATGCTTTGACCACCATGTCCACTTCGCCCAAGATCATCTACACCCTCACTGACGAAGCGCCCGCGCTCGCGACCTATTCGCTGCTGCCGATCGTCAAGGCCTTCACGCGCTCGTCCGGCGTCGCCGTCGAGACGCGCGACATCTCGCTCGCCGGCCGCATCATCGCGGCCTTCGCAGACGCCCTGCCGCCCGAGCAGAAGGGTTCCGACGATCTGGCCGAACTGGGCCAGCTCACGCTGAAGCCGGAAGCGAACATCATCAAGCTGCCGAACATCAGCGCATCGGTGCCGCAGCTCAAGGCCGCGATCGCCGAACTGCAGGCGCAGGGCTACAAGCTGCCGGCCTACCCGGAAGATCCGTCGACGGACGAAGAGAAGGCGGTCAAGGCCCGCTACGACAAGATCAAGGGCAGCGCGGTGAACCCGGTGCTGCGCGAAGGCAACTCCGACCGCCGCGCGCCGCTGTCGGTCAAGAATTACGCTCGCAAGCATCCGCACAAGATGGGCGCATGGCAGGCCGCGTCGAAGGCGCACGTCGCGCACATGAGCGAAGGCGACTTCTACGGCAGCGAGAAATCGGCGCTGATCGCCGAGGCCGGCAGCGTGAAGATCGAGCTCACGACGGCCGACGGCGCGAAGAAGGTGCTGAAGGAAAAGACGGCCGTGAAGGCCGGTGAAGTGATCGACGCATCGGTGATGAGCCGCAACGCGCTGCGCAGCTTCATCGAAGCGCAGATCGCCGATGCGAAGGCGCAGGACGTGCTGTTCTCTGTGCACCTGAAGGCGACCATGATGAAGGTCTCCGATCCGATCCTGTTCGGCCATTTCGTGTCGGTGTTCTACCGCGACGCACTCGCGAAGCACGCGGACGTGCTGGCGCAGGTCGGTTTCAACCCGAACAACGGGATCGGCGATCTGTACGCGCGCCTGAAGGACCTGCCGGCCGACACGCGCGAAGCGATCGAAGCCGACGTCAAGGCCGAATACGCGGTGCGCCCGCGTCTCGCGATGGTCAACTCGGACAAGGGCATCACGAACCTGCACGTGCCGAGCGACGTGATCGTCGACGCGTCGATGCCGGCGATGATCCGCGAATCGGGCTGCATGTGGGGCCCGGACGGTGAGCTGTACGACGCGAAGGCCGTGATTCCGGACCGCTGCTACGCGGGCGTCTACCAGGCCGTGATCGAGGATTGCAAGCAGCACGGTGCGTTCGACCCGGTCACGATGGGCAGCGTGCCGAACGTCGGCCTGATGGCGCAGGCGGCTGAAGAATACGGTTCGCACGACAAGACGTTCCAGATCCCGGCGGACGGCGTCGTGCGCGTGATCGACGAAGCGGGCAACGTGCTGCTCGAGCACGCGGTCGAGTCGGGCGACATCTGGCGCATGTGCCAGACCAAGGACGCGCCGGTGCAGGATTGGGTCAAGCTCGCGGTGAATCGCGCCCGCGCGACCGGCGCGCCGGCCGTGTTCTGGCTCGACCCGGCGCGCGCGCACGACGCGCAGATCATCGCGAAGGTCGAACGCTACATGAAGGATCACGACACGAACGGCCTCGACATCCGCATCATGACGCCGGTCGACGCGACGCGTTTCTCGCTCGAGCGCATCCGCGCGGGCAAGGACACGATTTCGGTCACCGGCAACGTGCTGCGCGACTACCTGACCGACCTGTTCCCGATCATGGAACTCGGCACCAGCGCGAAGATGCTGTCGATCGTGCCGCTGATGGCCGGCGGCGGGATGTTCGAAACGGGGGCGGGCGGTTCCGCGCCGAAGCACGTGCAGCAGTTCGTCGAGGAAGGTTTCCTGCGCTGGGATTCGCTCGGCGAATTCCTCGCGCTGGCTGCTTCGCTCGAACACCTCGGCAACGCATACCAGAACCCGAAGGCGGTCGTGCTCGCGAAGACGCTCGACCAGGCGACCGGCAAGTTCCTGGACGAGAACAAGTCGCCGGCGCGCAAGGTCGGCGGCCTCGACAACCGCGGCAGCCACTTCTACCTGTGCCTCTACTGGGCGCAGGCGCTGGCCGAGCAGACCGACGACGCGGCGCTGAAGGCGCAGTTCGAAGGCGTGGCGAAGGCGCTGTCCGACAGCGAAGCGCGCATTCTGGAAGAGCTGGCGGCTGCGCAGGGCAAGGCGCAAGCCATCGGCGGCTACTACCGTCCGAACGTCGACCTGACGAGCCAAGCGATGCGCCCGAGCGCGACGCTGAACGCCATCGTCGACGCGGTCGCCTGACGCAGGCCGCGCGATCGCGCGGGTCGATGCGTGTACCGGCGTGGCGGGCAACGCTGCCTGCCGCTGGCCACAAACGAACAACGCCCCGGACGCCCGGGGCGTTGTTCGTTGCGGGCTTGCCATTCAGACGTGAACGATTTCCCATTCGGCGATTTCGTGTGGCACTTCGAGCGTTGCCGTGTCCAGTTCGGACAGTTGCTCGCAGTCGCCGCGGGAGATGTGGTCGGCAGCCACTTCGGGGCACGAGAATGCGCCGAGCAGGGCGTTGCCGAACGTCGCTTCCCAGCCGCCGTTACCCGGCAGGATGTAGAACGACCCGAGCGCTGAACCAAAGCGAAATCCCTTCATTTCCGTTCTCCCTTTCTGATCACACGCGATTCTGTTGTGCCTCTGCCGGTTCGGCCGGCTTGTGGCCCGACTGGCTGCTTGCGCCGGCTTCCGTCTCGAACGTCGTGGCGAAGCGTCAGTGCATGGGACAAAGTCTACGTCCGCGACCCGCCCGGATGGTGCATGTAGAACGGCTTCACTAAACAAAAATTTCCTTTTAAAAACAGATAATTATTTCGTTCGTTTTATATTGCGGAACGTTTTTTGGCATCGCGAAACGGGGATTTTGTGCCCTGCACCACGAATTTTTACAACGCAGAGACTTGTTCCGCATCGTGAAATATTGGCGGGTTTGCGGATCGGTGAAGCGCTAGGCGTCGTGGCGGGGCCGGACGGCAGGCGCGAGGCGACCGCTTGCGCACTGCCCGGGGCAGGGTTGAGTGGCGCTTCGGCCGCGAGTGAAAGGCCGTACGTCGTCGATCGACGATGCGGGTCGAGGCGCACCGAATCCGGTGCGTCGTCGCCGTGCCCTGCGGCGTATCGCCGCCTGGCCGGCCGCGGCGTTTCTCGATTTGGGCCTGCGGTTATGATGACGCGGGCATCGGGATTGGCGTCGCGCATCGGCGCTTCAGCGGGTTGGCACGGGCGTCGTGGCGGCCGCGCGACCCATAGCATGAATAACGAGGAACGATTGATGATACGGAGAACCTTCCTGTCGCGCGCCATCGGTGTCGTGGCCGCTTCGCTGTTCGCGCGCACCGCATGGGCGCAGCATGCAGGTCACGCCGGCATGGATTCGATGGGCGGCATGCCTGGCATGTCGGACATGTCGGGGATGGCGGGTCACGGGCAGCACGGTAAATCCGCGCCGGCCGCGCTCGCGGCTGCCGATGCGCTGCCGGCCGGTGCGCCATTGGCGGCGCTGCGCACGCTCGTGAACGAAAGCCGCGAGCCCGGCACGTTCCGGGCCACGCTGGTGGCGCAGCCGGTGGCGCGCACGATGCTGCGCGGTGCTCGGCCGACCACCTTCTGGCAGTTCGGTGCGGGCACGCAGGGCCCCGTCGTCGGTCCGCTGATCGACGTGCGCGAGGGCGACACGGTCGAGATCAGGTTCGTGAACAAGCTGCCGCAGCCGTCGACGATCCACTGGCACGGCCTGCCCGTGCCGCCTGACCAGGACGGCAACCCTTCCGATCCCGTCGCGCCCGGCGCGTCGCGCGTGTACCGCTTCACGTTGCCGAAGGGGAGTGCCGGCACCTACTGGTACCACCCGCATCCGCACATGATGACGGCCGAGCAGGTCTTTCGTGGGCTGGCCGGTCCGTTCGTCGTGCGCGCCGCGGACGATCCGCTGGCGGGCTGGCCCGAGCGCAACCTGTTCGTGTCGGACCTGAAGCTTGCGCGTGACGGCACGATTGCACCGAACGACATGATGGACTGGATGAACGGCCGCGAGGGCCAGTTCGTGCTGGTCAACGGCGCACGCCGGCCGCGGATCGACGTCGCGGGCGACGAGCGCTGGCGCGTGTGGAACGCGTGCAGTGCGCGCTACCTGCGCGTCGCGTTCGACGACGGCCGCGCGTTCGAGCACGTGGGCACCGACGGCGGGCTGTTCGCCGCGCCGCGCCGCGTCACGTCGCTGCTGATCGCGCCGGGCGAACGTGCGGAGCTGCTGGTGCGCGCCGGCGATCGTGCGTCGCGCGCGGTGCTGCAGGCGGCCGAATACGACCGCCGCAAGATGTCGATGTCGCACGATGACGGACACGGCAGCCTGCCGCCCGATCCGGCGCTGGCCCTGGCTGACGTCGTATTCGCGCCGGCCGCCGCACGTGCGCTGCCGGAGACCCTGCGCGCGGTGCCGCCGCTGGGCGAGCCGGTCGCGCACAAGGAGGTCGCGTTCGGCGAAGAGATGGACATGGACGCGATGATGAAGGGCGCGGCGCACGGCCGCCCGGCGGGCATGCGCTTCACGATCAACGGCGAGACCTACGCGCCGCATCGCGCGACGCTGACGAGCCGCCGTGGCGACGTCGAGCGCTGGACGATCCGCAACGGCACCGACATGGATCACCCGTTCCACCTGCACGGCACGCAGTTCCAGGTGACCGAGCGCGCGTCGGGCGGCTCGCGCACGAGCGAACCGTTCCGCGCATGGCGCGATACCGTGAACGTGCGCAGCGGCGAAACCGTGACGATTCTCGTCGCGCAAGACATGTCCGGCGAGCGCATGTTTCATTGCCACATTCTCGAACACGAGGATCTCGGCATGATGGGCACGCTGAAGGTCGTGTAACGAAGTGGCGATTATGTTTCACGCACCGGACGAGTATCCGATTTGCGCGCGAGACAAGACAATGTGTGTTCAATTATCGGGATTGAACGAAAAGGCCGGCCAATCAATAATCGATTGGCCAGCCTTGAAAAAAAAGAAACCCGGCGCAATGCGCCGGGTTTCTTCGTCTGATATCCGGTGCCTTATACGGCCTGGATGTTCGACGCTTGCTTGCCCTTCGGCCCTTGGACGACGTCAAAGCTCACCTTCTGGCCTTCCTTCAGCGTCTTGAAGCCATTCATGGTGATAGCCGAGAAGTGCGCAAACAGATCCTCACCGCCCTCATCGGGAGTGATGAAACCGAAGCCCTTCGCGTCGTTGAACCACTTAACGATACCAGTTGCCATTTCCTACTTCCCCTGTCACACAGTCGCTGCTACTTACCACGAGCACGCTCGAAAAGCTAAACGACCGGAAAATGCAGCCGTTCCCCCCTCACAAGCTCACCTCGGCCTCTTTCATTTTGCCAACCGGCAAATTGAAAAAAGTGCCAGCTTGATTGTTGGCGCTCTTTATTGGAGTGTCAAGTGGAATTTTTAGACGTTTAGAGGGACGTTGTAAAGAACCCAGTTTCAGGGTTTTTCCGGCTTTGCTTAGCAGCAGGCGGCCAAGCGCGAGAACTTGAAAAGCCGCATAATCGGCTCATATACCAGGCTCGAGTGACGCGCGTTCGAGCCGTCCCGGCTTGTGGGATACTGGATGCGGATACGACGTCCGGTGCTGTTCCCCCAGACGGTTCGTGTTCCGCGCCACGCGTGAAAGCCGGCACCGCAGCCGGCTTTCGTATGGCGCGAAGAAGATCGCGTGTTCCGGGATACCGGGGAGGGCGCCGGCCGGTCGGTCGGGTAATGGCAGGATTGCGGGCCTGTCCGAGTTGTTTAGAATGGGTGTATGGCGATTATCCCGGACAAGCAGGACAGCACCGTCCTGGAACGCAAGCAGCAGAAGCTCAAGCCGCCTTCGATGTACAAGGTGGTGCTGCTGAACGACGACTTCACGCCGATGGAATTCGTCGTGATGGTGGTCCAGGAGTATTTCAAGAAGGATCGCGAGACGGCCACGCAGATCATGCTGAAGGTTCATCGCGAAGGGCGAGGAGTTTGTGGGGTCTATACGCGGGACATCGCGTCGACCAAGGTTGAGCAAGTCGTTACCCATGCGCGGCAGGCCGGGCATCCGCTGCAGTGCGTGATGGAGGAAGCATGATTGCCCAGGAATTGGAAGTCAGCCTGCACATGGCGTTCATGGAAGCACGCCAGGCGCGCCATGAGTTCATTACGGTCGAGCATTTGCTGCTGGCCCTGCTGGATAATCCGACGGCAGCCGAGGTGTTGCGCGCGTGCGCGGCAAACATCGAGGACTTGCGTCAGAACCTGCGCAATTTCATCCACGACAACACACCTACCGTCCCGGGCACCGACGATGTCGATACCCAGCCGACGCTCGGTTTCCAGCGCGTGATCCAGCGCGCGATCATGCACGTCCAGTCGACGTCGAACGGCAAGAAGGAAGTCACCGGCGCGAACGTGCTGGTCGCGATCTTCGGCGAGAAGGATTCGCATGCCGTGTACTACCTGCAGCAGCAGGGCGTCACGCGCCTCGACGTCGTGAACTTCATTTCGCACGGCATCGCGAAGACGAACAACGGCGAAGCCGCGAAGTCGTCCGATGCGAACGCGGAAAGCGAAGACGCGAATGCGCAGAAGGAAACGCCGCTCGCGCAATTCACGCAGAACCTGAACCAGATGGCGAAGGACGGCCGTATCGATCCGCTGATCGGTCGCGAGCCCGAGGTCGAGCGCGTGGTCCAGGTGCTGTGCCGTCGCCGCAAGAACAATCCGCTGCTCGTCGGCGAGGCCGGCGTCGGCAAGACCGCGATCGCGGAGGGGCTCGCTTATCGCATCACGCGCGGCGAAGTGCCGGACATCCTCGCGAACGCGCAGGTCTACTCGCTCGACATGGGCGCGCTGCTGGCGGGCACCAAGTACCGCGGCGATTTCGAGCAACGTCTGAAGACGGTGCTGAAGGAGCTGAAGGAGCGTCCGCACGCGATCCTGTTCATCGACGAAATTCACACGCTGATCGGCGCGGGCGCCGCGTCGGGCGGCACGCTCGATGCATCGAACCTGCTGAAGCCGGCGTTGTCGTCGGGCACGCTCAAGTGCATCGGCGCGACCACGTTCACCGAGTATCGCGGCATCTTCGAGAAGGACGCGGCGCTGTCGCGGCGCTTCCAGAAGGTCGACGTGACGGAGCCGACCGTCGAGCAGACGGTCGCGATCCTGCGCGGGCTGAAGTCGCGCTTCGAGGAGCATCACGGCGTCAAGTATTCGTCGGGTGCGCTGTCGGCCGCGGCCGAGCTGTCGGCGCGCTTCATCACCGACCGTCACCTGCCGGACAAGGCGATCGACGTGATCGACGAAGCGGGCGCCGCCCAGCGCATCCTGCCGAAGTCGAAGCAGAAGAAGACGATCGGCAAGAGCGAGATCGAGGAAATCATCTCGAAGATCGCGCGTGTGCCGGCCCAGAGCGTGTCGCAGGACGATCGCAGCAAGCTGCAGACGCTCGACCGCGACCTGAAGAGCGTCGTGTTCGGCCAGGATCCGGCGATCGACGCGCTGGCTGCCTCGATCAAGATGGCGCGTGCGGGCCTCGGCAAGATGGACAAGCCGATCGGCGCGTTCCTGTTCTCCGGCCCGACGGGCGTCGGCAAGACCGAAGTGGCGCGCCAGCTCGCGTTCACGCTCGGCATCGAGCTGATCCGCTTCGACATGTCGGAATACATGGAGCGTCACGCGGTGAGCCGCCTGATCGGTGCGCCGCCGGGCTACGTCGGATTCGACCAGGGTGGCTTGCTGACCGAAGCCGTCACGAAGAAGCCGCACTGCGTGCTGCTGCTCGACGAAATCGAGAAGGCGCATCCGGACATCTTCAACGTGCTGCTGCAGGTGATGGACCACGGCACGCTGACGGACAACAACGGCCGCAAGGCGGATTTCCGCAACGTCATCATCATCATGACGACGAACGCGGGCGCCGAGTCGATGCAGAAGGCGACGATCGGCTTCACGACGCGCCGCGAGACGGGCGACGAGATGACCGACATCAAGCGCCTGTTCACGCCGGAGTTCCGCAACCGCCTGGATTCGATCATCAGCTTCCGCTCGCTCGATGAGGAAATCATCATGCGCGTGGTCGACAAGTTCCTGATCCAGCTCGAGGAACAGCTGCACGAGAAGAAGGTCGACGCGCTCTTCACCGACGCGTTGCGCAAGCATCTCGCGAAGCACGGCTTCGACCCGCTGATGGGCGCGCGGCCGATGCAGCGGCTGATCCAGGACACGATCCGGCGCGCGCTGGCCGACGAGCTGCTGTTCGGCAAGCTCGTCAACGGCGGCCACGTGACGGTCGATGTCGACGAAAGCGACAAGGTGCAGTTGTCGTTCGACAAGCTGGCGAATCCGCCGCACAAGCCGAACGAAGAGGCTGTCGAAGTCGAGTAAGCGATAATCGGGTAGTTCATGCGAACGGCGCGGGATGTTTTCCGCGCCGTTTCGTTTTATCTGGCGCCGGCGGCGCGATGGTGGTGCAGGGGAGTGGCAACGCAGTGACACAACAACAACGGACGTTCGACGACATCGTCGCGCGCGAACAGGGTTTGCGCCATGCGCTGACGTCAGGGCAGATGGCGATGATCGCGATCGGCGGCGCGATCGGCACGGGGCTGTTCCTCGGCAGCGGGTTCGCGATCGGGCTGGCCGGCCCGAGCGTGCTGGTGTCGTACGCGATCGGCGCGCTGATCGCGCTGCTGCTGATGGGCGCGCTCGCGGAAATGACGGTCGCGCATCCGACGGCCGGCTCGTTCGGCGCGTATGCCGAGCACTATGTCGGCCCGCTCGCGGGCTTCCTGGTGCGCTATGCGTACTGGTTCGCGGTCGTGTTCGCGATCGGCACCGAGATCAGCGCGATCGCCGTGTTCATGAAGTACTGGTTCCCGGCCGTGCCCGGCTGGTATTGGGTGATCGGTTTCTCCACGCTGCTGATCGCCGTGAACCTCGCGAGCGTCACGCTGTACGGCACGGTCGAATACGCGTTCTCGCTGCTGAAGATCGCGGCGATCGTGGTGTTCATCGTGCTTGGCGCATATCTCGTGTGGTCGGCGCCGGCCGCATCGGGCATCGGTTTCGCGAACTACACCGCGCACGGCGGCTTCATGCCCAAGGGGCCGTGGGGCACGTGGGTCGCGGTGATCGTCGCGATCTTCAGTTACATGAGCATCGAAGCCGTCGCGATCGCGGCGGGCGAGGCGCGCGATCCGCAGCACGCGGTCACGCGCGCGTTCCGCTCGACCGTGTTCCGGCTCGTGCTGTTCTATCTGTTGACGCTGTCGCTGATGCTCGCGATCGTGCCGTGGACGCAGGCCGGCACCGACGAAAGCCCGTTCGTGAAGGTGATGGCCGCGACCCACGTGCCGTACGCGGCGGGCGTGATCAACTTCGTGCTGCTGATCGCGGCGCTATCCGCGATGAACAGCCAGCTTTACGTGACGACGCGGATGATGTTCAGCCTGTCGCGCGCACGGCTCGCGCCCGCGGTGTTCGGCCGGCTCGGGTCGAACGGCGTGCCGCGCGCGGCGCTGTGGATCTCGACGAGCGGCGTCGCCGTCGCGGCCGTGCTGGTCGCGCTGGCGCCCGACACGGCGTTCACCGTGATGATGGCGATCGCGATGTTCGGCGCGCTGTTCACGTGGCTGATGATCTTCGTCACGCACCTGCGCTTTCGCGCGCAGTATCGCGGCCCCGCGCTCGCGTTCCGGATGTGGGGGCACCCGTTCGGCAGCCTGCTCGGTGCGGGGCTCGTCGCGGCGATCCTGTTCACGACTGCGTTCACGCGCGAATTCCGGATGACGATGGTGGTTGGCGTCGTGTTCGTCGTGCTGCTGACGCTCGCGTACGCGCTGCATTACCGGCACCAACACGCGCGTTGATGGTTGCGGCGCGGCCGCCCACGGCGTTTTTCCGCTCGCTAAGGTTCCGTTAAGCCCGCGGCGACTACATTCGATCCTGTCTGCAAGGCAGACCGGCCCGCGCCGGCCTGCCGCTTTCCTGCAAAAAGGGGTTCGAATGAACAAACTTCCCGAAATCACGCTCGCGTTCTGGATCATGAAGATCTGCGCGACGACGCTCGGCGAAACCGGCGGCGACCTGCTGTCGATGACGCTGAACGTCGGCTACGCGGTGAGCTCCATCCTGCTGTTTGGTTTCTTTCTCGTGACGCTGGGCGCGCAGCTCAGGACGACACGCTATCGTCCGGCAATCTACTGGGCGGTGATCGTCGCGACGAGCACCGCCGGCACGACGATGTCCGACTTCATGGACCGCACGTTGGGCCTCGGCTATGCGGCCGGCTCGTCGATCCTGGTCGCGATCCTGCTGGCCATCTTCGCGGTGTGGCGCCTCAGCGGCGAATCGCTGTCGGTCGACCTGATCCGCACGCGCAAGGTCGAATTGTTGTACTGGATCGCGATCCTGTTCTCGAACACGCTCGGCACCGCGCTTGGCGACTTCCTGGCGGACAGCTCCGGGTTCGGCTTTGGCGGCGGCGCGCTGCTGATCGGCGGGCTGCTCGCGGTGATCGTGCTGGCGCACTATTTCACGCAGATCTCGGGCGTGCTGCTGTTCTGGGCCGCGTTCGTGCTCACGCGCCCGTTCGGCGCGACGGTCGGCGACCTGCTGACGAAGCCGGTTGCGAAGGGCGGCCTCGCGCTCGGCACGATCGGTTCGTCGGCCGTGCTACTGGGCGTGCTGGTCGCGATGGTGATCTACGCGATCGCGACTCAATCGAGGCAGCGCGACCTGACTCCCGCACGGATCGCGCAACCCGTCGAGGAATGATGGGCGAAGAAAAAAGGGCCGTGAGGCCCTTTTTTCGTTGTGTACCTCAGTGGCGGCCAGTGCTGCCGAACCCACCCTCGCCACGATCGCTTTGCGCGAAATCGTCGACGATGTTGAACTGCGCCTGCACGACCGGCACGATCACGAGCTGGGCGAGCCGCTCGAACGGATTCAGCACGAACTCGGTCTGGCCGCGGTTCCACGTCGAGATCATCAGCTGGCCCTGGTAGTCGGAATCGATCAGGCCGACGAGGTTGCCGAGCACGATGCCGTGCTTGTGGCCGAGGCCCGAGCGCGGCAGGATCAGCGCCGCGTAGCCGGGATCGGCGAGGTGGATCGCGAGGCCGGTCGGCACGAGCGTCGTTTCACCCGGCTTGAGCGTCAGCGGCGCATCGAGGCACGCACGCAGGTCGAGGCCCGCGCTGCCGGTAGTCGCGTAGGCGGGCAGGTAGTCGCGCATGCGCGCGTCGAGAATCTTCAGGTCGAGTTTCATGCGGTCGTCGGATGGGGCGGGAAGGGCGCGGCAGCAACGCCGCCGCGCGGGAGATCAGATCAGGCGGTTGTCGGGCACGCGCTTCGCGATTTCCGCGACGAGCGTGTGCGCGAGTTCGTCCTTCGGTGCACGCGGCAGGCGCGTGAGGCCGGCGGCCTCGAACAGCACGACTTCGTTGTCGTCGCGACCGAACGTCAGCGGGCCGAGGTTGCCGACGAGTAGCGGCACGTTCTTGCGTTTGCGCTTCTCGTCGCCGTGCACGTCAAGATCGCCGCTTTCGGCCGCGAACCCGACGCAGAACGGCGGATCGGGCAGTGCCGCGACCGACGCGAGGATGTCGGGATTCTCGACGAACGCGAGTGCGGGCACCTTGTGGTCGGCCGTCTTCTTCATCTTGTGCTCGGCCGGCTGGGCGACGCGCCAGTCGGCGACGGCGGCCACCGCGATGAAGATGTCGGCGTCGGCGACAGCGTGCATGACCGCGTCATACATCTGCTGGGCCGTCTGCACGTCCTGGCGGTAGACGCCCCACGGCGTGTCGAGCGCCACCGGCCCCGCGACGAGATGCACGTCGGCGCCGGCCTGCTGCGCGGCCCGCGCGAGCGCGAAGCCCATCTTGCCGCTCGAGCGGTTCGTGAGGCCGCGCACCGGGTCGAGCGGTTCGAATGTCGGGCCGGCCGTGATCAGCACGCGCCGGTGCGCGAGCACCTTCGGCGCGAAGTGCGCGACTATCGCTTCATAGATCGCCTCGGGTTCGAGCATGCGGCCGTCGCCGACCTCACCGCACGCCTGCGCGCCCGAATCCGGGCCGAGCACCGACACACCGTCCGCGCGCAGTTGCGCGGCGTTGCGCTGCGTGGCCGGGTTCTGCCACATCTGGCGGTTCATCGCGGGAACGACGAGCAGCGGGCAATCGCGCGCGACGCACAGCGTCGACAGCAGGTCGTCCGCGAATCCGTGCGCGAGCTTGGCGAGGAAGTCCGTCGAAGCGGGCGCGATGACGATCGCATCGGCTTCGCGCGACAGGTCGATGTGCGCCATGTTGTTGTCGATGCGCGCGTCCCACTGGCTCGTGTAGACGGGCCGGCCCGACAGCGCCTGCATCGTGACGGGCGTGATGAACTGGGTGGCGGCTTCGGTCATCGCGACCTGTACGGTCGCGCCGGCCTTCGTGAGCAGCCGGGTGAGCTCGGCGATCTTGTAGCAGGCGATGCCGCCCGTCAGGCCGAGAACGAGGTGTTTTCCTGCGAGTTCTGCGTGTGCCAACTCAGGCCTCCAAGGGTCGAACGGAACGGCCGGCGCGAAGCCGGCCGTCGACGCCGAGTATGCGCGCTTAGCGCGAGCCGCGCACGCGACGCAGTTCGTCGTAGATCAGCAGCACAGCGCCGACCGTGATCGCGGAATCGGCGAGGTTGAACGCCGGGAAATGCCAGGCGCCGAGATGGAAATCGAGGAAGTCGATCACGTGGCCGTAGACGAGCCGGTCGATCACGTTGCCGAGGGCGCCGCCGAGGATCATGGCGAGCGACAGGCTGAACAGCCGCTGCTGGCCATGACGCTTCAGCAGGAAGCAGATCACGAGCGTCGCGCCGATGCCGAGCGCGGTGAACGCCCAGCGTTGCCAGCCGCCTGCGGTCGACAGGAAGCCGAACGCAGCGCCGCGGTTGTACACCAGCACGAGGTTGAAGAACGACGTCAGCTCGTGCTGCGCGCCGTACACGAACGTTTTCAGGATCGCGATCTTCGACAGTTGATCGAACAGGATCACGATCAGCGAAATGCCGAGCCAGGGCGCAAGTGCGCCGCTGGCCGGTTTCGACAGGGTTTTCGCCATATTTAAGCAGCGCTCCGGATTTCGCCGTTTTCGAACAGGTTGGAGAAGCAGCGGCCGCACAGCGTCGGATGATCGGCGTGCGCGCCGACATCTTCACGGTAGTGCCAGCAGCGTTCACATTTCTGGTACTTCGACGCGGCCACGTCGACGCTTTCCTGCGCTTCGTCGTCGACCTTGATGACCGTCGCCGCCGACGTGATCAGCACGAACTTGAGATCCTCGCCGAGGCTCGTGAGCGCGTCGTAGCGTGCGCCGCTCGCATGCACGGTGACTTCGGCCTGCAGCGACGAACCGATGCGGTTCGCGGTGCGCGCTTCCTCGAGCGCCTTCGTCACGTTGCCGCGCACATCACGCAGCAGCGCCCACTTCTCGATCAGCGCGGCCGAGCCGTCGACTTCCGGATACGCGTAGTAGGTTTCCGTGAAGATCGTGTCGCTGGCGGGCTGGAACACCTTCCACGCTTCTTCTGCCGTGAACGACAGGAACGGCGCGAGCACGCGCAGCAGGCCGTGCGTCAGGTGGTACAGCGCCGTCTGTGCGGAGCGGCGTGCGCGCGAATCGGCCGCGCTCGTGTACAGGCGGTCTTTCAGCACGTCGAGGTAGAAGCCGCCGAGATCTTCCGAGCAGTACGTCTGCAGTTTCGCGACGACCGGGTGGAATTCGTACTTCTCGTAGTGGCCGAGCAGTTCCGTCTGCAGTTGCTGCGAGAACGCGACCGCATAGCGGTCGATCTCGAGCCATTCCTCAACCGGCACCGCGTGCTGCGCGAAGTCGAAGTCCGACAGGTTCGCGAGCAGGAAGCGCAGCGTGTTGCGGATGCGGCGATAGCCTTCGGTCACGCGCTTCAGGATTTCCTCGGAGATCGCGAGCTCGCCCGAATAGTCGGTCGACGCGATCCACAGGCGGATGATTTCCGCACCGAGGCGGTTCGCGACTTCATGCGGGTCGATGCCGTTGCCGAGCGACTTGCTCATCTTGCGGCCTTCGCCGTCGACCGTGAAGCCGTGCGTGAGCAGGCCCTTGTACGGCGCGCGGCCGTCGATCATCGATGCCGTGAGCAGCGACGAGTGGAACCAGCCGCGGTGCTGGTCCGAGCCTTCGAGGTACAAGTCGGCCGGGAACTGCAGCTGATCCTTGTGCGAGCCGCGCAGCACGTGCCAGTGCGTCGTGCCCGAGTCGAACCACACGTCGAGCGTGTCGCGATTCTTTTCGTACAGGTTCGCGTCGTCGCCGATCAGCTCGCGCGGGTCGAGCGTCTGCCACGCCTCGATGCCCGACTGCTCGACGCGCTTCGCGACTTCCTCGAGCAGCTCGAGCGTGCGCGGATGCAGCTCGCCGGTTTCCTTGTGCACGAAGAACGCCATCGGCACGCCCCATTGGCGTTGGCGCGACAGCGTCCAGTCGGGACGGTTCGCGATCATGCTGAACAGGCGCTGCTTGCCCCACGACGGGTAGAACGCGGTCGCGTCGACGCCTTCGAGCGCCGTTTCGCGCAGCGTCTTGCCGCCGTCGCGCGGCGTGACGTCCATGCCGGCGAACCACTGCGACGTCGCACGGTAGATGATCGGCGTCTTGTGGCGCCAGCAGTGCATGTAGCTGTGCGTGTACTTCTCGCTGCGCAGCAGCGAGCCGGCCGCGTTCAGCGCGTCGACGATCTTCGGGTTCGCGTCCCAGATCGACAGGCCGCCGAACAACGGCAGCGATTCGATATAGCGGCCGTCGCCCATCACCGGGTTGATGAAGTCCGAGTCGGTCATCCCGTGCGCCTTGCAGGACATGAAGTCCTCGATGCCGTATGCGGGCGACGAGTGCACGACGCCGGTGCCGGTGTCGGTCGTCACGTAGTCGCCGAGGTAGACGGGCGCGGTGCGCTTGTAGCCGGGGTGGGCCGATGCGAGCGGGTGGTGGAAGCGCAGGTTCGCGAGCTTCACGCCCGGCGTGGTCGCAACGACGCGGCCGGTCAGCTTGAAGTCGGCCATGCATGCTTCGACGCGCTCTTGCGCGATGATCAGCAGCCCGCGCTCGGTGTCGACCAGCGCGTAGACGATTTCCGGATGGAGGTTCAGCGCCTGGTTGGCGGGAATCGTCCACGGCGTGGTGGTCCAGATCACGATGCCGCCCTCGGCGCGCGGCAGGGCCGGCAGGCCGAACGCCTGCGCGGTCTTTTCCGGTTCCGCGAACGCGAACATCACGTCGATCGTCGGGTCGGTGCGGTCCTTGTACTCGACTTCCGCCTCTGCGAGCGCCGAGCCGCAGTCGAAGCACCAGTTCACCGGCTTCAGCCCGCGATACACGTAGCCCTTCTCGATGATCTTGCCGAGCGCGCGAATCTCTTCCGCCTCGTTGACGAAGTTCATCGTCTTGTACGGGTTGGCCCAGTCGCCGAGTACGCCCAGACGCTTGAAGCCGACCTTCTGCTTCTCGATCTGCTCGGTCGCGTACGCGCGCGCCTTGCTCATCACTTCGGCCGCCGGCAGCGACTTGCCGAACTGCTTCTCGATCTGGATCTCGATCGGCATCCCGTGGCAATCCCAGCCAGGCACGTACGGTGCGTCGAAGCCGGCCATGTTGCGCGACTTGACGACGATGTCCTTCAGGATCTTGTTGACGGCGTGGCCGAGGTGGATGTCACCGTTCGCATACGGCGGGCCGTCATGCAGGATGAACTTCGGACGGCCGGCACTGGCCGCGCGGATCTTCTCGTAGATGCCGCGCTCTTCCCATTCCTTGACCCACTGCGGCTCGCGCTTGGGCAGGTCGCCGCGCATCGGGAACGGCGTGTCGAGCAGGTTGACCGGATACTTGGCCTGCGGTTTCGAATCGGCTTTCTTGTTGCTCATGATGGGATCGCTATCTAAATCTCGGGGGACGCGCGAGCGTCGTGAATCGGGTATGCGCGCGAGTGAGCGGCGCGAGGGTGCGGCGCGAAGGCGCCGCCATCCGGATCAGCTAATTCGGTCGGTGGCCGACGTCGAGAAGCCCGTGGCGCGGCTGCCCGGCGCACGGTCGCGCTCGATGAAATACGCGCGCGCATTCGCGACGTCCAGCGCGATCGCGCGCGACAGCGCCTCGAGATCGTCGAATTTGGCTTCGTCGCGCAGCTTCTTCAGGAATTCGACGCGGATGAGCTTGCCGTACGCGTCGCCGTGCCAGTCGAGCAGGTGGACTTCGAGCAGCACGCGGCCCGAATCGTCGACGGTCGGGCGCAGGCCGAGGCTTGCGACGCCCGGCAGCGGGGCGGGGCCGAGGCCGTGCACCTGCACGACGAAGATGCCCGCGAGCGCCGGCCGCTTGTGTGCGATCGGCAGGTTCAGCGTCGGGAAGCCGAGGTCGCGGCCGAGCTTCAGCCCGTGCGCGACGTGGCCGCTGATCGCATAGCCGTGGCCGAGCGCCTGCGCGGCCGCATCGAGATCGCCGGCCGCGAGCGCGGCGCGCACGCCCGAGCTCGAGATGCGCGTGCCGTCGCTGCCGGCCACCGTGCCCATCTGCTCGACCTCGAAGCCGTATTGCTCGCCGGCCGCCTTCAGCGTGTCGAAGGTGCCCGCGCGCTTCGCGCCGTAGCAGAAATCGTCGCCGACCATCATCCAGCGCGTGTGCAACCCGTTCACCAGCGTGCGTTCGACGAACGCCTGCGGCGACTGGCTCGCGAACGTATGGTTGAAGTGCTCGACGACCACGCGGTCGACACCGTGATCGCGCAGCGCCTCGAGCTTGTCGCGCAGCATCGCGATGCGCGGCGGCGCACCGGCCGGGTTGAAGAATTCGCGCGGGTGCGGCTCGAACGTCATCACGCACACCGGCAGGCCGCGCGCGTCCGCTGCCGCGCGCACACGCGCGAGCAGGGCCTGGTGGCCGCGATGGACACCGTCGAAGTTGCCGATCGTCAGCGCGCACGGGGCGCGGCTCTCGGCGTTGGGCAGGCCGCGGAAGACTTTCACGATAGCGGATGCAGCGTCGGGGAATGGGCGGTGGGGTGCCGCAAAGCAGAAGATTATAAACGTTCGGGCGGGCCCGGGGCCGAGAAGGCGGGAAACGCGGGGGCGAATGGTAAAATTCGCGGATGAAAAAACTCGTGATCCTGATTTCCGGTCGCGGCAGCAACATGGAGGCCATCGTCCGCGCGTGCGCGCAGGAACGCTGGCCGGCCGAGGTTGCGGCCGTGATCGCCAACCGGCCCGATGCGGCCGGCCTGGCTTTTGCCGCGTCGCACGGGGTGGCGACGGCGGTGGTCGACCACCGGTCGTTCGACGGCCGCGACAGCTTCGACGCGGCGCTCGCCGCGGAGATCGACCGATTCGCACCCGATCTCGTTGTCCTCGCCGGCTTCATGCGCATCCTCACGCCCGCATTCGTCAGACGATACGAAGGCCGGCTGCTGAACATCCACCCGTCACTGTTGCCGAGCTTCAAGGGCATCCACACGCACCAGCAGGCGCTCGACGCGGGTGTCGCGCTGCATGGCGCGAGCGTGCATTTCGTGATTCCCGAGCTCGACAGCGGCGCGATCGTCGCGCAGGGCGCGGTGCCCGTGCGCGCGGGCGACGACGCGGCCGCGCTCGCGCAGCGTGTGCTGACGGTCGAGCATGTGCTGTATCCGCGCGCGGTGCGCTGGTTCATCGAAGGCCGTCTGCGCCTCGAGAACGGCCGTGCAGTGGTCGCGCCGGAGGAGGCGCGCTGGATTTTCGCGGATCAACCGCATACCGAAACGAGTGAGGGCGTATGAAACTGCACGGATTCCTGATCGGCCAGACCGAGACTTTGCTGGCCGAGGTGCTGAAGTTTGCCGGCCCCGCCGATGCGACGACGAGCCGGTTCTTCCGCGCGCATCCGAAGCTCGGGCATGCCGAGCGCGGCGTGATCGCCGAGGCCGTGTTCGCGGTGCTGCGCCGGAAGATGGAGTTTTCGCACCTCGCCGAGAGCGGTACCGGCACGCCCGCGCGGCGCCTCACGCTGCTCGGCCTGATGCAGACGGTCGGCCGCAATGCGCTGAGGCCGTTCCTGTCGGACACCGAGTCCGCGTGGCTCGAACACGTGTCGAAAATCGACCCGGCGAGCCTGCCCGTGCGCATTCGCACGAACCTGCCCGACTGGATTTACCAGGCGCTGTCGGCCCGTTTCGACGGCGAGGAGCTCGCGCAGCTTGCCGCCGCGCTGAACTACCCGGCGCCGCTCGACCTGCGCGCAAACGCGCAGAAGGCGACGCGCGACCAGGTGATCGAAGCGCTGCGCGTGAGCGGCATCGATGCGGGCGCGACGCCGTTCGCGCCGTTCGGCGTGCGCGTGGTCGGCAAGCCGGCGCTGACGCGCCTGAAGCTGTTCGAGGAAGGCGCGATCGAGGTGCAGGACGAAGGCAGCCAGCTGCTGTGCTCGCTGGTCGCGCCGCGCCGCGGGGAGATGATCGTCGATTTCTGCGCCGGTGCGGGCGGCAAGACGCTCGCGCTGGGCGCGATGATGCGCTCGACCGGGCGCCTCTATGCGTTCGACGTGTCGGAAAAGCGCTTGGCAAAGCTGAAGCCGCGCCTCGCGCGCAGCGGCTTGTCGAACGTGAACCCCGTGCTGATCGACAGCGAGCATGACGCGAAGATCAAGCGGCTCGCCGGCAAGATCGACCGCGTGCTGGTCGATGCGCCGTGCAGCGGCCTTGGCACGCTGCGCCGCAACCCGGATCTGAAGTGGCGCCAGACGCGCACGGCAATCGACGAGCTGACGCCGAAGCAGGCGTCGATCCTCGCGAGCGCCGCGCGCTTGGTGAAGAAGGGCGGCCGGCTCGTCTACGCGACCTGCAGCGTGCTCGACGCGGAGAACGAGCGCATCGTCGAACAGTTCCTGGCCGATCATCCCGAGTTCGTGCTGGTGCCGGCGCAGAAGGTGCTGGAAGACCAGCGCATCGAGCTGGAGACGGGCGACTACCTGTCGCTGTGGCCGCACCGTCACGCGACCGACGGCTTCTTCGCCGCGGTGCTCGAACGGCGCGCGGCGCAATAACGGCGGGCCGGACGGACGATGGAGAATCTGCAGAGCCGCCTGCTGTCGCACCGGCTGGCATCGGTCATCCGCGATTTCCACCAGCCGGTGATGATCTGGCAGGCGGCGATCCTCATCGGCGCGCTGTGCTTCGCATGGGTGGCCGCGCGCTTCGTGCACGGCCGGATCGACGCGCGCCGCCGGGCGGCCGGACGTGCGCCCGGCGCGGGCGCGCAAAGCCTGAAGCGCGCGTTGTTCCCGTTGTTCGGCAGCGTGTTCGTGGGCGGCGCGCAGCTTGCGTTCGACCCGTTCATGTCGACGTCGCTGCTGTCGCTCGCGCTCGTGCCGCTGTTCGGCATCGGGCTGATCTACGTGCTGTTCTTCTTTGCGCGGCGCGTGTTCGCGCGCGATGGCCACACGCATGCGTGGCTGTCGATCGTCGAGAAGATCGTATCGACCGTCGTGTGGGCCGCGATGGTGCTGACCGTGCTCGGCATCCAGCGCGACGTGCTCGGCTGGCTCGACAGCGTGCAGTTCCGGGTCGCCAATGCGCACCTCACGCTGCTGTCGGTGATTTCCGGCGCGCTGTGGGTGTGCGTGACGCTGATGGTCGCGATGTGGCTCGGCTCGGTGCTCGAGGATCGTCTTACGCGCGCGACCACGCTCGACGCGAACCTGAAGGTCGTGCTGTCGCGGGTCGGCCGCGCGCTGCTCGTGTTCGCGGCGATCCTGATCGGGCTGTCGCTGGTCGGCATCGACGTGACGGTGCTCGGCGTGTTCGGCGGCGCGGTGGGTGTCGGCCTCGGTTTCGGGCTGCAGAAGATCGCCAGCAACTACGTGTCGGGCTTCATCATCCTGCTCGACCGCTCGCTGCGGCTCGGCGACGCGATCAGCGTCGGCGGGCTGCAGGGCGTCGTCACGCAGATCCGCACGCGCTACACGGTCGTGCGCGGCCTCGATGGCAACGAGACGCTGATCCCGAACGAAAAGCTGATCACCGACGTCGTGCAGAACCAGTCGTCGTACCTGACGCGCGGCTACGCGAAGGTCGCGGTGCAGGTCGCATACACGAGCGATGTCGAGCACGCGCTCACGCTGCTCGCCGATGCAGCCAAGGGCGTGCCGCGCGTGCTGGCGGAGCCCGCTCCGACCCCGTATCTGGTGGGTTTCGGTGCGGACGGGATCGACCTGGAGCTCGGTTTCTGGATCGAGGATTCGGCGAAAGGCACGTCCGGCGTGCGTTCGACCGTGAACCGCAACATTTGGCGCCTGTTCAGCGAGCACGGGATTTCGATTCCGTTCCCGCAGCGCGAAGTGCGCGTCGTCGGGTTGCCCGACGGCTTGTCCGCCGCGGGCGCGGCGGCCGGCAACGGCACCGTGAACGGGCACGCACCGGCTGCATGACGCGCGCCGGTCGCCAATCGTATCGACCCCGCGGCCGGAACCGGATCGCGGGCCTTTCCAAGTCCGCCCATGGACTGGGTTTGTTGCGTCAGGGCAAGAAAATGTTCATTTTTTACAAAGACTTGGAACGGTTGAAGTAAAATTCTGGTCTACACGCGGTATGCTTTCATTTTTCTGACGTCTGGCGCGGGCCGGCGTCGCTCTCATCACGGGTAACTGCCTTGTTGAATTCCCTGCTCGATTTTCTTTCCCACGGGCTCCTGCATTTTTCGTGGTGGCAGGTCGCGCTGTTCGCGCTTGCCGTCACGCACGTCACGATCATCGGCGTGACGGTCTACCTGCACCGCTGCCAGGCGCACCGCGCGCTTGAACTGCATCCGATCGCGAGCCACTTCTTCCGGCTCTGGCTGTGGATGACGACCGGCATGCTGACCGGTCAGTGGGCCGCGATTCACCGCAAGCACCACGCGAAGTGCGAGACCGAGGAAGATCCGCACAGCCCGCAGACGCGCGGCATCTGGAAGGTGTTCCTCGAAGGCGCGGAGCTGTATCGCGCGGAAGCGAAGAACGAAGAGACGATGCGCAAGTTCAGCCACGGCACGCCGAACGACTGGATCGAGCGCAATATCTACTCGAAGTACCCGATCCTCGGCGTGAGCCTGATGATGGTGATCGACGTCGCGCTGTTCGGCGTGCTCGGCCTCACCGTGTGGGCCGTGCAGATGGTCTGGATTCCGTTCTGGGCGGCTGGCGTCGTCAACGGCTTCGGTCACTTCTGGGGCTATCGCAACTTCAACTCGGCCGACGCGAGCACGAACCTGTTCCCGTGGGGCATCGTGATCGGCGGCGAAGAGCTGCACAACAACCACCACACGTTCGCGACGTCGGCGAAGCTGTCGAACAAGTGGTACGAGTTCGACATCGGCTGGATGTACATCCGCATCATGTCGGCGTTCGGTCTTGCGAAGGTGAAGAAGGTCGCGCCGACGCCGCGCCTGAACAAGCCGAAGACGGTGCTCGACCAGGAAACGCTGCAGGCCGTGCTGTCGAACCGCTACGAAGTGATGGCGCGCTACGGCAAGGCCGTGAAGCGTGCGTACCGTCAGGAGCTCGCCCACCTGAAGGAAATCGGCGGCGAGAAGTACCAGATGATGCGTGGCGCGCGCAAGTGGTTCCACAAGGACGCCGACGGCCTCGACGAGCCGCAGAAGAAGCTGCTGCCGGAAATCTTCGCGAACAGCCAGAAGCTGCATACGTACTTCCAGCTGCGCCAGGATCTCGCCGCGATCTGGGATCGTTCGACCGCATCGCGCGAACAGCTTCTCGCACAATTGCAGGATTGGTGCCATCGCGCAGAACAAAGCGGCATCAAGGCGCTGCAGGAATTTGCGACGCGCCTGCGCCGCTACGCCTGATTCGAAATCGATTAGAATCTAAGGACGTCAAAAACCCCGCGTTGGCGGGGTTTTTTTTATTTGGTCGGCCGGTTATTGAAGGGTGATCGGCAGGGCCGGATTGGTATGAGGCTTGGGGCAGCGTGGAAGTGTTGTTCCGGGGCGAGATCAGGGGATGGGATCAGAGTTGGCGCTAAGGCGCTGACTCGGATCGACCGCGAAGCATTGGATCAGAGTAAGCACTAAAGCGCGAACTCTGATCGACCGCGAAGCATGGGATCAGAGTAAGCGCTAAAGCGCTAACGCTGATCGACAGGAGATATGGAGATGCAATCGACGATCAAACCCGTCGAGTATGACCGGCCCGTTGCAGCAGGGACCGTGTGCGGCGTGGGGCAGGCATGGGCCAAGGTGCCCGAGGCACCGTCCGCCGAAGAGCGGGCTGCGCTCAAGGAGCGCATCAAGGCATTGCTCGTGCGTGAAAAGGCCGTGCTGGTCGCGCATTACTACGTCGACGCAGAGTTGCAGGAGCTCGCCGACGAAACGGGCGGTTGTGTCGCCGATTCGCTTGAAATGGCCCGCTTCGGCCGTGACCACGACGCGCAGACGCTGATCGTCGCCGGCGTGCGCTTCATGGGCGAAACTGCGAAGATCCTGAGCCCCAACAAACGAATCCTGATGCCCGATCTCGACGCGACCTGCTCGCTCGACCTCGGCTGCCCGGTCGACGAATTCTCGGCGTTCTGCGATGCGCATCCGGACCGCACCGTCGTCGTCTACGCGAATACGAGTGCCGCCGTGAAGGCGCGCGCGGACTGGATGGTCACGTCGTCGATCGGCCTCGAGATCGTGGCCGACCTGCACGCGCGCGGCGAGAAGATCATCTGGGCACCCGATCGCCATCTCGGTAGCTACATCCAGAAGAAAACCGGCGCGGACATGCTGCTGTGGCAAGGCTCGTGCCTCGTTCACGACGAGTTCAAGGGCATCGAGCTCGACCTGCTGCGCGCCGAGTATCCGGACGCGAAGGTGCTC
The DNA here is from genome assembly GCF_902833045.1 of Burkholderia sp. BCC0322. GTDB lineage: Bacteria > Pseudomonadota > Gammaproteobacteria > Burkholderiales > Burkholderiaceae > Burkholderia. The sequence continues at coordinate 71,753 of NZ_CADFDU010000014.1, forward strand.
GTCCACCCCGAATCGCCGGAAAACGTCGTCGCGCAGGCCGATGTGGTCGGCTCGACCACGCAGCTGATCGACGCGGCGGTCAAGTTCGACGCGACGTATTTCATCGTCGCGACCGATCTCGGCATCCTGCACAAGATGCAGCTTGCGGCGCCCGGCAAGACCTTCATCGCCGCGCCGACGGCCGGCAACAGCGCCACCTGCAAGAGCTGCGCGCACTGCCCGTGGATGGCGATGAACGGCCTCGCGAACCTTGCCGACGTGCTCGAACGCGGTCACAACGAGATTTTCGTCGATCCCGCGATCGGCGAGCGTGCACGCCTGCCGATCGACCGGATGCTCGATTTCGCAGCCGCGCACAAGAAGCGCGTACAGGCGAGCGGCGATCTGCAACGCGATCAGCAACTGTTTGCGAACGTGGGGGCTGCATGACGAGTTCGGCCGTATCCCCGCTGTTCAACCTCGTCCGCGAGCAATACGGCGCGGCATTCGACGACGCGATCGCGCGCAACGTGGCCGATGCGATCGCGGAAGACGTCGGCACCGGCGACCAGACCGGGCGGCTCGTGCCGGCCGGCGAGCGTCGCCGTGCTCGCATCATCGTGCGCGAGGAAGCCGTGCTGTGCGGCGTGCCGTGGTTCGAGGCCGTGATCGCCCGGATCGATCCGGCGATCGCCGTGCAATGGCGCTATCGCGAAGGCGACCGGATGGCGCCCGATTCGACCGTCTGCGAACTTGAAGGGCCGGCGCGCGCGCTGCTGACGGCCGAGCGCAACGGGCTGAATTTCCTGCAACTGCTGTCGGGCGTTGCGACCGCCACGCGTCGTTACGTCGATCGTGTCGAAGGCACGCGCACGAAGATCCTCGATACGCGCAAGACGCTGCCGGGCCTGCGGCTCGCGCAGAAGTACGCGGTGCGCGTCGGCGGCGGCGAGAACCAGCGTCTCGCGCTGTATGACGGCATCCTGATCAAGGAGAACCACATCGCGGCGGCAGGCGGGGTCGGCGAGGCGCTCGACGCGGCGTTCGCGCTGGATTCGGGCGTGCCCGTGCAGGTCGAAGTCGAGACGCTTGCGCAACTCGATACGGCGCTCGCGCATCGCGCGCAGTCGGTGCTGCTCGACAACTTCACGCTCGACATGATGCGTGAAGCGGTGCGCGTGGCGAACGGCAAGGCCGTGCTCGAAGTGTCGGGCGGCGTCAATTTGGATACGGTGCGTGCGTTCGCGGAGACGGGTGTCGACCGTATCTCGATCGGCGCGCTGACGAAGGACGTGCGCGCGACCGACTATTCGATGCGGATCGTCGACTGACCGAGCCCCGTCGATCAGACAAAAAAGCCGTTGGCGCTCAAACGCCAACGGCTTTTTTTGTGCGGCCACGGCCGGGGAGAGCGTACCGCTCAGCGACGCGCGCGCGGCGTGAGCACGCTCGGCAGCGCCTTCGGCAGCGAGTTGGGCCAGTCGCGGCTGTAGTGCAGCCCGCGGCTTTCGCGGCGCGAGTGCGCGCTCTTCACGATCAGCGTCGCCACGTCGACGAGGTTGCGCAGTTCGAGCAAGTCGCGCGTCACGCGGAAGTTCGCGTAGTACTCCTGGATCTCGTCGCGCAGCAGCGACAGCCGGTGCTTTGCGCGCTCGAGGCGCTTGTCGGTGCGCACGATGCCGACGTAGTTCCACATCAGGCGGCGCAACTCGTCCCAGTTGTGCGCAACGACGACTTCCTCGTCCGCATCCGACACGCGGCTTTCATCCCAAGCGGGCAGCGTGGCCGGCGTTTCGGTATCGAAGCCGGCTGCCTCGATCGCCTCGGCCGCTGCGCGGCCGATCACGAGGCATTCGAGCAGCGAGTTGCTGGCGAGGCGGTTCGCGCCGTGGAGCCCCGTGTACGACGTTTCTCCGACCGCATACAGGCCCGCGAGATCGGTGCGCCCGGCGAGGTCGGTGACCACGCCGCCGCACGTGTAGTGCGCGGCCGGCACGACGGGAATCGGCTCTTTCGCGATGTCGATGCCGAATTCGAGGCAGCGCGCGTGGATCGTCGGGAAGTGTTCGCGCAGGAACGCTTCCGGCTGGTGGCTGATGTCGAGATACACACAGTCGATCCCGCGCTTCTTGATCTCGAAGTCGATCGCGCGCGCGACGATGTCGCGTGGCGCGAGTTCGGCGCGCGGATCGTGCGCGGGCATGAAGCGCGTGCCGTCGGGCAGCTTCAACAGGCCGCCTTCGCCGCGTACGGCTTCCGAAATCAGGAATGATTTCGCGTACGGATGGAACAGGCAGGTCGGATGGAACTGGATGAACTCCATGTTCGACACGCGGCAGCCCGCGCGCCACGCCATCGCGATGCCATCGCCGGTCGCGGTGTCGGGATTCGTCGTGTACAGGTAGACCTTGCCGGCGCCGCCCGTCGCGAGCACCGTATGCGGCGCCTCGATCGTGATCGTGCGGTCGTTGTCGACGTCGAGCACGTACAGGCCGTGACAGCGGCGGCCGGGCAGGCCGAGCCGGTCCGACGTGATCAGGTCGATCGCGTGGTGGTTTTCGAAGAACGTGATGTTCGGATGCTGGCGCGCACGCGCCGACAGCGTTGCGAGCACCGCATGGCCGGTCGCGTCGGCCGCGTGAATGATCCGGCGGTGGCTGTGGCCGCCTTCGCGTGTGAGGTGGAAGCCGAGCTCGGCCGCGTCGTCCTTCGTGAACGGCACGCCCTGCGAGATCAGCCATTCGATCGCTTCGCGTCCGTGCTCGACGATATAGCGCGTCGCGCCTTCGTCGCACAGGCCGCCACCGGCGACCAGCGTGTCGTCGACGTGGTTCTCGATACTGTCTGCCGAATCGAGGACTGCCGCGATGCCGCCCTGCGCGTTATCGCTTGCGCCCTCCATCATCGAACGTTTCGCGATCAGCGCGACACGTCGCGTGCTGGCCAGATTGAGTGCGACCGACAGCCCTGCCAGGCCGCTGCCGACGATCGCCACGTCGAATTTCATGCTGCATCTCCATCGTTACGCTTTTGATCTTGTGCGTTCCGGCGGCCGTGGCCGCGGAAAGGGGAGAGCATACCGCGTCGGGCCCGAGCGTGCGCGCAAAACAAAAAGCCCCGCATGTGCGGGGCTTTTCGGTCGCCGTCAGGCTGGCAGAAACCGGAGATTACTTGATCTTGGTTTCTTTGTATTCCACATGCTTGCGGACGACGGGATCGAACTTCTTGATCGCCATCTTTTCCGGCATGTTGCGCTTGTTCTTCGTGGTCGTGTAGAAGTGACCCGTACCAGCGGTCGACTCGAGCTTGATCTTGTCGCGTGCGCCTTTTGCCATGATTGTGCTCCTTGGGCTTAGGCTTCGCCGCGTGCGCGCAGGTCAGCGAGCACGGAATCGATGCCGTTCTTGTCGATCAGGCGCAGGCCGGCGTTCGATACGCGCAGGCGCACCCACCGGTTTTCGCTCTCTACCCAGAACCGGCGGTTTTGCAGGTTCGGCAGGAAGCGGCGCTTCGTCTTGTTGTTTGCGTGGGAAACGTTGTTGCCGCTCATCGGCGCTTTCCCAGTTACTTGGCATACGCGTGCCATGAGAGCACTCCTAATACGCTAAATTCGGGGTTCGATCGCCGATGAAGGTTCCATCGTACCGCCACGTGATCCATGGCTGCACTCAGAACGCCGAAGCCCATACAGACAAGGCCCTTCGATGGCTAGAACTGGTTGGAAAAAAGACAGACGGCGATTCTAGCAGAAAAAGTTCAGAAAAATCAAACCTAATTTCGCATCGCCGTTGCGGCGCCCTTGGGTGGGCCGCAACCGCACAGTCTACAGCCAACCGGCCCGTGCGAACGAAAAAGTATCACTGGTGCCGATCACGACGTGGTCGAGCAGCCTGACATCGACGAGCGCGAGCGCGTCGTGCAGCACGCGGGTCAGGCGGCGATCTTCCGCGCTCGGCTGCACCGCGCCCGACGGATGGTTGTGCGCGACGATCAGCGCCGCGGCATTGTGCACCATCGCGCGGCGCACGATCTCGCGCGGGTAGACGGCCATGCGCGTCAGCGAGCCGCGCGTGATTTCCTCCATGTCGATCAGGCCGTGGCGCGCGTCAAGGTATACCGCGGCGAATACTTCGTACGGGCGCGTGCCGATCTTCAGCCGCAGGTAGTCCTCGACCGCACCTGGCGAATCGATCTGCCTCTTCTCGTGCGCTTTCTCCCTCAGCATGCGCCGCGCGATCTCGGTGACCGCAACCAGCCGAGCGGAGCGCGCGGGGCCGATGCCGGGGTGTGCCTCGAAATCGTCGGCGGTCGCCTCGAGCAGCCCGTGCAACGACTTGAACTGCGTGACCAGTGCGCGGGCAGTGACGAACACATCGTGCCCGGGCTTGCCCGTGCCGAGCAGCAGTGCGATCAGTTCGTCGTCGGTCAGCGCGGCCGGCCCGCGCTCCAGCAATCGCTCGCGCGGCAGCTCTGGCCGCCAGCCGCGCATGCGGCGCTTGCGGCGGTGGATCGGGAGGACACGGCCGGGCGGATCGGCCGGCTGGTCGGCGCTGTCGCGGCATTCGACGGGCGGCAGGGCTGGGCAGGGTGACAACATGCTTGAAACTCCGTTGGCGGGGGGCAGTCTGCGCGACGTCGTCGCACTTTCCGCCTTGCGCGCTCAGGTGACTTACAATATTGGCTTTGCGCCGGGCCTTTCGGCCGTATCGGGCGCCGACTGAACGAGTAATTCATGAGCCTCATCGATCTATCCGAAGTGAAGCCCGGTTCCCACGTCACGTTGCATTACCGGCTGGCACTGGCCGACGGCGCCGATATCGTCAACACCTTCACCGACAAGCCGGCCACGCTGCTGCTGGGTGCGGGGCAACTGGCGCCGTCGCTGGAACAGATTCTGATCGGCCTCAGGATCGGCGACCATTCGACTTTTCAGCTATCGCCCGAACAGGGGTTCGGTCCCCGCAATCCCGACATGCTCCAGCGCGTCACGCTGTCGACGCTGCGCGAGAACGGGATGGTCGGCGACGATTTCACGCCGGGCGAACTGATCGAGTTCAACGCGCCGGACGGCGGCCGATACGCGGGGGTGCTGAAGGAAGTCAGCGAAACCTCGGCACTGTTCGACTTCAATCATCCGCTCGCGGGCCAAGCGCTCACGTTCGAAGTGAAAATCATCGGAATCCTGTAATCATGAGCACCACCGATACGCTGTCCGGGCAGACCGTCGCCGCCGATGCCGAAATCCTGCTGGCCCAGCCGCGCGGTTTTTGCGCGGGCGTCGATCGTGCGATCGAGATCGTCGAGCGCGCCATCGCGATGCACGGTGCGCCGATCTACGTTCGTCACGAGATCGTCCACAACAAGTACGTGGTCGAGGATCTGAAGAAGAAAGGCGCGATCTTCGTCGAGGAACTCGAGGAAGTGCCGGCCGGCAATACCGTGATCTTCAGCGCGCACGGCGTGTCGAAAGCCGTGCGCGACGAGGCCGACGTGCGCGGGTTGCGCATTTACGACGCAACCTGCCCGCTCGTCACGAAGGTGCACGTCGAAGTGGCGAAGATGCGCCAGGACGGCGTCGACATCGTCATGATCGGGCACAAGGGCCATCCGGAAGTCGAGGGCACGATGGGGCAGGTCGAGCGCGGCATGCATCTCGTCGAGAGCGTCGAGGACGTGCAGAAGCTCGAGCTCGCCGATCCCGAGCGCATCGCGCTCGTCACGCAGACGACGCTGTCCGTCGACGACGCAGCCGAGATCATCGGGGCGTTGAAGGCCAAGTATCCGAAGATCCGCGAGCCGAAGAAGCAGGACATCTGCTATGCGACGCAGAACCGCCAGGACGCCGTGAAGTTCATGGCGCCGCAGTGCGATGTCGTGATCGTCGTCGGCAGCCCGAACAGCTCGAATTCGAGCCGCCTGCGTGAAGTGGCCGAGAAGCGCGGCGTGGACGCGTACATGGTCGATGCGCCCGACCAGATCGATCCGGCATGGGTCGCAGGCAAGCGTCGTATCGGCGTGACGGCCGGCGCGTCGGCCCCCGAAGTGCTCGCCCAGGCCGTGATCGCGCGGCTGCGCGAGCTCGGTGTGCGCAATGTGCGCGCGCTCGACGGCATCGAGGAAAACGTGTCGTTTCCGCTGCCGCGCGGGTTGAACCTGCCGCCCGCTGCCTGATTGACGCATTGCACCTGCGGAACACCGAAGCGCGCCTTACGGCGCGCTTTTTTTTGCCTGTCGAAATGACGATCGCAACCAATATTCGGATTAATGGTGCAACCGGGTTGCTCTGAGTGTTTCCAAGCGTCTCTCAAAATTGGTTGCAATGCAGGAAAACCCCATCGAATCAGGATTATTGGCGTCCTATAAATGGAGTTACAATGCGCCCGTTTTCAGGCCGGAATGGCCTTGAAATCGGGTTTTGGCAAGGCGCGGGAGACCACTCAATGCATGTGAAGTTGGCTTACGCCGTGTCCGTCGCCGCGCCGGTTGCAATGCGTGCCGGCTGCAGCAAAAAGAGCGACGACGGGGCGGGGAGGGCGGCTGCGGTGTTCGCGGCACCGCCGACCTGCGGCGTGCGCGTCGCCGGAACCGGTCGTGCGGCACCGTTCGCGTGCTGCATCGCGCAATTGGGCAAGGACAGGGAAAACGGGGCACGTTTGGCGATCGAGGATATCAACGCGCTTGGCCTGGCGAACGGTCAGGTTACGGGCACGCAGGTTGCAGCACCGCAGGCCGCCGGTCGTCGCTTGACAGCGACTGCCCGCGCCGCTCGACGCAGGCCGGCCATGGCGCCCGGCGCTGCGGGCCGCGTGCCGATGTCGCCGGCCCCTTTTCATTTCGATTCGACGAAACGGCGCGTTGCCGCGAGCAATGATGTCGCGGCACGCGGTCTGGTTCGTACGATGGATTCCGACGTAGTCCTGACGAATGTCGGGCGCGGCGTTCGCGGTGCCTTGCAAGGTAGCGCGGCTCGGAATCCGATCTGCCCGCGTGCGGGGCTTGCCTCGCACCGGACGGAAAAAGGCACGGATGCCGGGCAACCGGACGATGGCCGTCTCGGCATGCTGCCCTACGACTTCAAGGAGGCCACGAACACCGTCCTCGATGTCGTGACGATTTAGCGACGGGACTCATGACGGCACCGGAACAGTGCGGTGCCGTTTTTGTATCCGCTCCGGCGGCAGGTCCGGCCGTACAGGCCGGGCGGCGCGCGCCGGGACGATCCACCCTTACCGGTATCGATTTAGTACCCGCAGTGTCGCCGAGAAGGCGCGATTCCTCGCTTACCCGCGGGGCGCAACGTCCTCCGGCAGCACGGGCCAAGGAGCTTTAAATGGATATTTTCGTCCAGCAGGTTCTCAACGGGCTGGTGCTCGGCAGTGTGTACGCCATCATCGCGTTGGGCTATACGATGGTGTACGGCATTCTCGGCATCATCAACTTCGCGCATGGCGACGTGCTGATGATCGGCGCGATGGTCGCCCTGTCTGCCATCACCGTGCTGCAGAACCATTTCCCCGGACTCGGCAACGTCGCGACGCTGACGATCGGCCTGGGCATCGCCGCAGTCGTCTGTGCATTCGTCGGCTTCACGATCGAACGGGTCGCATACCGGCCGCTGCGTCGCGCACCGCGCCTCGCGCCGCTGATCACCGCCATCGGCGTGTCGATCCTGCTGCAGACCGCCGCGATGATCATCTGGTCGCGCAACCCGCTGCCGTTCCCGCAATTGCTGCCGACCGATCCGATCAACGTGATCAAGGCGACCGACACGACGCCCGGCGCCGTGATCTCGGTGACTGAAATCGTGATCATCGCGGTGGCGTTCATCGTGATGGCCGGCCTGCTGCTGCTCGTGCACAAGACCAAGCTCGGCCGTGCGATGCGCGCGATCGCCGAAAGCCCGAACACCGCGAGCCTGATGGGCGTGAACCCGAACTTCGTGATCTCCGCGACGTTCATGATCGGCTCCGCGCTCGCCGCGCTGGCCGGCGTGATGATCGCGTCCGAATACGGCAACGTGCACTTCTACATGGGCTTCATCCCCGGCATGAAGGCATTCACGGCCGCGGTGCTGGGCGGGATCGGCAACCTCGGCGGTGCGATGGTCGGCGGCGTGCTGCTCGGCCTGATCGAGCAGCTTGGGGCCGGCTACATCGGCAACCTCACGGGTGGCGTATTCGGCAGTAACTACCAGGACGTGTTCGCCTTCATCGTGCTGATCATCGTGCTGGTGTTCCGTCCGTCCGGCCTGCTGGGCGAACGTGTCGCGGATCGCGCGTAACGGAAGGGAGCAAACAACATGACATCCATTCAACCGATCGAATCCTCGACGTCGCTCGTCGAAGAGCGCAACACCGCCAAGACCGTCATCATCGGCCTCCTGACCGCGGTCCTCGTGATCGCGGCGCCGATCATCATCGGCTCGGCCGGCGGCAACTACTGGGTCCGCGTGCTCGATTTCGCGATGCTGTACGTGATGCTCGCGCTGGGCCTGAACGTGGTGGTCGGCTTCGCCGGCTTGCTCGACCTCGGCTACATCGCGTTCTACGCGGTGGGCGCTTACACGGCGGCGCTGCTGAGTTCGCCGCACCTGACCTCGCAATTCGAGTGGATCGCGGCGCTCGCGCCGAACGGCCTGCACATCCCGTTCCTGATCATCGTGCCGATCGCGATGGCACTGGCGGCGACCTTCGGGATCCTGCTCGGCGCGCCGACCCTGCGCCTGCGCGGCGACTACCTGGCGATCGTGACGCTCGGCTTCGGTGAAATCGTCCGGATCTTCATGAACAACCTCGACCGTCCGGTGAACATCACCAACGGCCCGAAGGGGATCACGGGCATCGATCCGGTGCACATCGGCGACTTCAGCCTCGCGCAGACGCACTCGCTGTTCGGGATCCAGTTGCCGTCGGTCTACATGTATTACTACCTGTTCGTGCTGTGCTCGCTGCTGGTGATCTGGGTGTGTACGCGCCTGCAGCACTCGCGTATCGGCCGCGCATGGGCGGCGATCCGCGAAGACGAGATCGCGGCGAAGGCGATGGGCATCAACACCCGCAACGTGAAGCTGCTCGCATTCGCGATGGGCGCGTCGTTCGGCGGCCTGTCGGGTGCGATGTTCGGTTCGTTCCAGGGCTTCGTGTCGCCGGAATCGTTCACGTTCTGGGAATCGATCGTCGTGCTGGCCTGCGTGGTGCTCGGCGGCATGGGCCACATCCCGGGCGTGATCCTGGGTGCGGTGCTGCTCGCGATCTTCCCGGAATTCCTGCGCTCGACGATGAGCCCGCTGCAGCACGCGCTGTTCGGCCACGACGTCGTCGATACGGAAGTGATCCGTCAGGCGCTGTACGGCCTCGCGATGGTGGTCATCATGCTGTACCGCTCGGAAGGCCTGTGGCCCGCGCCGAAGCATGAGGACAGGATCGCGAAACTGGCGAAGCGCAACAGCAAGAAGCCGGTGCGCGCTTAACCTACGGACACTGGGGATACACACATGAGCGACAAACAAATCCGACTGTCCGTCAAAGGCGTGAACAAGCGCTTCGGTGGCCTGCAGGCGCTGTCCGACGTCGGCCTCGAGATCAAGGAAGGCGAGATTTACGGGCTGATCGGCCCGAACGGCGCCGGCAAGACGACGTTCTTCAACGTGATCACGGGCCTCTACACGCCGGACTCCGGCGAGTTCAAGCTCGACGGCACGGAATACAAGCCGACCGCGGTGCATCAGGTCGCGAAGACGGGTATCGCGCGCACGTTCCAGAACATCCGCCTGTTCGGCGGGATGACGGCCCTCGAGAACGTGATGGTGGGCCGCCACGTGCGCACCAAGCACGGGCTGCTCGGCGCGGTGTTCCAGACGCCGGCCGAACGCCAGGAAGAGCGCGAGATCAAGGAACGCGCGATCGAGCTGCTCGAATACGTCGGCGTGCTGCAGTACGCGGACTACACGTCGCGCAACCTGTCGTATGGCCACCAGCGCCGTCTCGAGATCGCGCGCGCGCTGGCAACCGATCCGAAGCTGCTCGCGCTCGACGAGCCGGCGGCCGGGATGAACGCGACCGAGAAAGTCGAACTCACGCGCCTGCTCGACAAGATCCGCTCGGACGGCCGCACGATTCTCCTGATCGAGCACGACGTGAAGCTCGTGATGGGGCTGTGCAACCGGATGACGGTGCTCGATTACGGCAAGGTGATCGCCGAGGGTCTGCCGCAGGACGTGCAGAAGAATCCGAAGGTGATTGAGGCATATCTCGGCGCAGGGGTGCACTGATGGCAGCGGCAATGTTGAAAATCAAGGGCTTGCAGGTCAACTACGGCGGCATCCAGGCCGTCAAGGGCGTTGACATGGAAGTTCGTCAGGGCGAGCTCGTGACGCTGATCGGCGCGAACGGCGCAGGCAAGACCACGACGATGAAGGCGATCACGGGTCTCAAGGCGTATTCGGCGGGCGACATCGAGTACGACGGCAAGTCGATCAGGGGCATTCCGACGCACGAGCTGCTCAAGCGGGGCCTCGCGATGGTGCCGGAAGGTCGCGGGATCTTCGCGCGGATGTCGATCATCGAGAACATGCAGATGGGCGCGTACCTGCGCAACGACACCGAGCAGATCAAGAAGGACGTCGACCGCATGTTCGGCTTCTTCCCGCGCCTGAAGGAGCGTGCGACGCAGCTCGCGGGCACGCTGTCGGGCGGCGAGCAGCAGATGCTGGCGATGTCGCGCGCGATCCTCTCGAAGCCGAAGCTGCTGCTGCTCGACGAGCCGTCGATGGGCCTGTCGCCGATCATGGTCGAGAAGATCTTCGAAGTGGTGCGTGAAATCTCGAAGGAGGGCATCACGGTGCTGCTGGTCGAGCAGAACGCGCGCCTCGCGCTGCAGGCGGCCGACCGCGGCTACGTGATGGATTCGGGCACGGTCACGATGGAAGGTGATGCGAAGCAGATGCTCGACGATCCGAAGGTGCGTGCCGCGTACCTGGGTGAATGAGTGAGTGAATGAGCGGGCCCGGTGGCGTGCGACGGCAGGTGCCGGGCGCGCCGCACACGGGCTTTCGAAAGGCTGTCACGGGATGCCGTGACAGCCTTTTTTTTCGTGTCATGCGATTCGGGTCGAACTTGTGCGCGCGAGCGCGACTCCATTCGACTGGCGCGCCGCGCACGCGGCGCGGGAACGATCGGGCGGCGGCCCGTTGCCGGTCGCCCGCAAACCGACACACGGGCCGTGCAGCATCGACAGCCCATCGCGACACGGAGAGCACGCATGAGTCTGGACTACGGTTTCGTGAAGGCGAAGGTGACATCGGTGGCGAAGCTGAAGGGCTCGCCGCACGGCAGCGAGATCCAGTATCACGTCCACCTGACGCTGGCGCTGCCCGGCGGCGACTGGGACGTCGCGATCAACGTCGGCACCAACGACGCGGACGACCTGCTGAACTACAAGCTCGTCTACGATTTCCACCACCCGATCACGCAGACCCTCGCGGCCGCGGCCGAAGGCTATACGGACCTGACGGGGCAGGCCGCGCTGCCCGCGCTCGACTACCTGCGCAGCGACATCCTGAACGAAACGGGCGCGTGGCGCCCGAGCGCCGTGATGGACGGCACGGAGAATCAGGAGCCGATCCCGTCGCTGCTGCGGCTGGTGAACGCCGCGCAGTCGCAAGGGCTCGACGTCGTCGTGTTCGGCCGCTCGTATAGCGAAGGCAACGGCATCCACGACACGCACATGAACCAGGGTTCGACCGGTTCGAACTACCTGCATCGCGCAGGCGACGACCACAACGACCACAACGACATCTGGCAGGATGGCGCGCTGATCGTGCGCGTGAGCGACACGCAGTGGGCCGCGTATTTCGCCGCGTTCGAGCAGCAGGCCGTGCCGACCGACGCGCTCGGCAATCCGCTGCCGGGCGCGGGGCCGATTACCCGCTGAAGTGGCGGGCTGCCGGCCTTCGCTTCATGCGGCCGGCAGCGCCTTGCCGAACGAGATGCGTTCCTCGACTCGATAGCCGAGCGCCGCGTAGAAGCGGCACGCATCGTCGTTGCCGGGCAGCACCTGAAGATTGATCTTCAGGCAGCCGCGCGCGGCGAGCGCGCGTTCCGCATGCGCGATCAGTGCGCGGCCGATGCCGAGCCGCCGCGCGTCGTTCGATACGCCGAACGAGTAGAGCCAGCCGCGATGCCCGTCGAAACCCGCCATCAGCGTGCCGACCACGCGTGCGCCGCTGGTCGCGACGAAGAACAGTTCCGGCTGCGTCGCGAGCTTCAGCTCGATGGATCGCAGCGGATTGCGGTGCGGTGGCGCGTCGGCGTCTTCGTACTGCGGGAACGCGTCGCGCCATACCGCGAGCACGGCATCGGTGTCGGCGCGTTCGAACGGGCGGATGGCGACAGCATCGGCGGCGGCATGCATCGGCGGGCTCTCCTTAGAGCGTGTCGAGGACCGACCGCAGCATCGCCATCATCTGGTCGATTTCCTCGGTCGTCACGTTCAGTGCGGGCATGAAGCGCAGCAGGTTCGGCCGCGCGGCGTTCAGCAGCAGGCCGTCGGGCTGCATGTCGCGCGCCTTCTCGACGATCTGCGGGCCGATGTCCTTGCCGAGCAGCAGCGCGCGCAGCAGGCCTTCGCCGCGTTCGCCTTCGAAGCCACGCTCTTCCGACAGCTCGAGCAGCTTGCGTTTCAGGTATTCGCTGCGCGCACGCACACCTTCGAGGAAGCCCGGTGCGACGAGCTGCGAGATCACCGAATAGCCGACCGCCGTCATCAGCGGGTTGCCGTTGTACGTGCCGCCCTGGTCGCCGGCCTCGAACACCGCGACCTCGGCCTTCGACAGAAGCGCGCCGAGCGGGGCGCCGCCGCCGATGCCTTTCGCGAGCGTCATGACGTCCGGCTCGATGCCGGACAGCTCGTACGCGAACAGCGTGCCCGCCCGGCCGCAGCCGCTTTGCACTTCGTCGACGATCAGCAGCAGGTTGTGCTGCTTCGTCAGTGCGCGCAGCGCCTGCATGAATTCACGCGTGGCGGGAATCACGCCCCCTTCACCCTGGATCGGCTCGAGCATCACCGCGACGGTCTTGTCGGTGATCAACTTCTCGACCGAGTTGATGTCGTTCAGCTCGGCCTTCGGGAAGCCCGGCACCTGGGGTGCGTAGATCGTGTCCCAGCCCGGCTTGCCGCTGGCCGACATCGTCGCGAGCGTGCGGCCGTGGAAGCTGTGGTCGAACGTGATGATCTCGTACGCGCCGTTCTTGAACTTGCGGCCCCACTTGCGTGCGAGCTTGATCGCGCCTTCGTTCGCTTCCGCGCCGCTGTTCGTGAAGAACACCTTGTCGAACACGCTGTGCTGCGTGAGCAGGCCCGCGAGCTTCGCCATCGGTTCGTTGTAGAACGCGGGCGACGGGTTCAGCAGCTTTTCCGCCTGCGTCTTCAGCGCTTCGACGATGCCTTCGTTGCAGTGGCCGAGGCTGTTGACGGCCCAGCCCTGGATGAAGTCCAGATAGCGCTTGCCCGTGTGATCGTAGAGCCACGAACCCTTTCCGTGCGTAAACACGATGTCGGGGCGGTTCGTGATGTACATCAGCGAGTCGATCGGATAATCGTTCAGGGGCATGGCGGCAGACTCCAGCGGAGGGTGGACGGAAACGGGCAATAAAAAAGCCACGGAAGGCCGTGGCTGGTGGGTCGAACAGCTTGTGCGTAACCGATGAAGCAGTGTGGGGGTTACGCGCGAGTCCGTGACGAGCCTGCGGCATCCGGGCGGAGCGGCGAGCGGCGACGTCGAAGGGCGGACAGGAAGCAGTTCATGTGCGCAAGCATAAGGCATCCCGCGCCTCACTGTAAACCGCCGCGATGCCACGGATGTGACATCGCGGCGCGCAGTGCCGTACGCGGATGGGCGGACCTTAGACCGGATGGGCGAGATCGGCGGCGCTCGTAAACGAGTCCGCGTAGAACTCGTCGGCGGGCAGCGCGTGGTGTTGCGTGAAATCGCGCTGCGCGGATTCGACCATCACCGGCGCGCCGCATGCATACACCTGGTGGCCCGACAGATCGGGCAGGTCCTCGATCACCGCGCGATGGACGAAGCCGGTGCGGCCCGTCCACTGGTCGCCGGCGTCCGGCTCGGAGAGCACCGGCACGTACTTGAAGTTCGGGATCTCGCGCGCCCACTGCTCGGCGAGCTCGCCGAGGTAGATGTCCTTCTTGCGGCGTGCGCCCCAGTAGAGGGTCATCGGGCGTGTGATGCCCGTGTGCTTCACGTGCTCGATGATCGCCTTGATCGGCGCGAAGCCCGTGCCCGATGCGAGCAGCACGATCGGCTTGTCGGAATCCTCGCGCAGGAAGAACGTGCCGAGCGGGCCTTCGAAGCGCAGGATGTCGCGCTCCTTCATCGCGCCGAACACGTGGTCGGTGAACTTGCCGCCCGGCATGTGGCGGATGTGCAGCTCGATCGGGCCTTCCTCGTGCGGCGCGTTCGCCATCGAGTAGCTGCGGCGCGAGCCGTCCTTCAGGATGAACTCGACGTACTGGCCGGCGAGATACTGCAGGCGTTCGTTGGCGGGCAACTGGAGCTTCACGACCATCACGTCGTCGGCCTTGCGCTCGAGTGCGGCGATCCGGCACGGCAGCTTCTTGACCTGCACGCCGTCGACGCCGGCGATTTCGCGCACGTCGATCTCGAGATCGCACTGCGCCTTCGAGCAGCACAGCAGCGCGAGGCCGCGCGTGCGCTCGTCGTTGGACAGTGCCGACGCGGCGTGGGGGCCCTGTTCGATCTGGCCCGACACGATCTGGCCCTTGCAGGAGCCGCACGCGCCGTTCTTGCAGCCGTACGGCAGGTGGACGTTCTGGCGCAGCGCAGCGGCCAGCACGGTTTCGTCCGACTCGACCTGGAATTGCCGGCCGCTTTGCTTGAGAGTGACGTTGAATGCCATAGAACCAAACTAGAACAAAATGTGGGGACCGTGCATGTCGAGCACGGCAGCTACAATGCAAACCCGTTGCGCGTCGCGCAACGGTGGCTACTGATTTCGCAACCAACATGATCGCGACTCGAATCCTGCGCCGGCCGCGCGCACTGATCGTCGGCTGTGGCGACGTCGGCATGCGCTGCGTCGCGCAATGGCGCGACACGCGCCGCAACCTGCGGGTCTTCGCGCTGACGAGCCATCCGGCCCGCCGCGACGAACTGCGCGCCGCGGGCGCGACACCGATCGTCGGCGATCTCGATCGCCGGGCGACGCTCGGCCGCCTCGCGGGGCTGGCCCGCACGATCCTGCATCTCGCACCGCCGCAGTCCGATGGCCGCGACGACCGGCGCACACGTGCGCTGATCGCCGCAACGACCGTGCCTGCACGACGGCCACCGGTGCCGCCGGCTCCGGCGGTCGGCCGGCTCCGAACGCTGCGCATCGCTGCCCGACAGGCCGGCGCGCCCGTTCGGGCAGCGCGTATTGTACCCGACGGCCCTTATGCGCCGAGGCTCGTCTACGCCAGTACGACGGGCGTTTACGGCGACTGCGGTGGCGCGCGCATCGACGAGACGCATCCGCTGCGCCCCGCGAATCCGCGCGCGTTCCGGCGCGTGTCGGCCGAGCGGCAACTGCGTGCGGCGACGGTGCGCGGCGTGCTGTCCGCACGCATCGTGCGCATTCCGGGCATCTACGCGGCAAACCGTCTGCCGGTCGCACGGCTCGAGCGCGGCACGCCGGCGCTCGAACCGGCCGACGACGTCTACACGAACCACATCCACGCGGACGATCTCGCGGCGATCCTGCGCCGTGCGGCCGAGCGGGGCAAGCCGGCGCGCGCCGTGCATGCGTCGGACGACAGCGAACTGCGGATGGGGGAGTATTTCGACCGGGTCGCGCAGGTGCTCGGCCTGCCGAGGCCGCCACGCGTCAGCCGCGCGGACGCCGAGCGTCAACTCGAACCGACACTGCTGTCGTTCATGCGCGAGTCGCGGCGCCTGTCCAACGCACGGCTGAAGGCCGAATTGTGCGTGACGTTGCGCTATCCGACCGTAGACGATTTCCTTCAAACGCTCGCGCCGGGCAGCGCGTCAGGTCAGCGCCGGTAACGCCTCGATCAGCAGGAAGCACAACAGCGCGCCGATCAGCGCGCCAATCAGGTTCGGATGATATTTGTGCTTCAGGTGCATCGCGGCCAGCAGCCCGCCGATCACGATGACACCGACGACCGCGAACGCGATCGTCACGGACGACAGTTCAAAAGAATGGTTGATGTTCATGATGTCTCCCCTGCATCGCTGCTCGTACAGCTTGTGATTCGAGTATAGCGGGGGAACATACGGCCGAGATGCGGCCGGGCGTCGAACGGTCGTGCGGATTTTCCCTTACAGGGTTTTGACGGGATTGCGCAGCGCTGAAAGGTCGGCGCCATCGAGCCAGCGCCACGCACCCGGTGCGAGATCGCCCGGCAGCGCAAAGCCGCCGATGCTTTCGCGATGCAGCGCTTCGACGCGATTGCTCGCCGCCGCGACCATGCGCTTGACCTGGTGATACTTGCCTTCGAGGACGGTCAGCACGAGTGCGTGCGTGTCGCGCGCGTCGGCGGCGACCGCCGCGATCGGCTTCGGCTCGCCGTGCAGCTGCACGCCGGTGCGCAGCATGTTCAGTTGCGTGTCGTCGAGCGGGTGGCGCACGGTTGCCACGTAGGTCTTCGGCACCTTGCGCTTCGGCGACGTGTACGCGTGCACGAACTGGCCGTCGTCGGACAACAGCAGCAGGCCCGTCGTGTCCTGGTCGAGACGACCGACGCACTGCACGCCGCGCGCGACGAGCGGCGCTGGCAGCAGGCTGAACACGCTCGCGTGGTGTTGCGGATCGCGCGAACACTCGTAGCCGGCCGGCTTGTTGAGCGCGAGATACGCGTGCGCGTGGAACGGCCACGCCGTATCGTCGACCGAGAACACGAGGCCGTCGGTATCGAACCCGGCGTCGGGGTCGGTCGTGCTGGCGCCCGCCACGGTGACGCGGCCCGCTTCGATCAGGCCGCGGCACTGGCGGCGCGAGCCGAAGCCCTGGGTGTAGAGAATGCTTTCGAGATCCATAGCGCGCGCATTCTATCAAGCGACGGCGCGCGACCGGCATGAACGCGCATGCGCTGGTAAGCTGCCGGTACGCCGCGCGGCGCGCGGCGCCCGTTCATTCTTCACGGAAAGTCCATGCCCTTTGCTTCGTTCCCGTTCGGCCGCAAGGCCGCCGCCGTCATCGTTGCCGCGACCGTATCGTCGGCCGCGTTCGCGCACGCGCACCTCGCGAAGAGCGATCCGGCGGCGGGCGCGGCGGTGGCGGCCGCACCGGCCGCCGTCACGATCGACTTCACCGAGCCGCTGGAGCCGGCGTTCAGCTCGATCGTCGTCGTCGACGGCGACGGCAAGACGGTGTCGGACGGCCGCGCGCGCATCGACGCGTCGAACCGCAAGCAGATGACGGTGCCGCTCAAGGCGGTCGGCGCGGGTGCCTATACGGTGAAATGGGTGGCCGTCGCGACCGACGGGCACCGCACGCAGGGCGCGTACGGCTTCAGCGTGAAGTGACGCAACGGCGGCGGCAGGCCCGTGCCAGGGCTGCCGCCGCTCCTATCCGACAGGGAGTTCCGCATGAATCCGACGACGCTCGACGCACTCGCCGATTTCCCCCGTCAGCTCGAAGCTCATTTCGCGGCCGTACCCGACGGCTACGCGCGCTGGACGCCCGACGACTGGGCCGGGATTCCGAGCGAGCACTTTTCGCCGCTCGGGCAGCTCTGCCACGTGCGCGACATCGAGATCGACGGTTATCACGTGCGGCTGCGGCGGATGCTCGACGAAGACCGGCCGCTGCTCGCGTCGATCGATGGCGACGCGCTCGCGATCGAGCGCCGCTACAACGACGCGTATGCGTCCGACGTGCTCGCGGCGATCCGCGAAGCGCGGCGCGAGACGCTGGACCTCGTGTCGCGCCTCACGCCCGAACAGCTCGCGCGTACCGGGGTGTTCGACGGCTACGGTTCGCTGACCGTGCGCGGGCTCGTCCACTACCTGTGCAGCCACGACCAGCAGCATCTGGCCGGCATGCAATGGCTGCTCGGCAAGATCGACGCGACGCTGTACGCGCGCTGAGCCGGCCGGCATTGGCGCAATCCATCGATCGCAGATTCCGGCGCGGTTGTCGGTGCGGCAGGCCGCACAGCCGCGCTTCGATTGGATCGTTTTTCTGGATAATCCATCCAGTCGCGACCGGCTGACCGGTGCGTCGCGCGTGCCTACACTCCAAGCTTCGTTCAACGAGAAAAGGAGTCAACCGTGGCAACTCATACGCTCGCAGGTAAGGTCGTCCTGATCGCAGGCGGTGCAAAGAATCTCGGCGGCCTGATCGCGCGGGATCTCGCGAGCCACGGCGCGAAGGCCGTGGCGATTCACTACAACAGTGCCGCATCGCAGGCGCAGGCCGAGGAGACGGCCGCCGCGGTGCGTGCGGCCGGCGCGGAAGCGGCAACGTTCCAGGGCGACCTGACGACGGCCGCCGCGGTCGAGAAACTGTTCGACGACGCGAAGCAGCGCTTCGGCAAGATCGACATCGCGATCAACACGGTCGGCAAGGTGCTGAAGAAGCCGTTCACCGAGATCAGCGAGGCCGAGTACGACGACATGTTCGCGGTCAACAGCAAGTCGGCGTTCTTCTTCATCAAGGAAGCGGGGCGGCACCTCGAGGATCACGGCAAGCTCGTCACGCTCGTGACGTCGCTGCTCGGCGCGTTCACGCCGTTCTATGCGGCGTACGAAGGGTCGAAGGCGCCGGTCGAGCATTTCACGCGCGCGGCGTCGAAGGAATACGGCGCGCGCGGAATCTCGGTGACGGCCGTCGGGCCGGGCCCGATGGACACGCCGTTCTTCTACCCGGCCGAAGGCGCCGATGCGGTCGCGTATCACAAGACGGCGGCCGCACTGTCGCCGTTCAGCAAGACGGGCCTGACCGACATCGAGGACGTCGTGCCGTTCATCCGCCATCTCGTCACGGACGGCTGGTGGATCACGGGCCAGACGATCCTGATCAACGGCGGCTATACGACCAAGTAACCGACCCGGCAACGGGCCGCGCGGCGCACCGCAATGGCGCGTTTGCGTGGACAATGGACGGGCGCATGGCCTCGCGGCTGCGCGCCCGTTTGCTCTGTGCCGCCGGACCTCGCCGCGACCCGCGACGGCTGGCGGCGGCGTTCGTCCGAATCTACGTTCCCTGCCGATGGACAAGCTGGATCAGGTCAGAATCTTCCTGCAGGTTGCCGAGATGGGCAGCTTCATCAAGGCCGCGCATGCGCTCGACGTGCCGCGCGCGACCGTGTCGGCGGCTGTCCAGCAGCTCGAGATGGGGCTCGGTACACGTCTCTTGCATCGCACGACACGCCAGGTGCAATTGACCGCCGACGGCGCGCTGTTGCTCGAACGCGGCCGGCGCCTGCTCTCGGAGGCCGACGAACTCGACCGCCTGTTCCGCCGCCGCGACCGCGACGTGATCGGCCGGCTGAACGTCGACGTGCCGAGCCGGATCGCGCGCCGCGTGGTCGCGCCCGCGCTGCCGTCGCTGTTTCACCGGTACCCGAAGCTGCAACTGTCGCTTGGTTCGACGGATCGTTCGATCGATCTCGTGCAGGAAGGCGTCGACTGCGCGATCCGTGTGGGGCGGCTTGCGGACAGCAGCCTCGTCGTGCGGCCGCTCGGGCAGTTCACGCTGATCAACTGCGCGAGCCCCGACTACCTGCGCGAATGCGGCGTGCCCGAGCATCCCGATGCGCTCGCGCACGGGCACTGGGCGATCGGCTATGCGTCGCCGACGACCGGGCGCGAGCTCGGGTGGGAATACTGGGTGGACGGCGAGCGGCACACGCTGACACTGCCGAGCCGCGTGATCGTCAACAACGCCGAAACCTATATCGCCAGCTGTATCGCCGGGATGGGGCTGATCCAGATTCCGCGCTTCGACGTGGAGCATCTGCTCGACAGCGGCGCGCTCGTCGACGTGATGCCCGGCCACCGCGCCGAGCCGATGGACGTGTCGGCCGTGTATCCGCACCGGCGGCACCGGTCGCGCCGGCTCAATGCATTCGTCGATTGGTTCGGGGAGCTGATGGCGGACGCGTTGACCGGGGCAGCGGCCGGGAAGGGCGCGGAAGGCGACTGATCGGGTCGGTTGGCGTGCGCCGCATACCGACGCGCTTGTTTCAGTCTGCCAGCGCCGCGAACCGCCGGCTTCGCCCGGTTTCCCGCACGGCGTCGATCAATGCCGCGCCGACGCGGAACACCTCCTCCGCGCCGTCCTGCGCCGGATCGACGAACACACGGTACGGGCGCTTGCCGGCTGATGGTCAACGGTACGGGCTTGCTGCTTGGCGCGTGGCTCTGCGGCGCGGGGATCGCGCAGTTGCTGGAATTCTATGCGCGCGACATCCTCGCCGCACGAGTGGCTGGCGCTGCTGCCGGAATGGGCGGACGAGACGTTTCCGCTCTATGCGTATCCCCCCGTCCAATCTCGTTTCCGCGAAAGTGCGCGTGTTTCTCGACTTCGTGCGGGCGCTGATGGCCTGAGTGGGCAGGCGCGGGGCGGTCCCGCGCGTTCATTCGGTGCGATGCGGAATGCTGTCCGGGAACGGATAGGGCGCGTGCGGGCTCGGCCAGTCGGGCACCGGCGGCGCGGTCAGTACGTCGCACCCGGCCAGCATGAGCGCCAACGCCCCGGCGAGCGCGCGGCGGCAGAGCGAAGATGAAATCGTGCGCATGGACATAGCGTGCCTCCGTGTCGCGCATCCTCATGATGCTTGAGACCGTTGAGCGGGGGCACGCGTTGCGGCGCGCACGGCAAAAACAAAAAACCCGCGAAGCGGCGAGCTTGCGCGGGTTTCGGGAGGCGCAGCGCGTCACGCTGCGAGAGTGCTGGTGCCCAGGGCCGGAATCGAACCGGCACGCCTTGCGGCGGGGGATTTTGAGTCCCCTGCGTCTACCAATTTCACCACCTGGGCTTGATCCTGACCGCGCATGTGATCGTGCGCGGCGAAGCGCGGATTATGTCCGAAATTCCGACGCCGGGCAAGCAACCCGGTTGCCCGGCACATACGTCACTGGCTCAGGTAGACGAACCGGCCCTGTTTGACGATTCCCATCACGCTCGCGCGCTGGTCGAGCCCCACATGATCCTTGTCGCTCGTGTTGACGACGCCGTTCGGCACGACGAGCTCGTGCGCGCGTTCCAGCTCGCGCCGCAGTGCCGCGCGGAACGCGGGCGTGCCGGGCTGCGCGGACTTCAACGCGCGGCCGACCGCGTCGGCGAGGCGCGGGTAGACCCCCGCCGCGTCTCCCGCGAACTGCGTGACCGTGCCGACGCCGTACTTCGCCTCGTATGCGTCGACGAACGCGAGTGCGGCCTTGCGGGCCGGATGATCGGCCGGCAGCGTGCGCGCGACGACCACCGGCTGGGTCGGGAACAGCGTCCCGTCGACGTCCTTGCCGCCAAGCTTGATGAATTCGGGCGTCGCGATCCCGTGGGTCTGGTAGACCGGGCCCTTGTAGCCGCGTTCGATCAGCGTGCGTTGCGGCAGTACGGCCGGCGTGCCGGAGCCCGCGACCAGGATCGCGTCGGGCTTCGCCGCGATCAGCTTCAGCGCCTGGCCCGTGACGCTCGCGTCGGTGCGGTTGAAACGCTCGGTCGCGACGACGCGGATCTTGCGCAGGTCCGCGAAGCGCGTGAACTCGTTCAGCCAACTGTCGCCATAGCTGTCCGCGAAGCCGATGAAGCCGACCGTCTTCACGCCGTGGTTGGCCATGTAGCGCGTCATCACGTCGGCCATCGCCCGGTCGCTCTGCGCCATCTTGAATGCCCAGGTCCGCGCGCCTTCCTGCGGCTCGACGATCGCGCCGGAGCCGACCAGCGTAATCATCGGCGTCTGCCCGGCGGCCACCGCATCGAGCGCCGCGAGCGCGGCCGGCGTGATGTTCGGCCCGACCACGACGTCGACATGATCCTCGTCGACCAGCTTGCGGATGTTGCGCACCGCGGTGCCCGGGTCGGACGCATCGTCGAGCACCGTCACCTGGACGGGCTGCCCGGCGATCGTCTTCGGCCACATCAGGATTGCGTTCTTGCTCGTGATGCCGATTGCGGCGGCCGGGCCGGTCGACGACAGGTCGACGCCGACCTTCAGGTCGGCATGCGCGGTGGCGCAGGCCAATACGAGGGCGCCGGCCGTGGCGCGGCGCAACAGGGCGGTAAGCGTCATGCGGAATTCTCCGTCGGACAGCAAAAAGGGGCGCGATGTGCGCCCCCGTGTTTATACACGCCGCTCAGAGTTCGTACGATTCGGATTCGCCCTTGAGCGCCTGCTCGATCAGCTTGCGGTTCAGCGTCGGCGACAGCAGTTCGACGAGCGTATACACATAGCTGCGCAGGTAGGCGCCCTGCTTGAGCGCGACGCGCGTCACATTACTGCCGAACAGGTGGCCGACCGGGATCAGCCGCAGGTTGCGGTCGCGCTCGGGATTGAACGCGATGTCCGCCATGATGCCGACGCCGAGGCCGAGTTCGACGTAGGTCTTGATCACGT
Organism: Burkholderia sp. BCC0322; assembly: GCF_902833045.1. Taxonomy (GTDB): domain Bacteria; phylum Pseudomonadota; class Gammaproteobacteria; order Burkholderiales; family Burkholderiaceae; genus Burkholderia. The sequence continues at coordinate 94,328 of NZ_CADFDU010000014.1, forward strand.
CGGCGTCGATCGCCTCCAGCACGATGTCCGGCGACAGTCCGCGCAGCGCGAACGCATGGTTGATCTTCTTGCGGCCCGCGAACGCATCGTCGTACGTGATCAGCGGGTACTGCGCGAGATCGTCGAGCGTGACCGGCTTGCGTTCGAGCAGCGGATGGTCGGCCGGCACGACGGCCGCGTGGTGCCACTGGAAGCAGGGCAGCGACACGAGTTCCTTGTAGTCGGAGATCGCCTCGGTCGCGATCGCGAGATCGGCCTGGTCGTGGATCACCATCTCGGCCACCTGCGTCGGGCTGCCTTGCAGGATCGACAGGTGCACCTTCGGGAAGCGCTTCTTGAACTCGGCGATCGCGGCCGGCAGCGAATAGCGGGCCTGCGTGTGGGTCGCGGCGATGGTCAGGTTGCCCTGATCCTGCGCTGCATAATCTTTTCCGACCCTTTTTAGGCTTTCAACCTCCTGGAGAATCCGCTCGACCGACGCAAGGATGATCCTGCCCGGCTCGGTGAGCGAGCGCACGCGCTTGCCGTGCCGCGTGAAGATCTCCACGCCGAGCTCGTCCTCGAGCTCGATGATCGCTTTCGATACCCCCGGTTGCGACGTGTAGAGCGCCTTGGCGGCCTCGGTGAGGTTGAAATTCTGCCGGACGGCCTCGCGCACGAAGCGAAATTGGTGCAGGTTCATTTATAACCCTTCCGCATATCAACAGAATTTTTTAGTCGTTTGAAATATAAGGCGAGTTTATTACGATTCACCGGAGTTTTTCAAATATGGATATCTGTTTTCGTCATTAGCAATCCACCCGGCAGCGGATGGCGGCAGTGACGGCGGAACGGAGATTCGGGCGCGACGTGGCTAGGACGTCGCGCGGTCACCACGAAAACCCCTGGGGTCCCCGAATGTATCAGTACGACCAATACGACCAGACGATCGTCGACGAGCGTGTCGCGCAGTACCGCGATCAGGTGCGCCGCCGCCTGTCGGGCGAGCTGAGCGAAGACGAGTTCCGTCCGCTGCGTCTGCAGAACGGCCTGTACATGCAACGCCACGCGTACATGCACCGCATCGCGATTCCGTACGGCAACCTGCGCAGCGACCAGCTCCGGATGCTGGCGCGCATCGCCCGCGAACACGACCGCGGCTACGGCCATTTCTCGACCCGCTCGAACATCCAGTTCAACTGGATTCAGCTCGAAGACACGCCCGAGATCCTCGCGAAGCTCGCGTCGGTGCAGATGCACGGCATCCAGACCTCGGGCAACTGCATCCGCAACATCACGGCGGACCAGTTCGCGGGCGTCGCGCAGGACGAGGAGATCGATCCGCGTCCGTGGTCGGAAATCCTGCGCCAGTGGTCGACGTTCCATCCCGAATTCGCGTGGCTGCCGCGCAAGTTCAAGATCGCGGTGTCGGGCTCGACGCACGATCGCGCGGCCGTGCAGATCCACGACCTCGGCGTGTACCTGAAGAAGAACGCGCAGGGCGAGGTGGTCGCGAGCATCCTCGCGGGCGGCGGCCTCGGCCGTACGCCGATCATCGGCGCGGTGATCAAGGAAGACCTGCCGTGGCAGCACCTGCTCACGTACTGCGAAGCCGTGCTGCGCGTGTACAACCGCTACGGCCGCCGCGACAACCTGTACAAGGCGCGCATCAAGATCCTCGTGAAGGCGCTGTCGCCCGCGAAGTTCGCGCAGCAGGTCGAGGAAGAGTGGCAGCACCTGAAGGACGGCCCGTCGACGCTCACGCAGGCGGAAGTCGATCGCGTGTCGCAGTACTTCCAGCCGCCCGTCTACGAGAAGCTGGCCGACACCGACGCATCGTTCGAACAGCACCTGCTCGAGAACAAGGCGTTCGCGCGCTGGGTCGAGCGTAACGTCGCACCGCACAAGGTGGCCGGCTATGCAGCCGTCACGCTGTCGCTGAAGGATCACCGTGTCGCGCCGGGCGATGCGACCGACCAGCAGATGGATCTGGTGGCCGACTGGGCCGACGCGTACTCGTTCGGCGAGTTGCGCGTGTCGCACGAGCAGAACCTGATTCTCGCGAACGTGAAGAAGCGCGACCTGTTCGCGCTGTGGGAAAAGGCGAAGGCAGCCGGCTTCGCGACGCCGAACATCGGCCTGCTGACCGACATCATCGCGTGCCCGGGCGGCGACTTCTGCTCGCTCGCGAACGCGAAGTCGATCCCGATCGCGCTGGCGATCCAGCAGCGATTCGACGATCTCGACTATGTGTACGACCTCGGCGACCTGTCGCTGAACATTTCCGGTTGCATGAACTCGTGCGGTCACCACCACGTCGGCAACATCGGCATCCTCGGCGTCGACAAGGACGGCGCCGAGTGGTACCAGGTGTCGCTCGGCGGCGAGCAGGGCACGGGCCGGAACGGCGCGCGCCTCGGCCGCGTGATCGGGCCGTCGTTCTCGGCGGAAGAAGTGCCCGACGTGATCGCGAAGCTGATCGACACGTTCGTCGAATCGCGCATCGACGGCGAGCGCTTCGTCGAGACGTACGACCGCATCGGCATCACGCCGTTCAAGGAGCGCGTGTATGCGGCGCGTCAGGCAGTGAACGCGTAACCAACCGGGTAGAAGGAATTAGCAGATGGCTTCGATTATCAAGAACCGTGCAGTGATCGACGATGCATGGCAGGTCGTGCGCGCGGCGGAAGACGGCGCACTGCCCGCGGTCGACGCGTTGCCGGCCGGCAAGGTGCTGGTGCCGCTCGCATTGTGGCAGGCCGAGCGCGCCGAGCTCGTCGCCGCGAAGACGCAGGACGAGCTCGGCGTGTGGCTCGCACCGGACAGCGAGCCGGCCGATCTCGCGGCCGATTTCGGCGCGATTTCGCTGGTTGCCGTCGACTTCCCGCGCTTCGCGGACGGCCGCGGCTACAGCATCGCGCGCCTGCTGCGCGAGCGCCACGGCTGGACGGGCGAGCTGCGCGCGATCGGCGACGTGCTGCGCGACCAGTTGCTGTACATGTCGCGCTGCGGCTTCGACGCATTCGCGGTGCGCGCCGACAAGGACATCCACGACGCGCTGAATGCGTTCACGGAATTCACGCAGCGCTACCAGGGCGCGTTCGACGAGCCGGCGCCGCTGTTTCGCCGCCGCGCTGCCGCGGCCGACGCCGAGGTGAACGCATGAGCGCCGCGACCGCTACCACGCTGACGCCGGAACTCGCCGCGAAGGTCGAGCGCCTCGACGCGCTGCTCGCGCAGATCGGCGCACGTCACGAGAAGGTGAAATTCGCGAGCAGCCTTGCCGCGGAAGACATGCTGCTCACGCATGCGATCCTGTCGAAGGGCGTGCGAATCGGCATCTTCTCGCTGAACACGGGCCGCCTGCACGCGGAAACGCTCGGCATGATCGACCGCGTGCGCGAGCGCTACGGCTACGAGATCGAGCAGTTCCATCCGCAGCAGGATGCGGTTGACCAGTATGTTGCGGAGCATGGCCTGAACGCGTTCTACGAGAGCGTCGAACTGCGCAAGTCGTGCTGCCACATCCGCAAGGTCGAGCTGCTGAATCGCGCGCTCGCGGACGTCGGCGCATGGGTCACGGGCCAGCGCCGCGAGCAGTCGGTCACGCGTGCCGAGCTGCACGAGGAAGAACAGGACGAAGCGCGCGGGATCGCGAAGTACAATCCGCTCGCTGACTGGACCGAGAGCGATGTGTGGGCGTACCTTAAAGCGTTTGACGTGCCGGTGAACCCGCTGCATGCGCGCGGCTACCCGAGCATCGGCTGCGAGCCGTGTACGCGGGCGATCCGTCCCGGCGAGGACAGCCGCGCGGGCCGCTGGTGGTGGGAGTCCCGCGATACAAAGGAATGCGGGCTGCACATCACGACGATCACGCCGATTCCCGCGGAAGCCGGCGCCACGCACTGAAAGCCTGACAAGAAACTGAATATTGCGCCGCCTGCGACAGCGGGCGGCACGAACCCAGAAGAGAAGGACTGAAATCATGAGCACGACGCTCGAGCAATCCGCCTTTGCCCCGCCCGCCGGTGCCGACAGCCGCATGGGCCACCTCGACTGGCTCGAAGCCGAGTCGATCCACATCCTGCGCGAACTGGTCGCCGAATGCAGCAAGCCGGCGCTGTTGTTCTCGGGCGGCAAGGATTCGGTCGTCGTGCTGCATCTGGCACTGAAAGCATTCGGCCTCGGCGCGAACCGCAAGACGACGCTGCCGTTCCCGCTCGTGCACATCGACACGGGCCACAACTACGAAGAAGTGATCGACTTCCGCGATCGCCGCGCGAAAGAACTCGGCGCCGAGCTGGTTGTCGGCCACGTCGAGGATTCGATCAAGCGCGGCACGGTCGTGCTGCGCCGCGAAACCGATTCGCGCAATGCCGCGCAGGCCGTCACGCTGCTCGAGACGATCGAGCAGCACGGCTACACCGCGCTGATCGGCGGCGCGCGCCGCGACGAAGAGAAGGCGCGTGCGAAGGAGCGCATCTTCTCGTTCCGCGACGAATTCGGCCAGTGGGACCCGAAGGCACAGCGCCCGGAACTGTGGAGCCTGTACAACGCCCGCCTGCACAAGGGCGAGCACCTGCGCGTGTTCCCGATCTCGAACTGGACCGAGCTCGACGTGTGGCAGTACATCGCGCGCGAGAACCTCGAGCTGCCGTCGATCTATTACGCGCACGAGCGCGAGATCGTGCGCCGCAACGGGCTGCTCGTGCCCGTCACGCCGCTCACGCCGATGCGTGACGGCGAGACGAGCGAGGTTGCCCAGGTGCGCTTCCGCACCGTCGGCGACATTTCCTGCACGTGCCCGGTCGAGAGCGACGCGGACGACGTCGAGAAGATCATCGCCGAGACGGCGGTGACCGAGATCACCGAGCGCGGCGCAACGCGGATGGACGACCAGACCTCCGAAGCCGCGATGGAACAGCGCAAGAAGCAAGGTTATTTCTGAAGCACACGAGGACATTCACATCATGAGCATCATCGAAAATCACGAAGACCTCGGCGTGCTGCGCTTCATTACCGCGGGCAGCGTCGACGACGGCAAGAGCACGCTGATCGGCCGCCTGCTGTACGACAGCAAGGCCGTGCTGTCCGACCAGCTGTCCGCGCTGTCGCGTGCGAAGAACAAGCGCACGGTCGGCGACGAGCTCGACCTCGCGCTGCTGACCGACGGTCTCGAAGCCGAGCGCGAGCAGGGCATCACGATCGACGTCGCGTACCGCTACTTCGCGACCGCGAAGCGCAAGTTCATCATCGCCGATACGCCCGGCCACGAGCAGTACACGCGCAACATGGTGACGGGTGCATCGACCGCGCACGCGGCGATCATCCTGGTCGACGCGACGCGCGTGACGGTCGAGAACGGCGTGGCCGACCTGCTGCCGCAGACCAAGCGCCACAGCGCGATCGTCAAGCTGCTCGCGCTGCAGCACGTGATCGTCGCGATCAACAAGATGGATCTCGTCGACTACAGCGAAGCGCGCTTCAACGAGATCCGCGATGCGTACGTCACGCTCGCGAAGCAGCTCGGCCTCGCCGACGTGCGCTTCGTGCCGGTGTCGGCGCTGAAGGGCGACAACATCGTCGGCGCGAGCGAGCGCATGCCGTGGTACGCGGGCGAGCCGCTGCTCGACGTGCTCGAATCGCTGCCGGTCGAGACGCAGGCGCACGACGCGCTGCGCTTCCCGGTGCAATGGGTCGCGCGCCAGGACGGCAGCTCGGCCGACGATTTCCGCGGCTACATGGGCCGTATCGAGTCGGGTGAAGTGAAGGTCGGCGACGAGATCGTCGTGCTGCCGTCGAACCGCACGGCGACGATCGCCGAGATCGTCGCGCCGGTGCCGGGCGGCACTGCGTCCGTCCCGCAAGCGTTCGCAGGCCAGACGGTGACGATCCGTCTCGAACAGGATGTCGACGTGTCGCGCGGCGACATGTTCGTCACGACCGCCGAGCCGGTCGAGCCGGCCAAGAAGCTCGAAGCCGATTTGTGCTGGTTCGACGAGACGCCGTTGTCGCCGCAGCGCAAGTACCTGCTGAAGCAGACCACCAGCACGGTGTTCGCGAAGATCGGCGGGGTCAAGCAGGTGCTCGACGTGCATACGCTGTCGCACGCGACCGACCGTCACGAGCTGAAGATGAACGACATCGGCCGCGTCGCGCTGACGCTGCAGAAGCCGATCGTTTGCGACACGTACGACGCGCATCCGGGTACCGGCGCGTTCGTGCTGATCGACGAGGCGACGCATCACACGGTTGCCGCAGGGATGATCCGGGCGTTCTCGGCGTAACCGGGCAACCGCGCCGCTTTGCGGCGGCGCGGGCCGGAGCCGACGCCTGCTGGAAGGTGAAGCGACAAACATGGGCAAGGTGTATCTGATCGGAGCAGGGCCGGGCGCGGCCGACCTCATCACGGTGCGCGGCGCGCGGCTGCTCGAGCAGGCGGACGTCGTGCTGCACGACGCGCTCGTCGAGCCCGCGATGCTCGACTACGCGCCGAATGCGCGCAAGATCGCGGTCGGCAAGCGCTGCGGGCAGCGCTCGACCGCGCAGCACTTCATCAACAAGCAGATCGTCGATGCGGCACGCGAGCATGCGTGCGTCGTGCGGTTGAAGGGCGGCGACCCGATGCTGTTCGGTCGCGCCGAAGAGGAGATGCGCGCGCTGGAAGCGGCCGGTATCGACTACGAGGTCGTGCCGGGCATCACCGCGGCGCTGGCCGGGGCGGCGACGTTGAAGCGTTCGCTGACGTTGCGCGGCGTGTCGCGCAGCGTCGCGTTCGCGACGCACAGCCGCGCGCCGGGCAGCGACGAGATTCGCGAAGCCGCGCGCGCCGATTCGATCGTCTACTACATGGGCCGCGACAGCGCGCCCGGCATCGCGCAGGAGCTGATCGACGCAGGCCGTGCGCCGGCGACGCCCGTGGCGATCGTCGAGGCGTGCAGCACCGCGCGCGAGCGCACGCTGACGCTGACGCTCGCGCAGATGGCGGCGGGCGACGCGCAGGCGTGGCTCGATCCCTCGGAACCGAGCCTGCTGATGATCGGCGATGCGTTCGCCGAGCGCGCCGAGCAGGCAAAAGCCGGCGATCCACTGCGGAATGCCGCCTGAGCGGAATCCGGCTGGAGTCCCAAACGAAAAAAGCGCTGGCGGAAGCCAGCGCTTTTTCTTTGTGGGCCGTGAATGCGTGGCTTACGCGCCGTCGCCGATCTGGTCGATGCAGTAGCGCGCGATCGCGTCGAGCACGCCGTCGTCCTCGCCGACGGCCGTGGCGCAACGGATCTCGACACCGGGATGCGCGACGCGGCATGCGTCGACGAGCTGCGGCAGGTCGCGGCGGACATGGCCGCCCTGGCCGAAGAACACGGGCACCACGGTGATGTGCGAGCAGCCGGCCGCGACCTGCGCGGCAACCGCGTCACCGAGCGACGGCGTCATCAGTTCGAGGAACGCGAGCGACACGTGTGCAGCAGGGGAGGGGGCGCCGCGCAGCCGCGCGGCGAGCCGCTCGAACGGCTCGGCCCACCGCGGGTCGCGGGCGCCGTGGCCGAACAGGACGATGCCGTGCGAACTCATGTCGAAGCCTCCGTCGTGACGCGGCGCTCAGTGCCGATCGACCCACTTGAGTGCGAACAGGCCGAGCGCGAGATAGATCAGGCCCGGCGTCGCCGCGGTGAGCGGCGCGGGCCACGTGTTCAGCGTGCCGATGTGCGAGAACAGCGTATTGAGGAGCTGGAAGCTCATGCCGAGCATGATGCCGCCGAACACCTTCACGCCGACCACGCCCGCACGCGTGTGCAGGTACGCGAACGGCAGCGACAGCACGAGCATCACGAACACCGCGAACGGATACAGCAACTTGCGCCACAGCGCGATGTCGTAGCGCTGCGTGTCCTGCTGGTTCTCGCGCAAGTGCTGGATGTAGCGGAACAGGTTGATGATCGACATGCGCTCCGGCGACACGAGCAGCACCGACAGGATCTGCGGAGTGAGGTCCGAGCGCAACCGGTATTCGGGCAGCGATACTTGCTGCGACCGGTAAACGGGGTTCAGCGCGTCGGCCGGCTGGCCGCTGATCGGCTTGATCGGCGTCAGCTCGGTCTCGCTGACGCCTTTCAACAGCCAGTGGCCGGGCGGCTCGTAGCGGCCCGTCTGCGCGATCCGCACGTTGCGCAGCTGGAATTTCGAATCGAATTCGTAGATGCGCACGTTGGTGATCGTCGAATCGGGCGACAGGCTGCCGACGTTGACGAAGCGCGTGACCTGCTCGCCGTTTTCACGGGCCGCGAGCGTGTCCTTCACCCACACGCCCGACTGGAAATTCGACGACACCGATGCGCCGAGCGCCTGCAGCCGCACGCGCTCGGACAGCTGGTCGGCGTACGGGCCGACGAACTCGCCGATCAGGTAGGTGACGATCACGAGCGGCACGCCGATCTTCAGGAGCGAGCGCAGCGCCTGGTTGGTCGCGAGGCCCGACACGCGGAAGATCGTGAATTCCGAGTTCGCGGCCATCTGCGCGAACACGTAGATCGCACTGATCAGCGCGGCGACCGGGATGATTTCGTAGAAGCGCGACGGTGTCTGCAGCGCGACACGCAACACCGCGTAGCCGAACTTGTAGTTGCCGTGCCCGACCGAGTTCAGTTCGCTGATCAGGTCGAAGAAGAAGAACAGGCCCGAGAACGCGAACAGGATGAAGACGAACGTGACGTAGATCTGCCGCGCGAAGTACTTTTCATAGAGCCGCATCGATCATGCTCCCGAGCGGCCGAACAGCGCGCGTGTGAACAGCGGACGATTGCGCACGCGCAACCAGAAGATGAACGCGACGATTGCCGCGACGACCAGATGCAGGCCAACGAGCCCGACGCCGAACGACAGCTTGCCCTGCTCGATCTGCGCCTGCACGACGTTCAGCAGGTTCGAGTACGTCAGGTAGATCAGCACGGCCATCACGAGGTTGATCGTGCGGCTGCGGCGCGGGTTCTGGTACGACAGCGGGATGCCGAGCACCATCAGGTTGATCGCGATCAGCGGCAGCCCCGCGCGCCACGCGAATTCCGCGAGATTGTCGCGCGTCGGGTTGCGCAGCAGGTCCGGCGTCGGTGTGCTGTTGGTGGTCGGCACGTTGGTGACCGGCGTGCTCGTGATCTTCACGCCATAGCGCTCGAACTCCATGATCTTGAAGTTCGGCTGGCCGGGCGTGCCGTCGTAGCGGCGGCCGTCCTCCAGGACGACGAAGCGGCTGCCGTCGCGTGTTTCCGTGTGCCCCGTCTGCGACACGACCACGTTGACCTTGCCGTTCTCGGTCGAGGTCACGAATACGTTCTGCACCTTGCTCTGGTCGGGCGTCATCTTCTCGATGAAGAACACGCGGTGGTTCGCGGCCGACTCGCGGAACTGGCCCGGCGCGAGCAGCGAGATCTCGTCGCGCTGCTGGAAGCGTGCCTTGATCATCTTGCTTTGCTGGTTCGACCACGGCCAGCCGACGAACGCGAAGAAGGCGATCAGCAGGATGATCGGCGTGGCGAATACGCCGATCGGCTTGATGAGGCGCGTGAGGCTCACGCCCGACGCGAGCCACACGACCATTTCGGAGTCCCGGTACCACCGGGTCAGCACGAACAGGATCGACACGAACAGCGTGACGACGAGCATCACGGCGAGGTAGCCGATCACGGTGAGGCCGATCAGCACGAGGACGTCCCGCGGATCGATTTCACCGGACGCGGCGTAGCCGACGATGCGGATCATCATCGTCGTGAGCATGATCGTGAGCAGCACCATGAACACGGCGCCAGCCGTATACGCAAGCTCGCGCTGGAGGGAGCGTTCGAAGATCATTCTTGATGAGAAGAGGGCGGGAGGCTGCGCACGCGTGGTGGAGCGCTCGCGCCGCCACGGGAAAAATAGCGGATAATTGCGGCTTTCATCCTTAGCCCAGATTTTATCCGAGGACAAGCGCGATGGACTTTAGCATAAAAGGCTGTGATTGGAGCAAAGGCGAGGCGAAGGGGTTCCTGACCGGGAAGTCCGACTGCATCGTGCTCGGCATCTTCGAGGCGCAGACCCTTTCGGGCGCGGCGCTCGACATCGACACGGCCACCAAGGGGCTGATCTCGCGCGTGGTGAAGGCCGGCGACATGGACGGCAAGCGCGGCAAGACGTTGTTCCTGCACGAAGTGTCGGGTATCGGCGCGTCGCGTGTGCTGCTCGTCGGCCTCGGCAAGCAGGATGCTTTCAACCAGAAAGCCTATAACGATGCCGCGACGGCCGCATGGCGCGCGCTGCTGGCGACCAAGGTCGTCCAGGTCACGTTCACGCTCGCGCAACTGCCGGTCGACGAGCGCAGCTCCGACTGGGGCGTGCGCGCGGCGATTCTCGCGCTGCGCAACGAGACCTACCGCTTCACGCAGATGAAGAGCAAGCCGGAACCGGCGTCGCACACGCTCAAGCGCGTCGTGTTCAGCGTCGATCCGTCCGACGAAAAGGCCGCGAAGGTCGCGGTCAAGCAGGCCGTCGCGCTCGCGAACGGGATGGATCTCACCCGCGACCTCGGCAACCTGCCGGGCAACGTCTGCACGCCGACCTACCTCGGCAATACCGCGAAGAAGATCGCGAAGGATTGGGGCCTGAAGGCAGAGGTGCTCGGGCTCAAGCAGATCCAGGCGCTGAAGATGGGCTCGTTCCTGTCGGTCGCGCGCGCATCGGTCGAGCCGCCGCAGTTCATCGTGCTGCACTACCAGGGCGCCGCCGCGAAGGCCGCGCCGGTCGTGCTGGTCGGCAAGGGCATCACGTTCGACACGGGCGGCATCTCGCTGAAGCCGGGCGAGGGCATGGACGAGATGAAGTACGACATGTGCGGCGCCGGCTCGGTGCTCGGCACGATGCGTGCGGTCGCCGAGATGGGCCTGAAGATCAACGTCGTCGCGATCGTGCCGACCTGCGAGAACATGCCGGGCGGCAACGCGACGAAGCCGGGCGACATCGTCACGAGCATGAAGGGCCTGACGATCGAGGTGCTGAACACCGACGCCGAAGGCCGTCTGATCCTGTGCGACGCGCTCACGTATGCCGAGCGCTTCAAGCCGGCCGCCGTGATCGACGTTGCCACGCTGACGGGCGCATGCGTGATCGCGCTGGGCGGCCACAACAGCGGCCTGTTCTCGACGGACGACGCGCTCGCGGGCGAACTGCTCGACGCGTCGCGCGAAGCGAACGACCCGGCGTGGCGCATGCCGCTCGACGACGAGTACCAGGATCAGCTGAAGTCGAATTTCGCGGATCTCGCGAACATCGGCGGGCGCCCGGCCGGCGCCGTGACGGCCGCGTGCTTCCTGTCGCGCTTCACCGAGAGCTATCCGTGGGCCCACCTCGACATCGCGGGCACCGCGTGGAAGGGGGGGGCGGCGAAGGGCGCGACGGGCCGTCCAGTGCCGCTGCTCGCGCAGTTCCTGATCGACCGCGCCGGCCAGTGATGGCGGTGTTGACGACGCTGCGGGTACGCGGGCAATGACGCGGATCGATTTCCACTCGAACGTCGGCGATTCGCTCGCGTACGCGTGCCGGCTGCTGCGCAAGGCCTACCTGGCCGGGCAGCCGGTCGTCGTGCTCGCCGAGCCCGCGCGCCTGCGCGCGCTCGACGAGCGGCTCTGGACGTTCTCGCCGCTCGATTTCATCCCGCATTGCGGTGTCGACAGCGAGCACGCAGCCGGCACGCCGATCGTGCTGGCCGCGGATCTCGACCGCGCGCCGCATCATCACGTGCTGCTGAACCTCGGTGCGACCGTGCCCGCGCAGTTCGCCCGCTTCGAGCGCCTGCTCGAGGTGGTCGGCAATGCGCCGGACGAGCTGGCCGCGGGCCGCGACCGCTACCGGTTCTATCGCGACCGCGGATACGCGCTGAACAACTACAAGCAGGGCAGCTAGCCGCAACCGTCAACGGAGTGTTCCCGTGACAGAAGTCGATTCATCCTCGATCCCGACGCTGACCGACGTGCTGGTGCCGGGCAAGCCGGTGCCGGCGCGCGTGCCCGCGCCCGACGCACCGCGGCCGCCCGCCAGCGCGGCGATTCCGGTGCTCACCGACGCGGTCGCGCCGCACGCAGCGGCACTGGCCGATGCCTCGCAAAGTGAACGTGATCCCGATTCCGTCGTGGTCGAACGCGTGCCGACGCCGCACGTGCCGGCGGTCGAACTGCCGGGCGACGTGACGAGAACCGCCGCGGCGATGGGTGAAACCGATGCGCCGGCCGAACCCGGCGCCGCGGAGCATGTGGTCGCCGAAGATTCGGCGGCAATGAGTGCGCCGCTGCAATCGTCGCTGGCCGGAAATGACGTGCCGCAACCCGTGTTCGCCGCGGTGCCGCATGAGGCGGTGGCGCACGAGGCGGTGGGGCACGCGCGTGCAGCACACATGCCCGAAGCCGTCGTACCGGCCGCTGCGGCGCAGCCGGATACGCAGGCCGCAGCCGGGCTGACGCCGGAAGATGCCCAGCACATCGCCGAGCGCCTGCGCAATCGCCTGACGAACTATCTGACGGGGGAAGGGCGCGATGCCATCGAAGCCCGCTGTCGCGACGCGTTGCATGAGCATTCGGCCTGGCTGGTCGGCCAGATCACGCGCGAAGTGGCACTTGCGCTGGAAACCGAGGTGATGGACTGGGTCCGCGACGCGGTCGACGAAGAGATCGCACGCCGCCGCACCGGTCATTCCGGCTAAGCGCACGGACGTCCCTGTGGAAAACAGGGTGCGATTTCAGTCAAAGCCGATGAAGCGACTGGCGACACTTCACGGGTAGCCGGGGCGTGCCCGGCAGGTGGCGGAATCCGGCAGGTCGGCTATTCCGCCCGGGCCGTCCGGTTCAGCGCACCGACAGCACCCATTGCGCGAGCGTGTGGGCTTCCGTGTTCGTCAATTGCGTATTGGCGGGCATCGGCACGCTGCCCCATACGCCGACGCTGCCTTTCACGATCGACTGGGCAAGGTAATCGACGGCGTCGCCGCGCGCCGTGTACTTGCCGGCGATGTCGCGGAACGACGGCCCCATCAGCGGCTTGCCGATCGCGTGGCAGGCCATGCAGTTCTTGCGCTGGGCAAGCGCGAGCCCGTCGACCTGGTCGGCGCGCGCCGCCGCCGCGCTGCCGATCGTCAGCGTGGCGAGCAGGACGCGCAATATCGAGTGTTTCATGCGGTTCTCCGCCGGCGGGAGCGGCCGGCTACATGGTCCGCGCATTATAAAAGCAAAGGGAAGGCGCGTTTTGCGCGTTCCCGGGCGGCCATGTTTATTGGGGTCACATTTTTTGATGCACCCGTATCAACCCGTGACGGCGCCCTGGTTCGCGGGCCGGGCGAGGGCCGCGAATTTCGCGAGCACGCCACGCGTATAGCGCGGCGCCGGCTGTTTCCACGCGGCGCGACGGCGCGCGAGCTCGGCATCGTCGACGTTCAACTGCAGCAGCAGCCGGTGCGCATCGATCGTGATCGAGTCGCCTTCCTGCACGAGCGCGATCGTGCCGCCGACGAACGCCTCGGGCGCGACGTGGCCGACCACCATGCCCCAGGTTCCGCCCGAGAAGCGGCCGTCCGTGATGAAGCCGACCGATTCGCCGAGCCCCTTGCCGATGATCGCCGACGTCGGCGCGAGCATTTCCGGCATGCCGGGGCCGCCCTTCGGGCCGAGGTAGCGCAGCACGAGGATGTCTCCGGCACGGATCCGGTCGCCGAGAATCGCATCCATCGCGCTCTGCTCGTCGTCGAACACCCGTGCCGGGCCCGTGATCACCGGGTTCTTCAGGCCGGTGATCTTCGCGACCGCGCCGTCTTCCGCGAGATTGCCTTTCAGGATGGCAAGGTGGCCTTCCTTGTACAGCGCGCGGTCGATCGGGAAGATCACGTCCTGGTCCGCGCGCGGCACGCTCGGCACGTCCTTCAGTTCGTCGGCGATCGTGCGGCCGGTGATCGTCATGCAGTCGCCGTGCAGCAGCCCCGCGTCGAGCAGGATCTTCAGCACCTGCGGAATCCCGCCGGCCCGGTGCAGGTCGGTCGCGACGTACTTCCCCGACGGCTTCAGGTCGCAGATCACGGGCACGCGCTTGCGGATGCGCTCGAAGTCCTCGATCGTCCAGTCGACCTCGGCCGCGTGCGCGATCGCGAGGTAGTGCAGCACCGCGTTGGTCGAGCCGCCCGTCGCCATGATCACCGACACCGCGTTCTCGATCGACGCCTTCGTGATGATGTCGCGCGGCTTCAGGTCGCGCTTCACGGCCTCGACGAGCACGCGTGCCGATTCGGCGGCCGAATCGACCTTCTCCTGGTCGGGGTTCGCCATCGTCGACGAGTACAGCAGCGACATCCCGAGCGCCTCGAACGACGAACTCATCGTGTTCGCGGTGTACATCCCGCCGCACGACCCCGACGTCGGGCATGCGTTCTGCTCGACGCCTTCGAAATCCTCCTGCGACATCCGGCCCGCGGTGAACTCGCCGACGGCCTCGAACGACGACACGATCGTCAGGTCCCGGCCTTTCCAGTTGCCGGGGCGGATCGTGCCGCCGTACACGTAGATGCCCGGCACGTTCAGGCGCGCGAGCGCGATCATGCCGCCCGGCATGTTCTTGTCGCAGCCGCCGACGACGACCACGCCGTCCATCCATTGGCCCTGCACGCAGGTCTCGATGCAGTCGGCGATTACCTCGCGCGACACGAGCGAGTACTTCATGCCTTCGGTACCCATCGACATGCCGTCCGAAATCGTCGGCGTGCCGAAGATCTGCGGGTTCGCGTCGGCGGCCTTCACGGCCGCGACGGCCGCGTCCGACAGGCGCTGCAGGCCGGAATTGCACGGCGTGATCGTCGAATGGCCGTTCGCGATGCCGATCATCGGCTTGTCGAAATCGTCCTTCTGGTAGCCGAGTGCGTAATACATCGAGCGGTTCGGCGATCGGGCCACGCCTTGCGTGATGTGCTTCGAGCGACGGTTGTAAGCCATGGGGGACTCCATCGTTGTCTGGGCGATGCCGGTGAGCGGCGCGCCGGTTCGGATCAATCAAGAATGGAGTTTCCGGATTGGGATGTCCAATATATTATTTGTCGCTTACTAAGTTGTTTTCCGAATGAATAACGCATGGCTGATCCGACGCCCGACCTGCGCCAGTGGCGCTATTTCGTGACCGTCGCCGACGAGCGTCATTTCGGCCGCGCGGCCGAACGCCTGTCGATGACGCAGCCGCCGCTGTCACAGGCGATCCGTGCGCTCGAGGATGCGCTCGGCGTCGCGCTGTTCGCGCGCACCAAGCGCTCGGTGGCGCTGACCGCGGTCGGGGCGGCGCTGCTGCCCGACGTGCGCCGGCTGCTTGCATCGGCCGATGCGTTGCCGCCGCTTGCGCGACGGCTCGCGCGCGGCGAGGCCGGCTCGCTGTCGCTCGCGTTCGTGTCGACCGCCGATTACGGGCTGCTGCCTGCGCTGCTGCGCGCATTCGGCGCGCGCTATCCGCAGGTGCGGCTGCAACTCGCGGAGGCGACGAGCGACGTGCAGATCGACGAACTCGTCGCGGGCCACATCGACGCGGGGCTCGTCATTCCGCCCGTGCCGCCACGCCACGCGGCCGGGCTGTCGTACCTGCCCGTCGTGCGCGAGCCGTTGGTGGTGGCGATGCCGGCCGCGGCGAGCGATGCGCCGGAAGACGAGCCCGTCCGTCTCGCCGAGATCGCCGCGTTGCCGCTCGTGATCTTTCCGCGTCGTTTGGCGCCCGGCTTTTATGACATCATTACGGGCTGCTACGGCGCGGCGGGGGAAACTCCGCACATCGGCCAGGAGGCGATCCAGATGCAGACGATCGTCAGCCTCGTGTCGGCCGGCATGGGCGTCGCACTGGTGCCGCAATCGCTGCGTAACCTGCGGCGCACCGGCGTGGTCTACCGGCCGCTCGCCGGTCACGCGCCGGTCGTCGAGACGGGCCTCGTGTGGCGCACCGGCGACGTGAGCCCCGTGCTGGCCGGCTTCATCGACGTCGTGCGCGCGCACGCCCTCGTCACGTGACGTGAACGATGGCGCGCCGGTGCCGTCCAAAGCGCGGCGCCGCGCGTTTGCGACGGCCGTACCGCATTCGAAAACTTCTTCGCTAACCCATGATCATTCACCCGAATTTCGACCCCGTTGCGATCCATCTCGGGCCGCTGGCCGTGCGCTGGTACGGGCTCATGTATCTCGTCGGCTTCATCGCGGCGATCGTCGTCGGCCGGATCCGGCTGAAGTTGCCGCACGTCGCGGCACAAGGCTGGACCGCGAAGGACATCGACGACATGATGTTCTACGGCGTGCTCGGCACCGTGCTCGGCGGCCGGCTCGGCTATGTGCTGTTCTACAAGGCCGATTTCTATTTCTCGCATCCGCTCGACGTGTTCAAGGTGTGGGAAGGCGGCATGTCGTTTCACGGCGGCTTCCTCGGCGTGACGCTCGCGATGATGCTGTTCGCGTGGCAGCGCAAGCGCCACTGGTTGCAGGTCACCGATTTCGTCGCGCCGATGGTGCCGACCGGGCTCGCGGCCGGGCGGCTCGGCAACTTCATCAACGGCGAACTGTGGGGCCGCGTGACCGATCCTTCCGCACCGTGGGCGATGCTGTTCCCGGGTGCGATGCGCGACGATGCGGCATGGTTGCCGAAGCATCCGGAACTCGTCGAGAAATGGCATCTCGCCGACGTGTTCATGCAGTACCAGATGCTGCCGCGACATCCTTCGCAGCTCTATGAAATTGCGCTCGAAGGCATCGCGCTGTTCTTCGCGCTGTTCTTCTTCTCGCGCAAGTCGCGGCCGATGGGCGCCGTGTCCGCGCTGTTCCTGATCGGCTACGGGCTCGCACGCTTCACGGTCGAGTTCGCTCGCGAGCCCGACGACTTCCTCGGCCTGCTTGCGCTCGGCCTGTCGATGGGGCAGTGGCTGTCGCTGCCGATGATCCTCGGGGGCGTCGCACTGATGGTCTGGGCGTATCGCCGTCGCGCGGCGCATGCCGCTGCATGATGCGATGCCGATGCACGTGCGATCGGCGCGTGCATCGACAACACGCGCGCAAATGAAAAACGCCGGCCCGAGGGCCGGCGTTTTTCATTTCGGACTGCCGTGTGCTGCGCGTTACTTCATCTGCACGGAGCCGTTGACGGTGACCGATACGGTGGCCTTGCCGCCTTCGACCGCGATCGGTGCGCTCATCTTTGCGCTGTCCATCGGCGCGGCGGCCATCGCCATCATGCGCGGGTACGGCTGCACGTTGCGGCCACCGCCGACGTTCACGTCGCGGATCGTGTAGCTGCTGTAACCGAATGCCTTCGCGGCTTCGTCCGCGCGGGCGCGGAACGACTTGATCGCCTCGGTCGTCAGCTTCTGTTCGGCCGCGCGCTGCGCTTCGGGGGACAGCGAGAACTCGACGTTCGCGACCTGCATCAGGTTCGACAGCTGGCCCGCGAGCTTCGACGCTGCAGCGAAATCGCGCGATTCGAGTGCGACTTCGGTGCGGCCGCGCCACGCGGAAATCTTGCCGTCGCGATCGGTGCTCGGGTACACGGAGAATGCGCCCGTGTGTGCGGTGACGCCCGATACGCCCTTCGCCTGCGACAGCGCTGCGTCGGCGCGCTGGTTCAACTGCGCGGTGAGGCTGCCCGGATCCTTGGCTTGCTGCTCGTAGAACAGCGTGATGTGGATGATGTCCTGCGGCACGTCGGCGCTGGCCTGCGACGACAGCGACAGCACGCCTGCCGGCTCCGGAAAGTGCGGGTTCGCGGTTTGCGCGTGCGCGGTGGTCGACGCGAGCGTCAGCGCGACGGGAACGGCGGCGGCAAGGGCGAGCGACAGCGCGAGTGCGGATTTCTTGGTCATTGTTGGACTCCTTGTGCGAGGGCGTGCACGCGGATCGCGCGTGCACGACGCGGGCGTACCGCGCGACGAAAAAACGACGGCCGGCCTGATCGGCGCGACAGCGGTTGCTTAGGCCGCGCGACAGTGCCGCGAGTTCCGTGGCGGCGGCGCGTACTGACCAGATTTGACCTTTGGCGTGTGCCTACTTCATCAGCTTTTCGGTGATGAAGCGCCATTCGGCGCGCGTGACAGGCGTGATCGACAGCCGGTTGCCGCGTGCGAGCACGCGCATGTCGGCGAGTTCGTCGTGTTCGCGCAGCGCGGCAAGCGGCACGAGCGGCGTTTTTTTCACGTAGCGCACGTCGACGAGCAGCCAGCGCGGTGCTTCCTGAGTCGACTTCGGGTCGTAATAGGGGCTTTTCGGATCGAACTGCGTGGGGTCGGGGTAGGGCGTCGACGACACTTCGGCGAGACCCGCGATGCCCGGCTCGGGGCAGCTCGAATGATAGAACAGCACGCCGTCGCCGATCTTCATCGTGTCGCGCATGAAATTGCGCGCCTGATAGTTACGCACGCCCGTCCACGGCAGCAAGCGCTGCGGTGCGTTGGCGAGATCGTCGATGCTTGCTTCGTCCGGTTCGGACTTCATCAGCCAGTATTGCATGGATCGTGATCGACGCAGAAAGAGGCTGCTACAAAAGAAAACGGCACCGGGCTTCGCCCGATGCCGTTGGATAGGCCCCCGCCTTGGCCGCTAGGCCGGCATCCTGAACCTGAGGTTCAGAATTGGTCGCAGTTAGCAGCACTTCGGGTACATCAGACAGAGTGACGCGCGCGCCCGTGCTACAAATTTCCGCAACCGTGCACATGGCATTGGTTCAAGGAATATATGACCTTGGCGAACCAGGCAGGGAAGCTGACTGAACTGTGATTCGATGCGCCAATTTGACCACCGTTGATCGCCGAGATCAAGGGGAATCGACGCATCGATTGAAACGTTACTGCGTCTCGTGCTGTGCGAGCACCGCGCCGAGCTGTTCATTCATCTGGTGCATTGTACGACGGATTTCCTCCGCCGGAAATGCTTCACCGTGCCGCACGCTCGTTTGCAGCCGCAGCAATTCGGACGCGAGCGACAGCGCCGCCATCACGGCGATGCGATCGGTGCCGCGTACCGAGCTGTTCGAGCGGATTTTCGACATTTCGGCATCGACGCGCGCGACCGCTTCGAGCAGTGCCGCTTCGGTCTCGGCCGAGCAGGCGAGCCGATAGGCCTGACCGAGAATCGAGACTTCGATCTGCTTGGTGCTCATGCATGTTCTCCGTGGCTGGCCGCGTCATCGCCATCCGTACGCGCCTGCCCATCCAGCAGGTCGAGCTGGTTGTCGGCTTGCTCCGCACTTTTCGAGCGCGGCAGCTTTTCGAGAATCGCGTTCAGTTTCACCTGGGCGTCGTCGATCTTTGCCGACAGCGTGTCACGTTCGGCCGCAAGTGCATTGCGTTCGTCGCGCAGTTGCGCGAGTTCCGCGCGGACAGTGTCCGCATCCGCGCGCAATTGCGCGACCTGCTCCTCGAGCGCGAGCCGTTCCGAGTGATAGCGCTTGTTCAGCGAAATCAGACGGCCAATATTTTGAGATAGGGTTTCGAGTTCGTTGAGCATTTGCTGCGTCCTCTAAAGACCCAGCATTTTAGCGCGGAATAACGCGCAATCCGACATCTGTAACGTTTCCAGTCGTAACACCCCTGCTTCTTGCCGCGAATCGGCGCGTCCCGTGCACGTCCGGACGCTTCCTTGACGCTCGCGCGACCCGCTCCTAAACTGGCGCCGCCTCGGTGCTCGCGCGTGGAACGCGCGGTTAAACGGGAAGCAGGGCGCGGGCGCCGGAAGCCTGCCAACCTGCGCTGCCCCCGCAACGGTAAGCGGCCGCGTCCCGTGACGCAGGCCGGCTCGGGCGCGTTTCGCGTGCAAGTCTTGCATGCGGACGCGGGCCACTGCGCGTCATTGCGCGGGAAGGCGAGCCGGACCGCCGCCAGCCCGGATACCGGCCGAGACGGGGAGCCCGCACGGGCTTCGTGACGCGCGGCCTGCGGGGAGGCGGGGCGCGCAACGCTTCACGGAATCTTCTTCGATGCTGACCCCAATCGTCCGCGCGGCGCTCACGTCACGACCGGCCAGCGGCCGCAAGCGGGGGCGCCGCACGTCGTGTGCAGCGCCGCGCGCGGCATGAGCGCCGCGCGCGCCACCGCGATCTGGGCCGCGCTGGCTGCGGCGGTCGCGTTGCTGTTCGTCGCGTCGCTGTCGATCGGCAGCGTGCCGATGTCGCCCTGGCAGGCGCTCGCGTCGCTCGTGCCGCATGGCGGCGACGCGCTGTTCGCCGATATCGTCCGCACGTTGCGCCTGCCGCGCGCGCTCGCCGGCTTCGCATGCGGCGCGCTGCTCGCGCTGGCCGGTGCACTGCTGCAGGTGCTGTTGCGCAATCCGCTCGCGGAACCGTACGTACTCGGCGTGTCGGGTGGCGCGGCCGGCTTCGCGCTCGTCGCGATGATCGCGGGCGGCGCGTGGTGGCTCGTCGATGCGTCGGCGTTCGCCGGCTCGCTCGTGTCGGTCGCGCTCGTGCTCGGTCTCGCACGCCGCGAGCTGTGGCGCGGCGAAGCGCGCGATGCGTCGCCGCGGCTGCTGCTCACGGGCGTCGTGATCGCGGCGGGGTGGGGCGCACTCGTCACGCTGCTGCTGTCGCTCGCGCCCGATGCACGGCTGCGCGGGATCATCTTCTGGCTGACCGGCGACCTGAACGGCGTGACCACGCCGTGGTTCGCGTGGGGGGCGCTGTTGCTGGCCGCATGCGTCGCGCTGCCGGCCGCGCCGCAACTGAACGTGCTGCTGCGCGGCGACGCGACCGCGCTCGCGCTCGGCGTGCCCGTTGCGCGCCTGCGCGTGCGGATCTATCTCGTCGCGTCGCTGGCCGCCGCGGCCGCGGTGACGACGGCCGGCACGATCGGTTTCGTCGGCCTCGTCGTGCCGCATGCGCTGCGGCTCGCCTTCGGCAATGACCAGCGCATGCTGCTGCCGGCCGCGATGCTCGCGGGCGGCGGCGGCGTGATGGCGGCCGACCTGCTCGCACGTACCGTGATCGCGCCCGCGCAACTGCCGGTCGGCGTGATGACCGCGCTGATCGGCGTGCCGGTGTTCCTGTGGATGTTGTTGAGGAGGCCGATGCGATGACGGGGGCCGCACTGCATGCCACTGCCGGCGACATGAACTACGCGGCCGTCGGCCTGACGCTGAAGGCCGGTGCGCGCACGCTGCTCGACGGCTTTACCCGGGCATTCCGTCCCGGCGAGATCTGGTGCGTCGCCGGACCCAACGGCGCGGGCAAGACGACGCTGCTCGCGACCCTCGCCGGGCTGCAGCCGCCGGCCGGCGGACACGTCGAGATCGGCGGCCGCCCGCTTGCCGCATGGCCACCCGGGCAACTCGCGCAGCGTCGCGCGCTGATGCCGCAGCAACTGCACGACGCCTTCAGCGCGACCGTCTTCGACACGGTGCTGCTCAACCGCTTTCCGTACCTCGGCGGCTGGGGATGGGAGCGCGACGGCGACCGCGCGGCCGCGCGCGACGCGCTGGCGACATTCGACCTGACCGCGCTCGCTTCTCGCGACGTGCTGTCGCTGTCGGGCGGCGAGCGGCAGCGCGTCGCGCTGGCCGCGACGCTGTGCCAGGACGCGCCGTTGATGCTGCTCGACGAGCCGCTCGCGCATCTCGACCTGCATCACCAGATCGATTGCCTGACCGCGCTGGCCGCATGGCTCGACGCAGGCCCGCGCACGGTGCTGTTCTCGTGCCATGATCTGAATCTCGCGCGGCGTTTCGCGACGCATGCGCTGTTGCTCGACGGCCGCGGCCATGCGTGGGCCGGCCCCGTGCACGACGTGCTGACGCCGGAGCGCGCGAGCGATGCGTTCGGTTATCCGCTCGTGCTGATCCGCGAGAACGGCCGCGATGCGCTGCTGCCCGCATGGCCCGAGCGACAATGACCTTTTCTTATCCGATGCGCGGCGCACACCGCGCCAACGACCCGGCACTTCGATGACGACCCCAACCCACTTCCCGCCCGCGATCGCACCGCTCGACGACGTGCTGCGCAAGCGCCTGCAGCACGTGATCGACCACAAGACCAAGCCGCCCGGCAGCCTCGGCCAGCTCGAGGCGATCGCGCTGCAGATCGGTCTGATCCAGCACACGGAACGGCCGGTCGTGCGGCGTCCCGTGATGATCGTGTTTGCCGGCGATCACGGGATTGCCGCCGAGGGCGTGAGTCCTTATCCGCAAGCGGTGACCGCGCAGATGGTCGCGAACTTCCTCGCCGGCGGGGCGGCGATCAACGCGTTCTCGGGCGTCGCGCAGAGCACGCTGGAGATCGTCGATGCGGGCGTCGCGTCGCCGCTGCCGCTGTCCGACCGGCTGGTGTCGCTGCCGGTCGCGCGCGGCACGCGCAACTTCGCGGCGGAGCCGGCGATGACGCGCGACGAGGCTATGACGGCGCTCGCGGCCGGCGCGGCGCGCGTGCGCCTGCATGCGTCGCTCGGCACGAACGTGATCGGCTTCGGCGAGATGGGAATCGCGAACACGTCGTCGGCCGCGTGCCTGATGAGCCGCCTGCTCAGCGTGCCGATCGACGCGTGCGTCGGGCGCGGCACGGGCCTCGACGACCAGGGCCTCGCGCACAAGCGTGCGGTGCTCGGACGCGCGCTCGTCAAGCACTCGCACGCGATTGCGCCGCTCGATGTGCTCGCGACGTTCGGCGGCTTCGAGATCGCGATGATGACGGGCGCCTATCTCGCGGCCGCGAGCGAGCGGATGACGATTCTCGTCGACGGCTTCATCGCGACGGCCGCGCTGCTCGTCGCCGAGCGCATCGTGCCGGGCGTGCGCGACTACTGCGTGTTCTCGCATACGTCGCACGAGGCCGGGCACCGGCGCATGCTCGAGCATTTCGGCGCGAAGCCGCTGCTCGCGCTCGACCTGCGGCTTGGCGAAGGCACGGGTGCGGCGCTCGCGCTGCCGCTCGTGCGTGCGGCTGCCGCATTCCTCACCGAGATGGCGAGCTTCGAATCCGCCGGCGTCGACAATCGTGGCGCCTGATCGCGCGCGCGGCGTGCGGGCTGAACTGCGTTACTTCTTTGTCGCGCTCGGCTATTTCACCCGCGTGCCCGTGCCGCGCACGATCGGCTACGCAGCCGGCGATCTCGACCAGGCCGCGCGTTATTTCCCGCTCGTCGGCGCAGCGGTCGGCGCATGGGGCGCGCTCGTCTATCTCGCTGCGTTGCGCGTGCTGCCGCCGTCGATCGCGGTCGGGTTGTCGATGGCCGCGACGCTGCTCGCAACGGGCGCCTTTCACGAGGACGGCCTGGCCGACAGCTGCGATGCATTCGGCGGCGGCTATACGCGCGACGACGTGCTGCGCATCATGCACGACTCGCGGATCGGTACGTTCGGCGCAGTCGCGCTCGTGATCTCGCTTGGCGTGAAATGGCAGGCGCTTGCGTCCCTGCTGCCGTTGCGTGCCGCGTGGACGATGATCGCCGCCCATGCGGCGAGCCGCGCGGCGGCGGTGAGCCTGCTGATGACGCTCGACTACGTGCGGCCCGAAGGCAAGGCGAAACCGGTTGCGCAACGGATGGGCACACGCGCGGCGTGCGTCGCGGCGCTATTCGGATTGCCCTGGCTGTTCTGGCCCGACTGGCGCATGGGCGTCGCCGCATGCGGTGCGCTCGTGCTGGTGCGCGCGTGGGCCGCCCGCTATTTCGTGAAGCGGATCGGCGGCTATACGGGCGACTGTCTCGGCTTCACACAGCAACTGTGCGAACTGGCGATCTACCTCGTGGTGCTCGGATGGACGTCGTCCTGATCCGTCATCCCGCCGTCGGCGTCGAGCCGGGCATCTGCTACGGACGCAGCGACGTGCCGCTCGCCGCACCGGCCGACGCCGGCACGCAGGCCGTGCGCGCGCATTTGTCGGCACTCCGCGTGCCGCTTCCCGAACAGGTCTGGACGAGCCCGCTGACGCGTTGCGCGTCGGTGGCCGAACGGCTCGCGCAGGCGTGCGGCGTGCCATTACGGTGCGACGCTGGCTGGCAGGAAATGGATTTCGGCGCGTGGGAAATGCGGCGCTGGGACGATATCGATCGCGCGGCGCTCGATGCGTGGGCGGCGGACCTGATGCATGCGCGTACGCATGGCGGCGAAAGCGTTGCACGATTTGCCGCGCGGGTCGCGGGGCGGGTCGACGCAGTGGTGCAGTTCGACCGGCCGCAATGGGTCGTCACGCATGCGGGCGTGATTCGTACCTTTGCATCGCATGTACTGCGCGTGCCGCTCGATACGTTGCTGTCGCGACCCGTACCGCCAGGTGGTGTCGTCTGGCTGCGCGCGGATGCCGCCACGCGAATGTGGGAAGCGGTGCACTGGGACGAATAGGCGCGCTGGCAACCGCGTGCGAGCGGCGCAGCGCGCGGTCAATTCGTCTCAGGCATCTGACGCGCGATACACGCGCAAGTCGCCGGCAATCAGTGCGGCCGCCGCGCACGCGCGGTATCGAGATCCTCGCACAGCGCAGCTGCGCCCAGCGCGATCCGCGGCGACGGCCGCGTCAGCAGATCGCCGTCGATCGCGAACAGGTTGTTGCGTGCCGCGGCCGTCAGTGCGGGCCACGTGCGCCAGCGCGCCAGGCTCGGCAGCGGTTCGTCCGTCCGCGACGCCCCCACGCCGGTCGTCACGATCGCCTCCGGATTCGCCGCGAGCACAGCCTCGTCGGTGACGGTCGGCACGAGCGGCTTGAGCGACGCGAATACGTTGCGGCCGCCGCACAGCTCGATCACGTCGTTGATAAGGTGCGCACCGTTGAGCGTCATCAGCGGCCGATCCCAGACCTGGAAGAACATCGTGACCGGCGTGCGCGCGGCATAACGCGCGCGCAGCGCCGCGATGTCGCGCGTATAGGCGGCCGCGGCCGCATCGGCAGCCGGTTGCGTGCCGAGCAGCGTGCCGAGCCGGCGCAGCGACGACGATACGTCGTCGAGACGCTTCGGTTCGCTGAAGAACAACGGGATGTGCAGCGCACGCAGCGCGTCGGTCTGCCGCTCGGCGTTGCCGTGCCGCCAGACGACGATCAGGTCGGGCTTCAGCGCGGCGATCCGCTCGAGGTCGAGCGCCTTGTTGTCGCCAACGCGCGGTATCGCTTGCGCGGCGGGCGGATAGTCGCTGTACGTGACGGTGCCGACGAGCTTCGCGCCGCCGCCGGCCGCGTAGACCAGCTCGGTCGCGTGCGGCGCAAGACTGATCACGCGCTGCGCGGGCGCGGGCAACGTGACCGTATTGCCGGCGTCGTCGCGTGCCGTGACATCGGCTTGGACGAGTGGCGCGTCAGCAAGCGCGGCCAGTAGCGCGACTCGCGCGAGCCGGCGAAACATGGACGGATTCATGCGGATTCCCGTTGCAGCGTCGGCACGCAGTGCGCGAGCGCGTCGCCGAGGCGCTGCCATTCCGCTTCGCTCCCCGGCAGACCGACGCGTACGCTCGACGGTGTCGGGAAGTGCCGCGTCCAGACCCCGCGTGCCGCGAGTGCCGCATGCAGCGCCGCGGCGCGCGGGTCGTCGGTCCAGCTGAAGAGCGGCGTCGCGCGAACCGCGAAGCCGTGCGCGCGCAGCAAGCCGGCCAGCCGCTCGCCGTCGGCCGCGAGCCGTTCGCGGGCGGCGGCCTGCCAGGCGCGATCGGCGAACGCCGCGGCGACCGCGTGGCGGGCGGGGCCGCCGACCGTCCAAGCGCCGAGCAGGTCGCGCAGCGCGACGATCCGGTCTGGGCACGCGAGCACGAAGCCGGCGCGGATGCCGGCGAGCCCGAAGAACTTGCCGACCGAGCGCAGCACGATGAGCCCAGGACGATCGACGTGCGGCGCGAGCGAGCGCGTCGCGCCCGTATCGGCGAATGCCTCGTCGACGATCAGCGTGCCGCCGCGTGACGCCAGTTGCGCGTGCCAATCGAGCAGGCGCCCGGCCGGCACGAATTCGGCAGTCGGGTTGTTCGGATTCCCGACGATGACGTGGCGCAGCGTCGCAGGCAGCGTATCTGCATCGATATCGAGCGCGACGACGCGATGGCCGTGGCGTGTGAAGGCAGGCGCGTATTCGCCGTACGCGAGCGGCGCGACGCCGGCGTCGCCGGTCGGCAGCAACGCGGGCAACGCGCGGATCGCGGCCTGGCTGCCGGCAACCGGCAGCACGTGTGCGGGATCGGGTGCGTGGTAGTACTGCGCGGCGCAGGCCGCGAGGCCGTCGCCGTCGTCGGGCAGCCGGCGCCATGCGTCGGCCGGGACGGGCGGGACCGGATAGCCGACCGGATTGATGCCGGTCGACAGGTCGAGCCACGTGTCGTACGGAATGCCGTGGCGGCGCGCGGCTTCGTGCAGGTTGCCGCCGTGCGCGATGCGGGTGTCAGACATGATGGGTGGCCATGGCGAGTGCGCCGCTCGCGACCAGCAGCGCGAGCCACAGGGCAAGTGTGCGCGTGACGAGCGACAGCGCGGCGACGATGTGAATGGCGGTCGCCGTTGCGCCGGTGCCGAGCGCGGGACGGTCCTCGATCTCACCGTGATAGACGGCGGGGCCGCCGAGCTGCACGTTCAGGCTGCCGGCGCCGGCAGCCATCACCGGGCCCGCGTTGGGGCTGTCCCAGTGGCGCGCCTGCGTGCGCCAGCAGCGCCATGCGGCGGCCGTGTCGCCGAGCAGCGCGTAGCTCGCGGCCGTGAGGCGCGCGGGAATCCAGTTCAGCGCATCGTCGAGGCGCGCGGCGGCCCAGCCGAAGGTCAGGAAGCGCGGCGTGCGGTAGCCCCACATCGCATCGAGCGTATTCGCGAGCCGGAACAGCAGCGCGCCGGGGCCGCCTGCGACGACGAACCAGAACAGCGCGCCGAAGATCGCGTCGTTGCCGTTCTCGAGCGCCGATTCGACGGCCGCGCGCGACAGCGCGCCTTCGTCGGCATCGCTCGTGTCGCGCGACACGATGCGCGCGGTCAGCGCGCGGGCGGCGCCGAGGTCATGCCGCAGCAAGGCAGCCGCGATCGGCGCGACGTGGTCCGTGAGGCTTTTCGCGCCGAGGGCGAACCACAGCAGCGCGATGTGCAGCGCGGCCGCAAGCGGCCACGGCAGCACGGCCGTGAACCATGCCGCGATGGCGACCGGCGGCACGACCGCCGCGATCCACGCGACGACGCCGACCATGCGGCCGCGCCGGCCCGTGTTCAGCGCGCCTTCGATGCGCGCGGCGAGGCGGCCGAACGCGACGAGCGGATGCCAGCCGGCCGGTTCGCCGATCGCCCGGTCGATGATCGCGGCCGCGACCGCGAACATCGCGACGACGGGCAGCGACAGCATCAGCATGACGGCGCTCCCGTCTTGAGGTCGAGCGGCAGCCCGGCGACGAGCAGCGTCGCGCGCGTCGCGAGCGCGGCGACGCGCTGGTTCAGGCGGCCGAGTTCATCGACGTAGCGGCGCGTGACCGACCCGAGCGGCACGACGCCGAGCCCGATCTCGTTGCTGACGACGATCACCTTGGCGTGCGCGCTGCGCAACGCGTGCTCGAGCCGGTCGACCTGCGCCGCGTACTGCGCATCGTCGAGCGGTTCGCCGTCGGCCGGGCACAGCAGGTTCGTGAGCCACAGCGTCAGGCAGTCGACGAGCAGGCACGCGTGCGGATCGTCGAGCCGCGCGAGCGTGCCGGCGAGATCGACGGGCGCGTCCGCGAAACCCCAGTCGGCCGGCCGGCGCGCGCGATGGTGCGCGATGCGCTGCGCGAATTCGGCATCGGCGGCGGTTGCGGTCGCGATGTAGGTGACGGGGCGGCCGCTGTCGGCGGCGAGCCGCTCGGCATACGCGCTCTTGCCCGAGCGCGCGCCGCCGAGGACGAAGGTGAGGTCGTGCGGAATCATCGCGTGATTGTAACGGCGCGGGCATAGCGGCGCAGGGGATAATGCGGCCTTTGCCTCGCGATGACCTTTACACGATGAATGCACCCGAGCCGCGGCCGCGCGGCACGCTGATGATCCAGGGCACGACGTCCGACGCGGGCAAGAG
The DNA here is from genome assembly GCF_902833045.1 of Burkholderia sp. BCC0322. Taxonomy (GTDB): domain Bacteria; phylum Pseudomonadota; class Gammaproteobacteria; order Burkholderiales; family Burkholderiaceae; genus Burkholderia. The sequence continues at coordinate 122,286 of NZ_CADFDU010000014.1, forward strand.
CACGCTGGTTGCCGGCCTGTGCCGGCTGGCACGCCGCGCCGGCGCGCGCGTCGCGCCGTTCAAGCCGCAGAACATGGCGCTCAACAGCGCGGTGACGGCCGACGGCGGCGAGATCGGCCGCGCGCAGGCGCTGCAGGCACTGGCCGCGGGCGTCGCGCCGCATACGGATTTCAACCCCGTGCTGCTGAAGCCGACGAGCGACCGCGGCGCGCAGGTGATCATTCACGGCAAGGCGCGCATGAATCTCGACGCACGCGCTTATCACGACTACAAGCCGGTCGCGTTCGACGCGGTGCTCGAGTCGTACGCGCGTCTGCGTGCCGGCTACGACACGGTGATCGTCGAGGGCGCGGGCAGCCCGGCGGAGGTCAACCTGCGCGATGGCGACATCGCGAACATGGGTTTTGCCGAACGTGTCGACTGCCCGGTCGTGCTCGTCGCCGATATCGACCGCGGCGGCGTGTTCGCGCACCTGGTCGGCACGCTCGCGTGCCTGTCGGACAGCGAACGTGCGCGCGTACGCGGCTTCGTGATCAACCGCTTCCGCGGCGATATCAAGCTGCTCGAACCGGGGCTCGACTGGCTGCGCGCGCAAACGGGCAAGCCCGTGTTCGGCGTGCTGCCGTACCTGCACGGGCTGCTGCTCGACGCCGAGGACATGCTGCCCGCACAGGCGCGCAGCGCAGCCGCACGGGGCGACGCCGGCGTGCTGCGGGTTGTCGTGCCGGCGCTGCCGCGCATCAGCAACCACACCGATTTCGATCCGCTGCGTGCGCATCCGCAGGTCGAATTCACGTACTGGAAGAGCGGCCCCGTGCCGGACGCCGACCTCCTGATCCTGCCCGGTTCGAAGAGCGTGCAGCGCGATCTCGCATGGCTGCGCGACGCGGGCTGGGACACGCTGATCCGTCGCCACCTGCGCTACGGCGGGAAGGTGATCGGCATATGCGGCGGGATGCAGATGCTCGGCCGCTCGCTCGACGATCCGCTCGGCCTCGAAGGCGCGCCCGGTAGCGTGCCGGGGCTCGGCTTGCTCGATTTCGACACGACGCTGCAGCCCGACAAGACGCTGAAGAACGTGACGGGGCGCCTCGCGCTGCCGGGCGGGGCTGCCGTGCGTGGATACGAGATCCACATGGGCGATACGCAAGGGCCTGCGCTCGAATCGCCCGCACTGGCGCTGGCAGCCGACGCCGCGCAGGACGGCACACGCCCCGACGGCGCGGTTTCCGGCGATGGCCAGATCCTCGCGACCTACGTGCACGGGCTGTTCGACTCGCCGGACGCCTGCACGGCGCTGCTCGCGTGGGCCGGGCTCGACGGCGCCGAGCGCATCGACTATCCGGCGCTGCGCGAGGCATCGCTCGAGCGGCTGGCCGACACGTTCGCCGACCATCTCGACCTCGACGCGCTGTACGCCGAGTTTCGCTGACGCGGAGCGGGCCGTGCTCGCTTTTTCCGCTGGATCGCGTACAACACAGGAGGGCGGATGTCCGCCTGGAGGAGTGCGGCGATGAAGGCTCGATGGTGGTGGAGCGTGCTGCTCGCGGCGCTGCTGGGCGCGTCGGCGGTTGCGCACGCGTGCGATTCGTACGCGCCGGGCGGCAGCCAGTCCGGTTCCGGCGACGCCACGCAAGGCAAGAGCGGTTACTGAAGCTGGTCACGGGGCATGATCGGTCATGCCCCTTTTTTACGCCCCAATTAACTCTTCAAAGGAATCAGTTAAAGCGAATTGGCGCGTTTATCGGTCGAATCGATTCGAATAGAGTGCGATCCATTCACACCACTCACGAAGGAATTCGCCATGAACCCCAATCGCCTCAACGAATGTGCCGCGACCCTGCTGCGCGTCACGCTCGGCGTGCTGTACCTCGCGCACGTCGCGCAGAAGGTGTTCGTCTTCACGCTGCCCGGCACCGCTCAGTTCTTTGCGTCGATCGGCTTGCCGGGCTGGCTCGCTTACCTGACGACGTTCGTCGAACTGGCTGGCGGCGTTGCGCTGCTCGCGGGCTTGCGCGTGCGCGTCGCCGCGCTCGTGCTGCTGCCGTTCATGCTCGGCGCGACCGCCGCGCATCTGCCGAACGGCTGGAGCTTCGCATCACCGAACGGCGGCTGGGAATATCCGGCGTTCTGGGCCGTCACGCTTGCCGTGCAAGCGCTGCTGGGCGGCGGCGCGTTCGCGCTCGGCGCACGGGAGGCCGCGGTTCGGCGTGTGTAAGGAGAAAGTAAGCAGACGCGGCGCGGTGCAACCCGTTCCGGTGACCCCCCGTTTGCCGATATCATCGCTCCCTGTATCCGCAATCGAGCGGCGCCTGCCATGCGGCCGGCGCCGCGCGGTTCTTTCGGGGGAATTCATGACGGTGATCGTGGTGGCGAATCCGAAGGGCGGCGTGGGAAAGAGCACGCTGTCCACCAATCTTGCCGGCTTTTTCGCGGCGCAGGGCGCGTGGGTCGCGCTCGCCGACCTGGACCGGCAGCAGTCCGCGCATGCGTGGCTCGACCTGCGGCCGGCCGGATTGCCGGCGATCGAGGCATGGGAGCTTGATCCGGATGCGCCGACGAAGCCGCCGCGCGGCCTCGAATATGCCGTGATCGACACGCCGGCCGGCCTGCACGGCAACCGGCTCAACGTCGCGCTGCAACTGGCGGACAAGGTGATCGTGCCGCTGCAGCCGTCGATGTTCGATATTCTGGCCACGCAGCAGTTTCTGGAGCGCCTCGCCGGCGAGAAGGCCGTGCGCAAGGGCAGCGTCGAGGTCGGGATCGTCGGGATGCGGGTCGATGCACGCACGCGCTCGTCGGACCAGCTTCACCGGTTCGTCGAGGGGCTCGGCCTGCCGGTGCTCGGCTTCGTGCGCGACACGCAGAACTACGTGCAGATCGCCGCGCACGGCCTCACGCTGTGGGACGTCGCGAAGAGCCGGGTCGAGAAGGATCTCGAACAGTGGCGGCCGATCGTCGAATGGGCCGAACGCCGGGCGCCCAAGGCAGAGAAGGCGGAGAAGGCCGCCAAGGCGTCCTGATCGCGCGGCCGCCGGACCGGCGCACGATGCAATAAGAAAGGGCCGGGTTCCGTGGCGTACGGAATCCGGCCCTTCGACCACGAGCGGCGCGGCTGCTCCCGCGCACCAGGCTGCGCGGATGGCCGTTCAGGTCAGGTCCAGTTCTGCGTCGGCACGTGATCGCGGTGGCCCTTGATCTTGTTGCCGTCGTCGATGAACACGAGCTTCGGCTTCCAGCCGGCCTGCAGCTCGGCATCGTCGACCATCGCGAATGCCGCGATGATCACGAGGTCGCCGAGTTGCGCGCGACGCGCGGCCGAGCCGTTCAGCGAGATCATCCCGCTGCCGCGCTCACCCTTGATCGCGTACGTCGAGAAGCGCTCGCCGTTGTTGATGTTCCAGATGTCGATCCGTTCGTTTTCGATGATGCCCGATGCTTCGAGCAGGTCTTCGTCGATCGCGCACGAGCCTTCGTAGTGCAGCTCGCAGTGCGTGACGGCCGCGCGATGGATCTTCGATTTGAGCATGTGGCGCTGCATGGTGTCTCCGTGATGCGTCGTGAGAGGCGCGGGCGGGGCGGCCCGTCAGATTTCCAGGTTGTCGATGAGGCGCGTCGCGCCGAGCTTCGCGGCGGCTACGACGACGAGCGGTTCGCCGGCTTCGAGCTCGGCCGCGCTCGGCGCGATCAGGTTCGCGCGGCGGCGGATCGAGATGTAGTCGGGCGCCCAGCCGCGGCCGGCCAGATGCGTGCGGGCCATTTCCTCGAGCTTGCCGAGGTCGCGTTCGCCGCCGAGCACGTTCTCGCGGATGCGCTGCAGCGTCTTCGCGAGTTCGGGCGCTTCGTTGCGCTCGTCGGCCGACAGGTAGCGATTGCGCGACGACAGCGCGAGGCCGTCCTCGTCGCGCACGGTTTCGGCGGCGATGACGTCGACCGGCAGCGCGAGCTGCTGGCACATGCGGCGCACGATCATCAGCTGCTGGTAGTCCTTCTTGCCGAACACGGCGACGCGCGGCTGCACGCAGGCCATCAGCTTCGTCACGACCGTGCACACGCCGGTGAAGAAGCCGGGCCGGAATTCCCCTTCGAGGATCCCGCCGAGATCGTCTGGCGGCAGCACGCGGTATTCCTGCGGTTCCGGGTACATGTCGCGCTCGGTCGGCGCGAACAGCACGTAGACGTTTTCCTTCTGCAGCTTCTCGATATCGTCCTGGAGCGTGCGCGGATACTTGTCGAAATCCTCGTTCGGGCCGAATTGCAGCCGGTTGACGAAGATGCTCGCCACGACCGGGTCGCCGTGCTGGCGCGCGAGGCGCATCAGCGATAGGTGCCCTTCGTGCAGGTTGCCCATCGTCGGCACGAACGCCGTGCGGTTCTGTCCGCGCAGCTGGTCGCGCAGTTCATGGATCGAGCTGATGACTTTCATGATCGGGTAGCGGGTTCCTCGCGCTGTGGCGCGCGTTGGCGCCGCAGCAGCGGCGTCGGGGTCGAAGCGGAGAACGCCGGCGCGCGGGCGGCGCATCGGGCGTCGGCGGATTGTAGAGGATTTGGCCGCCAAACGCATCGGAAAAAGAACGATCGTTCACTTTTTAATCGGGCGTGCCGGTAACGGCTCGCGCGGCCGCGCCGGGCTGCGCTGAGGCGGCGCGTGTGCCGGGATGACTCGGGAGAACGGAAAGGCCGGGCGCGGGGGTTACGCGGGCAGGTACGCGAGACGCACGTAGATCGGCGCGAACGGCTCGGCCTGCGTGATCTCGAGGAGCGACTCGCGCGCGAGCTCGAGCATCGCGATGAAATTCACGACGACGACCGGCACGCCGCGCGACGTGTCGAACAGCTCGGCGAACTCCATGAAGCGCGCGTTCTGCAGCCGGCGCAGGATCAGGCTCATGTGTTCGCGCACCGACAGCTCCTCGCGGGAGATCTTGTGGTGCTGGACGAGCTTCGCGCGCTTGAGCACGTCGGCCCATGCGGCGCGCAGGTCGTCCGAATTCACGTCGGGGAAGCGCGGCGTGACGCTCTGCTCGATGTAGACCTCGGCGCGCAGGAAGTCGCGGCCGAGCTGCGGCAACTGGTCGAGCCGCTGCGCGGCGAGCTTCATCTGCTCGTATTCGAGCAGGCGGCGCACGAGTTCGGCGCGCGGATCCTCGGCTTCCTCGCCGGTGTCGGCCTTCTTGACCGGCAGCAGCATCCGCGACTTGATCTCGATCAGCATCGCGGCCATCAGCAGGTACTCGGCCGCGAGTTCGAGGTTCGACGTGCGGATCTGGTCGACGTAACCCAGATATTGCGCGGTGACCTGCGCCATCGGGATGTCGAGCACGTTGAAGTTCTGCTTGCGGATCAGGTAGAGCAGCAGGTCGAGCGGGCCTTCGAAGGTCTCGAGGAAGATCTCGAGCGCATCGGGCGGGATGTAGAGATCCTGCGGCAGCTTGAAGAGCGGCTCGCCGTACAGGCGAGCGAACGCCGCGACACCGTCGACCGTGTCGGGCGTCGAATCGGCGCCCGCGGGCGCGGCGATCGCGTCGTCCTGCCGGGCGGCGCTGGCCTCGTCTGCGGCGCTCACGTCGTCAGAAGTTCTGGTAGTAGACGTACGACGTCTGCTTCACGCGCGATTCCTGCTGCTCGGCGCGCTCTTCGAGATCGATCGGCTGCTTGTCCCACAGCAGGGAACGGCCCTTGCGCTGCTCTTCCTCGAGCGTCGGCTTCTGCTGCTTGAGCTGGTTCAGGAACTGCGTGACATCGGACTGGTACGGCATGGCTGGGTTTTCCGTTTCGGGCGGCGCACGATGCGCCGGATTCACGATGGCGGGATTTTACCGCATCGCGGGAACAGCCGGCGTCAATCGCGCGTCGAATCCGCGGTCCGGCATGCCGCCGGCGCCCGAACGCGCACCGTCACGCATGATGCCGCGGCCACGCTCGCACGCTTGCAAAGCGGTTTACAAACATTAAGCTTTGGTGCCGGCACCCTGTGGTCAAATACGGGGTTTTCCACAAAACCGTGATAACCGAGGGCGAGGTCATATTTGGCGGGGCAGTCGAATCAGCAAGCACATACGGCACATGACGCGGGCCCGCGCGTGGAACGCAATCGCGCCGGCGTCGCGTGGCTGGCCCTCGCGGGTTGCCTTGCCGCGTGCATCGCGCTGCCGGCCCACGCGAAGTACGACGTCGACATCGACGCGCCGCGCTCGGTTCGCAAGCTGCTCAAGTCGCATCTCGATATCGCGCGCTTCGCGAAGCGCGACGACATCAGCGACGACCAGTTCGACTTCCTCGTCACCGCCACGCCGCAGCAGGTGCGCGACCTGACCGCGACGGCCGGCTATTTCTCGCCGGTCGTGCGCACCGACGTGCGCACGCGCGACGGCAAGCGCGACGTGCGCATCGCGGTCGATCCGGGGAAGCAGACGATCGTGTCGAGCGTCGACCTGACCTTCAACGGGCCCATCGACACCGAGGATCCGAAGCAGGAAGCGGCGACCCGTTTCGCGTTCTCGCTGAAGCCGGGCGATCCGTTCACGCAGTCCGACTGGGACGGCGCGAAGGGGGCCGCGCTCAAGCAACTGCAGTCGCGCCGCTATCTCGGCGGGAAGATCGCGTCGTCGGAGGCGCGCATCGACCCGAGCACGCAGCGCGCGACGCTCGCGGTCACGTTCGACAGCGGCCCGACGTTCACGATCGGCAAGGTCGACGTCGACGGCGTACGGCGCTATCCGGAAAAGATCGTCACGAACGTCAATCCGCTGTCGGAAGGCGAGATCTACGACGTGCAGCGCATCACCGAACTGCAGCGGCAGTTGCAGAACACGCCGTATTACGCGAGCGTCGCGATCGACGTCGGCGACGATACGGCGAAGCCCGAGCGCACACCCGTGCACGTGAAGGTCAGCGAGTTCCCGTACAACAACATTCGTGGCGGCGTCGGCTTTGCCACCGATACCGGGCCGCACGTGCAGGGCTCCTATACGTATCTCGACACGTTCGGCGCCGCATGGCCGCTGACCGTGTCGGGCCGGCTCGACCAGATCCAGCAATACGGGCAGGTCCAGCTGTCGATGCCGCCGGGCGAGAAGGGCTGGACCAACAGCGTGCTCGCGTCGTACACGAACACCAACGTGTCGGACACGCGCATCTACAGCGCGCGGATCGGCGCGCAGCGCACGCGCACCGGCCAGTTCATCGACTATTCGTATTCGCTGATGTACTACCAGGACCGGCTCGACCAGAACGGCGCCGGGCCGACCACGAGCCGCGCGCTCGTGCCGCAATGGGCGTGGACGCGCCGCAACGTCGACGATCCGCTGTTCCCGCGTTCGGGCAACCTGATCCACGCCGAGGCCGGCTTCGCGGTCAAGGGTGTGCTGACCGACCAGTCGTTCATCCGCGGCTACGCGCGCGGCCAGCAGTACCTGCCGATCGGCAAGCGCGACCTGTTCGTGTTCCGCGCGGAACTCGGCGGCGTGTTCACGAGCGGCAGCTCGACCGGTGTGCCGGCGTCGCTGCTGTTCCGCGCGGGCGGCTCGAACTCGGTGCGCGGCTACGGCTACCAGAGCATCGGCAACAGCGTCGACGGCTCCGTGCTGCCGACCAAGTACCTGATGACGGGCACCGCCGAATACCAGCACTGGTTCAATCGCGACTGGGGCGCCGCGACGTTCTTCGACATCGGCACCGCCACCGATGCGTGGGGCGAGCGCGTGTTCTACCCGGGCGTCGGCATCGGCGCGCGCTGGCGCAGCCCCGTCGGCCCGATCAACGTCGACGTCGCGTACGGGTTGCGCAACCATAGCGTGCGCCCGTACCTGACGCTCGGCATCGCTTTCTGACCGTACCGCTTCACCGACGACGAACCGCATGACGAAGGACCCGAACGACACGCCGCCGCCTCACGATCCGGACTCGCCCGACGGCGCGCCCGACGCGCCGCCGCGCGCGCCGCGCCGCGGGCCCGTCGCGCGCATCGGACGGGTCGTCGCGTGGACGCTCGTGACGGTCGCGCTGCTCGTCGTGCTGGCGGTCGGGCTCGTGCTGGCCGCGGTGACGACCGAGCACGGCACGCGGCTCGCGTGGCAGGTGGCCGAGCGCGTGCTCGGCGCACGGCTCGCGGGTACGCTCGACGGCGGCTCGCTCGCGACCGGCGTGCGGCTGCGCGGGTTCGCATGGACGAGCCCCGACGGTACCGGCACCGAAATCCGCATCGACCGGCTCGACGGCCGCTGGGCGCTGACCCGTGCGCCGTGGCGGCTGACCATCGCCTATCTTCGCGTCGGCACGATCGACGTGCGAATCCCGCCGGGGCCGTCGACGCCGACTACGACGCCGCAGGACCTGAGCCTGCCGCTGCAGTTGCGCATCGACGACCTGCGCGTCGATCACCTTGCGATCCACGACGGCGGCTCGACGACGCAGCTCGACCATATCGCGCTGAACGGCCGCAGTGACGGCCGTCACCACGAACTCGTGCTCGAGGGCGTCGATACCCCGTACGGCGCGCTGACCGCACGCGCGAAGCTCGATGGCGTGAAGCCGTTCGCGCTGACGGGTGAAGCCACTTATGCGGGCAAGCTGTCCGGCGAGCCGGTCGACGCGCGCGCTCGCGTGTCGGGTTCGCTCGAGGCGCTCGTCGCCGACGTCGACGCGAGCGGGATGAAGCTGAACGGGCGCGCGCACGTCGAGGCCGCCCCGTTCGGCGCGGTGCCGCTCACGCGCGCGTCGCTCGCGTTCGATCACGTGAACCCGCAGGCCCTTGCGCCCGGCGCGCCGGCCGCCGATCTCGCGGTGCGCGCGGAACTCGCGCCCGTGACCGCGCCGGCCGGGGCCGAGCCCGCGAAGGGTTTCGCGGTGACGGGCCCGGTGTCGATCGTCAACGCGAAACCCGGCACGCTCGGCGATCACCTACTGCCGGTGATCGACGCGCACGCGACCGTGCATCTCGACGCGCACGCGCAGCGGATCGACGCGCTCGCGCTGAAGCTGATCCGCGACGGCAGCGTGACGGGCAACGGCACGCTGACGGGCGGCAAGGGCCGCTTCGACCTGAAGGTCGCGAACCTCGACCTGAATGCCTTCGTCGCCGAGCTGCGGCCGATGCGTCTCGCCGGCCCGCTCGGCGTGACGCTCGCGGGTGACGTGACGACGGTCGACTTCAACCTGAACGACCCGAAGCTCGCCCTCGGCGCCCGCGCGAAGGTTGCGCTGACGCCGCAGCAGACCGTGCTGACCGACGCACGCGTGACGGCGGGCAAGGGCCGGATCGACCTGACGGGCGTGTTCCGCCACGATGCGCATTCGAGCTACGACGCGAAGGCGACGTTGACGACATTCGATCCGCTGCTGCTCGCCGCGATGCGTGCGCCGAAGGCGGGTGGCGGCAAGGCGCCCGCCAAGGTCGCGAAGGCGCCGGCCCAGCGCGGCGAGACGCGCGTGTCGGGCACGCTGACGGCGTCGGGCGCGTTCGCGCCGCAGGTGTCGACGAAGGCGACCTTCAAGCTCGGCGACAGCCTGTACGACGGCGTGCCGCTGACCGGCGCCGGCGTCGTGCAGCTCGCCGGCTCACGCATTCTGCCGAGCAACGCGAACCTGTCGATCGCGGGCAACCACGTGGATCTGCGCGGCAGCTTCGGCGCGCCGGGCGACCGGCTTCGCTTCGTCGTCGACGCGCCGCAACTCGACCGGCTCGGCTTCGGCGTGGAAGGGCTCGTGCAGGCGCAGGGCGACCTGACCGGCAGCTTCGCGCACCCGAACGTGACGGCCACCTACAAGGCCGAGCACGTGGTCGTCGGCTCGAGCCGGATCGGCGCGGCGCAGGGCCGCGCGGACATCCGCGACGGCGCGCACGGCGCGCTCGTGTTGACGGCCGACGCGTCCGACATCGCGCTCGGCTCGCTGAAGCTGAAATCGCTGCGCGCGAACCTCGACGGCACGCGCGCGAAGCACACGCTCGACGCGTCGGCGCTCGGGACGGCTGGCGGCCGCGTGATCGACGTGACGCTCGCGGCGAACGGCGGCGTGGTCGAGAACCGCGACGGGATGCGTTGGGACGGCACCGTCACGCGTCTTGCGAACCGCGGCACGCCGGCCGTCGCGCTTCAGTCGCCGCTGACCGTATCGGCCGGCGCCGGCCGCGTGACGCTCGGCGCGACGCGGCTCACGCTCGAGGGCGCGGCGATCGACCTGAAATCGTTCGTGTTCGATCACGGCCAGATGCGCTCGGCGGGCTCGGTGAGCGGCGCGTCGATCGCGCGTTTCCTCGAGGTCCGCCAGGAGCTGACGGGCCAGCGGCCACCGGTGCGGACCGACGTCGTGCTCGACGCCGATTGGGATTTCTCGCTCGGCGCGAACTCGACGGGCTATGTGCAGGTGAAGCGTCGCGGCGGCGACGTGACGATCGAGAGCGGGCGCGGCATCGCATCGCTGGGGCTGACCGACCTGTCCGCGCGTGCGAGCTTCACGCCCGGCAACCGGCTCAACGTGACGGCGCTCGCGAAGGCGAACCGGATCGGCACGCTCGACGCGAACGTCACCGTGCCGTTCGCGCTGCGCGACGGCATGTTCGGCGTGGTCGACGACGGCCCGCTGTCGGGCCGCATCGACGCCGACATCCCGGCGCTGAAGACGACCGGCAACCTGTTCGGGCCGAGCTATCTGCTCGGCGGGCGCGCGGCGCTGAAGCTGACGGTCGCGGGCACGCCGGCGAAGCCTAACCTGTCGGGGATGCTGACGGGCGACGACCTGTCCGCGACGCTGATCGACCAGGGCGTGCAGTTGAAGGACGGTATCGTACGCATCAAGCTTTCGGAGAACCTCGTCGAATTCCAGCAGGTCGAATTTCACGGCGGCGACGGTACGCTGCGCGCGCTCGGCCGCGTGCGCCTCGATGGCGAGGCGCCCGACCTGACAGCGAGCATCGTCGCGGACAAGCTCGAACTGTTCGCGGCGCCGGATCGCAAGCTGTCGCTGTCGGGCAAGGCAACGGTCGCGAACGACGGGCCGCGCGGCGCGCTGTCGATCGACGGCAAGTTCGTCGTCGACCGCGCCTTGTTCGACCTGCCCGAGGAATCGGCGCCGCACCTGTCGGACGATGTGGTGATCGTGGGGCCGGGCGGCACGGTGCGCGGCGAGACGCCGACCGGCACCGCGGTCGCGAAGCCGAAGCCGGCCGGGGACAAGCCGGCGCCGTCGCTCGCGCCGCGCGCGAACATCGACATCGGCCTCGGCGACAACTTCCGCTTCAAGGGCCACGGCGCGGATCTCGGGCTGCGCGGCACGATCACCGTGATGAGCGCGCCGGGCGCGCCGCTGCGCGCGGTCGGCAACGTGCGCGTGACCGAGGGATCGACGTATACGTCGTTCGGCCGCAAGCTCGCGATCGAGAACGGCTTCTTCACGTTCAACGGCCCCGTGTCGAACCCGGGCGTCAACATCCTCGCGATGCGGCGCAACCAGGAGGTCGAGGCCGGCGTGCAGGTAACGGGCACGATCCAGTCGCTGACGGTCAAGCTCGTGTCGGAGCCGAACGTCACGGACAACGAAAAGCTGTCGTGGCTGTTGTTCGGGCACGGCACCGACCAGGGCAACAACGTCGGCCAGCAGGGTGCGATGACGGCGGCGCTCGGGCTGCTCGGCAGCGTGACCGGCAAGCGCGTTGCGCAGACCTTCGGTCTCGACGAGGTCTCGGTGGGCCGCAGCGAAGTCGGCCTGACCGACCCGCAGGTCGTGCTGGTGTCGAAGGCGATCAACGAGCGGTTCGTGCTCGGCTTCGAGCAGGGCCTGCAATCGGCGAGCAACGCATTCAAGGCGACGATCAACCTGACGCGCTTCTGGTCGGTGTCCGCGTACGGCGGCACGTTCCAGGGCATCGACCTGAACTACACGCGGCGCTTCGACCGTTGGTTCGGCCGTGACGGCGCCCGCGAGCGGCGTGCCGAGCAGCCATGAAGAAATGCCCCGCACGACGTGCGGGGCATTTTTTTCGCGCGAGCAGCCGCGCGTGCGGCTTACTTCACGCGCATGCCGGGCTTCGCGCCGCTGTGCGGCTCGAGGATGTAGAGACCCGGCTCGGCCTTCTCGTCGGTTGCCGACGCGGCAAGCACCATCCCTTCGGACAGGCCGAACTTCATCTTGCGCGGCGCGAGGTTCGCGACCATCACGGTCAGCTTGCCGACGAGCTGCTCGGGCTGGTAGGCGGACTTGATGCCCGAGAACACGTTGCGGGTCTTTTCCTCGCCGACGTCGAGCGTGAGCTGCAGCAGCTTGTCCGAGCCTTCGACGGCCTGGCACGCGACGATCTTCGCGATGCGCAGGTCGATCTTCGCGAAATCGTCGATCGAGATGGGGGCATCGTCCGCGCCGTTCACGACCGCCTGCTTCGCGTCCGCCTTCGCCTTCGCGTTGTTCTTCGCATCCTTCGCGGCGTTCGCGCTCGCGACAGCCGCGCCGGCGGCTTCGGCCTGCAGCGAATCGCGGTTCGCGGCGAGCAGCGCTTCGATCTGCTTCGGGTCGACGCGCGTCATCAGGTGCTGGTACGCCTTGATCGGCTGTTCCGACGACAGCGGCTTCGCGGCATCGGCCCATGCGAGCGGCGCGATCCCGAAGAACGACTCGACGGCAGCGGCGACGCGCGGCATCACCGGCTTCAGCGCGAGCGACAGCAGGCGGAACGATTCGAGGCTCACGCTGCAGGTTTCGTGCAGCGCGACCGCGTTGGCCGGATCCTTTGCGAGATCCCACGGCTTCGCGCCGTCGACGTACGCATTCACTTCGTCCGCGAGTTCCATCGTGTGGCGCAGTGCGCGGCCGTACTCGCGTGCTTCGTAGTGCGCGGCGATCTGGGGGATTGCCTCGCGCAGCTTCGCGACGAGCGGGTGGTTCATCGCGCTGTCCTGCACGCGGCCGTCGAAGCGCTTGATCAGGAAGCCTGCCGCGCGGCTCGCGATGTTCACGTACTTGCCGACGAGGTCGCTGTTCACGCGCGCCTGGAAGTCGTCGAGGTTCAGGTCGATGTCTTCCATCGTCGCGTTCAGCTTCGCGGCGAAGTAGTAGCGCAGCCATTCGGGGTTCATGCCGGTGTCGATGTAGCTCTGCGCGGTGATGAACGTGCCGCGCGACTTCGACATCTTCGCGCCGTCAACGGTCAGGAACCCGTGCGCGAACACGTTGGTCGGCGTGCGGTGGCCCGAGAACTCGAGCATCGCGGGCCAGAACAGCGTGTGGAAGTACAGGATGTCCTTGCCGATGAAGTGATACTGCTCGGTGGTCGAGCCCGGGCGGACCCACGCATCGAAGTCGATGCCATTGCGGTCGCACAGGTTCTTGAAGCTCGCGTAATAGCCGACCGGCGCGTCGAGCCAGACGTAGAAATACTTGCCGGGCGCGCCCGGGATCTCGAAGCCGAAGTACGGCGCGTCACGCGAGATGTCCCAGTCGGCGAGCTTGGCCTCGCCGGCGTCGCCGAGCCATTCGCGCATCTTGTTGGTCGCTTCGGGCTGCGCGAGGCCGCTCACCCATTCGCGGAGGAACGTTTCGCAGCGCGGATCGGACAGGCGGAAGAAGTAGTGCTTCGACGTCTTGCGCACCGGCGTCGCGCCCGACACGACCGAATACGGGTTCAGCAGTTCGGTGGGCAGGTAGGTCGAGCCGCACACTTCGCAGCTGTCGCCGTACTGGTCCTTCGCGTGGCACTTCGGGCACTCGCCCTTGATGAAGCGATCCGGCAGGAACATTTCCTTGACGGGGTCGTATGCCTGCTCGATCTCGCGCTCGGCGATGAAGCCGGCGTCCTTCAGCGCAACGTAGATCTTCTCGCTCAGCACGCGGTTCTCGTCCGAATCGGTCGAGTAGAAGTTGTCGAACGACACGCCGAAGCTGTCGAAATCGCGCTTGTGCTCGGCCCACACGCGATCGATCAGCTGCTTCGGGCTCAGGCCTTCCTTCTCCGCGCGCAGCATGATCGGCGTGCCGTGCGTGTCGTCGGCGCCGATGTAGTAGACCTCATGGCCATGCATTCGCAGCGTCCGCACCCAGATGTCGGTCTGGATGTACTCGACCAGGTGGCCGATGTGGATCTGCCCGTTGGCATAGGGCAGTGCGGACGTAACGAGGATCTGGCGGCGGCCTTGCGGCGCCGCAGCCTGCACGGGAGTGAGGTCGGATGCGGACATAGGGTCTGTAGAGGGACAGCGGTAAAACGACGGGAAACTGCGATTCTAGCAGGGGCGCGCGCCAGCGACGCGGGCAGGCGCCCTTGACCGGGCGCCGAGACGGAAGGGGCTGCGCAAGCGGTGTGCCCGTCGGTGATGTGCTGCGTTGCGGCACGATTTCTGCGGGCAAAAAAAACCGGGGCGGATACGGCCCCGGAGCAACAACGACAAGAGGAGAATGGTGACGCGCCGGCAACACCAGCCGCGTACCATAAATACTGACCACGGCCCGCGACAGAAGTTCGAAAATTTTTTCGATTGGTTACCGGCTCCGCCGGAAGCCTTGTCCGGCGGGGCTGCGCGGGCGTCGAGCCCGCGCGTTCCCCTCGTTGTGCGCTTAGTGCGCCTGCGCTGCGCGCAGGTAGATTTCGACGCGGCGGTTCTGTGCGCGGCCAGCTTCGGTCGCGTTGTCCGCGATCGGGTTCGATGCGCCCATGCCTTGCGCCGACAGGCGGCCGCCGTTCACGCCGCGCTGTGCCAGGGCGTTCACGACGCTTTGCGCACGGTTCTGCGACAGCGTCTGGTTCAGCTGGGCCGAGCCCGTGCTGTCCGTGTAGCCGACGATCGATGCCGTCACTTGCGGGTTCTGGTTCAGCGTCGTCGCCAGGTCGTTCAGCAGCGGCGTGAAGGCCGGCGTGATCGCGTACTGGTTCGTCGCGAACGTCACCGAGCTCGGCACGTTCAGCTTCAGCGAGCCGTCCGGCTGCTCGGTCACTTGCGTACCCGTTTGCGCTGCCGACGGCGCGAGCTTGTTCTTGATCGCTTGCCAGTTGTAACCCGTCACGCCGCCGACCAGCGCGCCGACGCCCGCGCCGATCGCCGCGCCCTTGCCGCCGCCCGCCAGCGCGCCGATGCCTGCGCCCAGCGCCGCACCCGTGCCGGTACCGACGGCCGTGTTGTTGCCTTGCTGCGTGGCGCAGCCTGCCAGCAGTGCGCCGGCCAATGCGAAGACGGACAAGCGGGTCGCGATTTTCATGTTCATCTTGGATTCCTCTCTTGGTTGAACGAGTCGACAACGATGACAACAGTTACGGCTCCCTGCGCGGGCCGCCCGAAAAAGGAGGGCAGGCCTGCGCCCGCGGCAGCCGCCGAGGTGGCCGCATGCCCTGTCCGCCAGCGTGGCTGTTGGGACAGGGCAGCGCGTCAGCCTCTACAATATAGGCGGTAAGCGGCCGATTTGGCCCCATAGCATGCCGCACGCGAAGAGTGCGCCGGGTCGCGCGTTCGCGCAATGGCGTGCAACAGATTCTTTCACTTTTTCCGATTTTCGCAGCGTAATTTGATATTTTTTGACGTTCGCGCGCGAGAAAAACGTTTTCACGGAGTTTCGATGAGCATTGACCGGGCACAAGTCGACGCCGCTTTGGCGGCCGTCGTCGACCCCAATACCGGCCGTCCGTATGCGGCGAACAAGGGCGTGCGCAACGTCGCGATCGACGGCGATGTCGTGGCGCTCGACGTGGTGCTCGGTTATCCCGCGCGCAGCCAGCACGACGACGTGCGCGCACGCGTCACCGCAGCGCTCCAGGCCGTGGCCGGCGTGCGCGACGCGCGCGTCGCGGTGTCGCAGGAGATCGTCGCGCACACGGTGCAGCGCGGCGTGAAGCTGCTGCCGAACGTGAAGAACATCGTGGCGGTTGCGTCGGGCAAGGGCGGCGTCGGCAAGAGCACGACGGCCGTCAACCTCGCGCTCGCGCTCGCCGCGGAAGGCGCGTCGGTCGGCATTCTCGACGCCGACATCTACGGCCCGTCGCTGCCGACGATGCTCGGTATCCACGGCCAGCGCCCCGAGTCGCCCGACAACCAGTCGATGAACCCGCTCGTCGGCCACGGGCTGCAGGCAAACTCGATCGGCTTTCTGATCGAGGAAGACAACCCGATGGTGTGGCGCGGCCCGATGGCGACCTCCGCGCTCGAACAGTTGCTGCGCCAGACCAACTGGCGCGAGCTCGACTACCTGATCGTCGACATGCCGCCCGGCACGGGCGACATCCAGCTCACGCTCGCGCAGCGCGTGCCTGTCACGGGCGCGGTGATCGTCACGACGCCGCAGGACATCGCGCTGCTCGACGCGAAGAAGGGCCTGAAGATGTTCGAGAAGGTCGGGATTCCGATCCTCGGCATCGTCGAGAACATGAGCATCCACATCTGTTCGAACTGCGGCCACGAGGAGCACATCTTCGGCGCCGGCGGGGCCGAGCGGATGGCGAAGGACTATGGCGTGAACGTGCTCGGCAGCCTGCCGCTCGACATCGCGATCCGCGAGCGGGCCGACAGCGGCACGCCGACGGTCGTGGCCGATTCCGAAGGCGCGCTGGCGCGTCGCTACCGCGACATCGCACGCGGGGTCGCGCTGGCGATTGCCGAGCGATCGCGCGACATGACGTCGAAGTTCCCGTCGATCGTTGTTCAAAATACGTAAAACCCTTGCGGGGCGGGGCCTCACGCTGTTTACGGCGCCGCGAGGCGCGGTATCATGGCGACTTTTCCCGGGTCCCTTTACCCGCCCGGCGCGGCCGTCGTGTCAAACGGCCGCCAGCCGGCATGAGGATCGAATGAAACAACGACATCACGGCGTGCGCGCCGGCCGCGTGCGGTGCGCGCTGCTGGCCGCCGCCGCGCTGGGCCTGCTGGCCGGCTGCACCTCCTTTTCCTCGTCGCACGAAAAACGGGCCGACGCGCAACTGCAGCCGACGGTCGGTTCGCAGACGCGCGGCGCGGTGACGTTCGTCGAGCGTCCGGACGGCGTGCAGGTTACCTACAACCTGGCCGGGCTGCCGCCGAACAGCGATCACGCTTTACAGGTACACGAACGCGGCGACTGCAACGCGGGCGACGGCTCGAGCGCCGGCCAGGTGTTCGCGCCGGCGGCCGACCGGCTGCGCGCGGGCGCTCGCGTCGCCGGCGATCTCGGCAACATCCACGCGGATGCGAACGGCGTCGCGGCCGGCTTCATCGTCGCGCCCGATCTGGCCCTCGACGGCGTGCGCTCGGCGATGAACCGCGCGGCGCTGGTGCACCGCGACCCGAGCGATCCCGCGTTTGCGCAGCATGGCGCGGGGCCCGCGCTCGCCTGCGGCGTGATCCGTTGACGGCCGCCGCGTGCGCGGGCCGATGATCGCGTAAAATGTCGGCCTTTCCCCGGCCGCCGTCCTGAATGGCGGCCTCCGTTTTCCGTCACGCAGCGTTTCCTGGCGCCCCGATATGAATCGACCCCCACGCTCACTTTGTTCGCTGCCCCTCCAGGGGGCCGTCAGCCTCCTTGGGACGACCCGGCGGAGGCTGGCATGAGCATCAAGTCCGACAAATGGATTCGGCGCATGGCCGAAGAGCACAAGATGATCGAGCCGTTCGTGCCCGATCAGGTTCGCGCGTCCGAGGACGGCCGCCGGATCGTCAGCTACGGCACGTCGAGCTACGGCTACGACATCCGCTGCGCGGACGAATTCAAGATCTTCACGAACATCAATTCGACGATCGTCGACCCGAAGAACTTCGACGAGGGTTCGTTTGTCGATTTCAAGGGCGACGTGTGCATCATCCCGCCGAACTCGTTCGCGCTGGCCCGCACCGTCGAATATTTCCGCATCCCGCGCACCGTGCTGACGGTCTGCCTCGGCAAGTCGACCTATGCGCGCTGCGGGATCATCGTCAACGTGACGCCGTTCGAACCCGAGTGGGAAGGCTACGTCACGCTGGAATTCTCGAACACCACGCCGTTGCCCGCGAAGATCTACGCGAACGAAGGCGTCGCGCAGGTGCTCTTCTTCGAGAGCGACGAAGTGTGCGACGTGTCGTACGCCGATCGCGGCGGCAAGTATCAGGGGCAGCGTGGTGTCACGCTGCCGAAAACCTGATCTGGTTGCATAACGTCTCACCAGTTTCCGGGTGACCGCTGCGCGTGACGCGCCGCGGTCGTTCTTTTTGGAGAATCGCCCATGAAGTTTCGTTTCCCCGTCGTCATCATCGACGAAGATTTCCGCTCCGAGAACATCTCGGGCTCCGGCATCCGGGCGTTGGCCGAAGCGATCGAGAAGGAGGGCGTCGAAGTCCTCGGTCTCACGAGCTACGGCGATCTGACGTCGTTCGCGCAGCAGTCGAGCCGCGCGTCGTGCTTCATCCTGTCGATCGACGACGACGAACTCATGCTCGGCGAAACCGGCCCGGACGGCGAACTGCCCGAGCTCGCGACCGCGATCATCGAACTGCGCGCGTTCGTCACCGAAGTGCGCCGCCGCAACGCGGACATCCCGATCTTCCTGTACGGCGAGACGCGCACGTCGCGCCACCTGCCGAACGACATCCTGCGCGAGCTGCACGGCTTCATCCACATGTTCGAGGACACGCCGGAGTTCGTCGCGCGCCACATCATCCGCGAGGCGAAGGTCTATCTCGACTCGCTCGCGCCGCCGTTCTTCAAGGAACTCGTCAAGTACGCGGACGAAGGCTCGTACTCGTGGCACTGCCCGGGCCACTCGGGCGGCGTCGCGTTCCTGAAGAACCCGCTCGGCCAGATGTTCCACCAGTTCTTCGGCGAGAACATGCTGCGCGCGGACGTCTGCAACGCGGTGGACGAACTCGGCCAGCTGCTCGACCACACGGGCCCGGTCGCGGCGTCCGAGCGCAACGCGGCGCGCATCTTCAGCGCGGACCACCTGTTCTTCGTGACCAACGGCACGTCGACGTCGAACAAGATCGTCTGGCACGCGACGGTTGCACCCGGCGACATCGTGCTGGTCGACCGCAACTGCCACAAGTCGATCCTGCACGCGATCACGATGACGGGCGCGATTCCGGTGTTCCTCACGCCGACGCGCAACCATTTCGGCATCATCGGGCCGATCCCGCGCGACGAATTCAAGCCGGAGAACATCCGCAAGAAGATCGAGGCGAACCCGTTCGCGCGCGAGGCGCTGCGCGAGAACCCGGACATGAAGCCGCGGATCCTGACGATCACGCAGAGCACGTACGACGGCGTCGTCTACAACGTCGAGATGATCAAGGACCTGCTCGGCGACCTGCTCGACACGCTGCACTTCGACGAAGCGTGGCTGCCGCATGCGACGTTCCACGACTTTTACCGCGACATGCACGCGATCGGCGACGGCCGTCCGCGTACCGGCGCGCTGGTGTTCGCGACGCACTCGACGCACAAGCTGCTCGCGGGCATCTCGCAGGCATCGCAGATCGTCGTGCAGGATTCGGAGAACCGCACGTTCGACAAGCACCGCTTCAACGAGGCGTACCTGATGCACACGTCGACGAGCCCGCAGTACGCGATCATCGCGTCGTGCGACGTCGCGGCCGCGATGATGGAGCCGCCGGGCGGCACCGCGCTCGTCGAGGAATCGATCGCCGAGGCGATCGATTTCCGCCGCGCGATGCGCAAGGTCGACGCCGAATACGGCGACGACTGGTTCTTCAGCGTATGGGGCCCGGACAACCTGTCCGAAGAAGGCATCGGTTCGCGCGACGACTGGATGCTGAAGCCGAACGACCACTGGCATGGCTTCGGCCCGCTCGCGGAAGGCTTCAACATGCTCGACCCGATCAAGGCGACGATCATCACGCCGGGGCTCGACGTCGACGGCGAGTTCGGCGAGACCGGCATTCCGGCCGCGATCGTCACGAAGTACCTGGCCGAGCACGGGATCATCGTCGAGAAGACCGGCCTGTACTCGTTCTTCATCATGTTCACGATCGGCATCACGAAGGGCCGCTGGAACTCGATGGTGACCGAGCTGCAGCAGTTCAAGGACGACTACGACAACAACCAGCCGCTGTGGCGCGTGCTGCCGGAATTCGTCGCGCAGCATCCGCGCTACGAGCGTGTCGGCCTGCGCGACCTGTGCACGCAGATCCACGACGTGTACCGCGCGAACGACATCGCCCGCCTGACGACGGAGATGTACCTGTCGGACATGGAGCCGGCGATGAAGCCGTCGGACGCGTTCGCGAAGCTCGCGCACCGCAAGATCGACCGCGTGCCGCTCGACGAGCTCGAAGGCCGCGTGACGAGCATCCTGCTCACGCCGTACCCGCCGGGCATTCCGCTGCTGATCCCGGGCGAGCGCTTCAACAAGACGATCGTGAACTACCTGCGGTTCGCGCGCGACTTCAACGAACGCTTCCCGGGCTTCCACACCGACATCCACGGCCTCGTCGCGGAAGAGGTGAACGGCCGCGTCGAGTACTTCGTCGACTGCGTACGCGACTGATGGCTGCGCACGGACGAATCCAGGCGATGCGCGCGGCGCTGGCCGCGCTCGTCGTCTGGGCGGCAGGGGCGGCCGGGCTGGCGGGCGCGGGTGTCGCGCACGCGGAAGTCGCGGCGGCCGACCCGATCGACGTCGCGATGCGGCAATGCCTCGCGCGGCGCGACCGGTCGTCGCCGGCCGGCCAGGTCCAGTGCATGGGCGAGGCGCAGCAGCAGTGGCAGGCGGTGATGGACGGCGCTTACCAGCGCCTGTTGAAGGATGCGCCGGCCGACGCGAAGCGCGGCTGGCAGGACAGCCAGCGTCACTGGGTCACGTGGCGCAAGGATGAAGTACATCTGCTGAAGGCCGTGTACGACACGACGCGCGGCACGTCGTACGCGATGTCGAGTGCCGACCTGCAACTGCAGCCCGTGCGCGATCGCGCGTTGGCGCTGCGAAGTGCCGCCGATCGCTATGCGCCTGCGCCTGCCGCCGTGCCGGTCGCGGCCGCGAGCGGCGCGCAGGGCGGCGCGAGTGGTGCCTCGAGCGCGGCCAAGCCGAACGGCAAGCCGGCGAACGCGCCGCGCGACCCGGCCCTGCGCCGCGTGCGGCCGTGCGAACAGGACGCCGCGTGCGAGCACGCGCTGTTCGACCTGAACCGCTATTACCAGAAGCTGCGCCGCAAGATGCCCGCGCATTCGGCCGCGACGCTCGTCCGCGCGCAGCGCGCGTGGGTCGGGTTCCGCGATGCGACGGCGCCGCTCGTCGGCGAGGACGGCCGCGTCGACCTGATCGGCGCGCGCATTGCGACGATGAAGCGGCTGTCGGAGACGGCCGGCAACAAGTAAGCGCAATCGCGAAGCCGGTTGTACGGCGATACGGCAAAACGGGCACCCAAGGTGCCCGTTTTTGCATTGGGCGGCAGGTGATCTATGCCGGGCGTTGCGTGTCGTGCCCGCCGAACCACGACGGCACGAGCGCGACTGCATCGTCGAGCGAGGCGAGCACGTGGAGGCTCAGCGCGACGATTTCGGGCGTCGGCGCCTTCAGGTCGGGCACGGTGACGACCGATGCGCCCGCGCCGGCGGCCGACTGCGCGCCGAAGTCGCTGTCCTCGAATGCGACGCACGCGTGTGCCGGCACGCCGAGGCGCTCGGCCGCGAGCCGGTAGACGGCCGGGTCGGGCTTGCCGCGCGCGACTTCGTCGCCGCCCGCGATCGCGCGGAAGAACGGCAGCACGCCGACCGCGTCGAGCCGCGCGCGGATCACGTCGCAAGCGGACGACGACGCGACCGCGCACGGAATGCCGGCCTGCGCGAGCGCGTCGAGCAGCGCGAACGCGCCGGGCTTCAGCGGAAACTTCGGATGCGGTTCGGGCGCCGCGAGCTGCTCGCGCACACGGGTGCGCACGGCGTCGAACGTATCGGGGTTGCCGATCAGGCGTGCCAGGATGATCTGGCCTTCGGCGAACGAGCGGCCGACGATCTGCAGGTAATCGGTGGCCGTCAGCGTGACGCCGTGCGCATTCGACGCGTCGATCCACGTGTTCATGATGGTCCGCTCGGAATCGACGAGCAGGCCGTCCATGTCGAAGAGCGCGGCGGAAAAAGTCATCGGCGGCATTCGGGAAGCAGGGAGGGCGATGGGCGGCACGACAGCCGCCCGAACGAAAAACGGACGCCGAAGGCGTCCGTCCGGAACAGCGGGCTTACTGGCCGAGCGCGGCGCGCGCGGCCTTGACCGCCGCACGCACCTGGTCGGGCGCGGTGCCGCCCGGGTGGTTGCGGCTGGCGACCGAGCCCTCGAGCGTCAGGTAGCCGAACACGTCTTCGCCGATCAGGTGCGCGACGTTCGGCAGTTCCTGCTTCATCTCGTCGAGCGTCAGGTCGGCCAGGTCGATGCCGCGGTCGTCGCAGATCCTCACCGCGTGCGCGACGGCTTCGTGCGCGTCGCGGAACGGCAGGCCGCGCTTCACGAGGTAGTCGGCGAGGTCGGTGGCGGTCGAGAAGCCCTGCAGCGCGGCCGCGCGCATCGCGTCCGGCTTCACGGTGATGCCGGCAACCATCTCGGCGAAGATCCGCAGCGTGTCGGCGACGGTATCGACCGTGTCGAACAGCGGTTCCTTGTCTTCCTGGTTGTCCTTGTTGTACGCGAGCGGCTGGCCCTTCATCAGCGTCAGCAGCGCCATCAGGTGGCCGTTCACGCGGCCCGTCTTGCCGCGCGCGAGCTCGGGCACGTCCGGGTTCTTCTTCTGCGGCATGATCGAGCTGCCGGTGCAGAAGCGGTCGGCGATGTCGATGAAGCCGACGCGCGGGCTCATCCACAGCACGAGTTCTTCGGAGAAGCGCGACACGTGCGTCATCACGAGCGCGGAGGCGGCCGTGAATTCGATCGCGAAGTCGCGATCCGACACCGCGTCGAGCGAGTTCGTGCAGATACCGTCGAAGCCGAGCGTCTTCGCGACGGCGTGACGATCGATCGGGTAACTCGTACCGGCGAGTGCGGCCGCGCCGAGCGGCAGGCGGTTCACGCGGGTGCGGCAGTCGCGCATGCGCTCTGCATCGCGCGAGAACATCTCGACGTACGCGAGCAGGTGGTGGCCGAACGTGACGGGCTGGGCGACCTGCAGGTGCGTGAAGCCCGGCATGATCGTGTCGGCGTTCTGTTCCGCGAGATCGAGCAGCGCGCCGCGCAGGTCGTTCAGCAGGCCGCCGATACGGTCGATCTCGCCGCGCAGCCACAGGCGGATGTCGGTCGCGACCTGGTCGTTACGCGAGCGCCCCGTGTGCAGGCGCTTGCCGGCGTCGCCGATCAGCGCGGTCAGGCGCGCCTCGATGTTCAGGTGGACGTCTTCCAGGTCGAGCTGCCATTCGAATTCGCCGCGCTCGATTTCCCCCTTGATCTGCGTCATCCCGCGTTCGATCGCGGCCAGGTCGTCGGCGCTGATGATCTGCTGCGCGGCGAGCATGTTCGCGTGCGCGAGCGAGCCGGCGATGTCGACGAGCGCGAGGCGCTTGTCGAAAAACACCGACGACGTGTAGCGCTTGACCAGCTCCGACATCGGTTCCGAGAAGCGGGCCGACCAGGCCTCGCCCTTTTTGTGCAGTTGGGACGTCATGGCGATTCTTCGAAGGGGGATGTTTGGGCGGCGTGCGCCGCCGAGGGAATCCCGCGATTCTAACATTCGCGGGCCTGCCCGCCGCGCCGTGCCGCCGTGCGCGGCGGCGCGCAGGTGCGTGCCGGCCCGTTCAGTCGCGCACCAGCACCACCAGCTTCAGGTCCTCGCGGTGCGCGGGCTTCAGCGTGATCTGCTGGTACACGAGGCGACCGTCGGCCGGATGGTCGAATTCGCGGAGGCCGCCTTCGCGTTCGAACACGTCCTGCGACGCCCAGTACTGCGCGAACGCATCGCTGCCGGCGGTCAGTGCGTCGATCAGCGCGCGAGTGGGCGCATCGGTCAGGTGACGGATCGAATCGGCGCGGAATTCGGCCGCGAGCCGCCGCGCACGGGTTTCCCAGTCGACGATCAGCATGCGCGCGGCGGGCGACATGAACGTGAAGCGCAGCAGGTTGCGGTCGTGCTCGCCGTCGAGCCAGCCGGAAAAGAGCGCGGCGGCCGGTGCGTTCCATGCGAGTGCGTTCCATTGCCGGTCGAGCACGTACGCGGGTGTCGCGATTGCCGCGACGGTCGCGGCGAGCGTCGGCGGCAGGTCGCCGCCCGCGACGTCGGGTTCGGCCGGGTCGCGCTGCGCAGCCAGCTCGAACAGGTACGCACGTTCGGCTTTCGATAGTTGCAGCGCAACGGCGATCCGCGCGAGCGCGTCGGCCGACGCGGACACGGGGCGGCCTTGCTCGATCCACGTGTACCAGGTCGGGCTGACGCCGCATAGTTGCGCGACTTCCTCGCGCCGCAGCCCCGGCGTGCGGCGGCGCGGGCCGGGCGGCAGGCCGACGGCCTGCGGCGACAGCCGCTCGCGGTGGGCGCGGATGAATTCGCCGAGTGCACGGGCGGGTGTGGCGTCGAGCGGCGGGACCGGGGCGGAGGACGGGTGGTTCATGCGGAAACGGTGAAATGGAAGCGGGGACGCGGCAACGATCAGGCAGGTGTATCGAATACCAGAATAACTGCTTAACTTGTACTGGTACAAACGCAGGCCTATTGTAGCGGCTCGCGTGCTGACAGGGCAGCGCGCGTCCCACAAAACGCGTTGCATGGGGCCGGTACAGGCGCGCAGGCGTCTGTCGTACCGGCAACTGGACAAAGGAGCGAACGATGAAACACCACGACCAGGTCGCCGACGCATTCGGCACGACGGCCGACGCCTATCTGACGAGCACGGTCCATGCGACGGGCGCCGATCTGCAGACGCTCGCCGATGCGGTGCGCACAACGCCCGACGCCGCGGTGCTCGATCTCGGCTGCGGCGCCGGCCATGCGAGCTTCGCGGTCGCGCCGCACGTGCGCGACGTGGTCGCCTACGATCTCGCCGCGCAGATGCTCGCGACCGTCGACGCGGCCGCGCGCGAACGCGGGCTCGCGAACATCCGCACGCAGCAGGGCCCGGCCGAACAACTGCCGTTCGAGCCGGCGACGTTCGACTGGGTCGTGAGCCGGATGAGCGCGCACCACTGGCACGACATGCGCGCGGCGCTTGCCGAGGTGCGCCGTGTGCTGAAACCGGGCGGCCGCGTGCTGATGATCGATATCGCCGGCAACGACCATCCGCTTCTCGACACCTACCTGCAGGCCGCGGAGGTGCTGCGCGACGCGTCGCACGTACGCGACTACCGTGCGGACGAATGGCTCGCGATGTTCCGCGAAGCCGGCTTCGACGCGCACGTGCACAGCCGCTGGCGGCTGCCGATCGATTTCGATACGTGGGTCGCGCGCATCCGCACGCCGGCCGACAGCGTCACCGGCATTCGCGCGCTGTGGGCGCATGCGCCCGACGAGGTGCGCGGCTATTACGCGGTGCAGCCCGACGGTTCGTTCGAACACGACGCGTTGCTGATCGACGCGCACTGAGCGCGAGGTGGGCCGCTGCGGTTTGACCCGCGCATGAAAAAAGCCGCGATACGCACCCTCGCGTATCGCGGCTTCCACGATGTCGGCCGGCGCGGTATCACACCGCGCCGCAGGCGGGTCAACCGGTGTTGCGCAGGCCGGCCGCGATCCCGTTGATCGTCAGGTGAATCCCGCGGCGCAGCCGCGCGTTCGTGTCGCCCGCGCGGTGACGCTTGATCAGCTCGACCTGCAGGTGGTTCAGCGGATCGAGATACGGGAAGCGGTTCTTGATCGAGCGCGCGAGCAGCGGGTTGGTCGCGAGGCGGCCTTCTTGCCCGGTGATTTCCGCCAGCGCCTGCGACGTGCGCTCCCATTCCGCGACGATCCGCTCGAACACGTGCTTGCGCAGCTTGCGATCGGAAACGAGCTGCGCGTAGCGCGACGCGACCGCGAGGTCGGTCTTCGCGAGCACCATGTCCATGTTCGACAGCAGGTTCGAGAAGAACGGCCAGGTCTTGTTCATCTTCTTCAGCAGCGCGACGCGCTTCGTGCGCTCGGCGTCGTCCTGCGCGCCGTCGAGATACGCACTCACCGCGCTGCCGAAGCCATACCAGCCCGTCAGCAGCAGCCGGCACTGGCCCCACGAGAAGCCCCACGGAATCGCGCGCAGGTCCTCGATCTTGCGCTGCTTCGGATCCTGCAGCTTGCGCGAAGCCGGGCGGCTGCCGATGTTCAGCTCGGCGATCTCGGTGATCGGCGTCGACGAGAAGAAATAGTCGGTGAAGCCCGGGGTTTCATAGACGAGCGCACGGTACGCGGCCATCGCCGAATCGGACAGCGTCTGCATCGCGGCCTCGAACGCCGGCAACTGCGCGGGCGCGTTGTTCTGCGGCAGGAGCGTTGCTTCGAGCGTCGCGGCGACGACCGTCTCGAGGTTGCGGCGACCGATCTCCGGGTTCGCGAACTTGCTCGCGATCACCTCGCCCTGTTCGGTCAGGCGGATCTGGCCGTTCACGGTGCCCGGCGGCTGCGACAGGATCGCCTGGTAGGTCGGGCCGCCGCCGCGGCCGACCGTGCCGCCGCGGCCGTGGAACAGGCGCAGCGTGATCTTGCGGTCGCGGAACAGGTCGACGAGCGCGAGCTCCGCGCGATACAGCTCCCAGTTCGACGTGAGGAAGCCGCCGTCCTTGTTGCTGTCCGAATAGCCGAGCATCACTTCCTGCTCGGCGCCCTGGTGCGCGATCAGCGCGTCGATGCCCGGCAGTGCGAAGTACTCGCGCATGATGCGCGCGGCGTCGCGCAGGTCGGGAATCGTCTCGAACAGCGGGATCACCATCAGGCTGTTCCTCGCATCGCCGCCCGGTACGCCGAGCGCGCCTTCGAGCAGGCCCGTCTCCTTCTGCAGCAGCAGCACCTCGACGAGGTCGCTGACGGTTTCCGTATGCGAAATGATGTAGTTGCGCACCGCGCGTGCGCCGAATTGCGCGCGGACTTCGCGCGCCTTTTCGAACACGCCGAGCTCGCTCTGCGCGAGTGCCGAGTATTCGATGTACGGCGAGCGCAGCGGACGCGGATCGGCGAGCGCGGCGAGCAGCACGCGCTGCTTGTCTTCCTCGGCGAGTGCCGCGTAGTCGGCCTCGACGCCCGCGCGGGCGAACAGTTCGGCGACCACGGCTTCGTGGATGTCGGAGCTCTGGCGCAGGTCGATGCTCGCGAGGTGGAAGCCGAACACTTCGGCTGCACGCACGAGCGGCGCGAGGCGCGGCGCGGCGAGCGACGTGCCGTGGTGTTCGTCGAGCGACGCGGTCAGCACCTTCAGGTCGGCGACGAACGCATCGGAATCCGCATACGGGATCGCGCGCACGGGCGGCGCACCGCGGCCCGCGCTGCGCACGGGCACCGTACCTTCGCCGAGACGTACGCGCGCGCTTGCCGCGAGGCGCGTGTAGATGCCGATCAGCGCACGGCGATACGGCTCGTCGACGCGGTGCGGCGACTGGTCGGGGGACGCTGCCGCGAGCGCCTTCACGGCGTCGTTCGCGCCGACGAGCAGGTTCGACACCGACAGCTCGGCGCCGAGCTTGTGCACCTGTTCCAGATAGTGCTCGAGGATCACGGCGGCCTGGCGGTTGATCGCTTCGTCGAGCGTCGCCGCGGTCACGTTCGGGTTGCCGTCGCGGTCGCCGCCGATCCAGCTGCCCATCTGGAAGAATGCGGGTACGCGTGCGGACAGGCCGTGCTCGGCGAGTGCGGCCTCGATGTCGCCGTACAGCGCGGGCAGTTCGTCGAGGAACGTCGCGCGGTAGTACGACAGCGCGTTCTCGATCTCGTCGCCGACCGTCAGGCGCGCGTCGCGCAGCATGCGGGTCTGCCACAGCGCGGTCACGCGCGCGCGCAGCATCGCTTCGTTGTACTGGCGCTCGCGGCTCGTCAGTTCCTGGTCGCGTTCGGCAAGCAGGCGCGCGATGTCGTGCTGCGCGTCGAGAATGCTCTTGCGCTGCACTTCGGTCGGGTGCGCGGTCAGCACCGGCACGATCAGCGCATCGTCGAAGAAGCGCTGCAGCAGGCGCTTCGACGCGTTGCCGGTCGTCTTCAGCTGTTCGAGCGCGTACGCAACCGTGCCGGGCTGCGACGCGGAGCCGGCCAGCGCGTGGATGCGGCGGCGGCGGTTGTGGTGGCGGTCTTCCGCGATGTTCGCGAGGTGCGAGAAATAGCTGAACGCGCGCACGACGCTCACCGTCTGCTCCGGCGTCAGCTTGCGCAGCTTCTTCTCGAGCGTCTGCGCGGCTTCGCTGTCGTCCTCGCGGCGGAACTTGACCGCGGTCTGGCGGATCGTCTCGACGACGTCGAACACGGTGTCGCCTTCCTGTTCGCGCACGACGTCGCCGAGCAGGCGGCCGAGGAAGCGGATGTCCTCGAACAGCGGGCCGTCCTTGTCCTCGCGCGTGCGCGTGCCGGACTTCGTCGCACCGGCCGTGCGGGCCGCGGTGCGGGCAGCCGGGCCGGCGGCGTTCGTCGCGCGTTTTGTCTGACGTATCGGGTCTTTCGGTTTCGTTGCCGTTTTCGCACGGCCGTTCGCGGTGGTGGCGACGGTGTCCGTCGAGGCGTCGGAGGAGGACAGGGCAGCATTGCGGCGCGCCGTACGCGCCGATCCGGAAGACTTCACGATGGGTTTCCTTGGGAAAACTCGAGTCAAAAGGAACTGCGGAAACTGCGAAACTGCGGTCAAGCAACCAGCTACGTGCGGCACATCCGCACATCGGCGCCGCGACCCGCTCGGCGGCAGGCCGGACGCAGGCTCCGGGCCCGGGCGGGCAGGGGCGTGCGTGCTACCATTGTTCGATCTTCAATCCCGTCCTTCGATGTTCCAGCAATGAATTCCGAGACCCCTGCGGCCGGGCCGCAACAGGCACAGCTGCCCGCGACGTTGACGATTGCTTCGCGCGAAAGCCGCCTGGCGATGTGGCAAGCCGAACATGTGCGTGATGCGCTGCGCAAATTATATCCAGCTTGTGACGTGAAAATCCTCGGGATGACGACACGCGGCGACCAGATTCTCGATCGCACGCTGTCGAAGGTCGGCGGCAAGGGACTGTTCGTGAAGGAACTGGAGGCCGCGCTGGCCGACGGCCGCGCCGATCTCGCCGTGCATTCGCTGAAGGACGTGCCGATGGCGCTGCCCGACGGCTTCTCGCTCGCCGCGATCATGGAACGCGAGGACCCGCGCGACGCATTCGTGTCGAACGACTACGCGTCGCTCGACGCGCTGCCGGCCGGCGCCGTGGTGGGCACGTCGAGCCTGCGCCGCGAGGCGATGCTGCGCTCGCGCTACCCGCACCTGGAAGTGCGCCCGCTGCGCGGCAACCTCGACACGCGCCTGTCGAAACTCGATCGCGGCGACTACGCGGCGATCATCCTCGCGGCCGCCGGCCTGAAACGCCTCGGCCTCGACGCGCGGATCCGCGCGCTGCTCGACGTCGAGGCGAGCCCGCCCGCCGCGGGCCAGGGCGCGCTCGGCATCGAGATCGCATCGCAGCGCAGCGACGTCGCGGCATGGCTCGCGCCGCTGCACGACCCGCAGACCGCGCTCGCGGTCGAGGCCGAGCGGATGGTGTCGCGCGCGCTCGGCGGCAGCTGCGAGGTACCGCTCGCCGCGCACGCGGTGTGGCGCGCGGGCGAACTGTACCTGACGGGCCGCGTGTCGACGACCGACGGCAAACGCGTGCTGACGGCCGAGGCGTGCGGGGCCGTGATGACCGTCGCCGATGCGCTCGCGCTCGGCCGCGCCGTGTCCGACGAACTCGAGGCGCAAGGCGCGCTCGACATCGTCCAGGCGCTGCTCGCGGGCGCGCCGCCCGCCGGCAAGGGCGACGCCTGATGGCGGGCGGCGCGCGCGCGTTCACCGCTGTCCTGACGCGCCCGGCCGGCCAGTCCGGCGCGCTGGCGTCGCAACTGGCCGAGGCCGGCTGCGACGTGCTCGAATTCCCGTTGATCGACATCGCGCCGCTCGACGATCCGGCGCCGCTCGACGCAGCGTTCGCGGCGCTCGCCGACTACGCGCTGGTGATTTTCGTGTCGCCGAACGCGATCGACCGCGCGCTCGCGCAGTACGGCGCGATCTGGCCGAACGCACTGCCGGTCGGCGTGGTCGGGCCCGGCAGTGTCGCGGCGCTCGAGCGTCACGGCATCGCGGCGCCCGCGTATCGCGTGGTCGCGCCGCAGGCGCCGGCCGACGGAGGCGTACCCCATTACGATTCGGAAAGCCTGTTCGCGTGCATCGAGGCCGCATTCGGCGGCGCGCAGGCGCTGGCGGGCAAGCGCGTGCTGATCGTGCGCGGCGACGGCGGGCGCGAATGGCTCGCCGACCGGCTGCGCGAGGCCGGCGCGGATGTCACGCTCGTCGCCGCGTATCGGCGCGTCGTGCCCGATCCGCGCGTCGGCGCGTGGGAGCGCGTGCATGCGCTGCTCGACGGCGAGCCGCATGCGTGGCTCGTCACGAGCTCGGAAGGCGTGCGCAACCTGCACGAACTCGCGCGGGCGCATCTGAACGATGCCGAGATCGACGCGCTGAAGCACGCGCCGCTCGTGACGCCGCATCCGCGGATCGAGCAGACCGCGCGCGCATTGGGTTTTGATAGGATTACGCTGACCGGCGCGGGCGATGAGCGCATCGTCCGCGCGTTTCGAACGATGGCCGACCAGGCCGTCCAACCGGCGACAGCCGCACCGGTGACTAAACGCATGACAGATACCAACGATTCCAACAGCGTCGCTTCCCAGCCGGCCGCTGCATCCGCACCGCCGTCCCGTCCCGCCTATATGGCGTCCGAACCGCCCGCGCGCCGCGGCGGCAGCGCGGTGCTGTGGTTCGTCGTCGTCGTGCTCGGCTGCGCGGCGGGCGTCGGCGGCTACGCGCTGAACCGCAAGATCGACCGGCTCGACGGCACGTTCGTCGCGCGCCAGAAGGCGCTCGATGCGCAGACGGCCGAGACGCGCCTGAAGACCGAGCAGGCGCTCGCGAGCACCCATCAGGTCGACACGCAGCTCGCGCAGCTCGACGGCAAGCTCGCCGACGCGCAGAGCGCGCAGCAGGCGCTGCAGCAGCAATACCAGGACCTGTCGCGCAACCGCGATGCCTGGATGCTCGAGGAAGTCGACCAGATGCTGTCGAGCGCGAGCCAGCAGCTTCAACTGACCGGCAACACGCAGCTCGCGCTGATCGCGCTGCAGAACGCCGACGCGCGCCTCGCGACGTCGCAGAGCGCGCAGGCCGTCACGGTGCGCAAGGCGCTCGCGCTGGACATCGAGAAGCTGAAGGCCGCACCGGCGGCCGACCTCACCGGCCTTGCGATCAAGCTCGACGACGCGATCGCGAAGATCGACGCGCTGCCGCTGTCCGGCGAGGCGATCGTCCCGCACGAGGCGCCGAAGGCCGCGCCGGCCGACGCCGCGTCGTCGGCCGTGGCCGGCGAGCCGCGCTGGAAGGTGTGGTGGCACGACTTCTCGGCCGGCCTCGGCCAGCAGTTGAAGGGGCTCGTGCAGGTGCGCCGGATCGACAACGCGGACGCCATGCTCGCATCGCCCGACCAGGGCTACTTCGTGCGTGAGAACGTGAAGCTGCGCCTGCTGACCGCGCGCCTGTCGCTGCTCGCGCGCAACGACAGCGCGATGAAGGCCGACCTGCACGCCGCGCAGGCGTCGCTCGGGAAGTATTTCGACCAGGCATCGAAGGACACGCAGACCGTCGAGGATCTGCTCAAGCAGGTTGACGGCGCCTCGCTGACGGTTGCGGTGCCGAACCTGAACACCAGCCTGAACGCCGTTCAGCAGTTCAAGAGCCGGGGGTAACGATGACGCTTCGAGGAATCGTCTGGCTCGCAGTCCTGTTCGCGATCGCCGCTGCGCTCGCCACCGTCGGCCGTTTCGACGCGGGGCAGGTACTGCTCGTCTACCCGCCGTACCGGATCGACGTGTCGCTGAACCTGTTCGTGATCGCGATCGTCGTGCTGTTCATCGTCGTGTATGCGCTGCTGCGCATCGTGCGCAACATCTGGCGCATGCCGCAGCGGGTCGCCGCGTATCGGGCGCGTTCGCGCAACGAGAAGGCGCAGGCATCGCTGCGCGACGCGATCGCGAACCTGTACGCGGGGCGCTTCTCGCGGGCGGAGAAGGCTGCACGCGAAGCGCTGTCGGTCGATGCGAACCAGGGCGCGGCGAGTCTCGTCGCGGCCACGGCCGCGCACCGGATGCACGAGTACACGCGCCGTGACGACTGGCTGTCGAAGGTCGACGCGCCGGAATGGCAGGACGCACGGCTGCTCGCCGCGGCCGACATGCGAGCGGATGCACGCGATGCCGACGGCGCGCTTGCCGCGCTGGCCGACCTGCAGGCGGGCGGCAAGCGCATCCATGCGCAGCAGGTCGCGCTGCGGGCGCAGCAGCAGCTGAAGAACTGGGCCGAGGTGCTGAAGCTTGCGAAGGCGCTCGAGAAGCGCGAGGCGCTGCATCCGGCCGCGGCCGTACGGTTGCGCCAGCAGGCTGCGGAAAACCTGCTGCGCGAACGCCGGCACGACCCGGACGCGCTGCTCGAGGTGTGGCAGTCGCTGTCGCCGGTCGAGCGCCAGTCGCCGCGTCTCGCCGATCTCGCGGCCGATCTGCTCGTCTCGCTCGAGCGCCGCAACGAAGCGCGCCGCATCGTCGAGGACGCGCTCGCGCACAACTGGGATGCCCGCCTGCTGCGCCGTTACCCGGACACGGCCGGCGCCGATGCGCTGCCGCTGATCCAGAAGGCGGAAGGGTGGAAGAAGGATCACCCGGAAGACGCCGACCTGCTGTTCGCACTCGGCCGCCTGTGCCAGCAGCAGCAACTGTGGGGCAAGGCGCAGTCGTTCCTCGAATCGGCACTGAAGCTGGCCGACAACGAGGCGCTGAAGGTGCGTGCGCATCGGGCGCTCGCACGCCTGTTCGAGCATCTCGGCGAAACCGACAAGGCTGCGAAGCATTACCGCGAAAGCGCGCTCGCGATTACGGTGGTCTGATGCGGGTCACTCGGGCTGCCTGCTGCAGGCGGCTCGCGCAACCTGCGCAACAAAGCCCCGAAGGTTTTCCGGCCTTCGGGGCTTTTTTTCGTCCGGAGCGGGGCTGGACGACACGTCACGCGCCGAGCTTGTGCAGCAGGTCATCCTCGTTCGCGACGAACCACACCGATTGCCCGCGATTGGATTCGCGAACGAGCGCGCGAAGCGCTTCGCTGCGCGCAAGCCAGCGCTCGATGTCACCGACCACGCCGAGCCTGACGCCGTAGTTGACGAGCTTCTGCAGGACGGCGCCCGCCAGCCCGCTGTCGAGCCGGTAGAAGTCGTCGTGCAGCGCGTCCGCGGGGACCACGACCCAGTCGGCTTCGTGCTCGTGCGCGAGCGCGACGAGGTCGAGCGCATCGCTTTCGCGTTGGACCAGCCCGGCGGCAGGATCGCGGACCAGCACACGGCGGCCGGCTGCCTGGACGATTCGATGGGGCATGCGGGTTGGCTCCGTCGTCATGATCGTGTCGCGCTCCGCATCACTTGTCGACCAGCCGCTTCGGCACCGACAGCGCCAGCAACCCGCCGAGCACGAGGAACCCGGCAAGCATGTACATGCCCGAATCGTTGGCGCCCGTTGCCTGCTTGAGCCAGCCCATCATGTACGGGCTGAGGAAGCCGGCGAGGTTGCCGATCGAGTTGATCATCGCGATGCCGGCCGCGGCCGCGGTGCCGCCGAGGAACGCGGTCGGCAGGCTCCAGAACAGCGGCAGCGTCGTCAGGATGCCAATCGTCGCGAGCGTGAGGCCGAGCATCGCGAGCGCGGTCTGGTGCGCCCAGATCACCGACAGCACGAGCCCGAGCGCGCCGATCGCGGCCGGAATCGCGACGTGCCAGCGGCGTTCGCGGCGCCGGTCCGCGCTGCGTGCGATCAGGATCATCGCGACCACGGCGGCCGCATACGGAATCGCCGACAGCAGGCCGATCATGAACGTGTCGGTCACGCCGGTGGCCTTGATGATCGTCGGCAGCCAGAAGCCGACGCCGTAGAGCCCCATCACGAACGAGAAGTAGATCAGCGCCATCAGCCACACGCGCGGGCTCGACAGCACGGCGCCGAGCGGCAGGTCTTCCTTGGTGGCTTCTTCGGCATCGACGTTGCGCGCGAGCAGCGCCTTTTCTTCGTCGGTCAGCCAGTTTGCCTTCGCGATCCGCTCGTCCAGCTTGAGGAACACGACGACGCCAACCAGCACCGACGGAATACCCTCGAGCAGGAACAGCCATTGCCAGCCGTGCCACCCGCTCATGCCGTCGAATGCCTTCAGGATGAAGCCCGAGAGCGGCCCGCCGATCACGCCGGACAAGGCGACTGCCGTCATGAAGAACGTCGTCATGCGGCCGCGCCGGTGCGCGGGATACCAGTAGGTGAGGTAGAGGATCACGCCGGGGAAGAAGCCCGCTTCGGCGACGCCGAGCAGGAAACGCATCACGTAGAACATCGTGGGCGTCGTGACGAACATCGTCAGGATCGAGATCACGCCCCACGTCGCCATGATGCGTGCGATCCACACGCGCGCGCCGACCTTGTGCAGGATGATGTTGCTCGGCACTTCGAAGAGGAAATAGCCGAAGAAGAAGATCCCGGCGCCGAGCCCGTAGACGGTATCGCTGAGGTTCAGGTCGCTCGCCATCTGCAGCTTCGCGAATCCGACGTTCACGCGGTCGAGATACGCGACCACGTAGCACAGCAGCAGAAGCGGCGTGAGTCGCCACGACACCTTGCGGTAGGTTGCTTCCTCGAATGCGCCGGACGAGCCCGGCAGCGACTGCGTCGATGTTGCCATGTTGTCTCCTGTCCTTTTTGTTTGTCATGGGCCGGGGCGGGCGCAGGGTGCCGGACCCGGTTTCTTGCGATGCCTGCGTGAACGTTGTGCCGGCCGGGCAGCCCGGATACGGCTAGATGCAGCGCCCGCCGTCAACTTCGAGGCAGACGCCGGTGATGAACTCGGCCTCGTCGGATGCGAGGTAAAGCGCCGCGTTCGCGATGTCCTGCGGCGTCGAGAAGCGGCCGAGCGGGATCGTCGCGAGGAAACGGCTGCGGTTATCGGGGGTATCCTCGCAGCCCATGAATTCCGTCATCAACGCCGTTTCGCCGAGCACGGGGTTGATGCAGTTCACGCGGATGCGATCCGCGCCGAGTTCGGCCGCGAGCGACTTGCTTGCGGTGATCATCGCGCCCTTCGTGCTGTTGTACCAGACGAGGCCGGGCCGCGGCCGCACGCCGGCCGTCGACGCGACGTTCACGAACACGCCGCCGCCTTGTTCGCGGAAGTAGGGGACGAAGGTCTGCACGCACCAGAACAGGCTCTTCATGTTGACTGCGTACACGCGGTCGAATTCGGCTTCCGTCACGTCGAGCACCGGCTTGTTGCGGTGCGTGGTGCCCGCGTTGTTCACGACGATCTGCACCGTGTGGAAATCGTCGAGCGTGGCCTGCAGCAGCGCGTGCCAGTCGTCCCGCTTCGACACGTCGCCGGCCACCGCGATGGCCTTGCCGCCCGCGAGCGCGATCTCGCTCGCGACGCGCTCGGCTGCCGCGCCGTTCAGGTCGTTGACGACGACGTTCGCGCCTTCGCGCGCATACGTCTTCGCGATGCCTTCGCCGAACCCCGAGCCTCCGCCCGTGACGATTGCCGTCTTGCCGCTCAACCGCATGGTGTGTCTCCTGTGCTGGATATGAGTGCCGTCGTGTTTCGGCACGCGGCCGGGCGCTGCCGGCCACGTGCCGCGTGCTGCTTGCTACGCAATCAGCCGTGCCGGATCGCGATCGTCTTCAGCGCGGTGAAGCCGTACAGTGCCTCGAAGCCTTTCTCGCGGCCATGCCCCGAGTGGCCGACGCCGCCGAACGGCAGCTCGACGCCGCCACCCGCGCCATAGTTGTTGATGAACACCTGGCCCGCCCGCAGGCGCCGCGCGACACGCATCTGGCGTGCGCCGTCGCGCGTCCAGATGCCAGCGACGAGGCCGTATGGCGTGCCGTTCGCCAGCGCGACGGCTTCGTCTTCGTCGACGAAACGCATCGCGGCGAGCACGGGGCCGAACACTTCCTCCTGTGCGAGCCGGTGCGACGGCGGCACGTCGCGCAACAGCGCGGGCGCCTGGTAGAAGCCGCTTTCGGGCGCATCGGCGACGACCTGCCCGTGCGCGGCCATCGGAATGCCGTCGTGCTGCGCGTCGGACAGGAAATCCCACACGCGCTGCTGCTGCTTCGCGTTGATCAGCGGGCCGCAATCGAGGTCGGCTCGGCTCGGGCCGACGCGCAGCCCGTTGAACGCGGTGGCGAGGCGCTCGACGAGCGGCTCGTACACCGCGCGCTCGATCAGCACGCGGCTGCCGGCCGAGCAGGTCTGCCCGCCGTTCTGCACGATCGCGGACACGAGCACGGGCAGCGCCGCTTCGAGATCGGCGTCGGCGAACACGATCTGCGGCGACTTGCCGCCCAGTTCGAGCGTGACGGGTACGTGGTTCTCGGCCGCCATCTGCGTCACCAGCTTGCCGGTGGCCGGCGAGCCCGTGAACGAGATGTGGTCGATGCCGGGATGGCGCGCGAGCGCGGCACCCGCTTCATGGCCGTAGCCGGTGACGATGTTAAGCGCACCGGCCGGCAACCCGGCCTCGGCGGCCAGCTCGGCGACGCGCAGCAACGACAGGCACGCATCCTCGGCCGGCTTGACGACGCAGGCGTTGCCGGCCGCGAGCGCGGCGCCGACACTGCGCCCGAAGATCTGCATCGGGTAGTTCCACGGCACGATGTGGCCCGTGACGCCGTGCGGCTCGCGCACCGTCAGCACCGTGTAGCCGGCTTGATAGGGGAGGGTTTCGCCGTGCAGCTTGTCGGCGGCGCCTGCGTAGAACTCGAAGTAGCGCGCGAGCGCGGCTGCGTCGGCACGTGCCTGTTTCAGCGGCTTGCCGGTGTCGCGCGCCTCGATCGCGGCGAGTTCCTCGATCGAGGCGGCGACACGCGCCGACAGCCGCATCAGCACGCGGCCGCGCTCGGCGGCGCTGGCGGCGCCCCACGGGCCCGCGAATGCATCGCGGGCGGCGGCGACCGCGCGCTCGATGTCGGGCGCCGTGCCGCGGGCGATCGATGCGAATGGCTGGCCGTCGGATGGATCGACGACCGCGATGGTTTCCAGTTGCGTGGGCAACGTCCATTCGCCCGCGATGAAGTGCTTCGCCTCTTCCATGCCAGCTCCTGTCGACCCGAGTTAGCGCTTCAGCGCTTACTCGGGTCCCATGCTTTGCGGTCGACCCGAGTTAGCGCTTCAGCGCTTACTCGGGTCCCATGCTTAATCGAGTCCCATGCTTCGCCGTCGACCGGCGACCCCACTTCAACGCCAACGCCGATTCCACATGACGCGGCCGGTGGTTCGTCGGGCGGGCATCCGGAACGATTATCGGCCGATCGTCATCCGGACGCCACCGGTCGATTGGCTATAATGGCGCATTCCCTTGCGGGGCGCCTGCGGCGGTGCATCGGCCGCGGCGCCCTGTCCCGAATTCCCATCGACCTACAGAGAGTGCTCATGAGCTTCAATCATGTTCCGGCCGGCAAGGACCTGCCGCAAGATTTCAACGTGATCATCGAGATTCCCGCGCAAAGCGATCCGGTGAAGTACGAGGCGGACAAGGAACTGGGCCTCCTCGTCGTCGACCGCTTCATCGGCACGGGCATGCGCTATCCGGTGAACTACGGCTACATCCCGCAGACGCTGTCGGGCGACGGCGATCCGGTCGACGTGCTGGTGATCACGCCGTTCCCGCTGCTGGCAGGCTCGATCGTGCGTTCGCGCGTGCTCGGCATGCTGCAGATGACCGACGAGTCGGGCGTCGACGCGAAGCTGGTCGCCGTGCCGCACGACAAGGTCTGCCCGATGACGGCCAACCTGAAGTCGATCGACGACGTGCCCGAGTACCTGAAGGATCAGATCAAGCACTTCTTCGAGCAATACAAGGCGCTCGAGAAGGGCAAGTGGGTGAAGGTCGAAGGCTGGGCCGGCATCGAAGCCGCGCACAAGGAAATCGCCGACGGCGCAGCGAACTACAAGAAGTAAGCGGCGTACCGGCCGACGGCCGGTTCGTGCGAAACGCAAACCGCGCGTGTCTCCTCAGGAGGCCGCGCGGTTTTGTTTTGTGCGTTGAGGTGGTTTGCGTATGGAGGTGGGCGACGTGGCTGTGGCCGGCGCGTCCTTCGTGCGCTTCGCGCGGCGAGGTGCAACGGGTGCAACGGCGGCCGCATCGGTAGCAGCCGGCCGGCGGCGACCCGGTGCGGGCGCGTCGACTTCGCGTCCGTTCGTGACGGGTTTGCCGCTGGCTGCCTGCGCTTTTCTTTTCGACGAAGCGGTCGCGGCCGGCTTGTCCTTTTTTAACGGGGTGTCGCGCGACGAAGTCTTTCTTGCGACCGCATCGCTGTCGGGCTTCTTGCGCTTTGCGACCGGGGCAGCTTTTGTCGCCTTCGGAGACTTGGGGGCTTTCGCAGGCTTGGGGGCTTTCGCAGGCTTGTCGACCTTTTCAGCTTTCCCGGCCTTTCCCGCCTTCTTCCTGCCTTTACCCGTCTCAACCGTCTTCGCCGCGCTATCGACGTTTTCCGCCTTCGCCTTCTTCCGCCCGCTGGCACCGGCCTTCAACCCGGCCGCGTCACCACTCGTATCGACGGCCGGCGCGGCCGGCATCACCGATTCCAGCGACCGCAACCCGGCAGCCAGTTCCCGCTTCTGCACGGCCGTGAGCCGCTTCACCCAGTATTCGGCGCGCGACGCGCTCGACCGGTCGGGCAGCGGAAACGATGCGAGCACCGCACGCGGCTTGCGCGAGCGCGTGTAGCGCGCGCCCTTGCCGGAGGCGTGTTCGTCGAAGCGCGCGGCAACGTCGGTCGTGATGCCGGTGTAGACGCTGTCGTCGGCGCATTCGATCAGATACAGAAACCAGGACATGGCAGGGCGGCGGGATGCGAAGCCGCCAGTGTCTCAGAAAAAGTGCCCGTCAACGCCACCGATCGCCGTGCCCGTCGCGGAAGCGGCTCGGCGCCGCGCCGAGTTCGCGCGTGAAGAAGCGCGTGAACGCGCTCGTCGAACGGAAGCCGACCCGTACGCCGATCTCGCCGATCGGCAGTTGCGTGTTCAACAGCAGGTCGCGCGCTTCGCCGAGCCGCGCCTGCGCGACGAGCGCATGAAACCCGACCGCTTCGCGATGCAGGCGCCGGCGCAGTGTCCAGCGCGACATCGCGAAGCGCGTGCAGACGTGCTCCATCAGCGTGTCGGATGGCACGTCGGCGTCGTCGGACGTGCGCAGCCAGTCACGCACGCATTGCTCGACCGACGAACCGAACGTCGAGCGGGCGCGCACGCGTTCGCGCGCGACGTCGGCTGCGTGGCGCTGGATGTCCGCGAGCGGCGCGTTGTAGCGCTCGAACGGCGTGTCGAAGCGCGCGGAGCGCAGCACGACGCGATTGTGCGCGGCATCGAACGACACGGCCGCGCCGAGGAGGTCGCGCAACGCGGCCGTCGGCGCGAACGCGCGGCCCGCGAATGCGGCTTCGTCGACCTGCACGTGCGGATCGTACAGGCGCGCGAGCGCGGCGAGGATCGCAAAATTCGCGAACGCGCTACTGGCGGGCCGGCCGTCACCCTCGTTCACGTACTCGAGCGCGATCGCGCCGCCGGTTTCATGCGCGAACACCCAGTCGACGTTGCCGATCAGTTCGCGGTAGCGCAGGTAGCCGTGCAGCGCGTCGCGCAGCGTCGCGGCGTTGCAGGTGATGCCCGCGAGCTCGGGGAACGGCACGAGCCACGGCACGACCTGCGGCGGCGGCCGATGCCAGGACAACGGCCATTCGCTCATCAGCCGCATCGCGGCGACGTGCCGATCGCCGGGGATGCGCCGCGCGTCGTCGGCGAGGTCGGCCGCGCCGATGCCGAGCGTCGCATACAGCGGCGCGACGTCGAAGCCGTTGCGGCGCATGTCGTCGAACGCCTGTCGGTAGACCCGGACGGATACCGATTTCTGTCGTAACTCCATGTCTCTCTCCATGACCTTCGGGTTTGTCCCCGCTGCGAGAGGTCAAGTGCTGCTCCTGCCGGTCAAGCATGGTGACCGGTCGATTCTTAGACTCGAACGCTGGAGTGTGGCGACAAGTACAACAGATCGATTCAGGAGGATCAATGAAAACTTCGCTGTTCCGGTGTTCGACGATTGCGTCCGCGTGCGCGCTCACGGTGCTGCTCGCGTCGTGCGGCGGCGACGACATCCACGCAGGCCCGGCCGCGCCGGCCGACCCCGATGCCGCGGCCGACCAGCGCGCGGCCGCGCTCGTCGCGCAACTGACGACCGACGAGAAGCTGCAGCTCGTGCACGGCACGGGAATGCCCGCGCTCGACCTGGGCGGGCCGTTTCCGGCCGACGCGCTGAACGGCGCGAGCTACATCCCGGGCGTGCCGCGGCTCGGCATTCCGGGCGTCAGCAGCGCCGATTCGGCAGGCGGCGTGAACGTGAGGAACGCGCGCGTGACCGCGCTGCCCGCGCCGGTCGCGCTCGCGGCGACGTGGGATCCGGCGCTCGCCGGCACCTACGGCACGCGCATCGCGCTCGAATT
This sequence comes from Burkholderia sp. BCC0322, assembly GCF_902833045.1. Classification (GTDB taxonomy): domain Bacteria; phylum Pseudomonadota; class Gammaproteobacteria; order Burkholderiales; family Burkholderiaceae; genus Burkholderia. The sequence continues at coordinate 162,863 of NZ_CADFDU010000014.1, forward strand.
GCGCGCGCTCGGCTTCGCGGAAGGGCTCGGCGGCGGCGTGAACCTTGCGCGCGAGCCGCGCAACGGACGCACGTTCGAATACATGGGCGAGGATCCGGTGCTCGCGGGCACGCTTGGCGCCGCGCGCACGCAGGCGACGCAGGCGCAGAAGGTGATCGCGACGATCAAGCATTTCGCGTTCAACGACCAGGAAACCAACCGGATGACGATCGATTCGGTCGTCGACGAGCGAACCATGCGCGAGGCCGAGCTGCTCGCGTTCGAGATTGCCGTGAAGGACGGCCAGCCGGGCAACGTGATGTGCTCGTACAACAAGCTGAACGGCGTGTATGCGTGCGAGAACCCGTATCTGCTGACGACGGTGCTGAAGAACGAATGGGGCTTCAAGGGCGTCGTGCAGTCGGACTGGGGCGCGACGCATTCGACGGTCGCGGCCGTACAGGCGGGGCTCGACGAGGAGGAACCGGGCGCGGCGGACGACAGCAACGCGCCGCTCGGCTCGTTCTTCAACACGAAGCTGCGCGCGGCGCTGCAGGCCGGCAGCGTGTCTGCGTCGCGGCTGAACGACATGGTGCAGCGCAAGCTGCGCACGCTGATCCGCGTCGGCGTGATGGACGCACCGCCGAAGCCGGGCGGCGCGATCGACGAAGCGGCCGGCAACGCCGATGCGCTCGCGATCGCACGGCAATCCGCGGTGCTGCTGAAGAACGCGGCCGCGCCCGGCGATGCGCGGTCCGTGCTGCCGCTGGCGGCCGGCGCGCTGAAGTCGGTCGTCGTGATCGGCGGGCATGCGGACGCGGGCGTGCTGTCGGGCGGCGGCTCGGGCGCGGTGCCGGCGATCGACGGCAACGCGGTGACGACCTGTCAGCAACCGGCCGGTATGCTGTTCGGCGGTTGCGCGACCTGGTACAAGTCCGCGCCGCTCGCGGCGATCCGCGCGAAGGCGCCGAACGCATCGGTCAGCTATCTCGACGGGACCGACGCGAATGCCGCGGCGAGCGCGGCCGCGCAGGCCGATGTCGCGATCGTGTTCGCGACGCAGTGGCAGACGGAAGGGCTCGACCTCGCGAGCCTGTCGCTGCCCGATGCGAAGGCCGACCCGTACAACCAGCAGTACGACCAGGACGCACTGATCGCCGCGGTCGCGGCGAAGGCGAAGCGCGTGATCGTCGTGCTCGAGAACGGCAGCCCCGTGCTGATGCCGTGGCTCGCGAACGTGCATGGCGTGCTCGAAGCGTGGTATCCGGGCGCACAGGGCGGCCAGGCGATCGCCGACCTGCTGTTCGGCGATGCGAACCCGTCGGGCCGGCTGCCGCTGACGTTCCCGAAGCAGGAGGCCGACCTGCCGCAGCCGGCGATCGATCCGGCGAGGTCGCAGACCGTCTATGCGGAGGGGCTCGCGTACGGCTATCGCTGGTTCGATGCGAAGGCGATCGAGCCGCTGTTCCCGTTCGGCTACGGGCTGTCGTACACGACGTACGCGCTTTCCGGGATGACCGCGGCGGCCGATGCATCGGGCAACGTGACGGTCGGCGTGACGGTGACGAACACCGGCGCGCGGGCCGGTGCGCAGACGGTGCAGGTCTATGCGGCGCTGCCCGCGTCGCTCGGCGAGCCGCCGAAGCGGCTCGTCGGCTGGACCAAGGTCGCGCTGCAGCCGGGCGAGGCGCGCACGGTCGGCATTGCGATTCCGTCGCAGCGTTTCGCGACCTGGGACGTGACCACGCATGCATGGCGGGTCGGTGCGGGCAGCTATACGCTCACGGCCGCCGCGTCGTCGCGCGATCCGCAGGCGCTGTCGCAGGCGGTGTCGCTCGCGGCGCGCTGACCGGCCGCGTCATGCATCGGGCGGGCCCGGCCGGCCACGCGCCGGATTCCCCCGATGCGGGGCGGCGCGCGAGCCGTCTCGCGTTACCCGGTGCCGCGCCGGAACGGATCGTGTTCGCGCAGTTCGTCGACGTATGCGTGAATATGCTCGGTCTCGCGTTCGAGAAAGCGCGCGACCGCGTCCGAGAACGCCGGGTGCGCGAGCCAGTGCGCGGAGTGCGTGACGGTCGGCAGGAAGCCGCGCGCAAGCTTGTGCTCGCCCTGCGCGCCGCCTTCGAACGTATCGAGCCCGGCCTCGATGCAGAATTCGAGCAACTGGTAGTAGGCCGTTTCGAAATGCAGGCACGGCACATGTTCGACCGCGCCCCAGTAGCGGCCGTACAGCGTGCCGCCGCCGTTTTCGCCGCGCCGGTAGACGGCGAGCGCACTGGCGATCGGCTGGCCGCCGGCTTCTGCGATCACGAGCAGCAGGTTCTCGGGCATCGTCGCGCCGATCGTGCGGAAGAAGTCGAGGTTCAGGTACGGGCTCGAATAGTGTTCGCGATAGGTCTGCCGGTAGCAGCGCGAGAAGAACCGCCAGTCGGCGTCGGTGATCCGGTCGCCGGTGAGCCGCCTGAACGTCACGCCCGCATCGTGCACCTTGCGCCGCTCCGCGCGGATGTTCTTGCGTTTCTTCTGCTCGAGCGTGGCGAGGAAATCGTCGAAGTGGCGGTAGCCGTCGTTGATCCAGTGGAACTGCACGCCTTCGCGCAGCATCATCCCCATCGATTCGAGGAGCGCCGCTTCGTCGCCGGTCGGGAACAGCACGTGCAGCGACGACACGTCGCTCTGCTCGGCGAACGCGAGCAGCGTGGCCGCGAGCCGGCGGCGCGCGTCGTCGTCGGCCGCGAGCAGGCGCGTGCCCTGCACGGGCGTGAACGGTACCGCACACAACAGCTTCGGGTAGTAGGGCAGGTCGTTGCGCTGGTACGCGTCGGCCCAGGCCCAGTCGAACACGTATTCGCCATACGAATGCTGTTTCGCGTAGACGGGCGCGGCGGCCGCGAGGCGGCCGGTGCGCGGGTCGGTCAGCGTGACGAAGTGGGGTGACCAGCCGGTATCGTCGACCGCGCAGCGCGCGACGTGCAGCGCGTCGAGGAATTCGTGGCGCAGGAAGGGCGTCGGCTGCGCGTCGCGGGCAAGCAGCGCGTTCCATTCCTCGGCCGGCACCTCCGCGGGGGACGACAGGATGCCCGTGCGATAATCGATGCGTTCGTGTTTCAAGCGTGAATCCGTACCATTCTGTGTCGCCGGATGCGCGGGCCTGCGCGGCCCGCACCGGGACGTTTTCGTCAGCCGTTCAGGGCGCGCCGCCGGGCTGCGCCGATCCCGCCATGAAGACCCGACTCGCTCTCGCCCAGATCAACGTCACCGTCGGCGACTTCGCCGGCAACGTCGCGCGGATCGTCGCGGCCGCGCGCGCCGCGCACAACGATGGTGCGCAGCTGATGGTCGCACCCGAACTCGCGCTGTCCGGCTATCCGCCGGAAGACCTGCTGCTGCGGCCCGCGTTCTACGCGGCGGCCGCGGCTGCACTCGACGCACTCGCCGACGCCCTGAAGGCGTTCGACGGGCTCGCGGTGCTGGTCGGCCATCCGCTGCGCGGCACAGGCGAAGGCGTGCACGCGCCAGCCGTCGATGGTAATGCAAACCGACCGATCGAGCGCGGCGTGCCGCCCACCGATACCTACAACGCGGTATCGCTGATCGTCGGCGGCGAGATCGTCGGCACCTACCGCAAGCAGGATCTGCCGAACGCCGAGGTGTTCGACGAGAAGCGCTATTTCGCGACGGACGCCGAGCCGCTCGTGTTCGAGCTGAACGGCGTGAAATTCGGCGTGATCATCTGCGAGGATGCGTGGCACGCATCGGCCGCGCAGATCGCGAAGGCGGCCGGCGCGCAGGTGCTGCTGATCCCGAACGGCTCGCCGTACCACATGAACAAGGAAGCGGTGCGCTTCGACATCCTGCGCGCGCGGATTCGCGAAACGGGGCTGCCGATGGTGTACGTGAACCTCGTCGGCGGGCAGGACGAGCTCGTGTTCGACGGCGGCTCGTTCGTGCTCGACGCGCAGGGCGCGCTGGTCGCGAAGATGCCGCAGTTCGACGAAGGGCACGCGATCGTCGAATTCGAAGGCGCGCGGCCGCTGCCGGGCGCGATCGCGCCCGAGCTGTCGACGGACGCGCAGGTGTACCGCGCGCTCGTGACGGGCGTGCGCGATTACATCGGCAAGAACGGGTTTCCGGGCGTGTTGATCGGGCTGTCGGGCGGCGTCGATTCGGCGCTGGTGCTGGCCGTTGCATGCGATGCGCTCGGGCCCGAGCGCGTGCGCGCGGTGATGATGCCGTCGCGCTTCACGGCCGACATCTCGACCACCGACGCGGCGGAAATGGCGCGGCGCGTCGGCGTGCGCTACGACGAGATCGCGATCGCGCCGATGTTCGATGCGTTCCGCGTATCGCTCGCGGGCGAGTTCGCGGGCCGCGCGGAAGACGCGACGGAAGAAAACATCCAGGCGCGCATTCGCGGCACGCTGCTGATGGCGCTGTCGAACAAGTTCGGCTCGATCGTGCTGACGACCGGCAACAAGAGCGAGATGGCGGTTGGCTACTGCACGCTGTACGGCGACATGGCCGGCGGGTTCGCGGTGATCAAGGACATCGCGAAGACGCTCGTGTACCGGCTCTGCCGCTATCGCAACGAAACGGCCGATTACCTGCTGCGCGACGTGATCCCCGAGCGGATCCTCACGCGCGCGCCGTCGGCCGAGCTGCGCGAGAACCAGACCGACCAGGACAGCCTGCCGCCGTACGACGTGCTCGACGCGATCATGCGGATGTACATGGAAGAGGACCGGCCGCTCGCCGAGATCGTCGCGGCGGGTTATGCCCAGGCCGACGTGGAACGCGTGACGCGGCTCATCAAGATCAACGAATACAAGCGCCGCCAGGCGCCGATCGGCATTCGTGTCACGCATCGCGCATTCGGGCGCGACTGGCGCTACCCGATCACGTCACGTTTTACCGAACGGCTCGATTGAGCCGTGTCGCGCCGTGCGCGGCTCGCCGGCTTACAATCGGGATCGCGATTTTTCATCCAAACGAGCATTGAGGGACAACCATCATGAAACGCATCACAGCCATCATCAAGCCGTTCAAGCTGGACGAAGTCCGCGAAGCGCTCGCCGAAGTGGGTCTCACGGGCCTGACCGTGACGGAAGTGAAGGGCTTCGGCCGCCAGAAGGGCCATACCGAGCTGTATCGCGGCGCCGAATACGTCGTCGATTTTCTGCCGAAGATGAAGATCGAGGTGGTCGTCGCGGAAGCGCAGGTCGACCAGGTGATCGATGCGGTGATCGGCGCGGCGCGCACCGGCAAGATCGGCGACGGCAAGATCTTCGTGTCGGACGTCGAGCGCGTGATCCGCATCCGCACCGGCGAAGAGAACGAAGCGGCCGTCTGAGCGCCGCATTCGTCGATGGGACGGCGAAACCGGCCCGCCAATAAAAAACGGTGCGATACCCGGTTGGGTACCGCACCGATACGCGCCTCTCGCAGCAGCGTGGAAAACGTCGTTGAATCGATTCTTTGAGAACGTCGCCTGATCAGAACAGGTGCTGGATACCGGCGTAGACGCCGGTCTGGCTGCCGCCCGGATTCGGGTTGCCCGTCGACACGGCCGTACCGGCGCCGTTCGCGTTCAGGCCGAAGTTGGCGTTCTTGCTGTTGCGCACCGTCGCGACCTGCAGGTCGAACAGCGTGCGCTTCGAGATGTTGTACGAGCCGCCAACCGTATAGATGTTCGCGTTGCCGCCGCCGTGGTTCGCGTTCACGTGATACACGGCTGCGATCAGCGCCGCTGCCGGCGTTGCCTGCCACGTCACGCCGCCCCAGACTTGCTGGGTGCCCGTCACGCCGGCGTTGACTGCCGGGCCGCCGCTGCCGTCGGCGCGCGAGGCCTGGTAGGCCGCTTGCACCTTGAACTGGCCGAGGAACACGTTCACGCCCGCGAAGTATTCGCGCGAGTAGTTGAACACGTCCGAGAAGCGGCCGTTGCTGTCGCGCGTTTCGTCATAGATGCCGCGCAACTGGAACAGCGAATTCGTATAGGTGACCTGTGCGCCGGCTGCACGGCCCGCTGCGCCGGCCGTCGTGTTGCCGTTGAAGCTGGTCGAGTTCGAGAACGAGAACTGGCCGTAGAAGTCGAGGCCGTAGAACTGCGGCGACTGGTACGACACGTTGTTGCTGGTCTTGTTCCAGTTGCGGCCGCGCACCAGCGATGCCGTCGACCAGGCCGACTGGCCGAACGGGTCGAAGTCCCACACGCCGTTGGCGATCGCGAGCTCGCGACCCAACAGCAGCGTACCGTAGCGGTCGTTGGAGATACCGACCGTCGCATAACGATCCCAGATCGAGCCGCTGAAGCCGCCCGTCATCGTGTTGAACGCGCCTTCGAGGTGGAACAGGATCTTGTTGCCGCCGCCGATGTCCTCGGTGCCCTTCAAGCCCCAGAGGCTCGTGCCCCAGTCGCCGCTTTCCGCGCGCACTTGGTGGCCGTTTTGCAGGCCGTTCAGGTACTCGATGCCGGCGTCCAGGCGGCCATACAGCGTGACGCTGCTCTGCGCGTGCGCCGTCACCACCCCAGCAGCCATCAGCGCGGCCGCGACCAAAGCTTTCTTCATCATCTCCTCCATACCCTGTCAAAAAGTCAACCCAGACTGCACGAGATGCCCGGAGCGCGAGCGCCGGGCAAAAGCGGGATAACCAGGGAGACCTCGTGCAGGGCCGGTAAGCGCAGCACGCGGGCAAGCGGACGGAAAACCGTTGATTGGTCCCGCGCAGCCGGGTCGGCCTGCGGGGTCTCCTTGTAGTGTCGTGAAGCTAAACTACATTTCACGAACTTCGTTTTGCTACTTTGGTTACTAATTTAGCAAAAATACAATTTTGTGGCGATGGAAATCGTTGTTTGACTAACACCTGTCGTCAAATTGCCATGCAACACGGTGCGCAACCGGTGCGCCGAGGGTTTGCAATTAACGGAAAACCCTTGTCCCGCAAGGCAGACACGAATTTCGCAAACAGGGGTCAAGGATTGCCACTATTGACGTTGCGAGGGCGCGAGCGTAAGCGCCCGACATGAGAAATCGGTAAGTATTTCGTAATGAACGGGCGGCTGCCGGACGCCGCCGGCCGGTGCTTGTCGTGCCCGCTCGGTCACGCGCAACGCGATGCACCGGCGTGCATCGGTCAGGCAGGCTCCGGCCTTACGGCGAGCAACTGCGCGCGAATCCAGCGATGTGCATCGGTGCGCGCATGTTTCGCGTGCGAGTAGACCTTCACGGTGTAGCGCGGGATCTCGAACGGCGCGGGAAAGATGCGGATCGGCGCCGCGTGCCGCAGCGCCTGCGCGGCGCGGTTCGGCACGGTCATCAGCAGCGCGGATTCCGCGATCACGAACGGCGCGGCCAGCACGGTCGGCAACTGCACGGCGACCTGACGCGCGAGGCCGAGCCGGTCGAGCACATGATCGACGACGCCGCGCGACTCGTTCCACGGCGTGACGACCACGTGGCGTGCCGCCAGGTACTGGTCGAGCGTCAGCCGCCGGCGGATGTCCGGATGCGTGGCGCTCGCGATCACGACGTAGTCGTCGGAGAACCAGTCGAAGTCCTCGATGCCGGGTGCGTCGGCCGCCGATTCCTCGTGGTAGCCGAGCGCGAAATCGATGCGGCCGGCCGCGAGCTCGTCGACGGAGATCTTCCGGTCGGAATGGATGACGCGGATCCGCAAGCGTGGTGCCACATGCTGGATGCGGGCGAGGAACGCCGGCAGCACGGCGAATGCCGTGTAGTCGGTCGCCGCGAACACGAACGTGCGGTCGCTGTGCGCGGGATCGAAGCGGCGCGCGCGGGCGAGCCCCTTCGACATCGCGTCGAGCGCGTCGCCGGCCCAGGTCGCGATGTCGTCGGCGCGCACGGTAGGTTGCATCTCGTTGCCGAGGCGGACGAACAGCGCGTCGCCGATCGCGTCGCGCAGCCGTGCAAGCGCGTGGCTCAGCGCGGACGGGCTCAACGCGAGTTCGTGTGCGGCCGCGGCGACGGAGCGGTGACGGTACAGCGCGTCGAACACGAGCAGCAGGTTCAGGTCGAGGCGGCGCAGATCGGGATGCATCATGTTCAGGTCCGGATGAAGAAACTGCACTTCCTGCAGGCGCAGCGCGAACGTAGCATGACGACCTGATTGGCGCCAGCGCGGCTGCGCGGCGCCGTGTTCCGTTTCAAGTCAGGGCCGGAGGAGGGCTCAACCCGTGCAAATCGACATCCGTTCCGCCACCGTCGCCGACGTGCCGCAGATCCTGCGTTTCATCACCGAGCTGGCCATCTACGAGAAGGCGGAACACGAAGTGATCGCGACGCCCGCGTCGCTCGAGCGCAGCCTGTTCGGCGAGGGATCGCCGGCGCGCGCGCTGATGTGCGAGGTCGACGGCGAGCCGGCCGGCTTCGCCGTGTATTTCTTCTCGTATTCGACATGGCTTGCCCGGCAGGGGCTGTATCTCGAGGACCTGTACGTGTCGCCGCGTTTTCGTGGTGCGGGCGCCGGGCTGCGGCTCCTGAAGGCGCTCGCGCGGATCGCGGTCGAGTCGGGCTGCGGGCGTTTCGAGTGGAGCGTGCTCGACTGGAACGAGCCGGCGATCCGCTTCTACGAGAGCGTCGGCGCGGCGCCGCAGAGCGAATGGGTGCGCTACCGGCTCGCGGGCGACGAATTGCGCACGTTCGCCGACAGCACGCCGGTGACCGCGTAAACGCAAAACGGGCGCCGCGCGGCGAACCGCGGGCGCCCGCTCGTGCGGCGTGCGTTACTTGAGGCTGCCCGACAGGAACCCGCGCAGGCGTTCGCTCTTCGGGTTGGCGAACACCTCGGACGGCACGCCTTCTTCCTCGACGCGGCCCTGGTGCAGGAACATCACGTGGTTCGACACGTTACGTGCGAAGCCCATCTCGTGCGTGACGACGATCATCGTGCGGCCTTCCTCGGCCAGCTTCTGCATCACCTTCAGCACTTCGCCCACCAGCTCCGGGTCGAGCGCCGACGTCGGCTCGTCGAACAGCATCACGTCCGGATGCATCGCCAGCGCGCGGGCAATCGCCACGCGCTGCTGCTGGCCGCCCGACAGGTGCGACGGATACTGCTTCTCGACGCGCGGCGCGAGGCCGACTTTCTCGAGATACGCGCGAGCGCGCTCCTCGGCTTCCTTCTTCGGGATGCCGAGCACGTTCACGGGCGCTTCCATCACGTTCTCGATCACGTTCATGTGCGACCAGAGATTGAAGTGCTGGAACACCATCGACAGCTTGGTGCGCACGCGCTGCAGCTGCTTCGGATCGGCCGCGCGCAGCGCGCCCGTCTTGTCGAGCGCGGTGCGCACTTCCTCGCCGTCGACGAAGATGCGGCCCGCGTTCGGCTGTTCGAGGAAGTTGATGCAGCGGAGCATCGTGCTCTTGCCGGAGCCGGACGAGCCGATCACGCTGATCACGTCGCCCGAGTTCGCCTTCAGCGACACGCCCTTGAGCACCTCGTTGTCGCCGTACCGCTTGTGCAGATCGTCGACGAAAAGCTTCTGAGTCTGGGAATTCATCAATAGTCCTGCGAAAACTTACTTGCCTTGCGGGCGCAGATACGCGAGCCAGCGGCGCTCGGCCTGGCGGAACAGCCACACGAGCGTGAACGAGATCACGAGATAGAGCAGGGCGGCGATGCCGAACGCATGGAACGACATGTAGGTCGCCGAGTTGACGTCGCGGGCGATCTTCAGGATGTCCGGCACGGTCGCGGTGAAGGCGACGGTGGTCGCGTGCAGCATCAGGATCACTTCGTTGCTGTACAGCGGCAGCGCGCGGCGCAGCGCCGACGGCAGGATCACGCGGCGATACATCGTGAACGTCGACATCCCGTACGCACGCGCGGCTTCGATCTCGCCGTAGGACGTCGCCTTGATCGCGCCCGCGAAGATCTCGGTGGTGTACGCGCAGGTGTTCAGCGTGAACGCGAGCAGCGTGCAGTGCATCCCGTCGCGGAAGAACGCGTCGAGCATCGGCGTGCCGCGCACGGCCTGCAGGCTATAGAGGCCCGTGTAGCAGAGCAGCAGCTGCACGTAGAGCGGCGTGCCGCGGAACACGTACGTGTAGAGCCACACGGCGCCCGACAGCCACTTCTTCTTCGACACGCGCGCGACCGCGAGCGGCACCGACAGGCAGAAGCCGAGGCCGATCGACACGACCAGCAACCACAGCGTGATCGCGACACCGGTGATGCGATAGCCGTCGGTGTAGAGATAGTTGCGCCAGTATTCTTGGATGAGTTCGATCATAGGTCAGCCTTGCGGACGCCGGTCGAGTAACGCTTTTCGAGCCACATCAGCACGAAGTTCGAGATCGTCGTGATCGCGAGGTAGACGGCACCCGCGATCAGCGTGAAGAAGAAGAACCGCAGCGTGCCCTTGCCGGCATCCTGCGACGCCTTCACGACGTCGGCGAGCCCGATGATCGACACGAGCGCGGTCGACTTCACGAGCACCTGCCAGTTGTTGCCGATGCCCGGCAGCGCGAAGCGCATCATCTGCGGGAACATGATCCGCGTGAACACCTGCCAGCTCGTCATCCCGTACGCGCTGCCGGCCTCGAGCTGGCCGCGCGGCACCGACAGGAACGCGCCGCGGAACGTCTCGGTGAAGTACGCGCCGTAGATGAAGCCGAGCACGAGCACGCCGGCGAGGAACGGGTCGATGTCGATCTGGTCCCAGCCGAGTGCGTCGGTCGCCATGTTCAGCCAGATCTGCAGGCTGTAGAACAGCAGCAGCATCAGCACGAGGTCGGGCACGCCGCGGATCAGCGTCGTGTAGACGGTGCCGACGCCGTTCGTGAACCGGTTGCGCGACAGCTTCGCGCCCGCGCCGAGCAGGCCCAGCAGGAACGACAGCGCAAGCGAAAGCACCGCCAGCTTGACGGTTTGCCAGGTGCCAGCGAGGATCAGCGGGCCGTAACCTTGTAGAAACATATGTGGTCCCTGGTGTGGTCCCTTAGGGCGCACGCGGTGCGCCGCGAAAGACGCGTCCGCCAAGCTGCGCGGAACGCCCCGTACGTATCATGACCGTCCGCCCCGGCAACGGTGCCGGGCCTGTCCGTCGCGCGAGCGGCGGGCGAGGGGGCGGGCGGCGCGTGGTTGACTGCCTGTACTGCGCGGATGCGGGGCCGCCCCCGCATCCGTTGCCGCTTCTTTTCGTCGCTCAGCGGGCCGAAGCCGAATAGACGCTGAACGCGAAATACTTGTGCGACAGCCGGTCGTACGTGCCGTCCTTGTGCATGTCGGCCAGCGCCTTGTTGATCTTGAGCTTCAGGTCCGTATCTTCCTTGCGCAGGCCGATCGCGGTGCCGTCGCCGATCGTCTTCGGATCCTTCACTTCCGGCCCGGCGAACGCGAAGCCCTTGCCGCGCGGCGTGCGCAGGAAGCCGTAGTCGGCCTGCAACTCGTCCTGCAGCGTCGCGTCGAGACGGCCCGAGCCGAGATCGGCATAGACCTGGTCCTGGTTCTGGTAAGGAATGATCGTCACGCCCTGCGGCTCCCAGTACGCCTTCGCGTAGGTTTCCTGCGTCGAGCCCTGCTCGACGCCCACGCGCTTGCCCTTCAGCGACGCGATCGTCGGCAGCAGCGGCGAGCCGGTCTTCGCGATCATCCGCGCCGGCGCGTCGTATACCTTGTCGGAGAAGTCGATCTGTTCGCGGCGCTTGTCCGTGACGGTCAGCGACGACACGATGACGTCGTACTTCTTCGCCTTCAGCGCCGGGATGATCCCGTCGAGATCCTGCGCCACCCACACGCATTTCACGTTGATGCGCTTGCAGATTTCCTTGGTGAGATCGACGTCGAAGCCGACGATCTCACCGCTCGGCGCGGTCGACTCGAACGGCGGGTAGCTGGCGTCGACGCCGATCCGCACGGTCTTCCACTCCTTCGCGAAGGCGCTGCCCGCCACGAGGGCGAGGGCGGCGCACAGGGCGGCCTTCTTCATTTCCATCCTTTTGTTGCTGACTTTCCGGGAGCGCTCGCGGCCGGTTGGACCGGGCGTCGCGACGTATTCTAGACGGCCAAAAATCGCCGATCGGCGCTCTGGCAATGGCGGCCGCCGCAACGGCGAACGCCAAAAGGCCGGTATTTTACCCGAACGCGATACCCGGAAACCGGCGATCCGGGCGGACCGATCGATTCTTCGACACATTGATCCGGCTGTTGCGATAATCGTCGCATTCGCAATGAGCATTGCATCGATTGCAACCGCGGGTGCAACGATGCGGTGCGCAAGCGGCGGATTGTGGCGCGATTGGCACACTCATACAGTGACGGCATACCCGAACCGAGCATCTCACGGAGTGTCCGTCCCATGTTCCAGATCCGCCGCGCCGCCGACCGCGACCAGCGCAGCCATGGCTGGCACGAATTCCTTCACAGCTTTCCTCTCTCGTCCGGCCGGAGCGGGCCGTCGGCGTTTGGCGCGTTGCGTGAACTGAACGAGGAATGCATCGCACCGACCCGCGGCTACGGGATGCGGCCGTACCGCAATGCGGAAATCGTCACCTGCGTGCTCGGCGGCGCGCTCGCGCATCGCGACAGCCTCGGCAACGGGGCGATCGTTCGCGCGGGCGGCGTGCAGCGCGTGAGCGCCGGCACCGGCGTCATGCTGAGCGAAACCAACGCATCGCGTGACGAGCCGTTGCGCCTGCTGCGGATCTGGCTTGCGCCGGCCGGGGCGGGCGGTCGTCCCGGCTACGCGCAGACGCGCTTTGTCGACGACGAGAAACGCGGGCGGCTGCGGCTGGTGGCGGCGCCGGACGGTGGCGATGGTGCGCTGTCGATCGGGGCGGACGTACGCATCTTCGCGGGGCTGATCGACGGCGATGAGGCGGCGGCGTTCGACGTGCCGGCCGGGCGCCGCGCATACGTGCACGTGGTGCGCGGCGACCTCGAGGTGAATGGCCGCGCGCTGGCCGCGGGCGACGGCGCGCGGATCGGCGACGTGGACGCGGTGTCGTTCGCGCGCGGCCGGGCGGCCGAGGTGCTGCTGCTCGACGTGGCCTGAAACGCAAGAAGGGGACGCGGGCCGGTGCCCGCGTCCCCTTCGATACCGCTCCGGGGAGCGGCCCGCCGGCTTACTGCGCCGGCGCCGACGCGGCGTTGGCCGCGCGATGCTGCTCCCAGCGCGCCTTCATCTTCTCGTGGCGCTGTTCCATCTTCGCGAACTGCTGTTTGAGCGCCGTGCTGACCATCGTCTTCTGCGGGTCGTTCAGCCCGTTGTAGAACGTGAGCCACGCGGCGGACGTCTGCTCGCGCAGTTGCGCGTTCTGCGACTCGGCCTGCTGGCGTGCCGAGTGCATCGCGCTCAGGTCGAGGATCGGCTGGTTCTGCTGCGCCTTGAACTGGTCGCGCATCTGCTCGTGGGTCTTGCGCATCGCTTCACGATTCTGCTTCATCGTGTTGACGGCCGCCTGCCATTGCTGTTCCTGCGACGCATTGAGCTTCAGCTGGTCGTGCAGTTTCATGATGGCGCCGAACGGGCCGCCTTCGTGGCCGCCGTGCATCTGGTGGGCGCCGGGGCCGCCCGGAGGCGGCATGTCGTCGGGCTGCGCGGCGTGCGCGGTGCCGAATGCGAGAGCGAGCACGGTGGCGGCCGCGATGGCCACGCGGGAAGTCTTCTTATACATTTCAGAAACTCCTTGTATCCAAAGGGTCCGGCGATGCGGTGCCGGGAACGCCGAGTACCGCATCCGGTAAGACGCAGGTTAGCGATGCAGGCCGCTGCCGGTGTTACGTGGGGCGGTGGCCGGGTTACCGCGCATTACAGTTGCCTTGCGCGGTAACCCGCAGTAACCCTTTCGTCCCTTTGTTTCGTTCTTCGACTCCGCCCTCGCGCGGTAAACTTCGAGCCATGACTACCCAGATCCTCATCGTCGACGACGACCAAGAACTCCGAGACCTGCTGCGCGACTACCTCGTGCGCCAGGGGATGGAAGTGTCCGTGCTGCACGACGCGGCGACGCTCGAGAAGCGCCTCGAGCGAGAGCGGCCCGACCTGATCGTGCTGGACCTGATGATGCCGGGCGTCGACGGCCTGACCGCGCTGCGCCAGTTGCGCGCGGCCGGCGACGACATCCCCGTGATCATGCTGACCGCCCGCGCGGACGACGTCGACCGCATCGTCGGGCTCGAGCTCGGCGCGGACGACTACCTCGGCAAGCCGTTCAACCCGCGCGAACTGCTCGCGCGCGTGCAGGCCGTGCTGCGCCGCCGCCGCGCGACGCCGTCGGCGGCGGCTCCTGAACAGCGCGAGCCGTTCGCATTCGGCCGCTTCGTGCTCGACTTCCAGGCGCGCACGCTGTCGGTCGACGGCAAGCCGGCCACGCTGTCGAGCAGTGAATTCGCGCTGCTGAAGATCTTCGTGAACCATGCGCTGCGCACGCTGACGCGCGAGCGGTTGCTCGAGCTCCTGCACGGGCCCGAGTACGACGGTACCGACCGCGGCATCGACGTCCAGGTGTGGCGCCTGCGCCGCATCCTCGAAACGGATCCGTCGACGCCGCGCTTCATCCAGACGGTCCGCGGGCGTGGCTACGTGTTCGTGCCCGACGGCGAGGCCCATGCGCAAACCCATTGATTCGCTGTTCGGGCGGCTGGCGCTACTCGTCGTCGGTGTCCTGCTCCTGTCGCACTTCGCGTGGTTTTTCGCGATGCGGCTCGAGCGCAGCCAGATGCAGACGCGTTACGCGGTCGAAGAGGCCGCGTTCCTGGTCGACGCGGTGCGCCAGCACGTCGAGCGCACGCCCGACCAGCCGCTGCCTTCGCGTGTGCGGCTCGTGGCGCCGGACAGCACCGACGTGCCGAATGGCGACCCGTCGAACCTGCCGGCGCCGCTCAAGCGGTTCCGCGACGACGTGAGTGAACGGATGCCGCCCGGCACGCGCGTCGAGATCGGCGCGCCCGGCCATCCGCCGGTGCTGTGGGTGAAGGAGCCGACCGACCGCAACTGGATCGTGGTGCCGGTTCAGCCGCTGCGGCCGCCACGCTCGCTCGACCGGATGCTGTTGTGGCTCGGCACGATCTTCTCGGCCGGCGTGATCGCCGCGCTGTTCGCCGCCTGGCAGCTGCAGCAGCCGCTGCGTTCGCTGGCGCGTGCGGTCGCGCGCTTCGGCCGCGGCCAGCCGGTGCCGCCGCTGCGCGAGCGCGGCCCGCGCGAGCTGCGCCAGCTCACGCATGGCTTCAACCAGATGGTGGAACAGGTGTCGCAGGCCGAGAGCGACCGTGCGGTGATGCTGGCGGGCGTCGCGCACGACCTGCGCACGCCGCTTGCGCGGATGCGCCTGCGGGCGGAAATGATGGAAGACGTCCGGTTGCGCGACGGCGTCGTGCGGGACGTCGATTCGATGTCGCACATCGTGGATCAATTCCTCGTGTTTGCGCACGGCGGGTCCGATCGCAGCGAGCCGGTGCCGGTCGATCAGACGTGCGAGCGGATCGCGCGCAGCTATCGTGCGGTCGCGCCGAATGCGCCGACGGTCCAGACCCGGCTCGACGCCGATCCGGGCTTCCGGCTGCCGACGGCGACGCTCGACCGGATCCTGTCGAACCTGCTGGACAACGCCCATGCATACGGTGCGCCGCCCGTGCTCATCGAGACGGCGCGCACGCCGACCGGCTACGTGTTGTCGGTCAGCGACAGCGGCGGCGGGATCGCGCCGCGCGACCTCGCGGCGGCCACGCGGCCGTTCGTGCGGCTCGACCCCGCGCGCGGCGGCAACGGCCACAGCGGGCTCGGGCTCGCGATCGTCGAGCGGCTCGTCCTCAGGCTGGGCGGGGCGTGCGACATCGGCAACCGCCCCGAAGGCGGCCTGCGCGTCGCGATGACGTTCCCGTTCGAGGTCGTGCCGAAGGACGAACGCCACGCACAGGCCGCATGAGCGGCTGCGGCGCCAGCCCGGCCGGGCCGGCGCCGCGCGGCATCATTCGCCGAACAGCGTACCGAGCGTCTCGGCCGCGTTGCTGTCGATGGTGTTGTAGGTCACGCTGGTGGCCTCGAAGATGTAGACGGTCGTATACCGGCCGAGGCGTTCCAGGATTTCCTCCTGCAGCGATTCAGGCACGATGTTCATGTTCAGGTACCACGCCGTGGACGACAATCGCGTCTGGAACGACCCGTACTCCTGCATCAATTCGTAGAACGCGTCGGCATCCTGATCGCGGCAGACGATCACCAAGTTTCCTGCCATTCCCTTTCCTCCCGCTCGTCGATTGATTCCCGGGGCCTGTTGACATCGGGCACGCGCATGCATTGCCTCCGTACCGTGCGTAACAGACCCCACGGGCCAGCCCTGATCATACCCGCTTAGTCGTATCCGGCTGGTGACGCCCGACATGGTTTGCGCGCGCGTGCGGATGGCGGGTTCACGGGCGGGCCGGATCACGGCATAATTCGTGCCTGCATGCCGGCCGAAAGACTGCGGCCGGGCTGCTCGACCCGCGCACCCGCCATCCGCCCACGCGCCCGCCAGGCACGATCCGTGCACCGCGTGCGCCGTTCCCGGACGGTTGTACCTGAAATACAGGTTGGTGTAGTGTCGTGCCGTCGCAGGCCGACTTGTCCGGGGCGCGGCAGCGCATGCACGCACGCACGGCGCTCTGCGCTCGCGCGATCGTCAGTCAATCGAATTACCGCACCCGTGCGCTTTGCCATGAATCAACATCGACTGCCGGCTTCGTTCGGCCTTACCGGGGAGAGCGCCTGATGGACGTCGGATTCTTCAATCCGAACCGGACCGCCAACGCGTCCGCGTGGCGCGTCCTGCCGAACCGGTGGGATTTCATCGCGTTTCCGCTGATCATCTGCCTGCTCGCGATGGCGATCGTCGGTTTCCACGAAACGATGGCGCCGATCGGCACCCTGCAGACGCAGAAGATCTCGCTCGACCCGTCGAACCTGCCTGAATACGCGTTGCGCACCACGCTGCGGATGCTCGCCGCGATGGTTGCGTCGCTTGCGTTCACGCTGATCTACGGCACGCTCGCCGCGAAAAGCCGGCGTGCCGGCATGGTGCTGATCCCGATCCTCGACATCCTGCAGTCGGTGCCGGTGCTCGGTTTCATCTCGTTCACGGTCACGTTCTTCCTCGCGCTGTTCCCGAGCCGCGTGCTCGGCGCCGAGCTCGCGGCGATCTTCGCGATCTTCACGAGCCAGGCGTGGAACATGACGTTCAGCTTCTACCAGTCGCTGCGCACGGTGCCGCGCGATCTGGACGAAGTGTCGCGCGGCTTTCACCTGACGTCGTGGCAGCGCTTCTGGAAGCTCGAAGTGCCGTTCTCGATGCCGGGCCTGATCTGGAACATGATGATGTCGATGTCGGGCGGCTGGTTCTTCGTCGTCGCGTCGGAGGCCATCACCGTCGGCAACCAGACCATCACGCTGCCGGGCATCGGCGCGTATCTCGCGCAGGCGATCTCGGACAAGAACCTCGGTGCGATCGGCTGGGTGATCCTCACGATGACCGTCGTGATCCTCGCGTACGACCAGCTCCTGTTCCGCCCGCTCATCGCGTGGGCCGACAAGTTCCGGATGGAAAACACCGCGTCGGGCGATGCACCGCAGTCCTGGCTGCTCGACCTCGTGCGCCGCACACGGCTGATTCATCAGCTGCTTGTGCCGGCCGGCTGGTTCTTCGCGAAGGCCGCGCGGATTCCGCTGCGCCTGCCGCTGTCGGGTGCGATGCGTTTCTCGCTGCCGAAAGTCGAGAAGAAGGCGTCGCGCACGGTCGACATTGCGTGGGCGGGACTCCTACTGATCGGCACGGCGTATATCGTGTGGCGCGTCATCAGCTTCGTGTCGACCGGGGTGACGATGAGCGACGTCGGCCATGTGATCGTGCTCGGGCTCATCACGCTGCTGCGCGTGGTCGTGCTGATCGCGATCGCGTCGGTGATCTGGGTGCCGATCGGTGTGTGGATCGGGCTGCGCCCGAAGCTCGCCGAAAAGCTGCAGCCGCTCGCGCAGTTCCTCGCGGCGTTCCCGGCGAACCTGCTGTTTCCGGTGTTCGTGATCGTGATCGCGCGCTTCCACCTGAACCCCGACATCTGGCTGTCGCCGCTGATCGTGCTCGGCACCCAGTGGTATATCCTGTTCAACGTGATTGCCGGCGCGACGTCCTACCCGAACGACTATCGCGAAGCGGCGACGAACTTCCGCATCCGTGGCTGGCAGTGGTGGCGGCAGGCGATCCTGCCCGGCATCTTCCCGTACTACGTGACCGGCGCGATCACCGCATCGGGCGGTGCCTGGAACGCGAGCATCGTGTCGGAGGCCGTGCAGTGGGGCAATACCAAGATCGAGGCGCACGGCCTCGGCGCCTATATCGCGCAGACCACCGCGGCCGGCGATTTTCCGAAGATCATCCTGGGCATCGCCGTGATGTCCCTGTTCGTTACCCTGTTCAACCGCCTGCTGTGGCGTCCGCTGTATGCTTTCGCCGAAGCGAAGCTGCGGCTCGACTGAGACCGATTGAGAGCGAAACGCGATGCACAATCCGAATGCTGTAAACGCCCCCGTCCAGACGAACCAACCGCCGCGCCTCGGTGAGGAAATCCTGCGCGTCGATCACGTCTGTCGCGGCTTCAACAAGACGCAGGGCGAGCTGCTCGTGCTCGACGATGCGAACCTGTCGCTGCGCGAAGGCGAGATCGTCGGGCTGCTCGGCCGTTCCGGCTCGGGCAAGTCGACGCTGCTGCGTATCATCGCCGGGCTGATCGAGCCGACCGGCGGCGAGGTGACCTACCTCGGCCAGCCGCTGCGCGGCCCGGCCGAAGGCGTCGCGATGGTGTTCCAGACCTTCGCGCTGTTCCCGTGGCTCACCGTGCTGCAGAACGTGGAAGCCGGCCTCGAAGCGCTCGGCGTCGGCGCACGCGAGCGGCGCGAGCGTGCGCTTGCCGCGATCGACCTGATCGGTCTCGACGGCTTCGAGAACGCGTACCCGCGCGAGTTGTCGGGCGGCATGCGCCAGCGCGTGGGCTTCGCGCGCGCGCTCGTCGTCGACCCGACGATCCTGCTGATGGACGAGCCGTTCTCCGCGCTCGACGTGCTGACGGCCGAGACGCTGCGTACCGACCTGCTCGATCTGTGGACGCAGGGCCGCATGCCGATCAAGTCGGTGCTGATCGTCACGCACAACATCGAGGAAGCGGTGTTCATGTGCGACCGGATCCTCGTGCTGTCGTCGAACCCGGGCCGCGTGATCGCCGAGATCAAGGTGCCGTTCAAGCATCCGCGCAACCGTCTCGACCCGGCGTTCCGCAAGCTCGTCGACGACATCTACGCGAAGATGACGGCCCGCCAGACCGGCGAGGCGACGAAGAAGGGGCTCGAGCTCGGCAGCTGGCTGCCGCAGGTGTCGACCAACCTGATGGCCGGCCTGATCGAGACGCTCGCGATGGCGCCGTACCACGGCCGCGCAGACATGCCGGAAATCGCGCGCACGCTGCACCTCGAGGTCGACGACCTGTTCCCGATCGCCGAAGTGCTGCAGTACCTCGGTTTCGCGGACGTGCGGGAAGGGGACGTGTTCCTGACGCCGCCGGGGCGCGTGTTCGCGGAATTCGGCACGCAGGAGCGCAAGCTGATGTTCGCGGATCACCTGCTGAAGCATGTGCCGCTCGCCGCGCGGATCAAGAAGGTGCTGAACGAGCGCCCGGGCCATCGTGCGCCGCGCGTGCGCTTCGAGCAGGAGCTGGAGGATTTCCTGTCGGACGGCGCCGCCGAGGAGACGCTCGACGCGGTGATCGACTGGGGCCGTTACGGCGAGATCTTCTCGTACAACGACCAGACCGAGATTTTCAGTCTCGAGGACGTCGAGTCCTGATCGACATGCCGGGCCGTACGGCCCGGCATGTGTGTATGCGCCGCGCACCTTTACTGCAGATTCCCCCACCGGTCGACCGCCGGTTCCGCCGACGCCCACTTCCAGTGCGTGCCTTGCTGGCACGCATTCGCGAAATACCAGTCGGCCTTGTCGCCGTCCTTCACCGAGAACGCGAATTCCTTGCACATCGCGAGCGCCGACGCGTATGCGCGCGTGACGCGCACTTCGCCTTCGCCGTTTTCGAGCGGCAGCGTGTTCTTCACCTTCCACGGCTTCACATCGCCGACGGCCAGGCTGCCGGCCACCTTCGCGATCGCGTCCTGCTGGTTCTGATGGAACTGCTTCATCGTGCGGTTGACGGCTTCGTCGGTCGCCGCCTGCACGGCAATCCCGACGCCGACGCCGACCGCCGGGTTCGCGGTGACGAGGCCCGTCGCCGCGCCGGCGAGCGCGCCGCTCGCCGCGCCGACCGACCCGCAGCCCGACAGCGTGGCCGTCGCCGCGCACAGCGCGCCGATGGCCGCGATACGAAGCGTGACGCTCATTGCAGCGCGCCCCAGCGTTCGGTCGCCGGTTCGGCCGATGCCCACTTCCACACGGGGCCGTCGCGGCAGATCGTGGCGACGTAGAACGCCGATTGCGCGGCCTTGTCGCCCTTGGCGGGCGTGTCGACCGCGAACACGATTTCCTTGCAGTCGAGCGGGCCGACGCTGATCATCCGGCTGACCGTCACGCGACCTTGCTCGTCGTCCTCGATCGGGAACGCGTGGTGCGTCGACCAAGGCGCGACCCCGCCCACGTCGAGCGGGCCGGCGGCCTTCGCGATCTGATCCTGTGTGTAGCGGTGAGCGACGCGCTGCGTGTACTGGACGCCTGCTCGCGCGCCGGCGACGGCGCCGAGGCCGATGCCCGTCGCGACGGCGGCGTTGCTGGTGACCTTGGAGGCGATCGCGGCGCCCGCGATACCGGCGCCGGCTGTCGCGCCCTCGCTATACAGCGAGTTGCAGCCGGACAGCAGTGCGGCCGTGGCGATCACGGCCAGCACGACGCGCGCCGGCATGGCCCGGCGCGGCGATTCGAAACGATTGTTCATCCCTGAGTGCAAGTCCTGTCTGGGTGAGCGGCGTCGCATGCACGCCGTCATGCCGCGTCATTGTTTCGCAATTGTCATAGGAAAATTGCAAAGCTTTGACAAATCGCCGGACGGCAGGCCGCGCGCGTGCGCGCGGCGCCATTGTCGGACAGATGAATCGAGCGGGGTCGAAACGTTACAAATTGAAGGCAATTGTTACCTTGGCATGCAAGGAAGCGACCTAGACTTTTGAGTCATGGAATGTTTCTACGACGGCCTCGGGCCGCGCCGCACATGAGACACCCAGCCATGCGTCGTTCGAAACGGTTTTCGCCCCGGCCGCCGGATGCAGCGGCAGACCACCCGCGTCCGCGGACCGACGCGCCAGCGGTACCGCCTGCCGGCGCGCCCGGCGAGACGCCGTCCGACGGTGATCACAACCAGGGCGGCGCTCGCCCGGAAGGGCTCGACTATCAGCGGGATCTCGGCCAGGAGCAGGACGCCTGATGTCATTGCCGCCGCACTCGGCCGCTGTCTTTCACACCTGCATTGCTCACGTCTGAATCGCTGCACGGCCGCCTTCGAGGAGCCGTGTCCGCCGTGGCGCGCGTCGCGCGCCAGCCAATCGAATCGAGGAGGGGAAGCCGCATGAGCAGATTGATCGTGGTATCGAACCGTGTCGCCGCCGGCGAGGACACACGCCCGAGCGCGGGTGGCCTGGCGGTCGGCGTGATGGACGCGCTGAAGGAAACGGGCGGCATCTGGTTCGGCTGGAACGGCGAGATCGTCGGCGCGCCCGACGCCGAGCCCGCGATCCAGCGGGACGGCAACGTCACCTATGCGACGGTCGGGCTGACCCGGCGCGACTACGACCAGTACTACCGCGGCTTCTCGAACGCGACGCTGTGGCCGGTGTTCCATTACCGCGGCGATCTCGCGCGCTTCGACCGCCAGGAGTACGCGGGCTATCTTCGAGTGAACGCGATGCTCGCCAAGCAGCTTGCCGCATTGCTGCGCCCCGACGACCTGATCTGGGTGCACGACTATCACCTGTTGCCGTTTGCGCATTGCCTGCGCGAGCTCGGCGTGAAGAACCCGATCGGCTTCTTCCTGCATATTCCGTTTCCGTCGCCCGACATGCTGCGTCTCGTGCCGCCGCACGAGGAACTCGTGAAGTTCATGTGCGCGTACGATGTCGCGGGCTTCCAGACCGAGAACGACAAGCAGGCGTTTACCGACTACATCGAGCGGCGCGGGATCGGCGCGGCGAGCGACGACGGGATGCTGCACGCGCACGGTCGCGTCGTGAAGGTCGCCGCCTATCCGATCGGCGTGCATCCCGACGCGATTGCGCAGGTGGCCGTCCAGTACGGCACGCGCAAGCCGGTGAAGATGCTGCGCGAGGCGCTCGACGGCCGCAAGCTGGTGATGAGCGTCGACCGCCTCGATTACTCGAAGGGGCTGGTCGAGCGCTTCCAGTCGTTCGAGCGGATGCTCGCGAATGCGCCGGGCTGGCAGGGGCGCGTGTCGCTCCTGCAGATCGCGCCGCCGACGCGCTCCGACGTGAAGACCTATCAGGACATTCGCGAAACGCTCGAGGGCGAGGCGGGCCGGATCAACGGCCGCTTTTCGCAGCTCGACTGGACACCGATCCAGTACCTGAACCGCAAGTACGAGCGCAACCTGCTGATGGCGTTCTTCCGGATGTCGCAGGTGGGCTACGTGACGCCGTTGCGCGACGGGATGAATCTCGTCGCGAAGGAGTACGTCGCGTCGCAGGACCCGGCCGATCCGGGCGTGCTCGTGCTGTCGGAGTTCGCGGGCGCGGCAGCGGAGCTGACCGGCGCGCTTCTCGTCAATCCGTACGACCTGTCGCAGATGGCCGAGGCGCTCGAGCGCGCGCTGTCGATGCCGCTCGCGGAGCGGCAGGCGCGCCACGAGGAGAACCTCGCCCGGCTGCGCGTCAACGACCTGTCGGTCTGGCGCGATACGTTCGTTGCCGACTTGCGCAGCGTTGCGGCCGCCGCGTCGGTCACGCGCCGCGCGGGCCGGCGGGTTGCGCATGCGTGATTTCATGCAGGAGCCCGGCGCCGCCGACGACGCGAGCGAAGACGCCGTCCACCGCTTCTTCGTCGTGACCGGTGGCCCGGGTTCGGGCAAGAGCACGTTGCTCGATGCGCTCGAGCACGCCGGTTTCTCGCGCTCGCAGGAAGCGGGCCGCGGCGTGATCCGCGACCAGATGGCGATCGACGGTCAGGCGTTGCCATGGCGCGACCCGGCCGCGTTCGCCGAGCTGATGCTGAGCTGGGAGATGCGCTCGTACGATCTTGCGCGCCGCGTGCGCGGACCCGTGTTCTTCGATCGTGGCGTGCCGGACGTGGTCGGCTACCTGAGACTGACGGGGCTGCCGGTGCCCGCGCATGCGCAAGCCGCGGCCCGCCGTTTCCGCTATCACCCGCGCGTGTTCATCGCGCCGCCGTGGCCGGACGTCTATGCGCAGGACACCGAGCGCCGGCAGGATTTCGCGGAAGCCGTGCGCACCTACGACGCGATGGTCGAGTGCTACACGTCATATGACTACCGGCTGATCGAATTGCCGCGCGACAGCGTGCAGGCGCGCGTGCGTTTCGTGATGGACGCGCTCGACGCGGCATGATGCCCGGCTGCGCGCGTGGTGCGTGGCGGCGTCAGGTCGCCGTGTCCGGGCGAGGCGACGTGATGCGCAGCATGCTGACGACCGCGGCCACCGCAGCGAATGCCGCGGCGACATAGAGCGCAGTCGTCGGCCCGCGATCGGGCGCGAGCCCGAAAATCAATGCGACGAGCGCGGCGCCAAGCGTCTGCCCGGTCAGCCGCGCGGTGCTCAGCATGCCGCCCGCGCCGCCGCTGCGCTCGCGCGGCGCCGACGACAGCATCGCGCGGTTGTTCGGCGACTGGAACAACCCGAAGCCCGCACCGCACAGCGCCATCCGCCAGACAATATCGACGGTGCCCGGGTGCGCGCCGATCGTCGCGAGCGACAACAGCCCGGCCGCGAACAGCGCGAGCCCGATCCCGCCAAGGATGCCAGCCGAATAGCGATCCGACAGCACGCCCGCGAGCGGCGCGGCGAACACGATCACGAGCGGCCACGGCGTCATGTAGAGGCCCGTCTCGACCTGCGAGAAGCCGAGCGAATTCTGCAGCCAGAACGGCAGCGCGACGAACGCGAGCATCTGCGACGTGAACGACGCCGTCGACGTATAGACCGACAGCGCGAACATCGGGATGCGCATCAGGTCGACCGGCAGCAGCGGCGCCGGCTGCGACAGCTGGCGCTTCACGAAGAAGTAGCCGACGACGAACGCGACGGCCAGCTCGGCCGCGACGTACGCATGGCCTTCGCCGTGGCCGAGCCCGTCCACGGCCGTGATCAGCAGCCCGAACACGCACGCGTTCATCAGCGCGCTCGGGAAATCGTACGGCGCATCGTGCAGCGGGTTCGCCGGAAGCGCGCGCAGGCTGCCGAGTACCGCGGCGATACCGATCGGCACGTTGACCGCGAACAGCCACGGCCACGATGCGAACGACAGGATCGCGGACGCGACCGTCGGCCCGATTGCCGACGACAACGCCACCACCATCGCGTTGATCGACAGCCCGCGCCCGAGCATCGACGACGGGTAGATCATCCGCACGAGCGCCGCGTTGACGCTCATGATGCCGGCCGCGCCGAAGCCCTGGATCACGCGCATCACGGCCAGCATCGGCAGTGAGCCCGCGAGCGCGCAGCCGAGCGACGCCGCGCTGAACAGCGCAAGCCCCGCGATGTAGATGCGGCGATATCCGATGCGCTCGCCAAGCGATGCGAGCGGCAGCAGCGTGATCGTGACCGCGAGCTGGTACGCATTTACGATCCAGATCGACGCGGCGTCGGATGCGTGCAGGTCGTGTGCGATCGTCGGCAGCGCGACGTTCGCGATGGCGCCGTCGAGCACGGCGAGCGTGATGCCCAGTGCGACGCAGACGATCGCCCAGTAGCGTTGCGGAAGCGGCAGGCCGGTATCGGCGTTCATGGCGGGGCAGATGCGTGGTTGTCCGCGCGCCCGGTTGCCGGTTGCGTGCGCAACCATGCGAAAAGGGTGGAGGTGGCGATGAGCGGCCCGGCCGGCGCAACGGCGCTGGAGCGGGGCCGGTCGAGTGTATCACCGGGCCGCATGGCGCGACGCCGGCACTCAGCCTTCGAAGTCGAGGCCGCCGAGCCGCACGAGCGGGTCGGCCTGTGTGCGCGACAGGAGATCGATGTCGCGCGCGCCCTGCCACGCGTCCAGCTTTTTCGGCAGCGCGGCCAGATAATGCTCGAAGCGTTGCGGACCGTCCGGCTCCATCAGCCGCTCGATTTCGTCGGTGTCCCAGGTCAACTCGAGGTTCAGCGGATGCTCGAAGCCGCTGACATGCTCGTGCGGCGCGCTGCGGATCTGCACGCACGTCGGGTGCCCGTGGCCGCCATACGGGACGACGTCGGTCAGCACGTGATCGGCGAAGAAGGCCGCGATCGCCTGTGCGATGCGCGGGGCGAATTCGGTATCGAAACGGCGGGCGGTTTCGGGCTGCATGACGGCGTCTCCTGTATGCCGAAAATCGTAGCACGGCGCCGGCGCATTTCGATGTGCGTGATACCGGTAATCGCGCGTTACCACTTGCTGCATCTATTACGGCCGCAAGCCGCCACAATGCATCGCATCCAGTACCACTTCGCGTGGGAGTCCATCATGAAAAAAATTGCCGCAGTGTGTGTCCTCGCCGGTTCGCTTGCCGTGGCAGGTCCGGCGTCCGCGCATGGTCGCGACGGTGGCGCCGTCATCGGCGCCTTGATCGGCGGCGCGGTGCTGGGCGCGATCGTGACGTCCGCGATGAATCCGCCCGTTGCATATCAGGCGCCCGCGTACCAGGCACCGGCCTATCAGCCGCCGACGTACTACCAGGCCCCCGCGTACCAGCAGCCTGCGTATCCGACCTACCAGCAGGCGCAGTACCAGGACGACGGCCCGAACTATTGCTACGATCGCTACCAGCGCGCGTATGTGTGCGGCGCGCCCGTAGCGGGCGGCTACGCGCAGCCGGCCGGCTGGTAAGCAGGCGGCCGCGCGAAGCGCGAACGGTTGGTGCCACCGCCGTTCCCTTCGTCGCACCGGACGACAAAAGGCCCTCGCTTCATGCGAGGGCCTTCGTTTTTTGCGCGGCCGTGCGTTCGTCTGCCTGACGCGTCGGTCATCCTGACGCGCGGAGTGCGGATACAAACGGTTGCAAATGCATGGGTCAGTGGCGATGGCCGCCGCCTCCGCCGCCATCGTTCCAGTCGCCGCGGTGTCCGCCGCCGTGCCCCCAGCCGTTGCCGCGGTTGCCACGATCGCCGTCCCAGCGATGGTAATCGCGCCGGCCACGATCCCAGTCGCGTCCGCCGCCACCGCCCCAGATATTGACCGTGCCGTACACCGGCGACGGGGCGTACGCGTAGCCCGGCGCGGAATAGTAGGGCTGCCCGTAGCCGTATCCGGCATCCGGGGCGACGACGCAGCCGGCCAGCAGGGTGGCGGCGCCTGCGGCAACAATTAGCTTCAGCATGATGTTCTCCATGGGTTCCCCTATAAGTACCGCGCAAGGGGATTGCCAGCTGTTTGCAATTGTGTCGTCAAATTACAGTGCCGTAAGGTGTTGCGGCGAAAGTGTTAGCATCCGGGGCTCATTTGTTTTTCAGGAGTCCATCGATGAAATTCGCGATCCGGGCCGTGCTGGCCGCCTTCTGCGTGACGACTGCCGCCGCCTGCGTGGCCGGGCCTGCGTCGGCGCCCGCCGTGCCGGCCGAGTCGATCAAGATGTTTCCGCAGGCAGCGGCCGGCCAGCAGCGCGTCGTGATTGCGCTGCCCGCACTCGAGAACGAAGGCGATGCGCGCGTGGAGCTGATGATCGGCAAGATGCTGCAGACCGACTGCAACCAGCAGTGGTTCGGCGGCGAGCTGACCGCCGAGGACGTGAAGGGTTGGGGCTATACGTACTACCAGCTCACCGACGTGAAAGGGCCGGCATCGACGCTGATGGCTTGCCCGGGCCAGGCGCCGCAGCAACGGTTCGTGCAGGTGCGCGGTGACGGCCAGCTGCTGCGCTACAACAGCCGCCTGCCGCTCGTCGTTTATGTGCCGGATGGCTTCGAGGTGCGCTATCGCGTGTGGCATGCGTCGAAGGACGTGCAGCACGCGGCAAAGCAGTAACGTTACGGCGCGGCCGCGACGTCCTGCCGTTACGCGCCGCCCGTACCGACGAGCGCTGGCCACGCGGCCAGCGCGGCTTGCGCGACGGCCTCCAGATCGCGACGGCTTGCGCCGTCGCGCGCCTGAATCGACATCCCCTGCTGGACCGTCACGTAGTACCGCGCGATCGCGTCGAGGTTAGCTTGCGCCGCGATTTCGCCGGTCGCGACACCTTGGCTGAGGCGCTCGCGCAGATTCTCCACCGTGCGCTCGCGCATCGCGATCAGCGTTTGCCGAACCGTATCGGAACGTTCGGCCGGGTGTAGCGCTGAGAGCACGACCAGGCAGCCGGTCGGCTTCGACCGCCGCGTGAACACGCGCGCGGTATCCATCAGGTAGTTCCGCACGGCGTCGTGCGCGCTGCCGGCCTGCTCGACGCCCCCCCAGATTTCCCGTCCTTCCGTGGCACGGTAGTGGTCGAGCGCCTGCCGGAACAACGCTTCCTTGCTGCCGAACGCCGCATACAGGCTCGGCGACGCGATGCCCATCGCGGCCGTCAGGTCGGCCATCGACGCGCCTTCGTAGCCGAGGCGCCAGAACACCTCCATCGCGCGCTCCAGCGCCGCTTCCTTGTCGAAGCTTCTCGGTCGGCCCCGTTCAGCCATTGCGTCCGTTCCTTCATCGATATCTGTACTGATCGATAAATTAAATCAATTGACTGTGCTGCGCAACTTGCCACATTCTGTGTCGATCGTTACATAAACTGGGAAAGGAACCGACATGAACCGACTTCAGGGCAAGCGTGCACTCATCACTGGCGGCAGCCGGGGCATCGGTGCGGCAATCGCGAAACGGCTGGCGGCCGATGGCGCGGACGTCGCGATTACCTACGAGAAATCGGCCGAGCGGGCGCAGGCCGTCGTCGCCGGTATCGAGGCGCTGGGCCGCCGCGCCGTCGCGATCCAGGCCGACAGTGCCGATCCGGTTGCCGTGCGCGATGCGGTCGATCGTGCCGCGGAGGCGTTCGGCGGTCTCGACATTCTCGTCAACAACGCGGGGATTTTCCGGGCCGGCGGGCTAGCGGATCTCACACTCGACGATATTGATGCGACGCTGAACGTGAACGTGCGCGCGGTGATCGTCGCGTCGCAGGCGGCGGCGCGGCATCTCGGGGAGGGCGGGCGCATCGTGTCGACCGGCAGCTGCCTCGCCACGCGCGTGCCCGATGCAGGGATGAGCCTCTATGCGGCGAGCAAGGCCGCGCTGATCGGCTGGACGCAGGGGCTTGCGCGCGATCTGGGTCCGCGCGGCATCACGGTCAATATCGTGCATCCGGGGTCGACGGATACCGACATGAACCCGGCCGATGGCGAGCATGCCAGTGCGCAGCGTTCGCGGATGGCGATCCCGCAGTACGGCAAGGCCGATGACGTGGTGGCGCTCGTCGCGTTCGTGGTCGGGCCGGAAGGGCGATCGATCAACGGGACCGGGTTGACGATCGATGGTGGTGCGAACGCGTGAATGCGGACACCCGGCGTGATTTTTCGACCGGGTGGTGTTGCGTTCGTTATCGGCAGCCGAGCCGGTGATGCTCTGTTTCGAGATCGGCGCGCTTGTCGTAAGCGCGCAGCTCGTTGCGCGGCTTGCCGTCCCGGCCCATCCCGCGCACGACCTTCTGGCCTCGGTCGGGGGCGTGCGTGACGGCGTCGATGCCGGCGGCCAGTTCACGGCAGCGTGAATTGGGGGAGGACGTTTCCGCGTGCGGTGCTGCTGCGTTCGTGATGTTGGCGATGCCAGGGCTGACATAGCGCTGCTTCGCGGGCGCGGTGAGGGTGTCGGCGGCGTTTGCCGTGCCGGTCATCGCTGAAAGCGCGGCGAGTGCCGCGATCGCTCGAATCATGGCGGGAGTCCGGGTGCTGGAGAAGGTTCGGAATTCTACGCAATGTATGGCGCGAGACAGAAGTGACCGGACGGGGTGCGATCGTGTGTCGCAGGAGACGCCAGGGACTGAATGTTCTGCAATTTGTGCGCGGTGCAGCCAGTCAGCGCACACGCAACAGGGCATGCGGAAAGCAAAAAGCCCGCTTGCTTTCGCAGAGCGGGCTTCGGTATTGGTTGCGGGGGTAGGATTTGAACCTACGACCTTCGGGTTATGAGCCCGACGAGCTGCCAGACTGCTCCACCCCGCGGCGCGAAGTGTACTAGGGCTGATGTGGGGAGTCAATTGATTGGTGATTTGCGTCGAATGAATCTGCGCTTCACCTTCACCAAGCGTGACGATCTGGGGTGCAGGTTGGCTGCTGTGGCTTCCCGATCTGCTTCGACGTCGGGCGCTTTCGTCGCCGTCGTTGCGGTGCTTGATCGTGGGGAAGTGGATTACGCCAGGATGGCTGGTCCCCACAAGGCTTTGCGGCCGATTCCGGCGTTCTTCTTCAAATCTCCAACTCGTTTTGCACTGAGCGGACAGGTACCGACCGGCCGTAACGACCGTGAAGCCGGATGGGGCGCGGTTCTCCGAGATTCAAGAGGCGTCGACAACGTGTTTTCGAGAGGGGCGTCCACGATGCGCCTCGGTCGGGCATTGTTGCGCCGGCCGCAAGTGTTAAGGCGGCCGGAAAGTTGGGGACCCTGCGTCTAGGACAAAAGACGCGGGGGCTCACACCTGAGTCTCTTCTCTATCCCCGACACGCCAAGGGGGGGCATATTCATACGGAAATGCAGGGAGCCGGCAGTGCGGTGGCAACTCTGAAAAATCGGTGGGAGATGCGCGGGAAGGGGGGCATACCCATGTCGCATTGACAGAGCGCCGCCTGTCCGCTGCCGTGACGGAATCTCGCTATCATCCCGTTACAGAAATCGGACTCTAACCCCGGAGAATCCGCGAGCCGCCGAAGCTACCGTCGTCTGCCTCGGCGAGAACCTGCTGCGGGATCATTTGGGAGCTAACGACACTATGAGCGAATCACAAGACATCGAGAGCGCTGGATCAGGGCCTTCATCAGGTGCGATCACGCTCGCTATCGCTACTTTCATCGGATTGTGGATTCCGTGGCTCGGCTTTGCATACTGGTATGTCGAGGTCGGCGGATTTCATAGTGGGATTTTTACAACCGGCACGACGGGCTTTCTGTTGTTTACCGCTGCCACGTGGGTCGTGACCCCCCTCTTCACATTGATTTACGTCGTTTATGCGATGCGCTCAGCGCTTCGCAATACATACGACCAAGTAATGTTCGCCGTTGAGTGTCTGATTCTTCTTGGAATGTGGGCGGTTGCCGCATCTCCATTCGTCGGCCGCTAGGTTGAAACGTGCGGCACTGCGGCTCACGCTAGAATGAGAGAGGCTCGCCTCCAGTGTTGCAGCAAGGGGAGGCAGGCAAGCCATCGACGGGTTAGCGCGCTGACGCGATATGAATGGCCGCCGCTCCGGCCTTCAAGCGATCGAGATGATCGCCCCATGCCTGCATTATTCGCCTGCGCTCCGGCAGATATTCGGCGTGAATGTAGGCGGCCGTTACCTGATTGCGTTCGGCGTGCGCAATCTGGCGGAGCCTATCCGAACTTTTGTGTGCGAGGCATAAACTGACGGCCAAGGAGCCACGCTATGCCACGCAAACGTAAGGAAGAAGCGACTGTAGAACCGGGCAACGGCTTGAACCTGCCCCCGGTTTTAGTCCGAACTGCAGTTAGAGTCCGAGGTTAAAATGAACGGTCCCGGTTTTCAGTGCCAAAGGCAATGTTAGTCTTCGGCGTTCTGTTGGTCCGTCAGTTGGGCCTGCAGGCCCAACTGACGGACGTATTCGGCA
>NZ_CADFDU010000015.1 GCF_902833045.1 Burkholderia sp. BCC0322
GGCGTCGACCTGCGGCTCGACTCGAGCGGCCTGAAGCTGAACACGCAGTCGCTCGCGACGGTCATCCTCGGCGGCATCGCGTTCCAGACGCCGCCGAACCAAGGCTCCGGCACGACCGCGCCGAACAACACGACGTTCCGCCTCGCGGCCGACGAGGGCGACGCGATGCGCGACCCGGACGGCCAGCCGCTGCAGGTCGTGATGAACTTCAACCAGTCGCTGCGCGGGCTCGCCGTCGGCGCGACGGTCGACTTCCGCGGCATCGTGCTCGGCGAAGTGACGAACATCGGCATCGACTTCGATCCGAAGACGAAGAACTTCCTGATGCCGGTGACGATGAACGTGTATCCGGAACGCCTCGGACGCCGCTTCCGCGAAACGATCGAGAGCAAGGGCGAACCGGCCCGCCGCGAGATCGTCGAGCGGCTCGTCCAGCACGGGCTGCGCGGCCAGCTGCGCACCGGCAACCTGCTGACGAGCCAGCTGTACGTCGCGCTCGACTTCTTCCCGAAGGCACCGGCCGTGAAGATCGACACGGCGCGCCAGCCGCTCGAGCTGCCGACCGTGCCGAACACGCTCGACGAGTTGCAGCTGCAGGTCGCCGACATCGCGAAGAAGCTCGACAAGGTGCCGTTCGACCAGATCGGCGCAAACCTGAACAGCGCGCTGTCGAACGCCGACAAGCTGTTCAAGCAGCTCGACACGCAAGTCGCGCCGGAAGCACGCGACACGCTGTCGGCCGCGAAGCAGACCTTCTCGACCGCCGAAGCGACGCTGCAGCAGGATTCGCCGCTGCAGTCCGACGTGCGCGGCGCGCTGAAGGAGCTCACGCGCACGCTGCAGTCGCTGAACGCGCTCGCCGACTACCTCGAGCGTCACCCCGAATCGCTGCTCAAGGGCAAGCCAGGAGATCAACCATGACCACACGCGTGAACGGTTTCGCGAGCGGCGCGGCGGCGGCTGTCGCCGCCCTCGCGCTCGCCGCGTGCAGCTCGCCGCCCGCGCGGTTCTACACGCTCAGCCCGGCCGATGCCGCAGCGCCGCTGCGCACCGCGCCGGCCAACCCGGCGTTCCTGATCGAGGTGCCGTCCGTCGGCGTGCCCGAGCAGGTGGCGAAGAGCCAGCTGGTCGTGCAGAAGAACGCCGCGCAGGTCGACGTGCTCGAGCAGGAACGCTGGGCGTCGCCGCCCGCCGACGAGATCCGCCGCGCGCTGTCGGACGATCTCGCCACGCAGCTCGGCACGATCGACGTCGCGAATTCCGCGTACCCGCCCGGCGTGCCCGTGTATCGCATCAGCGTGAACGTGCAGCGCTTCGAGTCGTGGCCCGGCAAGCGCGCGGCGGTCGACGCCGTGTGGAGCGTGCGCTCGCTCGCCACGCAGGCCGTCATGACGTGCCGCACGAGCGTCGCGGAACCGGTCGCCGATGGCTACGACGCGCTCGTCGCCGGCCACCGGCGCGCGCTCGACGTGATTGCCACGCAAGCCGCGGCCGGCGTGCGCGCGATGGCCGCGCACCGCGGCACACCGGCTGCCAAGGCGCCCGCCGCCGGCAGCAAGACGGCCGCCGCGCCGGTCGTGCCGTGCCCGGCCAACGCGATGCCGGGCGGCGACGCCGGCGCGACAGGCAAGTCCGGCGCATAAACGGGCGGCGGCCGGGCGAGCGCTCGACGGCGCGCTCGCCTGCGCGGCTTCGTCCGGCCCGGCGCGTCCGCGGGCGATCGCCGGCTGCCGTCGGCGTCGCCCTGCCGCAACCGGCCTCGCATCGAGATGCATCGGCCAGACGGCCATTTACATTGTTTGTCAAAGTCGGCCGGAACCGGCACCATGCAACGCGGTCGGCTTGCATTTTCGGGCCCGATTGACGATCCTACGCACTTTCAGGCTCGCGCCGCTCGTCGTGCGCGCCAGCCAGCGGCGCCGGGCTGGGACCGCCGTGCCTCCCGGCGCCCGCACGCAATCGGCGTGCACCGCAGCGGGGCAGCCGCATCGCGGGTCGCCGCGCATCGTCCGGCAACCGGCCCCGTCTCACCCGTTCTCCCCGGCGCCGCGCCGTTTCCCCGGCCGGCATCCCGAACCCGCCCGCCGAGGGCTTTCGCTATCCCGTTTATGTTTCGTTCCCTGACGACCCTGATCAAGAAGTGGCGCGCGTCGCGCAATGCCGGTCACCAGCTCGATGCGCTGCTCGCGCACGCCGACGCCGATGCGTCGTACGCCGAGCGCAGCGAATGGCTGATCGAGCTCGCGCACTGGCTGCGCCGCACCGGCACGATGCAGGCCGCGCAAGACGCGCCCGCCGATCGCGACGACGATGCGCGCGCGTATCCGGCCCATGCGCGGTTGCGCTACCTGTTCCACGTGCTCGATCGCAATCCCGCGTGGAAAACCCACGCCGCGCGCATCCTGCGCGGCATCCTGCGCGAGTGCGATGGCATCTCGCTCCTGTGCGACGCCGGCATGCCCGTGCACTCGGGCTTCTTCGGCGCGCTGTTCGAGCGGATCGACTCGTCGCTGATCCCGCCCGCGCCGAACCGCCGCGAGCTCTCGGCGCTGTTCACGCTGATGTTCCCGACGCCGGACGACGCGCAATGGATCGACGCGTTGCCCGACGATCTCCTCACGCGCCTCGCCGAGCTGCTCTCGTTCGACGTCACCGACGAGGAGCGCCACAAGCCCGGCTCGTTCTCGCGCGACCTGCTGGCCGCGCTGCACAACCTGACCTGCCAGATCAGCTCGACCGGCCTGTCGCAGACGGTGCGCAGCCGGCTCTCCGACGACGATGCGCGCAAGCCGCTCGAAACGCAGCCGTTCTACCGCCTCACGCGCGCGATGCTCGCGGTCGAAACCGCGCACGCGGCCGTCGAGGACGGCGGCGACCCGAGCAAGCTGCTGCACGAGGTGAACTACCTGCGCGTGCTGCTCGACGAATGCCGGATCGCCGTCGACGACGTGTTCTCGCACCTGTACCGCAACGGCGTGTCGGTCGACATCGTGTTCCAGGTCGAGCGGATGCGCATGCGCATCCTGCGCGCCGAGATGCTGCTGAACGCGTGGATGGCGCGCGACGACCTGCACGGAATGGCGCACCTGACGGCCGAGCTCATCGACGCGAACAACAACAGCCAGAGCGTGTCGCACCTCGTGCGCAGCAACTTCTCGCTGTTCGCGCGCAAGCTCGTCGAAACCAACGCGGACACCGGCGAACACTACATCTCGCGCGGCCGCGCCGAGTACCTGAAGATGCTGCGGATGGCCGCGGGCGGCGGCCTCGTCACGGTCGTGACCGTGTGCGTGAAGTTCGCGATCACGGGCGCGCACCTGCAGTCGATGCTCGAAGGGCTGCTCGCGGGCGTCAACTACGCGGCCAGCTTCATGCTGATGCACTTCCTGCACTTCACGCTCGCCACCAAGCAGCCCGCGATGACCGCGCCGACGCTCGCGCGCGAACTCGACGACACCGGCCACGACGAAGGCGTGAAGGCATTCGTGTCGTCGGTGATCGCGCTGATCCGCACGCAGGCGGCCGCGATTTCCGGCAACGTGCTCGTCGTGCTGCCCGTGTGCCTGCTCGTGCAACTGTTCGCGGGCAACGTGCTGCACGCGAACCTGATCTCGCCGGAGAAGGCGCACGCGACGCTGCACTCGTTCTCGCTGCTCGGCCCGACGCCGCTCTACGCGGCGCTGACGGGCGTGCTGCTGTGGGCGTCGAGCCTGCTCGCGGGCTGGGCCGACAACTGGTTCGTGCTGCACCGGGTCGGCGACGCGCTCACGTACAACCGCCGGCTGCGCCTGACGCTCGGCGCGGCCGGCGCGGCGAAGCTCGCGCACTTCTGCCGGTCGAACGTGGCCGGCGTGGTCGCGAACGTCGGCCTCGGCCTGATGCTCGGCCTCGTTCCGGCGATCGTCACCGTGTTCATGTTCCCGTTCGAGGTGCGGCACGTGACGCTGTCGGCCGGTTCGATCGGCGTCGCGCTCGGCGTGCTGGGCAAGGATGCGCTCGGCACGCCCGAGCTGTGGTGGGCCGGCGCCGGCGTACTCAGCATGGCGATTCTCAACGTGCTCGTGAGCTTCGCGCTCGCGTTCACGATGGCCGTGCGCTCGCGCAGCCTGCGCCCGACCAAGGTGCGCGCGCTCGTCGCCGCGATCGTCCGCACGGTGCTGTCGAATCCGCTCGCGCTGTTCTGGCCGGGCAGCGGCCAGGCCGCGCGCGCCGGCCAGCCGGGCTCGCACTGACTCCGCGGCGGCATGGCGGCGCCCGCCCGGGCGCCGCCGCGCGGCCTTCCGACACGCCTGCGCGGCACCCAGGCCCGCGCCGCGGCATCGAAACGCGACGCAACGCCGGCCCCGGCCGCCCGCGCCGCGTACAATAGTGGACTTTTGCACGTCCCCACCCGCCTTATGTCCTCGCCCACCCTGTACGAATTC
Source organism: Burkholderia sp. BCC0322 (assembly GCF_902833045.1). Taxonomy (GTDB): domain Bacteria; phylum Pseudomonadota; class Gammaproteobacteria; order Burkholderiales; family Burkholderiaceae; genus Burkholderia. The sequence goes on from NZ_CADFDU010000015.1 coordinate 4,425, forward strand.
TTCGCCCCCTGCCCGCGCGGCCTCGAAGCGGCGCTTGCCGCCGAGCTGGCCGAAATCGCCGGCCGCCACCTGAACGGCGCGCCGTTCACCGCGGGCGCGCAAGTGCCGGGCGGCGTCCACTTCAGCGGCGGCTGGGCAGCCGGCATGGCCGCGAACCTCCATTCGCGGATCGCGAGCCGGGTCCTGCTGAAGATCGCCCACCGTGCGTACCGCAACGAGCAGGACGTCTACGCGCTCGCGCTCGAGCAGCCGTGGGAGCGCTGGTTCGCGGCGACGCAGACGCTGCGCGTCGACATCACCGCGATCAAGTCGCCGCTGAAGAGCCTCGAATTCGCGACGTTGCGCGTGAAGGACGCGATCTGCGACCGGATGCGCGACAAGACCGGCGCGCGCCCGAGCATCGACACCGGTGCGCCGGACGTGCGCGTGTTCGCGTTCCTGACGGCGGGCGAATGCACGCTGTACCTCGACACGTCGGGCGAACCGCTGTTCAAGCGCGGCTGGCGTCTCGACAAGGGCGCGGCGCCGCTGCGCGAGAACCTCGCGGCCGGCATCCTGCGTCTGACGGGCTGGACGCCCGGCACGCCGCTGTACGACCCGATGTGCGGCAGCGGCACGTTCCTCGCGGAAGCCGCGCAGATCGCGCTCGGCGTGGCGCCCGGCGTCGAACGCCGGTTCGGCTTCGAGAAACTCAAGCAATACGACATCACCGCGTGGCAGGGGCTGAAGGTCCCGGCGCTGGACGCGAAGCGCGCGGCGCGCGGCAAGCGCGGCGAAACGCTCGGCGTGTACGGCAGCGACATTTCGGGCGACATGCTCGAGAAGGCGCGCGCGAACCTCGAGCGTGCAGGCGTGCCGTCGGTATGGCTCAAGCAGGTCGACGCACGCGGGATGACGCCGCCGTGCGACGGCCTGGGCATCCTCCTCGCGAACCCCCCGTACGGCGAGCGGATCGAAGTGCGCGGCCGCAGCGCGCGCGGCGAGGTGCGCGAGACGGGCCGCAACCGCGGCAACGACGACGCATTCCGCCGCACCCACACCGACGCACCGGACAGCGAGTTCTTCAACGCGCTCGGCGATGCGCTGAAGCAGCGCTTCACGGGCTGGCAGGCGTTCCTGCTGACGTCCGACCGTTCGCTGCCGGGCCAGTTGCGGTTGCGCGAATCGGCGAAGACGCCGCTGTTCAACGGCGCGCTCGAATGCCGGCTGTTCCGCTTCGACCTGATCGCCGGCAGCGTGAAGGCGCGCCCGGCCGCGCCGGAAGGCGACGCGTAGTCCGCCTCATGATCGCGACGGGGCCGCTTGCGCGGCCCCTCTGCGGCAACCGGAACGCCGCCGTTACCGCACCCGCGGCAACGGCGGCGTTTCGTTTCAGTGCTTCGAGCACTCCCAGCGCCCCATCGTGAACGGCAGCGCCTGCCCCGTCTCGAGCAGCGTCTTGAGACTCGACAACACGACCGGCCACCCGCCGCGAATCCCGCGATCCATCTCCGAGCCCGGCACCAGCCCGTCGTGCGTGACGGTCAGCTTCACGACGCCCTCGTGCGGCTCGACGACGTAGCTCACGCGCGATTCCCCGCTCTCCCCCGATGGCGTGCGCCACGTGACGACCAGCCGGTGCGGCGGATCGTTCTCGACCACTTCGCCGACGATGTCGACCCGCGACGGATCGTCGTAGTCCTGATGTTCCCAACGCGAGCCCGGCCGCCAGTCCGGCGACGCGTTGCGGTGCCGCACCCAGTAGTCCTTCGTCAGCTCGGCGTTGGTGAGCGCATCGAACACACGCTCGGGCGTCGATGCAATGAACGTCACGTACACAAAGGCGGGATTACTCATCGTTGTCTCCAGAATCGCCGGCCGCTTCGAGCCCGCGCTTGAGGTCCGCCAGCGCCTGCAGGCGCTGACGCTCGAACTTGCCGATCCAGCGTTCCGCGATGTCGTGGATCGGCACCGGATTCAGGTAATGCAGCTTCTCCCTGCCGCGCCACGTCGTCGCGACGAGATTCGCGGCCTCGAGCAGCGCGAGATGCTTGCTCACGGCCTGCCGGCTCATCGCGAGCCCGTCGCACAACTCGGACAGGGTCTGTCCGCTCTTCGCGTACAGCAAATCAAGCAACTGGCGGCGCGTGGCATCGGCCAGCGCCCTGAAAACGAGATCCATGCCGCTCCCGGGTCAATGAACTTATTATGCAACCAAATGGTTGCATGTCAAGGGTGACAACTCTCCTGACAATACGGTGTCAGCAGGCCGCGATCACACTGCAATCCCGGCGCAATGCAACGCCGGTTTCCGCACCGAATCCGAATAACAACGCAACAAGGAGCTCGTCATGACGTCCGCAACTGCCACCGCAACGCTGGAACGCGCAATCGCATGGTTCGACATTCCGTCCCTCGATTTCGACCGCGCGATCCGCTTTTACGAAACCGTGCTGCAAACCACGCTGCAGCGCGAAGTCATCGGCGGCGTGCCAATGGCCGTGTTCGATCACGAGGCGTCCAGCACGGGCGGCAGCATCGTGTTCGATCCGCAGCAGATGAAGCCGAGCGCAAACGGCGTGCTCGTCTACCTGAACGCCGGCGAATCGGTCGTCGCCGCGCTCGAACGCGCGAAGCGCGCGGGCGGCGTCGTGCAGGGCTCGGTCGTCGAGCTGCCGAACAACTACGGCTACGTCGGCTACCTGATCGACACCGAAGGCAACCGCGTCGGCCTGCACGCGCCGAAATGCCACTGAGCACGACGGCCGTCGCGCCCGCGCGGCGCTATCATCGCGAAGTCCCCACTGCCGTTGGAAGCGAGGTGCCGTCATGACGCGCCGTGCCGACCGCCTGTTCCAGATCGCCGAGCTGTTGCGCGGGCGTCGTCTCACGACCGCGCAGCAGCTGGCCGACTGGTTGTCGGTGTCGCCGCGCACGGTCTATCGCGACGTGCGCGACCTGCAACTGTCAGGGGTCCCGATCGAAGGCGAAGCCGGCATCGGCTACCGGCTGAACCGCAACGCGAGCCTGCCGCCGCTCACGTTCACGGCCGAGGAACTCGCCGCGCTCGCCACCGGCGCACGCATGCTCGAAACCTGGGGCGGTGCGCGCTTCGCGAGCGGCGCACGTTCGGCGCTCGCGAAGATCGCGTCGGCGATGCCGGCCGACAAGCGCACGGCGCTCGACCGCCTGCCGGTGTTCGCGCCGTCGTTCCACATCGACGAGACGTTTTGCGCGAAGGTCGACGCGATCCACCAGGCCATCGACACGCGCCACATCGTCAGCTTCGACTACCGCGACCGGCTCGGCGCGCATTCGCAGCGCCGCGTGTGGCCGCTCGGGCTCGTCTACTGGGGCGGGCGCTGGACGATCGGCGCGTGGTGCGAGTTGCGCGGCGATTTCCGCACCTTCGACATCGCACGGATGGGCGACGTCGTCGTGCACGAGCAGTTTCCGGACATGGAAGGGCGGCGGATCGCCGACTACATGCGGATCGCGGAAGCGCCGATGCGCTGACGCGGTACGACGGCGTGCGTGACGCGCGCCGCCGCCGTTCATGTTGCGGGCCGCCGTGCGGCGCCCCGGCCCACCCCGACCTACCCGCCGAACACCACGGTCCGCTTTGCCCGCTCGTCGACGTGCAGCGTGAACACGTCGGGGCGCGCGTAATGCCCGACCACGTCGAAGTCGTAGCGCGCCCGCACGAGTTCATCGGTATCGATGCGTGCGGCCACGAGCCCGGCTTCGCCGATCAGCGGCTGCGTCAGCAGGTCGCCGAGCGGCCCGACGATCACGCTGCCGCCCCGGATCAGCGGCCGCTCCGGATCCCAGCCCGGCACATCGATGCCGAGCGCGCGCGGCGACGGCTGCACCTGGCACGCGCTGACGACGAAGCAGCGCCCTTCGTGCGCGATATGCCGCATCGAGCTCTGCCAGACGTCGCGCTCGTCGACGGTCAGCGCGCACCAGATCTGCACGCCCTTCGCGTACATCGCGCAGCGCAGCAACGGCATGTGGTTCTCCCAGCAGATCGCGGCGCCTGCACGGCCCGCAGCCGTGTCGACGACGGGTAGCGTCGAGCCGTCGCCCTGCCCCCAGATCAAGCGCTCGGTGCCGGTCGGCATCAGCTTGCGGTGCTTCGCGACGAGCCCGTCGCGCGGATCGAAGAACAGCGCCGTGCAGTACAGCGTGCTGCCGCCGCGCTCGATCACGCCGACCACGAGGCTCGCCCCCGTGCGCTGCGACAGCGCGGCCAGCTCGTCGGTTTCCGGCCCTGGCACGTCGATCGCCTGCGCGACGTAGCGCGCATACGCGTCGCGGCCTTCGGGCAGCCGGTAGCCGAGCCGCGTGCCGAAGATCTCGCCTTTCGGATAGCCGCCGAGCACGGCCTCGGGCAGCACGACGAGCGACGCGCCGCTGTCGCGGATCGCGGTTTCGTAGCCGAGAATCGTGTCGAGCGTGGCGCGCGTGCCGGCGGGCGATGCGCCGATCTGCAGCGCGGCGATAACTGACGTGGCCATGGGGGCGTCTCCGGTGAATGGGGTAACGCCATCTTTATCGATATGATGTCATCGATCAAATCGATAGAACGATAAGTGTCATGAATGCGGATGATATCGCCAGCCTCGACCTGAACCTGCTGAAAGTGTTCGAGGCGCTGTACGAGGAAGGCGGCGCGAGCCGCGCGGCGCTGCGGCTCGGCCTCACGCAGTCGGCGGTGAGCGCGGCGCTGGCGCGGCTGCGCGTGATCTATGCCGATCCGCTGTTCGTGCGCACCGGCCGCGGGCTCGCGCCGACGCCACGCGCGGACGAACTCAAGCCGATCCTGTCCGACGCCCTCGACCGTTGCCGCGAAAGTCTCGCGATCGCGGCCGACGGCGGCGACCGCATCGGCCGCACGATCTCGATCGGGCTGTCGGACGACTTCGAGATCGCGCTCGGCCGCGCGCTGATCGACGCCGTCGCGCGGGAAGCCGCCGGCATCCGGCTGATCTTCCGGCAGACGCACAGCGGCATCGCCGGCGACGCGCTGCTGCGTCACGGTGTGGACCTCGCGATCGCGTCGGGCGGCTTCTCGGCGAACGGGCTCAGCCGGCGCGCGGTCGCGACGGGCGGCTACGCGTGCCTGATCGATCCGGCCGCCCGCGAGCGGGCGCCGCGCGCGCTGACGCTCGCCGAATTCCTGCGGCGCGACCACCTGCTCGTGTCGTCGGGCGGCGTGATCGGGATCGTCGACGAGGCGCTGGCCACGCTCGGCCACAAGCGGCGCGTCGCGGCATCGACCACGCATTTCGCCGCGCTGCCGTACCTGCTCGCCGGCTCCGATGCGGTGGCGACGATTCCCGCGCACGCGGCGCGCGCGATCGCGCAATCCACGCCGCTGCGCGCGCTCGCATGCCCGGTCGACTTGCCGCACTACCCGGTCGAAATCGGCTGGCGCACGAGCACGCAGCGCGATCCCGCGATCGTGCGCGTACGCGACACGATCGCCGCGTGCGTGGCACATCTCGTCGCGCCATGAAAGGCGCCCGGTCACGCCGACCACGAATCGAAGCCGGCAGCCGCATGGCCGGCGCATGCGTCACTCGACCGACTTCACCATGTCCTCGATGACCTTCTTCGCATCGCCGAACACCATCATCGTCTTGTCCATGTAGAAGAGATCGTTGTCGAGCCCCGCGTAGCCGGCCGCCATCGAGCGCTTGTTGACGATCACCGTGCGCGCCTTGTACGCGTCGATGATCGGCATCCCCGCGATCGGCGACGCCGGATCGTTCTTCGCGACCGGATTCACGACATCGTTCGCGCCGAGCACGAGCACGACGTCGACCTGGCCGAATTCGCCGTTGATGTCCTCCATCTCGTGCACGATCTCGTACGGCACTTCCGCTTCCGCGAGCAGCACGTTCATGTGCCCCGGCATCCGCCCCGCGCCCCGCCATTGTCGGTATTTCGCTTCTGACGACGTCTGCTGCACAACCGGCCGGGCAGGCTCACTACCGGCTCACGAGCAACGGAACTCACTCTCACTTTAGGCGAAAGCGAGGGCCGTACCGGCAGGCGCCGCACGGTCGTGCAAGATAGTGATGCCGGCCCGTCCTGTGCCGCCGCGTATCGGCAAGACGAACGAATTGAAAGGGTCTGATTCGTTTAGCGTAGCGACCGGCACCGTTCGGGCGCAACCGGTAAAATGCCAAACCATGAAACCCGAAATCTGGACCCCGCATGTGACGGTCGCCGCGCTCGTCGAGCACGCCGGCCGCTTTCTCATGATCGAGGAAGAAACCTCGTCGGGCCTGCGCATCAACCAGCCGGCAGGCCATCTCGAAGCCGGCGAAACGCTGGCCGACGCCGTGATCCGAGAAACGCTCGAGGAAACCGCGCACCCGTTCATGCCCGACGCGCTCGTCGGCGTCTATCTCGCGCACTACGACCGCCCCGGCACCGCCGGCGCGACCTACCTGCGCTTCACGTTCTGCGGCTCGGCCGGCGAGCCGATCGCGGGCCATGCGCTCGACGACGGCATCGTCCGCACGCTGTGGATGACCGCCGACGAACTGCGCGCGTGCGGCGAGCGCCATCGCTCGCCCGCGGTGATGCGCTGCGTCGACGATTACCTCGCCGGGCGGCGCATTCCGCTCGATTTCGTGCACACGCATTCGGTCGCGCCGCGCCCCGAATCATTCGAACGTCAGGCGGTCAACAAATGAGCAAGCGCCGTGTAGTGGTGGGCATGTCGGGCGGCGTCGATTCGTCGGTGACCGCGTGGCTGCTGAAGGAACAGGGTTACGACGTGGTCGGCCTGTTCATGAAGAACTGGGAAGACGACGACGACGGCGAATACTGCTCGACGCGCCAGGACTGGATCGACGTCGTGTCGGTGGCCGACCTGATCGGCATCGACGTGGAAGCGGTCAACTTCGCCGCCGAATACAAGGACCGCGTGTTCGCCGAATTCCTGCGCGAATACTCGGCCGGCCGCACGCCGAACCCCGACGTGCTGTGCAACGCCGAAATCAAGTTCAAGGCATTCCTCGATCACGCGATGTCGCTCGACGCGGAAATGATCGCGACCGGCCACTACGCGCGCGTGCGCGAGCGCGACGGGCGTTTCGAACTGCTGAAGGCCTTCGATCATACGAAAGACCAGTCGTACTTCCTGCACCGGCTGAACCAGGCGCAACTGTCGAAGTCGATGTTCCCGCTCGGCGAGATCCCGAAGACGAAGGTGCGCGAGATCGCCGCGCAAATCGGACTGCCGAACGCGAAGAAGAAGGATTCGACCGGCATCTGCTTCATCGGCGAACGGCCGTTCCGCGATTTCCTGAACCGCTATCTGCCGACGAAACCCGGCCCGATGAAGACGCCGGACGGCAAGGTCGTCGGCGAGCACATCGGTCTCGCGTTCTACACGTTCGGCCAGCGCAAGGGCATCGGCCTCGGCGGCAGCAAGAGCGGCAACGGCGATCCATGGTTCGTCGCCGCGAAGGACATCGCGTCGAACACGCTGTACGTCGTGCAGGGGCACGATCACCCGTGGCTGCTGGCGCGCGAGCTGGTGGCCGGCAACGTGAGCTGGGTCGCCGGGGAACCGCCGGCCGAAGGCTTCACGTGCGGCGCGAAGACCCGCTACCGGCAGGCCGACGCGGCGTGCGCATTCGGCGCCGCCACGCCCGGCCCGGCAGGCGAAGCGCGCTTCTCGCTCGCGTTCGACGACGCGCAGTGGGCCGTCACGCCCGGCCAGTCCGCCGTGCTGTACGACGGCGAGATCTGCCTCGGCGGCGGGATCATCGAATCCGCGGCCGCCAGCCCGCCCGCCCCGGCGGACGGCCCCGCGCGGGCGCTCGCCGAAGCACGCTGACACCTATTCGGTTTAGACTTGCGGCACGCCGCGCCCGGCAGAACACGATTCCGCCGCGGCCGGCACGCCGCCGCGCAGCGCACGCATGGCGGTATTTCAAGATTCTTACGGAGTCCCCATGCTTTCACGACGCTATCTGGCGATGTGGTTTGCCGTCCTGCTGCTCGTCGCTGCGGCCGCGCTCGCCTCGATCCACGCGCTTTCCTGGTTCTGGGTCATCATTCCCTTCGCCCTCGTCGCGCTCGGCCTGTACGACCTGAGGCAGGACCGCCACGCGATCCTGCGCAACTACCCGCTCTGGGGCCACTTCCGCTTCCTGTTCGAATTCATCCGACCTGAAATCCGCCAGTATTTCGTCGAGGACGACACCGACGAGAAGCCGTTCTCGCGCGCGCAGCGCAGCCTCGTCTACCAGCGCGCGAAGAACGTCGCCGACAATCGCCCGTACGGCACCGAGCTGAACGTGAAGGCCGTCGCGCACGAATGGATCAGCCACTCGCTCGCGCCGACGAAACTGCCGAACCACGATTTCCGCGTCCGCGTCGGCGCGAATCGCGCGCAGCCGTACGACATTTCGATCTTCAATATCTCGGCGATGAGCTTCGGCTCGCTGTCCGCGAACGCGATCCGCTCGCTGAACCTCGGCGCGAAGAAAGGCGGGTTCGCGCACGACACGGGCGAAGGCTCGCTGTCGAAGTACCACCGCGAAAACGGTGGCGACATCATCTGGGAAATCGCGTCCGGCTACTTCGGCTGCCGCAATGACGACGGCACGTTCAACCCCGACAGGTTCGCGAAGCAGGCCGCCGATCCGCAGGTCAAGATGATCGAGGTGAAGCTGTCGCAGGGCGCGAAGCCCGGCCACGGCGGCGTGCTGCCGGCCGCGAAGATCACGCCGGAAATCGCCGAGACGCGCGGCGTGCCGATGGGCAAGGACTGCATCTCGCCCGCGACGCACTCGGAGTTCTCGACGCCGCGCGGGCTGCTCGAATTCGTCGAGCGGCTGCGCACGCTGTCGGGCGGCAAGCCGACCGGCTTCAAGCTGTGCGTCGGCCATCCGTGGGAATTCTTCGGGATCGCGAAGGCGATGCTCGAGACCGGCATCGTGCCGGACTTCATCGTCGTCGACGGCGCGGAAGGCGGCACGGGCGCGGCGCCGCTCGAATTCACCGACCACGTCGGCGTGCCCCTGCAGGAAGGACTGCTGCTCGTGCACAACACGCTCGTGGGGATCGGCGTGCGCGATCGCGTGAAGATCGGCGCGAGCGGCAAGATCATCAGCGCGTTCGATGTCGCCCGCACGCTCGCGATCGGCGCGGACTGGGTGAACTCGGCGCGCGGCTTCATGTTCGCGGTCGGCTGCATCCAGGCGCAGACCTGCCACACGGGCCGTTGCCCGACCGGCGTCGCAACGCAGGACCCGGTGCGCCAGCGCGCGCTCGTCGTGCCCGACAAGGCCGACCGCGTGTACAACTTCCACCGCAATACGCTGCACGCGCTGCAGGAGCTCGTGCAGGCAGCCGGCCTCGCGCATCCGTCGGAGCTGCGTGCGCATCACATCGTGCAGCGCATCGCGCCGCACGAGGTCCGGCTGATGTCGCAGTTGCTGAAGTACCTGAAGCCCGGCGCGCTGCTCGACGGCAACACGTGCGGCTTTACGCTATACGACAAGTGGTGGCCGATTGCGCGCAGCGATTCGTTCACGCTCGGCGAGGCCGTGTACGCGTCGATCGAATGACGCGGGCGAGCCCCCCGCCGCGGGGCGGCCCGGCAAAAAGAAAAGCGCCCCGCGGGGCGCTTTTCTTTTGTCTGCCGAATCCGTCGACGCGTGAATGCGTCGCGTGCGGCTCAGTTCTGCGGCAGCGTGTCGGCGAACGACGGCCGTTGCAGCAGCTTCGCGAAGTGCTTGTCAAGGTTCGGATGGCGATCGCGCCAGTTGAGATCGGGCATCCGGAAGTCGAGATAGCCGAGCGCGCAGCCGAGTGCGATGTCGGCGAGCGTGTAATGATTACCGACACACCACGTCTTGCCGCCAAGGCCCTGCGACATCGCGACGAGACCGTCGTCGATCTTGCGTTGCTGGCGCGCGATCCAGCTCGCGCTGCGCTGCGCCTCGTCGCGCATCGTGTGTTCGAGACGAATCGCGACCGCCGCGTCGATCACGCCGTCGCCCAGCGCTTCCCAGCACCGCACCTCGAGACGCTCGCGGCCCGACGGCGGAATCAGCTTGCCGACCGGCGACAGCGTATCGACGTATTCGCAGATCACGCGGGAATCGAACACCGCGGCACCATCCTCCATCACGAGGCACGGGACCTTGCCGAGCGGATTCGATGCATGAATATCCGTCTCCGGCGCCCACACGTTCTCGAGCTCCAGCTTGTAGTCGATCTTCTTTTCAGCCAGCACGATCCGCGCCTTGCGGACGTACGGGCTGCTGAGCGAACCGATTAATTTCATCATCTGCCTTTTTAAGGGAACCGCCGAGAGTATACGTTGTCGCCGATCATAACCGGCCAGCGTCGCGCGACAGAAAATCGCCCGGACGGCCTGTGGATGGTTTGCAACAACCGCCGCCCGGCCCTTCCAGGGCCGCTTCCCGCCCCCTCTCTCACGCACGGCGTCCCGCGGCGCTACAATCGCACGAATGAACGCGCCCCTCGATACCGCCATCGCCGTCGACGTCTACCGCCAGCGCCGTGAACGCGTGCTTGCCGCACTGCGTGCCGCCGGCGGCGGCGTCGCCATCGTCCCCACCGCGCCCGAAGTGCCGCGCAACCGCGATACGGACTATCCGTACCGGTTCGACAGCTACTTCCACTACCTGACGGGCTTCAGCGAGCCGGATGCCGTCCTCGTGCTGAACGCGGCCGCGCCGCACGGTGCGCCGGAGTCGATCCTGTTCTGCCGCGGCAAGAATCCCGACCGCGAAATCTGGGAAGGCTTCCATTACGGGCCCGAAGCCGCGCGCGACGCGTTCGGCTTCGACGCGGCGTTCGCGGTCGACGTGATCGATACCGAGATGCCGCGCCTGCTCGCCGACGCGGGCACCGTGCACTACCGGTTCGGCGCATCGGCCGACTTCGACCGCCAGCTCGCGGGCTGGATCGACGCGGTGCGCACGCTGGCGCGCACGGGCGTCGCCGCGCCGGACGCGATGCTCGACCTCACGCCGCTGCTCGACGACATGCGGCTCGTGAAGGACGAGCACGAGCTCGCGATCATGATGCGCGCCGCGCACATCTCCGCGCTCGCGCACCGCCGTGCGATGCAGGCGTGCCGCCCCGGTATCCGCGAATACGAACTCGAGGCCGAGCTGCTGTACGTGTTCCGCAAGCATGGCGCGCAGTCGCCCGCGTACGGCTCGATCGTCGCGGCCGGCGCGAACGCGTGCGTGCTGCACTACCCGGCCGGCAACGCGGCCGCGAAAGACGGCGACCTGATCCTGATCGACGCCGCGTGCGAACTCGACGGCTACGCGTCGGACATCACGCGCACGTTCCCGGCCAACGGGCGCTTCTCGCCTGCACAACGCACGCTGTACGACATCGTGCTCGCCGCGCAGCAGGCCGCGATTGACGCGACCCGCGCCGGCGTGCCGTTCGAGGCGCCGCACGACGCCGCCGTGCGCGTGCTCGCGCAGGGGCTGCTCGACACCGGCATCATCCCGAAAACGCGCTTTTCGAACGTCGACGACGTGATCGCCGAGCGCGCCTACGCGCGTTTCTACATGCACCGCACCGGCCACTGGATCGGCATGGACGTGCACGATTGCGGCGACTACCGCGAGCGGCTCGCCGAGCGTGACGCCAACGGCGCGCTGCCTTGGCGCACGCTGAAAACCGGCATGACGCTGACGATCGAACCGGGCCTGTACGTGCGCGCCGCCGACGACGTGCCGTCCGAGTACTGGAACATCGGCATCCGCATCGAGGACGACGCGATCGTTCGCGAGCACGGCTGCGAGCTGATCACGCGCGGCGTGCCCGTCGCGGCGGACGAGATCGAAGCGCTGATGCGCGCGGGCGCATGACCGGCTATCGCCGACCGTTACCTCCGTTTCACGAATCAAGATGACGACCGCTTCCTCCCCGGCCACGCCGGCCTATGACCTCGCCATCGTCGGCGCGGGCCCCGTCGGGCTCGCACTCGCCGGCTGGCTCGCGCGCCGCAGCGCGACGCAGCACGCATCGATCGCCCTGATCGATGCACGTGAACCGGCCGCGAGCGCGAACGACCCGCGCGCGATCGCCGTGTCGCACGGCAGCCGCGTGCTGCTCGACACCCTCGCGTGGCCCGCCGACGCGACGCCGATCGAACACATCCACGTCTCGCAGCGCGGCCATTTCGGCCGCACGCTGATCGACCGCGACGAGCACGACCTCGCCGCGCTCGGCTATGTCGTGCGCTACGGCTCGCTCATGCAGGCGCTCGCGGGCGCCGTGCGCGGCACGCGTGTCGACTGGCTCACGTCGACCACCGCGCGCGCGCCGCAACAGGACGCCGACGGCGTCACGCTGACGCTCGACGGCCCGCAAGGCGAGCGCACGCTGCGCGCACGTATCGCCATCAACGCCGAAGGCGGGCTGTTCCACGAACAGCAGGTCGATACGGCCAAGCATCGCCGCGACTATGGGCAGACCGCGCTCGTCGGCACGGTCACCGTATCGGCGCCGCGCCCGAACGTCGCGTGGGAACGCTTCACGCACGAAGGCCCGCTCGCGCTGCTGCCGCTCGGCGGGCCGCGCCAGGCCGAGTACGCGCTCGTCTGGTGCTGCACGCCCCACGAGGCCGCGCGCCGTGCCGCGCTGCCCGACGACGCGTTCCTGCGCGAACTCGGCGCCGCGTTCGGCGAACGCATGGGCGCGTTCGTCGCGATCGCGGGCCGCGCGTCGTTCCCGCTCGGCCTGAACGCCGCGCAGACGCTCGTCAACGGCCGCGTCGCGATCGTCGGCAATGCCGCCCAAACCCTGCACCCCGTCGCAGGCCAGGGGCTCAACCTCGGGCTGCGCGATGCGCATACGCTCGTCGATACGCTGTCCGCGCAAGGCTTCGAAGCCACCGCACTCGCCACCTTCAACGCGCGACGCGCCCTCGACCGGCGCCTCACGATCGGCGCGACCGACACGCTGGCTCGCCTGTTCACGATCGACTCGGGCCCGCTCCCGCTGCTGCGCGGCGCCGCGCTCACCGCGCTCGAGTTCGTGCCGCCGCTCAAGAAGGTGATCGCGCGCCAGATGATGTTCGGCCAGCGCAACTGACGCGCGGCGCACACAGTCGCGCCACTCAAACCGGGTCAAATCGGCGGGGCATGGGAATACGGTAAAATGCGCGTTTCCGTCTGCCCCTTCCCTGCCCGCGCCCGCCGCAGGCGGTGCCCTTGCGATGCCCGTTATCGGCCCTCACGTATTGCGTAACAACCTGTTCGTCGCCCCGATGGCCGGCGTCACGGATCGTCCGTTCCGCCAGCTCTGCAAGCGGCTGGGAGCCGGTTACGCCGTGTCCGAGATGGTCGCGTCCAACGCGCAGCTGTGGAAAAGCGCGAAGACGATGCGGCGCGCGAACCACGAAGGCGAGGTCGAGCCGATTGCGGTCCAGATCGCCGGCGCCGATCCGGCGATGATGGCCGAAGCGGCCCGCTACAACGTAGACAACGGCGCACAGATCATCGACATCAACATGGGCTGCCCGGCGAAGAAGGTCTGCAACGTCGCGGCCGGCTCCGCGCTGCTGCAGAACGAGCCGCTCGTGCAGCGCATCGTCGAGGCCGTCGTCGCGGCGGTCGGCACGGGGCCCGATGCGGTGCCCGTCACGCTGAAGATCCGCACGGGCTGGGATCGCGAGCACAAGAACGCGATCACGGTCGCGCGCCTGGCCGAAGCCGCCGGCATCTCGATGCTCACCGTGCACGGCCGCACGCGCGCCGACCTGTACCGCGGCGACGCCGAATACGAAACCATCGCGGCCGTGAAGGCGGCGGTGCGGATTCCGGTGGTCGCGAACGGCGACATCACGTCGCCCGCGAAGGCAAAGGCCGTGCTCGACGCAACCGGCGCCGACGCACTGATGATCGGTCGCGCAGCGCAAGGTCGGCCATGGCTGTTCCGCGAAATCGACCATTTCCTGCAAACCGGCGAGCTGCTGCCCCCGCCGCGGATCGACGAGATCCAGCACGTGATGAACGAACACCTGGAAGACCACTACGCTTTCTATGGTGAATTCACGGGAGTCCGTACTGCGCGCAAGCACATCGGCTGGTACACTCGCGGCCTTTCCGGTGCCAACGGGTTCCGGCACAGGATGAACACGCTCGATTCCACCCGCGAGCAGCTCGCCGCCGTCAATGCCTTCTTCGAGGCGCAAAAGGCGCTGTCGGACCACCTCGTCTACGTCGATGACGAAGAGGAAAACGGCCAGGGCGAGTCGGACGACCATAACCAGTTAGCAGCATGAGCAAGCACAACATCGAACAATGTGTCCGCGAGAGCCTGGACGTGTATTTCCGGGATCTAGACGGCTCCAATCCGCACGACGTCTATGAAATGGTGATGTCCTGCGTCGAAAAGCCGATGCTCGAGGTCGTGCTCGTACAGGCAGGCGGCAACCAGTCGCTCGCCGCCGAGTACCTCGGCATCAATCGCAATACGCTGCGCAAGAAACTGCAGCAGCACGGCCTGCTGTAGGCGGCCGTCCCGTCCCCATTTCCCTGGCTATTGGTGGTTCCATCATGATCAAGCAAGCGCTCATTTCCGTTTCCGACAAGACCGGCATCGTCGACTTCGCGAAGTCGCTGTCCGACCTCGGCGTCAAGCTGCTGTCGACGGGCGGCACCGCGAAACTGCTCGCCGACGCGGGGCTGCCCGTTACCGAAGTGGCCGATTACACGGGCTTCCCGGAAATGCTCGATGGGCGCGTGAAGACGCTCCACCCGAAGGTGCACGGCGGCATCCTGGCTCGCCGCGACCTGCCCGAGCACATGCAGGCGCTGGAACAGCACGGCATCCCGACGATCGACCTGCTCGTCGTGAACCTGTACCCGTTCGTCGCGACGATCGCGAAGGACGACTGCACGCTCGCCGACGCGATCGAGAACATCGACATCGGCGGCCCGACGATGCTGCGCTCGGCCGCGAAGAACCACCGCGACGTGACGGTCGTCGTCGATCCGGCCGATTACGCGGTCGTGCTCGATGAAATGAAGGCGAACGGCAATGCGGTCGGCTATGCGACCAACTTCCGCCTCGCGACGAAGGTGTTCGCGCACACCGCGCAATATGACGGCGCGATCACGAACTACCTGACGAGCCTGACCGACGAGCTGAAGCACGCATCGCGCAGCGCGTACCCGGCGACGCTGAACATGGCGTTCGACAAGGTGCAGGACCTGCGCTACGGCGAGAACCCGCACCAGAGCGCCGCGTTCTACCGCGACCTCGCGACCCCGGCCGGCGCGCTGGCGAACTACCGCCAGTTGCAGGGCAAGGAACTGTCGTACAACAACATCGCCGATTCGGACGCGGCGTGGGAATGCGTGAAGACGTTCGACGCGCCGGCCTGCGTGATCATCAAGCACGCGAACCCGTGCGGCGTCGCGGTCGGCAACGACTCGGCCGACGCATACGCGAAGGCGTTCCAGACCGATCCGACGTCGGCCTTCGGCGGCATCATCGCGTTCAACCGCGAAGTCGACGAAGCGGCCGCGCAAGCGGTTGCGAAGCAGTTCGTCGAAGTGCTGATCGCACCGTCGTTCTCCGACGCCGCGAAGCAGGTGTTCGCCGCGAAGCAGAACGTGCGCCTGCTCGAAATCGCGCTGGGCGACGGCCATAACGCGTTCGACCTGAAGCGCGTGGGCGGCGGCCTGCTCGTGCAGTCGCTCGACTCGAAGAACGTGCAGCCGCACGAGCTGCGCGTCGTCACGAAGCGCCACCCGACGCCGAAGGAAATGGACGACCTGCTGTTCGCCTGGCGTGTCGCGAAGTACGTGAAGTCGAACGCTATCGTGTTCTGCGGCAACGGCATGACGCTCGGCGTCGGCGCAGGCCAGATGAGCCGTGTCGATTCCGCGCGCATCGCGAGCATCAAGGCGCAGAACGCGGGCCTGACGCTGGCCGGTTCGGCCGTGGCATCGGACGCGTTCTTCCCGTTCCGCGACGGCCTCGACGTCGTCGTGGCGGCCGGCGCGACCTGCGTGATCCAGCCGGGCGGCTCGATGCGCGATGACGAAGTGATCGCTGCAGCCGACGAGCACAACATCGCGATGATCCTGACGGGCGTGCGCCACTTCCGTCACTGATCGCGCGCGGCCCGCGCGGCCGCTGCACGACAACCCGGCGGCATCGCACCCGCCGGGTTTTTTATTGCGCGGCGCCCTCGCACGCGGCCGTGCGGCCAGCGCACCGCACCATTCGTTGTAGTATCGCTGCATCAGGCTTTTCTCCCTACCCATGCGAATTCTCGGCATCGACCCCGGCCTGCGCGTCACCGGCTTCGGCATCATCGACGTCAGCGGCCACCGGCTCGCGTATGTTGCGAGCGGCGTGATCCGCACGCCGACCGCCGACCTGGCCACCCGGCTCGGCACGATCTTCCAGGGCGTATCGACCATCGTGCGCGAGCACGCACCCGACCAGGCCGCGATCGAAAAAGTGTTCGTCAACGTGAACCCGCAGTCGACGCTGCTGCTCGGCCAGGCGCGTGGCGCCGCGATCTGCGGCCTCGTCGCGGGCGGCCTGCCCGTCGCCGAATACACGGCGCTGCAGCTCAAACAGGCGGTGGTCGGCTACGGCCGCGCGACCAAGACGCAGATGCAGGAAATGGTCACGCGGCTGCTCAACCTCTCCGGACAACCGGGCTCCGACGCGGCCGACGCGCTCGGCATGGCGATCTGCCACGCGCACGGCGGCAACACGCTCAGCGCGCTCGGCGGCCTCGCGCCCGCGCTCGCGAAGAAAGGGCTGCGCGTGCGGCGCGGGCGGCTGGTCGGCTGACACCGGCGCGCCCTCACGCGGCACGCCGGACCGGCCGCGGTGCCCGCGCGCGACGCACATGCGGCGCGCATCGCCCCGGGCCGATGGCCGATCCCGTCGGCATGGCGCCGCGCGTGCGCTACACTCGCGCTTTCTTCCTCGTATCCCGCCATCCATGATCGGTCGCATCGCCGGCATCCTGCTCGAAAAGAACCCGCCTCACCTGCTCGTCGACTGCAACGGCGTCGGCTACGAAATCGACGTGCCGATGAGCACCTTCTACAACCTGCCGCAAACGGGCGAGCGCGTCGTGCTGCTCACGCAGCAGATCGTCCGCGAGGACGCGCATCTGCTGTACGGCTTCCTCACGCCGCAGGAGCGCACGACCTTCCGCGAGCTGCTGAAGATCACCGGCATCGGCGCGCGCATGGCGCTCGCCGTGCTGTCCGGCATGAGCGTGCAGGAGCTCGCGCAGGCCGTGACGATGCAGGACGCCGCGCGCCTCACGCGCGTGCCCGGCATCGGCAAGAAGACGGCCGAGCGCCTGCTGCTCGAACTGAAGGGCAAGCTCGGCGCCGATCTCGGCGCGCTCGCCGGTGCCGCATCGCAGTCCGACCATGCGACCGACATCCTCAACGCGCTGCTTGCGCTCGGCTATTCCGAAAAGGAAGGCCTTGCCGCGATCAAGAACGTGCCGGCGGGCACCGGCGTATCCGAAGGCATCAAGCTCGCTTTGAAGGCGCTGTCGAAGGTGTAACGACCGCATGACGCGCCGCCAACCGGTGCGTTGAGGCCAGTGTCGCGCGGCCGCGCGGCGCTCGCCAGTCGGCCGTTCGGCCAGGTAGTCGGGACATCGGCGCGCGGTACAATGGCCGCATGATTGAAACCGACAAACTCGCCACCGAGCAGCGGATCATCGCCGCTTCGCCCGCCTCGTCGCACGAGGAGGTGTTCGAACGTGCGCTGCGGCCGCGCCAGCTCGACGACTACGTCGGCCAGGAAAAGGTGCGCGGCCAGCTCGAGATCTTCATCGAAGCCGCCAAGCGCCGCTCCGAGCCGCTCGACCACGTGCTGCTGTTCGGGCCGCCGGGCCTCGGCAAGACGACGCTCGCGCACATCATCGCGCGGGAGATGGGCGTGAACCTGCGCCAGACGTCGGGCCCCGTGCTCGAGCGCGCGGGCGATCTCGCGGCGCTGCTGACGAACCTCGAAGCGAACGACGTGCTGTTCATCGACGAGATCCACCGGTTGTCGCCGGTCGTCGAGGAAATCCTGTATCCGGCACTCGAGGATTACCAGATCGACATCATGATCGGCGAAGGCCCGGCCGCGCGCAGCGTGAAGCTCGACCTGCAGCCGTTCACGCTGGTCGGCGCCACCACCCGCGCCGGGATGCTGACCAACCCGCTGCGCGATCGTTTCGGGATCGTCGCGCGCCTCGAGTTCTACGACGCCGACCAACTGTCGCGCATCGTGCGGCGCTCGGCGTCGCTGCTGAACGCGCAGATCGATCCGAACGGCGCGCTCGAAATCGCGAAGCGCGCGCGTGGCACGCCGCGGATCGCGAACCGGCTGCTGCGCCGCGTGCGCGACTTCGCGGAAGTGAAAGCCGACGGCCAGATCACCGCGGCCGTCGCCGATGCCGCACTCGCGATGCTCGACGTCGATCCGGTCGGCTTCGACCTGATGGACCGCAAGCTGCTCGAGGCGATCCTGTACAAGTTCGATGGCGGCCCGGTCGGTATCGACAACCTCGCCGCGGCGATCGGTGAAGAGCGCGACACGATCGAGGACGTCCTCGAACCGTACCTGATCCAGCAGGGCTTCCTGCAGCGCACGCCGCGCGGTCGCGTCGCGACGCTGCTCACGTATCGCCACTTCGGGCTTTCCGTGCCCGACACCGGCCGCACCGAACGCGGCGAGTGGGATACCCCCGACGGGAAGTAACCCGTCGCCCGAGCCGCACCTGCCATGACGACACCGCCCAGCTCCCACCCTGCCGCACCCGCCCCGGGCCCGCGCTGGGCCGAGCCGATCCGCAAGCGGCTCGTGGCCGGCGTCACGCACCTGACAGCGGGCGGCGGCGGCCCGTCACTCGACCTCTCTTCGCCGCCGGGAGACCCGGGGCTGTTCGGTCCGGATGCCGTCTGCTGGCGCGTGCATGCCGACTTCACGTCGATGATGACGGGCGGCATCGCCGCGCTGCTGTTGCAGGCGCTCCACCCGCTGGCCCTCGCGGGCGTCTGGGATCACTCGTCGTTCCGCACAGACATCCTCGGCCGCCTGCGGCGCACCGCCACGTTCATCACGGGGACGACGTTCGGCAGTCGCGCGGACGCACTCGCGCTGATCGAGCGAGTGAAATCGATCCACGCGCACATATCGGGCACCGCGCCGGACGGTCGGCCATACCGCGCGGACGATCCGGCGCTGCTGACCTGGGTGCATGTCGCGGAAGTGTCGAGTTTCCTCGCCGCGCATCTGCGCTACGTGAATCCGGCGCTGCCAGGCGAGTTGCAGGACCGCTACTACGCCGAAACGGCATTGATCGCCGAACTGCTCGGCGCGCATGAGGTGCCCCGTTCGCGTGCCGAGGTGGCCGCCTATCTCGCGCGCATGCAGCCCGAGCTCGAGGCCGGGCAGCGCACGTTCGACGTGATGTCCATCCTGTTGAACGTGCCGGTCGCGAAGCCCGCGCTGCGGCCGGCCGCGTCGCTGGTGATGCATGCGGGAATCGACCTGCTGCCGCCGTGGGCGCAGCGCATGCTCGGCGTGTCGGCGTTCGCACCGCTGCGACGCGCGGTGGTCCGGCCCGGCATCCGGGTCGTCGCCCCCGTACTCCGCTGGGCGCTCGTGAACGGCGCATCAAAACGTGCGCGCCGCCGCGCCACTGCGACACCGCCCGACGGCAATCCGCCCACCTGACGATCCGCTTCCTCCTATCATTTCAATTTACTGTCAAATACCTGTGACAAGCTGACGGGCTTGCACCCGCGCACGGTCGCACGTGCCGTACGTCCCGCCTGTCCGTGACCCGCGCGGTGTCCCGCCAACCCGACCGACACCCGATGCCAGCGATGCCACGCCTGCCGATCCGTTTCGCCCTTGCCGCCAGCCTGTTCACCGTCTTCGCCCTCACCGCCTGCGGAGGCGACGACGTCACCGCCGTCGCGCGTTCGGACGCACAAACGCCTTCCGGCGGCACCCCGACCACACCGGCCCCCACGCCGCCCGCCACCGTCACGCCGCAACCGGGCAAGTGGAAGGCCGCTCGCGCGGGCGACCTGATCGACGTGACGCTCGGCGACCTCCACCCAACGCAGGGTGCAATCGGCTACGACCAGATCTACTACAAGCTCGGCCGCTACGAGCTGCAGCCCGACAAGAAATTCGACGACTTCTGCGCGGACGAAGGGCTCGGCGGCGTCGCTTCGGGCGGCTACACGGGCAAGTCGACGCTGCGCGAGCCCGCGAGCTACACGTGCACGACGACCGACGCGAACGCCCGCGACCGTTCGGTGCTGAACCCGGTCGTGATCGGCCCGAACGGCGATGCGCTGTACTTGACCGACGGCCACCACGGCCTGTCGACCTACTACGAGACACCCGACGGCGGCCCGGCGCTGCACGTGCACGTCGTCGTCAAGGACAACCTTAGCGACTACTCGGGCGACGCGTTCTGGCAGCAGATGCAGAGCCGAGGCTATCTGCGCCTCAAGAACGGCGAAGGCAACGCGATCACGACCGCGCAACTGCCGACCGGGCTCGGCGTGAAACTCGGGATGACGAACGACCGCTACCGCTCGCTCGTCTATTTCACGCGCGACATCGGTTACAGCAAACCCGCACAAGCCACCGACTACCTCGAGTTCTACTGGGCCGACTGGCTGCGCGCGCAACCGGGCACGTTCGCGCTCGCCGGCTATGACCTGACGCGCGCCGGCACGACCGACCCGGATCCGGCGAAGGCCGACACGGGCTACCTGAACGCGGTCTGGAATGCGTCGACGCGCATGGTCGCGGCCACGGACCCGGTGATCGGCGGCAAGACGGGCGCCGACCTCGGACGCGCGGACGCGATCAACGGCGGGAAGAAGTACAACAAGGGAGAATTCGACAAGCTGCGCCAGCCGATCACGGCGGACAAGCCCGGCAAGATCGCTTACGCGCTCGACTACAAGACGCGCCACGCACTGCCGCAATAAGCCGCCAGCGCCGCGCAGGAAGAAAGCCCCGGCCGGCGACGCCGGACGGGGCTGCGGGCTCAGAGCACCTTGCGATACCCGTCGTCGTCGCTTGCGGCGTCCAGGTGCGACACGTCGGCCCACCGCACGATCTGCGCGCGGCCATCGACGTAATCGACGACGTTGATACTCGTATTGAGCAGCGGATAGTTGCGCGGTGCCGACAGCTCGATGCCGTTCGCAAACCGGTACACACTGTCGAGCACGCCGCCGTGTGCGACGCACGCGATCCGGCCGCCCGGATGCTCGGCCACGATCGGTTCGAGCGCATGCAGCACGCGGTGGTAGAACTCGCGCTGCGACTCGCCGCCTTCCGGCGCGAAGCCGGGGTCGCGCGTCTGCCAGGCCGCGTAGGCGTCGGGGAACAACGTCTCGATCTCGGCGCTGTCGTGCCCCTGAAACTGGCCGTACGAACGTTCGCGCAGCCCTGCTCGCAGCCGCGGCGAAAGCCCGAGCGCGTCGGCGAACGGCTGCGCGGTCTGCTGCGCGCGCATCAGGTCGCTCGAATAGATCGCGTCGAGCCGTGCGCCGTCACGCGCCTCACGCGCGATCCTCACGGCGAGCCGCTGCGCCTGCTCGAGGCCCGTTTCGGCGAGCGGGATGTCGATATGGCCCTGGATGCGCTTGATGCGATTCCAGGCCGTCTCGCCATGGCGGATGAAAAGAATCTGCGTGGTGGCCATCGCGGCGCGTCTCCGGGGAAGAATCAGGGCCGCACTTGCAGCCAGAAAGTCACGGGGCCATCGTTGACGAGCGACACCTGCATGTCGGCGCCGAACTCGCCCGTCTCGACGACCGGATGGCGCGCACGCGCGGCCGCGACGAAATAGTCGAACAGCCGCGCGCCTTCGTCGGGCGGCGCGGCCGGCGTGAAGCTCGGACGCAGCCCGCTGTTGGTATCGGCCGCCAGCGTGAACTGCGACACGAGCAGCAGGCCGCCTGCGCGGCCCTCACCGTCGATATTCGACACCGGCAGGTTCATCTTGCCGGCGGCGTCGCTGAACACGCGGTAGCCGAGCATCTTCGCGAGCAGCTTGTCGGCCGCTGCGTCGGTGTCGCCGCGCTCCGCGCAGACCAGCGCGAGCAGGCCCGCGCCGATCTCGCCGGTCGTGCGGTCGCCGACGCGCACGTCGGCGCGCTTCACGCGCTGGATCAGCGCGATCATGCGGTCAGCGTGACGCGTGCGAAGCGGCGCTTGCCGACCTGCACGACGAACTCGCCGGCTTCGACCTTCAGGCCCTTGTCCGACACGGTCGCGCCATCGATCTTCACGCCGCCCTGCTCGATGTTGCGCAGTGCCTCGCTCGTCGACGGCACGAGGCCGGCCTGCTTCAGCAGCTGGCCGATCGCCAGCGGCGCGCCCGCGAGCGCGACCGACGGGATGTCGTCCGGCACGCCGCCCTTCGCGCGGTGGTTGAAGTCCTCGAGCGCACGCTCGGCGTCGGCCTGCGAGTGGAAGCGTGCGACGATTTCCTGCGCGAGCAGCACCTTGAAGTCGCGCGGGTTACGGCCACCCTCGATCTCGCGCTTGAAGCCGGCGATCTCGTCCATCGGGCGGAACGACAGCAGCTCGAAATAACGCCACATCAGCGTGTCCGAGATGCTCATCAGCTTGCCGAACATGTCGTTCGGATGCTCGCTGATGCCGACGTAGTTGCCCTTCGACTTCGACATCTTCTCGACGCCGTCGAGGCCTTCGAGCAGCGGCATCGTGAGAATGCACTGCTGTTCCTGGCCGTACTGCTTCTGCAGCTCGCGGCCGACCAGCAGGTTGAACTTCTGGTCGGTGCCGCCGAGCTCGAGATCGGCGTTCAGCGCGACCGAGTCGTAGCCCTGCATCAGCGGGTACAGGAATTCGTGGATCGAGATCGGCACGCCGCCCTGGAAGCGCTTCGTGAAATCCTCGCGCTCGAGGATCCGCGCGACCGTGTAGCGCGACGCGAGCTTGATCATCCCGTCCGCGCCGAGCGGCATCGACCATTCGCTGTTGTAGCGGATTTCGGTCTTGTCGCGGTCGAGCACGAGCGCGGCCTGCTCGAAGTAGGTCTTCGCGTTCGATTCGATCTGCTCGCGCGTGAGCGGCGGGCGCGTCGCGTTGCGGCCCGACGGGTCGCCGATCAGCGACGTGAAATCGCCGATCAGGAAGATCACCGTGTGGCCGAGGTCCTGCAGCTGACGCATCTTGTTCAGCACGACCGTATGGCCGATGTGGATGTCAGGCGCGGTCGGGTCGAGGCCGAGCTTGATGCGAAGCGGCGTGCCCGTCGCCGCGCTGCGCGCGAGCTTCTGCGCGAACTCTTCCTCGACCAGCAGTTCGTCAACGCCGCGCTTCGTGACGGCGAGCGCATGCCGGACTTCGTCGGTGATCGGGAAAACGGGCTTGGAACTGGGTTCGGTGCTCATCGGTGCCAGGAAGAATGTCGCAAAAACAGGGATTTTCCCATAACTTGCGCGCCCATCGCTTAACGGCGCGTCACGTTGCGCGGATAATCGGGCGCAAGGCGCGCGGCACCGGCCCGCGCCGCACGATCCAGGAGAACCCAACGTGCCGCAACGACAGCCGCAATACGCCCATCCGGCCGACGGCATCTACTTCGGGCTGATGTCGGGAACCAGCATGGACGGCGTCGATGGCGTCGCCGTCCGTTTCGAGGCCGGAAAGGCGCCGATCGTGCTCGCGGAAGCGTTCGTCGGCTTCGCGCAATCGCTGCGCGACGCGCTGTTCGCACTGCAGCAACCCGGCGATGACGAAATCGACCGCGAGTCGCTCGCGGCGAACGCGCTGGTCACGCGCTATGCGGTGTGCTGCCACGAATTGCAGCGCACGGCCGGGCTGTCGCGCGACGAGATCCGCGCGATCGGCGTGCACGGCCAGACCGTGCGCCATCGCCCCGAGCGCGGCTATACACGGCAGATCAACAACCCGGCACTGCTCGCCGAGCTGACCCAGGTCGACGTGATCGCCGATTTCCGCAGCCGCGACGTCGCGGCAGGCGGCCATGGCGCGCCGCTCGCGCCGGCCTTCCATGCCACGGTGTTCGGCGCACCGGGCGAGACGCGCGTCGTCTGCAATCTCGGCGGGATCAGCAACATCACGATCCTGCCCGGCGAAGGCGGCGACGTGCGCGGCTTCGACTGCGGCCCCGCGAATGCGCTGCTCGACGAATGGGCGACCCGCCACCTCGGCAAGCCATACGACGACGGCGGCAAGTTCGCCGCGCGCGGCACCGTCCATGCGCCGCTGCTCGACGCGCTGCTCGACGAGCCGTATTTCGCTGCACCACCGCCGAAAAGCACCGGGCGCGACCTGTTCAATCCCGCATGGCTCGACGCGAAGCTCGTCGCGTTCGCACAGGTCGCGCCAGAGGACGTGCAGGCGACCCTCGCCGCGCTCACCGCCGTGTCGGTCGCACGCGAGATCGCGCAGCACGCAGCGGGCTGCAAGGCCATGTTCGTTTGCGGCGGCGGCGCACGCAATCCGGTGCTGCTCGACGCGCTCCGGCATGCGCTGGACGCGGCCGGCGTGCCGGCCACGGTCGATACGACGGCCGCGCTCGGCGTGCCGCCGCAGCAGGTCGAAGCGCTCGCATTCGCGTGGCTCGCGTACCGCTTCACCGCACGCCAGCCCGGCAATCTCGCGACGGTCACCGGGGCGGCCGGCAATCGCGTGCTCGGCGCGCTCTACCCGCGCTGACGCGACGCCTGCCGCACGGCGGGCGCCGCATCGCCATTACGCGCGGACATTAAAAAACGGGGCATGAAGCCCCGTTTTTCATGCCGGCGAACCGGCGCGGATCTGCCGTGCGCTCAGACCGAGAACGACGAGCCGCACCCGCAGGTGGTGCTCGCGTTCGGGTTCTTGATCACGAACTGGGCGCCGTTGAGGTCGTCCTTGTAGTCGATCTCGGCGCCGACCAGGTACTGGTAGCTCATCGAGTCGATCAGGAGCTGGACGCCGTTCTTGTTCATCACGGTGTCGTCCTCGTTGACTTCCTCGTCGAACGTGAAGCCATACTGGAAGCCGGAGCAGCCGCCGCCCTGCACGAACACGCGCAGCTTCAGGTCGGGATTGCCCTCTTCGTCGATCAGTTGCTTGACCTTGTCGGCCGCGGCGTCGGTGAAGACGAACGGAACCGGCATTTCGGCCGTCGTTGCTGCGGATTCGGTAACAGCGTTCATTGCGAACTCTCCAAAAAGCTTTAGCCGCTATTGTAGGGCCGATCAGAAGATCGTGCTGATGTCCATGAAATCAATAGGTTCTTGTCGATTTCATCAAACGCGCCCGCGCGGGCCGCGGCGGCACGCGCCTGGAAACGGACATAAAAAAACCGCCAGCGCGAACGCTGGCGGTTTTTCCGGCGGACGCCGCCCGGAAGCGGCGAGGCCATGAAGCGGAATTAACGCTTCGAGAACTGCTTGGCGCGGCGTGCCTTGCGCAGACCGACCTTCTTACGCTCGACTTCACGTGCATCGCGCGTGACGAAGCCTGCGTTCGACAGCGACGGCTTCAGCGTCGCATCGTAGTCGATCAGTGCACGGGTGATGCCGTGGCGCACTGCACCTGCCTGACCCGTTTCGCCGCCGCCGTTGACGTTGACCTTGATGTCGAACGTCTGGCCGTGGTTCGTGAGTTCCAGCGGTTGACGCACGATCATCAGCGACGTTTCGCGCGAGAAGTAGTCAGCGATGGGCTTGCCGTTGACGATGATGTCGCCCTTGCCAGCCTTGATGAAGACACGTGCGACTGCGCTCTTGCGGCGGCCCGTACCGTAGTTCCAGTTACCGATCATGTGGGCTCCCCTTAGATCTCGAGCGCTTTCGGCTGTTGAGCCGAGTGCGGATGCGTCGCTTCAGCGTAGACCTTCAGCTTCTTGATCATTGCGTAGCCGAGCGGGCCCTTCGGCAGCATGCCCTTGACCGCTTTCTCGAGCGCGCGGCCCGGGAAGCGTTCTTGCATCTTGCCGAACGTCGTTTCATAGATACCGCCCGGGTAACCCGAGTGACGGTAGTACTTCTTGTCCAGAGTCTTGTTGCCCGTGACCTTCAACTTGCTTGCGTTGATGATGATGATGAAATCACCAGTGTCGACGTGCGGGGTGAACTCAGGCTTGTGCTTGCCGCGCAGACGGCGTGCCACTTCGCTGGCAACACGGCCGAGAACCTTATCCGTCGCGTCAATCACGTACCATTCGCGCGTCACCTCATGGGCTTTTGCGGAAAACGTCTTCATGATCGATCCAAAAAAATTGCTTTGCCCGATGTGTTCTTCCTGCTTGTCTGTGTGCGCTTCGAGGCGCGGTGCAGGCTCTCCCTGTTCTTTTTCCGTGGGCATGAATGCGGAAAAGCCCTGAATTATAAAGGAAATGCGGCAACGCGGTCAAAGGGAATCCGCTTCCCGTGCCCAAGGCGGCCGAAATGGGCCAAAATCCGTTCGTGCCCCGACAAGCCAGGCGAACCGAGCGCCCGGGGAGGCACCCATCGACGCGCGGCACATGACCTTCCCGCGCCAGACCGGCCGAATACGGAAAACAACAAACAAGCATGATGAATCAACGATTTACGCCCTTCCTTGCGGCCGCCCTGCTGGCCGCCGCGGCGCCTGCCGTCGCCGCCCGCGCCGACTGCGAAGCCAAGCTCGACGCACTCGATACGCGCATTGCCGAAGCCCGCGCCGCCCATGCCGAGGATCGCGTCGCCCGCCTGCGCGCAGTGCGCGAACGCGTCCGCCACTTCTGCGCACGGGGGGGCCATGCGTCGGCCGTCCACGCGCCGGCACCTGAAGCACGCTCGCCCGGCACGCCGCCCGGCGCGACATCTCAGCCGGCCGCAAAGCAGCCGGTGTAACGATGCCGACGCGCACAAGCCGTGCGCCGATGCTTGCATCGGACGAAAAAAAGCCCGAACGGCTGGTTCGGGCTTAATCCACCATAGGAGGAGGGTGGAGGAGACATTCGGAGGTTGCCGCAGCGCGACAACCAATGAGGCTCATTATACGAACGCGCCGCCAACTTCACAAGAAAATTTGCATTACGAAATCAAACACCATAATGCGGAATTTCTCGCGGCGCGTTTGAAAAATGCATTTTCCATTTAAAATCAAACACCTGATGCCATCGACCAGGTTCGAGAACCGCCCTTTTCTAGAGCAAAACCCCTAAATACCAGAGGGAATTGGCCGTCCGGCGCGCCACTCGCGAGGCGCCGACATTGCGTGTCGTGCAGCGCATCAGCCGACCGTTGCGCAGCGGGCTACAATGCCGGATCGAATCCGAATCAGGCAACGCTGGAGTGCAAGCATGGAATGCAAAGTAAACTGGATGGGTCAGGACGGCATGGCGTTTTCCGCCGAGACCGGCAGCGGCCACCTCGTTACGATGGATGGCGCGCCCGAAGGCGGCGGCCACAACCTGGCGCCGCGCCCGATGGAAATGGTGCTGCTCGGCACCGGCGGCTGCACGGCCTATGACGTCGTGCTGATCCTGAAGAAGAGCCGCCAGGAAGTCAGCGGCTGCTCGGTCACGCTGAAGGCCGAGCGCGCAAGTGAAGACCCGAAGGTGTTCACGAAGGTGCACTTCCACTTCACCGTCACCGGGCGCAACCTGAACCCGTCCACGGTCGAGCGCGCGATCAACCTGTCGCACGACAAGTATTGCTCGGCGTCGATCATGATCGCGAAGACGGCCGAACTCACGCACTCGTTCGACATCGTCGCCGCCTGAATGCGCGGCGAGCGCGCATGAAAAAGGCCGGCGCTCCATGGGGAGACGCCGGCCCTTTCGCATTCGAACGGCAAAGCAGGCCGATAAGCCGGATTCTGTGCACGCTGCGCGCCGAGGCACGCAACGCGTGGCAGCCATTCCTCTAGGCGCGCCATTGCTGACGCGCTCAAGCTTCCTACCCGCAGACGAGACGGGGGCCCCGTCCTGCATCCGAAAATGCGCGCCTGCCTACTTGGAATTGCTCCGGGTGGAGGTTACCGTGCCGGCGAACGTCGCCGTCGCCGCGGTGCGCTCTTACCGCACCGTTTCACCCTTACCTGATCCCGGCTTGCGCCGGGCCATCGGCGGTTTGCTTTCTGTTGCCCTGTTCCGCGTGTCGCCACGGATGGCCGTTAGCCATCACCCTGCCCTGTGGAGTCCGGACTTTCCTCGCCCCCGCGCGCCCGAAGGCGGCGAGGCCGCGACTGCCTGGCCTGCTTTGCGACGCGCATTCTAGCACTGCGCGCCGCCGCCGGCAGCACGCGAGCGGCGGCCGCTGCAAAACACGGCCGGATCGGTGCAGGACGCCGCCTCGGCATTCGCGTCGCGCCAACCCGGCACGCCGGGCCCCGGGAGCGGTGCGAACGCGCGGCTCGTCAGTGTGCTCGCCGCGAGCTCGGCGGCAACGCACGGGTCGACATACGCGATGCGTTGCGCGTCGGGCCACGAAAATAGCCGGCACTCACTTCGATGACCCACGTGCGTGCGGCGGCATGAAGGTCACGCCAGTTTCCAGCCGATCGTCTCGCCGCCGCGCAGCGGCACGACGGGCGTATCGCCCGCGAAGATCTCGCGCGGCAGTTCCCATGCCTCGCGACGCAGCGTGACCGTCTCGGCGCTGCGCGGCAGCCCGTAGAAATCGGCACCGAAGAAGCTCGCGAAGCCTTCCAGCTTGTCGAGCGCGCCGGCGTGATCGAACGCTTCCGCATACAGTTCGAGCGCGTGCAGCGCCGTGTAGCAGCCCGCGCAGCCGCACGCGGCTTCCTTCGCGTCGCGCGCATGCGGCGCGCTGTCGGTACCGAGGAAGAAGCGCGGGTTGCCCGACGTCGCGGCCTCGACCAGCGCGACGCGATGCGTCTCGCGCTTCAGCACCGGCAGGCAGTAGTAATGCGGGCGAATCCCGCCGACGAACAGCGCATTGCGGTTGTACAGCAGGTGATGCGCGGTGATCGTCGCGCCGAGCAGGCCGGGCGCCGCGTCCGCGTCACGCACGTAGTCGGCCGCGTCCTTCGTCGTGATGTGCTCGAACACGACCTTCAGGCCCGGGAAATCGCGGCGCAGCGGCGTCATCACGCGGTCGATGAAGACCTTCTCACGGTCGAACAAGTCGATCGACGCATCGGTCACCTCGCCGTGCACGAGCAGCGGCATGCCGCTTTCCTGCATCGCCTCGAGCGTCTTCGCGCATTTCGCGAGATCGGTGACGCCGTGGTCGGAATTCGTCGTAGCGCCTGCCGGATACAGCTTCACGCCGTGCACGAAGCCGCTTTCGCGCGCGCGGCGGATCTCGTCCGGCGGCGTGTTGTCGGTCAGGTACAGCGTCATCAGCGGCTCGAACGTCATCCCGGCCGGCAGCGCGGCGAGGATGCGCTCGCGATAGGCCTGCGCCTGCGCGGTGGTCGTCACCGGCGGCTTCAGGTTCGGCATGACGATTGCGCGACCGAACTGGCGCGCGGTGTGCGGCAGCACGGCGGCCAGCATGTCGCCGTCTCGCAGGTGCAGGTGCCAGTCGTCGGGACGGGCGAGCGAGAGCGTCGCCGGGGAGGAAGCGTTCGAGGCAGTCATAGGAGGCGTCGTGAGGAACGGCCGGGCCATCGGCGGGGCCGGATCGCGCGTGCGCGGGCCGACTGACGGCAAACCGCAACACGGGGCCTTCGGCCGGCGGAATCCGCTTTTTACCGCTCGGGGCTCGGTGATATGCTAGAAGCCGCATTGTACCGGGGTTCGCCCGGTTCGTTACCCCCCGCCTCAGCCTGCTGCCCCAAGTAAAATGTGCCAACTCTTAGGAATGAACTGCGCCGCGCCGACGGACGTCACATTCTCCTTCACAGGTTTCGCGGCCCGGGGCGGGCTCACCGATCACCATGCCGACGGCTGGGGCATCGCGTTCTTCGAAGATAAGGCCTGCCGCCTGTTCATCGATCACCAGGCCTCGGCCACGTCGCCGATCGCCGAAATGGTGAAGCGCTACCCGATCAAGTCCAAGAACACGATCGCGCACATCCGCAAGGCGACGCAAGGCCACATCCTGCTCGAGAACAGCCATCCGTTCATGCGCGAGCTGTGGGGCCGGCACTGGATCTTCGCGCACAACGGCGACCTGCACGACTACGCACCGGACATGGACGGCAGCGTCTATCATCCGGTCGGCACGACCGACAGCGAACAGGCGTTCTGCGTACTGATGCAGGGGCTGCGGGAAGCGTTCCCCGGCGCGCAGCCGCCGTTGCCCGAATTGTTCGAGCGCGTCGGCGAGCTGACGCGCGGCATCACCGATCACGGCGTGTTCAACTTCCTGATGTCGAACGGCCAGGCGCTGTTCGCGCATTGCTCGACGCGGCTGCACTACCTCGTGCGGCGCTGGCCGTTCTCGACGGCGCACCTCGTCGACGAAGACCTGTCGATCGACTTCGCGAAATACACGACGCCCGAGGATCGGGTCGCCGTGATCGCGACACAGCCGCTCACCGACAACGAGGTCTGGACCGCGTTCGAACCGGGCGAGCTGATCATGTTCCAGTGCGGCGACGTCGCCGCGCGGATGCGGATCCCGGTGCCCGAATGCGTGCTCGAGAAGCTGCGCAATCCGGCGCTCGACGCATCGGCGTCGGCACCGCGCGGCGCACGCGAGGCGCTCGCCACTGCCGACGAAGTCGATTCCGACGACGCGATCGACTTCTGAGCCCGGCACGCCCGCGCCCTCTTCCCTTCACCTTTTCCCCGCTGCGCGGCAAGCCGATGGCCCGCCGCGTCCGATCGCGGCGGTGACGTCGTGCGCAGGCGAGACAGCGACGTTCGCCGTCGGAGCAAATGGCCCACCCCGGCACCGGCCTCGCTTCATCCGGATCACAGTCCGGTATATCGAAGCGACGCCGCACGACATTTGCCCGATTTGATTTATTTTCAAACGAAAATAATCAAAAGACAAAAAATAAAATACGGCGACTAGTCCACATATATTCCGGGAAACCATATTTTAACGCGCTAATCTGGCGCAAACCGTACGCCACCTCACCGATCCGGCAATCGCCGCCTCGCATCGCTCAATCCCACCGAATCCTTATCCATCAAGGCTTTCAGTTCGATTCATCACACAACCCAAAAATACCCGATGAAAACGGCATGATTGCCGCATTTGTTAGCTTCCCGACAATCAACCACCCGCCCGATCAATAGACTCCGCCCATCCTCGGTGTAACGAATTGCGATTGGCAGAGAAAGGCCACGGCCGCCGCACCCCCATTCACGCCATTCTCCACCGCGGAATGCGATTTCACTGCACCGCGGTGAAAACCACATCAAAACAAAAGAGAGGGGCTTGTCGTGAATCATTCATTTCGATCGATATGGAGCGAGACCACCGGCTGCTGGGTCGCGGTTGCGGAAACGGCACGGGCGCGCGGCAAACGTTCGGGTAGCGCATCCTGCGCGAGCCGCCGCGCCACACACGCGAGAACGCGCCGGATCCCGCTTCGCATCGCGGCAGTCGGCGCCGTGCTGGCCGCGCTGTCGGCCAGCTCCACGTATGCGTCGACGTGCGGCAGCGGCGCGGCCGTCGCGAGCGGCGGCACCTGCGCGCTCGGCAGTTTCAGCCCGACCGTCAACGACAACCTGGTCGGCGCCACGACCGTGTCGGGCGGTGACCGGGTCAGCCTGACCGGCGCATGGACCGGCGCGACCGGCGACATGGGCTACACGCCGATGCCGCTCGGCAACACGTCCATCATTTCGGGCAACCCGAATCAGCCGCTGTTGACGCTCGGCGGCAAGACGCAAAGCGTCGGCACCCCCGATTCGATCACGGGTGGCCGCACGTCGGTCGCCACCTACGATTCGTCCGCGTTCACCTCGTCGGTCGCAGGCTCGACCGTCGTGCAGGTCTACCACGACGTGAACGGCGACCAGTACGTGAACATGCGGATCGGCACGGTCGCGAACTCGGGCGGCACGCTCGACGTATCGATCGGCAACCCGGTGAACGCGCCCGCGGCGGCCGGCAACGTCATGACGATCGCGGCCAAGCAGACCGACCTCACCTACGCGGACGGCACCGGCTCGGCACCGAGCGTCATCAACTGGAATTCGCGGAACCAGATCTGGTTCATCACCGGCGACTATCTCGCGAGCGGCGGCCCCGTCGGCAGCGTCCAGCTCGACGTGCCGACCTACGCGGGCACCTTCACCGCGTTCGACGGCAGCACGTGGACCGTCACCGACGCCGCGTCGCTCGCCGCGTACAACAACTTTCTCGTGCGTTCGGTCGCGAACGGCGCGCTCGGCTCGCAGGCCGCCTACGACAACGCGTTCGGCCAGGCCGTGACGCTCTCCCCGCAGACCTTCGAGTATGCGAACAACGTGTCGCCCGGCGACAAGAACGCGCTGCCCAGAAACTACCCGTCCGCGATGCACGGCACGGGCGCGAACGCGACGCTGCACATCGGCAAGGACGGCCAGATCGACTTCCGCGGCTCCAACACGATCGATGCGAGCGCCGCCGTCATCGCGGAGAACGGCGCGCACTTCATCAACGACGGGCGCCTGTCGGGCGACTTTACGCTGGTGCGCCTGCTGAGCGGCGCGAGCGGCGTCAACAACGGTTCGATTTCGTCCGGCTATACGGTCGGCGACAACGTCGGCACGGGCGGCGCCGCGCGGCCCGACAACTTCGGCCTCGACACGTACGTCGAAGGCAGCGGCGTGTACGCAAACGGCGCGGGCACCACGTTCGTCAACAACGGCGTGATGAACGTCGGCGCATGGGATCTCACCCACAACCGGCTCGACCTGCAGAACTACGCAGTGGCCGCGACCGACGGCGCGAGCGCATCGAACGCCGGCACGATCAACGTCGGCGTCAACGCGACGACGCTCGACAGCCAGGTGATCGGCGGCCTCGTCGCCGGCGGCAGCTTCACGAACGAAGCCGGCGGCACGATCTACCTCGGCCGCGCAGCCCAGTACGATGCCGGCGCGCCGGAAGCCGTGAACGACGTCGCGCTGTCCGCGCACGCGTACGGCATCCTGCTCGGGGCATCGGGCACCGCGAGCAACCTCGGCACGATCGTGATCGGCTCGCAGACGCAGAACGGCGCCGCGCTGGCGAGCATCGGCTCGTCGTCCGGCACGCTGAACAACGCGGGCGCGATCGTCGTCAACGGTGCGGCGTCCGGCACGCCGCTCGCCAACGTCGGCATGCTCGCGGCGAACACGGCCGCGACCGTGACCAACACCGGCACCATCACGCTGAATGGCGTCAACGGCATCGGCATCATGGTCGTCGGGACCGGCACGGCCGCGACCTCGACCGGCACGATCAACGTGGCCGGCGGCCTCGATCCCGCCTCGGGCACGCGCAACTACGGCGTGTGGGCCGAGGGGCCGCTCGCGAAAGCCACGCTCGACGGCGCGCTCAACCTGACCGGCACCGGCG
This sequence comes from Burkholderia sp. BCC0322, assembly GCF_902833045.1. Lineage (GTDB taxonomy): Bacteria > Pseudomonadota > Gammaproteobacteria > Burkholderiales > Burkholderiaceae > Burkholderia. The sequence continues at coordinate 37,883 of NZ_CADFDU010000015.1, forward strand.
CGATCGGCGTGCATGCACGTTCGGGCGCGACGATCGACGTCGGCGCCCATGCCGTGCCCGCGTTCATGTCGGGCACCAACCAGATCGGCTTCTATGCCTATGGCGCGGGCTCGAAGATCAACGTCGCCGCGCAGCACATCAGCGTCGACACCGACGATTCGACGCTGTTCCGCGTCGCGGGCGGCGCGGCCTACACCGGCACGTCGATGGCCGGCGCGCTGACGACCGACGTCAACGGCCAGCGCGCGCACGGCGTGCTCGCAACCGACGCCGGCACCGTGCTGTCGACCGGCAACGCGACCTACAACGTCAACGGCGCGAACGGCATCGCGATCGCGGTCGAAGGCGGCGCGCAAGGCACGATCGACGCGGGCGCGACGATCAACCTGAACGCGGCCGGTGCGATCGCCGGTGTCGTCGACGGCCAGGCGCACGACCTCGCCGGCGCCAATGCCGGCGCACCGGTCGCGACGACACTGACCAACCACGCCGCCGTCACGTCATCGACGGCCGGCGTGACGGGCTTCGTCGCACAACACCTCGGCACGCTCGAGAATCGCGACACCGTGCTGCTGACGGGTGCCGGCTCGACGGGCGTCGCGATCGGCACGCTCGGCACGGTGAACAACATGTCGACGATCCGCGTATCCGACGGCACCGGCGCGCTCGTCCAGGGCGCGTCGGCGACGCTCGCCAACGCAGGTTCGATCGAGGCTGACGATGGGATCGCGGGCGTCCGCCTGACGGGCACCGGCGCATCGGTCGCGCTGTCGGGCGCCGGCACCGTGATCGCGAACGGCCGCGCCGACGGCGTGCTGATCGACTCGACCGTGACGGGCGGCGGGCTCGCGGCCGGCGCGACGTCGATCGCGGTCGGCGGCTCCGGCAAGGGGATCGACAACCAGGGAACGAACGCAACGATCGCGCTGTCCGGCACGCGGATCGGCACGACCGGCGGCGGCGCCGACGGCCTGTCGTCGACGGGCGCCGGCGCACGCATCGCGGCCGATGCGGCGACCGTCGTCAGCACCACCGGCGACAACGCGCGCGGCTTCTTCGTGTCGGGCGCGGATTCGACGCTGGCGGCCAACGGCACGACCGTCGCGACGACCGGCGCGGGTTCGGCCGCGATCGTGACGACCGGCGGCGCGACCGCAATGCTGTCGGGTGCGAAGATCACCACAGCCGGCACGACGGCCGACGGCCTCGTCGCGCAGAACGGCGGCCGCATCGGCGATACGGGCTCGACGGTCGCCAGCGCCGCCGGCAACGGCGCAACCGCCGACAGCGGCGGCGTGCTCGCGTTGACCGGCACGACGCTCAAGGGCGCCACGGCCGGCGTACTGACGTCCGATACGCTCGCAAACGGCGCGACGAGCTCGGTACTCGTCGACGGCGGCAGCGTCACGTCCGCCACCGGGCCGGCCTTCGCCGTGCGCGGCGGCACGGCCGACATTGCCGTGCGCAACGGCACGGTCGTGACGGCCGGCAATGGCACGTTGCTCGACCTGTCGAACGGCAGCAACGCCACCTTCACCGCATCGGCCGTGAACCTGGCCGGCGACATCGTCTCCGACGCATCGAGCACCGGCAACGTGTTCCTCGCGAACGGCGCGACGCTGACCGGCAAGATCGATCCGGTCGCGCTGACCGTCGACAACACCAGCACGTGGCGCATGACGGGCAGCTCCGTGCTGAGCAGCCTGAACAACGCGGGCCTCGTCGCATTCGCCGCACCGACCGGCTCGCCGACGCTCGCGGGCAGCTACAAGACGCTGACGACCGGCAGCTACGTCGGCAACGGCGGCACGATCGCGCTCAACACGTTCCTCGGCGCCGACGCATCGCCGACCGATCGGGTGATCGTGAATGGCGGCACCGCGAGCGGCACGACGGGCCTGAAGATCGCCAACACGGCCGGCACCGGCGCGCAGACGAAGGGCGACGGGATTCCGGTGGTCGTCACGACCAACGGCGGCACGACCACCGCATCGGCATTCCAGCTCGCGGGCCCCGTGCAGGCGGGTGCGTACGAATACCGGCTCTATCGCGGCGGGCAAGGCGACGCGAACGGCTGGTACCTGCGCTCGCAACTCGATCCCTCGGACCCGGGCGACCCGATCCACCCGTCCGGCAGCGGTGACGGGGGCAACACCGGGAACGGCAACAGCGGCGGCACGCTCGCGTATCGCCCCGGTGTCTCGGGCTATGCACTCACGCCGCTGCTCAACGCCGACTACGGCTTCTCGACGCTCGGCAAGCTGCACGAACGCGTCGGCGACATCACCAACCTCGAAAAGCAGCAGCCCGGCAATCGCGACGGCGTGTGGGGGCGCATCGGCGGCCAGAGTCTCGACGCGAACGCGGGCCGCTTCGCGGCCGACGAGCGCACGTTCTTCGCGCAGTTCGGCAAGGACTGGACACTCGACCAGGCCCCGAACGGCGGCGGCAGCACGCATGCGGGCGTGACGGCCAGCATCGGCGTATCGAACGCAAGCTTCAGCGATATGGCGCGCGCCGATACGGCCAACCTGTCGACCTCGACGGGCTCGGTCGAAATGCACGCGCAGAGCATCGGCGGCTACTGGACGAAGTATCTGTCGGACGGCACGTACTTCGACAGCGTCGGGCAGGTCACGCACTACGGCAATCGCTATCGCGACAGCTACGGCAACGAGGCGTCGCAGAACGGCTTCGGCATCGCGCTGTCGCAGGAAGTCGGCAAGCCGTTCGCGATCGGCGCGCTGCCGGTCGCGGTCGAGCCTCAGGCGCAACTGATGTATCAGTACCTGAAGCTGAACGGGTTCAACGACAACGTGTCGGCGGTATCGGGCACGACGACGAACGCGCTGCGCGGCCGCGTCGGCGTGCGCATCTTCCGGCCGAACCTCCAGTCGGATTCGGGCGGCGGGGCCGCCACGCCGTACTTCACGGCCGACGTGCTGCACGACTTCCTGTCGCCGGGCCAGACCGTCGTCGGCGGCACGCCGTTCGCCACGCATCTCGGCCGCACGTGGTACGAGCTCGGCGTCGGCGTGACCGCGGGCTTCGGCAAGTCGGGCGAGCTGTACGCGAACGCGAAGATCGCGCGCAACATCGGCGGCGATTACCGGCGCGGCATCGTCGGGCAGGTCGGCTACCGCTACAGCTGGTAACGCCTGCTGGCGGCGGACGAAAAAAAACCGCCCGGCGCTCGGCCGGGCGGTTTTCGTATCGGCGCACGTGCAGCGCCGACGCGCGCGAACGCTCAGTGCAGGATCTTCGCGAGGAAGTCCTTCGCGCGTTCCGATTTCGGATTCGAGAAGAAATCGTCCTTGCGGTCGTCCTCGACGATCGCGCCCTTGTCCATGAAGATCACGCGATGGGCGACCTTCTTCGCGAAGCCCATCTCGTGCGTGACGACCATCATCGTCATCCCTTCCTGCGCGAGTTCGACCATCACGTCGAGCACTTCGTTGATCATCTCGGGGTCGAGCGCTGACGTCGGCTCGTCGAACAGCATCGCGATCGGATCCATCGACAGCGCGCGCGCGATCGCGACACGCTGCTGCTGGCCGCCCGACAGCTGGCCCGGGAACTTGTGCGCATGCGCCTTCAGGCCGACGCGGTCGAGCAGCTTCATGCCCTTCTCGTTCGCCTCGTCCTTGCCGCGGCCGAGCACCTTGACCTGCGCGAGCGTCAGGTTCTCGGTGATCGACAGGTGCGGGAACAGCTCGAAATGCTGGAACACCATGCCGACCTTCGAGCGCAGCTTCGACAGGTTCGTCTTCTTGTCGCCGACCGACTGGCCGTTCACGAGGATCTCGCCCTGCTGGAACGGCTCGAGGCCGTTCACGGTCTTGATCAGCGTGGATTTACCCGAACCCGACGGGCCGCACACGACGACCACTTCGCCTTTCTTGACCTCGGTCGTGCAGTCGGTGAGGACCTGAAACTGGCCGTACCACTTGGAAACGTTCTTGATGGAAATCATCGTGTGACCTTTTTCTGGAGACTCTTGACGAGAACAGACGCCAACGAGCAAATCACGAAATAGCATGCGCCGGCGAACAGGACCATCTCGACGGTCGTGCCGTCGCGATCGCCGATGTTGGCGGCCGTGCGGAAGAAGTCCGCGAGACTGATCACGTACACGAGCGACGTATCCTGGAACAGGACGATCGCCTGCGTGAGCAGCAGCGGCACCATCGCGCGGAACGCCTGCGGCAGGATCACGAGGCGCATCGCCTGCGCGTAGTTCATGCCGAGCGCGAACGCGGCGTTCACCTGCCCGCGCGGCACCGCCTGGATGCCGGCGCGGATGATCTCGGAATAATACGCGGCTTCGAACAGCGAGAACGCGACCATCGCCGAGGCGAGACGGATGTCGATCGTCGGCGACAACCCGAGCACGCCCTGCAGCAGCTGCGGCACGATCAGGAAGAACCACAGCAGCACCATCACGAGCGGGATCGAGCGGAACACCGTCACGTAGCCCTGCGCGAACCACGCGAGCGGCTTCACGCCCGACAGCCGCATCAGCGCCAGCAGCGTGCCCCAGACGATCCCGACCACGATCGCGATCAGCGTGATCTGGAACGTGACGAGGGCCCCCGTCCACAGCGTCGGCAGCGCGCCGGGAATACTACTCCAGTCGAACTGATGCATCACTTGCCTCCGATATAGCCGGGCAGCCGCGTACGGCCTTCGATCCAGCGCATGAACGCCATCACGACGAGGTTGATGATCACGTACGCGAGCGTCACCGCGATGAACGATTCATAGGTCTGCGCGGTGTAGTCGACGAGCTGGCGCGCTTGCGCGGACAGGTCGAGCAGGCCGATCGTCGACGCGACGGCGGAGTTCTTGAAGATGTTCAGGAATTCCGACGTGAGCGGCGGCACGATGATCCGGTACGCAACGGGCAGCAGCACGTAGCGGTACGTCTGCCATTGCGTGAAGCCCATCGCGAGGCCGGCGGCGCGCTGGCCCTTCGGCAGCGCGTTGATCCCCGAGCGCACCTGTTCGCACACGCGCGCGCCCGTGAACAGGCCGAGACAGACGATCGACGCGGTAAAGAACTGCGTGGTGGGCGGCAACTGCTTGATCCAGGTGCCGATCGACGCAGGCAGCAGCTCCGGTATCACGAGATACCAGACGAAGAACTGCACGATCAGCGGAACGTTCCGGAAGATCGACACGTACACGGTACCGATCGCGGACAGCCATTTGTTCGGCACGGTGCGCAGCACACCGAACAGCGAACCGACGATCAGCGCAATGACCCAGGCGACGAGCGACACTTCGATGGTCACCCAGAAGCCGGACATCAGCCATCCGAAATAAGTCGTCGGCTCGCCGGTCGACACGGGGCTCAGGAAGATGCCCCAGTTCCAGTGGTAAGACATGGGCAAGACTCCAGCAAAAAGAGACGGAAGAAGCGGGGCCTCTTCCGTCTCATTAGCGTCATTTCTGCATCAACGGCCGTGTGCTCAGTCGAGCGCCTTGTCGTTCGGGTTCGCGTACAGCTTCTTCATCGACTCGGACAGCGGGAAGTTCAGGTTCAGCCCCTTCGGCGGGATCGGGTTCTCGAACCACTTCGCGTAGATCTTCGCGGCTTCGCCCGACTTCTCGACTTGCGCGATCGCGTCGTCGACGACCTTCTTGAAGGCCGCGTCGTCCTTGCGCATCATGCAACCGTACGCTTCTTCCGATTGCGGCGTGCCGACGATCACCCAGTCGCCCGGCTTCTTCGCCTTCGCGCGTTCGCCCGCGAGCAGCGCGTCATCCATCATGAACGCGACCGCGCGGCCCGACTCCAGCGTATTGAACGAATCGCCGTGATCCTTCGCGCTGATGATGCTCATGCCCAACTGCTTGTCGTTGTTCATCTTGCGCAGCAGGCGCTCGGACGTCGTGCCGGCGGTGGTCACGACCGTCTTGCCCTTCAGGTCGGCGAAATCCTTGACGCCGGAATCGTTCTTCGTCATCAGGCGCGTGCCGATCACGAAGATCGTGTCGGAGAACGCGGCCTGCTGCTGGCGCTCGGCGTTGTTGGTGGTCGAGCCGCACTCGATGTCGACCGTGCCGTTCTGCACCAGCGGAATGCGGTTCTGCGACGTGACCGGGATGTTCTTCACCTGCAGGTTCGGCAGGTTCAGCTTCTTCTTCACTGCGTCGACCACCTTCATCTGGAAGTCACGCGAATAACCGACCACCTGCTGCTTTTCGTCGTAGTAGGAGAACGGAATCGACGACTCGCGGTGTCCCAGCGCGATCACGCCCGTGTCCTTGATCTTCTTCAGCGTGCCCGTCTCCTGAGCATGCGCGCCACTTGCGAACGCGCAAAGCGCCGCGAACATCAGGACTGCCTTTTGGTATTTCATTTTGGTCATCTCCTTGGCTAAAACCCGCGCCAGTGTATCAAAGTAATATTTTTGAAAGTACTGGTTGTTTACCGCACGGCGAACCGCGCTGCGCGAAACCTTTCTCCCGGCTTCGCTCCCCCCTTCCGGCGCCTGAATGCGCACGCGGGCGGTGCCCGATTCGGCACCGCCCGCGAGGGTTCATGCACGCAACCGGATGGATTGCGTCATGGATTGATCGTAGTCAACCGATCTGAAATCGGCAACCGCCGATCAGGGGTACAGGCCACGCATTTCACGCGCCATCAGGATGCGCTTGCACGCAACGATGAACGCCGCCGTACGCACCGACACCTTGTGCTCTTCCGCGACTGCCCAGACGCCGGAGAACGCTTCGCGCATCACGCGCTCGAGACGGTGGTTGATCTCGTCTTCCGTCCAGAAGAAGCTCGAGAAATCCTGCACCCATTCGAAGTACGACACGGTCACGCCACCCGCGTTCGCGATCACGTCCGGGATCACGAGCACGCCGTTCGCGGTCAGGATGTCGTCCGCCGCCGTGGTCGTCGGGCCGTTCGCGCCTTCGACGATGATCTTCGTGCGGATCTTCGCTGCGTTCTTCTCGGTGATCTGGTTTTCCAGTGCCGCCGGGATCAGGATGTCGGTTTCGACGGTCCAGAACTCGTCATTCGGCATCGGCTCCGCACCTTCGAAGCCCGCAACGCCGCCCGTGCGTGCGACGTGGTCGAGCAGCTTGTTCGAATCGAGGCCGGCCGGCTGGTAGATCGTGCCCGTGTGGTCCTGCACCGCGATCACCTTCGAACCCGCTTCCTGGAACAGCTTCGCCGCGATGCCGCCGACGTTGCCGAAGCCCTGCACCGCGATGCGCGCGCCTGCGATTTCGAGGCCCTTCTTCTTCGCCGCTTCGCAGCCGACGACGAACACGCCGCGGCCGGTTGCTTCCTTGCGGCCGAGCGAGCCGCCGAGTGCGATCGGCTTGCCGGTCACGACGCCGGTCGACGTCTGGCCCTGGTTCATCGAGAAGGTATCCATCATCCACGCCATCACCTGTTCGTTGGTGTTGACGTCCGGCGCCGGAATATCGGTGTTCGGGCCGATGATGATGCCGATTTCGCTGGTGTAGCGACGCGTCACGCGTTCGAGCTCGCCGCGCGACAGCTTGCGCGGGTCGACGCGGATACCGCCCTTCGCGCCGCCGTACGGCACGTTCACGGCCGCGTTCTTGACCGACATCCATGCGGACAGTGCCATCACTTCCGACAGCGTCACGTCCTGGTGGTAACGCACACCGCCCTTGCCCGGGCCGCGCGACACGTTGTGCTGCACGCGATAGCCCTCGAAGTGCGCGACGGTACCGTTATCGAGCTCGATCGGCACATCGACGACCAGGATGCGCTTCGGGCGCTTCAGCGTTTCGAGCCAGCGCGACAGTGAGCCGAGGTACGGCGCGACGCGATCGACTTGCTGAAGGTAGTTGCCCCACGGGCCGAGATCGTCGGCGTGCAGGTAGGACGGGATGGACTGCAATTGCGAAGACATGGATGCTCCAACGGTCAACAGGTGCGCACATTGTCGAAAAACCCGTTTTTTTTATCCAATGCCGTTTGCTTATTCGATTATGCGTTTCTTGCATGATCGCGATTTTGCGCAAATCCGCGGTCGATTTGCGCAAGAACGCACGCGATCGGTCGTGCATCGCGTGCGTGAAAAGTGGTGCTTCCCGGATGCGGGAGGGCTGCCGGACAGCCGGCCGACAGGCGGCGCAAGCTCGACGACAGCCGGCCGGCCCGCGCGGTCGCGGTTAACCGTCCACGGTTAACCCGCGGTTTCGCGCAGTTCGTCGCGCACGACGTCCCACAACGCGCGTACGAGCTTCTGCCGCGGATCGTCGCCCTGCAGCGCGAGCTTGTCGCAGTACAGCCGGATCTCCATCGTCAGCGTGAACGGATGCGCGCCGCCGCGCACCGACCGGTCGAGCCGGATCAGGCGGCCGCCCGCGACCGCATCCTCGACCGCGCTGTGCGGCAGGAACGCGATGCCGTGGCCCGCGAGCGCCATCGCCTTCAGCCCTTCGGCCATGTCGGTTTCATAGACGCGATCGAGGAACAGCGGCGTCGACGCATTCGCGACGATGACCTCCGTCATCCGGCCGAGATACGCGTTCGGCGTATATGACAGGTACGGCACGCGCGCGTCGGCCGTGCCGGGCAGCGTATAGCGCGGCCGCCCCGCGCGGCCCGGCGCCGAGAACGGGCTGATCGGCTCGCTGCCGAGGATCAGCATGTCGTAGCGCGCGGGGTCGAGCGCGACCGGATGGCTCGGGTGGTGGTAGCCCATCACGAGATCGCAGCCGCCCTCGACGAGCGACAGCACCGCATCGTGCACGTTCAGCGCGCGCAGCCGCGTGTGGACCTGGCCCATCTTCGCCTCGATCCGCTGCAGCCAGCGCGGGAAATACGTGAGCGACAGCGTGTGCGGCACCGCGAACTCGATCGTCGGCACCGGCGCGCCGACGTGGCCGCGCAGCAGCGTACGCGCCTCGTGCGCCTGCGACAGCATCGTCAGCGCCTGTTCGTAGAAGATCTGCCCGGCCTGCGTGAGCCGCGTCGGATAGACCGAACGATCGATCAGTTCGGTCGCGAGCCATGCCTCGAGCGCCTGGATGCGCCGCGAAAACGCCGGCTGCGACACGTGCCGCAGCTCGGCGGACCGGCTAAAGCTGCGCGTTTCCGCGAGCGAAACGAAGTCTTCGAGCCATTTCAGTTCCATGCAGGCGGGCGCGGCGGGCGGCGGTCGGGAAGAAGCCTGCATTCTACCGGCGCGCCGGCCCGGCCGGCGGTGCGGCGAGCGGCCGGGCGCCCCGCCGCGAACGGGCGCCGGCGCGGTATTCGCACGCGGCAGCACCCGCCGGCCGCGCGCGACCGGGATCGTCGCGCGCCAATGGTAAAATGCCGGATTCTCCTTCCCCTCGCTCGACCCGGCCCCAAGGCCCGCCCGATCATGTCCGACACTCGTCCCGATACGCTTTTCGCCCTCACCGCGCTTTCGCCCATCGACGGCCGCTACGCCAGCAAGACCGAAGCGCTGCGCGACTGGCTCTCCGAAGCCGCCTTCATGCGCCACCGCGTCACCGTCGAGGTGCACTGGCTGATCGCGCTGTCGCGCGCCGGCTTCGCCGAAGTCCCGCGCTTCTCCGATGCGTCCGAACAGTTCCTGCTGCAGCTCGCCGAGCGCTTCACCGCGCACGACGCCGCCCGCATCAAGGAAATCGAGCGCGTGACGAACCACGACGTGAAAGCCGTCGAATACTGGCTGAAGGAATCGGTGAAGGGCCAGGAAGAACTCGAAAAGGCCAGCGAATTCATCCACTTCGCGTGCACGTCGGAAGACATCAACAACACGTCGCACGGGATGATGCTCGCCGGCGCGCGCGAACACGTGATCCTGCCGGCACTGCGCACGGTCTACCAGCGCCTCGTCGCACTCGCGCACGCGCACGCCGAGCAGCCGATGCTGTCGCGCACGCACGGCCAGCCGGCCAGCCCGACGACGCTCGGCAAGGAACTCGCGAACGTCGCGGCCCGCCTCGCCCGTGCGATCACGCGCATCGAGAAGGTCGAGATCCTCGGCAAGATGAACGGTGCGGTCGGCAACTTCAACGCGCATCTCTCGGCGTATCCGGAATTCGACTGGGAAGCGTTCTCGCGCGACGTGATCGAGAACCGCCTGAAGCTCACGTTCAACCCGTACACGATCCAGATCGAGCCGCACGACTACATGGCCGAGCTGTTCGACGCCGTGGCGCGCGCGAACACGATCCTGCTCGATCTCGACCGCGACGTGTGGGGCTACATCTCGGTCGGCTACTTCAAGCAGAAGACGAAGGCCGGTGAAATCGGCTCGTCGACGATGCCGCACAAGGTCAACCCGATCGACTTCGAGAACTCGGAAGGCAACCTCGGCCTCGCGAACGCGACGCTGCGCCACCTCGCCGACAAGCTGCCGGTGTCGCGCTGGCAGCGCGACCTGACCGACTCGACGGTGCTGCGCAACATGGGCGTCGCACTCGGCTACTCGCTGCTCGCGTACGACTCGCTGATCCGCGGCCTCGACAAGCTCGAAGTGAACCCGCAGCGCCTGAACGAAGACCTCGACAACTGCTGGGAAGTGCTCGCCGAGCCGGTGCAGACGGTGATGCGCCGCTACGGCATCGAGAACCCGTACGAGCAGCTGAAGGAGCTGACGCGCGGCAAGGGCATCACGCGCGAAGCGCTGCAGGAATTCGTCGGCACGCTCGCGATCCCGCAGGATGCGAAGGATCGCCTGCTCGCGATGACGCCTGCGTCGTACATCGGCAAGGCCGTCGAACTCGCGAAGCGGATCGCGTAAGCGCCACCGCCGCCGCACGTAAAAAAGCCCGATGCGAGCAATCGCATCGGGCTTTTTCGTTGCCTGCAGCCGCCGGTCAGAACGAGATCATCCGCCCCGGGTTGAGCGCGCTCATCACGCTCATCGCGGCCTTCGCGGCGGGAATCGCGATCGGCGACAACTGGCGGCCGAGCGGAATCGCGCGATGGTCGATGCCGGTCAGCATCGAGAAATCGTCGTTACGGCCGACGAAATCGTCACAGATCGCCTTGCCGATCCGCACCGTCTGCGCGACGCCGTGACCGCTCCAGCCCTGCACCATGTACATCGGCACGCGGCCGTCGGTCTTGCGGCTATCGGTCGCGCCGTTCAGCGTGAAGTCGCTGACGCCGCTCCAGCAGTAGTCGAGCGCGAACCGGCCGTCGTGCTGCGGGAACACGGTGTTCAGCCGCGTCAGCAGGTACGCGTTCACGTCGGGCTGCGCCCAGCACGTGCCGGTGCCCTGCCCGCCGAACAGCAGGCGGTTGCCGCGTACCGGCCGGTAGTAGTCGATCTGGAACTGCGTGTCGTACACGGGCATGCCGGCCGGCATCAGCGTCGCGACATCGACGTCGAGCGGCGCCGTCACGCTCACGTAGGTAAAGAACGGTACGGTCGTCGCGGTACCGTCGTCGAGCAGCCGGAACGTCGTGTTGTGCAGCGCGAGCACGACACCCTTGCGCGCGGTGATCGTGCCGCCCGGCGTCGTTGCGACGACACCGCTCGGCGTCTCGTCGAGTTCGAGCACCTCGGTGCCCTCGAACAGCGCACCGCCGTTCAGCCGGAAGCCGTGCACGAGGCCGCGCACCAGCGCGAGCGGATGAATCTGCCCGCCGAGCGCGTCGATCGCCGCGCCGTGGTACAGCCCCGAGCGCACGTATTCGTCGTGCAGCTGATGGCGGCCGACGAGCGTCACGCCCGCGTCGCCGAGATGACGGCGCGCATCCGCGCCGTCCAGCAGCGCGCTCATGTGGCCCGGGTGCACCGCCGCCGTAATGTGGCCGCGCTTGCGGTCGAGTTCGAGCGCGTAACGTACGCCGATCGCATCGATCAGGTCCATCGATTCGGCCGATGCGAAGCGCCACAGCCGCTTCGCGTCGTCATGCGACAGGTAGTCGATCATGTCGGCGGCTTCCCAGCGCGCGAGGCCGGGCGTGAGCTGCCCGCCGTTGCGGCCCGATGCGGCCGAGCCGACGTGATGCTTGTCGACGAGGATCGTGTCGACGCCCGCCTCCGCGAGATGCAGCGCGGCCGACGCACCGAGCAGGCCCGCGCCGATCACGAGCACGTCGCATTCGGCGTCGTGCGCGAGCGGCGCGCCGTTCGCGTGACGCGACAGCGACGCCTCGTACCAGTTGGCCGGGCGCTCGCCATCGTAGCGGGCCGGGTCGCACCAGTTCCAGTTGTCCTTTTCGATGTTCAGTTGCGTGTGTTCGAAACGCGATTCGCCCTGGATCAGGGGTTGATGGTTGAAAGTCATGATTGCACTTGCATGGTCTTGGGCCGCCTGTCGAAGAGCCTTCTGGCTTCGCGGGTGGGGCAGCCGGTTCCACTTGGGTGTCAACGAAAAAAAGGGGCGTGATGGCCCGTGTTGACGGCGGGCACGCTCGTGCCGCCTGGATCCCGGACTGTGCGAAAGCACGTCTTGAAAGGTGCCGGGACACCCAATTTCTACACCGCAGAAATAATTCTACAGTGTAGAATAAACTTTCGTCAAGTTTACAGCCGGCGCCGTATCGGCACGCCAGCCCGCATCGATGAAAGACAAACCCGCCCAGGGCCCGCGCGGCCTCGACAAGGATGCAATCGTCGCGGCCGCGCTCGCGCTGCTCGAAGACGTCGGCGAAGCCGCGTTCAGCGTACGCAAGCTCGCGCAGTCGGTCGGCTGCGACCCGATGAGCGTGCTGTATCACTTCAAGTCGAAGGAAGGCCTGAGCCGCGCGATCGCGAACGCGCTGTCGCGCTCGCTCGTGCCGGTCGACGCCGCGCTGCCGTGGCACGAACGGCTGCGCGACCTCGCACGCCAGTACCGCGCGCTCGCGCTGCGCTACCCGGCGGCGTTCGCGCTGCTGCAGCGGCACATGAGTACCGGGCCGGCCGATCTCGCGCACATCGAGGCCGTGCATCGCGCGCTGGCCGACGCCGGCATCCCGCGTGCGGCGCTACCGTCGGTGTGCGTCGGCTGGTATGCAAGCGTGATCGGGCTTGCCGCGGCCGAAGCCGGCGGCCTCACGCGCGCCGCGAACGACGTCGAGCTCGCGGAAATGGAAGCGCTGTCCGACGCCGCGCATTCGCTCGTCAAGGCAGCCGCCCCGCTCTATGCGCAGCTCGATCCGGCAGCCGTGCACGACACGATGCTCGACGTGCTGCTCGACGGCATCGCGACGCAGGCACGCGCGGCCTGACCGGCCCGCGGGCCGCAAGTCCACCAACGAAAAAGGCGCCCCGCAGGGCGCCTTTTGCATGACGATTGCCGTGAACCGCGCTCAGTGCTGCTGCGCGTGGCCGATCTTCAGCATGACCTGATCGACGATCTGCTCGGGCGTCAGCTCGATGCTGACCTCGATCGCTTCGTCCGGGCCGGGCTCCTCGAGCGTGTCCAGCTGGCTCTTCAGCAGCGACGGATCGAAGAAATGACCGGTGCGGTTCTTCAGGCGCTCGTGCAACACCTCGAACGAACCCTTCAGATACACGAACCGCACGTCGGTGTCGGTGCCGCGCAGCACGTCGCGGTACGAGCGCTTCAGCGACGAGCACGTGAACACGGCCGTCTCGCCGGCACGCTGCTTTTCCTCGATGGCTGCGCGAATCGTGCGCAGCCACGGCCAGCGGTCGTCGTCGGTCAGCGGAATGCCGTGGTGCATCTTTTCCTTGTTCGCCGCGCTGTGAAACGCGTCGCCATCGGTATAGCTGCACGACAGGCGTTCCGCCAGCATTTCGCCGATTCGCGACTTGCCCGCGCCCGACACGCCCATTGCGATCAGAATCATTGACTACCCCTTCTTACAAAACCATGCTCAGCAGCAGCGTGAAGCCAAGACCAAGCACCGAGATGATGGTTTCGAGCAACGACCAGGTCTTGAACGTCTGACCGACCGTCATCCCGAAGTATTCCTTGATCAGCCAGAAGCCGCCGTCGTTCACGTGCGAGAAGATCAGCGAGCCCGAGCCCGTGGCGAGCACCAGCAGTTCCGGGCTGACCGTCGTGCCGGCCGCCGCGGCGATCGGCGCGACGATGCCGCAGGCCGTGGTCATCGCGACCGTCGCCGAACCCGTCGCGAGACGCATCAGCGCGGCGACGAACCAGCCGAGCAGCAGCGGCGACAGGTGCGCGTGCTTCGCGGTTTCGACGATCTGCTGCGAAATCCCGCTGTCGCGCAGGACGCCGCCGAAGCCGCCGCCCGCGCCGACGATCAGCGTGATGCCGGCGATCGGCGCCAGGCACTCGCCGCAGAACTTCTGGATCTGGTCGCGGTTGAAGCCCTGCAGCTTGCCGAACGTGAAGAAGCTCACGAGCACGGCGATCAGCAGCGCGACGTCCGAGTTGCCGGCAAAGCGCAGCAGGTTGTTCGGCAGCGACTTCGGTGCGAACAGCAGGTCGGCCCAGCTGCCGACGAGCATCAGCACGACGGGCAGCAGGATCGTGAACAGCGTGATGCCGAAGCTCGGCAGTTCACGCTTGCGGCCATCCGTGTGCGTGTCGACGAATTGAGCGGCGAGCGGGTTGTTCTCCGGCAGCTTCACGAACTTCGAGATCGTCAGCGCGAACACCGGGCCCGCGATGATCGCGGTCGGCACGCCGACGAGCAGGCCGAACGCGATCGTCTTGCCGATATCGGCGCCGTATTGCTGTACGGCCAGCAGTGCGGCCGGGTGCGGCGGGATCAGGCCGTGCACGACGGACAGGCCGGCCACCATCGGCAGGCCGACGACGAGCAGCGACTTGCCGGTGCGCTTCGCGACGTTGAACGCGATCGGGATCAGCAGCACGAAGCCGACTTCGAAGAACACCGGCAGGCCGACGATGATCGCGACGAACATCATCGCCCAGTGGATGTTCTTTTCACCGAACCAGTCGATCAGCGTGGTCGCGATCCGCTCGGCGCCGCCCGATTCGGCCATCATCTTGCCGAGCATCGTGCCAAGGCCGACGACGATCGCGATGTGGCCGAGCGTGCCGCCGGTGCCCGCCTCGAACGACTTGACGATCTTGTCCATCGGCATGCCGACGACCAGGCCGAGGCCGAGCGAGACGATGATCAGCACCAGGAACGGGTAGATCTTGTAGCGCGCGATCATCAGGATCAGCGCGGCGATCGCGATCAGCGTGAATACGAGCAGCATGCTGCCTTGGACAGCCCCCATGTGGCACTCCTCCTAGAATTGTTCGAGCCGGGCGAGTTGTTGCGAGTATGCCCGGCTATGCAGGTCTCCGAAACACGGGGGGTACCCACCCCGTCAGGACGCTGAATTTTACTTATCTTTACGGTCCGCGGATAGAACCGGTTCCATCAGCAAAAACCCTCGGCAAAACAAGCACTAAGGCTCGCTTTCCGAGGGTCAAACCGCCATTTCGTACAAGTCTTAACGGGGCAGCTGGCTCGCAGCTTGCGCGAGACGCGTGACTTCGGCCCAGTCCTGCGCGGCGAGCGCGGCTTTCGGCGTGAGCCACGAACCGCCGACGCAGACGACGTTCGGCAGTTTCAGGAAATTCGGCGCCGTTTCGACGGTGATGCCGCCGGTCGGGCAGAACTTCAGCGCCGGGAACGGGCCGTGGAACGCCTGCAGCATCGGTACGCCGCCCGCCTGCTGCGCGGGGAAGAACTTCACGATCTCGTAGCCGAATTCGAGCGCCTGGATGATGTCGCTCGGCGTCATCACGCCCGGCAGCAGCGGCAGGCCCGCGTCGAGCGACGCGAGGTGCAGCTCCTTCGTCAGGCCCGGCGACACGCCGAACTTCGCGCCCGCGCGCTTCGCCTGCTCGCAATGCTCCGGCTTCGTGATCGTGCCGACGCCGACGACGATGTCGTCCGCGAGCTGGCTCGCACGCTGGATCGCCTCCAGGCCGGCCGGCGTGCGCAGCGTGATCTCGAGCACCTTCACGCCACCCGCGTGCAACGCGCGCGACACGTGTTCGCCCTGCTCGACCGAGTCGAATGCGAGCACCGGGATGACCGGGCCCAGCTTCACGATTTCAGCAATCGTCTTCATTGAATTGGCTCCTTGAAATTCATGCGGCGACGTGGGCGGCCGTTTCGCCGACCAGCGCGCCGAAAACCGATGCGCCCTGCTCGGCCGGCGCGGCGGCCGCGCGGAACACGCCGAACAGTTCACGCCCGAAACCGACCTCGTTCTCGGCCTGGTGCAGCGGCTGCGCGACCGGGCGCGCCTGCCACTCGGCGGCGTCGACCTCGATGTCGAGCACGCCGGCTTCCGCGTCGATCACGAGCGTATCGCCCGTCTTCACCTTGCCGAGCGGGCCGGCCAGCAGCGCCTCCGGCGACACGTGGATCACGGCCGGCACCTTGCCCGACGCGCCCGACATGCGGCCGTCGGTGACGAGCGCGACATGGAAGCCCTGATCCTGCAGCACGCCGAGCAGCGGCGTCAAACGGTGCAGCTCGGGCATCCCGTTCGCGCGCGCGCCCTGGAAGCGCACCACCGCGACGAAATCGCGCTTCAGCTCGCCGCGATCGAATGCTTCCTGCACGGCTTCCTGCGAATCGAACACGATCGCGGGGGCGATCACCTTGCGGTGCTCGGGCGCGACCGCCGAAATCTTGATCACGCCGCGGCCGAGCCGGCCCTGCATCAGGCGCAGGCCGCCGTCCGGCTGGAACGGGTCGCCAATGCCGCGCAGCACCTTCGTGTCGTGGCTCTCGGCCGCGCCGTCGACCCACGTCAGCTTGCCGTCGATCAGCTTCGGCTCCTTCGTGTAGTGCGACAGTCCCTTGCCGGCCACCGTCGTCACGTCCTCGTGCAGCAGTCCGCCTTCGAGCAAGTTGCGCACCAGGAACGCGACGCCGCCCGCCGCGTGGAAGTGGTTCACGTCGGCCTTGCCGTTCGGGTAGATCTTCGCGAGCAGCGGCACGACGGCCGACAGTTCGTCGAAATCGTTCCAGTCGATCAGGATGCCGGCCGCGCGCGCGATCGCGACGAGGTGCAGCGTGTGGTTGGTCGAGCCGCCCGTCGCGAGCAGCGCGACGATCCCGTTGACGATCGCCTTCTCGTCGATCACATGGCCGATCGGCGTGTAATGGCCGCGCTCGACGGTCAGGTCGAGTACGCGACGCGCAGCCTCGGCCGTCAGCGCGGTGCGCAGCGGCGTGTGCGGGTGGACGAACGCCGAACCCGGCAGATGCAGCCCCATCAGCTCCATCAGCATCTGGTTACTGTTCGCGGTGCCGTAGAACGTGCATGTACCGTGGCCGTGATACGCGGCCGATTCGGCTTCGAGCAGCGCATCGCGGCCGACCTGGCCGGTCGCGAACTGCTGGCGGATCTTCGCCTTGTCGTCGTTCGACAGGCCGCTCGTCATCGGGCCGGCCGGCACGAAGATCGTCGGCAGATGGCCGAACTGCAGCGCGCCGATCAGCAGGCCCGGCACGATCTTGTCGCAGATGCCCAGGCAGAGCGCCGCGTCGAACATGTTGTGCGTGAGCGCGATTGCCGTGCCCATCGCGATCGCCTCGCGCGAGAACAGCGACAGCTCCATCCCCGGGTTGCCCTGCGTGACGCCGTCGCACATCGCCGGTACGCCGCCCGCGAACTGCGCGACACCGCCGTTCTCGCGCGCGGCCGCCTTGATGATGTCGGGGAAATCCTTGTACGGCGCGTGCGCGGACAGCATCTCGTTGTACGAGGACACGATGCCGATGTTCGGCTCGCGGATCGCCTTGATCGCGAACTTGTCGTTGCCTTCGAGGCCCGCGAAGCCGTGCGCGAGGTTCGCGCACGACAGCGCGCCGCGCGCCGGGAACTTGCCCTGCGCGCCGTCGATGCGCTGCAGATAGGCGGAACGGGTCGATTGGCTGCGGGCGATCACGCGTTCGGTGACCTTCGCCAGAGTGGGGTGCAGCGACGTCATGCTGGGCGCTCCTGTATGCCGGCCGACACCGGCGGTTGGAATCGTGGGGACGGTCGAACACGTCGACAGAACGAAGCCAGTCTAGTAGAAAAACTACAAGCATGCAATGCGGATCGATTCGCACGCAATCCTCACTCCCGCCACCAGCAAGGCTTTAATTAGTGAAAACCCTAATTACCCTCGCCATCTCGGCGCCGGAAGCACTGTAATAGCGCTAGTATTTTTATGTAGATTTTCTACAATTCGATTGCGATACACTCGCTCATTCGAACCCGATTTCTGCCTGCCGCCCCATGCTGCCCCGCATTGAAGCAATCCGCGCCGAGTTGCGCCCGTCCGAGCGCAAGCTCGCCGACTACATCCTCGCCGCGCCGCGCGAGGTGCTCGACCTCGCGATGACCGAGCTGTCGACGCGCGCGGGCGTCAGCCAGCCGACGATCGCCCGCTTCTGCCAGGCGCTCGGCTGCAGCGGCTTTCGCGAGTTCAAGATCCGGCTCGCGCAGAGCGTCGCGCCGGGCGTGTCGTCGGTCTATCGCGACGTCGAGCCCGACGAACCGGCGCCCGGCATCATCGGCAAGGTGTTCGACCGCACGATCGGGGCGCTGATCGAGGTGCGCAACAGCCTGTCTGCGGGCAGCGTTGCCGATGCGATCGCACTGCTGTCGAACGCATCGCGGATCGAGTTCTACGGCGCCGGCGGCTCGGGCATCGCCGCGCAGGACATCCAGCACAAGTTCTTCCGGCTCGGCGTGCCGAGCGTCGCGTATTCCGATCCGCACACGTTCTCGATGTCGTCGGCGCTGCTCGGGCCGCACGACGTCGTCGTCGCGATCTCGAACACCGGCCGCACGCGCGACATCGTCGACGCCGCACGCTCCGCGCTCGCGTGCGGCGCGAAGGTCGTCGCAATTACGCAGAGCCACTCGCCGCTCGCGAAGCTCGCGACGGTGAGTCTCGCGTCGAACGTTGCGGAGGAAACGGACGTGTTCTCGCCGATGACGTCGCGGATGTCGCATCTCGCGATCGGCGACATCCTCGCGGTCGGCGTCGCGCTGTCGCGCGGCCCGGCGCTGATGGAACGGGTCGGCCGCGCGAAGGAGGCGATCACGCGCCGCCGGATCGACGACGGCGCGAAGGATTGAGCCGGCACTGCTGCCGTCCGCGCGTAAACGACAAACGGCGCCCCTCGGGGCGCCGTTGCACATCGGGCTGTGCCGGCAACCTCCCCGGCCAAACCGCTCAGAACGGCTTGATCACGACCAGCGCGACCGCCGCGAGCATGCCAAGCACCGGCAGCTCGTTGAACACGCGATACCACTTGTCGGTGCGGCGGTTCTCACCGCGCTCGAACACCCGCAGCAAGTGCCCGCAATACGCGTGATAGATGATGAGCAGCAGCACGACCGTCACCTTCGCATGAATCCAGCCCTGCCCCTGCCCGATGCCGATCGCGAGCCAGAGCCACAGCCCGCAGGCCAGCGCCGGCACCGCGATCATCGTCATGAAGCGGAACAGCTTGCGTGCCATCAGCAGCAGGCGCCGCACGGCGGCCGGATCGGTTTCCATGGCCAGGTTCACGTAGATGCGCGGCAAGTAGAACAACCCTGCAAACCACGCGGCGATCAGAACGATATGGAACGTCTTGACCCAGAGCATCGCCATCGGTTGTGTGCCTCGCTGTTTACTGGCGGCCTTCGCCGTGTCCGAGCACGACGTACTTCAGCGACGTCAGCCCTTCCAGGCCGACGGGGCCACGTGCGTGCAGCTTGTCGTTCGAGATGCCGATTTCCGCGCCGAGGCCGAATTCGAAGCCGTCCGCGAAGCGCGTCGACGCGTTGACCATCACGCTCGCCGAATCGACCTCGCGCAGGAACCGCATCGCGCGGTCGTGATCCTCGGTGACGATCGCGTCCGTGTGGTGCGAGCCGTAATGGTTGATGTGCTCGATCGCGGCGTCGAGGCCGTCGACCACCTTGATCGCGAGCACCGGAGCGAGATATTCGGTGTGCCAGTCTTCCTCGGTGGCATCGACGAGCGGGCCGACACCCGCATCGGCGAGCACCGCGCGCGCGGCCGCATCGACGCGCAGTTCCACCTGCTTGTCGCGATACAGCTTGCCGAGCGGCGGCAGCAGCGTCGCCGCGATACCGCTCGAAACGAGCAGCGTCTCCATCGTGTTGCAGGTGCCGTAGCGGTGCGTCTTCGCGTTGTCGCAGACGGTCAGCGCCTTGTCGAGATCGGCGCGTTCGTCGACGTACACGTGGCAGATGCCGTCGAGGTGCTTGATCATCGGCACGCGCGCCTCGTTGATCAGGCGCTCGATCAGGCTCTTGCCGCCGCGCGGCACGATCACGTCGACGTATTCGGTCATCGTGATCAGCTTGCCGACCGCCGCGCGATCGGCCGTCGCGACGACCTGCACCGCGTCCTGCGGCAGGCCGGCTGCCTCGAGCCCTTCGCCGATCAGCTTCGCGAGCGCCGCGTTCGATTCGAGCGCTTCGGAGCCGCCGCGCAGGATCGTCGCATTGCCCGACTTCAGGCACAGCGCAGCCGCGTCGATCGTGACGTTCGGGCGCGATTCGTAGATGATGCCGATCACGCCGAGCGGCACGCGCATCTGGCCGACCTGGATGCCGCTCGGGCGGTACTTGAGGTTGCCGATCTCGCCGATCGGATCGGCCAGCGACGCCACCTGGCGCAAGCCCTCGACCATCGTCTTCAGCGCCTTGTCCGACAGCGTCAGGCGATCGACGAACGCCGCATCAAGCCCCTTTTCACGGGCCCGGGCGACATCGCGGGCATTCGCGTCCTTCAGCACCTGCGCGTCGCGTTCGATCGCGCGCGCCACGGCGTCGAGCGCCGCGTTCTTCGCGGCCGTGCTGGCGCGCGCCATTGCGCGGGAAGCGTGCCGGGCGCGACGGCCCAGGTCGGTCATGTACTGATCGATATCCATCGTGTGACTCGAGAAGCGCGCCGCGCTGGGCGGCATGAATTCGTGGGGAAGCGTGAGCGGCGGCGGCCGGAGAGCCGCGCCAGCTATCGAAACATTGTAAGCGGGTTGCGCAGCGCGCGCTGAAGGCCCGAACGGGACTTAGCGTCGCACGCGCCCCGCGGTCGGCGGTCGCTCGCCGCGGGCACCGGCCACCGTCATCGCGAGCTGGAACAGCCCGTCCCACGGATCGGGCGGCGGTTCATCCTGCGTGCGGCGGCCCGGCGCGACGGCCGTGAGCCCCTTGACCTGACGGTCGAGCTTCGCGGCAAACGCCAGCGCCTTCTCGAGCACGGCTTCGGACACGCGATTCAGCGCGGGGCCGATCAGCCGCTCGCGCGGCCCCCACACGCGGTTCTCGCGCAGCAGCGTCGCCAGCGGCTTGCCGGCCGTCGTGCCGCGCTTGATCCGCAGCAGCGTGCGCAATTCCTCGACGACGGCCCACATCACGAGCACGATCGCCTCGCCTTCGCCCTTCAACCCGTCGATCATCCGCGCGAGCCGCGCGGCGTCGCCGGCGAGCATGGCTTCGTTCAGCTTGAACACGTCGTAGCGCGCGACGTTCAGCACCGCGTCGTGCACCTGCTCGAACGACAGCGCCCCCTGCGGATACAGCAGCCCGAGCTTCTGGATTTCCTGATGTGCGGCAAGCAGGTTGCCTTCGACGCGCTCGGCGATGAACTGCAGCGCGCGCCGCCCGTCCTCGCCAGGCGCGGCGCGCTGGCCCTGCATCGCGAGGCGCTGGCCGATCCAGTTCGGCAGCTGCGCGCGGTCGACCGGATCGATCTTCAGCGCGACACCGCCGTTCTGCAGCGCGGTGAACCATGCGGATTTTTGCGTGGCCGCGTCGAGGCGCGGCAACGTGACGAGCATCAGCGCGTCGGGGTTCGGCGTGGCCGCGAGCGTCTTCAGCGCATCAGCGCCTTCCTTGCCGGGCTTGCCCGACGGAATGCGCAGCTCGATCAGCTGGCGCTCGCCGAACAGCGACATCGCCTGGGTTGCGCCGAGCAGCACGCTCCAGTCGAAGCCGCGCTCGACCGTATGCACCGAACGCTCGGTGAAACCGGCCGCGCGCGCGGCCGCACGAATGCGGTCGCACGCTTCCTGCGCGAGCAGCGGCTCGTCGCCGTAGACGGTATAGAGCCCGGCCAACCCCTTCGCGAGGTGCGGCTCCAGTGCATCAAGTCGCAGTTGCATCGATACGTGCGCCGTCGATCAGAGCGGCGGCGGCGGCAACGGCGCGCGCGGTGCGACGCCCGGTACCACGTCTTCCGGCGCCGGCGTCAACGAATGGACGATCGCGAGACGCCGCATCAGCTGGTCGACCGCATCGTTCTGCATGTCGCCGTACAGAATGTCGGCTTCCTGCGCCTTCGCGTTCGTGTACTGATCGCTGTACGTCATCGCGCGGTTCAGCGCGATCGCGCTCGGCGGGATCAGCACGGTGCCGTCCTTGCTCGTCAACGTGTAGTTCAGCGTGTAGAACAGCGCGTATTCCTGCGCCGAGCCGTACTTGTTGAGCGTCAGCGTGTTCTGGCCACGCGACTCCCACATACGCAGCACGGCATCGGCGTCGTCCGCCGACTTGACGATCTTCGTGTCGCTGCCGGCCTCGACGAGGCGCACGAGGCGCGCCTCGACCGGCGCCGGCGCGCCGGCGATCAGCAGGTGCTTGAACGCGTAGTCCTGCTGGCCGCGCAACTGGAAGCCGCATGCCGACAGCGCAACCGCGCTGCCGACTGCGAGCATCAAAAACGATCTGCGGATCACCTTCGCTCCTTCTGGGTACGTCCGACGGCCAGCGGCCGTCAGACGACGATGTTCACGAGGCGGCCCGGCACGACGACGATCTTCTTCGCCGGCTTGCCATCGCTGAACTTCGCGAACGCGTCGTCGGCCACTGCCGCGGCTTCGATCGCCTCGCGGCTCGCGTCCTTCGCCACCTTCAGCGCGCCGCGCACCTTGCCGTTCACCTGCAGCACGAGTTCGATCTCGGCCTGCTCGAGCGCAGCCTCGTCGACCTTCGGCCACGGTGCGTCGAGCAGCGGCCCGAATTCGTCCGCGTAGCCAAGCGCCTTCCACAGCTCGAACGTGACGTGCGGCACGACCGGGTACAGCACGCGCAGCAGCACGCCGTACGTTTCGCGCAGCACGCCGGGCGTCGCACCCTTCGCGCCGTCGATCGCGTTCAGCATCTTCATCGCAGCCGACACGACCGTGTTGTACTGCAAGCGCTGGTAGTCGAAATCGGCCTGCTTCAGCACGCTGTAGATCTCGCGGCGCAGCGCCTTGTCGGCTTCGCCGAGCGCGGCCGCGTCGAAGCCCGCGCGCGCGGCGAGCGCTTCGCGGTTCGCCGCGCCGAAGCTCCACACGCGGCGCAGGAAGCGGCTCGCGCCCTCGACGCCCGCACCCGACCACTCGAGTTGCTGCTCGGGCGGCGCGGCGAACATCGTGAACAGGCGCGCGGTATCGGCGCCGTACTGGTCGATCAGCACCTGCGGATCGACACCGTTGTTCTTCGACTTCGACATCTTCTCGATGCCGCCGAGCACGACCGGCTGGCCGTCCGTGTTCAGCGTCGCGCCGACCGGGCGGCCCTTGTCGTCGTGCGTGACCGTCACGTCGGCCGGGTTGTACCAGGTCTTCTTGCCGGAGGCGTCTTCACGGTAGAACGTCTCGTTCAGCACCATGCCCTGCGTGAGCAGGTTCTTCGCCGGCTCACCGAACTTCACGAGGCCGAGGTCGCGCATCACCTTGGTCCAGAAGCGCGAATACAGCAGGTGCAGGATCGCGTGCTCGATGCCGCCGATGTACTGATCCATCGGCATCCAGTAATCGGTGCGCGCGTCGACCATCGTCTCGGCATCCGGCGCCGTGTAGCGCGAGAAGTACCACGACGAATCGACGAAGGTGTCCATCGTGTCGGTTTCGCGCTTCGCGGCCGCGCCGCACTTCGGGCACGTGCAGTTCAGGAACGCTTCCGACTTCGCGAGCGGGTTGCCCGAGCCGTCCGGCACGAGGTCTTCCGG
Organism: Burkholderia sp. BCC0322; assembly: GCF_902833045.1. Taxonomy (GTDB): domain Bacteria; phylum Pseudomonadota; class Gammaproteobacteria; order Burkholderiales; family Burkholderiaceae; genus Burkholderia. Next base: position 61,760 of record NZ_CADFDU010000015.1, read on the forward strand.
CAGCACGACAGGCAGATCCTTCTCCGGCACCGGCACGTCGCCGCACGACGGGCAGTGGATGATCGGGATCGGCGTGCCCCAGTAGCGCTGGCGCGATACGCCCCAGTCGCGCAGGCGCCACGTGACCTGCTTGTCGCCGAAGCCGCCGGCGTTCAGGTCGGCCGCGACCGCGTCGACGGCTTCCGCATAGCGCAGGCCGTCGTACTTGCCGCTGTTCACGCAGACGGCGACTTCCTTGTCGCCGTACCACTCCTGCCATGCGTCGAGCGAGTACTGCTGGCCTTCGGCCGCGATCACCTGCTTGATCGGCAGGTCGTATTTCTTCGCGAACGCGAAATCGCGCTCGTCGTGGCCCGGCACGCCCATCACCGCGCCTTCGCCATAGCTCATCAGCACATAGTTGCCGATCCACACCTCGACCGGCTCGCCCGTCAGCGGATGCGTGACCGAGAAGCCCGTCGCGACGCCCTTCTTCTCCATCGTCGCAACGTCGGCTTCGGCGACGCCGCCGCGCTTGCATTCGTCGATGAAGGCGAGCAGTTCCGGCTTGTCCTGCGCAAGACGCGTGGCCAGCGGATGCTCGGCCGCGATCGCGCAGAAGGTGACGCCCATGATCGTGTCGGCGCGCGTCGTGAACACGCGCAGCAGCTTCTTCTCGCCGTCGAGTTCGTACGGGAAGCCGAAGTTCACGCCGAAGCTCTTGCCGATCCAGTTCTGCTGCATGATCTTCACGCGCTCGGGCCAGCCGAGGCCGTCGAGGTCGTTCAGCAGCTCATCCGCGTACTGCGTGATGCGCAGGTAGTACATCGGGATCTCGCGCTTCTCGACGAGTGCGCCCGAACGCCAGCCGCGGCCGTCGATCACCTGCTCGTTCGCGAGCACGGTCTGGTCGACCGGGTCCCAGTTCACGGTGCCCGTCTTCTTGTACGCGATGCCCTTCTCGAGCATCTTCAGGAACAGCCACTGGTTCCACTTGTAGTAGTCGGGCTTGCACGTCGCGATTTCGCGCGACCAGTCGATCGCGAGGCCCATCGACTGCATCTGGCCCTTCATGTAGTCGATGTTGTCGTAGGTCCACTTCGCGGGCGGCACGCCGTTCGCCATCGCGGCGTTCTCGGCCGGCATCCCGAACGCGTCCCAGCCCATCGGCATCAACGTGTTGTAGCCGTTCATCCGCAGATAGCGGTACATCACGTCGTTGATCGTGTAATTGCGCACGTGACCCATGTGCAGCTTGCCGGACGGGTACGGCAGCATCGACACGCAGTAGAACTTGGGCTTCTGCGAATCTTCCTTCGTCTTGTAGGCATCGGCTGCGCGCCAGTCGCCCTGGGCGGCGGCTTCGACGTCGGCGGGTACGTATCTCTCGTGCATGGTGTGGTTCGGACTAGGCTTTAAGCGGCGCGACGGCGCGCGCAGGAGTGGATCGAAAATCGTGCTTGCCCGGCGGACCTGCAGGTTCGCTGTTGCCGGACCTGTTCGCGGTTTCCGGGCATTTTCGGGGTAACCCGCAGCATGCCCGGGTAGCCTGGAAAATTCCGGGTTACCTGAAACAAGCCTGCCAACCGGGAAAAACGTTGATTATACCGCCCGCGCCGGCCCATTCGACCGGTCTTGCGGCGTCTGGCCCGATCCCGCGGCAGCGGCGGGCCGCCGGATCCGCTCAGCGGTTGGCCGGCACGGCAGGCGCCGCCGCGGAACCGCCCGCCTGCGGCGGCACGTCGGTCACGAAGCCGATCCGCGTGAGGCCGGCGGCCTGCGCGGCGCCCATCACCTGCGCGATCACGTCGTAGCGGGTCGCACGCGACGCGCGCAGCCGCAGCTCGGGCGGCGCGCCGCCCGCGGCGGCGGCCCGGAAGCGCGCCGGCAGCGCATCGAGCGCCACGGGCGCGTCGTCCCAGTACAGCTTGCCCGCGTCGTCGATCGACAACGTGACGGATTGCGGCGTGTCGCGCGCGACGCTGGCCGCGACCTTCGGCAGGTCGAGCCGGATCGCGTGCGTCATCAGCGGCGCGGTGATGATGAAGATGACGAGCAGCACCAGCATCACGTCGATCAGCGGGGTCATGTTGATCTCCGCCATCGGCGCGGACGTCTTGTGGTGCTCGAGTCCGCCGAATGCCATGGTCGCTCCTCCGGAATGCGCGCGTCAGGCTTCCTGCGCGCACACGAATACGTGCAAGTCGCGCGCGAAGCCGTCGAGTTCCTCGGCGAGTTGCCGCACGAGACGCCCGAGGATGTTGTAGGCCAGCACCGCGGGAATCGCGACGACGAGCCCGAACGCGGTCATGATCAGCGCCTCGCCGACCGGCCCCGCGACGTTCTCGATCTGCGCCTGCCCGCTCGCGGCGATGCTGCCGAGCGCGTGGTAGATGCCCCACACGGTGCCGAGCAGCCCGACGAACGGCGCGGTGCTGCCGATCGACGCGAGCAGCACCTGGCCGAATTCGAGGCGCCGCTGCGAGCGCAGCATCGCGTGCCGCAACGCGCGCAGCACGCGTTCGCCGCGTTCGACACGCGCGGCCAGCGCGGCCGGGTCGTGATCGTCGGCCGCATCGCGCGCGGCTTCGGCGAGCGGCACGAACACACGCTCGCGATCGGCGCCGGCGAGCGCGGCAATGCCCGCGTCGAGCGACGGCGCGCGCCAGAACGCGGCGAGCGCGCGCGGCCCCTGCCGCTTCGCGCGGATCAGGAGCCAGGCTTTCATGAGGAGGAAGCACCAGCTGGCGATGGACATCGCCAGCAACACATAGGCGACGGCATGCGTGATCGCATCGCCGCTTTCGAGGTAGTGGACAACGCCGGTGGGTATCGCCATCGGAGTTTCCCCGTGGTGTCAGCGCAGGCCGAGCACGTCCTGCATGTCGAACAGGCCGGCGCCGCGCGCCGACAGGAAGCGGACCGCGCGCAGCGCGCCCTGCGCGTACGACACGCGGCTCGACGACTTGTGCGTGATCTCGATGCGCTCGCCGATCCCGGCGAACAGCACGGTGTGATCGCCGACGATGTCGCCGCCGCGCACCGCAGCGAAGCCGATCGATGACGGATCGCGCTCGCCCGTCACGCCGTGGCGGCCGTACACCGCGCAATCGTCGAGCGAGCGCCCGAGCGCGCCGGCGACGGCCTCACCCATCATCAGCGCGGTGCCCGACGGTGCATCGACCTTGTGACGGTGATGCGCCTCGATGATCTCGATGTCGTAGCCGTGCGAGAAATGCTTCGCCGCGAATTCGAGCAGCTTCAGCGTGACGTTCACGCCGACGCTCATGTTCGCCGCGAACACGATGCCGATCTTGCCCGCCGCGGCCTGCAGTTCGGCCTTCTGCTCGGCGGTGAAGCCGGTCGTGCCGATCACGAGCTTCACGTCGTGGCGCAGCGCGGCCTCGATATGGGCCATCGTGCCTTCCGGACGCGTGAAATCGATCAGGTAGTCGGCCTGCGCGAACACCGCGTCGAGGTCGGCGGTCAGCTTGACGCCGGTGTCCTTGCCGAGGAACGCGCCGGCGTCCTGGCCGAGGAACGGCGAATCGGCACGGTCGAGCGCGCCGACGAGCTGCGCGTCGGAATCGTTGAGAACGGCTTCGATCAGCATCCGGCCCATTCGGCCCGATGCCCCGGCAATCGCAATCTTCATGGCTTTCTACACGACAGGTCTAAAGGCGGGCGGCGCATGCCGCCCTGTTTCCGCACGCGGACTTACTGCGCCGGCGCGGTGATCGGCTGGTTCTGCAGCGTATCCGAGCCTTGCGGGCCGACCGGCGGCGACGCCTCGTTCGACGCGTTCGGCGGCGGCGGACGATGGAACTGGAACTGCGGCTGGATCGCCGGCACCGCGCCCGGCGGCTGGCCGCCCGGCACCGGCGCACCGCCGGCAGCCTGCGCGGCCGGCGCGAAGCGGCGCGCGTTCGAGCCCTGACCCGACACCTGGTTGGTCGCGCGGTTCGCCGCACGGGCGGCCTGCGCGTTCGCATCCTGGTCGAGCACCGCCCCGGACACCGGCGCGACAGCCTCCGGCGCCGGCGCGCTCGCCGCCGCTTGCGCGGCGCTCGCGGCTGCGGCAGCCTCGGCGGCCTTCTTCGCCGCTGCGGCCGCCTTCGCCTTCTTGCCGCCGCGGTCGCCGTCGATATCGGCCAGCAGGTCGAGCTCCGAAGGCAGGTTGTCCGCCCCCGTCCAGCCCGCCAGGCGATCGCCCGCGAACGTCACGACGAGATCGCGCTGCTGGACGACTGCCGTCGAGCCACGCTTGAAGTAGAAGAGGTAATCCCAGCGGTCGGCGTGGAACATGTCGGCCAGCAGCGGGGTGCCGAGCAGCGCGCGCACCTGCTCGCGCGACATGCCGACCTGCAGCTGCGAGGCCTTCTCCTGCGACACGAAGTTGCCTTGCACGACGGTGATCCGGTAGGGGGTGATGCTCTGCGCGATGCGCTGCGTCACGCTGTCGTACGACGAACAACCAGCCAGCGCGGCAACGGCGGCGGCAGCGATGATGACACTCCGCATGCGGCTCCTCTGAAAGTGCGAAAGAGATTCTGGAATCATTTCCCTCACCGTGCAGGCCCGCGTCGCAGGCCGCGCGTGTTTCTGGAACGGCGAAAAGCCGGTAACATTGAAGCCCTGCATTGTACTCTAGGGATGCCTAGCCATGACCAATCCGACGGATCTCAAGAATATCGGGCTAAAGGCCACCCTACCGCGCCTCAAGATTCTCGAGATCTTCCAGCAAAGCCCGGTGCGCCACCTGACGGCAGAAGACGTCTACCGGAACCTGCTCAACGAGCAGCTCGACATCGGGCTGGCCACCGTCTACCGCGTGCTGACGCAGTTCGAGCAGGCAGGCCTGCTCTCGCGCAGCAACTTCGAATCCGGCAAGGCCGTGTTCGAACTGAACGAAGGCTCGCACCACGACCACCTCGTGTGCCTCGATTGCGGCCGCGTCGAGGAATTCTTCGACGCCGAGATCGAAGGCCGCCAGCAGGCGATCGCGAAGGAGCGCGGCTTCCGGCTTCAGGAGCACTCGCTCGCGATGTACGGTTCCTGCACGACCGAGAACTGCCCGCACCGCAAGCACTGATTCGCGCGCGCCGCGCACGCAGCACGGCCCGGCCGGCATCTCGCCGCCCGGGCCGTGTTCTTTTCGGGATAGCGGCGGCGCGCCGCCGCGTGAGTCGTGTGCCCAGGCTTTCGAAAGCCCTTCGACACGTCCGCCCGGGCCGCCGTCAGGCAGCCGGAGCCCGGCGTCGCACTTGCGTCAGGCCGCGCAGGCCGGCTCGAACTCGAGCGCCCAGGCGCGCTCGAGCGGGATCTCGTCGCAATTCGGTTGCGTGCCGCCGCGATCGACGATCACGAAATCGCTGACCGCATCGAGCGCAAGCAGCGGATGGTGCCAGACGCCCTTCGCATAATTCACGCCCTGCCAGCCTTGCGCGAGGAACGCGCGCATCGCGTCGGGCCGGAACTCGCCGGCCGGCGCGACGACGATCGCGTAGCGCGACACGGCCGCGAGCGGAATGAACGCCTGGCTGCCGTGCGGATGGCGCTCCATCAGCGTGAGCGCGACCGGCAGCGCGCGCGGCTGCGCGCGGAACACGCTGACGAGCGGGCGACCGCCGTCCGCGCACACGTCGATCGTCGCGAGATCGTGGAAGCGCTCGGTCGTGCCGCCGTTGATCGGGAAATGGCGCGCGCCTTCGAGCGCGATCACGTCGCCGAACGGCGCGAACGCTTCGCGCGTCAGGCGCTCGACACGCAGGATGCGGGATTCGCTCATGCCGTTTCCCTCCCTCAAGCCGGCTCGCCCCACAGACGCAGGCGCGACACGCCGCCGTCCGGGAAGATGTTGAAACGCACGTGCGTGACGGGGCCGAGCGCGGCAAGCTGGTCGAACGTGTGGACGTGATCCATCTGCAGCTTTTGCTCGCCGAGCAGTTCGGCCCAGAACATCGCCTGCGTGACGAGCGAATCGTCGGTGCCGCCCACGACCCGCGCGGCCTGCAGCGAGCAGCGGTCGGGGAAATTGCCCTTGAAGAACGCGGTATCGACCTCGACGCGCCGGATGATGCCCGGCCGCGCGAGCGCGATGATCGCCCAGTCGTTGCCGGGCTCGCGGCGACGCCGCGTTTCCCAGCCGTCGCCCATGTTCACGCCGCGCCCCGGCATCAGCATCTGCGACGCCGGGCCGAAGTGCTGGTTGTTCGCGGCCACCAGGTAGCCGCCGTTCTCGATTGCCGCGAGATCGACGAGCTCGCCGGCCGGCACCTGGCGCCAGTCGCGCTGCGGCAAGCCGTACACGCGCAGCCGCGCGAGGCCGCCGTCCGGGTACAAGTTCACGCGCAAGTGCGTATAGGGCCGTGCATCGTCGACGCTCACGTAGTGATGCGAATTGCCCTGCAGCGTCGTTGCCGGGACGATCGGGCGCCATTCGGCGTCGTCGGGCGGCGTGTCGCCTTCGGCGACGCACGCGTCGATCGACGCGGCCGGCGGGAAGTTACCGGTGAAGTGGCTCGTATCGAGGTCGACGCCGTAGATCACGCCCGGCCGCGCGAGCCGCACCACGCAGAAGTCATGGCCGGTCGTGCGCTTGCGGCGGGTTTCCCAGCCGTCCATCCACTTGCCGTGGTCGTCGTACTTGCCGGGAACGAACACGGCCGGCTCGGGATTCAGCATGCGCTCTTTCGGCGCGAAGAATTCATCGCTGGCAAAGAGCGCCTGCGCCCCGAGGCGCGGATCGGCGAGGTTCATGTAACGCCGCGTGAAGGCCGGCGCATTCGGATCGAGGATGGGGGCTGCCATGTCGTCTCCTGATGTTTGTTGACGTGCCGGCGCATCGAGGCGCCGGCCGCATGAATTCCGGTTGCGCGGGACGACCAGGGGAAGCCGCCCCGCGCGGTTGCGCTCAGAGCGCGTGAGCCTGGTCGCCGGCGACCGGCGCCGCGCGGTCCTCCTCTTCGGCCGGCACGTAGCGCAACTCGCGGTTCAGCACGCGGTTCGCGCGGGCACGATCGATGTCGTTCTCCCACACCGCGACGACCACCGTCGCGACGCAGTTGCCGATCAGGTTGGTCAGCGCGCGGGCGATGCCGACGAACCAGTCGACCGGCAGGATCAGCACGAGGCCCAGCACCGGAATCGCGGGAATCGCCGACAGGGTCGCCGCGAGGATCACGATCGCCGAGCCCGGGATCCCGTGCGCGCCCTTCGACGTGACGAGCGACACGAGCAGCACGACGATCAGGTCATGCGTCGACAGCGGCGTGTTGGTGGCCTGCGCGATGAACAGCACGGCGAGCGTCAGGTAGATCGAGAAGCCGTCGAGGTTGAACGAATAGCCGGTCGGGATCACGAGGCCGACCGTCGAATCCTTGACGCCCATGTATTCGAGCTTGCGCATCACCTGCGGCAGCACCGCATCCGATGACGCCGTGCCGAGCACGATCGACAGTTCCTCGCGCAGGTAGCGGATCAGCTTGAACACCGAGAAGCCCGCGAGCCGCATCACGATGCCGAGCACGACCGTGACGAACACGAAGCAGCTCAGGTAGAACACCGCTACCAGGTAGCCGAGCTGCTTGAGCGACGCGACGCCGTACTTGCCGGTCGTGAACGCGATCGCGCCGAGCACGCCGAGCGGCGCGAGCTTGATGATGAAGCCGATGATCCGGAAGAACACGTGCGACAGCTCCTCGATCAGCGAGTTGACGCGCTGCGCCTTGTCGCCGAGCAGCGACAGCGCGGAGCCGAACAGCACCGCGAACACGAGGATCTGCAGGATGTCGCCCTTTGCGAACGCGTCGATCGCGGTCTCGGGGATGATCTTCATCAGGTAGCCGGCCGTGTCCTTCAGGCTTTCGGCGTTCTTCGCGTAGGACGCGAGCGACGACGCATCGAGCGAACGCAGGTCGATGTTCATCCCGACGCCCGGACGCGTGAGCCACGCCAGCACGAGCCCGATGCCGAGCGCGAGCGTCGTCATGATCTCGAAGTAGATGACGGCCTTCAGGCCTACCCGGCCGACCTTCTTCAGGTCGCCCGCGTTGGCCATCCCGCTGACCACGACGCAGAACACGATCGGGCCGATCACCATCTTGATGAGCTTCAGGAAGCCGTCGCCGAGCGGTCGCAGCGACTCGGCGAAATGCGGGAAGAACGCGCCCAGCGCGATCCCTAGGACAAGTGCGACGACTACCCGGCCAAACAGCGAATTGAGGAATTTCGACACGGCGCTCTCCCGATCCAACGGTTGCAGTTTCGTCTGTTCATACTGGTATGACCAGTGATGTTATGGGGGATAGTAGGAAGCCGATATAGTGGCGTCAAGGACGGACAAAATAGGGATTTCCCGCCCCTGCCGCGCCGGGTTTCGATGCACCGGACAGGGGCAGATCGTGGCTTTCCCGTAGGCCGGCCATGCACCGCCTCCGTGCGGATTACAATGCTGGTCAGACCGGCCAAAGTTCACATCATGAAAAACGTTCCGCATACCGTGACCGACGCCGCCATCGCGACGATCCGCGACCGGATCGAGGCAGGCGTTTATCCGGTCGGCAGCCTGCTGCCGGCCCAGCGCCAGCTCTCCGAGGAGCTGGAGATCAGCCGCGCATCGCTGCGCGAGGCGCTCTCGACGCTCGAGGCGCTCGGGATGCTGCGCATCCGCGCCGGCAAGGGCGTGTATGTCGAAAGCGCGCAGGCCACGGCCGCGCGCGCATGGCAGTTCGCCGAGCAGTCGTCGCCGCCCGACACGTACCAGATGCGCTATGCGCTCGAAGGGTTCGCCGCGCGGATGGCCGCGCACGTCGTCAGCGACGACGACATCGCGTGGTTCGAGGGCAACCTCGCCGACCTGCACGTCGCGCTCACCGAAAGCGCGCTCGACGAGGCGTCGCAGCTCGACTTCGACTTCCACATGCGGATCATCCATCTCGCCGGCAACGCCGCGATCGAATCGATACTGCGCAGCAGCGCGGACATCATGAAGGAAAGCCAGCGCATGCCGTTCTACCGGCGCGAGCTGCTGCTGTCGACGTGGCAGGAGCACCGCGCGATCGTCGACGCGCTGATCGCGCGCGATGCGGCCGCCGCCGGCACGGCGATCGAAACGCACATCGCGAACGCCGCGCAGCGCGCGGGCATCTTCTTCCCGACGCCGCGCACGTAATGCGGCCGGGCGGCCGGGCGGTCGAGCGGCTGCCCGCCGCGCGCCGGCCGGTCGTCCCCGTCAAGCTCCCGACGGACCACGATACGCAAGCGCACGCTCGATGAACGCGCGCGCCGCGACGCTGCGGTACGCGCCCTTGCGTGTCAGCAGCGCGGCCGTGCGCGCGGGCAGCGGCGGATCGATCTCCAGCGCGCACAGGTCGGCGCTCGCGCGCGCGACCGCGTCGGGCAGCACCGTCGCGAGCCGGCCGCACCGCACGAGCTCCAGCACCGCGCTGATCGTATTCGTCTCGATCGCGATCTTCGGCTGCGCGCCGTGCTCGATGAAATACCGGTCGATGCGCTCGCGCGTCGCGAACGCGCGGCTCAGCAGCACCAGCGGCTCGCCGCCGAGCTCGGCCGGCGTCAGTGCGCGGCGGCGCCGCGCGAGACGATGCGTGCGGCCCGTCACGAGCGCGAGCGGCTCGTCCCACAGCGGCAGCGCGTCGATGTCCGGCGCGCGCGGCGGCATGAACGCGAAGCCCGCGTCGAGCCGATCGTCGGCGAGCAGCGCCTCGATGCGTTCCTGCGGCATCGCATCGATCGTCAGCGTGACGTTCGGATAGTCGGTCTGGAACGCATCGATCAGCGAGCCGCTCAGGTAGGCCGCGAAGGTCGGCATCATCGCGAGCCGCAGCGATCCGCTGCCGAGATCGGCGACGTCGTGCAGCGCGCGCCGCCCCGTATCGAGCTCGTGCAGCGCGGCGCGCGCATGGCGCGCATAGACCTCGCCGAATTCCGTGAGCTGCACCGTGCGGCCCGAGCGGTCGAACAACTGCACGCCGAGCGTTTCCTCGAGCTGGCGCACCTGCTGCGACAGCGTCGGCTGCGAGACGTGCAGCGCGTCGGCCGCGCGCGTGAAACTGCGCTGCTCGGCGACGGCCAGGAAATAGCGGATGTGGCGGAGTAGCATGGCGGCCGACGTATTGGTTTGACCTATGGAGACCATAACGATCCAGTCTTGGACGCTATGGTTCGCCTCCCGCATCATACGCACATCCGTTCCCGTGCATCGCCGCTGTCACCGCACCGGAACGGCTCGCCCAGGCCCGCCCTGCCTCCGCCCGCCGCACGACGATCCGCCGCCCGCCCGATCCGGGCCCGGCCGCGATCCGCCCGGCGCGCATCGGCTCACCGCCGATCCGTCGACGCCGGCCCCGATTTCCGTCACCCCGCGCAGCCGGCGGCCCCGTGCCGCCGGACGGCGCCGCTGTTTTTCGCGACCATGGAACCGCATCACGACACCCATCCTCCCCTCACCCGCGGCATGACGCTGCTGTTCGCCTGCGCATGCGGCATCGTCATCGGCAACATCTACTACGCGCAGCCGCTGCTCGCCGCGATCGCGCGCAGCTTCGGGCGCGCGCCGGCGGAGCTCGGCTATCTCGTCACGCTGACGCAGCTCGGCTATGCGGCGAGCCTGCTGCTGATCGTCCCGCTCGGCGACGCGGTCAACCGTCATACGCTGATCGTGCGGCTGCTGATGCTCAACGTCGTCGCGCTGGTCGCGGTCACGTTCAGCACGAACTTCACGATGTTCGTCGTCGCGAACGTCGCGGTCGGCTTCGTCACCTGTTCGACGCAGCTGCTCGTGCCGTTCGCCGCATCGCTCGCCGATGCGCGCTCGCGCGGCCGCGCGGTCGGCACCGTGATGAGCGGGCTGCTGCTCGGCATCCTGCTCGCGCGCGTGGCGGCCGGCGCGATCGCCGACGGGTTCGGCTGGCGTGCGGTGTACGGCGTCGCGGCGGTGATGGTGGCGGCGCTGACCGTCGTGCTCGCCATGAAGCTGCCGAAGGATCGCCGCGAGGCGCGCCTCGACTATGCGGCGCTGATGAGGTCGCTCGTCGCGCTGGTGCGCGCGCAACCGCTGATCGCACTGCGCTCCACCTACGGCGCGCTCGTGTTCGCGTGCTTCAGCCTGCTGTGGACGGGCCTCACGTTCCTGTTGAGCCAGCCGCCGTACAGCTATTCCGAAGGGCAGATCGGCCTGTTCGGCGTCGTCGGCGCGGTGGGCGCGCTCGCGGCGACGTCGGCCGGCCGGCTCGTCGATCGCGGGCACGGCAATGCGGCGACAGGGTTGTTCGCGGCGGCCGTGCTCGCGTCGTTCGCGCTGATCGCGACCGGCGCGCACGCCCTTGCAGCGCTGATCGCGGGCATCCTGCTGCTCGACGTCGGCGTGCAGGGCATGCACATCTCGAACCAGAGCGTGATCTATGCGCTGGCGGGCAACGCGCGCAGCCGCGTGACGACGATCTACCTGACGAGCTACTTCATCGGCGGCGCATTCGGGTCGCTCGCGGCGAGCGTCACGTACGGCATCGACGGCTGGCGCGGCGTGTGCGTCGCGGGCGCGACGCTTGCCGGTGTGCTGATCGCGCTGTGGCTCGCGTCGCAGCGCGTCGGCGCGCGGCAGGTCACGCGGTAACGCGGTCAGTCGTTTCCTCGCTGCCATGAGAAAAGGCACGCCCCGCGAACCGCGGGCGTGCCATTTTTTTTCGATGGGGTCGAGCCCGTCGCGCGCTAGCGCGTGACCGCGATCGTCACGCAGCCTCGTCCGCGAAATCGATCAGCACCTTCATCGCGCGCTGGCGGTCGCCGGCCAGTTCGAACGCGAGGTTCGCATCGCGCATCGGGAACACGCGCGTGACGGCCGGGCGCAGGTCGACGCGCCCCGCATTGATGAGTTGCACCGCGAGCGCGAACTCCGCGTGAAAACGGAACGACCCGCAGATCGACAACTCCTTCGCGACCACGACGTTCTGCGGCAGGCTGACATCACCGCCGAGCCCGAGCTGCACGACGACCCCGCGCGGTCGCATCACGTCCAGCCCGTCGCGCAGCGCGCGCGCATTGCCCGAACACTCGATCATCACGTCGAACGTGCCCTTGTCGGCACCGTAACGCTCGACCCAGCCGCCATCGGCCACCACATTGATCGTGCGGTCGGCGCCGAGCGCGCTCGCCACTGCCAGCGGCGCCTCGACGACGTCGGTCGCGACGATCTCCGCCGCGCCATGCACACGCGCCGCCGCGACCGCCAGCACACCGATCGGCCCGCAGCCCGACACGAGCACGCGCTTGCCGATCAGCGGGCCCGCGCGCGACACCGCATGCAGCCCGACGGCGAACGGTTCGGCGAGCGCCGCGAGCGACAGCGGCACATGATCGGCGACCTTCACGCATTGCACCGCATCGCACACGAGTGCGTTGCGGAACGCGCCCTGCACGTGCGGCATCCGCATCGCGCTGCCGTAGAAGCGCATGTCGAGACACTGGTTCGGCAGCCCTTCGAGACAGTAGCGGCACGCGCCGCACGGCCGGCTCGGATTGACCGCGACGCGATCGCCGACCTTCACCGACGTCACGTCCGGCGCCACTTCCGCGACCGTGCCGGCCACCTCGTGGCCCAGCACCATCGGCTGCTGCAGCCGGATCGCGCCAAAGCCACCGTGCCGGAAGTAATGGAGATCGGAGCCGCAGATGCCGCCCATCGCGACATCGACGCGCACCTGGCCCGGGCCGATCTCGCCCGCGTCCTGCTCTTCCACCCGCAAGTCGTTCGGCCCGTGGATCACGACACACATGCAACGCATACGCATGACATTCCTCCCTGTCCTAAACGGCGGCGGTCAGACCGCCGTCGACGAACAGCGTCTGGCCGTTCACGAAATCGGACGCGGCCGATGCGAGGAAGATCGCCGCACCGCACAGCTCGTCGACGCGCCCCCAGCGCCCGGCCGGCGTGCGCTTGCACAGCCAGTCCGAGAACGCTGCGTCGTCGACCAGTGCGCGGTTGAGTTCGGTTTCGAAATAGCCGGGCGCGAGGCCGTTCGCCTGGATGCCGTGGCGTGCCCAGTCGGCACACATCCCTTTCGTCAGCATCCGCACCGCGCCCTTGGTCGCCGCGTACGGCGCGATCGTCGGCCGCGCGAGCTCGCTCTGCACCGAGCAGATGTTGATGATCTTCCCGTGGCCGCGCGCGATCATGTGCCGCGCGACGGCCTGCGCGACGTTGAACACGCCGTCGAGGTTCACGCGCATCAGCGCATGCCAGTCGTCGGGCTCGAAGGCGTCGAGCGGCGCGCGGCGCTGGATGCCCGCGTTGTTCACGAGGATGTCGATCGCGCCGACGCGCGCCTCGAATTCGTCGATCGCCGCGCGCACCTGTGCGTGCTCGGCGACGTCGAATACCGCGTAGTCGGCCGTGTGGCCTTCCTCACGCAGCTGCCGCACGAGCGTCGCGGCCTTCTCCTCATTGCGATCGTTGATGACGATCGCCGCCCCCGCTTCGGCCAGCCCGCGGGCGAGCGTCAGCCCGATCCCGCGCCCGGAACCGGTAATCAGTGCGCGGCGGCCGTCGAGGCGGAACCGTTCAAGCGCGTGGGTCATGCGTGTCTCCTCGTACCAGTCGAGCCGGCGGCCCATCGCGGCCGGTCTCGCGTTGACGGTATCTTCGGCTACCGGCCGCTTGCCGCGCCAATGGTCTTTTTTGATCCGGTTATCATGAAATTTGATTACCGCCCGATCCTGCCCGCCGCCCATGGAACTCAAGCAATTGCGCGCCTTCGTCACGCTCGCCGAAGAACTGCATTTCGGGCGCGCCGCGCAGCGCCTGTTCATCGTGCAGCCCGCACTGAGCATGCAGATCAAGGCGCTCGAGGAAGCGCTCGGCGCGCGCCTGTTCGAGCGCGACCGGCACAAGGTCGAACTGAGCGATACGGGGCGCGTGTTCCTGCCCGAGGCCCGCGCCACGCTGCAGCAGGCCGCGCGCGCGGAGCAGACGGCGCGGCTGTCGAGCCGCGGCGAGATCGGCACGCTGCGGATCGCGTTCGTGTCGTCGGTGCTGCCCGTGCTGCTGCCGGCCGTGCTGCGCACGATGCGCGAGCGCTATCCGCTGATCACGCTCGAACTGAAGGACCTGCCGACGCCCGACCAGATCGCCGCGCTGCGCGACCGGCGGATCGATTTCGGGATGATCCGGCTGCCGGCCGCGTATGCGGGCATCGACTCGCGCGTGGTGCTCGAGGAAGGCTTCGTCGTCGCGCTGCCGCTCGACCATCCGCTCGCCGCGCACGATGCGATCGCGCCGGCCGCGCTGCGCGGCCAGCCCGCGTTCGTGCTGGCGCGCCGCTATGCGCCGGGCTTTCACGACGACATGCTGCTCGCGCTGAGCCGCGCGGGCACGACGCTCGAGATCGCGCAGGAGTTCGGAGAATTCACGACGATGCTGGCGCTGGTCGCGGCGGGGATGGGAATCGGGCTGATTCCGGCGCAAGCCGCCAGCGCGCTGCCGCCGAACGTGCTCGCGCGGCCGCTCGACCTGGCCGGGCACCGAACGGGCATCGGCCTCGCGTGGACCGACCTCGACAGCCCGCTCAAGCGCGCGTTCGTCGCCGCGCTCGAAGAGGTGACGGCAGCATCAGGCAACAACGGCGGGCAATAAAAAACCCGGCCGGAAAACCGGGCCGGGCTCGTTCGCCACGCCGGCCGCCTCGCGGCGGCCGCGCAACGTGCAGGATTACTTCGCGTTCGCGAATGCGACAGCCGTATCCAGCATGCGGTTCGAGAACCCCCACTCGTTGTCGTACCAGCTCGACACCTTGACGAGGCGGCCCGACACCTTGGTCAGCGTTGCGTCGAACGTCGACGAAGCCGGGTTGTGGTTGAAGTCGATCGACACCAGCGGTGCGTCGTTGTAGCCAAGGATGCCCTTCAGCGCGCCTTCCGATGCTTCCTTCATGATCGCGTTGACTTCCTCGACCGTCGTGTCGCGCTTCGCGATGAACGACAGGTCGACGATCGACACGTTGATCGTCGGGACGCGGATCGCGTAACCGTCGAGCTTGCCGTTCAGTTCCGGCAGCACGAGACCGACGGCCGAAGCGGCGCCGGTCTTCGTCGGGATCTGGCTGTGCGTGGCCGAACGCGCGCGGCGCAGGTCTTCGTGGTAGACGTCCGTCAGCACCTGGTCGTTCGTGTACGCGTGGATCGTCGTCATCAGGCCGGTTTCGAGGCCGATCTTGTCGTTCAGCGGCTTGACGAGCGGCGCGAGGCAGTTCGTCGTGCACGATGCGTTCGAGATAACGGTGTGCTCGGCCTTCAGCACGTCGTGGTTCACGCCGTAGACGATCGTTGCGTCGACGTCCTTGCCGCCCGGCGCCGAGATGATCACCTTCTTCGCGCCGCCCTTCAGGTGCGCGCTCGCCTTTTCCTTCGTCGTGAAGAAGCCCGTGCACTCCATCACGACGTCGACGCCGAGCTCGCCCCACGGCAGTTCGGCCGGGTTGCGGTTCGCCAGCACGCGGATCTTGTCGCCGTTCACGACGAGGTAGTCGCCGTCGACCGACACTTCGCCCGGGAACTTGCCGTGCGCGGTGTCGTACTGGGTCAGGTGCGCGTTGGTCTTCGCGTCGCCCAGATCGTTGATCGCGACGATCTCGAGATCGTGCTTCTTGCCGTTTTCATAAAACGCGCGCAGCGTGTTGCGGCCGATACGGCCGTAGCCGTTGATTGCGACGCGAATCGTCATGGTCTATCTCCTGATGGCTGAAAAAATTCGTTTCGTGCAGCTTCACGGTGCGACGCGCGCGAGGGGCGGCGCGCGTCGCGTATGTTTTTAGGCCAGCACTGCCTTGGCGGTCTCGACGACGTGCTCGACAGTGAAGCCGAAGTGCTTGAACAGCACGCCGGCCGGTGCCGACTCACCGAACGTGTCGATCCCGACGACGCCGCCTTCGAGGCCGACGTACTTGTGCCAGAAGGCCGTCACGCCCGCTTCGATCGCGACGCGGCGCACGCCGTGCGGCAGCACGCGCTCACGGTACTCGGCGTCCTGGCGATCGAACACGTTGGTCGACGGCATCGACACGACGCGTGCCGCGATGCCCTGCTGCGCGAGCGGCTCGACGGCCTTCATCGCGAGTTCGACTTCCGAGCCCGTCGCGATCAGGATGATCTTGCGCGCGACGATCTCTTCGTCCCAGTCCTTCAGCACGTAGCCGCCCTTCTCGATGTTCGCGATCTGCGCATCGGTACGCGGGTTGAACGCCAGGTTCTGGCGGCTGAAGATCAGGCTCGACGGACGGTCGGCTGCGATCGCGTGGGTCCACGCCACTGCCGTCTCGACCGTGTCGGCCGGACGCCATACGTCGTGGTTCGGAATCAGGCGCAGGCTCGACACGTGCTCGATCGACTGGTGCGTCGGGCCGTCTTCGCCGAGGCCGATCGAATCGTGCGTGAACACGAAGATCGACGGCACCTTCATCAGCGCGGCCACGCGCAGCGCGTTGCGGCTGTAGTCGGAGAACGTCAGGAACGTGCCGCCGAACGGCTTGTGGCCGCCGTGCAGCGCGAGGCCGTTGATCGCGGCGCTCATGCCGAATTCGCGCACGCCGTAGTTGATGTGGTTGCCCAGCTGGACGCCCGGGCCTTCCGGATTCGCACGGACAGCCTTCGATGCCTTCCAGTTGGTCAGGTTCGAGCCGGTCAGGTCGGCCGAGCCGCCGAGCAACTCGGGCAGCGCGGCTGCCAGCCCTTCGATCGCCTGCTGCGACGCCTTGCGGGTCGCCACCGTCTCCGCGCGCTCGTTCGCACCGGCGATGATTGCGGCGGCCTTCTCGGCCCAGTCGGCCGGCAGCTGGTTGGCCATCCGGCGCTCGAATTCGGCGGCTTCTGCCGGGAACTTCGCGCGATAGGCCGCGAACGTCTCGTTCCATTCGGTTTCCGCGCGCTTGCCGGCTTCCTTCGCGTCCCATGCCGCATAGACTTCCTGCGGAATCACGAACGGCGCCCACGTCCAGCCGAGCGCTTCGCGCGTCTTCGCGATTTCTTCCGCGCCGAGCGCCGCGCCATGCACGTCGTGGCCGCCTGCCTTGGTCGCCGCGCCCTGGCCGATCACCGTCTTGCAGCAGATCAGCGTCGGCTTGTCCGACAGCTTCGCCTTCGCGATCGCTGCGTCGACCGCGTCGACGTCATGGCCGTTCACGTTCGGGATCACGTTCCAGCCGTAGGCTTCGAAACGCTTCGGGGTGTCGTCGTGGAACCAGTTCACGACGTCGCCGTCGATCGAGATGCCGTTGTCGTCGTACAGCGCGATCAGCTTGTTCAGCTTCAGCGTGCCGGCGAGCGAGCAGGCTTCGTGCGAGATGCCTTCCATCAGGCAACCGTCGCCGAGGAACACGTACGTGTGGTGATCGACGATCTTCGCGCCGTCACGGTTGAACTCGTCGGCCATCAGCGCTTCGCCGAGCGCCATGCCGACCGCGTTCGCGAGACCCTGGCCGAGCGGGCCGGTGGTCGTCTCGACGCCCGGCGTGATGCCGTATTCCGGGTGACCCGGCGTCTTCGAGTGCAGTTGGCGGAAGTTCTTCAGCTCTTCCATCGGCAGGTCGTAGCCAGTCAGGTGCAGCAGCGAGTACAGCAGCATCGAGCCATGGCCGTTCGACAGCACGAAGCGGTCACGGTCGGCCCAGTGCGGGTTCGTCGGGTTGTGCTTCAGATGGCGCGACCAGAGCGCGACGCCGATTTCGGCCATGCCCATCGGCATGCCGGGGTGGCCGGAGTTCGCTTGCTGGACGGCGTCCATCGCGAGCGCACGGATCGCGTTGGCCATCAGGGTGGTAGAGGCGGGAGACGAAGTCGTCATGTCGAGTCCGGAGAACGAGTCGAGGAAACGGGGGCACGGCGGCATCCGGAAGCTCGAGCGTCAATCGTTCCCGGCGCGCGGTGCGGCGCCTGACGGACGCGAAGCGGACGGAGCCTACGGACGGGGCTGCAAAGCTCGTCATTTTAACAGATGGGCTGACATTTCCCTTGTCCATGCACGGTGTTCCGGCACGGTTTTCCGTCAAACCGCCCGCCTCCTATAATTCAGACGTCGGAACTGCCAGCCCTGAGCGGCCCACCCGTGAGCACGACGCTTCTCTTTCACCCTACGCCCGATGCCGCCTACGGCTTCCCGAACGCCCGGCGGCTCGCGCGCGTCGCGTCCCCGCACCAGCAGATCGAGGTCTGGGAAACCCCGCAGCTCGGCCGCCTGTTTACGCTGGACGGCCGGCCGATGACGTCGGTCGGCGACGAGTACGTCTATCACGAGTGCATGACGCACCCGGCCGCGCTCGCGCATCCGTCGCCGCGCCGCGCGCTCGTGCTCGGCGGCGGCGACGGCGGCGCGGCGCGCCAGTTGCTCAAGCATGCATGCATCGAGCGGATCGTGATCGCGGAGCTCGACGACGAAGTGGTCGGGATGGCGCGCCGTTATCTCGACGACGTGCACCAGGGTTCGCTCGACGACCCGCGCGTCGAGGTCGTGATCGGCGACGCCGCTCATTTCGTCGAATCGACCGTCGAGCATTTCGATCTCGTCGTGTTCGATCTCACGCCGCCCGATTCGCCGGCGGCCGGCCTCTACACGCGCGCGTTCTATGCGCGGCTCAAGCGGATCCTGACGCCGTGCGGCGCGATCTCGATGCACCTCGGCTCGCCGGTGTTCCACCCGACGCGCATCGCCGCGCTGCTCGACGACCTGCGCGCGAGCTTCGCGGTCGTCGATCCGTTGTCCGCGCACGTGCCGCTGTACGGCTCGCAGTGGCTGATGGCGATCGCGAGCGATACGCTCGACGCAGCCGCGCTGTTCGCGCACGACATCGACGAACGGCTCGCGGCCCGCCGCGTCCAGGGTTTGCGCTACTACGACGCACGGCTGCATGCGTCCCTCTTTGCCCTGCCGTGCGCGCTGCGCGATACACTGGGCGTCCGCCGCTGAGCGTCCGCGCGGTCGCCCCGCTTCCGTTTTTTCTTCACGTCTTCGCAGGATGCGTGATGCGTGGCACCGCGGCGACACGCCCCGGACGCCGCGCCGCCCCCTGAACGAACGCCCAGGCACAGAATCAGAGCACGTGCCCAGGCGCCCCCACAGGAGATTTTCATGACCGATCCACGTCCGGCCAACGTGCCTTGGTTGACGCCCTACCTGGCCGTACGCAATGCACGTGCGGCCATCGATTTCTTCAAGGCCGCATTCGGCTTCGAACTGCGCGACGTGCACGACGAAGACGGCGCGATCATGCACGTCGAGATGGCCTATCGCGGCCAGCTGATCGTGATGTTCGCGCCCGAAGGTGCATTCGGCTCGACCGCGCTCACGCCGAAGAGTGCGAACGCCACCGCGCCGCAATCGTTCTATCTGTATGTCGACGACGTCGACGCCACCTGGCAGCGCGCGCTCGACGCGGGCGCGAAATCGCTGAGTGCGCCGCAGGATCAGTTCTGGGGCGACCGGTTCGCACAGATCGAGGATCTCGACGGCTACCGATGGGCGCTCGGCCGCCGTCTCGACGCATGACCCAAACCGTTACACGCATGAACGAAGCCACCACCACCGCGGCCGTGCCGCGCTTTTTCGTCGACGCGACACTGCGCGCCGACGCCACGCTTGCGTTGCCGGCCGATGTCGCGCGCCACGCGCAGGTGCTGCGCCTGCAGCCCGGCGACGCGCTCGCCCTGTTCGACGGCACCGGCGGCCAGTACCGCGCACGGCTCGTCGAGATCGACAAGCGCAGCGCGCTCGCGCAGATCGACGCGTTCGAGCCGGCCGAAGCCGAGCCGCCCTATCGCGTGACGCTCGCGCAAGGCATCGCCGGCGGCGACAAGATGGACTGGGTGATCGAGAAGGCCGTCGAGCTCGGCGTGGCGGCGGTCGTGCCGCTGTCGACCGCGCGCGGCGTCGTGAAGCTTTCCGGCGAGCGCGCGGACAAGCGCGTCGCGCACTGGCGCGGCGTCGTGCGCGCGTCGTGCGAGCAATGCGGGCGCAACCGCATACCCGACGTCGCGCCCATCGCCGGCTTCAACGCATGGCTCGATACGCTGCCGGCCGCACCGGCGGACGGCGCGCTGCGGCTGCTGCTGTCGCCGCGCGCGAGCATCCCGTTCGCGTCGCTGCCCGACGTGCCGCCGGCTGCGACCGTCACGCTGCTGATCGGACCGGAAGGCGGGCTGTCGCCCGACGAGGAAAACGCGGCCCGCGCGCGCGGGTTCACCGCGCTGTCGCTCGGGCCCCGCGTGCTGCGCACCGAGACGGCCGGCGCGGCCGTGCTCGCGGCGCTCGCGGCGCGTTGGGGCGGATGGTGACGGGGAGTCGCGCCGCCGCGAGACGGCGCGACACGCCCTGAGCACACGCCACCCGGTCGCTGCGCGATACGCGGCCGGCATCACCACCGGAATGTGGCGCAGCGGTCTATCGCAACTTACTTGTCGCTCGACGAGCCGTGCGGCATCGCTTCGGACAACGCGTCGAGAACCGGTGTCAGCACGTCTTGCGGGCTGCCGGTCGTCCAGCCGCCTGCCAGGCTGTAGACATCGATCTTGCCTGTCACCGAATGCGTTACCGGCGACGCGTCCAGCACCTTCGCCATGCCGGAGAAGATCGCATTGAACGCGACAATCCGGGCCGCATCATTCTTCAGGCGGCCGTTGCCGAGCTTCGCCTCCAGTGCCTTCGCGCCGGGCCCCACATCCGGGATGCGGCATGCAATTTCAACCGTCGCGATCGTTTTGCCCTCGAGAGCCGAGTTCGGTCGTTGCGACGACCCGGTTGCCTTGCATTCCGAGCGATTGATCGCACGCTGATAGGCCGCTGCCATGCTTTCGACCGACGGACGCAATGCGGCACTCGCCTTCGGCGGCATCGGCGCCAGCAAGTCTTCGGCCATGTCCTTGCGCATCGATTCGCCCAACTTCGACAGAACGTCGACGTTGAGCGCGTCCTTGCCGCTGTAACTCGTGCGCACCGCATCGTTGAATTCGCGGGCTTTCGACACGTCGCCGTTGACGAATGCGCCAATGTAAAGATCGACGGTCTGCTCGGGCGTAAGCGGCGCCGCATGCGCGGCGCCCGCCGCGACCAGAAGGGGCAGCACGACAGCGCGTGCGGAACGGGAAATATTCATGGGAAGACAGCCCTCTCTCGATGGTTTGTTGTACGTACCCGATGCGGCGGCTGCCGCGGCCGGGCCGACTGAGATTGTCTCGAAAAAAGGTGCCGGATGAAAGGACAATGTCAGCGAGTCCCGCACCGTTCCGGCCCGGACGCATCGCGCGGACGCAAAAAAAAGCCCGCTCGAAGCGGGCTCTTAGAAATGTTGTCGAATCGGCCGCTGGCCGACGCGTGCTTACGCGAACGAGTAGAACACGCGGAACGCGACCTTGCGCTCGGCCCAGAATTCGGCCGCCTCGCGGAACACGTCGAGCAGCGTCTCGCGCCCTTCCTTGTCGAACTTCTGCGCGATCGGCAGCCCTTCGAGGACGATCACGAAACCCGGCTGCGCGCCGGCCTTCGCGACGAGGTCGGTCAGGCAATCGTACAACGCGTCGTAGTTCTTCCCGAAATGCTTCGGGAACAGGAACGACGTCGCGATCGTTTCCATGACTTCCTGCTTCGACTGCGCGGCGCCGCAATATGCATACAGAAAATGCTGGCCGAGCCGACCGGCTTCGTCGGCGAGATCCTGCACGCGGAACGCGCGGATCGACTGCACGAGATTGGGTCGCACGGTCGTGAAAAGGCTCATAGGCTCCTCGTTCGATGAAAGCCCGGGCTCGGCTTCCTGTTGCTCCGGCGTGCTGCCAGCCTGCGCCGCCGCGTGCAGCTGGATCACGCGCTGAAACAGATTGCCATCGCCGGCCGCGAACAGTTCCGCCGCCGCCGTATCGTGCGCGTAGATGGAGTCGCTCATGCCATTCGTCCCGAAGTCATTCAACAATACGTTTAAAACTGTTGTAGTGGTCGCCCGTGTAATAACAGTTGTCGATCCGGCGCAATGGCCCGCCACAGACGATCCGGCGCGCACCGCGATTGCGGGCACGCGGCGTCGGCACCGTGTACTCATGGTAGTAGCCGCGCTTCGCTTTTGGCAGGATCCGCTCGCGGTTGCCAAACACGACGCCGTCTTTCTCGTACGGATAGGGGCCGCCCGCGCCGATCAGACCCAGCGTGGTCACGGCCTCGCGCGGAAGACGGGCGGTCGGGATCGTATCGAGCCCGCTGGCGGCCACGTCGGCCGAAACGGCCTCCCGTGCGTAAGCGGCGGAAACCAGACTGCCCGTCGGCGTGCCGACGATACCCATCGCGAACATCGCGAAGACGGACGCGAGCGCGCCGTTGCGGAGCCACTTGCGTGCCATGAACCAGGGTTCCCGCTGTTAAATCAAGTAGTTGACGACCAACAAAGGCGTTAGCGTAGCGTTATTGGCCGCGCGAATCAATGTCCGTTTGGGAATCGAAAGTGTCGCGATGCCCGGAATGGCGCATTTTTTACCTAATTCACACTACATTTATCTTACATGAGATAAAATGCAGGCGGCATCTCTCGTCTGGCAAGACCCTGCCTCCTTGCCGCGCTCGCTACCCGGAGTGGAGAGATGCTGCTGTTGCTTTGAGGGAAGCGCGTTTGCGCCCTGCCCGACGGCGTGCCCATGGCGGGCACGCCTCTTTTTGCTTTTGTTTACAATTTCGCCCGACGCGCCACGCCGGTTCGACCTGCCTGGCGCGTTCGTTTTGGCTCAGCGCGCGGCGTTCACGTCGGCGACCAGCAGCGCCGCCATATTGACGATGCGGCGAACGGTCGCCGATTCGGTCAGCACGTGCACCGGCTGCGCGGCGCCCAGCAGGATCGGCCCGATCGCGATGTTGTTGCCCGCGGCCGTCTTCAGCAGGTTGTACGCGATGTTCGCGGCGTCGATGTTCGGCAGGATCAGCAGATTCGCGTCGCCTTCCAGCGTCGACTCCGGCAGGATTTCCTTGCGCAGCGCCGCGTCGAGCGCGACATCGCCGTGCATCTCGCCGTCAACCTTCAGCTCCGGCGCACGTTCCTGCAGGATCGCGAGCGTATCGCGCATCTTCTTCGCCGAAGGTGCGTTGCTCGTGCCGAAATTCGAGTGCGACAGCAGCGCGACCTTCGGCTCGATGCCGAAGCGGCGGACTTCTTCCGCCGCCATGATCGTGATCTCGGCCAGCTCTTCCGGGGTCGGATCGACGTTCACGTGCGTGTCGACGAGGAAAATCTGGCGGCCCGGCAGAACGAGGCCGTTCATCGCCGCGTACACGCTGCAACCCGGGCGCTTGCCGATCACCTGGTCGATGAAGTGCAGGTGGCGGTGCGTGGTGCTGATCGTGCCGCAGATCATCCCGTCCGCTTCGCCCTTCTTCACCAGCATCGAGCCGATCAGCGTCGTGCGGCGGCGCATCTCGACGCGCGCGAGCTGCTCGCTGATGCCCTTGCGCGCCATCATCTTGTAGTACGTCTGCCAGAAGTCGCGGTAGCGCGCGTCGTGCTCGGTGTTGACGACCGTAAAATCGACGCCCGGATTCAGCCGCAGGCCGTAGCGCTGGATACGGTGCTCGATCACGCCCGGCCGGCCGATCAGGATCGGCGTCGCGAGTTTTTCGTCGACGATGATCTGAACGGCGCGCAACACGCGCTCCTCCTCGCCTTCCGCGAATACCACGCGCTTCTTCTCTTCCGGCGCGGCGCGCGCGATCTGGAAGATCGGCTTCATCGTCGTGCCGCTGTGGTACACGAACTGCTGCAGGTGGACGCGGTACGCCTCCATGTCCTCGATCGGGCGCGTCGCGACGCCGCCGTCCATCGCGGCCTGCGCGACGGCCGGTGCGATCTTCACGATCAGGCGCGGATCGAACGGCTTCGGAATCAGGTATTCGGGCCCGAACGACAGGTCCTGGATGCCGTACGCGGTCGCGACGATGTCGCTCTGCTCGTGCTGCGCGAGCTCGGCGATCGCATTGACGGCCGCGATCTCCATTTCACGCGTGATCGTCGTCGCGCCGACGTCGAGCGCGCCGCGGAAGATGAACGGGAAGCACAGGACGTTGTTGACCTGGTTCGGGTAGTCGGTACGGCCGGTGGCCAGCACCGCGTCCGGGCGCACTTCGAGCGCGAGTTCCGGCAGGATTTCCGGCGTCGGGTTCGCGAGCGCGAGGATCAGCGGGCGCTCGGCCATGCCCTTCACCATCTCCTGCTTCAGCACGCCGGCGGCCGACAGGCCGAGGAAGATGTCCGCGCCGTCGATCACCTCGGCCAGCGTCCGCGCGTCCGTTTCGCGGGCGAAACGCTCCTTGTCCGGATCCATCAGTTCGGTGCGGCCCTTGTAGACCACGCCGGCCAGGTCGGTCACCGTGATGTTCTCGAGCGGCAGGCCGATGTCGACCAGCAGGTCGAGACACGCGAGCGCGGCCGCGCCCGCGCCGGACGCGACGAGCTTGACCTTCTTGATGTCCTTGTTGACGACCTTCAGCCCGTTCGTGACGGCCGCGGCCACCACGATCGCGGTGCCGTGCTGGTCGTCGTGGAACACCGGGATCTTCATCCGCTTGCGCGCTTCGCGTTCGACGATGAAGCAGTCCGGCGCCTTGATGTCTTCCAGGTTGATCCCGCCGAAGGTCGGCTCCAGCGCGGCGATCACGTCGACGAGCTTGTGCGGGTCCGACTCGTTCAGCTCGATGTCGAACACGTCGATGCCCGCGAACTTCTTGAACAGCACGGCCTTGCCTTCCATCACCGGCTTCGACGCGAGCGGGCCGATGTTGCCGAGGCCGAGCACCGCCGTACCGTTCGTGACGACGCCGACCAGGTTGCTGCGCGCGGTGAAGCGCGCCGCATTGAGCGGATTCTCGACGATCTCCTCGCACGCGTACGCCACACCCGGCGAGTACGCGAGCGCGAGGTCGCGCTGGTTGATCATCTGCTTGGTCGGGGCGATCGCGATTTTCCCGGGGGTCGGGAATTCGTGATAGTCGAGCGCGGCTTCGCGGAGCTTGGCTTTGGAGGAGGCTTGGGTGGACATGTGTCTCTTGACGGGCGGATTAGAATAACTCTTCGACGGCATTGTAGCGCCAATCATCGGCCGCAAGACCGACGATTCGGGTACAACAGCCGCGACAAAAATGGGCGGAACGGTGCAGGAACGCCGCCGTTCGCCTCGTACAATGCCGTTCCTGCAATCGTTTCGGATCCATCCGCCGTGCCAGCCGCCCTCTCCGAGTTTTCGCTGATCGAACGCTTCTTCACGCGCCGCGCCGCGCAGGGCGCACGCGCGTCGACGCTCGGCATCGGCGACGATTGCGCGTTGATCACGCCCCGATCCGGGAAATTGCTGGCCATTTCGACCGACATGCTGGTGGAAGGCCGCCACTTCTTCCCCGACGTCGCGCCCGACGCGCTCGGCCACAAGACGCTCGCGGTCAACCTGTCCGACCTCGCGGCGATGGGCGCCGAGCCCCGCGCGTTCACGCTCGCGTGCGCGCTGCCGCGTGCCGACGCGGCGTGGCTGGAAGCGTTCAGCAACGGGCTGTTCGCGCTCGCCGAGCGCTACGGTTGCGAATTGATCGGCGGCGACACGACGAGCGGCCCGCTGAACCTGTGCGTGACCGTATTCGGCGAAGTCGCGCCCGACGCGGCGTTGCGCCGCGACGCAGCGCGCGACGGCGACGACGTCTGGGTGTCCGGCACGCTCGGCGATGCGCGCGCCGGCCTCGGCGTCGCGCGCGGCGAATGGACGGCCGGCGCAAACGAGGCAGCCGCGTTCCGGCGTGCGCTCGAGCGCCCCGAACCGCGCATTGCGCTCGGCCTGGCGCTCGCGGGCGTCGCGCACGCGGCGCTCGACATCTCGGACGGCCTCGCCGGCGACCTGCAGCACATCCTGGCCCGCTCGAACGTGCGCGCCGAAATCGATGCCGACGCGGTGCCGCGCTCGGCCGCGCTCGCCACGCTGCCGCCGGACGTACAGCGCCGCTGCACACTGGCCGGCGGCGACGATTACGAACTGTGTTTCACCGCGCCGGCGGCGGCCCGCGCGGCGGTCGAAGCGGCCGGCGTGACGGCCGGCGTGCCGGTCACCCGAATCGGTACAATACGCGCGTTGTCCGCGCCGTCGGAGCAGCCCGCGATCACGTGGCGCGATGCCGCTGGCGCGCCCCTCGCTCTCACGTTGCACGGCTTCGACCACTTCCATGCAGACTGACCCGACGCCCGCGCACGCCGCGGCCGAGCCCGGCGCCGCATCCGGCGGCAACGCGCCGCGGCGCGCGACCGCGCGCTTCATGCTGTCGCACCCGGCGCACCTCGTGTCGCTCGGCTTCGGCAGCGGGCTCGCGCCGATCATGCCCGGCACGTTCGGCTCGCTGTTCGGCTGGCTCACGTTCGTCGTGCTCAACCGCTACCTGACGGTGCCCGAATGGTGGGCGCTGATCGCGATCGGCTTCGTGGCGGGCACGAGGCTCACCGGTTTCACCGCGAGGAAGATGGGCTCGGCCGATCCGGGCGCCGTCGTCTGGGACGAGATCGTCGCGATCTGGCTCGTGATGCTGTTCGTCACGCCCGCGACCTTCGTCGGCCAGCTGTGGGCGTTCGTCGCGTTCCGTTGCTTCGACATGCTCAAGCCGCCGCCGATCCGCTATGTCGAGCGCCGCCTGAAAGGCGGGCTCGGCATCATGGTCGACGACCTGGTCGCCGCGTTCATGACGCTGCTCGTGATCGCCCTGTGGCGCTCCGTCGTCGGCTGACCGATTTCCCGACTCCCGTTTCCCGACGCGCATGCCAACCGATTCCGTCGTCCATCAGCTTGCGATCCGCGCAGGCAACAAGTTGCGTGACGAGCACCTGACGCTCGCCACCGCCGAATCCTGCACCGGCGGCATGATCGCCGCGGCGATCACCGACATCTCCGGCAGCAGCCAGTGGTTCGAGCGCGGCTTCGTCACGTACTCGAACCAGGCCAAGATCGAGATGATCGGCGTACCGCACGACCTGATCGACAAACACGGCGCCGTCAGCGAGCCCGTCGCGCGCGCGATGGCCGAAGGCGCGCTGCGCAACAGCCGCGCGCAGGTCGCGCTGTCCGTCACGGGCATCGCCGGCCCGGCCGGCGGCAGCGAGAAGAAGCCGGTCGGCACCGTGTCGTTCGGCTGGAGCAACCGGCTGCATACCGACGTCGAGACGCTCGTGTTCAAGGGCGACCGCGAGCAGATCCGCACGCAGGCGGCCGCGCATGCGCTGCGCGGGCTGCTGAAGCTGCTCGACGAGCGCGAGGGCTGATCGGGCCGGGGGGTGCGCACCGTGCTGCGCAGCAGCGCGCGATTGGCGTGCGGGGATGCGGTGCGCAAGCGACGGGAAGTTGTCCGCGTGCGCCAGTGCAAGCCGGGCCGCGGGAGAAAGCGGCAGGGAAGCGACGGGCTCACGACTGGGAGCCCGCCGGAACCGGCTGTCCGAGCGGGCAGCCGATGCGACCGATCAACGATGCGCGTTGATCGTGTCGCGGGTCTTCTGCGCGGCGAGCGCCGCGGCTTCAGCGAAATCCTCGCCCTTGCTCGCATACAGGATCGCGCGCGACGAGTTGATCATCATGCCGGTGCCGTCGGCCGTGCGGCCCGCGTTGACGGTCGCCTGCACGTCGCCGCCCTGCGCGCCGATGCCCGGAATCAGCAGCGGCATGTCGCCGACGATCCCGCGCACGATCTCGATTTCCTTCGGGAACGTCGCGCCGACCACGAGGCCGATCTGGCCGTTCCTCGCGTTCCACTTGTTCGCCGCGAGGTCGGCGACGACCTGGTACAGCGGCCGGCCGTTCGTGTCGAGGAACTGCAGGTCGGAACCGCCCGGGTTCGACGTGCGGCACAGCACGATCACGCCCTTGCCTTCGTGCTCGAAGTACGGCTCGACCGAGTCGTAGCCCATGTACGGGTTCACCGTGACGGCGTCCGCGCGGTAGCGCTCGAACGCTTCGCGCGCATACTGCTCGGCCGTGCTGCCGATGTCGCCGCGCTTCGCGTCGAGGATCACGGGCAGGCCCGGATGCTGGAGGTGGATGTGCGCGATCAGCCGCTCGAGCTGGTCTTCCGCGCGATGCGCGGCGAAGTAGGCGATCTGCGGCTTGAACGCGCTCGCGTATTGCGCGGTCGCGTCGACGATCTGCCGGCAGAATTCGAAGATCGCGTCGGGCTGGCCGTCGAACTGCACGGGAAAACGCGACGGCTCGGGATCGAGGCCGACGCACAGCAGCGAGTTCGTGCGCTGCCACGCGGCGCGCAGCGATTCGATGAAAGTAAGCGGGGAAGACATGGCGGGTACTCGCGGCAAACCGTTGGTAGACCGCGTATTTTACCCGCGTCGCCGGCGCGCCTCGCGTGTCGCGGCATTGCCGCGCGCATCGGCGCGCTCGACGGTGAACGCGAAACGCCGTGTGAGCCGCTCGCCGGGCGCGAGCAGCGTCATCCCGTGCGCGGTCGCGCCGCCCGGCAGGTTCACCGCATTGATCGGATGATCGACCGGCTCGAAGCAGAAGAAATCCTCGCCGGGCGGCGTATAGAGCACGTACGCGTCGGCGTCGGCCGCCACCGTCAGCGACAGCCCGCGGCGCGGCCAGCTCACCGTCGCGTGGCCACCCCAGCCGGTGAACGCATGATTGACGAGCACGGCCGGCAGCGGATACGCGACGCCGAACTGCCAGGCCGGCGGCACGCTCACGTGCCGCACCGGCAGGAAATCGGCGCCCGACAGCCACAACCCGCCGGCGGCCGCGGCCAGCTCGGTCGCGGCATCGCGCACGAGGAACGGATGCACGCCGAGCCCGAACGGCAGCCGCGTGCGCCCCGCGTTCTCGATCGTCAGCGCGATCGACAGCGTTGCGTCGTCGAGCTCGAACGACTGGATCGCGCGGAACGCATACGGCGCGCCGGCGGTGCCATCGAGCGACAGTTGCAGTGACGTGCCGGTCGCATCGTCCACCTGCCACGGTGCGAGCCAGCCGTCGCCGTGGATCGGCATCGGCTCGTCGCGGCGGTTGCGCGGCACCGCGACGCTGCGCCCGTCGCATTCGAACCGCCCGTCGCCGATCCGGTTCGAGTAAGGCAGCAACGGATAGCACGCGAGTTCGTTCGGGTCCGTCGCCGTCTCCGGATGCTCGCAGCGGCGGAACACCGGCATCAGCGCGCCGTTGTCGCCGCGCCAGTCGAAGCGCGCGATGCCGCCGCCGAGATGCGGCAGCACGTCGAGCCGCAGCGACGCGTTCGACAGCGTGACGGCTGCCGCATGCGCAGCGCCGACGCCCTGCGCGAAGGCAGCCGTCTGCGGGCCGGGGCTGACCGGCTGCGCGGCGGCGGCCAGGCGCGCGCGGCGCGACTGACTGGTGGACGACGATGCGTGCGAGGACGTGGCGGTCATGGTGAACTCCTTTCCTTCGTCGAAGAAACGATGCAGGTCGTGCGAACGGTCAGGCCCAGCCGCCGTCGACGATCACGTCCTGCGCGGTGATCATCCGGCTGTCGTCGGCTGCCAGGAACAGCGCCATCCGCGCGAGATCGGCCGGCAGCAGTTCGGCATCGAGGCACTGGCCGGCCTTGATCGCCGCGCGGCCCGCGTCGTCGAGCCACAGCCGGCGCTGCTTGTCGGTCATCACCCAGCCGGGCACCAGCGAATTCACGCGGATGCCGAACGGGCCGAGGTCGCGCGCGAGACCGCGCGTCAGCCCCTGCACGGCCGCCTTCGCCATCACGTAGACGGGATAGCCGCCGTTCTTCAGCATCCAGCTGATCGAGCCGAGGTTGATGATCGCGCCGCCGCCCTGCTGCTTCATGTCGTCGATCACCGCCTGCGCGGCGAAGAACTGGTGCCGCACGTTCACCGCGATGCCCGCGTCGAACGATTCGGGCGTCACGTCGCCGATCGCGTGGCGCGCGTCGTTCGCCGCATTGTTCACGAGCACCGCGATCGCACCGATGCGCGCGCGGATCGCGTCGATCGCATGGCGCAGCGCGCCGATGTCGGTCAGGTCGCAAGGCAGGAACAGCGGCGCATGACGGACGTGCGCGAGGCCTTCCGCCAGTGCGGTACCGGCCGCCGCGTCGAGGTCGACGAACGCGACGCGCGCGCCCTGTTCGGCGAAGTGCTCGACGAACGCCGCGCCGATGCCGGTCGCGCCGCCGGTGATCAGCACCGCGCGATCCTCGAGGCTCGGATACCGTGCATAGCGCGCGTGGCTCGCGGTGTGCGGGTCGCGCGCGGAAGTGTCGATGGTCATGCGGTTCGTCTCCGTAAGAGCAGATCGGGTCAGTCGCGGACGCCGCGGTTCTTCAGCTGGTCGAGCAGCACCGCAGCAAGCAGGATCGCGCCGCGCACGAGGTACTGGTAGAACGCGTCGATGTTCAGCAGGTTCATCACGTTCTCGACGGTGCCCATGATCAGCACGCCGATCACGACGCCCGAGATCGTCGCGCGGCCGCCCATCAGCGACACGCCGCCGAGCACGCACGCGGAGATCACGTTCAGCTCGAAACCCTGCGCGGCGTTCGGCTGGCCCGACGTGATGCGTGATGCGAGGATCACGCCGGCGAGCGCCGTCACCGCGCCCTGAATCAGGAAGATGTACACGCGCGTGCGTTCGACGTTGATCCCCGCGAGCCGCGAGGCTTCCGGGTTCCCGCCGATCGCGAGCGTGTTGCGGCCATACACTGTCTGGTTCAGCAGTATGCCGAACGAGATGAAGCACAACAGCGTGACCCAGATCGGCAGCGACACGCCGAACAGGGACAGCCCGCCGAGCGCGATGAACGTATCCGACGACACGCCGACCGCCTGCCCCTTCGATACGATGAAGCCGAGCCCGCGCACGATCTCCATCGTCGCGAGCGTCGTGATCAGCGCGTTGATGCGCAGGTACGCGATCACCGCGCCGTTCACGAAACCGATCGCGGCGCCGGCCGCAACCGCCGCGACGATCGCGACGAACGTATTGTCGGTCGCGTTCAGCACCATCGCGCACAGCACGCCCGAGAACGCGACGGTCGAGCCGATCGACAGGTCGAAGTCGCGCGACGCGAGACAGAACATCATCGTGCACGCGACCATCCCGATCTGCGAGATCGACAGTGCGAGGCCGAGCATGTTGTCGATCGAGAAGAAGTGATCGACGGTGAGCGACATCGTGATGAACATCACCGCGAAGATCGCGATCAGGCTGTATTCGGTCAGATGCTGCCACCACTTCTGGCGGTCGCTCTGCTGCGGCACCAGCGCGTCGGCCGACCGCTTCACGGCGGCGCTGCCAAGGTTTTCGTTGACTTGCATGGTTGTGTCTCCTGCTCCTGCATTGCACGGCCCGCGCCGCGCGTGTCCGATTCGATTGTCGTGCCCTGCGTCAAGCTGCCTCGACGGCGCTCGTCTGCGGCAGCGCGAGGCTCAGCACCGCGTGTTCGTTCGCCTGTTCGCGCGGCAGCTCGCCCGCGATCCGGCCTTCGCGCATCACGACGATGCGGTCGGACACGCCGAGCACTTCCGGCAGCTCCGACGACACCATCACGATCGCGCAGCCGCGTTCCGCGAGCCGGTAGATCACGTCGTAGATCTCGTGCTTCGCGCCGACGTCGATCCCGCGCGTCGGCTCGTCGAGGATCACGACCTTCAGGTCGGGCTCCGCGAGCCAGCGCGACAGGATCGCCTTCTGCTGGTTGCCGCCCGACAGGAAGCGGATCTTCTGCCGCCGGTTCGGGGTCTTGATCTTGAGCCGCTGGATGAAACGATCGGCCGTTTCGCTTTCGGCCTTGCGGTTGATGAAGAGCCCCGCGCGCAGCGAATGGCGGCGGCAGCTGATGTTGATGTTCTCCGCGACCGACGCGATCGCGATGATTCCTTCTTCCTTGCGATCCTCGGGGCACAGCACGATGCCGTGGCGGATCGCGTCGCCGGTACGCTTCACGTCGATGCGCGCGCCGTCGAGCGTCAGCACGCCCGCGCGCCGGTGATCCGCGCCGTACACGAGCCGCATCAGCTCGCTGCGGCCCGCGCCGACGAGCCCGAAGAAGCCGACGATCTCGCCCGCGCGCACCGAGAAGCTCGCGGGTTCGCGCAATGCCGGGCCGTCGACGCCTTCGGCCGCGAAGCGCACGTCGCCGAGCGCGCGCGGCGCGTAATGGTAGATGTCCGAAATCTCGCGCCCGACCATCTCGGCGACGAGCCGTTCGCGCGGCACGTCGGCCAGCGATTCGTGCGACGCGATCTTGCGCCCGTCGCGGAAGATCGTGCACGCATCGCACAGCCGGTAGATCTCGTCCATCCGGTGCGAGATGTAGATCAGCGCGCGGCCCTGTGCGCGCAGGTCGTCGACGAGCTTGAACAGCACCTCGGTCTCGCGATGCGACAGCGAGCTGGTCGGTTCGTCGAGCGCGATCACGCGCGCATTGCGCATCAGCGCCTTGCAGATCTCGACCATCTGCCGCTGCGCGATCGACAGCCGCCCGAGCTTCGCGTCGGGATCGAGATCGACGCCCATCGCGGCGAGCCGCTCGCGCACGTGGCGCTTCGCCTCGCGCTTCTTCACCCAGCCGAATGCATTCGGCAGGCGGCCGAGCAGCAGGTTTTCCGCGACCGTCAGGTCGGGCACGTACTGCAGCTCCTGGTGAATCACCGCGATGCCGGCCGCGATCGACGCGGCCGCACTCGCGAACTGCACGGGCTGGCCATCGACCAGCACGCTGCCCGCATCGGGCTGGTATTCGCCGCCGAGAATCTTCAGCAGCGTCGACTTGCCCGCGCCGTTCTCGCCCATCAGGCCATGCACCTCGCCCGCATGCACGTCGAACGAGATGCCGTCGAGTGCGCGCACGCCAGGAAAGACCTTGCCGATATTGTCAAAACGCAGTGCCACTGACACGTCGTCTCCCCACTTCCGGATCGATCGACCGCCGGCCGCCGCATCGCCGCGGCAGCCGGCGGGCCGCTTACTTCGACGCGAGCCCCATCTCCTCGCGCACCTTCGACACGTTGTCGCGCGTCGCGAGCATGCCCGTCGTCAGCGTCAGCGCCGGCGGTGCCTTGCCCTGCGTGATCCACGCGTACATCAGGTCCGAGGTTTCCTCGCCGTGGCGCTTCGGGCTGATGATCACGGTGCCGTAGAAGCCCGTCGGCTGCGGCTTCTTGAACTCGTTCAGCGCCGAATCGGAACCGCCGATGCCGATGCCGATCATGTTGTCCGCCTTGAAGCCGCGCCCTTCGGCCGCGCGCACCGCGCCGAGCACGGCTTCGTCGTTCAGGCCGTACGCCACCCAGTGCTTGAACTGCGGATTCTTCGTGAGCGCGATGTTCGCAGCGTTGAACGCGTTCTCGGTGTCGGTCTTCGCCTGCGGCGCCGCGATCACGTTCGCCTTCGGAAAGCCGGCGGCCACCAGCGCGTCGGTCGCGCCGCTCGTGCGGTCATGCGCGGTCGGCAGCTGCTCGTAGGTGATGTCGATCGCGCCGACGTCCTTCATGTCCCAGCCGCGCTTCTTGATTTCGGCCGCGATGCCGTCGCCGACCTGCTTGCCGATGTTGTACGCGGAGATCCCCATGTGCGGGACCGACTCGATCGGCTTGCCCGCGCCGTCGACGAGGCGGTCGTCGACCGTCATCATCTTCAGGTTGTGCGACTTCGCCTTCGCGACGATGCCCGGCCCGAGCTTCACGTCGGGCGTGCAGATGATGAAGCCCTGCGCCTTCTGCGCGGACAGGTTGTCGATCGCGCTCATCACCTTTTCACCGGACGGCGCGCCGATCTTCACGAGCGTGAAGCCCTTGTCCTTCGCCGCCATCTCGGCGAACTTCCACTCGTCCTGGAACCACGGCTCTTCCGGCTGCTTGACGAGGAAGCCGATCTTGACCGGATCGGCCGCATGCACGACCGGGCTTCCGATCACCACCGCGGCCGCAGCGGCCAGCGTTACGAACGTTCTGCGTTTCATCTCCAGTGTCTCCTTGTCTTCATCGAACAGGATGCAGCCGCTTGTTGGTTTCGACGCAGCGTGCGCGCGGCCGTCGCACGTGCGGTCTTTCGAATCGTTGCGTCAGTCGTGGTACAGCGCCGCGCGCCCGCCATCGACGGTGATGCGCGCGGCATTGATGAACGGCGCCTCGTCGGACGCCAGGAACACGGCCGTCATCGCGACTTCCTCCGGCCGGCCGATCCGCTTCATCGGCTGCAGCGCGAGCGTCGCGGCGCGCGCGGCGGCCGGATCAGGCTGCGCGTCCCACCAGTCGCGCGTGAGCTGCGTCTCGATGTAGCCCGGCGCGATCGCGTTCACGCGCACGTTGCGCGGCGCGTATTCGATGCCGAGCGCACGTGTGAGCCCCAGCACGCCATGCTTCGCGACCGGGTACGGAAAGCAGCCCGGGATGATCCGGAACGCATGCGTCGACGCGATGTTCACGATGCTGCCGCGGCCGCGCTCGACCATGCCTTCCAGCGCCGCGCGGCAGCCGTGCCATACGCCGTCGAGGTCGACCGCGAAGCAGCGGCGCCAGTCGTCGTCGGTCATCGTCAGCGGATCGGCGAACACGTTGATGCCGGCGTTGTTCACGAGCACGTCGAGCGGGCCGAATGCCGCCTCGGTCTGCGCGAGCGCATCGCGCACCGCATCCTGCCGCGCGACGTCCGCCTGCAGCGGCAGCACCCGCGCGCCGGCAATCTCGTGCACGATCTTGGCGGCCGTGCGCTGCGCCTGCGGGAAATCGAGATCGACGAGCGCGACGGCCGCCCCCTCGCGAACGAACGCGCGGGCGATCGCGGCGCCGATACCCCGGCCCGCGCCCGTCACCATCGCGACCTTGTCCGCAAGGCGGCCCATCATGCCGCTCCGCCGCGCGCGATGCGCAAGCCGGCCTGGAACGCGCGCGCGTTCGCCGCGGTCGCGTCGACCGACTGGCCGGGGCGGTACAGCGCCGAGCCGAGCCCGAAACCGTTCGCGCCGGCGTCGAGGAACGGCGCCATGTTGTCGGGCGAGATGCCGCCGACCGGAATCAGCGGCACCGCGCGGTCGATCACCGCGCGCCACGCCTTCACGACCGGCAAGCCAAGTTGCTCGGCCGGAAACATCTTCAGCACGTCGGCGCCGTTCGCGAGCGCCGCAAATGCTTCGGTCGGCGTCGCCACGCCCGGGGCGCTCGCGAGGCCGCGCTCGCGTGCGCGGCGGATCACGGCCGCGTCGCTGTGCGGCATCACGATCAGCGCACCGCCCGCGTCCTGCACGCGGTCGACATACTCGGCGCGCAGCACGGTCCCCGCGCCGACGATCGCGTCGTCGGGCAACGCACGCCGCAGTGCCGCGATGCTGTCGAACGGATCGGGCGAGTTGAGCGGCACCTCGACGATCCGGAAGCCGGCTTCATAGAGCGCATGGCCGTGGTCGGCCGCTTCGGCGGGCGTGATCCCGCGCAGGATCGCGATCAGCGGGCACGCGTCGAACGCACGCATCAGCGCGGCATGGGGCGCGTACGGCGCGGGCAAGGTCAGGTCGGACGGCATCGAAGCTTCCTCTGCAAACGGTTCATTGGTCGGCGCAGACAGGCTCGCCATCTGCACGCACGAGCCCGGCGCGCGACGCGATCCGCCACAGGCCGCGCTCGGTCGCATGCGCGACGACGCGGACGGACGGGTGGCCGAATGCCTGGAGCGCGTCGGCGTAGCGCGCGCACAAGCTGTCGTCGCCGATCAGCAGCAGCGGCTGGTCCGCGAGCGCGATGCCGCGCTCCGCGAGCATCGCGTCGAGCGCGTTGAGTTCATGGCCGATCAGCAGCCCGGACAGGTAGTCGCCCTGCGCATCGGGCGCGAGTCGGTCGGTCAAGCCGAGCGTGCGTGTGCTGAAGATCGTCGCGAGCAGCCCCGTGCGCTGCGCGCCGCGCGCGACCGAGACGCCGCGCACGAACGCCGCGCGATCGGGCGACGCGCCGGCGCGCATCGTGCGGCCGAGGATCGTGTGGTCGCGCAGCGCCGCGAACAACTCGCCCGTCATGAAGGTCTGGAAGCGCTCGATCAACCCGTCCCTCACCCACGCCCATTTCGCATGGGTGCCCGGCAAGCCGATCAGTAGCCCTGAACGATCGGCGCCAAGCATGGGATCGCTCGCGAGTGCACCGAATATCTGCGTTTCTTCACCGCGCATCACGTCGGGCAATTCGCCCGTGGCGATGACGCCCGGCACGATCGAGATCGTCGTGCCGCGCGACGTCGTCACCGTGATGAGGCCCGCGACGAGCGCATCGGCGCCGGCCGGCACCGCGACGTACGGCGCCTCGCGCCAGCCCTGCGCGCTGCCGACCATTCCGGCGGCGAGCACCGGCAGGCCCGGCGTGCGGTCGAGCCAGTCGCCGCACGCTTCCTCGAACACCGCGTCGAACGCGCGCGCGCCGCCGCCCGGCACATGCATCACGCCCGCCGGGCGGCTGCGCGTGTCGACGAGCGCGCCGTGCGCGTCGTACAGGTAAGCGCGCAGCGACGTCGTGCCCCAGTCGAGCGCGATCAGCGACGGCGCGGCGGTGCTGGCATCCGGAACGGGCCGGGTCGAAGTCGTCATCGTTTGATCCTGCGGGTACCCTGCGGCGGGCTCCAGCCCAGTTCCGCGGAAATGGCTCGCGCCTCGCGCTGCACGAGCGGAATCAGTTCGTCCATCCGGTCGTGCGGCATGTACGGAATCGTGCTCGCAACCGACACGGCCGCGACGATCGCGCCCGATGCGTCGCGGATCGGCGCGGCCACGCAGCGGATCGACGCCTCGTTCTCCTCGAGATCGAACGTATAGCCGCCGGCCGCGTAATGCGCCATGCGCTGCAGGAACGCGCTCGTCTCGGGCCGGTTGTCCGGCTTGAAATTGACGCCGGCAAGCGCACGCCGGGCCGCCTCGAACAGCGAGCGCCACGTGTCGGGATCTGTGTCGAGCATCATCGCCTTGCCGATGCCGGTCGATGCGAGCGGCATCCGGTGGCCGACGCGCGAGCGCATCTCGAGGCCGCGCGTGCCGGGAATCTTGTCGATGTACAGCACGTCGTCGCCGTCGCGCACACCGAGATGGATCGTGTCGAGCGTCGCTTCCGCGAGCGCTTCGAGGTGCGGCCGCGCGACCGCGGTGAGCGGCATCTGCTCGAGCGCGATCGTGCCGAGTTCGATCAGCTTCGGGCCGAGCAGGTAGCCGCCTTGCACCTGGCGCAGGTAGCGCGCCTGCACGAGGCTGCTCACGAGGCGGTGCGTGGTGCTGCGCGTCGTGCCGAGCGCGGCGCCGATCGCGCGCATGTCGCGCGCGCCGTTCGCGATCGCCTCGAGGATCGCAAGACCGCGCAGCAGCGTCTGCGTGCCGGCCTGCTGCGCAGCGAGATCGAGCGGCGTGCTGGTCGCGCCGATGCTGTCGGTCAGCGACGCATCGTCCGGCGTCGCACGCCGGGCGTCGAGGGCAAGTGTGTCGGGCATCTTGTTCATGGGGCGGGCTTCTTCAACGGAACCGGTGAAGCCGTTCGCACGATGCCGGAACTGCGTCCGGCATCGCGACGAAGCGGCGGTCGATGCACCGAATAAAGCGCCCGGCGAACTTCATGGAAGGTGTCTCCGTGTGCGTCGGGCGCCGCGCGATGCATGGGTCCGAAGCTGTCGATGTGCTTCGGATTGTAGGAGCGCACGCACTCGCCTCCAATATTTGAATGCGTTGCCCAGATAATGAGAATTCGGCGCAAATCCGCCGTGTACGCGACATAACGGCGGCTTCATGTGCACGGGGGCGGAACCCGCGCGCAGCAGGTTCCGCCCCCGTTTGCCCACCGCGCGCCGCGCTTACTGCTGGCTCGTGCTGCGTGCCTGCATGTAGCGCTGGACGTCCGCGAACGACACACGGCCGCTGCCGCCCGAGTCCATCTGCCGGAAGTGATTCGCGACATAGCCGAGGCCGGCCGCGCGCGCCTGCGATTCGGTGATCGAACCCGTGTTCTGCACGTCGGCTGCGCTGAACTGCCGCGCGAGCTTGCGCACCACCTGCGCATGCAGCGCGGCGCCCGTCGTCTGCGTGCCGGCGGTCGGCTTGCGCGCGGCCGGCGGCACGTACGGATCGCCGAGCTGCGCCTGGCGCGCACGCGCCGGCGCGGCGGCGTCGCTCGCCTGTGCGAACGCGGATACGGATGCTGCGGCGCCGACGCATGCGAGCGCCGCGGCAACGACGATGAAACGGTTCTTCATATCAGGCTCCAGTCTGGAATGAGGTCGTCGACGGCAGGCGCGGCGCCACCGCGGGCGCGCGTCGCCTGCCTTGCGCATCGCATCAGTGCGCGGCCGCGTTGTAGAAGGTCACGAGGTCGGCTTTCTCCTGCGGACGCGACGTATCGTCGAGATAGACCATGTGTCCGCCCTGATAGTCCTTGATCGTCAGGTTCGGTTGCGTCCCGAGCCGCGCGAGGTCGAGCTCGGTCTGGTAGAACGGCGTCGCGATGTCGTGATACCCGTTCAGCGACAGCACCTTCAGTTGCGGATTCAGCGTCAGCGCCGCGGCCAGATCGGGGATCGTGTCGGGCATCGCGAGGCCGTCGTGCGTCCAGTCCCACGTGTTGATCGCATTGCTGCTCAACGAATACGCCGACTGCGCGGTGTACTTCAGCTCGTTCGGCAGATAGCTGCCGATCGTGTCGGTGAACGGCTTCGTGATGAACGAGCTCGACGGATCGCCGTCCGCCGCGAGCGGGCTCGACACGGGCACGTTCACGCGCGCGTCGTAGCGGCCGATCAGCGTGCCCGGGATCAGCGACAGCTGGAAGCTGTTGTCGAAGAAGGTCGGGATCACGTTGAAGTTCGCATTCCACAGCGACTGCTTCACGCCGGTCGAATTCGCCATCGTCGTGACGAGGGTCGGCGGCGGCGGCGTATGGCTCGCCAGGTACGCGTTCACGGCGGGCGCGTAGCTGCCGGCCGTCAGCAGGCGCATCTGGTCCGCATACTGCGGCAGGCTCGACGGGTTCGGATTGTCGAGCTGGTAGTACGCGCCGACGGTGCCGTACGACGGCACGAAACCCGCGCAACTCACCGGGCTCGAGCCGTTGTTCGAGTTGCCGATGTAGTCGCTCGCCATGTCGCAGTTCGTGTTGTAGTTCAGGATCGACGACTGCAGCACGATGCCGTCGAGCTTCACGCCGGCCGTCTCGAGCAGGTTCGCGAGCACGTCGGTGCGCGGCGTGCCGTACGACTCGCCGAACAGGTATTTCGGCGAATCGTTGCGCTGGTTCACGGTCAGGTAGCGCATCACGAAATCGCGGAACGCACCGCCGTCCTGGTCGACGCCCCAGAACGTCTGGTTCGTGTTCGGCGCAATCGCTTCGGAGAAGCCGGTGCCGATCGCATCGACGAACACGAGGTCGGTCGTGTCGAGCAGGCTTTCCTGGTTGTCGACGAACGGGAACGTCGAGGTGTTCGCATTCGGGTCGCCCGTCTGGATCCGGCGCGGGCCGAACGAGCCGAGGTGCAGCCACACCGATGCGGAGCCGGGGCCGCCGTTGTACAGGAACGTGACGGGCCGCTTCGCCGCGGGCTGGTTGTCGGCCGTATAGGCGACATAGAAGAACGATGCTTCGGGCGCGCCGGTCTGCGGATTGCGCGCGACGAGGTGGCCGGCCGTGGCCGTGTAGCGGATCGTCTTGCCGTTCAGGGTGATCTGGTGATGCGTAACGGCGGCCTTTTCAACCGCGGCGGAGGCGTCGAGCGACGCGTTCGCGCTCGACGAATAACTGTTCGGATCGTTGTACGCCCTGTCCACCTGACTGGCGGGATCGGCTGAGCTGTCGGCGCTGGCAGCAGCGGACGATGTCACGTCGTCGTTGCAGGCCGTCAGAATCAGCGAAGAAAACACCACTCCCAACAACAGCTTCGCTTTGCTCGCTGGCATCGTTGCTTTCCTTCTCTCGGATGTTTTTTGTGTCGAGCAGCCGGATAAGCCGCCCCCCGCCTCGATTGCGGCCGATGAGCCGAGGCGCTGGCCAATATACGCGAGCCCGTCAGCTTTGAAAAATTTTGAAATATTTGGCTGGCGGCCGGTGCATCGCACACCTTTCAGGAATGCTTCGGTTCGCGAAACGTTGCATTTCACGTGCCTTTCAGCCGCTTTCGCGTTTAGCCGGAAAGACTAAAAATCCCCGAATTTCGTGCCATACCGGCCAACAAAGTCGCATGGCGCGCGGCATTGCTCAGTAAAACGAAATAGACGAATTCGTCTAAAGGATGTGGCCCGAAATGCGCGCGACACGAATGCGCTGCAGCGCACAAACGACTCACGAGCGGCGCACGGTTGGCGAAACGGTCAATGCAACGGCGCAAGCGCGCCGTTCACTCCGATTGCGGCAGCTCGGCCGCACCCATCCGGCGGGCAATGACTGCCGCACGCTGCGCCTGGTAGGCCGAGCCGCGGTGCGCGTCGAACCAGCGCGGCTTCGGCAGCATCACCGCGAGACGCGCCGATTGCCACGCGCCGAGCCGGCTGGCGGGAATCCTGTAGTAATAGCGTGCGGCTGCCTCGGCGCCGTACACGCCGCGTCCCCACTCGACGGAATTCAGGTAGATCTCGAAGATCCGCTCCTTGTCGAGCACCGTTTCGAGCATCCACGTGATGATGAGCTCCTGCCCCTTGCGGATGTAGCTCTTCTCGCGCGACAGGAACAGGTTGCGCGCGAGCTGCTGCGTGATCGTCGAGCCGCCCGCGACGATCCGGCCGCGCGCCTTGTTCTTCTCCCACGCCTGCAGGATCGCGTCGACGTCGTAGCCGTTGTTGGTCGCGAAGGTCGAATCTTCCGACGCGATCAACGCGCGCTTCAGGTTGCGCGAGATCTGGTCGTACGGCACCCATTGATGCTGAATCTGCGCGGGCGGCTTGTCGCGCGACAGCCACCACGCGTCGGTACGCATGAACGCGGTCGAGCCCGGGTTCACGAACGACCACAACGCGATCTGCACGAGATAGAACAGTTGCGTCGCGAACCACGCGCCCGCGAACACCGAGCCTGCATAGACGATCCAGCGGGCCGGGCTCACCGTCCGCGTGGGCTGCGTGCCGCTCACCGCCACCACGTGCCGCGCTCCGTTCAGCTCGCCGCGAGCGCCTGGCGCAGCGCGGCCAGCACCGGTGCGCCGTCCGGCCGCACACCGCGCCAGATGAAGAACGATTCGGCCGCCTGCTCGACGAGCATCCCGAGGCCGTCGGCCGTGCGCGCGCCGAGCGACGCCGCATGCTGCATGAACACCGTCGGCTGCGCGCCGTACATCATGTCGTACGCAAGCGTGCCCGCGCCGAACGCGGCCGCGTCGCACTCCGGCAGCGCGGCATCGAGGCTGCCGGCCGTCGCGTTGATCACCACGTCGTACGGCTCCGCGCGCACGACATCGGGACCGCCACCCGCGAGCGTGCAGCCCGCATCGTGCGCGGCCTGCATGAACTGCCCGACGAGTGCCTCGGCCTTGCTCGCGGTACGGTTCACGATCGTGATCGACAGCGGCGCGCGGTCGAGCAGCGGCAGCACGACGCCGCGCGCCGCGCCGCCCGCACCGAGCAGCAGAATGCGCGCGCCCGCCAGCGACACGCCGAGATTCGCTTCGATGTCGCGCACGAGGCCGACACCGTCGGTGTTGTCGCCGTGGATGCGGCCGTCGGCGTCGAAGCGCAGCGTGTTCACGGCACCCGCCGCCGCCGCGCGCGGCGACAGCGTGTCGGCGAGCGCATGCGCTTCGAGCTTGAACGGCACCGTCACGTTCGCGCCGCGCCCGCCTTCGGCGACGAACGCGCGCACGGCCGCGTCGAAACCGTCGACCGGCGCGAGCCGGTGTGTATATTCGACCGGCTCGCCCGTCTGCGCGGCGAATTGCGCGTGGATGAACGGCGACTTGCTGTGCGCCACCGGGTTGCCGAACACGACATAGCGGTCGGCGCCGCTCGTCGACGCAGCCGCGGTCATGATGCGCGCCCCTCTTCGCCGGCGTTGCCGTTCGCGGCTTCGCCACCTTCCCCGTCAGCCGCGCCGTCCGCTTCGGCCATCGCTTCGGCCTCGGCTTCGGCCGTCGCGTCTTCGGCGTCGATCAGCGTGTCGTCGCCGCCTTCGGCGTCCTCCTCTTCCTCGGCCGCGTCGCCGCTCGTCACGGCCGGCGCGTCGAGCACCTTCACCAACCGCACCGATGCCTCGATCGTCAGCTCGTCGAGCGACATCACGTCGAGCAGCACGCGCGTGCCGCGCGCATGCACGCCGAGCCCCGGCACGTGCAGCAGCAGCGGAATTTCCTCGAGACGCACGAGATCGCCCTTCACGACGCTCGCGACGACCTGCTTTTTCTGCTCCTGCGCAAGCCAGCGCAGGCACCAGAAATACTCCATCCGGCGCTGGTAGTCGGCATAGGCCGTGTAGGTGTCGTCGAAGCCCTGCACGACCGCATAAAGATCGGCGTCCTTCGGCTTGAACGGTGCGGCGAGCTTCGCGGTGACACCATGCTGCACGCACGCGAGCAGTTGCCACTGGTTCACGAGGTCGACGTAACGGCGCAGCGGCGACGTGCTCCACGCGTACTGCGCCACGCCGAGGCCTTCGTGCGGCGCGGCCGTCGTCTGCATCCGCGTGCGCTTCGGGCCCGGCGCGCCGAAGCCGCGCTGCGAGCGGTAGATGCCCGGCACCGTGTGGTCGTGCAGGAACGCCCCCCAGGTCGAGTTCGCGAGGATCGCGAGCTCCGACACGATCAGGTCGAGCGGCGACCCGCGGCGGCGCGGCGTAATCGACACGTGCTCGCCGTCGACGTAGAAGTTGTAGTCGGTGTTGCGCTGCACCTCGCGCTTCAGGCCGTAGCCCGCGCGCGCGACCTGGCGCTTCTCGAACAGCGCCTGCGCAAGCGGCCACAGCACGGCGATGTCGTCCTTGTGCGGATAGTCGCCGGTGCCGGCCGCGAGCGTCTCTTCGTTGACGAGCTCGTCGAGGTGGTTGTGCCGCAGGTTGCTCTTCACGAACACGAGCTCGGCACGCGTCTCGTTCGCGACGATCTCCTGGGTTTCGCGGTTGACGATGATGTACAGCGACAGCGCCGGGCGGTAGTCGCCTTCCTTCAGCGTGAACACGTCGACGACGTCATCCGGCAGCATCGTGATCTTGTCGCCCGGCATGTAGACGGTCGACAGGCGCGTGCGCGCGATCGCGTCGACCGCGTCGCCGCGCACGATGCCGAGCGCCGGCGCCGCGATGTGCACGCCGATCCGCACACGGCCGTCGGCCAGGTGCTCGACCGAGAACGCGTCGTCGATTTCGGTCGTCGTGATGTCGTCGATCGAGAACGCCTGGACGTCCGCGCGCGGCAGGTCGTCCGGCAGCGCGCCGACCGTGACGGCCGGGAAACCGGTGCCGTGCGGGAAGAACTCCGCGAGGAAGCGCGCCTCATGCAGCGCACGCGGCGACGCGATGCCGCCGCAGTCGAGCATCAGCCGCGCCGGCGACACGCCGAGCGCACCGGCCGCCGCTTCCATCGCCTTGTATTCGATCGCGTTCTTGTCCGGCCGCGTCAGCAGCCCGAGCACCTTGCCCACGAACGCGTCCGGCAACTTGCCGGCCTTCAGTTCCTCTTCATACTGCACCTGGACGAGCGCCTGCTGGCGCTTGCGCTCGAGCGACGCGAGCGCCATCTTGAGCTGGTCTTCCGGCGCGCGCTGGTACTGGCCGCGCCCCTTGCGGCGGAAGTAGACGGGCGAGCCGTGCAGTCGCAACACCAGCGCCGCACGCTCGACCGGGCCGTACGTCGCGCCGAAGTATTCCGCGGCCAGCGCCGTGTACGCGAACTCGTCGGCCGGCGCGCATTCCCACAGGAAATCCAGATCGATCTGCTGCGCGGCCGTGTCGGCCTCCTGCATCAGTTCGCTTGCGGCCGGCTTGTCGAATTCGATCAGCACGTCTTTCGCGCGCACTTTCGCACGCCGCCCGCCGGGCAACTCGACCTGAAACGCGTCGCCCTGGCGCGACAGCACGCTGCCCGCCTTGAAACTGCCCGATTCCTCGAAGAAAACGTTCACTCAGTACTCTCGTTCAGACTGCCGGGCGCCGCGTCGGCGGCGCCGCATGATGATGGGAATTCGATCGGCACATGGCCGGTTTAAGACGTCTTTCCGTCGCAAAACGCGAGAACGTCGTCGACATAGTCGGCAAACTCGCTGATTCCGTGATCGCTGCCTTCGATCACGCGCGTTTTCGCGCCCGGGTAATGCGCGAGCATCTCGCGGTAATCGAGCACTTCGTCACCGGTCGCCGCGAACAGATAGTAGCGTTCGGCACGCGTGATCGCCGGCACGCGCAGCGCATCGAGTTCATGCAGGTGGCGGCGCTCGACGACGATCGTGCCGCCGCCGTGGTACAGCGGCTGTTCACCGAGAT
Organism: Burkholderia sp. BCC0322; assembly: GCF_902833045.1. Classification (GTDB taxonomy): domain Bacteria; phylum Pseudomonadota; class Gammaproteobacteria; order Burkholderiales; family Burkholderiaceae; genus Burkholderia. The sequence goes on from NZ_CADFDU010000015.1 coordinate 106,168, forward strand.
GCTGCTCGAGGTCGCGCTGCGGCACGATGGCCGGATTCAGCAGTACGGCCTTCCAGCCGTGCTTTTCGGCCAGCCACGTGGCGTAATAGCCGCCGAGCGAGCTGCCGATGACGGTCACGTCGCGCGCGCCGGCCACCTGCGCTTCCGCGACCGCGATCGCCTCGAGCGGCGACACCGACAGCGACGGGCATCGCCACTCTTCGGTGCGGCCGAGTTCGGCCATGCGCGCTGCGAGCTGGCGCGACTTCTGCGATTCCGGTGACGACCGGAAGCCGTGCAGATACAGGATCACGTGCGACTCCCGAGCGCATCGAGCAGCTTCTGGTGCACGCCGCCGAAGCCGCCGTTGCTCATCACGAGCACGTGGTCGCCCGGACGCGCAGCCTCGACGACAGCCTTCACCAGCAGGTGCAGATCGTCGAACGCGCGTGCTTTGTCGCCGAGCGGCGCGAGCGCCTCGCCGAGGTTCCAGCCGAGCGCGTCGCGCCCGGTCGGCGCGCCGTAGCCGAACACGAGATCGGCGTCGGCCAGGCTCGCCGGCAATTGCGACTTCATCACGCCGAGCTTCATCGTGTTCGAACGCGGCTCGAGCACCGCGAGGATGCGGGCATTCTGTCGGCCGATGCGGGCACGAAGGCCGGCGATCGTAGTTTCTATCGCGGTCGGATGGTGTGCGAAGTCGTCGTAGACGGTCACGCCGTCCACGCTGCCGCGCACTTCCATGCGGCGCTTCACGTTACGGAACGAAGCGAGGGATTCGGCCGCCTGCGCGGGTGGCACGCCCACATGGCGCGCAGCCGCAATCGCCGCGAGCGCATTCATCCGGTTGTGATCGCCCTGCACCTGCCACGCGACTTCGCCGACGCGTTCCGCGTGCGAATACACCGCGAAACGCTCGTCGACCGGCACGCCGTCCTCGGCCGGCAGCGCCTGCCAGCCGCCGTCGACGCCGAACCGCTCGACCTCGCTCCAGCAGCCTCGCGCCAGCACGCGCTCGAGCGCGTCCGAGCGGCCGTTCGTGACGATCCGGCCGACACCGGGCACGGTACGCACGAGATGGTGGAATTGCGTCTCGATTGCCGCGAGATCCGGGAAGATGTCGGCATGATCGAATTCGAGATTGTTCAGCACCGCAGTGCGCGGCCGGTAGTGGACGAACTTCGAGCGCTTGTCGAAGAACGCCGTATCGTATTCGTCGGCCTCGATCACGAAGAAACTCGAATCGGTGAGCCGCGCCGACACGCCGAAGTTCAGCGGCACGCCGCCCATCAGGAAGCCCGGATTCAGGCCCGAGTCCTCCAGCAGCCACGCGAGCATCGACGACGTGGTCGTCTTGCCGTGCGTGCCCGCGACCGCGAGCACCCATTTGCCGGCCAGCACGTGCTCGCCGAGCCACTGCGGGCCCGACACGTACGGCAGGCCGCGATCCAGGATCGCCTCCATCAGCGGATTGCCGCGCGTGACGACGTTGCCGATCACGAACAGGTCCGGTTTCAGGTCGATCTGCTCGGCGCCGTAGCCCTCGATCAGCGTGATGCCCTGCGCCTCGAGCTGCGTGCTCATCGGCGGATAGACGCCCGCGTCGCAACCCGTCACCGTGTGGCCCGCCTCGCGCGCGAGTACGGCGAGACCGCCCATGAAGGTGCCGCAGATGCCAAGAATGTGGATGTGCATAGATGAATGCTTTCGCGCCGCCGGGCGCCGTCGATTCGGAAAGGATGTGGGTGCGGCGCGCCGGACGAGCCATGCGGCCGGCGCCCGGCCAACGGCTTTTGCCGCGACACAAAGGACACTATTGTAACTGACGGCCTGCCGTGCCCGGCGGCCCGAACGCTGCGCGCGAACGGCGCCGGCACGCCGGTCGGCAGGCCGCCGCCCCCGCGCTCGGGCCCTGCGGCGATCGAGTATGATTGCCGGATCATGTCTCGCAAAACCCTTCTCGACCCGCGGCGCGTCCGCGAGGAAATCGCCCAGTCCGCCGCGCGCCTGATCGCGGAGGACGGTCTGGACTATGCCGGCGCGAAACGCAAGGCCGCCCGCCAGTTGCTGGGCGACACGCGTGTTGCCGGCGAATGGCTGCCGGATAACGACCAGATCGAGGAAGAACTGCGCGAGTACCTCGCCCTGTTCCAGAGCGACACGCAGCCGGACGAACTGCGCCGCCTGCGCGAAGTCGCGCTCGACTGGATGCGCCGGCTCGCCGAGTTCCATCCTTATGTGACGGGTGCCGTGCTGAACGGCACCGCGAACGCGCATTCGGATATTCATTTGCAGGCATTCACCGACAACCCGAAGGACGTCGCGATCTACCTGCTGAACCAGAATATCCAGTACGAGGTATCCGAGACGCGGCACTTCGCGGGCCGCGCCGACGTCGAGACGCTCAGTTTCCTGTGGCGCCCGCGGCGCGACGTGGACGCGATCGGCATCCACCTCGCGCTCTATGCGAGCGACGACCTGCGCGGCGCGGTCAAGGCCGACGCGCGCGGCCGGGTCGCCCGTGCGGATGCCGCGGCGCTGCGTGCGCTCGTCGAAGCAGGCAAGACCCCTTCCGAACCGGAATGATTCAACGATGATGATGAAACGCATGTTGGCGCTCGCGGTGGTCGCGGCCGCCGCCGTTGCCGGCGGGCTCGCCGCCGGCCATTGGTTCCGCGGCACGGCCGATGACGGTGTCGCCGTCGCCGCGCCCGCCACGCACGGCAGCCCGGTCGAACAGCTGTGGGCGGCGTCGCTGACGGGCACCGACGGCAAGCCGGCCACACTGTCCGCCTTCAAGGGCCAGAAGGTCGTCGTCAATTTCTGGGCGTCGTGGTGCGGCCCGTGCGTCGAGGAGATGCCGGAGCTCGTCACACTGTCGCATCAATACAAGCAGAAGGGCATCCGTTTCATCGGGATCGGCGTCGATTCCGAACAGAACGTGAAGAACTTTCTGCAGAAGGTGAAGGTCGACTATCCGGTATTCATCAGCGGATATGCGGGCGCAGATCTGGCCCGTAATTTCGGAAATACCGCCGGCGCGCTGCCGTTTACGGTCGTCATCGACGAAACCGGCAAGATTCGCGAGACAAAATTGGGACAAATCCAACCGGCCGAGCTGAAAAAGACGCTCGACGCACTGTAACCTGTCCGGACGACGGCCCGCACGTTGGCGGCGATTTGCCCGTGGATCACCGCAATTTCGCGTGAATTCGCCGATACTTTGCGTGCGCACCGGTAATTCTTGCAGGTCGGGCGCGCTCGACCGTTCGGCAAAACTAGACAAATTTCTCTAAATAGCGCTAAAGTTCGCGCAATTCCGCAGAAATAGAAGCGACCATGACACGATTGCTGGTGCTGCACGGCCCCAACCTGAACCTTCTCGGCACCCGGGAACCGGAGGTGTACGGCCGCGTCACGCTCGCACAGATCGATCAGGCGCTTGCCGCGCGTGCCCGGGAAGCCGGCGCCGAACTGTCGTCGTTCCAGAGCAACCATGAAGGCGCGCTGGTCGACCGCATCCAGGCCGCACGGGAGGAACAGACCGATTTCATCCTGATCAATCCGGCCGCGTATACGCACACGAGCGTCGCGATCCGGGACGCGATCGCCGGCGTTGGCATCCCGTTCGTCGAGGTTCACTTGTCGAACGTGCATCGCCGCGAAGCGTTCAGGCACCACTCCTACTTTTCCGACCAGGCCGAAGGCGTGATCTGCGGGCTCGGCTGGAAAGGTTATCTGTACGCGCTCGAGTACGCGCTGGACAAGCTGCAAGGCGCGTCGCGCGGCTGATTTCGCGATCTAGATTCAGCGCCGGCCCCTAACCGGCGCTTTCACGTATTGAAAGGGGAATTCCCGATGGATCTTCGTAAGCTGAAAACTCTGATCGACCTCGTTTCCGAATCCGGCATCTCCGAGCTGGAAGTGACGGAAGGCGAAGGCAAGGTGCGCATCGTCAAGAACGCGCCGCCGGTCTACGTGCAGCCGACGGCTGGGTATGCCCCGCAAGTCAGCGCGCCCGCGCCGTCGGCCGCGCTGCCGGTCGAAGGCGCAGCCGCGCCGGCCGCAGGCGGTGCAGCCGCTCCGGCTGTCCCGCAGGGCCACGTCGTGACGTCGCCGATGGTCGGCACGTTCTATCGCGCACCGTCGCCGGGCGCCGACCCGTTCGTCCAGGTGGGCGACACGGTCAAGGAAGGCCAGACGATCTGCATCATCGAAGCAATGAAGCTGCTCAACGAGATCGAGTCGGACAAAGCCGGCGTGATCAAGGAAATCCTCGTCGAGAACGGCCAGGCCGTCGAATACGGCCAGCCGCTTTTCGTGATCGGCTAAGTCCGCCGCGCGGCCTGCGGGTCGCGCGCCGCCGATGCCCGCCAGGCGCCGTTCGCGCGCCCCTCGAAGAGACGAATACTCGCTATGTTTGAAAAAATCCTCATTGCCAACCGCGGTGAAATCGCGCTGCGCATCCAGCGTGCGTGCCGCGAGCTCGGCGTCAAGACGGTGGTCGTCTACTCGGAAGCCGACAAGGAAGCCAAGTACGTGCGCCTCGCGGACGAAGCCGTCTGTATCGGCCCGGCTCCGTCGAACCTGAGCTACCTGAACATGCCGGCCCTGATCAGCGCCGCGGAAGTCACCGATGCCGAGGCGATCCACCCCGGCTACGGCTTCCTGTCGGAGAACGCCGATTTCGCGGAACGCGTCGAGCAGTCGGGCTTCACGTTCATCGGCCCGCGCCCGGAAACGATCCGCATGATGGGTGACAAGGTCACCGCGAAGCAGACGATGATCAAGACCGGCGTGCCGTGCGTGCCGGGCTCGGAAGGCGCGTTGCCGGACGATCCGAAGGAGATCGTCAAGATTGCGCGCGCGATCGGCTATCCGGTCATCATCAAGGCGGCGGGCGGCGGCGGCGGGCGCGGGATGCGCGTCGTGCACACCGAGGCCGCGCTCGTCAACGCGGTCAACATGACCCGCGAGGAAGCCGGCCGTGCGTTCGGCAACCCGCAGGTGTACATGGAGAAGTTCCTCGAGAACCCGCGCCACATCGAAATCCAGGTGCTGTCCGACGCGTACAAGAACGCGATCTGGCTCGGCGAGCGCGATTGCTCGATGCAGCGCCGCCACCAGAAGGTGATCGAGGAAGCGCCGGCCCCCGGCATTCCGCGCCGCCTGATCGACCGCATCGGCGACCGCTGCGCGGACGCCTGCAAGAAGATGGGCTACCTCGGCGCAGGCACGTTCGAATTCCTGTACGAAAACGGCGAGTTCTACTTCATCGAGATGAACACGCGCGTACAGGTCGAGCACCCGGTATCGGAGCTGATCACGGGCGTCGACATCGTGCAGGAACAGATCCGCATCGCGGCCGGCGAGAAGCTCGCGCTGCGCCAGCGCGACATCCAGTTCCGCGGACATGCGATCGAATGCCGGATCAACGCCGAAGATCCGTTCAAGTTCACGCCGTCGCCGGGCCGGATCACGTCGTGGCATACGCCGGGCGGTCCTGGCGTGCGCGTCGATTCGCACGCCTACAATGGCTATTTCGTGCCGCCGAACTATGATTCGATGATCGGCAAGCTGATCACCTACGGCGCGACGCGCGAGCAGGCGATCAGCCGGATGCGCATCGCGCTGTCGGAAATGGTCGTCGAAGGCATCCAGACCAACATCCCGCTGCACCGCGAGCTGATGATCGATTCGAAGTTCGTCGAAGGCGGCACCAGCATCCACTACCTCGAAAACCGGCTCGCCCAGAAGCAGCAGGTCGCACCGGAAGAAGCGTAAGCATGAGCTATCGCGAACTCGTCGTCGAACTGGCCCGCGAGCATGCGGAGGCGCTGTCCGACGCGCTGCTCGAACTCGGCGCGCTGTCGGTGTCCGTGGAAGACGCCGACGCCGACACGCCCGACGAACAGCCGCTCTTCGGCGAGCCGGGCCTCGTGCCCGATCGCACCGCGTGGCAGCACTCGCGCGTGGTCGCGCTGCTCGCGGCCGACCACGAGCCGGCCGTGCTGCTCGCGGCGGCCGCGAACGAGATCGGCATCGTCGAGACACCGGCGTTCACCGTCCGCGAAGTCGAAGAACAGGACTGGGTGCGGCTCACGCAATCGCAGTTCGAGCCGATCCCGATCGGCGAGCGGATCTGGGTCGTGCCGTCGTGGCACGACGCACCCGATCCCGATGCGCTCGTTCTCGAACTCGATCCTGGCCTCGCATTCGGTACCGGCAGCCACCCGACCACGCGCCTGTGCATGGAATGGCTCGAGCAGTCGGTGAAGCCCGGCCAGTCGGTGCTCGACTACGGTTGCGGCTCGGGCATTCTCGCGATCCTCGCGAAGAAATGCGGGGCGAACCCCGTCATCGGCATCGACATCGATCCGCAGGCAGTCGAATCGGCGCGGCAGAACAGCGAGCGCAACCACGCGGATGTCACGTACGGGCTGCCCGATGCATGCCCGGACGGTGAATTCGACATCGTCGTCGCGAACATCCTGTCGAATCCGCTGAAGCTGATGGCGTCGATGCTCGCATCGAAGGTCAAGCCGGGCGGCCGCATCGCACTGTCGGGCGTGCTCGCGCGCCAGGCGGATGAAGTTGCGGCCGTCTACGCACGCTACGTCGACATTTCGGTCTGGCGTGAGCACGAAGGTTGGGTATGCCTCGCCGGAACCCGACGCGAAAGCCATTAGAATAGCGCTGTCCTTCACTCTGGCCAGCAGGCCGCCCGGCTCGACATGCTTCTTGCGACGCGCTGCCCTCATTGCGAAACCGTCTTCCGGCTGCAGCAGGAACAGCTCTCGCTGCATCAAGGGCTCGTGCGCTGTGGGCATTGCCACGAAGTCTTCAACGCATCCGAGTCGCTCGTTCCCGAGCACGCGCAGCAGCCCGAGCCGGCCCTGACCGAACCGGCTGCCGCGCCGGATGACGGCGACGCGCATCATCCGGCCCCGCCTCGGCTGTTCACTGCCGAAGCGCCGGCCGCACTCCCTTCCGACACCGATTACAAGCCGGAAGGCTGGGACATGTGGGCGCCATGGCTCGATGCCGGCGTCGACCCGTCGCTGCAGCACAGCGTGCAGACCCTGCGCACCGAACCGCTGATCCCGCTCGCACTTCCGTCCACCGAAGCCGGCGTCGTTCACCTGTCGGGTACGCCCGCACCGTTCGCGCCCTCCCCGGCCGAGCTGGACACCTCCACGGACGTCGTGCAACCCGCCGAATCGCTGCAGACGCAGCAAGACACCGGACCATCGGCCGCACCCGTCGAACGCGACCCGCGTGAGCCGCGCTTCGTCGCCCACCTTCCGTCGGACCCAGAGAGCGCTCGCGACGCCGCCGAACCCGTCGGCACCGCACGCTTCGCCGTGCCGGACGACGAACGCGCGCCGCGCGAACCGCATTTTGCGTTCGCTCCCGCGCCAGCCGTCACCGAAGCCGAAGCCGGGGCCGGGGCCGAAGCCGAGCCTGATACCGGCACCACACGGCATGACGAGACGCGCTCCGCCGCGGCCAACGCACCGTCCGCACCGTTCCCCGCTGCGCTGACCGACGACGATCGTCCGCACTTCGCCGTCACGCGCGAGACGCGCGCTCCGCAGCGACGCGGCATGCTCGGCGGCTTTTTCGGTGGCCTCGTCGCCGCCGTGCTCGCCGTGCTGCTCGTCGCGCAACTCGCATGGTGGCAGCGCGAAACGCTGATGATCTACGCGCCCGTCACACAGGGCTGGTTCCGGCAGGCCTGCGCGCCGCTTGGCTGCACGGTTGCGCCGCCGCGCGCGATCGACGGCCTGCGGCTCGACGCGACCGACCTGCGCCAGCTCGACGGCCCGCGCGAGCTCGAGCTGAAGGTGCCGCTGACGAACCGCTACCGTGTCGCACTCGCCTATCCGTCGCTCGAGCTGACGCTGCTCGACGACACCAACCGCGTGACCGTACGCCGCGTACTTGCGCCGCGCGACTACGTGCGCCCGGGCACGCCGATCGACGCCGGGCTGCCGCCTGGCACGACGCAGACGATGGTCGTCCGCGTCGAAACGAACGGCACGCCCGCCTCGAATTTCCGCGTCCAGATTTTCTATCCGTGACGCACCGCGGCGCGCGCCTGCGCGCCCGTCTCAACCCGCGCGCCGGAGCGGCGCGCTATTTCGGAGCACGAACATGAGCAAAGTTACGCTGGGTGGCAACCCGATCGATCTCGCCGGCACGTTCCCGGTCGTCGGCGCACAAGGCGCCGATTTCAAGCTGGTCGGCAAGGATCTCGCCGACCTGTCGCTCGCCAGCTTCGCCGGCAAGCGCAAGGTGCTGAACATCGTCCCGAGCCTCGACACGCCGACCTGCGCGACGTCGACCCGCAAGTTCAACGAAGCCGCATCGTCGCTCGACAACACGGTTGTCATCGTCGTGTCCGCCGACCTGCCGTTCGCTGCTACGCGCTTCTGCACGACCGAAGGCCTCGAGAATGTCGTGACGGCTTCGACGTTCCGCACCGGCCGCGCGTTCGCGAACGCGTACGGCGTCGACGTGACAAGCGGCCCGCTGAACGGCCTGACCGCACGTGCAGTCGTCGTGCTCGACGCGCAGGACAAGGTGATCCACGCGGAACTCGTCGGCGAAATCAAGGACGAGCCGAACTACGATGCAGCGCTCGCCGCACTGAAGTAAGCTTTCTTTCGCTTTCCCCTGCCGCGCCGCGCCTTTCGCGCGGCGTTGTCGCGCAGGGTCCCTCATTTCTACAGGAACGCACACCTTGGCTACGTTGATTTGCGGCTCGATCGCCTACGATTCCATCATGACCTTCGAAGGGCGGTTTCGCGAGCACATCCTGCCCGACCAGGTGCACCTCATCAACCTGAGCTTCCTCGTGCCGACGATGCGTCGCGAATTCGGCGGCTGCGCGGGCAACATCGCGTACGCACTGCACCTGCTCGGCGGCGATGCGCGCATGATGGGGACGATGGGCGCGCTCGACGCGCAGCCGTATCTCGACCGGCTCGACCAGCTCGGCCTGCGCCGCGACCACGTTCGCGTGCTGCCCGACACGTATACCGCGCAGGCGATGATCACGACCGATCTCGACAACAATCAGATCGCGGCGTTCCACCCGGGTGCGATGATGCAGTCGCACCTGAACCACGCGGGCGACGCGCCGGACATCAAGCTCGCGATCGTCGGCCCCGACGGCTTCGAAGGGATGGTGCAGCACGTCGAGGAACTCGCCAAGGCCGGTGTGCCGTTCGTGTTCGATCCGGGCCAGGGCCTGCCGCTGTTCGATGGTGCGACGCTGCGACGCAGCATTGAACTTGCGACCTATGTGGCGGTCAACGACTACGAGGCCAAGCTGGTGAGCGACAAGACGGGATGGTCCGAAGATGAAATCGCCAGCCGGGTCGACGCGCTCGTCATTACGCGTGGCGAGCACGGCGCGACCATCCGCCACAAGCAGGGCACGGAGCAGATTCCTGTCGTACGGGCGGAGCGCATCTCCGATCCGACCGGCTGCGGCGATGCCTTCCGGGGTGGCCTGCTGTACGGCATCGAGCATGGCCTCGACTGGGCAACCACGGGCCGCCTCGCGAGCCTGATGGGCTCGATCAAGATCGCCCACCAGGGGCCCCAGACTTACGTACTGACGCGCGCCGAGATCGACGCGCGCTTCGAGACTGCATTCGGTTACAGTCTCAAATGAATTTTGTGGGAGAGCAAAGATGTTGACGAAAAAGACCCTCACGCTCGCTGCCATGCTGACGGCCTCGCTGACGCTCGCCGGTTGCTTCACCGCACCCGGTTCGGCGGATGTCTATAGCGTTGGCCAGGCGCAGCGGGAACAAACGGTTCGCATGGGGACGGTCGAAAGCGTCCGCGCCGTGCGCATCCAGTCCGACGGCGGCGGCAGCGCGATCGGCACGCTCGGCGGCGGCGCACTCGGCGCAGTGGCAGGCAGCGCGATCGGCGGCGGCAAGGGGTCGATCCTGACCGCGATCGCCGGCGGTCTCGTCGGTGCGGTCGCGGGCAACGCGGTCGGCGAAAACCTCAGCACGGCGAACGGTGTCGAAATCACCGTGCGCCTCGACAACGGCGATCTGCGCTCGATCACGCAGGCAGCAAGCGGCGAAGCGTTCCGCGCCGGCGAGCGCGTGCGACTGCTGTCGAGCGGCGGCATCACGCGCGTCACGCACTAACAGGTACCTCAGCACGCGGCGCAAGCCGCGGTCGAACGCATGTGCGAAGCCGCACATGCGTTTTTTTTCGTCCGTACTCGCCGGTGCCGGCATACGGGCTCCCGACGTCCCGCACATCCGCAGGGACGGACGAAAAAAATCCCGCCACCTGAACCAGATGGCGGGACTGATTGAGTAGCGCTACTCAACCCACGGACACCCCGTGAGTGTCCGGGTGGTACGGGTCAGCCTCGATTACGGACGGCTGCCGGTCGGGAACGGCCATGCCGCTGCCGGGTTGAGCGCGGTCTTCACGCCCGATGCCGGCGCAACCGAAGTGGTCGACGCGGTCGTTGCCGGCGCAGCCTTCTTCACGACGGCCTTCTTCGGAGCCGCAGCCTTCTTGGCCGGAGCGGCAGCCTGCTTCGCGGGCGCAGCAGCCTTCTTCGCGGGAGCAGCAGCCTTCTTCGCGGCAGCCTTCTTGGCAGGCGCAGCCTTCTTCGCAGCAGCCTTCTTCGCCGGCGCGGCCTTCTTCGCAGCAGCCTTCTTCGCCGGTGCGGCCTTCTTCGCAGCAACCTTCTTCACTGCGACCTTCTTGGCTGCAACCTTCTTCGCTGCGGCCTTCTTGGCCGGTGCGGCCTTCTTCGCAGCAACCTTCTTCACTGCGACTTTCTTGGCTGCAACCTTCTTCGTTGCGACCTTCTTCGTTGCGACCTTCTTCGCTGCAACCTTCTTCGCTGCGGCCTTCTTGGCCGGTGCTGCCTTCTTCGCGGCAACCTTCTTCACCGCGACCTTCTTCGCAGCAACCTTCTTCACTGCAGCAGCCTTCTTCGCCGGCGCAGCAGCCTTCTTCGCAACGGTCTTCTTTGCAGCAACCTTCTTAGCAGCCGGTTTCTTCTTGGCGGTAGCCATGTTGTTCTCCTTCAGGTTCAGATGAGAGTCAGTTCAAACTACACCCTTCGTCAAAACCCGCTTCCCGCGGACGCTGTTCAGGACGTGCGCTTCGAAGCGGGCTATTCATCGGCGTACGCGGATACCACGCGCTTACGCTAATGAATACGGTATGGCGCGCGTGACCACCCGGCCTCGCGCGCCAAATCAAGTCGGTAGCCGGCGCACCTCGCGCCGCTACCCCTAATCGCTTGATCAAGCGGACCGCCACACAGCCGTCCGCTTTTTCCGGAGGGAAGTTTGCCCATCCCACTGAAGGGTTCGCAAAGTGCCTGTCGTGTCGTCGTGCCGTTAAGGCACCGGGCATGCTTTGCATCAGGCGTTCTTGCTCCTAAACCTTGGGCCGGGGCCAAGAGGCCGCCGGCTGCTCCATCATGTGACGGGTTCGCTGCTGCGGGTTATTCCCAGGACAGCGCGCCGCCCGTCTGATACTCGATCACACGCGTCTCGAAGAAGTTGCGTTCCTTCTTCAGGTCGATCATCTCGCTCATCCACGGGAACGGGTTTTCCTCGTTCGGGTACAGCGGGTCGAGGCCGATCTGCTGGCAACGACGGTTGCTGATGAAGCGCAGATAGCTCTTGAACATCGACGCGTTCAAACCCAGCACGCCGCGCGGCATCGTGTCCTCGGCGTAGCGGTATTCGAGTTCGACAGCCTGCTTGAACAGCTCGCGAATCTCGGCGCGGAATTCCGCGGTCCAGAGATGCGGGTTCTCGAGCTTGATCTGGTTGATCAGGTCGATGCCGAAGTTGCAGTGCATCGACTCGTCGCGCAGGATGTACTGATATTGCTCTGCAGCACCCGTCATCTTGTTCTGGCGGCCGAGCGCGAGGATCTGCGTGAACCCGACATAGAAGAACAGGCCTTCCATGATGCAGGCGAACACGATCAGCGACTTCAGCAGCTTCTGATCCGCTTCGAGCGTGCCGGTCTTGAAGGCCGGGTCCGTCAGCGTGTGGATGAACGGGATCAGGAATTCGTCCTTCGCGCGGATCGACGCGACCTCGTGGTACGCGTTGAAGATCTCGCCTTCGTCGAGACCGAGCGATTCGACAATGTATTGGTACGCGTGCGTGTGGATCGCCTCTTCGAACGCCTGGCGCAGCAGGAACTGCCGGCACTCGGGCGCCGTGATGTGGCGGTACGTGCCGAGCACGATGTTGTTCGCCGCGAGCGAATCGGCCGTCACGAAGAAGCCGAGGTTGCGCTTCACGATGCGGCGCTCGTCCTCGGTCAGACCATTCGGGTCCTTCCACAGAGCGATGTCGCGGGACATGTTGATTTCCTGCGGCATCCAGTGGTTCGCGCAACCGGCCAGATACTTTTCCCACGCCCACTTGTACTTGAACGGCACCAGCTGATTGACGTCAGTCTGGCCGTTGATGATGCGCTTGTCGGCGACATTGACCCGCGCTTCCGAACCGCTGGCGGGAGCAGCCGATGCTTGCGGCGGCACCGCAAGATCGCCTTCGAAAATGTCGCGGACCTGATGGGCGGCAGGCGTTGCAGCCTGCAGTCCGACAGCCGTTCCTGCGGAGGTGCGCATCGCGTTTTGCTGCGCTCCGCTCGCGGGAGTTACGGCAGTCTTCTCTTCATCCCAGTTGAGCATAAATTCTCACCATCAATTTAGAACGGTTTGTACCATCTTTTCCTGAGCGATAAAAGGGTTCGCTCACGAAAAATCCTTTTTTCGATTCGCGTTGCGACCTCGATACAACACTTTGAGCAACGCATCGTCGTTCATGCAGCGCGCGACGTGTGTCGCGCGTGTATCGCGAGGTGCGCTCGACGCATCGAACGCTGATCGAAACGCGACGTCGTCGGGGATGTTTCGATCGCTTGTCACTGCCTGCAACGCAGGTGCCGCGTTACAGATTCCTTATCATTTTTTTAGTTGAGAGCGGCGCACACTTCAACCTCGATCGGTCGTCGTGTGCGCCGCGCTGACCTTCTTCTCAGGTCAGGCGCACTGCGTTACTGGCACGCTTCGCATTCGTCGAAGCCAGGATCGCCCGGACGCATCGTGCACACCGGACCATCTGCCTCGACCGGTGCGAGTGCCGGTGCCGCGTTGACCGCGCCCGACGACGCAGCGCCGCCTGCCGCACCGAAGCCGCCAGCCGCGCCTTGCGCGCCGCCGCTACCCGAACCGCCGCCCGTCGGCACTGCGTTCAGCGCGCCGTGTGCGACCGTCGACTTCTCGACGTGCGTCGCCGCCATCGTGCGGAGGTAGTAGGTCGTCTTCAGGCCGCGCAGCCATGCGAGCTTGTAGACCTCGTCGAGCTTCTTGCCCGACGCGCCGCCCATGTAGATGTTCAGCGACTGCGCCTGGTCGATCCACTTCTGGCGACGCGATGCCGCTTCGACCAGCCACGTCGGGTCGACTTCGAACGCGGTCGCGTAGATCGCGCGCAGGTCGGCCGGGATACGGTCGATGCGCGACAGCATGCCGTCGAAGTACTTCAGGTCGGCGACCATCACCTCGTCCCACAGGCCGCGCTCCTTCAGGTCGCGCACCAGGTACTCGTTCACCACCGTGAATTCGCCCGACAGGTTCGACTTCACGTACAGGTTCTGGAAGGTCGGCTCGATACAGGCCGACACCCCGATGATGTTCGAGATCGTCGCCGTCGGCGCGATCGCGACGCAGTTCGAGTTGCGCATGCCGTGCGCGGCGATCCGCGCACGCAGCGACGTCCAGTCGAGCGATTCGGAGGTGTCGACCTCGACGTAGCCGCCGCGTGCTTCCGTCAGCAGCTTCAGCGTGTCCTGCGGGAGGATGCCGCGATCCCACAGCGAGCCGCGGTAGCTCGAGTAACGGCCACGCTCTTCGGCCAGCTCGGTCGACGCGTAGTACGCGTAGTAGCAGACCGCTTCCATCGAACGATCGGCGAACTCGACCGCCGCTTCCGACGCGTACGGCGTGCGCAGCAGGTGTAGGCAGTCCTGGAAGCCCATGATGCCCATGCCGACCGGGCGGTGCTTCAGGTTCGAGTTACGCGCCTTCGGCACCGCGTAATAGTTGATGTCGATCACGTTGTCGAGCATGCGCATCGCGACGCTGATCGTGCGCTTCAGCTTGTCGTGGTCGAGCGCGTAGCTGCCGTCGGCCTGCTTCACCAGGTGGGCGACGAGGTTCACCGAGCCGAGGTTGCACACCGCGATTTCGGTGTCGCTCGTGTTCAGCGTGATTTCCGTGCACAGGTTCGACGAGTGGACGACGCCGACGTGCTGCTGCGGCGAGCGCACGTTGCACGGATCCTTGAACGTGATCCACGGGTGGCCCGTCTCGAACAGCATGCCGAGCATCTTGCGCCAGAGTTGCTGCGCCGGGATCTTCTTGAACAGCTTGATCTCGCCGCGCGCGACCTTCTCTTCGTAAGCCGTGTAAGCCTTCTCGAAATCGGCGCCGAACTTGTCGTGCAGGTCCGGGCAGGTCGACGGCGAGAACAGCGTCCAGTCGGCGCCTTCCATCACGCGCTTCATGAACAGGTCGGGAATCCAGTTCGCCGTGTTCATGTCGTGCGTACGGCGGCGATCGTCGCCCGTGTTCTTGCGCAGCTCCAGGAACTCCTCGATGTCGAGGTGCCACGATTCGAGGTACGCGCAGACCGCGCCCTTGCGCTTGCCGCCCTGGTTGACCGCGACAGCCGTGTCGTTGACGACCTTCAGGAACGGCACCACGCCTTGCGACTTGCCGTTCGTACCCTTGATATGCGAGCCGAGTGCACGCACGCGCGTCCAGTCGTTGCCCAGGCCGCCGGCGAACTTCGACAGCAGCGCGTTTTCCTTCAGCGCTTCATAGATGCCGTCGAGATCGTCCGCGACCGTCGTCAGGTAGCACGACGACAGCTGCGAACGGTGCGTGCCCGAGTTGAACAGCGTCGGCGTCGAGCTCATGAAGTCGAAGCTGGACAGCACGTTGTAGAACTCGATCGCGCGCGTTTCGCGGTCGATCTCGTTCAGCGACAGGCCCATCGCGACGCGCATGAAGAATGCCTGCGGCATTTCGATGCGGGCGCCGTCGACGTGCAGGAAGTAGCGGTCGTACAGCGTCTGCAGGCCGAGGTAGCCGAACTGCAGGTCGCGGTTCGCGTCGAGCGCTTCGCCGAGGCGCTTCAGGTCGAACTGCAGCAGTTTGTCGTCGAGCAGGCCGGCATCGACGCCGCGCTTCAGGAACTGCGGGAAGTATTCCGCGTAACGGGTCGACATCTCGGCCTGCACGACTTCCTCGCCGAGGATCTCGCGGCGGATCGTGTGCAGCAGGATGCGGGACGTGACCTGGCTGTATGCCGGATCCTTTTCGATCATCGTGCGCGCAGCCAGGATCGCCGAGTCGTAGACCTGGCTCATCGGCACGCCGTCGTACAGGTTCTTCACCGTTTCCGCGACGATCGGGTCAGGGTTAACCGCAGCGCCGAGGCCGTCGCATGCCGACACGATCAGTGCACGCAGCGCGTTCAGGTCGAGCGGGCGCGTGACGCCGTTGTCGACGACGTTGATGCCGGTGCTCGCGTCGCCGCCGGCTGCCGCTGCTTCCTCGCCCGCATGCTGGCGCTCGAGGTGACGCTTCTCGCGATACAGCACGTACGCACGCGCAACGTTGTGCTCGCCGCCGCGCATCAGCGCGAGTTCGACCTGGTCCTGGATGTCTTCGATATGGAACGTACCGCCGTTCGGGCGGCTGCGCACGAGCGCGCGCACGACGTTCTGCGTCAGTTGCTCGACCTGCTCGCGCACGCGCGCCGATGCCGCGCCCTGCCCGCCATTGACGGCCAGGAAAGCCTTGGTCACCGCAATCGCGATCTTCGAAGGTTCGAACGAGACGACGCTGCCGTTGCGGCGGATCACCTTGTAATCGGCGAACGTGGCCTGCGGCGCGAGCGCCTTCGCGCCCTGTTCGGTCCCGCCGAGCGGACGGCTCGAGGCGCTCTCGTACTGGGACGTCGCGTTGTCGGTGGTTTGCATGTGCAAAGCTCCTGGTGTTGGATGGTGCGGAGAGAACCGCGGATTAAAACGAACGCTGCGCAACGCGGTGCGCGAGCGGTAAGAGGCGAGCGATGCGCCGGGGAAGCCGGTTCGGTCGATGCGCGACAACCGATTCGGTCGTGTGCTTCGTCATGTATACCCTGCCCCGTCGAAGTTCGCTGCGCTGATCGCGCCGCCCGGACCGCCCGGCCTGACGCGCCGCCCTGAGAACCCTGTCCGCCGGCGTTGCCCGCCGGCCGGTGCCGCTCGGGTTTCCCCTGCGACACACACTATATCTAGTACAGAACCGCTCAACTGGCACCAAGTATAGTGGACATTCGGAGGACGTCCAAACGGATAATTTGCGATGGAGGTCTTGACATCGCCCACGCGCAGACACGACAAGGCATTGGTCGGAGAAAAAACTTTCTCCGGTCAAAAAACCCCGCGATCAGTGCTGACGGAAAGGAAAGTATTCGGCGGAAAAACCGGCATCGCTCGCGAAGCGTTGCCAATCGAAATGCGGGCCCGGGTCGGTCTTGCGGCCCGGCGCGACGTCCGAGTGCCCCGCGAATGCGTCGACCGGGTAGCGTGCCGCGAGCGTGCGGCAGAGCACCGCGAGCATCGCATACTGCGCGTCGTCGAACGGCACGTCGTCCGCGCCTTCGAGCTCGATGCCGATCGAGAAGTCGTTGCAGCGCGGCCGGCCGAAGAACTCGGACGAGCCCGCGTGCCATGCGCGCTCGTCGCACGACACGAACTGCACGAGTTCGCCGTTACGGCGGATCAGGAAGTGCGCGGACACGCGTACGCCGCGCAGGTGGCTCTGGTAATAGGGGTGCGCATCGCAGTCGAGACGATTCAGGAACAGCGCCTCGATCGCATCGCCGCCGAATTCGCCGGGCGGCAGGCTGATGTTGTGGACGACCACGAGCGTCGGCACCGCGCCAGCGGGCCGCATCTCGAAGTTCGGCGACGGCGCATGGCGCGCTTCGCGCACCCAGCCGTTCGCGTCGACCGACAGCAGCGGCGCGTCGCTCATCGTGCGTCGCGACCGCTTGTCCGCGCGGCGTGGCGCTGCGCGTGCTCGGCGCTGCAGAAGTATTCACCGCCCGCGGCGACCGCATCGCCCTTCGGCGCATGCACGCCGCATTCGGCGCAGCGCACCATCGGCTCGGGCAGCGAGCGAGCGTCGCCGCTCGGGCGCGCGGCACCCGCGCCGCCGGGCGTACCGTCGTAGCCGGCACCGCGGCCGGTGCGCGCCTGCGCGTGCTCCTGGGCCTGGCGCAGCTTGCGCGCAATCCACGAACCCGCGAAAAAGAGAAGAATCAGGAGAAGAATCTGTCGCATCGGAAACCTGCGTTCAAACCACGGAACGGTGTAGCAGCACCTCGAAAACGAACCGGCTGCCGACATACGCGAGCAGCAGCGCGGCGAACGACACGAGCACCCAGCGCGCGGCACCCCGGCCACGCCAGCCCGACGTCTTGCGGGCGACCAGCAGGCCGCCGAACATCAGCCACGACAGGATCGCGAATACCGTCTTGTGGTCGAGCCGCAACGCGCGCGCGTCGACCTGCTCGCTGAACAGGATGCCCGACGCGAGCGTCAGCGTGAGCAGCACGAAGCCGGCGCCGATCAGGCGGAACAGCAGCTTCTCGAGCGTGAGCAACGGCGGCAGCGTCTCGAGCCAGCTCGCGATCCAACCCGTCGAGCCGTCGCGCCCGCCGCGCCTCAGCGACTGCAGGCGCCGCTCGACCATCAGCATCAGGATCGCGTGCAGCGCCGCGATCGCGAACAGGCCATACGCGATGTTCGCGATCAGGAAATGCAGCTTGAACAGCGGTGCTGCGGCATAGGGAAGCACCCGCACGCCGCCGAACACGAGCGGCAGCAGCGACGCGCCGCACGCGAGCGGCAATACCAGCAGGCGCAGGCTGTCGAGCGGGAAGAAGAAGCTCTCGATCCAGTAGATGCCGGCGCCGAGCCAGAACATCGCGGACAGCGCGAACGCGAAGCCGAACACCATCGCGTCGTTCGGAAAGATCGTCATGTGGAGCAGCACGCCGTGCGCGACGAGCGCGGCAAACAGCAGCGCGCGGCCGGCCCCGCTCATTCCGGACGCGGCGGACGCGGGAACCGGCACGGCCGGCACGCTCGCGACGAGCGGCGTCGCGCCCTGGCGGTGCGTGCGCCAGCCTGCGACGGCGAGGCCGCCGTACAGGAATGCGGTGAGGGCATACAGTACAATATCCATGTTCGAAGTTTACACTAGGCCCCCTTCCCGCGACGGCTCCCTTTGTTCGGTTCCGCCGCGCCTTCGGGCCCCACTGTCCACCGCTCCCCATGCTCGACAATCTCACTCAACGGATGGCGCGCGTCGTCAAGACGCTGCGCGGCGAGGCCCGGCTTACCGAGGCGAACACGCAGGAGATGCTCCGCGAGGTGCGTCTCGCACTGCTGGAGGCCGACGTTTCGCTGCCGGTCGTCCGCGAATTCATCGCCAAGGTCAAGGAAAAGGCGCTCGGCGAAGAAGTGATCAGCAGCCTGTCGCCGGGTCAGGCGCTGGTCGGCGTGGTCCAGAAGGAACTGACCGCCGTGATCGGCGGCGACTACGAAGGCAAGGCTGCCGAGCTGAACCTCGCGGTCACGCCGCCCGCCGTGATCCTGATGGCCGGCCTGCAGGGCGCAGGCAAGACCACGACCGCCGGCAAGCTCGCGAAGCTGCTGCGCGAGAAGTACAAGAAGAAAGTGCTGACCGTGTCGTGCGACGTGTATCGCCCGGCCGCCATCATGCAGCTGAAAACGGTGAGCGAACAGGTCGGCGCCGACTTCTTCCCGTCCACGCCGGACCAGAAGCCCGTCGACATCGCGGTCGCGGCCGTCGACTGGGCGAAGCGCCACTACCATGACGTGCTGATCGTCGACACGGCCGGCCGCCTCGGCATCGACGAGGCGATGATGCAGGAAATCGCCGCGCTGCACGGCACGCTGAAGCCGGCCGAAACGCTGTTCGTCGTCGACGCGATGCTCGGCCAGGACGCGGTCAACACCGCGAAGGCGTTTAACGACACACTGCCGCTCACCGGCGTCGTGCTGACCAAGCTCGACGGCGATTCGCGCGGCGGCGCCGCGCTGTCGGTGCGTCACGTCACGGGCAAGCCGATCAAGTTCGTAGGCGTCGCCGAGAAGCTCGACGGCCTCGAGGTGTTCCACCCCGACCGGATGGCGAACCGGATCCTCGGGATGGGCGACATCCTCGCGCTCGTCGAGGAAGCGCAGCGCGGCGTCGACGTGCAGGCCGCACAGAAGCTCGCCGACAAGGTCAAGAAAGGCGGCGACTTCGACCTGAACGATTTCCGCGCGCAGATCTCGCAGATGAAGAACATGGGCGGCCTGTCGTCGTTGATGGACAAGCTGCCCGCGCAATTCCAGCAGGCGGCGGCCGGCGCTGACATGGGCCAGGCCGAAAAGCAGATCCGCCGGATGGAAGGCATCATCAGCTCGATGACACCCGCCGAGCGCGCGAAACCCGAGATCATCAAGGCGACGCGCAAGCGCCGCATTGCAGCCGGCGCGGGCGTGCCGGTGCAGGAAGTCAACCGGATGCTGAACCAGTACGACCAGATGCGTACGATGATGAAGAAGCTGAAGGGCGGCAACATGCAGAAGATGATGCGCGGCCTGAAGGGCATGATGCCCGGCATGCGCTGATTCCGCCCATCGGCCGGCGCGCGGGTTTTTGCCGTAGCGCGCGCCGTCCGTTCTGCTTCATTCTTATTTGTATACCGACTGCCCGCCAGAACACATGAACCGCGAAGAAGCCCTCCACATATTCAACCACTCCGAAGAGATCGTCTCGGCCGACGCCGTCAATGCGTCGATCTCCCGGATGGCCGACGCGATCCGCGCCGAGATCGGCGATGCGTTCCCGCTCGTTCTCTCGGTGATGGGCGGCGCCGCGGTGTTTACCGGGATGCTGCTGCCGCATCTCGATTTCCCGCTGGAATTCGACTATATCCACCTGACCCGCTATCGCAATACGACGCAGGGCAGCCCGGAAATGCACTGGCGCGTCGCGCCGCGCGAATCGGTGAAGGACCGGATCGTGCTCGTGCTCGACGACATCCTCGACGAAGGCGAGACGATGGCCGCGATCCGCGACCGCATCCTCGACATGGGCGCGCAGCGCTTCATGTCGGCTGTGCTGTGCGAGAAGACGCTCGCGAAGGCGAAGCCGCTGCACCCCGACTTCTGCGGCTTCTCGGTGCCCGACCGCTACGTGTTCGGCTGCGGGATGGATGCGAAAGGTTACTGGCGCAACCTGCCGACGATCCGTGCGCTGACCACGAACGTCTGAGCGCCCCGCTCCGCACTATATAAATAGAAAGCGGCGCTCCGGTTTCCCGGAGCGCCGCTTTTATTGGGGCGTCTTGGGTATGCGCCGCCCCGCGCTACAGCTGGTGCACGAACGCACGGATGCCGCCCAGCATCATCTCGACCGAAATCGCGACGAGCACGAGGCCCATCAGCCGCTCGAACGCCGCGACGGTCCGCTCGCCGATCCATTGCTGGATACGCTCGGCCAGCACCAGCGTCACCGCGCAGACGATCATCGTGACCGTCAGCGCGCCGACCCACTCGAGCATCTTGCCGGGCCCCTGCGACGTCAACAGCATCACCGTCGCGAGCGCGGACGGCCCGGCGAGCGCCGGAATCGCGAGCGGCACGATGAACGGCTCGCCACCCGCACGCGGATCGTTGCCGAGCGCGCCATCCGGGTGCGGGAAGATCATCCGCAGCGCGATCAGGAACAGCACGATCCCGCCGCCGAGCCGCAGCGACAGGTCGGTGAGGCTCATCATTCGCAGGAAGCGGTCGCCGACCAGCATGAAGAACAGCAGGATCACGAACGCGATCCCCACTTCACGCAGGATCAGCTTTACGCGCCGCTCGCGCGGCACGTCCCGCATCGCCGAAATGAACAGCGGGATGTTGCCGAGCGGATCGGTGATCAGCACCAGGAGCACGGTGGCCGACAGGAAGGTGTATTCCACCGTGTTCCCCGGTCGGTGCGCTTAGCGCGCGAGCGCGGCGCGGATCTTCTCCGCGACCGCCGCCGCAGCCGCGTCGGCCGGCAGCAGCGTCGCTTCGGCGTCGCGGCGGCCCTGATACTCGATCTTGCCTTCCTTCAGGCCACGCTCGCCGATCACGAGGCGATGCGGCACGCCGATCAGTTCCCAGTCGGCGAACATCACGCCCGGGCGCTCGCCGCGATCGTCGAGGATCACGTCGATGCCGGCCGCGACGAGTTCCGCGTACAGCTTGTCGGCGGTTTCGCGCACCATTTCGCTGCGGTCATAGCCCATCGGGCACAGCACGACTTCGAACGGCGCGATCGACTCGGGCCAGATGATGCCGCGGTCGTCGAAGTTCTGCTCGATCGCCGCGCCGAGGATGCGCGTGACGCCGACGCCGTAGCAGCCCATCAGCATCGGCTGCGGCTTGCCCGATTCGTCGAGGAACGTCGCACCCATCGCTTCCGAATACTTGGTGCCGAGCTGGAACACGTGGCCGACCTCGATGCCGCGGCAGATGTCGATCACGCCCTTGCCGTCCGGCGACGGGTCGCCCTTCTGCACGTTGCGCACGTCGGCGACGTCCGGCTCGGGCAGGTCGCGGCCCCAGTTCACGCCGGCGATGTGGTAGTCGACCTCGTTCGCGCCGACGACGAAGTCGCTCATGTTCGCGACCGTGCGATCCGCAATCACCTTCACGGGCTTCTTCGTGCCGACCGGGCCGAGATAGCCCGGCGGCGTGCCGAACCACTCGACGATTTCCTGCTCGGTCGCGAAGCGGTGGTTCTTCAGGCCCGGCAGCTTCGACACCTTGATCTCGTTCAGATCGTGATCGCCACGCAGCATCACGAGCCAGATGGTCGGCTCGGCGCCTTCGTTGTCGGTCGCGAGCACGATCGACTTGATCGTGCGCTCGAGCGGGATGGCCAGTAGTTCGGCGACGGCTTCGCACTTCGCCTTGCCAGGCGTCGCGACCTTCTCCATCGCTTCGGCCGGCGCCGCGCGCTCGGCGATCAGCGGCAGCGCTTCGGCAGCCTCGACGTTCGCAGCGAATTCGGACGTCGGGCAGTACGCGATCGCGTCTTCACCGGTGTCGGCAATCACGTGGAATTCGTGCGAGAAGTTGCCGCCGATCGAGCCGCTGTCGGCCGCGACCGCACGAAACTCGAGGCCGAGGCGCGTGAAGATGCGCACGTACGCGTCGTACATCTTGCGATACGACTCGTTCAGGCCGGCCGCGTCCTTGTCGAACGAGTACGCGTCCTTCATGATGAATTCGCGGCCGCGCATCACGCCGAAACGCGGGCGGATCTCGTCGCGGAACTTCGTCTGGATCTGATAGAAGTTCACCGGCATCTGCCGGTAGCTCTTGATCTGGTTGCGCGCGATGTCGGTGATGACTTCCTCGTGCGTCGGCCCGATCACGAAGTCGTTATCCTTGCGGTCCTTGAAGCGCAGCAGCTCGGGGCCGTACTGCTCCCAGCGGCCCGATTCCTGCCACAGCTCGGCGGGTTGCACGGCCGGCATCAGCAGCTCGATGGCGCCCGCCCGGTTCATTTCCTCGCGCACGATCGCCTCGACCTTGCGAATCGAACGCAGGCCGACCGGCAGGTAGTTATAGATGCCGCCGGCGACGCGACGGATCATGCCGGCGCGCACCATCAGCTTGTGGCTGACGATCTCTGCGTCGGCGGGTGCTTCTTTCAGGGTGCCGATAAAGAAACGGGAAGCTTTCATGCGGACGGTTCCAAAAACGGCGCCCCCAGGCGGGGCGCCCGAAAAAGTTTCAAGGTGAAAAAGCTGCGCGCGACGAACGACGATGGCGCAGATGACGTAGCAGACTAATCAGGGACGAATCAGCCGGTGCACCCCGCGCGGATTCGCTCCGTCACGGTGCGCAGCGCCCGTTATCTGTTTATAATCAAAGCAATTTTAAAGGATTCGAAGGTGGTTGTATGCTGGATCGTGAAGGCTTTCGCCCGAACGTCGGCATCATCCTCTTGAACGCGCGCAACGAGGTGTTTTGGGGCAAGCGGCTCCGCGAGCATTCCTGGCAGTTTCCTCAAGGTGGGATCAAGTACGGCGAGACCCCCATGCAGGCGATGTACCGGGAACTGCACGAGGAAACGGGCCTGCATCCGGAACACGTCAAGATAATCGGCCGCACTCGCGACTGGTTGCGTTATGAGGTGCCTGACAAGTTCATTAAACGCGAAGTACGCGGTCATTACCGCGGCCAGAAGCAGATCTGGTTCCTGCTGCGGATGGTTGGACGCGATTGCGACATTTGCTTGCGCGCGACCGACCACCCGGAGTTCGATGCGTGGCGCTGGAACGAGTACTGGGTACCGCTCGATGCGGTGATCGAGTTCAAGCGGGATGTCTATCAGTTGGCGCTGACGGAACTGTCGCGCTTCCTGCGCCGCCCGGCGTAGCGAGCCGAGAAGCCGCGCGGGCCGCGTCTGTCGCGCTATCCGCGCGTCATTGGCGCGCAGGCCCAGCAGACGCTGACGATTGTCGATACATCGGTAGTCTGTTCGGAGATCGAAGTGGAAGCGGGCACGCTCGACGAGATGCCGCCCCACGTGATCGTCGGCAAATGACGAATCAAACTGCATGACCGGGCGCGACCTTGGTGTCGCGCCCTTTTTTTACGAGGAATGCATATTGAAAGCGATTGCTCTCGCGCTCGCATCGATTGTCGCCGCGGCCACGCTGGCAGGTTGCGCAAATTCGAAGACGCC
Organism: Burkholderia sp. BCC0322; assembly: GCF_902833045.1. Classification (GTDB taxonomy): domain Bacteria; phylum Pseudomonadota; class Gammaproteobacteria; order Burkholderiales; family Burkholderiaceae; genus Burkholderia. The sequence goes on from NZ_CADFDU010000015.1 coordinate 130,046, forward strand.
CACCAACAAGGATGACAGCGCGTTCGTGTATCTGCTGGACCGCCAGGGCACCTGGAAGGAAAACACGGTCGACTCGCTGCCGCCGCTGCCGCAAACGAGCGACCTGCTTCCGTTCACCGTATCGCAGAACACGCCGCTCAAGTTCTTCGTCGATGCGAAGTCGCTCGCCGTCGGCACCGACGGCGTCGTGCGCTACGCAGTCGTCATCACGAGCCCGGCCGGCGCGCGCAACGTGAACTACGAGGGGATCCGTTGCGACACCTATGAATGGCGCCAGTATGCCGGCCTGAATTCGGATCACGACGGCTGGGATCGCACCGTCGAGAACGACTGGCGGCGCATCGAGAACGGCGAGCTGAATGCCTACCACTCGGCGCTCTATCAGGACTACTTCTGCGCGAACAAGATGCCGCAGGGCTCAACCCAGCAGATCCTGGAAAACATCCGGTTTCACCGCACCGCGATGAGCCAGTTGCGCTGACGGCGCGCGGCGCCCGCCGCGCCCCTGTCCGCCGCATGAAAAAAGCCCGCATCGCGCGGGCTTTTTCATCTGACGGCCGGAACCGGCACGAATGGTCACACCAGCACCAGGTTGTCGCGATGGATCAACTCGGGCTCCAGCATGTAGCCGAGCACGGATTCGATCTCGCCGCTCGGCTTGCGGTGAATCAGCTTCGTCTCCGCACTGCTGTAGTTCGTGAGCCCACGCGCCACTTCGCGCCCGTCGGGGCCGACACACGCGATGACTTCGCCGCGCGCGAACGCGCCCTGCACGTCGATCACGCCGATCGGCAGCAGGCTCTTGCCGCCGGCCGTCAGCTTCTCGACCGCGCCCGCATCGATCACGACGTGACCGCGCACCTGAAGATGGTCGGCCATCCACTGCTTGCGCGCCGCCATCCGCGCGGTACGTGCGATCAGTTGCGTGCCGATCGCCTCGCCGGCGGCCAGACGCACGAGCACGTCGGCCTCCCGGCCGCTCGCGATCACGGTGTTCGCGCCGCTGTGTGCCGCGCGCTTCGCCGCGAGGATCTTCGTCAGCATCCCGCCGCGGCCGAGGCTCGAGCCGGCGCCGCCGGCCATCGCCTCGAGTTCCGGCGCGCCCGCATTGGCTTCCGCAACGAGCGTCGCGCCCGGATCCTTGCGCGGATCGGCCGTGAACAGCCCCGACTGATCGGTCAGGATGATCAGTGCATCGCCTTCGATCAGGTTTGCAACGAGCGCGCCAAGCGTGTCGTTGTCGCCGAACTTGATTTCGTCGGTGACGACCGTGTCGTTCTCGTTAATGATCGGCACGACGCCAAGCCGCAGCAGCGTCAGCATCGTCGAACGCGCATTCAGGTAACGCTCGCGGTCCGCCAGGTCGGCATGCGTCAGCAGGATCTGCGCGGTGCGGATGTCGTGCTCGGCGAAGCGGCTCTCATAGACCTGCGCGAGCCCCATCTGGCCGACTGCGGCGGCAGCCTGCAACTCGTCGATTTCCCGCGGCCGCTTGCTCCAGCCGAGCCGCTGCATCCCTTCGGCAATCGCGCCCGAGCTGACGAGCACGACTTCCTTGCCCTGGGCGCGCAGTGCCGCGATCTGGGCCACCCAACGGCCGATTGCCGCATGATCGAGCCCCTTGCCGTCGTTGGTCACGAGGCTGGAGCCCACCTTCACCACCAATCGCTTCGAATCCGCGATGATCGAACGCATCCTGCACTGTCTCCTGTATCTGATGCCTGCCCGGCCGGGCGCGATTGAACGCCGACGCCGGGCCGCACGCCCGGCGCACTCGAAACCGTTCAGGCGTCGTCGCCCGGCGCTGCATCGCCCTTGGCAGGCGGCGCGTCGCGGAAACGCACGTCTGCCGCGAGATCTTCCGCCTCCGCCGCGCGATGCGCGTCCGAATGTTCCGAGAGATAGTCGTAGATCGCGTAGCACAGCGCTTCACAACCCTGCCCCGTCAGTGCCGAGATCTCGAACACGGGGCCATCCCACTCGAAGCGCTCGAGGAAATCCGCGACGCGCGCCTTGCGCTCGTCTTCCGGCACCATGTCGAGCTTGTTGAGCACGAGCCAGCGCGGCTTCTCGTAGAGCGCCTCGTCGTACTTGCGCAGTTCGCCGACGATCGCCTTCGCCTCCGCAACCGGATCGACGCTTTCGTCGAACGGCGCGAGATCGACGAGATGCAGCAGCACGCCCGTGCGCTGCAGGTGGCGCAGGAACTGATGGCCAAGGCCCGCGCCTTCGGCAGCGCCCTCGATCAGCCCAGGGATGTCGGCGATCACGAAGCTCTTGCTCGGACCGACACGTACCACGCCGAGATTCGGCGCAAGCGTCGTGAAGGGGTAATCGGCGATCTTCGGCCTCGCGTTCGACACCGACGAAATGAACGTCGACTTGCCCGCGTTCGGCATGCCGAGCAGGCCGACATCGGCGAGCACCTTCAGCTCGAGCTTCAGCATGCGACGCTCGCCGGGCTTGCCATCCGTCTTCTGGCGCGGCGCGCGGTTCGTGCTCGACTTGAAATGCAGGTTGCCGAGCCCGCCGGCGCCGCCTTGTGCAAGCATCACCTGCTGGTCGTGCTCGGTCAGGTCGGCGATCAGCTCGCCGGTATCCATGTCGCTGATGATCGTGCCGACCGGCATGCGCAGCGTGACGTCGTCGCCGCCCTTGCCGTAGCAATCCGAGCCGCGCCCGTTTTCGCCGTTGCGCGCCAGATGCTTCTTCGCGTAACGGTAGTCGATCAGCGTGTTGATGTTGCGGTCGGCGATCGCGTACACGCTACCGCCCCGGCCGCCGTCGCCGCCGTCCGGCCCGCCGAACGGGACGAATTTCTCGCGGCGCATCGACGCACTGCCATCGCCTCCGTCGCCGGCGATGACTTCGATTCGTGCTTCGTCAATGAACTTCATTCGTCACTCCGCCCAGTATTTCCACTATTGTGCCGCGCGCCGGCGCGCTTGAACAATCTGCCGTTCGGCCGATCGTACGCCGGTTGCGCGATGGTCGCCGAACGCACACGCGCCCGGCGACCAAATAAAAAAGGCCCCGCGAAGACTGCGGGGCCTTTCGGCTACGAAGCCCTTGGGTGCCTGAATTTAGGCAGCCGCCGGGACAACGATGACCAGATGCTTCTTGTCCGCGCCCTTCGTCGCGAACTTGACGTGACCGTCAACCAGCGCGAACAGGGTGTGATCCTTGCCCATGCCGACGTTCTCGCCTGCGTGCATGCGCGTACCGCGCTGACGCACGATGATGCCGCCGGCATTGATTGCCTGGCCGCCGTACACTTTCACGCCGAGACGTTTCGACTCGGAGTCGCGGCCGTTCCGGGAAGAGCCGCCTGCCTTTTTGTGTGCCATCTGATTGCTCCTTTACCGAGGCGCTTACGCGTTGATCGCGTCGATGCGCAGCTCAGTGTAGTTCTGGCGGTGGCCGCCGTGCTTTTGGTAGTGCTTCCGGCGACGCATCTTGAAGATGGTGACCTTGGCATGACGACCGTGCGACACAACGGTGGCCTTGACGGAAGCCCCACTGACCAGCGGCGTACCGAACTTAATCGATTCGCCTTCGCCCACTGCGAGAACCTGGTCGAGCGTGATTTCAGCGTCAATGTCAGCCGGTATCTGTTCTACTTTGAGTTTTTCGCCAACGGCAACCTTGTACTGCTTGCCGCCGGTTTTTATGACCGCGTACATTGAGAACCTCACTCTGGATCCAATTTTTCCGCACACCACGCGCGGAAAACACGTGATTATACATGGGGTTAGCACCGGAGTCAAAACCGATTGACGATTGCCGCGCGCGGGCCTCGGCCAAACGGCCAAATTCAAGGCTGCGGCACGTGTGACAGACCGGGATATCTCGGATTCGACTTATAATCCGCCGCATCACCCAATTCCATCATCATGTCGTCGTCCACCGCCTCCCCCACCCTCAGCGCCGCCCATCTGCTCGCTCCGATCACCAGTGACATGGAGCAGGTGAATCGCGTTATCCGGCAAAGCCTCGCGTCCGATGTGCTGCTGATCAACCAGATCGCCGAGTACATCATCGGCGCGGGCGGCAAGCGGCTGCGCCCGGCATTGCTGTTGCTCGTCGCCGGCGCGCTCGGCGAGACGTCGCACCAGCGGCACGTGCTGGCCGCCGTCGTCGAGTTCATCCACACGGCCACGCTGCTGCATGACGACGTCGTCGACGAATCCGAGCTGCGCCGCGGCCGCCAGACCGCCAATGCGCTGTTCGGCAACGCGGCGAGCGTGCTGGTAGGTGACTACCTCTACTCGCGCTCGTTCGAGATGATGGTCGGCGTCGGCAAGATGCGCGTGATGGAGATCCTGTCCGAAGCGACGACGATCATTTCCGAAGGCGAGGTGCTGCAGCTCCTCAACATGCACGACGCGGACGTCGACGAAACGCGCTACATGCAGGTGATCCGCTACAAGACGGCCAAGCTGTTCGAGGCGTCGGCCCGTCTGGGCGCGGTACTCGCAGGCGCCGATGCGCCGACCGAGGCTGCCGCCGCCGAATACGGCCGCCGGATCGGTACCGCGTTCCAGATCATGGACGACTGGCTCGACTACGCGGGCACCGTCGAGGCAATGGGCAAGAATGCCGGCGACGATCTCCGCGAAGGCAAGCCGACGCTGCCGCTCATCTATCTGATCGAACGCGGCACGCCCGAACAGTCGGCGCTGGCACGCGAGGCGATCGAACAGGGTGGCACCGATCGCTTCGACACGATTTTCGAAGCGATCACGCGCTCTGGCGCCCTGGACCACACGCTCGAATGCGCACGTCAGGAAGCACAGGCGGCGGCGGCCGCAATCGTCGCGTTCCCCGATTCGATCTACAAGGAAAGCCTGCTCGCGTTGTGCTCGTACTCGACGTCGCGGCAGTCGTAAGTCCATGCCATGCGTCGCCGCCACGGCGTGCTGCGCATGTTCGACACGGGAAAATCACCTGTCTCGAAAAATTTCTTCTCCAAGGCCTTCCCTTTTTAAAGAAACGTCGTTATAGTTATGTTCTTGCTCGACGACGCAGCGGTTCTTGAAGAAGACCACGAAATCGGAAGAGTGCAAATCGGGGTGTAGCTTAGCCTGGTAGAGCGCTACGTTCGGGACGTAGAGGCCGGAGGTTCGAATCCTCTCACCCCGACCAGATTTGTAAAAAAACCGTGCACGCCGTGCACGGTTTTTTTTTGCCCGGCTGCCGCAGGCCCTCGTGCCGCGCACGACACATCGCAGCCGCCGGCCTCTGCTATATTCCTTCCATCCCTGTCCTTCACTGCCCTTCCAACGCGTGGACCAAATTCCCTTATGGGCGCAAATCGGCGCCGTCTTCCTGCTTCTCCTCTGTTCCAGCTTCTTTTCGATTTCCGAGACCGCGATGATGGCGCTCAACCGCCATCGGCTGAAGCATCTCGCCGGCCAGGGCGCACTCGGCGCGAAAACCACGCAAGGCCTGCTGACGCGCACTGACCTGCTGCTCAGCGTGATCCTGATCGGCAACAACCTGTTCAACACGATCATCCCGGTCCTGACGACGTCGCTCGCGCTGCATACATTCGGCCGCAACAACCTCGCGCTGTCGATCGCGACCGGCATCGTCGCGTTCCTGATCATCGTGTTCGCCGAAATCGCGCCGAAGATCGTCGGCGCGACGTTCCCCGAACGCATCGCGCTGCCCGCGAGCCTCGTGATCGCGCCGCTGATGCGCGTGTTCAAGCCGGTCGTCTGGTTCGTCAACGCACTCGCGAACGGCGTGCTGTGGGTGCTGCGCATCAACACGAAGAAGGGTCGCGACCAGCGAATGTCGGCCGACGAACTGCGTGCCATCGTGCTCGAGTCGAGCAGTTTCATGCCGACCAAGCACCGCAGCATCCTGCTCAACCTGTTCGACCTCGAGAACATCACGGTCGACGACGTGATGGTGCCGCGCCGCCAGATCGAGTCGCTCAACTTCTACGCGCCGCTCGACGACGTCCTGCACCAGCTCGAAACCTGCTATCACAACCGGCTCGTCGTCTATGAAGGCGACATCGACAAGGTGCTCGGCGTGCTGCACGTCCGCAAGACGCTGACCGCGCTGCACAACCAGGAGTTCGACCGCGAAACGCTACGCACGCTGCTCGCCGAGCCGTACTACGTGCCGTCCGGCACGCCGGTGGTCCAGCAGCTCCAGTTTTTCCAGGAAACGCGGCAGCGGACCGCGCTCGTCGTCAACGAGTACGGCGAGCTTGAAGGGCTCGTCACGCCCGAAGACATCATCGAGGAGCTGATCGGCGAATTCACGACGTCGATGCCGCGCAGCGAACGCGCGGGCGGCTGGGACGAGAACGGTGAATGCATCGTCTCGGCAAGCATGCCGCTGCGCGAACTGAATCGCTGGCTGCACCTGAAGCTGCCGACCGACGGGCCGAAGACGCTGAACGGCCTGGTGCTCGAAATCCTCGAGGAAATTCCGGAAGACGACGTGTGCCTGAAAATCGGTGACGTGATGCTTGAAGTGATGCGCAGCGACGATCAGGCCGTGCGCACCGTCAAGCTCTTCAAGCCGCGCGCCTCGCGCACCGCACGCGTCACCGCGCGCTAGCCGAACGGCTGACTGCCGGCGTCGCCCGCGACGCGCGACCATCTGCTGGTCACGGTCAACAGGCGGCCAGCGCGCCGGCTCACATGCATTTCCCTCCTCCCGGGGCGCCGCTGCACGCGCAGCCACCGCCCGCTCACTCCGATGCGTCGTCCGTCACCGCACCGCGCACGCTCGACGCGGCCCAGCTCGACGATGCGCCGGCCGTGCGGTTGCTGACGGATACCCTTCACGCGGCTCGCGTGCGCGACGCATCCGACATCCACGTCGAACCATTCGAAGCCGGCTGGCGCATCCGCCTTCGCATCGACGGCGTGCTGCACGAACATGCGCGGCCGCCCCTTCATCTGCGCGACGCGCTCGTCACACGGATCAAGGTGCTCGCGCGCATGGACATCGCCGAGCGGCGGCTCCCGCAGGACGGCAGGCTGCGCATCGTGATCGACGGCGGTACGCGCGGCGACTACCGGGTCAGCTCGCTGCCCACGTTGTTCGGTGAAAAGCTCGTGCTGCGGCGCCTGGAGACACTGCCACCCGACCTCACGCTCGCCCGCCTCGGCTTCGACGCGCAGCAGGCGGCCGCGATGGAGGCCGCGATACGCGCACCGCACGGCCTTGTGCTCGTCACGGGTCCGACCGGCAGCGGCAAGACGCTGTCGCTCTACTGCGCGCTGCAGATGCTCGATCGCGACGCGCACAACGTCTGCACGGTCGAGGATCCCGCCGAGATTCAGCTCGACGGCATCAGCCAGGTCGGTGTCGCCGAAAAGGCGGGGCTCACGTTCGCGACAGCACTGCGCGCGTTGCTGCGGCAGGATCCGGACATCATCATGGTCGGCGAGATTCGCGATGCGGAGACGGCCGACGTCGCGATCAAGGCCGCGCAGACCGGCCATCTCGTGCTGTCGACACTGCACACGAACGATGCGCCGGCCGCCGTCGCGCGACTGCTCGACATCGGCGTCGCACCGTACAACCTCGCGGCCGCGCTGCACCTGGTCACCGCGCAACGCCTCGTCCGGCGGCTGTGCACCGCCTGCCGCGTGCACTCGGACGCACCGGTGCCCGTCCTGCGCGAAGCCGGCTGCGACCCGGCTGCCCTCGCAGCCGGATGGCGGCCGTTCGTCGCGCGCGGCTGTCCGGCCTGTCACGGCATCGGCTATCGCGGCCGTGTCGGCCTGCATCAGACCATGCCGGTATCCCCCGGGCTGGCAGAGCGCATCGTCGCACGGGCGAGTGTCGGCGAACTCGCGCAATGCGTGGCGGCCGAAGGCGTGCGCAATCTGCGCGACGCGGCGCTCGCGCGCGTCCACGACGGCACGACGAGCATCGCGGAAGCCCTCGCCGCGACACCTGCAACGTGAGCATGCGCCCGCCGCCGCGTGAAACCCGCTTCGCGTGGCGCGGCCGCCGTCGCGACGGCACGTCGCGCCGCGGCACCGTCGTCGCATTCGACGCGGCGAGCGCACGTGCCGCGCTCGCACGCGACGGCATCGCCGTGCTGTCGCTCGACGTCCGCGGGCCGGCCCGGCCGCCAACGGCCAGCGCGCGGGATGTCACGCGCTTCACGCGCCAGCTCGCAAGCCTGCTGCAGGCCGGGTTGCCGCTCGCGCCGTCGCTCGAGATGCTCGCGCGCACGCGGCCACGCGACGGCCTGCCGCGCATCGCCGCGGGTCTCGCCCGCGAGATCGTCGGCGGCCGGCGCTTCGCCGATGCACTCGCACGCTATCCCTCCCAGTTCGGCACGCTGTATCGCCAGCTGATCGAGGTCGGCGAAGCGTCCGGCTCGCTCGGCATCGTGCTGACCCGGGTCGCGGAGCACCGCGAGCGCACCGATGCGCAGTGGCGCAAGGTGCGGGCCGCGCTGGCCTACCCGGCGGCCGTCATCCTGTTCGGGCTCGCGATCTCGGCCGCGTTGATGGTGTGGGTGGTACCGACGTTCCGCCAGATCTTCGACGGTTTTGGCGCCGCACTGCCGGCACCGACCCGCGCGCTGCTCGCGCTGTCCTCCGCGCTGTCGGCGTGGGGCGGGGTGCTCGCTGCCGGTGCGGCCGCAGCCGGGCTGGCAGCACATCACGCGTTGCGGCGGTCTGCGCCGCTGCGCCACGCTGTCGCGCGGCACCTGCTGCACGTGCCGCTCGCGGGTGGTGCGCTCAGCCGGTACGCAGCCGCACGCTGGTGCCGCTCGCTTGCGACGCTGCTCGGCGCCGGCGTGCCGCTCGCCGACGCCTTTGCCACGCTCGAGCGCACCACCGGCCATCCGGTGTTCGAGCACGCCACCGCGCACATCGCAGCCCGCGTGCTGCGCGGCGCACGCCTCGCGGACGCGATGCAGTCGGCCGGCTGCTTTCCGGACGACGTCGTGCAGCCGATCGCCGTCGCCGAGGAAACCGGTGCGCTCGACACGATGCTCGCCGACATCGCCGCGTTGTGCGAACGCCAGCTCGACGCACGTTTCGATGCACTCGCCGCGCTCGGCGAACCGCTGATCGTGATCGTACTCGGCGCACTCGTCGGTGGTCTCGTGATCGCGATGTACCTGCCCATCCTTCAGCTCGGCAACGTGGTGTAGCATCGCAACCGATTCCGTCGCCTTCCAGTCCGAACCTTGAGCCTCATGACGCCAGCGCCCCTGTACGCCGTTACCGATTCGCCCGAGAGCACGCTGCTCGCGCTGGCGATGCTGCCGCCCGCGCTGCAGTATGCGTTCGCGGTCGCCATCGGCCTTTGCATCGGCAGCTTCCTGAACGTGGTCGTGCACCGGCTGCCCGTGATGATGCAGCGCGCGTGGCAGGCCGAGATCGATGAGGCGACCGGCAACGCGAGCGCCCCGCCCGACGACGGCTACCCGCCGCGCTACGATCTGTGGCGCCCGCGCAGCGCCTGCCCGCATTGCGGCCACGTGCTGCGCGCATGGGAAAACATCCCGCTCGCCAGCTATCTGATGCTGCGCGGGCGCTGCCGGCGCTGCGGCCACGCGATCGGCATCCGCTATCCGCTCGTCGAGCTCGCGTGCGCGCTACTCGCCGCCGGCTCGCTCGCGGCATTCGGCCCGACCGTCGCCGCGCTTGCCGCGTTTGCACTGTGCGCCGCGCTGCTCGCGATGAGCGCAATCGATATCCGGACGGGCTACCTGCCCGACTCGATGACGCTGCCGCTCCTCTGGGCCGGGCTCGTGCTGAACCTCGGCGGAACATTCACGTCGCTGCGCTCGGCCGTGATCGGGGCCATGGCCGGCTACCTGTTCCTGTGGTCGATCTACTGGCTGTTCAAATGGCTGCGGGGCATCGAGGGCATCGGTTTCGGCGACCTGAAGCTGCTCGCCGCGCTCGGCGCATGGATGGGCTGGGCCGCATTGCCGCAGGTCGTGCTGTTCGCTGCGGTAACGGGCGCGATCGTCGGGCTCATTGCGACCTGGCGCGGCCGCATGCGCTTCGAGGAGCCGATTCCGTTCGGCCCGTTCCTCGCGGCAGGCGGCGTCGCGACGTTGTTTTTCGGCACCCCTTTCTATTCGGCGCTCGGAGGCTGACATGTTCGCCATTGGACTTACCGGCGGCATCGGCAGCGGCAAGACGACCGTCGCCGATCTGTTCGGCGCCCGCGGCGCGTCGCTGGTCGATACCGATCTGATCGCCCATCGCATCACCGCACCGGGCGGTCTCGCGATGCCCGCGATCGAGCAGGCATTCGGCCGCGGCTTCGTTGCAGCCGACGGCTCGCTCGACCGCGCGAAGATGCGCGCACTGATTTTCAGCGACGACGCCGCGCGCCGGCGGCTTGAAGCGATCACGCACCCGCTGATCCGCGCAGAGACCGATCGCGAAGCGCGCGAAGCGCAAGGCCCGTATGTGATGTTCGTCGTGCCGCTGCTGGTCGAGTCAGGCAACTGGAAGGCGCGCAGCGATCGCGTGCTCGTCGTCGATTGCACGGTCGAAACGCAGATTGCGCGCGTGATGCGGCGCAACGGCTTCACGCGCGAGCAGGTCGAAGCGATCATCGCGAAACAGGCGACGCGCGAAGCCCGTCTCGCGGCGGCCGACGACGTGATCGTCAACGACGCGACGACACCCGATGCACTCGCCGCACAGGTCGATGCACTGCACCAACGCTATCTCGGGTTCGCGGCCGCTGCGCACTGAGACTGAGCATCGCGCGCGATCGTGATGGTGTACGAAATTGGCGCGTTGCTAGGGTAGAGAGTGAGCATTAGAATGTCCTGCATTGTTTCAATTCCTACCCAAGAGGCGAGCGCGCTTGATTCTTTACGAGTATCCGTTCAACGAGCGAATTCGCACGCTGTTGCGCCTCGAAGATCTCTTCGAGCGCTTCGCGTTCTTTTTGGCTCAGGAGGACCCGCGTGAACACCACGTTGCGCTGACGACGCTGTTCGAAATCGCCGAGGTAACGGGCCGCGCGGACCTGAAATCGGATCTGATGAAGGAGCTCGAACGTCAGCGCCAGACGCTCGCCCCCTTTCGCGGCAATCCGGGCATCGAGCAGAACGCGCTCGAAGCCGTGCTCGGCGAAATCGAGCAGACGCTCGCGAATCTCGCACAGATGCAGGGCAAGACCGGGCAGCACCTCGTCGACAACGAGTGGCTCGCCAGCATCCGCAGCCGTGCGGTGATCCCCGGCGGCACGTGCAAGTTCGACCTGCCATCGTACTACGCATGGCAGCAGTGGCCCGCCGAGCAGCGGCGCCAGGACATCGCGAAGTGGATCCTGCCGATGCTGCCGCTGCGCGACGCCGTGACGATCGTGCTGCGGCTCGCGCGCGAATCGGGCCAGGCGTCGAAGGTCATGGCGATGCAGGGCAGCTACCAGCAGATGCTGTCCGGTCGCACGTACCAATTGATGCAGGTGCGCGTGCCGCCGGAGCTGCGCGTCATTCCCGAAGCGAGCGCCAACAAATACATGCTGTGGGTACGGTTCACCATGCAGGACGGCGATGTGCGGCCGCGCGCGGTGGATATCGACGTGCCGTTCCATCTGACACTGTGCAATCTGTAACGGCCGCGGGCCGGATCGCTTTCGTATGACTACCGTTGTGAAATGCCCGTCGTGCGGCGCCGAAGTGCGCTGGACCCCCGCAAATCAGTTCCGCCCGTTCTGCTCGGCCCGCTGCAAGCAGCTCGACCTCGGCGCATGGGCCGCGGAAAAGTACCGGATCGGCGGATCCTCCGACGAGGGCCCCTCGTCGGAGGAAGACGGCGCGGACAACCGTCGAGACAGCTGAGCGGCGCGCGGCACCGCCCGCCAGTGATATGGCCCGCCTTCCCCGGCAGGCCATCGTGGCGTCAGTTCGACGCGGCTTCCTTCTCGAGCAGTTCGAGCACCGGCAGCGCGGCCGGCAGCAGCGGCGCGACGTCGACCGGCAGTTGCTGCCACACGAACGCCTGCCCTTCCTTGCTGTGCGGCTCGCCCGTCCAGCCCGTCACCTTGCAGAAGTACAGCCGCACGTAAGCATGCGGATAATCGTGCTCGAGCGTGTGCCAGCGATGGCTGGCCGTGACTTCGATGCCGAGTTCCTCGTGCAGTTCGCGTGCAAGCGCGTCCTCGACGCTTTCGCCGGCCTCCAGCTTGCCGCCCGGAAACTCCCAGTAGCCTTCATACGGCTTGCCTTGCAGCCGCTGCGCGAGCAGGTAGCGGCAGCGGCCGACCGGGCCGTCCGGCTGCACCATCACGCCGACCGCGACCTCCGTCACCTTGCGGCCATCGGGCGCGCGCACCGCGCCTTGTGCGAGATCCGCGCTCATGCCTGCTCCTTGCGGCCCGACCAGTCACGCGCAAACTGCCACGCGACGCGCCCCGACCGCGAGCCGCGCTCGAGCGCCCACACGAGCGCGTCGCCGCGTGCGGATTCGATCTCCGCATCCGGGCAACCGAAATGACGCAGCCAGTGCCCGACGATGTCGAGGTAGTCATCCTGCTTGAACGGATAGAAGCTGACCCACAGGCCGAAGCGCTCCGACAACGAGATCTTTTCCTCGACGACCTCGCCGGGGTGAATCTCGCCATCCGGGAGATGCTTGTAGGTCTCGTTGTCGCTCATGTACTCGGGCAGCAGATGGCGGCGGTTCGACGTCGCGTAGATCAGCACGTTGTCCGACTGCGCGGCGATCGAGCCGTCAAGCGCGACCTTCAGCGCCTTGTAGCCCGACTCGCCTTCCTCGAACGACAGGTCGTCGCAGAACACGATGAAACGCTCGGGACGCTGCGAGATCAGGTCGACAATGTCGCCGAGATCGTGCAGGTCGTCCTTGTCGACTTCGATCAGGCGCAGGCCGTCCTTCGCATACGCGTTCAGGCACGCCTTGATCAGCGACGACTTGCCGGTACCGCGCGCGCCGGTCAGCAGCACGTTGTTGGCCGGCTTCTGCTGCACGAACTGCCGCGTGTTCTGTTCGATCAGTCCTTTCTGGCGATCGATGTTGTGCAGATCGTCGAGCGTGATCGACGAAACGGCCGGCACCGGCTGCAGATAGCCGCGCCCCTGGCGCGTGCGCCAGCGGAACGCGTGGGCGGCATTCCAGTCGACCGCTGCCGGCGCGGGCGGCAGCATCCCCTCGAGACGGCCGAGCAGCGCTTCGGCGCGCGTCAGAAACTGTTCAAGCTTGTCCATGTCGTTCGGGCACTCCCGATCAGGAGCGGTAATCCGCGTTGATGCTCACGTAGTCGTGCGACAGGTCGCACGTCCAGATGGTGGCCTGCGCGTCGCCACGGCCGAGCAGCACGCGGATCGTGATTTCGCTCTGCTTCATCACGCGCTGGCCGTCCTCTTCCTGGTAGGCCGGGTTGCGGCCGCCCGCCTGCGCGACGAGCACGTCGTCGAGATAGAGGTCGATCTTGTCGACGTCGAGATCCGCGACGCCCGCATAGCCGATCGCCGCGAGAATCCGGCCAAGGTTGGGGTCGGATGCGTAGAAGGCCGTCTTCACGAGCGGCGAATGGCCGATTGCGTAAGCAATCTGGCGGCATTCCGCGACACTCTTGCCGCCTTCGACCTGTACCGTCATGAATTTCGTCGCGCCTTCGCCATCGCGCACGATCAGTTGCGACAGCACCTGCGCGACTTCCGTCACCGCATCGCGCAGCGCCGCATAGGCCGGCGAATCGGTCGACGTGATCGCCGGCAGCGTGCTCTTGCCCGACGCGATCAGGATGAACGAGTCGTTCGTCGACGTGTCGCCGTCGATCGTGATGCAGTTGAACGAGCGGTCGGCCACCTCCTTCACGAGCGTGTCGAGCACCGGCTGCGCGACGTTCGCGTCGAATGCGAGGAAACCGAGCATCGTCGCCATGTTCGGCTTGATCATGCCCGCACCCTTGCTGATGCCCGTCAGCGTGACCGTGTGGCCGTCGATCGTCACCTGGCGCGACGTGGCCTTCGGCAGCGTGTCCGTCGTCATGATCGCCTGCGCGGCGTCAAACCAGTTCGCGGCCTTGCGGTTCGCGAGCGCAGCCGGCAGCCCGGCCTTCAGGCGATCGATCGGCAGCGGCTCGAGGATCACACCGGTCGAGAACGGCAGCACCTGCGCCGGCTCGATGCCCGCGAGACGCGCGAGTTCCGTGCAGGTTGCGCGCGCGTTCACGAGGCCTGGCTCGCCGGTGCCCGCGTTCGCATTGCCCGTATTCACCACGAGCGCGCGAATGCCCGCGCCGCCTGCACGCACCTTCGCCAGGTGCTCGCGGCAGACGGTGACCGGCGCAGCGCAAAAGCGGTTTTCGGTGAACACGCCCGCGACCGTCGCGCCTTCGTCGACGGAGATGACCAGCACGTCCTTGCGATTCGGCTTGCGGATGTTCGCTTCCGCCCAGCCGAGCGTGACGCCGGCGACGGGATGCAGTTGGGCGGGATCGATCGACGGAAAATTGACAGCCATGGGGCACACCTGCCGGATGGAAAATGCCGGCATACGCCGGCATCGATTGGAAGAACCGGCGGCCGCACGCGCGGGCCGCCGCAACTCACATCACTCACTCGAAGCTGCGAACGAAGCGGCACGCGTGACGCGCGCCGCCGTCGATCATGACAGCTTCCCGTGACATTGCTTGTACTTCTTGCCGCTGCCGCACGGGCACGGGTCGTTGCGGCCGACCTTCGGCATCTCGCCGCCGGGGCCGCTGTGCGTCATCGCGCTGCCGACCATGTCGGCCGTCGCGGTGGCAGCCGCGGCAGCCGCGACGTTCGCCACCGGCGCACCGGCTTCCGCGTAATCGGCGTGCTGGTACTCGACGTTCTCGAGATGACCGCCACGCTCCTCGATCTGCTCGGCGGCTTGCTCGAGCTGCTCCGGCGACTGGATCTGCACGTTCATCACGATGCGCGTGACTTCCTGCTTGATCGCCTCGAGCATCGCGGCAAACAGCTCGAACGCTTCGCGCTTGTATTCCTGCTTCGGGTTCTTCTGCGCATAGCCGCGCAGGTGGATGCCCTGGCGCAGGTGGTCGAGCGCCGCGAGGTGCTCGCGCCACAGGCGGTCGACCGTCTGCAGCATCACCGAGCGCTCGAACGCGCTGAACGATTCGCGGCCGACCATCGCGACCTTCGCCTCGTACTGCTCGTCGGCGGCCGTCATCACCGCGTCGAGGATCTCCTCGGCCGTGATCGACGACGACTCGTTCACCATTTCCTGGATCGCGAGGTCGAGCTGCCAGTCGTTGCGCAGCGCTTCCTCGAGCTCGGGCACGTCCCACTGCTCTTCGATGCTGCCTTCCGGCACGAACTGGCGGACGACTTCGGTAATCACGCCTTGACGCATCGCGGTGATCGTCTCGGTGATGTCGTGCGCTTCGAGCAGCTCGTTACGCTGCTGGTAGATCACCTTGCGCTGGTCGTTCGACACGTCGTCGTATTCGAGCAGCTGCTTGCGGATGTCGAAGTTGCGCGCTTCGACCTTGCGCTGCGCGGACTCGATCGAGCGCGTGACGATGCCGGCCTCGATCGCCTCGCCTTCCGGCATCTTCAGGCGATCCATGATCGAGCGCACGCGGTCGCCCGCGAAGATGCGCAGCAGCGGATCGTCGAGCGACAGGTAGAAGCGCGACGAGCCCGGATCGCCCTGGCGGCCCGCACGGCCGCGCAGCTGGTTGTCGATCCGGCGCGATTCGTGGCGCTCGGTGCCGATGATGTGCAGGCCGCCCGCGGCCTTCACCTGCTCGTGCAGCGTTTCCCACTCGTCGTGCAGCTTCTGGATCCGGCGCGCCTTTTCGTCGGCCGGGATCGCTTCGTCGGCCTCGATGAAGCCGGCCTGCTTCTCGACGTTGCCGCCGAGCACGATGTCGGTGCCGCGGCCGGCCATGTTGGTCGCGATCGTGATCGCGCGCGGACGGCCGGCTTCCGCGACGATCGCCGCTTCACGCTCGTGCTGCTTCGCGTTCAGCACCTCGTGCGGCAACCCGGCCTGCTTCAGCAGGTGCGACAGCAGTTCGGAGTTCTCGATCGACGTCGTGCCGACCAGCACCGGCTGGCCGCGCTCGTAGCAGTCGCGGATGTCGCGGATCACCGCGTCGTAGCGCTCCTTGGCCGTCTTGTAGATCTGGTCCTGCTTGTCGATCCGCTTCGGCGGACGGTTGGTCGGGATCACGACCGTCTCGAGACCGTAGATCTCGTTGAATTCGTACGCTTCGGTGTCGGCGGTGCCGGTCATGCCGGCCAGCTTCGCGTACATCCGGAAGTAGTTCTGGAACGTGATCGAGGCGAGCGTCTGGTTCTCGCTCTGGATCTTCACGTGTTCCTTCGCCTCGACGGCCTGGTGCAGGCCGTCGGACCAGCGGCGGCCGGCCATCAGGCGGCCCGTGAATTCGTCGACGATGACCACTTCGCCGTTTTGTACGACGTAGTGCTGATCCTTGTGGAACAGCGTGTGGGCGCGCAGCGCCGCGTACACGTGGTGCATCAGCGTGATGTTCTGCGGTGCGTACAGGCTCTCGCCCTCGCCGATCAGGCCCCATTCGGCGAGCAAGCGCTCCGCCTTTTCGTGGCCGGATTCAGTCAGGAACACCTGACGCGCCTTCTCGTCGAGCGTGTAGTCGCCCGGCTTCTCGACGCCCGTGCCGTCGGCCTTCTCTTCACCGATCTGGCGCTCGAGCAGCGGCGGCAGTGCGTTCATCCGCACATACAGCTCGGTTTGATCCTCGGCCTGACCCGAAATGATCAGCGGCGTACGTGCCTCGTCGATCAGGATCGAGTCCACTTCGTCGACGACCGCGAAGTTCAGCGCCCGCTGCACGCGCGCGTCGGTCTCGTAGACCATGTTGTCGCGCAGGTAGTCGAAGCCGAACTCGTTGTTCGTGCCGTACGTGATGTCCGCCGCGTAGGCCTGCTGCTTCTGGTCGTGCTCCATGCCGGACAGGTTGATGCCGACCGACAGACCGAGGAAGTTGTAGAGGCGCGCCATCCATTCGGCGTCGCGCTGCGCGAGGTAATCGTTGACGGTCACCACGTGCACGCCGCGGCCGGCCAGCGCATTCAGGTACACGGGCAGCGTCGCGACGAGCGTCTTGCCCTCGCCAGTGCGCATTTCCGCGATCTTGCCGTAGTGGAGCACCATGCCGCCGATCATCTGCACGTCGAAGTGCCGCATCTTCAGCACGCGACGGCTGGCCTCGCGACAGACCGCGAATGCCTCGGGCAGCAGCTTGTCGAGCGACTCGCCGGCCGCGACCCGCTGGCGGAATTCGTCCGTCTTGCCGCGCAACTGGTCGTCCGTCAGCTTCTCGATCTGCGTTTCGAGCGCATTGATCGTCGCGACGGTCTTTTGGTATTGCTTGACGAGCCGCTGGTTGCGGCTGCCAAAAATTTTCTGGAGAAAACCGGTTGTCATCGGATCGGATCCTGCGTCGCAGCACCGGCGCCCGGCGCGTATTGCGCGCCCCGACGCCCGAGCCTCGGCGGCTTAGCGAATTAGTGGACTCAAACGTCGAATTTTAGCACGCGGGGACGCGTGCGCCCGTGTCTCGGCCGGACGGACACTGTGCGCCAGCGGCCGGGGCCACGGGGCGAAAGCCGCCCGTGCCCGGGCCCGCGCGGGTACAATCGGCGTCAACGTCCGCGCGCGTGCGCGCCCGAAGAATGCCTCGATGAACCGATTTTCCAAGCGTTTCGGCCCGTCCGCCGCATATCGCCCGCAACCCGTATCCGAAGTGCTCGGCCGCACCGACGCATTCGCGGCGCTGCGCGCCGGCGTCGAGCAAATCGCGTCGCTGCAGCGCGATCTTGCCGCGCTCCTGCCCGACTACCTGGCGAACCACGTCGAGCCCGGCTTCGTGAAGGACGGGACCCTGACCCTCTTTGCTGCGCACAACGCACTGGCTGCGCGGCTGCGGCAGGTCGAGCCGCGGCTGCTCGGCGATCTGCAAAAGCGCGGCTGGCCGGTCTCGACGCTGCGCGTGCGCGTGCGCCCGAAGGATGCGCCGGAGCCGCCGCACGTGAAGCAGGCGCGGATGACGTCGGTCGGCGCGTCGGCGTTGCGCGACCTGGCCGACCATCTCGAACCGTCACCGCTTCAGGCCGCGCTCGCGCGGATGGCGGCCCGGCACGGTGCGAAGCCGCGCTAGCGGCATGTGCCAGCCGCCGCGCAAGGTGCCCGACCAATAAAAAAGCAGCCCGAAGGCTGCTTTTTTATTGTTTGCGCGGAACGCAGGTCAGGCGAAGGCCGTCTGCATGTCGAACGCGAAACCCTTCGGCGCGGCTTGCGGATCATCGAACGTGACGATCTCGTACGCATCTTCGTTCGCGAGCAGTTCGCGCAGCAGCGCGTTGTTCAGCCCGTGGCCCGACTTGTACGCCGTGTACGACGCCAGCAGCGGATGGCCGATCACGTACAGGTCGCCGATCGCGTCGAGCATCTTGTGCTTCACGAACTCGTCGTCGTAGCGCAGCCCGTCGTTGTTCAGAATGCGGTACTCGTCGAGCACGATTGCGTTTTCCATGCTGCCGCCCCGGGCGAGACCCATCTCGCGCAGCATCTCGGCCTCGTGTGCGAAGCCGAACGTACGTGCACGCGCGATCTCACGCACATACGACGTATTCGCGAAATCGACCTCGAGTTCCTGGCCGGTCTTGTCGACGGCCGGGTGACGGAAATCGATCGAGAATTTCAGCTTGAAGCCGAAGTACGGGTCGAGGCGCGCGAACTTGTCGCCGTCGCGGATTTCGACCGTCTTCTTCACCTTGACGAAGCGCTTCGGCGCGTTCTGCTCCTCGATCCCGGCGGACTGGATCAGGAACACGAAGGTCGCCGCGCTGCCGTCCATGATCGGGATTTCCTCGGCTGTCACGTCGACATAGAGGTTGTCGATGCCGAGGCCGGCACACGCCGACATCAGGTGCTCGACGGTCGACACGCGCACGCCATCCTTCTGCAGCACCGACGCGAGCCGCGTATCGCCGATCGACGTCGCCGCCGCGGGAATGTCGACGGGCGTGGGAAGGTCGACACGCGAGAAGACGATGCCCGTGCCCGGCGCGGCAGGACGGAGCGTCAACTCGATCTTGCGGCCCGAGTGGACACCGATACCCACGGTCTTCACGATGGACTTGATGGTGCGCTGCTTCAACATGATGTTCTTCGTCGTGATTGAAGATATCAATCAGGAGTTATATTCGATAGGGCAGATTATAGCGTAATTCCCTATTCAGCGTCGTTTGAAACTGCGTATCAATCTGTTTCGCCTGTTTACCCGCGCCGATACGGGACGGGCCGATGCCCGGAACGGAGGCGTATCCGGTCATCAGCCCGTGTTACAACTGCCCTGAGGCCGGTGAGCAGCGTTGCCGGAAGGCAACGGCGCACCGCACGGTCAGGGCGTCAACGTCGCGAGAACACTCGCCGCATCGCTCACTTCGAATTTGCCCGGCGCCTCGACGGCCAGCGTCTTGACCACACCGCCGTCAATCACCATCGCGTAGCGCAGGGAACGAATTCCCATGCCACGCGCGGACAAATCCTGCGTCAGCCCCAGCGCATGAGTGAAAGCCGCGCTACCGTCCGCCATCATGCGCACCTTGCCCGCGGTGTGCAGATCACGTCCCCATGCGCCCATCACGAATGCGTCGTTGACGGACACGCACCAGATCTCGTCGATTCCCGCCGCGCGCAATTGCTCGGCGTGTTCGATGTAGCCCGGCACATGCTGCGCCGAGCAGGTCGGCGTGAAAGCGCCCGGCAATCCGAAGATCACCACCCGCTTTCCCGCAACCTGGTCGCGCACGCTGCAGGCGTTCGGCCCCAGCGTGCACCCTTCGCGCGCGTCGTCGATGTACTCGAACAGTTGCGCGTCGGGCAGCGCGTCGCCCACTTGAATCATGGCTGGTCCCTCATAGCGATACGGTTTTTCAGCGTGTTGCGGACAGCATGGCCCATCCCGCCCCGCTTGTGCGGAGAGGGCACGTTTCCCGGCCCGGCGTCGCAGCCGACGCGGCCTGTCATGGTCCGTAGCATCCGTCACGCCGGCGATACCGCGGCAGATTCGCCGCGGCTTCGCCTGTGTTTGCGTCAGTCAGCCTGCTTGCGCAGGAAAGCCGGGATGTCGTACGTGTCGACACCCTTCTCCTGCAGCGCCTGCACGTGCGATGCCGCGGTTTCGCGCGAATTGCGCCACACCGCCGGCGTATCGAGCGCGCCGTAGTCTGCCGTGCTGACGTGATGCGTCGGTGCATAGCCGTGCGAAACCGCGCTGACCGGCTGGTTGTCCGTACCCGTACGCAGCAGCGTCATCGGTGCCGACTGCTGCTTCTTCGCCGCACGGCCCAGACCCGTTGCCACGACCGTCACGCGCAGTGCATCGCCCATCGCATCGTCGTACACCGCACCGAAGATCACCGTCGCATCTTCCGCCGCGTAGCTCTTGATCGTGTTCATCACTTCGCGCGTTTCCGACAGGCGCAGCGAACGGCTCGACGTGATGTTGACCAGCACGCCGCGCGCGCCCGACAGATCGACGCCTTCGAGCAGCGGGCTCGCCACGGCCTGTTCCGCCGCGAGGCGTGCGCGATCGACGCCGGCAACCGTCGCCGTGCCCATCATCGCCTTGCCCTGCTCGCCCATCACCGTCTTCACGTCTTCGAAGTCGACGTTCACGAGGCCATCGACATTGATGATTTCAGCGATGCCTGCGACCGCGTTGTTCAACACGTCGTCCGCGCACTGGAAGCACTTGTCCATCTCGGCGTCGTCGCCCATCACGTCGAACAGCTTGTCGTTCAGGACGACGATCAGCGAGTCGACGTGATCCTCCAGTTGCTGCGAACCGGCTTCAGCGACGCGCATGCGCTTGCCGCCTTCGAATTCGAACGGCTTGCTGACGACACCCACCGTCAGGATGCCCATCTCCTTCGCGATCTGCGCGACCACCGGTGCCGCGCCCGTGCCCGTACCACCGCCCATGCCGGCCGTGATGAACACCATGTGCGCGCCGCGCAGTGCGTCGGCGATGCGCTCGCGCGCTTCTTCCGCTGCCGCACGGCCCATTTCCGGCTTCGCGCCAGCGCCCAGACCCGTGTTGCCGAGCTGGATCACCGACGATGCGCGCGAACGCGACAGCGCCTGCGCATCCGTGTTCATCACGATGAAGTCGACGCCCTGCACGCCGCGGTTGATCATGTGCTGGACGGCATTGCCGCCAGCGCCGCCAACGCCGACCACCTTGATGATGGTGCCGTTGGTCTCGGTTTCCAGCATTTCGAATTCCATGTTGCCTCCGTCAAGAGAATGACTGCTACTCGGCCGTTATTCGGCAGGAGATCGGGCAACCCCCTGTCGCGCGCCAGCCGCCGGCACCAGCGCGAATTTCGATTCGGTTCGTCCTCAAGAAAACGCCGGGCCACCCCAGGTTTTCTTGGCCCCCTCGGGGGCAGGCTCGGCGTGCCGAGCCGTGGAAATACTCAAAAATTGCTCAGGAACCATTCCTTCATCCGCGAGAACACCTGCCCCGCGTTGCCGGACTGCACGGCGACCTTGCGGCCGCGCATGCGCTGAGCGCTGCCTTCGACGAGCAGCCCCATCGCCGTCGAGTAGCGCGGATTGCGCACGACGTCGGAAAGGCCGCCTGCATACTCCGGCGCCCCGATGCGCACCGGCTTCAGGAAAATGTCTTCGCCGAGCTCGACCATGCCGGGCATCATCGAGGCCCCGCCGGTAATGACCACGCCGGAGCTCAGCAGTTCTTCGTAACCGGATTCGCGCACGACCTGCTGCACGAGCGAGAACAGCTCCTCGACGCGCGGCTCGATCACGGCTGCGAGCGCCTGGCGCGACAGCGTGCGCGGGCCGCGCTCGCCGAGGCCCGGCACTTCCACCATTTCGTCCGGATCGGCGAGCGCCTGCTTCGCGATCCCGTAGCCGACCTTGATGTCTTCCGCGTCCGGCGTCGGCGTGCGCAGCGCCATCGCGATGTCGCTCGTGATCTGGTCGCCGGCGATCGGAATCACCGCGGTGTGACGGATCGCGCCTTCGGCGAAGATCGCGATGTCCGTCGTGCCGCCGCCGATGTCGACCAGCACCACGCCGAGATCCTTCTCGTCTTCCGTCAGCACAGCCAGCGACGACGCGAGCGGCTGCAGGATCAGGTCGTTCACTTCGAGCCCGCAGCGGCGCACGCACTTGACGATGTTCTGCGCGGCGCTCACCGCGCCCGTCACGATGTGCACCTTCACTTCCAGCCGGATGCCGCTCATGCCGATCGGCTCGCGCACGTCTTCCTGGCCGTCGATGATGAATTCCTGCGTGAGGATGTGCAGCACCTGCTGGTCGGTCGGGATGTTGATCGCCTTCGCGGTCTCGATCACGCGCGCGACGTCGGTCTGCGTGACTTCCTTGTCCTTGATCGCAACCATCCCGCTCGAGTTGAAGCTGCGGATGTGGCTGCCCGCGATCCCCGTGAACACGTTGGTGATCTTGCAGTCGGCCATCAGCTCGGCTTCCTCGAGCGCGCGCTGGATCGACTGCACGGTGGCCTCGATGTTGACCACCACACCTTTCTTCAGACCCTTCGACTCGCTCTGGCCGAGACCGATCACCTCGTAGTGGCCCTCGCCTTTCAGCTCGGCGACGATGGCCACCACCTTCGACGTGCCGATGTCGAGGGAAACCAGCAGATCCTTGTAGTCTTTGCTCATAAAGTGCTCTTGCGTGTGATCTCTCGTTACTTCTTGCGCTTGTCGGTATCGGTCAGGAACCGCATGCCTGCCGCGCGAATCGCGAATCCGTTCGGATAGCGCAGGTCCGCGTACTCGATGTCGTTGCCCCAACGCTCCGTGACGGCCGGCCATGCGGCGACCAGGCGCTGGCTCCGGTCATGCAGCGACTCGCTGTTGCGTTCCTTGCCCAGCTCGACCTGCATGCCGTTCGACAGCTTCACCGTCCACGCGTACCGCGCCGACAGCGTCACTTCTTCCGGCGCCGCCTTCAGCGGCGCAAACCATTTCCCGAAGTCGCGATACCGCATGACGACTTCCTTCGCACTGCCCTCCGGGCCATCGAACGCCGGCAGTTCCTTGTCCAGTTCGCCCTGGTTCGCGGTGAACAGCTCGCCGTCGACGCTCACGAGCTGGTCGCTGCCCCAGGTCCCGAGCGGTTTGTACTCCTCGAGCGTGACAGCCAGCGCATTCGGCCACACCCGGCGCACGCTCGCATGGCGCACCCAGGGCATCTGCTCGAACGCGGTGCGCGCGGCGTCGAGATCGACCGTGAAGAAATTGCCCTTCAGCCGGCCGACCACGCCCGCGCGCACCGTCGGCGAATTGATGTGCTCGGTGTCGCCGTCGATCCGGATTTCCCGCAGCGCGAACGTCGGGCGCTGGATCAGCCAGTAGCAACCGGCCGCCGCCAACACGAGCAGCAACAGCGCGTACAGCGCGCTGGCGGCAAGGTTGAGTTGGCGAACGTTGTTCCACATACGTCGTTCCGTTCCTGCGTCAGTCGTTGAGCGTGAGCGACAGCACCTTCACGACCAGCTCCGAATAGCTGATGCCGACCGCGCGCGCGGCCTTCGGCGGCAGCGAGTGGTCGGTCATGCCCGGTGCGGTGTTCACTTCCAGGAAGTACGCGTTGCCGTCGGCGTCGAGCATGAAGTCCGCGCGGCCCCAGTCGGTGCAGCCGAGCACGTCGAACGCCCGGCGCGCGACGCGCTTGAGCTCCGCTTCCTTATCGGCGGGCAGCCCGCACGGAATCAGGTATTGCGTATCGTCGGCGATGTACTTCGCGTGATAGTCGTAGAACTCGCCGGCCGGCACGATCTTGATTACCGGCAGGTCGAGATCGCCGGCGATGCATGCGGTGTACTCGCCGCCGCCTTCGATGCTCTTCTCGACGATCACGATCGGGTCATGCGTCGCGGCTTCCGCGAGCGCGGCCGGCAGCGCGTCGGCCGTCTTCACTTTCAGCACCGCGACGCTCGAGCCTTCGCTCGCCGGCTTCACGAACAGCGGCAGGCCGAGCTTCGCGACGATGTCCGTCGCGCGCGCCGCGAGGTCGTCGCCGCGCAGCACCGTCTCGAACGGCGGCGTCGGCACGCCCGTCTGCTGCCACACGAGCTTCGTGCGGAACTTGTCGAGGCCGAGCGCCGATCCGAGCACGCCGCTGCCCGTGTAGCGAATGCCGTAGAAATCGAGCGCGCCCTGGATCTGGCCGTTCTCGCCGTAGCCGCCGTGCAGTGCGTTGAACGCGCGCACGAACCCTTCGTCCTTCAGCGCCGCCAGCGGGCGCTCGGCCGGGTCGAACGGGTACGCGTCGATGCCCGCGTCGCGCAGGCCCTGCAGCACGAGCTTGCCCGACGTGAGCGACACCTCGCGCTCCGAGGACTCGCCGCCGAACAACACCGCCACCTTGCCGAAACGTTTCGGATCAATCCCGCTCATGTCATGCCTTCTGTTGAGTGTGCTGCGCAACCTTCGCCGGCACGCCGCCGATCGAACCCGCGCCCATCGTGATCACCACGTCGCCGTTCTGCGCGACCTTCGCCAATGCGTCCGGCACGTCGTCGACCGTCGCGACGAACACCGGGTCGACCTTCCCCACCTCGCGCAACGCACGCGACAGCGCGTCGCCGTTGGCGGTCGAGATCGCCGCCTCGCCCGCCGCGTAGACTTCCGTCAGCACCAGCGCGTCGACCGTCGACAGCACGTTGACGAAATCGTCGAAGCAGTCGCGCGTGCGCGTGTAGCGATGCGGCTGGAACGCCAGCACGAGGCGGCGGCCCGGAAACGCACCGCGCGCGGCGGCGATCGTCGCGGCCATCTCGACCGGGTGATGGCCGTAGTCGTCGATCAGCGTGTACTGGCCGCCGTCCGCGGTCGGCACCTCGCCGTAGCGCTGGAAGCGCCGGCCGACGCCGTTGAATTCCGCCAGCGCCTGCTGGATCGCGTCGTCCGCCACGCCGAGGTCGGTCGCGATCGCGATCGCCGCGAGCGCGTTCTGCACGTTGTGCAGGCCCGGCAGGTTCAGCACGATCGCGAGCGGCGCGCGCCCTTCACGGATCACCGTGAAATGCATGCGGCCGTCGCGCGCATCGATGTCTTCCGCACGTACCTGTGCGTCCGGCGACAATCCGTAGCGCACGACCGGCTTCGAGATGAACGGGATGATCTGCCGCACGTTCGGATCGTCGACGCACACGACCGCGCTGCCGTAGAACGGCAGGCGCTGCGTGAATTCGATGAACGCCTGCTTGAGCCGCGCGAAATCGTGGCCGTAGGTGTCCATGTGGTCGGCGTCGATGTTCGTGATGACTTCGATCACCGGATACAGGTTCAGGAACGACGCGTCCGACTCGTCGGCCTCGGCGACGATGAAGTCGCCCGTGCCGAGCCGCGCGTTCGCGCCGGCGCTGATCAGGCGCCCGCCGATCACGAAAGTCGGATCGAGCCCGCCCGCCGCGAGCACGCTCGCGACGAGGCTCGTCGTCGTGGTCTTGCCGTGCGTGCCGGCGATCGCGATGCCCTGCTTCAGGCGCATCAGCTCCGCCAGCATCACCGCGCGCTGCACGATCGGCACGCGGTTCGCGCGCGCGGCCAGCACTTCCGGGTTGTCCGAGCGCACGGCCGTCGACACGACGACCGCGTTCGCGCCCTCGATGTTCGCCGCGTCGTGGCCGATCGCGATCCGTGCGCCGAGCGCCTGGAGACGATCCGTCACCGCGTTGCGCGACAGGTCCGAGCCGCTGACCTCGTAGCCGAGGTTGACGAGCACTTCGGCGATGCCGCTCATGCCCGCGCCGCCGATCCCGACGAAATGAATGTGTTTGACGATGTGTTTCATTGCAGTTCTTCCAGGTTCGCGCCGGCCGCCTTCGCGCACACGCGCGCGACTTCGTCGGTGGCCTCGGGCTTCGCCAGCGAGCGCGAACGTTCCGCCATCTCCGCGAGCGACGCCCGCGACTGGCCGCGCAGCCAGTCGGCAAGCAGTTCCGCCGACAGGTCGCGTTGTTGCACCAGCACGGCCGCGCCCGCATCGGCGAGGAACGCGGCGTTGCTCGTCTGGTGATCGTCGACCGCGTACGGGAACGGCACGAACAGCGCCGCCACGCCTACCGCCGCGATCTCCGACACCGTCATCGCACCCGACCGGCAGATCACGAGATCCGCCGCCGCATACGCGGCCGCCATGTCGTCGATGAACGGCACGAGCCGCACGTCTTCGCCGGCCGCGAAACCGGCCGCTTCGTAATTCGCCTTCAGCGCGTCGATGTGCTTCGCGCCGGCCTGGTGCACGACGCGCGGGCGTTCGCCCGGCGTCAGCATCGCCAGCGCGCGCGGCACGACTTCATTCAGCGCGGCCGCACCGAGGCTGCCGCCGACGACCAGCACATTCAGCGGGCCGCTGCGCGATGCATAGCGTGCTTTGGGCGCTTCCGTGCCGGCAAGTTCCGCGCGAATCGGATTACCCGTCCATTCCGCGTGCGGCAGCGCGCCGGGGAACGCGACGAGCACGCGTTTCGCGAATTTCGCGAGTACCTTGTTCGTCAGGCCCGCGATCGAATTCTGTTCATGCAGCACGAGCGGACGCCCCGACAGCGCAGTCATCACGCCCGCCGGGAACGTGATGTAGCCGCCCATCCCGAGCACGACGTCGGGCCGCACGCGCCGCAGCGCAGCGAGGCTCTGCCCGCATGCGCGCAGCAGGTTGAACGGCAGCGTCAGCTTGGTCTTCAGGCCCTTTCCGCGCAGCCCGCCGAACCGCACGTATTCCATCGGAATACCGTGCTTCGGCACGAGCGTCGCTTCCATCCCGGCCGGATTGCCGAGCCACACGACGCGCCAGCCCGCCGCTTCCATCCGGTGCGCGACTGCGAGCCCGGGGAACACGTGGCCCCCGGTGCCGCCTGCCATCACCATCAGTGTGCGTTGCGACGCGGTCATACCTTCCCTCCGCGCATCAGCACCCGGTTTTCGTAGTCGACCCGCAGCAGCACCGCGAGCGCGACGCAGTTCAGCAGAATGCCCGAGCCACCGTAGCTCACGAGCGGCAGCGTCAGGCCCTTGGTCGGCAGCAGCCCGAGGTTCACGCCCATGTTGATGAAGGTCTGCGCACCGAACCAGATGCCGATACCCTTCGCCATCAGGCCCGCGAACGTGCGGTCGAGCGCGAGCGCCTGGCGGCCGATCTCGAACGCGCGGCGCACGATCCAGTAGAACAGCAGGATCACGACCAGCACGCCGACGAAACCGAGCTCCTCGCCGATCACCGCGAGGATGAAGTCGGTATGCGCTTCCGGCAGGTAGTTCAGCTTCTCGACGCTACCGCCCAGGCCGACGCCGAACCACTCGCCACGGCCGAACGCGATCAGCGAGTGCGTGAGCTGGTACGCCTTGCCCTGCGCGTAGCGCTCGTCCCACGGATCGAGATACGCGAAGATCCGCTCGCGACGCCACGGCGACAGCCACACCAGCATCGTGAAGGTGCCGATCGCGGTCGCAACAAGGCCGCCGAACAGCTTGCCGTTCACGCCGCCGAGGAACAGCACGCCCATCGCGATCGCCGCGACCACCATGAACGCGCCCATGTCCGGCTCGAGCAGCAGCAGCGCACCGACCAGGCCGACCGCGAACGCCATCGGCAGAAAGCCCTTGGCGAAGCTCTGCATGTATTCCTGCTTGCGCACCGTGTAGTTCGCCGCGTAGATCGTCACCGCGAGCTTCATGATTTCCGACGGCTGCATGTTCGTGATGCCAAGCGGAATCCAGCGGCGCGCACCATTCACGCCCTTGCCGACGTGCGGGATCAGCACGATCACGAGGCCGACGAGCGCGATCAGGAAGAGCTGCGGCGCGTATTTGTCCCACGTCGACACCGGCACGCGGAACGCGATCACCGCCGCGATGAACGCGACGACGAGCGAGATGCAGTGGCGCATCAGGAACGCGTAATCGTGATACGACGCGTATTTCGGCGAATCGGGCATCGCGATCGACGCCGAATACACCATCACGACGCCGAGCCCGAGCAGCGCGATCGCGACCCACAGCAGCGAGTAGTCGAAGTCGAGCATCCGCGAGCGACTCGGGCGCACGCCATTGACGACGCTCGCGAGGCCGCCGGTCGCGGCGCGCGTGGCCGACGCGACGCGGCCGCCCGCGGCATTACCGCCGGTGTCGCGACGATCGTTGAAACGGGAGACGATGCGATCTGACCAGCTCATGGCGTCGCTCCTTTGTCGATGGCGATTTCGTCGACCGCCGCGCGGAACACATCCGCGCGATGGGCGTAGTTCCTGAACATGTCGAGGCTCGCGCAGGCGGGCGACAGCAGCACCGCATCGCCCGGCTCAGCGAGGTCGGCCGCCGCGTGCACCGCGCCTTCGAGCGTCGCGTGATCGGCGAGCGGCACGCCCGTTTCGGCGAGCGTGTCGCGGATGGCCGGCGCATCGCGACCGATCAGCATCACCGCGCGGCACCAGCGCGCGACCGGCGCAACCAGCGGTGCGAAATCCTGACCCTTGCCATCGCCGCCCGCGATCAGCACGATCTTCTGCGCAAGCCCGTCGAGCGCGGCAACCGTCGCGCCGACGTTCGTGCCCTTGCTGTCGTCGACGTAGTCCACGTCGTCGATCGTCGCGATCACTTCGACGCGATGCGCCTCGCCGCGGTACTCGCGCAGCGCGTGCAGCAGCGGTGCGGCCGGCAGGTCGATCGCGCGAGCGAGCGCGAACGCGGCCAGCGCGTTCGCCGCGTTGTGCAGCCCGCGAATGCGCAGCGCGTCGGCCGGCATCAGGCGCTTTTGCACGATGTCGGGCGTATGCGCGGCATCGCGCTTGCGCCGGCGGGTCGTCGTCGCAGCTTCATCCGGCGCATCGCGATCGACGGCTTCGACCAGCCACGCGATGCCGTTGTCGCGCGACAGCCCGTAGTCGCCGTCCTGCACCGGTTCGTTCAGGCCGAACGTGACCGTGCGCGGCGCATCGGCCACGCCGGCTGCCGGCGCGAACTTCATCACGGCCGCATCGTCGCGGTTCAGCACGCGCGTGGTCGTCGCGCCGAAGATCCGGCCCTTTGCCTGCGCGTATGCATCGAAGCTGCCGTGCCAGTCGAGGTGGTCCTGCGTGATGTTGAGGATCGCGGCCGCATCGGGCGCGAACGTGCGCGCGGTCTCGAGCTGGAAGCTCGACAGTTCGAGCACCCACACGTCGGGCAACGCGGTTTCATCGATCGCGCCGGCGAGCCGGTCGAGCATCGCGGGGCTGATGTTGCCCGCGACGGCGACCTTCTTGCCCGAGCGCTGGCACAGCAGGCCGGTAAGGCTCGTCGTCGTGGTCTTGCCGTTGGTGCCCGTGATCGCGAGCACCTTCGGCTGGTAACCGCTCGTGCCGAGCGCACGCAGCGCCTGCGCGAAGAACTCCAGCTCGCCCCACACCGCGACGCCGCGCTCGTTCGCGGCCGCGACCAGCGCCGCGAGTGCCGGTTCGAGCGGCGACAGCCCGGGGCTCAGCCCGACGAGTTCGACGCCGCCGTCGAGCAGCGCAGGCGTGAACGCGCCGCCGACGAATTCCGCATCGATGCCTTCGGCCTGCAGCGCGGCAAGGTTCGGCGGCGCCTCGCGGGTATCGGCAATGCGCAGCCGGCACCCGTGCCTCGCGCACCATCGCGCGATCGCGAGACCCGATTCCCCGAGCCCCAGTACGAGCACCATCGGCCGTTGCCGATCTCCAAACATCTCGCCAGACATCCTTGTTACCTTTCCTTTACCGCAGCTTGAGGGTGGTCAGACCGAACAGGCACAGCATCAGCGTGATGATCCAGAAACGCACGACCACCTGCGTTTCCTTCCAGCCGGACAATTCGAAATGGTGATGCAGCGGCGCCATCTTCAGCAGACGCCGCCCTTCGCCGTAGCGCTTCTTCGTGTACTTGAACCACGAAACCTGCAGCATCACCGACAGCGTTTCCGCGACGAAGATGCCGCCCATGATGAACAGCACGATTTCCTGGCGCACGATCACCGCGACCGTGCCGAGCGCGCCGCCGAGCGCCAGCGCGCCGACGTCGCCCATGAACACCTGCGCGGGGTGCGTGTTGTACCAGAGGAACGCAAGCCCTGCCCCGCCCATCGCGGAACAGAAGATCAGCAGTTCGCCCGCGCCGGGAATGTGCGGGAACAGCAGGTATTTTGAATAGACCGCGCTGCCCATCACGTACGCGAACACACCCAGCGACGCACCGACCAGCACGACCGGCATGATCACGAGGCCGTCGAGGCCGTCGGTCAGGTTCACCGCGTTGCTCGCGCCAACGATCACGAAGTACGTCAGCACGATGAAGCCCCACACGCCGAGCGGGTAGCTGATCGACTTCAGGAACGGCAGCATCAGGTCGGCGCGTGCCGGCAGTCCCATCGACAGCCCGCTGCGCACCCACGCCATGAACAGGTCGAACACGCGCACGTTGTTCGCCTCGGACACGCTGAAGGCGAGGTAGACGGCCGCGAACAGCCCGATCACCGACTGCCAGAAATACTTCTCGCGCGACGACATCCCGCGCGGGTCCTTGTGGACGACCTTGCGGTAATCGTCGACCCAGCCGATCACGCCGAAACCGAACGTGACGAGCATCACGATCCAGATGAAACGGTTCGTCAGGTCGCCCCACAGCAACGTTGCGACCGCGATGCCGATCAGGATCAGCACGCCGCCCATCGTCGGCGTGCCGGACTTGACCAGGTGCGTCTGCGGACCGTCCTTGCGCACGGCCTGACCGACCTTCATTTGCGTCAGCTTGCGGATCACCCACGGTCCGCACACGAGCCCGATCCCCAGCGCGGTGATGGTGGCCATCACCGCCCGGAACGTGAGGTACGTGAACAAGCGCAAAAAGCTTGCGTCTCCTTGCAGCCATTGCGCCAGCGCCAGCAGCATGCTTCCTTCCTTCTACTCAGTGTGCAGCGGGCGCCGTGCCCGCCGCGGGTTGGTTCGTCAGCGCGTCGACCACGCGCTCCATCTTCATGTACCGCGAGCCCTTCACGAGCAGCGTCGCCTGCGCACCGTAGCCCGCACCGAGCAGCGCTGCGACCAGCGTGCCGACGTCGCCGAAATGGCGAGCCGTGTCGCCGTATGCCGTGCAGGCATCGCGCGACGCGTCGCCGAGCGCGAACAGCGCGTCGATCCCGCGCTCGCGCGCGTAGGCACCGACCTCGCGATGAAAAGCCGGCCCTTCGTCGCCGACCTCGCCCATGTCGCCGATCACCAGCACGCGCGGTGCCGGTTGCGCGGCGAGCACGTCGATCGCGGCGCGCATCGAATCGGGATTCGCGTTGTATGTATCGTCGACGACCGTTGCACCCGCGAGGCTGCCTGCAATCGCCTGTTTCACCTGCAGCCGGCCCTTGATCGGCTCGAACGATTCGAGGCCCTGCCTGATCGCCGACAGCGCAACGCCGGCACCCAGCGCCGCGGCCGTCGCGGCCAGCGCGTTGCGCGCGTTGTGCTCGCCGAGCGCGCGCAGCCGCACCGTGACGGTGCCTGCGGGCGTGTCGATCACGAGTTCGCCGCCATGCAGACGGCCCGTGACCTGCGCGTCGTTCTGCCGCTCGGCATCGTGCAGCGCGAAATCGAGGATCCGGTTGCCGGTCGCCGCGATGCGCCAGATACCCGCGTATGCATCGTCGGCCGGGAACACCGCAACGCCGTCCGGCGGCAGCGCGTGAATCACGGCTGCGTGTTCGAGCGCGACGGCTTCGACCGTCGCCATGAATTCCTGGTGCTCGCGTTGCGCGTTGTTGACGAGCGCGACCGTCGGCGCGGCAAGGCGCGCGAGGACTTCGGTTTCGCCCGGGTGGTTCATCCCGATCTCGATCACCGCGAGACGATGCGCGGCCGACAGGCGCAGCAACGTCAGCGGCAGGCCGACATCGTTGTTCAGGTTGCCGGCCGTCGCGAGCCGCGCGTCGGCGCCGACCGCCGCCGCGAAAATCGACGCGATCATTTCCTTGACGGTCGTCTTGCCGTTGCTGCCCGTCACCGCGACGAGCGGCAGCGCGAATCGTTTGCGCCAGCCGTGTGCGAGCGCGCCAAGTGCGGCACGCGTTTCGCCGCCTTCGATCGCCGGCATCGCGACGCCCGCCGGCACGTGCGCGACCAGCGCCGCGGCGGCACCGCGCGCCGCGACGTCGCCGAGGAAGTCGTGCGCATCGAAGCGCTCGCCTTTCAATGCGACGAACAGGTCGCCGGGGCCGGCCGTGCGGCTGTCCGTCGACACGCGGTCGAACGTGATGGCCGCGTCGCCGTGGACGGTTGCGCCGGGGATCAGGCGGGCGGCTTCGCCGAGACTGAGCATCGTCATTCGGCGCCTCCCTTACCGTGCGTCGCGCGCGCTGCCAGCGCGAGCCGCGCGTGATCCTGGTCCGAGAACGTGCGCTTCTTGCCCATGATTTCCTGCGTGGCCTCGTGGCCCTTGCCGGCCAGCACGACGACATCCTCGCGTGCGGCGCCGCGCACGGCCTGCAGGATCGCGCTCGCGCGATCCTCGATACGGCGTGCGTGATCGGGCGCGGTCATGCCCGCGACGATCTGGTCGATGATGCGCTGCGGATCCTCGCTGCGCGGGTTGTCGCTCGTGACGACGGTTTCATCGGCGAGCCGCTCCGCGATCGCGCCCATCAGCGGACGCTTCGTCGCATCGCGGTCGCCGCCGCAGCCGAACATGCAGACGAGCCGGCCACCGCGTGCCGTGGCGATCGGGCGCAGCGCGTCGAGCGTCTTTTCGAGCGCGTCGGGCGTGTGTGCGTAGTCGATCACGACGAGCGGTTCGTCGTTCTGCAGCCGGCCGCCGAGCCGCTGCATCCGGCCGTTGACGGACTCGAGCCGTGCGATCTCGGCGAGCGCCGCGTCGAACGGCACGTCGGCCGCGAGCAGCGAGCCGAGCACCGCGAGCAGGTTGCTGACGTTGAACGTGCCGAGCGTGCCGACTTCGACGTCCGCGTCGCCCCACGACGAATGCAGGCGGAATGCCGTGCCGGTCGCGGTGGCGCGCACGTCGAGCGCGACCAGTTCGCGATCGGCGTCGGGCACCTGCGCGTCGCCGATCCCATACGCGATCGTGCGTACGCGGCCTGCCAGTTTCTCGAGCAGACGCTGGCCGGCTACGTCGTCGCGGTTGACGACCGCCGCGCGCAGGCCGCGCCACGCGAACAGCTTCGCCTTCGCGGCCTCGTACGCATCGAACGTGCCGTGATAGTCGAGGTGATCCTGCGTGAGGTTCGTAAACACTGCGATGTCGAAGGCCGTACCGTTCACGCGCCCCTGATGCAGCGCGTGCGACGACACCTCCATCGCCACGGCCTTCGCGCCCGCGTCGCGCAATTGCGCAAGGCTGCGCTGCAATTGCGGCGCATCGGGGGTCGTGAAGCCGGTCGGCACGAGCTGGCCGGGCATCCCGGTGCCGAGCGTGCCGATCACTGCACACGGCTGATGCAGCGCCGTCAGCGCGGCAGCGATCCATTGCGTGCACGAAGTCTTGCCGTTCGTACCGGTCACACCCACCGTGAGCAGGCTGTCGCTCGGATCACCATACCAGCCGCTGGCGATCTCGCCGGCGAGCTGGTCGAGCGCAGGCACCGCAAGCGCGACAGGAACGGCCGGCGCAGCGGCCAGCCCTTCCGGCTGATACAGCACGGCGGCCGCACCGCGCGCGACGGCGTCGGCAATGAAGGCACGATTGTCTGCCCCGTCGACTGCATACGCGACAAACACGTCGCCAGCCTTGAGGCTGCGCGTGTCGGCATGCAGTTGCGCTGCGGGGGCCACATGCTGACGCAGCCACGCAAGCGCGGCTGCGATCTGCTGATGCGCCGGATGGGAACTGCGAGCGGCGCTCATCGAACAACTCCTGGTGAATTACGCGTCGTGCTGGACACGATCATATGCTTTGCACCGCCACCCGCGGCCAGCTTTTGCGGCCCCGTCGCGGAAGGTGCCGCCGGCGAATCGTCAGACACGACGAGCTGCTTGATCGGCATGTTCGGCGGCACGTTCAGCGCACGCATCGTGTCGCCGGCGATCGCCGAGAATACGGGGCCTGACACCTGGCCGCCGAAGTGGCTGCCGGCGGTCGGCTCGTCGACCGACACCGCGACAACGATGCGCGGGTTCGGCATCGGCGCCATCCCGACGAACGACGCACGGTACTTGCGCGTGTAGCCGTGACCTTCATGCTTGTACGCGGTACCGCTCTTGCCGCCGACGCGATAGCCCGGCACGGCCGCATCGGGCGACGTGCCGCCCGGCGCCACCACCGTTTCGAGCATCGCGCGCACTTCGCGCGCGGTGGTCGGGTTGAACACCTGCGTACCCACGACCGGCTGGTTGGGGTCGGTCTTGAAAATGGTCACCGGCATGAGCTCGCCGTCGTGCGCGATCGCCGTATAGGCGCGCGCGAGCTGGAACAGCGACACCGACAGGCCGTAGCCGTACGACATCGTCGCCTGCTCGATGCGGCGCCAGCTCTTCCACGGACGCAGGCGACCCGCCACCGCGCCCGGGAACCCGACCTTCGGCGCCTGGCCGAGGCCGATGCTCGTATACATATTCCACATTTCCTCGGGCCGCATCGTCATCGCGATCTTCGTCGCGCCGATGTTGCTCGACTTCTGGATCACGCCGCCGACCGTCAGCGTGCCGAAGCCCGCGTCGTCGGTGATCGGTGCGCCGTCGAGCACGAAATGCCCGTTGCCCGTCTCGACGAGCGTGTTCGGCGTCACGCGGTGCAGGTCGAGTGCGAGCGACACCGTGAACGGCTTCATGATCGAGCCCGGCTCGAACACGTCGGTCATGATCCGGTTGCGCAGCTGCTCGCCCGTCATGCGCGAGCGGTCGTTCGGGTTGTACGTCGGGTAGTTGACGAGTGCGAGCACCTCGCCGGTGCGCACGTCGACGACCATCGCCGCGCCGGCCTTCGCCTTGAACTTCTCGACGGCGGCCTTCAGGTTCGCGTACGCGATGTACTGGATCTTGCTGTCGATCGACAGGTCGACGTCCGTGCCGTTGTGCGGCGGAATCTGCTCGGCGACGTCCTCGACGATGTGCCCCATCCGGTCCTTGATCACGCGACGCACGCCCGACGTGCCGGACAGCATCTTCTGGTCGCCCAGCTCGACGCCCTCCTGCCCTTCGTCCTCGACGTTCGTGAAGCCGATCAGGTGAGCAGTGATCTCGCCCTCCGGATAGAAGCGCTTGTATTCGTTGCGCTGATAGATGCCGGGAATGTCGAGCGCGGCGACCTTGTCCGCGACGTCGATCGGCACCTGGCGCTTGACGTAGACGAAGCCCTTGTCCTCCGACAGCTTGACGCGCAGTTCCTTCGGCGTCATGCCGAGGAGCTTGCCGAGCTGGTTGACCTTGTCGGCGTCGAGATCGTCCGGCACCGCGTCGGGAATCGCCCAGATCGCGCGCACCGGCAGGCTCGTCGCGAGCACGAGCCCGTTACGGTCGAGAATCTTGCCGCGCGTCGCCGGCAGCTCGAGCGTGCGCTGGTAGCGGCTTTCGCCCTGCTTCTGGTAGAACGCGTTGCCGGGCCCCTGGATCCAGAACGCACGCGCGGCCAGCGCGACGAATGCCATGAACAGCAGGAACACGACGAGCTTCGAGCGCCACATCGGCAGATGCACGCCCAGCACGGGGCTCGACGAAAACTTCACGTTCTGGCGCTTCTGGGACGGTTTCATCGCGCGCCCCCCTTGCCCTTGCCAGCCGTGTCCGCCGAAGCCGGGATCGGTGCATCGATCGCCTTCGCGGCGCCCGGCTGCAGTGTCAGATATTGCGTGCGGCCGGTCGTGATCGGCTGCATCTTCAGCGTATCGTTCGCAAGCTGCTCGATGCGCGACGTCTTCGACAGCGCGCTCTGCTGATATTGGAGCTGCGCGTAGTCCTGCTGGAGCTGACGCTCCTGCGACTGCGCACGCTGCAGCTGGATGAAGATCTGGCGCTGCTGGTTCGTCGAATTGACGACCGACAACGCGCAACCCATCACGATGATCAGCAGGAAGATATTGAAGCGGCTCATGGCGTGACGCGCTCCGCGATGCGCATCACGGCCGAGCGGGCGCGCGGATTCGCTGCGACTTCCGCTTCACTCGGGAACTGGCGGCTGATGATCTTGAGCGGCGGGCTCGGGAGGTCGACGGCACGGATCGGCAGGCGACGATCGACCGCGGGCGCACTGGCGTGCGCCTGCATGAATCGCTTGACGATCCGGTCCTCGAGTGAATGAAAGCTGATGACCACCAGCCGCCCCCCTTGCTCCAGCAACGACAGTGCCGCGTCTAGTACGACTTGCAGGTCCGCAAGCTCTTGATTGACGTGAATCCGTATAGCCTGAAAGGTGCGGGTTGCCGGATCCTTGCCCTTCTCACGGGTTTTGACGACGTGACCCACGATTTGGGCAAGCTCGCCCGTGGTGTCGAGAGGCCCAAGACGGTCGGACTCTGCCCGGCGAGCAACAAGCGCCTTTGCAATCTGAAAAGCAAACCGTTCTTCCCCATAATCCCGTATCACCTCCGTCAATTCCTGCACCGAAGCCCGTGCGAGCCATTCCGCCGCCGACTCGCCGCGCGTCGGATCCATCCGCATGTCCAGCGGACCATCGGCGCGGAAGCTGAAGCCGCGCGCCGGATCGTCCACCTGCGGCGAGGACACGCCCAGGTCAAGCAACACACCTGACACCTTCTCGACGCCGCGCGCCGCAAGCGCGTCGCGCATCGATGCAAAGCTGTCGTGCACGATCGAGAAGCGCGCATCCTCGATGCCCTGCGCCGTCTCGATCGCCCTCGGATCCTTGTCGAACGCGATCAGCCGCCCGGCCGGCGCCAGCCGCGCGAGCACCGCACGGCTATGGCCGCCGCGCCCGAACGTGCCGTCGACATAGATGCCGTCCGGTCGCGTCACGAGCGACTCGACCGCTTCGTCCAACAACACGGTCCGATGCTGCAGTTCGTTTCCCATCGCGGGCGTCTCCGTCACCGCAATCAGAACGTGAAATTCTTCAGCGCATCGGGCATGCCCTGCGCCATCGCTGCCTGCTCCTTCGCGTTGTAGGTTTGCGAATCCCACAGCTCGAAGTGACTACCCATTCCCAACAACATGACTTCCTTTTCCAGTCCGGCTGCCGTGCGCAGCTCGGGCGATACGAGAATCCGGCCCGCGCTGTCGAGATCGACATCCATCGCATTGCCGAGAAAAATGCGCCGCCACCAGTGCGCGTCCATCGGCAGCGCGGCGATCTTGGCGCGGAATACTTCCCATTCGGGGCGCGGAAACAGCAACAGGCAGCCGTCCGGGTGCTTGGTCACAGTCACCCGTCCTTCTGCCTGTCCTTGCAGCGCTTCGCGATAGCGAGCCGGCACCGACATCCGCCCTTTCGCATCGAGCGTCAGCGCCGACGCCCCTTGGAACACTTTCCGCTCTCCCGTTCAGGGCACCGAAGCACCCGCTCCATGCTGAGAATTTAGCCGGAATAGCCCGCCAAATCACACAAAAATACACTTTCTCACACTGCTTCCCACTTTAGAGGAAGGGTGTGGCACGGTCAAGGGAGCGGCCCGCTTTTTTGACGAATTTTGTTAGTTAGAACAAGGACTTACGCGCACATGCTCATGCGCCCCTCATTCCAAAAACCGTTATAAATGAATGAGCTAGTGCAACTTGTGAAGGTGATACGTGAGAAAGACGGGCCAGACGGGTGTGCGGACGGGGCTTTCGGGGGCGGGAAAACGCGGAATAAACGGGCGGTATCAGCGGCGGGGAACCGGGGCGACGTCACGCATCGCCCCGATGCGGATCTTACAGATAGTACGCAGTGCTCGTCATGACTTTCGACGCGGCGCGCATCAGCATTCGCGCGGGCAACGGCAGTTCGATCCCGCCAGCGTCGGCCGCGGCCTTGCCGTGTTTCACTTCGTCGATACGCATCTGGTCGACGATCGCACGCGACGCGGTATCGGCCGCCGGCAACTCGGACATGTGGCCTTCGAGATGGCTCTCGACCTGCCGCTCGGTCTCGGCCATGAAGCCGAGGCTGACTTTGTCGCCGAGCGCGCCGGCCGCCACGCCGATCACGAGCGAACCCGCATACCAGAGCGGGTTCAGCAGGCTCGGGCGCGAGTCGAGTTCCTTCAGGCGGTGTGCGGTCCACGCGAGGTGGTCCTCCTCCTCGCGCGCAGCCTCTTCGAACATTGCCTTCGCCGACGCCGTGCGCGCAGTGAGCTTCTGCGCCTGGTAGAGCGCCTGCGCGCAGACCTCGCCGACGTGGTTCACGCGCATCAGCCCGGCGGCATGCGTACGCTCCGCTGGCGTCAGCTCGACGGTCGGCGCCTCTGCCGGCGCAGGCACCGGCCGGCTCATCCGGCTAATGCCGGTCAGCGATCGCAGGCCGCGATCGAATTCGCTGATCAGTTCATCAAACACCATCCTGTTCTCCTGGCTGCAGGTGCTGCCGCGAGCGGCAAGGGCACGAGTCCGCTGCGTAACCGACTTGATTATTCAGCGGAAATTGCGGTTAACCCGTGATTTTAACCATTGTTGCATAAAGGAAACATGGCGACCTTGAGCTGCGGCATTTCGCTTTGTGGCAAAAACCGGTTTTGCTACATTACGTGCGACTTCTTGCGAAGTTGCTGGGGCCCGTCGACAGAACATAACTATCCGCCCCGCCAGAAAAATTCAGTGAATTTTGGAGATCCGTTAATGAAAAAGTCGCTTCTCGCGCTCGTCGCGCTGGGCGCGTTCGCTGGCGCTGCCCATGCGCAAAGCAGCGTGACGCTTTACGGCATCATCGATGAAGGCCTGCTCTTCAACAACAACGCAGGCGGCAAGCACCTCTACAGCATGGCCAGCGGCGTGATGCAAGGCAGCCGCTTCGGCCTGCGCGGCACCGAAGACCTCGGTGGCGGCCTGAAGGCGATCTTCACCCTCGAAAACGGTTTCGACGTGAACAGCGGCAAGCTCGGTCAGGGCGGCCTGATGTTCG
This sequence comes from Burkholderia sp. BCC0322, assembly GCF_902833045.1. Classification (GTDB taxonomy): domain Bacteria; phylum Pseudomonadota; class Gammaproteobacteria; order Burkholderiales; family Burkholderiaceae; genus Burkholderia. The sequence continues at coordinate 169,071 of NZ_CADFDU010000015.1, forward strand.
GTCGCCAGGCTTACGTCGGCCTGTCGAGCCAGTACGGCACCGTCACGCTGGGTCGTCAGTACGACTCCGTCGTCGACTTCGTCGGCCCGCTCGAGGCAGGTGACCAGTGGGGCGGCTACATCGCCGCTCACCCGGGTGACCTCGACAACTTCAACAACGCCTATCGCGTGAACAACGCGGTCAAGTTCACGAGCCAGAGCTACGGCGGCTTCACGTTCGGCGGCTTGTACAGCTTCGGCGGTCAGGCAGGCCAGTTCTCGAAGAACCAGGTCTGGTCGCTCGGCGCAGGCTACAACAACGGCCCGCTGGTCTTGGGTGTCGGTTACTTGAACGCACGTACGCCGAACCAGTTCGGCGGCATGTTCAACAACGGTTCCACGTCTTCGTCGGTCTCGTCGCCGATCTACGGCGCGTACGCGAACAACGCGAACACGTACCAGGTCATCGGTGCAGGCGGCGCCTACACGTTCGGCGCAGCGACGATCGGCGCGACGTACTCGAACACGAAGTTCAAGGGCTTCTCGGCAGGCCCGTTCGTGAACCAGACGGCGACGTTCAACAACGGCGAAATCAACTTCAAGTATCAGTTGACCCCGGCGTTGATTCTCGGCGCAGCGTACGACTACACGCAAGGCAGCAAGATCGACGGCAACTCGGCAGCCAAGTACCATCAGGGCTCGCTGGGCGTCGACTACTTCCTGTCGAAGCGCACCGACGTCTACGCGATCGGCGTGTACCAGCATGCATCGGGCAACGTGCTCGACTCGAACGGCGACGTCCTGAAGGCAACGGCAGCGATCAACGGTCTCGCAGGTTCGAGCTCCGCCAACCAGGTCGCCGCACGCGTCGGCATCCGTCACAAGTTCTAATCAGCTTGCTTGACAAGCCGCTGCATATTGAAGGCGCCTTCGGGCGCCTTTTTCTTTTCCGGTCGATGCCGTTGCAAATCTGGCGCGCGACGAATCGTACCGGCTGCGACACGCTGTTCGCGGGGCGCCGTGCCGTCTCTGCTGCGTCGAAACGCACTGCCACCACCGCAAGGCCATTCCGGACGCGAACTCGTTCGGAAACAGCCTCGTCCGGGCTGCACCGCAAACGAAAAGCCCGGCACAAGCCGGGCTTTTCGTTCCGATCGACCGCCGTCATGCGCGCCCGTCGCGCAGTTCGCGCCGCAGGATCTTGCCGACGTTCGTCTTCGGCAGTTCCGTACGAAACTCGACCAGCTTCGGCCGCTTGTAGCCGGTGAGCCGCTCCTTGCAGTAGGCGAGGATGTCCTTGTCGGTGAGCGCCGGATCCTTCTTCACGACGAACAGCTTCACGGCTTCGCCGGAATGCTCGTCGGGCACGCCGACCGCCGCCACCTCGAACACGCCCGGATGCGACGCGACCACGTCCTCGACTTCGTTCGGATACACGTTGAAACCCGATACGAGGATCATGTCCTTCTTCCGGTCGACGATCTTCACGTAACCTCGCGCATCCATCACGCCGACGTCGCCCGTCTTGAAGAAGCCGTCCGCGAACATGACCTTCTCGGTCTCGTCCGGCCGGTTCCAGTAGCCGGCCATCACCTGCGGCCCGCGGATGCAGATTTCGCCGGGTTCGCCGAGCGCGACATCGTTGCCCGCATCGTCGCGAATCGCCACTTCGGTCGACGGCAGCGGCAAGCCGATCGTCCCGCTGTACTCGGTCGCCGTCACCGGGTTGCAAGTCGCCACCGGCGACGTTTCGGACAGCCCGTAGCCTTCGATGATCGCCGTATGGGTCTTTTCGTACCAGCGTTTCGCGACACCTTCCTGGATCGCCATGCCGCCGCCGTTGGCGATCACGAGCTTCGACAGGTCGAGCTGACTGAATTCGGGATGGTTCAGCAGTGCGTTGTACAGCGTGTTGACCGCCGGGATCGTCGAGATCTGGTAGCCCTTCAGTTCCTTGATCATGCCGGTGATGTCGCGCGGATTCGGAATCAGGATGCCCATGCCGCCCGTACGCAGCGTCAGGAATCCGCAGACGGTCAGCGCGAACACGTGATACAGCGGCAGCGCGACAACGGTCACGAACTGCTTCACCTCCGGAAACTTCTCATGAGCCGGATGATGCCAGGCACCCGCCTGCAACACGTTCGACACGATGTTCCGGTGCAGCAGCGTCGCCCCTTTCGCCACGCCGGTCGTACCGCCCGTGTACTGCAGGAACGCGACGTCATCGGGACCGATCTTCTGCGCCTTGAATGCCTGGCGCGCGCCTTCCGACAGCGCGGCCTTGAAGCGCGTGAACGACGGCAGTTGCCAGGCAGGCACCATCTTCTTGACGTTGCGCACGACGTAGTTGACGAGCCATCCCTTGATGCCCAGCAGATCGCCCATCGATGCGACGACGACATGCTTGACGCCCGTATTCGCGATGACGGCCTGCAGCGTCGACGCGAAATTCTCGAGGATGACGATCGCCTCCGCACCGCTGTCTTTCAGCTGATGCTCGAGCTCGCGCGGCGTATAGAGCGGGTTGACGTTGACGACGGTGTAGCCCGCGCGCAGTACCGCGGCGATCGCCACGGGGTATTGCAGCACGTTCGGCATCATGATCGCGACGCGCGCCCCGCGCGCGAGCCCGCGCGATTGCAGCCACGCACCGAACTGGCGCGACAGCGTGTCGAGTTCGCCGTATGTGATGCCCTTGCCCATGCAGACGAACGCCGTACGGTCGCGGTACTGCCTGAAGCTTTCGTCGAGCAGGTCCGGGACAGAGGGATAAGGAGACGCGTCAATTTCGGCTGGAACGCCGGGCGGGTACGATTTCAGCCAAATTTTATCCATACTGCCCGTCTCCTCACAGATTTTCGAATGGTCGTGCTAAAACGCATCGTAACGGCTCGCTCGTCCCGAGACAACAGGGTTAGATGTCCACTTCGAACTTCCGTGGAAATTCGTCTGATCATACGGCGATATCCGGTCAAATGCGTTCAACTTCCACCAGGCAATCGTAGAACGTCGCCGAATTGCCAAGGTCGGTGAGCGCCTGGCTCGTCACTTCGTTCGCGTTTCTGCCGTCCGGTGACAGCTTCTTCCACCAGATCGATAGCCCGACGACGAGCCCTGCGCGTGCGCGATCGGTAATTCTCGCGCGCGCCTGCATGGATCCGCGGTCGTTGAAGATGCGAACGACGTCACCTTCGGCGATCCCGCGCGCATCGGCGTCAGACGGGTGGATGTCGAGATGCGGCTCACCTTCGGTATGCCGCAGGCTGTCGACGTTCACGAACGTACTGTTCAGGAAGTGGCGCGCCGGCGGAGAAATCATTGCGAGCGGATAACGTGAGGCGAGCTCGGGTGCGGCCTCGGCCGATTCGAACGGCGGCAGGTAGTCGGGCACGGGATCCACGCCCATCTGCTCGAGTCGCGGGCTGTAGAACTCACACTTGCCGGACGGCGTACGGAAACCGCCGTTCGCGAACGGCGCCTCCGGCAGCTTGAGCTTCAGCCAGCCGGCGTGCTTCAGCGTGTCCCAGTCACTGTCGAGCGCCGGATCGTCCCAGCGGAGCGCCACGCGCGCGACCTCTTCGTCGCTGTGATAAAGCGCGGGCTCGTCGAGCCCCATGCTGCGCGCGATGCCGCGGAAGATCTCCGTATTCGGCCGCGCCTCTCCCACCGGAGGAATCGACGGCAGGTTCGCCATCACGTAGGTGTGGCCGTACGACTTGTGGATGTCCAGATGCTCGAGCTGCGTGGTTGCCGGCAACACAATGTCGGCGAAATCGACGGTATCCGTCTTGAAATGCTCAAGAACGACCGTGAACAGATCGTCACGCGCGAACCCCGCCGCGACCTTCGAGGAGTCCGGCGCGACAGCCACCGGGTTCGAGTTGTACACGATCACCGCTTCGACCTTCGGCCCGAAGGTTGCATCGCCCGGGTGCAAAAGCGCGTCGCCGATTGCGTTCATGTTGATGATGCGCGGCAGCTTGCCGGGCCAACCCGGCATCAAATCCGGACGCAGCAGCGCCGCCTGGTCGACCGGCGCGAATTCCGACGACGACAGCAGCAGCCCGCCGGCCCGATCCCGCCACGCGCCCGTCAACGCCGGCAGGCTTGCGATCGCGCGGACGGCGTTGCCGCCGCCGCGGACGCGCTGCATGCCGTAGTTGAGGCGGATCGATGCCTTGCGGGTAGCACCGTAGCGACGCGCAAGGTCGATCAGTTCCGACACGTCGATACCGCAGATCTGCGCAACGCGTTCCGGCGGATAGGACATCGCCCGTTCCTTGAGCACGTCGAAGCCGAGCGTATGGCTGGCGATGTAGTCGTGATCGAGCAGGTCTTCGGTAATCAGCACATGCATCATGCCGAGTGCGAATGCGCCGTCGGTGCCTTGTTTCAACGCGATGTGCTGGTGACACTTCTCCGCAGTCAGCGAACGGTACGGGTCGATGGCGACAAGGCGTGCGCCTCGGCGCTTCGCTTCCTGCGCGCGCGTCCAGAAGTGCAGGCTCGACGCGATCGGGTTTGCTCCCCAAATCAGAATCAGTTCGCTTTCCTCGAAATGCTCGAGGTGCATGCCGAGACTACCGCCATAGGTATAACGCAACCCCGCTGCACCGGCCGCTGCACAAATCGTGCGCTCGAGCCGCGAGGCACCGAGCTTGTGGAAGAACCGCTGGGCGATGCCCTCCCCCTGCACAAGCCCCATCGTCCCCGCATAGCTGTACGGCACGATCGCTTCCGGTGCGCGCGCAGCGATTTCACCGAGACGAAGACCGATCTCATCGAATGCCTCGTCCCAGCTGATCGGTACGAAATGCCCTTCCCCTTTCGCGCCGATGCGCTTGAGCGGGACGGTGAGGCGGTCGGGGTGATGAACGCGATCGGCGTATCGGCTGACTTTCGTGCACAACACGCCTTGTGTCGGCGGATGGTCGGGATCGCCCGTGACCTTGATCGCCTTGCCGTTTTCGACAGTCACGCGCATTGCGCACGTGTCCGGACAATCGTGCGGGCAAACGGCCCGGGCTACCTGAATGGCGGCGTTCATCGTTTTAAGTGCCGAGATGGGGATTCGCAAATTTTACGTGGACGCGCCGAATAAAGCGTTCATTTCGTACGGGTTCTGAGGTATTTGGCTGAATGGGGGAGTTTCGGTGGTTCAGTGCGTCGTCTGCAGGGACTTGCATGGCCGACCCGACATTCATTGTCGGCGATGGAAAGCGGATCTTGCGCGACGCGCGGCAATCGACACCCTGGGGAGAGAAATGGCAGCTTTTGATCGGAGATACGATCAATAAATCGCATGAACGCGAATGATACGAGCAATTTAGCGAATCGGGATCCGGGCGCAGCGCTGCGGATTACTCGAGAACGGCAGGCGCCTGAATCAGCGCATTCGTCCGCCCCAGCTCCAGCCTGGCCGTCCATCCCGATCCCGCATGCATTTCCGCCGCGCCAATGCAAAAACCCCCGCCTTTCGGGCGGGGGTTCTTGGCTTAGGGAGCCTGACGATTACCTACTTTCACACGGGAATCCGCACTATCATCGGCGTAGAGTCGTTTCACGGTCCTGTTCGGGATGGGAAGGGGTGGGACCGACTCGCTATGGTCATCAGGCAAAGAGGGTTGTTCTGCTGGCATGGCCAACAGAACCAATCTGGGAAGAAGCAGTAATTTTGAGTTGTGTGTATCACACACGAGAATCCAACTTGTCCGACGCGCTGTTATCAGCGCGAGACAGACTTGTTATAGGATCAAGCCTTACGGGCAATTAGTATCAGTTAGCTGAACGCATTACTGCGCTTACACACCTGACCTATCAACGTCCTGGTCT
>NZ_CADFDU010000016.1 GCF_902833045.1 Burkholderia sp. BCC0322
GCTATCTGATCCGAGGATCAGCTCGCTTCCATCAAGCGCCCACACTTATCGGCTGTTAATTTTTAAAGAGCATTCTGCGAGGAACTTCGTGTTTCCCGGCAGCGCTGCGTTTTCAGCAGCAGAGAAGCGAGATTATGAACCGTGTTTCGCAACTCGTCAACAACTTTTTAACACATTGTTGCGACTGCGGGGCTCAACTTCCAGGCCAGTTGTACGCGCCAGACTGCCGCACACCACCAACCCTGCTTCCCTCTCCCGCGCTGCGTTTCCGTTAGCGCGAAAGAGGCGTGATTGTAGGCAGCTCGCAGCATTCATGCAAGGGGTTTGAAGCAACTTTTTTACAAAAGCTGCAATTCGGCCGGCCGGCCATGCCGCGGCACGAGACCGCTTACGGTGCAAAGAACGGACTAGAATGTGAGGTTCTTCGCCTCTTTCTATATACGTCTTTAATATGCGCCAGCGAATCGCCAAACGCCTCCCCCCCGATGCCGACAAACTGGTCGGTTTGTCGCTTGCGCTCTTCGCCTCGGGCAGCCGCATCGAGGATCGCTTCTGGGAAGCGAAGCTCGACGCGCTGCTCGCCAAGATTGTCCGCAACGGCAACCAGACCACGCTCGACGCAGCGCTCGACCATCTGCAGCAGAATCATCCCGACGCTTATGGCGCGCTCGCCGACATGGCCGAGACACACAGCGAGTCGATGGTGGTCGAGCACGACGGCCAACCGTTCGATGCGCTGCTGGTCGCCGTCCCGGTTCTCGCGTGGACGCGCTACATGATTCCGTCGGGCCCGCTCAAGGGTGACGTTGCCGACGCGCTGCGAACCCACCTGCAGGCGCACGTCCTTGCGAACGGCACCCTCGTCGGGCTTGCACCGTTCCTCTACAGCATCGACCAGTTGCCGCGACACCACGTCGAGACCTACCGGCTCGCCCAGCAGCTCGCGCATGCGGCGATCAGCCAGCATCCGCCCAAGCTCAGCTTCGGCGACCTGCCCGAAACCTCGCCGATCCTGGCCGACCCGCGCTTCCTGCTCGCCGTCGTCGCTGCCCCCGCCGGCGCACCGCTGTTCCGCTGGCAGGAAGAAGAAGGCGGCAGCCGGATCGAACGTGGCCAGTGCCTCGAACAATGGACGGCCCAGGGCGGCCCGAACCTGTCGATCGCCCTGCCCGGCTGCGAGTTCGAATGCCTACTTCCGGACGCGTACTACTCCGCTTGCCGCGATGCGGACGAACGTGTGCGTCCGCACACGGTGAAAACGGCCATTCGTTATCTTTTCGACACACTTGGTGCAGCACCGCAAGAGCTGCGCGCGGTGGTCGCAGGCTTCGGTGAACGCCGTATCGACGAGTACCGTGTCGGCTTCACGCGGCGTGCCAGCAACGACGTAATCTACGGCGTCGTATGGCCGCTCTACGGCCGTGAAAACGGTGACATGTCGATCGACAGCGCAACGCTAGAAGGTGAAGCACCGATCGAAGGACCGGTCGAGGAAATCGTGAGCCTGCTGAAGGAATGCGGCGTAACCGACGTCCGGCGGCACGCGGGCCGCTTCGAGCCGGAATATTGCGATGACTGCGGCGTGCCGCTCTACGCAGATCCGCTCGGTGAAATCGTCCACGCGGAAATGCCGGAAGACGCTTCACCCGCCCAGCCGCACTTTCACTAACCCGCTGCACAGCAGGCCCTGACGGCCTGCCCGCTCGAAGCCGCTCACGGTTCCCGCCGGAGCGGCTTTTTACTTGTCTGCCATCCCGCCGCCCGAAATTTCATACTTTTCCTAAGCCTTTCAGCCAAGCAGACATCGTGTAAGGTCTTTGTCATCATTAGACCCAAGGCATGCCAGACGGCAGATCAATGGCTCACATCACGGAGGTTGAATATGCGGTTCCTGATGCTCAATTCAGACGCCGAGCGGCGTGACGGACTGAAGGCCCTGTTGCGACAGATCGACCGTCACGCCGGCATCAACGATGCGCCCGACAGTTTCCACGCGCGCAGGCTGCTGCGCAACCAGCGTTTCGACCTCGTCGCGATCGACTGGCTCGACGTCGGCCGGCTCAGCGACCTCCAGGCGCTTTGCAGCGCGTGCTCGCCGACACCCGTCGCCGTCCTGGTCGACGAAACATCGCCCGAAGCCATCCAGCGCTTCTTCAACTATGGAGTCGCCGGCGTGATCCCGCATTCCACGCGGCCGCACCTGATCGTGCGTGCGCTCGAGATCGTGCTGCTGGGCGGACACTACATTCCGCCGATCGCGCTCCGTCTGCTGCCGTCTGCTGCGGCGGCGCGCTACGACGCCCATTTCCAGACACTCGCCGGATCGCTTCCCCGCCGGCCGCCGAGCGGCCTCTTGTCACCGCGGCAAGCGCAGATCATGCGCTTCGTCCACATGGGCAGCACCAACAAGATGATCGCGCGCACACTCGGCATCAGCGAAGGCACCGTCAAGATCCACCTCGCCAGCATCTTCCAGCAGCTCGGCGCCGCCAATCGCGCCGCCGCGGTCGCGATCTACAACGGCTGGCTGTCGCCCCACCTCGAGGTGCTTCTGGCGAACCGCAGTCGCGCGCGCAAGCCGCCCATCGGCGAACACGGCCCGGTTCCGCTGCGTACACAACGGAATGACCGCCTGTATCCGTTGCCGCCCTCGATCGACAGCGCGCAGGAGCTACCGATCGCCGCCGAGCCGCCAGCGCGGTTCCGGCGCGAACGCTAGGCAAACAGTCTCGATATTGCGACGGTCGGCGTGTCCGGATTCCCACCTTTGATGCTCAACGAGTAATATGGACGCATGGGTTTTCTCTTCACACCGCTTCCGCTCTGGGTTGGCATCGGTGGCTGGATCGCCGCCGTGGTCCTGCTCGCGCTCGCGATCTGGAAGCGCCCCTTCGTGCGCCTGCAGGACGCCACGCTCCAGCACGTGTGGCTCGCGCTCGTCACCGCCATCGCTGTCCTCTGGGCCTCGAATGCGTGGCTCGAAGACGGCATCGTCATGCATCTGCTCGGCGCGACGCTGCTCGTCACACTGTTCGACTGGACACTCGCACTGATCGCGATGGGCGCCATCACGGCGGTCGCCGCGATCATCTTCGACGCGCCCTGGCAGGGCATTGGCCTGACCTATCTGATCTACGGCGCGCTGCCGGTCGCCGTGTCGGCATTGCTGCAGCGCGCCGCACTCGCATGGTTGCCGCACAATCTCGCGTCGTTCATTACCGGCCAGGGATTCCTGTCGCCGGCCATCGCGATCGTCGCGGTCGCCGCTGCGGCGGCCGGGGTCCAGCTCGCGCTCGCGGACGGCGTGCCCGTCGTGATTCCCGCCGGCTATCTGCTGAACACCGCGCTGCTCGCACTCGGCGAAGCGTGGTTCACCGGCATGGCGACGGCACTCATCGCCGTCTATCGCCCCGCATGGGTCACGACGTTCGACGTCCGGCGCTATCGTCTCGGCGGCCCGCGCGCCTGAATTGCCCTCTGGCGGCCGCACCGTCATCGCGTGCCGGCAGCCCCTCGCGCAGCACGGCAGAATGCTACATCTACTGCCGCACAACTTTTTTACGCTAAGATTGAACTCCGGTTCTTCATCGGGCATCTATACGTGCCCGATGCCTCATTCGCTCCTCACCAATAACCAGATGGACAGCTCTCCTGCGTCGCTCCGGATTTTCCGGGCGCTCGGCAAGCTGGCAGCCTGTATTGCGGGCCTGTCGCTTGCGCTTCCGACACCGGCATTCGCCGATCTGCTCGACCAGCGCTCCGAACTGATCAACAAATTCGTCAACGAAATGCATGCCGATCCGCTCGCCGCCGATTGTGCAGCGCACGGCAGCTTCATTGCCAGCACGTCGTCTGCCTTCGACCGCGTCGACTTCGCGCCGAACGCATTCGACAGCGGCAACGCGACGATCACGCCATGGAACGACTCGTTCGACCAGGGCAAGCAGCGCGTGAAGGTCGACAATATCGTCACGGTCGACGGCCTCGGCATCCACAGCGACGGCAGCGACCCGACGCCGCTGAAATTCCGATGCGGCTATGTCGGTCAGCAAATGCTCGCGTTCAGCTGGAACGACCCGGTTCCGCCGCTTAAGCCGCGCGTCGAGCGCTCCTCGTCCTCGACGAAGAAATTCAAGGGCAAGACGCACCGAGGCAAGGGCAAGGCAAAGGCATCGAGCCGCACCGGCAGCAAGAAGGCCGTTGCAACGAAAAAGTCGAGCGGCCAGAAGAAGGTCGTGAAGAAGAAAACCGCGAAGAAGTCCTGATACGACGAAGCGACATCGACAGAAAGCAAAAAGCCGGGGCATCCTGAGATGCCCCGGCTTTTTTCATGCAGCGACGCTACGCTTACGCGAACGTGTCGACGTGCACCAGGATCGCCGCCAGCATCGCCGCGCCAAGCGCCGCGCTGCGCTCGCCGTTCCAGCCGACTCGTTCATCGGGCAGGTTGGCGTTGTCCTTGAACGGCATCTCGAGCGTCAGCGACAGGCAGCCGAACTGATGGCCGATGTACTTCGACGCGAGCTTGAGCGCGTCCTCCTTGTACTTGCTCGCGGCATAGCCGTGCTCAGTCTGGAAATCGGGGCTCGCGACCTTGAACGCTTCGATGAACGCGGCCTGCTCCTTGCCCTGCTGCTCGGTAAAGCTCGGCAGCATCTCCGACCCTGCAACGAACACGTACGGCAGATCCTCGTCGCCGTGAATGTCGAAGAACATGTCGCAGCCGATCGCGTGGATTGCATCGCGCACGGCCAGCACCTCGGGGCTGCGCTCGGCATCGGGCGCCATCCACTCACGGTTCAGGTTCGCGCCTGCCGCATTAGTGCGCAGGTTGCCATGCACGCTGCCGTCCGGGTTCATGTTCGGGACGATATGGAACGTCGCACGATCGTACAGCTTGCGCGCGACCGGATCGCCGGCCCAGTCGCCCCATCCGGCCAGCCGCTTGACGAGGCCTTCGACGAACCATTCGGCCATCGACTCACCGGGATGCTGGCGCGCGATGATCCACACCTTCTTCTTCGGCGTGCCGTCGGTTTCCGGCGTACCGAGCGTCAGCAGCGACATCGGACGGCCCTCGACGGTGCGGCCGAGTTCGACGACGCTCGCCTGCGGCAATTGCTGGACCGCGCCGAGAAATGCCGCGTGACGCTCTTCCGAGTACGGTTCGAAATACGCGTAATAGATGCTGTCGAATTCCGGCGTATGGTCGATGGTCATTGTCTTGCCGTCGAACGTCGTCGGCACGCGGAACCAGTCGACCCGGTCATAGCTCGCCACCGCGCTGTAATTGCGCCAGCCCGACGGATACGCGCATTCGGCAGCATTCTCGAACGTCATCACGCAGCGTTCGCCGCGCGCGCCGGTCAAGCGGTAGTAAAACCATTGCGCGAATTCCGAGTGGGTGTCGCCGCGCACGCGCAGCCGAATCGCATCGGGACTGTCGCACGACACGACGTCGATTGCGCCTGCGTCGAAATTGCTGGTGATCGAAAGGGCCATCTGTCTCTCCTTGGTCGACCGGAACAGGCGGTGTAGCGTTTGCCCGGCCTCATGCATGCGCCGGCCGTCTCGTGAACGGCCGGCAGGGTCACTCGCCGACTCGCCGGCGATATACGTAAGTCGAATCATTCGACGCAGCCGCATCGAACGCATAACCTTCCGTCGCGAAATCCTTCAGCGCCTTCGGGTCGGCAATACGGTTCTCGACGATAAAACGCGCCATCAGCCCGCGTGCACGCTTTGCATGGAAACTGATGATCTTGTAGCGGCCGCCCTTCCAGTCCTCGAAAACCGGCGTGATGACGGGCGCGGCCAGGAGTTTCGGCTTGACCGACTTGAAGTATTCGGTCGATGCGCAGTTGACCAGCACGCGCGCCGCGCCGCTGCGCGTTTCGAGCTGTTCGTTCAGCGCCTGCGTGATGCGGTTGCCCCAGAACGCGTACAGATCCTTGCCGCGCGCGTTCGCGAAGCGCGTACCCATCTCGAGCCGGTACGGCTGCAGCAGGTCGAGCGGACGCAACAGCCCGTACAGGCCCGACAGCACGCGCACGTGCTGCTGCGCATAGTCGAGATCGGCGGGTGACAGCGATTTGGCGTCGAATCCTTCATATACGTCGCCATTGAACGCGAGCACGGCCTGTTTCGCGTTGGCCGGCGTGAAGATCGGCGACCAGTCGGCGTAACGCTGGAAATTCAGGCGTGCGAGCGGATCGGAGATATCCATCAGCGTCGCGATGTCCTGCGGCGACAGCTTGCGCAGGCCGTCGATCAGTTCCGACGCGTCGTCGACGAATGCAGGCTTCGTGTAAGACTGGACGTGCGCGGGCGTATCGTAGTCGAGGGATTTGGCTGGAGAGAGAACGATTATCATAGAGGCTCGCTGGCACGCCGTGCCTTGCGGTCAGACGAAAACCACCGATTGTAACGAATGACCCGCTCTCTCGCCCCGCATGCCGCGCATCGCGTCGTGCTCGACTCGAACGTCTGGATCGACATCCTCGTATTCGACGACCCTGCGACGCGCCCGATCCGTGCCGCGCTCGAACGCGGCACGCTTGCCGCCGTGATCGACGGCCGCTGCCTGACCGAACTCGAGTATGTGCTCGATTATCCGCAGTTCCAGGCGCGCGCTGTCGACAAGGCGGCTGCGCTCGCGACCGTCGCCCGCCTGGCGAGCCTCGTGGAGCCGCCGGCCATCGATGCCGACGCGCCGCCGCTGCCGAAGTGCAAGGACCGCGACGACCAGAAGTTTCTTGAACTCGCCCGCGCCGCCCAGGCCGATTGGCTCGTGTCCAAAGACCGCGCGCTGCTGAAGCTCGCGAAGCGCACTGCACGCGACTTCGGCTTCAGGATCGCTCAGCCTGCGCCCTTTGCCGAGGCTTGCGCGCTCGACGCCACGCCGGCCTGACGCACGCACCACCACCCGATTTCGACCGTATCGATGAACGCTCCTTCAGACATGCCAACGACTCCCGTTTTCCCTTCGCGCCTGCCGAACGTCGGCACGACGATCTTCACGGTCATGAGCGCGCTTGCCGCAGAAAAAGGCGCGGTGAACCTCGGCCAGGGCTTTCCGGATTTCGACTGCGATCCGCGCATCGTCGATGCGGTTGCCGGCGCGATGCGCAACGGGCACAACCAGTATCCGCCGATGGCCGGTGTCGCGCCGCTGCGCGACGCGATCGTAGACAAGATCGCGCAGGTCTATGGCCGGCGTTACGATCCGGCGACCGAGATCACCGTCACGGCCGGCGCGACGCAGGCACTGCTGACGGCGATCCTGTGCACGGTGCATCCCGGTGATGAAGTGATCGTCGTCGAACCGACCTACGACAGCTACCTGCCGTCGATCGAACTCGCGGGCGGCACGCCCGTGTTCGTCACGCTGGAGGCGCCCGACTACGCAATCCCGTTCGACCGTCTGGCGGCCGCGATCACGCCGAAAACACGCATGATCCTGATCAACACGCCGCATAACCCGACGGGTACCGTGTGGCGCGAGGCGGACATGCGCAAGCTCGAAGAGATCGTGCGTGGCACCAACGTGCTGATCCTGTCCGACGAGGTCTACGAGCACATGGTCTATGACGGCGCGCGCCACGAGAGCGTCGCACGCTATCCGGAACTCGCCGCGCGCAGCTTCATCGTGTCGAGCTTCGGGAAGACCTATCACGTAACGGGCTGGAAAGTCGGCTATGTCGCGGCGCCTGCCGCACTGACCGCGGAATTCCGCAAGGTCCACCAGTTCAACGTATTCACGGTGAATACGCCGATGCAGATCGGGCTCGCCGACTACCTGCGCGACCCGGCGCCGTACCTGACGCTTGCCGACTTCTACCAGAAGAAGCGCGACTTTTTCCGAGCCGGCCTCGAACGCACGCGCTTCAAGCTGCTGCCCTGCACGGGCACGTACTTTCAGTGCGTCGATTATTCGGCGATCAGCGACCTGCCGGAAGCGGAATTCTCGAAGTGGCTCACGTCGGAGATCGGCGTGGCCGCCATTCCGGTGTCGGCGTTCTATCACGAGCCGCACGAATCGGGCGTCGTCCGATTCTGCTTCGCGAAGCAGGAAAGCACGCTCGCGTCCGCGCTCGAACGGCTCGCCCGCCTGTAAGACCCGCACGGGCGGTCGCACGCCGCCCTGCGGGAACCGCGCTTACGAACGCGCGACGCTCGTCGCCTCGATATAGGCCTTGCGGTCGGCCGCCACGCGCTGCGCGGCAGGCCGCTCGCCCACCTTCTTCGCATGCGCTTTCCAGTCGATGCCTGCATCGAGCAGGAAATCGCGTCCGAATATGGCTTTCGTCGACATGCCGATGACCGGCAGATGGACCCAGGCGGCGATGTCGGCGAGTCCGAACGACTCGCCGAGCGCATACGGCGAAAACCGCGTCATCTGCCTGAACGAATCGATCGCGCGCAGCAGGCGCTTCTCGACGTGCGCCTTCGTCCCGTCGCTGACCTTGCCGCCGAAAAACGCTTCGGTGTAGACCTCGCGCGCCACCCATTCGAGATACAGCTCGAGCGTCTCGATCAGTTCGCGCACCTTCGCGCCTGCAAACGGGCTTGCCGGAAAGATGCGTTTCTCGGGATAGCGCGCGGCCAGGTACTCGATGATCACCTGCGACTCGAACAGCGCGCCTTCTTCGGTCTTCAGAAATGGAATCTTGCCGAGCGGCGAATCGGCGAGTTGTGCCGGATCGCTGATCGGCAATCCGCATACCGACTCCTCGAACGGAATGTCGTGCTCGAGCAGGACGAACTTCACCTTGTTGTAATAGTTGGACAACGGAATACCGCACAGCTGTAGCATCAGGGCCTCCTTCCTTGCTGAAGCGCGGCCACATCGATGCCGGCCGCTTCGGGATTCATCGCGCTGAAAAGCACGTTCGTGCTAGTCTAAAGCAAGTTTTGCGTTCGTCATGGCAACACTATTTCTGCTACTACATCGCCGCATCAGCGTGCGCTATGCGCCCGCTGCCGCAGCCCAGCCATCCGATGGAGACACGCTCGCATGAGTGCTGAACTGCTGGCCTCGCGTCCGCCCGAGAGCGAATCGACGCTCGTCCTCACGCTATCCAATCCCGGCGCACGCAATGCGCTGCATCCCGACATGTACGCAGCCGGCATCGAAGCGCTCGCCACCGCCGAACGCGATCCCGGGATTCGCGCGGTCGTGCTCACCGGCGCCGATCGCTTCTTCTGCGCGGGCGGCAATCTGAACCGGCTGCTCGACAACCGCTCGAAGGATCCGTCCTATCAGGCCGACAGCATCGATCAGCTCGCCGCATGGGTGACGGCGATCCACGCTTCGACGAAGCCGGTGATCGCAGCGGTCGAAGGCGCCGCGGCCGGCGCGGGCTTCTCGCTCGCGCTCGCGTGCGACCTGATCGTTGCCGCGCACGACGCGAAGTTCGTGATGTCGTACGCGCGCGTCGGCCTAACGCCCGACGGGGGCGGTTCGTGGTTTATCGCGCGCGCGCTGCCGCGTGCGATCGCGGCCGAGATCCTGTTCGAGGGCAAGCCCGTCGCAGCCGAGCGTCTGCACACGCTTGGCGTCGTCAACCGGCTCGCCGTGCCCGGCGCGGCACTGGCCGATGCGCTGGCATGGGCCGATGCGCTCGCCGGCATCTCGCCGAATGCCCTCACGCGCATCAAGTCACTGCTCGACGACGCGACGTCGCAACCACTCGACGCGCATCTCGCGACGGAGCGCGATCATTTCGTCGCATCGCAGCATCATGCGGACGGCCTCGAAGGCATCACCGCATTTCTCGAGAAACGCCCGCCCCGCTACAAGCGCTGAACCGTCGCGCCCGCTTTCGAATTGACACATCGTCACCGCATCGACCCGATGCGGCACGGCCGCGCCTCCATCTCGACGACTCGGGACGACATGCGCCCCCGACGCGATGTAGCTCGACACGCGCGCACGCGCATCGGCGCGCCCATTTCCGTCGCCAGCAGCCCGCATCGATCCATGCTCTAATGACCGCCTGTCGCGGCGCTGCCTGCGCCGCTTTCGCGCATGCAACAAAGGAGTTCACGATGATCGACGTCTATAGCTGGGCGACCCCGAACGGCCACAAGGTGCACATCATGCTCGAGGAAACGGGCCTCGCTTATCGTGCCCACCCGGTCGATATCGGCGCCGGCGACCAGTTCAAGCCGGAGTTCCTGAAGATCAGCCCGAACAACAAGATCCCCGCGATCGTCGATCCGGACGGCCCCGGCGGCAAGCCGATCTCGCTGTTCGAATCGGGCGCCATCCTGATCTACCTCGCGGAGAAGACCGGCAAGTTCCTGCCGACCGATCCGGCCGCACGCTATGCGACGCTCGAATGGCTGATGTTCCAGATGGGCGGGGTCGGCCCGATGCTCGGGCAGGCGCACCACTTCCGCCTGTATGCGCCCGAGAAGATCGAATATGCGGTCAACCGCTACACCAACGAAGCGAAGCGCCTGTACAACGTGATGGACAAGCGTCTCGGCGAATCCGAATATCTCGCGGGCGACGCGTACACGATCGCGGACATTGCGACGTTCCCGTGGACGCGCTCGTGGCAGAACCAGGGCATCATGCTCGACGAATTGCCGAACGTGAAGCGCTGGTACGACGCGATCGCCGCACGACCGGCCGTGCAGCGCGGCGTCGAAGTACTCGCGTCGCTGCGCAAGGCGCTGCAGGACGACAAGGCGCGCGAGGTGCTGTTCGGCGCGACGCAATACGCGAAGCACTGACGCGCATGTGAAAAACGGAGCGGCATCCGTGCATGCCGCCCCGCGCATCAGAAGTAATGCTGCGTGATGAATTCCGCTGCGCAAACAGGCAGTGGCGCGTCGGGGCGCTCGACCTGCATCGTCACCGACCACATCACCTGCACACCGTCCCGCGCGGCCTCGGCGGTTTCCTTTACCGCAAACAGCGCACGCACGCGCGCGCCGACCGGCACCGGCTTCAGGAACCGCACGCGGTTCAGTCCGTAGTTCACGCCCATCTTCTGCTCGAAACGCATCGCATCGGCCATCAACGCCGGAATCAGCGACAGCGTCAGGAACCCGTGCGCGATCGGGCCACCGAACGGAGATTCGCGCCGCGCGCGTTCGGGATCGACGTGAATCCATTGATGATCGCCGGTCGCATCAGCAAAGCCATCCACACGGCGCTGGTCGATCGCGATCCAGCCGCTCGCGAGCGGCTCTGCGCCCACACGTGCCTGCAGCGCTTGTGCCGATGCAATCAGCGGCATGGTCGCGTCGGTCATGCTTGCTTGCCTCCCGGATGGCGCAGCCCGAAGATCACCTTGGTATGCACGGTGATCACCGTCTCGCCGGCGCCGTTCACGCCGACCCACTCCGTCGACACGATGCCGCGGTCGGGCTTGCTCTCCGACACGCGCTTGTCGTGGACCTTCTGATACATCGTGATCGTGTCGCCGGCGCGCACCGGCTTGAGCCAGCGGATCGAGTCGATGCCGGGCGAGCCCATGCTCGTCGAGTCCGACCCGAGCTTCTTGACGAGCAGGCTCATGAACACCGAACACGTATGCCAGCCGCTCGCGACGAGCCCGCCGAAATGCGATGCTTTCCCGGCCTCTTCGTCGAGATGGAACGGCTGTGGATCATAGCGTTGTGCGAACGCCTTGATGTCGTCGGGTTCGAACGTGTAACGGCCCACTTCGGTGGTGCTGCCGACCACCAGGTCTTCGTAACTGATGCCCACTAGGTGTCCCCTTGTCTGGCGCGCTCTCGCGTCGCCGTCATGCCGCGTCGGTCTGCGCGAAATCGGGCAGCGCCGCGATGCGGGCAAGATGATGATCGGTGTCGCCGAGCGTCGTCTCGATGATCGTCAACCGCTTGAACAGGTGCGCGGCGGCGACCTCGTTGGTCACGCCCATTCCGCCGTGCAGTTGAACGGCCTGCTGGCCGACGAAGCGAGCGGCGGCGCCGACACGTGCTTTCGCGGCCGACACGGCCTTCCTCCGCGCATCGGCATCGCCGCTCGCGTAGCGTACGGCCGCAAGGTAGGTCAGCGAACGCGCCTGCTCGGCGTGGATCAGCATGTCGACCATCCGGTGCTGTAGCGCCTGGAAACGCGCGATCGGCACGCCGAACTGCTCGCGCGTCTTCGTGTATTCGACCGTGACGCGATTCAGTTCGTCGAGCACGCCGACTGCTTCCGCGCACAGCAGGAACGTCGCGTAATCGGCAACCTGCTCGAGGGCCGCAGCGTCGCGCGCACCGCCCGTCAGCAGTCGCGCCGGCGTTTCATCGAACTCGATCGTCGCAGCACGCTGGCCGTCGATCGTCCGGTAGTCGACTACCTTCGCGTTCGCGGCATTCCGTTCGACGACGAAGAGGCCGATGCCGCCGCCGTCGACGCGTGCGGGCACGATCCACACATCCGCCTGTGCGCCATGCTGAACGACCGACTTCGTGCCGGTCAGCCGGGACGTGCCGCCCTGCTCGCGCGCATGGGTGCCGATTTCGAACAGGTCGTAGCGCGCATGCGGTTCGTGGAACGCAAACGCCACGCGCTTCTGCCCCTGCGCGATCGCCTCCAGCAGGGCCGCATCCTCACCGGCGCCGCCGCCAGCGATGCGCAAGGCCTCGACACCCACCGTCGTTGCCCAGTACGGCTCGATCACGAGCGCGCGGCCGAGCTCCTGCATCACGACCAGCATATCGACCGGGCCGCCGCCGAAGCCGCCCTGCGCGTCCGGCACGGGCAGCGCGGTCAACCCCAGTTCGGTGAACGCGCGCCATTGCGTGTCCGACACGCCCGCGTCACTGCGCACGATGGCCTGGCGCGCTTCGAAGCCGTATTGCTCGCCGAGATAACGACGTAGCGCGTCGGCGAACTGCTGCTGCTCATCGGTAAAGCTGAAATCCATGGTTGTCTCCGTTCCCTGATCACAGCCCCAGAATCATCTGCGCGATGATGTTCTTCTGGATCTCGTTCGAACCGCCGTAGATCGACGTCTTCCGGTAATTGAAGTAGTACGCGGCAAGCGGCGCCGCATCGTCGTCGCCCGCGGCGCTGTGCTCGCGCTCACCGTCGAGAAACGGTACGTCGAACGGTGCGGCGAGCGGGCCGATCGCGTCGACCATCAACTCGGTGAGCGCCTGCTGCACTTCCGTGCCCTTGATCTTCAGCATCGACGCCTCGGGGCCCGGCCCCTTCCCGCTCGTCTCGCGGCTGACGACGCGCAGCACCGTCACCTCGAGCGCCATCAGTTCGACCTCGAGCGCCGCGACCTTCGCGGCGAACACGGGATCGGCGAGCAACGGCTTGCCGTTCTTGCGCTGGTTCGACGCCACGCGCTTCAGGAACGCGAGCTCGCGCTTCGACGCACCGACTCGCGCGATGCCGGTGCGCTCATGGCCAAGCAGGTATTTCGCGTAGGTCCAGCCGCGGTTCTCGTCGCCGACGAGATTGTCGACCGGCACCTTCACGTCCTCGAAGAACACCTCGTTGACCTCGTGATCCTCGTCGAGCATGACGATCGGGCGCACCGTGATACCGGGCGTCTTCATGTCGATCAGCAGGAACGAGATGCCCTCCTGTTTCTTCGCGGCCGGATCGGTACGCACGAGGCAGAACATCATGTCGGCGTACTGGCCGAGCGTCGTCCAGGTCTTCTGGCCGTTGACGACGTAGTGGTCGCCCTGGCGCTCGGCACGCGTGCGCAACGATGCGAGGTCGGATCCCGAGCCCGGCTCCGAGTAGCCCTGGCACCACCAGTCGGAGCCGTCGAGAATGCGCGGCAGATAGTGACGTTTCTGCACTTCGCTGCCGTATTTCATCAACACGGGCGCGACCATCGATACGCCGAACGGCAGCACGGTCGGCGCGCCGATCCGCGCGCACTCCTCGTCCCAGATGTGTCGTTGCGTCGCGTTCCAGCCCGGGCCGCCGTATTCGACCGGCCACGCGGGCGTGGACCAGCCGCGCTGGCCGAGAATCCGGTGCCAGCTCGCGAAATCCTCGCGGTCGAGTCGTTTGTGATCGAGTACCTTGGCGCGCAGTGCGTGAGGCAGGTTGGCCTCGAGCCAGGCGCGAACGTCGACGCGGAACGCGTCGTCGGCGGGGGAATAATCCAGATCCATGCGCAGTGTCTCCTCGCCACGGCCGTCCGGCCCGGCGAGGATCCACTGCGTACGTCATTGCAGCGGTTCTTTCAGCGCGGCGGGAATCGGCAGCGGCATCACGTCGATGCCTTCTTCGACCAAGGATTGCGCATCTTCCGGCGTCGTGACGCCACGAATGCTGCGTGCCGGCGCCTCGTTGTAATGGATGCGCCGCGCTTCCTCGGCGAAGCGCTCGCCCACGTTCTCGGTCTTCTCCAGCACCTCGCGCAGCGCGCGCATCACCTGCGCCTGCAGCGCACGCGGATCGGCCGACTGTGCCTGCGTCGCGCCCGACAGGTTCAGGCGCGGCGCCGACGGCAGACGGTTGACCTCGGTCGTCCCGCACACCGGACATTCGACCAGCTTGCGGGACAACTGCGCTTCGAATTCATCGGCGGAAGCGAACCAACCTTCGAACCGATGACCGTGCGGGCACTGTAAATCGAGGACCTTCATGCTGAATCAGGGCGTGTGGCGAGTGTAGCGCAAAAACAGGTTTTGTGAACGATCGTGCTAAATCCCGATCGCGCAACGCGGAAGGGCCGCGTCACTGGATTGTAACGCGGCGCCCCACCCGCCGCTGACGCCGCGCTCAGGGCGTCAGGACCGGCCCGAGCGGCCACGTGCCGGACAGCACCTTGTCGAGCCACATCGCGCCGATGATCGTCTTCACATCGGAGATCTGGCCCGTACGCACCCATTCCTGCAAATCGGCCTGCGTCGCGATGAAGGTCTCGAGAAATTCGCCTTCGTCGAGCTTGCGCTCGCCGGCCGTCAGCCCGCGCGCCAGGTACAGGTCGATGAATTCGGTCGAATAGGAAATGATCGGGTGAATCCGGGCCAGGAACACGTACTCGCGTGCCGTGTAGCCGGTTTCTTCGCGCAGTTCGCGCACCGCGCATGCGAGCGCGCCTTCGTCGGGATCGAGCTTGCCGGCCGGGAATTCGGCCATCACCTTGCCGATCGGGTAGCGATACTGGCTTTCCATCAGCACGCTGCCGTCGTCGAACAGCGGGATCACCATCACTGCGCCCGGATGCTGGACGTATTCGCGCGTGGCCTTCTTGCCGTCCGGAAGACGGACGGTATCACGCTTGAGCTTGAGGAACGCGCCTTCGAAGATTGCCTCGCTTTCGAGGCAGGTTTCGGTCAGTACGGCGTCGTGATTGGGTAGTTCGGCCATCGGCGGCTCCGGGAATGAGCGCGACGGCCGAAGCCGTCAGCGTCGTTTGACGAGATACTGGAACGTGAAGCCGGGAAACGCGAACACGACGAAAAGACTGAACGTGATCGCGTAGAACTGCCAGCCTTGTTCGAAGCGGTTGCCGGCGCGCGACTCGAGCCAGAAGCCGAGTGCGCCAACGATGAAGTACAGCACGATCAGCTCGCCGATCCGCACCCACCCGCTCTTCTTCGCCGTGCCGAACGGCACGACGGCGAAGAGACGTTGGTTCAGGAACGGCAGGTTGGCGCAGACGAGCGCCAACAGCACGATAAACCAGCCGGCTGCCGACATTACAGCGGCAGCGTGTGACGAATTGCCTGCAGGCAGGCCGTCAGCAGCGGGCTCGGGATCAGGCCGAGCGCGACGACCGCCAGGCCGTTCAGCACGAGGATCGTGCGCTTGCAGAAATCGCCCGAGATCGGCGTCGTATCCTGCGGTGCATCGAAGTACATCAGCTTCACGATGCGCAGGTAGTAGAACGCGCCGAACAGCGACGTGACCACGGCCAGCACGGCCAGCCACGTGAGGCCCGCGTTGACGGTCGCCTCGAGCACGGCGAGCTTCGCGTAGAAGCCGACGGTCGGCGGAATACCGGCCAGCGAGAACATCATGACCATCATCACGAACGCGAACACCGGGCTGCGCTTGTTGAGGCCCTTGAAGTCGTCGATCGTCTCGGCTTCGAAATCGCGGCGGGCGAGCAGCATCACCACGCCGAACGAGCCGAGCGTCGTGATCAGGTAGACGATCGCGTAGAACATCGCCGAGCTGTATGCGTTCGCCGGCGCCGTCGCGTCGCCCTTCACGATGCCCGCGAGCAGGCCGAGCAGCACGAAGCCCATGTTCGAGATCGCCGAGTACGCAAGCATCCGCTTGATATTGCGCTGGACGATACCCGTGATGTTGCCCACGATCAGCGACAACGCGGCGAGGATCACGAGCGCGGTCTGCCAGTTCTGCGCGAGCGGCAGCAGGCCCATCACCAGGAAGCGCAGGCCCCATGCGAACGCGGCAACCTTCGGGCCGCCGCCGACGAACAGCGTCATCGCGGTCGGTGCGCCCTGGTAGACGTCCGGCACCCACATGTGGAACGGCACGGCGCCGAGCTTGAACGCGATACCGGCGACGATGAAGACCACGCCGAACATCAGCACGGCTGCGTCGGTGTTGCCGCCGACCGCCTTGTACACCTCGCCCAGCTCGAGCGAGCCGGTCGCGCCGTACAGCATCGAGATGCCGTACAGCACGAAGCCCGATGCGAGCGCGCCCAGCACGTAGTACTTCATCGCGGCTTCGCTCGACTGCGCGGCGTCACGGCGCAGCGCGATGACTGCGTACAGCGACAGCGACATCAGTTCGAGACCGAGGTACAGCGTCAGGAAGTTGTTGCCCGACACCATGACCAGCTGACCGAGCAGCGAGAACATGCCGAGCAGGAACACGTCCCCGCGGAACATGTCGCGATCTTCGAGGTACTTGCGCGAATAGACGAGCGAGACCGCGAAACCGAACGACACGACAGCCTTCATCATGCTCGCGAACGAGTCGACGACGACCATCTTCGAGAAGAAGTAGTACTGCTGCGGGTCGAGCGCCTGCACCGCGAACCACACGCCGGCGACGACCGACGATACGACCGCGATCAGATAAGTCAGGCGGCGGCCGGAGGCACCGGTAAAGGTGTCGTTCAGCCATGCGACGACGATGGCGGCCATCACCAGCGCGTCAGGCAACAGGACATTCATAGGAGCGTTTTGCATGATCTTGAGTTCCTCCGCTCGCGATTACTGCGCCAGCGGCAGCTTGGACTGCGCGACATGGGAGAGGAGGTTTTCCACGGAAACGTGCATCACGTCGGTGAAAGGCTTCGGATAAAGGCCCATCAGCAGCGTGAACGCGGCAAGCACGGCCAGCATCAGGAATTCGCGACGGCCGATGTCCTTCAGCTTGGCGACGTGATCGTTCGCGACCGCGCCGAAGTACACGCGCTTGTACATCCACAGCGTGTAGGCGGCGCCGAGGATCAGCGTGAATGCCGCGCCGAATGCGATCCAGAAGTTGTACTGGACGGCGGCGAGGATCACCATGAACTCGCCGACGAAACCCGACGTACCCGGCAGGCCGCAGTTGGCCATCGAGAACAGCATCGCGAAAGCCGCAAACTTCGGCATCACGTTGACGACGCCACCGTAGTCGGCGATCTGACGCGAGTGCACGCGGTCGTACAGCACGCCGATGCAGAGGAACATCGCGCCCGACACGAAGCCGTGCGAGATCATCTGGACGATCGCGCCTTCGACGCCGAGCTGGTTGAAGATGAAGAAGCCGAGCGTGACGAAGCCCATGTGCGCGATCGACGAATACGCGACCAGCTTCTTCATGTCGGCCTGCACCATCGCGACGAGGCCGATGTAGATCACCGCGATCAGCGACAGCGTGATCACGACGGGCGCCAGGAAGTGGCTCGCGTCAGGCGTGATCGGCAGCGAGAAGCGCAGGAAACCGTAAGCGCCGAGCTTCAGCATGATCGCAGCCAGCACGACCGAGCCGCCCGTCGGCGCTTCCACGTGCGCGTCCGGCAGCCAGGTGTGGACCGGCCACATCGGCACCTTCACCGCGAACGCAAGGAAGAACGCGATGAACAGCAGGATCTGCGGCGTCATCGCGATCTTGGCGTTCTGCCACGTCGCGAGGTCGAACGAATGCGTTTCCGTGTACAGGTAGATCAGCGCGACCAGCATCAGCAGCGAACCGGCCAGCGTGTACAGGAAGAACTTGAATGCCGCATACACGCGGTTCGGGCCGCCCCATACGCCGATGATGATGTACATCGGAATCAGGGTCGCTTCGAAGAACACGTAGAACAGCAGGCCGTCGGCCGCCGAGAATACGCCGATCATGATCCCGGACAGGATCAGGAACGCCGCGAGGTACTGCGCGACGTTCTCGGTGATCACTTCCCATGCGGCGATCACGACGATCACCGTGATCAGCGCAGTCAGCACGACGAACCACATCGAAATGCCGTCGACGCCGAGGTGATACGCGATGTCGAAGCGCTCGATCCAGGTCGACTTCTCGACGAACTGCAGCGCAGCCGTGCTCGAATCGAAGCCCGTGATCAGCGGAATCGTGACCGCCAGGCCGAGCAGCGAACCGATCAGCGCGATCCAGCGGGCCGTCCCCGGATTTTTGTCGTTACCCACCGCAAGCACGAGGAGGCCGAAAACGATCGGCAGCCAGATCGCGGTACTGAGAATCGGAAAAGCGTGCATTAAGTTGTCCCCCCGCCTTATTTGCCGCCGAGCGTTACAAACAGGGTCAGGAGCCCCAGCATGCCGATGATCATGGCGAACGCGTAGTGATAGATGTAACCGGATTGGAGGAAGCGGATCACGCCGGCGAACCAGCCGATGAACCGGGCGCTGCCGTTGACGAGGCCGTCGATCACCACGACGTCACCTTCCTTCCACAGGCCGCGGCCGATCGCCACCGAACCTCGGGCGAACACCACTTCGTTGATCTTGTCCATGTAGTACTTGTTGTCCAGCAGCGTGTAGATCGGGCCGAACGCGCGGCGGATCGACGCCGGCAGTTCCGGACGCTTCAGGTACAGGAACCAGGCGACAACGACACCGGCGAGCGCGAGCCAGACCGGCAGACCCGACACCGAGTGCAGGCCCATGCCTACCCAGCCGTGGAACTCTTCGGCCATCTCGGCCAGCGCCGGATGGTTTTCGCCGATGAAGATCACCTTGTCGAACGCAACGCCGTGCTGGAAGAAGTCACCGAACAGCATCGGGCTGATCGCGAGCGCGCCGATGATGACCGACGGGATCGCCAGCAGAACCAGCGGCACCCACACGACCCACGGGGTCTCGTGCGGTTCGTGCGCGTGAACGTCATGACCGTGGCCATGGCCGTGGTCGTCATGACCGTGCGCGGCTGCCATGCCCATCGGCGATTCCGGATGCTTCGGCTTGCGGAAGCGCTCTTCGCCGTGGAACACCAGGAAGTACATGCGGAACGAGTACAGCGCGGTGACGAATACGCTCGCGACGACCGCGAAGTATGCGAAGCCCGAACCCGGCAGGTGCGACAGCTTCACCGCGTCGATGATCGAGTCCTTCGAGTAGAAGCCCGAGAAGAACGGCGTGCCGATCAGCGCGAGCGAACCGACGAGCGACGTGATCCACGTGATCGGCATGTACTTGCGCAGGCCGCCCATGTTGCGCATGTCCTGATCGTGGTGCATGCCCATGATGACCGAGCCTGCGCCGAGGAACAGCAGCGCCTTGAAGAACGCGTGCGTCATCAGGTGGAACACGGCGACCGGGTAAGCGGACACGCCGAGCGCGACGGTCATGTAGCCGAGCTGCGACAGCGTCGAGTACGCGACCACGCGCTTGATGTCGTTCTGGACGATACCGAGGAAGCCCATGAAGAGCGCCGTGATCGCGCCGATCACCGTGATGAACGACAGCGCGGTATCCGACAGCTCGAACAGCGGCGACATGCGCGACACCATGAAGATGCCGGCGGTCACCATCGTCGCCGCGTGAATCAGCGCGGAGATCGGGGTCGGGCCTTCCATCGAGTCCGGCAGCCACACGTGCAGCGGGAACTGTGCCGACTTACCCATCGCGCCGATGAACAGGCAGATACAGGCGACGGTCAGCAGGCCCCAGTCGGTGCCCGGGAAGTGCAGGCTCGCGAACTCGGCGCGCTTCGCGAACACTTCGCCGTAGTTCATCGAGCCGGCGAATGCGAGCAGCAGGCCGATGCCGAGCAGGAAGCCGAAGTCGCCCACGCGGTTCACGAGGAACGCCTTCATGTTCGCGTAGATCGCGCTCTCACGCGTGAAGTAGAAGCCGATCAGCAGGTACGACACCAGACCCACCGCTTCCCAGCCGAAGAACAGCTGCAGGAAGTTGTTGCTCATCACGAGCATCAGCATCGAGAACGTGAACAGCGAGATGTACGAGAAGAAGCGCTGATAGCCGTCTTCTTCCGCCATGTAGCCGATCGTGTACACGTGCACCATCAGCGAGACGAAGGTCACGACGACCATCATCATCGCGGTCAGCGAATCGACGAGGAAGCCGATTTCGAGCTTCAGCGAGCCGACGTTCATCCATTCGTAGGCGGTCGCGTTGAAGCTTGCGCCGCCCATCACGTCGAAGAAGACTTTCGCCGACAGGAGGAACGCGATCATGACGCCGAGGATCGTGATCCGATGTGCGCCCTTGCGCCCGACTGCGTTCCCGAACAGCCCCGCAATCAGCGAGCCGGCCAGCGGAGCGAGCGGAATCGCCAGCAGCAGGTTTTCATTGAGTGTCGTTGACATAACAGCGTTGCCTGAAATTAACCTTTGAGCTGATCGAGATCCTCGACATTGATCGTGTCGAGCTTACGGAACAGGGTCACCAGAATCGCAAGACCGATCGCGGCTTCCGCTGCGGCGACAGTCAGCACGAAGAACACGAAGATCTGGCCGTGCACATCGCCGAGGTAGTGCGAAAACGCGACGAAGTTGGTATTCACCGCCAGCAGCATCAGCTCGATCGACATCAGGATGATGATGACGTTGCGGCGGTTCAGAAAGATCCCGACGATCGCGATCGCAAAGAGGATCGCGCCGAGCACGAGGTAGTGAGCAAGAGTCAGCATGGTTTTCCTTTCCTCCGCTTAGCCGTTGGTGCTCGAACCGGCTTCGCTCTGCGCCGTTTCCGGCTGCGGCTTTTCCGCGTCCATCTTCACGAGGCGCACGCGATCGTTGCGGCGCACCTTGACCTGATCCGACACGCGCTGGCGCTTGCTGTCCTTGCCCTTGCGCTCGGTCAGCCCGATCGCGGCAATGATCGCGACCAGCAGCACGAGGCCGGCGATTTCAAACGCGAAGATGTAGTCGGTATAGATCACCTTGCCGATCAGGCGCGTGTTCGACCAGTTGGCCATCTCGCCCGTCGCCATCGCGTGCACCGTCTGCGTGTCGCCGTAGCCGCGCCACAGGATCAGCGCGGTTTCGATCACGATGATCGCGCCGACCACGGTCGCCATCGGGACGAAGCGCTTGAAGTCGCGGCGCAGGTAGTCGATGTTGATGTCCAGCATCATCACGACGAACAGGAACAGCACCATCACGGCGCCCACGTAGACCAGCACCAGCAGGATCGCGAGGAACTCCGCTTCCAGCAGCATCCAGATCGCGGCGGCGTTGAAGAACGCCAGCACAAGGAAAAGCGCAGACGCCACCGGGTTGCGCGAAGTGATCACCTTCAGCCCTGATACCACCAGGAGCAGCGCGAAGATGTAGAACAGTACGGTCGTGAATTCCATGATTACCGGTTCATCGTTAGGCCATAGTCAGGCGCGGCTTGCGGAACGCTCTCGCGTGCCGCACCCGTCGCGGCGGCTCGGCCCTGGCTTCGGGCCGGCACTGCAAACACAATCAACGATACGGCGCGTCGGCAGCCTTCGCCGCGGCGATGTCCTTCTCGTAGCGATCGCCCACCGCGAGCAGCATTTCCTTCGTGAAATACAGGTCGCCGCGCTTTTCGCCGTGGTACTCGAGAATCTGCGTCTCGACGATCGAATCGACCGGGCAGCTTTCTTCGCAGAAACCGCAGAAGATGCACTTCGTCAGGTCGATGTCGTAGCGCGTCGTGCGGCGCGTGTTGTCCGCGCGCGTTTCCGACTCGATCGTGATCGCCATCGCGGGGCACACGGCCTCGCACAGCTTGCACGCGATGCAGCGCTCTTCGCCGTTTTCGTAGCGGCGCAGCGCATGCAGCCCGCGGAAACGCGGCGAAATCGGAGTCTTTTCTTCCGGGAACTGCACGGTGACCTTGCGCTTGAACGTGTAACGGCCGGTCAGCGCGAGCCCCTGCAGGAGCTCGGTCAGGAAGAAGGTCTTAAAGAAGTGTTGGATTGCCGTCATGATTTCGTCCGATTACTTCACCCAGATGTTGAGCGGCGACATCATCCAGAAGCCGACCACGACCACCCAGACCACCGTGACGGGCAGGAACACCTTCCAGCCCAAGCGCATGATCTGGTCGTAACGGAAACGCGGGAACGTCGCGCGAACCCAGATGAACACCGACAGCAGCGCGAATATCTTCAGCACCAGCCAGAAGATGCCCGGAATGAACGACAGGAATTCGAACGGTGCATCCCAGCCGCCGAGGAACAGCGTGGAGGCCAGCGCCGAGATCACGATCATGTTGATGTACTCGGCGAGGAAGAACAGCGCGAACGCCATACCCGAGTAATCGATCATGTGACCGGCAACGATTTCCGACTCCCCTTCCACCACGTCGAACGGGTGGCGGTTCGTTTCGGCGATGCCCGAGATGAAGTACACGACGAACGCGGGCAGGAGCGGCAGCCAGTTCCACGACAGGAAGTTCACGCCGTGGCCCGCGAAGAAGCCGTGCTGCTGCGAACCGACGATTTCCGACAGGTTCAGGCTGCCGGCCGTCATCAGCACCAGCACCAGCGCGAAGCCCATCGAGATTTCGTACGACACCATCTGCGCCGCGGCACGCATCGCGCCGAGGAACGCGTACTTCGAGTTCGACGCCCAGCCCGCGAGAATCACCGCGTACACGCCGATCGACGAGATCGCCATCGCGTACAGCAGGCCCGCGTTCACGTTCGCGAGGACCGCTTCGGCCTGGAACGGAATCACGGCCCACACGGCAAACGCCGGCACGACGGTCATCACCGGCGCGATCAGGTACAGCCAGCGGCTGGCGGCGCTCGGCTGAATGACTTCCTTCAGCAGCAGCTTCAAGACGTCGGCGATCGGCTGCAGCAGGCCGCCGGGGCCGACGCGGTTCGGGCCGAGACGCACGTGCATCCAGCCGATCAGCTTGCGTTCCCACAGAATCAGGTACGCGACGCACAGCAGGATGACGACGGAGACGACGAGGATGCGCACGATTGCCCACACCGTCGGCCACGCGAAGCCGAGAAGCTGGGACCCGCCCGCGTTGATCGTATCGAACAAGCTCATTTACGCCTTCTCCACCACCAGTTCACCGGACAGGCTGCCGAGCGCTGCGCCGGCAGGCGTCGCCGCCGACACGCGAACGACGGTCTCCGCAAGATTCGCGTCACGCACGGCCGGCAACTGCACCGCACGCTCGCCCTGGCGCACGCGCACCGCGTCGCCTTCCTTCAAGCCCAGCTTGTCGAACAGCGCGGCCGGCAGGGCTGCGGCATTCGCCGCCTTCGCGGCGGCCGTCAGGTGCAACGCACCTGCGCGGCGCACGAGTGCGTCGGCGTGATAGATCGGCACATCGGCCAAGCGCTCGAAACCGCCGTTCGCGGCATTCGCCGCAGCGCGCACCGGCGCGACCGACGTCTGGTTCGACAGGCGGCCCGCAACGCCGGCATCGCCGAGTGCTGCGAGACGCACGTCTTCCACGGTCTCGTATTCGAAGTTCGGCAGGCCGAGCAGGCTGCCGAGCACGCGCAGCACCTTCCAGCCCGGACGCGTGTCGCCGAGCGGGCGCACGACGCCGTTGAAGCTCTGCACGGTGCCTTCCGCATTCACGTACGTACCGGCCGTTTCCGTGAACGGCGCAACCGGCAGCAGCACGTCGGCGTAGTCGACGCCGTGCTTGAACGGCGACATCACGACGACCATTTCCGCCTGGTTCAGCGCGGCAAGCGCCTGTGCCGGATCCGCGGTGTCGAATTCCGGCTCGACGTTCAGCAGCACGTAGCCCTTGCGCGGCTGCGCGAATGCTTCGCGTGCGTTCAGGCCGCCTTCGCCCGGCAGCGCGCCGACGACGTGCGCGCCGACCGTGTTCGCCGCTTCCGTCAGGAAGCCGAACGTGGCGCCGGTGTTATCGGCGATCCACTTGGCGACGGCGTGCAGCTTTGCGAATTCCGGATGGCGGACCGCGACGTTGCCGAGCAGCACCGCGCGGCGTTCGCCGTTCGCGAGCGACTGGGCGACGGCCTGCGCGGCCGGCGATGCCGTGACGCCCGCGAGCGTGTCGGGCAGTGCGACGCCGCGCAGTTGCGCGACGGCCGCTGCGATACCGGCCAGCTGGTCGAGCCATGCCGACGGTGCGGCAACGATGCGCTGCGCGGTCGGGATCAGTGCGTCGTCACCGGTCGCGTGCAGGAAGTGCAGCTTCGCGCCGTTCTTCGCGGCCTGGCGCAGGCGGGCGGCGAACAGCGGGTGGTCGCGGCGCAGGAACGAACCGACGACGAACGCGGCGTCCACGTTCGACAGGTCGGCGATCGGCATGCCGAGCCACGGTGCGCCCTGGACCGGCGCCGAGAAATCCTGCTGACGCAGACGGAAATCGACGTTCGGCGTCTTCAGTTCGTTGGCGAGCTGCTTCACGAGGAACAGCTCTTCAGCGGTGCTGTGCGCGCTCGCGAGCATCGCCAGCGCGTTCGCGCCGTGATCCGCGGCGATGCCCTTCAGGCCCTTCGCGACGTATTCGAGTGCGGTCTGCCAATCGGTTTCGATCCACTGGCCGCCCTGCTTCAGCATCGGCTTCGTCAGGCGCTCTTCGCTGTTGAGGCCTTCATACGAGAAGCGATCCTTGTCCGAGATCCAGCATTCATTGATGGCTTCGTTCTCGAACGGCAGCACGCGCATCACGCGGTTGTTCTTCACTTGAACGACGAGGTTCGCGCCGACGGAATCGTGCGGGCTCACCGACTTGCGGCGCGACAGTTCCCAGGTACGCGCGCTGTAGCGGAAAGGCTTGCTGGTCAGCGCGCCGACCGGGCACAGGTCGATCATGTTGCCCGACATTTCGGAATCGACCGTCTTGCCGACGAACGTCGTGATTTCCGAGTGCTCGCCACGGCCCAGCATGCCGAACTCCATCACGCCGGCGACTTCCTGACCGAAGCGGACGCAGCGCGTGCAGTGGATGCAGCGCGACATTTCTTCCATCGAGATCAGCGGGCCCACGTTCTTGTGGAACACCACGCGCTTCTCTTCCGAGTAGCGCGACGACGACTTGCCGTAACCGACCGCCAGATCCTGCAGCTGGCATTCGCCGCCCTGATCGCAGATCGGGCAGTCGAGCGGATGGTTGATGAGGAGGAATTCCATCACCGACTGCTGCGCCTTCACGGCCTTGTCGGATTGCGTATGGACGATCATGCCGGCCGACACGGGGGTCGCGCAGGCAGGCACGGCCTTCGGCATCTTCTCGACTTCGACGAGACACATCCGGCAGTTGGCCGCAACCGACAGTTTCTTGTGATAGCAGAAGTGAGGAATGTACGTATCCGCCTTGTGCGCAGCCTGGATCACCATGCTGCCTTCGGGCACCTCGACCTTCTTGCCGTCTATTTCAAGTTCAACCATGATGGTGAATGGTCCTTAACCTATTTCCGCCCGTTCGCGCCTTCGCCCGACCGTGCGCTCAAATTCCGCAACCGGGTTCGCTTCAGGCTGCCGCCGCGTGCGCGTGGCCGCCGACCATGCAGTGCTTGTGCTCGACGTGGTACGCGAATTCGTCCCAGTAGTGCTTGAGCATCCCGCGTACCGGCATCGCCGCCGCATCGCCGAGTGCACAGATCGTGCGGCCCATGATGTTCTCGGCAACCGAGTTCAGCAGGTCCAGATCTTCCTGGCGGCCTTCGCCGTGCTCGATACGGTTCACGACGCGATACAGCCAGCCGGTGCCTTCACGGCACGGCGTGCACTGGCCGCACGATTCCTCGTAGTAGAAGTACGACAGGCGCAGCAGCGAGCGCACCATGCAGCGCGTCTCGTCCATCACGATCACCGCGCCGGAACCGAGCATCGAGCCCGCCTTCGCGATCGAATCGTAGTCGAGATCCGTCTGCATCATGATGTCGCCCGGGATCACCGGCGCCGACGAACCGCCCGGAATCACGGCCTTGATCTTCTTGCCGCCGCGCATCCCGCCGGCAAGCTCCATCAGCGTCGCGAACGGCGTGCCGAGCGGCACTTCATAGTTGCCCGGACGCTCGACGTCGCCCGACACCGAGAAAATCTTCGTGCCGCCGTTGTTCGGCTTGCCGATCTCGAGGTAATTCTGCGGCCCGATGGACAGCAGGAACGGCACCGCCGCGAACGTCTCGGTGTTGTTGATCGTGGTGGGCTTGCCGTACACGCCGAAGCTCGCCGGGAACGGCGGCTTGAAGCGCGGCTGGCCCTTCTTGCCTTCGAGCGACTCGAGCAGTGCCGTTTCCTCGCCGCAGATGTACGCGCCGTAACCGTGGTGCGCGTGCAGCTGGAACGAGAATTCCGAGCCCATGATGTTGTCGCCGAGGAACCCGGCAGCGCGCGCCTCGTCGAGCGCGGCTTCGAAGCGTCGATACACTTCGAAGATTTCGCCGTGGATGTAGTTGTAGCCGACGGTGATGCCCATCGCGTACGCGCCGATGGCCATGCCTTCGATCAGCGCGTGCGGGTTCCAGCGCAGGATGTCGCGATCCTTGAACGTGCCCGGCTCGCCTTCGTCCGAGTTGCAGACGAGATACTTCTGCCCCGGGAACTGGCGCGGCATGAAGCTCCACTTCAGGCCGGTCGGGAAGCCTGCGCCGCCACGGCCACGCAGGCCCGACGCCTTGACGTCGGCGATCACCTGCTCGGGCGGAATCTTTTCTTCGAGAATGCGGCGCAGCTGCTTGTAGCCGCCGCGCGCGACGTAATCTTCGAGATGCCAGTTCTCGCCGTTCAGACCAGCGAGGATCAGCGGTTTGATGTGACGGTCGTGGAGGGACGTCATTTCGAGAGCTCCTCAAGCAGCTGGTCGATCTTGTCGCGGCTCATGAAGCTGCACATTCTGTGATTGTTCACCAGCAGCACCGGTGCATCGCCGCACGAGCCCATGCATTCGCCTTCCTTCAGCGTGAACTTGCCGTCGGGCGTGGTCTCGCCGAAGCCGATGCCCAGCTTCTGTTTCAGGTAGTCGGCAGTCGCTTCAGCGCCACCGTCCGGACCCAGCTGGCACGGCAGGTTCGTGCAGAGCGTGATCTTGTGCTTGCCGACCGGGTTGAGCTCGTACATCGTGTAGAACGTCGCGACTTCCTGCACGGCAACGGCCGGCATGCCGAGATAGTCCGCAACGAACTGCATCAGTTCGGGCGACAGCCAGCCGTGCTCTTCCTGAGCAACGGCCAACGCCGACATCACGGCGGACTGTTTCTGATCGGCGGGATACTTCGTCAACGCTCGATCGATTTCCTTCAGGCCTTCAGCTGAGATCATTTTCAGACACGACTCTTTCAATTCCTACCGAACGAACAACCTGCCGCACACTGGGGTGCATGGACGGCAGACCTGGCGCTCACTCTGTTGACAGCTTGCGAAGCCGCGCCGGTTCAGCGCGCATCGCGTGTGACTTACTGCTCGCCGCCCGCTCGCGCGGGCAGCGCAACCATTAGCGATCGATTTCGCCGAACACGATGTCCTGCGTACCGATGATCGTGACGGCGTCGGCGATCATGTGACCGCGCGCCATTTCGTCGAGCGACGCCAGGTGAGCGAAACCCGGTGCGCGAATCTTGAGGCGATACGGCTTGTTCGCACCATCCGACACGAGGTAGATGCCGAACTCACCCTTCGGATGCTCGACCGCCGCGTACGCTTCGCCTTCCGGCACATGGAAACCTTCGGTGAAGAGCTTGAAGTGGTGAATCAAGTCTTCCATGTTGGTCTTCATGCCGACGCGCGACGGCGGTGCAACCTTGTGATTGTCCGTCATCACCGGGCCCGGATTCTTGCGGAGCCACTCAATACACTGTTTCGCGATGCGGATCGACTGGCGCATTTCTTCGACGCGCACTAGATAGCGGTCGTAGCAATCGCCGTTCACGCCGACCGGCACGTCGAAATCCAAGCGATCGTACACTTCGTACGGCTGCTTCTTGCGCAGGTCCCAGGCGATGCCCGAGCCGCGCAGCATCGGGCCCGTCAGGCCCATCTGCAGCGCGCGTTCCGGGCTGACCACGCCGATCCCGACCAGACGCTGTTTCCAGATCCGGTTGTCGGTGAGCAGCGTTTCGTATTCGTCGACGCACTTCGGGAAGCGCGTGAAGAAGTCGTCGATGAAGTCGAGCACCGAACCGCTGCGCGCTTCGTTCATCTTCGCGAGCGCCTTCTCGTTGCGAATCTTCGACGCCTTGTATTGCGGCATTGCGTCAGGCAGGTCGCGGTAGACGCCACCCGGACGGTAGTACGCCGCGTGCATCCGGGCGCCGGACACCGCTTCGTACACGTCCATCAGGTCTTCGCGTTCACGGAATGCGTACAGGAACACGGCCATCGCGCCGACGTCGAGCGCGTGCGCACCGATCCACATCAGGTGGTTCAGCACACGCGTGATTTCGTCGAACAGCACGCGGATGTACTGCGCACGCTCCGGCACGTCGATGCCGAGCAGCTTTTCGATCGCGAGCACGTAGCCGTGCTCGTTGACCATCATCGACACGTAGTCGAGACGGTCCATGTACGGCACGGACTGGATGAACGTCTTGGATTCCGCGAGCTTTTCGGTCGCGCGGTGCAGCAGGCCGATGTGCGGATCGGCACGCTGGATGACTTCGCCGTCGAGCTCGAGCACGAGGCGCAGCACGCCGTGCGCTGCCGGGTGCTGCGGGCCGAAGTTGAGCGTGTAGTTCTTGATTTCTGCCATGACGCCCCCTTAATGTTTCAGACCGCCATAGCGATCCTCGCGGATCACGCGCGGCGTGATTTCGCGCGGCTCGATCGTCACCGGCTGGTACACGACCCGCTTCTCTTCCGGGTCGTAACGCATTTCGACATAGCCCGACACCGGGAAGTCCTTGCGGAACGGGTGGCCGATGAAGCCGTAGTCGGTGAGGATGCGGCGCAGGTCGGGGTGGCCTTCGAACACGATGCCGTACAGGTCGAACGCTTCGCGCTCGTACCAGTTCGCGGAGGTCCAGATGTCGACCAGCGATGCCACGATCGGCAGGTCGTCGTCCGGCGCGAATGCGCGCAGGCGCAGGCGCCAGTTGTTCGTGACCGACAGCAGGTGCGACACGGCCGCGAAACGCGGGCCGTCGTAGGCGCCGTCGCCGAAGGTCTGGTAGTCGACGCCGCACAGGTCGATCAACTGCTCGAAACGGAGCTTCGGATCGTCGCGCAGTGTCTTTGCGACTTCGAGGTAATCGCTCGCCTTCACGACGAGCGTCAGTTCACCGATCGCTTCGGTGAGGCTCACCACGCGCGCGCCGAGCGCGGCTTCGAGGTTTGCCTTGAGAGTCTCGATTTTGCTTGCCATATTGAGGGAACGCTCGGGGCTTTATTGACGGGCGATGGTATTGGTGCGACGGATCTTCGCCTGAAGCTGGATCACGCCGTAGACCAGCGCCTCGGCCGTGGGCGGACAGCCCGGCACGTAGACGTCGACCGGCACGATCCGGTCGCAGCCACGGACCACCGAGTACGAGTAATGGTAGTAGCCGCCGCCGTTCGCGCACGATCCCATCGAGATCACCCAGCGCGGCTCGGCCATCTGGTCGTACACGCGACGCAGCGCGGGCGCCATCTTGTTGCAGAGCGTGCCAGCGACGATCATCACGTCCGACTGACGCGGGCTCGGGCGGAACACGACGCCGAACCGGTCCAGGTCGTAACGGGCCGCGCCCGCATGCATCATTTCGACGGCGCAACACGCGAGCCCGAACGTCATCGGCCACAGCGAGCCGGTACGCGTCCAGTTGATCAGCTTGTCAGCCGTCGTGGTGACAAACCCTTCCTTCAAGACCCCTTCGATACTCATTTGCTTTCCACTCCAGACGAGCGACCGAGCGTGGCCGCCCATGCAAACCGGCGATTAACCCATCACTCCCAGTCGAGGCCGCCTTTCTTCCAGATATAGGCAAAGCCCAGCAGGAATTCGAGCAGAAAAATCATCATTGCGATGAAACCCGGCCAGCCGATATCCCGGAGCGCGACGCCCCACGGAAACAGGAATGCGGTTTCGAGATCGAAGATGATGAACAGGATAGCGACGAGGTAGTACCGGACGTCGAATTTCATCCGGGCGTCTTCAAAGGCCTCGAAGCCGCACTCGTACGGTGCATTCTTCTCGACGTCCGGCTTGTTGGGACCCAGGAGCTTGCCGATGCTGACCAGCGCTATACCTAAACCAGTGCCCACGAGGAGGAACAACAAGACGGGGTAATAGGCTGCGAGGTTCAAGGCAATCCTCTATCGGTTGGTTCTGAGCGTCCGGAGAATACCACCATCCGGCGGAAGGAATCATTTCGGAGTACAGGCGATCGCAAGACAACCGCAAGCACACCCCAGAAATGAAAAATGCCAGCCACTAGAAGCGGCTGGCATTGAGTAACTTTGGTGCCGACGGCGAGACTCGAACTCGCACAGCTTTCGCCACTACCCCCTCAAGATAGCGTGTCTACCAATTTCACCACGTCGGCACTGCATGCAACCGGGGTTGTAACTACTTGTTTCCCGCGAATCGCTTCAAGAATTAAATTCTAACCCGACTTCCAGAATTGTTCAACGCACAACCGCAAAAATTTTAACTTTTTATTTCGGGACGTCCTGGCCCGGCGCGCTTGCAGCCGAACCTGCCGCAGCGGATGCCGCAACAGCCGGTGCCGATGCCGCAGGCGCGGATGCCGGGGCGGTCGCGACCCCACCCAGCACGCCCGCCGACGGCGTCGACTTGTACGAACCGAGGTACGTCAGCGCGAGCGTCGCGACGAAGAAGATCGTCGCAAGAATGCCCGTCGTACGCGACAGGAAGTTCGCCGAGCCCGTTGCGCCGAACAGGCTGCCCGACGCGCCGCTGCCGAACGCAGCGCCCATGTCCGCACCCTTGCCGTGCTGCAACAGCACGAGACCAATCACACCGAGTGCAGACAGCACCTGCACCACAATAATCAGCGTCTTGAATAACAGCATCACACCCACCCGAATGGATCAGGCGACCGACCGGCCGCCGTCATGGTTCAATTCGATCGCAGACCGCTCAACGCGCGGCCCGGCAGATCGCCAGGAAATCTTCCGCCTTCAGCGACGCGCCGCCGATCAGGCCACCGTCGATGTCCGGCTGCGCAAACAGCTCTTCCGCGTTGTCCGGCTTCACGCTGCCGCCGTACAGCACGGACACGTCCGCCGCGCCCTTTGCCGCGAGACGTGCGCGCAGGAATGCGTGCACGTCCTGTGCCTGCGCCGACGTCGCGCTCTTGCCTGTGCCGATCGCCCAGACCGGCTCGTACGCGACGACGATCCGTGCAGCCTCGTCGGCCGTCAGCACGGCCAGCACGGCGTCGATCTGCGCACCGACCACCTGCTCGGTCGCACCCGACTCGCGCTCGTCGAGCGTCTCGCCAACGCACACGACAGGCGTGAGCCCCGCTGCGAGCGCGCGCTGCGCCTTCGCCGCGACCGTCTCGTTGCGTTCGCCGTGATACGCGCGGCGCTCCGAGTGACCGACAATCGCATAACGCGCGCCAAACTCCGCGACCATCACGGCCGCCACTTCACCGGTGAACGCGCCTTGCTCGTGCGCCGACACGTCCTGCGCACCCCATGCGATACGGCCGCCGTCGAGTTGCGCCTGAACCTGCGCGAGATACGGGAACGGCACGCACACGCCGACCGACGTTTCGGCCGCCACCGCGCCCGCGCCCTGCACCACTTCGTTCAGCAACGCCTGGTTGCCGGCCAGCCGGCCGTGCATCTTCCAGTTGCCGATCACACGCTTAGTTCTCTGTTTCGACATCGTGTCTGTCTCGTCACCGCTTGGTCATTAACGCGCCGGAATCCGGCCGTCAGGTTTGATCTGGCGAAGCAAACCGGCGATTTTACTGCGCGCGGCTTGAACCGGTCAAACCGCGCATGTCAAGCCCGGCCGCATGGGCCGTCAGGCGTTCGTACCCCAATCGAGCACGATCTTGCCGGTGTGCTCGCTGCTTTCCATCAGCGCGTGCGCCTGCGCGGCGTCCGCAGCCGGCAATACGCGATAGATCACCGGCTTGATGCGGCCGTCGGCAAGCAGCGGCCACACGCGCGCCTTCAGTTGCGCGGCGATCTGCGCCTTGAACTCGACCGGACGCGGGCGCAGCGTCGAACCCGTGATCGTCAGCCGGCGACGCAGGATCTCGCCCAGGTTGACATCGGCCTTCGCACCGCCGAGCAGCGCGATCAGCACGAGACGGCCGCCATCCGCGAGCGCGGACAGTTCGCGCGACACGTACGAGCCCGCCACCATGTCGAGAATCACGTCGACGCCGCGATCGTGCGTCAGCGACTTCACGACCTCGACGAAGTCTTCGGTCTTGTAGTTGATCGCGCGTTCGGCGCCGAGCGCCTCGCACGCGCGGCATTTGTCGGCGGTGCCGGCCGTCGCGAACACGCGAAAGCCAAGCGCATGCGCGATCTGGATTGCCGTCACGCCGATGCCGCTCGAGCCGCCCTGCACGAGCAGCGTTTCCTGCTCGCCCCCCTCTCCCGTGCCGAGCTGCGCACGGTCGAACACGTTGCTCCACACCGTGAAAAACGTTTCGGGCAGCGACGCGGCCTCGATATCGGTGAGCCCGCCGGGCACCGGCAGGCATTGCGGCAGCGGCGCGACCGCATACTCGGCATAGCCGCCGCCCGCGAGCAACGCGCACACGCGATCGCCGAGCTTCAGGCCGAACGGATTCAGCGCGGCGTCCGACAGATCGCCGCCGACGATCTCGCCCGCGACCTCGAGGCCCGGCAGATCCGACGCACCCGGCGGCGGCGCATACGCGCCCTTGCGCTGGAACACGTCGGGCCGGTTCACACCGGAAGCCGCCACCTTGATCAGCACTTCGCCGCGCTTCGGTTCGGGGCGCGAACGCTCCGCAAGCTTCAGCACGTCGGGGGCACCGAATTCGGTGATTTCGATGGCTTTCATGGTGGTGGTCGCTCCAGGATCAGGATCGGATGGCGCGCCCGCACGCGGCACGGGCGCCTGGCCGGCGCTGCTGCGCCGCACAACGATGCTACAGAAAAAACGGCCGGCACGCTTTCGCACTGCCGGCCGTTGGTCCGCCTGCCCGCTTACTGCTGCGGCGGCGTGTCCGACTGCGGCGCCGCCGCTGTTTCATTCAGCAGCGCCTTCGCCGACAGACGCACGCGACCCTTTTCGTCCGTCTGGATGACCTTGACCTTCACTTGCTGGCCTTCCTTCAGGTAGTCGTTGATGTCCTTCACACGCTCGTTGACGATTTCCGAGATGTGCAGCAGACCATCCTTGCCCGGCAGCAGGTTCACGATCGCGCCGAAATCGAGCAGCTTCAGAACCGTGCCTTCGTACACCTGGCCGACTTCGATTTCGGCCGTGATGTTCTCAATGCGCTTCTTCGCTTCGGCCATGCCGTCGCTGTTCGTGCTTGCGATCGTCACGACGCCGTCGTCGGAGATGTCGATGGTCGTGCCGGTTTCTTCCGTCAGCGCACGGATCACCGAACCGCCCTTGCCGATCACGTCGCGGATCTTTTCCGGGTTGATCTTGATCGTGATCATGCGCGGAGCGAATTCCGACAGTTGCGTGTTCGCACCGGAAACGGCCTGCGTCATCTTGCCGAGGATGTGCATGCGGCCTTCCTTCGCCTGCGCGAGCGCGACCTGCATGATTTCCTTCGTGATGCCCTGGATCTTGATGTCCATCTGCAGTGCCGTCACGCCTTGCTCCGTGCCGGCCACCTTGAAGTCCATGTCGCCGAGGTGATCTTCGTCGCCGAGGATGTCGGTCAGCACCGCGAACTTGTTGCCTTCGAGGATCAGGCCCATCGCGATACCCGCGACGTGCGCCTTCATCGGCACGCCGGCGTCCATCAGCGCGAGACAGCCGCCGCACACCGATGCCATCGACGACGAACCGTTCGATTCGGTGATTTCCGACACGACGCGGATCGAGTAGCCGAATTCATCTGCGCTCGGCAGGCACTTGACCAGCGCACGCTTCGCGAGGCGGCCGTGGCCGATTTCGCGGCGCTTCGGCGAGCCGACGCGGCCCGTTTCGCCGGTTGCAAACGGGGGCATGTTGTAGTGGAGCATGAAGCGCTCGCGGTACTCGCCTTCGAGCGCATCGATGATCTGCTCGTCACCCTTCGTGCCGAGCGTCGCGACGACCAGCGCCTGCGTCTCGCCGCGCGTGAACAGCGCCGAGCCGTGGGTACGCGGCAGCACGCCGGTGCGGATTTCGATCGGGCGCACGGTGCGCGTGTCGCGGCCGTCGATGCGCGGCTCGCCGTTCAGGATCTGCGAACGGACGATCTTGGCTTCGATGTCGAACAGCACGTTGCCGACGGTTGCCTTGTCCGCTGCGACCGTACCGGCCGCCAGCGCGTCTTCCTCGAGCTTCGCCGAGGTTGCTGCGTAGACTTCCTTCAGCTTCGCCGAGCGTGCCTGCTTGTCGCGGAGCTGGTAAGCAGCGAGCAGGTCGTTCTGTGCCAGCTCGGTCACGCGCGCGATCAGCGCTTCGTTCTTCGGTGCCGGCTGCCAGTCCCACTCGGGCTTGCCGCCTTCGCGCACCAGTTCGTGGATCGCGTCGATCGCGACCTGCATTTGCTCGTGGCCGAACACCACGGCGCCCAGCATCACGTCTTCCGACAGTTGATCGGCTTCCGATTCGACCATCAGCACGGCACGTTCCGTACCCGCGACGACGAGGTCGAGGCTCGACGCCTTGATCTGGTCACGCGTCGGGTTCAGCACGTACGCGTTGTCGATGTAGGCAACGCGTGCGGCGCCGACCGGGCCGTTGAACGGCAGACCCGACACGGCGAGCGCAGCCGATGCGCCGATCAGCGCGGGGATGTCCGCCGGGATTTCCGGATTCACGGACAGCACGTGGATCACGACCTGGACTTCGTTGTAGAAGCCTTCCGGGAACAGCGGGCGCAGCGGACGGTCGATCAGGCGCGACGTCAGCGTCTCGTGCTCCGACGGACGGCCTTCGCGACGGAAGAAGCCGCCCGGGATCTTGCCGGCCGAGTAGGTCTTCTCGAGGTAGTCGACGGTCAGCGGGAAGAAATCCTGACCCGGCTTCGCCGACTTCGCGCCGACGACGGTTGCCAGCACGACGGTGTCTTCGACGTCGACGATCACGGCACCACTTGCCTGGCGAGCGACTTCACCGGTTTCGAGGCGCACCTTGTGCTGGCCCCACTGGAATTCCTTCACGACCTTGTTGAACATGGACATGGTTGCTCCTTTGAATTCATGCATTTCATTCGCCGCGCCGGCCATCCCGCGC
Source organism: Burkholderia sp. BCC0322 (assembly GCF_902833045.1). Lineage (GTDB taxonomy): Bacteria > Pseudomonadota > Gammaproteobacteria > Burkholderiales > Burkholderiaceae > Burkholderia. Next base: position 35,605 of record NZ_CADFDU010000016.1, read on the forward strand.
GGCGGCGTCCCGACCGAATCACCCGGAGCAAGGTGTGTTTTTTATGCCATTCCAGCGCGGCGCTCGTGCAGCGACGCGCTGGAATGACACAAATCCTGCCCCGGTATCGGTCGTGGCGGCGGCCCCGCACCTACGTGCCGGACAGCCTGCGGTGCGCGTGACGCTACGCACCGCGCAAAAACAAAATGCCTGTATCAGCGGACTGACACAGGCATCTTGCTGGCGGCAATCGCCTCGATTACTTACGCAGACCCAGCTTCTCGATCAGTGCGCGGTAACGGTCGGCATCCTTGCCCTTGAGGTAGTCGAGCAGCTTGCGGCGGCGGCTCACCATGCGCAGCAGGCCGCGGCGGCTGTGGTGATCCTTCGCGTGGGTCTTGAAGTGACCCGTCAGTTCGACGATACGTGCGGTCAGCAGTGCGACCTGGACTTCGGGCGACCCCGTGTCGTTGGTACCGCGGGCGAACTGAGCAACAACTTCCGACTTCTTGATATCTGCAACAGACATGTGATTTCCTTTCTAACTGAACAGGCGGACACGGAAGAATGGCCGTGCCGTGACTTACAACCGGCGCGCATTGTAGCACAACTCCGCGCCGTTCTTACCGCCCCCTGTCACGGGCGCGTCATCGAGCAGGCGGACGGCATCTCCGTGCGCTGCGCCGGCACCGCGAGCACCGTCCGGAAGCCGTAGCCCGAACCCTCGTTGTCGAAGCGCACGCCCGGCGTACCCGCCTTGTCCATCTCCATCACGTAAAGGGGCTGGATCAATTGATGATCCTGCGCACGCATCCGCGACGCGTGGAAGCCGTCGTCGAACGACAGGCCCTCCAGTGCACGCGCGACCGCGACGGGGTCGGCCGAACCCGCGCGGTTCATCGCGGCGGCCAGCATCTCGATCATCAGGCTCATTCGTCGCACCGGATAGTCGTCCTGGGCGGCCAGAAAGCGGTTCCGGAACGCGCGGTAGAACGCATCGGATTTCGCGCCGCCCGCGTTCGGGTGCCAGTCCGCCACGGCCACGACCCGCCCGACACCGGCATCGCCGAGTGCGGCCGGCGCGCCCAGGCTGTTGCCGTAGAAGGTATAGAACTTCGCATTCAGCCCCTGCTCGCGCGCCGCCTTCACGAGCAGCGTGAGGTCGTTGCCCCAGTTCCCGGTCACGACGGCGTCGGCGCCGCTCGCGCGGATCTTCGCGATGTACGGCGAGAAATCCTTGATTCGTCCGATCGGGTGGAATTCATTGCCGGCGATCGCCACGTCCGGGCGCCGCGCGGCCAGCGCCTGCCGTGCGAGCGCGCTGACGTCGTGGCCGAAACTGTAGTCCTGATTCAGCAGGTAGACCTTGCGGAGCGCCCGGTCGCGCGCCATCACGTCCGCGAGCGCGGCCATCCGCATGCCCGCGTGCGCATCGAAGCGGAAATGCCAGAAACTGCAGCGCGCCCCGGTCAGCGACGGATCGTCGGCCGAATAGTTGAGGAACAGCGTCCGGCTATCCGGATCGCGCGCGTTCAGCTTGTCGAGCGCCGCGACCAGCGCGGCGGCGACGGCCGAGCTGTTGCCCTGCGTGACGAACCCGATATGGCGGTCCGCGGCCGCGCGCAGCTGCACGAGTGCTTCCTCGGGGCTGCCCTTGCTGTCGAGCACGACAAGTTCGAGCGGATGCGCGCCGTCGCGCAGCTTCACGCCGCCCGCCGCGTTGACCTGCTCGACGCCGAAGCGCAGGTTGCGCTCGACCGCCGCGCCCGCATTCGCGAACGGGCCCGACATCCCTTCGATCAGCGCGATCCGCACCGGCTCGCCGCCGGCAAACGCGGACGACGCCAGCATCCACCCCGCGCTCAACGCGAGCGCACACCGCTTCCACCCCTGCATCGGCCACCTGCCCTTCAATCTGCCCGAGAAGCGCGGATCATAGGCCGTCACCCCCGCCGCCCGCAAGCGCGGCGCCCCGGCGATCCGCACCGAATTTTTCCGCGCGATGCGCGGTCGCGCGCCGTCCGTGATAAAACGGGACTTGTTTCCGTGTTCTGGAGAATCCCATGCGCATTCGCATTTCCGCGCGCCTGCCGGTGCTGCTCGCCAGCGCCGCCGCGCTGCTGGCCGGTTGCGCGCAACCGTGGCAGCAATACCAGGCCGGCCAGGACGAGTCGGCGATCGTCGCACGCATGGGCCCGCCGCGCGAGATCTACGACCTGCCCGGCGGCGGCAAGCGCCTGATGTGGCCGACCCAGCCGATGGGAGAAATCACCATCGCGGCCGACGTCGACGCGGCCCACAAGATCGTCAACGTGCGCCAGGTCCTGCAGCCGAACGAGTTCTATCGCGCAGAGATCGGCAAATGGACGAAGACCGACGTCCTCGTCAACTTCGGACGCCCCGTCGAGACATCCTACTTTCCGCTGATGAAGCGCGAGGTATGGACCTACCGGTATCTCGAGGACAACGTCTGGTACATGATGTACAGCTTCTACTTCGATCCGCAGGGCATCCTGCGTATCACGCAGAAAACGCCCGACCCGCTGCACGACCCCGACCGCCGCAACCTGTTCTGACCGATTACGCATTTACGCGCAATTTTCACCATGGCCATTCACGAATCATTGCGTGAATGGCCACTTCCTTTTTTCCGCTTCTCTATTAATTCGGAAAATTCGGCGGAAATCTTTTCCGATCGATGACATTCCGATGGCACCATCGCTGACATCCCCGTCATGCGGGCCTTTACGCGAAAACAGGCAAGCGCGGGGCATGTCATGCGGCGAATTGGTGCACGCAGTGCACTACGCCAAATCAATTTGAAACAATTTGTTTCAACCCACCCGAAGCACTAGGGCATACCCCTAATATCAGTCAAAACCAAACCTTTCAATTTAGAAAGAATATCATTGCGTCATTTCCGCCGATATCCATTTGCCTTTATCACAAAGGAGTCCTCATGAATCGCCCCAAGAGCATGCTGGTTGCCAACATCGCCTGGGCCCGCGAAACGCGTGAATACACGCCCGGCTTCTTCGACGCGCTGGCGCGCGGCCAGAACCCGCGCGTGCTGTGGATCGGCTGCGCCGACAGCCGCGTGCCGGCCGAAACCATCACGCACTGCGCGCCCGGCGAGCTGTTCGTCCATCGCAACGTCGCGAACCTGTTCCATCCCGACGACGACAATTCCGCCAGCGTGCTCGAGTATGCGGTGCGCGTGTTGCAGGTCGACCACGTGATCGTGTGCGGGCACTACGGATGCGGCGGCGTACGCGCGTCGCTGCTGCCGCCGCCAGCCGACCTGCCGCACGTCGCACGCCGCATCGCGCCGCTGTGCGCGCTCGCGCGGCGCCATCGCGACGCGCTGGACGGGCTCGACGACACGGCCGCCGCAGACCGCCTCGCCGAACTCAACGTGCTCGAACAGGTGCGGCTGCTGCGCGCGTCCCCAATCGTGCACGGCCGCGAACGGCCGCCGCTCGTGCACGGCTGGATCTTTTCGCTTGCCGATGGCCGCCTGCAGGAACTCGATTCCGGCTACACCACGCCGGCCGTCGACGTCGAATCCGTGCAGGCCGCGACGGCCAGCGCGCTCGGTTGACCTACCCCGCCCCCAAGCCAATGAAATCGCCCCAACCATGAAACTGAACGAGCGCCTGTCCACCCTGCCGCGCGACATCGTCGCCGGCGTCGTCGTTTTCCTCGTCGCGCTGCCGCTATGTCTCGGCATCGCCAATGCTTCCGGCGTCGAGCCATTCGCCGGGCTCGTGTCCGGCATCGTCGGCGGCATCGTCGTCGCGCTGCTGAGCGGCTCGTCGCTGTCCGTCAGCGGGCCGGCCGCCGGCCTCGTCGTGATCGTCGTCGAAGGAATCGCGCAACTCGGCAGCTTTTCCGCGTTCCTGCTCGCGGTCCTGCTGTCCGGCGTACTGCAGTTCGGGTTCGGCATGCTGCGCGCCGGTCGTTTCGCCGCCTATGTGCCGTCGCCCGTCATCAAAGGCATGCTCGCCGCGATCGGGCTCCTGCTGATCGTGAAGCAGATTCCGTTCGCACTCGGTATCGGCGGCTCCGCCGCGCAATCGTTTGCGAATTGGCCAGGCCTGCCGGTCGCGTGGGCCGCGACGGCCATCGCGCTCGCGTCGCTCGCACTGCTGGTCGCATGGGACACGCCCGCGCTGCGCCGCTTCGTACTGGTGCGCTCGGTGCCGGCCCCGCTCGCCGTGGTCGTGCTGGGTATCGGCGCCACGCTCGCGCTGAGCGTCGTCGCACCGTCGGTTGCGCCGGGCGCCGCCCATCGCGTGACGCTGCCCGAACTCGGATCGTTCGCGGCATTCGCGGCGTCGCTCAAGCATGCGGAGCTCGGCCCGAACTTCGCGCAGCTCGTCAATCCGGACGTGTGGCGCGTCGCGATCACGCTTGCGGTCGTCGCAAGCCTAGAGACGCTGCTGAGCCTCGAAGCAGTCGAGCAGATCGACCCGAAGCGCCGGCCGACCCAGCCCGACCGCGAACTCAAGGCCCAGGGCGTCGGCAATCTCGTCGCGGGTGTGGTCGGCGGGCTGCCGATCACGTCGGTGATCGTGCGCAGCTCGGTGAACGTCAATGCGGGCGCGCAAAGCCGGATGTCGGCAATCGTGCACGGGATGCTGCTGCTCGCGAGCGTGTTCGCGCTCACCGGCCTGATCAACCTGATCCCGCTCGCGAGCCTGGCCGCGATCCTGATCCACACCGGCTTCAAACTCGCGAAACCGGCGCTGTTCCGTTCGGTGATGAAACAGGGGCCGGCCGCGTTCGTGCCGTTCGCCGCGACGATCGCCGGCGTGCTCGCGGTCGACCTGCTGTTCGGCATCGCGCTCGGCCTTGCCTGCAGCGTGCTGGCAGTCGCCGTCGCGAACCTGAAGAGCCCCGTCACGCTCGCGCAGCACGACGACCACTTCCTGCTGTCGTTCCGCAAGGACGTGTCGTTTCTCGGCAAGGTCCAGGTCAAGCACCACCTGCGGCACATTCCCGACCGGGCCGCGGTGATCATCGACGCGACGCGCGCCGACTACATCGACCACGACGTGCTCGAACTGCTCGACGCGTTCGTCGCCGATGCGCCGCGACGCGGCATCGCGGTCGAGTTCCGGCGGCGCAGCCCGGCGCCGCGCACGGCCTCGCGCCGCTGGCTGTTCCGCGCGCCGGCCGCAGAATGAGCGACGAATGAAAAACGCCCCGGCGGCGCAGGGCCGCACGGGGCGTTTCGGTGATGCGCAGCGCGCTGCGATTATGAGCGCTGCGGATTGACCTTGTCGTCCTTCGAATGCAGCTTGTTCAGTGCGGAGATGTACGCCTTCGCGGATGCGGCGACGATGTCCGGATCGGTGCCGACGCCGTTGACGATCCGCCCGCTCTTCGACAGACGAACCGTCACTTCGCCCTGCGCCTGCGTGCCGGTCGTGATCGCGTTCACCGAGTACAGCAGCAGCTCGGAGCCGCTGCCGACTTCGCTCTCGATCGCATTGAACGTCGCGTCGACCGGACCGTTACCGCGTGACTCGCCCGTCACTTCCTTGCCTTCGACCCCGAACACGACCTTCGCGTGCGGCTGCTCGCCCGTTTCCGAGTGCTGCGACAGCGACACGAATTTGAAGTGCTCCTGCTCGTGCGCGAGCGCCGATTCCTCGGACACGATCGCGATGATGTCTTCGTCGAAGATCTCGGCCTTGCGGTCGGCCAGATCCTTGAAGCGCATGAACGCGGCATTCAGTTCGCTCTCGCTGTCGAGCGACACGCCGAGCTCCTGCAGGCGCTGCTTGAACGCGTTGCGGCCCGACAGCTTGCCGAGCACGATCTTGTTCGCGGTCCAGCCCACGTCTTCCGCGCGCATGATCTCGTAGGTGTCACGCGCCTTCAGCACGCCGTCCTGGTGGATGCCCGATGCGTGTGCGAACGCGTTCGCGCCGACCACCGCCTTGTTCGGCTGCACGACGAAACCGGTGATCTGCGACACGAGCTTCGACGTCGGCACGATCTGCGTCGTGTCGATGCCGACGTCGAGGCCGAAGTAGTCCTTGCGCGTCTTCACGGCCATCACGATTTCCTCGAGCGACGTATTGCCCGCGCGCTCGCCGAGACCGTTGATCGTGCACTCGATCTGACGCGCGCCGCCGATCTTCACGCCGGCGAGCGAGTTCGCGACGGCCATCCCGAGGTCGTTGTGGCAGTGCACCGAGAAGATCGCCTTGTCCGAATTCGGAATGCGTTCGCGCAGCGTCTTCACGAGGTTGCCGTACAGCTCCGGTACGCCGTAGCCGACCGTGTCGGCGATGTTGATCGTCGTCGCACCTTCGGCAATCACGGCTTCCAGCACGCGGCACAGGAAGTCCAGGTCGGAGCGACTGCCGTCTTCCGGCGAAAACTCGACGTTGTCGGTGAACTTGCGCGCGAAACGCACCGCGAGGCGCGCCTGCTCGAACACCTGGTCGGGCGTCATCCGCAGCTTCTTCTCCATGTGCAGCGGCGACGTCGCGATGAACGTGTGGATCCGGAAGCTCTCGGCCGGCTTCAGCGCGTCGGCCGCACGCTGGATGTCCTTGTCGTTGGCACGCGCCAGCGAGCAGATCGTGCTGTCCTTCACGAGACCGGCGATCGTGTGGATCGCGTCGAAATCGCCGTTCGAGCTGGCCGCGAAACCGGCCTCGATCACGTCGACCTTCATCCGCTCGAGGTGCTTCGCGATGCGGATTTTCTCTTCCTTCGTCATCGACGCACCGGGCGATTGTTCGCCGTCACGCAACGTCGTATCGAAAATGATCAGCTTGTCTGTCATGGGGGGCTCCAGGGCTCTTTATACGGAAGTCAAACGTAACGAGATCGCGCCACCGCTGGCGACGCTCAACAACAGACGAGGCTTGACGGGGGGCGAGAACGGTCAGCGCGGCAGGCGCGCCAAAGCTAGCGCGCGTAGCGGCGCACCGGCTAGAAGGAGGGAGAGGCGGGAAAATGCAGTCATGCCGACGACTATAGCGGCATTCCGTTAGGTGCGCAATCGGACGGCACCCCGGGACTTCCAGCGGCCCGGTTCGAAAAAGGGGCAAAAGAAAACGGCGGCCCCAGGCCGCCGTTTCCGGGCAAAAAACGCGCGTCAGTGATCGCGCTGCGACGAGCGCGCCGGATTCGCACGCCCGCGAATGGCCATGTAGGCCCAGAACACGTAGCCCGACAGCCCGTACAGCACGAACAGGCAGAACAGCATCAGCGGCGGATCGGACGACACCAGCACGAACGCGACGACGACGAGCAGGATCGCCGCGAACGGCACGCGGTGCCGCACGTCGAGCGCCTTGCCACTGTAGAACGGCGCGTTCGACACCATCGTCACGCCCGCGTAGATCGTCAGCACGAACGCGACCCACGGCAGCCAGCCGAGCTTCATCGGCACGCGGTTATCGGTAGCGAGCCACACGAAGCCCGCGATCAGCGCGGCGGCGGCCGGACTCGGCAGCCCCTGGAAGAAACGCTTGTCGACGACGCCGATGTTCGTATTGAAGCGCGCGAGCCGCAGCGCGGCGCCCGAGCAATAGACGAACGCGGCGAGCCAGCCCCAGCGGCCGAGATCCTTCAGCACCCACTCGTACATCACGAGCGCGGGCGCGACGCCGAACGACACCATGTCCGACAGGCTGTCGAACTGCTCGCCGAACGCACTCTGCGTATGCGTCATGCGCGCGACGCGCCCGTCCATCCCGTCGAGCACCATCGCGACGAAAATCGCGATCGCGGCGATCTCGAAACGCACGTTCATCGCCTGCACGACCGCGAAGAAGCCGCAGAACAGCGCGGCGGTCGTGAACGCGTTCGGCAGCAGGTAGATGCCGCGCGTCTTCAGGAACCGCTGGCGCGCGGCGCGGCGGCTCTCGATGGGTACCGGATCGGCGGCCATCCCCTTGTTGCGGCGGAACGGGCGTGGCGTCTGGCCGGCGCCGTTGCGCGGCCGACGCGGTTTGAATGCGGCCATCGTGCGCCCCGCCGCTTACTGTTCGAGCTCGGCGAGGATCGTCGACGACGCGTAGACCTTCTCGCCGATCGACACCTTCGCGCGGCTGCCGATCGGCAGGTACACGTCGACGCGCGAACCGAAGCGGATGAAGCCGTAGCGCTGGCCGCGCGACAGCGGCTCGCCGGCGCGCACGTAGCAGAGGATCCGGCGTGCGACGAGGCCGGCGATCTGCACGGCGGTGACGGTCTTGCCGCTCGCCGTCTGGATCACGACCGCGTTGCGCTCGTTCTCGGTCGACGCCTTGTCGATCGCCGCGTTCAGGAACGCGCCCGGGAAGTACTCGACCTTGGAGATCGCGCCATCGACCGGCGAACGTTGCGAATGGACGTTGAAGACATTCATGAACACGCTGATCTTCAACGCTTCGCGGTTCGCGTACGGGTCTTGTGCGGTCTCGACCGCGACGATGCGGCCGTCCGCCGGGCACAGCACCGCGTTCGGCTGCGCCGGGATCGGACGCTGCGGATCGCGGAAGAACTGGACGACGAAGACGAGCAGCAGCCAGAACGGCCACGCGAAGCCGAAGCCCCCGACGGCATGGATCAACAACGCGATGACGGCTGCAATCGCGATGAACGGCCAGCCTTCGCGCGCGATGATCGGATGAGGATAGTTCATGGATTCGTTCTGTGTTCGGTGAATTGCAAAGCCCGTAGGATAGCAAAAGCCGCCCGGGGCACTGCTGCCTTCGGGCGGCTTTTTGGTACCGGCCCTCTATTCGAGGGGCCGGAACAGCACGCGGTGCTTAGTTCTTCGACTGGTCGACGAGCTTGTTCTTCGCGATCCACGGCATCATCGCACGCAGCTTCGCACCCACTTGCTCGATCTGGTGCTCGGCCGTCAGGCGACGGCGCGACTGCAGCGTCGGCGCGCCTGCCTTGTTCTCGAGAATGAAGCTCTTCGCGTACTCGCCCGTCTGGATATCGGTCAGGCACTGCTTCATCGCCTTCTTCGTCTCTTCCGTGACGATGCGCGGGCCCGTCACGTACTCGCCGTACTCGGCGTTGTTCGAGATCGAGTAGTTCATGTTCGCGATGCCGCCTTCGTAGATCAGGTCGACGATCAGCTTCAGTTCGTGCAGGCACTCGAAGTACGCCATTTCCGGCGCGTAACCTGCTTCGACCAGCGTCTCGAAACCCGCCTTGATCAGTTCGACGGTACCGCCGCACAGCACAGCCTGCTCGCCGAACAGGTCGGTCTCGGTTTCTTCACGGAAGTTGGTTTCGATGATGCCGGCACGGCCGCCGCCGTTCGCTGCCGCGTACGACAGCGCGATGTCGCGTGCCGCGCCCGACTTGTTCTGCGCAACCGCGATCAGGTGCGGCACGCCGCCACCTTGCGAGTACGTGCCGCGAACCGTGTGGCCCGGCGCCTTCGGCGCGATCATGATCACGTCGAGGTCGGCGCGCGGGATCACCGCGCCGTAGTGGACGTTGAAGCCGTGCGCAAATGCCAGTGCCGCGCCCTGCTTGATGTTCGCGTGCACTTCCTTCGCGTACACGTCGGCGATCTGCTCGTCAGGCAGCAGCATCATCACGACGTCGGCGCCCTTCACCGCTTCCGCGACTTCCTTGACCGACAGGCCGGCGTTCTCGGCCTTGCTCCACGACGCGCCGCCCTTGCGCAGGCCGACCGTCACGTTGACGCCGCTGTCCTTCAGGTTCAGCGCGTGCGCATGGCCTTGCGAGCCGTAGCCGATGATCGTGACTTGCTTGCCCTTGATGAGGGAGAGGTCGGCGTCTTTGTCGTAGAAAACGTTCATGATGGTTCCTTCGCTAATTCAAAAATTCAACAATTTGTTCGGATGGAGTACTGCGGGCCGGGACTTGACGGCGCACCCGGCGTGCCCGTCTGGCATCACACCTTCAGGATGCGCTCGCCGCGTCCGATGCCGGAGCTGCCGGTGCGCACGGTCTCCAGGATCGCGCCCGCGTCCAGCCCCTGGATGAATGCGTCGAGCTTGTCGCTCGCGCCCGTCAATTCGATCGTGTAGGTCTTTTCGGTCACGTCGATGATGCGGCCGCGGAAAATGTCCGCCATCCGCTTCATTTCTTCGCGCTCCTTGCCCACTGCACGTACCTTGATCAGCATCAGCTCGCGTTCGATGTGTGCACCGTCGGTCAGGTCCACCACTTTCACCACCTCGATCAGGCGGTTCAGATGCTTCGTGATCTGTTCGATCACGTCGTCGGAGCCAATGGAAACGATGGTGAGCCGCGACAGCGATTGGTCTTCGGTCGGCGCCACCGTCAAGGTTTCAATGTTGTAGCCGCGTGCGGAAAACAGACCGACCACGCGCGACAGCGCGCCCGGTTCGTTCTCCAGCAGGACGGAAATGATGTGTCTCATGTTCGCTTCTTCCAGAATGTGTCCGTGTCGATTCACTCGCGCCGCGCGCTGCCGCGTGCCGCACCGCCCTTCGTGAAGGCGGCCGCATCGGGCTCAGGCGCGCGTCGCGCCGTTACAGATCTTCCGATCCGAGCAGCATCTCGGTGATGCCCTTGCCGGCCTGTACCATCGGCCAGACGTTTTCGGTCGGATCGGTCTGGAAGTCGAGAAACACGGTGCGGTCCTTCAGGCGCAGCGCTTCCTTCAGCGCCGGCTCCACATCCGAGGTCTTTTCGATCCGCATGCCGACATGGCCGTACGCTTCGGCAAGCTTCACGAAATCAGGCAGCGCATCCATGTACGAATGCGAATAGCGCTTGCTGTATTCGATCTGCTGCCACTGGCGAACCATGCCGAGATAGCGGTTGTTCAGCGAAATGATCTTCACGGGCGTGTCGTACTGCAGGCAGGTCGACAGTTCCTGGATGCACATCTGGATCGAGCCTTCGCCCGTGATGCACAGCACGTCGTCGTCCGGGTGCGCCATCTTGACGCCCATCGCTGCCGGCAGGCCGAAGCCCATCGTGCCGAGGCCGCCGGAGTTGATCCAGCGACGCGGCTTGTTGAAACGATAGAACTGCGCCGCCCACATCTGGTGCTGGCCGACGTCCGAGCACACGAACGCATTGCCGTCCGTCAGCTCCCACGCCTTCTCGACCACGTACTGCGGCTTGATGATCTCGCTTTCGCGGTCGTATTTCAGGCAGTCCTTCGAGCGCCAGCCCTCGATGTCCTTCCACCATTGCGCGAGCGCCTCGGTGTCGGGGCCATGCTCGGCCGTCTGCAACTGCTCGATCAGCTCCTTCAGCACTTCCTTCACGTCGCCGACGATCGGGATGTCGACCTTCACACGCTTCGAGATCGACGACGGGTCGATATCGATGTGGATGATCTTGCGCGGACGCGACGCGAAGTGCGCCGGATCGCCGATCACGCGGTCGTCGAAGCGGGCACCGATCGCGATCAGCACGTCGCAGTGCTGCATCGCCATGTTCGCTTCGTAAGTGCCGTGCATGCCGAGCATGCCGAGGAATTTCTTGTCCGACGCACGATAGCCGCCAAGGCCCATCAGCGTGTTCGTGACCGGATAGCCGAGCAGGTCCGCGAACTGGTTCAGTTCGCGCGACGCGTCAGCGAGGATGATGCCGCCACCCGTGTAGATGTACGGACGCTTCGCCGTCAGCAGCAGCGACACGGCCTTGCGGATCTGGCCCGAATGGCCCTTCGAGACCGGGTTGTACGAACGCAGCGACACGCTCTTGACGGGCTCGTACTCGCACGGCGTCTTCGAGATGTCCTTCGGGATGTCGATCAGCACCGGGCCCGGACGGCCGGTGCGGGCGATATAGAACGCCTTCTTGACGGTTTCCGCGAGGTCGCGCACATCCTTCACGAGGAAGTTGTGCTTCACGCACGGACGCGTGATGCCGACGGTGTCGCACTCCTGGAATGCATCCTGGCCGATCGCGGCCGTGGGCACCTGGCCGCTGATCACGACCATCGGGATCGAATCCATGTACGCCGTGGCGATGCCGGTCACCGCGTTGGTGACACCGGGGCCCGACGTCACGAGACAGACGCCGACCTTGCCGGTGGAACGCGCATACGCATCGGCTGCGTGCACGGCCGCCTGTTCGTGGCGCACCAGCACGTGCTGAATCTTGTCCTGCTTGTAAAGCTCGTCGTAGATGTAGAGTACCGAGCCGCCGGGGTAGCCCCAGATGAATTCGACGTTTTCATCGGCCAGTGCCTTCATGAGCACGGTACCGCCGATGGAGTCGCTATCGGGAGGGCAATGGGGTTCCGACGTGGAGAATTCCGCGCTGGGCATGTTCATGTTGACCTTTCGAATTTTCGGCAAAAAATTGATCGGGTGCTCTCTGCCGGGCTTGTGGCTCGGGTTCAAGCGGCGCGTCCAGTTTGAAGGGCAGGCTTCTTGGGCCAGCCTCAAATGTGACTATCACTTCATGTTGCGAATCATTGACGATAGCGGGTCGCGAATGGGTCGTCAAGCAAAATATCCCGCAGCGCGTCATGGGCGCCGCCCGGCACCCCGCCGCCGCGGCTCGCGCGCAACGTGCGGCGCCCAACCCGGTGCCAAGCGGCGCGAAAATTTGATAGCATCCGCGGGTTTTACGAAATTTTTCGTCCTTTTTTACACCACGCAGCGGCCCGCAGCGCATACCTTCACGGAATGGCATCAGACAAGGAACTCGCCGACTTTCTGGCGGGCGTCGAAAGGCGCGCGTTCAAGCAGGCTGCGTACGCCGTGCGTGACGACGATGCGTCGCTCGACATCGTGCAGGACGCAATGATCAAGCTTGCGGAGAAGTACGGCGACCGGCCGGCGGCCGAGTTGCCGCTGCTTTTTCAGCGGATCCTGCAAAACGCGATCCACGACTGGTTCCGCCGGCAGAAAGTCCGCAACACGTGGGTCACGCTCTTCTCGTCGCTGAGCAACGCCGACGATGACGACTTCGACCCGCTCGAAACACTCGAATCCGCGGACGACAACGTGGGCGTCGAGAGCAGCGAGCACCGTCTCGAACGAGAGCAGGTTCTGGCCCTGATCGACGAAGAAATCCAGAAGCTTCCGGCGCGTCAACGGGAAGCGTTCCTGATGCGTTATTGGGAAGATATGGATGTCGCCGAGACTGCCGCCGCAATGGGGTGCTCCGAGGGCAGCGTGAAGACGCACTGCTCACGGGCCACCCACACGCTGGCGCACGCGCTCAAGGCCAAAGGAATCACGCTATGAGCTCCGCTCCCGCAAATCGAGAATACGAATTCGCGTTGAAGGTGCGCCGCGCGCTGGACGAGCGCGCGGCCGACCTGCCTGCCGCGACCACCGACCGTCTGGCCGTCGCCCGCCGGGCTGCGCTCGCGCGCAAGAAGCCCGAGGCCGCGACCGTGCCGGTGTTCGTGCCGGCCTTCGCCGGCGCGGCCGGTGCGTACGGCACGGCACCCGCGAGCCGCCCGCAGGCGTCGTTCGCGCGCCGCCTGCTGCGCGCGTGGCCGCTGGCGCTGCTGCTCGCAGGGCTCGTCGGCATCGCCTACTGGGAAGACATGCAGCGCACCGCCGAACTCGCCGACATCGACGCGGCGATGCTCAGCGACGACCTGCCGCTCAACGCGTATCTCGATCACGGGTTCAACGCGTATCTGTCGCGCGCTCACTAACAGACAATAACGAGGGGATCGCACGGGTGAGTCAGAAACGCGGCCTGGCCGTATTTTTCGGATGCGTAATCGCGATCGCCGTTTCCTACGTCGCCACTTACCCACGATTCCACCCGGCCCCCGCGACGACCACCGCCGCGGCCAACAGCCCTGCCGCGCCCGCATCGGCCGCGACCGGGCTGACTACCGAACTCCCCCCGCTACCCCTGCCGCTGCCGGCCGCGACCGGCCCGCTGTCGTGGGCGCGCCTCACGCCGGCACAGCACGCGGCACTCGCGCCGTTCGCCGACCAGTGGGACGGCTTCAGCGACGCCCGCAAGCGAAAATGGCTGAAGATCGCATCGCGTTTCTCGAAGTTGACGCCTGATGACCAAAAACGCCTGCAGGACCGGATGACCGAATGGGCGCGGATGACGCCCGAGCAGCGCCGCGTCGCGCGCGAGAATTACCAGAGTGCGAAGGAGCTTTCCGCGCAGGCGCGCGAACGTGCGTGGAAGGCGTACCAGCAACTCCCCGAAGAGCAGAAGGAACGTCTCGCGGCCGCCGAGCGCCGCCGCCGGCCGAGCGTCGTCAGCGCGCCGCCGACCGTTGCCGACCGGGATGTGCGCCGCCTCGTCAATTCGCACGAACACCCGGCAAGCGGCCCGGCCACCGCACCGGCGCCCGCCTCGGCCGCCGTCGCGCCGGCGGTGCCCGCGTCGTCGACGGCCGGCACCGCATCCGCACCGGCTGCCGTGGCGCCGGTGTCGCCCGCCGACGCACCCTCGCTGTTCAAGGGCTCCTGAGCGGCCGTGGCGAAGGCCCGCACACCTGAAAGCCCGGCCGCCGCGCCGTCCGTACGGCGGCGCCTCGCCGCGCTACTCTACGAAGGTGTGCTGCTGTTCGGCGTGGTGTTCTTCGCCGGACTCGCGTTCAGCCTCGCCACGCAACAACGCAACGGCCTCGTCCATCACAACCTGCTCGCCGCCTGGATCGCGCTCGTGGTCGGCGCGTACTTCGTCTGGTTCTGGACCCACGGCGGCCAGACGCTGCCGATGAAGACCTGGCGGCTGCGGCTCGAATCGTCGAGCGGCCAGCCGCTGAGCGCGGGTCACGCGCTCATCCGCTATGCGCTCGGCTGGCTGTGGTTTCTACCTCCGCTCGCGCTGCATCCGCTCCTCGGCCTGTCGGTACCCGTCACGCTCGCGCTCACCGCCGCCTGGATCGTCGTGTGGGCCGGCGCCGCGCGGCTGCATGCCGGCCGCCAATTTCCGCACGACCGGATCGCCCGCACACGTGTCGTTGCGATGCCACGTTGACACGCCGCATTCGCCAGACGAAAACACCTCGCCGAGGCGACGCCCGCCCGGCCCGACAGCCTTGCCGGACAACGGTCGGCCGTTCCGTACGGCAGATTGCACAACGCCCGGTCATTCATCGCTAAACACCGTGCGGCAGTCGTAATAAGAACGTCTCGTGACTGTCACGGCACAGTCACGCCCGCATGGCGGAATGCCGGTAATGTCAACCGGCACGAGTCATGCATGGGCCAGAAAACGTCCGCGACCTCCCTGTTCCGTCACCCCATCGGCGCCCGCGCCGCCACGGCTTTCCTGTCCGGTTCTGCCGCAACCGACGGGCGGGTGTCGCAAGACCCGCCTGCCGGGCACGCCACGCAGCATGACGATCCCGATTCGTCTGCCCACCGCTACCGCACCATCTGGCTGTCCGACATCCACCTCGGCTCAAGCGGCTGCCAGGCGCCGTACCTGCTCGACTTCCTGCGCCACAACGATTCGGAGTACCTGTACCTCGTCGGCGACATCATCGACGGCTGGCAGCTGAAGAAGGGCTGGTACTGGCCGCAGGCACACAACGACGTCGTGCAGAAGATCCTGCGCAAGGCACGCAAGGGGACGCAGGTCGTCTACATCCCCGGCAACCACGACGAAGGCGCGCGGCAGTTCTGCGACCTCGCGTTCGGCGACATCCAGGTGCGCGGCGAGGCATTCCACACGACGCTCGCGGGCAAACGTTTGTGGATCGTGCACGGCGACCTGTTCGACGGCGTGATCCAGCACGCGAAATGGCTCGCGTACCTCGGCGACACGCTCTACACGCTGATCCTCGTGCTGAACCGCTGGTTCAACCGGATCCGCAGCCGGCTCGGCTTCCAGTACTGGTCGCTGTCGCAGTACCTGAAGCACCAGGTCAAGAACGCCGTCAACTTCATCTCGCAGTTCGAGACCGTGATGACCGACGAGGCGCGCCGCCGCGGCTGCGACGGCGTCGTGTGCGGCCACATCCACAAGGCGGAGATCCGCGACATCGACGGCGTGCTGTACTGCAACGACGGCGACTGGGTCGAAAGCCTGTCCGCGCTCGTCGAAACGATGGAAGGCGAACTGAAGATCGTCTACTGGACGGTGATGCGCACCGCACCGACAGAGACCACGTCGCGCAAGGCCAAGGCCACTGCCTGACACCCCCTACTTACAGGACAAAGCCGCGATGAAGATCATGATCGTCACCGACGCGTGGGAACCGCAGGTCAACGGCGTCGTGCGCACGCTGAAGAGCACGTCGCGCGAACTCACTGCGCTCGGCCACCGCGTCGAACTGCTGACGCCGCTGGAATTCCGCACGGTGCCCTGCCCGACCTACCCGGAGATCCGCCTGTCGATCCTGCCGTACCGCAAGCTGCGCGCACGGATCGATGCGTTCGCACCCGACGCACTGCACATCGCGACCGAAGGCCCGCTCGGCCTCGCCGCACGACGCTACGCGCGTTCGCGCAAGCTGCCGTACACGACTGCGTACCACACGCGTTTTCCGGAATACGTGCAGGCGCGCTTCGGCATCCCGCTCGCCGCCACCTACCGCTTCCTGCATTGGTTCCACGGCCCGTCGCTCGCGGTGATGGCGCCGACGCCCGTCGTCAAGCAGGATCTCGAGAAATTCGGCTTCACGAACGTCGTGCTGTGGACGCGCGGCGTCGATCTCGACATCTTCCACCCGATGGAATCGAAGGTACTCAATACCGCGCGGCCGATCTTCCTGTACGTGGGCCGCGTCGCGATCGAGAAGAACGTCGAGGCCTTCCTGCGCCTCGACCTGCCTGGCTCGAAGTGGGTCGCGGGCGAAGGCCCCGCGCTTGCGGAACTGAAGTCGCGCTATCCGGAAGCAAACTATCTCGGCGTGCTGTCACAGGCCGAGCTCGCAAAGGTGTATGCTGCGGCCGACGTGTTCGTATTCCCGAGTCGCACCGACACGTTCGGCCTCGTGCTGCTCGAGGCGCTTGCCTGCGGCACGCCGGTTGCCGCGTATCCCGTGACGGGCCCGATCGACGTGCTCGGCGATGGCGACGCCGGCGCAATGCACGAAGACCTGCAGGAAGCCTGCCTCGAAGCGCTGAAGATCGAACGCACCACTGCGCGCGAGTGGGCCGAACGCTTCTCGTGGCGCGCGGCATCCGAGCAGTTCGCGTCGCATCTGAAGCCGCTGCCGAAGACCGCGTACTCGCCAGCAGAAGGTGCCGCCGTTTGAAACGAGACCTGAACGACAAGACCCCGCCCCCCAACGCAACGCTGCAACGGCACCGCCCGTTCGACGAGGAAGAGCCGCACGCCGACGCGGACGTGCACGCACACGAGCCGCTCGGCCCCGACGATCGGCTCGCGCCGCTGCCGCCGAACCCGTACAAGCGCCATCGCGGCATCACGCGCGCCTGGTACGCCCTCAAGCATTCGCTGAACGGCTTTCGCGTCGCGATTCGCGAGGAGAGCGCGTTTCGCCAGGAACTCACGCTCGCCGCGCTGATGCTCCCGATCGGCGCGTTCGCGCCGGTGCCGGCCGCATCGCGTGCACTGCTGATCGCGTCGGTGCTGCTCGTGCTGATCGTCGAGCTGCTGAACTCGAGCGTCGAGGCCGCGATCGACCGCATCTCGCTCGAACGCCACGAACTCTCGAAGCGCGCGAAGGACCTCGGCAGCGCAGCCGTGACGGTCGCGCTGTTCGCGTGCGTGACGACGTGGGGCTTCGTGCTCGGACCGGTCGTCGCACACTGGCTCGGCTTCTAGACGACTGGCCGGCGGGTACGTGATGTACCGCCAGCGTGCGGCGCTGCAACATGCGCCGCGCGGGGCTGCGCTCACGAAATGCCCCGACGTGGCGAAACCCCGGTTTATAATCGTCCGCTAGACATAGAACAGCAACCCGCGCCGGACGAATCACGCAGCATCGATTGCAGCGCCCGCCAGTCCGGCACACACAGGGCCGGACGACATGGAAGCGAAACCTCCCCGCCGCACCCGCGAACGGATTCTCGAGTTGTCGTTGAAACTCTTCAACGAGATCGGCGAGCCGAACGTCACGACCACGACGATCGCCGAGGAAATGGAAATCAGTCCAGGCAACCTGTACTACCATTTCCGCAACAAGGACGACATCATCAACAGCATCTTCGCGCAGTTCGAGCAGCAGATCGAACGGCGGCTGCGCTTTCCCGAAGATCATCGTCCGACGATCGACGAAACCTGGTCATACCTGCAGTACATGGCCGATTTCATGTGGACCTACCGGTTCCTGTATCGCGACCTCAACGACCTGCTTGCCCGCAACCGCACGCTCGAGACGCACTTCAAGCAGATCATCAGCCACAAGGTGCGCTTCGCGCGCGACATGTGCGAACTGCTCGTGTCCGACACCGAGATGGTCGCGACGCCCGCCGAGATCGAGGTCATCGCCACCAACATGGCCGTCATTTCGACGTACTGGCTGTCGTATCAGTACGTGATGCATCCGCGCAAATACAACGACCAGGACGCGATCCGCGAGGAACTGCACCAGGTCAGCATGCACGTGATCTCCGTGATGGCACCTTACCTGCGCGGCCGTTCGCGCCAGTTGTTCGACGACCTGGTCTCCGGCAAGCTGCCGAAGCGCCAGTTCACCGACTACCTGCCGCCGCGCGACGGCTCGCCGCGCCCCGCCGGCAGCCCGGTCGTCGTTGGGCAAGCCCCCGCCAAGGATTCCAAGCAATGAAGGCAGTATGTGTTTACTGCGGCTCGTCGTCCGGCGTGCGGGCCGTCTATGCCGACGCCGCGCGCGCATTCGGCCGCGCGCTCGTGGATGCGGGCCTCACGCTCGTCTACGGCGGCGGCCGGGTCGGCCTGATGGGCGTGATCGCCGACGAAGTGATGGCGGCCGGCGGCCGTGCGGTCGGCGTGATCCCCGAACTGCTCGTCGACAAGGAAGTCGGTCATACGGGGTTGTCGGAACTGCACGTCGTGCCCGACATGCACCACCGCAAGAAAATGATGGCCGACCTGTCCGACGCGTTCGTCGCGATGCCCGGCGGCGCGGGTACGCTCGAGGAGCTCTTCGAGGTCTACACGTGGGCGCAGCTCGGCTATCACCGCAAGCCCGTCGCGCTCTACAACATCGATTCGTTCTACGATCCGCTGATCGCGCTGCTGCGCCATACGGTCGACGAGGGTTTCATGCGTGCGGCCTATTTCGACGCACTGTGCGTCGAATCGGAGCCCGTCGAACTGATCGAGCGACTGCGCCGCTACCAGCCGCCCGCCCGCGACAAGTGGGCGCCCGACGCAGCCAAATAATCGTCACCGGAACCCGCACGCGATGACCGCATCGTCCGACCGCAAGGCCGTCCTCATCACCGGCGCGAGCCGTGGCATCGGCCGCGCGACCGCCGTGCTCGCGGCCGAACGCGGCTGGGACGTCGGCATCAACTACGCGCGCGACGCCGCGGCGGCCGAACTCACCGCGCAGGCCGTCCGCGACGCGGGCGGCCGTGCGTGCGTCGTCGCGGGCGACGTCGCGAACGAAGCCGATGTCATCGCGATGTTCGACACCGTGACGGCCGCGTTCGGCCGCGTCGACGCGCTCGTCAACAACGCGGGCATCGTCGCGCCGTCGATGCCGCTCGCCGACATGCCGGCCGACCGGCTGCGGCGGATGTTCGACACCAACGTGCTCGGCACGTACCTGTGTGCGCGCGAAGCCGCGCGCCGGCTGTCCACGGACCGCGGCGGCCGCGGCGGCGCGATCGTCAACGTATCGTCGATCGCCTCCCGGCTCGGCTCGCCGAACGAGTACGTCGACTATGCGGGGTCGAAAGGCGCGGTCGACTCGCTGACGATCGGCCTGGCGAAGGAGCTCGGCCCGCACGGCGTGCGCGTCAACGCGGTACGCCCCGGCCTGATCGAGACCGAAATTCACGCGAGCGGCGGCCAGCCGGGCCGTGCGGCCCGCCTCGGCGCAACGACGCCGCTCGGCCGCGCGGGCGAAGCGCAGGAGATCGCCGAAGCGATCGTCTGGCTGCTGGGCGACGCGGCGTCCTACACGACGGGCGCCCTGCTCGACGTCGGCGGCGGCCGGTAATTCCGCCCGGCGGCGCTTCAAAATCGCCGCCCGAAACAATCCGTCGTCACGACACCACAAATCTCCACAATTCCGTGACACGAACGGTAAACCTCCGTAACAATTCCGTGGTTTACTGGCGGACATTCAGACAGATGTCATAAACACCTGTCCGCCACCCATTGATATGACCCTAATCGGTCCTGCCCATGTCGCCGGACCGGCTCGACTCGACCCGAGATTCCTTCCATGCCTGGAACCGCAGCGCCCAGCCGGCGACGCACGTCCGTGCCCGCCCCGGCCCAGCACACCCGCTCGACCGCCGACGCCGGCTTCACTGCGATGCTCGACGCCGCCGGCACGCCCGTCGCCGCCTCGACCGCCGCTGCCGGCACCACGCGCGAACGCTCGCTCCTGCTCGGCTGGCGCACGTGGCTGTTCGTTGCCGCGCTGATCTGCGCCTATACGCTGCCAGGCGTGCTCGGCCACGATCCGTGGAAGCAGGACGAAACCTACACGTTCGGCATCATCCAGCACATGCTCGAGACCGGCGACTTCGTGGTGCCGACCAATGCCGGCCTGCCGTTCATGGAAAAGCCGCCGCTTTACGCGTGGGTCGCGACCAGCCTCGCCTGGCTGCTGCAGCGCGTGATGCCGCTGCACGACGCGGCACGGCTCGCGAGCGCGTTGTTCGCCGCACTTGCGTTCGGCTTCATCGCGCGCGCGGCGCGCGTCGCCAGCCGCGCAGACTCCTGGTTCGATCTGCGCGTGATCGGTCCCGTCGTGCTGAGCGCGGGCACGCTCGTCGTCATCAAGCACGTGCACGACATGATGACCGACGTCGCGCTGTTCGCCGGCACGGCAATCGGCTTCTGCGGGTTGCTCGAACTCGTGATGCAGCACGTCGCCCGCGCGCAGCAGATGCGGCACGGGCTGCCGGTCCGGCCGCCGGGCCGCTGGCCCGCGCCGATCTTCGGCGCGGGCGTCGGCATCGCACTGATGACGAAGGGGCTGTTCGTGCCGCTCGTGTTTGCCGCCACGCTCCTCGGCGCGCTGGCGCTCTATCCGGCCTGCCGCACCCGCTCGTTCGCGCGCTCGCTCGGCATCGCCGCACTGGTGTTCGCGCCGTTCGCGCTCATCTGGCCGACCGCGCTGTTCCTGCGCTCCGAGACGCTGTTCATGACGTGGTTCTGGGATAACAACGTCGGCCGCTTCTTCGGGTTCTCCGTCCCTGAACTGGGCGCGGAAAACGACAAGCCGTTCTTCATCCTGCGCGCGTTCCTGCTCGTCGGTTTCCCGGTGGCGCCGCTCGCGATCGTCGCGCTCGCGCG
The DNA here is from genome assembly GCF_902833045.1 of Burkholderia sp. BCC0322. GTDB lineage: Bacteria > Pseudomonadota > Gammaproteobacteria > Burkholderiales > Burkholderiaceae > Burkholderia. The sequence goes on from NZ_CADFDU010000016.1 coordinate 56,881, forward strand.
CGGTGCGTGGCGCGACTGGCGCACGCCGCGCATCGCGCTGCCCGTGATGTTTGCGGGTATCGGGCTCGTCGTGCTGCAAGTGTCCGCAACGTCGCGCCAGCTCTACATCCTGCCATTCTTCGCCCCGCTTGCGCTGGTCGCTGCGCAGGCGATCGAACGCCTGCCGCGCCAACTGCATCTCGCGTGGGACTATCTGAGCCGCATCCTGTTCGGCACCGCCGCCGCGCTCGCATGGGCAATCTGGGCGGTGATGGCCGATCCGGCCTCGTCGCGCAAGGATCTCGCGCTGCTTGGCCGCTGGCTGCCGCTCGACTGGACGATGCCGATCGAACCCACGCTCGTGATCGCTGCACTTGCGCTGACGGTCGGCTGGCTGACGCTGCTGCCGAAGCTTCGCGCGACGGGCGTCTGGCGCGGTGCGCTGTCGTGGGGCGCCGGCGCACTCGTCGCATGGGGGCTCATTTACACGCTGCTGCTGCCGTGGCTCGACGTCGCGAAGAGCTACCGCTCGGTGTTCGACGACCTGAACGCGCACCTCGCGCTCGAATGGAATGACGGCGACTGCATGGCGAGCCTGCACGGGCTCGGTGAATCGGAAGCGCCGATGCTGTACTACTTCTCGGGCATCCAGCACACGCCGATCGCCGACGCGAAGACGACGCGCTGCACCTGGATGATCGTCCAGGGTGTGCGGGCCGTCGATCCGGCGCCCGGCAACGAATGGAAGCTGTTCTGGACGGGCGCACGCCCGGGCGACAACGAGGAACTGCTGCGCGTGTACGTACGCACGCCCGAACAGCGCTTCGAGTAATGCGGGGAGGCACGGCGTCGTGCTTGCCCTGATGCCAGGCGTGGAAGAACCGGCACCACCGCCTGAGCAACGAGCAGCCTCTTGGAAATGCGCACCGCCGCCCAGCGCCGCCGGCTAACACTGAGCCCGCGCGACTGCGCGGGCCTGCCCCCTCCCCCGCGTCACACCGCCGGCCCGGATCTTCAGAACGAGGAACCGGGCTCGCTAAGAAACGCCATCTCCTCGTCGCTCGACGCCCGACCGAGAATCGCGTTCCGGTGCGGAAAACGGCCGAAGCGCTCGACGACGGCCGCGTGCAGCACCGCGAAGCGGTGATAGCGCTCGCACCCTGCCTCGTCCCGGATGCCCGCGCACAGGCGCACGGCCTCGCGCTGGCTCTCGACCGTCTCGTCGTGCTCGAACGGCAGATACGCAAACGCGCGGTGATGCCCGCTCGGCAACTGCGCGTCCCAGCCGGCCGCAACGACGCGGCGCGCGAGCGCGAGTGCCTTCGGATCGGCTGCAAACGCGCGCGGGGTGCCGCGATGGATGTTGCGCGAGAACTGATCGAGCACGACGATCAACGCAAGCGCACCCGACGGCGAGCCTGCCCAGTGATCGCACGCGCCGTCGCACGCGGCGTCGAGCAATGCGCCGTAGCGCGTGCGCAGCACGTCGTCGAACGCCGCGCCGCCGTTGAACCAGACCTTGCGGTTCTGCCCGAATTCGGCCGAGCCCGGCTCACCGAACCAGAAATCCAGAATCTCCCGCGCGTGCGGATCGAGCGCCGCCGCGCCCGTCACCCCGGTGTCGATCGTCATGCAAACTCCAGCACGAGGCGCCGCGTGCGCGCACTCTTCTTTTCAAGTTTCGCGACGCGCAGCTCGCCGATTTCGGACGTGTTGCGCACATGCGTGCCACCGCACGGCTGCAGGTCGACCTGCTCGATGCGCAGCAGCCGCACACGGCCGAGGCCCATCGGCGGCTTCACGCTCATCGTGCGCACGAGGTCCGGCCGTGCGGCCATCTCGTCGTCGGTGATCCATTCGGTCGTGACCGGGTGTGCGCCGGCCACCAGGTCGGCGAGGCGCCGCTCGACGTCATCGCGATCGATCGGCTCGGAAGTCGCGAAATCGAGCCGCACGTAGTCGGCCGTCACGCTGCAGCCGTCGACCGCGTACGGCAGCACCGCGCACATCAGGTGTGCCGCCGTATGCAGCCGCATGTGGCGGTAGCGGCGCAGCCAGTCGATCTCCGCGACCACGCGCGTGCCCGGCACGAGCGCCGCGACACTCGCCTCCTGCCCCGGTACGGGCACGTGCACGGCGTCGTCGGGCGTCGCGCCGTCGAACCTGGCCTTGCGCGTATCGGCAATCGCGATCGGGCTGCCGTCGGGCAACGTCAGCGTGCCGGTGTCGCCGGCCTGGCCGCCGCCAAGCGGATAGAACACCGTGCGGTCGAGCCGGATGCCGTCGTCGCCGACGGCCAGGACGACCGCGTCGCATTGAGTGAGGTACGCGTCGTCGCGAAACAGCGCTGTTGTCGTCATCGGGCGAGCCTCGTATCGATTGGGGGAAGCAGCCAGTGTCGCGCCGCTCGGCGCACGCGCCCAGACGCAGATTGTCCCGCGCGCGGGCGGCGGCGTACCGGTCGATCAACCGGGCCGGTTGCGCATCCAGTCGGCCGTGTCGTAGAACGAATGCATGAGCCGCTCGCGCAGCGGCTCGGGCAGCCCGATGTCGTCCATCGCCCACGCCATGCAGCGCAGCCACTGGTCGCGCTCGACCGACGCGATCGGGAACGGCAGGTGCCGCGCGCGCAGCCGCGGATGGCCGAACCGGCTGATGTAGTGGTCCGGGCCGCCGAGCCACCCGCACAGGAACCAGAACAGCTTGTCGCGCGAGCCGTCGAGCGATACCGGGTGCAGCGCGCGAATCTGCGCGAACTCGGGCTCGAGGTCCATCAGGTCGTAAAAGCGGTCCACCATTTCGCGCACGCGGGCTTCACCGCCCACGAGCTCGAACGCCGTCGGCTGCGACGGCGCATCGTCATTCACATCGGTCATACGGATAGTCGGAAAACAGGGGCTTCGGGGCCGCCGGCGACGCTCATGCGTCGCGCAGGGACTGCAGCGCGGGGCGCCGCAACACATTATGCAGGCTCAGCCAGCCGGCCGCACCGGCGCACGCGACGCCGGCCACGATGCCGGCCGGCACGAGCCACGGATCGACGGCGAGCTGGAAGTCGAACACGCGCGACGCAAGCACCCAGCCGACCGCGATCGCACCCGCCGATGCCAGCGCACCGGCCAGCGCGCCGACCACGACGAACTCCGCGCGCTGCACCGCGTTGACCTGCGCCCGTGACGCGCCGAGCGCGCGCAGCAGCGCGGCTTCGCGCACCCGCTCGTCGCGCGTGCCGGCAAGCGCCGTGTACAGCACGAGCACGCCGGCCGCAAGCGTGAACGCGAACAGGAACTGCACCGCGCCGACCACCTGCAGCATCATCCGCTGCAACTGCGCGAGAATCGGCGCGACGTCGATCGCGGTCAGGTTCGGGTAGCGCGCGATCAGCGGATCGAGCAGCGCGGCGTCCGATGCCGGCAAATGGAAGCTCGTCAGGTACACGGCCGGGAAATCCTTCAGCACCGGCGGCGGCATCAGCACGAAGAAATTGACGCGGAACGAACCCCAGTCGAGCTTGCGCACACTCGTGATCGGCGCGTCGACCGTCAGCCCCGTCACGTCGAAACGCAGCACGTCGCCCGGCTTCACGTTCAGCGTCTTCGCGAGGCCCGCCTCGATCGACTTCTGCGGCGTGGCCGCGGTGCCGAACCAGCCGCCTTCGACGATCCGGTTGTCGGACGGCAGCTCGGTCGTATAAGACAGGTTGAACTCGCGGTCGACGAGCCGGCGCGCCTCCTCGGACGGGTACGCGTCCGGGTTCACCGGCTTGCCGTTGATCGCGACGAGCCGGCCGCGCACCATCGGCGCGGGCACCGCGTCGCGCACACCGTGCGCGCTCAGGTAGGCCGCGACGTCAGCGCGCTGGTCCGGCTGGATGTCGATCAGGAATTGATTCGGCGCATCGGGCGGTGTCGACTGCCGCCAGCCCGCGACGAGGTCGTTGCGCGTGATCGCGATCAGCAGCAGGCACATCAGGCCAAGCGCGAGCGCGGTGATCTGCAGCGCGCTGGCCGTGCCGCGCCGGTGCAGCGACGCGAGTGCGTAGCGCCAGCCGATGCCCGCGGCCACGCGTGCATTGCGCACCACGCGCGCGGCGGCGAACAGCACGAGCCGCGCGATCAGCGCGAAACCGACCAGCGCGCCGGCGAAACCGCCCGTGACGATCAGCCCGAGTTTCAGGTTGCCGGCGGCCACGATCAGCAGCCCCGCGAACAGCACGACACCGATCGCGTACGCGGCCCATGCCGTGCGCGACGCGTCGCCCCACTCGCGCCGCAGCACGCGCACCGGCGGCACGCGCGTGAGCGGCACGAGCGGCGGCAGCGCGAAGCCGAGCAGCAGCACGAGCGCGACGCCCACGCCGATCAGCGCCGGCCACGGCGTGGGCGGCGGCAGCACCACGTCGATCAGGCCGCCGAGCGCGGCCAGCAACGCCCAGTGGCCGCCGTAGCCGAGCACCGCGCCTGCGGCGCCGGACACGATCCCGATGCCGGCGAATTCGAGTGCGAACAGCGCGCCGAGCGTGCGGCGGCTCACGCCGAGGCAGCGCATCGTCGCGCAGCCGTCGAGATGGCGCCGCATGTAGCGCTGCGCGGCCATCGCGATCGCGACCGCCGCGAGCAGCGCGGTGAGCAGTGCGACGAGCGTCAGGAAGTGGCGCGCACGATCCAGCGTCTGCCGCACCTGCGGCTGGCCCTCCTGCAACGACTCCAGACCGACGCCGCGCAGTTTCCCGCCGTCGACACGTGCGTGCGCATACGCTTCGAAGCGCGCGACGGCCTGCTGGTCGCCGGCAACCAGCAGCCGGTACGTGACACGGCTGCCATAGCCCGTGAGCCCCGTCGCGGCCAGCTCGTCCGCGCGCATCATCAGTCGCGGCGAAAAATTGACGAAGGAAAAACCGCGATCGAGTTCGCGGGAGATCGAGGCGGCGACCTTGAACACGCGCAGCCCGAGGCGCACCGTGTCCCCCGCTTTCAGGTGCAGCGCATCGAGCAGTGCCGGATCGGCCCACACGGTGCCGGGCGCGGGAATCCCGGCGGCCTTCTGCGCGACGGCAGCGCCGGCCGGCAGGATCTCGACCGCGCCGCGCAACGGATAGCCGGGGGACACGGCCTTCACGGCCGCGAGGCGCGAGGGCGCAGCGTCGGCCGCCTGCCCGCCGGTGGCGGACGCGATCATGCTCGGGAAGATTGCGGTCGTCGCGGTACGCAGGCCGAGCGCGCGGGCCTGCCCGTCGAACGACGGATCGACGGGGCGATCGGCCCGCACGACGAAATCGGCGCCCAGCATCTGGCGCGCGTCGCGCTCGAGCCCCTGGCGCAGCCGGTCGGCGAGGAAGCCGACGCTCGTCAGCGCCGCGACCGCGAGCACCAATGCAAGGACGAGCAGCGTCAACTCGCCCGCGCGCCAGTCGCGCGCGGTCATCCGTGCGGCCTGGCGGACCAGGTCGCGCAGGCCGAAGCGGCCGGCAGGCGCGCTCACCTCATGACCGGGTTGCCCGGCCGGCGGCTGCGCCGCGTGTCGCCGCTCCTTCAATCGCGCTTCCCCCCGATCGAGTTCAGCCGCGACACCATGTGGTTCGCCATGCCGCGAAAGCCGCCCGAGACGCCGCGCCACAGGCGCGGGAGCGCCCACGCGGAGGCCGCGATGAAGGCGGCAAGCAGCACGAGGAACGCGAGCGGAACGAAGAACGCGAGCACGAGCCCGCCGACCACGAGGCCGTCCTCGGTCGACGAGGCGATCCAGTTCGAAATCGGTTCGGGCGACAGGTTGATCATCGCCCGCGTGCCGGCCTTCGCCACATGCGCGGCACCGGCGAGCGAGCCGCCCGCGAGCCCCGCGACCGCGAGCACGGTCGGATCCGCATGGCCGAGCGCGCCGGCTGCGAGCACGGCGCCGGCCGGAATGCGGATGAAGGTGTGCACGGCATCCCACAGCGAGTCGAACGCGGGGATCTTGTCGGCAAGGAATTCAGTGACGGTGAGCACGGCTGCGGCGCCGATGACCCACGGCGACGTCAGGACGGCCAGCGTGTCGGGCAGGTGGAGCCAGCCGAACCGCGCCAGCACGCCGGCGATCAGCACCGTCAGGTACAGGCGCAGGCCGCTCGCCCACGCGAGCCCCGCGCCGAGCGAAATGGCTTCGATCATGGCCCTCTCCTTGCACTTTCCGTGCGCTTTGCCGATTGATCGGATCGAGGCGGACAGACCAGCCGCGCGGCGCGTGGCGACCGGCACCGCGTGCCGCGAAAAGCACGACGGTATTCAGGCCCGAATGCGTTCCATTATAGACAGGCTGGACGGGCGGCACCGCGCAATTCCGCAGTGCGGCACCCCGGCACGGGGGCGCCGGGGTGCCTTCGTCAGGCAGCCGACGACAGCTTGAGGCCGATCAGCCCCGCGACGATCAGCACAGCGCTCGCGACGCGCGCGACGGTCAGCGCCTCGCCCATCATCACGATGCCGAACACGAACGCACCGACCGCGCCGATGCCCGTCCACACCGCGTACGCGGTGCCGAGCGGCAACTGGCGCATCGCGACCGCGAGCAGCCCGAAGCTGGCCAGCGCCGTCACGATCGTAAACACCGACGGACCGAGCTTCGTAAAACCGTCCGACGATTTCATGCCGGCCGCCCAGGCCACTTCCAGCAAACCGGCAATGAACAACAACACCCACGCCATCTCGACGTACTCCTTATCGGATGGGGCCGTCCCCGTTGAAACGAATGACCCGGGGTCGTCCCCGGGCGGCGCCGAGTATAACAAGATGCTTACGGACGCGGCGCGTGGCCGGGGGCCGATCGGGGGCGCGACCGGCCGGGCCCGGTCAGTTCGATACGCGCTTCGGCGCGGCGCCGCCGACGCAGCGGTCATCGCGGTACAGCGCCCACTCCTCGCACACGCGACCATCCGTGAACACGCACATGCCGACCTGCCCGCTCGACAGGTTGCGGATCGTGTGGCGACCGCCGAGCTTGGCGCAATTGACCGACGCGGGATTGGCCATCGCCTGCTGGGACGACGACGGTTGCTGCCCGGGCGGCAGCGGTTGGGCGAACGCGCCAGACGCAGTCAGCGCCAGCGCACAGATGACGACCAGACGGACGGACATTGCACGCTCCTCGTTTTCGTTCGCGGAACGGTCAGGATAACGGGGAATGAGCGCAGGGTGTACAACGCGCGCGTCGGCCGCGAGACTGTCGCGCCGGCGCAACCGTGCGGGCGCGCGACGTCACGCGCACGTGCGCCGCCGCGGCCCCGGCCGGGCCCGTCATGCGGCGCCGACGAGCCGGTAGCCGACGCCCGTCTCGGTCACGATGTACTCGGGCTGCGCCGGGTCGCGTTCGAGCTTCTGGCGCAGGTGCGCCATGTAAATCCGCAGATAGTGGTGGCTTTCGACGTGCGACGGCCCCCACACGTCGCGCAGCAGCTGGCGGTGCGTGAGCACGCGCCCCGCGTGCCGCACGAGCGTCGCGAGCAACCGGTACTCGAGCGGCGTCAGGTGCACGATCTCGTTGTCGCGCCACACCTGGCGCAGCGCGAGATCGACGCTCACGGTACCGAAGCTCACCTTCGGCGATTCGTTCGCACCGCCCTGGTTGCGCCGGCGCAGTTGCGCGCGGATCCGCGCACGCAGTTCGGACACGCCGAACGGCTTGGTCAGGTAATCGTCGGCGCCGGCGTCGAGCGCCGCGACCTTCTCTTCTTCCTGCGTGCGCGCGGACAGCACGATCACCGGCACCTCGGACCAGCCGCGCAATTCCCGGATCACGTCGAGGCCGTCGGTATCGGGCAGGCCGAGGTCGACGATCACGAGATCGGGCTTGCGCGTCGCCGCGTCGATCAGCCCCTGCTTGCCCGTCTCGGCCTCGAACACCGCGATGTCCTCCTCCTCGAGCGCGGCGCGCACGAAACGGCGGATCTGCTTTTCGTCCTCGATCAGGACGACGGTCAGGCTGGGTTCACTCATGGTCTGGCAATGATTCGGATGGGGACGACGCACCCGGCACATCGGGTTCGTCGTCGGGTACGGCAGGCGCGGCCGGCGGCGTCTCGACCGGCAACGTGAACCAGAAGCGCGCGCCCGTCACGTGGCCGTCGGGCGCGGTGCGGTTGAGCGCGCCGATTTTACCGCCGTGCGCCTCGACGATCGCGCGGCAGATCGCGAGGCCGAGGCCGATGCCCGGCGTCGCCGATTCCTTCTCGCCGCGCGTGAACTTGTCGAAGATCCGCGTTTCCATCCCGGCCGGCAGGCCGGGGCCGTAGTCGTCGACGAGCACGCGCACGAACGGCAGCCCGTCTTCGGTCACGCGCTCGGCGCCGATGTCGAGCGGCGTGTCGGGCGGCGTGTACTTCGCCGCGTTCTCGAACAGGTTGGTGAACAGGCGCTCCATCAGCACCGCGTCCATCTGCAGCAGCGGCAGGTCAGGCGGCAGCACGACGCGCGCGGAGTGACGCGCAAGCACGCGCTTGCATGCGGCGAGCGCGGCGCCGACGGTTTCCTCGAGCAGCGACCACTGGCGCTTCAACTGCAGGCTGCCGGCCTGCAGCCGCGCCATGTCGAGCAGGTTCGTGACGATGCCCGTCATCCGCAGCGCCTCGTCGTGGATCGCGTCGACGAGTTCGCCCTCGCGCTGCGCGAAGCGCTCGGCCGCCGCGGCGTCGCCGCCCTGCGCGGCCGCGCGCCCGTTCGCAAGCATCGACGAGAAGCCGACGATCGTCGTGAGCGGCGTGCGCAGGTCGTGCGAGATCGCCGACAGCAGCGAGTTGCGCAGCCGCTCGGATTCCATGCTCACCAGCGCGTCGCGCGCGATCTCCACGTAGTGCACGCGTTCGAGCGCGAGCGCGATCTGCGCGGCGAATGCGTCGAGCATCCGCTGCTGCTCCGGCACCTCGAGCTCGCGCGGCTCGCGCGACGCAACCGCCAGCACCCCGCGCGTGCGCATCGGCGCCTTCAGCGGCAAGTACAGCGCGACCGTCGCAGGCAACGTATCGGTGCCGCGGCCGGCCGGCTTCTGCTGGTCGTACACCCACTGGCCGACGTCGCTGTCGAGATCGGCACCCGTCAGCGTGACGGCCGCATCGGGCTCCTCGATCTTCTGCCGCACCTTGTCCGCGCTGTCGGGCAGCAGGAACGCGACGCGCGCACGGAACACCTCGCCCACGTGGCGGCTGCCGATCTCGACGATCTGCTCGGTCGTCAGCGCCGCGCCCAGTTCGCGCGCCATCGCATAGATCGCGCCGGTGCGGCGCTCGCGGCGCTGCGCGACGCTCGCCTGGCGCGTCAGCGTCGAGGTCAGGTGGCTGATCACGAGCGACGTCAGCAGCATCCCGAAGAAGGTCAGCAGGTATTGCGTGTCGCTGACCGAGAACGACATGCGCGGCGGCACGAAGAAATAGTCGAACGCGGCCACCGACAGGAACGACTGCAGTACGCCCGGGCCGCGCCCGAGCCGCACGGCCGAGAACACGACGCCGAGCAGGTACAGCATCACGAGGTTCGTGAGGTCGAGCCGCTCGGAGACGAGGCTCGCGACGACCGTGATCGCCGCGCAGATCGCGGCCGCATACACGTAATGCCGCGGCGGCGAACGATGCGTGCCGAACTGCGCGAACGCATCGCGCCAGTCGCGCGCACGCGCGTCGAGCGGTGCGGCGCGCGCCTCGTCGCTCGCGGACGCACGGATCAGCATCAGGTCGACGTCGCCCGCGCGTTCGGCGAGCTTCTCGCCGAACGGCCGCACGAAGCGACGCATGAGTCCGACCTTCGGCGAGCCGCCCGCGACGATCTTCGACACGTTGCGCACCTTCGCATAGCCGATCAGCGCGGCAACCGCGTCGGCGCCGGCGAGCGTGGCCGTCTCCGCACCGAGCTCGGCCGCGAGCTTCAGCGCGTCGAGCGTGCGTTGCCGCCGCGCATCGGGCAGCCGCTGCAGGCGCGGCGTCTCCACATAGACTGCGATCCAGTCGGCCTTCAGGCTCGCCGCGAGCCGCGCGGCCGCCCGCACGAGCGTCGGCGCCTCGGGGCCCGGCCCGACGCACACGAGCAGCCGCTCGCGCGCCTGCCAGATGCGCTGGATCGAACGGTCGGCGCGGTATTCGCGCATCTGCGCGTCGACCCGGTCGGCCGTACGCCGCAGCGCCAGTTCGCGCAGCGCGATCAGGTTGCCCTTGCGGAAGAAGTTGCGCACCGCGCGCTCGGCCTGCTGCGCGAGATAGACCTTGCCGTCGCGCATCCGCTCGAGCAGTTCCTCGGCCGGCAGGTCGACGAGCGTGACTTCGTCGGCCGCGTCGAACACGCGGTCGGGCACCGTCTCCCACACGCGGATGCCGGTGATCGCGCCGACCACGTCGTTCAGGCTTTCCAGGTGCTGGACGTTGACGGTCGTGTAGACGTCGATGCCCGCGTCGAGCAACTCGTACACATCCTGCCAGCGCTTCAGGTGCCGAGCGCCCTGCACGTTCGAGTGTGCGAGTTCGTCGACGAGGATCAGTTGCGGCTGGCGCGCGAGCGCGCCGTCGAGATCGAATTCGGTGAGCGTGCGGCCGCGATAGTCAATGCGCGCGAGCGGCAGCACGTCGAAGCCGTCGAGCAGCGCGGCGGTTTCGCTGCGGCCGTGGGTCTCGACGATGCCGACGACGACGTCGACGCCTTCCTGCAGGCGCTGGCGCGCGGCCTGCAGCATCGCGTAGGTCTTGCCGACACCGGCCGATGCGCCGAAGAAGATCTTGAGCTGGCCGCGCCGCTGCTTTTCTTCGTCACGCTGCAGCTTGTCGAGGAGTTGGTCTGGATCGGGACGATTCATGCGTCAGAATGGCGGAGCGCCCGGATGCGCGCGAGTACCAGCATTGTTGTTCCAAATCGCCGCAAAAGGCAAAGACGGCGCATGCGCCGTCGGGAAAAGGCGCGTCCGGCGCGAATCGGGCCGCGCCGGACGCCGCTTGCCGCCGCAAGCCCGCACGCGCAGTCAGTGCGCGGCCTGGGCCGCGTCGAGCGCGAGGTTCAGCTTCAGCACGTTCACGCGCGGTTCGCCGAGCACGCCCAGCTGGCGGCCGGTCGTGTTCGCGGCGACGAGCTGCGCGACCGCGTCGGGCGCCAGGTTGCGCGCCTTCGCGACACGCTCGACCTGGTACGCGGCGGCGGCCGGCGTGATCTCCGGATCGAGGCCGCTCGCCGACGCCGTCACGAGGTCGACCGGCACCGGCTTCGACATGTCGGTGCCCGCGTCGCGCAGCGCGGCGATGCGCCCCTTCACCTGGTCGGCGAGCGACGGGTTCAGCGGGCCGAGGTTCGAGCCGCCGGAGCCGGTCGCGTTGTACGGCATCGGCGCGGTAGCCGACAGCCGGCCCCAGAAGTACTTAGGCGCATCGAACTGCTGGCCGATCAGCGCGGAGCCGACTGCCTTGCCGTCCTTCTCGATCAGGCTGCCGTTCGCCTGCGACGGGAACACGGCCTGGCCGAACACGGTCATCACGGCCGGGTACGCGAGCCCCGTCACCGCGGTCAGCACGACAAAGATCACGACGAGCGGACGAATCAACGTTTTCATGATGTTTCCTTCAAATATGACCGGCTCAGGCCCAGCCGAGCGCCGCGAGCGTCATGTCGATCAGCTTGATGAACGGGAACGGCAGCAGCACGCCGCCGAGGCCGTACACCAGCAGGTTGCGGCGCAGGAGCGATGCCGCGCCGAGCGGGCGGTACGTCACGCCCTTCAGCGCCAGCGGGATCAGCGCGACGATGATCAGCGCGTTGAAGATCACCGCCGACAGGATCGCCGACGCCGGCGACGTCAGGTGCATGATGTCGAGCACGCGCAGTTGCGGATAGGTGGTCACGAACGCGGCCGGGATGATCGCGAAATACTTCGCGATGTCGTTCGCGATCGAGAACGTCGTCAGCGAGCCGCGCGTCATCAGCATCTGCTTGCCGATCTCGACGATCTCGATCAGCTTCGTCGGGTTCGAATCGAGGTCGACCATGTTGCCGGCTTCCTTCGCCGCCTGCGTCCCGGTGTTCATCGCGACCGCCACGTCGGCCTGCGCGAGCGCCGGCGCGTCGTTGGTGCCGTCGCCCGTCATCGCGACGAGGCGCCCCGCCGCCTGGTGCTCGCGGATCGTCGCGAGCTTGGTTTCCGGCGTCGCTTCCGCGAGGAAATCGTCGACCCCCGCTTCCGCGGCGATCGCCGCCGCCGTCAGCCGGTTGTCGCCCGTCACCATCACGGTCTTGATGCCCATCTTGCGCAGTTCCGCGAAGCGCTCCTTGATCCCGCCCTTCACGATGTCCTTCAGCTCGATCACGCCGAGCACGCGCGCCGCACCCTCTTGCAGGTCGGCGACGACAAGCGGCGTGCTGCCGCGGCGCGCGACTTCGTCGACCGCGCGGCGCACTTCTTCCGGGAAGCGGCTGCCGTGTGTCTCGACGTAGTTGCGGATCGCATCGGCCGCACCCTTGCGGATCTCGCGGCCGGGCAAATCGACGCCGCTCATCCGCGTCTGCGCGGAGAAGCCGATGAACGTCGCATGCAGTTGCCCCATGTCGCGCTGGCGAATGTTGAAGCGCTCCTTCGCGAGCACGACGATGCTGCGGCCTTCCGGCGTTTCGTCGGCGAGCGACGACAGCTGCGCGGCATCGGCCAGCGCTTCCTCGGTCACGCCCGGCGCCGGCACGAACGTCGATGCCTGGCGGTTGCCGAGCGTGATCGTGCCGGTCTTGTCGAGCAGCAGCACGTCGACGTCGCCGGCCGCTTCGACCGCCCGGCCCGACGTCGCGATCACGTTCGCCTGCATCATCCGGCTCATCCCGGCCACGCCGATCGCGGACAGGAGGCCGCCGATCGTCGTCGGGATCAGGCACACGAGCAGCGCGACGAGCGCGGTGATCGTCACCACGTGGCCGGCCTTCATCGCTTCGACCGAGAACATCGAGAACGGCAGCAGCGTCGCGGTCGCGAGCAGCATCACGATCGTCAACGCGACGAGCAGGATCGTCAGCGCGATTTCGTTCGGCGTCTTCTTGCGCTTCGCGCCTTCGACCATCGCGATCATCCGGTCGAGGAACGCCTCGCCCGGGTTCGCGGTGACCTTGACGACGATCCAGTCGGACAGCACGCGCGTGCCGCCCGTCACCGACGAGAAATCGCCGCCCGATTCGCGGATCACCGGCGCGGATTCGCCGGTAATCGCCGATTCGTCGACCGATGCGACGCCGTCGACCACCTCGCCGTCGGCCGGAATCACGTCGCCGGCCTCGACCAGCACGACGTCGCCGCGGCGCAGCTCGGTCGCGGTCGTAATGCGGATCGGCGACTTCGGATGCGGCTCGTTGAGCTTCTTCGCCATCACGTCTTTCTTGGCGCTGCGCAGCGACGCGGCCTGCGCCTTCGAGCGCCCTTCCGCGAGCGCCTCGGCGAAGTTCGCGAACAGCACGGTGAACCACAGCCACAGCGCGATCGCGAGGATGAAGCCCGCAGGCGCCTCGGCCTGGCCGGCGAGCGCCGCGATCCACAAAATCGTGGTCAGGATGCTGCCGACGTACACGCAGAACATCACCGGGTTGCGGAACTGCGTGCGCGGCGTGAGTTTCTTGAACGAGTCCACGATCGCCGGGCGCAGCAGCGCCGGATCGAACATGGACCGTGTTGCGGAATGTTGAGTCATTGCGATCTCTTCAATCTCTTCAGTCTTTTCAATGTGTCGCCATGCGGGCGCGCATCACGCGCCCAGCCACATCATCAGGTGCTCGACGCCCGGACCGAGCGCAAGCGCCGGCACGTAGGTCAGCGCGCCCACCAGCAGCACGGTGCCGAGCAGCAGCACGACGAACAGCGGACCATGCGTCGGCAGCGTGCCGCTCGTCACCGCGATGCGCTTCTTCGCGGCCAGCGAGCCGGCGATCGCCAGCACCGGCACGATCGTGCCGAAGCGGCCGAACCACATCGCGATCGCGGTCATCCAGTTGTAGAACGGTGTGCCGACCGTCAGGCCCGCGAACGCGCTGCCGTTGTTGTTGGCGGCCGAACTGAACGCGTACAGGATTTCCGAGAAGCCGTGCGGCCCCGGGTTCGCGATGCCGGCCTTGCCCGCATCGGCGAGCACGGCGACCGACGTGCCGACCAGCACCAGCAGCGGCGTGAGCAACACGACGATCGACACCATCTTCATCTCGTACGACTCGATCTTCTTGCCGACGTATTCCGGCGTGCGGCCGATCATCAGGCCGGCGACGAACACCGCGAGCAGCGCGAACACGAGCATCCCGTAGAGCCCCGAGCCGACCCCGCCGTAGACCACCTCGCCAAGCTGCATCAGCAGCATCGGCACGAGCCCGCCGAGCGGCGTCAGCGAATCGTGCATCGTGTCGACCGCACCGCACGACGCGGCCGTCGTCGCGACCGTGAAGATGCCGGTCTGCGCGATCCCGAAACGCGTTTCCTTGCCTTCCATGTTGCCGCCCGGCTGCAGCGCGCCCGCCGACTGGTCGACGTGCAGCGCGGCGAGCGTCGGGTTGCCGCCCTGCTCGGCGTTGACCTCGACGCCGACCGCGACCGCGAACGCAACCGTCATCGCCGCGAGCACCGCGACGCCCTGCCGGCGGTCGCCGATCATGCGGCCGAACACGAGGCACAGCGCAGCCGGGATGATCAGGATCGAGAAGATCTGCAGGAAGTTCGCGAACGGCGTCGGGTTCTCGTACGGGTGCGCCGAGTTCGCGTTGAAGAAGCCGCCACCGTTGGTGCCGAGCATCTTGATCGCTTCCTGCGACGCGACCGGGCCCATCGCGAGCGTCTGCTTCGTGAGCGGGGTCGGCACCGTCACCGGATTGCCCTTGTCATCCTTCACCGGGTTGCCCTGCGCGTCGAGCTTCGGCGCCGCATAGGTGCTGGCCTGCAGCACCGGCACGTCCTGGTACGCCTTCATGTTCTGGATCACGCCCTGGCTCATCAGCAGCGCGGCGATGATCATCGACATCGGCACGAGCACGTACATCGTCACGCGCGTGAGGTCGACCCAGAAGTTGCCGATGGTCTGCGACGTATGTCGCGCGAAGCCACGGATCAGCGCGACCACGACCGCGATGGCAGTCGCTGCCGACAGGAAGTTCTGCACGGTGAAGCCGAGCATCTGCGCCAGATAGCTGACGGTCTGCTCCGGCGTGTAGTCCTGCCAGTTCGTGTTGGTGACGAAGCTGATGGCCGTGTTGAACGCGCCGTCGACCGTCATCGCGCCGAATTGCTGCGGGTTGCCGGGCAGGAAGCCCTGCAGGCGCAGCAGGCCATAGAGGAACAACGCGCCAAGTGCGTTGAATGCGATCGTCGAGATCGCGTACTGCTTCCAGTTCATCTCGCTGTTAGCGTCGACGCCGGCGATGCGGTACAGCGCGCGCTCGAGCGGCCCGAACACGCGCGCGATGCGCGAACTGCCATCCATCACCGCCGTCAGGTAGCGGGAGACCGGAACGGCCGCCGCCAGCAGCACGACGATGAAAAGCAGCGATTGCAACAGGTTGTTCGCGTTCATTCGATGTCCTCCGCGCGCAGCAGCGCATAGACGAGATACGCGAACAGCAGGGCCGTCGAGGCGCCCGCCAGCCAAAGCATCCAGGTCATGCTCGCCCCCCGCGACCGTATTGCACGAGCTTCTCGCAACCGGCAATCAAACCGAGGATCAGCGCGGTGAAAAGCACCAGGGCGCCGATAAAAACCCCATCCATTTTTGTGTTCTCCGTCGTCGAAGTCAGACGACTAGAACCTTATGGGAACGCACGTAAAGGACGGGTCAAAGGTATCGGGGCGCGTATAAAAAACGCGTAAACGCGGCATTCAGGAGAGGACGGCGGGAAGCGGGACGGACGGCGCCGTCGCGCCGTCCGGAAAAGCGCGTGCCGGCAGGGCGCCGGCACGCGGAGGCAGGTCAGGGAACGAGGATCGTCGAGCCGGTGGTCTTGCGCGCCTCGAGATCCTCATGCGCGCGGCCGACTTCCGCGAGCGGATAGCGCTGGTTGATGCTCGTCTTCACCTTGCCCGACAGCAGCACGTCGAACAGCTCGGCGGCGGCGGATTCGAGATCGGCGCGCTTCGCGATGTACGAGAACAGCGTGGGCCGCGTAAAGAACAGCGAGCCGCGCGACGAGAATTCCTTCGAATCGATCGGCGGCAGCGGGCCCGACGCATTGCCGAAGCTGACGAACAGCCCGAGCGGCGCGAGGCTGTCCAGCGAGCCGATGTAGGTGTCCTTGCCGATCGAGTCGTAGACGACCGGCACGCCCGCGCCGTTCGTGATCTCCTTCACGCGCTGCGTGAAGTTCTCGCGCGTGTAGACGACCGGATGGTCGCAACCGTGCGCCTTCGCGAGCGCGGCTTTCTCGTCGGAGCCGACCGTCCCGATCACGGTCGCGCCGAGCGCCTTCGCCCACTGGCACACGAGCAGG
This sequence comes from Burkholderia sp. BCC0322, assembly GCF_902833045.1. Lineage (GTDB taxonomy): Bacteria > Pseudomonadota > Gammaproteobacteria > Burkholderiales > Burkholderiaceae > Burkholderia. Next base: position 73,290 of record NZ_CADFDU010000016.1, read on the forward strand.
CCGACACCGCCGGCCGCCGCGTGGATCAGGATCGTGTCGCCGGCCTTCACCGGATACGTGCGGCGCAGCAGGTAGTGCGCGGTCAGGCCCTGCAGCATCACCGACGCCGCGTCGTCGTAGCCGATGCCGTCAGGCAGCTTCACGAGCCGCTCGGCCGGCATCACGCGTTCCTGCGCGTACGCGCCCGGCGGCTGCCCGACGTACGCGACGCGGTCGCCCGGCTTGAGCGCGGTCACGCCTTCGCCGACGGCCGTCACCTCGCCCGCCGCCTCCATCCCGAGACCGCCGGGCAGCGCTTGCGGGTAAAGGCCGGTGCGGAAATAGACGTCGATGTAGTTGAGGCCGACCGCGTGCTGCCGGATACGGACTTCACCCGCCTTCGGTTCGCCGACGTCGACATCGACCCACTTCATCACGTCCGGGCCGCCCGGCTGGTCGTATCGGATTGCTTTCGGCATCGTTTCGCTCCTTGTTTCTGATTCGGTCAGGGAAAAATCCGGGTCGCCGATACGCGGAGCCGGGCGATTCATCCGTGAACCGGACGGCAGGGACGCGTCGCGACGCACGATTCTCGCGCGCCGCGGCCATCCATGCATGGCCCTGCCGATAGCAGGGGCAATCAGGCGCGGGCAGCGCCTAGCAAACGTCCTGCATGTTGCGCGCCAGATCGTCGAGCAGCATCCGCGCGGTGGCGACGTTGGTCGCGATCGGCACGTCGTGCACGTCGCACGCGCGCACGAGCGCGGTGATGTCGGGATCGTGCGGCTGAGCGGTCATCGGGTCGCGCAGGAACACGACGATGTCGACGCGGCCTTCGGCCAGCTCGGCGCCGATCTGCAGGTCGCCGCCGAGCGGCCCCGACAGCTTGCGCTCGACCTCCAGCCCGTGCGCGGCCGCGATGCGGCCGCCCGTCGTGCCCGTCGCGACCAGCCGACATTGCGCGAGCGTCGCGCGAAATTGACCCACGAGCGCGACGATCTCGTCCTTCTTCGCGTCGTGCGCAATCAGTGCGATGCGGGGTTTGCTCATCTCCGGTTCCTTCGTCGTTCGGTTGTTGTGGTGATCGTGATGCGAGGGGGCGCGTCAGAACGTGCCCGGATACGCACCGCCGTCGAGCAGCCAGTTCTGCCCGGTGATGTAGCCGGCATGCACGCTGCACAGGAACGCGCACGCCGCGCCGAACTCTTCGCGCGTGCCGAGGCGGCCGGCCGGGATGTCCTTCGTGCGCCGCGCACGCATCTCGTCGACGCTCACGCCCTGCGCCTTCGCCGACGCGGCGAGCGTGGTCGCGATCCGGTCGGTGTCGAACAGGCCCGGCAGCAGGTTGTTGATCGTCACGCCCTGCCCCGCGACCTTGCGCGACAGCCCCGCGACGAAGCCGGTCAGCCCCGAGCGCGCGCCGTTCGACAGCGCGAGCACGTCGATCGGCGCCTTCACGGCCGAGCTCGTGATGTTGACGATCCGGCCGAAACCGCGCGCGATCATCCCGTCGAGGGTCGCGCGGATCAGCTCGATCGGCGTCAGCATGTTCGATTCGAGCGCACGGATCCAATCGTCGTGCGAGAAGTCGCGGAAGTCGCCGGGCGGCGGCCCGCCGGCATTCGTCACGAGAATGTCCGGCTGCGGGCACGCGGCGAGCGCGGCCGCTCGCCCGTCCGGCGTCGTGATGTCGCAGGCGACCGCGGTCACCGACACGTTCGCGCCGGCGCGGATCTCCTCCGCGGTTTCCTCCAGCGTGTCGCGCGTGCGCGCGACGATCACGAGGTTCACGCCCTCGGCGGCCAGCGCTTGCGCGCAGCCACGGCCGAGCCCCTTGCTTGCCGCGCACACGAGCGCGGTCTTTCCTTCGATACCGAGATCCATCGTCGATTCCTTGGTGGCGACACGCACCGGCTCGGCCCCGTCGCGCCGGCGCATGGACCCCGGGCGGGTCAGGCGGGCAATCGGTCGGGCACGGGCGCGCGGATTGTCGTGAGACGTCGATATTATCCGGATCGTGCGGCGCGCCTTGGTAAAATTGCCGACATAAGCGCGCGGCCGGCTTGCGCCCGCCGCCGCCCCCGATCCTCTTTTGCCGCCAAGGCGCCCCCCGTCATGAAACAGGACAGCCGTTTCCCGAATCTCTTCATCACCGATCACCCGCTGATCCAGCACAAGCTCACGCACATGCGCGACAAGGACACGTCCACGCGCACGTTCCGCGAGCTGCTGCGCGAAATCACGCTGCTGATGGGTTACGAGATCACCCGCAACCTGCCGATCACGACCAAGCGGGTCGAAACCCCGCTCGTCGAGGTCGACGCGCCGGTGATCGCGGGCAAGAAACTGGCGATCGTGCCGGTGCTGCGCGCGGGCATCGGGATGTCGGACGGCCTGCTCGACCTGGTTCCGTCCGCGCGCGTCGGCCACATCGGCGTGTATCGCGCCGACGACCACCGCCCGGTCGAATACCTGGTGCGCCTGCCGGACCTGGAAGACCGCATCTTCATCCTGTGCGACCCGATGGTCGCGACCGGCTACTCGGCCGTGCACGCGGTCGACGTGCTCAAGCGCCGCAACGTGCCGGCCGCGAACATCATGTTCGTCGCGCTGGTCGCCGCCCCCGAGGGCGTGCAGGTGTTCCAGGACGCGCACCCGGACGTGAAGCTGTTCGTCGCGTCGCTCGATTCGCACCTGAACGAGCATGCGTACATCGTGCCGGGCCTCGGCGACGCGGGCGACCGCCTGTTCGGCACCAAGAACTGAGCACCGGCACGGCCGCGCGGCGCGCGGCCCGGCTCGCGACGGCCTGCCTGGCCGTCCGGCCATGCGCGGCGGCCCCGATCAGGCAGTCGCCGCGTGATAAAATCTCGATCCACTCGACACGCGCGGCCCCGCGGCTTCATGCCCGCCGAAACGGCCGCCGATTCAACGACACATTGAAACAATCGCCCGCGCAGCGCGCCCGGGCACGGAGAAAGGTATGGCTGGTCATTCGAAATGGGCCAACATCAAGCATAAGAAGGCAGCGGCCGACGCGAAGCGCGGCAAGATCTGGACCCGCCTCATCAAGGAAATCCAGGTCGCGGCGCGCCTCGGCGGCGGCGACGTCAGCTCGAACCCGCGCCTGCGTCTCGCGGTCGACAAGGCGGCCGACGCGAACATGCCGAAGGACAACGTCAAGCGCGCGATCGATCGCGGCGTCGGCGGCGCGGATGGCGCGAACTACGAGGAAATCCGTTACGAAGGCTACGGCATCAGCGGCGCGGCGGTCATCGTCGACACGCTGACCGATAACCGCACCCGCACGGTCGCGGAAGTCCGCCATGCGTTCTCGAAGTTCGGCGGCAACATGGGCACCGACGGCTCGGTCGCGTTCATGTTCGATCACGTCGGCCAGTTCCTGTTCGCACCGGGCACGTCGGAAGACGCGCTGATGGAAGCCGCGCTCGAAGCCGGCGCGAACGACGTGAACACGAACGACGACGGTTCGATCGAAGTGCTGTGCGACTGGCAGGCATTCTCGGCGGTGAAGGACGCGCTCGAAGCCGCGGGCTTCAAGGCCGAACTCGCCGAAGTGACGATGAAGCCGCAGAACGAAGTCGAATTCACCGGCGACGACGCGGCGAAGATGCAGAAGCTCCTGGACGCGCTCGAGAACCTCGACGACGTGCAGGACGTCTATACGAACGCCGTCATCGTCGAGGAATGATGTGCCGGCCGCCGTGCTCCTGTCGCGGCGGCGGCCCGACCGAATCCGCGGCCGGCGCGCCTGAGCGTGCCGGCCGCCCTGTTTTCTAGTCTGCGGGGAATCCCATGAAACTACTCGTCGTCGGTTCCGGCGGCCGCGAACATGCGCTGGCGTGGAAGCTCGCGCAGTCGCCGCGCGTCCAGATGGTCTACGTCGCACCCGGCAATGGCGGCACGGCGCAGGACGAGCGCCTGAAGAACGTCGACATCACGGCGCTCGACGAACTCGCCGATTTCGCGGAACGCGAAGGCGTCGCGTTCACGCTCGTCGGGCCGGAAGCGCCGCTCGCGGCCGGCATCGTCAACCTGTTTCGCGCGCGCGGCCTGAAGGTCTTCGGCCCGACCCGCGAAGCCGCGCAGCTCGAGAGCTCGAAGGATTTCGCGAAGGCGTTCATGAAGCGCCACGGCATCCCGACCGCCGAGTACGAGACGTTCTCCGACGTGGCCGCCGCGCATGCGTACATCGACGCGAAGGGTGCGCCGATCGTCGTGAAGGCCGACGGCCTCGCGGCCGGCAAGGGTGTCGTCGTCGCGATGACGCTGGAAGAAGCTCACGAAGCCGTCGACATGATGCTGTCGGGCAACAAGCTCGGCGACGCAGGCGCGCGCGTCGTGATCGAGGAATTCCTCGATGGCGAGGAAGCGAGCTTCATCGTGATGGTCGACGGCAAGCACGCGCTGGCGCTGGCTTCCAGTCAGGACCACAAGCGCCTGCTCGACGAGGATCGCGGCCCGAACACCGGCGGCATGGGGGCGTATTCGCCCGCGCCGATCGTCACGCCGCAGATGCATGCACGCGTGATGCGCGAGATCATCATGCCGACCGTGCGCGGGATGGAGAAGGACGGCATCCGCTTCACGGGCTTCCTGTATGCGGGCCTGATGATCGACAAGGAAGGCAATCCGCGCACGCTCGAGTTCAACTGCCGGATGGGCGACCCGGAAACGCAGCCGATCATGGCGCGCCTGAAGAGCGATTTCTCGAAGGTCGTCGAGCAGGCGATCGCGGGCACGCTCGACACGGTCGAGCTCGACTGGGACCGCCGCACCGCGCTGGGCGTCGTGCTGGCCGCGCACGGGTATCCGGACGCGCCGCGCAAGGGCGACCGCATCAACGGGATCCCGGCCGAGACCGAACAGGCCGTCACGTTCCATGCAGGCACGACGCTCGACGGCGACAAGCTGACGACGTCCGGCGGCCGCGTGCTGTGCGTGGTCGGTCTCGCCGATTCGGTGCGCGAAGCGCAGCAGCATGCGTACGAGACGATCAACCAGATCAATTTCGAAGGCATGCAGTACCGCCGCGACATCGGCTTCCGCGCGCTCAACCGCAAGAGCGCGTGACGTCGCGATCGCCGCCCCGCCCTCGTGCGGCGGCGGCCCCTCTGCCGGGGTTCGTTAGAATGCCCGGCAGAGGCCTTTTTTACGGCCCCCGCTTCGGGCGGGGGCGCCCAGTCCAGACATGACCGATTCGACCTACGACGTAGCGCGCGTGCGCACGTACCTCCAGAGCCTGCAGACACGCATCGCCGACGCGCTCGGCGCGCTCGACGGCACGCCGCTCGCGACCGACGCATGGCAGCGCGGGCCGGCCGAACGCCTGCGCGGCGGCGGCTGCACGCGGATTCTCGAAGGCGGCCGCGTGTTCGAACGCGCGGGAATCGGCTTTTCCGACGTCGCGGGCGATGCGCTGCCGCCGTCGGCGAGCGCGGCGCGCCCGCAGCTGGCGGGCCGCGGCTTCGAGGCGCTCGGCGTGTCGCTGGTGCTGCACCCGCGCAATCCGTATTGCCCGACCGTGCACATGAACGTGCGGATGCTGATCGCGACGAAACCCGGCGAGGAGCCCGTGTTCTGGTTCGGCGGCGGCATGGATCTGACACCGGTTTACGGTTTCGAGGACGACGCCCGCCATTTCCACCAGACCTGCAAGGACGCGCTCGACCCGTTCGGCGTCGAACTCTACCCGCGCTTCAAGAAATGGTGCGACGAGTATTTCTTCCTGAAGCACCGCAACGAGATGCGCGGCGTCGGCGGGATCTTCTTCGACGATTTCTCGGAGCCCGGTTTCGAACGCTCGTTTGACATGATGCAAAGTGTCGGTGACGCGTTCCTGCAGGCCTACCTGCCGATCGTCGAACGCCGCGCCGAGCTGCCGTACGGCGAGCGCGAGCGCGACTTCCAGGCGTACCGCCGCGGCCGCTACGTCGAATTCAACCTCGTGTTCGACCGCGGCACGCTGTTCGGCCTGCAAAGCGGCGGCCGGACCGAGTCGATCCTGATGTCGATGCCGCCGGTCGCGAACTGGCGCTACAACTGGCAGCCCGAGCCGGGCACGCCTGAAGCGCGCCTGTACAGCGACTTCATCGTGCCGCGCGACTGGGTCTGACCCGCACGCGTGCTGCTTCAAGAAAAGGACGCGTTTCTGGACACCACCGCCCGCCCCGCCCCGCTGCCGCGTCGTATCGGCTTGCTGGGCGGCACTTTCGACCCGATCCACGACGGCCATCTCGCGCTCGCGCGCCGATTCGCCGAGCTGCTCGGCCTGACCGAACTCGTACTGCTGCCCGCCGGGCAGCCGTACCAGAAGCGCGACGTGTCGGCCGCCGAGCATCGGCTCGCGATGACGCGCGCGGCCGCCGGCTCGCTGTCCGTGCCGGGCGTGACCGTGACCGTCGCCACCGACGAGATCGAGCACGCCGGCCCGACCTACACGGTCGAGACGCTCGCGCGCTGGCGCGAGCGAATCGGCCCGGACGCGTCGCTGTCGCTGCTGATCGGCGCCGACCAGCTCGTGCGCCTCGACACGTGGCGCGACTGGCGCAAGCTGTTCGACTACGCGCACATCTGCGTGTCGACGCGCCCGGGGTTCGACCTCGGCGCGGCGCCGCCGGACGTCGCGCAGGAAATCGCCGCGCGGCAGGCCGGCGCCGACGTGGTGAAGGCCACGCCGGCTGGCGGTCTGCTGATCGATACGACCCTTTCGTTCGACATTGCCGCGACCGACATCCGCGCCCACCTGCGCGAATGCATCGCGCGCCATGCGCAAATGCCCGACGCGTCGGCCGAGCATGTGCCGGCCGCCGTATGGGCCTATATTCTTCAACATCGCCTCTACCATTCCTGAATCCATGGATATTCGCAAACTGCAGCGCGTGATCGTCGACGCCCTCGAAGACGTCAAGGCGCAAGACATCAAGGTGTTCAACACCAGCCACCTGACCGAACTGTTCGACCGCGTGGTCGTCGCTTCGGGCACTTCCAACCGCCAGACCAAGGCGCTCGCGTCGAGTGTGCGTGACAAGGTCAAGGAAGCCGGCGGCGACATCGTCAGCTCCGAAGGCGAAGACACCGGCGAATGGGTGCTCGTCGACTGCGGCGACGCGGTCGTGCACATCCTGCAACCGGCCCTGCGCCAGTACTACAACCTCGAGGAAATCTGGGGCGACAAGCCCGTGCGGATGAAGCTCGGCGGCGGCAAGGGGAGCGGCTTCGCCACGGCCAGCGAAGGCGGCGAAGACGAAGAGGAAGAGGAAGCCGCGCCCGCACGCCCTGCACGCAAGACGGCCGCCCGCCGCCGTTGAGCCCCGCGTCGTTACGCCTCTCCCGATGAAGCTTTTCATCCTTGCGGTCGGCCACAAGATGCCGGGCTGGATCGCGTCCGGCTTCGACGAATACACGAAGCGGATGCCGCCCGAGCTGCGCATCGAGTTGCGCGAGATCAAGCCCGAACTGCGTTCGGGCGGCCGCAGCGCCGAAAGCGTGATGGCGGCCGAGCGGCAGAAGATCGAGGCCGCGTTGCCGAAGGGCGCGCGCCTCGTCGCGCTCGACGAGCGCGGCCGCGACTGGACCACGATGCAGCTCGCTCAGGCACTGCCCGGTTGGCAGCAGGACGGCCGCGACGTCGCGTTCGTGATCGGCGGCGCCGACGGGCTCGATCCGGAACTGAAAGCGCGTGCCGATACGCTGCTGCGCATCTCGAGCATGACGCTGCCGCACGGGATGGTGCGCGTGCTGCTCGCCGAACAGCTTTACCGGGCGTGGAGCATCACGCAGAATCACCCCTACCACCGCGCATGACGTGTCGTCCTCGAGACGCACGCCACGTGCGCACACCGAGATAACGACACCATGCCGTCCAGCACGCCCCCCGCGCTTTTCCCGTTCCTTTACCTCGCTTCGCAAAGCCCGCGCCGCCAGGAGCTGCTGCAGCAGATCGGCGTACGCTTCGAACTGCTGCTGCCGCGCCCCGACGAGGACGCCGAGGCGCTCGAAGCCGAACTGCCCGGCGAGGCCGCCGATGCATACGTCCGGCGCGTGACCGTCGCGAAGGCCGAAGCCGCGCGTGCGCGCCTCGTCGCGAGCGGCAAGCCCGCCGCCCCCGTGCTGGTTGCCGATACAACCGTGACGATCGACGGCGCGATCCTCGGCAAGCCCGCCGACGCCGCCGACGCGCTCGCGATGCTGACGCGCCTCGCGGGCCGCGAACACGCGGTGCTGACCGCCGTCGCCGTGATCGACGCGAGCGGCGAACTGCTGCCGCCCGCGCTGTCGCGCTCGTCGGTGCGCTTCGCGGCGGCGTCGCGCGACGCGTACGCGCGCTATGTCGAATCGGGCGAGCCGTTCGGCAAGGCGGGCGCGTACGCGATCCAGGGGCGCGCCGCCGAATTCATCGAGCGAATCGACGGTTCCCATTCAGGTATCATGGGTCTGCCCCTTTTTGAGACCGCAGCGCTGTTGCGCGCCGCGCGTGTCGCCTTCTGAATCCCACCATGAACGAAGAAATCCTGATCAACCTCACGCCGCAGGAAACGCGGGTCGCACTCGTCCAGCAAGGCGCGGTGCAGGAGCTTCACGTCGAGCGCACGCTGTCGCGCGGGCGGGTCGGCAACATCTATCTCGGCAAGGTCGTGCGCGTGCTGCCGGGCATGCAGTCGGCGTTCATCGACATCGGCCTCGAGCGCGCGGCGTTCCTGCACGTGGCCGACATCTGGCACCCGCGCCTCGCCGGCGAGCCGCAGTCGAACACGCCGCACCAGCCGATCGAGAAGACCGTGTTCGAAGGCCAGACGCTGATGGTCCAGGTGATCAAGGATCCGATCGGCACGAAGGGCGCGCGGCTGTCGACGCAGGTCAGCATCGCGGGCCGCACGCTCGTCTACCTGCCGCAGGAGCCGCATATCGGCATCTCGCAGAAGATCGAGAGCGAGGCCGAGCGCGAGGCCGTGCGCGCGCGCCTGACGGCCGTGATCCCGCCGGACGAGAAAGGCGGCTACATCGTGCGCACGATCGCCGAGGATGCGACCTCCGACGAGCTGGCCGGCGACGTCACGTACCTGCGCAAGACGTGGGCGACGATCGTCGCGCAGGCGCAGCGGCTGCCGGCGACGAGCCTGCTGTACCAGGATCTCGATCTCGCGCAGCGCGTGCTGCGCGATTTCGCGAACGACGACACGACGCGCATCCAGGTCGATTCGCGCGAGACGTACCAGCGCCTCTCCGAATTCGCGTCCGAGTTCACGCCGGCCGTGAGCGCGAAGCTGCACCACTACACGGGCGAGCGGCCGCTGTTCGACCTGTACAACATCGAGACGGAGATCCAGCGCGCGCTGTCGCGCCGCGTCGACCTGAAATCGGGCGGTTACCTGATGATCGACCAGACCGAGGCGATGACGACGATCGACGTGAACACGGGCGGCTATGTCGGCGCGCGCAACTTCGACGACACGATCTTCAAGACCAACCTCGAGGCCGCGCACACGATCGCGCGGCAGTTGCGGCTGCGCAACCTCGGCGGGATCATCATCATCGACTTCATCGACATGGAGAACGCCGAGCATCGCGACGCGGTGCTGTCCGAGCTGAAGAAGGCGCTGTCGCGCGACCGCACGCGCGTGACGGTCAACACGTTCTCGCAGCTCGGGCTCGTCGAGATGACGCGCAAGCGCACGCGCGAATCGCTCGCGCACGTGCTGTGCGAGCCGTGCCCGACCTGTCAGGGCAAGGGCCAGGTGAAGACCTCGCGCACCGTGTGCTACGACATCCTGCGCGAGATCCTGCGTGAATCGCGGCAGTTCAACCCGCGCGAATTCCGCGTGATCGCCGCGCAACAGGTGATCGATTTGTTCCTCGACGAGGAATCGCAGCATCTCGCGATGCTGATCGACTTCATCGGCAAGCCGGTGTCGCTGCAGGTCGAGTCGAACCTGAGCCAGGAGCAGTACGATATCGTGCTGATGTAACGTTCCGTCCATCCGCCGCCGGCTTCGCCGCGCGGCGCTTCGATGCGGCACCCGGGCCGCCCGCGACGGCACCCGCTGCCGCCCTTTCCATTCCCCTTTTCGCATTCAACACACACCATGAGCCAAGGCCACAACCGCCGCCAGCGCAAGAAACTCCACATCGGCGAATTCCAGGAACTCGCGTTCAACGCCACCGCGCACTATCGCAACGAGATGTCCGACCTCGAACGCGGCCAGTTGATCGACGCGTTCATCGACTTCGTCGAAGCGAACGGACTGCTGACCGTCGCGTCGGCGGACGAAGGCATCGGCGCTTACGTGATTTCCGGCGCACCGCGCGGCACGACGACCGACGCCGACCGCGAACTCGTGCGCGGCTGGCTGGCCGCACGGCCGGAACTGACCGACGTCAAGGTCAGCGAATTCACCGACGCGTGGTACCCGGAAGCCTGAGCTTCCGGTTTCACGCCCCTCGCGCAGCGCCCGCGCCTGCCCGCCGCCACGGCGGGCGAGGCCGGCGCCGCCCCGCTCCCTCCCCCTCCCCCTCCGCCGTCGCGCGTCCCCCCGCCTCACCGGCACCCACTCACACGATTCGCGCCGCGATCCCTTCCTTTTCCCGACAGTCCGCCTCCAGCAAGCCATCAAAATCGGTCCTGAAAGCAAGACACGTTAAACTCTCACCTCGCGTGGTGCGCCGCCCGCACCCGCCATCCATCGCCAGCCGCGTGCCCTCGTGCCGCCCCCGACCCATGGAGTGAGTGTCAATGAGCGGCGGACTTCCGTTTCCCGCATCCCGCAAGTCGTTGCCGTCCTCGACGGTCTTCCTGATTCTCGCCGCCGCCGCGCTGCTGTCCGGCTGCGGGTTGCTGCCGGTCCAGAATCCGCCTGCGCCGATCAGCGAGGCGCTCGTCGAGCCCATCGAGGAAACCGCCGGCGAACCGCTGACGATGCCGCCCGTGCCCGCACCGACGCACCCGGGGGAACCGGAGGCGCCGAAGAAGCCGCACCGCGAAGTCGCGCGGCCGAAGCCCGTGCAGCGCCCCGAATCGCCGACACCGCCACCGCCGCCGCCCCCGCCGATCGTCGCGACGCGCCCGCTCGACCGCACCCAGATCCATGCGTTGCTCGACAGCGAAGTCGCGCGCCGCAACGGCAAGGTGATCGGCCGCGCGGTCGACATGGTGACCGACGCGAGCGGCAAGCCGCGCGAGATGGTCGTCAACCTGCAGGGCTTCATGGGCGTCGGCGACCGCAAGGTCATCTTCCCGTGGAACGTGTTCCGCTTCACGCCGGGCGGCAAACAGGAGCCGATCGTGCTCGACGTGCCGTCGGGCGACCTGCCTCCGGCCGCGCGGCCCAAGGCCGTGCCGCTGTCGGGTTCGGCCGCTGCCTCACCCGCGACGCGACTGCCGTTGCTCGACAGCGACGTCGAGCGCCCGAACGGCACGAAGATCGGCCGTATCGTCGACGTGCTGATCGACCGCGCATCGCAGCCGCAGGCGGTCGTGCTCGACCTCGGCGGCCTCGTCAATACCGACCGCCGTTCGATCGCCGCGAGCTGGGGCGCGCTGCGCTTCGTCACGCGCGACAAGGCGCTGCACCCGCAGATCGACCTGAACGACGCACAGATCAAGGCGTCGCCGCCCTACGCGGCCGACAAGCCGATCGTCGCGGTTTTCCCGCCCGTTGCCCCGGCACCGGCTTCCTCTGCGAGCGCGACCCGATGACGATCAAGCATTCCGTCAGCGTACGCAGTCTCCGGTCCCTCGACTGGCTCAACTTCTTCGTTGCAAACGTTCAAACAGGGTTCGGTCCGTTCATCGCGTCCTACCTCGCGTCGCACAAGTGGACGCAGGGCGAGATCGGCATGGTGCTGTCGATCGGCACGATCAGCGCGATGGTCAGCCAGGTGCCGGGCGGCGCGGCCGTCGATGCGCTGAAGAACAAGAAAGGCGCGGCCGCGTGGGCGATCGCGGCCATCATCCTGTCCGCGGTGCTGCTCGCGTCGAGCCCGACGATCGTGCCGGTGATCGCCGCCGAGGTGTTCCACGGCTTCGCGAGCTGCATGCTCGTGCCGGCAATGGCCGCGATCTCGTTCTCGCTCGTCGGCCGCGCCGACCTCGGCGACCGGCTCGGCCGCAACGCGCGCTGGGCGTCGATCGGCAGCGCAGTCGCGGCGGGCCTGATGGGGCTCACCGGCGAATACTTCTCCGCACGCGCGGTGTTCTGGCTGACCGCCGTGCTCGCGCTGCCCGCGCTGTTCGCACTCGCGATGATCCAGCCGACACACGAGGTGATCCCGCAGTCGTCGAAGCCCGACGACCACGACGAAGCCGGCGAACGCGAAACGCTGCTCGAGTTGCTGCGCGACCGCCGAATGCTGATCTTCGCGGCGTGCGTCGTGCTGTTCCACCTGTCGAACGCGGCGATGCTGAACCTCGCGGCCGGCGAAGTCACGGCCGGGATGGGCGAGAACGTACAGCTCGTGATCGCCGCGTGCATCATCGTGCCGCAGGCGATCGTCGCGATGTTGTCGCCGTGGGTCGGCCGCTCCGCGCAACGCTGGGGGCGCAGGCCGATCCTGCTGCTCGGGTTCTCGGCGCTGCCGGTGCGCGCGCTGCTGTTCGCCGGCGTGAGCAGCCCCTACCTGCTGGTGCCGGTGCAGATGCTCGACGGCATCAGCGCGGCCGTGTTCGGCGTGATGCTGCCGCTGATCGCGGCCGACGTCGCGGGCGGCAAGGGACGCTACAACCTGTGCATCGGGCTGTTCGGGCTCGCGGCCGGGATCGGCGCGACGCTCAGCACGGCCGCGGCCGGCTACGTCGCCGATCACTTCGGCAACGCCGTGAGCTTCTTCGGGCTCGCCGGCGCCGGGGCGCTCGCGGTGCTGCTGGTCTGGCTCGTGATGCCCGAAACGCGCGTCGAGAACGGTGACGCGGCCGCCGACGAACCGGCCGCCGCATCGCCCGAACAGGCGCGCTGACACCGGCGCGCCGCCGTTACCCGCTTCTTGGCCAACGCATGATGGATACGATCAGGACACTCAATGAAGCCCGCCAGCAGATCCAGCAGTCGATCTTCGATCTGTTCAAGGGGCTGTCATTCAGCGAACGGCTCGCTCAAGGCGTGTTGATGGCGCTGCAGGCCGTGTGCGGCGCATGCCTCGCGTACGTGATCGGCCGCGCGCTGCACACCGAGCAGGCCGTGTGGGCGTCGATCACGGCGATCGCCGTGACGCAGCACAACTACTCGGACACGATGTCGCTGTCGCGCGACCAGTTCGTCGGCGCGATGGTCGGCGGCGTGCTCGGCTTCGCCGGCGCGGCGCTCGGCGGCGACCGCCTCGTCGCGTATGCGATCACCGTCGCGGTCGTGATCGTCTGCTGCTGGTGCCTGAACGTCGGCAGCGCGGCACGGCTCGGCGGCGTGACCGCGACGATCGTGCTGCTGTTTCCGGGCAACGGCCCGCTGTGGGACATTCCGCTGATGCGGCTTGGCGAGGTGACGCTCGGCACCGTGTGTGCGCTGGGCGTGTGCTGGGTGATGTCGAAAATCGAGCGCCGCTGGTTCCGCCAGGCAGCGGCAAAGTGACACGGTGAACCGGCTGCCCGGCACGCATCGTGGCATCGCGATCCGTGTCGGGCCGTCGGTCAGGTCAGTCACCGATCCGCAGCACGATACCGGAGCCGATCTGCACCAGCAGGTGATCCCCGCCGACGCCGACCCATTGATAGCCGCGCGGCGGCGGGCTCAGGTGATAGCCGCGCCAATCGTCGATCACGTACTGGCGATCGCGGAACTCGGGGGGAAGCCGGTCGCCCCTGTGCCACTCGCGGCGCGGCTGGTCGGCCCAGCGCGGCGGCACGTCTTCCTCGTGGCGCATCTGGCCGGGCGGCATGTGTTTCGGGCCATGGCCATGCTGCATGCCGTGGTCGCCGTGGTCGTTGCGGTTGTCGTGATCCTGCGCCATCGCGGCCGGCGCGGCGAAACCCGCCGCGATCAGCGCAGCCAGCATCATCCCGTGCATCTTCTTCATCGTGCCTTCCCTCCGTGTTGTCACGTCGAACGAAACCACTCGGACTACCCGATGAAGACTAGCACACGGTATCGCGCGGCCGCGTGACCAGGGGTTACGCCGCCTGCTGCTGGTACTGGATCCGGTGCAGGTGCGCGTAAAGGCCGCCGCGGCGCAGCAATTCGTCGTGGCTGCCCTCTTCGACGATCTTGCCGGCCTCGAGCACGAGGATGCGGTCCGCACGCTCGATCGTCGACAGCCGGTGCGCGATCACGAGCGTCGTGCGGCCTTCCATCAGCCGTTCGAGCGCAGCCTGCACGTGGCGCTCCGATTCCGAGTCGAGCGCCGACGTCGCTTCGTCGAGGATCAGGATCGGCGCGTCCTTGTAGATCGCGCGCGCGATCGCGAGCCGCTGGCGCTGGCCGCCGGACAGCCGCATCCCGTTACCGCCGACGAGCGTGTCGAGCCCGTCGGGCATCGCGGCGACCGCATCGGCGAGGTTCGCAGCCTCGAGCGCGGCCTGCACGCGCGCGCGATCGGGCGTCTGCCCGTACGCGACGTTCGCGGCAATCGTGTCGTTGAACAGCACGACGTCCTGGCTGACCATCGCCATCTGGCCGCGCAACGCGTGGAGGTCGTAGTCGGCAACCGGCACGCCGTCGACCAGGATCGCACCGTCGGTCGGGTCGAAGAAGCGCGGCAGCAGGTTCACGAGCGTCGTCTTGCCGCTGCCGGACGGGCCCGCGAGCGCGATCATTTCACCCGGCGCGACCTTGAACGAGATACGGTCGAGCGTCGGCCGCTCGGCCGCGCCGTAGTCGAACGACACGTTGCGGAACTCGATGTCGCCGCGCGCCTGCGCCAGCGGCCGGCCGCCGCCCTGCGGCTCGGCCGGTTCGTCGATCAGCCCGAAGATCAGCTCGGCGGCCGTCATCCCCCGCTGGAGCGGTTGGTTGACATCGATCAGGTGCTTGAGCGGCGAGATCACCAGCAGCATCGACGTGACGAACGCGACAAAGCCGCCGACCGTCGTCTGGTCGTTCGACGACTGCACGACCGCGATCGTGATCACGACCGCGAGCGCGATCGACGCGAGGAACTGCGTAAGCGGCTGCGCGAGGCCGCCGGAGATCGTCATGCGCATCGCGTAGCCGCGCAGGCGCTTGCTCATCTGCGTGAAGCGGTCCATCTCGTACGCTTCGCCGTTGTGCACCTTGACGACCTTGTAGCCGCCGACCGTCTCCTCGACGATGTACGACAGCTCGTTGGTCAGCGTCTGGTGCTCGCGGTTCAGGCGGCGCAGACGGCGGTTGATCTTGCTGACGAGCCAGCCGATGCCCGGCAGGATCACCGCGACGATCAGCGTGAGCCGCCAGTTCAGGTAGAACAGGTAGCCGAGCAGGAAGATCACCGTCAGCGAATCGCGCACGAGCGTGACCATCACGCCGGTCAGCACCGACAGGATCTGGTTGACTTCGAACACGATCGCGTTGATCACCGTGCTCGCCGTCTCGCGCTGGAAGAACGACGCGCCCGTGTGCAGCATCCGCTGGAACATCTCGAGCCGCAATTGCAGCAGGATGCGGTTCGACACGTAGTTGAGCAGGTAATTCGACGCGTACTGCGACACGCCGCGCACGAGCGCGAGCCCGATCACGGCCATCGGCACGTACCATTTCGCGCGATCGCTGCCGTGCGAGCCGAAGCCGTGGTCGAGAAGCGGCTTGAGCAGCGCCGGGATACCGGCCTCGGTGGCCGCGACGACGCCCATCGTCATCACGGCGAGCACCACGATGCCGATCAGCGGCCGGATGTACGGCCACAGGCGCTTGAGGACCGTCACGGGCGAGGTGCCCGTGCCGTCCATCGGTTTGCGAAGAGTGTTCTGGGTTTCCAAGGCAATCCTTCTTGAGCCGCGAAGCGGCGCCCGGACGTGACCGCCCGGGATTTCGCCCTGTCGGGCGGGTGCCGAAAAGGGCTCAACATTATAGCCGCACCGCCCCGACCGGCACGGTCATGGCCGATACGGGCGGCGGCCGAGCCGCGGGTATACTGCCGCCACCGTTTTCTCCGCCTTTCCGACGATTTCATGGCTGAACCCTCCCTCGGCGTCGCCCTCATCGCCCTCAACGCGTCCGCGCGGCTTGCCCAGTGCCTCGCCGCGCTGTCGTTCGCCGACGACGTCGTCGTCATCGACGGCGGCAGCACCGACGATACCGTCGCGATCGCGCAGGCGCACGGCGCGCGCGTGATCGTCGAGCGCGACTGGCCGGGCTTCGGCCCGCAGAAGAACCGTGCGCTCGACGCGCTCGACACCGACTGGATCCTGTCCCTCGATACCGACGAAGTCGTCACTCCGGAGCTCGCGCAGTCGATTCGCGACACGATCCGCGCGCCGGCCGCGCAGATCTATGCGGTCGACCGGCTGTCGAGCTTCTGCGGCAAGTGGATCCATCACAGCGGCTGGTATCCGGACTGGATCCCGCGCCTGTTCCGGCGCGGCGCCGCGCGCTTCTCGGACGATCTCGTACACGAGCGCCTCGTGTTCGATGGCGCTGCGCAACGCCTGTCCGGCAAGCTGATGCACTACTCGTACGAGGATTTCGAAACGGTGCTGCGCAAGCTCGATGCGTATTCGACGGCCGGTGCGCGCCAGCGCCGCGCGGCCGGCCAGCGCGGCGGCTTCGGCAAGGCGCTCGCGCGCGGCGCCTGGGCGTTCGTGCGCACCTACGTGCTGCGCCGCGGCTTCCTCGACGGCCGCGCCGGCTTCATGATCGCCGTGTTCAACGCGGAAACCGTGTACTACCGCTTCCTGAAGCTCGGCGACCAACGGGCGCACTAAGCGCCCGCCCGGCGCGCGGCCGGCCCGGCGTTACAATGCCGGGCTGCCCGCGCCGCGCGCGCCCGCCCGACCGGCTGCGCCACGCGCCGCCCGCCACGACGACTACCGAATCCGACCGCCATGTTCTCCATCATCATTCCGACCTGGAACAACCTGCCGTACCTCAAGCTCGTCGTCGACAGCCTGCGCCGCCACTCCGCGTACGACCACCAGATCATCGTGCACGTGAACGACGGCTCGGACGGCACGCTCGACTGGGTGCGCAGCGAAGGCATCGAGCACACCGCGTCGCCGACCAACATCGGCATCTGCCACGCAGTGAACTGGGCCGCCGCGCGCGCTAAGCGCGACTACGTCGTTTACATGAACGACGACATGTTCTGCTGCCCCGGCTGGGACACGGCGCTCGTGCGCCGCATCGAACAGATGCCGACCGATCTCTTCATGCTGTCGGGCACGATGGTCGAGCCGGTCGACACGCGCAACCCGTGCGTCGTGGTCAGCAATTTCGGCCGCGACGCCGAACATTTCGACGCGGCGGGCCTCGTCGCGGCGGCCCCGAAACTCGTACGCGCGGACTGGCTCGGCTCGACCTGGCCGCCGACGCTCGTGCACCGCGACTGGTGGAACCGGATCGGCGGCTACAGCAGCGAGCTGTCGCCCGGCATGAGCAGCGACAACGACTTCTCGATGAAATTCTGGGACGCCGGCTGCCGGATCTTCATCGGGGTCGGCGACAGCCTCGTCTACCACTTCCAGCAGAAGAGCACGGGCAAGATCGTCAAGAACGACGGGCGCCGCCAGTTTCTGAACAAATGGGGCATGACCCAGGCGACGTTCGACCGCTACTACCTGCATCGCGGCGAGCTGGCCGGCACGCGCGTCGCGCTCGACACGCCGGCCGTCGAAGGGCGCCTGAAGCGCGCGCTGCTGCGCTCGCGGATCAAGCGCGCGCTCAGCTGATCGAGCCCCCAAAACGACGCGGAAACGCGCCCTGCTTCGCGTATACTCTGCGCCGTTCGTCCCGGATCTCCTGCCGGGACGCGCGGCACGATATGTACGCAAGCCGCATTCGTCCATTCGACAGGTTCCGATGCTTTCGTTTTCCGCTCCCGCCTCGCGGCGCCTGACCGCCGCCCGTGCATTCGCCGTTGCCGCGCTCTGCATGGTGCCCGTCTCGACCGCGTTAACCAATGTGTTCTGCGGGCTGTTCGCCGCCGCGCTCGTGATTTCCCCCGAATTCTGGCGCGACCTGCGCTCGTTCGTCACCGACCCGGCCTCGCTCGCGGCGCTGCTGATCCTGGCCGCGCTGACCGTCAGCCTCACCTATACGGTCGCACCGCACAACAAGGCGTGGAACTGGGTCGCCAAGTACGACAAGCTGCTGCTGCTGCCGTTCGCCGTGCTCGCCTTCCGCCATTCGAACTGGGCGCCGATCGTCCGCCGCTGCTGGTTCGGCACGCTATGCGTGATCCTGCTGCTGTCGACCACCAACTATCTCGGCCTGAGCGCGATCGGGCCTGCGCACGCAACCGAACTGCCGCTGTCACGCGCCTGGGTGTTCAAGAACCACATCGCCGCCGGCATGTTCGGCGCGCTGCTGTTCTACCAGGCGGCCGATCTCGCGCTGGCGGCCCGCACGACGCTGTCACGCGCCGCGTATGCGGGCGTCGCCGCGTGGTCGCTCGTCAACGTGTTCGTGATGCTGCAGGGACGCACCGGGCAGGTCATCGCGCTGCTGCTGATCCTCGTCGTCGCCGTGCGTTTCGTGCTGTTGCTGCGCCAGCAGTCGGCGCTGCGCGCGGGGCTCGCCGCCGCCGTGTTCGCGCTGGCAGGCATCGCGCTCGTGGTCGCCGCATGCACGGTCCACAACGGCCGGCTCGTGAAGGTCGTGACGGAAGTACAGCAATACCGGCAGAGCGACGCGGCGACGTCCACCGGGCTGCGCCTCGAGTGGTACAAGAAGGGGCTCGAGCTGTATCGCCAGCACCCGGTGATCGGCTATGGCGCGGGCGGCCTCGAGACGGAGTTCGAGAGGCTCACGGCCGGCAAGACGGCAGCCGAAGGCCAGCTCACGTCGAACCCGCACAATGAATATCTGCTGATGGCCGTGCAGCTCGGCTCGGTCGGCCTGCTGCTGTACATCAACCTGATCGTGCAGATCGCGCGCGGCAGCCGCACGCTCGATCCGCGCTCGCGACATCTGCTGCTCGGCTGGCTCGCGATCTTCGCGATCGGCAGTCTCGCCAATTCGCTCTTGCTCGATTTCGCCGAAGGGCACCTGATCGTGCTGCTGACCGGCATCCTGCTCGGCTGCGGCGAGCGCGCCGAGGCGCTGCCGCGCGAAACGTCGGCGATCCGGCGCAGCGCGTAACGCGCAGCGGCCTACGCTCCGCCGGCGGACGGCTTCGGCCACCTCGGCGTTCGCGATCTTCGAAGGAAACGGGCCGTACGGCCGGCTCGTCGCAAGACAAGCCGCCTGTAACCGGCAGGAAACGCGCGTTGCCCGCGCGTCAGTCGGATCCCGTGCGATGCAGTCGCGACGTATCGACCACGGCTTCGGCCGGGCCCGGCGGGCGCAGCCCGAGCATCTCGGCCGCCGCGATTTTCACGCGCTGCGCACCGAGATTGACGAGGCAGTCGCTGCGGCTGTCGACCTTGCGCTCGCAGCCCTCGTGCCTGCAGGGCACGCAATCGCCCTCCCCCTGCAGCAGCCACACGTTGCCGTGCCGGCCCGAGCCGCGCAGCGGCCACGGATTTTCGGCGGCCGGCCAGTGCTGCGGCCACGGCCCCCAGCGGACGGGGTCGGACGGGCCGAACAGCGCGATCGTGTCGGTGCCGGTCGCGGCCGCGACGTGCGTCGCGCCGGTGTCGGGCCCGATGAAAAGCCGTGCGCGCCGCACGAGTTCGGCGCTTTCGCCGAACGTCAGGCGACCGACCAGATTCAGCACGTCGCCGCCCGCTTCGGCCGCAATCTGCTCCGCATACTCGCGCTCGCTGTCCGCCGGGCCGCCCGACAGCGCGATTGCGAAGCCGTGCTCGCGCAGCCAGCCGATCATTTCGACCCAGCCATCGAGCCGCCATTGCTTGTAACGGAACATCGGATACGGATGCAGGACGACCAGCGGCTTGCCGGCGCGGATCGCCGACGATTCGGCAAGCCACGCGTCGAAGCGCGCGCGCCGCGCCGGATCGTCGCCGATGCCGGGCGCGACGACCTCGGATACCGGCTCGATGCCGATCACGGGGGCAAGCGCGAGCGTGCTGACGACCGTATGCGCGGATTCGTGGTGATTGATCGCGATCCCGTTCAGCATCAGTCGCGTGAGCCACGTCACGCGGTTCGGATCGACGAGGCCCACCCGCTTGCGGCCCGCGAACCAACTGTAGAAACGCGGCCGGTCGGAACTCAGCGCCGCGCACGCGAGATCGTAGCGTCGCCACATCGACAGCGCGTCGCGCAGTCGCTCGCGGAACCCCGCGCGCTGCGCGACGACGATCACGCGCCGCACGTCCGGATTGTGCTCGAGCACGCCTTCGGTGCCGCGAAACACCAGCATGTCGATCTGCGCTTCCGGCCAGCGGGCCTTCAGCGAACGGACGAGCGGCGTCGTCAGCAGCACGTCGCCGATGCGACGCGGTGCGGCGACGAGGATGGTTCTGGGCGGGCGGGCGGAAGAAAACAGGGCCACGGCGATGGGTGTGT
Source organism: Burkholderia sp. BCC0322 (assembly GCF_902833045.1). Taxonomy (GTDB): domain Bacteria; phylum Pseudomonadota; class Gammaproteobacteria; order Burkholderiales; family Burkholderiaceae; genus Burkholderia. Next base: position 93,821 of record NZ_CADFDU010000016.1, read on the forward strand.
CTGGCTGGCTGAACAAGGCTGGCAATGTACAGGATTTTGCCGCAGCCGGCGCGACATGGCGAACCGGCCGTGCGGTTGCCCTGATACGGCCCCGCTCGCGAGCTGCACCGCGGCAGGCGCACCGCGCGCCGGTGGCATACGCGGTGCTTGCAATGCCCGTGGTGCTACGAAGCGACGGTCATGATCACCGGCGTCGCAGCGGCAGCAGCCGGCCGCGCGTGTGCTGCGTCAGCCAACGGTTCGTCGCGATGCGTGGCCTGCTGTAGCAAATGATTCGCCGCACGTTCGACCTCGTCGACGCCGATCGCGTCGACGGTCGCACCGGCGCGCAGGATCACATGCGGCACACCGAGCGGATGCCAGCGCAGGTATTTTTCGGGACGGTCCTCGAACAGCGCGGCGACGGGCACGCCGAGCGCCGATGCGAGATGCACGGGGGCGCTGTCGGCGGAGACGATCACATCGAGCAGGCTCGCCGCGGCCACCAGCTCGGAGACCGACGACGGCGCGACATGGCGCGCGCGCACGTCGCGCCACGAGTCGTCCTCGGGGGCATGGCCGACGGCCGGGTCGCGAAACACGATAACGTCGGCGTGCGGCGCAAGCCGCTCGGCGAGATCACGCCAGCGATCCGCCGGCCAGCGACGCTCGGCCGCCTTGTTCGTCACGAACAGTCCGATGCGCGGCTTCGTGCGCGCGCCGAGCAGCCGATGCCACGCGTCCTGCAGCGCGCGGTCGGGATGAACCGACAACGCGAGGCGGTCGACGTCGGCGCGGCCGAGTTCGGGTACGAGCCGGAAACCCGACAGCGCTTCGTGGCACATCGGCCGCTGCGCGACGTGATTGGGCTTGCGATCGTCGAATTCGGTCTCTGCATCGTGCCAGCGGCAATCCTTCGCGCCGATCTGGCGCGCGAACTGCACGCTGCTGCGATGCATGCCGCCGTTCGGCACGACCACGAGGTCGAACCGCAAGCGACGCAGGCGGCGCACGAGTCGCAGCCGGTCGAAGAACGCGCGCATCCGCCCGGGACGGTCGTTACGCTCGCATTGACGGCTATAGACGTAGGTGTGGATCAGGTCCACGTCCGGGTTTCCGGCCAGCGCGGCCGCGTTGTAGCGGTTCGCGACCACATGGAGTTCCGCGCCGGGCCAGCGCTCCTTCAGCGCGCGGAGAAACGCCGTTGTGCAAAGCATGTCGCCCAGAAAATCAATCCGGATCACGAGGATCCGCTGCGTCGGGTTCCCATTGGCCATGGTCATGTGGTGACTGTCAGTTTTTTGTCGTCGCGACGGGCCATTCCACCGCATCCGGTTCCGGGATGGCCTGGTCGCATGTCGCCGCTCGCCGCGCGGATCCGCCCCCCCGTTTATATGCGCGATACCGGCGCCACCCGCCGGACAGGCGGCTGTCAGCGCCGCGTTCGTGCGGCCAGCGCCGGATTGTATAGCGTCCGGATGGCCAGCCCAAGACCCGTTTGCGTGAACATGCAAAACGGCCCGCCGCACCGCGCGATGGCGACGCGACGGGCCGCATGGCGCGACAGCCGTCCGGCTAAGGCGCGATCAGTACGTGATTTCGACGACGCTGCCGTCGAACGTCGCACGCAACTCCGCGAGCAGCACGTCGCTCGGCTTCACGCGCCATGCGTCGCCGAGGCGCATTTCACCCTGTGCCCGCGCGTTGCTGTAGTGGATCTGGACCGCGAGCCCGTTCGGCAGCGGCGCCTGCGGGCGACGACCGCCATCGCGCCCGGCGCCGCGCGGCGCGGGCGCTTCGGCCACGTTCACCGCCGCCGGATCGTCCTTGGACACGTGCGGCTCGAGCACGCGGCGCAGCGCGGCCGCGTCGGCGTTGCCGTTCATCGTCAGCCGCACGGCCTGCGCATAGCGGCTGCGCGCGCGTTCGAGATCCATCACGGTATCGGCAGTGAAGCGGATGCCGCCCGTGAACGCATCGTTGCGCGCCTGCCCCTGCACGATCAGCAATTCATCTTCCTTGAACAGCGCCTTGTTCGCCTCGAACTGCTCGTTGAAGATCGTGATCTCGCACTGGCCCGAACCATCGTCGAGCAGCGCGATCAGCATCTTGCCGCGCTGGGTCATCTGCGTGCGCAGCGACGCGATGATGCCGGCCACGAGCTTGTCGCGCCCTTCCTTCAGGTCGCCGACCTTCTGCCGCACGAAGCGTCGGACCTCGTCGCGATACGCGTCGAACAGGTGCCCGGACAAGTAGAAGCCGAGCGCGCCCTTTTCTTCCTGCAGGCGGCGCTTGTCGTCCCATGCGGGCTCGTCGACGAGCGCATGCGCGTGCGGCGACTCGGCGCCCATGTCGAACAGGCCGGCCTGCATCGCGTTCGCCTCGGCCTGGTCGGCCGCTTCCATCGCCAGCGGCACCGACGCGATCAGCTGCGCACGGTTCGTGGTCAGCGAATCGAACGCGCCGGCACGGATCAGCGCCTCGACCGTGCGACGGTTGACGACGCGCCGATCGATCCGCTCGCAGAAGTCGAACAGGTCGGTGAACGGTTTTTCCTCGCGGGCGCGCAGGATTTCCTCGATCGCGTTCTGGCCGCTGCCCTTCACCGCGCCGAGACCGTAGCGGATCGTGCGCGAACGCTTGCCATCGGCTTCGGCGACCGGCTCGAAGCGGTAATGCGACTGGTTGATGTCGGGCGGCAGCACGACGAGGTTGTTCACGACGCAATCGTCGAACAGGATCTTCACCTTGTCGGTGTCGTCCATCGCGAGCGTCATGTTGGCCGCCATGAATTCGGCCGGATGGTGCGCCTTCAGCCATGCCGTGTAGTACGCGAGCAGCGCATAGGCGGCCGCGTGCGACTTGTTGAAGCCGTAGCCCGCGAACTTCTCCATCAGGTCGAAGATCTCGTCGGACTTCTCGCGCGTGAGGCCGTTCTTCGCCGCACCCTCGGCGAAGATCTCGCGGTGCTTGACCATCTCCTCGGGCTTCTTCTTGCCCATCGCGCGACGCAGCAAGTCCGCGCCGCCGAGCGAGTAGCCGCCGATGATCTGCGCCATCTGCATCACCTGCTCCTGATAGACCATGATGCCGTAGGTCTCTTTCAGGACGGGTTCGACGCGCGGATCCGGATACTCGACCTTCTCGCGGCCGTGCTTCCGTGCGCAGAAGCTCGGGATCAGGTCCATCGGGCCCGGACGGTACAACGACACGAGCGCGATGATGTCCTCGAAGCGGTCGGGCTGCGCATCCTTCAGCATGCCCTGCATCCCGCGGCTTTCCAGCTGGAACACCGCGACCGTGTTGGCCTTCTTCAGGATCTGGAACGAGGCGGGATCGTCGAGCGGCACCTGCGCGAGCGACCAGTCGGCCTTCGACGGATCGAGGCGGCGGATGTAGCGCTCGGCCCAGTCGAGGATCGTCAGCGTCGTGAGACCCAGAAAGTCGAACTTCACGAGGCCGACGGCTTCGACGTCGTCCTTGTCGTACTGGCTGACGACGCCGCCGTCGTCGCCCTGCGTATACAGCGGGCAGAAATCGGTCAGCTTGCCGGGCGCGATCAGCACGCCGCCCGCGTGCATCCCGACGTTACGCGTGAGGCCCTCGACGCGCTGCGCGAGATCGAGCAGCTGGTGCACCTCGTCCTCGTGGTCGTAGCGCTCCTGCAGCTGCGGCTCCTCCTTCATCGCATCGGCGATCGTCACGTGCTTGCCCGGCTTGAACGGGATCAGCTTCGCGACGCCGTCGGTGAACATGTAGCCGAGGTCGAGCACGCGGCCGATGTCGCGCACGGCCGCCTTCGCGGCCATCGTGCCGAAGGTGGCGATCTGCGACACGGCGTCCGCGCCGTACTTCTCCTTCACGTACTGGATCACGCGGTCGCGGCCGTGCTGGCAAAAGTCGATGTCGAAGTCGGGCATCGACACGCGTTCCGGGTTCAGGAAGCGCTCGAACAGCAGGTTGTAGCGCAGCGGGTCGAGGTCGGTAATACCGAGCGCGTACGCGACCAGCGAACCGGCGCCCGAACCGCGGCCCGGACCGACGGGCACGCCGTTGTTCTTCGCCCAGTTGATGAAGTCCGCGACGATCAGGAAGTAGCCCGGGAAGCCCATCTTCGTGATGGTCCCGCACTCGAATTCGAGGCGCTTGTAATACGTGTCGCGCTGCGCTTCGCGTTCGGCTTCGACCGGATACAGCTGCGCGAGACGGGTCTCGAGCCCTTCCTTCGACAGCTGGACCAGGTAGTCGTCGAGCGACATGCCGTCCGGCGTCGGGAACAGCGGCAGTTTCGGCTTGCCGAGCTCGAGCTTCAGGTTGCAGCGCTTCGCGACTTCGACCGTGTTCGCGATCGCCGACGGCAGGTCGGCGAACAGCGCAACCATGTCGGCCTGCGTGCGGAAATACTGGTCGGTCGTGAAGCGCTTCTGGCGCCGCGGGTTCGCGAGGATGTCGCCTTCCGAGATACACACGCGCGCCTCGTGCGCGGTGAAATCGTCGTCGGTCATGAACTGCGTCGGGTGCGTCGCGATGACCGGCAGCTTCAGCGCCGCGGCGAGCGTCGCGGCCTGCTGGATGTAAGCCTCGGCGCCCGGCTGGCCGTAACGCTGCAGCTCGATGTAGAAGCCGCCCGGGAACACCTTCGCCCAGCGCTCGGCGTGACGGCGCGCGGCTTCTTCGTTGCCCGCGGCAAGCGCGAGCCCGATGTCGCCCTGTTGCGCGCCCGACAGCGCGAGCAGCCCTTGCGCGAGCTCGCCGTCGAGCCAGCTCGCGTCGAGTTCCGCACGGCCGCGGTACTGGTTCGTGAGCCACGCCTTCGACAGCAGCTCGCAGAGATTCAGGTAGCCGACCTTGTCCTTGACGAGCAGCAGCAACCGCGACGGCTTGTCGCGGTCGTCCGGATTGGCGATCCAGACGTCGCAGCCGGCGATCGGCTTGATGCCCTTGCCGCGGGCTTCCTGGTAGAAACGGACGAGGCCGAATGCGTTGCCGAGATCGGTGAGCGCGAGCGCACCCTGACCGTCTGCGGCCGCCGCCTTGACGATGTCGTCAATGCGCACGATGCCGTCGGCAATCGAGAATTCGGAGTGAACGCGAAGATGGACGAAGCGGGGATCTGACATGGGCGCTATTGTAGCCGCCCCGCCGCGCAGCCTGCCCAAAAAATCCCCGCGCCGGCCATTCGGCCAATGCACGCGACCGCACGTCGCGCGGCTGGCCAAACGGCTGGATGCCGGCCTGAGCGCGGTTTGCGGGATAATACGGTTTTTCGAATCAACGCCCCGGCTTCGCACCCCTTTTTTGCGGGCCGCCGTGCGGCCGTTTTCCCGTCGGACCATCATGACCATCGTCAACCTCGCCGCCTACCACTTCGTGTCGCTCGACGCGAACGAGCACTGGCGCCCGCTCGTCACCGCCCGCTGCAACGAACTCGGCCTGCGCGGCACGATCCTGCTCGCGCCGGAAGGCATCAACCTGTTCGTCGCCGGCACGCGCGAAGCCACCGACGCGTTCATCGCGTACCTCCGCCACGATCCGCTGTTCGAGGGCAAGTTCGCGTCGCTGCAGTTCAAGGAAAGCCTGTCCGACTCGCAGCCGTTCCGCCGCATGCTCGTGCGCCTGAAGCGCGAGATCATCACGATGAAGAAGCCGGCGATCAAGCCGGAACTCGGCCGCGCGCCGTTCGTCGACGCGCAGACGCTGAAGACGTGGCTCGACCGCGGCCACGACGACACGGGTCGCCCGGTCGTGATGCTCGACACGCGCAACGCATTCGAAGTCGACGTCGGCACGTTCGACGACGCGCTCGACTACCGGATCAACAAGTTCAGCGAATTCCCGGAAGTGATCGACGCGAACCGCGCCGACCTCGAAGGCAAGACGGTCGTGTCGTTCTGCACGGGCGGCATCCGCTGCGAGAAAGCCGCGATCCACATGAAGGAAATCGGCATCGAGAACGTGTACCAGCTCGAAGGCGGGATCCTGAAGTATTTCGAGGAAGTCGGCGGCGCGCACTATCACGGCGACTGCTTCGTGTTCGACTACCGCACCGCGCTGAATCCGCAACTCCAGCCTACCGAGAACGTCACGTGCTTCGCGTGCCGTGCGGTCGTCACGCCGGACGCGCAACAGTCGCCAAGCTACGTGCCCGGCAAGTCGTGCCCGGCCTGCGCACCTGCAGCCAGCGCCGCGTAAGCGCGCGCGGCCCCGCGCCCCGATGAGCGCCTATCGCGGCCGCTTCGCGCCTTCGCCCACCGGCCCGCTGCATTTCGGATCGCTGGTCGGCGCGCTCGCGAGCTGGCTCGACGCGCGCGCACACGGCGGCACATGGCTCGTGCGCATCGAGGATCTCGACGGCCCCCGCACGGTGCCCGGCGCCGCCGACGACATCCTCGCGACGCTCGCGCATTTCGGCATGACGCCCGACGAGCCGCCCGTCTGGCAAAGCACGCGCGATGCCGCGTACACGGCCGCGCTAGAACGGCTCGTCGCGGCCGGGCTCGTCTATCCGTGCGGCTGCACGCGCAAGGAAATCGCCGATTCGCTGCGTGCCGCGCACGAGCGCCACACGACGCTCGCCTACCCGGGCACCTGCCGCACCGGCCTGCACGGCAAGCCCGCGCGCGCATGGCGGCTGCGCGTGCCGGACGGCGACGATGCGATCGTCACGTTCGACGATCGCTGGCAGCACACGCAATCGCAGAACCTCGCGACCGAGGTCGGCGATTTCGTGCTCAAGCGTGCGGACGGACAATGGGCCTATCAGCTCGCGGTCGTCGTCGACGACGCCGATGCGCACGTCACGCACGTCGTGCGCGGCGCCGACCTGCTCGACTCGACCGCGCGCCAGATCCACCTGCAGCACTGCCTCGGCGTGCCGACGCCGCAATACCTGCATGTGCCCGTCGTCGTCGATGCGAACGGCGAAAAGCTCAGCAAGCAGACCGGCGCGACCGCGCTCGAACGCGACGATCCGCTGCCGGCGCTGCAGGCCGCGGCCGCGCACCTGGGCCTCGCGCCCGGCGGCGCGCTCGCATGCACGACCCTCGATGCGTTCTACGCAGCCGCAACGGCCGCGTGGGCGACGCGCTTCGGGCGGCAGGCCGGCTAAGCGCACGGCAGCCGCGGCGATCGGGCAGCGGCCGGATGCCACTTGCATCGCCCGCCGCCTGCGCCCCACTCCGCCCCCAATCAAACCGCAGCCCCAATGAAAAACGGGCACATGCTCATCGCATGCACCCGCATTTCCTGCAGCGCTCGCGCGCTGCGCCGTCACATCCGCCCGGCTTACACCGACGGCTTGCGCGGCATCCCGAACCCGCCGAGCAGTGCGGCAACCTGACGCTTCGGCCCCTTCTTCTCGGGCTGCTGCGCGGGCTGCGCGTCGTCGTGCTGCTTCGCCGACGCCGACGGCTCGTACGGCTTCAGGAAAAAATCGTCGACCGGCGCTTCGTGGCGACGGTGATGACCGCGCTCGGAACCGCCCGGCCGGCGCCCCGACGCGCCACGATGCTCGTCGCGATCGCGACGGCCGCCTCGTTCGCCGCCCCGCTCGGCACCGCGCTCGCTGTTGCGATCGCCGCCGCGGTCGTTGCCGCGCTCGTCGTGACGATGGCGCGCGGGCTTGTCGAGCGTGAGCGTCTGCACTTCGAGCGGACGCTTGATCAGCTTCTCGATATCGGCGAGCTGCTTGCGCTCGTTCGGGCTGCACAGCGACAGCGCGTCGCCCGTCGCACCCGCACGGCCGGTACGGCCGATCCGGTGCACGTAGTCTTCCGCACTGAACGGCAGGTCGAAGTTGATCACGGCCGGCAGTTCGGCAATGTCGAGGCCGCGCGCGGCCACGTCGGTCGCGACCAGCGCCTCGATCTCGCCGCGCTTGAACGCGTCGAGTGCCTGCATCCGCTCGATCTGCGTCTTGTCGCCGTGGATCGCCGACGCGACCACGCCGTCGCGCTCGAGATTGCGCGCAAGGCGGCTTGCGCCGATCTTGCTGTTGCAGAACACGATGACCTGCTTGAGGCCGCGATCGCGCAGCAACTGCACGACGGCCGCCTGCTTGTCGCCTTCGGCGACGTCGTAGACGATCTGCGTGACGTTCGCGTTCGTCGAGTTGCTGCGTGCGACTTCGATCGTCTGCGGGTTGCGCAGGTAGGTCGACGCAAGCTTCTTGATTTCCGGCGAGAAGGTGGCCGAGAACAGCAGCGTCTGGCGCTCCTTCGGCAGCAGGTTCAGGATGCGCTGCAGATCGGGCAGGAAGCCCATGTCGAGCATCCGGTCGGCTTCGTCGAGCACGAGGATCTGCACCTGGCCGAGATTCGCCGTTTTCTGCTGCACATGGTCGAGCAGACGGCCCGGCGTCGCGATCAGGATCTCGACGCCGCGGCGCAGTTCGGCCATCTGCGGGTTCATGTCGACACCGCCGAACACGACCGCGCTGCGCAGCGGCGTGTGCTTCGCATACGCGTGCACGTTCGCGGCGACCTGGTCGGCGAGTTCGCGGGTCGGCGTGAGGATCAGCGCACGCACCGGGTGGCGCGCCGGAGACGCGCTCGTGTTGGCCTGCGGCAGCAGGCGCTGGATGATCGGCAGCGAGAAACTCGCGGTCTTGCCGGTACCCGTTTGCGCGGCGCCCATGACGTCGCGGCCGGCGAGCACGACCGGAATGGCCTGCGCCTGGATCGGCGTCGGCGTCGTGTAACCCTGCTCCGCAATGGCTTTCAGGATATCGGCGGCAAGGCCGAATTGATCGAAGGTTGCGTCGACGGGCTTGGCGACAGAATCGGACATGGTGGCGTTTCGCTCAAAAGGCGCGGCGGGGACATCGTGCGTCAGGCCAGCCGGGCCTGCGCTCATCACAATTCGGAAATAGACGGAGCCGCGGCGCGCCGCGCGGCGCCGCTCTGGCGCTTGGGACCGGTTCAATGCGAACGCTGGACGCCAGGCCGTGCGGACTCCGTTCGGCGCGAATGCCGACGGAAAGGGTCGTATTGTAGCACTGCGCAGCCATCTGTCCGTGACAACGCCGCGAACGGCCGCAACGGCGGTTCACGCGGCGGGCCCGGGCAGGCCCGTGCGGCAGACGAATGACCCGATCGGACTCACCCGATCGGCCCACGGGTGATTTCAGGGGGCTGATCCCGGATCGTCTTGCGCGGTCGCCCGCTGCCAGCCCGCTTGCCGGGCTGTCAGGCCCGGGAGCCGGCCGCCAGCAGGCCCCGGTAGGCCCGCAGGCCCGGCAGCACGATCCACGTTCCCGCCCGGCGCTCAGCCCTTCTTCTTTTTCTTCTCGACCTGTACGCAGTCACCCAGCAGCGGCGGCGCGTTCTGGTCAGCGATCTCGTCGCGCAGCGTCGCTTCCTTGCCCTTCGTCCACCACGTATAGCGGCCGGCCTGGTAGCGCGCGCCCGACGCCGACACGGTGTCGACGAACAGCATCTGCTTTCCGTTGACCGGCACGAGCGCGAAGCTCTGGCCGTTGCCTGCGAGCCAGTACGACACGCGCACCGGTTGCTTCTGGTTCGCGCACTGGTAGACGGTGAACTGGCGCGAATCGGCGTCGATCTCCTCGACGGTCAGTTGCGCGGCATGCGCGACTGAAACGGCCGTGCCGGCGAGCGCGAGCGCGGCGAGGGTTTGGCGAATCATGCAGGTCCTCTCACGAGACGGGTGAAAACGCGCCCTCGCGGGGCGCGCGATTATTGCGGGCGATCGGGACGGGTATCGTGATCAGGGATCGATGACGTCGGCACACGCGTCGGTCGGTGCGGCCGCGACATGGCCGACGAGCGGCACGATCTTGAGCCCGGCCGAGGCGACCCGGCACGGTGCGGCCGCGAGGCCGCAACCCGCGAGGTTCACTGCAAGCGCCAGCGCGGCGGCCAGCTTTCCGATACGCAGCCACTTCGGCGTCATCGTCCTCTCCTGGTTGCGTCAGCGGGCCGACACGGGCCGGACGGCCGCGGCGGCACGCTTCGCGCGTTCGCGCGCTTCGTCGACGGTCGCGCCGGTCGCCAGCGCGACGCCCATGCGCCGCTTCGCAAAACTTTCCGGCTTGCCGAACAGGCGCAGGTCCGCGCCCGGCACCGCGAGCGCGTCGCGCACGCCCTCGAACGCGATCCCGCGCTCGTCGAGCCCGCCGTAAATCACGGCCGACGCGGCCGGCGTACCCAGCGCCGGATCGACCGGCAGCCCGAGAATCGCCCGCGCGTGCAGCTCGAATTCCGACTGGCGCTGCGACGCAAGCGTGACGAGGCCCGTATCGTGCGGCCGCGGGCTGACCTCGGAGAACCATACGTCGTCGCCGCGCACGAACAGCTCGACGCCGAACATCCCGCGCCCGCCGAGCGCCTCGGTGACCTTGTGCGCAATCTCGCGCGACTTCTCGAGCGCCGCCGCGCTCATCGGCTGCGGCTGCCACGACTCGACGTAGTCGCCCGCGACCTGCACGTGGCCGACCGGCTCGCAGAAGTAGGTGCGCGTGGCGTCCGTCGCCGGATCGATCGCGCGCACGGTGAGTTGCGTGATCTCGTAATCGAAGTCGATGAAGCCCTCGACGATCACGCGGCCGTGGTTCACTCGTCCGCCCGCCATCGCGTAGTCCCACGCCGGCTTCACGTCGGCTTCGGTCTTCACGACCGACTGCCCCTTGCCCGACGACGACATCACGGGCTTCACGACGCACGGCATGCCGATCTTCGCGATCGCCGCGCTGAACGCCTCGAACGAATCCGCGAACGCATACGGCGAGGTCGGCAGGCCGAGCTCCTCGGCCGCGAGCCGGCGGATCCCTTCGCGGTTCATCGTGAGCTGCGTCGCGCGTGCGGTCGGGATCACCTCGGCAAGGCCGGCCGCCTCGATCGCCGCGAGCGCGTCGGTCGCGATCGCCTCGATCTCGGGCACGATCAGGTGCGGGCGCTCGGCTTCGACGATCGCCCGCAGCGCGGCGGCGTCCGTCATGTCGATCACGTGCGCGCGATGCGCGACCTGGTGGCCCGGTGCGTCCGGATAGCGGTCGACCGCGACGACTTCGACGCCGAGCCGCTGCAACGCGATGATGACTTCCTTGCCGAGCTCGCCGGCGCCGAGCAGCATGACGCGCGTGGCCGAGGGTGAGAGCGGCGTACCGAGCCGCTGACCGATCTGCATGTGATTACCCGCTTCTGGTGGAGGACGAAAACGGCTCCGATGTTAACACGCGCCACGGCACCGGATTTGCGCGTTTCGCCGCGCCGGCGCCCGGCCGCGGGCCGCTCGCAAGCGGGCTGCGAACGTTTTCACGCGTGAAGTGTCGGCTCGCCTGCCGCGGGGCGGGTGCGTTACTCTTACGCCTTGATCAGAATCCGATGAGGAACGAGGCTCATGTCCCACCTGTCCGCCGCCGCACGTGCACGCACCGGCCTGCTTCGCCCGTTGCGCGCGCCGCTTTGCGCGTTGACGCTTGCCACGCTTCTCGCCGCCTGCGCGATGCCGACCCACCCCGATTCCGCCGCCCCCGCGCCCGACCCGTACAATCCGGCCGCCGTCCAGCTGCTCGACGACACGAGCTGGGAACTCACCAGCTGGCTGAATGCCGACGGCACGCAGCGCGCGATCCCGCACGGCGACAACGGCGAGCCGATCAAGCTCGCGCTGTCGACCGACTCGGGCATCCGGCGCGCCAGCGGGTTCTCGGGCTGCAATCGCTACATGGGCACCTACGCGATCAAGAACGGCCTGTTGAGCTTCGGGCCGCTCGCCGGCACGCGGATGGCCTGCCCGAATACGCTCGGCGGCCAGCTCGAAACCGCGTACCTCGACGCACTCGCCCACGTCGACAAGACCGGCGTGCAGATGCGCGAACCGCGGCAATTGCAGATCGTGACCACTTCCGGCGCAACGCTGACCTTCACGCACCGGAGCCCCTGATGCACGGCGCGCGCGAAGGCCGACCGACCGCCTTCGCACGGCGCGCCACGCGCGTGTATCGCGCGCACGCGTCACGCGACGTGAATCGGATGCACGCCGCGTTAGAGTCTTGTTCGCCGGCCGGTTAAACTCGGCGGGTCGCGCCCCGCGCGCCCCTCCCCACTCCTGTTTCAAAGCATGCACACGGTTGTCTTCGGCTGGTTCGGCATCTCCGCCGTCTGGTTCCTCCTTCTCTTCTGGCGTCTCGTGCAGGCGATGCTGCCCGGCGGCGGCGGGCTCGCCGGCCGCGGCTCGATCCGCCTGTGGCTCGGCTTCGCCGCCGTGTTCGTGGCCAGCTGCACGCTGACGAGCCCACTGTCGGGCCCCGACACGAACGCGCTCGGCCATGCGTTCTCCGCAGGCTTCGCCCACGTGCTGGGCCCGATCGGCACGCCGGTCGCGATGGTCGTGCTGTTCTTCGCCGGGTTGCCCTGGCTGACCGGCATCGGCTGGCGGCAGTTCGCCGCGTGGGTCGATACGTCGTTCGGCGTCAAGCTGGCGCGCGACGGCGGTGACGACGAAGCGCGCGGCATCGCCGACCTGCCGCGCAGCGCGTTGCATCGCGACGACGATATCGTCCAGCCGACCACCGCGCATACCGTCAATTCGATGGCGCCGCGCCAGAACGGCCGATATTCGCGCCCGACGCTGTGGAAACCCGACCCGCAGGCGCGACTGAAGCCACGCAGCAGCACGCCTGCCCGTCCGCACGTGGAACCTGTTGCGCCGTCGGGCTGGTTGAAGCCGGCCGCGCCCCAGCGCAGCATGCCGACACCGCCCGCGCCGATCCCCCCGGCCAGCGCAATGCCGCCGCCGACGACCGGCAGCACCGCCAGCCTCGCGCGCGCAGCGGCAAACTCACAAGTCCCGCGCCCCGATCCAGCCCCGCTTCCTGCCGGATTCCAACCCGTCCGCCCGCGGCCGACTGCCGCGCGACCGGCCACTGCCGCGTTGAAGCCGACCCCGCCGCGCACCACGGTCACGCCGCGGCCGGCCACCACGCAGCCGCAGCGCCCGCCGGTACGCCCCGCCGCAGGAGCCGGTTCGGCCGGCCTGCCGTCGGATGCGGCACGACGTCGCCCGGCGCAGCAAACGCCGGCGCGCCCACCGCTGTATGCGTGGACGGAAAAACCCGCTGCACCGATCACGCCGGCGCCGAGCGTGCACGACACGCTGCGCTCGATCGAGGCCAGCACCGCGCAATGGGCGACGCTGGGTGGTGCGCAGTCGGACGGTGCCGGGCATGCGGCGGCAGCCGCAACCGTGGCCGGTGTGGCCGCGGCAGCAGCCGGCATGGCAGCGCCGGCCGCAGCGACCGTGCCGACCGGGTTCGCCTCCGCGGCCCACGGCCTAGCGGCGCATGACGCCAGTGTTCCGCTCGCACACGATGCGCCCCCCGCGTACGACGACAACGCACCGATCATGCTCGACGCGTTCGTGCCGGCAGCACCCGCCGTCCATGCACCGGTTGCCGATGCGGGCGCCGTGGCGTTCGACGCCGCCGCACCGCACGCGGTGTCGAATGCCGGCAGCGACGCCGCCGCGTTCTCGCATCACGCCGATGACGAAATCCGGCACGCCGACGATGCCGTTGCCGCACCGGCATCGGGAATCACGCCCGCGCCGGCGTTCGACGCGCCCATCGACCTCGCGCCGTGGGAAGACCTCGCCAGCCAGCCGGTTTACGGGTTCGACGCGTCCGCGTGGCACCCGGTCGCCACGCCGTCGACGGCTGTGACGGGATCGGAACCGGCCAACGCCGCCTCTGCGCAACCGACGACCGAGGTGGTTCACGACATCGCCGCGAGCAACCCGCCGGCATCGTTCGACACTGACGACAAGTACACGACGAAACCGGCTGCTGCGATCGATCGCACGGCGTCGGCCCGCATGCCGCAGGGCATCGCCGACGCGCACGCCGACGTGAAGCCCGCCGGGAGCGTCGCGCCGTTCGCGGCCCTCCCCTCCTCTCCGATCGCCGAAACGACATCGCGCACAAGTGCCGAAACTCGGCCGTTTGCAGCGGCGTCGGCACCGTCCGCATCGAGTGCCGCACTGGAAGCAGCCAAGTCGGATACGGTGGAACCTGCCGCGCCGCTGACGGCAATCGCTCAAGACACCGCACCGGCGGCGGCATGGACGTGGGCGCCTGCAACGGCGCAACCGGCCACGACGAATACGCCCGTCACCTCGGAATTGCCGAAATCGCCGGTTACGGCTCAACCGTTTGCCGCCGCGCAAGCTCCGTCGACGAGTGCTGCGTCGCCGCTCGTCGGCACCGCCCACGGTTCGACCGCGCAAGCGCCTGCATCCGCATCGGGCAATGCGCCTGTCGCCGTCACCGCTCTGTCGGACAGTGCGATCGGCACGGCATCCGGTTCGCTCGCTCAACCGGCTGAGTCGAACGCTGCATCCGTCGCGCCGGCATCCCCGATCGGCGTGACCAGCGCTGCGTCGGCTCCGCTTTCGCAGCCGGCCACTTCGGCATCGAACGCTGCATCCATCGCGCCGGCGGCTCCGGCCAGCGTTGCGGGCACGACTGACGGTTCGCCCCTCCGCGCATCGACACTCGCGTCGTCCGCCGCGCCTGCCATGACGCCTTCGACGGCCGGCACGTCGGCTTCGACTTCCGGTTCGACCGCGCCGGCGATCGCTGCCACGACACCCGTCAATGTCGTGTCGGGCCCGATCACTGCACCGTCCGCGCCCGCCCCGACGCTTCAGGCCAACCCGGCAACCTCGCCGACGGGTACGACATTTGGCGCATTCGGCACGTCGGGCGCAGTCGCACCGCAGCCGAGCGCAAGCCTGCCCGTACCACCGGCCGCTTTCGGCACAACTGCACCGACCTCCGCCCCGATCGCATCGATCGCCACGGCGGCAGCAACGCCAGCGCAACCGATCGCCAGTTCGCCCGTCGCTCCGGCCGGCTCGCTGACGTCCTTCGGCATGACCACCGCGACGCTGGCTCCGACGATCGCTTCCGCACCTGCGGCAATCGAAGCCACGACGTTCGCCCCCCCGCCCGCCTCGGCCTCGTCGCCGGCAAGCTGGTCCGCGTCGAATGTCTCCGCGGCACCGGCAGCCCCATTGGCCGCGGCACCGCAACCCCCGGCAACGATCCC
This sequence comes from Burkholderia sp. BCC0322, assembly GCF_902833045.1. Classification (GTDB taxonomy): domain Bacteria; phylum Pseudomonadota; class Gammaproteobacteria; order Burkholderiales; family Burkholderiaceae; genus Burkholderia. The sequence continues at coordinate 108,868 of NZ_CADFDU010000016.1, forward strand.
CGGCGAGAGCCTGTCCGCACCGGCGGCGCTCGCGCCCGCACCGGCGATGCCCGTTGGCCAGCCGGCCGAGGCAGCCACCGCCGCCGCGATCGAACCGGCCGCGCCGATCGAAGCCGCATCGCCGCCGCCCGCCGACACCCCCGCCCGCCCACCGCGCCCGAACGCGTTCGAATTCCACGCGCCCGCGTCGTTCAACGTCGAACTGCCGACGCTCGACCTGCTCGAGCCCGCGTCCGACGACGTCGAAATGATCACCGAGGAACACCTCGCGCAAACGGCACAGGTGATCGAACAGCGGCTGCAGGAATTCAAGGTGCCGGTGACGGTGGTCGGCGCATCGGCCGGCCCCGTGATCACGCGCTTCGAGATCGAACCCGCGCTCGGCGTGCGCGGCAGCCAGATCGTCGGGCTGATGAAGGACCTGTCGCGCGGCCTCGGCCTCACGTCGATCCGCGTCGTCGAGACGATTCCCGGCAAGACCTGCATGGGCCTCGAACTGCCGAACGCGAAGCGCCAGATGATCCGCCTGTCGGAAATTCTCGAGTCGCGCCAGTACCAGCACTCGGCCTCGCAGCTGACGATCGCGATGGGCAAGGACATCACCGGCCACCCGGTGGTCACCGATCTCGCGAAGGCGCCGCACATGCTCGTCGCGGGCACGACGGGCTCGGGCAAGTCGGTCGCGATCAACGCGATGATCCTGTCGCTGCTGTACAAGGCGACGCCGGAAGACGTGCGGCTCATCATGATCGACCCGAAGATGCTGGAGCTGTCGGTCTACGAAGGCATCCCGCACCTGCTCGCGCCGGTCGTCACCGACATGAAGCTCGCGGCGAACGCGCTGAACTGGTGCGTCGGCGAGATGGAGAAACGCTACCGGCTGATGTCGGCCGTCGGCGTGCGCAACCTCGCGGGCTTCAACCAGAAGATCCGCGACGCCGAAGCGAAGGAAAAGAAGATCGGCAACCCGTTCTCGCTGACGCCCGAGGATCCGGAGCCGCTGTCGACGCTGCCGCTGATCGTCGTCGTGATCGACGAGCTGGCCGACCTGATGATGGTCGCAGGCAAAAAGATCGAGGAACTGATCGCGCGCCTCGCGCAGAAGGCGCGCGCGGCCGGCATCCACCTGATTCTCGCGACCCAGCGCCCGTCCGTCGACGTGATCACGGGACTGATCAAGGCGAACATCCCGACGCGCGTCGCGTTCCAGGTGTCGTCGAAGATCGACTCGCGCACGATTCTCGACCAGATGGGTGCCGAGTCGCTGCTCGGGATGGGCGACATGCTGTTCCTGCCGCCGGGCACCGGTTATCCGCAGCGCGTGCACGGCGCGTTCGTCGCCGACGAGGAAGTGCACCGGATCGTCGAATACCTGAAGCAGTTCGGCGAGCCGCAGTACGAGGAAGGGATCCTCGACGGCCCGGCCGCCGACGGCGCGACGCAGGACCTGTTCGGCGATGCGCCTGACGCGGAAGCCGATCCGCTGTACGACGAAGCCGTCGCGTTCGTCGTGCGCACGCGGCGCGCGTCGATCTCGTCGGTGCAGCGGCAGTTGCGCATCGGCTACAACCGCGCCGCGCGCCTCGTCGAGCAGATGGAGGCGGCCGGGCTCGTATCGGCGATGGGCATCAACGGCAGCCGCGAGGTGCTCGTGCCGGCCGCGGCCGACTGAGCGCGGCGGCCGGTCGGCCGCCGGCAACCGATACGGGCGCACCGGGAAACCGGCCGCCCCAAGAAAGGGCGCTGCATCGGCAGCGCCCTTTCTCCTTTACTGCACCGGCACCAGCTTGAAGTCGACCGGCTTGCCGACCGCCACCTTCTGCGGATTCGGGCCGAGCTGCCCCGTTTCGACATGGCGGCTGAACACGTAGAACGTATCGCTGTCCTGGTTGCCGACGATCAGCCACTTGCCGGTCGGATCGATCAGGAACTCGCGCGGCGTCTTGCCGAGGCTCGACTGGCGGCCGACCTGCTTCAACCGGCCGTCCGCCTGGTTCACCGCGTAGATCACCAGGTCGTTCGCGTCGCCGCGGTTGCTCGCGTAAAGGAAGCGGCCGTCCGGCGACAGATGGATCGCACCGCCGCCGACCTTGCCCTTGAAGCCCGGCGCGGTCATCGACACGGTCTCGACCGGCGTCAGCCTGCCGTCGTGGTAGCCGAACACCTCGACCGACGCGTTGAGCTCGCTCGTCACGTACGCGTACCGGCCATCGGCGCTGAATACCATGTGACGCGGGCCCGAGCCCGCCTTCACCGGCGTGTAGCGCGTGTCGGTCGGGCTGATCAGCCCGCGGCTGCCGTCCACCGTGTAGCGGTAGCCGTAGATCTTGTCCGCGCCGAGATCCTGCACGAACAGGTAACGGCCGTCCGGCGAAAACACCGTCGAATGCACGTGCGCGCCGTCCTGGCGGCCCTTCACGGGCCCCGTGCCTTCATGGTGCACGGTCAGCACGGCCTGACCGACCGCGCCGTCGTCGCGCAGCGGAAACACCGCGAAGCTGCCGCCCGGATCCTTCGCGACCGAGTAGTTGGCCGTCACGAGGTATTTGCCGTCCGGCGACAGCGCGAGGTAGCAAGGATCGTTCCCTTCCGACGACACGCGGTCGATGAAGCTCAGCGCGCCCGTCTTCGCGTCGAAGCGGAATGCGCTGACGCCGCCGCGCTGCGTCGCCGGGCCATCGTCGCCGGGCAGTTCGTTGACCGCGTAGACGGTGCGACCGTCGCGGCTCGGCAACAGGTACGACGGATTCACGGTCTTCGCCGACGACACGGGCGCGACGCTGCCGGTTTTCGTATCGAAGCGGTAAACATAGATGCCGTCGCTGCCGCCCCCCGTATAGGTGCCGACGAGCAGGTTGTAGACGCCATCGGCCGGGGCGGGCGATTGCTGCGCAAATGCGTGGGTCGCGGAAAGGGAGAGCACGATCGCGAAACCTTTCATCCAGTGAGCGAGCCTAAGCGGGAACCCTCGTGTCGAAGCGCGTGCGTCACGCTCGCGTAAACGGTTGGGCATTGAATCCTCCTTGCATCGATTCGCTTCAAGTGTTGAGATAGGACGAAACGCCGGCCGTTCATGCGCTCCGCCGCCCGGCCGAGTATACGGGGCGCGGCGCCAGCGCGTGAAGCCTTGGCCACCGCCGTCCGCATTGTGAACTCGAATACCCAAGGATCGCCTGCCCATGCCCGCCCTGATCGAAGACTATGCCCTCGTCGGCGACGGCCATACCGCCGCGCTGATCGCTAAAGACGGCTCCGTCGACTGGCTGTGCTGGCCCCGCTTCGATTCGGGCGCCTGCTTCGCGGCGCTTCTCGGCACGCCCGAGCACGGCCGCTGGCTGCTCGCACCGGCCGCCGACGCCGCGATCACGCACACGACGCGCCGCTATCGCGGCGACACGCTGATTCTCGAAACCGACTACGAAAGCGCCGACGGCGCCGTCACCGTGATCGACTTCATGCCGCCCGGCAACGGCTGGTCCGAACTGGTGCGGATCGTCGTCGGCCGCCACGGCACGATGAAGATGCGCATGGAGCTGGTGCTGCGCTTCGACTACGGCTTCTCGGTCCCGTGGGTCACGCAGCTGACCCGCGAGGACGGCATGAAGGCGATCGCGGGCCCCGACACCGTCGTGCTGCGCACGCCGGTGCCGCTCACCGGCGAAAACCTCCATACGCTCGCGGAATTCACGGTGAACGCGGACGAGCGCGTGCCGTTCTCGCTGAGCTATGCGGCATCGCACCTGCGGCTGCCGCCCGCGCGCGATCCGCTGTCGATGCTCGCGCGCACCGAGAACTACTGGCTCGAATGGTCGGGCCGCTGCCAGGTGCAGGGCCGCTACGCGGGCGCGGTGCGCCGTTCGCTGATCACGCTGAAGGCGCTCGCGTACGAGCCGACCGGCGGCATCGTCGCGGCGCCGACCACGTCGCTGCCGGAGAAGATCGGCGGCAACCGCAACTGGGACTACCGCTATTGCTGGCTGCGCGACGCGACGATCACGCTGCTCGCGCTGATGCGCGGCGGCTATTACGACGAGGCGCGCGCGTGGCGCACGTGGCTGGGCCGCGTGATGGCCGGCTCGCCCGAGCAGATCCAGATCATGTACGGGATCGCCGGCGAGCGCCGGCTGCCGGAAATGGAGCTCGACTGGCTGCCCGGCTACCAGGACTCGAAGCCGGTGCGCATCGGCAACGGCGCCGCGAACCAGCTGCAGCTCGACGTGTTCGGCGAGGTGATGGCCGCGCTGCACCTGGCACGGGTGGGCGGCCTGCAGGCCGACGACACGGTCTGGTCTGTGCAGTGCGCGCTGCTCGACCATCTCGAGAAGATCTGGCAGGAACCCGACGAAGGCATCTGGGAAACGCGCGGCGGCCGCCGCCATTTCACGTTCTCGAAGGTGATGGCGTGGGTCGCGTTCGACCGCGCGATCAAGTCGGCGGAGATGTTCCGGCTGCCCGGCTCGCTCGACCGCTGGCGCGCGCTGCGCGACCAGATCCATGCCGACGTGTGCAACAACGCGTGGCACGAAAGCAAACAGGCATTTGCACAGAGCTACGGCAGCGACGAGCTCGACGCGAGCGTGCTGCTGATGCCGCTGCTCGGCTTCCTGCCGCCGGAAGATCCGCGCATCGTCGGCACGGTCGAAGCGATCGAGCGGGAATTGCTGCACGACGGGCTCGTGCTGCGCTACCGCACGACCGACTACGACGACGGCCTGCCGCCCGGCGAAGGCACGTTTCTCGCGTGCAGCTTCTGGCTGGTCGACAACTATGCGCTGCTCGGCCGGATCGACGACGCGCACCGCCTGTTCAGCCGGCTGCTCGCGCTGTCGAACGACCTCGGGCTGCTCGCGGAGGAGTACGACCCGGTCGCCGGACGGCTCGTCGGCAACTTCCCGCAGGCGTTTTCCCATGTGGCGCTCGTGCATACCGCGATGAACCTGATGCACCACGAGGACGCGATGGCGCGCGCCGCCGGCCAGCCCGCGCCGGCGGTCGCGACGGGGCGCTGAACGGGGGCGCGAGCGACTTGGTCAGAGAACGTCAAATCGCAAAACTTTGATGAAAAATCGGGGAAATGTTGCATTGCACCACCCATCGTTGTCCGATATGATCGACGCGATTGTCCGGCTGCAGTGCACCATGGCCGGGCGCTGACCCACACGGCACGCCGCGACGCCCCACGCCGCCCTTGCGCACCGTCCCCCACGCGGGAGTAGCCTGCATGCTTTACCAATTGCACGAATTCCAGCGGGCGATGCTGAGCCCGCTCACGGCCTGGGCCCAGGCCGCGTCCAAGTCGTTCGCCAATCCGTCCAGCCCGTTCTCGCTGATGCCGGGCGCGACGCGGATGGCCGCCGCGTACGAACTGATGTATCGGCTCGGCAAGGATTACGAGAAGCCCGAATTCAACATTCATCAGATCGTCAAGGACGGCCACAACATTCCGATCGTCGAGCAGACGATCGTCGAGAAGCCGTTCTGCCGGCTGCTGCGTTTCAAGCGCTATTCGGACGACGCCGACGCCGTCACGCAACTGAAGGACGAGCCGGTCGTGCTGGTCTGCGCGCCGCTGTCGGGCCACCATTCGACACTGCTGCGCGACACCGTGCGCACGCTGCTGCAGGATCACAAGGTCTACATCACCGACTGGATCGACGCGCGGATGGTGCCGGTCGAAACCGGCCCGTTCCACCTGCACGACTACATCGCGTACATCCAGGAGTTCATCCGTCACATCGGCGCGCGCAACCTGCACGTGATCTCGGTGTGCCAGCCGACGGTGCCGGTGCTCGCGGCGATCTCGCTGATGGCGAGCCGCGGCGAGGACACGCCGCTCACGATGACGATGATGGGCGGCCCGATCGATGCGCGCCGCAGCCCGACGTCGGTGAATTCGCTCGCCACGCAGCACTCGACCGCGTGGTTCGAGAACAACGTGATCCACACGGTGCCCGCCAACTATCCGGGCGAAGGCCGCCAGGTGTATCCGGGCTTCCTGCAGCACACGGGCTTCGTCGCGATGAACCCGGAGCGGCACGCGCAATCGCACTGGGATTTCTACCAGAGCCTGCTGCGCGGCGACGAGGATGACGCCGAAGCGCACCGCCGCTTCTACGACGAGTACAACGCGGTGCTCGACATGGCCGCCGAGTATTACCTCGAGACGATCCGCATCGTGTTCCAGGAATTCCGCCTGGCCGAAGGCACGTGGGACGTCGAAGGCGAGCGTGTGCGTCCGCAGGACATCAAGCACACCGCGCTGATGACGATCGAGGGCGAACTCGACGACATCTCCGGCAGCGGCCAGACGCACGTCGCGCACGAGCTGTGCACGGGTATCCCGCAGGACCAGCGCCGCAGCCTGACCGCCGAGAAGTGCGGTCACTACGGGATTTTCTCGGGCCGCCGCTGGCGCACGATCATCTATCCGCAACTGCGCGACTTCATCCGCGAGCATGCACCGGAGCCGAAGCACGGCGCGACGAAGGATGTCCCGGAAGCACCGGCGGCCAAGACGCTCGTGGCCGTACCGGCCAGCAACGCGCCGGCCGAAACGACCCGCGCCGCCACGGCGAAGCGCACGCGCGCGAAGGCGCCGGCGAAAGCCGCCGCCCCCGCCAAGGCCGCGCCGGCCGCACCGGCCACGAAACGCGCCGCCGCCGGCAGCCCACGCGCAAAGGCCGTGCGCCCGCGCAAGGCCGCCTGACGCACCGCGTTCCGACGAAAAAACGCCGCCGTTGCCTGCGCACGGCGGCGTTTTTACATCGGGCGGCGCTTCGGCGCGGTCAGCGCATCAGCGCCGCAGCAGATACGCGAGCAGCACTTCGGTGTTCATCCGGACCATCTCGGCCCGCTCGTCGGCATCGGTGAAATCGCGGCCGAGCGTCGCGGCGAGCGTGAAGCGGTTCGACACGATGTAGTAGCCGAGCCCCGACAGCGTCACGTAGAAGCGCAGCGGATCGACGTCGGTGCGGAACAGCCCGGCCTTCTGGCCGCGCGTCAGCACGTTGCCGAGCTTCGCGACGATCGGCGACATCATCTCGCGGATCCGCGTCGACTTGTGCAGGTAGCGCGCTTCGTGCAGGTTCTCGTTGTTGATGAGCCTGAGCAGTTCCGGATGGTCGCGGTAGTAGTCCCAAACGAAATGCGCAAGCCGCGTGACGGCTTCGACCGGCGCGACACCGTCGAGATCGAGCTCGCGCTCGGCCTCGGTCAGCGCGGAGAACGCGTGTTCGAGCACGGCCGTGAACAACTGCTCCTTGCTGCCGAAGTAGTAATAGAGCATGCGCTCGTTGGTTTCGGCCCGGCGCGCGATCTGGTCGACGCGTGCGCCGAACAGCCCTCCAGTCGCGAACTCTTCGGCTGCCGCCATCAGGATGCGGCGCCGCGTACCTTCAGGATCTCTTTTGATTTTTGGCTGATTCATGGTGGCGTTTTGCTATGTGAGCCGCGTGATCCGGACCGGCACCCCCACCGCCTCGGCGCCGGCCGCCGTGGAACTGGCGCGCCGCGGGCGGCCGCCCTCCTGCTGAGCCCCTGCAAAAAAGCGGTTCGATTATGCGCACAGACGGCGTCCAGCGCAATGCGGGAAATCGGCGATAATCGAGCTTTGGCAAACCTTTCCGGCCGCGCCCGACGTGGCCGAGAGCCATTCGGCGCCGCTGCGCCCGTTGTCACCGTGACCGATTCCAAAACACTCGCAGATCGCATCGAAGATCTGCTTCCCCAGACGCAATGCACGAAGTGCGGCTATAACGGCTGCCGCCCGTACGCCGAGGCGATCGCCGCCGGCGACGCGAACTACAACCAGTGCCCGCCCGGCGGCGCCGAAGGCATCGCGCGCCTGTCGAGCCTGCTCGGCAAACCGGTGATTCCGCTGAACCCCGTCAACGGCAGCGAGCATCCGCGCGCGGTCGCCTTCATCGACGAAAGCCTGTGCATCGGCTGCACGCTGTGCATGCAGGCGTGCCCGGTCGACGCGATCGTCGGCGCGCCGAAGCAGATGCATACGATCATCGAATCGCTGTGCACGGGCTGCGACCTGTGCGTGCCGCCCTGCCCGGTCGACTGCATCGCGATGCTGCCGGTGACCGGCGAACGCACCGGCTGGGACGCGTGGTCGCAGGAACAGGCCGATGCCGCGCGCGAACGCCACGATCTGCGGCTCGCGCGCCAGCGCCGCGAACGCGAGGCCGCCGAAGCACGCGCGGCCGCACGCCGCGCGGCCAGTGCCGCGAAGCCGGCTGCGGCACCAGCGGAAACGCAATCCGCCGCCCCGGCCACGGACGACGCCGAAGCGAAGAAGCGCGCGATCATCGCCGCCGCGCTCGAACGGGCGCGCAAGAAGAAGGAAGAGCTGTCCGGGCAAGGCGCCGGGCCGAAGAACACCGAAGGCGTGAGCGCGGCCGTCCAGGCGCAGATCGACGCGGCCGAGGCGCGCCGCAAACGGCTCGCCGAACAACAGGCCCAACGCGACGCCGAAGCGGCAGCCGCGAGCGGCACCGACGAAGTGAACGACGCAGGCAACGACGGCCCAGGCGGCCCGTCCGCACCGCCCGACCAGAACGCTCCATGAACGCCAGCAAACGACGCGCGATCTACGAAACGCTGCAGAGCCTCAATCCGCATCCGACCACCGAGCTCGAATACTCGACGCCGTTCGAGCTGCTGATCGCCGTGATGCTGTCCGCGCAGGCGACTGACGTATCGGTCAACAAGGCGATGCGGAAGATGTTTCCGGTCGCGAACACCCCGCGACAAATCGTCGCACTCGGCGAAGAAGGCGTCACCGAGTACATCAAGACGATCGGCCTGTACCGGACCAAGGCGAAGAACGTGGTCGCGACGTGCCGGATCCTGCTGGAGCGCTATGACGGCGAGGTGCCGGCCGATCGCGAAGCGCTCGAAGGGCTGCCTGGCGTCGGCCGCAAGACCGCGAACGTCGTGCTGAACACCGCGTTCGGCCAGCCGACGATCGCGGTCGACACGCATATCTTCCGCGTCGCGAACCGCACCGGGCTCGCGCCGGGCAAGGACGTGCGCGCCGTCGAGGCCGCGCTCGAGAAGTTCACGCCGAAGGAATTCCTGCAGGATGCGCATCACTGGCTGATCCTGCACGGGCGCTACGTGTGCAAGGCCCGCAAGCCCGAATGCTGGCACTGCGCGATCGAGCCGCTGTGCGAATTCCGGCCGAAGACGCCGCCGCCGAACGAGTGACGCGCAACCGCGGCTGACGTGGCGCAGCCGCCCGGCGCCATGCGGTCGGACGCACGTCGCACGCCGCGTCGGTCGTTGCTCGGCCGGCAAACCGCAGCCACGACAGCGCGTCGCCACCCGCGCCATCGCCCCCGCGGTCCCCGTTCAAACTACGCGCTGGACGTCGCCGTCGCATCGTCCGCCGCCACATCGCCCGCACGCACCAACGCCAGCACGGCTGCCGGAATCGCGACGCCACCCGCCCACTGCAGCGGCGACAGCGCCTCACCGAACGGCAGCGCCGCAAGCGCGACTGTCACGACCGGTTCGAGCGCCGACGGCATCGACGCGCACGCAGCCCCGAGCCGTTCGAGCCCGGCACGGCATGCGAGCATCGCCGCGACCGTCGACACGAGCGCGATCGCGAGCATCGACGCCCAACCGCCGGCCGTCGCGGGCCAGCGCGGCGGCGCGCCGGACGCGGTGGTTCGCACGGCGGCGATCGCCACGAGCGTCGCGGTCGCCGACAGGCGGATGATCGCGGTGGTCGGGAGCCGATCGACGCCGCGCGTCGCCTTCGTGCCGCCGACGATGTCCAGCGAATAGATCACCGCGGCGGCCAGCGCGCGCAATCCGCCCCCGCCCCCGCCCACGACCAGCGCCGTCCGCCGACCCGGCGTACAATGCGCGACGCGGCATCACGCCGTCCGAATCACGACGTTTCCCCACCATGTTCAATCCAAGTCGCGACGAAGTGCGTCGCTTTTTCACCGAGACCTGGCGCAAGCAGCGCGCGGGCGAGATCCTGACGCCGCTGGAAGCGATGGCAGCCGACTGGATCGTCGAGCACCCCGAATACCACGACGAACTCGCCGACGCCGATGGCGCCACCGCGCGCGAGTACACGCCCGAGGAAGGCCGCACGAACCCGTTCCTGCACCTGTCGATGCATCTCGCGATCAGCGAGCAGTTGTCGATCGACCAGCCGCCCGGCATCCGTGCCGCGCACGACAAGCTCGCGGCCAGGCTCGACTCGACCCACGACGCGCAGCACGTGATCATGGAATGTCTCGGCGAGACGATCTGGGAAGCCCAGCGCACCAACACGCCGCCCGATACCGACGCGTACCTGCAGCGCATCCTGCGCCGCGCGTCGCGCGACTGAGCGCCGCGGCTGCGGCCCGCGGGCGCCGGCGCGCGGACAAAAAAATACCCCGCCTCGGCAGGGTATTTTTGCTGCGCGGGCCCGTCGGGCCCGTCGCGCTTACTTCTTGAACACCAGATCGGTTTCTTTCAGCGACTCGATGTAGGCCGCGATGTCCTTCATGTCGCTGACCGACAGGCTCTGCACCTGTGCCTGCATGATCGCGTTGTTGCGACCGATCAGCGGATTCGTCAGGCCCATCTGGTACTGGCGCATCGCCCACACGAGGTAGTCGGCATGCTGGCCGGCGAGGCGCGGATATTCGGCGTTGATCGGCTTGTTCATCTGCGCGCCGTGGCAGGCGGCGCAGTTGTGCGATTCGACCAGTTCCTTGCCCTTCGTGATGTCCGCCGCGTGCGTGGTACCGATCGCGAGGCCGGCCGCCAGTGCAACCGCCGCCGTCTTGAATGCGTTGTTCATGAATGCTCCTGTCCCGCCGGAGAGATCGGCGGCGCGCGCTTACTTGTAGGGGTTGTCCTTCGAGTCGGCCTTCTGGGCGGCGTAGTACGCCGCCAGATCCGCGATGTCCTGGTCCGTCAGCGAACCGGCAATCGCATTCATCGACGGGAAGTGACGATCCTTCTTGCGGTAGGCCTTCAGCGCGTTCTCGAGATATTGCTGGTTCTGGCCGCCGAGGACAGGCACCCGGTAGACCTCCGGGTACGCCGCGCGGTAGTCCTGGATGCCGTGGCAACCGATGCACATGGCGACCTTGCTCGCCCCGTCCTTCGGGTTGCCGACCACACCGGCCGCCTGCGCGCTGCCCGCGAGCGCCACGAGCGCTGCGACAACGACGTGTTTGCCGACGAATTTGTTCATAGCTCTTGTAACCTAGCTTGAGGGGAAACTGGCGCCGAAGCGGCAACGGCCCGCGCCGTTTTGCTTATCGGATCGCCACGCAGGCCAAAAAAAACGGCCAGATTGTACCGCGTCGGCGGGGAACGCGTCCATAAGGCGCCCCGGTTCGCCCCGCCACCGTCCCGCAACGATACGCGGGCACGGCCCAACCGGACAGCCCTTCTGACTTATACTGGGTTTTTTTCCCCGATTGAGAAGAGCGCCGCCATGCGTTTCGAAGGGTCCTCGCACTACGTCGCCACCGACGATCTGAAGCTCGCGGTCAATGCCGCGCTGACGCTGCAACGCCCGCTGCTGATCAAGGGCGAGCCCGGCACCGGCAAGACCATGCTCGCCGAGGAAGTGGCCGCCGCGCTCGACATGCCGCTGCTGCAGTGGCACATCAAGTCGACCACGAAGGCGCAGCAGGGCCTGTACGAATACGACGCCGTGTCGCGGCTGCGCGATTCGCAGCTCGGCGACGAGCGCGTGAAGGACATCTCGAACTACATCGTCAAGGGCGTGCTGTGGCAGGCGTTCGATGCCGAGCACCCGAGCGTGCTGCTGATCGACGAGATCGACAAGGCCGACATCGAATTCCCGAACGACCTGCTGCGCGAGCTCGACCGGATGGAATTCCACGTGTACGAAACACGGGAAACGGTCCGCGCGAAGCATCGCCCGCTCGTCATCATCACGTCGAACAACGAAAAAGAGCTGCCCGACGCATTCCTGCGGCGCTGCTTCTTCCACTACATCCAGTTTCCCGATCCGGCGACGATGCAGAAGATCGTCGCGGTCCATTTCCCGGACATCCGCGAGGAGCTGCTGCGCGCGGCCCTCGAGAGTTTCTTCGAATTGCGCGGCGTGTCGGGCCTGAAGAAGAAGCCGTCGACGTCCGAGCTGCTCGACTGGCTGAAGCTGCTGCTCGCCGAGAACATCCCGGCCGACCAGTTACGCGGCGCGGATGCGAAGCAGATCGTGCCGCCGCTCGCGGGCGCGCTGCTGAAGAACGAGCAGGACCTGAGCCTGCTCGAACGGCTCGTCTACATGAACCGGCACAACCGGTAATCCTCTCCCACCCGCGAAGGCCCGGCCATGCTGCTCAATTTCTTCTACGCGCTGCGCGCAGCCAAGCTGCCCGTCTCGGTGAAGGAATACCTGACGCTGCTCGAATCGCTGAAGGCCGGGCTGATCTCGCCGTCGATCGACGCGTTCTACTTCCTCGCGCGGATGACGCTCGTCAAGGACGAGCAGTACTTCGACAAGTTCGACCAGGCGTTCGGCGCGTATTTCCACGGCGTGTCCGCACTGCCGTCCGAAGCATTCGACATTCCGCTCGACTGGCTCGAGAAGCGCCTCGAGCGCGAGCTGTCGCCGGAGGAGAAGGCGCAGATCGACGCGATGGGCGGGCTCGACAAGCTGATGGAGCGCTTGAAGGAACTGCTCGACGAGCAGAAGGAGCGCCACGAAGGCGGCAACAAGTGGATCGGCACCGGCGGCACGTCGCCGTTCGGGCACGGCGGCTACAACCCGGAAGGCGTACGCATCGGCGGCCCGTCGAACGGCAACCGCACCGCGGTGAAGGTGTGGGAAGCACGCGCGTATCGCGACTACGACGATTCCGTCGAGATCGGCACGCGCAACATCAAGGTCGCCCTGCGGCGGCTGCGACGCTTCGCGCGCGAAGGCGCCGCCGAGGAGCTCGACCTGCCCGGCACGATCCGCAGCACCGCCGCGAACGCGGGCTGGCTCGACCTGCGAATGGTGCCCGAGCGCCACAACAACGTGAAAGTGCTGATGCTGCTCGACGTCGGCGGCTCGATGGACGATCACATCAAGCGCACCGAAGAGCTGTTCTCGGCCGCGAAGGCCGAATTCAAGCACCTGGAGTTCTTCTACTTCCACAACTGCGTGTACGACCACCTGTGGAAGAACAACCGCCGCCGCCACTCGGAACGCACCGCGACGTGGGACGTGCTGCACAAGTTCACGCCCGACTACAAGCTGATCTTCGTCGGCGATGCAACGATGAGCCCGTACGAAGTGCTGCAGCCCGGCGGCTCGGTCGAGTACAACAACCCGGAAGCCGGCGCCGTGTGGCTGCGTCGCCTCGCCGACCAGTTCCCCCACCATGCGTGGCTGAACCCGGAGCCCGAGCGGCTATGGGAATACCGGCAGTCGGTCGCGGTGATCCGCGACCTGCTCGGCCATCGCATGTATCCGCTCACGCTCGCGGGTCTCGAAACCGCGATGCGCGCACTCAGCAAGTAACCCCCCCAAGACTCGAAGGCCGCGCCCGAGCGGCTCCCCCGGAGATAGCATGAACCCCTCCCCCACCGCGAGCGTCAGCCGCGCCGGCGGCCGCCGCTTTTTCGCCGATACTTCCGTCTCGGCGCTCGTCGCCGGCTTCGTCGCGATGATGACGGGCTACACGAGCTCGCTCGTGCTGATGTTCCAGGCCGGCCGCGCCGCCCACCTCACCGATGCGCAGATCTCGTCGTGGATCTGGGCGCTGTCGATCGGCATGGCGCTGACGACGATCGGCCTGTCGCTGCGCTTTCGCGCGCCCGTCGTCGTCGCGTGGTCGACGCCCGGCGCCGCGCTGCTGATCTCGTCGCTGCCGGGCATGCCCTATCCCGAGGCGATCGGTGCGTTCGTCGTCTGCGCGGTGCTGCTGACGGCCGTCGGCGTGAGCGGCCTGTTCGACACGCTGATGCGCAAGATTCCGGCCGGCATCGCCGCCGCGCTGCTCGCGGGCATCCTGTTCGAGATCGGCATCGAGATCTTCCGCGCCGCGCAGTTCCAGACGGCGCTCGTGCTCGCGATGTTCTTCACGTACCTGATCGTCAAGCGGCTCGCGCCGCGCTATGCGATTCCGACGACGCTGATCGTCGGCACGGCGGTCGCCGGCGGGCTCGGCCTGCTCGACTTCAGCGGCTTTCACATCGCGTTCGCGAAACCCGTGTTCACGATGCCCGCGTTCTCGATCGCGTCGATCGTCAGCATCGGCATTCCGCTGTTCGTCGTCGCGATGGCGTCGCAGAACGTGCCGGGCATCGCGGTGCTGCGCGCGGACGGCTATCAGACCCCGTCGTCGCCGCTGATCGCGACCACCGGCCTCGCGTCGCTGCTGCTCGCGCCGTTCGGCTCGCACGGCGTCAACCTCGCTGCGATCACGGCCGCGATCTGCACGGGCCCGGAAGCGCACGAGGATCGCGCGAAGCGCTACACGGCCGCCGTGTGGTGCGGCACGTTCTACCTGATCGCGGGGATCTTCGGCGCGACGATCGCCGCGCTGTTCGCGGCGCTGCCGAAGGCGCTCGTCGTCTCGGTCGCCGCGCTCGCGCTGTTCGGCTCGATCATGAGCGGCCTCGCGAACGCGATGCAGAACGTGAAGCAGCGCGAAGCCGCGCTCGTCACGTTCATGGTCACCGCGTCGGGCCTCACGCTGCTGTCGATCGGCTCGGCATTCTGGGGGCTCGTCGCGGGGATCGTCACGCAGGTGATCCTGAACGCGCGCCGCCCCGCGTGACGCGGCACGGCGCCCGCCGCTGCGGCCATCGGACACGCCAGAACGTGCCCGACACGAATCGGGCCTAGAATAGCGGATCGAAGGCGGTGCCCGGCGCCGCCTCGCTTCGCCGCCGCGTTCGCGCGGCCCGTGAGAACCCGGCGCGTTGCGCCCTTCTTCCGAATCGCCATGACTACCGCACTCGACCAGCTGAAGCAGTACACGACCGTCGTCGCCGACACGGGCGATTTCCAGCAGCTTGCGCAATACCAGCCGCGCGACGCGACCACGAACCCGTCGCTGATCCTGAAGGCCGTCCAGAAGGATGCGTACAAGCCGATCCTCGAGAAAACCGTCCGCGATCATCGCAACGAAAGCACCGATTTCATCATCGACCGCCTGCTGATCGCATTCGGCACCGAGATCCTGAAGCTGATCCCGGGCCGCGTGTCGACCGAGGTCGACGCGCGCCTGTCGTTCGACACGCAGCGCTCGATCGACAAGGGCCGCGAGCTCATCAAGCTGTACGAAGCAGCCGGCATCGGCCGCGAGCGCATCCTGATCAAGCTCGCGTCGACGTGGGAAGGCATCCGCGCGGCCGAAGTGCTGCAGAAGGAAGGGATCAAGTGCAACATGACCCTGCTTTTCTCGCTCGTGCAGGCCGCCGCGTGTGCGGAAGCCGGCGCGCAGCTGATCTCGCCGTTCGTCGGCCGCATCTACGACTGGTACAAGAAGCAGGCCGGCGCGGAGTGGAATGAAGAGAAGGACGGTGGTGCGAACGATCCGGGCGTGCAGTCGGTACGCCGCATCTACACGTACTACAAGACGTTCGGCTACAAGACCGAAGTGATGGGCGCGAGCTTTCGCACGACCAGCCAGATCACCGAACTCGCCGGCTGCGACCTGCTGACGATCAGTCCCGATTTGCTGCAGAAGCTGCAGGACAGCAACGAGACCGTCACGCGCAAGCTGTCGCCGGAAGCGCTGCAGGACAAGCCCGCCGCGCGCGTCGAGATCGACGAGGCCGCGTTCCGCTTCCAGCTGAACGACGACGCGATGGCGACCGAAAAGCTCGCCGAAGGCATCCGCGTATTCGCCGCCGATGCGGTGAAGCTCGAGAAGCTGATCGACTCGCTGCGCTGAGCCGCGACACGCGTCAGCGGCTGTCAGCAACACTGGCAACAGCCGTCAGCACGCACCCCGCATACGGCCGCGAACGTCATGTTCGCGGCCGTTTTTATTTTTCATTCCATCGTCAAGCGCGCGCACTACAATCCACGTCACGGGTGCGTCGGCCGCCTCCCGAGGCCCCCTTTCCCAGTCAGTCTCGCACGACGCCGAACCCGCGCGGATGCGCAGGACGGCTCCCCCACTACAGGAGACAACGATGCAAGTCCAACCGTACCTGACGTTCTACGGTCGCGCCGACGAAGCCCTTCAGTTCTACGAAAAGGCACTCGGTGCGAAGACGATGTTCAAGATGCACTTCAAGGACGCGCCGCCGAATCCCGACTACCCGATGAAGCCGGAGATGGCCGACAAGGTGATGCACGCAAGCTTCACGATCGGCGACTCGATGATCATGTGCTCGGACGGCGACTGCAGTCAGCCCGGCGGCGGCACGCATGCCGGTTATTCGCTGTCGCTGAACCCGGCGACGGTCGAGGAAGGCCAGAAGCTGTTCAATGCACTCGCCGACGGTGGCGAAGTGACGATGCCGTTCGGCAAGACGTTCTGGGCGCTCGGCTTCGGGATGGCGAAGGATCGTTTCGGCGTGCACTGGATGGTCAACGTCGAGGACCTGTCGCAGCGCGAGGACCTCGCGCAACGCGCGGGCCAGTAACGCACGCGTCAGCCGCCCGGACCGCCGCGCAGCCGCGGCGATCCGGGCGGGACCGTTACTTGCGCAGCACCTCCACCAGCGCCTGCTCGAGCGTGTCGTTCGGGCGGCACGCGACGCGCGCGCCCTTCTGCTTGCCGGCCGCATGGAACTGCGCAACCGCCGCCCACACTTCGTCGTACTTGCGATCGCCGATCACGATGCGCGATGCGGCGCCACCCTTTGACGCGCTGGACGCGCCGGACGCATCGTCGGCCGCGAAACGAGCACACGGCCACACGCGGCGTTCGCGGCGCACCATGCAAAACGCCCGCGATTTGCATCGCGGGCGTCGTGTCGAAACTGCGACAGAAGACCGGGGAATCAGCCCTCGACGACGTCGAGATAGTCCTCCGGCCGCGTGCGATCCTCAGCATGCGCCATGCCCATCACGCGCACCAGCACGCTCACCACCACGGCCACCACCAGGTTCACGATCAGCGACCACACGGCTGCATAGCCGGGAATCGCGAGGCCGAACAGGTGGATCGTGAAGATCGATCCGGCCAGCTTCAGCGAGATCGCCATCCACGTGCCGCACACGATGCCGGCCGCCCAGCCGGCCAGCAGGCCGCGATGGTCGAGCACGCGCGTGTACAGGCCGAGCACGATCGCGGGCAGCGTCTGGATGATCCAGATCCCGCCGAGCAGCTGCAACTGGATCGCATAGGTCAGCGGCAGTCCGAGAATGAACGCGACGGCGCCGACCTTCACGATCAGCGACACGAGCTTCGCGACGTGCGTTTCCTGCTCGTGCGACATGTTGCGGTTCACGAACTCGCGGTGAATGTTGCGCGTGTACAGGTTCGCGGCCGCGATCGACATGATGGCGGCCGGCACCAGCGCGCCGATGCCGATCGCCGCGAACGCGACGCCGACGAACCACGACGGGAAATACTGGAGGAACAACGCGGGCACCGCGAAGTTCGGGCCGAACGCCTTGAAGTACGGCGCGTACTGCGGCATGTCCTTCACGCCGGAAGCGAGCGCCATGTAGCCGAGCAGCGCGAGCAGTCCGAGCACGAACGAATACGCCGGCAGCATCGCCATGTTGCGGCGGATCGAGTTGCCGGACGACGACGACAGGATCGCCGTCACCGAGTGCGGATACAGGAACAGCGCAAGCGCCGAGCCGATCGCGAGCGTCGCGTACGCACTGTAGCCGTTCAGGCTCATCGCGTCGGGCGCCTTCAGCAGCAGCTTCGCGGGCGGCACGCTCGCGAAGATGTGCCCGAAGCCGCCGAGCTTCGCCGGGATCACGATGACCGCCGCGGCGATCGTGATGTAGATCAGGACGTCCTTGACGATCGCGATCATCGCGGGCGCGCGCAGGCCCGACGTGTACGTGTACGCGGCGAGGATCGCGAACGCGATGATCAGCGGCAGGTCGCCGACGAAACCGGTCGTATCGAAGCCGAGCGCGCCGATCACCACTTCGATGCCGACGAGTTGCAGCGCGATATACGGCATCGTCGCGACGATGCCCGTCACCGCGATCGCGAGCGCGAGCATCCGGCTGCCGTAGCGCGCGTTGACGAAGTCGGCGGCCGTCACGTAGCCGTGCCGCTTCGCGATGCTCCACAGCTTCGGGAACACGACGAACGCGAACGGATAGATCAGGATCGTGTACGGCAGCGCGAAGAAGCCCATCGCGCCGGCGCCGAATACGAGCGCGGGCACCGCGACGAACGTGTAGGCCGTATAGAGGTCGCCGCCGAGCAGGAACCACGTGACGATCGTGCCGAAGCGGCGGCCGCCGAGGCCCCATTCGTCGAGATGGGCGAGATCGCCGCGGCGCCAGTTCGCGGCCAGGAAACCGATGATCGTGACGCCGATGAACAGCAGGACGAAGACGAAGGTTGCACCGAGATTCATCGCGCACCTCCCTGCGGGCCGCTCGCCTTCCACGCGTTCTTGGTCTTGAAGTACACGAACGCCGTGATCACCGCGCTAATGAAGACCCAAAGCAGCTGGTACCAGTAGAAAAACGGAAAACCCAACCATTGCGGTTCGATCTTGCTGTACGACGGTACCCAGACCATCGCAATCAGCGGCAGCACCAGCAGCCAGAGCCAGCGCTTGGCGGCCCGGTTGGCGTCGGCATCGTGAGCCATGACGTCTCCTCTTCTATCCCGGTTATCGATCTTGTTGAGCGGGTACGGCGCCGAGAGGAGCGCAAAACGGGTAGGCTGCGGCTCCCCTGGCTTCGCGCCAGTATAGGAGCCGCCAGCACGCGGTCAAGCGGGGGCGAACCCGAGGTGATCCGCCCCTTGTCGCGAGGTTGCACCGGCATGCCGCCGGTGCACGAAGCGTCAGATCGCGAACGAGGTGTCGCGTGCGCCGGTCGTTTCTTTCAAAGCTTTCATCCACTTGCGTGCGGGCAGCTTCAGCGTGTCCTCGATCAGCTTCGCACGTTCGTCGAGCTGCGCGAACGACACGTCGAGCGCGGGGCCCGAGAACGCGATCGCGATCCGGTTGCCGTCATGCACTTCCGGCAGCGCGATCACGCGATGATCGAACGCCGCGTTCAGGTGCTTCATGTTGCGCACGAAGCTCGGATGATCGCCGAACAGGTTGATCGTCGCGATGCCCGCATCGGCGAGACAACCGCGCACCGCGCGGTAGAACGCGACGCTGTCGAGCACGGGGCCGCGCGCGGTCGCGTCGTACAGGTCGATCTGGATCGCGCCCGTCGTGCCGCGGTTGGCCGGATCGTTGACGAAATCCCAAGCGTCGGCTTCGTGCACGGCAAGACGTGCATCGTCGGGCGGCAGTGCGAACATCGTGCGCGCGGCGACGATCACGGCCGGGTTCAGCTCGACGGCCTCGACCTTCGCGTGCGGCAGGAAGCGATGCGAGAACTTGGTCAGCGCGCCGGTGCCGAGCCCGAGCTGGACGATCCGCCCGGGCGTTTCGAGGAACAGCAGCCACGCCATCATCTGTTGTGCGTACTCGAGCTCGATATGCAGCGGCTTCGAGATCCGCATCGCGCCCTGCACCCATTCGGTGCCGAAGTGCAGGAAGCGCACGCCGCCCTCTTCGGAGAACGTGACGGGCGCGAAGCGCGGCTTGCGCGGCGCTTCGAGCACGGGCACATCGTCGTGTTCGTCGATGTCCGGGCGGCGCTTCAAGCGCGGCGGCTGGAGTTTCTCGGAGCCGTTGTAGGCGGACGGCTTGCTGCGCTTGGACGCGCGCGCCTCGGCGGACGCGCGCTTGATCAGTCGGGTCATGTGTGAATCTCGCTGGGTGAAGCTGGTTTTAGCGGACGAGAGGATAGCATTGGCGACGATCCCGCCGCCGGACCGACACGCCTTCGCCACGTCCGCGCCATTGCCGTCGGATTCGTCACCACTCGCATGAAAGGACCTGGAGGTAGCCGTCGGCGCGCCATGCCTCGATCGGATTCGGCGCACAATGCGATCAGGTGTCCGCGCGGCGTCGAGGAGGTTCCATGGAGTCGATCCACAAGAAGATCTGGTTCCCGGCGAAACGCTACGGCTGGGGATGGGGGTTGCCGGTCGCGTGGCAAGGCTGGGTCGTCCTGCTGCTCTTTGTGCTCGGGATCGTCGCGGTTGCGACGCACGTCTCGCCCGCCCGGTCACCGCTGGCGTTCGCGGCATGCATCGTAGCGCTGGTGGCTGCGCTCACAGTCGTGTGCTGGCTGAAGGGCGACAAGCCGAAATGGCGCTGGGGCAAGGACGAATGAGGGACGATCCGTCAATGCGTCACGCGCGAATCCCGTGCCACTGCACCAGCTTCTGCTCGAACGTCAGCATCGCATTCGCCGGGCTCGACGAAGGCAGCACAAGCGTGTCGTACCCCGCCGCGCCGATCACCTCCGCAAACCGCCCCGCCGTCTTGCCGTTGAAGCAGACCTTCTTCAACAGCGGCGCATGCTCACGCAATGAGTCGAAGTCGTTCGGCTTCGCATTCCGAATCGCCGAATCGAGGCTGCCCTCGCGATGGCACGCGGCCAGTACGTCCCAGATGCCGATCCCGTGCGACAGCACGCATTCGAGCCGCGCGTCGTACGCGAGTTCGTGCAGCCCGTGCTCGCCGAGCACCGTGCCTAGCAGCCGCCAGAACTGGTTGCGCGGATGCGCGTAGTACTGCGCGGCATCCAGCGACGCCTCGCCCGGAAAGCTGCCGATGATCATCGTGTGCGTATTCGCCGTGACGACCGGCGGGAAACCCCGCAACATTACGCGCCTCCGCCCGGCCCGCCCGAGCGCGGCCCGTCGCCGTGCGCATCGAGATGGCGCCACAGCGCGGGCAGCATGCACTCGGTGACCATCAACGGCTTGCCGTGACGCTGGAACACCGAGCGCCGTGCGACGAACGCATGCGGCGCTCGCGCACCGCCAAGCGCATGGGTCGCCAGCGCATACAGCGGATGGCCGGCGATCACGCGCCGGCTGACGAGCGCCGAACGCTCGACCTGCGGATCGCTGTACAGCAGCTCCGCGAGCGGCCGCGTGCGCAGCCGCCGCATGGCCTGCCATACCCCCTTGCTGGCGGAAAGCGGCGCGATGCTGTGCGCGGCGACGAACGGCGCGCCGTCGACCGAGAGGATCACCTCGCGCACCCACATCGGCGCGCGCGGTGCACTGGCGACCGCGTCCGGCTCGTCGAACCACGGACAGTCGACGGCCTCGCGCGTCACGCGCACGCTCACGCGGCCGAGCCGCGCGAGGTGCGCGGTCAGCGATCCGCCGCGCGTCAGCCAGTCGCGCTGGTCGAGCGTGCAGCCAGGCCGCGGCGTCTCGCGCCAGCCGGCCTGACCGCCGTCGAATCGCAGGCGCGTCTTCACGCGGCGCGCGACAGCAGCAGCGCGTTGGTCCGCTTCACGAAGCTCGCCGGATCGTCGAGCATGCCGCCTTCGGCCAGCAGCGCCTGATCGAACAGCAGATGGCACCAGTCGCCGAAATCGGCGCTGTCTGCGTTCAACTGCTTCACGAGCGCGTGCTCCGGATTGATCTCGAGGATCGGCTGCATCGCCGGCGCGTTCTGGCCAGCCGCCTTCAGCATCCGCTGCAGGTAGCCGCTCATGTCGTTGTCGTCGGCAACGAGGCACGACGGCGAATCGGTCAGGCGGAACGTGACGCGCACTTCCTTCACCTTGTCGCCGAGCGCTTCCTTCATCTTCTCGACGACGGGCTTGATCGCCTCGCCCGCTTGTTCCTGCGCCTTCTTCTCTTCGTCGTTCAGCTCGCCGAGGTCGAGATCGCCGCGCGCGACGCTTGCGAGCGGCTTGCCGTCGAATTCATGCAGGAACGACAGCATCCATTCGTCGACGCGATCGGTCAGCAGCAGCACCTCGACACCCTTCTTGCGGAACACTTCGAGATGCGGGCTGTTCTTCGCCGCTTGCCACGTATCGGCCGTCACGTAGTAGATCTTGCTCTGCTCGGGCTTCATGCGCGACACGTAGTCGGCAAGCGACACGTCCTGCGCGTCGGTATCGCCGTGCGTCGACGCGAAGCGCAGCAGCTTCGCGATGCGCTCGCGGTTCGCGTGATCCTCGCCGAGGCCTTCCTTCAGCACCTGGCCGAATGCGCCCCAGAACGTCTTGTACTTTTCCTTGCCGGCATCCTCTTCCGCGTTCGCGAGCTCTTCGAGCATCGACAGCGCGCGCTTCGTCACGCCTTCGCGGATCGCCTTCACGTCGCGGCTTTCCTGCAGGATCTCGCGCGACACGTTCAGCGGCAGGTCGGCCGAATCGACGACGCCCTTCACGAAGCGCAGGTATTGGGGCAGCAGTTGCTCGGCGTCGTCCATGATGAACACGCGCTTCACGTACAGCTTCAGGCCGCCGCGATAGTCGCGGTTCCACAGGTCGAACGGTGCGTGCGACGGCACGAACAGCAGTTGCGTGTACTCGCTGCGGCCCTCGACGCGGTTATGCGTCCACGTGAGCGGATCCTGGTGGTCGTGCGCGATGTGCTGGTAGAACTGCGTGTACTGCTCGTCGGTGACGTCGCCCTTCGAACGCGTCCACAGTGCGCTCGCCTGGTTGACGGTCTCGCCCTCGTCCTTCAGGACCATCTCGCCCTTTTCCTGATCCCATTCTTCCTTCTGCATCAGGATCGGCAGCGCGATGTGGTCGGAGTACTTCTGGATGATCGACTTCAGGCGATGCGACGACAGCAGTTCGTCCTCGCCTTCGCGCAGGTGCAGCGTGATCGTCGTGCCGCGCTGCGCGCGCTCGATCGCGTCGATCGTGAAATCGCCTTCGCCCGCGCTTTCCCAGCGCACGGCCTCGCTCGCCGGCAGGCCCGCGCGACGCGTCTCGACGGTGATCTTGTCGGCGACGATGAAGCCCGAATAGAAACCGACACCGAACTGGCCGATCAGCGCCGCATCCTTCTGCTGGTCGCCGGACAGCTTCGTGAAGAATTCCTTGGTGCCCGAGCGCGCGATCGTGCCGAGGTTCGCGATGGCTTCATCGCGGCTCATGCCGATGCCGTTGTCGTCGATCGTGATCGTGCGCGCGGCCTTGTCGTAGCCGATGCGGATGCGCAGGTTCGGATCGTTTTCGTACAGCGCGTTGTCCGCGAGCCCCTCGAAACGCAGCTTGTCGGCCGCGTCGGACGCGTTCGACACCAGTTCGCGCAGGAAGATTTCCTTGTTGCTGTAGAGCGAATGGATCATCAGGTGGAGGAGTTGCTTGACCTCTGCCTGAAAGCTCATCGTTTCATGTGCCATGGATGCTGTTTCCTCTTACTTGAACTTGGATGGTGTGGCGCAGGCGGCCGGCGCGCGATGCCGCGAGGCCCGCGAACGGGCGACCGCCCGGCGCCGGCGGTTCGCGCGCCTATCTGGGGGCGGCACATGCGATTTCAAGGGCCGGCGTGCGGCGCCGCGTCACGACGCGCGTCGCACGGCCGAGTCGATATAGCGCGCGAGAAACCCCGGCAACGCCGGATCGCCGCAGTTCGCGACGTTGAAGCGCGTCCACGTCGACGACGACTGCTGCGGCGAAAACAGGCTGCCGGGCGTCAGCAGGAATCCCGCTTCGTGCGCGGCGGCCGCGAGCGCGTCCGAATCGACGCCCGTGTCGGCCCACAGGAACATCCCGGCCGCAGGCATCGTGAACAGCCCCAGCCCGGTGCGCTCCAGCATCCGCGCGGTCTTGTCGCGCACGCCGTCGAGCCGCGCGCGCAGCCGCTCGACATGGCGCCGGTAATGCCCTTCGGTCAGGATCTTGTACAGCACGCGCTCGTTGAGCTCGGGCGTCGTCATCCCGACCAGCATCTTCTGGTCGGTGATCGCCTTCGCGATCTCCGGCGCGCACGCGACGTAGCCGACCCGCAGGTTCGCGGCGAGCGTCTTCGAATAGCTGCCGAGGTAGATCACGCGCTTGAGCTGGTCGAGGCTCGCGAGGCACGTGGCCGGATAGCTCGGCGGGCACAGGTCGCCGTACACGTCGTCCTCGACGACGAGGAAGTCGTACGCCTCCGCGAGCTTCAGGATCCGGAACGCCTGCGCGGCCGACAGCGACGTGCCGGTCGGGTTCTGCAGCACCGAGTTGATCACGAGCATCTTCGGCCGCCACATCTGCACGAGCGTCTCGAGCGCGTCGAGATCGGGGCCGTCCGGCGTGTACGGCATCCCGACGAGCTGCGCGCCCTGCGCCGCGAAGCGGCCGAACATCTGGAACCACGCAGGATCGCCGACGATCACCGCATCGCCGGGCTTCACATAGATTCGCGAGATCAGGTCGATCGCCTGCGTGATCCCCGACACCAGCACGATCTGTTCGGGCTTCGCGCCGATCTCCACTTCGGCGAGGCGCGTCTGCAATTGCTGGCGCAGCGGCAGGAAGCCCTGCGCGGTGCCGAAGCCGAGCATCTGCGCGCCGGACTGGCGCCCCAGCGCGCGCAGCGCGCCGGTGATCAGCTCGCCGTCGAGCCAGCGGCCCGGCAAATAGCCGAGACCCGGCCCCTTTTCCGGGCTGACGGTGTGCAGCATGTTGCGCAGCAGCCAGACGACGTCGATCGTGTTGTGCACCGGCGCGGCCTCGGCCACGCGTGCGACGCTGTCGGCCAGCTGCGGGCCGGCGGCCGTGCGCTCGCGCACGTAGAAGCCCGAGCCGCGCCGCGAGTCGAGGTAGCCCTGTGCGACGAGGCGCTCGTAAGCCTCGACGACGGTGAAGCGCGACACGCTTTTGTCGAGCGCGAGCTTGCGGATCGACGGCATCCGCATGCCGGGCCGGAACACGCGTTCGTCGATGCGCCGCCGCGCCCACTGGACAAGCTGGTCGACGAGCGTGAGCGTGGCAGTGTCGTGCGGCACGGGAATCTGGGCGAGTGGGACGGTGGACATGGGCGGCAGCTCCAACTGTACCGAAGGCTATCGTGCCGATTGTACCGTTACTGTGCCGGTAGCGACGATTACAGTTGACCGGAATGGCGACGGTGCGGCCACCGTCTCGGCCCCGCCGCACCTGGCACCGCGCCCGCCGGCCTGCATTGCGGCCGGTACGCCGGCCGGTCCGGCCACCGCCCCGCGCGTCGCCTGCCCACCATGACACTTTCGCTTCCTGACCGACGTTCATGCCAGCCCGCTCCCTGACACTCGACCATCTCGTGATCGCCGCGCGCACGCTCGACGAAGGCGTACGCCATGTCGCCGACGCGCTCGGTATCGAACCGGCCGGCGGCGGCCGCCACCCGTTGATGCGGACCCACAATGCGCTGTTCGGCGCGTGGGGCGGGCTCTACCTCGAAGTGATCGCGATCGATCCCGATGCGCCGGCGCCGAACGACGGCGCGCAGCCGCCGCGCGCACGGCTGTTCGGGCTCGACGACCCGGCCATGCACGCGCGGCTCGCGCAAGGCCCATTTCTCGCGCACTGGGTCGCGCGCGTCGACCGTCCGCGCCAGCTCGCGCTGTGGCAGCGCCAGTATCCGGCGCGCATCCCGCCGGTCGTCGCGATGCGGCGCGGCGACCTGAGCTGGGGCCTCACGGTGCCCGATGACGGCACGTTCCCCGCATGGCAAGGCGCAGGCGATGGCCTCCTGCCGTCGCTGATCCAGTGGGACAGCGCGCGCCACCCGGCCGAATCGCTGCCGGGCGACGGCGTCGCGCTGACGGCGCTCAAGGGCACCCACCCGCATGCGGACGCGATCCGCAAGCAGCTCGACTGGCTCGGCGCCGCCCACCTGCTCGACCTCGAAGCCGCCGACGGCCCGCCCGCGCTGGTCGCCGAATTCGACACGCCGCAGGGCGCGCGCACGCTGCGCTGAGCGCCTCGCCGCCCCTTCGACTACACCGACACTGCAACACGGAGACACCCACGACATGAATTCGCGCGAAACCCGGGGCATGCTGCTCGGCCTCATCGGCGTGATGATCTTCAGCCTGACGCTGCCGATGACGCGTATCGTCGTCTCCGAACTCCATCCGCTGCTCAACGGGCTCGGCCGCGCGCTCGCCGCCGCGGTGCCGGCGGGCCTGCTGCTGTGGTGGCGCCGCGAGCCGCTGCCGACCCGCGCGCAGCTGAAAAGCCTCGCGATCACGTCGGCTGGCGTGATCATCGCGTACCCGGTGTTCTCCGCGTGGGCGATGAAAACGGTCCCGGCCTCGCACGGCGCGGTGGTCAACGGCCTGCAGCCGCTGTTCGTCGCGCTGTACGCGGCCTGGCTGTCGCACGAGCGGCCGTCGAAGGCGTTCTGGGCCAGCGCGGTGGCCGGCAGCGCGCTCGTGATCGCGTTCGCGCTGCGCGACGGCGGCGGCACCGTGCAGGCCGGCGACGCGCTGATGCTCGTCGCGGTCGGCATCGGCGCGCTCGGTTATGCGGAAGGCGCGCGCCTCGCGCGCCAGATCGGCGGCTGGCAGGTGATCTGCTGGGCGCTCGTCGTGTCCGCGCCATTCCTCGTGCTGCCGGTCGGCTGGCTCGCGTGGATGCAGCATGCCGCGCATCCGGGCCCGCTCGCACTGCGCACGTGGCTCGCATTCGGCTACGTGACCCTCTTTTCGCAATTCATCGGCTTTTTCGCGTGGTATGCGGGGCTCGCGATGGGCGGCATCGCGCGCGTCGGCCAGGTGCAACTGCTGCAGATTTTCTTCACGATCGCCTTTTCCGCGCTGCTGTTCGGCGAAACGGTGACGCCGTCGACGTGGCTGTTCGCCGCCGCGGTGATCGCCACCGTGGTGCTCGGGCGCCGCTCGGCGGTCGCCGCCGCCCCGCAACCGGCTCGCGCCGGCTGAACAGCTGCGCCATAATGGACGTTTTGCCTGATCGGTTTGCCCACCCGGCCGCGAAGGCTCGATCGCGCTCGTGCCTGCCCACCCGGCGGCGTCGAAGCGATTTGCCCGAACGACCTTTCTTGACTGACCACGATATCCGAACGAGGAGACTATGAATCCGAGCGACCTGCATCCGCCGCACTGGCAGCTTTCCGAACGCGCACGCAAGCTGACGAGCTCTGCGATCCGCGAAATCCTGAAGGTCACGGAACGCCCCGAGGTCATCTCGTTCGCCGGCGGCCTGCCCGCCCCTGCCACGTTCCCGGCCGAGCGCATGCGCGCGGCCGCCGATCGCGTGCTGCGCGACGCGCCGGCCGCCGCGCTCCAGTACAGCGCGACCGAAGGCTACCTGCCGCTGCGCGAATGGATCGCCGAGCGCTACAGCGTGCGCGTGTCGCAGGTGCTGATCACGACCGGCTCGCAGCAGGCGCTCGACCTGCTCGGCAAGGCGCTCGTCGATCCGGGCAGCCCGATCCTCGTCGAAACCCCGACCTACCTCGGCGCGCTGCAGTCGTTCTCGCTGTACGAACCGCGCTACGTGCAGGTGCCGACCGACGAGCAGGGCCTGCTGCCGGACGGCCTCACGCCCGAACTCACGCAAGGCGCGCGCCTGCTGTACGCGCAGCCGAACTTCCAGAACCCGACCGGCCGCCGCCTGCCCGTCGAGCGCCGCCGCGCGCTTGCCGCGTTCGCGCAGTCGAGCCCGTTCCCGGTGCTGGAAGACGATCCGTACGGCGCGCTGAACTACCGCGGCGAGCCGCTGCCGACGATGCTGTCGATGGCGCCGGACCACATCGTGCACCTCGGTACGTTCTCGAAGGTGCTCGCGCCGGGCCTGCGGATCGGGTACATCATCGCGCCCGAGGAACTCCACTTCAAGCTCGTGCAGGCCAAGCAGGCCACCGACCTGCACACGCCGACGCTCACGCAGCGCATCGCGCACGAAGTGATCAAGGACGGCTTCCTCGACGAGCACATCCCGACGATCCGCGAGCTGTACAGCGCGCAGTGCGACGCGATGCTCGGCGCGCTCGAGCGCCACATGCCGGCAGGCGTCACGTGGAACCGCCCGGAAGGCGGGATGTTCATCTGGGTGAACCTGCCGGGGCAGATCGACAGCATGAAGCTGCTCGCCGCGGCCGTCGACAACCACGTCGCGTTCGTGCCGGGCGCGCCGTTCTTCGCGGACAACGCGCAGCAGAACACGCTGCGCCTGTCGTTCGTGACGGTGCCGCCCGAGAAGATCGAGGAAGGCGTCGCGCGCCTCGGCAAGCTGCTGCGCGAGCGCCTCTGATCCCCTTTTTCCTGTCACGACCCTTTACGAGGAATCGAACACATGGCTAACGTCTACGACAAGCTGAAGTCGCTCGGCATCGAGCTCCCGACCGCCGGTGCACCGGCCGCCGCCTACGTGATGAGCGCACAAAGCGGCAACACGGTCTACCTGTCGGGCCACATCGCGAAGAAGGACGGCAAGGTCTGGGCCGGCAAGCTCGGCGCGGATCTGCAGACGGAAGACGGCAAGGCCGCCGCCCGCTCGATCGCGATCGACCTGCTCGCGACGCTGCACGCCCACACCGGCGACCTGAACAAGGTCACGCGCATCGTCAAGCTGATGAGCCTCGTCAACTCGACGCTCGACTTCACCGAACAGCACGTCGTGACGAACGGCGCGTCGGAACTGATCGCGGAAGTGTTCGGCGACGCAGGCAAGCACGCGCGCTCGGCGTTCGGCGTTGCGCAGATCCCGCTCGGCGCGTGCGTCGAAATCGAACTGATCGCCGAAGTTGCGTAACGGACGCACCGTGATGTCCGGTCATCGGGTCCGCTTCAAGCAGGTCGACGTGTTCACGTCGGTGCCGTTCAAGGGCAACGCGCTCGCCGTGGTGTTCGACGCCGATTCGCTCGGCGACGCCGACATGCTCGCCATCGCCCGCTGGACGAACCTGTCGGAAACGACGTTCGTCTGCACGCCGACCGATCCGGAAGCCGACTACCGCGTCCGGATCTTCACGACGGAGGGCGAGCTGCCGTTCGCCGGCCACCCGACGCTGGGCACCGCGCATGCGTTCCTGGAAAGCGGCGCACAGCCGCGCACGCCGGGCCGGCTGATCCAGCAGTGCGGGGTCGGCCGGGTCGCGCTGCGCGAGCAGGCCGACGGCTGGGCGTTCGCCGCGCCGCCGGCCCGCGTCACGCCGCTCGACCGTTCGGACTACGCGGCACTGGCTGCCGCGTTGCGCAGCGACGCGCTCGATCTGGATGCCGAGCCTTGCGCGGTCGACAACGGCGCACCGTGGCTGGTCGTGCGGCTGAAGTCGGCAGACGCCTGCCTCGGCCTGACGCCCGATCCGGCCGCGCTGGCGGCGCTCACGCGCCGCTACGACACAGACGGCGTCGCGCTCTACGCGCCGCACGCCGAAGGCGGCCCCGCGACGTTCGAAATCCGCTGCCTGATGACGGGCGGCAACTTCGGCTTCGGCGAGGATCCCGTCACCGGCAGCGCAAACGCCGCGCTCGCCGGGTTGCTGACGCGGCAGGAACGCCGCCCCGGCCAGTCGTATACGGCCCGCCAGGGTACGGCGATCGGCCGCGACGGCCGCATCTTCGTCAGCTACGACGAAGACGGCACCACGTGGGTCGGCGGCCATGTCGTCACGGTCGTCGACGGCACCTTCCTGTCACCCGCCTGACATTTCGCGATGTGCGACGGCGCCGGTCCGTCCGGCGCCGCCTACGATTTGCCCGGCTATCGCAAAAACGTTCCAGCCAGTAATATCGGGCCTAATCCGTTGTTTCGGAGGTCTGTCCATGGTTGCGTGTCCCGCGAACGAACAGACGTCGGGACAACCCGAACCATAGCCAGCCATCCGGACGGATGGCGCACGCGAGCAGGACGCCACCCTCTTCGATGAGCTCCGCCCGGTCCAACCACACGCCGCCGACCCGGCCGCTACGCGCGCCGCGCAGATCGCGCCGGCGTGCGCTATTTGCGATCCCGCTGCTCGGGATGCTGGCGCTTGCGCTGCTGTGGGCCGTGATCATCGCGCGTCTGTCGGTGGAAAAGGACAGCGCGTACAAGGAAGCGGCGGCTTCCGCGGCGATCCTGTCCTCCGCGCTCGAGCAGCATACGGTCAAGGCGATCCACCAGGTCGACCAGATCACCCGCTTCGTCAAGTTCGAATTCGAGAAGTCGCCGGCCCGCTTCAACCTCGCCAGCGCCGTCGAGAAAGGCGTCGTGCCGAGCGACACGCTGATCCAGGTGTCGCTCGTCAACGCGAAGGGCATCCTGTTCGCGAACACGGCCGAGCTTCACCCGCAGCCGATCAACCTGTCCGACCGCGAGCACTTCAAGGTCCACCTCGCGCACAACGACGACCGCCTGTTCATCAGCAAGCCCGTGCTCGGCCGCGTGTCGAGCCACTGGACGCTGCAGATGACGCGGCGCCTGAACAACCCGGACGGCAGCTTCGCGGGCATCGTCGTCGTGTCGGAAGACCCGAGCTATTTCACGAACGACTTCTACAACAACGCGGCGATCGGCAAGGAAGGCGTGATCGCGGTCGTGTCCGACACGGGCGCCGTGCTCGCGCGGCGCACGGGCTCGCTCAGCAACGCACCCGGCGCGTTTTCGGCGTCGGGCGTCTACCCGATCGCCGAGCGCGTGACGGGCACGATCATCGACCCGATCGACGGCGTGACGCGCATCGTGTCGTACCGCCACCTCGACGGCTACCCGCTCGCGGTGATGGTCGGGCTGTCGCAAA
The DNA here is from genome assembly GCF_902833045.1 of Burkholderia sp. BCC0322. Classification (GTDB taxonomy): domain Bacteria; phylum Pseudomonadota; class Gammaproteobacteria; order Burkholderiales; family Burkholderiaceae; genus Burkholderia. The sequence continues at coordinate 139,512 of NZ_CADFDU010000016.1, forward strand.
CCGAGGAATTCGCGGACTACTACCACACGCGCAACGTCTACCTGCTGATGACGAGCTTCATCACGCTCGCGATGCTTGCGTTCTTCGGCGTCGCAACGGGCCTGATCGGCAAGCTGCTCGGCCGTGAGCGCGAAATGACGCAGCTCGCCGAATACGACCTGCTCACCGGCCTCGCGAACCGCTACGCGACGCTGCGCGGGCTGCGCAACGACGTGTCGATGCCGACGAGCCTGTCGCGGCTCGGGCTGCTGTTCATCGATCTCGACAACTTCAAGACCGTCAACGACACGCTCGGCCACAACGCCGGCGACATCGTGCTGCAGATGACCGCGTCGCGCCTGTCCGATGCGGTCGGAGACGAAGGCTCGCTCGCGCGCATCGGCGGCGACGAATTCGTCGTCGTGATGAAGGGCGACGACGTCGAGCGGCGCGCGGTGCGACTCGCGGAGGCGATCATCCGGATGTTCGGCGACCCGTTCGACGTGCGCGGCAGCTCGTTCGTGCTGCATGCGAGCATCGGCATCGCGCTGCACTCCGTCGCGAACGAAAGCGAGATCGACCTGCTGAAGAAGGCCGACCTGGCGATGTACAGCGCGAAGGACGCCGGCAAGAACTGTTACCAGTTCTATGCGCCGCACCTGTCGCACCGCGCCGACCACCTGATGCGCTGGGAACAGCAACTGCGCGTCGCGCTCGCCGAGGGGCAGCTGTTCCTCGCGTACCAGCCGAAGATCGACCTCACGCACCGCCACATCACCGGCTTCGAGGCGCTCGCGCGCTGGGATCACCCCGAGCACGGGATCATCTCCGCGAACGAATTCATTTCGATCGCCGAATCGACCGGCCTGATCGTGCCGATCGGCGACTTCGTGATCCGCACCGCGTGCGAGCAGATCGCGCGCTGGCGCGACGAGGGCCACGACACGCTGACGCTCGCGGTCAACATCTCGCCCGTGCAGTTCTGGCGCGGCGACCTGATCGAGACGATCTCGCGCACGCTGCAGGAAACCGGCATCGACGCGAACCGGCTCGAAATCGAGATCACCGAAACCGCGATGATGGAATATCCGGAGCTCGTGTCCGAGAAGATCGTCGCACTGAAGAAACTCGGTATCCGGATCGCACTCGACGATTTCGGCACCGGCTATTCGTCGCTGTCGTACCTGCACCGCTTCTCCGTCGACACGCTGAAGGTCGACCGCTCGTTCGTGCAGGCCATCCCGAACGACCGCAGCGTATGCGTGATGGTGTCGTCGATCGTGCATCTCGCGCGCTCGCTTGGCCTGACCGTCGTCGTCGAAGGCACGGAAACCGAGGAGCAGATCACGTGGCTGGCCGCGCTCGGCGAGATCGAGGCGCAGGGCTTCCTGTTCTCGCGACCGGTGCCGGCCGACGCGATTCCTGCGCTGATCGCGCGCTTCGGCGTTCGCGGCGACTCGCCGAACGTGATCGCGCACCGCGCGACCGGCAGCACGGGCGCGTAAGCGCCCCGCGGCCGTGGCGCGCCGTCATTGTTTCGTTTTCCGATCCGATTGCCTGGTTCATGAACTAGCGTTTTCGCGCATGGCAGTGTCACGGTGCGCGGCGGACAATCGGGAGGGCCAAGGTGTCGGCGGGCCGCCGGCATGGCCACACGCGAGAGATCGGGCCCCTTGCCCACACCACCAACATGACCACCGTCGAAATCGAAGCGACCGATGATGTCGAACAGGCGCAGGCTTCCCTGTGGGACCTGTTCAAGGTCGTCGCCAGCATTTCGGCGGTTTCGTGGGGCGGGCTGTCGATGATGGCGCAGCTCGAACGCCACTACGTGGAACGGCTGCGGCGCATCGAGCCCAACGTATTCGGCGATCTCGTCGCGCTTGCCTGGCTGGTGCCGGGCCCCGTCGGCTGCAACGTTGCGGTGCAGGTCGGCCAGATCCTGCACGGCCGCGTCGGCGCGTGGATCGCCGGCATCGCCAGCGTGCTGCCGTTCTCCATCCTGATGACGCTGTTCGCGATCTTCTATCGCACGCCGCTCGTGCGCTCGCTGGCCGCGCCGATGCTGATCAATCACTTCGGGATGGTGCTCGCCGCGCTGATCGGCGTCACGTGGGCCAAGCAGCTGCGCTCGCTCGCGCGCACGCGGCGCGAACAACTGATCGCCGCACTGTCGACGATTCTGCTCGCTTTCGCGCATAATGCGGCCGCTTTCGTCGGGATTCTCTTCGCGGCATTCGCGGCGGGCTGGCTGACGGGACCGCCGCAACGCGACGCAGTCGATTTCACGCTGTCGACCCGCGACCGCAACCTGCTCGTGCTGCTCGGCGTGCTCGTCACGCTGTTCGCGGTGCCGCTGCCCGGCGATTACCAGGCGACGCTGCTGTGGCCTCGCCTCGCCGGCGCCGGCATGACGCTGTTCGGCGGCGGCTTTTCCGCGCTGCCCGTGCTCAAGACGTTGTTCGTCACGCCCGCAACGGGCATCTCCGATCACGACTTCACGCTTGCGTTCGCACTGTCCCCTGTCGCGCCGGGACCGCTGCTGAACGTCGTGCCGTTTCTCGGCTACCTGACCGACGGCTGGGTCGGCGCGCTGCTCGCGACGGCCGCGCTGTTCATTCCGTCGGGGTGCCTCGTCGTGTTTGCGCAGAACCACCTGTTCCGGCTCAAGCGCCACTCGCGCTTCGAGCACGGGATGCGCCTGCTGCGTGCCGCGACGACGGGCTTTCTCGTCGTCGCCGTCGTGAAGATCCTGTACCGCGAACCAGCCGACCCCGTTTACTGGCTGACGGGCGCGTTCGCGACGCTATGCTTTGCGCGCTTCAAGGTGCCCGTCTATGCCGTGTACGGCACGGTCGCGGTTGCGTGCGGCGTGTGGCTGCTGGCCGCCGCGCGCTGACGGGCGACCGCCGCCGCCCCGCCGGGTGCTACCGGCATTCGCCCCTCTCGCCCGTGCGTCTTCAACCTGCCTGCACCGCGACCCGGCGCGCCATCCAGCGGGCGCGCAACGCGTCGTACGCGAGGTTGAAGCAGAACGTGTAAGGCAGGAAGAACAGCACGATGCCGAGGTCGAGCAGCAGCGCCTCGACGAGGCTCACGTTCAGCCACCACGCGGCTACCGGCACCACCATCGCGACGAGGCCGAGCTCGAACATGACCGCATGCGCGATCCGCATGCCGAGCGTGCGCTTCAATCCCGCCCGCCGCTCGAAGCGGTCGAACAGCGTGTTGAACGCCATATTCCACGCCATCGCGATCAGCGACACCATCACCGTCAGCACGCCAACGTGCGCCACCGGCATGTCGAGCAGCCACGCGCCGATCGGCGCGCACAGCGCGATCGCAACCAGCTCGAACGTCAGTGCATGCAGCAGCCGTTCCGTCACCGTTTTGTTGACCTGTTTCATGATTCCCTCCGATTCGTGTACTTCACTGATGGCAGCCATTTTGATCGGCGAAACCGTGTGAATCCAGTTTGATATCATCGGTTTCACCGATATATCGCCATCCGGAGCGCCGCATGCGCCATACACCCGAAGCCCTGCTCGCATTCGCCGAAGCCGCCTCGCTCGGCTCGTTCACGGCCGCTGCGCGCAAGCTCGGCAAGCGCCAGTCGACCGTGTCGGAGGCGATCGCGAACCTCGAGATCGATCTCGGCGTGCAGTTGTTCGACCGCTCGACGCGCGCGCCGACGCTGACCGACGCCGGGCGCGCACTGTTGCCGCAAGTGCAGCGCGCGCTCGAAGCCGGCGCGGCGATCGACCGCACGGCCGCGCGGCTGGCGCGTGGCGAAGAAGCACGGCTGACGCTGGTCGTATCGGATACGTACCAGTCGAAGCGCTACGAGGAAACGTTGCTGGCGCTCGAACAGCGCTTTCCGGCGCTCGAGCTCGAATGCCAGATCGCCGAGCACGACGACGTGCTCGACCTGATCCAGCAGGGGCGCGCGCAGCTCGGGCTGATGGCCGCGCGGGCGAGCTACCCGGCCGATATCGGCGCGGCGACGATCGCGGAGGAGTCGGAGATCGGGCTGTTCGTCGGCCGCACGCACGCGCTCGCCGCATACGGCGATGCCGACGTGCCGCACGCCGCGCTGCGCGACGTGCGCGAACTGCGCCTCAATACCTATGTGAAAACGGAAGGCCGCGGCGCCGACGACCGGATCGTCGTCGGCACGCAGCACTGGCTGGCGCCGAGCTACCTGATGCTGCTGGAGATGGCCGTGCTGGGATTCGGCTGGGCCGAACTGCCGCGCTGGATGGTCGACCACTTTGCGCGCGATCGCCTGTGCGAGCTGTGTGCACGCGGCTGGCCTCGCCGCGTACGGGTCGATGCGGTCTGGTCGCGCAACCGGCCGCTCGGCCCGGTCGGCTCATGGCTGCTCGATGCGATGCTGGCCGCGTAACAGCGCTTGCCGGTGCAGCGGCGGCTGCACGCGAGCCGGCCAGCCCCGGTCGATCAGAACCCGCGCGACAGCACCGCCGCGCCGATCGTGACGACGCCGAGCACGAGGTTCACGAGGACGAGCAAGCGCACCGTATTCACCGCGCGCGCGCCGTCCGGCCACTTCTGTGCCTGCACGGCACGGCGGATGCGTGGGAACAGCGCGAACCGGATATACCCGAAGATCAGCATCATCACGACGCCGAGCCCGGCCATCGCGTGCAGCGACCACGTCGCGTGCGCGCCGCCGAATTCCACGAGCAGGAAGCCGCCGGACAGCAGGATCACGATCACGGAACCCGAAACCCAGTTGAAGAAGCGGCCGAACACGCCTTCGATCAGCGGCAACCGAAGCTGCGGCGACAGGTCGGACAGCGCCGGACGCAGGCAGAAGTTGGCGAAGACCATCCCGCCCACCCACACGGCGACGGCCAGCAGATGAAGAAACAGCGCGACGGAGACAGCATGGGACATGACGGCGATCCTGTGAGGAGTTGGGTGCGGCGAACGGCCGCGTCGCACGCGGCTCAAGCGACGTTCGACCGGATTGTCGCTGTACGGTTCAGACCCCAGGCGCGATTTCACAGTATTTTGCAAGTTCCGCGCGACAGCGCCACACTTGCTTACCCGAATCGTCCCTCCAAAAGGAAAGGCCGCACGTCCGCCGAAGCGGAGGTGCGGCCTTCGATCGCGGCCGAGCCGGACGATCGAACGTGCGCAGCGTCAGCCGAGTAGCGGACGCAGTTCGCTGACGACCTTGAGCTTCGTGTCGGGCGCGCGGCCCTTGCGTGCGCGCTTGCCGACGTGCGGCGCCAGCCCAGCATACGACAGCGTCTCGTCCATCGCCTTGCCGCCGCGGCCGGTGCCGATCAGCACGACGCCCGCCGGATCGATCGCGAGCGCCTGAACGAGCGTTTCCTTGTCGTCGAGCGCCATCAGGATCACGCCGCGCCCGCCGCCGGACAGCGTCTTCATCTCGTCCATCCCGAACACGAGCAGGCGGCCGCCGCTCGACAGGCACGCAATCTGCGTTGCATTCGGCAGCACGGGCATTGGCGCGAGCGGCACCGCGCCTGCGTCGATCGTCATGAATGCCTTACCGGCCTTCACGCGGCTCACCATGTCACCGACCTTCGCGAGGAAGCCGAAGCCGTTGCTCGATGCGAGCAGCAGTTGCTGGTCGGCCGGCGCCGCGAAGTAATGCATCAGGTGCGAGCCCGATTCGAGCTCGATCAGCGACGTGACAGGCACGCCGTCACCACGCCCGCCCGGCAGCACCGACACGTCGACCGAGTACACGCGGCCGCTGCTGCCCCACGCGATCAGGCGGTCGGGCGTGCGGCACTGGAACGCCGCATACAGATGGTCGCCGGCCTTGAACGTGAAGCCGGCCGGGTCGAGCCCGTGGCCCTTCAATGCACGCACCCAGCCCTTCTGCGACACGACGACCGTCACCGGTTCGTCGACCACCTTCGCCTCGAACGTCGCGCGCTTTTCCTGCTGGATCAGCGTACGGCGGTCGTCGCCATACTGCTTCGCGTCGGCCTCGATCTCCTTGATCATCAGCCGCTTCATCGCGCTTTCGTTCGCGAGCAGTTCCTCGAGCTTCGCCTTTTCGTCGCGCAGCGCTTCGAGTTCCTTCTCGATCTTGATCTTCTCGAGCCGCGCGAGCTGGCGCAGGCGGATTTCGAGAATGTCTTCCGCCTGCCGTTCGCTGAGGCCGAACGCGCTCATCAGCGCGGCCTTCGGCTCGTCCGACTCGCGGATGATGCGGATCACCTCGTCGATGTTCAGGAAGACGATCATCCGCCCTTCGAGGATGTGGATGCGGTCGTCGACCTTCGCGAGACGATGGCGGCACCGGCGCGTCATCGTCAACTGGCGGAACTTCACCCACTCGTCGAGGATCGTCAGCAGGCCCTTCTGGCCCGGCCGGCCATCGGCGCCGATCATCACGAGGTTCAGCGTCGCGTTCGATTCGAGGCTCGTATACGCGAGCAGCGTGTTCACGAATTCCGTCTGGTCGATCGTGCGCGACTTCGGCTCGAACACGAGCCGCACCGCCGCTTCCTTGCCCGACTCGTCGCGCACTGCGTCGAGCAGGTCGAGCATCGCCTTCTTCGTGTTGAGCTGCTCGGGCGTGAGCGTCTTCTTGCCGAGCTTGAGCTTCGGGTTCGTCAGCTCCTCGATTTCCTCGAGCACCTTCTGGCCCGACGTGCTCGGCGGCAGCTCGGTGACGACGAGCTGCCACTGGCCGCGCGCCAGATCCTCGATCTTCCATTTCGCGCGCACCTTCAGGCTACCGCGACCGGTTTCATAGGCCGCCGCGATTTCCGTGTCGCTCGAGATGATCTGGCCGCCGCCCGGGAAATCCGGGCCGGGAATCAGGTTCATCAGCTCCGCGTGCGTGAGCTTCGGATTGCGGATCAGCGCGACCGCCGCCGCCGCGACTTCGCGCAGGTTGTGCGAAGGGATTTCGGTCGCGAGACCGACCGCGATGCCCGACGCGCCGTTCAGCAGCACGAACGGCATGCGGCTCGGCAGCGTCTTCGGCTCCTCGAACGAGCCGTCGTAGTTCGGCATGAAGTCGACCGTGCCCTGGTCGATCTCGTCGAGCAGCAGCTTCGCGATCGGCGTGAGGCGTGCTTCGGTGTATCGCATCGCCGCCGCGCCGTCGCCGTCGCGCGAGCCGAAGTTGCCCTGCCCGTCGATCAGCGGGTAGCGCAGCGAGAAATCCTGCGCGAGACGCACCAGTGCGTCGTACGCCGACTGGTCGCCGTGCGGGTGGTATTTACCGAGCACGTCGCCGACCACGCGCGCCGACTTCACCGGCTTCGCGTCCGGGCCGAGGCCCATTTCGTTCATCGCGTAGAGAATCCGGCGCTGCACCGGCTTCTGGCCGTCGCACACGTCGGGCAGCGCGCGGCTCTTCACGACGCTGACCGCGTAGCTGAGATACGCCTGCTCCGCGTAGTTGCCGAGCGTCAGCGCTTCGGCGTCCGGTGCATCGGAACCGGCGAAGAGATCGGAAGTGTTGTCGTCCATCTGAATTCCGTATTCGTAAGTGGCGTGAGGCCGGGCCGGGTGTCATCCGCGGCCGCGCGGGCGCTCGGCTTAGATATCCGCTTCGACGTCGTTGCCCTTTTCCTCGAGCCAGCCGCGCCGCGCGGCTGCCTCGCCCTTGCCCATCAGCATCGTCATGCGCGCGACGGTCGCCTCGTAGTCGAGCTCGCCGAGCTTCACCGGCATCAGGCGGCGCGTGTCGGGGTTCATCGTCGTATCCCACAGCTGCTCGGCGCTCATTTCGCCGAGACCCTTGAAGCGGCTGATGCTCCATTGCGTCTCGCGCACGCCGTCCTTGCGCAGCTTGTCGAGGATCGCTTCGAGTTCGCCGTCGTCGAGCGCATAGAGCTTCTGCGCGGGCTTCTTGCCGCGCGCGGGCGCATCGACGCGGAACAGCGGCGGACGCGCGACGTACACGTGGCCGCGCTCGATCAGTTGCGGGAAATGCTTGAAGAACAGCGTGAGCAGCAGCACCTGGATGTGCGAGCCATCGACGTCCGCGTCCGACAGGATGCAGATCTTGCCGTAGCGCAGGTTCGACAGGTCGACGGTGTCGTCCGGGCTGTGCGGATCGACGCCGATCGCGACCGAGATGTCGTGCACCTCGTTGTTCGCGAACAGGCGGTCGCGCTCGGTTTCCCATGTGTTCAGCACCTTGCCGCGCAGCGGCAGGATCGCCTGATATTCCTTGTCGCGGCCCATCTTCGCTGAGCCGCCCGCCGAGTCGCCCTCGACGAGGAACAGTTCGTTGCGCGCGATATCTTCCGTCTCGCAATCGGTCAGCTTGCCGGGCAGCACCGCGACGCCCGAGCTCTTGCGCTTCTCGACCTTCTGGCCCGCACGCGTGCGCGCCTGCGCCTGCTTGATCACCAGTTCGGCGAGCTTCTTGCCGTGCTCGACGTGCTGGTTCAGCCACAGCTCCAGTGCCGGACGCGAGAACGACGACACGAGCTTCACCGCGTCGCGGCTGTTCAGGCGTTCCTTGATCTGCCCCTGGAACTGCGGATCGAGCACTTTTGCGGACAGCACGAACGACACGCGCGCAAACACGTCTTCCGCGAGCAGCTTCACGCCCTTCGGCTGCAGGTTGTGCAGTTCGACGAAGCTTTTGACCGCCTGGTAGAGACCGTCTCGCAGGCCGGATTCGTGTGTGCCGCCGGCCGGCGTCGGGATCAGGTTCACGTACGACTCACGCACGAGCGAGCCTTCCTCGCTCCATGCGACGACCCACGACGCGCCCTCGCCTTCGGCGAAGGTGTCGTCGCCCGAACGCGAATCGGCGAAACGCTCGCCTTCGAACAGCGGGATCAGCAGCTCGCTGCCGTTCATTTCGTCGAGCAGGTAGCCGCGCAGGCCGTCCTCATATTTCCACGTCTGGCGCTCGCCGGTCTTCTCGTTGACGAGCACGACCTCGACGCCCGGCAGCAGCACGGCCTTCGAGCGCAGCAGGCGCTGCAGTTCGCCGAGCGGCAGGTTCGGCGAATCGAAGTACTTCGGATTCGGCCACACCTGCACGCGCGTGCCGGACTTCTTCTCGCCGCGGCCCGCACCTTGCGTCGCGAGCGGCTTCACCACATCGCCGTCGGCGAAGCCGAGTTCCGCGATCTTGCCGTCGCGCCAGACCGTCACGTCGAGGCGCGTCGCCAGCGCGTTCGTCACCGACACGCCGACGCCGTGCAGGCCGCCGGAGAACGTGTAGGCGCCGCCCGCGGCCTTGTCGAACTTGCCGCCCGCGTGCAGGCGCGTGAAGACGATCTCCACGACCGGCACGCCCTCTTCCGGGTGCATGCCGAACGGGATGCCGCGGCCGTCGTCCTCGACAGATACCGACTGGTCCGCGTGCAGCGTGACCGTGATCTGCTTGCCGTAGCCGCCGAGCGCCTCGTCGGACGCGTTGTCGATAACTTCCTGGATGATGTGAAGCGGATTCTCGGTACGGGTGTACATGCCGGGGCGCTGCTTGACCGGCTCGAGACCCTTGAGCACCTTGATCGATGCTTCGCTATAGGCCGCGCTGGGTTTCTTCGTTGACATAGGCGCTGAATTTCGTCATTCATCGGGACGTTGTCCACACCTCGTGTGGATAACGTCGTGGACAAAACGTTGAGTTCCGTAAAAAAGCGAATCGAAACAACGGTGTGCTTGGACTGCTCCGAAAGCGGGCGCGCGGCGTGCGCTGCGCTGCCCGGGACGCGCGGTATTTTACTGGTTCCGCGTGGCACGCCAATCGCGGAATCGCGCGCGGCGGCCGCCGGCCGCGCGACGCGTCAAGCGTTTTACGCGGGCTTGCGCTTCGCCTCGAGCGTTTCCCACCGTTCGAGCGCGGCGAGCAATTCGTCGTCGATCGCCGCGAACCGCTCGGTCAGGCGCGTGCCTTCCTGCGGATCCTTCGCGAAGATCGAGCCGTCTTCGAGTTGCGCATTGATCGTCTTCTGCTCCTCTTCGAGCGCGGCAATCTTCTCCGGCAGCGAATCGAGCTCGCGCTGCTCGTTGAACGACAGCTTCACCGTGCGTTGCGCGTTGCGGCCCGCAGCGCTTTTCGCGGCCTCTTCCTTGACGGGCGCCGCGTCCTTGACCACGCGCTTTGCCGCTTCCTGCTGCGCGAGCTGATCCGCACGCGCACTCTGGATCTGCCAGTCGGTGAAGCCGCCGACATACTCGCGCCACTTGCCGTCGCCCTCGGCCGCGATCACCGACGTCACGACGTTGTCGAGGAACGCGCGATCGTGGCTGACGAGCAGCACCGTGCCGTCGTAGTCGGCCAGCAGTTCTTCGAGCAATTCGAGCGTCGGGATGTCGAGGTCGTTGGTCGGTTCGTCGAGCACCAGCACGTTGGCCGGACGCGCGAACAGGCGCGCGAGCAGCAGCCGGTTGCGCTCGCCGCCCGACAGCGACTTCACCGGCGAACGCGCGCGTTCCGGCGCGAACAGGAAATCGCCGAGATAGCTCATCACGTGCTTGCGCACGCCACCGATCTCGACCCATTCGCTGCCGGGGCTGATCGTATCCGCGAGGCTCTTTTCCTGGTCGAGCTGCGCACGCATCTGGTCGAAATACGCGACCTGCAGGTTCGTGCCGGTGCGCACCGTGCCTTCGTCGGGCTTCAGTTCGCCGAGAATCAGCTTGAGCAGCGTCGTCTTGCCGGCGCCGTTCGGGCCGATGAAGCCGATCTTGTCGCCGCGCATCACCGTCGTCGAGAAGCGATCGACGACCGTGCGGCCGCCGTAGCGCTTCGTCACGTCGGTCAGCTCCGCGACGATCTTGCCGGACTTCTCGCCCTGCGCGACGTCGAGCTTCACGTTGCCCTGCGCGTTGCGGCGCTCCGCGCGCTCGTTGCGCATCTGTACGAGCCGCGCGATGCGGCCGACGCTGCGCGTACGGCGTGCTTCGACGCCCTTGCGGATCCACACTTCCTCCTGCGCGAGCAGCTTGTCGAACTTCTCGTTTTCCACGCGCTCGATTTCGAGCTGCTGCGCCTTGCGCGTCTGGTACGCGGAGAAATTGCCCGGGTACGACAGCAGCCGGCCGCGATCGAGATCGACGATGCGCGTCGCGACGCGGTCGAGAAACGCGCGATCGTGCGTGATGAACAGCAGGCCCGCGCGCTGCGCGACGAGCAGCTCTTCCAGCCAGCGGATGCCGTCGAAGTCGAGGTGGTTGGTCGGTTCGTCGAGCAGCAGCACGTCGGGCTGCAGCACCAGCGCGCGCGCCAGCGCGACGCGCTTCTGCATCCCGCCCGACAGCGCGTCGACCGGCGCGTCGACGTCCGCCAGGCCGATCTGCGCGAGCGTCATCGACACGCGCGTGCGCCAGCTCCACGCGTCGTGCGCATCGAGCGACGACTGCAGTGCGTTCATCCGCGCGAGCAACGCATCGTGCTCGGCGCCTTCGGGGATATCCGCGAGGCGGTGCGCGATCGAATCGTATTCTTCGAGCAGTTCGCGCGTGTGCGCCAGCCCCGATGCCACTGCGTCGAACACCGTCGCGCCCGGCTCGAATTCAGGCTCCTGCGGCACATAGACGGTCACGAGCTCCTGCTGGCGCGTGACCAGCCCGTCGTCGGGCTTCGCGAGCCCGGCGACGATCTTCAACAGCGACGACTTGCCCGCGCCGTTGCGGCCGATCAGGCCGACGCGCTCGCCGGCTTCCAGCGAGAAATCCGCGTGATCGAGCAACGCGACGTGACCGAACGCGAGTTGCGCGCCGGAAATGGAATAGAGCGACATGGGGAGACGGCGATGAGAGAAATCGGAAGCGCCCATTGTACCGGTCGCGGGCGACGCCACCGGTATGGCCGGACGGATAAGCCCGGCAAACGGGTCGAGGGGCGGGTTGGAACGCGCCTTCGACGGCTGGCAGGCCGTGTCCAGCGAAGCGCGTCGATGCGATGCGATCGTACACCGGGTGCGCCCGGCTGCCGGTCGCAGACGCCGGGCGCGGGTTCCGGGCAAAAGGCCCGCGTCGGCCGGATGCCCAAGGCCGGCCGATCGATCATTCCGCGCCGGACGCCCAAGGCGCCCGTACGCGGCATACGCGCTTACTTCACATTGATCGAGATCGTCGAGCTCAGTTCGGGGCCGTACGACCGGTGCATGCCGTCGCCGAACTGTAGCGTCAGCGTATGTTGGCCGGGCGGCAGCTTGATATCGGTTTCGGTCTGCGCCTTGCCGAAGTGCAGCGAACGTTCGCTCGCGGGAATCACGTCGCCCTTCGGAATCGGCCGGCCGTCGATCAGCAGGTGATGATGGCCGGTATTCGGCGTCATGTCGCCGGCCGGTCGAAGTTCCATCCCTTCGACCCCGAACTTCACGTGCACCGGGTTCGACACCGTCGCGCCTTCGCTCGGCGCTTCGAAATACACGCGCGCCTCGGCCCGCGCCATCGTCGACACGGCCATCGCCGCCACACACACCGCACCCGCGATCCACTTTCTGTTCAGCATCGCATTCTCCTTATGATTGGACAGCCCGGGAAGCATACACCGCACGCAAGGCACATGTGTTTCGGTTGCGTTGTTCGCGATGCGTACGTTTAACACGACGTTGCGGAGCCGTTCGGCGAAATTCCGGTACCATTGCGCCTTTCGTCCGCCGGCCAGGCCGCGGACGGCATCACCGGATTTCCATTTTTCCCGAGCGCTACATGAGCGAAGTAACCGAATACCAGAGCTGGGTCTGCCTGATTTGCGGGTGGGTCTACAACGAAGCGGAAGGGCTGCCCGACGAAGGCATCGCGCCCGGCACCCGTTTCGCCGACATTCCCGCCGACTGGCGCTGTCCGCTGTGCGATGTGGGCAAGGACGATTTTGTTGTCGTCGATTTCTGATTCGCTGATTCTTTGATTTTCCGGTCGCGGCCGATTGCGCGATCACACGCGTCGGCGTGCATTCCGCCCCGCCGACGCGCCGCGTGTTTGCTATACTCTGCGCGCTGTCCACACCGCCGTCCGGTTCGCGTGTTTTGCGATTACCCGGACATGGCTCTCCCCGTAGTTCAATGGATAGAACAAGCGCCTCCTAAGCGCTAGATACAGGTTCGATTCCTGTCGGGGGGACCAAACAAGTTCCCATCGTCTCCCATGGTTACCCAAAAGGTCGCACACAGCCTTGTGTCGCCCGGACTTTCGCTGCCATCATTGCCCAAGGTTACCCACTACAAGCAACCTAACTTGGGGGCATCTTTTGGGACATGCCTCCATGCCCCCAAACTCGATGCCCCCACGCCATGCCGAAGCGCGCTACTCCGCTGACCGAGATGCAGATCCGCAAGGCCAAGCCGGCCGACAAGCCCTACCGCCTAGCTGACGGCAAGGGCTTGTATCTCGAGGTCATGCCGAATGGATCAAGATACTGGCGGATGAAGTATCGATTCGACGGCAAAGAGAACCGCGCCGCCTTCGGCGTCTATCCAGAGGTGACACTGGCTGAGGCTCGACAGGCCTGCCTCAATGCGCGGAAGCAACTGGCCGCCGGCACCGATCCCACCGAGCAGAAGCGGGAAGTTAAACGCACCCGGGCAATCGAAGCCGCGTCGACGTTTGAAGCCGTCGCGCGCGAGTGGTTTGTGACCCAGAAGGATGGCTGGACCGAAGTGTATGCCGGCAAAGTGATCAATTCGCTTGAGGTCGATGTTTTCCCCCGAATCGGCCACCGTCCGATCCGAGACATCGAGGCGCCCGACATGCTCGAGATCCTGAGAGCTGTCGAATCTCGCGGTGTGCGAGAGACAGCAAGGCGCATCCTCCAGCGCTCGCGGGCGGTGTTCCAGTACGGAATCATGACGGGGCGATGCCCTCGCAACCCCGCTGCCGACATCGACGCCGAGACTGTTCTCAAGAAAGGTAGTGGCGTCAAACACATGGCGCGGGTCAAGCCCGTTGAAATCCCGCAACTCATGAGAGACATCGCCGCGTACCAAGGCGATCTCGTCACGCGGCTGGCGCTCCGCTTCATGGCACTGACGTTCACTCGAACAACCGAGATGATCAACGCGGAGTGGGATGAGTTCGACGAACGTGCCGCCGAGTGGCGGATTCCTCCCGAGCGGATGAAGATGCGCGACCCGCACATTGTCCCGCTGTCGCGTCAGGCTCTCGACACATTGGCCGCCTTGCGTGAGCTGAACGGCGCCCACCGGCATGTGTTCTATAGCGTCCAAGGTCGAAGCCACATCTCGAACAACACCATGCTCTACGCGCTCTATCGCATGGGCTACAAGTCGCGAATGACCGGCCACGGATTCCGCGGCTTGGCCGCAACCGTGCTAAGGGAACTCGGTTACAGTCGAGACGTCGTCGATCGTCAGCTCGCGCATGCGGAACGCAATCAAGTCACTGCCGCATACGTGCACGCCGAATTCCTGCATGAGCGCCGAAAGATGATGCAGCACTGGGCAGATCACCTCGACGCCCTTGAGGCTGGCGCTTCGGTCATCCCGATCAACGTTGGGCGATAGCTAGGCTTAGGTGGAATGGAGCAAATCTGCACGAGGATATGAACATTCAGTGCGCTACTTCATGCCAAGAGCCCGGTTTCCCGAAATGCGTGCAGTACCTCGTGTGATTTGGGTCCATCGAACAACCATTGCTTAGTCTGTTCCATATCGACGCCAATCTCCTTTAGCAGCAGTGCATGGTACATGTACGCCACAGCCTCCGTTTTCATTGCTACATCCTTGACGAAGTCTTGATATTTCCCCTCGTGACGTTGACCTCCAAAGTGCGAAATATCGTTGCGGGCCTTAGCACACGCAGCACAAAAATTTTGCAAATTCACATCGAGAAAATCGAGCGGAAGCGCGCGGAACATCTCGAACAGTCGTTCCTGCAACGATGGCTCGCTTGCATTTTTAAGTCGGCCTTCAAGCCAACTACGATCACGTTTGTTAGCAACTTGCCCCAAGATGCGCTGAATCTTTTCCTGCAACTTCGGAGCAGGCGCGAAATTTCCTTCCTTACGACGATGGAGTGACTCAAGGCCCCAGATGAGATTCACAAACCGATGCTCGACATACAATTGCATACCACGGCGCGTACCAAGATACAGGTAGAAACCGGGCCCAAATTCGCTATGCTTTTGTCGCCAAGCATCGAATACCCTCCCGAAACTTTCTCGCAATTGAATAAAATTTGTCCAGCAGTCTCGCCACTCCGGCATCTCTGAAGACCGACGCTGGCCGTAAAAGTACACGTCAAAAATACTACGATTGGCCTTTAAGCGCGGCCGCGCCAGCGAGTAATTTGAACCTGTAAGCAAGATGAACAAGTCCTGAACAAGTCGATACTCTTCGAGCATTTCGTCCAGCGAACGTTTCTGCTTGTACTTCACGCGAATGAACGCGCTCTCGACGAGTCGGAGCTCATGCGATCGATGTACATGAGAACTCGGAAACGGCGCCAAGATGTCATAGCGCACTGACAGTGCACAATCACCGAGCTCATATAGACAAGGCTTCGGAAGACGATGTTTCGCGGCGACGCTTGATCTCGTTCGCTTCGTCTCAATACTGCCGAGTCTCAACCACCCCTCGAACCCGTCCATGTCGACGTCCATTGTGTCGAAAAGAATCGGCTTCACGCCAAATGGTCTGGTCAACCGCGAGATCAAACAGTAGTCGGCTGCAAAGCCGTCGAATGAGACGCCGTTGCTGCTAAATCTCCCACCGCGTCGCCGCAAGCTAAGCAACAGTACGCATTTGTTGCTGTCTATGAGTCGCCCCTGGATAGTCCTGTCGGGAGGCAACTCCTGCGCTCCTGAAACTAGCACTGCCATGGGACCATGTTCGTTATCGAAGTAGTTGTCGAGCTTAAGCCGAATTCGCCCGCTCTCATCGATAGAAAGCGTACCCGTTATGGCTTCCGGCGGTGCAAAGTGATTGTCCGGCAGCGGTGTGTCGTTCCACCAGAAGTAGCCCCGCTCTTCGAGTATTTTTGTGGTCAAAATCAACTCTTCATTTGGTTTCACAAAGATCGTCTAAAAATACGAAACATCCCTAATCACGGACAGGCAGCTCAAAGAACATGATCCTGTCGGATCTAGGTTCAATCTGTTTTGCCCGCGGCATCTCCTCGATCATCAGTGAATCAATAACATCGTTTCCAAGCAATGCCGTCAAGACCGCGACAACGTAGTCGCTATACAAGCCGGCGACCTCGACGACCTCTTGCACGACTAGCCCGAACGCTTTGCCGGCGTTCGCCTCCTCGGTAATCGAGGCCAGCCGATTTATCGCCGCCAGTTCCGATACGAAGATCAGGTTGTGACCATGATTCTGCGACATGTACACGCGCGAGTGCCTGGTCATCGAGGTCGATACTTCGCTGCCGGGCTTACGAGTGCAGCAAGTGCTCGAGCAGCTCAAGGAGATGCGAGGCTTACCCGCATCCATCACGGTCGACAACGGGCCGGAGTTCGCTGGTAAGGTGCTGGATGCATGGGCCTACGAAGCCGGTGTCACGCTGTCGTTCGTTCGGCCTGGCAAGCCGGTGGAGAATGCCTATATCGAGAGCTTCAACGGGCGGTTCCGCGATGAATGCCTGAACGAGCACTGGTTCGTCTCGATGCGCCACGCCAAGCGGCTGATTGAGGAATGGCGTATCGAGTACAACACCGACCGCCTCATAGTTCGCTCGGCTATCTGACGCCTGCGCAGTTCACCCGGGCGCACGACACGAAGCAGCAGTTTTTTGAGCGGCCCCCAGTAAACAGTGCCATGATGTAAGCGAGTTTTCGGCGGACTTTTTCAGTATGAAAGGAGCCGTACGATG
>NZ_CADFDU010000017.1 GCF_902833045.1 Burkholderia sp. BCC0322
TCCTATAACAAGTCTGCCTCGCGCTGATAACAGCGCGTCGGACAAGTTGGATTCTCGTGTGTGATACACACAACTCAAAAATTACTGCTTCTTCCCAGATTGGTTCTGTTGGCCACGCCAGCAGAACAACCCTCTTTGCCTGATGACCATAGCGAGTCGGTCCCACCCCTTCCCATCCCGAACAGGACCGTGAAACGACTCTACGCCGATGATAGTGCGGATTCCCGTGTGAAAGTAGGTAATCGTCAGGCTCCCTAAGCCAAGAACCCCCGCCCGAAAGGCGGGGGTTCTTGCATTGGCGCGAAGGAAATGCACGGGGGATCGGGATGGACGGCCAGGCTGGAGCTGGGGCGGACGAATGCGCAGATTCAGGCGCCTGCCGTTCTCGAGCAACCCACCCCGCCGCCGGCACCGAAAACTTCAGTTACGTACCGCTGCGTTCCACATCAATCTGGCTGGCGCCGAAGCCGTCGAATGCGTCGACTCGGGCCTCCGTTGTTCTCGAGCGATCTACAGTTCTGTGCCACCAATATCTCCCGGCACGCGCTCCTTTTCCTCATATCAATCGGCACGCCAACGAGTGCTCGTCTAACGTCGATCCATCCACGGACAGCGCTGCAACAGCCGACGATGAGCGATGTTTTAAGAAAATGGCCGTTAATTGATGCATATTGGCGAAAGCCGTCCTGGGCTATCCACTGATCGTTCGACACGGTGCGCCGATGTGGTCATCGGCGCACACAGCGAACTCAGCCCCGAATCATCATAGAAATCTATGCGCATAAAGTCCATTCGCGAGACATGCCTGACGGAGCGGGGTGCAAGCCCTTCGGGGTAATATCGCCATTCGTCCCGATTCCCAGCGCTTCCAGGCAACCGCGGGTGGTCGGTGTCCCCATATTTCGTCTCTCGCACCGTTCATGACTGACAGCCCTGCCCAAGGTGGTCGGACGACCGACTTCTTGCCGTATCTTGTCGCCGCAACGTTCTTCATGGAGTACCTCGACACGACCGTGATCGCGACCGCGCTGCCGCAAATGGCGCGCTCGTTCGGCGTCGGGCCGAACGCGCTGAGCCTCGGGATGACGGCCTACATGCTGGCGCTGGCGGTGTTTATCCCGATCAGCGGCTGGATCGCGGACCGCTATGGCTCGCGCACGGTGTTCGCCAGTGCAATCGTCGTCTTTACCGGCGCATCGGTGCTGTGCGGGTTGTCCGAGGGCGTCGTGACGTTCACGGCTGCGCGCCTGCTGCAAGGCGTGGGGGGAGCGATGATGGTGCCGGTCGGGCGCATGATCGTCGTTCGCAGTACCGAGAAAGCGAAGCTGATGCGTGCGATCGCGACGATCACGTGGCCGGGCATCGTCGCGCCCGTCGTCGGGCCGCCGATCGGCGGCTTCATCACGACCTATGCGTCATGGCGATGGATCTTCCTGCTGAACGTCCCGTTCGGCATTGCAGCACTGGTCTGCACCTGGCTGATCGTCCGGAACACGCGGGCCGACGAGCAACGGCCGCTCGACTGGGGCGGCTTCGTGCTCGCCGGGGGCGCGCTGACCTGCTTGCTGATCGGCACCGAAGCAGCCGGCCAGCAGGACGTCCACTTCACGCGCGCGGCCGTCCTGGTGGGCGCGAGCGTGCTGTTCGGTATTGCCGCGTGGTGGCATGCGCGACGTTGCGCACATCCGTTGCTCGACTTCACGACATTGAAAGTGCCGACGTTCTCGGTGACGGTGATCACCGGGTCGATCACGCGGATGGCCATCAATGCCGTGCCGTACCTTCTGCCGCTGCTGTTCCAGATCGGTTTCGGGCTGTCGCCGTTCCAGTCCGGGCTGCTGCTGCTCGCGAGTGCGCTCGGCAATCTCGGGATGAAGGCGGGAACCTCGTGGATTCTCGACCGCTTCGGCTTCCGGCGCGTCGCACTCGTCGACGTGTCGATAGTCGGCCTCTTCACGATCGCATGCGGCTGGCTGACCGCATCGACACCACTGGCGATCACGCTGTTCGTCGTATTCGTCTACGGACTGGCGCGGTCGATGCAGTTCACGACGCTCGCGACGCTGGCCTATGCGGATATCCCGGCTCAGCAGACGAGCGCGGCCAGCACGCTATGGAGCGCTGCTCAGCAGATGACGATCGGGATGGGCATCGCGTTCGGTGCGTTGTCGCTGCGGCTCGCGGCGTTGGTGCGTGGCGATGCGGCCGGCATGCACTACGTGCTTGACGACTTTCGCTGGGCATTCGTCGCGGCGGGCGTGCTCGCGCTGCTGACGTTGCCGGGCTACGCACGTCTTGCCCACGATGCGGGCGACCGGCTGCGGGCAAATGTCGCGCGCGGATAGGCCCGGGTTTCCCGCCGACCTTGTGTTGCGACAGGTGAGTGTTTTTGCACGACGACACTCGCCTGAAACGTCGATCCGTCGTGCGGTGATGCTCCGAAGGGAAGCAAAAACGGTCATCTGTCGCAACAGATGATCGAACTGATCGCGTCGTGATACCCATCCGCGAAGCGATCCCGATCGATCACGCGCGATTGGTACGTCGGATGAGCAGTATTTCCCGCGCGAATTCGCCGGTGTGATGGATGGCATGACAGCGTCGTGCGCGTCCCTATCACCGTCACTCACTGTGCGTCATGGAAGATGATGCCGACCGTGTGGCGATGGCCGCTCCGAATCCGGCTGACGCCGTGGCGCAGGTTGACGCGATAGACGCCGCGCGTTCCCTGCACGGGCCTGCCGTGCACGGTGAAGATGACCGCGTCGCCTTGCGTCAGCGGCACCACTTCCGCGCGCGACTGCATGCGTGGTCGCTGTTCCGTCAGCACGAATTCCCCGCCCGTGAAATCGCGGCCCGGCGCCGACAACAGGATCGCGACCTGGAGCGGAAAGACGTGCTCGCCATACAGGTCCTGATGGAGGCAGTTGTAGTCGTCGGCGCCGTATTGCAGGATAAGCGGCGTCGGTCGCGTCTGTCCCGCTGCGTGGCAGCGGTCGAGGAAGGTCGCGTGGTCTGCCGGATAGCGGATGTCGATCCCGAGCGCCTTGTTCCAGCGATTCGCGATTGGCGCGAGATGCGGGTAGGTCGTCGCACGCAGCTCGGCGAGGATCGCCGGGAGCGGGTATGCGAAATACTTGTATTCGCCGCGCCCGAACCCGTGCCGTGCCATCACGACGCGCGAGCGATAGAGCGCATCGCGCGGATAGAGCGATGCGATCGCCGTGCATTCGCTTGCCGAGATGAGGCCCGGCACGCGCGCGCATCCGTAGCGATCGAGATCGGCATCGACAGTCGTCCAGTCGATCGCGTCGACGCGTTGCGCGATTTCCAGCGATTCGACGGCAGGTTGCAGGTCGGCAATGTTCACGGGCGTCGCTCGGTTCGTCAGTAATGTGGCGCCATGCAGTCGCGCGAAATGCTTCGGCAACGTCGTTCGCACGGTTGAGCCCACGGTAAATGTTGATGAGCCCAGTCTACGGATGTCCATGCTCCGGCGCGCTCCGGATCTTGCGCTTCAATTCGGGAAAGTAAGAGGGCGAGCGCTCGCGACGGCATGGACGCACCGGGTGCCTCGACGAGTCGAATTGGAGAAGCGGAGAAGCGGAGAAGCGGAGAAGCGGAGAAGCGGAGAAGCGGAGAAGCGGAGAAGCGGAGAAGCGGAGAAGCGGAGAAGCGAGGGTCGAATCTTCTGCAGCAGGCAGCCGGCTCCTGCCGGCCACCCGCCGAATCACCGTTTACGCTACCGACCGGAACAGCCAATAGAGCCCGCCGGCAAGTACGATCGACGCGGGCAGCGTCAGCACCCACGCCAGCACGAGGCTGCGCACTGTGCCCCATTGCAGGCCCGATCCGTTCGCCGCCATCGTGCCTGCGACGCCCGACGACAGCACGTGCGTCGTCGACACGGGCAATCCGTACACGTCGGCCGCGCCGATCGTGAGCATTGCGACGAGTTCGGCCGATGCGCCCTGTCCGTACGTCAGGTGCTGCTTGCCGATTTTCTCGCCGACGGTCACGACGATTCGCTTCCAGCCGACCATCGTGCCGAGGCCGAGTGCGATCGCGACCGCAACCTTCACCCACGTCGGAATGAACTTGGTCGCGTGGTCGAGCTGTTTGCGATAGTTGTCGATCGCGAGCTTGTCGTCGGCAGCGAACGCGGGCTGACCGGATTTCTCGATCAGGCGAATTGCTTCGGACACCAGATACATCGTGTTGCGCACGTTGTCGACGTCACGCTGCGGCACGGCCGCCATCGAGCCCGATGCGCCGACCGCGGTCGCGAGCGACGTGGACAACTGCTGAACGGCGGGGAGCACGGCCGGCGTCAGTGCGCGATGCTGGACATAAAGTTCGACGTCGGCGCGCGGGTTCGCGGACGGTGCGACGCCGTTCGTGTACTTCCCGAACGTCGCGGCTGCCTGGTTCGCGACCGCAACGAAGGTCTGTGTCTCGGCCGGCGTGACGGCCTTGTTCAGCGCGTAGGCGGTCGGCACCGTACCGATCAGGATCAGCATGATGAGTCCCATCCCTTTCTGCCCGTCGTTCGAGCCGTGTGCGAACGATACGCCGGTGCAGGTCAGGATCAGCAGGCAACGAATCCAGAACGGCGGCGGCTGGTCTTTCGGCGGCTCCTTGTACAGTTCGGGAATCCGCACGAGGTTTTTCAGCACGAGCAGCAGTAGCGCCGCACACAGGAAGCCGACGATCGGCGAGAACAGCAGCGACTTGCCGACGCCGAGCGCCTGGCCCCAGTCGACGCCGCTCGTGCCGGACGGCCCGTGCATCAGCTGATTCATCAGCCCGACGCCGATGATCGACCCGATCAGCGTATGCGAGCTCGACGACGGCAATCCGAAATACCACGTCGCGAGGTTCCACACGATCGCGGCGATCAGCAACGCGAACACCATCGCGAAGCCCGCGCCGCTGCCGACCTGCAGGATCAGCTCGACCGGCAGCAGTTGCAGGATGCCGAACGCGACGGCGCCGCTCGAGATCATCACGCCGAGGAAGTTCCACAGGCCGGACCAGATCACCGCGACATTCGGGGTCAGCGAGTGCGTATAGATCACGGTGGCCACCGCGTTCGCGGTGTCGTGGAAACCGTTGACGAATTCGAAGCCGAGCGCGATCAGCAGTGCAGCGCCGAGCATCAGGTACGGGAACAGCGATCCTTCGCGCATCGGCGACAGATCGTCGATCAGGTGCGTGGCGATATAGATCGCACCGATCGCGAGCACCAGCAGGAAGACGGCCAAGCCGAGCTGCCTGGTGCGTTCGACGGAACCCGAATTGTTCGGGGCAGACGAAGCAGGTTGATTCATGACGGTGTCTCGTAAGGGAGCCGCGTCCGATCCTAGCTTCGGCTAGCAGTCAGTTTGATGACAGCAGGGAGTGCGAACGGTGCGTCTTACAGCGGCGTAAGGTGAACGCCGGCACGCAATTGCAGTTGCGATTGCGACACGACGCGACACGTCGGCTTGTGTCGACGTCGACGTTGATATCGCGAACACAACACGGCAGGAGACTATGCGGCAGTGTCGCGCCGATCTGCGTCAGCGTTCAACATCCATCCGTGCGGCGACGCAGCGAATGTCGTGCACGACAGCGGTGCGACGTCGATGCGGGTTGCCGCGTCGGGATCCATCCGCTGCGCATGCGCGATGGCCGCGCGAACGATCGGCGCGTGCGTGATGGCGACGATGTCGCGGCGGTGTTGCAGTGCGTTCAACCATGTGCCGACGCGGCGTATCGCTGCGTCGAACGATTCGCCGCCGTGCGGCGACGCGGACGGATCGCCGATCCACGCGCCCAATTCGTCAGGAAAGTCGCGCGCGAGGTCGTGCAGCCGCTTGCCGCGCCAGTTTCGGTAGTCGATGTCACGCAGTGCGTCATCGATGTCGGCATGCAGGCCGAGCGCATCGGCGGTCTGCACCGCACAGCGGGCCGGGCTGCACAGCACGAGCGTGCCGGTGATGTCGGCCCACCGGTCGCGTAGCGCCGCGGCTTCGGCGAGCCCGTGCGCGTCGAGCGGATCGTCGTCGGGAAACGTGCCGATCCGCATCGCCCGGGTCGATGCGTGTGCGATCAGGCGCAGCGAGGCATGCTGGTTCATGTCGTTTTTCGGATGATCCGGGACGGGGGTGTTCGTTCACCTGGCGCCGCTTCAATACGCGAACGTTCGCGCGTACAATTCGCCCGGTACGAAACGCGGAAGCCGGTTCAATTCCGGCGCGGTCGCGCCACTGTAACCGGTGATCCATGATCCCGGAAGCCAGACCTGCCTTCGTACCCATCCAACATTTGTCGGGGCGCGATTCCCCTGAGGTGCATCCATGAGCGAAGCAGTGCTGAAGCCGGCGGTCGTGCCGGCGCCCATCCCCGTCCGTGAACTGTTGCCGTGGGCCGTGTTCGTCGGCCTGATCCTGTTGCTTGCGATTTATTTCGTCGGCGCGGAACAGGGCGCAACGTCGCTCGTGCCGGGCATGTACGTCCACGAGTTCGTCCACGACGGCCGCCATCTGCTCGGCTTCCCCTGCCACTGACGCGGAGTACACGATGGTCGGAAAGCTGCTCATGCGCGGGATGCTCGCAGGCATCGCCGCAGGCCTCCTGACGTTCGGTTTCGCCAAAATCGTCGGCGAACCGCAAGTCGATCAGGCAATCGCCTTTGAAGAAAAACTCGACGCCGCCCAGGGCGACGCGCCGGAACCCGAGCTGGTAAGCCGCCACACGCAGGCCGGCATCGGCCTTCTGACGGGCGTCGTCACGTACGGCGCGGCATTCGGCGGACTGTTCTCGCTGGTCTTTGCGTATGCCTATGGCCGAGGCAGCCGCCTCCCGGCGCGGCCGCTGGCCGCGTGGCTCGCGCTGGCGGCGTTCATCGCGCTCGTGATCGTGCCGAACATCAAGTACCCGGCCAATCCGCCGTCGGTCGGCGACCCCGACACGATCGGCTATCGCACGGGCTTGTTTTTCCTGATGATCGCGATCTCGATCGCGACGATGGTGTTCTCGGTCAACGTGCGCCGCCACCTGCTGGCGAAGCTCGGGCCATGGAACGCGTCGATCGTCGCGGGGCTCGTGTTCATCGTGATCATAGCGGCCGTGCAACTCGGGCTGCCGTCGATCAACGAGGTGCCGGCCGCTTTCCCGGCCGTCGTGCTGTGGAAGTTCCGCGCCGCGGCGATCGGCATGCAGGCGATCATGTGGACGACGATCGGCCTGCTGTTCGGCGCATGGGTCGAGCGCGGCGAACGCATCGGCATGCGCGCCGCCTGACGCGCGTGGCAACGGGGTGCGCCTAGCGCAGCATGCGCGGCGCGCGCCGCGTCGATTCGCGTGCCAGCGCGACGAACGCGGCCAGATAGTCGATCGACGCATCCGCTTCACGAATGCCGAGGAAGATCTGCTTCGCGATCCCCTTCTTGCCGAGCTTGACCGGCACGACCGGCATCCGGTCTGCGTATTCGTCGGCAAGCCATCTCGGCAGCGCGGCCACGCCGCGTTCGCTCGCCACCATCTGCAGCATGATGTCGGTCGTCTCGATCGACTTGTGCCGTCTCGGCGCGATGCCCGCCGGCGTCAGGAACTGAGTGTAGATGTCGAGCCGGTCGGTTTCGACAGGATAGGTGATCAGGACCTCGTCGTTGAGCTGTTCCGGCGTCACGTATTCGGCGTTCGCAAAACGGTGTGAATCGGCGACCACCAGCACTTGCTCGTAGTCGAACACCGGGTCGAAGCGCAGGCCCGGCTTGTTCAGCGGATCGGGCGTCACGAGCACGTCGATGTCATAGCCGAACAGCGCACCGATGCCGCCGAACTGGAAGCGCTGCTTCACGTCGACGTCGACGTCGGGCCAGCGCGACAGGTACGGCGACACGACCTTCAGGAGCCACTGGTAGCACGGGTGGCACTCCATCCCGATGCGCAGCGTGCCGCGCTCACCCTTTGCGTACTGCTTCATCCGCTCCTCGGCGAGCTCGAGCTGCGGCAGCAGCCGGTTCGCCAGCTTCAGCAGATACTGCCCGCCCTGCGTGAGCCGCAGGCCGCGACCTTCCCGATTCCAGATTGGCGTACCGAGCTGCTGCTCGATTTTCCGGACGGTATGGCTGAGCGCCGATTGCGTGAGGTGCAGCGTATTGGCTGCCGCAGTCAGCGAGCCCTGGCGCTCGACCTCACGAATGACGACAAGATGGAATCGTTCCAGCATGGATTTCGCTCGCGCAACAGACACATGAGTGATTTTAATGGATGAATGAAATAATGCCATTTTATTTCATGATTTGAAATCCCTATCATGGCTGCCGGACATTCAATTTCTCTTCTGGACGGAAGCTCATGGTCACGACTCACAACCTCGGTTTTCCGCGCATCGGCGCGAAGCGCGAACTCAAGTTCGGTCTTGAACGCTACTGGAAGGGCGAATCGTCGCGCGACGAGCTGAAGGCACTCGGCGCGGAGCTGCGCCGGCGTCACTGGAACGACCAGCGCGACCTGGGCCTGGCCCCGATCGGCGACTTCGCGTTCTACGATCAGGTGCTCGACATGAGCTTCACGCTCGGCAACTTGCCGAAGCGCGTGCAGGGCTTCCACGGTGACGTGCTCGACAACTATTTTCGCGTCGCGCGCGGCCGTTCGGCGCAGTCGGCGGAAGAGCATGCCGCGTGCTGCGGTGGTGTCGCGGCCGGTGAAATGACGAAGTGGTTCGATACGAACTACCACTACATCGTGCCGGAGTTCCACGCGGACACGAACTTCTCGCTCGACCCGTCGCGCCTGCTGCAGCAACTGGCGGAAGCGCAGGCGCAGGGCGTGGACGCGAAGCCGGTGATCCTCGGCCCCGTCACCTACCTGTGGCTCGGCAAGGCGAAGGACGCTTCCGACCGCCTCGCGCTGCTGCCGAAGCTGCTTCCGGTGTACGGCGCGCTGTTCGATACGCTGACCGCGCAGGGCGTCGAATGGATACAGGTCGACGAACCGATCCTCGTCACCGAACTCGACGCCGAATGGCGACAAGCATTCAAGACCGCGTACACCGCGCTCGAAACGCGCCGGATCAAGGTGCTGCTCGCGACGTACTTCGGCCGGTTGCAGAGCAATCTGGCGCTCGCGAGCTCGCTGCCGGTCGACGGCCTGCATGTCGATGCGATCAACGCACGCGACGAAGTCGACGCGCTGATACGTGAACTGCCGCCCGAGCGGGTGCTGTCGGTGGGCGCGATCAACGGCCGCAACATCTGGAAGACGGACCTGAACGCGACGCTCGACTGGCTCGAGCCGCGCGCGAAGCAACTGGGCGATCGCCTGTGGCTTGCTCCGTCATGCTCGCTGCTGCACGTGCCGGTCGATCTCGCGAGCGAGGAGAAGCTCGACGCGGAAATCCGCTCGTGGCTCGCGTTCGCGCTGCAGAAGCTCGACGAGCTGAAGGTGCTCGCGACCGCGCTGAACGAAGGCCGCGACAAGGTGGCCGACGCGCTGGCCGCGAACGCCGCCGCGATCCATGCGCGTCGCCACTCGCCGCGCGTGAACAACCCGGCGGTGAAGGCCGCGATCGCCCGGATGGACGCGCAGCTCGGCAACCGCGTGAGCCCCTATCCGCAGCGCGCGCCGAAGCAGTCGGCACGCCTGAACCTGCCGGCGTTCCCGACGACGACGATCGGCTCGTTCCCGCAGACCGGCGAAATCCGTCAGGCCCGCAGCCGGTTGAAGGCCGGCGCGCTCGATGAAGCCGGCTACCGCAAGGCGATGCAGGCCGAGATCGAACGCAGCGTCCGCGAGCAGGAATCGCTCGAACTCGACGTGCTCGTGCACGGCGAGGCCGAGCGTAACGACATGGTCGAATATTTCGGCGAGCAGCTCGACGGCTACGCGTTCAGCCAGTTCGGCTGGGTGCAGTCGTATGGTTCGCGTTGCGTGAAGCCGCCGATCCTGTTCGGGGACATCAGCCGTCCGAAGGCGATGACGGTCGAATGGATCACGTATGCGCAGTCGCTGACGAACAAGCCGATGAAGGGCATGCTGACCGGCCCCGTGACGATCCTGAACTGGTCGTTCGTGCGCGACGACCAGCCGCGCTCGGTGTCGTGCTACCAGCTCGCGCTGGCGATCCGCGAGGAAGTGCTCGATCTCGAGAAGGCCGGTGTGCGCGTGATCCAGATCGACGAGGCCGCGCTGCGCGAAGGGCTGCCGCTGCGCCGCGCGCAGTGGGGCGAGTACCTGAGGTGGGCGATCGAGGCGTTTCGCGTCGCCGCGAACGGCGTGCAGGACGAAACGCAGATTCACACGCACATGTGCTATTCGGAGTTCAATGACATCATCGCGTCGATCGCCGACATGGATGCGGACGTGATCACGATCGAGACGTCGCGCTCGGACATGGAACTGCTCGACGCATTCGACACCTTCAAGTATCCGAACGAAATCGGGCCGGGCGTGTACGACATTCACTCGCCGAACATCCCGACGCAGGCGCACATCGTCGGCCTGATGAAGAAGGCGGCCGAGCGGATTCCCGCGGAACGGCTATGGGTGAACCCGGACTGCGGCCTGAAGACGCGCCAGTGGGCGGAAGTGATTCCGGCGCTGACGAACATGGTCGCCGCCGCGAAGACGCTGCGCAACCAGGTGCAATAGCACGCGCTGCCCGGATCGATGATCCGGCAGCGGGTGTCGCACCGGTCGAGACCGTCCCGGGCAGGCGCCGGGACGCGTCGTTTCCACCCTGGTCGCCGCGGCATCGTGATCCGGCGCGGCGATCGCGGGCGGCCCGGCGTCGGATCGGACGCCGGCCGGCTCGTTCATTCGGTTGGGAGAAGCGCATCATGAGTCAGGCCTCGAACGTCACGATCGACCGATTGCTGAAGGCACTCGAGGACGGCAGCGACGATTGCTGGGCGATTTACGAGGAAATCGGCCGGGTGGTCGTGAGCCGGCTGTTGCGTACCGACCGGGCGACGCTGCGTGACGTGGCCTGCGCATGGATCGCGAGCGACGATGCGCAGGCGACCCTGATCGATACCGATCGCGATTCACCGGATCTCGGTGCGGCGCAAGCGCGCGCCGAGCAGGCGGACGGCGCGATGCGCGCCGTCATTCTGAATACCGTCTTCGGTACGAAGCGAGCATGACGACCCTCGACGAACGCAAACCTTTTCTGCAGCCCGGTTGCCACAGCGAGGGCGGGGAATTCGACTGGCGCAAGGGCGGTGGTTCGGCGCGCATGATCGAGATCGGAAAACGCGAGACGTTATATCGGCAGGATTCCTGCGGATGTATGTATTCGCCGCGCGATACCAACCTGCAGTGTAAGTCGAACGGTCGTGAGCCGATCCGGATCGGCGTGATGTATAGGCGCGAACGCGCCGGAGGGCGGAGGGGAAGGCCGAGCGCGGTATAGCCGGAAAGACGGACGCGTGGTGGCCGCAATCGGTCAAAGAAGAAGCGGCCTTCAACGAAGGCCGCTTTTTAGATGAGACGCGGGCGGGCGAAGCGGCCAGCCCGGTGCTTATGTGCGTTACGCGGTGCGTGCTGCGCGCGGCAACGTGTCGGCCGTCTTGCGCGGCGCGCCCGCATCGTCGATGCTCACGCGGCGCGAAATCAGCCACACGCACAGCGACGACAGGATCGCGGCGCTCGTGTACTGAAGCGCGAGCGGCCACCATTGCGGCGCGGTGTTCTGCGCGATGATGGTCGCGACGAGCGGCGTGAGGCCGCCGGCCAGCGCGCCGCACACCTGGTACGCGATCGAGATCGCCGTGTAGCGGATGCGTGCGACGAAGATGCCGCTGACGAAGCCCGCGACCACCGAGTAGTAGCCCGATTCCGCGAGCGTCGCGAGGCCGACGCCGATCGTGATCGACAGCGGCGTGCCCATGTGCACGAGCGGCAGCATGACGAACGGGACGATCGCGGCCCATGCGCCGGTGATCAGCAGCACGCGCGTGGTGCCGAAGCGCTGCGCGAGGAACGCGGCCGCGAGCTGCACGACGAACTGCAGTACGGCGACGATCGTCATGCAATGCAGCACCATCGACCGGTCGAGCGACAGGAACTGCGTCGCATAGCTGATCATGAAGATGTTGCTGAAGTACACGCCGGCGATGCCGTACACGTTCGCACCGATGGCGAGCAGCAGCAGCGGCCAGTACTTGAGCGCTTCTCGCAGCGGTTTTTGCGCGATGTTGCCGCTCTTCTTGACCTCTTCGAACTCGGGCGATTCGGACACGCTCGCGCGGATCACGAAGCCGACGATCAGCAGTACGGAACTCGCGAGGAACGGCACGCGCCAGCCCCAGCTCATCATGTCTTCCTTCGACAGCGTGCTGATCGCGCCGAACGCGAGCATCGACAGGATCAGGCCGCTCGCGCTGCCGAGCTGCGCGAACGACGCGAAGAACGTGCGCTTGCCTTCCGGCGCATGCTCGCCCGCGAGCAGCACCGCGCCGCCCCATTCGCCGCCGACCGCGATGCCTTGCAGCACGCGCATCAGCACGAGCAGGATCGGTGCAATCACACCGGCTTGCGCATGGGTCGGCAGCAGGCCGATCGCGACCGTCGACACGGCCATCAGCATCAGCGTCGCGAGCAGCGAACGCTTGCGGCCGAAGCGGTCGCCGAGGTAGCCGAACATCACGCCGCCGATCGGCCGTGCGAAGAAGCCGACCGCGAACGAGCCGAACGATGCGAGCAGGCTGATGAAGCGGTTTTCGCCGGGAAAGAACAGCGGCCCGAACACGATGGCGGCGGCGGTCGCGTAGCTATAGAAGTCGTACCACTCGATCGTGGTGCCGACGAACGACGCGAGCGCCGCCCGCTTGGGTTGCTTGACGGAAGTCCCCATCTTGATTTGTGCTCCTCTGAATCCTTTGATTTGGAATAGGTGACGGCGCGCGGATCAGTCGCGGTACGCGACGCCCGGCAGCACGCACAGCAGCTCGTACGCGAGGTTCGCGCCGAGCAGCGCCGTGGTGCCGAACGGGTCGTACGGCGGTGCGACTTCGACGAGATCGCAGCCGACGATGTTCAGCCCCTTCGCGCCGCGGATGATCTCGAGCGCCTGCGGCACCGTGAGGCCCGCGATTTCCGGCGTGCCGGTGCCCGGCGCATAGGCCGGATCGATGCCGTCGATGTCGAAGCTGATGTAGACGGGCGTGTCGCCGACGCGCTCGCGCACTTCTTCCATCAGCGGCGCGAGCGACTTGTTCCAGCATTCCTCCGCCTGGACGACGCGGAAGCCCTGCTCGCGGCACCAGTCGAAATCCTCGGCCGCGTAGCCGGTGCCGCGCAGGCCGATCTGCGTGACCTTGTCGCCGTGCAGCAGGCCTTCCTCGACCGCGCGGCGGAACGGCGTGCCGTGAGCGATCTTTTCGCCCATCATCGTGTCGTTCACGTCGGCGTGTGCATCGACGTGGATCAATGCAACCTTGCCGTGCTTGCGATGGATCGCGCGCAGGATCGGCAGCGCGATCGTATGGTCGCCGCCGAGCGTGATCGGCTTGCAGTCGTGCTCGAGGATCGCGTCGTACGCCGCTTCGATGCGTGCGATCGAATCGTGCAGGTTGTACGGATTGATCGCGACGTCGCCGATGTCGGCGATCTGCAGCGAATCGAAGGGGGCTGCGCGCGTGGCCATGTTGTACGGGCGCAGCAGCACGGATTCGGTGCGGATCTGGCGCGGGCCGAAGCGTGCGCCGGTGCGGTTGGAGGTGCCGAGATCGAACGGCACGCCGACGAAACAGGCGTCGAGGCCTTCGGCGCTCGCCACGTGCGGCAGGCGCATCATCGTCGCGATGCCGCCGCAGCGCGGCATTTCATTGCCGCCGAGCGGCTGGAAATGGGGGTGGTCGTTCATGGGCTGTCTCTTCCGATGTGGGGTTGCCGTATCATCCGACGCGGCTTGGCGCATAGTTTTACGCGCTCCGCCGGCAAAGAAGAATGCGAAGATATCGACGTAAACATCGATTTTCATCGATGTATGGAAGGGGATGAGTGTGCTGGGGAATCTGTCGACCCTCGATCTGCGGTTGATCCGCGTGTTTCTCGCGGTCACGGACGCAGGCGGCGTATCGGCCGCGCAGGCCGTGCTGAACGTCGGGCAGTCGACGATCAGCGCGCAGCTTTCGTCGCTCGAGACGCGCCTCGGCTACCGGCTCTGCGAGCGCGGCCGCAGCGGTTTCCGGCTCACGCCGAAGGGTGAGCGCTTCCACGCGATGAGCCGCAAGCTGCTCGCGGCGCTCGATGAATTCGGGATGGCCGCGCGGCACATGGATCGTCAGCTGGTCGGCACGCTGAATATCGGCCTGATCGGCCATACGCCGGTGAGCCAGAACGCGCGGATCGCCGAGGCGATCGCCGCGTTCCGCACCCGCGACGAGGCCGTGCGTTTCTCGATCTCCGTGCGCGCGCCGGGCGATCTCGAGGAGAAGCTGCTGAGCGACGAGATCCAGATCGCGGTCGGCTATTTCTGGCACCGGGTGCCGTCGCTGCACTACACGCCGCTGTTCATCGAGCGCCAGGTCGCGTACTGCGGCCGCGGCCATCCGCTGTTCGACGGCGCCGGCGCGCTGACGCCGGCCGACGTCGCGGGCTTCGAATGGGCGTGGCGCTCGTATCCGCTGCCCGAAGCGCAGATGTCGACGACGCCTGACCGCGTGACCGCGACGGCCGACAACATGGAGGCCGTCGCGCTGCTGATCCTGTCCGGCCACCACCTCGGCTACCTGCCGCAGCACTTTGCCGCGCCGTACGTCGCGCAGGGGCTGCTCACGCCGCTCAATCCGGAGCAACTGCGCTACGACGTGACGTTCCACATGGTCGTCGCGCGCAACGGGCGCGGCAATCCGCTCGTGGATGCGTTTCTCGAGGATCTCGAACGCGCGCACCAGCCGCCCGACATCGCATAGGCCGCCGGCCTCAACACTGTGAACGAGTGTTGCGGCGGCGCGGCCCGACGCGGCCCACATCGATCGGCGTCGAAGTGATGGATCGGGCGGCGGGTGCGGCTTGCGCGCACCGCCCACCCGCGGGCATCACGGCACCGGCAACCCCGCGTCATGCTTGACCTCGCGCAGCGACAGCGCCGATTCGATCGACGTCACGCCCGGCAGCATCCGCAGCGATTCGCGCAGGAACGTGCCGTAGTCGTCCAGGTCGCGCGCCACGACCTGCAACAGATAGTCGGCGGTGCCCGCCACGTTGTGGCATGCCAGGATCCGCTCGATGCCGAGCACCTCCCGCTCGAAGCGGTCGGCGGTCTTGCGGTCGTGCGTCGCGAACCGCACGAGCACGAATGCAACGACGCCGAAGCCGAGCGCCTGGCGCGACAACTGCGCGCGGTAGCGCTCGATGTAGCCGTCGTTTTCGAGACGCTTCAGGCGCCGTGCGCAAGGGGTTTCGGAGAGGCCCACGGTGTCGGCGAGGCGGGCGATCGGCAGGCGGCCGTCGCGCTGCACCGCGGCAAGGATGGCGCGGTCGGTTTTGTCGAGTTCGGTCATGTTGGCGGATTTCTGGTGCAGATTCGGTGATTGTGGCGGATTCCCCTACGGATCGCCAATCCTGAACCAAAGATGGCCAATAATCCCTCGTACTCTGGCGGCAACATATCGCCGTAAGAGGACAGGGGCAGACCATGATTTCCACGCATTTGCTGTTGATTTATCTCGCCGCGCTGGCGGCCATCTACGCGGTGCCGGGGCCGGACATGGCGCTGGTGCTGCAGACCAGCATCGGCCGCGGCGTGCGGCCGGGGATGGCGGCCGCCGCCGGCCTGTCGCTCGCGCGGACCGCGCACGTGACGCTGTCCGCCTGCGGCGTCGCGGCGCTGATCCGCAGCGCGCCGTGGCTGTACGAAGTGATCCGCTACGGCGGCGCGCTCTATCTCGCGTATGTCGCGATCCAGGTGTTCCGTTCGCCCGTGTTCGCGCTCGGCGACGGCGACGCGGCAGCGGCGGCGGGCGAGCTGCGCCAGTCGTTCGTGAAGGGCTTGCTCACCAACCTGCTGAACCCGAAGGCGCTGCTGTTCTGCTCGGTGCTGCTGCCGCAGTTCGTGCGCCCCGAGGCCGGCCCGGTCGTGTTGCAGATGTTCGAGTTGGGCGCGTTGCTGGTGGCGGCCGGCGTGTGCTTCGACCTCGCGTGCGTGTTCGGCGCATCCCGGATCGCCGCGTGGATGCGCGCGCACCCGCTCGCGCAGACGGTGCAGCGCTGGACGTTTTCCGCGGCGCTGATCGGCTTTGCGCTGCGCCTGTCGATGGACTGAGCGCCGATGAGACGTCGCGCGTGCGCAGGTCGCGCGGCGCGGCGCCGCACCCGATGGCAGGCCGCGCACCGCCGCCCGCGCGTGCGCCCCGTCGCAGAACGACGCACGCGCAAATTGTCCGACTGTTCTAAACTCCCTGTTACTTCGCGCTGAGCGAACCCGACCGAACGAACGGAACCGTCTCTCGCCGGCCCTGTCCGATTTCCTGGCTGTTCCGTGCAACGCGGTACCAAGGAGGGTCTGAACATGGCAAGGCATCTTCACGCCGACCGTGAACCCCGAATCGTCGCCGAGTCCAAGTGCCTCGGTCCGTGCGATCCGGCAGAACGCATCCACGTCACGATCATGTTGCGGCGGCAGGAAGAAGGGCAACTCGATACGCTGCTTCACCAGCTCGCCACCGGCGACGCGCAAGCGAAACCGGTGTCGCGCGAAACCTTCGCGCAACGCTTTTCCGCCAATCCCGACGACATTCGCAAGGCCGAGGACTTCGCACGTCGCCACCAGTTGACGGTCGACCGCGTCGATCCCGTCGAAAGTGTCGTCGTGCTGTCCGGCACGATCCAGCAGTTCGAAGCCGTGTTCGGCGTCAAGCTCGAGCGCTTCGAGCATCAGTCGATCGGCCAGTATCGCGGCCGCACGGGCCCGATCGCGCTGCCCGACGATCTCGGCGACGCCGTCACGGCCGTGCTCGGCCTCGACAGCCGCCCGCAAGCGCGGCCGCACTTCCGGCTGCGGCCGCCGTTCACGCCGGCGCGCGGCGGCGCGGCGGGCGTGACGTTCACCCCGATCCAACTGGCATCGCTGTACGGCTTCCCGGCCGGCGACGGCGCCGGGCAGTGCATCGCGATCATCGAGCTCGGCGGCGGCTACCGCGCGGCCGATATCCAGCAGTATTTCCGCGGGCTCGGCATCACGACACCGCCGACGCTCGTCGACGTGAACGTCGGCACCGGCCGCAACACGCCGACCGGCGACCCGAGCGGCCCGGACGGCGAAGTCGCGCTCGACATCGAGATTGCCGGCGCGATCGCGCCGGCCGCGAAGATCGCCGTGTACTTCGCGCCGAACAGCGACGCGGGCTTCATCCAGGCCGTCAACGCGGCCGTCAGCGATACGACCAACAAGCCGTCGGTGATCTCGATCAGCTGGGGCGGCCCGGAGGCGATCTGGCAGGCGCAGTCCGCTCAGGCGTTCGACCGCGTGTTGCAGGCGGCGGCTGCGCAGGGCATCACGGTGTGCGCGGCGTCCGGCGACAGCGGCTCGGGCGACGGTCTGCAGGACGGCGCCGATCATGTCGACTTCCCGGCATCGAGCCCGTACGTGCTCGGCTGCGGCGGTACGCAGATCGACGCGCTGCCCGGGCAGGGCATCCGTAGCGAGGTCGCGTGGAACGACGAGGCCGCCGGCGGCGGCGCGGGCGGGGGCGGCGTCAGCACGCTGTTCGACCTGCCGGCGTGGCAGCAGGGGCTCACCGTCACGCGCGCCGACGGCAGCCGCGCGCAGCTCGCGAAGCGCGGCGTGCCGGACGTTGCCGGCGACGCGTCGCCGCAGACGGGCTACGAAGTGTCGATCGCGGGCACGGCCACGGTGATGGGCGGCACGAGCGCGGTCGCGCCGCTGTGGGCCGCGCTGATCGCGCGGATCAACGCGGCGGCGAGCGGTGCGACCGCCGGCTGGGTCAACCCGGTGCTCTACAAGAATCCGGGCGCGCTGCGCGACATCACGCAGGGCTCGAACGGCACGTATGCGGCTGCGCCGGGCTGGGATGCGTGCACGGGCCTCGGCAGCCCGAACGGCGCGCGGCTCGCGGCGATCCTGACGCGCAAGCCGTCGAGTTGACGGCTGCGGTTCACGTCTTTCCGTATGGCGCGGGCTACCTGTCCGCGCCTTTTTCTCACCTCCAGGAGCAGCACGATGGGCATCGATTCCGCATCCTCCGGCGGCGTGTATCCGCTGCATCACGGCGACCACAATTCGCATGGCGTGCCGCCGACCGTCAATCCGGTCGCGCTCAGCCACGGGCGCGACCAGCCGTTCTTCGATCCGGTCGCGTACGGCAACGGCCCCGACGATTCGGTGACCGACACGACCGAGGCGGCCGCGATCACGCATCACACGATCCTGATCGACGGGAAGCGCATCGCCTACACGGCGACGGCCGGCCACCTCGTGACGGTCGACCCGAGCAGTTCGCAGCCGGCCGCGAAGATCTTCTACGTCGCGTTCACGGCCGACGGCGCGAAGGAGGAAACGCGGCCCGTGACCTTCTTCTATAACGGCGGGCCCGGTTCGTCGTCGGTGTTCGTGCTGCTCGGCTCGTTCGCGCCGAAGCGCATCAAGACGTCGATGCCGGGCTTCACGCCGCCTGCGCCGTACCAGATGGAAGACAACCCGGACAGCATGATCGACCACAGCGACCTGGTGTTCATCAACCCGGTCGGCACCGGCTATTCGGCGGCGGTCGCGCCGAACAAGAATCGCAATTTCTGGGGCGTCGACCAGGACGCGGATTCGCTGAAGCAGTTCATCAAGCGCTACTTGACGAAGAACAACCGCTGGAATTCGCCGAAGTACCTGTTCGGCGAATCGTACGGCACCGCGCGCAGCTGCGTGCTCGCGTACAAGCTGCACGAGGACGGCGTCGACCTGAACGGCGTCACGCTGCAGTCGTCGATCCTCGACTACCGGCAGGCCGGCAACCCGGTCGGTGCGCTGCCGACCGCGGCGGCCGATGCGTGGTATCACAAGAAACTCGGCGTCACGCCGGCGCCGACGGATCTCGGCGCGTTCGTCGAGGAAGTCGCGCAGTTCGCGCGCACCGACTACCTGAACGCGTTGCGCGCGGTCCCGCATGCGGACCCGGCAGCCGTGCAGAAGCTGTCGCAATACACGGGCATCGATACGGCGACGTTGCAGTCGTGGAGTCTCAACATCGCCGGCTACGACACGCGCGGCAATTCGCTGTTCCTGACGACGCTGCTGCATGCGCAGGGGCTCGCGCTCGGCTCGTACGACGGCCGCGTGACCGGGATCTCG
The DNA here is from genome assembly GCF_902833045.1 of Burkholderia sp. BCC0322. Taxonomy (GTDB): domain Bacteria; phylum Pseudomonadota; class Gammaproteobacteria; order Burkholderiales; family Burkholderiaceae; genus Burkholderia. Next base: position 19,301 of record NZ_CADFDU010000017.1, read on the forward strand.
TCGGGTATCGCCGGCAAGATCGACCCGAACTCGGGCGGCAACGATCCGACGATGACGGCCGTGACGGGCGTCTATACGGCGATGTGGAACAGCTACCTGAACGAGCAGCTGAAGTTCACGTCGAATTCCGCGTTCACCGACCTGAACGACCAGGCGTTCCAGAACTGGGATTTCAGCCACATCGACCCGACCGGCGCGCAGCAGGGCATCGATGCGCAGGGGAACGTGATCCTCTATACGGCCGGCGATCTCGCGGCGGTGATGGCGCTGAACGTCGACCTGAAGGTGCTGTCGGCGAACGGCTTCTACGATTTCGTCACGCCGTTCTACCAGACCGTGATCGACCTGCAGCAGATGCCGCTCGAGGATCAGAAGGTGCGGCAGAACCTGTCCGCGCGTTTCTATCCGTCGGGGCACATGGTGTATCTCGACGGCGGCTCGCGTACCGCGCTCAAGCGCGATCTCGCGGCGATGTACGACGCGACGGTCAGCGACACGGGCGCGCGGATGCGGATTCGCGCACTGCAGGCGACGAAGACGGGCGGTCACGCGTAGCCGTGCCCGTCGGTACGACGCCGCGCGCGGCCGTTACGGTGCGCGCGGCGGTATTGTCCATTCTGGGCGGCCGGCTTATGCCGCCGGCCAGTCGAACATCGTGTACGGCAGCGCGCGCTTGTGGCGCGAAGCGTCGTAGAAGCGCAGCACCGTCTCGTACACGTGGTCGCTCACCGGCTTGCCTTCGAGGAAATCGTCGATCTCGTCGTAGCTCACGCCGTACGCGTGTTCGTCGGGGCGCAGCGGGCGCAGTTCCTCGAGATCGGCAGTCGGCACCTTCATCACGATCAGTTCGTCGCCGCCAAGCGCACGGGCCACCGCGCGTACGCGACGCTTGTTCAGCCCCGCGAGCGGCAGGATGTCCGCGCCGCCGTCACCGAATTTCGTGAAGAACCCCATCAACGATTCGGCCGCGTGATCGGTGCCGATCACGATGCCGCGCCGTGCACCGGCCACCGCGTACTGCGCGATCATGCGCTCGCGCGCCTTGATGTTGCCGTGCACGAAATCCTGCTGCGCCGGCGTCTCGAACGCATGGCCGGACGCGGCCAGCGCGGCGAGCATCGCGTCGGCGGCCGGCTTCACGTTGACGGTCAGCTCCTCGTCCGCGCGGACGAACGCGAGCGCGCGCTGCGCATCGTCTTCGTCGTTCTGCACGCCGTTCGGCAAGCGCATCGCGATGAAACGTGCGTCGTAGTCGTCGGCGCGCAGGCGCTCGACCGCCAGTTGCGCGAGCCGCCCGGCCGTCGACGAATCGACGCCGCCGCTGATACCGAGCACGTAGGTCCGCAGGCCGGTCGAACGAAGGTACTGCGCGAGGAACTCGACGCGGCGGGCAATCTCGGCCTCGGCGTCGAATTGCGGGGCGACGTTCAGTTCGGCAATGATCGCGCGTTGGCGGCTGGCGAAATCGGCGGATGTCATGAAGGAAGTTCCGGAACAAAATCAAGGCGCCCATCATAAGCGCAATCGCGCCGCGGCGCCGCGCCGGGCGTGCGATTCGGCGATGTCGCGTTGCTTCGGCGAGACGGGCTGCATCGCCGTGGTGCACGGTGCGCCGGGCGGGTGCGGGATGCCGCGCAACGGGCGTTCGCATGGCCGGTAGTCGATGCGCGTGGCGGCCGGCGTGCAGGCTGCCGTGCGACCGCGCACATGGGCAGATGCGTCAACGCCGCGCGAGCACGACGCCCACCAGCGCGAGCGCGAAGCCGGCGAGCTGGATCGCCGCGAGCGTTTCGCCGAACAGCCAGTAGCCTTGCAGCGCGGCCAGCGGCGGCGCGAGGAACAGCAGCGACGTCGCGCGCGCGGCGTTGCCGCGCCGCAGCATCCACATCAGCATCGTGACCGCGCCGCCGGACAGGAACACGACACCCCATACGAGCGACACCCACAGCGCCGGCGCGCCGATCCAGCGCGTCTCGTGCAGCAGGGCGACGAAGATGGTCGCGACGATCGCCGCACCGAAGTTCTGGATGGCGACCGCCGTGCGCAGGTCGCTCTGCGCGAGCTTGCCTTTCTGGTACAGCGAGCCGGCGGTGATCGACCCGACCGCGAGCACCGAGACGGCCACGACGAGCCACGCCGGCGCGGCGCCCGGCGCTGGCGCGACGCCGCCCGTGACCTTCGGCGCCAGCACGAGCGCGACGCCGGCGAGCCCGAGCGCCATCCCGAACCAGCCGCGGGCAGGCAGGCGCTCGTTGAACAGCGGGACGGCGAGCACGGCGGTGGCGAGCGGCTGCAGCGCGCCGAGCAGCGCCATGACGCCCGCGTTCAGCCCTTGCGCGACGGCCCAGTAGCTCGCGCCGAGATAGATGCCCTGCAGCAGCGCGCCCGCGATCAGGTGGCGCGGCCATTCGCGGCGGGCCGGCCACGGTGCGCGCGCGACGAGCGCCACCACGCCGAACAGCGCGGCCGTGCCCGCGAAACGCGCGAGCAGGAACAGGTTGGGATCGGCGTAGGGCTTGATTGCCCGCGCAACGATGAAGCCGGTGGACCAGAGGGCGACGAAAGCGGCGGCGACGATCGAGATCAGCATGCGTGGCGGGCCGCGACGCGGCCGGACGGAATCGTGAAGTCGGCCAGTATCGGGGCAAGCGATGCGGGCGTCTTGTCGCATCCTGCACTCATGCGGCGTGCCGCGCATGCGGCCGTCGGTGCCGAGGGAAGGCGGGGCGCCGCCCCGGATGCGGAGCGGGCGAGCGTGAAGCTGCGGGGATCAGTCGATCGAGAACGTGTCGAGCGGCTGGTTGGCGCGCGCGTCGTTCGCGAAGCGCGCGGCGAGCTGTTCGTAGAGCCGGCGGGCCTCGTCGAGCGTCAGGTCGATCCAGTACGGATCGCCGGCCGCGTCGTTGAGGCGTTCGGGCGGAAACTGGATTTCGATCACACTGCCTTTGCGATACATGGCGCGAGCCCCTTTGCTTGGTCTGTCGTTCGGCGAAGCGCAAAGTGTAGCAACCGGCGCCGCACCGATTCGCGCGCGTCAGGCAATACAGAATTTCGCTTTCGGGAAACGCGCCCCGGCGGGTTTCCCGACGCAGTCAAATGCCGGTCAAACGGCCGTAATACAATGGTCGGCTTACTCATTACCAGTCGCCTCGGGCGCACACGCGATGCTGGCGGAACAACGTCATCAATTCATCCTGTCGGAACTCGGACGGTCGGGCGCATTGTCGGTCGCGGAGCTCGTCCGTTCGCTCGACGTGTCGCGCGAAACCGTGCGGCGCGACCTGAACGCACTGGCCGCACGCGGCCTGCTCGTGATGACGCATGGCGGCGCGCTGGCCGCGGATCGCCGCGAGCCGAGCCTGTCCGAGCGCGAAGCCGCGAACGCCGAAGCGAAGCGCACGATCGGGCGGCGCGCGGCCGAATTCGTGCCCGACGATGCATCGGTGCTGATCGATTCGGGCAGCACACCGCACGCGGTCGCGCTCGCGCTCGCCGACCGGCACCGGCTGTCGGTCTACACGAACGACTGGCGCACCGCGTTCGTGCTCGCGCGGCGCAACGGCAACCGCGTGACGCTGCTCGGCGGCGAGTTGTCCGACGACGAGGACGCCACCTTCGGGCTCGACACGATCCAGCAGCTTGCGCAGTACCACGTCGATTTCGCGTTTGTCGGCGCCGGCGGGATCACGCCCGACGGCGAGTGCACCGACTACTCGCGACTCGCGGCCGAAGTGCGCAGCCGGATGATCGCGGCGGCGGGCACGGCGGTCATCGTCGCCGATCATTCGAAATTCGGCCGCGTGACGCCGGTGCGCATCAACGGCACGGCGGCTGCCCGCTATCTGGTGACCGAACGCGCACCCGACAAGGCCGTGCGCCGCGCGTTGACCGCGCGCGGGATCGAACTGCTCGTGTGCGACTGACGCGCGTCCGACATACAAGGTTCATCGAACCGTCATCCGCAGGGAAGAACCGGCGTCAAGACTGACTCATTCACCTCGACCGGCCGCAAGGCCAGGGAGCAACGAATGACCGTCAGCGTGCGCAGCTATCTTTCACCCACCCTGGTCCTGCTGGCTTTCGACTGGCCCGATGCGGCGTCGCGTGCCGATTTCCTCGGCTTCGCGATCCGGCGCACGCCGGGCTTCTGGTCGGCCGATGGCAAGACGCGCGCGCCGGACAGCTGGCTGCCGAACCGCCTGACGTTCGACGGCCCGGCCGCGCACACGCAGGGCGACGCGCCGACCGACCAGGCGCCGATCCAGAAATTCATGTGGTGGGACGCGCGCATCGACCCGCAGGATCGCGGCGCGGCGTTCCGCTATGACGTGTATCCGGTCGTCGGTACGCCGGCGAACCTGCAGGTGCTCGGCGCGCAAGCCGGCGTGTGCGACGTCGTATTGCCCGCGCACATCGAGGACGGCATCGGCACGTGGTTCAACCGCGCGGTGGTCAGCTCGCAGGCCTTCGCGAAGCAGGTGGCGGCGCTGGGCCTCGCGCCGAATGCGGCGCCGAGCGACGTGCAGGCGCTGAAGCTGCGCACGTGGCTCGCGAACGACATGGAGCAGGTGTTCGCGCAGATGCTCGGCCCCGCGTCGCGCGCGGCGTCGGCCGTCTATCACCTGACCGACACGCTGTGGGCGCTGCCGGCGTTCGAAGCGTTCGGACGCCAGCACGGCGAAGCGTCGCTCGCGATCGTCTACGACGCGCACACGACGGCGCGCAAGGGCAAGCCGCCGCTGCCTTCGCCGAACCAGCCGGCCGTCGATGCGCTGCAGGGCCTCGCGACGCTCGCGCCGCGCGACAAGACGCACATCATGCACGACAAGTTCATCGTGACCGATGCGTCGTCGAATGCGGTGCCCTCACGCGTGCTGACCGGTTCCGCGAACTTCACGACCGAGGGGCTCACGGAGCAGGCGAACGTGCTGCACGCGTTCGACTCGCCCGCACTTGCCGCGCTGTACAACGATCGCGCGCATGCGCTGGCCGGGAATCCTTCGATCGCGGAGACGGCGCGGCTGTCGCCGGGCTGGTCGGAACCGATGACGATCGGCAGTGCGCAGGTACGGCTCGCGTTTTCGCCGGAGCCGGCGGGGCAGCGCACCGAGATCGACACGATCGTCGCCGCGATCGCGGCCGCGAAGCATTCGGTGTCGTTCTGCCTGTTCATGCCGACCGACGCGGCGTTGCGCGACGCGTGTTTCGCCGCCGGCGACCGCAGCCTGATGATGTTCGGGCTGGTGAACAAGATCAACGTCGGCAGTGCGACGAAGGCCGATGCGGCGCAGCAGGCCGGCCAGACGCTCGATGCCGCGACGCTCGCGAACCTCGAGCTGTATCACCGCAGCCGCGACAACCACGACGTGATCGATGCCGCGTATTTCTCGCCGGCCACCGTGCCGCAGGGCTTCGAGCCGGAATTGCGGTTGTTTCCGGGGGAACCGGCGCCGGCCTTTCCGCCCGTCGTGATCCATCACAAGTTCATCGTGATCGATGCGGAGGGCGCGAATCCGGTCGTCTATACGGGCTCGGCGAACATGAGCCGCAATTCCGAGCAGTACAACGACGAGAACCTGCTCGAGATCCGCGACCAGCGGATCGCGGCGATCTATCTTGCGGAATTCCTGCGGCTGTACGAGCACTATCGTGCGCGGGCGCTGGCGATTAGCGCAAAGCAGCACGGCGCCGGCACGGGCACGGACACGCATGCGCGGCTCGCGCTTGCGCCCGATTCGAGCTGGGCGAAGAAGTATTACGTGGCGGGAAGCCCGGAAGAGAAGGCGCGGATCGCGCTGGCGTCGACCGCGCCGACAGACTGACGCACGAGAGAACGACGGGCGCGGTAGAGGCGCGCCCGGCGTGAGACTGGCCGCGAAACCGGCTGACGCCGCCGCTTATGCGGCGACGTAGCGCAGCACGGCGTCGGCGATCGTGTCGCGATGCCGCGCGCGCAGGCGCGGTGCCGACGGGTCGCGGCCGAACGCGGCGCCGAACGTGTAGCGGTTCGACACGCGGTGGAAGCAGAACGAGCTGATCAGCAGGTGCAGGTCGAACGCGTCGATGTCCTGGCGGAACGCGCCGCTCGCCGCGCCGCGTTCGACCAGTTCCTCGAGCGTCTTGATGATGCTGACGTTGCGGTTCTTGAACGACTTGAGCTGTTCGAGATACTTCGCGCCGTGGATGTTCTCGATCGACACGAGGCGGACGAAGTCGCGATGCTTGTCGTGATAGTCGAACGTGAATTCGACGAGGCGGCGCATGCCCTCGCGCGGCTCCATGTCACCGACGTGCAGTTCCTGCTCGAGTGCGCGGATGTCGCCGTACACCTTCTCCAGCACGGCCTCGTACAAACCTTCCTTGCTTTCGAAGTAGTAGTAGAGCATCCGCTTCGTCGTGTTGGTGCGCTCGGCGATGGCATCGACGCGCGCGCCGGCGAGGCCCATCGCGGAGAATTCCTGCGTGGCGACGTCGAGGATGTTGCGCTTGGTTTGCTCGGGATCGTATTTGCGCCGCGCATCGGACGGAAGCGCGCGGGTGTCGGACGTGGCGGCCTTGCTTCCTGCTTTCATGTGACTTTATTGTGGCTTCGGCGGCTTGGAAAAGGCATTCTAGCATGCGGGAAATCCCCGTCCGGCCGACCTGACGCTCTAATCGGCGGGGCGGTTTCGGCCGCCGTGGCCGCCGCTCAGCGGCGGCAGGAGGCGAGCGCGTCGCGGGCCTGGTACGCCGTGTACGTGAGCTGCGCGGCGGCGAGGCCGGCCAGCCCGAACGTGCGCGTGAGCCCGAACGCGTTGAAACCTTCCGGCACCGGCCGGCCTTCGGCCAGCGCGGCCGCGAGCGCTTCGCCGGCCACCGTGGTCGGCGCCATCCCGTGGCCGCCGAACGCGATCGCGTGCCACACGCCGTCCGCGTCGCGGCCGATCTGCGGCATCTTGTGCCGCGCGTAGCTCATCAGCCCGCCCCATGCGTACTCGACCTCCACGCCTTCCAGTTGCGGATACACGCGCAGCAGGTCGCGCCGCAGCAGGCGCGCGATTGCGTCGGGGCCGCGGTCGAGCACGGAGATCCGGCCGCCCCACAGGATGCGCGTGTCCTTCAGCGGACGGTAATAGTCGAACGCGAAACGCGTGTCGTAGATCGCGTATGGAGCGTCGATCGCGTCGGGCAGACGCGCGCCGAGCGGTTCGGTCGCGATCACGTAGGTCGCGATCGGCAGCACCGCGCGCTCGATGCGCGGCGACACGCCGCGCGCGTAGCCGCCGCCGGCGAACACGACGTCCTTTGCGCGCACCGTGCCCTGCGCCGTGCGCACGACGTACCCGGCGCCTTCGCGCGCGATGCCGAGCGCGGCCGAGCGTTCGTACACGCGCGCGCCACCGCGCGATGCGGCCGCCGCGACGCCGAGCACGTACTTGAGCGGATGGAAGTGGAAGGCGTTCGGCTCGAACAGGCCGCCGTAATAGCGCCGCGTCTTCAGCCGCTGGCGCAGCGCGTCCGTCGAAACGGGTTCCCAGTCGACGCCGAGTTCATCCTTCATCAGCGTGCGCACGCTGTCGAGGCGGGACGGATCGTCGAACCAGTTCGCGAGCATCACGCCCTGGTCGACGATGTCGCAGTCGATGCCGTAGCGCGCGATCCGCGCGCGGATCAGGTCGACCGCATCGACGGTGAGCCGGTACAGCCGGCGCCCTTCGTCGCGGCCGAGCGTGCGCAGCAGGTCGGCGTTGTCGAGGCTGTAGCCGCCGAACACGAAGCCTCCGTTGCGGCCCGACGCGCCGAAGCCGACCCGTTCGCTGTCGAGCACGACGACGTCATGCACGCCGCGCTCGACGAGGCCGAGCGCCGTGCACAGGCCGGCGAGGCCGCCGCCGACGATGCAGACCTGCGTGTCGATCGTGCCGGTCAGTTGCGGGTAGAGCTGGCGGGTAACGGTGGCTTCGTAGAAGTTCTGCATGCGATTTCGTGGACTCGTAACGGCGGAAAAACAGGCGGCGCGCGTCGATCTTGCCTGAACGTGTGCGCCGCGTCGAATGGGGGCTGGGCGTCGGCCGCCGCGTTCGGGGGCGGCCGGTGCGATCCGCGCCGATCCGCGCCGATCCGCGCGCTCAGGCGCCCGGCGTCGGGTTGGCCGGGCGGGCGACGTAGCCCGCGTAGCCGGTGTCGGCCTGCGGCGCGGGTGCGGGCGTCGCGTTGCGCTCGATCCACGGCGCGATCTCCATGTCTTCGTAGCGCACGAGGCGGCATTTGCGCACGAGCGCGTAGCCGATCCAGATCGCGAGGAAGAACGGCAGGCCGATGTAGGTCGCGGCGACACCGACCCAGTCGATCTTGTCGGAGAGGAACGCCTGGTAATCCTGGCCGAGCGCGACGACCGCGCACAGCGCGAATGCGAACAGCGGGCCGAACGGGAACCACTTCGACCGGTACGGCAGCTGGTCGAGCCGGTAGCCCTGTTTCAGGAAGCCCTTGCGGAACCGGTAGTGGCTGACCGCGATGCCGAGCCACGTGATGAAGCCGGCCATGCCCGACGTGTTCAGCAGCCACAGGTACACGGTCTTGTCGCCGTACAGCGACGTGAGGAAACACAGCGCGCCGACGGCCGTCGTCGCATACAGCGCGTTGCGCGGCACGCCGCCGCGCGACAGCTTCGCGAAGATCTTCGGCGCGCGGCCTTCGACCGCGAGGTTGTAGAGCATCCGCGTCGATGCATACATGCCCGAGTTGCCGGCCGACAGTACGGCCGTCAGGATCACCGCGTTCATCACGCCGGCCGCGAATGCGAGGCCCGCGTGGCGGAACACCAGCGTGAACGGGCTCACGCCGATGTCGGTGACGTCGCTCTTCAGCAGGCTCGGGTCGGTATAGGGAATCAGCACGCCGATCACGAAGATCGCCAGCACGTAGAACAGCAGGATGCGCCAGAAGATCTGGCTCACCGCGCGCGGGATCGTCGTGCGCGGGTTTTCCGATTCGCCGGCCGCGACGCCGATCATTTCGGTGCCCTGGAACGAGAAGCCCGCGATCATCGCGACGCCGAGCATCGTTGCCCAGCCGCCGGCGAACGGCGCGTCGCCGATCGTGAAGTTGCCCCAGCCCGCGCTCGGGCCGCCCTGCATGATCCCGAAGATCATCAGCAGGCCGACCCCGACGAACGCGAGCACCGTCAGCACCTTGATCAACGCGAACCAGTATTCGGCTTCGCCGAAACCGCGCACCGACAGCGCGTTGAGCGCGAAGATCAACGTGAGGAACAGCGCGCTCCACCAGACGCCCGGCACGTGCGGGAACCAGTAGTGCATCACGAGCTGCGCGGCGACCAGTTCCACCGCCAGCGTCACGGCCCAGCTGTACCAGTAGTTCCAGCCGAGCGCGAAGCCGAAGCCTTCGTCGACGAACTTCGCGCCGTAGGTCGCGAACGAGCCCGACACGGGCATGAACGCGGCCATTTCGCCGAGGCTCGTCATCAGGAAATAGACCATCAGGCCGATCACCATGTATGCGAGCATCGCGCCGCCGGGGCCGGCCTGCGAGATCGACGCGCCGGACGCGACGAACAGGCCCGTGCCGATCGAGCCGCCGATCGCGATCATCCGCAGATGGCGGGCCTGCAGCGCACGGTGGAGGGACGGCTTCGCGGGCGGCGAGCCGGACGGACGGGGCGAATCGGGGCGGGCATCTGAATGCATGGCGGGCGCTGGGCGCTGTCTCCGGAATTGTTTTTCGGTGACGAAGCGCGACGCGTTGCCGGCTGCCGGCCGGGCAGCGGTAATGCGGTGCTGAAACGGGCCGGATGAACCGCGCCGCGATGCATGTCGCCTTCGTCTGTCGTCTGGCAGCCGTCACGGCGGCCGGCGGCGCGCCGGGTGCGTTGCACCTCGACGTCGCAACGATTGTGTGTGCCCGATGCATGGGCCGGCAAACGATATTTCCGAACAGGGTGATGCGGCTTTGTCATCAACTTGCATCACGTCGGGATACGTCCGATTGCCCGGCTGCGGGCGTTGGAAAAGTCCCGTATCGGCACGAGAATGCATCGGTCCGGCTCGCCAAGGTGTTGCGTTTTCGGAATGAAGTCGTGAGTTAATATCAATAGCGGCCCGACTTGTGGCCACCGACAATGTGTTTCATGGATCGTGCCGCCGCGAGGCGGGAGCGCGCCGTCCGGCGGGCTTCCGGCGGGGGCGCAGCGCGATGCGCCGTGCGGCGCACCGGGCCTGCCGCGCGGCGCATCCGCTTGCACCGGGCGCGCGAACGCGCTCCAATCGAATCACGCGGGCGGCGCTGCCGCCGCACCGATCAATCTGTCCCTGAAGAGGAAGTGATGCAATTCAACGACATTCTTGCCGCGCTCGATATCGATCTCGCCCAGTGGAAAGGCAACGCGCTGACCGCGCGTTCGCCGCTCGACGGCGCGACGCTCGCGACGCTGGCCGTCGACACGCCCGCCGACGCCGAGCGCAAGATCGACGCCGCGCACGACGCATTCCTCAAGTGGCGCACGGTGCCGGCGCCGGTGCGCGGCGAACTCGTGCGCGTGTTCGGCAACGTGCTGCGTGAGCATAAGGCCGAGCTCGGCCGCCTCGTCACGCTCGAGGCCGGCAAGATCACGTCGGAAGGCCTCGGCGAAGTGCAGGAAATGATCGACATCTGCGATTTCGCGGTCGGTCTGTCGCGCCAGCTTTACGGCCTCACGATCGCCTCCGAGCGCCCGGGCCACCGGATGATGGAAACGTGGCACCCGATCGGCGTGTGCGGCGTGATCTCGGCGTTCAACTTCCCGGTCGCCGTGTGGGCATGGAACGCGGCGCTCGCATTCGTGTGTGGCGATTCGGTCGTGTGGAAGCCGTCCGAGAAGACGCCGCTCACCGCGATCGCGTGCCACGTGCTGCTCCAGAAGGCGATCCGCGAATTCGAGAAGACCCACCCGGGCGTCGCGCCGGCGGAGCTGAGCCAACTGGTGCTCGGCATGCGCGATGTCGGCGAGGTGCTGACGGCATCGAAGAAGGTGCCGGTGGTCAGCGCGACGGGCAGCGTGCGGATGGGCCAGGAAGTCGCGAAGGTGCTGAGCCAGCGTCTCGCGCGCGGCATCCTCGAACTCGGCGGCAACAACGGGATGATCGTCGCGCCGAGCGCCGATCTGGATCTCGTCGTGCGCGCGGTCACGTTCGCGGCGGTCGGCACGGCTGGCCAGCGCTGCACGACGCTGCGCCGCCTGTTCGTGCATCGCAGCCTGGTCGAACAGCTGCTGCCGCGCATCGAGAAGGCCTATGCGTCGGTGAAGGTCGGCAACCCGCTTGAAGAGGGCACGCTGGTCGGCCCGCTGGTCGATCGCGCGTCGTTCGACGCGATGCAGAAGGCGCTGGCCGATGCACGCGAGCAGGGCGGCGAAGTGAAGGGCGGCGAGCGCGTCGACGTCGGTCACGCGGATGCGTACTACGTGCGCCCGGCCATCGTGCGGATGCCGAAGCAATCGGCGGTGGTCGAGCGCGAGACGTTCGCACCGATCCTGTACGTGATGGTCTACGACAACTTCGAAGACGCGATCGAACTGCACAACGCGGTGCCGCAAGGGCTGTCGTCGGCGATCTTCACGAACGACATGCGCGAGGCCGAGCAGTTCATGTCGGCAGCAGGCAGCGACTGCGGGATCGTCAACGTGAACATCGGCACGAGCGGCGCGGAGATCGGCGGTGCGTTCGGCGGCGAGAAGGAAACGGGCGGCGGGCGCGAGTCGGGTTCGGATGCGTGGAAGGCTTACATGCGTCGCGCGACGAACACGATCAATTACAGCCGTCAGCTGCCGCTGGCGCAGGGGGTGAAGTTCGACGTTTGATGCGGAGCGCCCGGGAGGGCGCTGCGTGTGAGAAGAAAGGGCCGGCTGCCGCGTCGCGGTGCCGGCCCTTCGTTCATCTGCGCGACGGCGGGCGTGCGAGCCGCGTCATGCGTCTCCCGCAGCCGGCATGTTCTGCACCACCAGCATCTGCGGGCTCGACAGCGTGATCCCCGCCGCGCGCAACTGCTTCAGGATTTCGAACAGCAGATCGCTCTTCGTCGAACCGGCGATCCGCGGGCTCGACACGTAACCCGTCACGCTCAGCGTGATCCCGTCCGGCGTGAGCTGGCTGAACGTGACCGACGGCGCCGGCTTCTCGAGAATCGCCTCATGCGAGCGATACGCGTCGAGCAGCAGGTCGCGCACCTGCTCGGGATCGGTGTTCAGCGGGAACGTCAGCACCAGCGTCGCGACGCCCTGCGTGCTGTTGCCCATCGTCACGTTGCGCAGGTTCTGCGAGATCAGTTGCGAGTTCGGCACGATCACGGTCGAGCGGTCGCTGAGCTGGATCTCGGTCGCGCGCACGTTGATGCGGCGGATGTCGCCCTCGACGCCTGCGATGCTGATCATGTCGCCGACCTTCACCGGGCGCTCGGTCAGCAGGATCAGCCCCGACACGAAATTCTTCACGATCTCCTGCAGGCCGAAACCGATACCCACCGACAACGCACTGACGATCCACGCGAGGTTGTTCCACCGGACGCCGAGCAGCCCGAGCGTCATCAGCACGAGCAGCACGTAGCCGACGTTGGTGAACAGCGTGATCAGCGACACGCGCATCCCCGTATCCATGCCGAGCGCGGGCATGAACTCGCTGTCGAGCCAGCGGCGCAGCGAGCGCAGCAGGTAGAAGCCGATCGCGAACCCGATTCCCGCGTTCATGATCCGGTCGGGCATGATGTTCAGGCTCTGCAACCGCTGGCTGCCGATCATCGCGATCGCGCTGTCGAGCAAGTCGCCCGGGGTCGTGCCGAAACCGCCCGTCAACAGCGCGATGGCCGCGATCAGCATCAGCAGGCTCGTGCCGAAACCGGACAGGACCGTGCGGGCCTGGTCGAGGTGCCGGTCTTCGAGTGCGAACAGATGCTTGATCTGCTGGCCCGTCGACAGGCTCGGCGAGAACAGGCTTTCGCTCGCGTCGCGCGTCAGCTGGATCAGGATGTAGGTGGCGCACAGCACGATCTCGAACCACACGAGCTCGTACGTGATGAAGCGCGCGACCGTGATGTAGCCGATCAGGAGTGCGATCAGCGTCGCGACGATCGCCAGCGTGACGCCGGCGTGGATCAGCCCGGCGAGCGTCGAGCGCTGCTCGGGCGCCTCGCCGGCCGCCGCGAGCCGACTACGCGCGCGGTTCGAGCGCAGCAGCGACGCGCCGACCGTCACCGCGACGACGAGCGACACGATCCCGCGGCCGAACAGCGTGACCGAGAGGCTCGTGTCGACGATCCGGTTGATCGATTCGAGCGTGCCGGACATCAGCAGCAACGCGGCCAGGATGCTGGGGAACGGCTTCATCGCGCGCGCGACGGGATCGGCGAGCGCGGGCAGGCGCCACGACGGATGCTTCGTGCAGAGCAGCGCACGGCCGAGCCCGGCGATCAGTGCGCAGGTTGCGGCGAGCTTCGCGAACTGGTCCCACAGGTCGCTCAGCGCCGGCGTGAGGTCGTAATGGCGTGCGACGGCGAGGTAAAAGATCTGGACGGCGATGGCAGTTGCCAGCAGCGTCGACAACGCGGTCGACAACGCCAGCGCGCTGCGGCGCAAACGGGTGGCCGGCAGGCGGTTCACGCAGAACCACGCGAGCCCGCGCTCGATGAGCCGGCGGCCGCCCATCCATGCCGCGAACGCGGCAACCAGCAGCAGCACGGTGATCGCCTTTTGTCCCGGCACCCACGACGAGCGCAGCATGTCGAGCATTTCTTCGTTGAAATCGCCGAGCCGCTGGGCGTCGTCCGGCGAAAGATGGAACAGCGGCAGCCAGAACTGCGCGCTGAAAATGCCGCCCGAACGGAACGCGAGCTGGTTCTTCAGCAGGCCGCGATGCAGCTTCGCGAACTGCTCGTTCAGGTTCGTGAGGCTGGTCTTCTGGTCGGCAACCTGTTTCAGCGCCGCATCGATCTGAGCCTTGCGCGTATTCAGCGTGGCCCTCTGCTTCGCGACGGCCGGCGCTTCCGGCGCGGCGCCCTCGGCAGGCGCCGGACCCAGGACGTCGAGTTGCGCCTGGATTTGCGCGCGCTGCGGGACGAGATCGCTCTGCAGTTTGTCGACGTCGGTGCTCAGTTCCTGCGTCGAGTCGCTGAGCGCGTCCAGTTCCTTGCTGTTGGACGCGGTCGAGGTCTGCTGCTTGATGCGGTCCAGTTCCGCCTGCATCTGCTTGAGCTGCGCGACGGCGTCGTTCAGCGAGATGGCCGGGACGGGCGCGCCGACGCCGCTCGCGCTCGGCGCCGATGCGGCCGCCGGAAACGCCGACGCGGTCGCGATCGCGGCGAACTGCAGCAGCGCGATCAGTGCGATCCGGCGAGCGTAGTTGGGTAGTCGTTGTATGAACATGGAATGCTTACGATTTGCCGACGATACCGGTCGCCGAAAGGCGCCCGGAAGCCGGTGGTTGGCCCGGTAGCATGTTACCGGGGTGTGGCGACGAGCGATGTTCGAATCTGCGGGGGCGGAATCGTGGCGCCACATGGCGGCGACGGGCCACGATCCGGCGGCTTGTGCCCGGTTGACCGGGCTTGCGTGGATCGCGCCCCGCAGGAAAGGTCGCGGTTCGTGGTGCTCGGCGACGCTGATCGGCCAGATAGATGGTTACCGAATTTACATACCATTCGGGGCAAGTCGCGCCAAAAAATAGGGCGAGATAGCCCGTTTCGGGTGCGGGGTCGATCGCTGAGACCTTTCATTTTCCAGTCGTCCAGTCGTCCATTCGTCGGTACGATGCCGCGGTTCGCTGGCATGACGTCCAATATATGAATCGGGGACGGCTTCCGCGAGCTGAAAAACGAACAACGAAAAGAATCCTGAGAGCATGGCAGATCAGTAACTCCGCCGGGCGCGGAATATGAGCAGGCCACCCCGTGGCTGACCGATGTGCATCCGGATGACGTCGTGGCGTCCGGCGAAGGCTTCAACGCGTGGCTGATCAGCGTGACGAACGGCTATGTGAACGTCGACCGGCTGGCGACGGTGGCCAGCATGATTCCGGTCCTCAACAACCTCATGGCGCTGGCCGACGCGCTCACCGACATCGTCTCGATCATCCGCAAGCGTGGCGGTGAGCTGCTCGACTATCTCGGACTGGCGATCAACCTATCGGCGTGATTCCGTTTCCGCCGGTACTGGCGCCGATGCGCCTCACGGCTCGGCCGCTGCTGGCGCTGATCCGCAATCAGCCTCTGATTCACAAGCGCGACATCGGGGCCGCGGTCGTGTCGATCGTCGTCACGCACGTGCAGGCGTCGTTTTCGACCGAGGTCGAGGACTTCCTGACGAAGCTGCAGGCCGTGGTCAACGAGCTGATCGATCACTGCGCGGCGAAAGCGCAGGAGATCTTCACGGGTCTGGCCGACGGCATCGACGCGGTGGTGGCGGGCAAACTGTTCGATCCGACGAAGAACGAACAGGAAGCCGCCGAATACCGGCAGTTGATGAAGCAGAGCGGATGGCTCAGCACGGACCAGGTAAAGGGGGCGTGGGGTTACCTGTCCGAGTCCCTGGTGGCGAAGGGCAAGCGCAACGCCAACTCCGTCGGCATCACGGCGGCCGGGCTCGTTCCCGAGGAGTACGTCGCGCCGATTCGCTCGATTGCGGTGTCGTTGCGTACGTTGGCACCGGTGGTGGTCGCCAAGATCAACGAACTGAAGCGTACGACGGGGCTGGCGAAGGCGAGTCCTGTGGTGCCGGACAGCGTGGACAGCACGTTGCCGCCGGAAGTGCCGAAGGTGCTCGGCAATCTGTTGAAGGAATACGCGGGCACGCACTTTGAATACGATTCACGCGGGAATTTGATCGGGAAGCGTTCGCCGTCGGGTAGGCAGCAGTACGAGTGGGATGGATTCAACCGATTGAGAATTGCGCGCGTCGAGGAGTCTGAGCGGCGGCATGAGGCTCGGTATTTCTACGATCCGTTCGGGCGCCGGATCGGCAAGGACGTCGATGGTGTGCGGACGGTGTTCGGCTGGGATGGCGATCAGCTCGCTTATGAAAGCAGCGACGGCGGCGCCACGCAGTATGTGTACGAGCCGGAATCGTTCGTTCCGCTTGCCCAATATGTGACGGCTCAGCCGGTTGTGGGGATCCAGACACCGATGTGGAGCGATGGCGAGCCATATGTGCCGGAGCAGGATCCGCTGCAACGTGTGCCGGAAATGCAGTCGGACGCGCATTTGTTCTACTACCACTGTGACCAGATCGGCACGCCGTTGCTGATGACGGACGAGGTCGGCGAGGTAGTGTGGGAGGCGTCGTATCGGGCCTGGGGCGAAGCGCGGGAGGTGATCGCGCGGGTGTCGCTGCGGGCGGGTATCGCGCCGCGGAACCCGATTCGGTTTCAGGGGCAGCAGGAAGATGCTGAGACGGGGCTGAGGTATAACCGGAATCGAGACTATGATCCTAGCGTAGGGCGATTTGTTTCGAAGGATCCGATTGGACTCGACGGCGGCATCAACGTTTATCAATACGCGTCAAACCCCGTCGAGTGGATCGATCTGTCAAAGATTCGAGACTATGGCGTCATCTGGTCAGACATCTTGGTTCCGCTCGTAAGCGAAGCGGTGCGTGTTGCGATTGAAGAACTGGTGAATGACGACGATGTTCAGTTCATCCCGGCAGATATTAGAGCGAGCGGAGAGGCGATTGATGGCTCGTACTTCCTTCTCAACCCGACGAGGAAGGTTGACGTGGTTGATCACGACGCCTCCGAGCCGATGGTGGTGAAAGTGTCGGGATTTCCTGACGCCAAGGTCGGCTTCAAAAAGATGGTCTTGCGCCCCGAGTTTCCAGCCAATGGCATTGGTCGGCAATACGACTCCCCAACATACATTATCGTCGGGGATCAACTGGCTGATGCTGTACTGCGTGCGACGAAGAAAGGAGTCAGATTCACTACGGGTATCCCACCTGCCGGTTGATGCCAAACTGACCGGCCATGCCTGGAGCAGCAACTCGCTGACCTGCTCCGAGGATTTTCGCGACGAGGCCGTCAGGCGTGGCATCAAGGGAGTCGAATTTCCGGGTGTGGAGAGCGTAGATTGGCCGACGGTGAAACCAATATGACGCCATGCTGCGCTCACCAATGACGGTGGAACCGGCTTGATCAAGGCGGCTCCGGTGCGTGGCGACGCTGGGCCGCGCGTCAGATGACTGATGTGCTCCACCGCTCGCCTCGCTAAAATGCGCGAAGCCGCTCGCCAACGCCTCTCTGGTAGCGCCAAGACAATCAAGAATCCGGAGACTTGCCACCATGGCATCCACCCAGCCCGACCCGCTCGTCGCAGCGGGCGCAGCCCGCCCCGCGGCGATCGACCCCGGCTCCATCTCGGCCCGGCTCGACCGCCTGCCGCCCACCCGCACCGTCTGGAAACTCGTCGTCCTGCTGAGCCTCGGATTCTTCTTCGAACTCTACGACCTGCTCTATAGCGGCTACGTCGCCCCCGGCCTCGTGAAAAGCGGAATCCTCTCCGCGACGACGCACGGACTGTTCGGCACCACGGGCGTCGCGAGCTTCATCGCCGCGCTGTTCTCCGGGCTCTTCATCGGCACGATCGCGTGCGGTTTCCTCGCCGATCGCTTCGGCCGCCGCGCGATCTTCACGTGGTCGCTGCTGTGGTACACGGCGGCCAACGTCGTGATGGCGTTCCAGGACACCGCCGCCGGGCTGAACTTCTGGCGCTTCGTCGTCGGCCTCGGCCTCGGCGTCGAGATGGTGACGATCGGCACGTACATCTCCGAACTCGTACCGAAGCAGATCCGCGGCCGTGCATTCGCGTGCGAGCAGGCGGTCGGGTTCGTCGCGGTGCCGGTGGTCGCGTTCCTCGCATACCTGCTCGTGCCGCATGCCCCGTTCGGCCTCGATGGCTGGCGCTGGGTCGTGCTGATCGGCGCGCACGGTGCATTGTTCGTGTGGTGGATCCGCCGCGAACTGCCGGAAAGCCCGCGCTGGCTCGCGCAGCAGGGCCGGGTCGACGAAGCCGACCGCATCATGCGCACGCTCGAGGCGAAGGTCGAAGCCGAATACGGCCGGCCGCTGCCACCGCCCGCGCCCGCCGAGCCCGTGCCGCCGCGCGGCCGCTTCCGCGACATGTGGGTGCAGCCGTATCGCAGCCGCACGATCATGATGACGATCTTCAACGTGTTCCAGACGGTCGGCTTCTACGGCTTCGCGAACTGGGTGCCGACGCTGCTGATCAAGCAGGGCATCACGATCACGTCGAGCCTGATGTATTCGAGCGTGATCGCACTCGCCGCGCCGATCGGCCCGCTGATCGGCCTCGTAATCGCCGACCGCTTCGAGCGCAAGTCGGTGATCGTCGCGATGGCGGCGGCGATCGTCGTCTGCGGGCTGCTGTTCAGCCAGACGACGGTGGGCGCGTTCCTGATCGTGCTCGGCATCGGACTCACGCTCGCCAGCAACATCATGTCGTACAGCTTCCACGCGTATCAGGCCGAACTGTTCCCGACGTCGATCCGCGCACGGGCAGTCGGCTTCGTCTATTCGTGGAGCCGCTTCTCGGCGATCTTCTCGTCGTTCGTGATCGCGGCCGTGCTGAAGGGCTTCGGCACCTTCGGCGTGTTCGCGTTCATCGCGGGCGCGATGGTGATCGTGATGGCTGCGATCGGGCTCATGGGGCCGCGCACGAAGGGCATTGCGCTCGAAACCATCTCGAAGTGATCGGTGGTCGCGCACGCATGTCGCATGGTTCGTGCGGCATGCGTGCGATGCGATGGTGATTGCATCGCGCGTACGGCGTGTACCGCGTTTTGGAAATGATCCGGCATCCGAATCGATTTGAAGATGCAGTCGTGCCTTGGCGAAACACTCGGCTCCCTGTATCGATCTCGAGCGCTCAACGCACAAGCCTGGCATGCAATGAAACGGCGAGCGGCAACGAGTTGCAACAAAGCGTGACGAAGCGCAAAACCGCGCCTTTCCTCCCTGCCGATTCTTGCGCGGACGCGTAAAATGAAGAGCCTGACGACTCAATAGCCACCATCGGGCCGGTCGCGTTGCATCAACAACCGCTCCACCGCGAAGAGGCGTCGGCGCCGGGCGCATACGGTGCGCCGGACGTGTCGATGGCTCGCGCGGAGGCTGCGCCGCTCGCAACAGCAACATGCGGCGGCCGGATCGGCCGATGGCTTCGAACGTATGATGCTTTTCAGCCAAGCGCGGCGATTCAAGAAGCCGCGTTGTCTTGCTCGTGTCGCCGCTGCGTGTTTCTGGCTCGCTGCGGCACTGCCGATCTCCGTGCTTGTCGCGCGGCCTGCCTTTGCGGCGTCCGACGCACCGTTGCCCACTGCTACGTCATCCTCATCAGTCGAGTCGCCCGCATCGGCGGCGTCTCGCACGCATGCTGCTTCGTCAGCGCGTGCATCGTCGGGTGCGTCGGCGGCCCAGCCCGCGCCTGTCGCATCGAGTGCATCGGGCGCATCGGCGCCCTCTGCAGTTTCTGCCGCATCCGCCGCCGCACCTGCATCGGCCGCGTCCGCCACGCCCGCCAGCGAGGCCGAGGCACCCGCGCCGACACCGCCGCGCCAGCATCCCCCCTTGTCGGCCGAAGAGGCAAAAAATGCGACGGCACGCGCGATCGACATGCGCAAGCGCTTCACACAGGAAGTCACGCGGCGCCTGAACGTGCCTGCAAGCGAGCAGCGCGCGTACGGCGAGCGGCTCCAGAAGGCGCTCGCCGAAGCTGACCTCGGCAACCTGGCGGGCGAATACATCGCTATGGTCGACCGCTCACCGAACGTGCAGGCGCTGTTCATCTACTTCCGCGCGACGCCGGCCAACGCGTGGATGATGATCGGCGCATCGCCGGTCGGCACCGGGCTGCCGGGCCAGTACGACCATTTCCTGACACCGCTCGGCGTGTTCCATCATTCGCCGGACAACATGGATTTCCGCGCGGAAGGCACGACCAACGAGAACGGCATTCGCGGCTACGGCCGCCGCGACATGCGCATCTACGACTTCGGCTGGGTGGACGGCGAGCGCGGCTGGGGCAAGGGCGGCGTGTCGCCGATGCGCTTCCAGATGCATGCGACCGATCCCGATCGCCTCGAATCGCTGCTGGGCATACGGCACTCGAAAGGGTGCGTGCGGATTCCCGCGTCGCTGAACACGTTCTTCGACCGGCACGGCCTGCTCGACGACGATTACCAGGCGCGCGTCGAGGCCGGCAAGTCGCTGTGGGTGTTGCGTCGCGACCGCGACATCACGCCGATCGCGGGCCGCTACCTGGTCGTGACCGACAGCGCACGCAAGACGCGGCCGGCGTGGTCGCCGTTGCCGGGGCGCAAGGCGTGGTCGAAGGTGCCGAAGGGCGGCGACACGGCGGACTGACCGCCGATCATGCCGGCGCGCGTCGCGTCGTTCCGCGCGCTCGGCTCCGCTTCGCCCGGGTGGACTCATCCGGCGCGGAGCGTGGTACTGGCCACTGCCTTCGTCATCACGCGCTCCTATAATGAGCGCCGGCACGACAACAGCAACAACAAAGACGAGGGCGACCCTTCCGATGGGCAATCGATCATGGCTGTATCTCCAGGCCGGTGACGGCGACGACGCGCGAACGATCGCGCTCGCGGAATCCAACAATCACTTTCCGCTGCTGTGGCGCGTGCTGCTCGCCGACGGCGGCGCGGGCGACGCGATTACCGATCAGCGCGTGTTCGGCGATGCCGGCACGCCGAATCTCGCCAGCGACGCGCGTGCGGCGCATGCGCGACTCAGCCGGCTCGCGTCGTTCGTCGTCGCGTATCCGCTGCCCGGTGACGATCCGGCGCTCGCGCGTCAGTTCGATGCGCTCGTGCGTCATCTCGGCGAATCGATCGACGCGCTCGGCGATGCACACGGCGCACCGCGGTTTTCCGCGAATCTCGACGAGTTGTCGTGGCTCGACGGCGGCGATCCGAGCGACTACATCGACCGGGAGCGCGATACCTGCACGCGCCTGTGGTGGCAGGTCGCGAACTGCATGGACTTTCGCGACGTGCACGGCGTGCGCGATGCGCTCGAGATCGATACGCCACCCGACTGGCGCGACTGGGCGTGGGGCTTCGGGTTCGGCTGCATGTCGCATCACTATTTCGTCCGCCAGGAGCCGCCGCGCGGCGTGATGTTTGCCGAGATGTTCGATGCCGGCGAGGTGCACGGCAACTGGCTCGGCTACGGCACGTTCAGCTTTCGCGCACGCAACGGCCTGTGGGGCGTGCGGCGTGAAACCGACGACGCGTGGCACGTGATCGTGCCGCCCGAGTGGGCGAGCCTGTGGACGAGCGGCGCGCGCGACGGCCGGTTGCTGTGGGCCGCGCGCGACGGGAAGGTCGGCCTGCTGTTCGCCGATGGCGATAGCGATGGCGATGAGATGCGAATCGTGCGCGAACCGTCGTTCGACGCCGTGTGGGATTTCAGCGGCGACGTCGCATGCGTGCGCGTCGGCGAGCGGCTCGGACTCGTGCGCACGGACGGCACGTGGGCGCTCGAGCCGTCACTCGACGATTTCGGCGATTTCACCGGCGGGCTCGCATCCGCGAGCCTGGACGGCCGCTGGGGCTTCGTCGACACGCACGGTGCGTGGGTGATTCCGCCGCGTTTCGACGATGCGCATGAATTCGAGAGCGGCACCGTCGCGGCGGTATCCGAAGGCGAGCGGTGGGGGCTGATCGGGCGCGACGGACAATGGCGCGCGCAACCCGAGTGGGACGCGCTCGAATGGTCGTCCGAATGCGGCGCCTTCGTCGCGCAGCGCAACGGTCACGTCGGCCTCGTCGATGCGAAGGGCCGGGTCGTCGTCGAACCGCATTACGCGGAAGTCGCCAGGCTGACCGACGACGAACGGACGGACATGCTGACCGAGCTCGGCGCGATCCGCCACATCGTTCGGCGCGACGACGGGCGGTGCGCGATTGTCGACGGGCAGGGCCGCGTGCTGACACCGTTCGACTTCGTCAACATGGGGGCGCTGCCGTGGTTGCCCGATGACGAAGCCGTGCCGGGCGAGCTGTTCACGCGTTACGCGATCGGCGTCCTGCCGGGCGAGCCGGTGCAACTCGCGGTCTGCGATCTCGAGACGGGCGCAACGGTCGCGCAGGGGCGCTACGACGACGTGGCCGGCCTGTTCTGGGGCGCCGATCACGGCTGGCTGGCCTGTGTGGAGGACGAGAGCGGCCACGACGTGCGGGCGACGGTGCTTCGCTCGGACGGTACCGTGCTGCATCCGGCGCGTTATACGCGGATCGGTGACGATGCGCTGTTCGACGACGATCGCAACGCAGGCGTCGGACACGCGATGCTGATGCCGTGGTTCGTCCGCCGTGTCGCGGTCGCGCAGAACTGGAGCCTGGGCGAACCGGTCGCCGCCTTGCGCGACGACGGCACGCCGGTATGGCTGTACGCGGACGGGCACGCGACGACGACGCGTCGATAGGCCGGACTGCTGTCGTGCATGCCGGCATGGCCCGCCGGCATCCTGGTCAGCGGAACAACCTCAGCCAGTCGAACAGGCCCGGGTGCGGCGTGCGTCGCCGCGGCGCCGGCGCGCTGCGCGGCCGGAAGTCAGGCGAGAACTGCGCGTGCGGATCGATCGCCCTCGCGCGCAGCGCCGCATCGTAGAACGTGCCGACGATCGGCAGTGCGCTGTGCGCGCCTGCGCCCCAGTAGTCGCTGCGCAGCGTCACGCTGCCGTCGTCGAAGCCGACCCATGCGCCGGCCACGAGCTGCGGATGCATCAGGATGAACCAGCCGTCCGCGTTGTCCTGCGTCGTGCCCGTCTTGCCGGCGACGTCGACTCGGATTCCGTAGCGCGAACGAATGTCGGCGCCGGTGCCGCGATCGACGACGTCGCGCATCACGTCGACCAGCGTCCGTGCCGCAGGCTCCGGCAATGCACGTTCGGGCGGCGCGCTGCCGAAGGCGGCGAGCACCTTGCCGTCGCGATCGTCGATGCGCGTGATCATCTGCGGCGCGACGTACACGCCGCGGTTCGCGATCGTGCCGTACGCGGACACCATCTCCTTCAGCGTGACGGGGCTCGTGCCGAGTGCGAGCGACGGTACCGCGTCGAGCGGGCTCTCGCGCACGCCCATTGCGCGCGCGAGCTGCGCCACCTTCGCGGCGCCTTCGTGCTGCATCACCTGCGCGGTGATGCGGTTGCGCGACAGCGCGAGCGCATCGCGCAGCGTCATCGGCTCGTCGGTGGGCGGCTCGGCATCGGTCGGGCGCCAGACCGCACTACCGTCGATCGGAATCGCGACGGGGCGGTCAACGAACGTATCGTCCGGCCGCATGCCGTCCGCGAACGCGGCGCCATAGACGAACGGCTTGAACGTCGAGCCGGGCTGGCGCCGCGCCTGCGAGACGTGATCGAACGGCTCGCCGCCGAAATCGGGACTGCCGACCCACGCGCGGATCGCGCCGTTGCGCGGATCGATCGCGACGAAGCCGGCCTGCACCTGCGTCTTGCGCTCGCACAGCGTGCGCATGAATTCCCGATTGGCGCCGAGCTGCTTCAGCGCCGCGACGTCGGTCAGCCCCGTGTCGCGTGCCTGCCGATAGTCGGGTGTCTGGCGGATGAATCCGCGGAACAGGTCGTTGCGCAGCCCGCAGCCTGACGGGCCGCGCCACGCGCTGTCGGCGATCGCCTGCAGCCGTTCGGTCTGCCGCGTCAGCGCCTGCGTCGCCATGTCCTGCAGTCGCGCGTCGAGCGTCGTGCGTACGACGAGTCCGTCGGAGTACAGATCATAGTTGTTGCGATCGGCCCACGCGATCAGCCATTTGCGCAACTGCACCGCGAAGTGCGGGGCGAGGCCGGGTTGCCCCGACTGCGGCTCGAAGTCGACGCGCAGCGGCTGGCGCTGTAGTTTTGCGAGCTGCTGCGGCGTCAGCATGCGCATCTGCGCCATCCGGTCGAGCACGATGTTGCGCCGCTGTACCGCGCGTTCCGGATTCAGCACCGGGTTGTAGTAGCTGTTGCCCTTCAGCATCCCGACGAGCGTCGCGCTTTCGACGAGGTCGAGCTGGTCGGCCGACTTGCCGAAATAGGTGCGCGCCGCCATTTCGACGCCGTACGCGTTGTACAGGAACGGCACGGTGTTCAGGTAGGTTTCGAGAATCTCGTCCTTGCTGTACACCGACTCGATCTTGAACGCGGTGATCAGCTCCTTCACCTTGCGCGTGAGCGTCGGCGCGCGGCCGACTTCATCCGGATACAGGTTGCGCGCGAGCTGCTGCGTGATCGTCGAGCCGCCCTGGCGGTCGCCGGAGAACGTATGCAGCCCGGCCGCGATCGTGCGGCGCACGTCGATGCCGTGATGTGCGTAGAAGCGGTGGTCCTCGGTCGCGATCAGCGCGTCGACCATATGCGGCGAGATCTGCTTGAGCGGTACCCATTCGCGGTTGACGGGCCGGAACTCGGCGATCAGCTGGCCGTCGGCGGACAGCACGCGCGCGGGCCGGTCGATGCGCGCCTTGCGGATGTCGCCGATGCTCGGCGTGAACGGGACGAATGCGAGCAGCACCAGCAGGCCCAGCACCGGGATCGCGGCGAGCGTCAGCGCGACGCCGCGGCGCGTCGGATGACGCAGGCCATGCAGCGCGCCGGCGCCCAGCGCGCGGATGCGCGCGCGGCAGGCCGCGGCGAACGGTGCGACGCGGGCGCGGCAACGGCGCCACGCGTCTCGAAGAAGCGGCACGAAGCGATTCAAGTCGGCAGGAGCACGGAGGGAAGAGGCGCGATCCTAGCAAACGGCACCCGTGCGACGCCGGCCAAAACGGCCGTTTGCTTGCAGGATTTACGGACGATTACGTTTGTTGCCTGCCGACAACCTTTTACGGCACGCGCGGTCGCGATTCCGCTGACGAAACCACATCCGCGAGCCGCTGCGCGGCCGCCTCCATCTGCGCGCGGCCGAACCCGCCGAAGCCCAGCACGAGCCCCGGGCGGGCCGTGCCCGGTGCGAACATCGGCGATACCGCGCGCACCGCGACGCCGGCTTGCGCGGCGCGTTCGACCACGTCGAGATCGTCGATCCCTTCCGCGAGCCACAGCACGACGTGCATCCCCTGGTCGCCCGGCTGCACCCACGCGCGTTCGCGCGGCAGCCGCGCCTCGAGCGTGTCGATCAGCAGCGCGCGCTGTTCCGCATACACGCTGCGCACGCGGCGGATGTGGCGGTCGAGATGGCCTTCCGCGATGAACGCGGCCAGCACGTGCTGGTCGGCGGTCGGCGCGTGGCGATCCATCAGCACGCGGGCGCCGCAGAACGCGGGCACGAGATCGTCGGGCGCGATCACGTAGCCGAGCCGAAGCGACGGAAACAGGATCTTGCTGAACGTGCCGAGGTAGATCACGCGATCGGGGTCGAGCCCCTGCAGTGACGGGAATGGATGGCCTTCGTAGCGCAGCTCGCTGTCGTAATCGTCCTCGACCACCCATGCGTGCCGTGCGCGCGCCCACGCGAGCAGCGCATTGCGCCGCGCCATGCTGAGCGGCATGCCGAGCGGATACTGATGCGACGGCGTGACGAATGCGACCCGCGCATGTGGCGCGAGACGGATACCGGCCTCGACGTCGATACCGTCGGCGTCGACCGGCACCCGCACCATCGCGTCGCGCCGCCCGGTGCTGTCGAGCAGCGCGGTGATGCCGCGATAGGCCGGATTCTCGACCCACGCCTGACTGCCCGCGCCGAGCAGCACCTGGCTCGCGAGATGCAGCCCCTGCTGCGTGCCGCTCGTGATCACGACCTGGCCGGCATCGCAGCGCACCGAGCGCGAGCGGCGCACGTAGTCGGCGATCGCTTCGCGCAGCGGCAGCGCGCCTTGCGGATCGGCATAGCCGGATGGCGCGCCGGCGCCGCGCGCGCGCAGCCGGTTGCCGAGCCGGCGCCAGATGTCGTCGGGTGCGGTGAGCCCGACCGGCACCGAGATCGCGAACGGCATGGCCGGCAGCGGACGGAATTCGCCGGCGATCCGCGCGAACGTGGCGGCAGGCTCGGGCAGGCCGGCGCGCGCCGGGGAGCGGCGCCGGGCGGGCGGTTCGGGGGCGTTGACGGGCGGCTCCGCTAGCGCGTGCGCGACCCGCGTGCCCGCGCCGCCGCGCGATTCGAGAAAGCCTTCGGCGATGAGCTGCGCATACGCATCGACGACGGTGCCGCGCGCCACCTGCAGCGACGCGGCGAGCAGCCGTGTGGACGGCAGCGTGTCGCCGGGCCGGACGTCGCCGCGCCGCACCGCTTCGCGCAGCGCCTGCGCGAGCTGGCGGCTCAGGTCGCCGGCCGCACGATCGAGCGCGCCGAGCGACGGGATGTCGACGTTCCGGGCCGTTCTTGCCATGATTCTGGTCTGCTGAAATTGTTTCAATCCGGCTCTACAGCATAAACCAGTTTGGAGCCACAATCGCCGCATGACGGGCCAGCGCCTGAGCCATTCCAACCCTCGCATGACCGTGGAGCCGACATGTACGTCCCCGCCGATTTCGCCGAAACCAATCCCGACGCGCTGCGAGAGCTGATCGTGCAGCATCCGTTCGGCAGCCTGATCACGCACGGCAAGAGCGGGCTCGACGCGAACCACATCCCGTTCGAGCTGCTGCCGGGCGACGGCGGGCCCGACGAGCTGCATGCGCACGTCGCGCGCGCGAATCCGGTCTGGCAGGACGTCGCGAACGGCGACGAGGTGCTCGTAATCTTCCGCGCGGGTGACGCATACATCTCGCCGACCTGGTATCCGAGCAAGCATGTGGCGCACCGGCAGGTGCCGACGTGGAACTACGTGGTCGTGCATGCGCACGGCCGCATCACGGTGCGCGACGACGAGAAGTTCGTGCGCGGCGTGGTTGCCCGGCTGACGCGCACGCACGAGGCGTCGCAGCCGGCGCCGTGGAAGATGGGCGACGCGCCGAAGGATTATCTCGACGCGATGCTGCAGTCGATCGTCGGACTGCAGATCGAGATCACGCGGCTCGTCGGCAAGCGCAAGCTCGGGCAGAACAAGGCGGAGGCCGATATTCGGGGCGCGGGCGACGCGCTGGTCGCGAACGGCAACCTCGCGATCGGCGAAGCGATGATCGAGGCGGCCGACGCGAAGCTTGGGTAAACGCTCGCGACAGGTCGGCACGCGCGGGCGAGTGCCAGGCCCGCGCGCCGGCCCGTCATTGCGTGCGCGTCGTGCCCTTCGCGCCGTCACCGGCCTGCGCCAGTGCGCCGCGAATCGCGGCCTCGGTCTTGTCGTAGCCGCCTTCGCCATCGCGCGTATAGATCACCTTCCCGTTCGCGTCGATCAGGTACAGCGCGGGCCAGTACTGGTTGCCGTACGCGCGCCACGTGTCGTAGCGGTTGTCCTGCGCGACCGGATACCGGATGCCGAAGCGCTTGATCGCATCGGCGACGTTGCCCGCGTCGCGCTCGAACGGAAACTCGGGCGTATGCACGCCGACCACGACGAGCCCCTGGTCGCGATACTTCCGGTCCCACTCCTTCACGTACGGAATCGTATGAATGCAGTTGATGCACGAGTACGTCCAGAAATCGACGAGCACGACCTTGCCGCGCAGCTGGCCGAGCGTCAGCGGCGGGCTGTTGTGCCAGCGGTCGATGCCGGTGAAATCGGGGGCCGCCGTACCGGCCTGCGCGGCCGGCATGTCGGCGTTGTCGCGGGTGCCCGCGAAGGCGGCGAGCCCGGCCGAGGCGGCAAGGGCGATGACGAGGGTGGCAATCTTGAGTCGGGGCAGCATGGCGTTCTCCTGAGCGGGAGGCCGCCGCTCGGGGGCGGTGGCCGGACGGGTTTCGACAGGCCCTATTAGGCGGCGCCGACGTATCTGCGATGTGTCCGGCGAGCCACGCGTGTGCAATGTTGTGTGTCGTCGCGGCGGCGCGATACATTGGGATACAAACGCATGCCCGCCGTGCGGTATAAAAGTGGACATCGCCAGCCCGAATTCCTCGACACCGACACCGACAACGACTCATGGACAAGATCGACCACGTGCTGATCGTCGACGACGATCGCGCGATCCGCGAACTGCTCGCGGATTATCTGGAGAAGAACGGCATGCGCGTATCGCTGGCCGCGAACGGCCGCGAGATGCGCAGCGTTCTGGACGACGGTGCCCCCGACCTGATCGTGCTCGACCTGATGCTGCCCGGCGAGGACGGCCTCGCACTGTGCCGCGACCTGCGCGCGGGCAAGTTCCGCACGGTGCCGGTGCTGATGCTGACCGCACGCGGCGAGGAAACCGACCGCATCATCGGCCTCGAGATGGGCGCCGACGACTACCTGGCCAAGCCGTTCGCGGTGCGCGAGTTGCTCGCGCGGATCCGCTCGGTGCTGCGGCGCGCGCGCATGCTGCCGCCCGGCATGCAGGTGACGGAAACCGCGGAGATGCTCGCGTTCGGCGAATGGCGGCTCGACACGACCGGGCGCCACCTGCTCGATGCGGAAGGCACGCTGGTCGCGCTGAGCGGCGCCGAATACCGGCTGTTGCGCGTGTTCCTCGACAACCCGCAGCGCGTGCTGACGCGCGACCAGTTGCTCAATCTCACGCAGGGGCGGCAGTCCGACCCGTTCGACCGGTCGATCGACCTGCTCGTGAGCCGGCTGCGCCAGCGCCTGCGCGACGGTGCGCGCGAACCGCGCTACATCAAGACGCTGCGCAACGAGGGCTATGTGTTCTCGTCGGCCGTGACTGCCGTCGACGGTACGCCATGAGCGCGCGCATGCCATGGCACTGGCCGCGCTCGCTGTTCGCGCGGCTCGCGCTGATCCTGTGCGTGGGCCTCGCGCTCGCGCAGACGCTGTCGTTCTGGCTCACGGTGACCGAGCGCGACCAGGCGACCACCAACCTGATGATGGGCTACATCGAGCGCGAGGTCGCGAGCTCGGTCGCGCTGCTCGACCACCTGCCGCCGGCCGAGCGCGCCGCGTGGCTGCCGCGCCTCGCGCGGCGCAGCTATGCGTTCATCCTCGGGCCCGGCGATACGGGCACGCCGCCGGAGGCGCGGCTGTCGGCGCGCGTCGAGCGGTCGATTTCCGATGGCATCGGCGGCGACTACCCGCTGACCGCGAACGCGATCCCCGGCGACCGCGAACACCTGCAGGTGCATCTGCGGCTGACCGACGGGTCGCCGCTGACGATCGACATTCGTCCGATGTCGACGGTGCCGCTGTCGGGCTGGCTGCCGGTCGTGCTCGTGCTGCAGCTCGCGGTGCTGGCCGCGTGCTGCTGGCTCGCGGTGCGGCTCGCGACGCGGCCGCTCAAGCAGCTCGCGCAGGCCGCCGACGCACTGGGCCCCGACCTGAAGGGCGAGCGGCTGAACGAGGGCGGGCCGTCGGAAGTCGCGCGCGCCGCCCGGGCGTTCAACGCGATGCAGGATCGCATCGCGCAGTACATGGCCGAGCGCATGCAGATCCTCGCGTCGATCTCGCACGACCTGCAGACGCCGATCACGCGGATGCGCTTGCGCGTCGACATGATGGACGACGACACGCAGGGCGCGAAACTGCGCCAGGACCTGCTCGAGATGGAGCATCTGGTGAAGGAGGGCGTCGCGTATGCGCGGACGCTGCACGGCACCGAGGAGGCCGCGCGCCGCATCGATCTCGACGCGCTGCTCGACAGCATCGTGTGCGACTACACGGATGCGGGGCAGGACGTCGCGCTGCACAGCCGCGCGCCGCTCGCGCTCGTCACGCGGCCGAAGGCGCTGCGCCGTATCGTCGGCAACCTCGTCGACAACGCGCTGAAATTCGCGGGCGCGGCCGAGATCGACGTGCAGGCCGGGCCGGACGGCGGCGCGGTGATCGCCGTGCTCGACCGCGGGCCCGGCATTCCGGACGATCAGCTCGACGCGGTGTTCGAGCCGTTCCGGCGCGTGGAGACGTCGCGCAACCGCGAGACGGGCGGCACGGGGCTCGGCCTCGCGATCGCGCGGCAACTCGCGCTCGCGATGGGCGGCACGCTCACGCTGAACAACCGGACGGACGGCGGCGGGCTCGAGGCGCGGCTCACGCTGAGGAATGCGGGGTGACGGGAGGCGGCGCGTGAGCGGCGCGGTTTCGGGTTTGTGCCGAACTCGAAGCCTGATCCGAATCCGAAGCTGGCGTTGAAGCAGCAGCGCGCGGCGTCACACGCGCTGCAGATGCGCATCGACGAGCGGAGCGAGCGTGGACGCATGCACCGCCGCGAGATCGTGCCGGCCGCCGGGCACGACATGCAGCTGCGCATCGGGCAACCGTTCGAGCAGGCGCCGGCCGGCCGCGACGGGGCTGATCGGATCGTCGTCGCCCCACAGCAGCAGCGTCGACTGCGCGATGCGACCGATGTCCCGCGACAGGTCGGCATGGAGCGTCAGGAACCAGTCGGGATGCTGCGGGTTGGCTTGCGCGAAACCGGCGCGCCAGTCCTGCGCGCCGAGCCCGGCCATGTCGAGTCCACCGGACGTGACCGTCAGCACGAGGTGCGTGATCAGTTCGGGCTTGTCGAGCGCCGCGCGCATCGCGATCACGCCACCCATCGATTGGGCAATCACGGCGGTCGGCCGGTCGATCGTTTCCAGAACATGACGCACGAGGCTGTCGAAATCGTCGACGGCCGGATCGCGCGGCGTGTCGCCGAAACCCGGATAGCCGACGATCCGGCGCTCGGCCGGATGCGTCAGCAGGCCGGCGAGCGGTTGCCAGAAGGCGGTGCTGCCCGATGCACCGGGCAGGAAGAGCAGTTGCGATGGAGCAGGCATGGCGGTGCGGTTTTCCGGTGAGTGAAGTGAAGCGGGAGGGGGAGCCGCGCGCATCAGCATCGGCCGGTGCGCAGCGCGACGGTCCAGTCGTCGCGCCCGCGCGATGCCGCGGTGGCCGCGGCCGTGTGCCAGTCGTATTCGACCGCATGGAACTCGACGTTCCAGCCGGCGGCCGTGCGCGACACCATCGCGTAGCGCGCATGCGGCGAGCCGGTCTCGATGCGGTGCGGATACGGCAGGTCGTCGGTGTAGGCCTGCAGCCCGACGCTGCCCGGGTTGACGATCAGCCGGCCGTCGTCGAGCTTCGCCGTCCGCGGAATGTGCGTGTGGCCGCACAGGATCAGCGACGCCGGTTCGTCGCCCGCGCGCTGCGCGATTTCATCGGGCGTGGCCGCACGGCAACCATCGGGGGTGACCGTTTCGAGGAAATAGACGAGGTCGCTGTCGGGCGTGCCGTGCACCATCAGCACGTCGTCGCCGAGCGTCATGCGTTCGGGCAGCGCGGCGACCCAGTCGAGGTGGTCGGCGCGCAGCGTGTCGAGGCTCAGCCGCACGGCTTCGTACAGGCACTGGCCGTCGGCCGTCAGCGTGACGCCGCGCGGGCTGCGTTCGAACAGCGGCACGCCCAGTTCGGCTTCGAGCTGGAACACCTGCTGGCTCACGGCCGGCTGGGTGGAGCCGAGCTCGCGCGCGGCCGCCGTGAAGCTCGCGAGCCGGGCAGCCGATTCGAACGCGCGCAGCGCCTGCATCGACGGTAACGGTTCGGATTTCGACATAAGTCTCTCTAATGGCCCCATAAGGGCCGGACGCCTACCCGCGCGAATTCGGGCGGGCGATAGTGCTTCGGACGGTGCGGCATGCGTGCTTTACGGCCCCCTTCACGGCCCGCTTTGCAGCCCGCTGCACGGGCGGCACGCAACGCATTCCGCGATTCTAGCCAGCGCGGCCCGCCCGCGCGGCACTTTCGTCGAGCCGCTTCCGTCATGCCGGACGCGTCGCTGCCCGAGCGGCGCGCCGTTCCATTCGAACACCGTTTTCCCCACGACTGCCGATGACGAACCCGACACCCAACATCCTGATCCTGATGGCCGACCAGCTCACGCCGTTCGCGCTGCCGGCCTACGGCAATCGCGTCGCGCGCACGCCGACGCTGGATCGTCTCGCCGCGCAAGGCGTCGTATTCGATGCCGCATACTGCGCAAGCCCGCTGTGCGCGCCGTCGCGTTTCTCGCTGCTGACGGGCAAGCTGCCGTCGGGGATCGGCGCCTACGATAACGCCGCCGAATTGCCGGCGCAAACGCTGACGTTCGCGCACTACCTGCGCGCGGGCGGCTACCGGACGATGCTGTCCGGCAAGATGCATTTCTGCGGGCCCGACCAGCTGCACGGCTTCGAGGAGCGGCTCACGACCGACATCTATCCGGCCGATTTCGGCTGGGTGCCCGACTGGGACAGGCCGGCCGAGCGGCCGAGCTGGTATCACAACATGAGTTCGGTGCTGGAGGCCGGCCCGTGCGTGCGTACGAACCAGCTCGATTTCGATGACGAAGTCACGTTCGCGGCGAAGCAGAAGCTGTACGACGTCGCGCGCGAGCGGGCGGCCGGGCACGATGCGCGGCCGTTCTGCATGGTCGTGTCGCTGACCCATCCGCATGACCCGTATGCGATCACCCGGGAATACTGGGATCAATACAGCGACGACGAGATCGACATGCCGGCCGTGCGGCTCGATGCAGCCGACAGCGACCCGCATTCGCAGCGGCTGCGCTTCGTCTGCGAGAACGACCGTACGCCGCCGACCGACGCGCAGATCCGCGCCGCGCGCCGCGCCTACTACGGTGCGACGTCCTACGTCGATGCGCAGTTCGGCAGCGTGCTGGCCGCGCTCGAACAGTGCGGGTTCGCCGACGATACGATCGTGATCGTCACGTCCGACCACGGCGACATGCTTGGCGAACGCGGGCTCTGGTACAAGATGACGTTCTTCGAAGGCGGCTGCCGCGTGCCGCTGATCGTCCATGCGCCGGGCCGCTTCGGCGCCGCGCGCGTGCGCGGGCCCGTGTCGCACGTCGACCTGCTGCCGACGCTCGTCGACCTGGCCGGCGCCGCGCCGGCCGGCGGCTGGCCCGACCCGGTCGATGGCGCGAGCCTCGTGCCGCACCTGCACGGCGCGCCGGCGCATGATGTCGCGCTCGGCGAATATCTCGCGGAAGGCGCGGTTGCGCCGGTCGTGATGATCCGCAGCGGCGACTGGAAGTACGTGCATTGCCCGGCCGATCCCGACCAGCTCTACCACCTCCGCGACGACCCGCGCGAGCTGACGAACCTCGCCGGCACGCCGGAAGCGGCCGACGTGCTCGCCGCGTTTCGCGCGCAAGCCGCGCAGCGCTGGAACCTGCCCGAACTGGACCGGCAGGTGCGCGCGAGCCAGCGGCGCCGGCGCTTCCATTACGCGGCGACGACACAGGGCCGTATCCAGGCGTGGGACTGGCAGCCGTTTTCCGACGCGAGCCAGCGCTACATGCGCAATCACATCGAACTCGACACGCTCGAGGCGATGGCGCGTTTTCCGCGCGTCGGGCGCTGAGCGTCCCGCATCGCGATCACTGACGAAAGACGGAGGAAGCGGACGATGGAACGGCAATGCAATGCAGCAATCCGGATCGGCGCGGCGTTTGCCGCGGCCGCGTGCCTGATGACGACGCAGGCCGCGCACGCGGCCGACCCGCAGACGTGCAGCGACGTGAAGATGGCGGCGCCCGGCTGGACCGACATCGATGCGACGAACGCGATGGCGGGCGTCGTGCTGAAGGCGCTCGGCTACCGGCAGGACGTGGCGAACCTGTCGGTGCCGATCACGTACCAGGGGCTCAAGAAAGGGCAGGTCGACGTGTTCCTCGGCAACTGGATGCCCGCTCAGGCGCCGCTCGTGAAGCCGTTCGTCGACGAGAAATCGATCGATGTGCTGCACGCGAACCTGAGCGGTGCGAAGTTCACGCTCGCGGTGCCCGATTACGTGGCGGCCGTCGGCGTGCATACGTTCGCCGATCTCGGGCGCTACGCGGACCGCTTCGGCGGCAAGATCTACGGGATCGAGCCCGGCGCGCCCGCGAACCAGAACATCAAGCGGCTGCTGTCCGACCACGCGCTCGGCCCGGCGAACTGGTCGCTGGTCGAGTCGAGCGAGACGGGCATGCTCACGCAGGTCGAGCGCGCGGTGCGCGACAAGCGCTGGATCGTGTTTCTGGCGTGGGAGCCGCATCTGATGAACACGAAGTTCCACCTGACCTACCTGTCGGGCGGTGATGCGTATTTCGGCCCGAACTACGGCGGCGCGACGGTCAACACCGTCACGCGCGCCGGATTCGCCGGCCAGTGCGGGAACCTCGCGCGGCTGTTCCGGCAGATGACGTTCTCCGTCGACGTCGAGAACCGGATGATCGCCGACATGCTCGACCACAAGACGTCGCCCGCGCTCGCGGCGCAGCATGCGCTGAAGGCCGACCCGGCGCTGGTTGCCGGCTGGCTGGACGGCGTGACGACGGCGGCCGGCGCACCGGGCCTGCCGGCCGTGCGCGCGGCCCTCGACGGTCACTGATTCCCTTCATCCGGGCGGCCGGCTTTTACCGCGCCGCCGTCTACGTGTTTTCCCGACCGGTCGCATCGTGACCATTTGGTGTCGCCTTCAGACGGGTGACGCGAAATATGGGTTTGTATTTTTCGCCAATGGCTGCGTTATTGCGGAAAACGAAATTCCGAAGCCATCAGGCGTACCGAATTCGAATCCACCGGCGCATCGCGGCGCGCGCCGGAACGAGGTTCGTTCCATCGAACGGTTCAGGGAGGGTGGTCGATAATGAAGCATACGAAAGTTGCCGTAGCCGCCGCGCTTGCATGCGCGGCCTGTGTACCCGCCGTCGGGCATGCGCAGAGCAGTGTGACGCTGTACGGGATTCTCGACGCGGGCATCACGTACGTGAACAACACGGGCGGCTCGCACGTGGTCAAGTTCGACGACGGCGTCGCGTACGGGAACCGTTTCGGCCTCAAGGGCACGGAAGATCTCGGCGGCGGCCTGAAGGCCGTGTTCACCCTCGAGAGCGGCTTCCATCTCGGCAACGGGCAGCTCGGCTTCGGCGGCGCGGAGTTCGGCCGGCAGGCGTATGTCGGCCTGCAGAACGACTGGGGCACGCTGTCGTTCGGCAACCAGCTCGACATCACGAACGAACTCGTGTCGATCTACAACATCTCCGCGTGGGGCAGCGGCTATGCGACCCACCAGGGCGACTTCGACCGCTTCAACGGCGACCGCCTGCCGAACTCGGTGAAGTTCCTGTCGAACGATCTCAGCGGCTTCAAGTTCGGCGCGATGTACTCGTTCGGCAACGTCGCGGGCAACTTCCATCGCAACAGCGCATGGAGCGCGGGCGCGAGCTTCACGAAGGGCGACTTCTCGATCGGCGCCGCGTACACGCGCCTGAACAACCCGAACGGCATCTATGCGTTCGACCCGTACGCGATGATCGGCACGCACACGTTCCTCGGCCAGCAGACCGTCACCGTCGATCCGGCGACCGGCGCACGCACCGACCTGTTCGCGAACACGCCGATGGATGTCGACAGCCAGGGCACGTTCGGCATCGGCTCGAGCTACACGATCGGCAAGCTGACGCTCGACGCCAACTTCTCGTACACGACGATCAAGGGCTTCGGCCAGTCGTCGCACATGCAGGTCTATGAAGGCGGCGGCTTGTACCAGTTCACGCCGGCACTGAGCCTGATCGCGGGCTACCAGCACACGCGCTTCGAAGGCCATCACTGGAACCAGGGCACGGCGGGCCTGCATTACCTGCTGTCGAAGCGCACGGATGTGTACATCTCCGGCGACTACCTGCGCGCGTCGCAAGGCGTCGATGCGGTGGTCGGCTACAGCTTCACGCCGTCGACGACGCAGACGCAGGCCGATGTGCGGATCGGGATGCGGCATTCGTTCTGAGCGGGGTGGTGTGGGACGGCGACGTCTTCAGCGAGAGGTCTCTCTTTGGCGCGAACCGAGGTTCGCGCTTTTTTTTGACGGGTGAAACCGTGCATCGGATCCGCATGGGTCGGTGCCGGCCGCGTGGCGACTGCCGCGGGGTCGTCATCGGGAGCGGCTGTCCGATGGTATTGACCATTGCCGTCCATAGGCGCTAGCATCGTCCGCATGCTTGATCGCGCCATTTCCCCCTCCTCGGTGATCCGTGCATGTTGTCAGAACATGCCAGGGGGACATTGCGTCCAGCGAACTCGCTGAACGTTCAAGCAATCGCCTTCCGGCCGCCTGTGATGCAAAACAGGCGGCCTTTTTGTTTTTGGGCCGACACTTTCGGGACGGAGAAACTCGATGCCGCTTGCGCTGTATGACACCTGGTCGCGCACCGTGCGCCCCTTCACGCCAATCCGGGCCGGGCAGGTCGGCATGTATTGCTGCGGCCCCACGGTCTACGACGATGCCCACATCGGCAACCTGAGAACCTACGTGTTCGAGGACCTCCTGCGCCGCGTCCTGGAGCGCAACGGATATGCGGTCCGGCACGTCGTCAACATCACCGACGTCGGCCACCTGACTTCGGATGCGGACGAAGGCGAAGACAAGATGGAGAAGGGGAGCCGTCGGACCGGCGAATCGGCGTGGGCCATCGCCCGGCGCTACACCGAGGCTTTCGTCCGGGACTGGCGCGCGCTCCACCTGCTCGAGCCGACGATCTGGTGCCGCGCCACCGATCACATCGCCGAACAGATCGCGTTCATCGATACGCTCGACCGGGCCGGCTACGTCTATCGGACGAGCGACGGCCTCTACTTCGACACCAGCCGGCAGGACGACTACGGTTATCTTGCGCGGCTGGATCGCGCGGGGCTGCAGGCGGGCAAGCGCGTGGCGCTCGGCGAGAAGCGGAGCATCACGGATTTTGCGTTGTGGAAGTTCAGCCCGGCCGGCGTCAAGCGGCAAATGGAATGGGACAGCCCGTGGGGGCGCGGCTTTCCGGGCTGGCATATCGAATGCTCGGCGATGTCGGCGAAGTATCTGGGGACGTTGTTCGATATCCATTGCGGCGGCGAGGATCACATCGCCGTGCATCACAGCAACGAGATTGCGCAGACGCGGGCGGCCCACGGCACGCACCTCGCGAACTACTGGATGCACGGGCACTTCCTGACGCTCGACGCCGATACGAAGATGTCGAAGTCGAGCGGCGATTTCGTCCGTCTGCAGACCTTGCAGAGCCGGAACGTCGATCCGCTCGCGTACCGCTACCTGTGCCTGACAGCCCATTACCGAAGCAAGCTGCATTTCACGTGGGCGTCGCTCGACGCGGCGCATACCGCGCTGAATCGACTGCGGCACCTCTATGCCGGCTGGCCGGACGGCGGGCGCGTCGATGCGGATTTCGTCGCGCGATTCGATGCCGAAGTGAACGACGACCTGAATCTGCCCAGGGCGCTCGCGGTGCTGTGGGATCTGGTCAGGAGCAACCTGCCGCCCGCGACCCTGAAGGCGACCGTGGACAGCTTCGACACCGTGCTTGGCCTCGATTTGCGCGAATGGAGGCCGGTTGCGCTCGATGTTCCGGAATACGTCCGTGCGTGGCTCGGTGAGCGTGAGCGCGCGAGGGCGGACCAGGACTGGGCGCAAGCCGACCGGATCCGGGAAGCGTTGAGCGCCGAGGGCTGGCGGGTCGAGGACACGCCGGAAGGCCAACGTCTGTTCGGCGTCGTCATGGGCTCGAGCGACACGGGCGTTGCGCCGCGATGAAGCTCGCGGGCCGCCTGCGTCAGAGGATCCTGTAAACGGGCCACCGCCCGGCGGCCGTGGTCAACACGGCCGCCGGAATCGTCGGCAACCGTGCCTGCGGCCCGTTCTCCGCGGTTGGCATATCATCGCGCTTTGGCCGCGTCCGTACCGTTGTCGCGCGCACGCATCGGCGTGCGCGGTCGTATCCCGAACGGTACCGGCGCGCAGCGCCGCCCGCCGAGACCTCGATGACCGACTCCGTGCCCGACTCCAGCCCCTTATCCCCGTTACCCGCCAACCTGTTCCGTCACGTCCCGTTCCAGCGCTTCTGGGGCACGCGCGTGATGTCTTCCCTGGCTTTCCAGAT
Source organism: Burkholderia sp. BCC0322 (assembly GCF_902833045.1). Lineage (GTDB taxonomy): Bacteria > Pseudomonadota > Gammaproteobacteria > Burkholderiales > Burkholderiaceae > Burkholderia. The sequence goes on from NZ_CADFDU010000017.1 coordinate 57,227, forward strand.
CCTGTCGGTCGCCATCGGCTGGTATGTCTACGCGCTCACGCATAGCGCGTTCGCGCTCGGGCTCGTCGGCCTCGCGCAGTTCGTGCCGATGTTCGCGCTGACGCTCGTCGTCGGGCAGGTGGCCGACCGCTACGATCGCCGGCGCATCGCGACGATCTGCCAGGGCGTCGAGGCGCTGGCCGCCGGCGTGTTCCTGCTCGGCGCTGCGCAAGGATGGCTGGCCGCGCCGGCCGTGTATGCGCTCGCCGCGATCGTCGGCACGGCCCGCGCGTTCGAGTCGCCGTCGGTGTCGTCGCTGCTGCCGGCCGTGGTGCCGCGCACCGACCTGCCGCGTGCGACCGCGCTGTCGACGTCGGCCAACCAGGCCGCGCAGATCCTCGGGCCTGCGTTCGGCGGGCTGCTCTATGGCGTCGGTGCGCCCGCCGCGTTCGGCACGAGCGTCGTGGCATTCGCGATCGCGGCGATGCTGAGCGGCACGATTCCGCTGCGCAGCGCGCCGCCCGCCCGCGAGCCGGTCACGCTGCGCTCGGTGTTTTCCGGGATCGCATTCATCCGGCGCGAGCCGGCGATTCTCGGCGCACTGTCGCTCGACCTGTTCGCGGTGCTGTTCGGCGGTGCGACCGCGCTGCTGCCGATCTACGCGCGCGATATCCTGCAGGTCGGCCCGTGGGGGCTCGGCGCGCTGCGCGCGGCGCCCGCGGTCGGTGCGCTCGCGGGCACGCTGTGGCTCACGCGTTTTCCGCTTAAAGGGCGGCCGGGCCGCGCGATGTTCGGCGGCGTGATCGCGTTCGGCATCGCGACGATCGTGTTCGGCGTGTCGCGGCACTTCGCGCTGTCGCTCGTCGCGCTGGCCGCGCTCGGCGCATCGGACGTGGTTAGCGTCGTCGTGCGCCTGTCGCTCGTGCAACTTCGCACGCCCGACGACATGCTCGGACGCGTGAGCGCGGTCAATTCGCTGTTCATCGGCACGTCGAATCAGCTCGGCGAATTCGAATCGGGCGTGACGGCCGCGTGGTGGGGCGCGCCGACGGCGATCGTCGTCGGCGGCGCCGCGACGATCGCGGTTGCGCTCGCCTGGATGCGGCTGTTTCCGCAGCTCACGAACATGAAGTCGCTCGAGCGCGACGTCTGACGCGCATCACGCGTCCTGCGTCACGCGCACGGCCGTGCCGTAGCAGATGACTTCCGTCACGCCCGCGCCGATCTCGGTCGAGTCGTAGCGCATCGCGACGATCGCGTTCGCGCCGAGCTTGCGCGCATCGTCGAGCATCTTGTCGAATGCCTGCTGGCGAGCTTTCTCGCACAGCGACGTATACAGCGTGATGTTGCCGCCGAAGATCGTCTGCAGCGATGCGCCGAACGAGCCGACGATCGAGCGCGAGCGCACGATGATGCCCTGTGCGACGCCGAGCGAGCGGACGGTCGTATGGCCGGGCAGGTCGAAGGCGGTCGTGACGCGAGCGGGCGACAGGTCGTCGATGGAGCGGGAGGTGTCGGTCATGGCGGCAGGCGTGTAGCGGAGTGGTCGAGTGACGATTCTATCCGGATGCGCGCGCGTGCCCGGTTCGATCGAGTCGATCGCGCGGCACGTCACGCGCGATGAAGCTTCCGTAGCGGTCGTTTTTGCATGCGTCTCCACGAGGCGCAGACCGGCATCGTCGGGAAGGAAGCGTGTGCGAACGACGCGCACGCCCTTCCTTCATTTCCGTACCGATCGACGGACGAACGAGCGGCGACGCGCCGTCAGGGCTTCACGACCGTACCGCCATCCCCACCGAGATCGACCGCATAGGCGAGCGCCAGCTTGCCGAACTTCAGCGCGTGGTTCGCCTGGCGATCCGAATTCTCCAGCGTGTCGTTCACGGTATGGATATACGGGCTGTCGTTCTGGTCGGCCTCGAACGGGAACGACGCCGGATACCCTTGCGCATTCCACGACGCGTGATCCGAGCACGCATACCCGCACTGCGACGTGCCGATCGCGAGTTCCGGCAGGTAGGTCTTCGCCAGATTCGTCAGGTAGGTGTTCTGCGCCGCGTTCGTGTAGTCGGTGATCAGGTAGATATCCTTCGGATCGCCATTGTAGTTCGTCATGTCGAGCTGCAGCACGCCGACCACGTTCGCATTCTGCGCGCGGAACTGCTTCGCGATCGCCTTCGAGCCGAGCAGCCCGGCTTCCTCGGCCGCGTACCCGACGAACTTGATCGTCCGCTTCGGCTTGTAGTTGTTCGCCAGCAGCACGCGCAGCGCCTCGGTCAGGCTCGCGATACCCGACGCATCGTCGTCCGCGCCGGGCGAGCGCGTGTTCTCCGTCGTGCGGCCGACCGTCGAATCGAGGTGGCCGCCCAGCACGAGGGTGCCCGCGGCCGGATCGCTGCCACGGATCGTCAGGATCACGGATTTCTGCGGAAAGCCCGTGTGCGCGAACTGTTCGACGGTGACGTCGGCGCGCGAACCCGCCAGTTGCTTCCACTGCAGTGCGAGCCAGTCCGATGCGGCGACACCGTGCGACGTCGTGTAGTAGCGGTTCGTGAAGCCGGACAGCGACGTGATTGTGCCGACGATGTTGCTGGCTTGCAGCTGCTGGATCCACGTGCCGATCTGCGGCGCGTTCGATACCTTGTACACGGCGGCGGTGGCCTGTTTCGCGAGCGTCGGCGGCAACGGCTGCAGTGCCTGGCGCGCTTCGTCGAACGACGCATGCACGACATAGCCGGGCCCGTGGCCGCGCGTATGGTGAACGGCGTGGGCGAGCTCGCCGAGTCGCGAATCGTCGATTTCGACGACGTGAACGGTTTCGCGGCGAGCCGCGCCGTCGGCCGTCTTGCCGGCGTCGACCGTCGTGCTGTATTGCGCGGCGGCGCCGGCGTCGATCCGTTGCAGCTGGCGGAACGCGGCGTCACCGAGTGTGATCCACACCGGCGTCGCATGCGCGGCGGCGGTCAGCAGCATGCCGCCCAGTGCGACGCTCAGGCGGGTCAGTTTCAGAGTAGGCATGTTCGATCTCGTGAGGATGGCGATGTCGAGGAAGAGGGCGTGCCGCAGGCCGTGCGATGCGCCCCCGCCTGCTGCGGAATTACGACTTCTTCGGTACGGTCACGCCGTACGTGCAACTCTGGTTGTACGCATTGCCGATCGCGGTGAGTTGCGCGTTGCTGTAGCCGAGCGCGGATGCGGCGGTCAGCACGGCCTGCGCGGCGGCCTTCTGGTTGGTCGAGCTGTTGGTCATCGACAACCCTTTCAGGAACGCCTTGTCCATCGCCTGCGCACCGATCGCGTCGCGCGCGACGAGGTTGCACGAGGCCCAGTACTGGCCGGCCGTATGGATCTCCGCGCCGCGCGCCTGCGCATAGGTGCGCCCGACGTTCCAGTTGGTCACGCGGCCGCCCCAGAACTCGTTGTGGCCGTCCCAGTTGTAGACCCAGTGGTACTGCGCATCCGACGGGCTCCACTGGTTGAAGTCGCGGCTGTAAGCGGCGGCGAGATAGTCGCCGGTGCCTTCGGACAACCCTTCCTGCTGCGACAGGCCGCCGTTCGTCACCCAGTCGTGGATGCCGTGGCCGAGCTCGTGGATCACGACGTCCGCATCCTCCGCATCGTCGACGCCGCCTTGACCGAAGGTCAGCCGGCCGCTGCTCGACGAGTACGACGAGTTGTCGTCGCCCGATTCGCCGTGCGGATCGTACTGCACGCCGCCCGTGTACTGGTACGGCAGCGCCTTGATGCCGAGTGTCTGGTTCACGTAGCGCAGGAACGTGTCGATGTGGTAGTACGCGTTCACGGCCTCGAAATACAGGTTGCCGCGCGTGAACTCGAACGCGGGCGTCGATTGCACGGGGCATGCCTTGTCGAGCGGCGCATCGAAATCGACGCATACCGCGTACGGGCCCGACAGCGAGTAGCGCGTGCCCGACTGCGCGAGATCCTTCAGCGTCACGCGTACGCGTGCGGCGGTGAGCTGCGACGAATCGGCGTCGCTGCTGTCCTTGTAGCCGGTGCTGCCGTAGCTGCTCCTGGTCGGCGATAGCGGATCGGGCCGGAATACGAAGCCCGTGCCGTCGGTCGCGTAGAACGCCTTGTCCTCGGCGCGCAGCACTTCGCCGCTGCCCGAGTCGATCAGCAGTTCCCAGTCGCCTTTCGGGCCGTCGTTCGGGCGGCCGCGCACCTTCCACGCGGTATGCGTGCCCGTCTTGTCGACGAACGCGACGAGCTGTGCATCGAGGTTCGTGAAGCCGCTCACGCCGAGATACGCGCGTGCGCGGTCGAGCGCCTGCTGCTGGTCGACGGCCTGCGACTTGCGCGACGTCGCCACCACGCCGTTGATCGTGTTGCTCGCGACGTACAGGATGCGGCCATCCTTCGCGACCGTCACCGCGATATCGCTGCCGTACACGGGCAATCCGGCCGCCTGCTGCTGCAGGCGCACGACGGTGAAGTCGGCATCGTTGCGCTCCGACGTGACGACGAGGCTCGCGAGCGCGGTTGCGTCGAGCCCGAGCTGCGTGGCCTGCGACGCGACGAAGTCGCGCGCGGTGGCGGCAGGCGTCGTGGCGGCTTTCTTCGCGCGATACGCGGGGTTGTACAGCGTGACCGCGACGCCGTCCGGGCGGAACTGCCCGGCGGCCGTGTCGGCCTTGGCGGCCGGCGGCGCGACGCCGCGCGTCAGGCTTTCGCGCAGGCTCGTTGCTTGCGGATTCGAGACTTTCGTATCGGCCGCCGTGCCGCCGACGATGCCGAAACCGAGCGCGAGACCCAGGGCGAGCGGCAGTGCTTTGCGTGATGTCTGCATACGTGATCCTCATCTCAACGGTTGGACACGCCCGCGCGTTCGTGGCGCGCAGGCACGACACGGCCCGCGCGCCGATTCGATGGAACCGGCGCGGCGAAGCGGTGTTGGGGGTGTCGACTGACTAAGGAATACTAAATGTCAGGTCGAAAAGAAACAGGCGGGCGAAGAGCGGGGGGAGCGGACGAAGAAGCGAACGGCAGGCAGGTGCGGCGACGGCGAATCGAGCATCGTCATGTCATACCCCTCGGATCGGATCGATATCGGTCGATAGCCCGCGTAGTGCGATGCGCGTCTGGACGAAGCATGCATGTCGTTAGGCTACCTATCTAACTTTTTTTGGTATGTTACAGAATATTTTCAGCGACATTCCAATTTATTTTCGATGACCGCTTCGGTTCGTCGATCAATCGCCTGAATTGTTCAGCGAGCGGCGGGAAACGCTGCCGGAACGTGCAATACCGCGCTGGATTGTGCTTGAAACCGGCGGCAATCAACGTGTCGCGCGCCGGTCGTTGCGCGGGCTCAACCCGAATCGCGTGCGATACGTGCGCGAGAAATGCGAAGGCGATTCGAACCCGCACGCGACGCACACCGATGTGATGCTCATGTCGGTCTGCTGCAGCAGTTCGCGTGCGCGATCGAGGCGCAGGTTCAGGTAGAAATGCGTCGGCGTGTCGTTCAGCGTCGCGCTGAACAGCCGTTCGAGCTGGCGGCGCGTAATCGATACCTCTTGCGCGAGCGCATCGGAGCCGAGCGGGTTTTCCATGTGCCGCTGCATCGTGCCGATCACCTGGATCAGCTTGCGGTTGTGCACGCCGTAGCGCGCGGCGATCTCGAGCCGCTGGCTGTCGGAGCGCTGCCGGATCCGGCTGACGACGAACTGCTCGGAGATCGCTGCTGCGAGATCGGCGCCGTGCCGCCGCCCGATCAGGTCGAGCATCATGTCGATCGACGCGGTGCCGCCCGCGCACGTGATGCGCCGGTCGTCGATCTCGAACAGCTCCTGCGTCGCGTTCAGGCCGGGGTAGCGTTCGCGGAACGCGGCCAGCGCTTCCCAGTGCAGCGTGAGCGGTTGTGACGCGTCGAACAGCCCGGCTTCCGCGAGCACGAAGCTGCCCGTATCGATGCCGCCGAGCGTTGCACCATGACGGTGCTGGCGGCGCAGCCAGTCGCCGATCGCGCGCGTGTAGCACACGAGCGGATCGAAGCCCGCGACGACGAACACCGTATCGACGTCGTCGACCTCCGCGCACGCGGCTTCGGCGGCGACCGGAATGCCGTTGCTCGCGGCGACGGGCGCGCCGTCGGCGCTGATCACGTGCCACCGATAGAGCTCGGCGCGAAAGCGGTTCGCGACGCGCAGCGGTTCGACCGCGGACATGAAGCCGAGCGCGGAGAAGCCGGGCAGCAGCAGGAAGTGGAAATCCTCGGGCATCGGGGCAGGGGATGGGTTCCGGTGGTCGTCGCGTCTGGCACGCGATGGCGAACCGACGGGCACGCGCCGCGGCCGGCTCGCAGGCGCCGAACGGTCGGCGTCAGCGGAGGATTATCGCGGGTTTTGCGCGTCGACGGCGTGTTTTCGCGGCGCGCCCGGCCCGGCGCACGGTGGCCGACGGCGGTTCGTCGGCACGACTCGCCGGACAAAAAAAACGCCAACCCGGCCGGGTTGGCGTTTCGCTTCGGCGATGACCAGTATCAGAACTGGTTCATCGTGTTGTCCTTGCCTGCCGCCTTCAGCGCTGCTTCGCCGCTGAAGTATTCCTTGTGATCGTCACCGATGTCCGAGCCGGACATGTTCTGGTGCTTCACGCAGGCGATACCCTGGCGGATTTCCTTGCGCTGCACGCCGGCCACGTAGCCCAGCATGCCCTGGTCGCCGAAGTATTCCTTGGCCAGGTTGTCGGTCGACAGCGCGGCGGTGTGGTACGTCGGCAGCGTGATCAGGTGATGGAAGATGCCTGCTTCACGCGATGCATCGGCCTGGAACGTGCGGATCTTCTCGTCGGCCAGCTTGGCCAGTTCCGTCTCGTCGTATTCCACGCTCATCAGCTGCGCACGGTCGTAGGCCGACACGTCCTTGCCCTCGGCCTTCATCGCGTCGTACGCCTGCTGACGGAAGTTCAGCGTCCAGTTGAACGACGGGCTGTTGTTGTACACCAGCTTCGCGTTCGGGATGACCTTGCGGATCTCGCTGACCATGCCGCCGATCTGTGCGATATGCGGTTTTTCGGTTTCGATCCACAGCAGGTCGGCGCCGTTTTGCAGCGCGGTGACGCAATCCAGCACGCAGCGCGCTTCGCCCGTGCCGGCGCGGAACTGGAACAGGTTGCTCGGCAGGCGCTTCGGACGCAGCAGCTTGCCGTCGCGCTTGATGACGACGTCACCGTTGCCCAGTTGGTCGGCCGACAGTTCTTCGCAGTCGAGGAACGAGTTGTACTGGTCGCCCAGGTCGCCCGGCGTGTTGGTCACGGCGATCTGCTTGGTCAGGCCGGCGCCCAGCGAGTCGGTACGGGCCACGATGATGCCGTCGTCCACGCCCAGTTCCAGGAATGCGTAGCGGATCGCGCGGATCTTCGCGAGGAAGTCCTCGTGCGGCACGGTGACCTTGCCGTCCTGGTGGCCGCACTGCTTCTCGTCGGACACCTGGTTTTCGATCTGGATGCAGCATGCGCCTGCTTCGATGAATTGCTTGGCCAGCAGGTACGTGGCTTCCGCGTTGCCGAAACCGGCGTCGATGTCGGCGATGATCGGCACGACGTGCGTGACGTGGTTGTCGATCTTGTCCTGGATCGCGGCCTTCGCGGCAGCATCCTTGGCGGCGTCCAGCTCGCGGAACAGGCCGCCCAGTTCACGGGCGTCGGCCTGGCGCAGGAACGTGTACAGCTCGCGGATCAGCGCGCTGACCGAGGTCTTTTCGTGCATCGACTGGTCCGGCAGCGGGCCGAACTCCGAGCGCAGCGCGGCAACCATCCAGCCGGACAGGTACAGGTAGCGGCGCTCGGTGCTGTTGAAGTGCTTCTTGATCGAGATCATCTTCTGCTGGCCGATGAAGCCGTGCCAGCAACCCAGCGACTGCGTGTACTTGGTCGGGTCGGCGTCGTAGGCGGCCATGTCGGCGCGCATGATCTTCGCGGTGTACTTGGCGATGTCCAGGCCCGTCTTGAACTTGTTCTGGGCACGCATGCGGGCGGCGTACTCGGGGTTGATCGCATTCCACGCGCTGCCGTGGTTTTCTTTCAAACCGGCAACTGCCTTGATGTCGTCTTGATACTGGGCCATGTCAATCTCCTGGGAGCAAAGCGCGTTTGAGTAACTGGTTGAGCGTGCCCGCTGCGTCTGTCGAAGCGAACTGCATGGGATAAATAGTAACGCCGCCCGCCGAGCTTTTGGTAATGTCTTATATAAGACATAAGACATTATTTTTTGTTTATTTTCAACAAGTTACGCAGAGATTTTTGCAATGCAAAACAAGTTTTCAAGCGGCGAAAAGGTGTCGGCGCGGGAATTCGGCGCGAATTTCGCGATACGAAACGCGCTTTCGGCTGCTGGAGATCAGGCCAGCTTCACACGCGCCCGTGACACCCGTTCGTCGGGGCGGTGCGAGCGGCGCTGAACCGAAGCCGCGCTGGCTGTTGCTTTCGGTTAGATCCGGATATGAGCCCTGAACCCCCTTAGCGCCGAGGCTTTGCGACGGACGAATAGTGCAAGTAACGCGACCACGTAGCGATGGGCGTGCCATGCACGCATTGAGGGGGGGGCCGTCTACGTCTGGCCGTGAGCCCCGCGCCTCGCGAACGGATGCGTATCGAAACCGTCACTTCGCGCGGAGATATCGTCACGGCGCTTCAGCGTGCGGCGTCCAACGCTGACCGTCGAGCGTCCCAATTGAAAACGCCAGCACGAGCCTCGACACACGCCAATCAGCCTGTGATTGCACCACCTGACGTTGCGCCGTTGCGAGGGTGGTTTGTGCGTTCAGGACATCGAGCAGGGGACCGACGCCGGCACTGTAGCGTCTGCTCGCTACGTCGTACGCTTCCCGCGCGCTTTCCTGTGTCGACGAGGCAACCTGTAGATTCGCCATTTTCGTTATCACGTCCTGATAGCTGCGCCATACTGCCGACGCGACTTCCAGCTCGGCTTTATGCAGGCTTGCGCGGTCGATATCAACCTGAGCCTGCGATGCCTGATGGTGATACTCCTGACCAAACCCCGAAAAGATGGGGATGCTGATCTGAATTCCTACATATTTGCGGTACGTGCGCGTGTCGCGTGGAAATGCGCCTAATGACTTGTCGTTGCTCAACGTGCCCGACAAGGAAATCGTGGGCAACTCCTCCCTGCGCGCAAGTTTCGCGTTCGCTTCGTCAGCTTCGATCAGTGCTTGCGCCTCGCGCAACTTCGGATTGACTGCTTTTGCCAGCGCCAGCAGATCAGCAATCGAAGACGTAAAATTCACGTCCGGTTGAGCCCCCGCGCTCACATCAACTTCAATGGCAGTATCGACGGGAATTCCCATGCGTAGACACAAGGTGCCTTGCGCGGCCTTGAGCGCACCCGTCGCGTTTACGCGTGTGTAAATTGCCTCCTGCCATGCGGCCTTAGCCTGCAATTCATCGTTCAATGTACCGGCGCCCGCAAGGTGTTTGTGCCGGGCAATCTGAAAGCTTCGTTCGGCATTCGCCTCGGCGTTGTTCGCCGCATCAAGTGTGCTTTGTGCAGTCCAGACCGCATAGAACGCGGCTGCAGCCTGTTCGAACACAGATTGCAGTGCTTCGGTATGGCTCGCCTTGGAAAGCTCGAGAAGCCCCTTGTAATAGGCCAGGTTCGCGTCGCGCCTTCCGAAATCGAAGAGCACCCACGACAGCCGTAACTCACCATAACGATCCGATGCGCGGCCCATCGCATCAGGCAGTGTCGGACCAGATAGGGTTTCAGTTTCAACCGTACGCGAACGTGTGCCACTGGCATCTAGCGTCGGCAACCACGCAGATTTTGCGACACCCACCTGAGCCGCGTTCAAGACCATGTTCGCCCAGCTTTCGCGCACGGTCGGATCGCTACACAGAGCGCGACTGACTGCGTCATACAGGGAAACAGGCGAATGAAGGCTCGCCTCACTACAGGCGCCTGTAGTGCGTGCCATCCGGTTCAAATCGGGCGATACATCTTCCAGTCCTCTTCGTGTCGAAAATGGATCCAGTTGCGCATGCGTCAGCGGAACGACGAGCCCGGCGACCGCGAGGCAGGCAACAACGAGCGCACAACGGTATGAAAGCGTTCGAAGCGCGACATTCTTCTTTCTCATGCCGTTTCCCGCACATGCCCAAGATCGATGACGCGATCAGCAGATGCGATGGTTTCAGGACGGTGCGCGACAATGATCCGTGTGATATTCAGCTTGCGCATCGCTGAGTTCACGGCGCGTTCGTTGTTCACGTCAAGATGGCTCGTCGCCTCATCGAGCAGGAGCAGTTTCGGACGGCGGTAAAGGGCGCGTGCGAGCATCACGCGTTGCCGCTGACCTGCGGACAGGGCAGACCCCATGTCGCCGATGTAGGTGTAGTAGCCCATCGGCATCGCACGAATATCGGCATGGACGGAAGCCGTTTCCGCGCATTCCGTGATCCACGCGAAGTCGGGCGTTGGATCGAAGAAGCTGATGTTCTCGGCAATCGATCCCGCGAATAGTCGATCCTCCTGCATCACGACGCCGATCAGGGAGCGATAGTTCGCAAGACCCATTTGCCGAATCGGCATGCCGCCTGCGATAATTTCCCCCGAATGAGGTGCCAACAAGCCTGCGAGCAGTTTCAGCAACGTCGTTTTGCCTTGGCCGGAGGGCCCGACAATTGCGACGGCTTCGCCCGCCTCAACACGCAGATCCAGGTTATCGATGATCCTCTGCCCGTTCTTCGAATAGCTGTATGACAATTTCTTGACTTCGAGCGTCGGCACAAATTCATCCACGTCCGGCGCTCGCATCACTTCATCCGGCTCCCGTTTCGAGAGCACGATATCCGCCAGCCGCGCCGCGTGAAGTTTGAGAATTCTCAGCTCGTACACTTTGTCGATCAGCGCAGTAAAGCGTGCGGTGAACTGCCCACGATAAGACAGGAAGGCGAACAGCATCCCGAGCGAGAGCGACCTGTCGATGACGGCAAGCGCGCCGAAGTAGGTCACTAGAATCGCCTCGAGCCCGAAGATGAAATGATTGCTTGTGGTCGCGATCAGTTGAAGCCGTCGCGTTCGCAGGTCGGCGTTCTTCTCGCTTACGATCACGTTCAGCCAGCGGGCCAGCCGGTCCTCCGCCTTACCGAAAAGGCGCACGCTCTGAATGCCCCGGACCGATTCCATGAGCAGACTTTTGCCTCGTGCAGCGAAAACGATCTGCTTCTGATTCGACATGCGCAGCGCACCATAAATGCAGGCGCGCAAGATCGCGTAGAGCACGACGGCAACCACGCTGATAAGCGATAGCCGGGCGTTGTAGACGATCATGATAATGATGGTGCCGATCGACATGAGACCATCGAGCACGGATTCAACGAAGCCGACCGTCAGCGCTTGCTGGATCGTATTGACGCTATCGAAGCGGGAAACGATATCGCCAATGTGGCGTTTTCCGAAATAGTCGAGCGGCAGATTCAGCAGATGGCGGAACACGTTCGCCAACCATTGCACATTCACGACCGTGCTGAACGTCGTTACAGCCCACGATCGCATTGCCTCTGTCGCGATATGGATCACCAGCACCAACCCGAAACCCAGCGCTAAAATCAGAAGCAGGTGTCGATCGCCAGTTGTAATGGCTTGGTCAGTGACCCACTCGGGATAGAAGGGCGCAACAATGGTGAAGACTTCAAGCGCAAGGGCGAGCAAGAAGACTCTGAGCAACCCACGCCCGACACCACTTGCACGCCCCATCAGGGACCGCAGACCGATTTCCTGCTTATCCCGGCGAGGCTGAAAGGCCGGCGTCGGCACGAGTTCCAATGCCATGCCGCTGAAATGCAGCGACAATTCCTTGAGCGACATGCGCCGCGCGCCGAGCGCGGGGTCAACCAACATCACATGATCGCGGCCAACACGTTCGAGGACGACAAAATGCCGAAAATCCCAATGCAGAATGCACGGCAGGCGCAGCAGGTGAAGCTCTTCCGGTTCCAGCCGAACCGCGCGCCCGGCAAGATCGAGGGATGCGCCGATCTTGACAAGATCGAGCAGCGTAAGCCCCTTGAGTGATGGCGAAAAGCGCCGTCGCAACGTTGGCAGATCGGTGTCGTAGCCGTGAAACGTTGCGATCATGCTGATGCAGGCTAGTCCACATTCCGTTGCTTCGGTTTGCAAATGCACGTCAATACTGCGCCGAAATCCGAATTGAAGTTGGCGGTTCATGGTTGCTTTGGTTAGGTGAAGCGTGAACTGCGGTCAGGGCGAGCGGCGGGTGAGCGTGTACAGCGGTTCCAGTACCCATTCGTACAGCTTGCGCGTATCGAGCACTACGTCTGCGTCGACGCGCATCCCGTCCTGCAAGGGAATCGACTCGCCGTAGGCGTTGATGGTCTGTGAATCGAGCGCAACCGTGATCTGATACAGGTTCTCGGATCTGTCGGCATCACCCGTTTCGGTTGCGGTCTGCAATTGCGACGGGCTCAAGGCGGTGCGAGCGATCTGCGTGACCTTGCCCGCGTAGGCCCCGAATTTCTGATACGGGAACGCTTCGTATCGCAATTCGACGGGCGCGCCGATCTTGACGAAACCGACTGCCTTGCTCGGCGCAAACAGTTTCACGTCGAGGCGTCCACCTTGCGGCAGCAACGACATCAAAGGCGTTGATCCGTTGACCGACTGACCGGGACGAGTGAGCAGGGCCGTAACGGTGCCTGCGATTTGCGCCGGTATCGTGATTTCTCGGTTGGATTCGTTGTCGGCGATTTCGCCGTCCACCTGTAGCATCTGCCGGTGGATCGTGCCTAGTTGGTTTTGTTCATCAAGCGGTGCATTTCGAAGATCGGCCTTCACCTGTGCGAGTTCCGCGTGAGAGGCCGTGCGTTGCTTTCGCAGGTCTTCGAGTTGCGCTTGACTCGTCAACATGCTTTGCTCGTGCTGCTCGAATTCGGATTGGGACACCACATCGTCACGCCGCAATTGTGCGAACCGCGCGCTGTCGATTTCGGCAAGCTTCGATCGCGCGTCAAGCGTCGTGATTTCCGTATCCAGATGCTGAATACCTGCGCTCAGTTCGGTGGCCTTCGCCCGGAGCATCGCAATGTTCTGTTCGAAGATGCTTTGTATATGCCGCGAGTCGCTTTCCAGGCTGGAGCGCCGCGCATTCAGTTCAACGCCGATCTGCTGCCGCGCGTTGCCGCCCGCGATAGTGCGCTCTGTGGACACGACGACCAAAGGTTGGCCGACATTGACAACGTCCCCTTCGTTGACGAGCACGCGGATAACCGTGCCGACCGTCGGCGCGAATATTTCTGCCGCGCCGTTGTCGATCATGACCCTGCCTTGTACCTCTTCCTTGCGCGTGTACTCGCCGAAGATCAGGAACAACACCACGGCGGTCGCGATTGCGAAGAACACGATGCTAGTCGTGAGGCTGCGTGCCGAACCTGTCAGAACGACCTCGCCGAGCCATTGATGCTGACGAAATTCGAGCGCAGCGGGGCGGAACAGCAACGCACGCTTACTTTGCCGTGGCTGTTCCTCTTCAGGCTGCTCTGCGCTGGGGGCGGTCGATATCTCGCTCATGCTTATCTTGCGGTCAGCGGATGATCACACGCGCTGAGCACCGACGGCGCTTGCGGCTTCTTTAGACACAAACCAGCCGTTCGTCTTCTTCAAAAGCCAATACATCAAAGCGAAAGGCAGGACACCTTTGAGAATGGCAAAGACAACCGCATCAGCTATCAGGCCTGGATTGTTTACGAATCCGGACGTTGAAATTTGCGCATGTGGCTGCGCGTGGGTGAACAGGATCGGCAGCATCATTGCGCAGATGTTCATCATCGTATGTGCACCGATCGACAGTTCCAGTCGTTGATCGCGTAAGCTCAATGCAGAAAACCCAAGCGAGCAAAAAAACAATGTCGTTTTGATGGGCCAGTCGTACTGTGTGTGGTAGATCGCGAAGAGGGCGGCAACGATTGCGACGACAATGAGCGGGGAACGCACATATTGCCCGAGCGTTTGCGTCAACCACCCACGGAAAAACAATTCCTCGGCGAACGCGAGAACGAGAATGCCGAGCCACGCGGCGAGCATCCCGAGAATCCGACCGAAACCTGGAATGTCCTGCAGCGGTTGAAGATGCCCGAACGGAAGCGTCCATGTGCCAATTCGAATCGACGTATAGATGGACATGACTGCGGCCGATATCACGAAGGCAGGCAGATAAAGAACCGCGCCGAACAGGCAACGCCGAAGTCTGAAACGCAGGTCGACGGAAATCAGGGAGAGGTACGGGCGTCGCAAGACGATCTTGCATGCAAGCCAGAAGCCTATGATGCCCGTGGTGCTGGCTGTATTGGTGTACAGCGAGATAGCTGCGCGAGCGGCATCAAAATTCTTGAAATACAGAGTCCAGCCCGAAAACATCAGGATCCCAAGCGTGCCGATGATACTCACGAGCGCGCTAAGAAGGATCGTCGATGCGGTTGCTCGCCAATCAGTCCGGCCCAGCTTGGCAAGATCAATAAACGCACGCGTTATATCGTCTTTGGTTTTCATGGAATGCTGATCGAGTGAAACAACGGTTGCTTGCTTTTAGCAACGCAATTGCGGTGTGCTGTGTGGTGCCATACCGATGAAGATCAGACGTCCAGTCGCGGGACCAGTAGCGCGCCGTCATTCATCGATCAGGCTGGGTTCATAGCCTGTACATCAGGGCGCTGCTTAGTGGTTGTGACCGCCGCCACCGATGCCGAGCCCGTGTGCGGCAGCGCCAACCGCGTATCCTGCGGCGAAGCCGATCGGAGAAGATTGGAAGGAGGTGAGGTTGGCAGTTTCAGCCTGACCCAACGAAAGACCCTGTTGCGCGGCGTCATATCCGGCAACGGCCGCGCCGCCCCACGTAGACATTGATTCGTCCTGCAAGCCCTTCGTGGCTTCCGCGAGTTGGCCGTTGTTTTCAGCCTGCCCGATGGAATCGTTGGCATCGGAATTGAAGCCTGCGTCGGCCAACGACGTCGCGTCGCTGCCTACTGCCGAATCGGCGGCGGAATCACCGTCGCCGTCACCATCGCCATCGCCATCGCCGTATCCGCCACCATCACCATCGCCGTCACCGCCGCCATCACCATCACCACCGGCCACGTAGCGCAGCAAATCCAGATCGTCAATCGTTTGCATGTGATCCACTCCTGAAATAAGCGGGTTTGACGTGTACATCCACAATGGCACCCGCGCAGCCATTGATTCTCAATCGGTTGTCGAAACAAAGGTCGTGCGTCAGGATTCCGAGCGTTGCAGCACTTGCGACGGCGGTTGCGTGTGCGTCTGTTCGGTGAATGCGCCGCGCACTGGAAGGGGATTTGCACTGTCCGCTATCGCCCAGGTCAGGCAAGGAGCGACTTCCCACGTTGAGGCCGGAATATCCGGCAGCGCCGCGATGAACGACTCTTCGTCCGTCCACTGATGCAATGTCAATACAGGCAAGAAAGCTTGTACCTGATTTCCGTTTCGGCAGATCAGCGCATCCCGATCCATACGGAAGTGACCGCGATAGCGCGTGCGATCGACAGGACGGCCTTTGAATATCAGCGACAGGAACACGCGCGACGCACCGGTACATTGGTCAGACAGGGACTGTTGCAGATCATGAAAATTCGCCATCTTGGGCGCCGGCACAAGCTGTGTGGTGAACTCTGTATCCACGTACCGAGTGACGGCCAGAGCAGAAAGTCGATCTACCACGCCCGAGAACGAATCTTCCAGCTCGTCCTGCTTTCGTGGATCGAGCAACCGCGACACGAAGCGCGTTAGCGCCGTCGCGTCGTATGGAAGCGGAACACCATAGGCCGGCCACGACATATCATCTGTCTGTCGTTCAACGGTATGGCGGTAAAGCGTGTGCCCTTCGCTGGGCGTCAGTCTGGCGTTGCGCAGCGCGTGCAGATATTGGCCGTGTTCGTTGCTATATTCAGGGGAGTTCGGCAGCCCGCCGCCGTGCTTGCCGCCTGCCGTTGCGCGCACGAGTATTCCGAATTTTTCGTGATCCAACTGGTCGACTGTGACTTGCTCAAGCGGTCCGAACAGGCTCACGCTAACGGCGGTATCGCGCAGCGAATCGACGGCCAGGTTCGCGCACGCCTTCGTCACCGCCACGATGACAGACAACTCCGGTGATAGGTCGCGTGGGTCGAACGTCCATTGACCGCCGCGCCCGATGCGCTGCAAGGTCGCGCGATTTCGCAGGCTCACGAAGACACCACCTTGCGGGCGTGTTCCGGTCAATTTGTATCCTCGCGGATCAGGCAGAGCGGAGCGATTCGCAATTGCATCGACAGCAAGCCGTGCAAGCTGTAATGCGGTCACGTCAACCGGCGACTGCGCGTCTTGTGCTGGTTCGCGCATGACTGGCGGCGTCACAGACACGCCGTATAGGCGATTAGCCGTCGTCGCAACCGTGAGTATCTGATTGACCGCGTCGTATTCGACGGATGTTGTCACGGCATCAGGAAGCTGGAATACGCCTGCGAGCGCAAACGTTTGAGGATCGATTGCGCGTACGCGCCCGTTCGTGCTTCCGAACCAAATCCATGGGCCGATGCGGGCAGGCGACGAAAAAATCTTCGAGTGTGCGCCGATCTTGGCGATTCCTTCGCCGGTCGCCAAATCGATCACGTACAGGTATTTGTCCGTAGAGCCGCAGTAGGCGCGAGCACCGTCGATCAGCGGTGTTGTGTAGACGGCGTTGCCGGTCTGGATGCAGAATTTCAGTTCGCCGCTATCGAGGCTCACGCCGCGAATGCCGCCGTCGAACGATCCGAACACGACTTGCCGGCGATCGGGATCGAATGCGGGCGCATGCTTGACCGCGCCGTTCGTCTGAAACTGCCAACGAAGTGCGCCGGTACGTGCGTCGAGCGCCAGCAGGGCGCCGTCGTTCGTGCCGCAGAGCACCAGCGAACCATCAGCGGCATAGAGCGGGGAGCCATGGACGTAGCAACGGACCGGGCATTCCCAGACCTTGTGACCGGTTTCAGCGTCGATCGCGGCTATGCCGCCGCCTCGCGTCGGACTGGCGTATTCAACGCCGATAAAGACCAGATTCAGGTCGGATGCATAGGCCGGTGAAGAGCCAATCCAATCGGGTTCGACGTATCGCCAGATTTCCCGGCCGCTTTGGGCACACAACGCGTACAGGTTACCGTCGTAGCCGCCGAAGAAGACGCGCTCGGGCGTCACGTACGGCGTAGACCAAATCCCTTTCGAGCGCGCCGCCTCGATCTTGAAATTCCAGCGCGTTTCGCCGCTTGCGCCATCGATGCAACGCATTTCGCCGCTGTCGGTTCCGAAATAGATCAGGCCGCCTTGCGCGCGCGGTGCGGATTTCGGTACGACATAGTGGTGATTCGCAGAGGCCGCTTTACTGAGCCAGCGCACGAGGAACGAAAGCTGCGTCGAATGGCTCTTCGGAATTGACAGTTTCAGGTCGAAATCACCGAGAACGTATGCAGATTCTACTGTAACGCCATGTCGCTTTTGCCAGTCCTCACCCGTATTGGACTGGTAGTCGATCACGCTCCATGCTTTCCAGATCGGGCGACCAATTTCCGCTAATACAACGCGTGATTGTTCAATGCTGGCGCCGCTGTTGAAAATATCATCCACGAGCAGAATGGGCGCATCCGAAACCTCGCCTTCGATCGCGTTCATCCGGCCGTAACGCTTACGCTCTTTATGAATGATGAAGCCGCCGAGGTTGTGCCCTTTTCGTGCGCCGGCCATAAGAATCGCAGCCACGAGCGGGACAGCGGCCATTTCCATGCCGCCGACCTGAAACGGCAATTGATCTGCATAACGATTCCAGAATAAATCCGCAAGTGTATCGAGCCCTTCTGTAGAAAGGAGGATTGGCCGCAAATCGATAAGCCATTTAAGGGACTTTCCGCTCGACGATACAAGCTTGTGTTTCGGCGCGCGAAATATGCATTTCGACTCAATTAGATCACGTAGCGCGGCCCACCTGTCCAGGCTGAAATCATTCATGTTTTTTAGTCGGTCGATTACTTCACGTGTCTCCATCGCGATTCGCCTGCGCAGGCGGAATGCATCAATCCCCGTCACACTATGTGGGATTTGATGATCGCCAAGAATTTCATTTATAATAACGAAAGGTTACGGATGCATTCCGCAGTTGGCGCGTAAAATCAATTGTGCAGCGCTCGAATTCTGCATTGCTCATACGAAATAAGGCTAAAATATTTTTAGAATATTTTAACGATGAAAATTATTGCCTATTTTTTATTGGTGACATAGGTGGGTTTCTCCGGCGCGACAGAAGCGAAATATTCGATTTATCGATACTAAACATCGCTGTCGTCAAAATTAAATTCTCGCTGAAACCGATATCGGCCGAGGCGGTACTTTGGAGCGTACGCCCTGTGTTCGCAAACTGAGCGGCCTGAGAGGGCCGC
This sequence comes from Burkholderia sp. BCC0322, assembly GCF_902833045.1. Lineage (GTDB taxonomy): Bacteria > Pseudomonadota > Gammaproteobacteria > Burkholderiales > Burkholderiaceae > Burkholderia. The sequence continues at coordinate 75,662 of NZ_CADFDU010000017.1, forward strand.
TAACACCCGCGTCTTTGTCTTGTAAAAGCGACAAAGTGCCGGGTGCACGGGGCGCGATCGGCAACCTGGCACCAAATGAAAGAACCGGCGGGAAAGCCGGTACGAGAGATTCGCGCTGTATCTGCGTGGGATGAAAAGGCTGTAGGGCAGCCATCCTTGGTTTTGTCCAGTCCTCCCCCACCAGCATCGCGCCGCATGCGGACAAGCCGAATCCATCGGAAATGCGCGTGAAAACCCCGCCCACCAAGTCTCTCGGGAAACCTAGTGGTTTCCACTCATAGTCGCAAACAGTCAAGAACAGGTCGCCGCCGGTCTTCTCGCGGCCAATATGGCTCGTTACTTTTACTCCCACGATGCAGGCCGGGCACACCCCGCGCACCGGCTGCCGCGAGTCCCACCGGGAGGAAACGAACCATGAAGTCGACGAAGATCGCCGCGCTTGCCGCGGCCGTGCTGGCGACCGGCGCGTTCACACACGCGGCGCTTGCCGAAACGGATGCCGCGACCTGCCGCACCGTGCGTTTCGCGGATATCGGCTGGACCGACATCACGTCGACAACGGCGCTCGCGTCGACCGTGTTCGAGGCGCTCGGCTACAAGCCGACCACGACGATCGCGTCGGTGCCGATCTCGTTCGCCGGCCTGAAGAGCAAGCAGCTCGACATATCGCTCGGCTACTGGTGGCCCGTGCAGCAGAAGCAGCTCCAGCCGTTCCTCGACAGCAAGTCGATCAACGTCGTCGAGCCGCCGAACCTGTCGGGCGCAAAGGCGACGCTCGCGGTGCCGAGCTACGAATACCAGGCCGGCCTGAAGACCTTCGAGGACATCGCGAAGCACCGCGCGGAACTCGACGGCAAGATCTACGGGATCGAGCCGGGCAGCAGCGCGAACGCGACGATCCAGAAGATGATCGACACGAACCAGTACGGGCTCGGCGGCTTCAAGCTCGTCGAATCGAGCGAGGCCGGGATGCTGGTGACGGTCGAGCGCGCGATCCGCGAGAAGAAGTGGGTCGTCTTCCTCGGGTGGGAGCCGCATCCGATGAACATCCAGCTCAGCATGAACTATCTCTCCGGCGGCGACGCGTCGTTCGGGCCGAACTACGGCGAAGCGCGCGTGTACACGCTCACGGCGCCGGACTTCATTTCACGCTGCCCGAATGCCGGCAAGCTCGTCACGAACCTGCGCTTCTCGACGCAGCTCGAGAACCAGCTGATGCAGTCGGTGATGAACAAGACGAAGCCGGCCGAAGCCGCGAAGGCGTACCTGAAGAAGAACCCGCAGGTGCTCGATCCGTGGCTCGCGGGCGTCAAGACGTTCGACGGCAAGGACGGGCTGCCGGCCGTGAAGGCATATCTCGGCCTGTGACGGCCTGCGCGCATCCACCGGTGCGCCCCGACGAAACACCCGCAATGCGACACAACCCGATTCAAGCGAGGCAACCAGCATGAACCACGAAGTCATCATCACCTGCGCCGTCACCGGCGCGGGCGATACGGTCGGCAAGCATCCGGCGATTCCGGTCACGCCGAAGGAGATCGCGGCCGCCGCGATCGAGGCCGCGAAGGCCGGCGCGACGGTGGCGCACTGCCACGTGCGCGACCCTCAGACGGGGCGCGGCAGCCGCGACCCGAACCTGTACCGCGAAGTGGTCGACCGCATCCGCTCGGCCGACGTCGACGTGATCATCAACCTGACGGCCGGCATGGGCGGCGATCTCGAGATCGGCCCCGGCGAAGACCCGATGCGTTTCGGCAAGGGGACCGACCTGGTCGGCGGCCTCACGCGTCTCGCGCACGTCGAGGAACTGCTGCCCGAAATCTGCACGCTCGACTGCGGCACGCTGAATTTCGGCGATGGCGACTACATCTACGTGTCGACGCCCGCGCAATTACGCGCCGGCGCGAAGCGCATCCAGGAACTCGGCGTGAAGCCGGAGCTGGAGATCTTCGACACCGGCCATCTGTGGTTCGCGAAGCAGTTGCTGAAGGAAGGGCTGCTCGACGATCCGCCGCTGTTCCAGCTGTGCCTCGGCATTCCGTGGGGCGCCCCGGCCGACACGGGCACGATGAAGGCGATGGTCGACAACCTGCCGCCGGGCGCGCACTGGGCCGGCTTCGGGATCGGCCGCATGCAGATGCCGATGGTCGCGCAGGCGATGCTGCTCGGCGGCCACGTGCGGGTCGGCCTCGAAGACAACATCTGGCTCGATCGCGGCGTGCATGCGACCAACGGCACGCTCGTCGAACGCGCGCGAGAGATCGTCGAGCGACTCGGCGGCCGCGTGCTGACGCCGGCCGAAGGGCGCCGCAAGCTCGGCTTGCCGGCACGCGGCGAGCGTCCGCTCGAACGCCGTGCGCTCGCCGAGTTCGCGTGAGTTTTTCCCCGACTGATTGATACGACGCGGCGGCACGCACGGGCGCGGCCGCCCGCCGATTTCCCCTGATTTGAAGGATGCGTTGACATGGCTGTGAAGACCGACATCAAGACGTTTGCCGCCATCGGCACCGGCGTGATCGGCAGCGGATGGATTTCCCGCGCGCTCGCGCACGGTCTCGACGTGGTCGTGTGGGACCCCGCGCCGGGCGCGGAAGAGCGGCTGCGCGCGAACGTCGCGAACGCGTGGCCTGCGCTCGAACGCGTCGGCCTCGCGCCGGGCGCCGATCCCGCGCGGCTGCGTTTCGCGGCGACGATCGAGGCATGCGTCGCCGATGCGGATTTCATCCAGGAAAGTGCGCCCGAGCGCGAGGTGCTGAAGCTCGAGCTGCACGAGCAGATCAGCCGCGCGGCGAAGCCCGACGCGATCATCGCGTCGTCGACGTCGGGGCTGCTGCCGACGGATTTCTACGCAAGGGCGACGCATCCGGAGCGCTGCGTGGTCGGCCATCCGTTCAATCCCGTCTACCTGCTGCCGCTCGTCGAGGTGCTCGGCGGCGCGCGTACGTCGCCGGAAGCGGTCGAAGGCGCGATGGAGATCTATCGCGCGCTCGGCATGCGGCCGCTGCACGTGCGCAAGGAAGTGCCGGGCTTCATCGCCGACCGGCTGCTCGAAGCGTTGTGGCGCGAGGCGCTGCACCTCGTCAACGAAGGCGTCGCGACGACCGGCGAGATCGACGACGCGATCCGATTCGGCGCGGGCATCCGCTGGTCGTTCATGGGCACGTTCCTGACCTACACGCTCGCGGGCGGCGACGCGGGCATGCGACACTTCATGCAGCAGTTCGGCCCCGCGCTCGAATTGCCGTGGACGAAGCTGGTTGCGCCTACGTTGACCGACGCGCTGATCGACAGCGTCGTCGAAGGCACGACCGAACAGCAGGGCACGCGCAGCATCAAGGAACTCGAACGCTATCGCGACGAGTGCATCACCGAGGTGCTGAAGTCGATCGCCGCGGTGAAGGCGCGGCACGGGATGCGATTCGAAGACTGAGGACGAGAGACGATGACCGGCGATACCCCGCTGACGATTTACCGCGACGCGGTGCGGCCCGAATGGGTCGACTACAACGGCCACCTGCGCGATGCGTTCTATCTGCTGATCTTCAGCTTCGCGACCGATGCGCTGCTGGATCGCATCGGCCTCGATGACGCCGCGCGCCGTGAGCGGGGCCGCTCGGTCTATACGCTCGAAGCGCACGTGAACTACCTGCACGAGATCAAGGAGGGCACGCAGGTGCGCGTCGACGCGCGCGTGCTCGCGCACGACGCGAAGCGGCTGCACCTGTATCTCGAGCTGTTCGCGGCCGGGCACGACGATGCGGTCGCGGCGAGCGAGCAGATGCTGCTGCACGTCGATACGCGCGATGGCGCGAAATCGGCGCCGTTCGACGACGACGTGGCTGCGCGCGTGGCCGAGCTGCATGCGTTGCAGCGCGATGGCGCGGCGCCCGCGTATGCGGGCCGCGTGATCGCGCTGCCGCCGCGCCGTTAGCCGGCGCGAATCTTCAATCGCGGAGCGCACACGATGCTCGAACCGGAAATCGCGACGTTCGTTGCAGCCGTCGACGCGTGGTATCCGGCCGATGCGGCCGCGCGCTCGCCCGGCGAGCAGCGCCGCCTGTACGACCGCTTCGCGGCCGAATGGACCCCGGCTGCGCTGCCGGCCGGCATCGTGCAGCAGGACGCCGTCTGGCAGGCGCCCGACGGCCGCGCGATCGCGTTGCGGCGCTACACGTCGGCGCACGGCGCGCCGCGCGGCACTGTGCTGTTCTTTCATGGCGGCGGCTTCGTCGTCGGCTCGCTCGACAGTCATGCGCTGATCACCGCGCAACTGGCGGCCGATACGGGGCTCGACGTGATCGCGGTCGACTACCGGCTCGCGCCCGAGCATCGCGCGCCGGCCGCGCTAGAAGATTGCCTGGAGGTCACGCGCGCCGCGCGCGACGCGCGCTGGCCGTTCGGGCCGTGCGTGCATCCGCTGACGCTCGCGGGCGACAGCGCGGGCGGCATGCTTGCGGCGGCCGCGGCCACCGCGTTGCGCGATGCGGGCGAAGGCGGTGTCGACGGCATCGCGCTCGTCTATCCGATGCTCGGGTTCGAACCGCAATCGCCCGCGCGCGAAACGGAAGCGCATGCGCCGATGCTGACGCTCGACGACGTCCATCGCTATCGCGCGCTGTATTGGGACGGCGGCCTGTCCGATGCGCTGGGAGACGGCAACCCGCTGCTGCGCGCATCGGTGCCGCTCGCGGCTTCGCGTTTCGACGGCCTGCCGCCCGTGCTCGCGATCGGCGCGGAACACGATCCGCTGCGTGACGATGCGCGCGTGTACGTCGAACGGATTCGCGCGGCCGGCGGTGTGGCGCACTACTGGATGGGAGAGGGGCTGGTGCACGGCTGCTGGCGCGCGCTCGGGACGAGTCCGCAGGCGGCGCGGCTGCACCGGACGGTCGGCGGGTTTCTGCTCGCACCACACGCGTAGCGGGCGTTTCCGGGAGGCAACGATGCAGGCAGCGCAACAGCGTATCGAGGACTGGCGGACGTTTTCGGCGGACGCGGCCATTGCGGCGGCGACGATTGGCGACGGCGCGGTGGACGTCGAATGGAGCGACACGCGACGATCGCCGTTTCATTTCGACTGGCTGCGCGACAACTGCGCGTGTTCCGCGTGCGTGCACGCCGTCACGCGTGAACAGGTGTTCGAGATCGCCGATGCGCGCGACGATCTCGCCGCGCTCGCGGTGCACGTCGAAACCGACGGCGCGCTGCATGTCGAGTGGAACGACGGACATCGCAGCGCGTGGTCGCCGGGCTGGTTGCGTGCGCATGCATATGACGACGCGTCGCGCGCGGAGCGCCAGGCCGCGCACGGTCGGCACGTGTGGGCCGGCGACGATGCGACGGCCATCGGCGTGTTCGCGTGGCGCGACGTGATGGAGGATGACGGCGCATTGCTCGCGTGGCTTGCCGCGTTGCAACGCACGGGGCTGACGCTCGTCGAAGGCGTGCCGGCCGAGCGTGGCCGTGTCGACCAGATCGCGCGCCGGGTCGGCCTGATCCGGGAGAGCAATTTCGGCGTGCTGTTCGACGTCGAATCGAAGCCGCGCCCGGACAGCAATGCGTATACGTCGCTGAACCTGCCGCCGCATACCGATCTGCCGACCCGCGAATTGCAGCCGGGCGTGCAGTTCCTGCATTGCCTCGCGAATGACGCCACCGGCGGCGACAGCGTGTTTCTCGACGGCTTCGCGCTTGCCGATGCGTTGCGGCGCGAGCATCCGGCCGATTTTGAACAACTCGCGTCGACGCCGTTCGAGTTCTGGAACAAGAGTGCGAACAGCGACTACCGCTGCTCGGCGCCGGTGATCGGGCTCGATGCGCGCGGCAACGTCACCGAGGTGCGCGTCGCGAACTTCCTGCGCGGGCCGCTCGATGCGCCGGCCGGCTCGGTCGCGGCCGTCTATCGCGCGTACCGGCGGTTCCTCGCGCTGGCGCGCGAGCCGCGCTTTCGCGTGCAGCGCCGGCTGCGGGCGGGCGACATGTGGGCGTTCGACAACCGGCGCGTGCTGCATGCGCGTACCGAGTTCGATCCGTCGACGGGCCGCCGGCATCTGCAGGGCTGTTACGTCGATCGCGATGAGCTTTTGTCGCGGTGGCGGGTGTTGTCGCGGTCGGCGGTTGCTGCGGCCGCTGTGCCGCGCTGACGGGCGCGCCCGGCTTCATCATGTCCGCACGCGTACCTCGCAGATGAAAAAGCGCCCGGCCGCCAGGCGCCCGGGCGAAGCCACCCGTTGCCGGGCGGCGGAGGTATGCGTTTCATAAAAAAGGACGAGCCCCGCAAGGGGGCTCGTCCGGACTTTCCTGCTTCATCGCGCGACGCGCGGCGCCCGTCGAGGGCGCATCGGCTTACTGGCCGAAGAAGATCGAGTCGCGAGCGTTCGACGACGCTGCGGCAGCCGGGGCGCCCGAGTGGACGAGCGGAGCCGGTTGCGCGCCGTAACCGCTGGCGTCGGCACCATGAACGCGCGCTTCGGCGCTCTGGATGTCGTTCGGGTAGTACGGGCTCGACACACCCGGCTTATAGCCGGCTTGTTCGAGCTGGGCCAGTTCGTTCTTCACTTGCGCGCGGGTCACGGTGCTTTGGGCGAATGCGCCGAACGAAGCGGACAGGGCGGCAGCGGCAACGACTGCGGAAACGAGCGATTTCATGATGACCTCCGGTGTTTTATTGAGTTCGCTCTCGACACCATGTCTTAAGCGATTGATCAAATCTTAGTCATCGGAAGGTTCAGGGTAAACGCTGGTTTTGACGATAGATTGTTTCCTGGGCGGTAACAGTAACGCGCCGAATCAGTCTTTCAACCAGCTTTCTTATCGGTTGGCGCAACAAGTGGGAAGACTATTGCGGACGGCGATGGGCGGTTCAGCGCGCCTCGGCCGCCGTATCGAACGGCCGGCCCGGCGAGCGTCCGGCCGGCGCGCCCGAACTGAGGAAGCGCACGCCCGTCGCGGCTTCCGATGCTTCCCACAGCAGCGCCGCCGAGGCCACGTCGCGCGCCGCGCGCGGCACGCTCGCGGGCGCCGGCAGCCCGCGCGACTCGAACCAGCCGGACGGCCCGATATACGCGCCGCCGGCGAGATCGGGCGAGGTTGCGGCATGGATTGCGGGCAGCGCGCCCTGGTCGGCCGCTTGCGCGAGATAACGGTTCGCGGCGCGCATCAGCGCGGCACGGGCGGGCGAGCTGTCCATCGCCGGGCCGGCGAACTGCAGGTTGGTCGCCGCGTAGCCCGGATGCGCGGCCACGCTGATCCCGGCGAACGCCGCGCGCTCGAAACGGCGCTGCAGTTCGATCGCGAATACGAGATTCGCGAGCTTGCTGTCGCAATAGGCGAGATAGCGGTTGTAGCGGTGCTCGGCGCGCAGGTCGTCGACGCGGATCCGGCCGCCGCGGTTGAGGCCGCTCGACATCGTCACGACCCGCGCCCGGCGCGCGGCGCGCAGCGCGGGCAGCAGGTGGCCGGTCAGTGCGAAATGGCCGAGGTGGTTGGTGCCGAACTGCATCTCGAAGCCGTCGTGCGTATGGCGCAGCGGCAGGAACATCACGCCGGCGTTGTTGCAGAGGATATCGACGCGGCCATGGCGTTCGGCCACCTCGGCCGCGAAGCGTGCGATCGACGCGAGATCGGCGAGGTCGAGCGCGTCGACTTCGACGCGGGCATCGGGATGGCGCTGGCGGATCGCATCGGCCGCCTGGGCGGCGCGGGCCGCATCGCGGCAGCCCATCACGACCGTCGCGCCTTTCGCGGCCAGCGTTTCCGCCAGTTGCCAGCCGAGCCCGCTGTTGGCGCCGGTCACGACCGCGACCTTGCCGCCTTGCGCCGGGACGTGGCGCGCGCTCCATGCATGCATGTCTGCCTCCATCGGCGCGACCGGGCGGCCGCGGTGCGTAATCATTACATTGAATGGTGTAACGATAGTGCGCGCAGGCGTGGCAGACAAGCGGGGGAATTAGGCCGGCGCTTCTACGGCCGGCGCATCGTGTGGCGACGCGTGCCGTGACGCTACGCCGGCAGGATTTACCTGCCGCCGGCCAGCGCGAGTACTTCGGCGGCGGAGATCATCGCGGCCGCGTTCGCGGGCGCCGGGCGTTCGGCCGGACGGAAGACTTCGTCGCCGCGGTGGATGACCTGGCGCGACAGCGCGCAGGTGCCGGTGCGTTGCGCGAAGCGGCGGCGCCAGCGCTGTTCACCGTAGTGACAGCGGCCAGGTTCGACCCAGCGGACGACGAGCAGCGTATCGGACTGTTCGAGGATTTCGACGTGGACGTCGGCGGGATCGAGCGCAGGCAGGGATTTGGAGGCCTTCATTTGCCGTTTCCTAAAGCTCGTGCGGTTTCGGCCTTGGCAGTGGATGTCACTGCCCGATGGCGAATCCGTAGCGGTTTCCATGAGTGGTGCGCTAAATGTAAGCGTCTGTGACCGGAAAAAACATCCTGTCTGGCTCAAATTACCTTTTGCCGATTTAGAAACAATCCACGCTTATTTTCTTGGAAACCACAGACAAAAACGCCCCGGACGCGAAGTCCGGGGCGGGAAATCGGCCTGCGCGCCGTGTCTGCTCGCCCAGTCACGGAGCCCATCGCCGGGGGACGGAGGTGCCCGCAGGGATCGGACGCGGGCGGGGTGGCGATGGACCGGAAGCGCAGTCCGGTAGCCATGATGGCGCGCGCATCCCGTTGAGACCCTGACGTGAACATGACTTTTTTGTCAGTTTGACGAGATGCCGCGCCCGGATGCGTGCGTTAAACCGTCCGGAAGGCCCGCCGGTACTGAGGCTGCGCGGGTTGCTGGACATCCCCCCTGGCGCCATCGAGCATCGAATCCTGGCTCAATCGCCCGATTTCGCCGCTCGGGTAAATACTGAATCCCGATTCCGTGACAAACGCGCCATCCCTTCCTATGATTGGTTGGACCTTTAGTCCTTTGTGCCAATCGGCCGACGGGTGGCCGGCTTTTTCGGGAGGTGCTCATGAGATTGCAGGGCAAACGCGCGCTGGTGACGGCGGCCGGGCAGGGCATCGGCCGCGCGACCGCGCTGCGGTTCGCGAGCGAGGGCGCCGACGTGCTGGCGACCGACATCAACGAAGCCGCGCTCGTGCGGTTGGAGGCCGATGCCGAACGCGCGGGCGGCCGGTTGACCACGCGGCGGCTCGACGTCACCGATGCGCAGGACGTTGCCGCGCTCGCCGGGCGCGAGCGTGCGTTCGACGTGCTGTTCAACTGCGCGGGCTTCGTGCACCACGGCTCGATCCTCGACTGCGACGACGAAGCATGGGCGTTCTCGCTGAACCTGAACGTCACGTCGATGTACCGGCTGATCCGCGCGCTTTTGCCCGCGATGCTCGAGGCCGGCGGCGCGTCGATCATCAACATGGCGTCGGCCGCGTCGAGCGTGAAGGGCGTGCCCAACCGCTTCGTCTACGGCACGACCAAGGCGGCCGTGATCGGGCTGACCAAGGCGGTGGCCGCCGATTTCGTCGAGCGGGGCATCCGCTGCAACGCGATCTGCCCGGGCACGATCGAATCGCCGTCGCTGGAGCAGCGGATCGCGGACCAGGCGCGCACGCGCCACGTGTCGACCGACGAGGTGCGCCAGGCATTCGTCGCGCGCCAGCCGATCGGCCGCATCGGCCGCGCGGAAGAAGTGGCCGCGCTCGCGCTGTACCTCGCGTCCGACGAAGCGTCGTTTACGACCGGCGCGATTCACCTGATCGACGGCGGCTGGTCGAACTGACCGCGCGTTCCCCTACACGTTCCGTTTCCGCTCAAGACGACATGAAACTGCTGAGATTTGGCGACAAGCACCATGAAAAGCCGGGCCTGCTCGATGCGCAGGGCCACATTCGCGACCTGTCCGGCGTGATCGACGATATCGCCGGCGATGTGCTGGCGCCGGCGTCGCTCGCGCGGCTGCGCGACATTCCGCCGTCGTCGCTGCCGCTCGTCGAAGGCACGCCGCGGCTTGGCGCGTGCGTCGGTCGCGTCGGCAAGTTCATCTGCATCGGGCTCAACTATTCCGACCACGCGGCCGAATCGGGGATGGAAGTGCCGAAGGAGCCCGTCGTGTTCGGCAAGTGGACGAGTGCGATTTCGGGGCCGAACGACGACGTCGAGATTCCGCGCGGCTCGGAGAAAACCGACTGGGAAGTCGAACTCGGCGTGGTGATCGGCCAGGGCGGCCGCTATATCGCGGAAGCCGATGCGCTGTCGCACGTCGCCGGCTACTGCGTCGTGAACGACGTATCGGAGCGCGAATTCCAGCTCGAACGCGGCGGTACGTGGGACAAGGGCAAGGGCAACGATACGTTCGGGCCGCTCGGCCCGTGGCTCGTGACGGCCGACGAAGTGCCCGATCCGCATGCGCTGCGGCTGTGGCTCGACGTCGACGGCCATCGCTACCAGAACGGCACGACCGCGACGATGGTGTTCCGCGTGCCGCACCTGATCAGCTACCTGAGCCGCTTCATGAGCCTGCAGCCGGGCGACGTGATCTCGACCGGCACGCCGCCGGGTGTCGGTCTCGGGCAGAAACCGCCCGTTTATCTGCGCGCCGGGCAGGTGATCACGCTCGGCATCGACGGGCTCGGCGAGCAACGCCAGCGCACCGTGCAGGCCTGATTTCCTTTCGCGGACGATTCGTCATGCCTATCATTCGATCGATGCGCGTCCTCGACGTGCGCTTCCCGACCTCGCGCCAGCTCGACGGCTCAGATGCGATGAATCCGGACCCCGATTATTCGGCCGCCTACGTCGTGCTCGAGACCGACCGCGACGGGCTCGAAGGTCACGGGCTCACGTTCACCATCGGGCGCGGCAACGAGATCTGCTGCGCGGCGATCGACGCGATGCGTCACCTCGTCGTCGGCCTCGACCTCGACTGGATCCGCGCCGACATGGGCCGCTTCTGGCGGCACGTCACGTCGGACAGCCAGTTGCGCTGGATCGGCCCCGACAAGGGCGCGATTCACCTGGCGACGGGGGCCGTCGTCAATGCGGTATGGGATCTGTGGGCGAAAGCCGAACGCAAGCCGCTGTGGCGGCTCGTCGCCGACATGAGCCCGGAGGAACTGGTGCGTGCGATCGACTTCCGCTACCTGACCGACTGCCTGACGCCGGACGAAGCGCTCGACCTGCTGCGCCGGCAGGCGCCGGGCAAGGCGGAACGGATCGCAATGCTCGAGCGCGACGGCTACCCGTGCTACACGACGTCGGCCGGCTGGCTCGGCTACAGCGACGACAAGCTGCGGCGGCTGTGCCGCGAAGCCGTCGAGGCCGGGTTCGAGTACGTGAAGCTGAAGGTTGGCGCGAACCTGGAAGACGACATCCGCCGCGTGACGATCGCGCGCGAGGTGATCGGCCCGGACCGCCAGCTGATGATCGATGCGAACCAGGTATGGGAAGTCGACGAGGCGATCGACTGGGTGCGCGAGCTGGCGTTCGCGCGGCCGTGGTTCATCGAGGAGCCGACGAGCCCCGACGACGTCGAAGGGCATCGCAAGATCCGCGAGGCGATCGCGCCCGTGCAGGTCGCGACCGGCGAGATGTGCCAGAACCGCGTGCTGTTCAAGCAGTTCATCGCGCGCGGTGCGATCGACGTCGTGCAGATCGATGCATGCCGGCTCGGCGGCGTGAACGAGATTCTCGCGGTGATGCTGATGGCCGCGAAGTACGGGTTGCCCGTGTGCCCGCATGCGGGCGGCGTCGGGTTGTGCGAGTACGTGCAGCATCTGTCGATGATCGACTACATCTGCATTGCCGGCACGAAGGAAGGGCGCGTGACCGAGTACGTCGATCACCTGCACGAGCATTTCGTCGAACCGTGCGTCGTGCGCGGCGCGGCGTACATGCCGCCGACGGCGCCCGGCTTCTCGATCGAGATGAAGCCCGAATCGCTGGAGCAATACCGGTTCCGCGGCTGACACGCGTCGAGCGTGCCGACAACATGAACGACGGAGACGCGAAGTGGATTTGAATCTGCAAGACAAGATCGTGATCGTGACCGGCGGCGCGTCGGGCATCGGCGCCGCGATTTCGATGCGGCTTGCCGAAGAAGGCGCAATTCCGGTGGTGTTCGCGCGCCACGCGCCCGACGATGCGTTCTGGCGCGCACTCGTGAGCAAGCAGTCGCGTGCCGCGTGCATCTCGGTCGAATTGCAGGACGATGCGCAATGCCGCGACGCGGTTGCGGAAACGATCGCGCGCTTCGGCCGACTCGACGGCCTGGTCAACAACGCAGGCGTCAACGACAGCATCGGCCTCGATGCCGGTCGCGACGCGTTCGTCGCGTCGCTCGAACGCAACCTGATCCACTACTACGTGATGGCGCACTACTGCGTGCCGCACCTGAAGGCGACGCGCGGCGCGATCGTCAACCTCTCGTCGAAAACGGCCGTCACCGGGCAGGGCAACACCAGTGGTTATTGCGCATCGAAGGGCGCACAGCTCGCATTGACACGCGAATGGGCCGTCGCGCTGCGCGACGACGGCGTGCGCGTGAACGCGGTGATCCCGGCCGAGGTGATGACGCCGCTTTACCGGAGCTGGCTTGCCGGTTTCGACGACCCCGACGCGAAGCTGGCCGGCATCGCGGGCAAGGTGCCGCTCGGCAAACGCTTCACGACGGCCGACGAAATCGCCGATACGGCCGTGTTCCTGCTGTCGGCGCGCGCATCGCACACGACGGGCCAGTGGCTGTTCGTCGACGGCGGCTATACGCACCTCGATCGTGCGATCAGCTGAGGGCCGTGCGCCATGCAACCCGACCTGAACCCGAACACCGCGCCGCCGTTGATCGCATTGACCGGTATCGGCAAGCGCTTCCCGGGCGTGCAGGCGCTCGACGATTGCCGTTTCGACCTGCGTGCCGGTGAAGTGCATGCGCTGATGGGCGAGAACGGCGCCGGCAAGTCGACGCTGATGAAGATTCTCGCGGGCGTCTACCCGCGCGACGGCGGCGAGATCCGGATGGATGGCCGCGCGGTGGAGATCGCCGACCCGCGTGCCGCGCAGGCGCTCGGGATCGGCATCATCCATCAGGAGCTGAACCTGATGAATCACCTGAGCGTGGCGCAGAACATCTTCATCGGCCGCGAGCCGCGCGGCCGCTTCGGCGTGTTCGTCGACGAAGCGGCACTCAACCGCGACGCGGCCGCGATCTTCGCGCGGATGCGGCTCGATCTCGACCCGCGTACGCCGGTCGGACGGCTGACGGTGGCGAAGCAGCAGATGGTCGAGATCGCGAAGGCGCTGTCGTTCGACTCGCGCGTGCTGATCATGGACGAGCCGACCGCCGCGCTCAACAACGCGGAGATCGCCGAGCTGTTCCGCATCATCCGCGATCTGCGCGCGCACGGCGTCGGCATCGTCTACATCTCGCACAAGATGGACGAGCTGCGCCAGATCGCCGATCGCGTGACCGTGATGCGCGACGGCAAGTATGTCGCGACCGTGCCGATGGCGGACACGTCGATGGACGCGATCATCGCGATGATGGTCGGACGCCAGCTCGCAACCGAATGCCGCACGCCGCCCGATACGTCCGCGAACGATGTCGCGCTCGAAGTGCGCGGGCTGTCGCGCGGCCGTGCGATTCGCGATGTCGGCTTCACGCTGCGGCGCGGCGAGATTCTCGGCTTCGCCGGGTTGATGGGCGCGGGCCGCACCGAGGTCGCGCGCGCGGTGTTCGGCGCGGACTCGGTCGACGCGGGCGAGATCCGCGTGCACGGCAAGACCGTGACGATCCGCACGCCGGCCGATGCGGTGAAGCACGGCATCGGCTACCTGTCCGAGGATCGCAAGCACTTCGGGCTTGCGGTCGGGATGGACGTGCAGAACAACATCGCGCTGTCGAGCATGCGCCGCTTCGTGCGCCGCGGCGTGTTTCTCGATGCGCGTGCGCTGCGCGACACCGCACAGGCGTACGTGCGGCAGCTCGCGATCCGCACGCCGTCGGTGACGCAGCCGGCGCGGCTGCTGTCGGGTGGCAACCAGCAGAAGATCGTGATCGCGAAGTGGCTGCTGCGCGACTGCGACATCCTGTTCTTCGACGAGCCGACGCGTGGCATCGACGTCGGCGCGAAAAGCGAGATCTACAAGCTGCTCGACGCGCTTGCCGCCGACGGCAAGGCGATCGTGATGATCTCGTCGGAGTTGCCGGAAGTACTGCGCATGAGCCACCGGATTCTCGTGATGTGCGAAGGGCGCGTGACCGGCGAATTGCGCGCGGCCGACGCCACGCAGGAAAAGATCATGCAGCTCGCGACGCAGCGCGAGTCGACCGAATTGTCCTGATTCAGCCCCCTACGATCATGTCCAACGATACGCATCCCGTTCCGCCTCTCGCCTCCGGCGACACGCCGGCCGGCGCACCCGGCTTCCGAGCCCGCTTCTTCAACCCGGCCGCGCGCCAGAAGCTGCTCGCGTTCGCGAGCCTCGTGCTGCTGATCGTGTTCTTCAGCATCGCATCGCCGAACTTCCTCGAAGTCGACAACCTCGTCGCGATCCTGCAGGCCACCGCGGTGAACGGCGTGCTGGCGGTCGCCTGTACCTACGTGATCATCACGTCGGGCATCGACCTGTCGGTCGGCACGCTGATGACGTTCTGCGCGGTGATGGCGGGCGTCGTGCTGACGAACTGGGGCATGCCGCTGCCGCTCGGGATCCTGGCCGCGCTGTTCTTCGGCGCGCTGTCGGGCTGCGTGTCGGGCTTCGTGATCGCGAAGATGAAGGTGCCGCCGTTCATCGCGACGCTCGGCATGATGATGCTGCTCAAGGGGTTGTCGCTCGTGATCTCGGGCACGCGGCCGATCTACTTCAACGACACGCCGGGCTTCACGTCGATCGCGCAGGATTCGCTGATCGGCAACCTGATCCCGGCGCTGCCGATTCCGAACGCGGTGCTGATCCTGTTCCTCGTCGCGATCGGCGCGTCGATCGTGCTGAACCGCACGATCTTCGGCCGCTATACGTTCGCGCTCGGCAGCAACGAGGAGGCGCTGCGGCTGTCGGGCGTGAACGTCGATGCGTGGAAGATCGCGGTCTACACGTTCAGCGGCGCGGTGTGCGGGATCGCCGGGCTGCTGATCGCATCGCGGCTCAATTCCGCGCAGCCCGCGCTCGGGCAGGGCTACGAGCTCGATGCGATCGCGGCCGTCGTGATCGGCGGCACGTCGCTGTCGGGCGGCGCGGGCAGCATCGTCGGCACGATCATCGGCGCGTTCATCATGAGCGTGCTGACGAACGGCCTGCGCATCATGTCGGTCGCGCAGGAATGGCAGACGGTTGTGACGGGCGTGATCATCATCCTCGCCGTCTACGTCGATATCCTGCGCCGGCGGCGCCGCTGACGTACGCGTTCAAGCAGGCATGTGCTTCATCGCCGGTTCCGGCCGGCGTCCCAGTCGTTCCAGTCGATACGAAAAAAGGAGACGCGAAGTGATCAGGAGCAAGGTGTTGAGCGCGATCGTCGGGCTGACGTTCGCCGTCGGCGTCACGGCCGGCGCGCAGGCGCAGGAAACCTATATCCCGCTGATCTCGAAGGGCTTCCAGCATCAGTTCTGGCAGGCCGTGAAAGCGGGCGCGATGCAGGCCGCGAAGGACTACAAGGTGAAGGTGACGTTCGAAGGCCCCGAAACCGAAGCGATGGTCGACAAGCAGATCGACATGCTGTCGGCCGCGATCGCGAAGAAGCCGGCCGCGCTCGGTTTCGCTGCGCTCGACAGCAAGGCCGCGCTGCCGCTGCTGAAGAAGGCGCAGGCCGAGAAGATCCCGGTGATCGCGTTCGACTCGGGCGTGGACAGCGACATCCCGGTGACGACGGCCGCGACCAACAACAAGGCCGCGGCGTCGCTCGCGGCCGACAAGCTTGCCGCGCTGATCGGCGACGAAGGCGAGGTGGCCGTGGTCGCGCACGACCAGACGAGCCGCACCGGCATCGACCGTCGCGACGGCTTTCTCGAACGAATGAAGTCGGCGCATCCGAAGGTGCAGGTCGTGACCGTTCAGTACGGCGAAGGCGACCAGCTGAAGTCGACCGAGGTGACGAAGTCGATCCTGCAGGCGTATCCGAAGCTCAAGGGGCTGTTCGGCACCAACGAAGGCTCGGCGATCGGCGTGGTCAACGGCGTGCGCGAGATGAAGCGCAAGGTCGTGATTGTCGGGTACGATTCCGGCAAGCAGCAGAAGGACGCGATCCGCAGCGGGCTGATGGCCGGCGCAATCACGCAGAACCCGATCGGAATCGGCTACAAGACGGTCGAGGCGGCCGTGAAGGCGATCAAGGGCGAGAAGCTGCCGAAGGTCATCGATACCGGTTTCTATTGGTACGACAAGACCAATATCGACGATCCGAAGATCGCGGCGGTGTTGTACGACTGAGCGTTGCTTCGAGCGGCGGTGGCCCGCGCCGCCGCCGCCGCGCCGACCGAACACGAGGGCATCATGGGCGCAGTGCGTATCGATTCCCATCAGCACTTCTGGCGCTATCGCGCCGCCGACTACCCGTGGATCGGCGCCGGGATGGAGGTGCTCGCGCGCGACTACCTGCCCGATGCGCTTTGGCCGCTGATGCATGCGCAGGCGATCGGCGCGTCGATCGCGGTGCAGGCGCGCGCCGGGCGCGACGAGACGGCGTTCCTGCTCGATCTCGCGCGCGACGATGCGCGCATCGCGGCGGTGGTCGGCTGGGAGGATCTCGCCGCGCCGGAGCTTGCCGAGCGTGTCGCCGAATGGCACAGCCCGAAGCTGCGCGGCTTCCGTCACCAGGTGCAGGACGAAGCCGATGCCGGCGCGTTCGTCGCGGAGCCTGGCTTCAATCGCGGCGTCGCGTGGCTGCAGGCGAACGGCTACGTGTACGACGTGCTCGTGTTCGAGCGCCAGTTGCCGGACGTGCATGCGTTCTGCGCGCGGCACGACGCGCACTGGCTCGTGCTCGATCACGTCGGCAAGCCCGCGCTCGCCGACTTCGAGCACGACGACACCGCGCTCGCGCGCTGGCGCGCCGCGTTGCGCGAGCTGGGCGCGCTGCCGCATGTCGCGTGCAAATTGTCGGGGCTCGTGACCGAAGCCGACTGGAAGCGCGGCCTGCGCGGGAAGGACGTCCGGCATATCGAGCAGTGTCTCGACGCGGCGCTCGACGCGTTCGGCCCGCAGCGGCTCATGTTCGGGTCGGACTGGCCCGTGTGCCTGCTGGCCGCGTCGTATGACGAAGTCGCGTCGATCGTCGAGCGCTGGGCCGAATCGCGGCTGTCGGCGGCCGAGCGCAACGCGCTGTGGGGCGGCACCGCCGCGCGTTGCTATGCGGTGCCGGGTGCGGCGAAGCGCGGCATATAGAATAGGCGCGAACGGTCTGTTCGATTCGTCAGACCGTCCGGAACGAAACCGATCACCTGCATCAACGTATGTCCATCCAGCCGATTCAGAACCGCCGCCTCTACCAGCAGATCGCCGACAAGCTCAGTGCGATGATCGCGTCCGGCGATTTTCCGCCGGGCAGCTATCTGCCGCCCGAGCGCGAACTCGCCGAACAGTTCGGCGTGTCGCGCACGTCGGTGCGCGAGGCGCTGATCGCGCTCGAAGTGAGCGGGCTCGTGAGCGTGCGCGTCGGCGACGGCGTGAAGGTGCGTCATCCTGAAGCCACAGCGGCACCCGAACCCGATACGAAAGCCGCGCCGTTCACGATCGTCGAGATCGATCCCGAACTCGGCATCGCACTCGATCTCGATACTGAAATCCCGCCGTTCGCGCTGCTGCAGGCGCGCCGGCTGATCGAGCCGGAAGCGGCGTCGCTGGCCGCGAGGCACGGCTCGGACGAGCAGATCGAAGGGATCCACGAGGCGTTCCTGCGCAACCAGGAAGACAACCGCAGCGGTTCGCTCACGCACCCGGGCGACCGGCTGTTTCATATCCGCATCGCGGAGGCGAGCGACAACGCCGCGTATGCGCTGATGATCAAGCAGTTGCTCGCGCACAAGTACGACCTGATGTTCCAGCGGCTGCAATCGCTGTACATGCCGGACGACATGCCGCACCGCTCGGAACTGGAGCACCGCGCGATCCTCGATGCGATCCGCGCACGCGATCCGGACGCCGCGCGCCGCGCGATGGCCGAGCATCTCGACGAAGTGATCCGCATCTTCGGGCGCGCGCTCGATTGAGCGCGCCGTGATGCACGACCTGGTCAGAAACGATCCACCCGATACGGCGCCGGATCGGTGAACGGTGCTTCGCCCGTCATCATCTCGGCCAGCAGGCGGCCCGTGACGGGGCCGAGCGTCAGCCCGTGATGGTTGTGCCCGAACGCGAACCACAGCCCGCGATGCGCGGGCGCGGGGCCGATCACCGGGCGCATGTCGGGCGTGCACGGCCGGAAGCCGAGCCACGGTTGCGGATCGAGCCGTTCGCCGAAACCGAACACGGGGCGCGCGACGCGTTCCGCGCGTTCGAGCTGCACGCCGGTCGGCGGCACGCCGCGCCGCGCGATCTCGACGCCGGTCGTCAGCCGCAGCCCGCGCTTCATCGGTGCGATCACGTAACCGTATTCGCGATCGACGATCGGCGCCGACGGCACGCCGCGCGCGGACGGCGCGTAGTGCATGTGATAGCCGCGCTTCTCGCGCAGCGGGATCGTGTAGCCGAACTTGCCGAACACCGTGTCGGACCACGGCCCGAGCGCGACGACCACGGCCGGTGCGGCGGCCATGCCGTCCTGCGTCCTGACCTGCCAGCCCGGCGACAGTGCGTCGAGGCTCGCGGCGTCGCCCGCCAGCAGCGTGCCGCCGCCTTGCACGAACAGGTGTGCATACGCTTTGACGAGCGCGGACGGGTCGACGACGCTTTTCGGGTCGAGCCAGTGCAGCGCGCCACAGAAGCCGGGGGCGAGGCTCGGTTCGTGCGCGGCCAGCGCGGCCGCATCGAGCGGCGTGATGCCGAGCCCGTGGCGGCGGGCGGTGAGTCCGGCCTCTGCCACGCCGCGTTCGAATGCGGCCGGCGTACGGAACGCTTCCAGCCAGCCGTTCGCGCGGACGAGCTCGCCGGCGCCGGCCCGCGCGATCAGCGCGTCGTGCTCGACGATGCAGCGCTCGATCAGCGGCAGCATGTCGCGCGACGCCGCCGCGTGGCGCAGCGGCGCCGATTCCCACCAGAAACGTGCAAGCCATGGCGCGAACGCCGGTAGCGACGCGCTGTGCCAGTAGAGATCGGTCGAGCGGTTCAGTGCATAGCGCATCAGCGTGAACGGGCTGCGCGGGAACGGATACGGTTCGACCGACGAGCGCTCGATCAGCCCCGCGTTGCCGAAGCTCGTGCCTTCGCCGGGCGCGCCGCGATCGACGAGGGCGACCTTGCGCCCGCGATCCTGCAGGTGGAGGGCTACGGAGACGCCGACGATGCCTGCGCCGAGAACGATGACGTCGAAATCCATCGAGGGTGGTGAATGACGGTTGGCGGAGCATCGGTTTTGTGTTCGCCGTGCCGCCGCGTGTTGGAGTTGGAGAGCGTTCGAAGCACAAGCATACCCGCGGTGGGCACAGCGCGCATCAACTCATCGAGAACAGCGCTCCCTACTGTGCCAGCACGCGTGTATCGACGCCCGCCATCCTCGGCGTGTTCCACACGGCGGTCGACACCGTGTCGTCGGCCGCGATCCCGGCCGCCAGCTACTCGACCATCTGCACGATCATCACGACGACCATCGTCAGCACCGGCACGATTGCGAACACCGGCGCGCCGAGCGCGGCTCGCACCCCCACGCTTGTGTGGTGCGCAGTTCGATCACGCCGTGCGCGTCCTGCGGCACGTAGCGCTGCACGAAGAGAATGCTCTTCATCCGGAACAGTTTCGCGGTGTCGGCGCGGCGCAGTTCGCCGAGCCACGTTTCGAGCGCGTCGAGATCGACGTCCGCATCGACTTCGATACCGACCGACGACACGCTGTCGTCGTGTTCGTGATGGTCGTGACCGTCGTCGCGTGCGTGTGTTTCGTGAGCGCGGCCGTCGTGCTCATGCTCGTGCGCAAGCGGCGCGCACTGGAAAGCGATCCCGCGCGCCGCTGAAGAACGTATGAAGTTTGACGTGCGCACCCGTCCAATCCGCTGATCAATCCACCGGCGTCGAGGCTGCATCGACACCCGCTGACGCGAGGACCGATTCCGCATACTTTCAGACCGTTCTCGCGGGTGTTTCCCACTGGTTGGTCATGCGAATTTTTACCTAAGATGAAGCAATCGTGCGCGTGATACGGTGCCTGCTCGCGCACGGAGGGAGGCAGGAGGCAGCGCCGGAGCAACGCCAGCGGATGTTGCCATCATGGATGCGAAAGTGTGCGCGGCGGCGGGTAGTCTTGCGACTGCAACGATGCCGACGGGTGCGGCGCTCATCGCCGCGCGGAAGACGGTACGATCCGGCCGTACCGCCTGGCTGCGCCACGCGCTGTTGGCAATCGTTTGCGCATTGGGTGCGGCCCCGGCGGTACTCGCCGGGGCGCAGGCAGACGCGGAGGATGCGGCCGACACCGTGCGTGTCGTCGCCGCCGCGAGCCCTGCCGATCCTCCCGATTCCGCCGTTTTGTCACATGACTCCGCCGTGCGTCAGGTCGTGCTGGGCATCATCAGCTTCACGCGCTGGCCGACGACGCCCGTGCGCCTGCATTTGTGCGTGACGGGCCGGCCCGACTACGCGCGCGGCCTGACCGATACGCTGCAGGCAGGCTCGACGCTACTTGACGTGCAGCGCGTTCGCTTCGACGATCCGTCGCTCGGCATCGCCTGCGACGTCGTCTATCTCGGCGCCCTGGGCAACGACGAGAGAACGCGGGTGAGAGCCGCGGTGGCCGGCCATCCGGTCCTGACGATCGCGGAACACGATCCGTCCTGCACCGCAGGCAGCATGTTCTGCCTCAATGTCGACGGCGAACGCGTGTCGTTCGACATCAATCTCGACGCCGTGGCGCGCAGCGGTGTGCGCGTGCATCCGAACGTACTCAATCTCGCGCGACGGCAGGGGGCGCCATGACACGGTTTGCGCCTCACTTTTCCCCTTCGCGGGTAGCGCGCCCGACGCTGCAAAGCGTGTTGCGTCGCGCGCACCTGCGCCTTGCGTTCGTTGCCGTCACGATGGCCGCCGTATCGTTGATCGTCGTCGCCGTGATCGCATTGCGTGCGTATGCCGGCAACAACCTGAACCTGCTGGCGCGCTCGCTCGGTTATACGGTCGAGGCGGCGCTCGTGTTTGGCGACCGCGACGCGGCGAGCGAGGCGATCGGGTTGATCGCCGGCGACGAGGACGTCGCGCAGGTGGTGGTCACGGACAGCAAGGGCCAGCCGTTCGCGACGTGGCAACTGCCCGCCGGAAACGGGATCGCCCGGCTCGAGCGCGGCGTCGCCGACCTTGCGTTGCCCGGGCCCGTGACGGTTCCGGTGATGCATGACGGCATCGTCGTCGGCCACGTCGTCGTGCGCGGCCGCGGGCATCAGTTCTTCGGTTTCCTGCTCGGCGGCGTTGGCGGCATTCTCGGTTGCCTGGCGGTCAGCGTGCTCGGCGCGTACGTCAGCTCGAAGCGCTTGTTGCGCAACATCGTTTCGCCGTTGCGCGCGCTGGCCAGCGTGGCACACGCCGTGCGGCGCGAGCGTGCGTTCGCGCAGCGGGTCGAGCCCGTTGCGATCGCCGAACTGAACCAGCTCGGCGACGATTTCAATGCGTTGCTCGACGAATTCGAAGGCTGGCAGAACACGCTGCGTGACGAGAACGCGTCGCTCGAACACAAGGCGACGCACGATGCGCTCACGGGCCTGCCCAACCGAATGCAGTTCGAGTCGCGCCTCGCGCTGGCGCTTCGCGAAGCCGGGGTGACGGGCCAGCGCGTCGCCATCCTGTATCTCGACTGCGACCGCTTCAAGGAGATCAACGACTGTCACGGCCACGACGCCGGCGATGCGGTGCTGATCGGCGTCGCGGCGCGGCTGCGCAAGCAGGTGCGCGAGACCGATCTGGTCGCGCGCCTGGGCGGCGACGAATTCGCGGTGATGCTGCCGGCGGTGCGCGAAGCGGGTAGCGTGTGTCGTGTCGCCGACGAGATTCTTTCCGGCATGGCGCCGTCGATCGAGCTGTCCGACGGCCGCATGGTGGCCACCATGATGAGTGCCGGCGTTGCGCTGTATCCCGATCACGCGTCGGACGCAGGCGGCCTGCTGCGTGCGGCGGATGCCGCGATGTACCGCGCCAAGCGTGCGCGGCCGGGGTCGTGGCAGTTGGCTGAAGGGGTGGTCGGGTCGGCCTGATGTTTGTCGATTCCCGCTGCGGGCGAGGCC
The DNA here is from genome assembly GCF_902833045.1 of Burkholderia sp. BCC0322. Taxonomy (GTDB): domain Bacteria; phylum Pseudomonadota; class Gammaproteobacteria; order Burkholderiales; family Burkholderiaceae; genus Burkholderia. Next base: position 97,962 of record NZ_CADFDU010000017.1, read on the forward strand.
GCGGCGGTTCAATGAAAAAATGCGCACGCAATGCGGGCGCCCTCGAAGGGGTCGATGATGAAAAACGCGTTTCCTGTGAGCATGGGGCGGATAGGCATCGGCAGCACGCTGCTGCTGTGCATGCTGCTCGCGGGCTGCAAGGCGCCGCCGCTTCACCGCGGCCTGACGCAGACGCAGGTCACGGTGCTCAAGTCGGCCGGTTTCCAGGAAACCGGAGCAGGGTTCGAGTTCGGTTCGACCGGGCCGATTTTGTTCGACTTCGATCGGTATAACCTCAAGCCCGACGTGCGGCGGATCGTGGAAAGGATCGGGCGGACGCTCAGGTCGGCGGGGATTAACGGGGTACGGGTCTATGGGTACTCGGATCAGGAAGGGGCGGTTGATTACGACCTCGAACTGTCGAGACGGCGGGCCGAGGTCGTGGCGATCGAGCTTGTCGATGTCGGGCTGGATCCGAAGCGCATTGTGATCGCCGGGAAAGGGAAAAGCGATCCGGTAGGGGATAACCAGACGCCGGCCGGGCGGGCGCAGAATCGGCGGGCGGCGATCGTGGTTTCGCCGCGGTGAGGGGGGGCGTCGTCCGCCGACAAGCGAGCCGCTCACCCCGTCGCTGAAAATGCCGATACCGGGATGTCACGCTGCGGTCGGTTGTCAGTGTCGACACGGTTCGTCAGACTTCCGATGCGGACCTGTTCCGTAGTGTCGGACCGGGACTGATCCAACTGACGCGGCTCTGCGCCCGCTGGGCGGAATCCTCGGTCGACGCCGGGCGGCGCTTCGATGCGCTCGTCTCGTTGTCGGCCGTGAGCGTTCGGCGCTGGATGCCCGGCAAGCCTGCGTCGGCGTTCGTGCAGGGGCTCGAAGTGCTATGGGTGGTCGATGAACAGTGTTTCGCCGGCTTCAGTCTCGGCGGACCCGCGCACGTGCTCGAGAGATGCTTCGCCCCCTACGTTCCTGTAACAAGTTTCGTGCAGATTGTGCTGTTTTCAGCGCAAACCGGCCGCGCCGCTACGCCGTGGCCAACCCTGCCCCGGCGTCCAGCCGCCGGCCTGTTTTTTTCGATTTTCGGGGCGCGAACGTAAACGTTTGCGGGTGCCTTTCGCGCGGTCGGAATTTGTCCTACATTAACGGGGCTTCGGGCCGGCCAGTCGGCCCACGGAACCTGAGATCACACGCAAGGAACAAGAATGAGTTTCGCTCCGAACGGGGGTATTCCCAATGGTTTGGGCGGCGGCGCGCTCGGCTCCTTGAGCGCGCTCGGCGGCCTGGCAGGCCCGGTCGCCTCGAGTGTTGCCGGAAGCGTCGGCCCGCTCGCGGGCCTGGCCGGGCATGTCGACACCGTCCAGCGTGCGCTGCAACTCGCGCAAACCGGCTTCTCGCTGATGGACAAGACGCCCGGCGCGGTAGCCGAAGCGATCAACGGCGCCGCCAACCCCGCGCGCCTGACCCAGCTCAATCGCTACGTCACGCTCGACACGCCGCTCGGCCCGGATGTGCTGCTGGTCAGCGCCGCCGTGGTCGACGAATACGTGAACCGGTTGCCGGAAATCCACCTCGACCTGCTGTCGCACCGCCACGACCTGCGCCCCGACGACCTGATCGGCCAGCAGGTCAAGATCCGGTTCGATCAGCAGGCGCGCTTGTCGACGCTCGAACGCGTCGTTGCATCGAATGCCGGCGACAACGACCGTTATTTCGACGGCTACGTCGCGTCGTTCGACCGCGCCGGCAATCCCGGCAATGTCACGCAGTACCACCTGACGGCCGTGCCGTGGTTCTGGTTCCTGACGCGCTCCACCGACTGCCGGATTTTCCAGAACAAGACCGCGCAGGACATCCTTACCGAGATTTTCCAGGAGCACGGATTTTCCGATTTCGTGTTCGACATCCGGACGAGCCAGAAGCCGCTCGAATACGTGGTGATGTACCAGGAGTCCTACTACAACTTCTGCGCGCGGTTGATGGAGCAGGAGGGGCTGGTGTGGACGCACCGCTACGAGAAGGACAAGCACGTGCTCGTGATCGGCGACACGAATTTGCTGTTCCGCCCGATCGACGGGCTGGCAACTGTGCCGTTCGCCGCCACCGAGGCGAGCGAGGACAGCGGCATCGACCAGTTGCACGAAGGCCGGCGCTTCGGCGTGGGGAAGGTCACGTTCCGCGATTTCAATCATCAGAACCCGTCGTCACCGCTGATGCTGGTGGAAGCCGGCCCGCAGAACCTCAAGCATGCGCGGCTCGACTCGACCGAGCGGTTCGAGCACCAGTCGCTGTACGACCACGGCGACGACGGCAACCGCTACGCGCGTTTTGCGATGGAGGCCGAGGAGGCGCAGGCCCATCGCTATACCGGCGGCGGCTACGCGTGGCGCATGACTACCGCCGGCGCCGTCAACGTGGCGAATCACCCGGTCCTCGAGAACAACCAGGAATACGTGATCCTGCACGTGCGTCACGAGGCGGTGAACGACTACACGCAGCACAGCGCGAAACTGCCGTACCGCAACAGCTTCGCGTTGCTGCCGAAGAAGATTCCGTATCGTGCGCCGCGCGCCACGCCGAAACCGGTGATTCACGGCACGCAGTCGGCGATCGTCGTCGGCCCCAAGGGCGAGGAAATCTACACCAACGGGAGTGCCGTGAAGGTGCACTTTCCGTGGGACCGGCGCGGCAAGAAGGACGGCTCCGACTCGATGTGGGTGCGCGTGTCGCAGCCGTGGGCGGGTGACGGTTGGGGCGCGGCTGCCATTCCGCGGATCAAGCAGGAAGTGCTCGTCGCGTTCAATCAGGGCGATCCGGACAACCCCGTGATCGTGGGCCGCGTGTTCAACGGCGAGCAGGGCAACCCGTACCACGGGGCTGCCGGCCAGACGATGGGGATCAAGAGTCAGACGCACAAGGGGCAGGGGTCGAACGAGATCCGCATGACCGACACGAACGGCATGCAGGAATTCTTCATGCACGCGCAGAAGGACATGAACACCGTCGTCGAGAACAACGAGACGCACAAGGTGCTCGGGCCGATGCGTACCGTCCTGGTGGCGACGGGGAGCGAAGAAAAGCAGATTCCGCAGGGCAACCTGACCGAGACGATCGCCGAGAAGCGCAGTACGACCGCGACCACCGTCGAGGTGACGACGCCTGCCAAGGACGGGGGCGGCGGCACGCAGGTCTACGTGGCCGAGCGCGGCATCCTGCTGAAGGTGCAGGACAGCTCGATCTCGCTCGCGCCCGAAGGCATTCGCCTCGAGCACAAGGGCTCCGTGATCCTGATGACCGACGACGGCGTGATGGTCAACGGCCAGCGCATCGATCTCAACAAATAACACGAACACAACCATGCACTACGCTATCCACGAAGGCACCTTCGAACTGCCGGACGCGGCGCTCGACCGCACCGTCAACATCCTCGTGATGAACGCCGGCCCCGGTGGCCTCAACCTCGTGATCGCCCGTGGGCGGCTGCGCGACGGGGAAGATATCGACGCGTTCGTCGCGCGCGAATGGGAAGTGGCGTCGCGCGACGCGAAGATGCTCACCGAGAAGGCACGCCGGGCTGTGACGGTGGCGGGCCGTTCGGGCATCCAGATCGATTCCACGCTCGAGCGGGATGGCCGGCTCTGGCATCAACTGCAGACCATGTTTCCGTCGGACGACGCCGGCCGCGTGCTGGTGATGACGTTGACCAGCGCGGCACCGCTGACCGAAGAGCAGCAGGCGATCGCCGACCGCATGCTGGCCAGTTTCCAGCCGCGCGCGGCTCGACCAACCCTGCTCGGCCCGGGTGACGCGTCGTGAGCGCAGAACACTTCGCGGCCGCGCGCTTCGAAGACCCGATCCAGCACACGTCGTTCTGGGGTGAGCTTGCAGGCACGGTCGGGTCGGTGATCGGTGGTGCCGTTGTCGGTGCATTGGTGGCGGAGGCGATGGAGGGGCTCGTGTTCGTCGGCCTGGCCGCGCTCGAAATCGGTACGGCAGGGCTGGCGACACCGCTGGTTATCGCGATCGGTGTGGGCGTGGCGGTCGGCTCGGGCGCGCTGATGGAAGCGAGCGGCATGAACGAAGCCATCGACGACGGCGCCAAGGCGCTGGCCAATTCGATCGCGCCGCCCGAGATCAAAGGCAAGATCGCCAGCGGTTCGGGCAACGTTTATGTCAATAACAAGGCGGCTGCGCGGGCGGCGCGGCCGGGGGATCTCGATACCGTCGCGTGTACGGATCATCCCGGGCCGCAGATGATTGCCGACGGGTCGGGGAGCGTTTACATCAACGATCACCCGGCCGCGCGCGTCGGCGACAAGACGACTTGCGACGGGACGATTGCCGAAGGTTCCGACAACGTTTTCATCGGCGGCGGCACGCAGCGGGTGCGGGACGTCAAGTCGGCGAGCCGGCTCGGGTGGTTGGGTGCGGCGCTCGGGATTGCGCTGGCGGTCTGTGGCCGCGGGAAGATGAGCTGGGGGCAGTTTCTGAAAGGCAAGCTGCCTTGTATCGCGATCAATTTTGCGGCCGGCGCCTTCGGTACTTGGCTCGGCAGTTTGGCGAGGCCGTCGGCCGGTCACCCGGTCAACGTCATTACCGGCGGCAAGTTTCTCGATGGCACGGACGATACCGACTTCACATTGCCTGGGCCGCTGCCGATCGTGTGGCGGCGTTTTTACAGCAGCCATGATGATCGTGCTGACAGTTTGTTCGGGCCGGGTTGGAGCGTGCCGATCAGCGTCGAATTGCGGCTTGCGCGTGAGCATGGCGAGGTCACGTCGATCACGTATTGGGACGAGCAGGGCCGCGACATCGTGTTCCCGGCCGTGCCGCCGGGTGAGAGCCATTTCAGCGTTCCCGAAGGCATTTACCTGATCTGTACTGCCGGCGGGCACTACGTGGTCGAGACGGTCGATGGGCTGTATCGTGATTTCGGTCGTGCTCGCACTAATGCAGACACCGAGATGCTCAAGCTGTGGCGTCTCGAGGATCGCAACGGTAACTGGATCGAGGTGGAGCAAGAAGCGGCTGGTGAGGTTGTGCGGCCGGCTCGGCTGCACGACAGCGCCGGGCGCATGCTGACGCTGGCGTACGATAAATCGAACGCTCGACGCATTGCCGCGATCGAGCTGACTCGTGGCGTGGACGGTGAGCAACCCGACACGCTGGTGCGTTATTCGTACAACGATGCCGGCGAGCTGATGGCTGTTACCGATCGCAGTGGCCACACCGGGCGACGCTTCGGCTACGAACACGGGCTGATGGTCCAGCACACATTGCGCGGCGGACTGCAGTGCTTTTATGCGTGGCAGGGCGTTGGCCGCGACGCGCGTGTCGTGCGCCACTGGACCGATGACGGCGAGGCGTACACGTTCAATGCGGATCTTGCGCAGCGTACGGTAACGATCACCGACCAGATCGGCCGAGTGACGCAGTGGACGTGGAACGAGGATCAGCAGCCGACGAGCCATACGGATGCGGAAGGCCACGTTTGGCAACTCGAGTGGAATGCGATGCGGCAGTTGGTCAGTACGACCGATCCGGCCGGGCATACGACGCGCTTCGAATATGACGAGCGGGGGCGCCAGACCCAGCGTATCGACGCGCTCGGGCAGGTTGAGCGGACCGAGTGGAACGCTTACTACGACCTGCCTGTTGCGGAAACCGATCCGGCTAATTCGCGCTGGATCTACCGCTACGACGATCGCGGCAACCTGACGATGACGCGCGATCCGGCGGGATTTGCGACCGAGTATCACCGGGACGAGCGCGGGCTGGTGCACACGATTCGCGACGCGCGCGGCGGTTACAAGTTCCTCGAGTGGAATGGCCGTGCGCAGCTGACTTCGTATACCGATTGTTCCGGCAAGGTCACGCGGTTCGGGTATGACGCACGTGGCGCGCTCGCGCGTGTGACCGATGCGGCGGGCCAGTCAACCGTGTATGAAGCGGATGCGATGGGGCGGGTCACGGGGATTGGAACGGCCGATGGCGCGCGTCAGATGTTCCGATACGATGCGGCCGGGCGTCTGGTCGAGGTCGTTGACGCGAACCAGCGCAGCACGCGTTACGAACTCAATCCGCGTGGATTGCTGCTGTCACGGACGGACGCGGCTAATCGTGTGGTGCGATTCGGTTACGACGATGCGTTCAGGCTCGCGAGTTTGACCAACGAGAATCGGGAAACCTATCGCTTCCGTTACGACCGACGTGATCTGCTGACCGAGGAGGTTGGGCTAGACGGTAGCGTCCGCTCGTATGAGTACGATGCCCGTGGACTGGGCATCGCGCTTAGAGAGGGGAAACTTCAGACCACCTATGAGCGCGACGTGCTCGGGCGGTTGGCGGCGAAGGTCTCTGGACGCGAACGTTGCGAATACCTGTACGACAAGGCAAGCCGAATTACGTCCGGAGAGCTGTACGCGCTAACTGCCCGTGGTCCGTCGCTGAAAAATCGGGTCAACCTGAAATACGACGCGCGCGGCGAGGTACTTGAGGAGTACACGCCGACGGGCTGGCTCGCGCACACTTATGACGAGCTCGGCAATCGCGTCAGCACCACGATTTCCGGCGAGCGCACGATCGACTGGCTGCATTACGGCTCTGGTCACGTGCACCAGATCCGTGTCGATGGTGCGGCGATCACCGACATCGAACGCGACGACCTGCATCGGGAGGTGCTGCGCACGCAGGGCAGACTGACCAGCCAGTTTGGATATGACGCGGTCGGCCGCCGTGCGCGATTTGCTGCGCAGGGTGGCGCTGCTGTGGAGGCGTTGCTCGCCAAGCAGTGGCAATACGATGCGACTGGAGATGTGATCCAGAAGCGCGACCAGCGCTATGGCACGACCAACTATCGCTACGACTCGACCGGGCGTATCGAGCAGTCGATGGGACCGGGGTTGCCGTCTGAGGTATTCCGTTGGGATGCGGCGGCGAACCTTGTGTCGAGCGATCATCCGGGCGGCTATGTGGAGCACAACCGGCTCAAGATGTTCGAAGACAAGCGCTTCGAATACGACGCATATGGGCGGCTTGTTCGCAAGCTCAGCGGTCACGGGCCTGCCAAAGAGTTGAACCTCGAATACGACGACTGGCATCAACTGAAGACCGTCGTAACGAAGGACCGCCTTGGCATATCGACGACGCATTTTGAATATGACGCGTTCGGTCGCCGGATTCGTAAGCTCAATGGCGGGTACGCGAGTACGGATTTCCTGTGGGATGGCATGCGGCTCGTGCAGGAGACGTATCACGACCGTCAGGGCGAGGAAGCACTGACGTACTTGTACGAGGCCAATAGCTATGTGCCGCTTGCGCGGATCGACCAGAGGATGCCAGCGGCGAATGACGCCGATGCAAGGGGCGCGGTCTACTACTTCCACAACGACGTGTCGGGATTGCCGGAAGAACTAACCGACGCCGACGGCGAATTGATCTGGCAGGCCCGCTACAAAGTTTGGGGCAACGCGGTGCAGGAGGAATGGATTGCGCGGACGTCCCAGCCGCCGCCGGCGTGGGGGCAGGTGCACGATGTGATGCAGACGCCTGTCCACGTGCCACGGCCGCAAAACATTCGTTTCCAAGGACAGTACTTGGACCGCGAAACCGGTCTGCACTACAACACTTTCCGGTTCTATGATCCTGACATTGGTCGCTTCATCAACCCCGACCCGATTGGGTTGATGGGGGGATCAAACTTCTATGCCTACGGTCCTAACCCACTTGTTTGGATCGACCCGTGGGGCCTTGCTCTCCAGGGAGTTGATTTCACAGGTAGTCCAGATCTGTTTCCAGTAACTGGGAAGCAATCAAACATCGTTCAAATTGTGATGCAAGGGACACGTGGTCGCGACTTTACGCTTGCTTATCAGCAGGCAGGATTTACACCAAAAGAAGCAGCCGCGGCAAAGACGGCGGGATATACATGGCATCATGTGAGAGATTTTGATCCCGAGACTGGGAAAACGACCATGCAATTGGTGAAGCGAAGTGCACACGAAGCAACTTACCCTCATGCTGGTTCGGTCGAGCAGTTTGAAAAGCACTTGGGCGCGAAGTATGGCCCTGAGGGCGTAATGGCTGCGGAGCAGAAAGGATGGATTAAGGGTAGGAAGCCAGTGGGTTGCATTTGAAGGAGAGGAGCGATGGAAATCAACGAATTTGAAAACTGTGCCGCGAAAATCAGCATTATTGATTTTGAAAATATCGAAAAAGAAATAGGGCATAAATTGCCGGTGGAATTTCGCGATCATTATTTGAAAAATAATGGGGGGAATCCTGAGAATGCGTTGTTCGATAATTCGGGTGAGGGCGAGCCTTTTGAGGTCGTGGGATTTTATCCGATCAAATACAACACCGCGGCTTACGAGACGAAGGATTCGCTGCTCGTTGAACACTATAAATCGATGCTTGATCGGAGTGTGATTCCAAATAATTTGCTTCCATTTGCCCACGATCCAGGGGGTAATTTCTTTTGCCTTAATCTGGATGACGGGAGTGTTGTTTTTTACGCGACGGATGCTTTTGACTCAGATTTAAGTGCAGAACAGAACCATGCCGTATTGCAGACCATGCTGGCGAGCTCGTTTGAGTCGTTCATGAACCAGTTGAGTCGAGACTCTAGCTTGGACTCGGATGAATGGCCGGAAGATTGATTGGATTTTGCCTGGAGTGGTGGGTTAAATTAATTTAATAAATGACGGCGGCCAGTTGCTGTGCAGGGGTGCGGATAAAGTGAGGGGGCTATAGCTTGGTCTCGGTCAAACGGTTTTATCGGTTGATGTTTCGCAGAAAATTCTAGTCTGATCGTGGTCGCGCTATAAGGGTGGTGGTTGAGTATGAGGGTGAGACGGAAAGAGGTTGATCCAATGGATCAAATAATTGGAAAGGGTGAGCTTGTTAATCTGATAATTGAGAGTGCTGGTGCTTATCCAAATTTCTTGAGGCGCGCCAAGGAGAGCGCTAAATCCGAAAGATGGGGTTACGGGATTGATGCGCCGCTTTCTATTGAACCTTATTGTACTGAGCTCGGAGAATGCTGCAACTCGGTACGTATTTTGGAAATGCATTTGGGGAGAATCCTGATTCTCAATTGACGCGCGTTGTGCGGTTGAATTATGTGGGCGGCAAGGTTTCTAGTGTATTTCAGCTCGAAAAAAGAAATCTTGAATACACGGAGGTGATTTATTCGTATGGCGCCTATGTGAGGATTTTTGAAATTCGTGACCAAAGAAAGGTTCCCGTTAATCCAGAGCCTTGATGCGATAGGTGATTGGGGCAACTTGGGTGGCAAAAGCAAAGTGTTTCATGCAGCAATTTGTCATCCGCTTCGTGAACGTTGCGAATGGTCATCAAAGATACTATGGCACTAACGCGCTGCATCCATATTTGCCGAACGCACATCCCGTGAACCCGGTGAATAGAGATACATTTAATGCGGATCGAGAGGAATATTGGAAACAGCGTGCTGCTAATGAAGTGGAGCGAAGAAAATCTGCTGGGCGATGTGGAGGACAATACGTTAACAAATAAAATTATCTCTTTTTGCAAAGGTAAGAACTGGTGGTTTGACGATGTTGAGCCGACATATAGGGATGCCCTCTTAAGGATGGGGATTGACATATCTTCGGATTTCTCGCAATTCTATCTGCACGTTGAGGACGGTCCAACATTCACATCAAAAAACGGGGAAATATATCAAATTTGCTGGTTTTTAAATAACTCGGATTATGATATTAGATTGAGAATGACCCGTGAGGTTCTTAATGTTCCGGAGCCATATATCCCGCTGGATTCGTTCTCTGGAGAGCGGGGGTATTTCTATAACACTGAAACCGATGAGGTTTTTGATCTTGGTTTAGGGGGTAGCCTGAAAAGATTCATGGGCGGTGGTATTAATCCTCGTTGGAATAATTTCAACGAATTCATTGAGTGGTTTTTTGATATTTAATTTTGGGAGTGTTTTTCTGGGGGCCTTCCGATGAGGGGGCTAATATTCGAATGAGTTGACAGCCTGTTGCGATGAGCTTTGCTGTTCGATGTGGCGATGTGGCGATGTGGTTGTTGTGGCTGCATAAGAGGCCGTGAAGGCGGTTAGAGATCGATTGGATCTCCGGGTCATCCATTTCATTGGTGCGCGCTGAAGGTGATAGCGCATGCCATCAGTAATGACGATGTTCTATGTGCTCACTCAGAAGAGTCTGGGTGTTACTTGATAATTCATCTGATATGGAGTGGGGGCGAAGATGCCTACGACGTCGATGGAAATGCGATGCGCATCGCCTTCCTGATTGTCAACTTCGATGACGGCTTCGCCGAATATAAGGGTGACTACTAGAGTCAAATAGACCAACACCTTGTCTCTAAACCCGTCCAGGGCGTGGGCATCGTCTTTTATAACCAGCAAACTGCACGTGTCTATGCGGAGCGCCTCGGTGGTTAACGAGGCGAACTGGCTGGAACTTGGGCCGGAGTGACTCGCTTTCAAACACCGGGCCCATCAATGGACCGAAGGTATGGCCTTTGTACCTTGGAAGCGGCCGTTGAGGATACAGCGGGTCGACCGGCAGGAATGGGTCGGCTTCCGTAGGACGGCCGCCTCCCCGGTGGTAGCCGGCCTGGTTAAGCCACAAACGGTCGTTCGACATCTTTGGGGAGATTGCAGAAAATCCACCAAAGATGGGCGAATTTCAAACGAGGATCAGATGCGCTGGCGTTGAGTCCACACAAGGTCCGGCTGCGATACAACAGGAAGCTCTATGCCAAATTTCTCATGGGAACCGTCGGATTTTCTTGAAGCACTTGAAACCATTCCGGTAGTGGGCGAGTATGGAATTTACTATCAGTATCTCGTTTCGAGAGCGCCTCTTTCCTTGAGTCTGACGATATGGCCGCTCGATTGCGACGTCGAGGTCTTGCTTAAGAATGAAGGGGTTTCAGAGCCGTTTGTTCGGCTCAACCTGCTCGATTGTCCAGGGGCACGTGTCATCCGAGAAGATAAGCGCACATATATCGAATTTTCTGCCGCACGGCTGTTCGGAGGGCGTTTCGATCATGCACATACGCCGCCCTACGGATTTCAATTGCAAATTCAACCGTTTATCCAGATTTCGACGTTTTCATATCCCGTCTAATGAAATTTGAACGTTGTCGGCAAGGTTCGTCGTGGTCAATTGCCTCGGGTAGGGCCTGGCCCGCTCCAATGATTCGGGGCATTCAAGCTAACCGCTTCGGGTCGATATCGGTCTGATTGAGATACTGAAACCGGACATAACCCGCAGCAATATCCTGAAGCCCCGAGCGACAACAAAGATTGAGCAGCAGTCGCATCCATATCGAGACGAACTCATACAGTTCGTCCGATCCAATCGAACTGTTTCGAATCGTCAAGTTCTGATCAATCGTTCGCTGTGACAGATCGACATTCGCCATCAGCGCTCGCAATGGCTGTGAGCATTGACCTCGTTGCGTGCCTATAACCAACGGCTAACGTGCGCCCAAGCAACGAACACTGTCTAATAGGCAATGTCCAGCGATGATGATCGCGCGCGTGGATGGATACGTCGCACGTCCTGATCCACACGTCGAACCCCGTTCCCACCAAACCACCAACAAAGGAGGAATCCAAACCATCAAAACGCCGCGGTAAACGAGCGCGGGCCGCAAGTGCTAGGAACACTCACGACCCGCTAACCACAGCCAACTGAACAGGAGTTGCCCATGGCTAAGCCGAATCATAAAGCACGACCACCGAAGACGGAACGTTTCGTAACGATCCAGGAAATGTGGGGTACGCCGAAAACGTACGTAAAGCCGGAGAAGTTCTACCCGTACATGAAGATTGGTGGAATGTGGCTGATCAGCGATGCGTGTTTTGTTCCGGGCCGAAAGGCGCGAATCGATATTGAGCCTGGCAGGCTGATCATCACGCAGTTGTAAGAGCGACGCCGCAGGATGCGGCCGCGCTGCGCGACGTCGCGCAGCGCGCCGGGTAGGGCAATGGCTATCAGCTGTATCACCCGCCCCAGCGCATCACCACGCGATATTGCAAGACGACCGCGAAGTCCCCGCACCGCTCGTTGCCGTGCAATGTGTGCCCGCGCCGTTGTCGTAGAACGTGCGCGTCTCAGGTTGCGGCACAGACGGATCAAACGGATTAGGCGCACCATGCGGGCCACGCGCAGCATCGTACGGACGAGCCGGCGCATACGAGCCGCCACTTCCAGCCGGTCGCGATCCGTTAGCCCGCAGATATTCATTCCAGTTCTGCTCGCGCTGCTCGTATCCGGGCAACGCGCGACCGAGACTATCGCTGCCACCCGCGCCGAGCGCGACGCGATTCGCGGGCAAGACCCAATCGGGTTCGTGTTCCGACAAAGGCTGCGGTGCCACAAGCGTATCGCCCGACACACGCAGCGGCCGCGTATCCGGCGTATCGAACGGGCTTCGCTCCACGGGCGCGGCATACTGCACGCGGCGTCGGCTCATACGTGCCGCATGCCCATCATCACGAGCAGCGGCACGCCGCTCCGAGCGAAACACATTGGCACCCGCCGACCGATCGGCCAGCGTATCGCGACCCGACGCATCGGCAGCAGAAACAGAAAGCGCACACGCAAACGCGGCGGCGGAAGGAAGACGGAAAGGATGATTCATCAGCGATCCCAATCAGGTGATGTGCATTGAAAAAACGGCAGATCACTGGCTGGCGGCTGGGCAACGGACGGCCGTCGAAGCGGCCCTGAAGCGACTACGAAGCGCGGCGGACGCGGCTCGGAGGAAGGCTGGCTGGATTGCAGAGGCGAATTCGTATTATTTCATATTAATAACGAAGACCTTTCTGATCGACGAAAACCGTCGGCAAACGGAAGGCGTGAGCCGCTCAGCCCAACGCACTGCAATGGTGCCCACCAACCCAATCATCAGTTGATTGAAGCACGACGATGCGACCCTTTACCCACCCCGACACAAGCCGTGCAAGATCGCCTGTCACCTGATCTCAATCCCGACAAGGCACAGCGCTAGAAAACCCTCACCGATAGCAACCAAATTGCACCCCCAGCAAACGTTCCCGCGCTGCCAAGGTTGCGCCGTCATCGCTACCGACCGCCACCCCATCCCTACGTGTTTTCCCTCACTCGACCGGCATTTTTGACAGACGATTTAAAAACGCCCATATAATTTCGACTGCCTTGCCAATGGCTGTCGGACCATCCCTCCGATCAAGCGATTTGGCAAGCGGGGCAGGCGAAACGCTTGCGCAATGCAAGACGCATCACGATGTCTTTCCGAACCAGACGTCCCCTTCGGGGACTGCAAGAGCCGGGCCCCGCTACGCAACATTCCGCTGGAGTTCCGTCTTCTATGTGTCTCGGGCGTGTCCCATGTCCTCGCCCCGGGTGCTGTTCGATTGCGCAAGTCATGCCGCCTTTGCCCGTATGACTAAACAACATCGAGGAGCTCCCAGATGACGCTGTCCCGTCTTACGTCCATTTCCGTCGCCGCCGTGCTGTTCGCCGCGGGCGCCGCCGCCGCGCAAGCGGAAACCGTGAAGATCGCCATCGCTGGTCCGATGAGCGGCTCGGTCGCCCAGTATGGCGACATGGTGAAGGCCGGCGCGCTGACCGCGATCGAGCAGATCAACGCGGCAGGCGGCGCGGGCGGCAACAAGTTCGAAGTCGTGATGATGGATGACGCATGCGAGCCGAAGCAGGCCGTCGCCGTCGCCAACAAGATCGTCAGCCAGAAGATCAAGTACGTGATCGGCCACGTATGCTCGGGTTCGACGATTCCCGCGTCCGACATCTACGAGAACGAAGGCATCGTGATGGTCACGCCGTCGGCCACCGCGCCGCAGCTGACCGAAGGCAAGAAGCGTCACTTCATCTTCCGCACGATCGGCCGCGACGACCAGCAAGGCCCGGCCGCCGCGCATTACATCATCAACAACGTGAAGCCGAAGAAGGTCGCCGTGCTGCACGACAAGCAGTCGTACGGCCAGGGCATCGCGTCGTCGGTGAAGAAGGACCTCGAAGCCGCGAAGATCCCGGTCGTGCTGTTCGAAGGCATCAACGCTGGCGATTCCGACTACTCGGCGATCATCACGAAGCTGAAGTCGCAAGGCGTCGATTTCGTCTACTTCGGCGGCTACCACCCGGAAATGGGCCTGCTGATGCGCCAGGCGCGCGAGCAGGGCGTGAAGGCCACGTTCATGGGCCCTGAAGGCGTGGGCAACAAGGACGTGACGGCGATCGCCGGCCCGGCTTCGGAAGGCATGCTCGTCACGCTGCCGGCCGACTTCTCGGCCGATCCGGCCAACGCGGCGCTCGTGAAGGCGTTCGCGGACAAGAAGCGCGATCCGAACGGCCCGTTCCAGATGCCGTCGTACGCAGCGGTGAAGATCATCGCCGACGCGATCGCGGGCGCGAAGACGACCGATCCGACCAAGGTCGCCGCGTACATGCACAAGACGACGTTCGACACGCCGATCGGCAAGGTCGCGTATGACGCACAGGGCGACCTGAAGGCGTTCAAGTTCGTCGTCTACACGTGGCACAAGGACGCGACGAAGACCGCCGCCAAGTAACACGGAGTACCCGCCCGCGCAATCCGCCCCGTCCGAGACCCGGACGGGGCGGGTGCGTATTGGCTGCGCATCTGTCCATTGCGCGGCCAGCGGGCGGCCCGAGACGACACCGTGCGTTGCGCGCGGCCGAACGCCGTGATCCGGCGGCGGCACGCGACCCAGCGCCAACGGGAGCTTCCCGCACATGACTGACTTCTTTCCTCAATTCGCCCAGCAGCTGGTCAACGGCCTGACGCTGGGTGCGATCTATGCGTTGATCGCCATCGGCTATTCGATGGTCTACGGCATCATCGGCATGATCAACTTCGCCCACGGCGAGATCTACATGATCGGCGCGTACGTGGGCCTCGTGACCCTGACCGCGATCGGCGTCTCCGCCGGTTATCCGCTGCCGCTCGTGCTCGGCGCCGCACTGATCGTGTCGGTGATCGTCACCGGCCTGTACGGCTTCGCGGTCGAGCGCGTGGCGTACCGGCCGCTGCGCGGCGGCCCGCGCCTGGTGCCGCTGATCTCCGCGATCGGCATGTCGATCTTCCTGCAGAACTACGTGCAGATCGGCCAGGGCGCACGCGACGTGTCCGTGCCGGTGCTGATCTCCGGCGCGTTCGACATCCACCTCGGCGGCGACTTCGACGTGACGATTCCGTACTCGCGGCTGATGATCGTCTGCGTGACGCTCGTGCTGATGATCGCGCTCACGCTGTTCATCTCGCATTCGCGGATGGGCCGGGCGTGCCGCGCGTGCGCCGAGGACATGAAGATGGCGAACCTGCTCGGCATCGACACGAACCGCGTGATCTCGTTCACGTTCGTGCTCGGTGCGATGCTGGCCGCCGTCGGCGGCGTGCTGATCGGGCTGACGATCGGCAAGCTGAATCCGTATATCGGCTTCGTCGCGGGCATCAAGGCGTTTACCGCCGCGGTGCTCGGCGGGATCGGCAGCATCCCGGGCGCGATGCTCGGCGGCGTGCTGCTCGGCCTCGCGGAAACCTTCGCTGCAGGCTACATGCCGGCCGAGTACAAGGACGTTGTCGCGTTCGGCCTGCTCGTGCTGATCCTGCTGTTCCGCCCGACCGGCCTGCTCGGCAAGTCGGACATCGAAAAGGTTTGACGGAGACGCAGATGAGTACAGTCATTTCCGTTCGCCGCCCGGCCGCCGACGCATCGTTCGGCCAGGCGCTGAAAAATGCCGTGGCCGCCGCGTTCCTGACGGCGATCCTCACGATCCCCGTGCTCGGGCTGCAGTTGAAGCTCGACGGCTACCAGGTCGTGCTCACGCCGCACTGGCGGCCGGTGTGGATCGCGGTCGCGGCCGTGTTCCTGTTCCAGTTGTTCAAGCCGTGGCTCGTGCGTGCGAAATCGGCAGTGAAGCTGCCGGCAATGCCCGCGATGGGCGCGCAGCAGCAGCGCGTGGTCGTGTGGGTGCTGCTCGCGGTCGGGCTCGTGTGGCCGTTCTTCGGCTCGCGCGGCGCGGTGGACGTCGCGACGCTCGCGCTGATCTACGTGATCCTCGGCCTCGGGCTGAACATCGTGGTCGGTTTCGCGGGGCTGCTCGATCTCGGCTATGTCGGGTTCTACGCGGTCGGCGGCTATACGTACGCGATGCTGAACCAGTATTTCGGGCTGTCGTTCTGGGAATGCCTGCCGCTCGCCGCGATCGCGGCGGCGACGTTCGGCTTCCTGCTCGGCTTCCCGGTGCTGCGGCTGCGCGGCGACTATCTCGCGATCGTCACGCTCGGCTTCGGCGAAATCATCCGCCTGCTCGCGAACAACCTGACGAGCGTCACCGGCGGCCCGGACGGCATCTCGGGCATCGCGAAGCCGACGGTGTTCGGTTTCGAGATGGCGCGCTCGGCGAGCGTCGAAGGCGCGAAGACCTTCCATGAACTGATCGGGCTGGAATACAGCGGCGAGCACATGGTGATCTTCCTGTACCTGATCGCGCTGCTGCTGGTGGGCTTCACACTGTTCGTGACGAGCCGCCTGATCCGCATGCCGATGGGCCGCGCGTGGGAAGCGCTGCGCGACGACGAGATCGCGTGCCGGTCGCTGGGCCTGAACCCGACGCGCATCAAGCTGTCGGCGTTCACGCTCGGCGCGGCGTTCGCGGGCATCGGCGGCGCGTTCTTCGCGGCGCGCCAGGGTCTCGTGAATCCTGAATCGTTCACCTTCATCGAATCGGCGCTGATCCTCGCGATCGTCGTGCTCGGCGGGATGGGTTCGCAGCTCGGCGTGATTCTCGCGGCGATCCTGCTGACCGTGCTGCCGGAAGTCGCGCGCGGCTTCGCCGAGTACCGGATGCTGATCTTCGGTCTCGTGATGGTGTTGATGATGATGTGGCGTCCGCAGGGCCTGCTGCCCGCGAGCCGTCCCCACGTGGAGCTGCCGCAATGAGCACGAATGCAGAACTGTTGAAGGTCGCCGGGCTGCAGATGCGCTTCGGCGGGTTGCTCGCGGTGGACGGCATCGATTTCGACGTGCGCCGCGACGAGGTGTTCGCGATCATCGGGCCGAACGGCGCGGGCAAGACCACGGTGTTCAACTGCGTCGGCGGCTTCTACAAGCCGACGGGCGGCGCGGTCGAACTCGACGGCCACCCGATCGCGGGGCTGCCGAGCCACAAGATCGCGGTGAAGGGCCTGGTGCGCACGTTCCAGAACATCCGCCTGTTCAAGTCGCTGACGGTCGTCGAGAACCTGCTCGTCGCGCAGCACCGCAAGGTGAAGTCGGGGCTGCTGCCCGGCCTGTTCGCGACGCCGGCCTATCGCCGCGCCGAGAAGGAGGCGCTCGAACGCGCGGCCGTGTGGCTCGAACGGATGGGGCTGAAGGCGGTCGCCAACCGGCCGGCCGGCACGCTGTCGTACGGGCATCAGCGGCGTCTGGAGATCGCGCGCTGCATGATCACCGAGCCGCGTCTCTTGATGCTCGACGAGCCGGCGGCCGGCCTCAACCCGCAGGAGAAGATCGAGCTTCAGCACCTGATCGACAAGCTGCGCCGCGAGTTCGGCGTATCGGTGCTGCTGATCGAGCACGACATGAGCCTCGTGATGGGCGTGTCGGACCGCATCCTCGTGATGGAGCACGGCCGGCCGATCGTGATCGGCACGCCGGAAGCGGTCCGCAACGACCCGCGCGTGATCAAGGCGTATCTGGGGGAAGAGTGATGCTGAAGCTGGAACAGGTCCATACGCACTACGGCGCGGTCGAGGCGCTCGCGGGCGTGTCGATCGAGGTGAACAAGGGCGAGATCGTCACGCTGATCGGCAGCAACGGCGCCGGCAAGACGACGCTGATGATGACCGTGTGCGGCACGCCGCGCGCGTCGTCGGGCCGCGTGCTGTTCGAGGGCAAGGACATCACCGCGATGTCGACGCACCAGATCATGCGGCAGGGGATGGCGATCTCGCCGGAAGGGCGGCGCGTGTTCCCGAGCCTGACGGTGCTCGAGAACCTGAAGATGGGCGGCTTCTTCGCGAGCCGTCACGAGATCGACGACGGCATCGAGCACGTGTTCAAGCTGTTTCCGCGCCTGAAGGAGCGCGCGACGCAGCGGGCCGGCACGATGTCGGGCGGCGAGCAGCAGATGCTCGCGATCGGCCGCGCGCTGATGAGCAAGCCGCGCTTGCTGCTGCTCGACGAGCCGACGCTCGGCCTCGCGCCGCTCGTGATCGCGCAGATCTTCGACATCATCCGGACGATCCGCGACGAAGGCGTCACGGTGTTCCTCGTCGAGCAGAACGCGAACAAGGCGCTGGGTGTGGCCGATCGCGGCTACGTGCTGGAAACGGGGCGCGTGGTGCTCGCCGATACGGGCGCGAACCTGCTCGCGAACGACCGGATCAAGCAGGCTTACCTCGGCGGCTGACGCCGGATGCCGCCGGCCCGCAACGGGCCGGCGGCGCTTCTTCTTGCGCTGGCTCGTGCCGGGCCGGTTCCCGGCCTGGCCTTCACAGTCCGATCCTGAACGTGCTTTTCAGTACGTCGCGCAGATGCAGCGCGGCGCGATTGCTGTCGTCCGTCAGGATGGTGATCAGGTGCGGCGGAAGATCGGGCAGCACGATCCCGGCGACGTGGCTTGTCAGGTTGCCGGAGACGCGATCGTGTTCGATGAGGCCGACCGCGAGGCCGTTGGCGATGCACGCTTCGACTGCCGGCGAACTGGCGCTTTCGAGCAGCATCCGGTGCGCGATCTTCGCCTTCTTCAGCGCGTTCAGCGCGGTGTCGCGGTACGGGCAGCCCTGCAATTGCACGGCGATCGGCAGCGGCGCATCGGGATTGAACTTGAAGGTCCGCGCGGCCACCCACACCGGATGCGTCTTGCTGAGCAGCTCGCCGTGCGGCGGCACTTTCTGTACCACGGCGATCGTGATGTCCAACTGGCCGCGCGAGAACAGCGACTGCAGCTCTTCGCTGGAGCGCGCTTCGACGGTCAGCTCGAGCAGCGGGCGGTCGGCGGCGAAGCGCGGCAGGAATTCCGCCATGAAGTGCGCGGCGTACGAATCGGGGATGCCGAGCCGCAGCTTGCCGGTCAGCATCTGCGGCGACAGCGATTCGACGAGCCGGTCGTGGCTCAGCAGGAACTCGGTGGTGTCGCTCAGCAGCTTGTGGCCGTACTGCGTGAGTTCGACGGCCTGGTTGTTTCGCGTAAACAGGCGCTGCGCGACCATTTCCTCGAGCTTCTGAATCTGCGCCGTGACCGATGACGGGCTGCGATTCACATGAGCGGCCGCATCCTTGAAGCGGCCGAGCTTCGCGACGGCGTGGAAGGTACGCAGCAGGTCGACGTCCAGGGTGCGCGGCATGATTTGGTTTTTCCGAATCATTGATTCAGGTAATGTCGATTGACGGAATTATTGGGCATCCCATATTCTCGGTCAACAGGCAGACAACGGCAGGCAGCCGGTCGCGCGTTGCACGTATCCGGGGAACGATTCATGTCGATCAATGATTTCGTTGTAGATGCATTGGTGCGGGACAGGAAGTTGAAGGCCGAGTCGGTATGGACGGTCGAGAATCACGAAAAGTATTCGACGCTGAAGCGCAGCGACGATGATGCGAGGAGAAAGGAAGCCGGGCGCGAGGTGTTTTCGCTGATGCGGAACCTGAACGAGCTGGGCGTGCGGAGTCCCGCGCTGTGCGCGGACCGCGACGGCAACGGTTCGTTGCGCGAAGCGATCGGCAAGTTGAGCGAGCGGCTCGCGACGTTGTCGCGCGGCCGCGATGTGCATTACATCGAGCTCGGGCCGGAGCCGGTCAAGACGACCGAACTCATGAAGGCCGTCAGCGGTGGCGGCCCGGACCATCTGCGCTACACGGCCGTCGACATCAACGAGTCGTCGGAAGACGCGATGCGGCACGCGATCATGCCGTTCCTGAAAACGCCCGGCTGCTTCAACTACATCGCCGACGATTACCGGAACGTGCAATGGAACCGCATCGACGCGGGCCAGGACGTGACGTTCATCACGATGCTCGGCTTCCAGGAAGGCAACGAGCTGCCCGTGACGATCGGCCGGCTCATCCGTAATCTCGGCGGCAAGTCGACCTACGTCGTGTCGGAGATGCAGTTGCTGGTCGAGGGGCGGGAAGAGCCCATCTACAACTTCTACCGTAACGAGAACATGGTGCGGTTTTCCGAAGTCGTCAGCCGGCAGCAGGGCTTCGAGCCGCTTGGCGAGCACCATGTGTCGATCGTCCGGCTCAATCTGCTCGGCGACCAGTTCCATGTGGCGGTCACGCTTCAGCCCGTATCGAAAGCCGGGGCCGACGGGCATCTGATCACCAACGTCTGCCTGAAATACACGCCGGAGCAATTCCGCCATGTCCGCCACAGCCACGCCAATTGCCGCGTGATCGACGAACTGCACAGCGGCGACGGCAGCGTCGTGTACCAGATCGCCCAGTTCAAGGGCTGAATGCCGCAACGACGACAGCGAGGCACGCGATGAACAAGGGAAATGCATTGCCGGTGTTTGCGCGAGGGTTCGATCGGGTGAGGCTTGCGCTGCAGACGTCGCTGTCCGGCGGCGCGAATGTCGACGGCACGCTGGACGCCGCGACGGAACCGATGCGCTGGACCCGCGCATGCCTGCGCGACGGTTACGAGGTGCGATACCGGCGCAACCTCGACGATCTCGGCTATCGTGATGTGCCGATGCGCGGCACGCGCTCGGATGCGCTCAACGCGGTGTGCCATCTTCGCGGATTGTTTTCCGGCGAAGCGATTCATGCGTTGCGCGAGATCGGCCGCGCGCTGGAGCGCAGCGCGTCGAGCAGCAACTGGATCATCTCGAAGCGCGTGCGTGCGGTGACGGAGCGCTCGCGGTTCGTCGACGACATGATGCACGACCGCGCGTTCCTGCTGAGGGTGTCGTGTCTGGCCGGCGTACCGCTGATTCCGTATCCGATGGTCAATGCGCGGTCGCAGTTCAACTACTACTATCCGACGGACCGGCGCGACGGCAAGGAACAACTGGGGATGTGGCACACCGACGGCACCAGCTTCGTGCTGAATATCGTGCTGTCGGATCGATCCGACTACGAGGGCGGAAACTTTCTGTTCTACGAATCGACCGCGGAGACGTTCGACCGCCACGATCGCGAGCGCCGGCACGTGAAGGCCGCGAATCTGGACAACGCGGGCGACGCATTGCTCATCTATGGCAGCAAGCTGTTCCATGGCGTCGAACCGGTCGAGTCGGGGCGCCGCATGTCGCTGGTGCTGTCGTTCCATTGCCCGTACACGCGGGAGGACGACAACGGGTTCTGGCATCTCGCGTCGGACGACGGCATCCCGCGCACGGTCGTCAACTGGCTGGCGCTGCAGCGCGCGCTCAGGGGCGACGCCGAACTGCAGTACCGCCGCCTCGGGCTCGAACCGATCCGCCCCGAGGATCTGCAAGACCAGCGCCTGTCCCCGGCAACTTTCTGAGAGCCGTCGCCCCATGCCACTATTCCTGCTCCAGCTCGTCTTCGTGTTGTCGTGGAGTTCCGGTTTCATCGGCGCCAAGCTCGGCGCGGAGACGGCTGGCGCGTTCAACCTGCTGTTCTGGCGGTTCCTGCTCGTCACGCTTTGTCTCGCGATCGTCCTCAACCGGCAGCTCGGGCGCCTGACGTGGGAGAAGCTTCGCTATCACGCGGTGATCGGCTTCCTGTCGCAGTTTCTCTATCTGGCCTGCGTGTACGTGGCGATTCAGCATGGCCTGCCGCCCGGCATCGCCGCGATCGTCGCCGCGTTGCAGCCGCTCATGACGGCCGCGATGACGTCGCTCGGAGGCAGCGAGCGCAGCGGGGCGCGACAGTGGGCCGGGCTCGTCGTCGGGTTCGTCGGCGTGGGGATCGTGATCGGCGGGCAATATGCGTTGCCGGCCGGGTCGGTCGGGCTCGTCATGTACCTGCTGCCGCTGGTGTCGGCGCTGGGGCTGTCGATCGCGACGATCTATCAGCGGCGCCGTGCGCTGACGGCCGCGCGCAGCAACGAGGACGGGCTGTTCCTGCCGCTGTTCGTGCAGGGCTGCGTGAGCCTCGTGCTGTTCGCGGCGTGCGGGGTCGTCACGGGCGACCTGCACGTGCCGACCCAGCCGAACGTGTGGGTCTCCGTCGTGTGGCTGACGGTGTTCTCGACCTTCGTCGCCTACCTGTCGTTGTGGGCGCTGCTCAAGCGCATGCCCGCGACGCGCGTGGCGACCCTCGTCTATCTCGAACCGCCGGTGACGCTGATGTGGGCCGCGTGGATGTTCGGCGACCGCATCGTCGTGACGACCTATCTCGGCATCGTGGTCGTCGCGATCGGCGTGTGGCTGGCCGGCAAGCAGGTCGAGCGGCCCCCCGCGCGGGCGCGGCGGGCGAACATGGAGGCGGCCGGCCGCTGACGCACACTGGTTGCGCGCGCGATTCCGGTGTAGCGTCGCGGTACGGTCATGCCCCGCGAAGGAACCCGATGAAAGTCAAACGAATCGTCGCCAATATCGACACCCGGTCAGTCGACGACGCAAAACGCTTCTACCAGCGGATCTTCGGCCTCGACCTGCTGATGGATCACGGCTGGATCGCAACCTACGGCAATGCCGAGCAGATGGACGTGCAGATCAGCTTCGCATCGCAGGGCGGATCGGGCACGCCGACGCCCGATCTGTCGATCGAGGTCGACGACGTCGATGAAGCGCTCGCCCGCGTCAATGCGGCCGGGATTCCGGTCGAATACGGCCCGGCCGACGAGCCCTGGGGCGTGCGGCGGTTCTATGTGCGGGATCCGTTCGGCAAGCTCGTCAACGTGCTCGCACATCGCTGATCCGGAACGGCGGGGCGGCTGAGGCGGCGTTTACGCATGCAGCGCCAGCCCCTTCACGGCCTTGTCGACGGCCTTCTTCGGCCCGTGCAGCGCCAGACCGACCAAATCCAGATGCTCCGCATCCTCGGCGCGAAACACCTCGCGGTTGGCTGCATCGTGCCCGGTCGAGAACATCGCGCGCACGTAGGGCACGATCTTGAGTTCGCGCGACAGCGCCTGCCGATGCGCGGCCTGCAGGCCGTTCAGGTCGGCCGCGAACACCAGCATCGGCTGGCCCAGCATGCGGCCGTAGCGGCGTCCCGCCGCATCCTCGTAAGGCTCGCCGAGCGCTTCGGGCGCTTCGGCCGCGACGCCCGTCGCGAGAAACGCGACGACATTGAGTTTCTGCCACGCCGCGAGATCGTCGCGCACGATCAGTGCCACCTTGGTATCGAACATGCTTGCTCCTCATTGGGGCACTCATGATCGGATGCCGCGTGCGATCAGTCTGGAACGTTTGTGCACATCTGCCGGTACGCGGCCGGGGTGATCCGGTACGCGCGACGAAACCAGCGGCCCAGATGGCTCTGGTCGGCGAAGCCGACGTCCGCGGCCGCCTGCGCGGGCGTACGGCCGGCCGCCAGCAGCCGCCGCGCGGCACGTAACCTCAAGCGCACCAGATACGCGTGCGGCGACGTGCCGAACGCGTGCTGAAACAGCCGGGTCAGCCGGAACCGGTCGATCCCGGCGACGCTGGCGAGTTCGTCGAGCCCGATGTTGCCGTCCATCTGCGCATGCAGCAGGTCGCGCACGCGCGCGATCGCGGGCGGCACGACACCGCTTTCCAGCGCGAGCGGGCCGCGCAGTTCGCCGCCGAGCCGCGTCAGCAGGCGGTCGAGCGTCTGGTCGCGCGCGAGCCGGCCCTCGTTGCCGTGGATCGCGAGAAATGCGTGGCGAATCGCGTCGACGAGGCCGCGATCGTCGACGAGCGTATGGCCGAACGAGGCCTCGACACCGCCGAGGCCCGGCAGGTCCAGCCGGCGCGCCGCGCGCTCGACCCATGCTTGCGGCAGGTACAGCATTCCGTAGGTGAAGCCGCCCGCTTCGGGCGCATGGCCGTCGTGCATCGCGCCCGGCTCGATCAGGATCGCGCGGCCGGGCACGCTCGTATGCAGCGACCGGTGGCACTGGAATTGCTGCACGCCCTGTTCGGTGAAGCCGACCAGCATGTCGTCGTGATCGTGCGCGTCGTACGCATGGCCGTTGAAATGCGCATGCAGGCTTTCGATGCCGGTTTCCTGATCGCGCCGAGCGACGAGCCAGTGGTCGGGCGTGTCGATGTCCTTTGCCGTTTTCGTCATCGGATACCTCGTGCGTCGTTATGGCATGCCCGATAGCTTACGCAAGTCGCGTGATGCAGGCGGCAGGGGCGGCCCGTTGATCCGGCGATCTGGCGCGCCGCGGCGCGAGACCCTTGCATGCAGCGCGTGACGCGCAATGGCGTGCGTGCGCGATTCATTCCCCGTTCGCCACCGCCTGTTCGTCACGCGCATATTGCGCGGGCGGCCGCCCGACATGCCGCGTGAACGCGACGCTGAACGTGCTCGCGGAACTGTAGCCGACGCGCCCCGCGATCTCGGCGATGCGGCCTTCGTTGCGGCGGAGCAGGTCCTTCGCGAGCGCCATGCGCCACGTGAGCAGATATTCCATCGGCGCGACGCCGACCGCGCGGCTGAAGCGTTCGAAGAACGTCGAGCGCGACAGCGCGGCTTCCTTCGCGAGTTCGACGACCGTCCACGGATAGGCGGGGCGCGCGTGCATGCCACGGATCGCGGCGGCGAGTCGGTTATCGGCGAGCCCGCGCACGAGGCCGGGCGATGCGTTCGTGCCGGCCGTGAACCGCAATGCCTCGATCAGCAGCACTTCCAGCAGGCGTGCCAGCACGATCTCGCGCGCGGGGCGATGCGCGCGCGACTCGTCGCGCACCAGTTGCACGAGCGTGGTCAGCCGCGGTTCGCCGCGCACGTGCACGAATTGCGGCAGCAGCGACACCAGCAGCGCTGCATCTGGCGTAAGGTAGCTGTATCGCCTTATAAATCAACAACTTACGGTTAATTTTGGGCAGTTGGGCAATTCATTGGGCAAATTGGTAGGTTTTTGGCAAAGGGTGCTTT
>NZ_CADFDU010000018.1 GCF_902833045.1 Burkholderia sp. BCC0322
GTTCTGATAAAATAATAATAAGAAAACAAAACCAAAAATCAAGTCCTTTAAGAAATTAAAGGGCTTTTTTTATTGCTTTTTCTATCTTTTCTTTTAATATGATTAAAGACAATGGAGAAAAAACAATGGGAACAATGGCAAAGAAACCTTTTTATGTGAGTGATAAAATAGGATTGTTTAAGTTTATTGATTGCCCTGGCTACGGTATAAAAGCTATGGGTGTCGGTCGTTCTGGTGTCTTGGTGGGTGAGTGCGACAATAAATTTAATCTCATCTATATAACTGACTTTGAGAAACAAAAGAACATTTTGTCAATTTTGGAAAGATTGAGAACAGAAAGCTATAAACAAAAGATTGAAAGATTTAATCCTAAAATGTTGACAAGTCATTATAAAATCACTAAAAGGTTAGATATGATTGATTGATTTTCTTGATTTCTTTCCTGTGTTCTTCCTTATGACTTTGACCAAAAAAAAGCCACCTAAAAGGTGGCTCTTTTGTTGGTAGATCTGTTTATGCGAACAAACCATCAATGTATTTCTTGCCTTCGTCGGTGTCGTAGTAGGCTTTACCTTCGGCATTGAGCTTGCTGATAAAGTAGTCCTTGCCTTTGCCTTTAAGGTTCGTCCAATAGGTTTTAGCATCTGCTGTGAGTGCTTTACAATCCCTGCCTTTCCAAACCTTGAAAGTAGAGCTACGACCTTCTTTTGTTTTGATTGCTTCCTCAACAATAACCACCTTCGTTTCTGTGGTGGCAGTTTTCGGGAGAATAATCAAACCTTCACTTGCCAAAAGATTAGTCAAGATTTGTGGTTCAATCTTGGCATCTTTGATAGTATCAATCAAGGTTTTGGCTTGTGCTTCTGCCTTTTTCTTGGTGTCTGCTTCTGCTTTTGAAATCTTGGAAAGCTCTTCATAATCGGTAGCAGTAGCAGTGCCATTTTGAACCTTGGTTAACAGTTCTTGCAGAGTAGCCATTTGAAAATTCTCCTTAAAGAAAAAACCTTGTCGGTTGGACTTCAACAAGACTGTTCTTGTTGATAGGTGTCATCATCGTTCATAGGAAAGAGATCGTCAACACTTTTTTTATCTTTTTAATGTAAAGTTTTTTATTATTCCGTTAGTTCTAAAAGTAGGTTTAAAAGCTCTTTTTCTTCTTCTGCTGACAATGATTGTTCTTTCTTTTTGGCTCTCAAAAACTTTAATTTAGCCAGTTTGTCAACCTCGGTAAGTATTGGGTTTAAGTAATGTTTATAACTGACTTCATTATTATGACCGTTAGAATTAAGCATCCCTTGTTGTGTGGATAAATTAGTGTTTCCTTTGGTGTGAATTTCTTCAAATTTTCTCACACTTGAAAAACCTAACAATTTGGCAATAAGCATTGTATTGCCTTCACCACCAACAGAAAGCATTTTAGATACTTTGGTTCTTCTTAAATCGTGAAAGTGAATATCTTCAAGATTGTTGGCTTTCATTAGTCCAGAAAAGACACGACCAAAGCCCATAATAGTATAGGTAAAAAATCTATCTTTTTCTGCTTCTTTTGCTGGCTTCAAATTTCGTAAAAACTCTCTGGCTGTTTCGTCTAAATATACATCCCTTGGTCGTCCACTTTTTGTTGTGGTCAAATGGATACGTCTAAAATCATCAAAAATTTGTGAATGTTTTAGATAAATAATTTCGGACCTTCTCATACTTGTTAGCAAAGATAAACGGCAAATATCAGCTAATTGTTTATTGGAGTAGGTGCTAATGACTTCTAAAAATTTGCTTTCTTCTTCTTCTGTTAAAACTCGTTTTCTATAATTAATGGTGTTTTGTAAAAGTTTCTTATTATACTCTTTGGTTACATTCCTAATGTCTTCGTAAGCTTCGTCAATATTTTCAAGGTTGTTATAGACATTAGAAATAAATGTGATTTCACGAACTACACTAACGGGCTTGACTGCTTTATTTTTAGCATCGCCTTCAAGTCGTGATTTGATATAGTTATTAATATCAATCTTGCTAATCTCTGTTCTAATATCAAACTTACCAAAAAGACGATAGGTAAGTTTTTCGTGTCCTATTCCCATTGCTTCTTTTTCTTCATTGGTAATATATCTATCGGGAATGGATACAGAACAGATTTTATTGATAAAAGCCTTCTTCATTGCTAGGTTTCTTCTTTTGAGTTCTGGCAATGCTTTTAGGGCTTCTTTGTCGTCAATGTCTATTCTCTTAAAGCCTTCGTCTTTAAAGGCTTCGTCTTGTAGCCATCTTTTTGCTACATATTCAAAGGTAAAGTCTTTTCCTTCTTTTTCTTTGATAGCTTCTTTTCTTGCTTTTTGTCGTTCTTCTTCACTGATTGAATAGATAAGCTCTTTCCCTTTTTCAAGTTTTGATAGGGTAAGAAAACTTACTGCTTCTTTAAGATTGTCAAAATAATTATTCTTTTTTCCTTGGTAGTCTTTACGAGAAATACGAACACGGTATTTCGTAGTAGTGCTACCATCTCCATTAGTCCACTGAACAACCTGTATCCCTCTTGGTGGCTTGTTGTTCGGTGTTTTAGCTGTTGCCATCGGCTGTCCTATTGGGTGATTTGTTGGGTGAATTGGTGGTAAATTTGCCCAAAAATTCTAGCAAATTTGCCCAATGAGAGTCAACCGTCCACTTTCAACCGATTGGAGCTAAGTCCATGATTTTTAAAGAGAAAGGAGGTGATTTACAGCCACGGCTTGAGAATATTGTTCTCGGCGGTGGCTGTAGATCACCCCAAAAAGTTTTTGGCGCAACGAGGCGCCGCAGATCACGGGTCGCAAGTACCAGCGCCTGAAGCTGCTGCTCGCGAACGACCTGAACCTGTTCGCGTTCCACCTGCCGCTCGACGCACATCCCGAATTCGGCAACAACGCGCAGCTCGGCGAGCGGCTCGGCCTGATCGGCGAGCAGCGTTTCGGCGAAGGCGACCTCGGCTGGATGGCGACGTTGCCGATGCCCGTCACGCTCGAGCACTTCGTTGCGAAGGTCGAGCGCACGCTTGGCCGCACGCCGCTCGTGCTCGGCGATCCGGACATGCAGCTGCGCCGCATCGCGTGGTGCACCGGTGCCGCGCAAAGCTATTTCGATGCGGCGATCGACGCCGGGGCGGACGTGTTCCTGACCGGAGAGGTGTCCGAATACGTGACGCACACGGCCGCCGAGAGCGGCGTCGCGTTCGTTGCGGCAGGGCACCATGCAACCGAGCGCTACGGAATCCAGGCACTTGGCGCCCACTTGTCCGAAGAATTCGATATCGAACACCTTTTTATCGATATCCATAATCCCGTCTGAATGCCGGATTTGCGGCAGCGCATCGAAATTTCACAATGTAGCGAATGCTTAAAAGTGAAATGATTTAATCGCTCCGATAGTGGGGGAAAACCCTTAACTATCAAACACTTCGAAGGGATTTTCATCTCCGGGCCTTGTAAATGACGACTCCATTCGCGCAAACTAGCGGCGGAATGGAAAGTCGTGACGGAAAATCCAACTCAGAAGTGGGGCGTGTGATGCGAGACAAGGAAGACAAACGCGTCGACAGCGGCCGCCGTACCTGGCTGATTGCGACATCCGTAGCAGGTGGCGTGGGAGGCGTAGCCACCGTCATACCTTTCGCGGCGTCGCTTGCGCCGTCCGCGAAAGCGAAAGCGGCCGGTGCACCGGTCGAAGTCGACATCAGCGGGCTGAAGCCTGGGGAAATGGTGACCGTGCCGTGGCGCGGCAAGCCGGTGTGGATCCTGAACCGCACCGACGCGATGCTCGCCGACGTGGTCAAGGCCGACAAGGAAGTGGCCGATCCGACCACCGAAAAGCCCTATACGATGCCGTTGCCCGCATATTGCGCGAACGAATATCGCTCGCGAGCCGATCGCAAGAACATCCTCGTTGTGATGGCCGTGTGTACGCACCTCGGCTGCACGCCAAGCCAACGCTTCACGCCGGGTCCGCAGCCGAACCTGCCGGACGACTGGCCGGGCGGTTTCCTGTGCCCGTGCCATGGTTCGACCTACGACCTCGCCGGCCGTGTGTTCAAGAACAAGCCGGCGCCTCAGAATCTCGACATCCCGCCCTACATGTTCACGTCGGCAACGACCCTCGTGATCGGCAAGGACGAGAAAGGAGAAGCGTGATGGCCGACAACAAGGAAGTCTCCACGACAGGTCTCACCGGCTGGATCGATCAGCGCTTCCCGCTCACGTCCACCTGGAAGAAGCACGTTTCCGAGTACTACGCGCCGAAGAACTTCAACTTCTGGTACTTCTTCGGCTCCCTCGCGCTGCTGGTGCTCGTCAACCAGATCGTCACGGGCATCTTCCTGACGATGAACTACAAGCCCGATTCGACGCTCGCGTTCGCGTCGGTCGAGTACATCATGCGCGAGGTGCCGTGGGGCTGGCTGATCCGCTACATGCACTCCACGGGCGCGTCGATGTTCTTCGTGGTCGTCTACCTGCACATGTTCCGCGGGCTGCTCTACGGCTCGTACCGGAAGCCGCGCGAACTCGTGTGGATCTTCGGCTGCGCGATCTTCCTGTGCCTGATGGCCGAGGCGTTCTTCGGCTACCTGCTGCCGTGGGGCCAGATGTCGTTCTGGGGCGCGCAGGTGATCGTGAACCTGTTCTCGGCAATCCCGTTCGTCGGCCCCGACCTGTCGCTGTGGATTCGCGGCGACTACGTCGTGTCGGACGTCACGCTGAACCGCTTCTTCGCGTTCCACGTGATCGCGATTCCGCTCGTGCTGGTCGGCCTGGTGATCGCGCACCTCGTCGCGCTGCACGAAGTGGGCTCGAACAACCCGGACGGCATCGAGATCAAGGCGAAGAAGGACGAGAACGGCATTCCGCTCGACGGCATTCCGTTCCATCCGTACTACTCGGTGCACGATTTCCTCGGCGTGTGCGGCTTCCTGATGGTGTTCGCGCTGATCGTGTTCTTCTCGCCGGAGATGGGCGGCTACTTCCTCGAGGCGAACAACTTCGTCCCGGCGAACCCGCTGCAGACGCCGCCCGAGATCGCGCCGGTCTGGTACTTCACCGCGTTCTACGCGATGCTGCGCGCGACCACCGACCCGTTCAAGATCGTGCTGATGATCGTGATCGCGCTGCTCGGCGTGCTCGCGCTGATCCGCGCCCGCGGCAAGTGGAAAGCAGGCCTGCCGGTGCTGGCCGCGGCGATCGTCGTGTTCATGTACCTGACGGAGTCGAAGTTCTGGGGCGTCGTCGTGATGGGGTCGGCGGTGATCACGCTGTTCTTCCTGCCGTGGCTCGACCGCAGCCCGGTGAAGTCGATCCGCTACCGGCCGTTGTTCCACAAGGTGTTCCTCGGGATCTTCGTCGTAGCGTTCCTGACCCTCGGGTTCCTCGGCACGCGGCCACCCTCCCCGGCCTCGACGCTGATCGCGCAGGCCTGCGCGCTGATCTACTTCGCGTTCTTCCTCGGCATGCCCGTCTGGACGCCGCTTGGCACGTTCAAGCAGCCGCCGGAGCGGGTGCGCTTCAAGCCCCATTAACGTGAGCGAGGAGAGAACGACATGAAGAAACTGCTTTCGACACTCGCGCTGATCGGGGCGACCGCGTGTGCGCTGCTGGCGGCGCCGGCGATTCGGGCGGAAGGTAATTTTCCGCTCGACCGGGCGCCCGATAACACGGAAAATCTCGTTTCGCTTCAGCACGGCGCGCAATTGTTTGTAAACTATTGCCTGAACTGCCACAGCGCGAACCTGATGCGCTACAACCGCCTGACGGATCTGGGCATATCCCAGAAGGAGATCGAAAAGAATCTCCTGTTCACGACCGACAAGGTCGGCAACACGATGTCCGTCGCGATGCGGCCCGAAGACGCGAAGAACTGGCTCGGCACCTCGCCGCCCGACCTGTCGGTCGAGGAGCGTGCACGCGGCCGAGACTGGCTGTACACGTATTTGCGGAGCTTCTACCGCGACGATACGCGGCCGACCGGATGGAACAACGCGGTGTTCGAGAACGTCGGCATGCCCCATGTACTGTGGCAGCTGCAGGGGCAGCGCACCGCCAAATTCGAAGACAAGACGGACGAGGAGACGGGCGAGAAGGTTCATACGCTCGTCGGCTTCCAGCAGGTCACACCGGGGACATTGTCCGCGGTGGATTATGATGCTGCGGTTGCCGACCTGGTGGCGTACATGACCTGGATGTCCGAGCCGGCTCAGCAGACTCGCAAACGCCTCGGCGTATGGGTGCTGATCTTTCTCGGTGTCCTGACTTTCCTGGCCTGGCGGCTCAATGCCGCGTACTGGAAAGATATCAAGTAATCACGCCTGACCGGCGTGGGGC
Organism: Burkholderia sp. BCC0322; assembly: GCF_902833045.1. Taxonomy (GTDB): domain Bacteria; phylum Pseudomonadota; class Gammaproteobacteria; order Burkholderiales; family Burkholderiaceae; genus Burkholderia. The sequence goes on from NZ_CADFDU010000018.1 coordinate 6,339, forward strand.
CGGCGCAAGGTGGAACCCCGGATGGAGTTCGCCGCGTGCCGGCCCTCGGCTTTTTTGAGGAAACGCAAACATGATGGTTCTGTATTCCGGCACAACTTGCCCGTTCTCCCAGCGTTGCCGGCTGGTGCTGTTCGAGAAGGGCATGGACTTCGAAATCCGTGACGTCGACCTGTTCAACAAGCCGGAAGACATTTCGGTGATGAACCCGTACGGTCAGGTGCCGATCCTGGTCGAGCGCGATCTGATCCTGTACGAATCGAACATCATCAACGAGTACATCGACGAGCGCTTCCCGCATCCGCAACTGATGCCGGCCGACCCCGTGCAGCGCGCACGTGCACGCCTGTTCCTGCTCAACTTCGAGAAGGAGCTGTTCGTCCACGTCAGCACGCTCGAGAACGAGAAGGGCAAGGCAGCGGAGAAGAACCACGAGAAGGCACGCCTCGCGATCCGCGATCGCCTGACGCAGCTCGCGCCGATCTTCGTGAAGAACAAGTACATGCTCGGCGAGGAATTCTCGATGCTCGACGTCGCGATCGCGCCGCTGCTGTGGCGTCTGGATCATTACGGCATCGAGCTGTCGAAGAACGCGGCGCCGCTGATGAAGTACGCCGAGCGGATCTTCAGCCGTCCGGCCTACATCGAAGCACTGACGCCGTCCGAAAAGGTCATGCGTCGTTGATGGTGCAATGAGTGCATGACGGAGAGGGCGGCGCGGCGTGCCGCGCCCCCGCTCCGGGTTCGAGGATTGTGATGCAAGAGATTTCAACGAAGCCTTATCTGCTGCGCGCGTTGTACGAGTGGTGCACCGATAACGGTTACACGCCGCATATCGCGGTGAGGGTCGACAACTCGACGCGCGTGCCGCGTCAGTTCGTGCGTGACGGCGAGATCGTGCTCAACATCAGCTTCGAGGCGACGAGCCAGTTGCAGATGGGCAACGAGTGGATCGAGTTCACGGCCCGGTTCTCCGGGAAGGCGCACAAGATCGAGATTCCGGTTGCCAACGTGCTCGCGATCTATGCGCGCGAGAACGGGCAGGGCATGGCGTTCCAGGTCGATGCGGTCGCGGGTGAAGGCGCGGATTCGGGCGCGTTCGACGAAGATGCGGCGCAGCCGGATGATGCGCAGCGCGACGAGTCGCCTGCTGCGTTGACGCCGGTGGCCGACAGCGGCGCGAACGAGGAGCCTTCCGAAGGCGCCGACGAACCGCCGAAAACCGACGGCGATGGCGACGGTTCAAAAGGTGGCAGCAGACCTCGCCTCAAGATCGTGAAATGAGGTAGAATCTCGCGCTACGCCGGCTTAGCTCATCTGGTAGAGCAGTTGATTTGTAATCATCAGGTGGCGGGTTCGAGTCCTGCAGCCGGCACCAAACACTAGTTTCAAGTAGTACCCGGAAGTCCCAAAACCCGCGTCCAGCCTAGCGCTGACGCGGGTTTTTTGTTTCAGGACGTCCCGTGAGAGGCCGGGGCATCCCCAAAATTTGGGGGTAAGATTCGGGGTATGACTTCCGGGATTTGGGGGTATGCCGTGCCCCCGACGAACAATGAAAACCAAACCTCTTACCGACGCCAAGTGCCGCAACGCCAGATTCGATGAGGCCGGGGGAAACAAACTCTTCGACGGCGGCGGCCTGTATCTCGATCTGCGCTCCAGTGGTTCGAAGAAATGGCGGCTCAAATACCGGTTCAATGGCAAAGAAAACCTGCTGACGTTCGGCGACTATCCCGCGACGTCGCTCGCTGATGCTCGGTCGAGGCGTGACGAAGCGAAGCGGCTGTTAGCCGAAGGGAAGAACCCTGCGTTCGAGCGCGACGTCGAGAAGCAGACTCGCGCAATTGCCGCACAGAACACCTTCGGGGCCGTCGCGCTGGAGTGGTACGAGGCGCAGCAAGCGACATGGAGCGCTTCGCACGCGAGCCGAGTCAAGAAGCAGCTTGATCGGGAGGTGTTTCCGCTGATCGGTCAGCGTCCGATTTCGTCGATCGGTGCACCGGATTTGCTCGCGGTCATTCGACGGATTGAAGGGCGAGAGGCGTTCGAAACCGCGCGCAAGACGTTGCAGACATGCGGCCAAGTGTTTCGCTATGCCGTCGCGACAAGCCGTGCCGAGCGAGATCCGTCGCCGGATCTGCGAGGCGCGTTGAAGGCGGTGCCCGTCAAGCATATGGCGCGAGTTGGCGAAAGCGAGCTGCCGGAGCTGCTTCGCTCGATCGCTACCTATGAAGGCGAGCCCGAGACTCGGCTCGCTCTGCGATTCCTGGCATTGACCTTCGTTCGCACTATCGAACTGCGGCAGGCGGAGTGGACCGAGATCGACTTGGAGCGCCGAGAGTGGCGCATTCCGGCCGAGAAGATGAAGATGCGCCGCGTGCATATCGTGCCGCTCGCCGAGCAGGCGATCGCGCTGCTTTCCGAGCTGCGCGGGCTTACGGGCCACCGGCGCTGGCTGTTCCCGAATAGCCGCAGACCGTTGCAGCAGATGAGCGAGAACACGATTCTGTACGCTCTGTACCGTATGGGCTATCGCAGCCGCATGACCGGGCATGGGTTTCGGGGTCTTGCTTCAACGATCTTGAACGAGAAGGGATTCAATTCCGACTGGATCGAGCGCCAGCTCGCCCACTCGGAGCAGGATGGCGTGCGGGCGGCATACAACCATGCCGAGTATCTTTCTGAGCGCCACCGCATGATGCAGTGGTGGGCGGACTATCTCGACAAACAGGGTGGGGCGAAGATCATCCCGATCGCGGCGGCAAGATAGATCCGTACCGCTGCGAGTATGACCCCCTTCCGTGCGTTTCCCACCAGTAAAACGGAAACGGCCTAGGCATAGGGTAAGCCGATGATTTGGCCCCTTATTATTATGTGCCCCCCCTATGTTTGCCGTCAGTAGAGAAAAAACGCGGGTGTGAGCCCCCGCGTCTTTGCCCTAGACGCAGGGTCCCCCGGTTTCTGGCCACCCCGACACTTGCAGACCGCGCAACAATGCCCGATCCGGACGCATCGCGGACACCCCCCTCAAAAACGCGTTACCGACACCCCTCGAATCCCGGAGAGCCGCGCCCCGTGTAGCTTCGCGATCGATCGAGTCGGTCGACGCCTGTCCGCTCGATGCAAAACGAGTTGGAGATTTGGAGATAAACGCCTGAATCGGCCGCAAAGCCCTGTCGGGTAAGGCTTCGCGTGTCTCCAAACGATTTGGAGAACGCTGGAGATACTGGAGATAAACCGGGCTGGATTGTTACGGCTGAGGCAAGATTCGCGGCAACCGCCCGCCCAGTTCCATCTGGAGCGGATCGCTCAAAGTAACTTTGACGCGCGGGCCCAAAATGCCGCGCAAAGGAATGCCCGCCACCGCCCTCCGGGACGGCGGCGGCGCATTTCACAGCTCAAGCGTGAAGATCGACGGCAGCACGCGATAGACCATGAACTTGCCATGACCGGGGATGTACTCCTGCCGGTACGGATAGCCGTCGCTGCGCGGCATCAGCACGCCCCGCTTCATGAGTGCCTTGGCGACGATCTTGTGGTCGAAGCCGGCGCACACGTCCTTGCGGAACACAGCCGCTTCGATCAGGTACTCCGTCTCGACGCTTTCGGCATCGTCGGCGCTCATCTTGCCGCCGAACTCGGCGTAGTACTCGCGATCGGAGGCGATGGGCGTGCGCCGCTCGTCGCGCTTCACGTGCTGCTTGAAACCCGCTCGATGCGGCACGTTCGGCCGATGGTCGTCCTGCGCCCGGTTCATCCACACGAAACGGTTGTCGCCGTGTGCGGCGAGGAAATGCTGTACCTGCCGCACGGCTTCGGCCTCGTCCGAATTGCCCGTGCCGCCGCGCAGTTCGAGCCAGCCTTCGAAGCAGCGACGCGCGGCCTCGACTGCTTCGCCCTGCGGCCAGCCAGTCAGCCCGTGCGCCGTCGCCAGCTCGCCGGCCACCGCAACGAGGCAGAACCGTTTTGCGACGCGCGCGACCTGCGAATGTGAGCCGTCCGGCACCCATTGCCCGACCAGCTCATCGACGCGCATGCGCAGATGCTCGGCCAGCTCGCCGGCCTGCGACGACGCCCACTCGATGAACGCGGGGCCGGCCGTGCCGTAATGCATGCCGGCGTGCCGCTCTAGATGCTCGATCAGCGCGGCCGGCGTCGGGAAGCCGTGCAACTTCTCTACGACGCCCATTTCGCCCACCTCGGCCGGGATCGCGGGCAAGCGCACCTCGATACCGCCTTTCATGGGTTTGTTGCCCTCGGCCATCAGCGCGGACACGCTCTTTTCGCCGTTCGACAGGAACAGCAGCCTCCACGTGAGCACCGGCTTTGCCGAGCCGCTACGCGACGCGCGGGCCTTGCCCGACTCATTCGCGAGCATGTAGATCACATCGCCGACCAAGCGCGGCTCGACCTGTCCGATTTCATCGAGGATCAACAGCGCGTCGCTATGCTGCGTGGCCACGGCTTCGAGCGCGTTGTCGGTCGCCTTCCAGCTCCGCACATAGTCGGGCGAGCCGAACACGGACGCGGCAATGACGCCGCCCGTCGACTTGCCCTTGGACGTCGTGCCGAGCAGGTGAAAGCCGCCCGACTGAAGCCCGGAGAAATGCAGCAGCGGACCAGCGAAGGCGGTAGCGACGCAGAACAGCAACCGGCTATTGCCGACGCAGTAGGCCGCAACCTCGCGTTGCCAGTCGTCCAACGTGCCGCGCTCCTTGAACTGGCTCTGGATCGGCGTATCGGCCTGATAGATCAGCGCCTCCTTGCCGGTGCCGATGACGCGATCGGGCAGCACGAACGCGCCGTGATGCCAGCCGACGCGCGGCACGCAGCGCACGCGCTCGTCCGGTTGCGCCATCTGCACATAGTTCGCGATCTGCGTGCGAGCGATCTGCGTCACGCCGAGCTTCACGCCCATATCGAGCAGCATGCGGCGCAGCTCCGTGCCGTCGCCGGCAAAGAGGCCGGCCGGCACCGCCCACCGTTTCAGGATGCCGTCGCGGTCCGTGAATTCGAGCAGGTAGCCCCACTCGCTGTTCATTTCGTTTCGCGTCTCCGCGATCACATCGATACGCGTACTGACCCAATGCGGCGGGAGCGGATCGCCCTGATTGTTGAAGCCGTGAAACCACACGCCCTTGTCGTCAACGACGAACCGCGACTTGCCGTCCTGCGCGCGGGCCGTTTTCGGGCGCTTGGCGGGCTTCGCGGCGGCTGGAGCGGTCTTGCCCTTGCCGACGTCAGCCGAGCCGGCCGGCGCGAGCGCAGCACGCACGGCGGCGGTCACCGCATCCGGGCCGAGGTGCGCAGCCAGGTCGTTGAAGTCGGTGCCGGCTGCCGGGCGATTCGGACCGAAGTCGGGCACGGCGACGATGCCGGCGACTGCCTCGGCCGCCGCGCGGGCCTTCGTCACGCCCGGATTGCCCTTCGTCGTGTGATCGTCGTCGGCGCATACGACAATACGAGCGTCCGGATACTGGCCGCGCAGCGCTGTCGCGACCGCGTGCAGGTTGCCGGCGTCGAACGCGACGGCGGCCGGATAGCCCGTCGCGGCCGCGAGCGTCGCGCACGTGGCGTAACCCTCGCCGATCAGCAGTGTGGACGGCGGGGAAGGTAGCGGGCCGCCGATCAACGAGAAGCAGCCCGTCTTGCGGCCGTTCGGCAGATAGCGTTTCTGGCCGTCCGTGAGGATGAATTCCAGCGTCCAAAGCTTGCCGTCTGCGTCACGCGCCGGAATGACGAGTGCGCCGTCGCATGCGGCCGTGCCGATGCACAAGCTACCGCGATAGACGCGCAGCGCGTCGACCGGAATGCGCTTGCGAACGAGGTACGGGTGATCGGCCGGCGCAGGCTCGGCCGCCGACCAGATCGATTCAGCGAGCGCCGACGCTGTTTGCTGTTTCTCGGTCAGCTCGGCCAGCTCGGCCGCTTCGCGGGCCGCGCGCTCGGCCTTCTGCCGCTCGCGCTCTGCTGGATCGACCGGCTTCGCCCGATGCGCGCGCGGATCGAAGCCGCCGAGCTTGGCGAGGTGAAACAGCGTGTTGATGGTGATCTTGCCGCCCTTGAACGACTTCCACACATCGCGCGCGTCCTTGCCGTTGTAGTTCTGCGCGCCTTGGCTCCATTCGTTCCAGAGGGCGAAGCCCTCCTCGCCAAACTCGGCCTTGAGCGCCATCCCCACCTGACTCCACGTGTCGCGGTCGTCGGGCGGAACATAGCCGAGCGCGACTCTCGCCCGCTCGAATTCGGACATGGGTGCGTTACTCATAGGTTCCCACTGGACGCGCGTCGGTCGGCTTCCGATTAGTAGTCCATATCGGGAAAGCAGCTACCCGACGCGCGAAGAATTGAATGATGCGGCGATGCCTAGCGGCGCGGCGTCAGCCGGCCGCGCGAGGCACCGACAGAACGGCCCCGCCCGACGTGACGTCGTTGCTGTAGACATAGCGGCCGAGCCGCGACTCGCCAAGGGCGTCGTTGGCCGCCTCCAGCGCCGCGCCGATCGACGGCAGGGACGCGCGGAACAGGCTCAGGACAAGCCAGTAGTCGTCATCGGACATGGCCTTGTCGGCCGCCCAATGCAGGCTGTCCAGCAGCTCCATGGCGTCACTGATCCGCGTGCCGATGCGGTTGCGATCGGGGCGGTTCACCTCGGCCACGAAGTGCGACGCGAGCGGTTGCGCGGCATTCTTGTTCGTCTTCGCCATGACCGCCCCTCAGTGCGTTGTACGCGGTTCACGCGTAACAAGCCCGAGCGCCGCGAACAGGTGCTGTTGCACGCGCCCCATCAGGCCGGCTGCGAACGCTTGGCGGCTGATCGTCACACGATGCGCGTCGACGTCGCCTGCGTCCTGCATGGCGGCTTCCATGCCGCGCGCGAACGCGGCGGCTTGATGTGCCGCGTAGTCGTGCAGCCGCACGTCGCCTTTCAGGTCGAGCCATGCGTCGGCGCAGATCGCGCCGAGGTCGACGGCGAATTGCAGCTCGATCGGAGCCCCGGTATCCAACGGCGGTGCGTTGTCGAATCCGTCGACAACCGCGGTTCGGATGCGCTGATCAGTCATGGCACACCTCCGGCTGCGCAGTACGGCGCATTTCGGCCGAATACCGGCTCGCAACGCTTTGCCCCATGTCGACGAGCGCGCGCTCGTAGGTGCCCTCCGCAAGATGCGAACGGACAGCATCCAACAAGGCTTCGAGTTGGGCGAACTGATGGGCCGCACACATGGCGATCATCGTGACTTCGTGCGGCAGGCGGTATTTAGACATGGCGCACCTCCAGAATCGACGCGAGGAGTTGCCCGACGTCGATCGTGCAATCCAGCTCCGCTTCGCCGCGAATCGGCGTGAGGTTCCAGTCGTGGACGGCTGCGTGCGTGAATTCGCCGGACCGCCGACCGTAGACGCTGCGCCCCGAGACGGGGCCGCCCAAGATCCGCACGCGCCAATCGTGATCGGGCGTCGGACGAGCCGATGCCACCTCGACCAGCATGCCGATGCGTGAGCGTGCATCGCATTGCGTGACGATCGCCAGATCGCCGATCTTGCAGCGCAGGTCAGCCATGACGCACCTCCGCACGGACGAGCGCCGCGATTGCAGCCAGTGCCGCGCCGGTTGCATCGAGCGCGTCCTGATACGTGCTGGCGGTTGCTGCGTCGCGCAGTGCTGCGCGGACGATGGATTGGATGAGGTGGGATTGCTGCCCGGTACGGGCGTGCGAGGGCTGGCGCATTGGGTGCGACCTCCGTTTTCGTGGTTACGAACCCGGCCCCCAACGCCAATTGGGGTGGCCGGGCACATGGCGGAGTTGGCGTACCGGCGAAAACGGAAACCGGCGTGCCCGAAGGCACCCCCGCCAAGGCCCGACCATTGAAGGCGTGCGTTGACGCGCGGACGAAAAAATACCGCCAGATGGCGGTCGTCCGCCGTTTTCAGATTCCGGACGCCAATCCGGGCCGCTGTTGTTTCAGCGACGCTCACAGGATACCTCGCGTCGCTACGAGGCGCAAATCGCAACATTCCTGGTAACGCAGGCATGGCCAAGTAACTTTGGAACGACCTCATACTTGGTCGTCCCCCTTAAGTGCGGCGATCGCCATCTTGATCGCATCGATGTCGACACGCGACGGAGCACGATATGCGACCGTTTGGCCGAGCGCCGCACCACGCAGAACAGCGCGTGCTGCCGAGCGACGTGAAAAGTCGGAGCAGTTCGCGTAAATATCGCTATAAATCGCGCGATATGCCGCCAGGAGGTCGCGGTTATGCTCGAGGTGATATGTCTCCGCATCGTGCGCTGCAACGATAATCGCTTGGACGAGTTTGTCAGATGCCGCACCCAGTCGATCGGGCGCTAGGCGGGGTGATTCGAGCATCAGCGTCGCGGCGAGCGTGACGGCCACGGCGACAAGCTTACGGGCATCGTCACCCTGATTCCACAGAGTCGTCTCAACCTCGTCGAGAATGGTTGCAACTCGGCGAAGCTTCTTATCATTGCAGCGACGGTACGCAGCATCGCGAGCCATCGTGGCAACGCCCATTGCGCGACCATATGGACCACCTCGACTAATTGCCATCATGCTGACAGTGTTCATGCGTGCCCTCGCTTCGCCTGCGTGTCAATCCACGTATTGATGTCGGATTCGAGCCAGCCGACAGCGCGCGCGCCAAGCGGAATTGGCTTGGGGAACGTGCCGGCCTGAATGCGCCGATAGATCTCGCTTTTGCTGAGACCAACACGGCAAAGCAGGCCGTGCATGCGCACAACGCGAATGGACGGGGACGAAGTGTTTTCCATCTTTGCTCCGGAAGTGATGAGACCGTGCGGGTTTGCACGGGATAAGTCCGAAGCATGAGGTTCGAAACGCAAGTATCGTATCGACAACCGCGTTTTCGATTTCACGAACGCAAGTTTCGAATCGTCAGTTGCGTTTCTCTGGTTTCGACGCGCTCAACCATTTTTTGCGGAGTTCACGGACATGGGCGGACGACACATTGAAACGTGCCGCCAATTCTGAGCTTATGGACCGCCCCATGAAGTCTTCGCCATTCCGCGCCCGGCGCGTGAGCTCGTCCAGAATCTTGTTTTTCTGAGCGTGGGCGAGACGTTTTTGTTGAGCCGGACCAATCTTGGCGCTTGCCCGCTTCTTGGCTTGATGTTGACGCTCCCGCTCTTCCGCGCGCGCCGTCGCAACACGGAAAGCGCTGGCATCCTCAATTGCCTTGACTTGCTTTTGCAGTTCATCGATCTGCTGGTGCAGAGAGGCAGCGGCGTCGCGGCGTGCAAATTGGACGACTTCTTGAAGCATTGCACTGCCGAAGGACGGATGCCGGATCAGTTCATCAACGGAATTCAGGTGATTGGCATCAACACACCGGACAATCAGTCCTGCCAGTGTCTTCGTCGCCTCTTCGGCAGATGCACGAGCAAATAGGAGATCGGGAAGATGATCGAGCCGTCCCGGTTCTGCGTCGGTTGCTCTCGATTGCGATGCTCGATGCCGCTCTGCGACATAGGCGTCGGAACGAAGATGCTGTTTAAGGGGAGTGCGAGACTTGTGCTGGAACGGTCGGGATTTGGCCGACGCCGAAGACGGACGAGCGTTGTTCTTGTCGAGCAATGAGGCACCCTTCTGTGCAATCTCCTTCGTGAAACACCAAGCCAGCCGGCGAAGGTGTCCGGTTTTCGGGTGGCCGCCCTAGACTTGGCTGACCAATTTTCTCATGAGTGGTCGTCCAGCTCCCGTTGACATGGGCACCATGGCGGTGAAGTTTCTCTAATTTCTCCTGCTCGCGGTACCGGGCGGGGCCCGCCGGCCGCAGATCCTCGCTGCGGAGAGCGGCCTGTCCCGTACACTTGTCGTTCCCTTCGCGGTCGCTCTATCATTGCATTCCTAAACGATCCGGTCTTACGATCGTCGGTCCAACGAAGATCAGCTTGCGTTGCGAGAAATTCGGGCCGTGCGGCTGCATCTTGAAATGCGGTCGTCGCCAGTGACCTCTGACCTTGCGGTGTGTTTCATCTGTCGGTATGGATGCAATGGAATCGGCATCAAGCACGGCCGGCCCGACGAGATGGCGGTCGTAGAGATGGGCGATTTCAAGCAGCCTCTCTGCTCGTTTGCGTTTGCCTAGCCCTGCAAAGTTGCGAGGTGCGTTGCTGAAAGCATCGTCGCGCCGGACGTGTGCAGCCGATGTGCTCAGAAACAACAACATCTTGATCGCGTAATCGACCGACTGCCGTAAATATGTGCGGATGGAAGAGTACTGCTCGGACTCGCCCGCCACTTCATCGAGTAATGCGCCGATCGTCTTGTCTGGATCGGAGAGTGGTAGTTCGATCACGTCGAGCGTTTCGGCACTTGAGCCTTTTCGTTGCCGTGTCCAAGTCGCACAACCTAGCCCGTCGATGCCCTTAAACAGCACGGTTGCCTCGCTTCGGTCGTTGCGGCCCCATGACGAAGGCTCGGGAATCACGCATACCGCGTCTGCCGGCAACTTGGCCATCCCGATCGGCACGTCGTCGGCAATGTAGGTCGCGTCGAGCAATCGATGCATGGGAGGCGTCGGTTCGTAGATGGCTCCATTCCGCAATTCGAACGCCTGCCAGACCGCACAGTGCGACGCGATCATGCCTAGTTCGTCGGGGGGCATGTCGGGAGTGCCGTAGGGCAGCAGGCGCACGGCCATTTCCCGGAATAATCCGACCAGACTAACGATCGAGTCTTTTCTAAGGTACTCGGTCAACTTGCTCGATTGGGGGCCGAGTACCTTCCACCACGCATTCCACGCATCCGGAGCGCCAGTGACGCGGTATCGGATGGGCACAGGAAGGCGGGCGTATCGTTCATCGCTGGTCTGCGAACCCTTGGTGAGTGCTTCGGCTAACAGGGCGCGTAACTTGACTTCGTCGTGCATGGGGGTTACCTGAGCGGAAGGCGGTTTGTCACCTTAGGTTCGCCCGTGGGCGAACATTCCCGATTCGTATTCGTAGTGCGGCAGGGGGTATCCAAGTAACTTCATCGCGATCGCAAAAAAGTCAGCCTCCCGTGCTTGACTGACTCGCAATCAGCTTCGCACCGCAAGCCAGTTCGTCACCATCGCACGCGGCCGGGCTTCCCCCGAAGCGACCGCGCCCCGATACCTTCGCGATCGTGGTCGGGCCGTGGATTTCACAGATTGCCGGATCGTGCAGCCGAGCGATCGCCCGGCCCTTGATCCGCGAATGCGGTGCACCAGCAAGGACACGCCCTCCGTGGCTATGTTCGTCGCCTTCGACGACATAATTTTTATCGCTCATGATGTTACTTTCCTTGCATCGGAATTAGCATCGCCGCGTACTGCTGCCTACGTTCAGCGCGGCGCCGATTGATGCGCCCTCTCGAAACCCGTGCAAAAAAAATATGTCGTAGCCAATCAGTAGCGTAATCAAAAACGCAAAAAAGATGGCCAATATTCGTCTTTTTGATTTTATTAAAAAATAAATAACTATTGCGAAAATTAAAATCAATATGGGAGATGCTAATAATAGCCCAACGGCAACAACAATTGAAAAATCGTGTTCACTCACGAGATTGTTCCAAATCGTCGATTACTAGAAATCCCAGCTAAAGGTCTGTGGATTGGCCTGCCGTGCCGCCGCGTCGGGCGGACTCAGCATCACGATCGTCGCGTGTAGCGGATCGCGCAGGTTCACCAGCGCGCTCGTCTTGCCGTCCTGATAACCCGTCATCAACGCCAGCGCGAGCTGGACCCACGTCGAGCTGGTACCCGTGTCGCCGCCAATGCGGCGCTGCATGTCGAACGCGTCTTTCGGATCGTCCAGATCGATATGCTGCGGGTTGTCGTGCAGCGACTGCACTAGTAGCGCGAGCTGGCTGGTCGACGCGCCCGTATCGTAGAACATCCGACCGGGTTGATTGCCGGGTGTGAGAGTTTGCAGTGCGTTTTGCCAGCCCCCTTTCAGCTTCTCGAGGCGCTCGCCTTTCTTCAGCGGCTCGCCGTGGCCATCGCTTAGATCGACGCGCACTGGACGGTGCAGGTACGCGAGCACGGGCCAGTCGTCGTACTCTTTCAACTGCCAAGTCGTCCACGGCACCGGTACCCACGGGTTCGGCTTGAACCCTTCCGGAGCTTTCAGCGGCGTTGTTTTCCAGAACTCCGGCAGCTTTGCCTGCCAGTAGTCCCACGGCATTTCCTCGTGGACCGTTTTATCACTCCAGTATGCCTTTTGGAGTGTCCAAAAATAATTCCACAGCTTGATCACGTCGTACTGTGTCTTGGTGTTGTCGATCGTTTCGGGGGCGTCGACGACGTACGGACGGATCAGGCGGTCCACCCGATCCTTGCGTGTCACCAACAGCGCAACGAAACTGTCGGGCTGCTTTGGCACAAAATTGCCATTTTTGTTCGATTGGTCGAGATAGTCGCCACCGGGGGTGCGCATATATGCGCGAGTATTGAGCCCGTCCTCGATCAACAAGACAACGGCGGGCAGATCAGGGTGCCGATCGAAGAAATCGAATGCGCGCGCGACTACATCGTCGCCATGTTCAGTCTGGAATTCATCGAGGCGGATGTACAACGTATTGCCGATGCCCGCACCGTTGTCCGCTTCACTGATCTCTCCAGACATGCGGCTAGCAAGAGGATCGGCAGAATTGCGAGGTGGCCCTGCCACAATTACCGGAATTGGCCAGTAGTCGGTCCAGTTCCGTAACGTATAACCAAACACGTTATTTAATCGTTGGCTGTACGCTGTGCTGCGTGTATCGCTCGACCACGGGTATTCCTTTGGATCCTGCAACAGCAGTGTGCCTTTCGGGCCGGCCTCATCCAGCCGCATCAACAGTGCTCGCTGGCGGAATCGGTCGACCGTGACGCCGAAGCGGCGCACTTCAAGGGTGAATCGCGAATCGCGTGGCGCGGCAGCAGTTGCTGCTGCTGTGTCCTCGCGTGCGACTGCCGATTGCATCACAACCGGGTCGGACTGACGCGACGCGTGCTGGCTCGTCCAGATGGTATAGCCGGTTGCGATCGCACCGGTGACCAGCAGGATCGGTAACAGCCACACCAGTACGCGTTGATTCATCGATATCGTCTCCCAAGAGAAATAGCCATTCATCGTAACCAGCTTGAGCACGATGCTCCAGGCCAGCGCTAGGACGATCAGCAACGCGGTCAGTAGTCGCCTGCCCGACGGGCGTGTAGAAAGTGTGGAAGTCATTGTTCTTAGAATTTATCAATCAGATTCTTGACGGCCTGTTTGCCCTGTTCGGCGGTCTGACTCAGGCCTTGCCGGGCGGCATCGACTTTTTGTCCAATGGCCTGCTGGGCCCGTGCCATATCCTGCTGGACCTGTGATTTAACCTGTTCGGCCTGGGCCTTCAGTTTCTGGTTGCGTTGTTCGATGCGTTCCTTTTCCAGCCGCTGTTCTTCCTGCTTCTTGCGCTGTTCTTCCTGCTTCTTGAAGTCCTGCTGCTGCTTATAGACTTCGCTCACAACCTGACTCGGTGGTGTGTGGGGCACGAGACGGTCGGGCGGAAATGTCCCGTCGCTGTAGTACTGACAGGTTGCTTCAACGATTTCACGCGTGACGTGGTCAAGCTGTGCATAGCGTTCATTTCCGGCACTGATAACTTTCTTTATGGGCGTACGCCAATCGGCGATCATGCGCAGCAATGGCGCCCAATAGGGATCGTCGACGGCGCGGCCCTGGCCGATGGCGACATCGAAGGCGGTGGCGCAGCGATGATTGCGGCGGCCGCTCATGACAGCGGAGTGATAGGAGTCACTCGCTCGAAACTGGTTCATCAGGCGCAATTTGGCCTCGTTGAGGGTTTCGGTGCGTAACACCTGCAACTTGCCGGCGTGGGGCGGGAAAGTAGGCTGCACGCGCAGGACTCGGCATTGATCGTCGGACGCCTTTTGCGTGTTGAGTACGTTTTCGACCTCACGAGTGTCCGGGACGCGGCCGCCGATGTTGAAAGCTGGCCACGCGATTGTTTGAGGCCGTTGCTGTAACGCTCCGACGCCACTATTCGTACTCAATGCAACTTCCGCTTCGAGCTGATCGAGTGCCTGTTTGCCCGGTTCGACTTCACTCGCACTGCCGTCCAACGGGGTATTCTGAGTGCCGTCAATCACGTTGGCTTGCATTTCCGGCGGGAACGGTGGCGGCAACGCTTCGCCGTTGATCGTCCGAACCGTGCCGACCGGAATTTCGGCCCGCTTCCAGTGCGTCTCGACATACCCGGACGTTCCATGCGCACTTTCCCCCTTTTCTCGCAACGTGAAGGGGCCGGGTGCATTGCCGACGCGGACCGGCTGACCATTGCGCAAGCGACGCGTGAACACGCGTTGACGAAAACCATCGGACAGCAGCCGGACTGACTCGGGTTTCGCTCCTGCTTTTGACGCCTGGACGCTGATTGAATCGGGCAGGCCGGCCGCGCCCATGCCATTGACACCGTTTAGCGCCACGGTAGCATCCTCTGGACAGAAATACAGGTACACCTTGCCCCGGTTGTCGCGCTCGGCGAACGCGAGTACTGCATTGCCGACGACATCTTGGGGACCTGTCAGGCGCATGGTCTTCCCCGATGTCCACTTGGTGCCTGCAATGCCATGATTGTCACGCACGACTTTGCCCTGGGCATCGACGGCGCTGAGCGTGTCGAGCGATGGTGCGCCATGCTTCGCCTGCGCAACTAGCTGTGTGAGATTGGCGAGGGTTTTGGTACGCGCGTAGGCAGTTTGTTGTTCGCCGCCGCTCTGGGTCCAGCGCTCCATGCTTTCCTGTTCGAGCGAATACGGCGAATCGATCAGGATCAGCGTGTCGGCCGGTCGGTCGCCGACACTGCAGGAGTTCGGATCGAGGCCGTTGATGAGGAAGGCCTGGGCGAGAAGCGAGATCAAGGTCCCCTGACTGTGAGCAATGATGTTGACGGTCTCGTCAGGATTGATGATCCGGATCTGCCGGATCAAGGCTGCCAGCCGCACTGCGGCCAGCACCATGTAGTGGCGGTCTGGGGCTTCGTATAGCGGATGTGTGGGATCGCCCTGGGCGGTATTGAGCAGCGCTGTGACCGTCCCGCCAAAGAAATGCGTGCCGAACATGTCGGGGATGTCGGTGGTGGCGTTGGCGAAGAAGCCGCCGTTCTTGGCGCGGTGCACGTCGAGCCGGTTGCCGAACTTATCGACGTATTGGCCGTTGACGGTCTGCTTTTGGGGATCCTTTGGCAAATCATCTTTACCTGCG
Source organism: Burkholderia sp. BCC0322 (assembly GCF_902833045.1). Lineage (GTDB taxonomy): Bacteria > Pseudomonadota > Gammaproteobacteria > Burkholderiales > Burkholderiaceae > Burkholderia. The sequence goes on from NZ_CADFDU010000018.1 coordinate 21,596, forward strand.
CGCACGCCCCAGTAGAAGGGAATAAGGGGGCTGAGGGTCTTTTCGCCCTCCTGACGCCGATAGAGGACGTCATCGAGGTCTTGCATAAGTTCGGCGGCAGTGACGGGTTTCTTGCTGGGGTCGTCGCTGGCAGTGCGGCCGTGCTTGTATTCGGCCGCCTGGAGATCGCCGCGCCCAAGCCGGTCATTGAGGCCTTCGCAGAGGCCAGCCTCAACGGTACCGAAGTCGGTACCGAGATCGTTGACGCCGTGGATCAGAATCGTGGTGCAGGGCAACCGATTCGGGACATCGACGTTAACGTGGGCATCCTGGGGGCGTCCGGGTTGCGTGACGGCCTTCTTTTCGCTGACCACGCGCGGGGAGGGTGATGTCGGCATGGTGCGTTATCCTTGGGCGTCGAAGACCTGAACGTGGGCGATATGCATTGCGTCGCTGGCGGCTAGTTGGGTCAGTCCTTGTTGATCGGAGACGCCCTGAATCACCTGCCCATTGTTCAACGTGATTTTATATGGCCGATTCGGTACAGGATGCACGCCATCACTGCTGTCGGTACCGGGATAGCGCAACCGGAATTTCTGGTCGGTGCCAGCCTGGCCGAAGGTCTGCGGGGCGACATGATCGGTGTCGGCATCGAGGAAGTCGTGGCCGTTGGTGTGGACAGTGAACGCGCTGTTCGAGCCGACACGAACACCCCCACCGATCTTGATGTAGCTGCCATCTTCGGCGACAAGGCGTAGTGACTTGCCGCTGATCACCACGTCGCCATCGGTCGCGGTGATTTGGATGCCCTGCTTCGCGGTGGCCGACAGGTTATCTTGCTGGGCTTGCAGCATGAGCGGCCCGTCGCCCGCGATTGCGCGCACCCCCTCGCCTCGTCCAAACAGGTGAACGCCTTGGCCGGCCGATGCAGTGAGGCGCTGACCGCTGACGAACTGCATGTGTTGCTGCGCGACCTGATCGACGTTCTCTCCGGCGTAGGTCACATGGGTTTTGGGCGTCAGGTTGACCGATCCGCCCGGTGCACCGATTGCCATCAGGGCGGATGCGTTGGTCGACGGCGCAGCCCCGGCGTTGGCCGTGCCCTTGTCGACGTCGCCGGCGTGCCATTGTTTGAAGGCGGTAGCGACAGCCTGTTGGCCGGTGGTATCTGCGGCCTGGCCTCCGTGCTGACCAGCGTAATCGCCGAGCGATTTAAACAGATCCGAACACTCGCTGAGCAGTGTGATCAGTTCGTCGCGATCGAGCTGGTCGCCGCTAGCACGCGTGCGTGCATAGGCGGTGAGCAGGATGCCGCGCGCGGCGCGAACTGCTGCGGCTGCGTCAGTGCGCAGTTCTGCACCCTCGCCGCGAGCCTGACCGTGGCCGTTTTCGCGTGGGTGCGTCAGATTCCCCAGGTTCAACTGAGAATGCGCATGCTCACTTCCCAACTGGGTGCTGATCTCGTTCGGCGTGTCATCCATACGCAATTGGTTGTAGCGCCGCCCTTTAATCTCCTGGGTTTTGATGCCCGACACGTAGCGATTGCCGGGCAGTGATCCGGTATGGGTAAATGCGGTCGGCGTGTTCACGCCATTGGGTAGGACTCCCGTAATAACCAAGCGGTCTGGGTCACCGGAGATGCAGTCGATTAGGACCTCCATGCCTGCACGGGGCAGAAAGGTAGCACCGAAGCCCACGCCAGCAAGACTGGTAGAAACGCGGATCGGGACGCTATCGCCGGCATCACCGTTGGTGCCGGCGCCTGCTGCGTGCTCATGATCGGTCGGATTGAGCCCCTGGAGCTGTACGTGCACACGGCCATCCTTGTCGCATACGACCTCCTCACCCTCGTGAGTGACGATGACGCCGGTAAGCAGGTGAACGGGTGGCAGATCAATGCCTGGATCGTATGCCGGCGTAAGTGGCACACCGCGCCGGACGGCGGTGAAGGTGTTTTCGTAACGGGTGTCGTTGCTGTCGCTAAGCGATGCGGGCAAAGCTGGCTCAACCTGAGACAGATGGCGGCTCGCTTCAAACAATGCTCGCGCGCGTTCGCTCAAGTCCTTCGGCAGGTTGTTCCAGATGTCATGCCGGATGGAGGTAACGACGAACTGACGCTGGTCGACAGATTGCATGTCGAGCTCGACGTCGCCCGTGACAGTGATATACGTGCCTACTGCCAGATCGCGCACGCTGCTTACGCCGTTGACGCGCTCGGCGGCGAACTGGTGCGCATGGATGCGAGCTTGAGTGAGGCGATCGAGGTCTGCCCACGAATCCCCCGCGTGCGGGATATCGATGGCCACGTCGGTCAACAGCCGGGCAAGATCGTTGCCCGCCTCGCCTTGATCGAGGTCTAGAGGCACGCTGTATTGGTCGACTCGGGCCTTCTTGTAGTCCCACGACGGCCGACTGGCTTCACCTGACACCAACTGCTGGTGCAGCGCGAACAAGGTGATGGTATCGCGCTGTTCGGTGCCGGCGTCGCGCGGATGTAGGCGTACGGCCCCGGCAGGCGCTTCGGGCAACCGCATCGGATCGTCGCAAAATACCAGCGTATGGACCGGCGGCTCGTTGGGGATGCCGTTCGCACCTTTGGCTGGCCCGGATTTAGCGAACACGGTGATACCATCGCGCCGCAACAGTCGACGCATGAACTTCGCGTCCGATTCGTTGACCTGTCGTGTCAGTTCGCGTGCGGGATAGCGATCGCGATTCAGATTGGACAAATCGAACTCAAAGGCACGTGCAAGCGCAGGGCTGCGATCTCGCCACTCGCTCAGCATGACGGTGAGCACATCGACAACATTTTTCTTGCGAAAAATCCGCGAATTGGTGCGCTTGTCCATTAGCGACAAGGCATCACATACCGTCAGCTGGTACACGCAGAGATCACCATCACTTTGCCCTGCCTGAACATCGCGAATGATCGCGTTGACGCAATGCTGTTGCCCGCGATCGGTGGCGATCTGAACAGAGACGGGCATGCCCATGAACAGCTTTGGGGGTAAGTGGTGACGGGCCGACACGCAGGTTAGCGCGCCGTGGATGCCAGTCATCAGCCCTTCCTGGATATCGGCGTGCTGAAGCGCGAGCAAATGGCCCAACGCGCCTTGTGCCTGGCCGAAATTGAGGCCGACGGGACGTTGATTCCAGTCGACTGCGCCCGTTGCAAAATTATTGAAAGTGTCGCGAATGCCCACGTCAACCTCTCTTCATTATTCACATCTTGTTAATCCATCCTTGGTCGGACGGATTCTCTCAGTGCATCAATTGATCGCGTCATGTGGCAGCACGTGTCGCTTGCGGCTTGGTGCGGGTTCGCTAAGGGAGCGGACTGTCTGATCAAATAGAATGCTTGTTGGCATTCTAACGTTGGTATATCGAGGTAACGCTCGACATTCGTTAAACAATGTCCGGACCCAAATCACAGATCATCTGTTGGCCACCCGCCGCCCGCGGATGCTTGTGGGCCGTTACGAACCTCGGACTCGTCGCGAGCCGGCAGGTGACGAACCAATCACCACGGAGCAGCGAGTGCGGTCGATTGTCCTGCATGTGGCGAAGGAAATATCGTCGATGTGTGGCGCAAGCTAGCAGTCTCACAGCCGGTTGTCAATCCGTAGGAAGAATCGAGGCGTGCCGCGCGACATGGACTTGCGGACGAATAAAAAAGCGTCCGAAATCGATCCCTTGCGGACATGGGGGCGTAGAGGTGTCCAAAAGTAAGGCTTTCATATTTTCGGACATGAGGTATGATTCGGACATCCTTTTCGAACATATTGAGAGAGCCGCATGTCCCGGACCTTCGCATACGCCCGCGTCAGTACGACCGACCAGACGGCAGCTAACCAACTCCGCGAGATCGAGGCGGCCGGCTTTGCGGTCGACAAGCGTCGGGTGGTTACGGAGAGCATTTCCGGTAGCGTCAGCGCGCAACAGCGCCCGGGGTTCGCCGAGTTGCTTCTCAAGATGGAAGAGGGGGATGTGCTGATCGTGACTAAGCTGGATCGACTCGGTCGGAACGCGATGGACGTGCGCGAGACGGTTGAGGTGTTGGCAGATCGCGGCATTCGGATTCACTGCCTTGCGCTCGGTGGCGTTGACCTGACAAGCGCGGCCGGCCGTATGACGATGCAGGTCTTAAACGCCGTTGCCGAGTTTGAACGCGATTTGTTGATTGAGCGAACGCAGGCCGGCATCGCACGGGCAAAGGCGGAAGGGAAAGCAATGGGCCGGCCGGCCGCACTGTCAGACGTGCAGCAAGAGGAGGTATTGAGGCGACTTGGTGAAGGCGAGAGTGTTTCTGCTCTAGCTCGGGAGTTCCGGACCAGTCGGCAGACGATAATGCGAGTGCGGCTACGCGCGTAACCCGCCCGAATCAAAGACACCTACTTGACGCCACGGACATGACGCTCTGCATTTACTGTCGAGAATTGAAGCCAGACGAGGAATTCACGCTGGAGCATGTTATCCCCCAGTTCCTTGGTGGGGCGTACGTTCCTGATGTCTTCAAGACCAGAAGGGTATGCAAAAGCTGCAACAGCAATTTGGGTCTTTTCGTCGATGCCAGTTTCGAAAAGCACTGGTTTGTCACTGAGAAGCTTCGCGAGATCAGCTTTTCGACCTTCGATCCCAATCAGGATGTTGGGTTGCCGCTTGTATGTATGGGGCATTCGGACCTGCGGCCGCCGATGATGGAGGAGGGCGAGACGTGCGAGGCGTGGCTCGGGCCGTTAGGCGAGCAAATCTACTGGGTGCGGAAAGACGACTCGAAGCTGTACTGGTACGCCGGTGGTAATCCGAGAACAGTCAAGACTGAGCGCAGTCGTGCCTATTACCTATTCAGTGAGCGATCACCCAAGGATCCCGACTTGTCGTTGCGAGCGTTTCGTGACTCTTTCGCAGGGCGACGCGTCAAGAAAGTAATGTGCACAACCGTCGATTTCGATCCGAAGTTCATCGGATTCTCCGACCCTGACGAACTCGATGAAGCTCGGATTGCCTACATTCTTCAGAACTGTCGATCGAAGCAACAGCGTCATAACCAACTGAGGATGTACACGCAATATGACCTTCGCTTCATGGCGAAATTAGCTATCGGGATGGCCTATTGCCTTTTCGGTGAACGTGTCCTCGATACGCGCTATGCCGACGAGTTGTACAAGGGGTTGTGGCATCGCCCGGATGAAGAGCCGCCCGAGCTGAAGGGCACAACAGATTGGATGAAGCAGCAGGATCCGCACTTCACAAAGATCATGGGTGATCCCGATGCGATCACTATCGCGATCGTGCCTGTCACTGGTGCCGTCGCCATCAATTTGAACCTCGGCGAGTCTATGAATTGGACCGTCCAATGCGCTAGCGGTGAAAACCTGACTGGCGAGGACTTTGACAAGCTCGGGCTGGGGCGTGTCGTCGTTCTGTACCGACAACTTCAGCGATCCGTTGACTTGCCCATGAGCGACTACATCGCGCATAAGATCGGCATTCGGGCACATCCACAACTGACGGAAATCGGCTCGATGCTGAATCGCTACCGAGATTACCTCAAGAATCTTTGATCGAATGTGCGCCGTTAGGCGGCGGCGGGCCGGGGCGCTCTTTGCGCTGAAAGTTCCAGATCGGGGCGATTCGCCGGCTCTTCGCCGTGACGTGTCTCCAAAGCTATCTCCAAGTTTTGGTGTGTTTTGGAGATATGTTTGGAGATGGATTTCTTTTTTGCAAACATGCACTTCTGTCACTTGTCTCCAAATCTCCAACTTGGACATCGTTTTCCGGCAGATACGTTGGACTCCGGCAAGTGATACGGGGCGCTCGTTTAGCGCTTGGGGGTATGTTTGGGGGTGTGGTGCTAAAAGTGAGATTGATATGATTATAAAAATCAGTTACTTGATGCGCTTTTAGCGATCCTGCAGCCACCATATTGAACGAAGGGCCGGGAGGTTTTCCTCCCGGCCCTTTGTCGTTTCTGCGTTCGTTTTTTCCGGCCGGGGGGATTGTCGTGCGTCCCGGGCCGCGACATGCAGCACACAGCTTACCGTTTCGACATCGACCGATACGTCGAGCGAATCTTCCTCGCAAGAACCTACAAGCCTCGCTTCGACACGCAGGCTACAGTACGTCGCTCACGATTAATGCACTTCCGGATCAGGAGGCCATCATGAGCAAAGTGCTTGATTCATCATCGACGCAATCGGCGCGACACCATTCGTTCGTCTCGACCGGCTGACGAAAGCGCACGGCCTTGAAGGCATCATTCTCGCGAAACTCGGCTACCTGAACCGTGGATTCTCCAAGAAGGATCGCGCGGCGCAGGGCATTATCGACAAAGCTGAACGCAGCGGCGAGTTACGACCGGGCCAGACCGTCGTCGAACTGACGTTGGGTAACATCGGTACCGGCCTGGCAATCATCAGCGGCGTGAAGAGCAATCCGTGCGTCGCGGTGGTATCGAAGGGCAACTCTGCCTGTTGATCGGGCATTTAGCTGTGCGAGACGTCATTTTCCCGAGCGCGTATCTCTCGAAGCAACCCTTGGTGAGGGTTTGAAAATAGACACAACGTAACTCGCCATTGCCGCCGATGTGTATCGTCTGATTCCCGAATCGATTTGCAGGTGTATCACCGGCCGTCTTGTGCGTTAGAGCCAGCGCTCTGTGGAATATTGTCAATTTCGGGAAGCGACAAACTTGTTTTTATGACAATTTGATAAAATCGCGCGAAACAGCGGCAGCGCACCAGAAGTCCGTGTGCCATAACGAATCAAACTGAGAGACCGTCGTGAATATCCGAGAAGCGTTCCGCAATTTCGTATCGGGGATTGATACGAATCGGCGCCCCGTGACACTGAACTGGGGTGCCTCACAAAAAGACCTGGGCGCGCAGCTCGCCTTGCAGCATGTGAGTATTCGCGAAAGCATGATGACCGGCATCGATGGCCGCCTGACTTGCGTTTCGCAAAACGGAAACCTCTCGCCCAAGCTGTTTATCGGTACACCCGTATCGGTCGGGCTGGTTACCGATCGCGGCGGCAAGCACGCGATCAACGCAATCATCAGCGCGGTTCAGGTCGGACGATCCGATGGTGAGCTCACGATTTACCAATTCACCGTGACCGATGCGGTGAATCTGCTCCACAAACGCACCAATTCCCGTATTTTCCGCAACGTGAACGTGATCGACGTGCTCAACGTCGTGCTTAACGAATGGCGGCAGCGTAGCCGGACGCTCGCCCGTGCATTCGAGTTCGATCTGTCGGGACTGAATCTATCCCGGTATCCGAAGCGTTCGTACATGCGCCAGGTCAACGAGTCGGATGCTCGCTTCGTCTCGCGACTCTTGCGCCGCGACGGCATCACGATGTTCGTCCGTCCCGGGCGGGCGAGTGGCCAGCCGAATGACGGCGAGCTGCCCGTGCACACGATGGTGTTCTGCGACGATCCGCACAATTTGTCCGAAGGGCCGTCAGGTACGGTTCGGCTGCATCCGCGCGATGCGGGCACCGAAGAGCGCGACACGATCACGGTGCTGACCATGCGCCAGGAACTGATCTCGGGCCAAGCAAGCCGGCCGACATGGGATTACCGGAAGGCGAACGTCGACCAATCGAGCCGACCGGCAGGCCTCGACCAGGGAGAAGCCGGCAACGACCTGGCCCAGTTGCTGACCGATATCGTGATCGAGAGTCCGCACGTGGCGGACTCGTGGGCGGATCTCGACCGGATCACCGAAGACCGGATTCTGGCGCGCGAAGCGCACGCGGTCCGTTACGACGGCAAGAGTGGCATTCGCGATCTCCAGATCGGCACCTGGGTGACGATCACGGGTGATTCGGACTGGAATGCACGGCCCGCCGAGCAGCGACAGTTCGTGATCACGTCGCTGCATCACAACGTATGGAACAACTTGCCGAAGGAACTGAGCGAACGGGTGCAGATGTTGTTATCGACCAGTCACTCGCTCGAGCAGCCGCCGGTGACGGGCAGCCAGGATCCGGCCGATCAGGATACGCGCTACGAGAACCAGTTCACGTGTGTGCCGCGAGGCACGCCGCTGACGCCGATCTATGACATGACGATCGATTTGCCGCTCACGCCGTTGATCACGGGGCGCGTGGTCGGGAGCGGATCGGACGAAGTCACTTGCGACGAGACCGGCTGCGTGTACGTGATGATCCTGGGCCAGGACTCGGAGGATCACAAACATGCGCAAGGTGCGGGAACGAACGGGAACCTGGGTGACAGTGCACCGATCCGTGTCGCATCGAGCCTGGCGGGGCCGACCTTCGGCCAGACCATTCTGCCGCGCGTCAATACAGAAGTGCTGTTGGGCTGCCTGGGCGGTGATCCCGATCGCCTGATCATCCTCGGGGTCTTGCCGAACGGCGCCAACATGCCTGCGTCTTTCAGTCATACCGGCAGTCTGCCCGGTAACCGCTACCTGACCGGCATCAAGACGAAAGAGATCGGCGGGCAACGGTATAACCAGCTTCGACTCGACGATACGCCGAAGCAAATCAGTGCACAGTTGGCGTCCGAGCATGCTCATTCCCAGTTGAATCTCGGATATCTGACCCAGCCGCGCGATAACGGGCAAGGCGCCGACCGTGGCCAGGGCGCGGAACTTCGGACCGATGCCGCTGCGGCATTGCGCGCCGCGCAGGGGATGCTGTTGACGACCTACGCGCGTACCCAGGCGAGCGGCGGCCAGCTCGATCGTGACGAACTGATCCAGTTGCTCCAGCAGTGCACGGATCTGTTCAAATCGCTCGGCGATTATGCGGGGCAGCACGGCGGGCAAGCGACCGACACGGCGGGGCAGTCGACGCTCTCCGCCGCGTTCAAGGACTGGGAGCCGGGAACCAGTGGCAACGGTGCTTCGCAGGCGCTGATGGCATTCGGTGCGCAGGACGGTTCGTTGAACATAACGCCGAAAACGCACGTGACCTACGCGGGCGAGAACATCGATCAGGTTGCCGCCAACCATCTGCAATTCACGAGCGGCCAGAAACTGAACATGCAGGCCGGCAACGGGCTGTGGCTGTTCGCTCAAAGCGCGGGAATCACGACGATCGCCAATCAAGGCAAGTTGCTGATGCAAAGTCAGAACGACGATACGCAGATCGATTCCGCGAAGAATTTCCAGGTGACGGCGGCGGGCGGCAAGGCGTCGGTGCTAGGCAAGGACCAGGTCGTGCTGATGACGTCCGGTGGAGCTTACCTGAAGCTTGACGGGGCGAATATTGAATTGGGTTGCCCGGGAACGTTTACTGTGAAGTCGGCCGGCCACTCGTGGCAGGGCCCCGCCAGCATGAGCGGCGAATTGCCGACGTTCAGCCACTCGCCGCTCGGGCGTGTGCCGAAGCTGGTTCGGGCGACGGATGGGCAGCCCGCACCGGGATTCGATGCCGAGGTCAGGAAGGTGTCCGGCGACTTGCTGGGCCAGAAAACCGATGAGGCAGGGAAACTGCCGCCAATCAACGGCAACCAGTTCGAGCAACTGACCGTGCAATTCATCAAGAAAAATATCTGAGCATTCCGGGGAGTAACGCATGACCGATTCATTTCTGAATCCGCTGGGTCCCTCGTCGCCCAGCGCGCCGCCGGTTGCGGGTGGCAATCCTGCGGCAAGCGCGAGCGAACCGCCAAGTATCGTGATTGGCGAAGGCCAGGGGCCGACGCTCTTCGATATGCAAAACGAACTGATTTGCGTGAAGCAGCCGCCGCTGCCTGGCGTGATCATTTTCGTGCACGGCGTGAACTCGGAGGGGGAATGGTACAAGGGCGCGGAAGAGGGTCTGTGCAAGGGGTTGAACCGGCGGCTCGCCCGGCTCGATGATCAGTTGAATCATAGGGGCGTGACCGGCGGTCAGATGAGTCCCGTTCAATATACGGATAGTCTGACACCGGACGGATTCCTGAATCCCAAGCTGTGGGCTGGAAATTATATTAAGCCCGATCCTTCGTTTTCTCCGGTGATCCATTTCCGTTGGGGCTACAAGGCCAATAAGGAAGAGTTGAAGGAATACGGGGACAAGATTTTTCTGAACGAGAACAACTACTGGGGCGGCGGCCCGTTTGCGAACGGCTGTTCGAGCTTGCCGGATCTGTGGCACGAGGGGCTCGACGACCGGATCTTCGGGTGGATTTCTGTCCAGGCACTCAATCCGACGACGCGCCCCCTGTACCGGACCCCGCCCCGTACTTACGGGGTGCTCGCCGCGCTGCGTCTGGCCAAACTGGTGGAATCGATTCGCAATAAGCAGGCGAACGTGCCGATCACGATCGTATGCCACAGTCAGGGGAACATGGTCGGTTTGACTGCGGCGTTCTTCGGCGACCAGTTTGAGGCGGTGACCGACCGCTGGGGCAACACTGGGCGCTGCGTCGCCGATGCCTATGTGCTGGCAAATCCTCCCTATAGCCTCGCCAATACCGACACGGGAATGGATACGTGGGCTCAACGGGATATCAAGGATTCCAAACACCGGCGTGGCCGCGAGACTTACGAGGCCCGAACAAAGACGCTACGCGCGTTTCTCGACATCATTCGGGCCCGCTCTGCGTTCGAAATGCCCGCGGACAAGCTCGATAGAGAGATGGGCAATTGCCGGATTTCGGAGAAAGGCAAACCGTATTCGGCCGACGCCGATCGGAAGTCGCACGGCTTGAACGGCTACACCCATGGTCGCGTGACGTTGTATTGCTGCCCTCACGACCAGGTGATTTCCGCCGTGACGGTTCAGGGAATAGGATGGCGCGGGCTCGGGTATATTGACGACGACAAGAAAGAGCCGTCGAAGGAACTGATAGATATAGGTGCGGAAGGCGTGCTGACGCAGCGGGTGTTTGCGACGCACTGGAAGGTGGGTGAAGTCGGCGACTATCGCTATTGGGAGAATGACTGGCGTCACGGGAAGGAGGGCACGAAACCCGGTTTCTGGTTTCCGCCTTCCCCGCCGGCAAAATTTGGTCTGGTCCGCGCGTGGAGCGGAAACGAGAATCCGATTGCCAAGCTCTTCACCACGGCTTCCGCACCGGTTTTCTACCTGGTGACGCTGGTGACATCGAGTTTCAAGATGTTTCCCGTCAATGCGGACCCTCCGAAATACTGGACGGTGACCGCAAACGCGCCAGCGCTCGACGAGCCGTTCACGCCGCAAACGTTCCGAAGTAATGATCCGCATAATCCGATCCTGGTGAAGGATGGTAACGCCGAGAGCGATTTCAACGAGGGTTACGATACGCCCGCTGCGGCCCGGAACGCCGAGAAGGCGGACAAGAAATCCGATGATCCCTACGATACTTACCAATCGCAGTCGCCCGACGATGTCGCCAAAGGTGATGTCAATAGTGAAGCTTCGCAGCGTTACGAAGATCACGCGATCCTGCGAATGCGTGCGCGTCGTGATGGTCGCAAGGCGTGGGTGGACGAGAACGGCAACGTGATCGGCGAGGATGGCAAGAGCGACGCGCCGGAAGGCTACCAGGAGTGGCACAACGAGCAGGTGGTGGAGATTCTCGACGCCGGCAAGCTAAACAACCCGACCAATCATTCGACCACGATGACGAACCCGGACCATGCGCAGAAAGCATTGGCGTACGACGTGGCAATCGGGTTGTGCTACTTGTCGCCCAAGGATTTGACCGAATTGCGGATCGAAGCGGATTGGCGATTTGGGAGTGCGATGGCGGATGATCATCCAAGCCACAAGTATTCTAAGTACTTCGAGTTGGGGAAATTGGAGAAAAAGTTCCTGTCCGAATGGGTCGCAGATAAAGATAGTGAGGCCAAGCGTCCGGAGAAGATCGTCGATGAGCGTGAAAATGAGCTTTACCTGAAAATCGGGGGGGTGGTATGAGCCAACTGATCTCAACCTTGCCCCGTAGATTGGTTGTTGCCATCGTGGTGCTGATTGTCACGATGGGTATCATGTGCAGCTTGAGTGTTTTCGCCGGGCATACGCCTCTTGGTGAATTGAGCGCGGGAGATTGGATGAAGCGACTGTTGATAGTGCCGTCCTTGGTAGCGATTCTGACGTTTGTGGCGTCGACCATCATGATGGTGACGCCCGCGCAAGCGGCTACCCTGAAGCAGAAAGATGCAGCTGTGCTGAATGCGGGCGAAAGTGCCGCGCCGTTCGTAGCGCAGGTGGTCGGACTGGAATGGCTGAACCCGCTACAGCGGCGCGACTACCCAACGGAATGGCAGGTTTTGTGGACCATGGGGCTTGTAAAACCCAACAAAAACGACGACATGGTCCGTACGGATCCGAAGTCGTTTACGACACTTCAATCGGTCGCAGGGGTGGCCTATGGCAATCAAGGAACTGAGACGTTCAAAGGCTTTTATCACAAATACGTCAGTAAATTGCTTGGCCTGTTCGGTGATCGCTATGTGATGAACGCCAAATATTTCTATACGGTCAAGTCAAAGAGTAGGAGTGACTGGCGTGAACTGGCTGGAATGCGTGTCGAGTTCGCCATCCCGGAGCGACTTGATCCGGTGGAGGCGAAGACATACTTCCAAGGCGAATTCGTCGACAACTATGAGATTGGAAATTCCTCAGCCAAGGATCTCTGGAGCCGTGATACCCCACCCGACGTCCACGTCAACCAAGGCGGAGCGAACGCAGGCTTCACGTCGCTGAACCGCGCGCTGGATTACCTGCAGGCGAACCCGGACAAGAGCGCATGGGTCATGAACTGGGACGCGCCGAGCTTCCCGCCGAAGGACGCGCAGATCAACGAGAACATGGTGGTGCTGTTTCTGGTCGGGCCGAATTTCAAGACGGAGCGTGAGCCGCTTGCATGGATCGGTCGCGCGGCGACGGGCAACGTCAGGGACTTCGAGGCGAAGGCCGGCACCACGCGCACGGTGCAGGCATGGAAAGCCGCCATCGACAGTGCTGCCCGCAACGCGGGTGTGACAGTGCCGTCGTTGAATTTCGTGGTGCATGACGCTGGGCGCGGCGGTGAGGCGGCGTCGGAACGGATAGGCGCACTGTCGCAGACGTTGACCGAAGTGCTGCCGGATTACAATTTCAGCAAGCAGACGTTCAATACACCGGCGTTGCTGGGCGCAATGGGAGCGGGTACGGCGTTGACCGACGTGGTGCTGGCGATCGGGCGTGCGAATCACCTTGGCGAGAAGGTGCTGGTGGCGGGGACGACGGACGCGCAGCACCCGATGGCCGTAGTGATCGTACCGCCGTCGAAAATCACGCCGATCGATCCGGACAAGGACTGGTTCCGCGCCCGGGGCGAGAACAACGCCTATCTGCCGTGGTGGGGCCGTCGTCACGACACGGACTACGGCATGCAGGGCTATTCCTACTGATCGGATGGCCGACCATGCGAGGGATCATTCGAGTGGGCGACGTCCATAGTCACGGTGGCTATGTCGAGACGGGCGCGGCAAACAGCGATGTCATGGGGCGCGCGCCTGCGCGTGTCGGTGACCGCTGCACGTGTCCGTTACATGGTCCGTGCGTTGTCGTCGAGGGGGATGGGCAGTTCGACATCGAGGGTGCGCATGCGGCATTTGAAGGCCACAAGACTTCATGCGGCGCTGTTTTGATTTCTTCGTTGACGACGTCAGGGCGCTCGTAAAACTCGTACTGTCCGGACAATCGCGCTGCGGTGACGGAGGGTTCGGGGCTGGTACCCGCCACGCTATCCAACGAAGGGCTAGGCGATGTTTGCGTAGCCCTTTGTTGTTTCCAGGCCGGTTTTCAGTCGGCCGGTTGAGCGGGCGTCCCCGCCCCGATCTGCACCACATGCGCCGCACGCAGCGTATCGCCGAACATCTTCCCCATCGCCGCACCGCACTTTTTCGCGAGACTGTCCGAATCGAGACACGTCTCCCCATCGGCGCGCGCCTTGTAGATCGGCTTGATCGTGTAACGGGTACCAGCCGGCTTGTCGCCGGTCGCCGGGACGAGGGTCGTCGTCACATTCGATACCTCCATTTGCCACGTCGCGCTGATCGGCGTGCCGTAACGCGCCATCTCGGACTCCGTGAACAGGCGGATCGTGTGACTCGGCCCCATGGCCCGCAGTGCCGCCGGTACCGGATTCACGAACTTCATCTCGTCCAGTTCGACGACTTTCGTCGGCACACCGGCCAGTGCAGCCTGGATGCCTTCGCCCAGTCCGGCGAGATACGCGCGACCTTCGCTGCCGAACGCAGGCCCGTCGAATGCCTTGCCGTTCACGACGACCAGGATTGCGGTCGCTTCGGTCGGCGCGATGCCCGCGGTGTTTTCGCCGATGAGATTGGGCGTGGCGACGCAGCCGCTGACGAGCGCTGCAACCACACATGTTGTCAATCCACGCAGTGTTTTCATTGTTTTCATGGCCGGCCTTTGGGAGAACGTCGTGCCGACTCGAGGCTACGCAGTCGAGCGCCACGTGATCTCGTGATTGTGTTGGATGCGGCGCGGTTTGCCAACGCCTCGCCCACCCTCTGCCAGAGCGCAATCGTGTCTCCCGGGCCACAAGCAAACATCGATCACATCTGCCTGAACAACCCCGCATACGCCCGACTCACCGGCAGCGTCTCCCGCTGCCCGCGCACGCGAATCCGCAACCTTCCCAGCAGATCGCGCTCGACGCGATCGATCGCTGCGTACGCAACGATCACGCCGCGATGCACCTGCGCGAACCGCTCCGGATCGAGCCGCTGCATCAGTTCCTTCAGCGGCGTGCGAATCACGAGCCGTTCACCGGCGGTGACGATTTCCGTGTATTTCTCCGACGCCTGGAAATACAGCACGTCGTCGACCGACACGAGCCGTGTCGCATCCTTCACGCCAACCGTCAGCCACCGGATCGGTGCCGCCTCTCTCGCTTGCGCCGCCTGCGCCAGCGCATCGGTTTGCGCGGGCGCCGGCCCGCCGCGCTGCAGCTTCGCGATACAGCGCAGCAGCCGCTCGTCCGTTACCGGCTTCAGCAGGTAGTCGACCGCGGCCCGATCGAACGCGTCGACCGCATATTCATCGTAGGCCGTGACGAACACGACATGCACGTCGGGCACCAGCGCAGCGAGCTTCAACCCGTCGATGCCGGGCATCCGGATGTCGAGGAACGCGATGTCCGGGCGCGGCGATGCGTTCAGCGCGGCCAGCGTTTCGATGCCGTTGCGCGGCATCGCGACGATCTCCAGTTCGGGCCAAAGCTGGCCCAGCCGCTGCGCGAGCGACGCGGACAGGTTCGGTTCGTCGTCGGCAATGAGAGCAGTCGGCATGTCAGTCGATCGGAATCAGCAGGGTAGCGGTGACGCCATGCGCGGCGGCGGCGTTCGTTTCGACAGAGACGCGGCCGCGCTCGCCGTGCAGCGTCCGGATGCGCGCCGCGACGTTGGCGAGCCCGACGCCGCCATGCAGGCGCGTGTCGCCTTTGCCGAGGCCGACGCCCGTATCGATCACGTTGAGTTCGAGGCTGTCGCCCCGCATCCTGCCGCGAATCACGATCATGCCGCCGTCGATCGACGGCTCGATCCCGTGCAGCAGCGCATTCTCGACGAGCGGTTGCAGCAGCAGCGGCGAGAACGGCAGCGCGTGCAGATCCGTCGGCACGTCGATCGCATACGAGAGCCGCTCGCCGAGCCGGATCGACGCGATCTTCAGCAACGCGTCGACGAGCTCGAGTTCTTCACCGAGCGTGGAAGTCGCATCGCGCGTGCGTCGCAGGCTCGCACGCAGGTAGCGGTTCAGGCTGTCGAGCATCGTCGACGCGCGAGCCGGATCGCGCTCGATCAGGCTCTGCACGTTCGCGAGCGTATTGAACAGGAAGTGCGGCTCGATCTGCGCCTGCAGCAGCGCCAGGCGGGCGGCCGTCTCGGCCTGGCGCGCTTCGGCGGCTTCGCGGCGCTCGGTCTCGAGCGTCGCACGCATGCGCATGGACTGCAGGAACAGCGACACGCACACGAACAGGATCGCCGAGATGAGAAACGACGGCCCGTAGTTGTCCCACGTGCCGATGCGGGCGCGCCCGAACACGTGCGGCACGTTTCCGCCGACGATCGTCGCCGAGATCTCGAAGCCGATGAGCACGCTGGCCGGTGCGATCACGATGGCTTTCAGCACGAGCCCAGGCTTGCGCGGCAGCAGCCGGTCGGCGGCATAGCTGAACAGCAGCGCGCAGAAACCGATCGCGTTGGAGACGACGAGGTAGGACAGCAGCGGTTCCTGGAAATGGAGCGCCCAGAAACCCAGGCCGACGACCGAGTTGAAGCACGCGAACGCAAGCAGTGCGGCCGGATCGCGCAACAGCCGCGGCGAGGTGCCGGCGGATGGCGGCGGAATCGGCGAAGGGTCGGACGTGGCTCGCATGGTGTCGGGTGAGGGTATGGGCGCGCGATGCACCGATGGCCTGACCTTGCTGCCGGCCGGGACGGCTGCGTGCGCATTGCGACGAACCGCGCGCGGCTTCGACGAAGCGCTTCGGCTGCCGACGGTTGGCCGGGTTCCGTCACGAGTGTAGTGGAAGGGGCCGCGGATGGACACGGGGCATCGCAGGTTGCGCGTCGAACACGACGCACCGAGCGGCCGGTTGAAGGCGGCTCTTTCGGTGCAGCAGTCGCCTGCGGCCGGATTCATGGGTGCATCGGCCTTCCCGATCCGCCGAGCGATCGTCGCCTCGATGCGCAACTCATCCGCGAATTCCGGCGTCCCGTCGCAAGTCGCGCCGCCTGCCGGGACCAGGCAGTAAGGTGTTGCCGTGTCCACTCCGATCAGGCGAGCCCGGCCATGTCCGCGATCTTTCACCTGAAGCCATACGTCTACGTCATGTTCTGCGTGCTGCTCCATATCGGCATCAAGCGCTGTTTCCCGCGCGAGGTGCCGGTGGCACGACCGCTGATCTCGCCGGTCGCGTTCGGGATGCTCGGCATCGCCAGCCTGAACGGACTCTTTCCGCATGCGGGTGTCGACGCGAATGCGATCGCGCTGGCGGCCGTCCTGGGCGGCGCGGCGCTGGGCTGGCTGCACGCGGGCCGGTGGCGGCTCGAATACCGTCCGGCCTCGTCGGGGCTGCGTGTGCGCCTGCCCGGCGACGCGAGCCTGCTCGTCACGTTGATGCTGACGTTCGTCGCCGAAACCGGCATCCATTACGCGGTCGCCGTGCACGCGCCGTGGGCGGCGACGAGCGGCTTCGTGATGCTGTCGTTCGCGGTATGGGGCGTGCTCGTCGGGATGACACTCGGGCGCGCGGTGAACGTGGTCGTGCGCGGCATGCGCCAGGCGAGCGGATCGGGGCGTGGGGGTTTCCCGTATTCGGTCGATCCGCGATGAAGGGGGCGCAACAGCCGGCCAATGGGGCAACTGACGGCCAGGCATGCGATGCTGAGGGTATTCAACCGAGACTGCGTGTAACGAGCGCTGTTCAACACCGCGTTTTCCTGTCACGGCCACGTCACGGCGCGCTCATAACGTTGCACGTTCCCGTCGCGGCGGCACCGCCGGACCGGGAACGTGCGCAACCCGCTCGCGACGACGTGCCCGCGTCGCAGGCGGCCCCACCGGGATCTCGCTCCCGGCGGCGCGGCGGTCACGCATCGCGCCATTTCATTCGAAAATACGATCGACGACGGTTCGAACCGGATCGCGGGCGATCAGGAGACAGGGACCATGCTGAGTCCGCATGAATTCTCGATGCTGTTGCGCGTCGCGCGTGCGCCGGACAGCGTCGATCCGTCGAATCCCGCGTTCGCCGTGCTGGTCGAGAAGCGGCTGGTGGACGATACGCAGGTGCGCCTGAACGCCGTGGCTGCGCGCCCGGCGCTGACACCGATCGGCCGGATGCTGCTGGCGCGCTTCGATCAAGCGGCCTGAAGGGGCGCGTCACGCTTTCGTCGAGACGAAGAACGTGACGCGTTGAAGCGCCGAGCCGCTTACTGCGCGACCGGCACGGTCACGTCGCTGCCGAACCAGTGCATCGAAATTTTCTTCAGCGTGCCGTCCTTGCGCAGCGAATCGAGCGCGTCGTTGATCGCCTTCTCGAACTTCGGATTGCCCTTGCGGAACGGGATCGCCATTTCCTGCTTGCCGCCGTTCAGCACCGCGCCCGCGCGCAGCGGCAGGTTCGACGTCTTGATCATGTACGGCAGCATCAGGCGGTCGTCGAGCGTCGCCTCGATCCGGCCCGCGGCGAGGTCGCGCAGCTTCTCCGGCGCGCCCGGATACGTCTGCACCTCGATGCCCGGCACGGTGCGCGCCATCTGGTCATAGTTGGTACCGAGCGTCACGCCGAGCTTCTTGCCCTTGAAGTCGTCGAGCGACTTGAAGTTGCGCGTGTCGTCCTTGCGCTGGATCAGCTGCGCGGCCGAGTACGTGTACGGCTCGCTGAAGTCGAGCGCTTCCTTGCGCTGCGGCGTGATCGTGACCTGGTTGACGATCACGTCGAACTTGCCGGCCTGCAGGCCCGCGATGATGCCGCTCCATTCGGTCGGGATGAACTGCGTCTTCACGCCGAGCTTGCCGGCGACGGCGTTCGCGACGTCGACGTCGAAACCTTCGAGCTGGCCCGACGTGCCGCGCGAGTTGAACGGCGGATACGTGCCTTCGAGGCCGACGCGCAGCACGCCGGCTTTCTTCACCGAATCGAGCAGGTCTTCCGCATGCGCGGCGACGGCCGTGAAGCCGAGGGCCGACGCGAGCAGCAGGCCCGACAGCAGGAACTTCGAACGTTTCATCGCTGATCTCCAGTGTTCAGTATGGTGTTGTGTGGTGAGCGCCGGGCGCCGGCTGGCCCCGGTGGGCCGCAATACGGGCACGTAGACACTACTCGCAACCGCGCCGCGCCGAAAGTCGAATCGGCCCTGATTGCGATCGATTTCAGCGGGCGGTGGGCGTACCGCGCAGTACGACGAAGGGCCCATCTGCGAGGAACGACCGGTCGGACAGCCGGCGCCGGTTTGCGTGGCATATGCTCTGCTCGGGAGCATCATCTGCGTCGAACATGAAATGGCCGGCCGGCCCGCGCAACGTCCTCGCACACAAGATACCGGTGAGCTCCATGGCCGGTATCGGTCAACGTCACGGGCGCGGAATGGGCATAATGTCGGCCACGCCAACGTGGCCCTGCGGCGCCTCGTCAAGCCATCCCGTTACAACCGCGCTACCCATGTCGACCATTACCGCGACCACCATGTCGCTGAAACACATTCTTGAAAACCCCGGCGATTTCTCCGGTTGGCTCTGTCTGCCGCCGATGCCGTGGACGCTCGATACAGAAGGCGTATTCACCGAAGACGCCGACAGTACCGAAGCCATCGCACTTCAACCCGGCTGGCGCATCACACTGAACAGCGCAACGATCGAAGACATCGTGATCAACGCGCATGATCAGGTTGACGAACCGAGCATCGCGCAACTGCTCGACGCATTCGTGTACTACATCGATAACGACGAGTTCATTCTGCTCTGACGACGCACACTCCGCGCCACAGTCAAAAAGGACCGCCGGGCGGTCCTTTCTTCATCAAGCAGCCGTGTTCGAACGAAGCACTACGTCGACGGCTCTCAAGGCAACGAAATCGTCAAATTAGCCGACTCCGGCCCGACCTTGATCACCTGCGAATAAGGCGCCAGCGCCTGCAGCGTCTTGTCCTTCAGATACGTGTTGAGCCCGAGATACCCGAGCAGCGCGACCAGCGCGAACACGGCCCCGATCGCCCAAACCGGCACCTCGCGCTTGAGTCGATGCGCGATCTGATCCGGCAACGGCCAATGCGGCGCGAACGGCGCCCGCTTGCCCTTCATATGCGCGATCTCGTCCCCCAGCCGCGCGGTAAGGTAAGCCAGCTTCTCCGGCCCTTCGAGCAGATACTTGCCCTGGAACCCGAGCAGCAGGCACATGTGAAACACTTCGAGTGACTGCAGCCGCGCCGCGCCCTGCGCGCGGCAATCCTCGAGATACTGGAAGAACTTCTCGCCCGCGAGCTGCTCGCCGAACAGCACGAGCTGCAGCGGCCGGCGCTCCCAGTCCGTGCGGATCTTGAACTGCGACGACAGCACCATCTCGTCGATCGCCGCGCAGAACGCGAACTTCGCGCCGTACACGTCTTCAGCCGCGATATTCAGCTTCTTCGCGCCGCGCTCGAAGTCCGACAGGAACTCCTGGATCCGCGTGCTGAATTCGCCCGCGCTCTCCGGCTCCCGCCCGTTCTTGAGCAGGAACAGCATGAAGAACCCGTCGTACAGCAGGTCGAGCAGCGAACGGGCCTGGAACGAGGCGTCGGTCGACGCCGGGGTATGCAGGGGGGCCGGCGCGTTGTCGCCGAACAGGGAAGGCGCGTAGCTCATGATGTGACCGCGATCAGTTCGAATTTCAGGTCATTGATGCCAGTCGGCGCGTAGATCATCGCGGACTGGGCCTGCAGCATGCGCTCGTACAGCGGGCTACGCGAATCGAGCGCGAAGTAGCATGCGCCGGGGCGGACCGGAATCGCGGGCGGCACCTGCGGCGTGTACGACAGCCGCACGCCGGGCATTGCCGACAGCACGAGCTTGTCGACGTCGTCGGGCGCGCCGACCTTGAAGCGGGCCGGTACCGCGTCGACGAGCTCGACGCTCGGCATGTCCGCGGACACCGCCAGGTAGAACTCGGTCTTGTCGTCGATCTTGCCGGAATCGAGGCGGCCGAGGTGGAACGACGGGCGCACCTCGTCCAGCGTGATCGCGAAGTAGCGCGTCGAGATCACGGTGTCGAGCAGCTCGCGCAGCATCAGGTCGAGACGCGCAAAGCTCGGGCCCGGATCGTCGTGGCGGTACACCGGCAGGTCGGCGAGCGTGTAGCCCTTCGAGAACGTCATCAGCTGGCCCGCGAGACGCAGCAGTTCCTGGAACAGCCGCTCCGGATGCAGCGCGGAGTGCTGGTGCAGGTGCGCGAGCGTCGCGAACGCGGCGTTCGCGGTGTGCAGCAGCCAGAACGACGCGATGTCGCCCGAGCGGAACTCGATGATGTTCTTCGACGGCTCGCGGTGGAAGCCGTACAGCGCGTTCACCTTCGCCTGCAGCGCGTCGACGAGCTGGCGCAGCCGCTGGTGCAGGATCGGCGACGCGTCGATCGCGAGGCACGGCGGCACGAAGCTGTCGTCGATCTCGAAACCGGACGTCGCGGTGCGGCGCACGCGCACGAGCGGCACCGACAGCAGCTGGTCGCGCGGCTCGCTGTGCGCGATCAGCTTGACCTGCGTCTTCAGGAACGTGATGTCGGCTTCGGCCGCGTCGGTGAAGTTGTCGCCGACGCTCGTCTGCTCGCTGACGAAACGCGTCATGAAGCCGGCGGACGGATCGTCGCTGTAGTTGGTGCCGTTCTCGCGCAGCGGGTGCAGCGCAAGATAGAACACGAATTCGTTGATGCCGTCAGGCAGCGTGTCCAGCGCGATCGGCGGCGGCAGGTCGTCGGCCTGCGGCGCGGCATACAGCGCGCCGTCCGGGAACACGAGCGCGAGCTCGGCCACCCGCAGCACGTTGCTGCCGAGCGCGTCCCGGTCGATGCGCACCGAGCGCACGCCCCAGTTGTACGGCTGGATCGCCTGGATCGATTCGAACAGGCGCGCTTCGTGGTACGCGTCCTGCCGCTGAAAGTGTTGAGGCCGGAGGAACAGCCCTTCCCCCCACAGCACCTTGGCCGAATAACTCATGTCAAATCCGGTTAATGTCGCGTTGCGATGTAATCGATTTGTTCGTGCCCGAATTAAATCGCCAATTGTTAACTCTTGTTAATTGACATTCGTGCGTCATTGTTTAACCGCAGGAGACCGAAGAAAGCAAATTCAGCGGTTGCGAAGGCGCACCCTGTTGCGGTGCGATGACAGTGCCGTCGGTGACCGTCATCGCGCAATTATGCAGGCCGATGATTATGCCGGATTTCTCCGACTTCACCGGGTCGAACGTCAGTTTCCATCGTTGCAGTGCGGGATCGCGGAACAGCGCGACGATGCCGAATGCCTGCGCTTCGCGCGAAACCTTCTCGGTCGCCGTATAGCGCTGGCCCGGAATCAGCGTGATTTCGCGCACGTTCAGCAAATCCGCGCCCAGCGCGGCCTTTTCCTTGGTCGGATCCGTAAATGCGTCGAACGGCGCCTGCTGGAACGACGTCGGGTCTTTCAGCGTATAGAGCCGCACGACGAGCGCGAGCGGTTTGTTGTCGGTCGCGGCGTTCAGGTTCGGCGCGGCGGCGAGCGTGATGCCGAGGTTGCGCGGCGGCTTTTGCGCGTCGGGCACCTCGGGCTTGCCGATACCGGCCGCGGACATCACGGCGCTCGCGGCCGAGCCGAGCAGCGGGGCGGCCGCGCATCCGGCCAGGAGGGCGCAGGCAACCAGCGGCAGCGCGTAGCGAATCATCAACGATCTCATCGTATTTCCGGCGTGCCGCCTTTTATCCCTGTCAAATCTGCCGGGTATTTCCGCGTTCGCTGCGTATCCCCGGCATTGCACTGTTCAATTATTAAGCACGCCCGCATCGTGGCAGGCGCCCGGAAAATTTTGCCGCCACCCCGGCGGCACGTCGCGGAACCAGTAAAACTTGCCCATTCCGGCCGAGAGAAAAATCGCTGCGAGCCCGCCGCGATAGGCCATTGGAGGGGGTAGCGCCCGGTTTTAAAAGGAATTACTCTTCACACGACGATTGAATTATGAAAAATTGATCGGTACTATACCCGCGCGCTTCTTGCAAAGCAAAAGAACCAGATTCTCAACGATTTAAAACTCACGCGCCGGTGGATATAACGATGAAAGACCGTCTCTTCGCAAAACTGTCTGGGGTAGTAGTGGCTTGCGGCGTGATCGCCGGCTGTGCGAGCCAGCCTCCCGCACCGCCGACCGCCGAGGTGTTCAACAAGTCGCTGGCGGACGCGGACGCAGTTGCGAAGGCGGGGGATCAGGACAAGGCCCTCGGCCTGTATCAGCAGCTCGCGAAGTCGGATCCGACGCGCGAGGAGCCGTGGTCGCGCATCGCGCAAATCCAGTTCGCGCAGAACCACTACGGTCAGGCAATCGTTGCCGCGCAGGAAGCCCTGCAGCGAGACGCGACCGACCGTCAGGCGAAGAGCGTGCTGGCCGTGGCCGGCCTGCGGATCGCAACGCAGTCGCTCGGCGAGCTGCGCCAGGATTCCTCGCTCGCGGGTGACGCGAAGTCCGACGCACAGGCGCTCGCGAAGCAGCTGCGCGACACGCTGGGCGAATCGGCGCTGTTCCCGCCGGAGCAGAAGCTTGTGAAGCCGCGCCCGCCGCGCCGGGTCGTGCATCGTCCGAAGGCCGGCGGTGCTGCACCGACGGCCGAGGCGGCCGCCACTACGCCGACGCCGCCCACCACGCCGCAGAAGGGCAACGCGGATCCGTTCGGCGCGCTGCGCAACTGACCGCAAACTGACGCGATAACCACAACTAACCTGGGAGCCGTCGAGATGGCCAAGAAAGAAAGCATTCAGAAAAGCTTGCAGAAAATACGGCCGCCGCGCGTCCAACTGACCTACGAGGTCGAGAAGGGCGACGCGATCGAGGTGAAGGAACTGCCGTTCGTCGTCGGGGTCGTCGGCGATCTGGCGGGCCAGTCCGAAATCGAGCAGCCGAAGCTGCGCGACCGTAAATTCGTCAACATCGATCGCGACAATTTCGACGACGTGATGAAGGCGATCGAGCCGCGCGCCGCGTTCCAGGTGGAAAACCGCCTGAGCCCGGAAGGCGGCAAGTTCGCGGTCGACCTGAAGTTCCGTTCGCTGTCGGATTTCAGCCCGGACGAAGTCGTCGAACAGGTCGAGCCGCTGCGCCGCCTGCTCGAGGCGCGCTCGAAGCTCGCCGACCTGCGCAACAAGCTCGCCGGCAACGACAAGCTCGAGGATCTGCTGTCCGAGGTGCTGAAGAACACGCAGCAGCTGCAGGAGCTCGCGAAGGGCACGGGCGGCGACAAAGACGGCGAATGACGACGGAGTGTTGAGATGAACCAGCAAACGGCTGCGGCCCAAGCGAGCGGCGCGGATTACGCCGCCGGGACTTCGCTGCTCGACGACATCGTCGAGAAGAGCAAGGTCGCGAAATCCGATTCCGAGCATGCGCGTGCGAAGGACCTGATCGGCGAACTCGTGCACCAGGTGCTCGACGGCACGGTGATCGTGTCGGACAACCTGTCGGCCACGATCGACGCGCGCGTCGCGGAACTCGACCGCCTGATTTCCACGCAGCTTTCCGCGGTGATGCACGCGCCGGAATTCCAGCGCCTCGAAAGCACGTGGCGCGGGATGGATTACCTGGTCAAGGAAAGCAACACCGGCCAGACGATCAAGATCAAGGCGCTGCACGCACCGAAGCGCGACCTCGTGCGCGACTTCAAGGGCGCGAGCGAGTTCGACCAGAGCGCGCTGTTCAAGAAGGTCTACGAAGAAGAGTTCGGCACGTTCGGCGGCTCGCCGTTCGGTGCGCTGATCGGCGATTACGAGATCTCGCGCCAGCCGGAAGACATGTACTTCATCGAGCAGATGTCGCACGTCGCGGCGGCCGCGCATGCGCCGTTCATCGCGTCGGCGTCGCCCGAGCTGCTCGGCCTCGAGTCGTTCTCCGACCTCGGCAAGCCGCGCGACCTCGGCAAGGTGTTCGATACGGTCGAATATGCGAAGTGGAAGTCGTTCCGCGACGCCGAAGATTCGCGCTACGTCGGCCTGACGCTGCCGCGCTTCCTCGGCCGCCTGCCGTTCAATCCGAAGGACGGCCAGACCGCGGAGAACTTCAACTTCGTCGAGGACGTCGACGGCACCGACCACGACAAGTACCTGTGGTGCAACGCCGCGTGGGCGTTCGCCGCGCGCCTGACGGCCGCATTCGACGACTTCGGCTGGTGCGCGGCGATCCGCGGCGTCGAAGGCGGCGGCCTCGTCGAGGATCTGCCGACCCACACGTTCAAGACCGACGACGGTGAAGTCGCGCTGAAGTGCCCGACCGAAATCGCGATCACGGATCGCCGCGAGAAGGAGCTGAGCGACCTCGGCTTCATCCCGCTCGTCCATTGCAAGAATTCAGATTACGCCGCGTTCTTCGCTGCGCAGTCGGTGCAGAAGCCCAAGAAATACAGCACCGACAGCGCGAATGCGAACGCTGTCCTGTCCGCCCAGCTTCAGTACATCTTCTCGGTATCGCGCGTTGCGCACTACCTGAAGGCGATGATGCGGGACAAGATCGGCAGCTTCGCATCGGCGCAGAACGTGGAGACTTTCCTCAACCGGTGGATTTCGCAGTACGTCCTGCTCGACGACAACGCCTCGCAGGAACAGAAAGCGCAATTTCCGCTGCGCGAGGCATCCATACAAGTGTCGGAGATTCCGGGCAAGCCGGGCTCGTATCGTTCGGTCGCGTTCCTGCGCCCGCACTTTCAGCTCGACGAACTCTCGATTTCTCTGCGACTTGTCGCTGATCTGCCCAAACCGGCAAATTCATAAGCGAGTAGATCGCCCGGGCGGGCCGCCTGGGTAGGACGTTAAAACCACCTCTTTGGGGAGTCGAAGGGCCATGTTACATATGCACTTGCAGTTTGGTAGTCCCGCGGTGAAGGGCGAGTCCGCGGACAAGGACCACCAGGGCTGGATCGAACTGAAATCATGGGATCACTCGATCGTTCAGCCGCGTTCGGCAACCGCATCGACCGCTGGCGGTCACACGATGACGCGTTGCGAGCACGGCGACATGATTTTCACGAAGGAAATCGATTCGTCGAGCCCGCTGCTGTACCAACACGCTTCGGGCGGCACCACGTTCGACGAGGTGACGGTCCATTTCTCGCGCGCGGACGGTGAAGGCAAGCGCGTGCAGTATCTGGAAGTCAAGCTCAAGTACGTGATCATCTCGAGCATCGCCCCGAGCGTTCGCGAAGAAGGTCTGCCGCTCGAGACGTTCTCGCTGAAGTACGCAGCTGTGCAGTGGAAGCAAACCCAGCAGAAGATCGGCGGCAACCAGGGCGGCAACACGCAAGGCGCCTGGAGTCTGACGAAGAACGACAAGACCTACGCGGTCTAAGGTCGGTTGCGGCAACGGGGCGCACGGCGTCCCGTTGTCGTTTTCGCAGTTTTCGCCGGCCGATGAAACGATTCGAACCCAGTTTTCTCGACAAGCTGTTCGACGACGAACCGCACCTGCCGGCCTCGGCAGCGATGCGGCAATTGTCGCTGGACGAGCTCAAGAACACGGTCGCCCGCGACGTCGAGGCGATCCTCAACACCCGTATCGCGCACACCGAGAACGAGCTGGCCGCGCTGCCGGAATGCCAGAAGTCGGTGCTGACCTACGGGCTGAACGATTTCGCGGGGCTGAGCCTCGCGAGTCACTACGACCGCGCGTTCATCTGCAAGTCGATCCAGCAGGCGATCGCGCGTCATGAGCCGCGCCTGCAGCAGGTTCAGGTGACGTTCGAGCTGAACGAGCAGGCGACCAACGCGCTCTACTTCGCGATCCAGGCGCTGCTCGTCGTGCACCCGGCCGAAGAGCCGGTGAGTTTCGACGCGATGCTGCAGCCGTCGACGCTCCAGTATTCGGTCACGCGCGCACGCGCGGCCAGAATGCAGTAAATCAAGCCGCCGAGCGGGCCGGACCGCCCGGTGGTGGACCAGGTCCGGCAGGAAATATTGAGGTTCGGGGTCGTCGATGGAAGAATTGCTGCCGTATTACGAGCGCGAATTATCGTTTTTGCGGCGCTATTCGCGAGATTTCGCCGAACGCTATCCGAAGATCGCGGCGCGGCTCGCGCTGTCCGGCGAGCATTGCGAGGATCCGCACGTCGAGCGGATGATCGAGTCGTTCGCGCTGCTTGGCGCACGCATCAACAAGAAGCTCGACGACGATTACCCCGAATTCACCGAAGCGCTGCTGGAAGTGCTGTATCCGCACTACCTGCGGCCGTTCCCGTCGTGCTCGATCGCGCAGTTCACGCCGGCCTCGCCCGGCCAGCAGACCGAACCGGTCGTGATCGATCGCGGCACCGAGCTGAAGAGCCGCCCGATCCGCGGCGTGCAGTGCCGGTTCCGCACCGCCTATGACGTGACGCTCGCGCCGATCCGCATTTCGGAAGCGCGCTACACGCCGGTTGCGCTCGCGCCGAGCGCGACCGTGCTGCCGTCCAATGCGACCGGCGTGATCTCGATCACGTTCGAATCGCTCGCCGCGCAGCTCGATCTCGGTGCACTGAAGCTGCCGACGCTGCGCGCGCACCTGCACGGCGAGCAGTCGTTCGTCGCCGCGCTGACCGACTGCCTGTTCGTCAACGTGCTCGGCGCGTATGTCGAGCCCGAGCGCAACGGCCGCTGGACGGCGCTGCGCAAGCTGCCGATCGCGCACGCCGGCTTCGACGAGGACGACGCGCTGATCGACTACCCGGCGAAATCGCATCCCGCGTATCGCCTGCTCACCGAATACTTCGCGTTCCCCGACAAGTTCGATTTCGTCGACTTCGACATCGCGGCGATCGCGCGCGCGAGCGGCCGCTGCCAGCGCGCGACGCTGCATCTCGTGCTGCAGGACGTGCGCAGCGATTCGCATGTCGCACGGCTGCTCGAACTGCTGACGGCGAGCCACTTCCGGCTGTTCTGCACGCCGATCGTCAACCTGTTCCGCCAGCACGGCGAGCCGATCCGCATCACGCACCGCGCGGTGTCCTACCCGGTGATCGCCGAGGCGCGGCGCGCGTTCGCGTACGAGGTGTATTCGATCGATTCGGTGAAGCTCGTCAGGCAGCAGGCGCACGAGGAATCGGTGATCGAGTTCCGGCCGTTCTATTCGCTGCATCACGGCGAATCGGCACGGATCGGCCATTACTGGTTCGCGCGCCGCAACGACTGGGTCGCGCAGAAGAGCCCCGGCTACGAAACCGAGATCTCGATCGTCGACATCGATTTCGAGCCGACCTCGCCGCAGACCGACACGCTGAGCCTCGACCTCACCTGCACGAACCGCGACCTGCCGTCGATGCTCGCGTTCGGGCTCGAAGGCGGCGACCTGTTCCAGGAAGGCGGTGCGCAGACGAGCGGCATTTCGCTGTTGCGCCGCCCGACGCAGAGCGTGCGCTTCGAGCGCGGCCGCGCCGCGCACTGGCGGCTCGTGTCGCACCTCGCGCTCAATCACGTGTCGCTGGTCGCGCACGGCCTTGCGCCGCTGAAGGAAATGCTGACGCTGTACGACCTGCGGCGCACCGCCGTGTCGATGCGCCAGATCGACGGCCTCGCCGGCGTCGAGCAGCGCGGCGCCGTGCAGTGGCTGCCCGGCAAGCCGTTCGCCACCTTCGTGCGCGGCATCGAGATCCGCCTGACGATCGACGAGGAACACTTCGTCGGCGCGAGCCTGGCCTCGTTCGTGCGCGTGCTCGACAGCTTCTTCGGGCTGTATGTGCACCTCAACAGTTTCATTCAATTAGTCGTGGTGTCGAAGCGCACCGGCGAGGAGATCATCCGATGCAAGCCCCGAACCGGCGAATCGATCCTGGCGTAGTCGACGCGCTGCTCGACGAGCCGCACCGCTTCGAGTTCTTCCAGGCCGTGCGCGTGCTCGAAGGGCTGTTCGCGCGGCAGGCGTCGGATGCGCCCGGCGCGTGGCGGCAGGGCGATGTGGTCGCGCAGCGCATCGAATTCCGCAACACGCTGTCGCTCGGCTTTCCGCCGAGCGAGATCGAAGGCGCGCGCTCGTTCGACGACGACGGCACGCAGCTCAAGACGGGCGAGGCGCGCGGCGCGGCGCTCGCGGCCGGCGAGCTCGGCCACGTCGAGCTGACGCCCGCGTTCTTCGGGCTGCTCGGCGGGCAGGGCGCGCTGCCGCTGCATTACACCGAGCAGATCATTGCGCGCGAGCACCTGAAGCGCGACCATGCGGCGCGCGCATTCTTCGACGTGTTCTCGAACCGCGCGACCGCGCTGTTCTATGCCGCGTGGAAGAAATACCGGCTGCCGTTCCATTACGAGCTCGACCGCGACGAGCGCTATCTGCCGCTGCTGCTCGCGATCGCCGGCGTGCCGAGCGACGAGGTGCGCGACAGCCTTGCGGCCGGTGTGGGCGGCGTGCTCGACGAGGCCGTTGCCGGCTATGCGCTGGCCGCGCGCCACCGGCCGATGTCGGCCGCGTACCTGCAGCGCACGCTGTCCGACTATTTCCGCGTGCCGGTGAAGATCGACCAGTTCGTCGGCAAGTGGTACGACGTGCCGCCCGACCAACTGAGCGTGCTCGGCGAAGTCAACGCGGTGCTCGGCGCGACGGCGCTCGTCGGCGAACGCGTCTGGCAGCGCGACATGCGCGCGCGGATCGTCGTCGGCCCGCTGTCGAAGCGCGACTACGAGGCGTTCCTGCCCGGCGGCGCGCACGCCATCGCGCTGGAGCGGATGCTGACGCTGCTCGCCGGCGTCACGCTCGAATACGAGGTGAAGCTCGTGCTCAAGCGCACCGAGGTTGGCGCGAGCGTGCTCGGCGCGGGCTCGCGGCTCGGCTGGGACGCGTTCCTGTGCACGCGCGAAGCGCATGAGGACCGCACCGACGCCCGCTACGAACTGCACGTGATTCACTGATACCGAACGACAACAAACACGCAACGAACCTGAGATCGACGCCATGAGCACGCCTCTGAAGACCCTGATCACGAAACTGAACCCGCTGTGCCGTCACGCGACCGAGCGTGCGGCAAGCGCGTGCCTGGCGCGCGGCCATTACGAGGTCGATCTGGAGCACCTGTTCCTCGCGTTGCTCGAGGAGCCGGCGGGCGACCTTCCGCTCGCGCTGCGCGCAAGCCGCGTCGATCCGCATGCGCTGCGTGCCGACCTGGAGCGCGAGCTGACGCGCCTGAAGACGGGCAACACGCGCACGCCGGTGTTTTCCGTGCACCTGATCGCGCTGTTCGAGCAGGCGTGGCTGATCGCGTCGCTCGATTCGCAGCTCGGCCGCATCCGTTCCGGGCACCTGCTGCTCGCACTGCTGACCGCGCCGGATCTCGCGCAGTTCGCGCAGCGGATGTCGTCGCAGTTCGCGGAAGTGAACGTGACGGACCTGAAGCACAAGTTCGACGAGATCGTGGCCGGGTCGAGCGAGGCCGAGCCGCGCCAGGCCGAGGCGGACGACAACGGCATGACGCCGGCGGCTGACGGCGCGGCACCCGCGGCCGGCCCGTCGAAGACGCCCGCGCTCGACACGTACACGACCAACCTCACGCAGCGCGCACGCGACGGCAAGATCGACCCGGTGATCGGCCGCGAAGCCGAGATCCGCCAGGCGATCGACATCCTGATGCGCCGCCGCCAGAACAACCCGATCATGACCGGCGAGGCCGGCGTCGGCAAAACGGCGGTCGTCGAGGGCCTCGCGCTGCGCATCGCGGCCGACGACGTGCCGCCGCCGTTGCGCGGCGTCGCGCTGCACGTGCTCGACATGGGGCTGCTGCAGGCCGGCGCGAGCGTGAAGGGCGAGTTCGAGAACCGCCTGAAGAGCGTGATCGACGAGGTGAAGAAGAGCGCGCACCCGATCATCCTGTTCATCGACGAGGCGCACACGATCATCGGCGCGGGTGGCCAGGCCGGCCAGAACGACGCGGCGAACCTGCTGAAGCCGGCGCTCGCGCGCGGCGAGCTGCGCACGATCGCCGCGACGACGTGGAGCGAATACAAGAAGTACTTCGAGAAGGACGCGGCGCTCGCACGCCGCTTCCAGGTCGTGAAGGTCGAGGAGCCGGGCGAGCCGCTCGCGGCCGCGATGCTGCGCGGGATGTCCGGCCTGATGGAGAAGCACTTCAACGTGCGGATCCTCGACGACGCGATCACCGAGGCCGTGCGCCTGTCGCACCGCTACATCAGCGGCCGCCAGCTGCCGGACAAGGCGATCAGCGTGCTCGACACCGCGTGCGCGAAGGTCGCGCTCGCGCACAGCGCGACGCCGGCGGCGATCGACGACACGAAGAAGCGCATCGAGCGGATCGACGCCGAAATCGCGTCGCTGGAGCGCGAGGCGGCCGGCGGCGCGTCGCACGACGAGCGGCTCGGCGAGCTGCGCGGCACGCGTGACACCGCGCTCGAACAGCTCGCGAAGGACGAGGCGCGCTATGAAGCCGAGCGCGCGATCGTCGCCGAGATCACCGCGTTGCGCGAAGCGCTCGACAAGGCCCGCGGCCCGTCGGAAGACGGCCAGCCGGTCGACGTGCAGGCGACCCGCGACAAGCTCGCCGAGCGCGTCGCCGCGCTGCACGCGCTGCAGGGCGGCGAGCCGATGGTGCCGCTGCAGGTCGACGGCCATGTGGTTGCCGAGATCGTCGCCGCGTGGACGGGCATTCCGCTCGGCCGGATGGTGAAGGACGAGATCGACACCGTGCTGAACCTGCAGCCGCTGCTTGCCGCGCGCGTGATCGGCCAGGACCATGCGCTCGACGCGATTGCGCAGCGCGTGCGCACCGCGACCGCGAACCTCGAGGATCCGAACAAGCCGCGCGGCGTGTTCATGTTCGTCGGGCCGTCGGGCGTCGGCAAGACCGAGACGGCGCTCGCGCTGGCCGACATCCTGTACGGCGGCGAGCGCAAGATGGTCACGATCAACATGAGCGAGTACCAGGAGGCGCACAGCGTGTCGGGCCTGAAGGGCTCGCCGCCGGGCTACGTCGGCTACGGCGAAGGCGGCGTGCTGACCGAGGCCGTGCGCCGCAACCCGTATTCCGTCGTGCTGCTCGACGAGGTCGAGAAGGCGCACCCCGACGTGCTCGAGATGTTCTTCCAGGTGTTCGACAAGGGCGCGATGGACGATGCGGAAGGGCGCGAGATCGACTTCCGCAACACGCTGATCATCCTGACGTCGAACGTCGGCTCCGCCGCGGTGATGCAGGCGTGCCTGAACAAGCCGGCCGAGGAACTGCCCGACCCGGACGCGCTCGCCGAGACGCTGCGCCCGCAGCTGTACAAGACCTTCAAGCCCGCTTTCCTCGGGCGGATGAAGGTCGTGCCGTACTACCCGATTTCCGACGACGTGCTGGCCGAGATCATCGAGCTGAAGCTCGAGCGGATCCGCCGCCGGATCGAGACGAACCACAAGGCGGCGTTCGAATGGGACGAATCGCTCGTCGATGCGGTGCTCGCGCGCTGCACCGAGGTCGATTCGGGCGCCCGCAACGTCGACCACATTCTCAACGGCACGCTGCTGCCGGAGATCGCGGGCCACGTGCTTGGCCGGATCGCCGACGGCGAGGCCATCGCGCGCATCGCGGTGCGCGCGGACGAGGCCGGCGAATTCACGTACACCGTCGAATGAGCGCGGCCGCGCATCACCAAGCATTGATGAACTGACCGAACCATGCCGATCAATCTCCCCGAGCTGCTGACGCCGATCAGCGATGCGTCGCCCAGCGGCGACGACCTGCTGTTTTCGAACGAATTCGACGCGATCCAGGATGCGCGGCGCTACGACGATCCGACGCTCGACCAGGGCGAATGGGTGACCGAGATCAAGGAGGCCGACTGGGGCTTCGTGGTCGACCATGCGGGCGAACTGCTGCGCACGCGCACGAAGGACCTGCGGCTCGCCGTGTGGCTGACCGAGGCGCTCGCGCTCGAGGACGGCATCACCGGCCTCACCGAAGGCTATGCGCTGCTCGAGGGCCTGTGCCGCGACTTCTGGGACACCGTGCACCCGCTGCCCGAGGACGACGACACCGAGCACCGGCTCGGCAACGTCGCATGGCTGTCCGGCCGTACGGCCGAGCTGCTGCGCGCGGTGCCGATGACGGACGGCGCGTCGAACGCGTTCAGCACGCTCGACTGGGAAGTGGCGCAGCACGTTGCACAGGCCATCAAGCGCGACCCTGAACACGCGGACGAGATCGCACGCGGCAAGCCGTCGATCGAGCAGATCGATTCGTCGCGGCGCGTGACGTCGATCGCGTTCTACACGGCGTTGCTCGCGAACCTGAAGGCGTTCGAATTCGCGCTCGATGCGTTCGAGGAGCGGCTCGTCGAGCGCGCCGGCGATTCCGCGCCGAGCTTCCGGCAGGCGCGCGACGCGTTCGAGACCGTGTACCGGCTCGCCGAGCGCTTTGCGCGCGAGCAGGGCTATACGGGCAGCGCGCCGCACACGCAGTCGGCGCCGCAGGCGCAGCCCGAACGCATCGAGCCGGTGTTCGGCAATCCGATCCAGACCGAGGAGACTCATGTGCAGCCGCAGCCCGTACCGCGCGCCCCGGTGCCGCAGATGATCGCCGGCATCCAGAACCGTGCGCAGGCCGTCGATCAGTTGCGCGCGGTCGCCCGCTATTTCCGCCAGACCGAGCCGCACAGCCCGGTCGCCTATCTCGCCGACAAGGCCGCCGAATGGGCCGACATGCCGCTGCACAAGTGGCTCGAGAGCGTCGTGAAGGACGACGGCTCGCTATCGCATATTCGCGAGCTGCTGGGCGTGCGGCCGGACGAGCAGTCGTAAACGCAACACGGGCGGCGCATCGCTGCGGCCGCCCGTCGTGTGCCGTGCCGCTTCGCATGGAAGCGGCCGGTCGATTCCCCGTTACTGCCCCACCCGGAACTCGATTCTCCGATTCCTCGCCCGCCCGTCCGCCGTATCGTTCGGCGCGATCGGCTGATCCGGCCCGACGCCCGTCGTCGTCATCTGCTGCGGCGGAATGCTCTTCGTGATCAGGTAGCCCTTCACCGCATCCGCGCGCGCCTGGCTCAGCGCGATGTTCGACGTGCGGTTACCCGAGTTGTCGGTGTGGCCGATGATGTCGACGGTGCGGTTCTGCATCTTCGCGAGCGCGGCCGCCATCTGGTCGAGAATCAGCTTGCCCTGCGGCGTGAGCGTCGCGCTGCCGGTCTCGAACTCGATCGTGCGGTTCGCGAGCGTCTGGTCGAGCACGCCCTGTTCGGACGCCGATACGCGCAGCCCGTTCCTGATCGTATACGTCGGGTTCAGCGTGTTCGCCATGTCGCTCGCGAGCTGCTGGCGTTGCGCCTCGTTGTGCACCTCGCCCTTCATCTCGATCTGCGTGCCGTTGATCTTCAGCTGCCCCTTGCTGATCTGCTTGAGCTGCGCGCCGAGCAGCTTCTGCACGTTCGCGCTCCAGTTCGGCGGCGTTGCGACGTCACCCACCTCGATCTGGTCGACGACGTTCGTCGCGCCGTAGGTATCGCGCAGCTTTTGCAGCACGGCGGCCTTGGTCGCCTCGTCGGGCACCTTGCCGCCGACGACCACCTGGCCGGGCGTCGCATTCGCGGGCGGCGGCGTGACGGTGTTCGCGGTGCCGGCCGTGCCGTGCACGACGGCGCCGGAGGCGGTCCCCGGCGCGACGCCGGTGTTCGCGGGCAGCGCGGTCGTCGCGACCGTGCCGTTGCCGACCGGCGTGACGGTCGCACCCGTGTTCTGCGCGAAGGCCGCGCCGCCGGCGAACAGCCCGGCGGCGAGGAGGGCGGCGACGGCGGGCGAGAAGGCGGCCGAAAAGCGTGCGCGCCGGACGTGAATCGTGCGATGCATCCCGTCAGCCTCCGATGAACGCTTCGCGGAACGCGTCGATGGCGACGCGCAGCGAGAGTTGCGGTTGGTCGAGGTAGCTGACGAGCTTGCTGATCTGGTGATCGTTTTGCGCATGGGCGTCGATCCACTCGGGATCGTCGATGTCGATGTTGTGGGCGGCGTAGGTCTGCGGGTCGACGACGCTCAGCAGGGTTTTTGCCGACGCGCCGTTGAAGCCGATGATGAGCCGTTCGCGCTCGGCGATCGTGCCGATGAAGATCGCGAGCTCGAAGTCGGCCTGCGCGACGAACGGCGCGATCAGTTCGAGCCAGAACGCGGCGACGAGGCTGCGGTAGAACGGATCGACCGGCAGCGGCAGCGTGAGGCCGCGCTCGATGTGCGACGAGCCGCTCTGCATCACCGGCCGCAGCAGCGAGCCGAGCGCGAGCATCGCGCCGCGCAGCCGCACGGGATGACCGCTTTCGAGCAGCATTTCCTGGAGGCCGTGCAGCGACTGGTGTTCGACGAAATCGTTGAAGGTGCCGTCATGCGACGTGCCGGGGCCGCCGACGTCGATCGGCACCTGCGTGTCGCCGAGCGCCTGCAGCGCGCCGGGCGGCTCTTCCTTGCCGAGCAGCGGCGGGATCTGCGTGGCGACGCGCGACCACAGCCGCGCGAACGCGAGCGGGCTGCGCGCGAGGAACGCGAGCGGCCGGTCGACCTCGAGCGCGGTTGCGCCGAGGAACGGGAAGCGGCGCATCGATACGTCGTGGCTCGCGACCATGTGGCCCGCGATCGCGAGCTTGCTGCGCGAGCCGAGGAACGCGAAATGCATCGGCTTCGCGTCCTCGTAGACGAGCTTCCAGCGCGGATCTTCCGCGAGCAGTTCGAGCGCCTGCGCGATCCAGCGGTCGAGCGTCTGCAGCAACTGCGGGTTGTGCGGGCTCTTCACGAAGTCGCCGCGCGACGGAATCTTGCCGAAGTAGGCGATCTGCGCCTGTACGGTTTGCGTCATTGCGCCCCCTGGGCATTCGTTGCGTTGGCGGCCGCGACGGCCGGCGCTGCGGCCGGCGCGCCCGTGCCGGCGGACTGGGTCGCGTTCTGCGCGGCGCCCGCGCTCGCGTCGGCGACCGACGACGGCAGCTGCAGGCCGCGCAGGCTCTGCTGCTGCGGCTGGTCACCGCCGCCGCCGGACGGTTGCGACGTGCTGATGATGCGCATCGTCACCGATACGTTCACGCTGCCCTGCGCCCACGTCAGGTCGAAGGTGCCGTCCGGACGGCGCTTGCGCTGCGCCGAGTTGATCAGCTTCTCGAGACCGTAGCGGCCCGGCTCGTTGACGAGCTGCACCGTGCGGCCGTCGAAGGTCGTCGCGGACAGCGTCGCGCCCGGCGAGCCCTGCGGGTTCGGCCACACGAAGTTGGTCCACTGCGGCGGCGTGTTGCGGTAGCGCAGTTGCTGGCCGTCGATCGCGATCGTGTATTCCGTCGTGCCCGTGCTCGGCTGCGGCAGGATCTGGAACACGGTCTGCGGTTCGGACGACGCGGCCGCGCTGCCTGCCGCACCGCCCGCGAGCGGCGCGACCCAGCGCGCGAAGCCGTTCGTGAAGTCCGGCGTGAGGCCGATGCCCATGTCGCCCCACGTGCGGGCGGCGAGGGTGTCGCCGCGGCGCACCGCGAGCGGCCCGAGCGTCGTGCCGACGAACTTCGCGATCGAGCCATCCGGACCGAACACCTGCGCGATTTCACCGGCGCCGGCCTCGACCTTCGCGCTCGCCGCGAACGGGTACTTCGTCGCGAGCGAGTTCTGGAACGGCTGGTAGACCTGCGCGTTCCACACCTTGTTGACTTCGGCGCTGGCCGGCTGGATCACGACCGCGAACGCCTGCATCAGCGGCCGCACGAGCAGCGGACGCAGCGACTTGCGTTGCGAATCGGTGAGGCCCGTCAGCATCTGCTCGTCGACGAGCTTCAGCGAATCGGCAAGTTCCGAACCGTTGCCGTCGAGCGTCTGCTGCATCAGCTGGCGCGCGCCCGGGCCCGGGTCGCCCTGGTTCTTGATCACGTTGAAGCGCGTGCGGACCTTCGACAGCGAATCCATGTAGCTCTTGAGCATCGACGTGCCGTCGTGCGTCGCGACGATCCGCGCGAGCCCGATGAACTCCTGGCCGATCGGACCCATCGGCACCTCGGCCGGATTGCCGTTGATGTCGATGTTGGCGGCCGCCACCTGGCCGGCCTGCGAGCGCGAGAACAGTTGCTTGACCCAGTTCACGACGCCCGTCTGCGCCTTCTTGATCGTCACGTTCGCGAGCGACGGGTTGTCCCACGACGTCTGGTCGTACGCGGTCTCGAGGATCTTGCGGATCGGCGAATCCTGCGGGTCGCCGAGGCGGTTCATCCCGTCGACGGCCTGGCCGAAGCTGCTGAAGCCCTGCACCGCGATGCCCTGCATGAACTTCTGCCAGTGCTGCGCGTACTCGGTCTTGTACATGCCGACGAGCGTCTTCTGGATCTGCTCGGGGCTGCCCTCGAGCGTCAGGTCGTCCTGCGTCGACGTGTTCAGCACCCAGTCCTTCGCCTGCAGTTCCTTGGTCGCCGCGTCGCGGATCGCCGGCTGCACGTAGTCGAACCATGCTTCGCGCGTGAACGTGCCCGGAATCGCGTAGCTGCCTGCCACGAGGCCCTGGTTGCCGTCGCCGACGATGCGCGCGATGGTCATCGGTGCGAAGCGGGTCGATGCGCGCGCCTTGATTTCCTCGTACACGCGCTGGCGGGCCGGCATGCCGCGCACCACGCGGCGCAGGTTCTCGCGGGTCTGGTCGACGAGCGCGAGGTTCGCGTCGATCATCGGCCAGTCGTCGTCATTCACGCGCGACAGGTAGAACGAGATCATGCGTTCCGCGCTCTTGATCATCTCGTCACGCGGCATGTTGCCGCGATTCGTCTCGAGCCAGCCGCGCCAGAAGCGGGCGAGCTGGTCGGTCAGGTGCGCCTGCTCGACGTGACGCTTGTCGGACAGCATCAGGTACGTCTTGAGCGCGTTGTACGCGTCCTGCACGTTGGTCGGCGACGCGTCGCTGTAGAGGCCGCCCTGCGGTGCGGCCGGCGGTTGCGCGGCTGCGGCCGGCGCGGTGCCGGATGCGGCCAGGGCGGCGCCGGCCTGCGGCGCGGCGCCTGCCGCGTTCGTCGAAACCGGAATCGTGCCCCCCTGCACGGCGCCCGATTCGGGCGGGCGCGTCATCGG
This sequence comes from Burkholderia sp. BCC0322, assembly GCF_902833045.1. Classification (GTDB taxonomy): domain Bacteria; phylum Pseudomonadota; class Gammaproteobacteria; order Burkholderiales; family Burkholderiaceae; genus Burkholderia. The sequence goes on from NZ_CADFDU010000018.1 coordinate 59,255, forward strand.
CACGAGCTGCTCGGGGTGCGCGTTCACGTCCTTCATGAACGACGCGAGGTTCTGCGATACCGGGGCCAGCAGGATCTGGCGCACGCCGTTGTAATACTCGGTCAACAGGTGCTGCTCGAGACGGTCGCCCTGGTACAGGCCGAGCGACACCGAAACCGGCTTGTCGCGGCGGAACTGTTCGAGCTGCTCGATCCGGTCCTCGAGGATGTCCATCGCCTGCAGGCGCGATTGCAGGTCGTTGCGGCCCTGCTGCAGCCGCGTGACGTTGTCGAGGTCGGCCTGCACGTTCGCGACGAGCTGCTGGTTGCCGATCGTCGACCAGGTCCAGCCGCCGAGCGCGAGCGCGAGCGCCGCGACGAAGCCGAAGAAGGTCGCGTAGCGCAGCCGCGTCTTGGTCGGGCTCGCGAACTGCCGCACCGTCTGGCGGTCCGCGAAGATCACCTTCGAGAACAGGTCGCGCAGGAAGAAGCCGTTCTTCGAGAACGCGCTGTGCGGTTTCGGCAGCGCGGTGCCGTCGAGGCCGAAGCGATGCGCGATGCGCTGCGCGGCCGCGCTGTTGGTTTCGCCTTCCTGCAGCGCGCTGGTGAAGTAGAAGCCGCGGAAGATCGGCTTGTACTGGAACGGGTTGTTCTCGAACAGCGTCGCGAGGAACGCGCGCAGCGACGGCTTGATCGTCGAGAATTCGAGCGGGAAGCTCAACTGGCCCGGCGACAGCTGGTTGCCGCGCGACAGCGACAGCTGCGCGACGCTGATTTCCTTCAGCCCTTCGTAGAGTTCCTCGAAGTGCGTGTCGAACTGCGCGACGACGTCGCGCTTGTCGTCGGGCTCGTAGGGCAGGGTGGCGCCCCACACGCGGTCGTACTCGTGCTTGTCGCTGCTGCTGAAGAATTCGGTGAAGCCGGTGATCAGGTCGGCCTTCGTGAACATCACGTAGACCGGCGCGAACACTTCGAGCTTCTCGGTCAGCTCCTGAACGCGCTGACGGAGGTTCTTCGCGAGGTTGATCGCGAATTCGGGGCGGTTGCCGGTGAGTTCGGCGATGCTGGCCGTGACGATGATGCCGTTGATCGGCGCCTTCGGGCGATAGCGCTTGAGCAGTCCGAGGAAGCCGAGCCATTCGCTGCGATCTTCCTCGTGCACCGAATAGCGGCCGGCCGTGTCGAGCAGGATCCCCTCGGTCGTGAAGAACCAGTCGCAGTTACGCGTACCGCCGATGCCGTGGATCACCGCGCTGTTCTTGTCGGCGAACGGGAACTGCAGGCCGGAATTGAGCACGGCGCTGCTCTTGCCCGCGGCCGGGTTGCCGATGACGATGTACCACGGCAGTTCGTACAGCGCGGAGCCGCCCGACACCTGGCCGATCTTCGACGTCTTGATCGTCTTCACCGCGTCCGACAGGCGCGTGCGCAGCACGTCGAGGTCGGCCGTCTTCGCGTCGGGGGCGAGCGCGGCGGCGGCGGGCGCGGCGATCTTGCCGGTTTCCGCCTGCTCTTCCAGCACCTGCCCGAGCTGCTGGTTCGCGCGCTTCACGCGCCAGCGGCGCCACAGCGCGACGACGAGCCACAGCGCGAGGATCGCCGCGAACGCGATCGCCGCCCACAGGAGCGGCAGCTGCAGCATGTCGGCGACGATGAAGAGAATGGCCGCTAGCGCGACGATCCCGACGATCGAGAGCGTACGCGGATGAGTCAGCACGTTGAGGATGCGTTGCATAGGACGTTCAGGTTCCGGTGCGATTCGGTGAGGCGACGCAGGCGCGCCGAGCGGTAAGGGTGGCGCCGCGATGTGTCGCCATGCTGTCAAGCGGGATGAAGGGGGCTGGCATCAATGCGCCCGCGGCATCGGAGAGGGCGCGCGCATTAACGAAAGGACGCTGTGAGATTTAAAACGGAAGCGGCGGCCGGAAAAAATCGCGCACCGGAATGCATGATTTTTTGCGCCGCCCATATCGTTTCCTGCCGGGATATTAAAAAGCCCCATGCCGCCCTCATTATTTCCTGTCCGGCAGCCCTGGCTAGCTGCCGCGTCCCAGTTTAAAACCGGGTTTATGGTATTCCACGTGCCCAAGATCCATCATTTTCCAGCGGCCCCCCCAGGTCAGGCCAACCTGTTCGGCGACCTGGCCATACAACTGGTAGCCGCGCATCGCCCACGGATCTTTCTCGGAAATGACCAGCTTGCCGTCGCGCAGGAATGCATTGTCGGCCGCCAGCCCGAATTGGTGATAACTCTGGAAGGCTGCCGCGTTGGTCACGCTACCGCCCATCTGTGCCAGCCGGTTCTGCCGTTCCGGGCTCCGGTAACCTTCCAGCAACGCCATTTCATAACCATATTGTTCGTGCATGATCTTGTAGACCAGCAGCAAACGCGTACGGAAATCCGGGTCCAGCAGGTTCCAGTCGCGGCTCGCATCCTTCAGCGCCGGGCGGACCTGTTCGACTTCCTTGGTGGCGAAGACTTCCGGCGGCAGCGGCGGGGGCGGCACGAGCTGTTCGCCCTGCAGCAGCGCGGCGATCTTCTCGTCGGGCACGCGCGCCGTGTCGTCGTACTGGAACAATTGCCGGCCGCGTAACGCAATGGCGACCAATGGCGGCGTCGCAAGAATACCTGCCGATACCGCAATCATCAAGCGTCGCCGAATCAGTAAATTTTGCACATCGTTTAAAGCACCGCGCGTAGCGCTTGCCGATTTAACAATCTGACTTCGCGTACGTGCGGCGCGATCGTTCGCACGGCGCGTTAGACGGCCGTGAAACTGCGTGACGGATTCGAAAACGGTCGCGCGGATACCCGGTAAAAGCAACAGTGCCGCAACGGCTACGGCAAGGGCGAAATAGGCGACGAGTGCGACGGCAATCAAAGAAATCCCCGGAAATTGGAATTGATTGTGTTTTGCAATGCTTGCTCTTAGAATCAGGCTGCTTCGAGAGGCTGGGCTATATTATCGCGGTGAATTAAACCAGGATTCAATGAGACGCTGAATGAGTGCGCCGGAAAATTCAAATTCGAAATCTCCGCCCAGCCTGCTGTCCGATACCAAACCGGCAGGCGACGGAGCTCAGCAGTCGCGCATTCTCGCGAATCTGGAAGGACGTGTCACGCCGCCGGCCGAACCGCCGCGCCGTTCGCTGAAGGCGCCGATCGCCGCCGTCGTGGCCCTGGTGGTTGCCGTCGGTGGCTGGGGCGCGTGGCGCATGCAGCATTCGGGCGGGCAGGCCGCCGCCGTCACGGCCGAGGCTGCGCCTGCCGCACCGGCGAAGGCCGCGGCGGCCAGCGACGCCGCCGTGCAGGTCGCGCAGAATGCCGCGTCCGCCGCACCCGCCGTGCAACCGGCCACGATCGTCAACGACGACGCAGCTTCCCGAACCGTTGCATCCGCATCGTCCGCATCAGCCGCGGACAACAGCCGCCTGTCGCGTGCGCTCGCCAATGGCGCCGACGACGCATCGGGCGCGGCCACGGCCGGTGCAGCCGCCGCTGCGGCAGCCGCGACGACCAAGACCGCGAAGGCCGACGCCGCGAAGGGCGCGAAGGTCGCCGCGCATGGCAAGGCCGACACGAAGGCCGATGCGAAGGCCGAGGCCCGCAAGCATCACAAGGAACAGCAGGCCGAGCTCGCGCAGGCGAAGAAGCATCGCGATGCGACGCCGACCCGTACCGCGAAGGCGGGCGGGAAGGACGATCCGGATGCGGATCTGCTCGCGGCGCTCGTCGCGCGCACGAAGCCGGCCGACAAGAAACTCGCCGCGCAGAAGGCGCAGGCGGTGCCGACCAAGACGGCCGCGACGACCGGCTCGCTGGCGTCGCGCGTGAAGGAGTGTTCGGAGCGCGGTTTCTTCGAGGACCAACTGTGCCGCTGGCGCGTCTGCGAGGGTCACTGGGGCAAGGATCCCGCGTGCCCGAGCGCCGCGCAGTCGGAGACGCGGCAGTAACGCGTCTCGCGCGTGTCGACCCGCCGCACCTGCGCCGCCCGTCGGGCGGCGCTTTGCATTCGGGGCACGGAATCGGCCGGTATGATGCGGCGTGACGCTGTCACCGGCGCGTCATGCCCGTCGGGCATACGTTTCCTTTCCTTTCCTTTTCCGGCGCGGGCGCGCGGCCTGCTTTGCGCGGCGCGCCGTGCGCCGCACGACCTTCGACACGATGGACCTGATCGTACAGACTTACGGCGCCGATACGTCCGGCATGGTGTGCGGATTCCGCTTCGTTCCGGGCGGATCCGGCGCGACGCTCGATGCGGACGCGGCTGCCGCGTGGCTGCGCGCGTGCCGCGAGCACGATGTCGCGTCGGACGATTTCGTCTGGCTGCACTTCAATCTCGCGCACGGCGCGAGCGAGCGCTGGATGCGCACGCATCTCGGGCTGCCCGACAGCTTCTTCGAATTCCTCCACGAAGGCTCGCGCTCGACGCGCATCGAGCAGGAAGACGGCGCGTTGCGCGCGATCGTCAACGACGTGATGTTCAACCTCGAACTGACGCCGTCGGAGATCGCGACGCTGTTCGTCCACGTCGAGCGGCGCATCATGGTCACCGCGCGGCTCAAGCCGCTGCGCTCGGTCGATACGCTGCGCGCGTGCGTGCGCGACGGCGAGCAGTTCAGGTCGCCCGCCGAGCTGCTCGTGCACCTGCTGCGCGACCAGGCCGACCTGCTGATCCAGATCATGCGGCGCACGAGCATCGACGTGGACCGCATCGAGGATCGCTTCCTGTCGCAGCGGCTCACGTCGAACCGCATCGAACTCGGCGCGATGCGCCGCACGCTGACGCGCCTGCAGCGCATGCTCGCGCCCGAGCCCGGGTCGATCTTCCGGTTGCTCGCGAAACCGCCTGCGTGGCTGCATCTGGAAGACGTGCAGGAGCTGCGCGAATCGACCGAAGAGTTCTCGCTGGTGCTGGCCGATCTGGCGGGGCTCAACGAGCGGATCAAGCTGCTGCAGGAAGAGATCGGTTCGCGTCTCGACGAGCAGAACAACCGGACGCTGTTCACGCTGACGCTCGTGACCGTGATCGCGCTGCCGATCAATATCGTTGCCGGCTTCTTCGGGATGAACGTCGGCGGCGTGCCGTTCTCGGAGAACAAGCACGGCTTCTGGCTGATGGTGCTGCTCGTCGCGGGTTTCACGGGGCTCGCCGCGTGGTGGGCGTTCCGCCGGCGCGACGATCGTTAGGACAGCCGGCGCCGGATCGACTCGTCAGCGCAGCAGCGCGATCGCGCGTTCGCCGATCACCATCCCGAGCAGGCCCGCGAGCGCGACGAGCGGCGGGGCCGGTGAGCGCACGTGCAGCAGCGCGTACAGCACGCCGACGCCGAGGCCCACCGCGAGCGAAATCACGTAATCCATCATGGCAGTCTCCCGTGTGGTCCGGTGTCAGGGCTTGAGAATGACGCGCTCGCGTGCACCGGCCAGCACCGCGCGATACGCGTCGTGTGCGCGCTCGAGCGGGTAGACGTAGTCGTCGCCGATCGGGAACGGGCGCAGCGTGCCGTTGCCGAAGCCGGGCGCGAGCGTGTCGAGGATCTGCGCGACCGTGGACCCGCCGAGCTGTAGCGAATCGACGCCCACGAACGTGTGCTGGCCGCGATAGAACGCGAAGATGTCGAACGGCACGCTGCGGTCGATCGTCGAGATGAAGATCTGCCGCGCACCGATCGCCATCGATGCGTTCGCCGCTTCGAAGTACGGGCTGCCGACCGTGTTGTAGACGATGTCCGCGCCGTGGCCGCCGGTTGCCGCGCGCACGGCGTCTGCCACCGATTCCTTCGACGCATCGATCATGTGCACGTCGCCCGATGCGTGGCCGCGATAACCGCCGGCGCTGCGCTCGACCCCGATCACGGTCGCGCCGTGCGCGGTCGCGAGCTGGATCGCGGCCTGGCCGACCTTCCCGTTCGCGCCGAACACGAGCACGACGTCGCCGGCCGTCGGCATGCCGGCGCGGCGCAAGCCCTCATATGCGGTGACGAACGGCACGCCGACGCCGGCCGCTTCGTCGAGCGTCAGCACGGCGGGCTTGCGGCGCACCAGGGCCGCGTCGAGCACGAGCCACTCCGCGTGCGAGCCGTCGCGATGCACGCCGAGATCGCCACCCGAGCCCCACACCGGCGAGCCGATCCAGCCGTCCGGGCCGCTGCGCACGATGCCGGCCCAGTCGCGCCCGGGCGTGCGCGGCCACACCGCGTGCGGCATGCGGCCGAGCGCGGCCTTCACGTCGCTCGGGTTGACGCCGGCCGCGCGCACCTCGATCAGCATCTGGCCGTCGGCCGGGACCGGCGTGTCGATTTCCCTGACCCGCGCGTCGAGCGACTCGATGTCGGCGGCGGGGGCGTCGAAGCGGATGCTGCGCATGATGATCTCCGTGGCGGATGGCTGTCGCGCGGCCCGGCGGGGGGGCGTGCAGCGGGTGAAAAGGATGAATGCAGTCTAGTCGTCCCGGTTTGACGCGGAAACGTGCAAAGGCGGATGATTGTTTTGCGATAGACGCATAGCCAAATAGGAAGGCACTGAATGGACGACTTTCTTTTCCCGCATCTGGCGCTGTTCGTCGACGTGGTCGACCAGCAGAGCTTCTCGGCGGCCGCACGCCGGCTGGGCGTCGCCGCGTCGTCAGTCACGCGGCGCATCGACCGGCTCGAGACGCAGCTCGGCATCCGTCTCCTGCATCGCACCACGCATGCGCTGAGGCCGACCGAGGCCGGACAGCTGCTGTACGGGCGCGCGACGCGGATGCTGGCCGAGCTGCGCGGCCTGCAGGAAGACCTGCACAGCCAGCATGACGAGCCGAGCGGGCTGCTGCGCGTCGACTGCCCGGCGCCGTTCGGCCGCCGCCACCTGATGGCCGCGCTGGCTGCGTTCATGCAGCGTCATCCGGCGCTGCAGGTCGACCTGGTGCTGACCGACTCCATGGTCGACCTGCAGGGCGCGCGGCTCGGCTCCGACGTCGATCTCGCGGTGCGCATCGGCCCGCTCGAGGACACGCGCTTCGTCGCGACCGTGCTGGCGCCGCAGCGGCGCGTGCTGTGCGCGAGCGCGGCGTACCTCGCGCGGCGCGGCGAGCCCGAGTCGCCCGACGCGCTCGCCGGCCACGACTGCCTGGCATGGCACGGTGCGCCGCCGCCGGGCGCGTGGCGCTTCGGCGAGCGCCGCCACGTGCCGGCGCAGCCGCGGTTTCGCAGCAATCACTCGGAAGCGTTGCTCGAAGCCGCGATCGACGGGCTCGGTCTCGCGCACCTGCCGACCTGGCTCGCGGCAGACGCGTTGCGCGACGGACGCTTGCGCGCGGTGCTGCCGCAGTTCGCGGCGGCGCCCGAGCCGGCGACGATCCACGTGTTGCGCCAGCCCGCGCGCGGCACCGCACGCGCGTCGCGGCTCGTCGCGTTCCTCGCGACCTGGTTCGCGCAGCCGGCGTGGGATGCCGCGTGGGCCTGACGGCGACGGCGGGCGGCACGCCGCGCGGCCGGCCGAATGCCGGACATCAACGCGCCGGGCATGAAAAAGGGCCTCGCATGCGAGGCCCGTCAAAGGTCGGAGAAGCCGGTACGCCGGCCGGCAGCCGCAGGCTGAGCGGCACCGGCCGGATGCGCACCGTTACTGCGTCACTACCTTGCGCGGCTTGAAGATGCCCTGGTATTGCAGTGCCGGGCGTTCCTTCGTCACCGGCTCGATGCCGCCGAAGGTCGGCGTCTGGCGCAGCTTCATCGCGGCCGGCGAGGCGACCGAGCCGATCGACGTCGAGCGCGACGCGGGCGCGAGGTTGTTCGCGACGAGCAGCGCGGCTTCGCTCTTCAGGTTCGCGAGCAGGACCGGATCGGTCGAGCCGTTGACCTGCGTGAGCAGCCCGCTCCAGGCCGCGTCGCTGTAGTTCACGACGTAGTAGTCGAGCCCGCTCGGGTCGGCGACCACGCCCGAGCAGCCGTCGATCCGCGTTTGCGTCTGCGTATCCTTCAGCGCGAGCGTCGTGCGTTTCGCGAGACCCTGGCCGTACGCGAGCGTGATCGGTACCGTCCACTGCAGGCCCGGATACGCGTTCTTGTTCGGGAACGGCTGCTGTTTCAGCGTGACGACGGTCTGGTTCTTCGTCAGGTCGCACTGCGTGTCGAGCGAGATCAGCGGCACGCCGGTCTGGCGGACGTAGCTGTCGCCGATCGCGCCGATCGCCTGGCCGCTTTCCTTCGACAGCGCATCCCACAGGCGCTTCGGCGTGCCGTTGCCGAACGAGTAGTCGACCAGGTACTGCTGCAGACCGCGCCGCAACGTCTGTTCGCCGAGATAGTTCTCGAGCGTCTTCAGCACGTGGCCGCCCTTGTCGTACGTGAACGCGCTGGCGCTCAGCACGAAGTCGTTCGACGCCCAGCCGTTGAAGTTCGGCGCGACCGGGAACGCGTTCGGGCCGATGTCACGATTGATCACGCGGTACTTGTTCTTCACCTGGTCGAGCCAGCTGAACTCGTCGGGGAAGAACTGGATCGTCGTCTTCGTCTCGAAGAACGTCGCGAACGACTCGTTGAGCCACACGTTGTCCCACCAGTCGGTCGTGACGAGATCGCCGAACCACTGGTGCGCGACTTCGTGCGTCAGCACCTCGTTGCCGTAGTGCGACATCGGCTGGCCCGGCTGCGGCAGGATGTCGTCGGCGAATTCGAGGATCGACCCCCAGTTCTCCATCCCGCCGAAGTTCAGGTCCTTCTGCTCCTTGAACGCGTCGTTCGCGGCCACCGTGTCGAACTTCGTGAGCGGCAGGGCAATGCCCGTGTAGCGATAGTAGAAGTCGAGCGCCTGCTTGGTGCGGTCCATCGCCGGCTTCGCCCAGTCGCTCATGCCCGGCGGCGTGAACACGCGCAGGTGCAGGCCGCCCTTGCCGCCCGGCAGCGGGCTCGTGAAGTCGTCCTCGTAGGTGTCGAACAGGCCGCCGCCGAAGAACAGCAGGTACGACGGCATCGGCGGGGTCTTCTCGAACTGCACGAGCTTGTAGCCGCCGCCGACGTTGGTCGACGGCTTCTCGGCCGCGTTCGACACGACCCGCCAGCTCTGCGGCACTTCGGCCGTCACTTCATAGGTCGGGCGGAACGCCGGCTCGTCCCAGCCGGGGAACCACTGGCGCGACAGGTTAGTTTCGCCTTGCGTGAGGATCGCGCCGCTCGTCTTGCCGTCGGTGCCCTTCAGGTCGACGCGGAAGATGCCTTCCGCGGCCGAGCAGCCCGGATACGGATCGTTACCGCAGCTGCCGCCGGTCCTCGCGACCGGATCGTCATACGACTTGAAGTTGATGATGCCCGACCATTCCATGTGCAGCGAATAGTTGCCCGGCGAGATCGTGCCGCTCACGGGGCGCAGCTGATAGAAGTCACCCTTGTCCTGCGGTGTCGCGATCAGCTGGATGTTGCCCGGCTGCAGCGTGATGCGGCCGTTCGTGAACTTGATCCGGTGGCCGGCGATCACGATGTTGTTGACCGGCTTAAGCACCTTGATTTCGACGTCGGCGCGGCCGTCGAACGCGTTCAGCGCGTCGTTCGGGCGGAACCAGAGCCGATAGTTCACGGGTACCACGGTATCCGGCAACTCGACAGGCGATACGCTCTTGTCGACGTTGGATGCGCTTGGCGGCGCGGTGACGGTGGGCGACGAGCCCGAGTGCGGCGCGCCGGCGGAGCTGAGCGCGGAAGCCGAGCCCGCGCCGCCGTCGTCGCCGCCGCACCCGGCGAGCGCGAGTGCGGCGACGATCGGCAGATAACGCATCTTGCGAATGTTGATCGACATGACTGAAACCTCGATTGTTGAAAGAATCGTTCAGTGCTGCGAAAACGCCGGCAAAAGCAATCCCCTCGCCGCTAATCAACAGCGATGAAAATGCCAATGACGGATTATTCGAAAAAGACGGCGGCCGACTACGTGAAGGTAATCATGGTTTACTGCCCCCTCTGGATTTCCGGATGTCGGTTAACTTGCCGGTTCAAAATGGCCGGGCGCGTGTTGTACTGAATTGATTTCGCGCGCACGACACGGAACCGCACGCCCTGCGCGGGCGCGCCATCCCCTTGAACAGACGACCTACGGGGCCGGCCGGGCCTGGTCGCAGGATGGCAGGAAGGCGTGTCGCCGTTCCGTAAAATCACCGTCATGCGGCTTCAAGGTTTGTCGGCTTGCTCGAAGGATGCGTAAATATACTTGATGGTTTTAGGTAAAGGAAACGAAAAATTTAGAAATTGCATCTATTGAATTCGCTGTGCTTCATTGAATGCTGAAAAGCATTAATGTGCTTTCCGCTCAGGTGGTATTTCCGTAGTTTTAATCTATTAACGATCTCGCGCGACTGCGAAAACTACGAAATCCGGCGTGCGCGGGCGTGCTCGGTACAATGCAGCGACGATCCGCTCACCGATTGCCGCGAGGAGGCCTTCCCATGACCCGAGCCCTGTTCCGTATCGCGCCGCTGCGCGCCGTGCTGCTGCTGTTTGCCGCCGTGCTCCTGCTCGGCGGTTGCGCGGGGCTGACGCGCGACCCGGTACGTGTGTCGGTCGCCGGGCTCGACCCGCTCGTCGGGCAGGGCCTCGAGATGCGCTTCAGCCTGAAGCTGCGCGTGCAGAACCCGAACGACGCGCCGATCGAATACGACGGCATCTCGGTCGCACTCGACCTGAACGGCACGCCGTTCGCGAGCGGCGTCAGCGATCGCTCGGGCACCGTGCCGCGTTTCGGCGAGGCCGTGCTCGACGTGCCGGTTTCCGTGTCGGCCTTCGCCGCCGCGCGGCAGGCGTGGAACCTGCCCGGCGCGGCCGCGAACGGCGAGCTGCCGTATGCGCTGCGCGGCCGGCTCGCGGGCGGCGTGCTCGGCACCGTGCACTTCAACGATGCCGGCACGCTGCGTCTGCCCGCGATGCCGGGGTGGGGCGGATGAACCGCGCGAGCGCGGCGGCGCGGCGCGGGCGGGCTCCCGCGCTTTGCCGCGCGGGCAAAGCGCGGTAAGGTGTGAGCCGCGCGGCGCCCGCAATCCGGTCGCGCCGCCCGTTGAAGCCAACCGTAACCGAGTTCGCGTGACCGATTTCCCTGTTTTCCACTGGACCGACGCCGATGGCGCCGATCATGCCGTGCGCTGGCGCTCCGAAGCCGGCGTGCAACCGCCGAAGCGCGCGGTGCCCGCCGACGACCGCCTCACCGCCGACGCGGCCTACCGCCTTGCATGCGAGGGCACCGCGCTCGTCTGGCAGGGCGACTTCCAGAATGCGCGCCAGCTCGTGCAGGCGATGGCGCGCCGTGTCGAGCGCAAGCCGAAGAAGGCAAAGGTCGCGGCCGGCGTCGAGGCATTCAACCTGCATCGTCTCGCGCAGTCGCAGCGCGCCCGCACGCTCGGCATGCTGCTGATCCCGCTCGACGCCGACTACACGATCCCGCTGCGCCGCGCGCCCGACGTGCGCGCCGCATGCGAAGAGGCGTACGGGCCCGGCGGCGTGCCGTCGGTCGTGTCGTTGCGCGAACTGCTCGGCCTCGTCGGCGCGCATGAATGGCGCAAGAAGGGCGTGCCGATCCCGGCGCTCGGCGGCGCGCCGATCCACCCGCACTACGGCGTGTTCTCGCCGGTGCGTGGTGAATACGTCGAACTCGTCGCGCGCGCGACGCTGCCGGCGACGTCGCTCGCGTTCGACATCGGCACGGGCACCGGCGTGTTGGCGGCCGTGCTTGCGTCGCGCGGCGTCGAGCGTGTCGTTGCGACCGATCAGGACACACGGGCGCTCGCCTGTGCGCGCGAGAACGTCGATCGGCTTGGCCACGCGAGTCGTGTCGAGGTCGTCGAGGCGGATCTGTTTCCGGCCGGCCGTGCGCCGCTCGTGGTCTGCAACCCGCCGTGGGTGCCGGCCCGGCCGAGCGCACCGATCGAATATGCGGTCTACGATCCGGACAGCCGCATGCTGCGCGGTTTCCTCGCGGGGCTCGCCGCGCACCTCGAGCCGGGCGGCGAAGGCTGGCTGATCCTGTCCGATTTCGCCGAGCATCTCGGCCTGAGGCCGCGCGACACGCTGCTGCAATGGATCGACGAAGCGGGCCTCGTCGTGCTCGGCCGCGACGACATCCGCCCCGCGCACCCGAAGTCGATGGATGCCGACGATCCGCTGCACGCGGCCCGCCAGGCCGAGGTCACGTCGCTCTGGCGGCTCGGCGCACGAGCCTGACCGCGCATTTTCGGTAAACTACCGCCATTCCTCACGAATTCCCGCCGCCGGGCCGTGGTCGACCGACCGTGGCCCGGCGTCGCTTCACGATGTCGAACAAGACCCACGAAATCCGCCCGGAGCAGTCCGTCGAGCTGCTGAAGGAACTGCACATCCTCACCCGCGACGGGAAGCTGAACCAGGACAGCCGCCGCAAGCTGAAGCAGGTCTATCACCTGTTCCAGTTCATCGAGCCGCTGCTCGCCGGCGTGCAGGCCGAGCGCGGCAGCGTGACGCTCGTCGATCACGGCGCCGGCAAGTCGTATCTCGGCTTCATCCTGTACGACCTGTTCTTCAAGCAGCAGCCGGGGCACGGCACGCCGGCGTTCGCGTCGCACGTGTACGGGATCGAGACCCGCGAGGAGCTGGTCACGCGCTCGGCCGAGCTTGCCGCGCGGCTCGGGTTCGGCGGCATGTCGTTCCTGAACCTGTCGGTTGCCGATTCGATCACGTCGCCGAAATTGCCTGAGACGGTCGACGTCGTCACCGCGCTGCATGCGTGCGACACGGCGACCGACGACGCGATCCGCTTCGCGCTCGCGAAGCGCGCACAGCACATCGTGCTCGTGCCGTGCTGCCAGGCAGAGGTTGCGGGCGTGCTGCGCAAGAACAAGGGCAAGTCGCTCGCGAACGCGCTGACGGAAGTGTGGCGGCATCCGCTGCATACGCGCGAATTCGGCAGCCAGATCACCAATGTGCTGCGCTGCCTGCAGCTCGAAGCGCACGGCTACCAGGTGAGCGTGACCGAACTGGTCGGCTGGGAGCATTCGATGAAGAACGAGCTGATCATCGCGCAGTACAAGAACCTGCCGCGCCGGCGGCCCGGCGAGCGGTTGAACGAGATCCTCGGGATGTTCGGGCTGGCCGAGCTGAACGAACGCTTCTTCGTGCCGGAAGCCGCGGCGTCGGGCGGCGACGCCGTCGAACCGGCCGCCAGCTGACCTGCGCGCGGGAGGGCGCGTCGCACCCGGCGCGGCGCACGCTGCCCGCCGCGTCAGACGTCGTCGCCCGGCCGGCGCATCCATTCGCGCCAGCCGTCGTGGCCGAGGCGGCGCAGCGTTTCCTGATTCCGTTCGTAGATCGCGGATGCATCCGGGAACGCATCGACCGCACGCGCGATGCTGTCCTCGCGCAGCAGGTGCAGGATCGGATACGGCGCGCGGTTCGTATAGTTCTCGATGTCGTCGGGCTCGCTGCCTTCGAACCGGTAGTCCGGATGGAAGCTCGCGATCTGCAGCACGCCGTCGAGCCGCAGTTGCCGCACCAGCCGGTCGGCAAAGAACAGCGCATCGTTGTAGTCGATGAAGTCGGCGAATGCATGCGGGAAGATCACGAGCGTCGTGTCGACCTGCTGCGGGTCCGCCGCGTCGAGCGCGCGCAGCTCCGTTTCGAGTTCGGCGAGCGCGTCTTCCAGCGTCGTCGCTTCGCTGATCGCGTAGCGCACCTGTTCCTTGACATAGACGCTTTTCGCGAACGGGCACAGATTGAGCCCGATCACCGCGCGCGCGAGCCAGTGCCGCGTGGCGGCGAGGATGTCGTCGTGCGATTCGGGGCGGGTGTCGGTCATCGTGAAACCAGTCGGGCGGAAGGGCGGCGAGGGCCGCATTGTAGCGGGCGCGCCGTCACGCGCAGGCGGCTTCGATCAACTGCGTGACGAGCGCGGGAGCGACGCCGATCGGCGTTTCACCGTGCCGGTAGGTCTGGCTTGCCGCGTAGATGCCTTCGATGACCAGCGCGAGCGAGTCGGCGAGCGCTTGCGGCTGCCGCGCGCCGGCGTCTTCGCTCAGTGCGACGAGCCGCTTCATCAGCTGCTCCTTGTTCCGCGCGACGCGCTCGCGGGCCGGGTGCGACACATCCGGGAATTCGGCCGCGACGTTGACGAACGGGCAGCCGCGGTAATCCTTCTGCGTCGCGCGCTCGGCGAGATCGACGAAATACTGGATCAGCTGCGCTTTCGGCTGACCCGGGTGCTTCGCGACGCTCGTGTTGAAGCGGTCGAAGAAGCACGCATCCATCCGCTCCAGGTACGCGAGGATCAGCTCGTCCTTCGACGAGAACTGGCGGTACAGGCTCATCTTGTTGACGCCCGCACGCTCCACGACCGCCTCGACGCCCACCGTCCGAACGCCCTCCTTGTAAAACAGCTCCTCGGCGGCGCGTAGCAGGTGCTCCTGCGCGGTGGCGCCGTCGATCGGCCGGCGCGTGCGGCGCGCCAGCGGTTTGGCGATCTCGATGCCCGACATGATGACCCTCGACTGCATAGTGGACTGCTTGACATGTTACCGATTGGTCACTACGATCGCAACACGATTGTGACCGATCGGTAACAATGCCGGTCGGATCGACAGACAAATGCCAAGCGTCGGCCCGGGTCAGCCGATGCAGCGTGCGGCGGAGGTGGCCTGGCAGGGCGGGCGGCGTGGTGCGCAGGCACGGGAGCCGCCAACTGGAGAACGCGAAGATGAACTGGGCGGTGACACGAATCGGCGGGCGCTTCCACTACGGATGGCTCGCGGCGGCGGTGGTATTCCTGATCCTGCTGGCCGCGGCCGGCACGCGCGCGACGCCGAGCGTGCTGATGGTGCCGCTCGAACGCGAGCTCGGCTGGAGTCGCGCGGCGATTTCGCTGGCGATCTCGGTGAATATCGCGCTGTACGGACTGACGGGCCCGTTCGCGGCTGCCGCGATGCAGCGCTTCGGGCTGCGCCCGACCATTCTCACCGCGCTCGTGACGATGAGCGCGGGCGTCGCGCTGTCGTCGATGATGACGCAGAGCTGGCAGATGGTGATGATCTGGGGCGTGATGGTCGGCTGCTCGACGGGCGTCGTTGCGCTGACGCTGTCCGCGACCTTCGTCACGCGCTGGTTCCACGCGCGGCGCGGCCTCGTGATGGGCGTCCTGACCGCGAGCACGGCCACCGGCCAGCTCGTGTTCCTGCCGATGCTCGCGGCAATCGCGCAACGCCATGGCTGGCGGCCGGTCGTGCTGGTCGTTGCAGTCGCAGCCGCGATCGTGATTCCGCTGGTGGCGTTCCTGTTGCCCGAACGGCCGGCCGACGTGCAGTTGCGCCCGTACGGCGAGCCGGCCGATGCGCCGCCCGTGCCCGAAACGACGAAGGAGAACCCGCTCACGGTCGCGTTCCGTACGCTGCTGACCGCGAGCCGTTCGCGCGATTTCTGGCTGCTGTTCTTCAGCTTCTTCATCTGCGGCGCAAGCACCAACGGTTACGTCGGCACGCACCTGATCGCGATGTGCAGCGACTACGGGATGACCGAAGTGCAGGGCGCGTCGCTGCTCGCGGCGATGGGCGTGTTCGACCTGTTCGGCACGACGCTGTCGGGCTGGCTGTCCGACCGCTACGACAATCGCGTGCTGCTGTTCTGGTACTACGGCCTGCGCGGTCTGTCGCTGATCTACCTGCCGCACGCGTTCGGGATCGATTTCTTCGGGTTGCCGCTGTTCGCGATGTTCTACGGGCTCGACTGGATCGCGACCGTGCCGCCGACCGTGCGGCTCGCAACCGACGTGTTCGGCAAGGCCGCGGCGCCGGTCGTGTTCGGCTGGATCGTCGCGGGCCACCAGCTCGGCGCGGCGTTCGCGGCGCTCGGCGCCGGGCTGTTGCGCGCAAGCCTTGGAACCTACACGATCGCATCGATGATCTCGGGCGGGCTGTGCATCATCGGTGCGCTGATCGTGCTGCGGATCAACCGCGGCCCGTCGCGCGCAGCCGCGCAGCCGGCCTGAGCGCGGCAATTCGATGGCCCGGCCGGTCGCGCGGCGGATGGCCGGGCAATGCACGCGCGGAGATTTGCATAGCGCGGGAGGATCAGGCGCGCATCGGCTCAAGCGGGTATGCTTGCGGTTCGCAAGGCGTTCGCGCCCCTTCATCGATGTCAGCGAGGAACCGCATGTCCGTCAAACCTGCTCCCACCACTGTTTCGATTCACGACCTGATCGCGGGCCGCTGGAGCCCGCGCGCGTATTCGGACGAACCCGTCAGCGCCAGTGACCTGCACGCCGTGCTCGAAGCCGCCCGTTGGGCGCCGTCCGCCTACAACGCGCAGCCGTGGCGCTTCATCGTATTCGACCGCACGCAGGACGAAGACGCATTCAAACGCGCGTTTGCGACGCTGGTGCCGTTCAACCAGGGCTGGAATGCCCCCGCGCCGGTGCTGATCGCGGTCACCGCGCACACGCTCACGCCGAAGGGTGAGCCGGCTCCCACCGCGCTGTACGACGCGGGCGCCGCCGCGATGTCGCTGGTGCTGCAGGCGCACGCGCTGGGCCTGGCCGCCCACCAGATGAGCGGCTTCGACGCGAAGGCGTTCCGCGATGCGTTCGCGATTCCGGCCGACGTCGCGATTCCGTCGATCATCTCGCTCGGTCACTACGGCAACGTCGACAAGCTCGATCCGGTGCTGCGCGATCGCGAGAAGGCGCCGCGCACGCGCCATGCGATCGGCGAGGTCGTCTATGCGGGTGCGTGGAAGAAAGGTTTCGACGCGGCCGCGTGACCCGTCAGGCGGGCGGGTTGCATCGCGCATCCCGCCCGCAGGTTTCCCCCGCGCGCCAGGGTGCGCGCCGTTGCCACCGAGGCCCGCTGCGCGGCCCTGGTGGCTGGCCCCGGTTGTGATCCCGCGGGCTTCATGTTAAAAAGCCCGTCCTTTCCGTTTTCGCGCCGGCCCTGCTGCGGCAACTTCCCATGACTTACTGCGCGATCGATTTCGGCACGTCCAATTCCGCCGTGGCGCTGCCCGACGGCGATGGCATGCGCCTCGCGCCCGTCGAGGGCGACCACCTGACGCTGCCCACCGCGATCTTCTTCAACAACGACGAAGAGACGGTCGAATACGGCCGTGCGGCGCTGGCTTCCTACATCGACGGTTTCGACGGCCGGCTGATGCGCTCGATGAAGAGCATCCTCGGCTCGCCGCTCGCGGAAACGACGACCGATCTCGGCGACGGCAGCGCGATCGCGTACACCGAAATCATCGCGCGCTTCCTGACGCACCTGAAGCGCAAGGCCGAAGCCCGCGCGGGTGCGCCGATCGGCCGTGCGGTGCTTGGCCGGCCGGTGTTCTTCGTCGACGACGATCCGCGTGCCGACCGCCTCGCCCAGGATCAACTCGAGGCCGCTGCACGATCGGTCGGCTTCATGGACGTGCAATTCCAGTACGAACCGATCGCGGCCGCGTTCGACTACGAGTCGCGCCAGCAGGCGGAGCGCCTCGTGCTCGTCGCCGACATCGGCGGCGGCACGTCCGACTTCTCGCTGGTGCGCGTCGGGCCCGAACGGATGGTGCGGCTCGAGCGCAAGGATGACGTGCTGGCCCACCACGGCGTGCACGTCGCGGGCACCGACTACGACCGGCGTGTCGAACTGGCGGCGATCCTGCCCGCATTCGGCTACCGTTCGCTCGACCCCGAAGGGCGCGAGCTGCCGAACAAGATCTACTTCGATCTCGCGACCTGGCACCTGATCAACACCGTCTACACGCCAAAGCGGCTCGGCGAGTTGAAGCTGATGAAGCACCTGTACCGGGAGGTACAGCAGTACGACCGGCTCACGAGCGTGGTCGAGCAGCGGCTCGGGCATGCGCTGATGGCGCGTGCGGAAGAAGCGAAGATCGGCGTCGCGGCGGGCGGGGAGACGATGATCGACCTGAACGACGTGGAAGAGGATCTGCAGATCGCGTTCGATGCCGACCGGCTCGTCGATGCGAGCCGCGACGACACCGCACGCATAGTCGACGCCGCGCGCGAGACGGTGCGGCTTGCGGGCGTTGCGCCACGCGATGTCGGCGCGCTGTATTTCACCGGTGGCTCGACGGGGCTCGCGTTCCTGTCGGGCGCGCTGGCGGGTGCGTTCCCGGATGCGCAACCGGTGTTCGGCGACCGCCTCGCGAGTGTCGCGACGGGCCTCGGCATTCACGCGCAGCGATTGTTCGGTTGAATGCGGGCGGCTGAGCGGCCGCCATGCCGGGCAACCGGCGCCGAAAAACAAAAAGCCCCGCCGAAGCGGGGCTTTTTTTCACGAATTATCGCGCCAAGCTTAGACCGGACGGATGTTCGCAGCTTGCAGACCCTTCGGGCCCGTCTTCACTTCGAATTCAACCTTCTGGTTTTCTTGCAGCGTCTTGAAGCCTTCGACGCGGATTTCCGAGAAGTGCGCGAACAGATCGTCGCCGCCGCCTTCCGGGGTGATGAAGCCGAAGCCCTTTGCGTCATTGAACCACTTGACGGTACCGGTTGCCATGTTACTTGTTCCTAAAAAGATAAAACGGGGCCGAAGCCCATGGGGTGCGGAAAATCAAGGAAGGGGTAATAGGACCAACCGGAGTACCGTTGATGGGCGAACTACGAAAGAACCAATTCACTCGCCACTTGAAATCCTGCGAAGTTCTTTATACGGCTTATTAATCGCGTGGTCAACCGTATTTCCATGGACTCAGGGTTATTGCGGATATCAGGTTTACAAAGCTTGCAAACGACGCGAATTTTTTGTAGGGGTCGAACAATTTTGGCGCCACGTTTCAGGTGCAACCGTTAAACTACGCGCCGCGCGGCCGGGTTGCCCTGATCGGGTGGCTCGCCCCCCCAAAATTGCGTGCGCGTTGCTGTCCGAGCCGATCCCGGACAGCGAGCCGACCATGCTTTTTGAGACATAGGAGAGGATGTGAAGAGTTCTATTCAACGGAACATCGGCCCGTTTGCATTGATGCTGACGGGGCTGGGTTCGATTATCGGCTCGGGCTGGCTGTTCGGCGCCTGGAAGGCCGCAAAGATTGCCGGTCCGGCGGCGATCTGCGCGTGGATCATCGGCGCTGTCGTGATTCTCGCCATTGCACTGACGTATGCGGAGCTGGGTGCGATGTTCCCCGAGTCGGGCGGCATGGTGCGCTACGCACGCTACTCGCACGGTTCGCTGGTCGGTTTTATCAGTGCGTGGGCGAACTGGATCGCGATCGTATCCGTGATTCCGATCGAAGCCGAAGCGTCGATCCAGTACATGAGCACGTGGCCGTATCCGTGGGCGCATGCGCTGTTCGTGAACGGAGAGCTGACGACACCCGGCCTGCTGCTGTCGGCCGTGCTGGTCGTCATCTACTTCATGCTGAACTACTGGGGCGTGAAGGCGTTTGCCCGTGCGAACACCGCGATCACGATCTTCAAGTTCCTGATCCCCGGCCTCACGATCCTCGGCCTGATGCTGACGAGCTACCATCCGGAAAACCTCGGCACCGCGTCGAATGCAAGCTTTGCACCGTACGGCTGGTCGGCCGTGCTGACCGCGGTCGCGACGAGCGGTATCGTGTTCGCGTTCAACGGCTTCCAGAGTCCGGTGAACCTTGCGGGCGAAGCGCGCAACCCGTCGCGCAGCGTGCCGTTCGCGGTGATCACGTCGATCCTGATCGCGCTCGTGATCTACGTGCTGCTGCAGATGGCGTACATCGGCTCGGTGAATCCGGCCGACGTCGCGCAGGGCTGGTCGCACTTCAACTTCAAGTCGCCGTTCGCCGAACTGGCGATCGCGCTGAACCTGAACTGGCTCGCGATCCTGCTGTACGTCG
Source organism: Burkholderia sp. BCC0322 (assembly GCF_902833045.1). Lineage (GTDB taxonomy): Bacteria > Pseudomonadota > Gammaproteobacteria > Burkholderiales > Burkholderiaceae > Burkholderia. The sequence goes on from NZ_CADFDU010000018.1 coordinate 79,030, forward strand.
ACGCATTCGTCAGCCCGAGCGGCACCGGTACGACGTACATGGCAACGACCACCCGCATGATCTATGCGATGGAGCGCAACAACACGATGCCGAAGATGTTCGGCAACGTGCACCCGCTCTACGGCGTGCCGCGCCAGGCGATGTGGTTCAACCTGCTGGTCTCGTTCATCTTCCTGTTCTTCTTCCGCGGCTGGAGCTCGCTCGCGGCGGTGATTTCGGTGGCGACGGTGATTTCGTACCTGACCGGCCCGATCAGCCTGATGGCGCTGCGCCGTGCGGCGACCGACATCGAGCGTCCGCTGTCGATTCCGCTGATGAAGCTGATCGCCCCGTTCGCATTCGTCTGCGCGTCGCTGATCCTGTACTGGGCGAAGTGGCCGCTGACGGGCGAGATCATCCTGCTGATGATCGTCGCGCTGCCGGTGTACTTCTACTTCCAGGCGAAGTCGGGCTGGACCGGCTGGGGTGACGACCTGAAGGCCGCATGGTGGCTGGTCGCTTACCTGCCGACGATGGCCGTGCTGTCGCTGATCGGCAGCAAGGAGTTCGGCGGCCACGGCGTGCTGCCGTACGGCTGGGACATGCTGATCGTCGCAGGCATTTCGCTGGTGTTCTACTTCTGGGGTGTGAATACCGGCTACCGGACCAAGTATCTCGACGAGCGTGAATCGCACGACGAGATCCTCGAAGGGGTCGGTGCCTGACGCGTGACCTGCCGCCGGATTCGGCGGCGGCAGCAAGCAGCGGAAAAAAGCCCGCCCGAGCGATGCTCGGGCGGGCTTTTTGTTGGGCGGTCGGCGCTTGCCGTGCGCCGCTCAGGCGGCCGTGCTGGCGAACACGTAGTTCGTCATCGCGAGCACCCGCTGGTAAGTGCCGAGCGACTGGATGCCGAGCTGGTAGTCGTCGTCCGCCGCGCCGAGCGCCGCGAACACCGGCAGCAGATGCTCGTCGGTCGGATGCATCAACGCTGCATGCGGTGCCTGCCGGCGGTAGTCGAGCAGCGCGTCGACATCGCGCGCGGCCAGTTTCGCCTCGAACCAGTCGGTGAATGCCGTGACGCGCGGGTCCGCATCCTCGGGGGCCGCACTGAAATCGGCGGCGCGCAGGTTGTGCGTGATCTGGCCCGAGCCGATCACCATCACGCCTTCGTCGCGCAGCGGTCGCAGCGCGCGGCCGAGCGCAAAGTGGTGGGCGGCATCCGCGCGCGGCTGGATCGACAACTGCGCCACCGGCACGTCGGCTTCCGGGAAGATCAGCAGCATCGGCACCCACGCACCGTGGTCGAGGCCGTGCTCGGTCGTCGCGGTCTCGATGCCGGCCGCATTCAGCAGCTCGGCCGCGCGCTTGGCGACGTCGGGCGCGCCGGGCGCCGGGTAGCGGATGTCGTACAGCGCCTGCGGAAAGCCGTAGAAATCGTGGATCGTTTCCGGATGCGCGGCGATGCTGGCGACGGGGCGCTGCGTGCCCCAGTGCGCGGACAGCATCAGCACCGCGCGCGGGCGTGGCAATTCGGCCGCAAGGTGCGTGAATGCGCCGGACGGCAGCGTCGGGTCGATCGGCAGCGTCGGGGCGCCGTGGGACAGGTAGAGCGAAGGCAAGCGGTTCATGGTGGTGGCCTGCAAAGGGATTTGCCTGTGACTATAGGCGTGCACCGGGTATTGATAAATCCGCGATCTGGAATTTGATTGGCGCTTGATTGTTGATAATGCGGGCGACGTCGTGCGTTCCACGGCAGGTGGGCGCCGTATTCGTGAAATCGGGTGATTTTCCGTTGAAATCGGCGAGGATGCGCGAAGATCGGATCTGTGGGGTGCGCGCTTACTGAGCGTGCCGGATGCCGGCCCACGGCGTCGTCAGCGGTGCGCTGAGCGCGAACAGGTCGAGCACGCGCGTGACGGTCTGGTCGACGAGTTCCTCGATCGTCTTCGGCATCGCGTAGAACGCGGGCAGCGGCGGGAAGACGATGCCGCCCATTTCGGTGACGGCCGTCATGTTGCGCAGATGCGCGAGGTTGAACGGCGTTTCACGCACCATCAGCACGAGGCGGCGGCGTTCCTTCAACGTGACGTCGGCGGCGCGCGTGATCAGGTTGTCGGATAGTCCGTGCGCGACGCTCGCGAGCGTCTTCATCGAGCAGGGCGCGATCACCATTCCGTCGGTCGCGAACGACCCCGATGCGATCGTCGCGCCGACGTCGCGCACCGAATGCACGACGTCCGCACGGCTTTCGACATCGGCCTTCGACAGCTTCAGTTCGTGCTGGATGTTGAGCCAGCCGGCGTTCGAAATCAGCAGGTGCGTTTCGACGCCGCCGGCGGCGCGCAGCAGCTCGAGCAGCCGTACGCCGTAGACCGCGCCGGTGGCGCCGGTGATCGCGACGATCAGCCGGCGTGGCGGCGCGCTGGGAGATGCCATCGAAAGGGGGGGGGCGACGCGTATTACGCGGCGGCGAACAGTTGCTGCAGCTCGCCCGACTGGTACATCTCCATCATGATGTCCGAACCGCCGATGAATTCGCCCTTCACGTAGAGCTGCGGGATGGTCGGCCAGTTCGAGAAGGCCTTGATGCCTTGGCGGATCTCGTCGTCTTCGAGGACGTTGACCGTCTTGAACTGGTCGACGCCGCAGGCCTTCAGCACCTGGACGGCGCGGCCCGAAAAGCCGCACATCGGGAATTGCGCGTTGCCCTTCATGAAGAGCACGACCTGGTTTTCGTCGACGATTTGCTTGATACGTTGTTGGGTGTCCATGACTGACCTTGCTTTAGCGGGGCGGTAGATCGAAATGATAGCGGATTTCAACCGGGCGGGCCGGGCATCAGCCCGGCAGGCGGCCGCCTGTCGTGCGTTCGATGGCGGCCAGATCGGCGAGCGATTCGACTGCGACGAAGCCGTGCGCTGCGAGCACCGCGCGCACGGCCTCGGCCTGGTCGTAGCCATGCTCGATCCAGAGCGTGCCGCCCGGCTTCAGGTGGGGGCTGGCGCCGGCGACGATCGTGCGGATCGCGCTGAGACCGTCGGCATCGTCGGTGAGTGCGCCGCGCGGCTCGAAACGCAGGTCGCCTTGCTCGAGATGCGGATCGTGCTGCGCGATGTACGGCGGGTTGCTGACGATCGTGTCGAATGCGAGCGCCGGATCGAGCGCCGCGTACCAGTCGCTCTCCAGCCAGTGCAGCGGGCCGCCGGGACGGTGCGCGTCGAGCAGCTTGCCGGCGTTGCGTTGCGCGACCGCGAGTGCAGCCGGCGAACGGTCGAGCGCCCACACGCGCGCATCGGGGCGCTCGGCGGCGATCGATACGGCGATCGCGCCGCTGCCCGTGCCGAGATCGAGCACGGCCGGATGCGACAGCCCGTCGATCGCATCGAGTGCGGCTTCGACGAGCAGTTCGGTTTCAGGGCGCGGGATCAGCACGTCGGGCGTCACGTCGAACGCCCGGCCGAAGAATTCGCGCATCCCGACGAGCTGCGCGACGGGCTCGCCGGCCACGCGGCGTACCTCGAGCGCGCGGTAGCGTTCGACCGCGGCCGAGTCGAGCGGCGCGTCGTCGCGCGTGATCAGTTGCGTGCGCGTCCAGCCGAGCGCGTGCGCGAGCAGCACGCGCGCATCGACCGCATCGAGCGGCGACGCGCGCAGCAGTTCGCGGACGGTGGTGTCGGGCATCGCGGCCTCAGTCGGCATCGCCGAGCGACGCGAGCAGTTCGGCCTGGTGTTCGCTCACCAGTGCGCTGATCAGTTCGTCGAGGTCGCCGTCCATGAGTGCTTCGAGCCGGTACAGCGTCAGGTTGATCCGGTGGTCGGTCATCCGGCCCTGCGGGAAGTTGTACGTGCGAATCCGTTCCGAGCGGTCACCGGAGCCGATCAGGCTCTTGCGCGTCGCGGCTTCCTTCGCGTGCTGCTCGTGATACTGCTTGTCCTTGATGCGCGCGGCGAGCACCTTCAGCGCGCGATCCTTGTTCTTGTGCTGCGAGCGGTCGTCCTGGCACTCCACGACGATCCCGGTCGGGATGTGCGTGACGCGCACCGCCGAATCGGTCTTGTTGATGTGCTGGCCGCCCGCGCCGGACGCGCGGAACGTGTCGATCCGCAGGTCGGCCGGATTGATCTCGACCTCGCCGATTTCGTCGGCTTCCGGCATGACCGCGACCGTGCACGCGGACGTATGGATGCGCCCCTGCGTCTCGGTGGCGGGCACGCGCTGCACGCGATGGCCGCCCGATTCGAACTTCAGGCGCGAATACGCGCCCTGGCCCGCGATCCGTACGATCACTTCCTTGTAGCCGCCGAGATCCGACGCGCTCTCCGACATCATTTCGACCTGCCAGCGCTGGCGCTCCGCGAAGCGCAGGTACATGCGCAGCAGGTCGCCCGCGAACAGCGCCGATTCGTCGCCGCCCGTGCCCGCACGGATTTCGAGGAAGATGTTGCGGTCGTCGTTAGGATCCTTCGGCAGCAGCATCTTCTGCAGCTCGGTCTCGAGGCGGGTCATGCGCTCGCGCGCGTGGCGGATTTCGTCTTCCGCGAAGTCGCGCATCGACGGATCGCCGAGCAGCTCCTGCGCGGCCGTCTCGTCGCTGCGCGACTGGCGCCACAGCGCATACTGTTCGACCACCGGGCCGAGTTCAGCATGTTCGCGCGTCAGCTTGCGGTACTGGTCGAGGTCGGCCGTGACGTTTTCGCGGCTCAGCAGGTCGTTCAGTTCGGCCAGCCGTGTGGACAGCTGGTCGAGCTTGCGTTGCATGCTCGTCTTCATGGTGTGGAGCGGCGCTCCCTGGCAAGGGGTATTCGGAAAGGATAGGCCGGCGCGCGGCCGGCGGCAGGGCGATCGGCCGGCGCTAGTGGCCGGACTGGTCGTTCGAGCGCGGTGCGTGCTGGTAGAAGCCGCGCATCAGGTCGATCAGCGAATCGCGATCGGCACCGTTCACGCGGTTGAGCGCGCTCGTCGGGCCGTGGATCAGCTTGTTGGTCAGCGCTTGCGACAGCGCTTCGAGCACGGCGGCCGGATCGTCGCCGCGTGCGAGCAGCTTCTGCGCCTTGTCGACTTCGGCGCGGCGCAGCGCGTCGGCCTGCGTATGCATGTGACGGATCACCGGCACGACGCTGCGCGTGTCGAGCCATTGCATGAAATTCTGCACGCGCGTCTCTATGATCGCTTCGGCCTGCGCGACTGCCGCCTGGCGCGACGCGTTGCCTTCGCGCACGATCGCGCCGAGATCGTCGACGGTGTAGAGGAACACGTCCTTCAGCTTGCCGACCTCGGGCTCGATGTCGCGCGGCACCGCGAGGTCGACCATGAAGATCGGGCGGTGGCGGCGCGCCTTCACCGCGCGCTCGACTGCGCCGAGGCCGATGATCGGCAGCGTGGACGCCGTGCACGACACGATGATGTCGAATTCGTGCATGCGGGCAGGCAGATCCGCGAGCGGTATCGCACGGCCGTTGAAGCGCTCGGCGAGCCGCTGGCCGCGTTCGGCCGTGCGGTTCGCAACCACGAGTTCGCGCGGGCCTTGCGCGGCGAAGTGCGTCGCGCACAACTCGATCATTTCGCCGGCGCCGATGAACAGCACGCGCTGATCGGACACTTTTTCGAAGATCCGTTGCGCGAGGCGCACCGCGGCGGCGGCCATCGACACCGACTGCGTGCCGATTTCAGTCGTGCCGCGTACTTCCTTCGCCACCGCGAACGTGCGCTGGAACAGCTGGTTCAGATAGGTGCCGAGCGCGCCGGCTTCCGTCGCGGTGCGGACGGCGTCCTTCATCTGGCCCAGAATCTGGGTTTCGCCGAGCACCATCGAATCGAGGCCGGATGCGACGCGAAATGCGTGCCGGACCGCTTCCGACTGAGGCAGCGCATAGACGTGCGGCGCGAGCTCGTCGACCGGAATCCGGTGATACTCCGACAGCCAGCGGACCGCGCCTTCGCGTGCCGCGCGATCGTCTGTCGCGCAATACAGTTCGGTGCGGTTGCAGGTGGAGAGGATCGCCGCTTCGGGCGTATTGGGTGCCTGGGGGCCGAGAAACACGTTCTTGAACGTGACGAGAGCCGGCTTGATCTGCTCGAGCGGAAACGCCACGCGTTCGCGCAGGGCGACAGGCGCAGTGTGGTGATTGATTCCGATCGTGAGGAGTTGCATATCGAGGGCTATCGTTTAGCCCCATATTATAGCGTTTCAGCGATTTCCTCACTCGTCGCATACCGGGCATCAGCGTGCCGTGGCCGGGAATTTGGGGGCTCGATCGGCACGCGGTCGAGTTGATAGCCGTAGCCGTAGAGCGGCAGCAGCCGGTAGCCGCGCTCCGGAAGCAGTTGCAGTTTGCTGCGCAGCCGGGACGCGTGGGTATCGAGCGTGCGCGACTTCATGTCGCGGCGGCGCGCCCACACTGTTTCGAGGATATGGGCGCGCGACACCGGCCGCGACAGGTTCGTGAACAGCAACTGCGCGAAACGAAACTCCTTCGGCGTGAGTGAAACGATTGCGCCGCCAAAGCGAACGAGGGAGTGCGTGGCGTCGAAAGCGTAATCGCCATACATTTCGCGCGACCGGGTGGGGGCCCGGCGCACGCCGGCGCGCCGGCTCAGCGCGTTGACGCGCGCGAGCATTTCGGGCCCGCTCACGGGGCGTATGAGGCAATCGTCGGCGCCCGCGTGCAGGCACGATACGATTTCGCTTTCGCGCGGCAACAGCATCACGACGATGGCGGGCAGCCCGGGCAGGATGGCCTGCGCGCGCGGAATGACTTCCTCGGCCGGCTGGTCGCCGGCCCACTGGCAGGTGATCAGCATGTCGCAGGTGCCGGCGGCGAGCCACTCGAAGAACGCCGCACTGGACGGAAACGCGTGGCACACATGACCGCCTGCGAAGAGCAGGCGGTTCAGGAGCGCGGCATGCCGCGCGTCCGGATCGATCAGAGCGATTCGCATGAGAATTTCTTCAATACGGCAGCCGGCGCGCGCTTGCCATAACGCCGAGTCGGCCCCTACACTCGAACGTTGGCGGCACCCGGCTGGTCTCGGGTTCGATGGATGAATCGATGCTAGCCGCTGGCAACGTTCACGCCTATGGGACGAATCTGAATTTATAGAAGGCGTCGAATGAACTGGTTTGGAATGCTTGTCCTGGGAGCGGCCGTCGGGCTGTTCGGCCGATGGCTGCACCCGATGCGGCGCACGGGCCGGCCGGCATGGTGGATCGCGGTGCTCGCCGGCATCGTCGGCGCGGGTGCGGCCCGCATGGCCGGCAATCTCTCTGGATTGTTTTACGATGGCGAGACGCTCGAATGGCCGGTCTGCACCGGTGTCGCGTTCCTCGTCGTAGCCGTGACGGTTGCGCTGTCGGCCCGTCGCTGAATGTTCTCAGGTGAAATCATGAATGCCCGTCTTCCCGAAGTCTCGCCGGTGCCGGCCCGCCTCGCGCTGCTGCGCGACGCCATGGCCCGCGAGGACCTGGCCGCCTATCTCGTGCCGTCCGCCGATCCCCATCTGTCAGAGTACCTGCCGGAGCGCTGGCAGGCGCGCCGCTGGCTGTCCGGCTTCACCGGCTCGGTCGGCACACTGGTCGTGACCGCGGATTTCGCGGGGTTGTGGGTCGACAGCCGCTACTGGGTGCAGGCCGATGCCGAACTGGCCGGCACGGGCGTGCAACTGATGAAGATGACGGGCGGGCAGCAGAGCGCGCCGCACGTCGACTGGCTCGCGCAGAACGTGGCAGCGGGTGCGACGGTCGGCGTCGACGGCGCCGTGCTCGGCGTCGCGGCCGCACGCGGGCTGACGGGCGCGCTGAACGCGCGCGGCATCGCGCTGCGCACCGATCTCGACCTGCTCGACGCGATCTGGCCCGAGCGGCCGGGGCTGCCCGGCGACGCGGTGTTCGAGCACGCGGCGCCACAGGCCGACACGACACGCGCGAGCAAGCTGGCCGAAGTGCGCCGCGCGATGCGCGCGCAGGGCGCGCAATGGCATTTCGTCTCGACGCTCGACGACCTCGCATGGCTGTTCAACCTGCGCGGCGCCGACGTCAACTTCAATCCCGTATTCGTTGCGCACGCAATGATCGGCGCCGATCGCGCGACGCTGTTCGTCGCCGACGGCAAGGTGTCGCCGGCGTTGGCCGCATCGCTCGCGAAGGACGGTGTCGACGTTCGCGCCTACGACGCCGCGCGCGCCGCGCTTGCGTCGCTGCCTGACGGCGCGACGCTGCTGATCGACCCGCGCCGCGTGACGTTCGGCACGCTCGAGGCGGTGCCGGCCGGCGTGAAGCTAGTCGAGGCCGTGAATCCGTCGACGTTCGCGAAGTCGCGCAAGACGTCCGCCGAGATCGAGCACGTGCGCGTGACGATGGAACACGACGGCGCCGCACTCGCGGAATTCTTCACGTGGTTCGAGCAGGCCGTGAACCGCGAGACGATCACCGAGTTGACGATCGACGAAAAACTCACGGCCGCGCGTGCGCGTCGCCCCGGCTATGTGTCGGCGAGCTTCGCGACGATCGCGGGTTTCAATGCGAACGGCGCGATGCCGCACTACCACGCGACGCCTGAGTCGCACGCGACGATCGCCGGCGACGGCCTGCTGCTGATCGATTCGGGCGGCCAGTACGTGACCGGCACGACCGACATCACGCGCGTCGTGCCGGTCGGCACCGTCAGCGACCTGCAGCGGCGCGATTTCACGATCGTGCTGAAGTCGATGATGGCGCTGTCGCGCGCCCGCTTCCCGCGCGGCATCCGCTCGCCGATGCTCGACGCGATCGCGCGCGCGCCGATGTGGGCGGCCGGGCTCGACTACGGCCACGGCACGGGGCATGGCGTCGGCTACTTCCTGAACGTGCACGAAGGCCCGCAGGTGATCTCGCACTACGCGCCGGCCGAGCCGTACACGGCGATGGAAGAAGGCATGATCACGTCGATCGAGCCGGGCGTGTACCGTCCCGGCCAGTGGGGCATCCGGATCGAGAACCTGGTCGTGAACCGCGCGGCCGGGCAGACGGAATTCGGCGATTTCCTCGCCTTCGAGACGCTGACGCTGTGCCCGATCGACACGCGCTGCGTGCTGATCGAAATGCTGCATGACGAGGAACGCGCGTGGCTGAACGCATATCACGCGACGGTGCGCGAGCGTGTCGGCCGGCACCTGAGCGGCGATGCCAAGGCGTGGCTCGACGCGCGTACGCAGCCGATCTGACACAGCAAGCGATAACGGCCTGACCACGGCCGAACGACACAACCGAGGGCAAGCAATGGCGGACACCGCAGTGATCGTGGTCGACATGCAGCGCGGGCTGGTGGAGCGGGCGCGGCCCGCTTACCGGCTCGATGACGTGGTATCGGGCATCAACCGGCTGACGGCGGCGGCGCGCGCGGCGAACGCGCCCGTGTGCTTCGTGCAGCACGACGGCGATGCGGACGACGACATCGTGCCCGGCACGCCGGGCTGGGAGCTGCATGCGGGGCTGGTCGTCGGGAACGACGACTGGCACGTGCGCAAGCAGGTGAGCGACGCGTTTCACGACACGCCGCTCGCGGCGCAGCTCGACCGCCACGGCATTCGTTCGGTGCTGATCTGCGGCTATGCGACCGAGTTCTGCGTCGATTCGGCCGCGCGCCGCGCGGCGCTGCTCGGCTACCGGACGATCGTCGTGTCCGACCTGCACACGACGAACGAGCGTACGCACCTGTCGGCCGCGCAGATCGTCGCGCACCATCACTTCGTATGGCAGAACAATACGCTGTCGGGCAACCCGGTGACGCCGCGCCCGCTCGCGGATGTTCTTGCGACGGAGTTCGCATGACGATCAAGGCCGTGGTGTTCGATTTCGGCGGCGTGCTGATCGACTGGAGCCCCGACTATCTTTACCGGCAACTGATTCCCGACGAGGCCGAGCGTCGCTGGTTTCTCACGCACGTGTGCGCGATGGACTGGGTGATCCGCCAGGACGGCGGGCAGACGATCGAGGAGGGCACGGCCGAGCGCGTCGCGAAGTTTCCGGAGCACGAGGCGCTGATCCGCGCGTTCTACGCGCGCTGGCACGAGATGATCGGCGGCGTGCTCGATGAAGGCGCCGCACTCGTCGATCGACTCGACGTGCAGGGGATGCCGCTGTTCGGGCTGACGAACTGGTCCGCGCAGACGTTTCCGTATGCGTGGGACAACTTCCCGGTGCTGCGGCGTTTCAAGGAGATCGTCGTGTCGGGCCGCGTGAAGCTCGTGAAGCCCGATCCGGCGATCTACCGCGAGATGCATGCGCGGATCGAACCGCACTTGCCGGGCATCGCGCCGCACGAACTCGTGTTCATCGACGACAACGCGAAGAATGCCGCGGCCGCGACAGCGCTCGGCTGGCACGGCATTCATCACACGAGTGCGGCGGCGACCGAGGCGCGGCTGCGCGAATTGGGCGCGTTCGCGTAAGCGGCCGGCGAGCAGCCCGCCATCAGATGAACAAAGCGGGCCAGCGGCCCGCTTTTTTGTTGTGCCGCGTCCCGATGCGGCTGCCCGCGGTGCCTGGCCTCGCGTTGCCGCGGTGCCGGGCACCCGGGCCGTGCCGGTCAGCGGCTGATCGGCTTGTAGCGCAGACGCTTCGGCTTGGCGGCTTCCTCGCCCAGGCGCGCACGCTTGTCGGCTTCGTACTCCTGGTAGTTGCCGTCGAAGAACGTGACCTGCGAATCGCCTTCGAACGCGAGGATGTGCGTCGCGATGCGGTCGAGGAACCAGCGATCGTGCGAGATCACCATCACCGAGCCCGCGAATTCGAGCAGCGCGTCTTCCAGCGCGCGCAGCGTTTCGACGTCGAGGTCGTTCGACGGTTCGTCGAGCAGCAGCACGTTGCCGCCCGAGATCAGCGTCTTCGCGAGGTGCAGGCGGCCGCGCTCACCGCCGGACAGGTTGCCGACGATCTTCTGCTGGTCGCCGCCCTTGAAGTTGAAGCGGCCGATGTACGCGCGCGACGGCGTTTCGTACTTGCCCACCGTCAGCACGTCGGCGCCGCCCGAGATTTCCTCGAATACCGTCTTCGTGCCGTCGAGCGCGTCGCGGCTCTGGTCGACGTACGCGAGCTTCACGGTCGGCCCCATCACGACTTCGCCCGAATCCGGCTGTTCCTTGCCCGTCAGCATCTTGAACAGCGTCGACTTGCCGGCGCCGTTCGGGCCGATGATGCCGACGATCGCGCCGGCCGGGATCTTGAAGCTCAGGTTGTCGATCAGCAGGCGGTCGCCGAACGACTTGCTGACGTTCTTGAACTCGATCACTTCATTGCCCAGGCGTTCGCCGGCCGGGATGAAGATTTCCTGCGTCTCGTTGCGCTTCTGGTATTCCTGGCTGCTCAGTTCCTCGAAGCGCGCGATACGCGCCTTCGACTTCGCCTGGCGGCCCTTCGGGTTCTGGCGCACCCACTCCAGTTCCTTCTTGATCGCCTTCTGGCGCGCCGATTCCGACGCTTCTTCCTGCTTCAGGCGCTCTTCCTTCTGGTCGAGCCAGCTGCTGTAGTTGCCCTTCCACGGAATGCCGTGGCCGCGGTCGAGCTCGAGAATCCACTCGGCCGCGTTGTCGAGGAAGTAGCGATCGTGGGTGACCGCGACGACGGTGCCCGGGAAGCGCACCAGGAACTGCTCGAGCCAGTCGACCGATTCCGCGTCGAGGTGGTTGGTCGGTTCGTCGAGCAGCAGCATGTCGGGTTTTTCGAGCAGCAGCTTGCACAGCGCGACGCGGCGCTTTTCACCACCCGACAGATGTTCGATCTTGGCGTCCCACGCCGGCAGGCGCAGGGCGTCGGCGGCCACTTCGAGCTGCTGCTCGGGGCTGCCGCCGTCGCTCGACGCGAGGATCGCTTCGTACTTCGCCTGCTCGGCCGCGAGCGCGTCGAAGTCGGCGTCCGGCTCCGCGTACGCCGCGTAGATTTCCTCGAGCTTCTTGTTGGCCTGGAACAGGTCGCCGAGGCCTTCCTCGACGGCTTCGCGCACCGTCTTCGTCGGGTCGAGCTGAGGCTCCTGCGGCAGGTAGCCGATGTTCAGGTTGGGCATCGGCGTCGCTTCGCCTTCGATGTCCTTGTCGACGCCCGCCATGATGCGGATCAGCGTCGACTTGCCCGAGCCGTTCAGGCCGAGCACGCCGATCTTCGCGCCGGGAAAGAACGACAGCGAGATGTCCTTCAGGATCTGGCGCTTGGGCGGCACGATCTTGCCGACCCGGTTCATCGTGAAAACGTATTGGGCCATTTCGGTGTGAAATTCAGAAGTGGTTGAGACTGCCGCGCAGCGCGCACGTGGCGGCGTCGGGTGATTCGGTACGGAGCGTGCCGCGCGCGGCGCGGCGGCGGCGCCGCGTGTCGGCGGCGCGAGCGGCTATTGTACTTCGCCGCCGAGTGTCGCTGACAGCGGCGGGTGGCCGCTCGGTTCCGGATTGGCCGATCGCCCGAGGCTACAGCCACGCGGCGACGCCGCCGTGCCCCGAGCACGTGCCGCGCCGGTGACGGCTGAAGCTGTACGTGCCGTCGCGGCAGCGCGCGCTCGCGCCATCGGGCACGCGGCCCGATTTCGAATGCGCGGGGGCGTGCACGGTTTCGCCGTCGCGGTTGCGATATGTGTCGTGTCGGTCGAGATCGGCTTCGTTGCCGTAGCCGGGCGATGCGCGGTAGGCATGCGCGGACGGCGGTAATGCGGCACACGCGACGAAGAGCGCGGCGGACAAGGTCGCGATGCGGGTCGCGCAGCGGAGCAGGGCAGGCATGGTCTCTCTCGGTCTGTTGTTATCGGTTTCGGGCCGAATGTTAGCCGATCGGCCGAGGAACCGCGCCGTGAGGGGGCGTGACGCTACGCCGCGCCGGACATCGATGCCGCGCCGTCGGCCTGTGCCGCGTCGAGGATCCATCGGCGGAATGCCGCGACCTTTGGCCGTTCCGCGTGATGCGGCGGATAGACGAGGTAGTACGCGAAATCGTCGAGCCACGCGACGTCGGCGAGCTGCACGAGCCGGCCGCTTGCCAGTTCGCCTCGCACCATCGCGGCCGGCAGCAGCCCGGCGCCCTGGCCGGCGACGATCGCCTGCAGCAACAGGCCCGAATCGTCGAACGCGGGGCCGCGCGGCGGGCCGAAATCGTCGATCCGCTGCGCGCCGAACCAGATGTGCCAGCCCTTGCGCTCGGCGTCGTGCAACTGCGGCCAGCCGACGAGGTCGGCTGGCGTCGCCGGCATGCCGAGCCGCGCGACGAGTTCGGGCGACGCGAGCGCGACGATCTCCACCGTCAGCAGGCGCTCGCTGCACAGCCCGATGTAGCGCCCGAGGCCATGACGGATCGCGACGTCGACGCCGTCTCGCGAGAAATCCGCGAGCGCGTGGCTGGTGACGACCTGCAGGTCGACGTCCGGGCAAGCGTCCCGGAACTGCGCGAGGCGCGGGACGAGCCACGCGGATGCGAAGAACGGCGTGACGCTCACCGTCAGCACGCCGCTGTCGGCGGCGCCCGACACGCGCTGCGACGCATCGGCGATCTGCCTGAATGCGTTGCGCACCGGCGGCAGGTAGTCGCGGCCGGCGGCCGTGAGCAGGATGCCGCGGTTGACGCGCTCGAACAGTTGCACGCCGAGATGCGTCTCGAGCGTGCGGATCATCTGGCTCACCGCGCCGGGCGTGACCGACAGCTCCTCGGCGGCGGCCTTCACCGACAGGTGGCGGGCCGCCGCTTCGAATGCGCGAAGCGCGTTGAGCGGCGGCAAGCGGGAACGATTCATTCAGTTTTTCTAAATCGAAAGTCCGACGAAATATCGTTTGAGACGACGCGTACGCACGAGTAACGTTGGCGCATTCGATCGTATGCCTTGCGACTGCCGGTCGGCGGCCGATCCGATCAACATAGTTCAACTATATCCATGAGGCAATCCGGACGCCGCCTGGCGGCCGGCGAAACCTGAGAGGAGCATCGTCATGAACCGCCCGGGCGCGTCGCGCCTTTTCTACGGCTGGTACGTGGTTGCGGCCGCGTTTGCCGTCACGTTCGTCGGTTTCGGCAGCGCATATACGTTCAGCGCGTTCGTCGAGTCGCTGCAGCGGGATTTCGCCGCGTCGCGCGGACAGATCTCGCTCGTGTTCTCGCTGGCCGGCTTCCTGTATTTCGGTTTCGGCATCGTCAGCGGGCCGCTGGCCGACCGCTTCGGCTCGCGGCGCCTTGCCGTCACCGGGATGCTTCTGACGAGCATCGGGCTCGCGGCTGCCGGGGCCGCGCATACGCTGATGCAGGTCTATGTCGCGTACGGGCTCGGTGTCGGTCTCGGCGTCGGCTGTGCGTACGTGCCGGCCGTCGGCGCCGTGCAGCGCTGGTTCGTGCGCCGGCGCGGCTTCGCGTCGGGGCTCGCGGTCGCCGGGATCGGCGTCGGCACGCTGGTGATGCCGCCGCTCGCATCCGCGCTGATCGCGCATGTCGGCTGGCGCGGCGCCTATTTCACGCTGGCCGTGATCGCGCTCGTGATCGGCGCGGGGATGTCGTTGCTGATCGAGAACGATCCACGCGGGCGGGGGCTGCTGCCGGACGGGGAGGCCGCGCATGAGCCCGTCGAAGGCAGCGGCGCGAAAGTCGCCGGATGCGAGGCGGGAGCTTCGGTGTCCGGTGCGGCGGCGAGTCGCAAGCCGGACGCTGCTTCGGCGTCGGCCGGCGCGACGGTGCGTGAAGCCGTCACGTCGCGTCCGTTCGCGAGCCTCTACGCAGCATGCCTCATCTGCTCGTTCGGCGTGTTCGTCCCGTTCGTTCACCTCGTGCCGTACGCGCTCGATCACGGCGTCTCGTCATCGACGGCCGTGCCGCTGCTCGGCGCGATCGGCGTCGGCAGCACGGCCGGCCGTTTCTTCCTCGGCGGCCTTGCCGATCGCTTCGGCCGCCGCACATCGCTGCTCGCAATGTTCGCGGGCATGGCCGTCGCGCTCGTCGCGTGGGCGGGCGCGGGCACCGTCGCGACACTTGCCGCGTTCGCACTCGTGTTCGGCGTGTTCTACGGCGGCTGGGTCGCGGTGCTGCCGGCGGTCGTGATGGACCATTTCGGCGGCCGCAACGTGAGCGGGATCATCGGCGTGCTTTATACGAGCGTCGCATTCGGCACGCTGATCGGGCCGACCGCGGCCGGCTTCATCTACGACGCGGGCGGCGGCTATCTCGTGCCGATCCTGGCCAGCGCCGCCGCGAACGCGATCGCGTTCGCAATCGTCGCGACGACGGGGCGCGCGTCGACGGCCGCACGTGCGGCACGCGGATAGGCGCGCTTCGGCCGGCGGACCATCGCGAATTCCAGTAGGGTGGCAGGATCGCGAACCGAAGGCATCCAGCCGGGAGGCCCCATGACATTCGACGACGTCCGGCAGATCGCGCTGGCGTGGCGCGGCGTCGAGGAAGGCATGTCGTACGGCACGCCCGCACTCAGGGTGAAGGGCAAGATGCTCGCGCGGCGGCGCGAGGACGGCGACACGCTCGTCGTGAAAGGCGTCGGCCCCGACGAGCGCGCGTGGCTGATCGAATCGGAACCCGACGTGTATGACGTGACGGATCACTACGTCGGCTGGCCGATCGTGCTGGTGCGGCTGTCGGCGGCCCATCCTGACGCCGTGAAAAACCTGCTTCTGCGAGAATGGCAGGCCGTCGTCCCCGCCAAATGGCGCGGCGAGATGGCGAGCGGCACGCGCTGACGCGTCGGTTGCGTCCGGCCGGCCACGTGTGGCCGGGGGCTTTCGGCGCGCTCGCGAGCCGCCGCGAACGGGTACAAGCGTTGCATCGATCGACGTCGATGCAACAAGTGGTTCCATCGAAATTCTTCAATTGGTTCTTAGTGAAGAACCGTTTGATGCTTACACTCCTTCGCTTCGAAGGCAGCTGACGAAAGCCGACGGAAAGGGCGCACGCGATGCGCCGGCGCCCTGCGTGCCGCATCGCACCCGCAGCTTCGCAGACTGCATCGCGCACCGTTCCGGAACGGCCCCCGATCCGGCTCCGCGCCTGCATCCCGTGCAGGCGCCGCATCCGGCCCGGCTCAAGAACCACAATTCCCCGTGCTGCCTTCACGCGATACCCGGCCATACCGGAACCGATTTTTGGAGAGAGACAGATGAGTGGAAGCAACACAGGCCTCGGTACGGGCCTGAAGCAGCGGCACGTGACGATGATGTCGATTGCCGGCGTGATCGGCGCGGGCCTGTTCGTCGGCTCCGGCCACGCCATCGCGGAAGCCGGCCCGGCGTCGATCCTTGCGTATGCGATCGCGGGAGTGCTGGTCGTGCTGGTGATGCGCATGCTCGGCGAGATGGCCGTCGCGCATCCGGACAGCGGTTCGTTCTCCACCTACGCCGATCGAGCGATCGGCCACTGGGCCGGGTTCTCGATCGGCTGGCTGTACTGGTGGTTCTGGGTGCTCGTGATCCCGATCGAGGCGACCGCCGCCGCGACCATCCTCAATGCATGGTTCCCGGGCGTCGCGACCTGGGTATTCGCGCTCGGCATCACGCTGGTGCTGACGGTGACCAACCTCTTCTCGGTCAAGAATTACGGCGAATTCGAATTCTGGTTTGCGCTGATCAAGGTCGTCGCAATCGTCGTGTTTCTGTGCATCGGCGGCGCGGCGATCGTCGGCATCATCCCGGCGCCGGCCGTGTCGGGCGTGTCGAACCTGTTCGTGCATGACGGCTTCATGCCGCACGGCGCCGGCGCGGTGCTCGCGGCGATGCTGACGACGATGTTCTCGTTCCTCGGCACCGAGATCGTGACGATCGCGGCCGCCGAGTCGGACAACCCGCAACGCCAGATCGTGCGCGCAACCAATTCGGTGATCTGGCGCATCACGCTGTTTTATCTCGGCTCGATTCTCGTCGTCGCGGCCATCGTGCCGTGGAACGACCCGCTGCTGCCGAAGCACGGCTCGTATCAGCGCGCGATGGAGCTGATCGGCATCCCGAACGCGAAGGCGATCATCGACGTGATCGTGCTCGTGTCGGTCGCGAGCTGCCTGAATTCGGCGCTGTACACCGCGTCGCGGATGCTGTTCTCGCTGTCCAAGCGCAAGGACGCACCGGCGTTCCTGCACCGCACCGATTCGACCGGCACGCCGCGTGCGGCCGTGCTCGCATCGACCGCGTTCGGCTTCCTGACCGTGATCGCGAACTACCTGATGCCGGAACAGGTGTTCGGCTTCCTGCTGGCGACGTCGGGCGCGATCGCGCTGCTCGTGTATCTCGTGATCGCGATCTCGCAGCTGCGGATGCGCAAGACGCTCGAATCGAGCGGCGCGGACCTGACGTTGCGGATGTGGTTGTTCCCGTGGCTCACGTGGGCCGTGATCCTGTTCATCTGCGGCACGCTGACCGTGATGTTCGTGAGCGAGGATCACCGGATGGAAGTGGGTGCGACGGCCGTGCTGGCGTTGATCGTGCTGCTGGCGTCGTGGCTGAACAAGCGTGGTCGCGATGCGCAGGCGAGTGCGGGGCGGCGGGTGTCGGCGATGTGATGCCGGGAGTGACGGTATCGCGGTGAGCCGCCTGTCATGAAAATGGCCCGATCTGCGTTAGCCGGTCGGGCCATTTGTTTTGTCGGGGTAAGCGAATGCACTTACCCGCGGCAACCCAGGGCGTTCGGCAATAGGGTGCCTCGTTGAAATTTGGAGTCACAAAAATCGAACTTTTCTGATTTCATCGACGACGGCAACTTCCTGCATTGATCACTTCGACAACCGAAGCAAATGATGCAATTGACGCGCGATAAGCGGTCGTGCCGGGAGGGTGCCAGATGGCGAATGAGAACCTGCGGCCGAGTGAAGCGGGTTGGGCCGAACTGCGTCTGCGGCAGCGGCAATCTGCGCAACGGCGGCTACGAAGGAAATGACGAAAAGAGTGTCGGCGAGCGCTTCCCGAAAACTTTCAAGAGTCGCTCCGGAATAAGGAAAGGCCCGCTACTCGCGGGCCTTTCGGGGTGACTGTGACGCTGCACGAAACAGCGTCGTTTGACGCGTCAGACGTTGAACAGGAAGTTCATCACGTCGCCGTCGTGCACGACGTATTCCTTCCCTTCCGCGCGCATCTTGCCGGCTTCCTTCGCGCCTTGTTCACCCTTGTAGGTGATGAAGTCGTCGAACGCGATCGTCTGCGCGCGGATGAAGCCGCGCTCGAAGTCGGTGTGGATCACGCCCGCTGCCTGCGGTGCCGTGTCGCCGATATGGATCGTCCACGCTCGCACTTCCTTCACACCCGCGGTGAAGTAGGTCTGCAGGCCGAGCAGCTTGAAGCCCGCACGGATCACGCGGTCGAGGCCCGGCTCCTCCATGCCCATGTCGGCGAGGAACGCTTCCTTGTCCGCGTCGTCGAGATCGGCGATTTCCGCCTCGATTGCCGCGCATACGGCCACGACCGGCGCGTTCTCGCTTTCCGCGTACTTGCGGACCGCGTCGAGGTGCGGATTGTTCTCGAACCCGTCGTCCTTCACGTTGGCAACGTACATCGCCGGCTTCGCGGTGATCAGGCAGAACGGCTTGAGCAGCGCCTCTTCGTCATCCGACAGCGCGAGGCCGCGCACGGCCTTGCCCTGGTCGAGCTGCGCGCGCACCTTCTCGAGCACCGCGACGAGCTTCGCCGCTTCCTTGTCGTTGCCCGACTTCGCAGCCTTCGAATAGCGCGTGAGCGCCTTTTCGACGGTGCCGAGGTCGGCGAGCGCGAGTTCGGTGTTGATCACTTCGATGTCGTCGATCGGGCTGACCTTGCCGGCGACGTGAATGACGTTCTCGTCCTCGAAGCAGCGCACGACGTGCGTGATCGCGTCGGTTTCGCGGATGTTCGCGAGGAACTGGTTGCCGAGGCCTTCACCCTTGCTCGCGCCCGCGACGAGGCCCGCGATGTCGACGAATTCGACGACGGCCGGCACGACACGCTCCGGCTTGACGATCTCGGAGAGCGCCTTCAGGCGCGTATCGGGCACTTCGACGATGCCGACGTTCGGCTCGATCGTGCAGAACGGGTAGTTCTCGGCGGCGATGCCGGCCTTGGTCAGCGCATTGAACAGGGTGGACTTGCCGACGTTGGGCAAGCCGACGATGCCGCATTTGAGACTCATGGAATCCTTCGGACGGTAAGGCGGCGCGGCCGGACAGTGCACGGCCGCGCGGGAAAAAAGGGCGGCTGGCGCTTGGCGCGCGGCGGGCCGACGGTCAAAGACGCTATTGTACCGTGCCGACGCCCCGGATTCCGGGCTGGCGCCGAACGGCCGATGCGGCGGGCCGCCGCGCTGCCGCATCGGCCTGCGATTCTGATGATTTCCCGCAAAGTCCGGCCGCGTAAGGGTTTGGCCCCGCGGCTATAATGCCCGCCATGACTGCCCACCACACCTTCGACGTCGCCGTGGTCGGCGGCGGGCTCGTCGGCAAGACGGCCGCGCTCGCGCTGACCCAGTCCGGCTACAAGACAGCCTTGCTCGCCCAGCCGGCCACGCGGCGCCCCGCCGATCTCGCATTCGACACGCGCGTCTACGCGCTGTCCTCCAGTTCGCAGGCGCTGCTCGAGCGGCTGCGGGTCTGGCAGGCGCTGGATCACAGCCGGCTCGCACCGGTCTATGACATGCGCGTGTACGGCGATGCGCACGCGGAACTGCATTTCTCCGCGTACCAGGCTTCCGTGCCGCAGCTCGCGTGGATCGCCGAATCGTCGCTGGTCGAGGCGTCGCTCGATGCCGCGCTGCGGTTCCAGCCGAACCTCAAGTGGTTCGATGCGCGCGCACAGGGCTTCGACGTGCGCGACGACGCGGCCGTGCTCACGCTGTCGTCGGGGCAGGTGCTGGAAGCGGACCTCATCGTCGGCGCCGATGGCGCGCATTCGTGGGTGCGCTCGCAAATGGGGGCCAAAATCGAGCGGCGCGACTACCGGCAAACCGGCGTTGTCGCGAACTTCAAGGCGTCGCTGCCGCATCGCGAGACGGCCTACCAGTGGTTCCACGAAGGCGAGATCGTCGCGCTGCTGCCGCTGCCGGACGGCCATGTGTCGCTCGTCTGGTCCGCGCACACCGCGCATGCGGACCAACTGCTCGCACTCGATCCGGCGCAGCTCGCGGCCGAGGTCGAGCGCGTGTCGCACGGCCAGGTCGGCACGCTCGACTGCGTGACGCCGGCCGCCGGCTTCCCGCTGGCGCTGCAGACGGTCGACAAGCTGATCGCGCCCCGCGTCGCGCTCGTCGGCGACGCCGCGCACCTGATCCACCCGCTCGCGGGGCAGGGGATGAACCTCGGGCTGCGCGACGTCGCGGCGCTCGCCGATGCGATCGCCGGCAAGGAGAGCTTCCGCAATCTCGGCGATACGGTGCTGCTGCGCCGCTACGAGCGTTCGCGCCGCGAGGACATCCGCGCGCTGATGGTCGCGACCGACGGGCTGCAGCGGCTGTTCGCGGCGCCGGGCTCCGTCGCGAAGGCCGTGCGCAACGCGGGCATGGCCTTCGTCGGCGCGCAGCCGCTCGTGAAGCGCTGGCTCGTGTCGGCCGCGCTCGGCTGATCGAACCTTCGGCCGCTTCGCCGGTCGGACACGGTTCCGTTACGGCGTACACTGTGCCGTGCACACCGATTGAGCTGAAGGAAGATTTCGATGAAAAAAACGATCCGCATCGCGTCGCTGGCGCTGGCCGTCACGATGGCGACGCTTGGCTGCACCGCGCAGGCCGACCAGACCACCGACAAGCTGAAAGCGACGCTGCAGGCCCGCCTCGGCAACGACGCGCCGATCAAGAGCGTGTCGAAATCGCCGGTCGCGGGCCTTTACGAAGTGAACCTCGGCTCGCAGATCATCTATAGCGACGCGGCCGGCGACTACGTGCTGCTCGGCGATCTCGTCGACGCCAAGACGCACAAGAACCTGACCGACGCACGCCTGTCCGAAATCAACAAGATCGACTTCGCGAGCCTGCCGTTCGCGAATGCGATCAAGGTCGTCAAGGGCAACGGCGCCCGCAAGATCGCGGTGTTCTCCGATCCGAACTGCCCTTACTGCAAGAAGCTCGAGACGACGCTGCAATCGGTCGACAACGTGACCGTCTACACGTTCCTGTACCCGGTGCTGTCGCCGGATTCGACCGCGAAGTCGAAGTCGATCTGGTGTGCGACCGACCGCGCGAAAACGTGGCAGAGCTGGATGCTCGACCATCGCGCACCGTCCGGCGCCGGTACCTGCGATACCACCGCGCTCGACAAGAACCTCGCGCTCGGCCGCGGGATGAATGTCACGGGCACGCCGACGATCTTCCTGCCGGACGGTCGCCGCCTGCCGGGCGCCGTGTCGGCCGACCAGCTCAACCAGGCACTCGCCTCGAGCAAGTAACCGACCACACGCCGGGCCGCATGGCCCGGCCAGCGAGGGGCGCCCGCATCTGCCGGCGCCTCTCTTCGTTTTCGCCGCTGTATTCGACCGATTGCCACGATGACCCAGCCGATCCGCTATTCGATTGTCCCGAAAGATCTTGCCGCGCACCTGTTCGAAGTGTCGGTGACGGTCACCGATCCCGATCCCGAAGGCCAGCGCTTCTCGCTGCCGGTGTGGATTCCGGGCAGCTATCTCGTGCGCGAGTTCGCGCGCAACATCGTGACGCTCGGCGCGTTCAACGACGCGGGCCGCAAGGTGCGGATCGCGAAGACCGACAAGCACACGTGGCAGGCCGCACCCGTGAACGGCACGCTGACGCTGCGCTACGACGTGTATGCGTGGGACCTGTCGGTACGCTCCGCGTATCTCGACGAATCGGGCGGCTTCTTCAATGCGACGGCCGTGTTCCTGAGCGTCGCCGGCCGCGAGCACGCGCCGTGTGAAGTCGACATCGCGAAGCCGGCCGGCTCGGCGTTCCGCGCGTGGCGTGTCGGCACGTCGTTACCCGAGGCGCGCGGCACTAAGCGCTACGGGTTCGGCGCCTATCGCGCGTCGAACTACGACGAACTCTCCGACCATCCGGTGACGATCGGCGAATTCGCGCTCGCGACGTTCGACGCGCACGGCGTGCCGCACGACATCGTGATCGCGGGGCGCGTGACACAGCTCGACATGGAACGCCTGCGCACCGACCTGAAGCGCGTGTGCGAAGCGCAGATCGCGCTGTTCGAGCCGAAGTCGAAGAAGGCGCCGATGGACCGCTACGTGTTCATGACGCTGGCGGTCAGCGACGGCTACGGCGGCCTCGAGCATCGCGCGTCGACCGCGCTGATCTGCAACCGCACCGACCTGCCGGTGAAGGGGCGGCCCGAAACGACGGAAGGCTATCGCACGTATCTCGGTCTCTGCAGCCACGAGTACTTCCATACGTGGAACGTGAAGCGCATCAAGCCGGCGGCGTTCGTGCCGTACGACCTGACGAAGGAAAACTACACGTCGCTGCTGTGGCTGTTCGAAGGCTTCACGTCGTATTACGACGACCTGATGCTCGTGCGCAGCGGGCTGATGTCGCAGGACGACTATTTCGCGGCGCTCGGCCGTACGGTCGGCGGCGTGCTGCGCGGCACGGGGCGCCTGAAGCAGAGCGTCGCCGAAAGCTCGTTCGACGCGTGGATCAAGTACTACCGCCAGGACGAGAACGCGACCAACGCGATCGTCAGCTACTACACGAAGGGTTCGCTCGTCGCGCTCGCCTTCGATCTCGCGATCCGCGCGCAGACGCGCAACAAGAAGTCGCTCGACGACGTGATGCGCCTGCTGTGGCAACGCTACGGCCGCGATTTCTACCGCGGCAAGCAGGCGGGCGTCGAGGAAAACGAAGTTGAGGCGCTGATCGAAGAGGCGACGGGCGTTGCGCTCGGCCGCCTGTTCGCCGATGCCGTGCATGGCACGCGCGACCTGCCGCTCGCCGAACTGCTCGCACCGTTCGGCGTGTCGCTCGCGCCCGATGTTGCGAACGGCGCGACCGCGAAGCCGACGATCGGGGCGCGCCTGCGCGGCGGCGCGGACTGCACGTTTGCGGCCGTCTATGAAGGCGGCGCCGCACATCGCGCGGGGCTGTCGGCGGGCGACACGCTGATCGCGGTCGACGGGCTGCGCGTCACGGGCACCAACCTCGACGCGCTGCTCGCGCGCTACCGGCCGGGCGACAAGGTCGAGGTTCACGCGTTCCGGCGCGACGAGCTGCGCACCGCGAAACTGAAGCTCGACGGCCCGGAAGTCACGCGCTACCGGCTGACGGCGGCCGCGAAGCCGGCTGCGGCCTCGAAGGCCCGGGAGGCCTGGCTGAAGGGTTGAGCGTACCGAAGCGGGTATCGGGGCGCGATCAACGATTGTTCTGCTGCTGCAACAATCCGTCGCCCTGAACCCGCTTTTTCGTGGTCATGCGGCCACGCACAATGGCGTCACTCGCGCTACCAAAGCGCAACCCTACCGGAGCCTGACATGACGACCATTCTGCAAATCAATTCCGCCGCGCGTTCGCAAGGTGCGCAATCCACGCTGTTGGCCAACGAACTGACGGCAAAGCTGCAACAATCGAACCCCGGCGCGAAGGTCGTGGTTCGTGACCTGCTGGCCGATGCGCTGCCGCACCTCGACGAATCGGTGCTGGGCGCGTTCTTTACGCCGGCCGACAAGCGCACCGGGGAACAGAATGCGATCGTCGCGAAGAGCGATGCACTGATCGCCGAACTGCAAGCTGCCGACATCATCGTGATCGGCGCGCCGATGTACAACTTCGGCATCTCGTCGCAATTGAAGACGTACTTCGACTGGATCGCACGTGCAGGTGTCACGTTCCGCTACACCGAGAACGGTCCGGAAGGCCTGATCAAGGGCAAGAAGGTTCACGTGGTGACGGCCCGAGGCGGCAAGTACGCCGGCACGCCGAACGACAGCCAGACCCCGTACCTGCGCACGTTCCTCGGCTTCGTCGGCATGACCGACGTGAGCTTCATCTTCGCGGAAGGCCTGAACCTCGGCCCGGATGCGCAGAGCGCTGCACTGGCCGGCGCACGCGAAGCGATCGCCGCCGCGTAAGGTCGATGCGGGTGCGCCGCGCTCGCAGCGTCGCCCGATAAAAAACGCCGCGTCCCGAAAGGGGCGCGGCGTTTTTGCATGCCGGCCGGCGCGGCCGTTATGCGAGCGTTTCCGCCACTTCCGGCAGGCGCCAGTCGATCGGTTCGCGGCCCGCTTCGACCAGATAGTCGTTCGCGAGCGCGAAATGGCGGCAGCCGAGAAAGCCGCGGTGCGCAGATAGCGGTGACGGATGCGGCGCCTCGAGCACGCAGTGCGCGCTTGCGTCGAACAATGCGCGTTTCGCCTGCGCGTGTGCGCCCCACAGCATGAAGACGAGCCCGCGATGGCGGCCGGCGAGTTCGCGGATCAGCGTGTCCGTGCATTGCTCCCAGCCGCGCTTCGCATGGCTCGCGGCTGCGCCGCGCTCGACCGTCAGCACCGTGTTGAGCAGCAGCACGCCCTGGCGCGCCCAGGTGTCGAGGCAGCCGTGGCGCGGCGTGTCATGACCGAAGTTCGCGGCGATTTCCTTGAAGATGTTGCGCAGCGACGGCGGGGTGCGCACGGCCGGCGGCACCGAGAACGCGAGCCCGTGCGCCTGCGGCGTGCCGCGATCGTCGCCGTGGTACGGATCCTGGCCGAGGATCACGACTTTCACGTCGTCCGGGCTCGTCAGGCGCAGCGCGCGGAACACGTCGGTCGGGTAGACCGTCTTGCCGGCCGCACGCTCGTCATCGACGAAGCGGCACAGCGGCGCATAGGCGTCGCTGTCCGTGAAGGGTTTCAGCACGTCGCGCCAGACGGACGGCAGCGCGTCGAATTGCGCGGCGAGGTGCGGAACGTCGGCGGCCGCGGGTGGCGCGACCGTCGGGGCCGCAGCCGGTGCGGCTTTCTTTGCGGGCTTGCGTCCGGCCGCGGGCGCTTCGGGCGCCTGGGACGGAATATCGGCCGGTGCCGTTTCCGGCACGGGATCGTCGAACAGCGACGCCTGTTGCGGCGCGCGGGAAGTCTTGCGGGTTGCCATGCGTGATGCGGGTTATTGCGCGCGCAGCCGGTAGCCGCGCTGCGCCTTGCTGATGTTGTCGGGAACGAGGCCCGGCAGCGCTTGCTGCAATTCGGCGGCGAGCGTTGCGAGCGCCGCTTCCGGGCCGTCGATCAGTTCGAGTTCGATTTCGCTGATCGGTTCGCGGCGCGTTTCGTGTTCCGCCTGGACGACGATCTCGCCGAGGTCCACCGCGGCTTCGACGGTTGCGCCGCCGATTGCGATGCGCCACAGCGTACGCGAAAAATCCGTGCGGAACAGCGCGTGCAGCGCGCCCGCCGCGTCATTCAGCGCGGCGGCGGCTTCCGGCACGTCGCAGGCCGCGACGAGCGCGTCGATCTCGAGCGCGTCGCCGGCGACCGGCAGCTCCCATTCGTGGCGGCGATGCAGGCCGCCTTCCGCGCTGCCGACCGTCTTGAACGTCTGCAGCCAGCCCTGGGGCGCGCGGCGCACGCGCACCGCGCTCTTCGAGCGGGCCAGCGCGAGATCGGGCGTGTCGTAATAGACGTTCGCGAGCGTGATGTCGTGACCGGGTTCGCCGGTCAGCGTCTCGAAGAAGCGTCGCGCGGCGTCGGCCTGGCCGGCCGGCAGCGCGAGCTTGATTTCCTTTTCGATCGCCATCAGAAGAACATCCGTGCGAGCTCTTCGCCCGGCTGGTCGGCGCGCATGAACGCTTCGCCGACGAGGAACGTGTTCACGTTCGCCGCACGCATCGTGTCGACGTCGGTGCGCGACAGGATGCCCGATTCGGTCACGACGATCCGGTCGGCCGGAATCATGTCGAGCATGTCGAGCGTCGTCTGGATCGACGTCTCGAACGTGCGCAGGTTGCGGTTGTTGATGCCGAGCAGAGGCGTCTTGAGCGTCAGCGCCTGTTCCATCTCGTTACGGTCGTGTACTTCGACCAGCACCGCGAGACCGAGCGAGTGCGCATACGCTTCGAGATCCTGCATCAGCGGAGTGTCGAGCGCGGCGGCGATCAGCAGGATCGCGTCGGCGCCCATCGCGCGTGCTTCGATGATCTGGTACGCGTCGACGATGAAGTCCTTGCGCAGCACCGGCAGCGTGCAGGCCGCGCGCGCTTCCTCGAGATAGCGGACGCTGCCCTGGAAGAACTGCTCGTCGGTCAGCACCGACAGGCACGCGGCGCCATGCTCCGCATACGAACGCGCGATGTCGGCCGGCACGAAATGCTCGCGCAGCACGCCTTTCGACGGGCTGGCCTTCTTGATTTCGGAAATCACGGCCGCGTGGCCGGCCGCGTGCTTTGCGCGCAGTGCGCCGACGAAGTCGCGCAGGTCGCGTGCGGATGCGTCCAGTTTCAGTGCCTCGAGTGGTGCGCTGCGCATGGCCGCCGCGACTTCTTCGCGCTTGACGGCGATGATTCGGTCGAGAATGTCGCTCATGTGGATTCCTGCTTGATTCGTAAGGGGAGTCAGCGCTTGAACTGCTGCG
The DNA here is from genome assembly GCF_902833045.1 of Burkholderia sp. BCC0322. Lineage (GTDB taxonomy): Bacteria > Pseudomonadota > Gammaproteobacteria > Burkholderiales > Burkholderiaceae > Burkholderia. The sequence continues at coordinate 105,453 of NZ_CADFDU010000018.1, forward strand.
TGAAGCGCACGAGTTCGTCGACTTTCGCGCGGGCCTTGCCGCTTGCGATCGCTTCGCGGGCGAGCTGGATGCCGTCCGCGATCGACTCGGCGACGTTCGCCGCATAGAGCGCGGTGCCGGCGTTCAGCGTGACGATCTCGCGTGCGACACCCGGCTGGTTGTCCAGCGCGCCGAGCAGCATCGTGCGCGATTCGTCGGCATTTTCCACCTTCAGCGTGCGGTTCGACACCATCTGCAGGCCGAAGTCTTCCGGATGGATTTCGTATTCGTGCACCTTGCCGTCGCGCAGTTCGCCGACGAGCGTTGCCGCGCCGAGCGATACCTCGTCCATCCCGTCCTTGCCGTACACGACGAGCACGTGCTGCGCGCCCAGACGCTGCATCACGCGCACCTGGATGCCGACGAGGTCGGGGTGGAACACGCCCATCAGCTGGTTCGGCGCGCCGGCCGGATTGGTCAGCGGGCCGAGGATGTTGAAGATCGTGCGCACGCCGAGCTCGCGGCGCACGGCCGCGATGTTCTTCATCGCCGGGTGATGGTTCGGCGCGAACATGAAGCCCATGCCCGTTTCGGCGATCGACGCGGCAACCTGGTCGGACTGCAGGTCGATGTTCACGCCGAGCGCCTCGAGCACGTCGGCGCTGCCGGACTTGCTCGATACGCCGCGGTTGCCGTGCTTCGCAACCTTCGCGCCGGCCGCGGCCGTGACGAACATCGACGCGGTCGAGATGTTGAACGTGTGCGAGCCGTCGCCGCCGGTGCCGACGATGTCGACGAAGTTCGAGTTGTCCTGCACCTCGACGTGATTCGCGAATTCGCGCATCACGGTCGCGGCGGCGGCGATCTCGCCGATCGTCTCCTTCTTCACACGCAGCCCGGTGATGATCGCGGCCGCCATCACGGGCGACATGTCGCCGCGCATGATGAGCCGCATCAGGTGCAGCATTTCGTCGTGGAAGATTTCGCGGTGTTCGATCGTGCGCTGCAGCGCTTCCTGCGGGGTAATCGTCATCGTGAGTCTCCCGTCAGGCGGCCGCGGCCGCGGCGCGTGCCTGTTTCAGGAAATTCTCGAGCAGCGCGTGGCCATGCTCGGACAGGATCGATTCCGGGTGGAACTGCACGCCTTCGATCGGCAGCGTCTTGTGGCGCACGCCCATGATTTCGCCGTCGTCGGTCCAGGCGGACACTTCGAGGCAGTCGGGCAGCGATTCGTGCTCGATCGCGAGCGAGTGATAGCGCGTGACGTCGAAGTGCTTCGGCAGGTCGGCGAATACGCCGCGGCAGTCGGTTTCGATCTTGCTCACCTTGCCGTGCATGATGGTCTTCGCGCGCACGACGCGGCCGCCGAAGGCCTCGCCGATCGCCTGATGGCCGAGGCAGACGCCGAGGATCGGCTTCTTGCCCGCGAATTCCTTCAGTACGTCGAGCGTGATGCCCGCGTGCTGCGGGTTGCTCGGGCCGGGCGACAGGCAGATTGCGTCGGGATTCAGGCTCGCGATTTCGTCGAGCGTGATTTCGTCGTTGCGGTAGGTGCGCACGTCCTCGCCGAGTTCGCCGAAGTACTGGACCAGGTTGTAGGTAAACGAGTCGTAGTTGTCGATCATGAGCAGCATGGTCAGTCTCCGGTCAGAAGTCGCTATCGAGGCCGTCCTGGACCTGTTCGGCCGCGCGCAGCACCGCGCGCGCCTTGTTTTCGGTCTCTTGCCATTCGGATTCGGGCACCGAATCCGCGACGACGCCCGCCGCCGCTTGCACGTACAGGTTGCCGTTGTGGATCAGGCCCGTGCGGATCGCGATCGCGAGATCCATCTCGCCCGAGAACGACAGGTAGCCGACCGCGCCACCGTACAACCCGCGCTTGACCGGCTCGAGTTCGTCGATCAGTTCCATCGCACGTACCTTCGGCGCGCCGGACAGCGTGCCGGCCGGGAAGGTCGCGCGCAGCACGTCGTAGTTCGTCATGCAGGGCTTGAGCTTGCCTTCGACCGAGCTGACGATGTGCTGCACGTGCGAGTACTTCTCGATGACCATCTGGTCGGTCACGTGCACCGAGCCGATTTCCGCGATGCGGCCGACGTCGTTGCGCGCGAGGTCGATCAGCATCACGTGCTCGGCGATCTCCTTCGGATCGTTGAGCAGTTCGGTCGCGAGTTCCGCGTCGCGCTCGGGCGTGTTGCCGCGCGGGCGCGTGCCGGCGAGCGGGCGGATCGTGACGATCTGGTCGTCGCCGCGCTTTTCCTGGCGCACGAGGATTTCCGGCGATGCGCCGACCACGTGGAAATCGCCGAAGTTGTAGTAGTACATGTACGGCGACGGGTTCAGCGAACGCAGCGCGCGATACAGCGACAGCGGATTGTCGCGGTACGGTTTCGTCAAACGCTGGCCGACCTGGATCTGCATCAGCTCGCCGGCCGCGATGTATTCCTTCGCCTGGCGCACGGCGACCAGATAGTCGTCCTTCTTGAACTCGCGGAACGTCTCGGTGCGCACGCTCGCCGACGTGACGGGCGGCTGCACGGTCGTGCGCAGGCGCTGCTTCAGTTCGCGCAGGCGCTGTTTCGCCTTCGTATAGGCTTCGGCCTGGCTCGGGTCCGTGTAGATGATCAGGTACAGCTTGCCGGCGAGGTTGTCGATCACCGCGACTTCCTCGGTCAGCAGCAACTGGATGTCGGGCAGGCCGAGATCGTCGCGCGGCGCGGTGTTCGCGAGCTTCTTCTCGATGTAGCGCACCGCGTCGTAGCCGAAATAGCCGGCGAGACCGCCGCAGAAGCGCGGCAGGCCCGGGCGCTGCGCCACCTTGAAGCGCGCCTGGAACGATTCGATGAACTGGAACGGGTCGCCTTCATGCGTCTCGACGACCTGGCCGTCGCGCACGACTTCCGACACGCCGTTGCGGGTACGCACGAGTGTACGGGCGGGCAGGCCGATGAACGAATAGCGGCCGAAGCGTTCGCCGCCGACCACCGATTCGAGCAGGAACGAGTTGGCGCCCGAGCGTTCGGGCTGGGCCAGCTTCAGGTAGAGGGACAGCGGCGTTTCGAGATCGGCGAGGGCTTCCGCGATCAGCGGAATGCGGTTGTAGCCTTCGTTCGCGAGCGATTGAAATTCGAGTTCGGTCATGTTCCGGTCCTGTTCGGGACGAGCGGCGCGGGCGCCAGGGATCACTTGACGCTGCGCGGGTTGCCGTCGGCGAAAGGGCGGTCGATCGAGAAGTGCCTGTTGCCGGCCGGCACTCCGGGCGTGAACGTCGCGAGCCTGCGGCCGAGCCTGAACGCAAGCGTTCGGACGCGGTAGAACTCGAGGTGGTGCGACGATCGGCGCGCGGATGCGCAGCGAGATAAAAAACGGCGCTGAAGACGTACTTCAGCGTACCTCATCGAAGAGGTTAGCGCGACCAGCGACGCCAGGGCCAGGCTCCCCGGTCGATGCTGCTCAGACTCCGTTTTTTATTCAGAAACATGCAGATGGAAGAAATAATCAGAGGGTTGGCCGGCCGGCGTTGTGCGCGGAGATCGCGCGAGCTGCGACCAGCAACGAATCGACTATACCATCCGAATTTATCGTTTGTATAGCTTTGCCATGGTTGTAGCCGTACGGCACCGTCAGCGTCGCCATCCCGGCCGCGCGGCCTGCCAGCGCATCGTTTTCCGAGTCGCCGATCGCGACTGCCGCATCCGGTGCGACGCCGAGCGCGTTGCAGGCCGTCAGCATCGGCAGCGGATCGGGTTTCTTGCGCGCGACGCTGTCGCCACCGAGCACGATGCCGAAGCAATCGGCCAGCCCGTACTGCTCGAGCAGCTCGACCGCGAAGCGGTGCGGCTTGTTCGTCACGCATGCGAGCCGGATGCCGGCCGCGCGCAGCGCGTCGAGACCGGCGGCCACGTCCGGATAGAGACGCGTGTGGCGGCCGTTGATCTTCGCGTACTCGGTCTGGTAGATCGCCAGCGCGTCGTCGAAGCGCGCGTGCGCTTCGTCGGCCGGCAAGCGCGGTTTCAGCACGCTCTGGATCAGGTGTTCGGAGCCCTTGCCGACATAGCCGATCACCTCGTCGCGCGACGTGGCCGGTGCGCCGAGCCGCGCGAGCATCCCGTTCAGGCCGGCCGTGAAATCGTCGGCCGTATCGACCATGGTGCCGTCGAGATCGATCAGCGCCGCATCGATGCGCGGCGCGGCGAAGCGGATCGGGGCAGCTTCCGTTGCGGCCCGGGCCGGCGCATGGCCGGCGAGCGACGATTCGGCCACGGCGTCAGCTCCGCTCGACGGTAGCGAGCGCGGCGCGCATCTCGTCGATCACCTTGCGGTAGTCCGGCTTGCCGAAGATCGCCGAACCCGCGACGAACGTGTCGGCACCAGCCGCCGCGATTTCCGCGATGTTGTCGGTCTTCACGCCGCCGTCGACTTCGAGCAGGATCTCGCGGCCGGTGCGCTCGGTGTACGCGTCGATGCGTGCGCGTGCTTCGCGCAGCTTGTTCAGCGTTTCAGGAATGAACGACTGGCCGCCGAAGCCCGGGTTGACGGACATCAGCAGCACGAAGTCGAGGCGATCCATCACGTGGTCGAGGTAATTCAGCGGCGTGGCCGGGTTGAACACGAGGCCGGCCTTGCAGCCGTGGTCGCGGATCAGCGACAGCGTGCGGTCGATGTGATCGGAGCCTTCCGGGTGGAAGCTGATCAGGTTTGCACCGGCTTTCGCAAAATCGGGCACGATCCGGTCGACCGGGCGCACCATCAGGTGCACGTCGATCGGTACCTGTACGTGCGGGCGGATCGCTTCGCACACGAGCGGGCCGATGGTCAGGTTCGGCACGTAATGGTTGTCCATCACGTCGAAGTGGATCCAGTCGGCGCCGGCGGCGACCACGTTGCGGACTTCTTCGCCGAGCCGTGCGAAATCGGCCGACAGGATGCTGGGAGCGATGCGGAATTGGGTCATGGCAGGGGAGCGGGGACGTTGCGGCGCAAAACCGTCATTCTACCGTCCGGCGACCCGGTGCGCGGCGGCGGGCCGTGCGGTCGAGGCCCGATTGCGCATAGAATGCCGAACCAATGCGGCGCGCCCGCGGCCCCGTTGCCCATGCAGGCGCGGGCAGTCATCTTCCAGCGGAAACACCATGAGTCAGTATCAGTTCACCGTTTCGGTGAAAACCAGCTACTTGCCGGAACAATCCGACCCCGATCGCCGTCAATACGCATTCGCGTACACGCTGACGATCCGCAACACGGGGCAGGTCGCGGCGCAGTTGATCGCACGGCACTGGATCATCACGGACAGCGAGAACCACGTGCAGGAAGTGAAGGGGCTTGGTGTCGTCGGGCACCAGCCGCTGCTGCAGCCGGGCGAACACTTCGAGTACACGAGCTGGGCCGTGATCGCGACGCCGGTCGGCACGATGCGGGGCGCGTACTTCTGCGTGGCGGAGGACGGCGAGCGTTTCGAGGCGCCGGTCGACGAGTTCGCGCTGCACATGCCGCGCACGCTGCATTGAGCGTGCCGGGCGCGTCAGTGCGTCAGCGCGGCTGGCGGTCGTTGTTGCGGGCGTGCTTCTTTCTGCCCGACGACGTCCACACGACGATGAAGATCAGCAGGGCAAGCGCTACGAAGGCTTCGAGCGCGAAGATGAGCATCGGATATTGGTCGAGAAAATCTGACATGGCGGTTTCCATCAAGAACGGACATTGTATTGGGTTTGGGCCTCGGGTGGCCGGGTGGGTGGCGGCTGCTGCGGCGGCGGCGCTGCTTGCGGCGTGCGGTGGCGCGCCGACGCGGACTTCATCGCTGAAGCCACCGACCGGCGCGGCGGTCGTGCCGGGTCAGGTCGCCGCGAAGCGGCTCACGCCGGTCGCGTGGCAGCAGGTGCCGGGCTGGCAGGACGATTCGCTGATCGGCGCGACGGCCGCGCTGCGGCAGAACTGCGTTCGGCTCGCGCGCCAGCCGGCCTGGCAGCGTGCTTGCGCGGCTGCCGACCGGCTCGACGAGCTCGACGTCAGCAGCGCACGTACGTTCTTCGAAACGTATTTCACGCCGTTCCAGCTTGCGAATACCGACGGGACGCTCGACGGGCTCGTGACCGGCTACTACGAGCCGCTGCTGCACGGTTCGCGTGTGCGTCGCGGCCCGTATCAGTACGCGCTCTATCGCTGGCCAGCTGGTTATCGGGCGGGCGCCGCGCTGCCGGCACGTGCGCAACTCGAACGCGCAGGCATCCTGAACGGCAACGAACTCGTGTGGGTCGACGACCCGATCGAAGCGTTCTTCCTGCAGGTGCAGGGCTCGGGGCGCGTGCTGCTCGACGACGGTTCGGTGATGCGGGTCGGCTTCGGCGGCACCAACAACCAGCCATATCGCTCGATCGGCAAGTGGCTGCTCGATCGCGGCGAGCTGACGCCCGCTCAGGCGACGATGCAGGGCATCAAGGCGTGGGCGAAGGCGAATCCGAACCGGGTTGACGCGTTGCTCGACACGAATCCGCGGTTCGTGTTCTTCCGCGACATGCCGACCAAGGAAGATGCACCGCACGGCGGCGCGGACGGCCCGATCGGCGCGCTGGGCGTGCCGCTGACGCCGGAGCGCTCGATCGCCGTCGATCCGTCGTCGATCCCGCTCGGCACACCGGTGTTCCTGCAGACCACGCGCCCGCTGACGAATACGCCGATGAACCGGCTCGTGTTTGCGCAGGATACGGGCTCAGCAATCAAGGGGGGCGTGCGGGCCGACTATTTCTGGGGGCTCGGTGACGACGCAGGCGATCAGGCCGGGCGGATGAAGCAGGTCGGCCGGATGTGGCTGCTGTTCCCGAATTCGTGATGTGAGGCGGCGCGGGTGGCCGGGTGCGCTCGGGTCGCCGCCGATACATTGGACGCGGCATTCGTGGGCGCGGCGGTGTGCGAGGGGCGCGTCGCCCTGATCGTGAGGGTGCCCGTGCGGTGTCAGTATTCGTGATGCGCGCGTGCGCGTGTTGCGTCGGCGGGTGCCCAACGGCGTCCCGGAATGAAACAGCCCGATCGGCCAACGCCGATCGGGCTGTTTCATTTGCAGCTACGGATTCACCGCGCGTAAATAACGCGCCGCGATTGCCGTCAGCCCTTGCGCTTGTCGACGACGCGTCGCGCCTTGCCGACCGACCGCTCGATCCCGTTCACGGGCAGCACGTTGATCACGGCCGTCACGCCGATCAGCGACTTGATATCGTATGCGAGCGCCTGTTTTGCCGCATGGATCGCCGCCGTATCGGGTGCGGTCTCGGGGCAAGGCTCGACATTGAGCGTCAGCACGTCGAGCGGTCCTTCCTTCGTCAGCACGATCTGATAGTGCGGTGCGAGCGCGCGCTGCTTGAGCAACTGTTCCTCGATCTGCGTCGGGAACACGTTGACGCCGCGCACGATCATCATGTCGTCCGAGCGCCCCGTGATCTTCTCCATCCGGCGCATCGTGCGGGCAGTGCCGGGCAACAGCCGCGTGAGGTCGCGGGTCCGGTAGCGGACGATTGGCAACGCCTCCTTCGTCAGCGACGTGAACACGAGCTCGCCGAGTTCGCCGTCCGGAAGCACTTCGCCGGTTTCAGGGTCGATGATTTCCGGATAGAAGTGGTCTTCCCAGATGGTCGGGCCGTCCTTGGTCTCGACGCATTCGGACGCGACGCCGGGGCCCATCACTTCGGACAGCCCGTAAATGTCGACCGCATCGATGCCCATCCGCTGCTCGATCGCGACGCGCATGTCATTGGTCCAGGGTTCCGCACCGAAGATGCCGATGCGCAGCGAACTCTGCACGGGATCGAGACCCTGGCGCTCGATTTCGTCGGCGATCGACAGCATGTAGCTTGGCGTCACCATGATGATGTCGGGCCGGAAATCCTGGATCAGCTGCACCTGCTTCTCGGTCTGGCCGCCACCGAACGGGATTACGGTCAGCCCTGCGCGTTCGGCGCCGTAGTGCGCGCCGAGCCCGCCCGTGAACAAGCCGTAGCCGTAGCTGACGTGCACCTTGTCGCCGCGGCGCGCGCCGGCGGCGCGGATCGAGCGGGCGACGAGATTCGCCCATGTGTCGATGTCGCCGGCCGTATAGCCGACGACCGTCGGCTTGCCGGTCGTGCCCGACGACGCATGAATGCGAGATATCTGGTCCTGCGGCACCGCGAACATCCCGAACGGGTAACTGTCGCGCAGGTCGCTCTTCGTCGTGAACGGGAAGCGCGACAGGTCGGCGAGCGTCTTCAGGTCGTCCGGATGGACCCCCGCGTCGTCGAACTTTCGACGATAGACGGGGGAGTGGTCATACGCATGCCGGAGCGACCACTTGAGGCGTTCGAGCTGCAGCGCGGTCAGCTCGTCGCGTGAGGCGGTCTCGATCGGCTCGAGCGGTAGCGGGGTAGTCATGCATGTCTCCAGTGTTTGTTATGTGCGAGCCGTCGGCGTCAGCGGTCTTCCGGGATGACCGTGCCCTTGATCTGGGCGGATTTGCCGCGAAACATCGCGACGGTTTCGCCGGCCTGGTTCGTGACGCGGATGTCGTAGATGCCCTGGCGGCCGGCGCGCGCCTGCTCGATCGCCTCGGCCGTCAGCACGTCATCGCCGTGCACGGGGCGCAGGAATTCGATCGAGCAGCCGGCCGCAACCGTATTCACGTTGTACGAGTTGCACGCGAATGCGAACGTCGAATCGGCCAGCGTGAAGATGATCCCGCCATGGCAGGTCTGATGCCCGTTCAGGAATTCGGGCCGCACGCGCATCTGCAGGCGCGCGTAGCCGGCGCGTACTTCGGCGATTTCCATCCCGAACGCGCGGCTGCATGCGTCCGCGTCGTACATGGCCCGTGCGGTGGCGCGGGCGAGCGAATCGGGGTCGAGCGTGGCAGTGGTGGTCGTCATGTCAACGCCCCTCGAAGCGCGGCGCGCGCTTCTCGATGAATGCCTTCACGCCTTCCGCGTAGTCGTGCGATCCGCCGAGCATGCGCTGCAGGTCGCGTTCCATGTCGAGTTGCTGGTCGAGCGTGTTCGTGACACTGGCACGCATCGATTGCTTGATCGATGCGATCGCGAGCGTCGGCTGTTGCGCGAGCTGGGTGGCAAGCTGGCGGGCTGATGCAGCGAGCGTGTCGTCGTCGACCGCGCGCCAGATCAAGCCCCATTGCTCGGCCTGCTCGGCCCCGAGCTTGTCGCCGGTCAGCGCGAGCCCCAGCGCGCGTGCCATGCCGACGCGTTGCGGCAGGAACCACGTACCGCCTGAATCGGGTACGAGCCCGATCTTGACGAAGGCCTGGATGAAGCTGCTCGAGCGGGCGGCGAACACGAGATCGCATGCGAGCGCGAGATTCGCCCCGGCGCCGGCCGCCGTGCCGTTGACGGCAGCGATTACCGGAATCGGCAGACGCTGCAGGCGGCGGATCAGTGGATTGAAGTGCTCGTCGATCAGCGTGCCGAGGTCGGTAGACGCGCCCGGCGTGAAGTCGAGATCGGCCAGGTCCTGGCCCGCGCAGAAGCCGCGCCCCGCACCCGTCAGGATCAGCGCGCGCGCGCCGGCCGCCTCGACGTCATCGAGTGCCGACTGCAGCTCGCGATGCATCGCCCGCGTAAAGCTGTTCAGCTTGTCGGGGCGGTTGAGGGTAATCGTCGCTACGTTCGAGGCCTGATCGATATCCAGCTGAATCGCCTGATAGGACATGCAGTGTCTCCTTCATGACTTCGTTATAGGCGCGATGCGTGGGTTACACGCGTTCGATCGCGAGTGCGATGCCTTGGCCGACGCCGATGCACATCGTACAGAGCGCAAAGTGGCCGCCCGTACGCTCGAGTTGGTGGAGCGCCGTGGTCACGAGCCGGGCGCCCGATGCGCCGAGCGGATGCCCCAGTGCGATTGCGCCACCGTTCGGGTTCACGCGCGGATCGTCATCGGCGATGCCGAGCATGCGCAGCACCGCGAGACCTTGGGACGCGAATGCCTCGTTCAACTCGATGACGTCGAACTGATCGATGGTCATGCCGAGTTGGTGCAGCAGTTTTTGCGTGGCCGGCGCGGGCCCGATGCCCATCACGCGCGGCGCGACGCCGGCTGTCGCCATGCCGATGACGCGTGCGCGGCGGCGCAGGCCGTACTGGTCGGCTGCCTGAGCATTGGCGAGCAGCAGCGCGCAAGCACCGTCGTTGACGCCCGATGCGTTGCCGGCCGTCACCGAGCCGTCCGGGCGCACGACACCCTTCAGCTTCGCGAGTGCTTCGAGCGACGTCTCGCGCGGATGCTCGTCGCGCGACACCACCACCGGATCGCCTTTCTTCTGCGGAATCGTGACTGCGACGATTTCGTCGGCGAGCGTGCCGTCCTGCAGTGCACGCGCGGCCTTCTGCTGGCTGCGCAGCGCGAACAGGTCCTGGTCGGCGCGGCTGATGTTGTAGTCGACCGCGACGTTCTCGGCCGTCTCGGGCATCGAATCGACGCCATACAGCTGTTTCATCAGCGGATTGATGAAGCGCCAGCCGATCGTCGTGTCGAAGATGTCGGCCTGGCGTGCGAACGCGCTCGCGGCCTTGCCCATGACGAACGGCGCGCGCGTCATGCTCTCGACGCCGCCTGCGATCATCAGGCGCGCCTCGCCCGCCTTGATCGCGCGCGCGGCGGTGCCGACCGCATCCATCCCGGAGCCGCACAGCCGGTTCAGCGTCGTGCCGGGCACGTCGGTCGGCAGCCCCGCGAGCAGCACCGACATGCGCGCGACATTGCGGTTGTCCTCGCCGGCCTGGTTCGCGCAGCCGTAGATCACGTCGTCGATCGCCGCCCAGTCGACGTCGCGGTTGCGCTCGATGAGCGCCTTGAGCGGCACCGCACCGAGGTCGTCGGCGCGGACTTCTTTCAGCGCGCCGCCGTAGCGGCCGATGGGGGTGCGAATCGCGTCGCAGATATAGGCGTCTGTCATGGGCGTATCGATGAGCAACGAACCCGCCAGGCGGCGGATTCGTTCATGGTAGAGAACGTGGCGGCGTTTGCACGTCGGCCATTCGGGTTATGCCGGTTGGCCGGCTTCCGCGGGTGCCGCCTTCGGCGCAACATGGACGCGGCTTTGCACCACGCGGAACCGGTTGGCGACGAACGCCGGGTCGGCCAGCGCCGCATTGGCAGCCGGGTTCGCGCCCGTGCCGTGGAAATCCGAGAACGCTGCCGACTGGTTCACGAACACACCGCCCGTCAGGTTGATCGACAGCGCGACGCCACCGCGTACCGCCGCGTCGTGGGCGGCGTCGACGATCGCGTCGTCGGTGCTGTAGACGGAGAGGGTCAGCGCGCCGTGTTCCGCCGCGATTTCCCCGGCGAGGTCGAGCGACTGCGCGGTCGAGTCGGTCGCGATCACGAACGAGATCGGGCCGAACCATTCCTGCGTGAATTTCTCGCGGTCGGCCACGTCGAGTTGCAGCACGAGCGGCGTGCGCACGCGGGCATCGGGGAACGCCGGGTGCTGGAGGGTCAGGCTGTCGGCGAGCACGCGGCCGAGCTGGCGGGCGTCGTCGATGCGTGCGGTCACGCCTTCGTTCTGGATTGCGCCGATCAGTTCGACCGAGCGTGCCGGGTCGCCGGTGAGTTTTTGCACGGCAATGGCGATTGCCTGTGCGACCTCGTCAAAGCTTGCATGACCGTCCGCCGTCCGGATGCCGTCGCGCGGCACGTAGATGTTCTGCGGTGCCGTGCACATCTGGCCGGAGTAGAGCGCCAGCGAAAACGCGATGTTCTTGGCAACTGCCTTCAGATCGTCGGTCGAGTCGATCACGATCTGGTTGACGCCAGCCTTCTCTGTATAGACCTGTGCCTGGTGGGCGTGGCGTTCGAGCCACGTGCCGTTTTGCGTGCTGCCTGTGAAGTCGATCAGCTTGATCTCGGGGCGCAGCGCGAGACCCTGAACGAGTGCGCCGTCGTTGGGTTCGGTCGCAAGGAGCGTGACGACGTTCGGATCGAACCCGGCTTCGCGCAGCACGTCGCGAGCGATCCGGACGGTGATGGCGAGGGGCAGGATCGCACCCGGATGCGGCTTGACGATCACGGTGTTGCCGGTTGCGAGATCGGCGAACAGGCCGGGATAGCCGTTCCAGGTCGGGAACGTGCAGCAGCCGAGCACGAGCCCGGTGCCGCGCGGGACGATCGTGTAGCGCTTGTGCATCGCGAGCGGCGGGTTCTTGCCTTGCGGCTTTTCCCAGTGGGCATCGGCGGGGATGCGGCGCAGTTCGTCCCATGCATAGGCGACTGCCTCGAGCGCGCGATCTTGCGCGTGCGGGCCGCCGGCCTGGAACGCCATCATGAATGCCTGCCCCGTGGTGTGCATCACGCTGTAGGCGATTTCGAAGCTGGCGCGATTCAGGCGCGCGAGGATTTCGAGGCTGACGCCGATCCATGCACTCGGGCCGGCTTCGCGCCACGAGCGTTGCGCGGCGGCAGCGGCGGCGATCAGTTCGTCGGGCGTCGATTTCGGGTACCGGATGCCCAGTGAAATGCCGTACGGCGACCGCTCCGAGCCGACCGTTTCTTCGGACGCCGGCTGGTCGAGCGCAAACGTCTTGTCGAGGTGCGACTTGAACGCGGCCTCGCCATCTGCGTTCGCGCTTTCCCCGTACACTTTGGGGCTCGGCATTTCGGCGAACGGGCTCCAGTACCCGCGGCTCTCGATGGCGGCGAGTGCGTGTTTCAGCGTGTCTTCGTGCTTCGTGAACAGTGCATGGGTCATGGCGGCAGCCTGATGGACATTGAGAGGGGTTGGATCGATTAATTAACCGACCGGTTGGTCGGAGAATGGTAGCATCAAACTATTCGCATGTGCGAGGCGTTTCTCATTTCATTGATCGAGGAAAAATAGATGGCTTACGAGAACATCCTGGTGGAGACCCGGGGGCGTGTCGGGCTGGTTACGCTGAACCGTCCGAAGGCCTTGAATGCGCTGAACGATGCACTGATGGATGAATTGGGTGCCGCGCTGAAGGCGTTCGATGCGGACGATGGCATCGGCGCGATCGTCGTGACCGGGAGCGAGAAGGCGTTCGCGGCCGGCGCGGACATCGGCATGATGGCGACCTATTCCTATATGGACGTCTACCGGGGCGACTACATCACGCGCAACTGGGAGACGGTCCGCGAGATCCGCAAGCCGATCATTGCCGCGGTTTCGGGCTTTGCGCTGGGCGGTGGCTGTGAACTGGCCATGATGTGCGACATCATCTTCGCGGCAGACACGGCCAAGTTCGGCCAGCCGGAAATCAAGCTGGGCGTCATGCCGGGTGCGGGCGGCACGCAGCGCCTGCCGCGCGCGGTGTCGAAAGCGAAGGCGATGGATATGTGCCTGACGGCCCGGTTCATGGATGCTGCCGAAGCGGAGCGCGCGGGGCTCGTCTCGCGCGTGCTGCCGGCCGCCACGCTGCTCGACGAGGCGCTTGCCGCCGCGGCGACGATCGCCGAGTTTTCGCTGCCGGCAGTCATGATGGTCAAGGAGTCGGTGAACCGCGCGTACGAGACGACGCTGGCCGAAGGCGTCCACTTCGAGCGTCGGCTGTTCTATTCGCTGTTCGCGACCGAAGACCAGAAGGAAGGGATGGCGGCATTCGTCGAAAAACGGAAGCCGGTGTTCAAGCACCGCTGATGGGGCTGCTTGGGTAGTCGGCCGGCGACGGGGCCGGCATCTGTTGCCAGCGTTACGCGCCACGTCGAGCCCCGAGCCCCCGTGCGCGACAGCGCACGGGGGCTTTTTCAAAATATTTTCACAAAGGGGCTTGCGTGGTTGGGGGCAGGTGCTTAGAATCACGCCTCTTTCGCGCTAACGGAAACGCGGCGCGGGAGAGGGAAGCAGGGTCGGTGGTGTGCGGCAGTCTGGCGCGCGCAACTGGCTTGGAAGTTGGGCCCCGCAGTCGCAACAATGTGTTAAAAAGTTGTTGACGAGTTGCGAAACACGGTTCATAATCTCGCTTCTCTGCTGCTGAAAACGCAGCGCTGCC
>NZ_CADFDU010000019.1 GCF_902833045.1 Burkholderia sp. BCC0322
GCCGTTCGAGGAATTCCAGCGCTACAAGACGCACCCGTCGATCCGCGCGTTCCTGGAAGGCGGCAAGCGCGTGTCGTACGGCGCGCGCGCGATCACGGCCGGCGGGCTGCTGTCGCTGCCGAAGACGGTGTTCCCGGGCGGCGCGCTGATCGGCGACGACGCGGGCTTCCTGAACGCCTCGCGGATCAAGGGCAGCCACGCGGCGATCAAGACCGGCATGCTGGCGGCCGACGCCGCGTTCGACGCGGTGCAGGCCGGCCGCCAGGGCGACGAGCTCAACGCGTATCCGGACGCCTTCAAGCAGTCGTGGCTGTACACGGAGTTGTACCGCGCGCGCAACTTCAAGCAGTGGATGGCGAAGGGCCTGTACCTCGGCACGCTGATGGTCGGGCTCGAGCAGAAGGTGATGGGCGGCAACGTGCCGTGGACGCTGCACCACAAGCACGCGGACCACGAGATGCTGAAGCCGGCGTCGCAATGCCAGCCGATCGAGTATCCGAAGCCGGACGGCAAGCTGACGTTCGACCGGCTGTCGTCGGTGTTCATCTCGAACACGAACCACGAGGAGAACCAGCCGGCACACCTGACGCTGAAGGATGCGAACGTGCCGGTGAACGTGAACCTGCGTACCTACGCGGGGCCGGAGGGGCGCTTCTGCCCGGCGGCCGTATACGAGTTCGTGAAGAACGACGACGGCAGCGATCGCCTGGTGATCAACGCGCAGAACTGCGTGCACTGCAAGACCTGCGACATCAAGGACCCGACGCAGAACATCGTGTGGGTCACGCCGGAAGGCGGCGGCGGGCCGAATTACCCGAACATGTAATTGCCGGAACGCGCCGCCACGAACGGCGCGTTGATCAGACGCCGCAAACGAAACGGGGCGCTGCTTGAAGCAGCGCCCCGTTTTGCATGCTCCGCGCAATGGCCGGGCGAGACGTGCAGCGCCCTGCCCGCTTGCGTCAGGTCGCGCTGCCTGCGATCTTCGGCGTCGGCGTCTCGACGTCCCCGCACTGCGCGCGATGGCGCAGTGCATGGTCGATCAGCACCAGCGCGAGCATCGACTCGGCGATCGGCGTCGCGCGGATGCCGACGCACGGATCGTGACGGCCGAACGTTTCCACCGTCGCCTCGTCGCCGGCCTTCGTGATCGAACGGCGCGGCGTGCGGATGCTCGACGTCGGCTTGATCGCGATCGACACGGTGATGTCCTGCCCCGTCGAAATCCCGCCGAGCACGCCGCCCGCATGGTTGCCGACGAAACCGCCCGGCGTCAGCTCGTCGCCATGCACCGAGCCGCGCTGCGCGACGCTTTCGAAGCCCGCGCCGATCTCGACGCCCTTCACCGCGTTGATGCTCATCATCGCCTTTGCGATGTCCGCATCGAGACGGTCGAACACCGGCTCGCCCCAGCCGACCGGCACGCCAGACGCGACGACGTCGATGCGCGCGCCGATCGAATCGCCGTCCTTGCGCAGCGCATCCATGTACGCCTCGAGCTCCGGCACGACCGCCGCATTCGGCGAGAAGAACGGATTTTCGTGCACGTGCGACCAGTCGACGAACGGCACGTCGATCTCGCCGAGGCCGCTCATGTAGCCACGCACTTCGACGCCGAAGCGCTCGCGCAGCCACTTCTTCGCAACCGCACCCGCGCCGACGATCGGCGCGGTCAGGCGCGCCGACGAGCGGCCGCCGCCGCGGTAGTCGCGGATGCCGTACTTCTGCCAATAGGTGTAGTCAGCGTGGCCGGGACGGAACGTCTCGACGATGTTGCCGTAATCCTTGCTGCGCTGGTCGGTGTTGCGGATCAGCAGCGCGATCGGCGTACCGGTCGTCACGCCTTCGAACACGCCCGACAGGATCTCGACCTCGTCGGCCTCCTGCCGTTGCGTGACGTGACGTGACGTGCCGGGCTTGCGGCGATCGAGCTCGACCTGGATGTCGGCTTCGGTCAGCCCCATTCCCGGCGGGCAACCATCGATCACGCAGCCGATCGCGGGACCGTGCGATTCGCCGAAGGTCGTGACAGTGAAAAGCGTGCCGAGGGTATTGCCGGACATGATGGAACCGCCCAAAGAGAAAAGGACAAGCCAGTACGGACCTGCCGAAATATAGACAGGCCTATATCTTGCGCGTCATGAAATATAGACAGACCTATATTATGCCAGTCGTCCCGCCGGCGCGGGACCTGCACGGCATGTCGCCGGCAGGACGCACCGTGGGACGGGCAAGCCAACCTTCGCGCGGACGAAAGCAGGCAAGCCTCAATTGAATCGGCGAGTGATCGGAGCCGTACCGCACCGCTCGGGGCCGCCTGACGCCACCTGCCCGCCGCCTACTTTCGCGCGCCGCGCAGTTCGGTCACCGCGGCCTGCAGCGACTCGGGTGTCGCGACCGACGCCGGGACCGGCTCACCGACCGCCAGCGTCAGCCGGCTCATGACGCCGCGCTTGATGGGCCGAGGCATCCGCGCATCGGTATGCCGCGAAAAATAGCTACCCCACAGCCCGCGCAGCGCCATCGGAATCACCGGCGCCGGCGTGCGGGTCAGGATCTCAGTGATGCCGTGGTGGAACGTGTTGATGTCACCCGTCTTCGTCAGCTTGCCTTCCGGGAAGATGCACACGAGTTCGCCTTCCTTCAGCGCAGCCTCGCATGCGTCGTACGCGCGCGCGAGCATCGCGGGATCCTCGTGGCGCGGCGCGATCGGGATCGCCTTCGCATGCCGGAACACCCAGCTCGCGAAGCGCGTCTTGAAGATCCGGTGATCCATCACGAAACGGATCGGACGCGGGCTCGCGGCGGCCAGCACGAGCGCGTCGACGTAGCTGACGTGGTTGCACACGAGCACGGCGGCCCCTTCTGCCGGAATCCGCTCCGCATGCACGAGGCGAATCCGGTAGAAGGTGTGTACGAGCACCCACGCAACGAAGCGCAGAAGGAACTCGGGCACGAGCAGATAGATATACGTGGCGACGATCACGTTAAGCAGCGCGGTGACGAGGAACAGCCCCGGGATGTCGACGCCGGCCTTGGTCAGCCCCATCGCCATCACGGCCGACAGGATCATGAACAGCGCGTTCAGGATGTTGTTCGCGGCGATGATCCGCGCGCGGTGCGTCGGCGCGCTGCGGCTCTGGATCAGCGCGTACAGCGGCACGCTGTAGAAGCCGCCGAACATCGCGAGCAGGAACAGGTCCGCCAGGATGCGCCAGTGGCGCGCGCCGGCCAGGAATTCTCCGACCGACAGCAGATGGCCGGGCGACGGCAGCGCATGGCTCGCGAAATACAGCTCGATCGCAAATACGCTGATGCCGATCGAGCCGAGCGGCACGAGGCCGATCTCGACGCGCCGCTGTGACAGCCGTTCGCACAGCAGCGAGCCGAGGCCGATGCCGACCGAGAACGTCGCGAGCAGGATCGTGACGACGTCGGGGCTCGCGGACAGCACATCCTTCGCGAAATTGAAGAACGACGTGAGGAACGTCGCACCGACGAACCACAGCCACGAGATGCCGAGCAGGCTCAGGAACACGGTGCGGTTCTGGCGTGCGAGCCCGAGGTTGCGCCAGGTCTCGCTGACCGGATTCCAGTTGATCACGAGATCGGGCTGAGGCGCCGGCGTGGACGGCACGCGCTGCGAGACAAGTCGCCCGGCGATCGCGATGACGACGACGCTCACCGCGAGCACGCGCTCGCCGCTGCCTTCGATGCCCGCAGCCGCGCCGCCGATGATCGTGCCGATCAGGATCGCGATGAACGTACCCATCTCGACGAGACCGTTGCCGCCAACCAGCTCGTGCTCGCCGAGATGCTGCGGCAGGTACGAATACTTGACGGGCCCGAACAGCGTCGAGTGCATCCCCATCATGAACGTGCACAGGTACAGCAAGGGCGCGCTGTGCGTGACGAAGCCCGCCGCGCCGACCAGCATCAGCACGATCTCGAAGGTCTTCACGAATCGCGTGAGGGTTGCCTTGTCGTACTTGTCGGCGATCTGGCCGGACGTCGCCGAGAACAGCACGAACGGCAAAATGAAGATTGCGGAAATCAGGAAGGCGGCCGTCTTCGCATCGACGCCGGAGAACCGCGCGGTGTGATAGGTGACCAGCGACGTGAAGCCGATCTTGAAGACGTTGTCGTTCAGCGCACCGAGGAACTGGGTCGTGAAGAACGGCGCGAAACGACGCTCGCGCAGCAGGTCGAACTGCGACGCGTGGGCGCGCCGTTCGTCGCGCTGCCCGGATGTGGCTTGCGTTTGATCGCTCATGCGGAATACGCGCGCGTCGTCTTGGCGAAGCTGCGCGGGCCTTGTCGTGTTGTCGTTGAAAAAACGGCGGCGCAGGACCAACCTGCGCCGCCGCGTGCCGGATGGCGACGCCCGCGCGTCAGGGCGCAGGGCGCGGCGTGGTTCACGGCTTGTGCGCTTCGGCTTCCGATTCCGGCCAGTCGCGGATGTACGCCTTCAGCATCCGGTTCTCGAAGCTCTGCGCCTCGACGACCGTCTTCGCGACGTCGTAGAACGAAATGACGCCCATCAGCACCTTCTTGTCGAGCACCGGCATGTAGCGCGCATGGCGCTCGAGCATCATCCGGCGCACTTCGTTGACGTCCGTTTCCGGCGTGCAGGTGAGCGGCTCGTCCATCACCTTGCGCACCTGCACGTCGCCGATCGCGCCGCCATTCACGTGCAGGCGCAGGATGATCTCGCGGAACGTCAGCATCCCGACGAGATCGCCATACTCCATCACGACGAGCGAACCGATGTCGTGCTCGGCCATCGTATCGACCGCTTCGCGCAGCGGCTTATCGGGCGTCACCGTAAACAGCGTGTTGCCCTTCACTTTCAGAATATCGCTGACGCGCATCGTAGTCCCCTCATGCTTGAATGCAAAACCTCTTTCGATCCTATCGGAAAGCCTGTCAAAAGGAAAGCTCGGGGCCGCGCGGCGGGCCGCGCCCCGCTTGCGGAAGCGGTCTGCCGGCAGCACAATGGCCCTATGAACAGCGGCCAGAGGAGACGTCCATGGCGCATACGCATTCGGAGCAATTCGCCAGCTTCGCCGATTTCTACCCGTATTACCTGAACGAACACCAGAACCTGGCGTCGCGCCGGCTGCACTTCATCGGCTCGCTCGGCGTGATCGGCTGCGTCGCGATGGCAATCGCGACCGGAAACTGGCCGTGGCTGCCGGCAGCCGTCGTCTGCGGCTACGGGTTCGCGTGGATCGGACACTTCTTCTTCGAGAAGAACCGCCCGGCCACGTTCCGGCACCCGATCTACAGCCTGATGGGCGACTGGGTGATGTTCAAGGATATCTGCACCGGCAAGATCCCGCTGTAGCGGCCGAGCGCCCCGCTCACGCCGGCCGCGGCGGCCGCGCATGCGGGTCGGACACGGTGCCCGGCGCCTGCCCCGGGATCGCCGCCGGCTGCGCGCCCGCGAGCCGGTGCGCGGCGATCAGCGATGCGAGCGACACGTCGAACCGGTCGCTCGACAGCACCGCGAGCAGCGCAGCGCCATCCACGTGGCTGCGGCGCCGCTGCAGCTGGTAGGTGAGCTCCGTGCGGTCGATCACCAGCACGTCGAACAGCTGCGCAAGCGTCAGCTGCTCGGGGTTCGCGAGCAGGATGTAGCGCGGCGTGGTCTCACCGCCGCCGTCGAGCCGCGCAATCCATTCGCGCTCCTCCATCGTCGTCAGCAAGCGCTGCGCGGTTTCCATGTCGCAGCGCAGCAGGGTCGCGAGCCGCATCGCCGTGTAGCCGCGCTTGCCGGCCGTGCGCGCGTCGGCCAGCCGCGCGAGCATTTCCAGCGCGTCAAGCAGATCGCTGCCCGGATAGTGGATACGGTGGAACTGGCCGACGCGGATCGCCGGCAGCGCAGAGGCCACCATCGCGCCGAGCAGCGCGATGAACCAGCTCAGGTACACCCATAACAGGAACACCGGCAACGCCGCGAACGCGCCATAGACGGCCGTATAGGTCGGAATGCGCCGCACGTAGTAGCCGAAGCCGCGCTTCGCGAGCTCGAACGCGACGGCCGCGAACAGCCCGCCGATCACCGCGTCGCGCCATGCAACCGTGCAGTTCGGCAGGTACACGTACAGCAGCGTGAACGCGAGCACCGTCAGCGGTAGCGACACGAGCGCGAGCAGCCATTCGACGATCGACGTCGACGGCGCCGCCCCCGTAAACGCCAGCGACTGCGTGAACAGGTACGACGAGATCGACAGGCTCACGCCGAACAGCAGCGGGCCGAGCGTAATCAGCGCCCAGTACGCGAGCACGCGCTGTGCGAACGGCCGCGGCTTGCGCACCCGCCAGATCAGGTTGAAGGCCGACTCGATCGTCATCATCGTCATCACCGACGTGACGACGAGCACGATCAGGCCGGCCGTCGTCAGCCCCTTCGCCTTCGACGCGAACTGGTTCAGGTACTTGAAGATCTGGATGTTGAACTGCGCAGGCATCAGGTGATCCGCGAGGAACCCCTGCAGCGAGATCTGGAACGACGCGAACATCGGGAAAGCGGTGAACAGCGCGAACGCGACCGTCACGAGCGGCACGAGCGCCAGCATCGTCGTAAACGTCAGACTGCCCGCCACTTGCGGGATGCGATCCTCGGCGCTGCGCCGGGCCGCGAACTGCGCCAGGCGCTTGATGGTGTCGAGATCGACGCTCAACTTCGGCAAACGGTTTCTCCTTCCTGATTCCGCGCGCCCGACGGCGCGCCGCCGCCGCGCTGCGCGACGGCTTCAGCCCCTATAATAGCCGCTCGATTCCAGCAGGGGCCGACTGCACCGGGCGCGCGCGCGGCCGCACGCGGCTCCGTCGCCCATGAAAGACATTCTCGTCCTCTATTACAGCCGTCACGGCGCCACGCGCGATCTCGCGCTCGCGATCGCGAACGGCATCGACAGCGTGCCGGGCATGCAGGCCCGCATCCGCACCGTGCCGCCCGTGTCGGCCGTCTGCGAAGCCACTGCCCCCGACATCCCCGCCGACGGCCCGCCATACGCGGAACTGCGGGATCTCGAGGAATGCGCGGGCCTCGCGCTCGGTTCGCCGACCCGTTTCGGCAACATGGCCGCCTCGCTCAAGTATTTCCTCGACGGCACCACACCGCAATGGCTGTCGGGCGCACTGTCCGGCAAGCCGGCCAGCGTGTTCACGTCGACGGGCAGCCTGCACGGCGGCCAGGAATCGACGTTGCTGTCGATGATGCTGCCGCTGCTCCATCACGGGATGATGATCGTCGGCATCCCGTACACGGAATCCGCGCTCACCACGACGCGCACCGGCGGCACGCCGTACGGCGCGTCGCATGTCGCGCAGCACGATCGCTCGGCAGCCGCCGGGCTGTCGGCGGACGAAAAGGCGCTCGCGGCCGCGCTCGGCGTGCGGCTCGCGCGCGCGGCGGCCGCCCTCTCCAGCGCCCAGGCCGCCGACGCCGCATGAATGCCCCCGCCCGCCCCGCCGTCGCGGCCCGGCCGCGCTACGCGCGGGTCGCCACCGCGTGCCTCGTCGCGCTGATCGCGCTGTCGCTCGCGTGGGAGCTGTGGCTCGCACCGCTGCGCCCGGGCGGCTCCGCGCTGATGCTCAAGGCCATCCCGCTCGCGCTCGCGCTGCCGGGCGTCTGGCGGCGTAACATCTATACGATGCAGTGGGCGAGCATGCTGATACTCGTCTATTTCGCCGAAGGCGTCGTGCGCGGCATGTCCGATCGCGGACTGTCCGCGACGCTCGGCTGGTGCGAGACCACGCTTGCCGTCGCCTTCTTCGCGGCGGCGCTGGCGTACGTCGCGCCGTTCAAGCGCGCGGCGAAAAAGTCGCGCGCTGCGTCCTGACCCTTACGCGACAAGGTGAAGATGTCCTCCGAAGCTTTCGTTTCCGCGTGCCGCGACGCGATCGGCGCCGATCATGTGCTGACCGACCCGCACGATACCGAACCGTTCCTGACCGACTGGCGCCGCCGCTACAAGGGTGCCGCATGCGCGGTGCTGAAGCCCGCGAACACCGCCGAAGTCGCCGCGCTCGTCAAGCTGGCCAATGCACACGGCATCGCACTCGTGCCGCAAGGCGGCAATACGGGCCTGGCCGGCGGCGCCACGCCCGACGCGAGCGGCAGCCAGGCCGTGCTGAGCATCGCGCGGCTGAACCGCGTGCGTGCGCTCGATCCGCACAACAACACGATCACCGTCGAAGCCGGCGTGATCCTCGCCGACGTGCAGGCGCGCGCCCGCGAAGGCGGCCGGCTGTTCGCGCTGAGCCTCGCGGCGGAAGGCAGCTGCACGATCGGCGGCAACCTGTCGACCAATGCGGGCGGCACCGCCGTGCTGCGCTACGGCAATGCGCGCGAGCTGTGTCTGGGGCTCGAGGTCGTGACGCCCCAGGGTGAAATCTGGGACGGCCTGCGCGGACTGCGCAAGGACAACACCGGCTACGACCTGCGCGACCTGTTCATCGGCGCGGAAGGCACGCTCGGGATCATCACGGCGGCCGTGATGAAGCTGCATCCGCTGCCGGCCGCGCAGGTCACGGCACTCGCCGCGCTCGAGTCGCCGCACGCGGCGCTCGATTTCCTCGCGCTCGCGCAGCGCGCGGCCGGGCCGCTGCTGACCGGCTTCGAGCTGATGTCGGACTTCTGCATGCAGCTCGTGGGCAAGCACTACCCGCAACTGCGCTACCCGTTTGCGCAGACGCATGCGCAGACCGTGCTGCTCGAACTGTCCGACAACGAAAGCGAAGCGCATGCGCGCGCGCTGTTCGAGAAACTGATGGAGGAGGCGTTCGAGGCCGGGCTCGTGGTCGACGCGGTGGTCGCGGAGAATCTCGCGCAGTCGCGTGCGTTCTGGGACCTGCGCGAACACATCCCGCTCGCGCAGGCCGACGAGGGGCTCAACATCAAGCACGACATCGCGGTGCCGATTTCGTCGATCGCGCGCTTCATCGACGAGACCGACGCGGCGATCCAGCAAGCCGCGCCGGGCGCGCGGATGGTCACGTTCGGCCACCTCGGCGACGGCAACCTCCACTACAACGTGCAGATGCCCGAAGGCGGCGATCCGAAAGCGTTCCTGGCCGCGTTCCAGGCGCCGATCAACCGGATCGTCTACGACAACGTGCACCGCCACCACGGCACGATCAGCGCGGAGCACGGCATCGGCCAGTTGAAGATCGACGACGCGCAGCGTTACAAGTCACCGGTCGAAACGACGCTGATGCGCACGCTGAAGACCGCGCTCGATCCGCGCGGCCTGATGAATCCCGGCAAGGTCCTGCGCTGAAGCCACCCACTCCGGAGCCACGTCCGTGAAAGTCCGCGTCCTGTCCGACCTGCATCTCGAAAGCAACCTGCCCGACGCGATCCCGCATGCCGATGCGGATCTCGTCGTGCTGGCCGGCGACATCCACAATCACGCGGAAGGCCTGCGCTGGGCCGCCGAAACGTTCGATCCCGCGGTGCCGGTGATCTACGTGCCGGGCAACCACGAGTACTACGACGGGGAATTCGGCGCGCTGGAGACGGCGATGCGCGATGCGGCGCAGGCGCTCGACAATGTGCATTACCTGAACAACGACGTCTACGTCGATCCCGGGCAGCGTTTTCGCGTGCTCGGCACGACGCTCTGGGCCGATTTTTCACTGTTCGGCGCCGACGAAGCCAGCGTTGCCGGGTCGATCGAGGCCGGGCTGCGCGTGATGCTCGATTTCAAGGGATTGATCCAGGTGACCTGGCCGCACGACGCGGCGCTGCATGCGGTACCGGGCACGCCGGAACGGGATTTCTCGCCGGCCGACGCCATCGCGCTGCATCGACGCAGCCGCGCGTGGCTCGAAGCGCAGCTCGCGACGCCGTTCGCGGGCCAAACGATCGTCGTGACCCACCACGCGCCGCACCGGCGCTCGCTGGCGGAGCGCTATGCGGAAGACCTTGCGTCGGCGGGATTCGTGACGGACATGGCGGCACTCGTGCGGCCGCCGGTCAATCTGTGGCTCCACGGCCACACGCATACGTCATTCGACTATGTGGCGGATGGCGGCACACGCGTGGTGTGCAACCCGCGCGGCTACATCCACCGGCGCACCGGCGAACTGGAAAACACCGCGTTCGCGTGGGACAAGGTCGTCGAGCTCGGCTGAACGCCGGCCCGCCCGGCCGCGTTGCGCGGCCTTGTTCGACCCGGAGCGTGACAGCGGGATCAGCGGCCGGGGCGGCGTTGCTCGCGCACCCGCACCGGCACCGGCTTCATCTGCGCCTTCGCCTTCATCGCGCGCAGCAGGTCGCGGGTCGCCGCGGCGGCCGCGGCCGCGCCCAGCAAGACTCCAAGGCCGATCATCAGGTGCGTATCCATTGCTGCTCCGGGGTTGCGTATCTCGTTAATTCCCACAGTATCAAACTGTCTGACACGCGTTCGTAAAAAAATGTTGCGTGAAGGACAAATCTCGTCAGATTGCAGTCAACCGCGCTGTCATGCCGCACGCGTGTACTGCTCGAGCGCGGCTTCGTCGGCTGCGAGCGTGGCCGGCAGTTCGTCGCGCAGGAAATCGACCCAGGTGCGAATTTTCGCGTCGAGGTACTGGCGCGACGGATACAGCGCATAGATGTTCATCACGTGCGACCGGTATTCGGGCATCACGCGCACGATGTGGCCGCTGCGCAACCAGCCGATCGCCGAATAGAGCGGCAGCCCGCCGATCCCCATCCCTTCCCGCACGGCCACCGCGAGCGCCTCGGCGACGTTGACGCGAAACGGCGGCGCCGTGATCGGGACGACCTCGTCGCCGTTCGGCCCCGCCAGCGCCCATTCGTCGAACTGGAAGCCCGGCGCGACCATCCCGAGGCATATGTGCTGCGCGAGATCCGCCGGCCGCTGCGGCACGCCATGGGCCTCGACATAGCCGCGCGACGCGCACACCACGCTGTAGCTCTCGCCGAGCCGCTGCGACACGAGCCCCGAATCCGGCAGGTCGCGGCCGACGACGATCGCGACGTCATAGCCCTCGTCGAGCAGGTCGGGCATCCGCTGCGCAAGTGTCAGCTCGACGTGCACGTCCGGGTAGCGCTCGCGATAGCGCGCGACGGCCGGCACCAGGTAGTGCTGGCCGAGGCTCGTGAAGCAATGAACCTTCAGCTTGCCCGACGGGCGCGCATGCGCGTCGCCCGCCTCGGCTTCGGCCTGGTCGACATACGCGAGGATCTGCTCGCAGCGCTGCAGGTAGCGCTCGCCGGCTTCGGTCAGCGCGATCCGGCGCGTCGTGCGGTTCAGCAGGCGCGTGCGCAGGTGCGCCTCGAGATCGGAAACCGCGCGCGACGCGTAGGCGGTGGTCGAATTCATCTGCTGGGCGGCCGCGGTAAAGCTTCCCGCGTCGACCACGCGGACGAATACCCGCATGTTTTGTAACGTATCCATCCCATTGCCCATTTGAATCCGGACGGATTGTTGCACAGAGGCGAACAAGTATTGTCTCAGGATTCGTAAAAATGACTTGCACCCTTGTCCATTTATTCAGGAATCACTGAAAAATATAATCGCATCCGACTCATCTATATCCGAAAGGGAGAAAATCGTGCAGTCTCCGGCGACAAAAGGGACGCTCGCACTGGCGGTTCTTGCAGTCTCATTAATAATGGCCGGATGCGCGAGCATGGGCGACAACAAGCCGCAGTCGGCCCGCATCGAGGCGAACGCACTCGACGCCGGCGCCGCGATCCGTGCGGCCGACCGTGACGCGGGCTGGCCCGCGGCCGACTGGTGGCGCGCCTACCGCGATCCGCAGCTCGACGCCTGGATTGCTGCCGCCCAGGCCGGCAACCCGACGCTCGCGGCCGCCGAGGCCCGAGTGCGCGAAGCGCAGGCGATGGCGCGCGTGGCCCGCTCGGCCGAATTGCCGCAGATCAACGGCAACCTCTCGCTGATGCGCGAGCACTGGCCGGACAACGTGTACTACGGCCCGGGGCCGCTCGCGAACGCCGATACCTGGAACAACACCGGCACGCTCGGCCTGTCGTACCACCTCGACCTGTGGGGCAAGGACAAGAACGCGACCGAGCGCGCGCTCGACACGGCGCATGCGACCGTCGCCGATGCGCGCGCGGCCAAGCTCGAGCTCGAGGTCAACGTCGTGCGCGCGTATGTCCAGATGTCGATGAACTATGCGTTGCTCGATCTCGCGCACCAGACGTTCGAACGCCAGCATTCGCTCGCCGATCTCGCGCGCAAGCGGCTGCAGGCGGGCCTCGGCACGCAGCTCGAGGTGAGCCAGGCGGAATCGACACTGCCCGACTATGAGCGCCAGATCGACAGCTACGAGGAAGCGATCCAGCTCGCGCGGCACCAGCTTGCCGCGCTGGCCGGCAAGGGTCCGGGCGCGGGCGACGCGATCAAGCGGCCGCAGCTGTCGCTCGACGCGCCTGCCGGCCTGCCGTCGGCGATGCCGGCCGACCTCCTCGGCCGCCGCCCCGACGTCGTCGCGGCGCGCTGGACGGTCGACGCGCAGGCGCGCGGCATCGATGTCGCAAAGGCGTCTTTCTACCCGAACATCGACCTGCTCGCGACGGTCGGCGGCTTCGGCGTGACCGCGCCCTTCACCGACTTCCTGCGCGCGATGAACGGCGGCTGGACGGCCGGCCCCGCGCTGTCGCTGCCGATCTTCGAAGGCGGCCGGCTGCGCGCGCAGCTCGGCGCGGCCAATGCCGGCTACGACCAGGCGGTCGAGCGCTACAACCAGACGATCGTCGGCGCGCTCAAGGACATCGCCGACCAGGTCGTGCGGATCCGTTCGCTCGATACGCAGAAGAAGGACGCCGCACGCTCGGTGGCCGCCAACGACCGCAGCTACCAGCTGTCGCGCGAAGGGTTCCGCCGCGGGCTGACCGACTACGTGAACGTGCTGGTCGCGCAGCAGCAGTTGCTGCGCGCGCAGGAGACGGCCGCCCGCATCGATGCGGAACGCCTCGCCGCACACGCTCAGTTGATGGCCGCGCTCGGCGGCGGCGTCGAGACGGGCACGGACCTGCAGGGCGATCACTCGCCGAGCAGCCATCCGTCGCACGACGAATCCGCCGCGGGCGCAGCCGCGCCTGCCGCCGCGCCGGGTGCCAAGCCCGTGGCGGCAGTCGCCCGGCCCGCGCAGGTGGCCGCCGCCGGTGCGTCCGGCGTGCCGGCCGCACGGTAACGCGGAGCGACGCCATGTCAGCCTTCCCCCCCGCTTCCACGCCCGCCGGCGGTCCGTTCTCTGCCTGGAGCGCCGCGTTCGGCGACTGGGCCCGCACCGACGGCGCCGCGTGGCTCTACCTGTTCAAGGCGCTGCTCGCGACCTTCATCGCGCTCGGCGTGTCGATGCGGCTCGACCTGCCGGCACCGAAGACGGCGATGACGACCGTCTTCATCGTGATGCAGCCGCAAAGCGGCGCCGTGCTCGCGAAAAGCTTCTACCGGGTCGCCGGCACGATCTTCGGGCTCGTCGCGACGCTCACGTTCGTCGGGCTGTTCCCGCAGCAGCCGCAGCTGTTCCTGCTGGCCATCGCGCTGTGGATCGCGCTGTGCACCGCCGGCGCCGCGCGCAACCGCAACTTCCGCAGCTACGGCTTCCTGCTCGCCGGCTATACGACCGCGTTGATCGGCCTGCCCGCGTCGCAACACCCTGACGGTGCATTCATGAGCGCGATGACGCGCGTCTCGGAAGTCATCATCGGGATCGTGTCGGCCGGCGTCGTCAGCGCGCTCGTGTTTCCGCAGTACACAGGCGAGCAGATGCGCACGACGGTGCGCAAGCGCTTCGGCAGCTTCGTCGACTACGTCGCGTCGGCGCTGTCGGGCCAGCTCGACCGCGCGCACATCGAGACCATCCACACGCGCTTCGTCGCCGACGTAGTCGGCTTCGAGGCCGCGCGCAGCATGGCCGTGTTCGAGAACCCGGACACGCGCATGCGCAGCGGCCGCCTCGCGCGACTGAACAGCGAGTTCATGAGCGCGTCGAGCCGCTTTCACGCGCTGCATCAGTTGATGAACCGGCTGCACGCAGCCGGTGCGCAGGCCGCGATCGATGCGATCGAACCGTATTTCCGCGAAATCGCGCCGCTGCTCACGCGCGATGGCGAACCCGTGCACACGTCGGTCGACGCCGCGCACTCGGCCGAGCAACTGCTCGCGTGGCGCGACGCGCTGCCGCGCCGCATCCGCGCGACGCGCGCGGAACTCGAAACGCAGCCCGACTTCCCGCTGCTCGACTTCGACACGGCCGCCGAACTGCTGTACCGCTTCATCACCGACCTGCAGGAATACGCGGCGACCTATGCGTCGCTCGCGACCGCGACGCACGAGCGCGAACGCTGGATCGAACGCTACGAGCCGCGTACGAACCGGACGGCCGCCACGATCGCGGGGATTCGCACCGCGACGGTGATTCTCGCGCTGGGCTGGTTCTGGATCGAGACCGCGTGGCCGAGCGGCGTGATGCTGGTGCTGAACGCCGCGGCGACCTGCGCGCTCGCGTCGTCGGCGCCGCGCCCGACCGCGATGGCCGCGCAGATGGGGATGGGCACGGCGCTGGCCGTTTGCACCGGCTTCCTGCTGATGTTCGGCATCTACCCGCGGATCGACGGCTTCGTCCTGCTGTGCGCGGCGCTCGCGCCGTTACTCGCGATCGGCATCTACATGACGCTGAAGCCGAAGCTCGCGGGCTACGGAATGGGCTACCTGATCTTCTTCTGCTTCCTGGCCGGCCCCGACAGCATCACGCACTACGATCCCACCAGCTTCATGAACGACGCGCTCGCGCTGCTGCTGTCGATGCTGGTATCGGCGATCGCGTTCGCCGTGCTGTTCCCGCCGACCGCGCCGTGGCTCAAGAAGCGGCTGTTCGCCGACCTGCGTCACCAGGCTGTCGCGGCCTGCCATGCGCGGCTCGCCGGATTGCGCACGCGCTTCGAGAGCGGCGCGCGCGACCTGATGTACCAGGCGCACACGCTGTCGGCCGACCAACCCGACGTGCAGCGCGACGCGCTGCGCTGGATGTTCGCGGTGCTCGAAACCGGCAATGCGGCCATCGACCTGCGCCACGAGCTGGCGACGCTGCCGCCGGACCCGCGCTACGCGCCGGCAACGCCGTGGCGACGCGCGATCGAGACGATGCGCGCCGCGCTGGCGTCGCTGTTCACCCGGCCGGACGCCGGACGCTTCGACGCCACGCTCGCCGCGGTCAACGATGCGATCGACGCGACCCGGCAGACGCTCGACGCGTTCACGCCGACGCGCGAGGAACGTCACCGGCTGCAGCGCATCCTGAGCCACCTGCATTTCGTGCGCACGGCACTGCTCGATCCCGAATCGCCGCTCGCCGCGCTCAACCGCAACCGCCCCGTGCGTCCCCAACCAGGAGCCTCGTCATGATGCCGCGTGAAATCGCCATTCTCGATGCCTACATGCCCACGGTGGTGCTGATGTTCGTCCTCGGCGCGCTCGCGACCTGGGCCGTCGACCGCCTGCTCGCCTATACGGGCCTCTACCGTCTCGTCTGGCACCCGTCGCTGTTCCGGGCCTGCCTTCTCGTCTGCATTTGCGGCGGACTGAGTCTTGCCGTTTACCGTTGATTCCGAACCATCATGATTCTCAGAAAACTCTTCGGCTTCGTCGCGACCGCCGTCATTCTTCTCGTCGCGATCCTGATCGGGCGCTCGCTGTGGGTGCACTACATGGACGATCCGTGGACGCGCGACGGGCGCGTGCGCGCCGAGATCGTCAACGTCGCGCCGGACGTGTCGGGCGCGATCGTCGAATTGCCCGTGCATGACAACCAGCTCGTGAAAAAGGGCGACCTGATCATGCAGATCGACCCGTCGCACTACCAGATCGCGGTCGAGCAGGCGCAAGCGGCCGTCGCCGCCCGTCGCGCGGAACTGCAGATGCGCCGTGACGACGCGGCCCGCCGCGCGGATCTCGACGCGCTCGTCGTGTCGAAGGAAAACCGCGAGAACGCCGCGCATAGCGCGTCGAGCGCCGACGCGCAGTACCAGCAGGCGATCGCCGCGCTCGACGCCGCGAAGCTCAACCTCGAGCGCACACGCGTCGTCGCACCGGTCGACGGCTACATCACGAACCTGCAGACGTTCAAGGGCAACTACGCGGTGGCCGGCCAGGCGAAGCTCGCGATCGTCGACAGCCATTCGTTCTGGGTCTACGGCTACTTCGAGGAAACCAAGCTGCCGCGCGTGAAGATCGGCGCGCCTGCCGAGATGCGGCTGATGAGCGGTGGCGTGATGAAGGGCCACGTCGAAAGCATCTCGCGCGGCATCTACGATCGCGACAACCCGCAGAGCCGCGACCTCGTCGCGGACGTGAACCCGACCTTCAACTGGGTGCGCCTCGCGCAGCGCGTGCCGGTGCGCATCAAGATCGACGACGTGCCGGCCGACGTGGTGTTGTCGGCAGGCACGACCTGCACGGTCATCATCGATCCCGACAAGCAGAAGAAGTCGTAAGCGCGGAACAGCCGGCAACCCGCCGGATGCGCGCGTCACAGCCAGCCGGCCCGCTGCCGGGCGCGCTCAGGCCGCGATGCGAAAGCGCCCGACCAGCGACTTCAACGCCTGCGCCTGCTCGTCGAGCGCGTTCGCCGCGGCGGCCGCCTGCTCGACGAGTGCCGCGTTCTGCTGGGTGCCGGCGTCCATCTGCGTGACCGCGCGGCCGATCTCGTCGATCCCGGCGCTCTGCTCGTCCGAAGCGGCAGAAATTTCACCGATGATGTCGGTCACGCGCTTGACCGCGCGCACGACGTCACCCATCGTGCGGCCCGCATCGTGCGCGAGCGCCGCACCGTTCGCGACACGCTCGACCGACGCGCCGATCAACGCGCGGATCTCCTTCGCCGCGGTGGCCGAGCGCTGCGCGAGCAGGCGAACCTCGCCCGCAACCACCGAGAAGCCGCGCCCCTGCTCACCAGCGCGGGCGGCCTCGACCGCCGCGTTCAACGCGAGAATATTGGTCTGGAACGCGATCCCCTCGATCGTGCCGATGATGTCGCGAATGTTCTTCGCGCTGTCGTCGATCTCGCTCATCGTCGCCACCACCCGCCCGACGACTTCCCCACCCGTCTCCGCGACGGCCGACGCGTTGGCCGCGAGCGCGCTCGCCTGCCGCGCGTTCTCCGCGTTCTGCCGTACGGTCGACGTGAGCTGCTCCATGCTGGCCGCGGTGCGTTCGAGCGCGACAGCCTGCTGCTCGGTGCGCTTCGACAGATCGAGATTGCCGGTGGAGATCTCGCCCGACGCGGCCGCGATCGCCTCGGCGCTGACGGCGATTTCGCCGACAGTCGCCGCGAGCCCCGTCTGCATCTCGGCCAGTGCACGCACCATGCTGTCGCGGTCGTGCCGGCCCAGCTCGATGGGTCGCGTCAGGTCGCCGCGCGCGATGTCCGCGGCGATCGCCTTCGCGTGCGCGGGCTCGCCGCCGAGCTGCGACGCGAGACGGCGCACGACGCGCTCGGCGATCACGACCGCAAGCACGATCAGCGCAACCGTCATCGCCGCGATCATCGCGAACGACGACGAGAAAATGGTGGCGGACGCATCGAGCGTCGCCTTCGACTTCGCACCGCGCGTCTTCACGAGTTCGGCGACGAGTTTCTCGAGCTTGCCGGTTTCGACCAGCAGCGACACGTCCTGCGTGCCGACCTGCCAGTTCATCTGCGACAGGTCGAGCGGCTGCGCGCGCACGAGTTCGACGAAATCGCGCAGGTGCGCGCGCCATGTGCCGACCGCCGTCGAGAATGCGCGCAGCCGCGCCGAATCGTCGGCATCGGCCGGATCCGCGTAGCGCTGCAGCGTGCCGAGCGCCTGGCCGATCGACGCGAGCCCCGCGCTCACGTCGGCGCCCAGTTCGTCGCGCTCCTTCGCGGTGGTCGCGGTCAGCAGCATCTTCTGGGCACGGCTCGCGCGCAGCATTTCGGCCCGGACCTCCTCGGCCGCGCGGCTCGCGACGTGCCCCTGCTCGTAGACCGACGCGATCGACGCATTCAGCCGGCTGATCTGCCACAGCGAAAACATGCCGATCACCAGCGTGCCGACGAGCAGGATTGCGAATGCGGCGCGCAACGTCGCCTTGACGGTCCACGGCCGGCGCTCGCGACGCGCCGCCCGCAGGCGCCGGGCGGCGCGACCGGCGGCAACGTCGGGGGCGGCGGGTGCCGCACCTGGCTGTGGATGCAAAGATGCTGCTTTCATCGAACTATCCCCGTATTGATCACGCAGCCGGAAAGGTCGGTCCCGGCATTCCCGCGATGGCTGGCCATGCCGCGCGTCCTGCGCCCGCACCGGCGGATAGCCGGCGCCGGGCGCGGCGCGCCTGTTGTCATTGGGTCGTTCTACGGCCGCCACCGCCGTTTCTTGAGTCCGGGAAACCACGCACCGGCCCCGGGCGCGGCTC
Source organism: Burkholderia sp. BCC0322 (assembly GCF_902833045.1). GTDB lineage: Bacteria > Pseudomonadota > Gammaproteobacteria > Burkholderiales > Burkholderiaceae > Burkholderia. The sequence continues at coordinate 18,429 of NZ_CADFDU010000019.1, forward strand.
CGCTGACGGGCAGGCGCGCCGCCAGCGTTATACCCGGCCAAAAAAGCGGGCACCGGCCGATCCGTCAGATGGATGTCCGATTCGCGATAAAACTTGTCCGGACATTCTCGATGCGCCACATTACACTTCTTTGACGCAGCAACGATTCAAGACGCGCCCATCCCCAGCAGAGCGCGCCCGCCACCTCAACTCGTTCAGCTCTCACATGGAAACCCGCTTCGACACCGGCTCCGCCGGCGCAGCCGCCACCCGGCCGTCCGCGCCCCCCGTCTCCCGCACCGTGTACCCGGTGCTCGGCGCGATCAGCTTCTCGCACATGCTCAACGACATGATCCAGTCGTTGATCCTCGCGATCTATCCGATGCTCAAGAGCCAGTTCGCGCTGTCGTTCGCGCAGATCGGCCTGATCACGCTCACCTACCAGATCACCGCATCGCTGCTGCAGCCGCTCATCGGCCTCTATACCGACAAGCGTCCGAAACCGTATTCGCTGCCGGTCGGCATGGGCTTTACGCTCGCGGGGCTGCTGCTGATGTCGGTCGCGCCGAATTTCCCGATGCTGCTGGTCGCCGCGGCGCTCGTCGGCTGCGGCTCGTCGGTGTTCCATCCCGAATCGTCGCGCGTCGCGCGGATGGCGTCGGGCGGCCAGCACGGGCTCGCGCAGTCGGTGTTCCAGGTCGGCGGCAATGCGGGTTCCGCGCTCGGGCCGCTGCTTGCCGCACTCGTGATCATCCCGCACGGCCAGCACAGCATCGCGTGGTTCTCGGCGGCCGCGCTCGTCGCGATGATCGTGCTTACGCAGATCGGCCACTGGTACAAAAAGCATCCGTCGATGAAGAAGAAGGCCGCGGCGGCCGGCCACCCGACGCTGTCACGCGGCCGCGTGATGGGCGCGATCGGCGTGCTGGTGCTGCTCGTGTTCTCGAAGTACTTCTACCTCGCGAGCATCAACAGCTATTTCACGTTCTACCTGATCGACAAGTTCCACCTGTCGGTGCAGGCCGCGCAGATCCACCTGTTCGTGTTCCTCGCGGCCGTGGCGGCCGGCACGCTGATCGGCGGGCCAGTGGGCGACCGGATCGGCCGCAAGTACGTGATCTGGGTATCGATCCTCGGCGTCGCGCCGTTCACGCTGCTGCTGCCGTACGCGAACCTGTTCTGGACGAGCGTGCTGACCGTGATCATCGGCATCGTGCTCGCATCGGCGTTCGCCGCGATCCTCGTCTACGCGACGGAACTGATGCCCGGCAAGGTCGGGATGGTCGCGGGCCTGTTCTTCGGCTTCGCGTTCGGCCTTGGCGGGGTCGGCGCGGCCGTGCTCGGCCAGCTCGCCGACGCGACGAGCATCGCGTTCGTCTACAAGGTGTGCTCGTTCCTGCCACTGATCGGCGTGCTGACGGTGTTCCTGCCGAACCTCGAAAGCAGCCGGCGCAAGAAGGCGTGACGAGGCGGCCGTGGCGTGCGCGCCGCGGCCGGTCGATTGGCTTGAAGGAAGAAGTGAAGCAAACGACGGCGGCCTCAGGCCGCCGTCGTCGCATGCAGCGTCAGGAAACGCTTGAGGATGCCGGACGAATAGCTGCTCGCGATCGCCGACAGGAAGTGCGAGAACGACTGCGTCGCATGATCGTCGGCCGTGTCGGAGATCGTACGTACGAGCGCGAACGGCACGTCGTGCTCCGCACACACCTGCGCGATCGCGGCCCCTTCCATTTCGACCGCAAGCGCATCCGGCAATGCGTCACGCAGCGCGACGACCTCGCGCTCGCTCGACACGAAGCGGTCGCCGCTGATGATGAGCCCCGTATGCTGCGTCGCACCGGCCAGGCCGAAGCGCGCGGCGAACTGCGCGCCCTCTTCCTCGACGAATTGCGCGCACGCGGCCCGCAGGCTCGCCGTCAGCGCCGCGTCGGTCGCGAAACGCGTGATGCCGAGCAGCGGCACCTCGTAGCGGGGAAAGAGCGGCGACGCATCGAGATCGTGCTGCAGCAGCGTATCGGCCACGACGACATCGCCGACGCGCACGGTGCGCGACACGCCACCCGCGACGCCGGTGAACACGACGCCCGCCACGCCGAACACGTGGATCAGCGCGCTGACCGTCGCGGCGGCCGCGACCTTGCCGACCCGTGCGAGCGTCACGACGCAGGTCGCGCCATGCACGGTGCCGACGTGATAATCGCGACGGCCGAGCGTGACCGTCTTCATCGCGCCGTCGGCGCGCATCGCGGCGATCAGGTCGCCGAGTTCCTCGGGCAGCGCGGCCAGAATGCCGAGCGGACGAGCCACCGGCGTCGCAAAGTTGTCGATGCCCATCATTCCACCGCCTGCAGTTTCGCGACCGCGAGCGCGAGCCACTTCTCGCCGTGCCGCTTGAATTTCACCTGCGCCTTCGCATCGGTGCCGTTGCCCTCGAGCGCGGTGACCGTGCCTTCGCCGAACTTGGTGTGGAACACCTGCTGGCCGACCCGGAAACCGGCATCGGCCGCGCGCTGCTTGTCCGCGAACGCGGGCAGCGGTGCGGACACGGCCGGGTCGACGATCTGCTCGCGACTGCCGCCGCCCGGCCGCGCGAACCAGTCGCGCCCGTACCCGGCGTTGTCCGATCGACCACCCCAGCGCGAACCGGCCTCGACCTTCGGCGTCAGCCACTTGAGCACGTGTTCGGGCAGCTCGTCGAAGAAGCGCGAGCGCACGTTGTAGCGCGTCTGGCCGTGCAGCATCCGGCTCTGTGCGAACGACAGGTAGAGCCGCTCCTTCGCGCGCGTGATCGCAACGTACATCAGCCGGCGCTCTTCCTCGAGGCCATCCGATTCGAGCACGCTGTTCTCGTGCGGGAACAGCCCTTCCTCGAGCCCCGTGATGAACACGGCCGAGAATTCGAGCCCCTTCGCCGCGTGCACCGTCATCAGCTGCACCGCGTCCTGCCCGGCCTGGGCCTGGTTGTCGCCAGCCTCCAGTGACGCATGCGACAGGAAGCCGGCGAGCGGCGTCATCGTGTCGGGGTTCTGTGCCGGGTCGGCGGGCGATACCGGATCGAGCACGTCGAGCGCCGGATCGTCCGTCGCGGTGCCGAGCGCCGGCGCCGCGATCGCACCTGCGCGCAGCGGGATCGAGCGGGCCGGCGTGTCGAGCCCGTAGCCTTCCTCGGCAATGAACGCGGTGGCCGCGTTCACCAGTTCCTGCAAGTTCTCGAGACGGTCCTGGCCTTCGCGCTCGCCCTGGTAGAAATCGGCAAGACCGCTGGCGCGCACGATGTGCTCGACGGTATCGGGCAGGTTCATGTGCTGCGTATCGGCGCGCATCTTCGCGACCAGGTTTGCGAACCCGCCGAGGCTCGTGCCGGCCTTGCCCGTCACGTACGGAATCGCGGCAGCCATCGAGCAGCCGTACAGGCGCGCGGCGTCGGCCAGTTGCTCGATCGAGCGCGCACCGATGCCGCGGGTCGGGAAATTCACGACGCGCACGAACGCGGTGTCGTCGTTCGGGTTGTCGATCAGGCGCAGGTACGCGAGCGCATGCTTCACTTCCTGGCGCTCGAAGAAGCGCAGGCCGCCGTACACGCGGTACGGGATGCCCGACGACATCAGCGTGTGCTCGATCGAACGCGATTGCGCGTTGCTGCGGTACAGGACGGCCACTTCGCTGCGCGCCATCCCGGTGTTGATCAGCGAGCGGATCTCCTCGACGATCCAGCCGGCTTCCTGCGAATCGGTGCTCGCCTCGTACACGCGCACGGGCTCGCCGTGGCCCGCATCGGTGCGCAGGTTCTTGCCGAGGCGGTGCGCGTTGTTCGAGATCAGCTGGTTCGCCGCGTCGAGGATGTTGCCGTGCGACCGGTAGTTCTGCTCGAGCTTGATCAGGTTGCGCACGCGGAATTCGTTTTCGAAGTCGCGCATGTTGCCGACGTTCGCGCCGCGGAATGCGTAGATCGACTGGTCGTCGTCGCCGACCGCGAAGATCGCGTTCTGGCCGCCCGCGAGCATCTTGAGCCACGCGTACTGCAGCTTGTTGGTGTCCTGGAACTCGTCGACGAGGATGTGCTTGAAGCGCGCCTGGTAGTGCGCGCGCAGCGGCGCGTTGTACGCGAGCAGTTCGTAGCAGCGCAGCAGCAGCTCGGGGAAATCGACGACGCCCTCGCGCTGGCACTGCTGGTCGTAAGCCTGGTACAGCTCGACGAACTTGCGGTTGAAGTTGTCGGACGCGTCGACCTTGTCGGGACGCAGCCCCTGCTCCTTCGCGTTGTTGATGAAGTACTGCACGTTCTTCGGCGGGTACTTCTCGTCGTCGACGTTCGCCGCCTTCATCAGCCGCTTGATCGCGGACAGCTGGTCGGCCGTATCGAGGATCTGGAAGGTCTGCGGCAGGCCGGCGTCGCGCCAGTGCGTGCGCAGCATCCGGTTGCACAGGCCGTGGAACGTGCCGATCCACATTCCGCGCGTGTCGATCGGCATCATCGCCGACAGGCGCGCCATCATCTCGCGCGCGGCCTTGTTCGTGAAGGTCACGGCGAGCACGGTGGGCGGCGATGCGTAGCCCTGCTGGATCAGCCACGCGATGCGGGTAATCAGCACGCGGGTCTTGCCGCTGCCCGCCCCTGCGAGGATCAGCGCCGGTTCGTTCGGCAACGTGACGGCGGCGAGTTGTTCGGGGTTCAGATTGGCGAGCAGATCGGGCATGGAGCGGCAGCGAACGGGCGAGAAAAATGCGGACCCGACATTATAAGTCGGCCGCGCGATGCTGTTCCCGATCCGTTCGACAGCAAGTTGCAAGCGCGTCGCAGGCACGCTGCGGCCGCGTCGCGACGGGCCCGCGCCGGCAACGCGATGGCTGGTGGATGTGCATCCATTTATAATCGTCGGATTCGGCATCCAATTCACGCATTTTTCGGCAGATTTCCAACATGAGCGACAACACGCTTGCGAAGAGCTTCGAGCCCCACACCATCGAGTCCCAATGGGGGCCGGAGTGGGAAAAGCGCGGCTATGCGGCCCCGGCCTTCGATCCGGCCCGCCCCGATTTCTCGATCCAGTTGCCGCCGCCGAACGTGACGGGCACGTTGCACATGGGCCACGCGTTCAACCAGACGATCATGGACGGCCTCACCCGCTACCACCGGATGCTCGGCGAGAACACCCTGTGGGTGCCCGGCACCGACCACGCGGGGATCGCAACCCAGATCGTCGTCGAGCGCCAGCTCGACGCACAGGGCGTGTCGCGCCACGACCTCGGCCGCGAGAAGTTCGTCGAGCGCGTGTGGGAATGGAAGGAAAAATCCGGTTCGACGATCACCGGCCAGGTGCGCCGCCTCGGCGCGTCGCCCGACTGGTCGCGCGAATACTTCACGATGGACGACAAGATGTCGGCCGCCGTGCGCGACGTGTTCGTCACGCTCTATGAACAGGGCCTGATCTATCGCGGCAAGCGCCTCGTCAACTGGGATCCGGTGCTGCTGACCGCCGTGTCGGACCTCGAAGTCGTGAGCGAAGAGGAAAACGGCCACCTGTGGCACATCCGCTACCCGCTCGTCGATGGCTCGGGTTCGCTGACCGTTGCAACGACGCGCCCGGAAACGATGCTCGGCGACGTCGCGCTGATGGTCCACCCGGAAGACGAGCGCTACGCACACCTGATCGGCAAGCTCGTCACGCTGCCGCTGACGGGCCGCGAGATCCCGGTGATCGCGGACGACTACGTCGACCGCGAGTTCGGCACGGGCGTCGTGAAGGTCACGCCGGCGCACGACTTCAACGACTACCAGGTCGGCCAGCGCCACAAGCTCGCACCGATCGAGATCCTGACGCTCGACGCGAAGATCAACGACAACGGCCCCGAGCAGTATCGCGGCCTCGACCGCTTCGACGCGCGCAAGGCGATCGTCGCCGACCTCGATGCGCAGGGCTTCCTCGACTCGGTGAAGCCGCACAAGCTGATGGTGCCGCGCGGCGACCGCACGGGCGTCGTGATCGAGCCGATGCTGACCGACCAGTGGTTCGTGGCGATGACGAAGCCGGCGCCGGAAGGCACGTTCAATCCCGGCAAGTCGATCACGGAAACGTCGCTCGACGTCGTGCGCAGCGGCCAGATCAAGTTCGTCCCGGAAAACTGGACGACCACCTATTACCAATGGCTCGAGAACATCCAGGACTGGTGCATCTCGCGCCAGCTGTGGTGGGGCCACCAGATTCCCGCATGGTACGGCGAGAACGGCGAGGTGTTCGTCGCGCGCCACGAGGAAGAAGCGCGCGCGCAGGCTGCCGCGAAGGGTTACACGGGTGCGCTGAAGCGCGACGAAGACGTGCTCGACACGTGGTTCTCGTCGGCGCTCGTGCCGTTCTCGTCGCTCGGCTGGCCGAACGAAACGCCTGAGCTGAAGCACTTCCTGCCGTCGTCGGTGCTCGTCACGGGCTTCGACATCATCTTCTTCTGGGTCGCCCGGATGGTGATGATGACCACGCACTTCACGGGCAAGGTGCCGTTCCACACCGTCTACGTGCACGGCCTCGTGCGCGACGCGGAAGGCCAGAAGATGTCGAAGAGCAAGGGCAACACGCTCGACCCGATCGACATCGTCGACGGCATCGACCTCGACACGCTGGTCGCGAAGCGCACGACGGGCCTGATGAATCCGAAGCAGGCCGCGACGATCGAGAAGAAGACGCGCAAGGAATTCCCGGACGGCATCGCCGCGTTCGGCACCGACGCGCTGCGCTTCACGATGGCGTCGATGGCGACGCTCGGTCGCAACGTGAACTTCGACCTCGCGCGCTGCGAAGGCTATCGTAACTTCTGCAACAAGCTGTGGAACGCCACGCGCTTCGTGCTGATGAACTGCGAAGGTCACGACTGCGGCAGCGACAAGCCGGAAGTCTGCGGCGCGGGCGATTGCGGCCCGGGCGGCTACCTCGACTTCTCGGCGGCCGACCGCTGGATCGTGTCGCTGCTGCAGCGCACGGAGGCCGACATCGCGAAGGGCTTCGCCGATTACCGCTTCGACAACATCGCAAGCAGCATCTACAAGTTCGTGTGGGACGAGTACTGCGACTGGTATCTCGAACTCGCGAAGGTGCAGATCCAGAACGGCACGCCGGAACAACAGCGCGCGACGCGCCGCACGCTGCTGCGCGTGCTCGAAACGGTGCTGCGCCTCGCGCACCCGGTCATCCCGTTCATCACCGAAGCACTCTGGCAGAAGGTCGCGCCGCTCGCGGGCCGCTATCCGCAGGGCAAGGCCGACGGCGAAGCGTCGCTGATGACGCAGGCGTACCCGATCGCGAACCTGCAGAAGATCGACGAAGCGTCGGAGCAATGGGTGGCCGACCTGAAGGCGATCGTCGACGCGTGCCGCAACCTGCGCGGCGAGATGAACCTGTCGCCGGCCACCAAGGTGCCGCTGCTCGCAGCCGGCGATGCCGAGCGCCTGCGCTCTTTCGCACCGTACGTTCAGGCCCTCGCGCGCCTGTCGGAAGTGCAGATCCTCGCGGACGAAGCGACGCTCGACAAGGAAGCGCACGGTGCGCCGATTGCGATCGTCGGGCCGAACAAGCTGGTGCTGAAGGTCGAGATCGACGTCGCGGCCGAACGCGAGCGCCTGTCGAAGGAGATCACGCGCCTGACGGGCGAGATCGCGAAGTGCAATGCGAAGCTCGGCAACGAGGCATTCGTCGCGAAAGCGCCGCCAGCCGTGGTCGAACAGGAACAAAGGCGCGTGGCGGAATTCCAGAGCACGCTCGAGAAACTGCGCGCGCAGCTCGATCGGTTGCCTGCGTAACAAACCGTAAGGTCGTTTGCGTTCACTATAATGCAGACGTGAACATAGACCGTCTGACAAGTCGATTACAGGAATAAAGGTTCGATCATGCTGAAAGTTACCAAGGCGGTGTTCCCCGTTGCTGGTCTTGGCACGCGGTTCCTGCCGGCAACGAAAGCGAGCCCGAAGGAAATGCTGCCGGTCGTCGACAAGCCGCTGATCCAGTACGCCGTAGAGGAAGCGATCGCCGCCGGCATCACCGAGATGATCTTCGTCACCGGGCGCAGCAAGCGCGCGATCGAGGACCACTTCGACAAGTCGTACGAGATCGAGGCCGAACTCGAGGCCCGCGGCAAGGCAAAGCTGCTCGAGCTCGTGCGCAGCATCAAGCCGAGCCATGTCGACTGCTTCTACGTGCGCCAGCCGGAAGCGCTCGGCCTCGGTCATGCGGTGCTGTGCGCGGAAAAGCTCGTGGCCGACAACCCGTTCGCGGTGATCCTCGCCGACGACCTGCTCGACGGCAACCCGCCCGTGATGAAGCAGATGGTCGACGTGTTCGACCACTATCACAGCTCGGTGATCGGCGTCGAAGAGATCCCGCCGTCGGAGACGAAGTCGTACGGGATCGTCGACGGCAAGGAGTGGGAAGAGTCGATCGTCAAGATGTCGGCGATCGTCGAGAAGCCGGCACCGGAAGTCGCGCCGTCGAACCTCGGCGTGGTCGGCCGCTACATCCTGAAGCCGCGGATCTTCGAGCACCTGCGCGCGCTGAAGCCCGGCGCGGGCGGCGAGCTGCAGCTCACCGACGCGATCCAGGCGCTGCTCGCCGATGAGCAAGTGCTGGCCTACAAGTACCAGGGCACGCGCTACGACTGCGGCAGCAAGCTCGGCTACCTGAAGGCGACGGTCGAATTCGCGCTGCGGCACGCGGAAGTCGGTGTGGAGTTCGACGCGTACCTGCGCGCACGCGGCGGCGCACACCCGGCCGACTGACCGCGGCAAGGGTACGAGGGCTCACTCCGGCGAGCCCGCCCTCACCTCATCGGCCGCCGACGCTCAGCGCGCGTCGGCCGGCTTCACCGAGACGACGCCCGGCATCGCGCCCGCGTCGTCTTTTTTCGTCTTGACGAGCCAGCCGCCGCCGCCGAACGGCACCTTCGCGAGCGCGCTCTTCACGAGCGCCGGCGCGGCCTGCTGCGTGCCGGGATCGCGATCGCGCAGCGCGGCCGATACGCGGTAGACGTCGACACCCGATTTCGCGTCGACGAAGCGCAGCGTCAGCACATGGCGATACACGCGGCCCATGAACGGCAGCGCAAATGGCGCCGGCCCGTCGACCGTCACGCATGCGCTGCTCGCGGCACCGCACCCGTCGGCGCTCGCCGCGACCGAGGCCGGCTGCGTCGCATACGCGATCGACAACCGGTAGCGCGCGGCCGCGAGCGGCCTCGCATCGAAGCCGCGGTGCGCGAGTTCGTCGCGCACAAGCGTCTCGATCTGCCGGTATTCGGCATCATTGGCCTGCGCGGCCGTTCGCACGAAATCGTAGCTGTGCGCATCGGATGCGAACGCGTTCGGCTGCCCGAGCGCGCTCACGCCGCTCGTCACGCCGGCGCAACCCGTCAACAGCGACGCCGCCAGCGCGGTCGCTGCCCATTCCTTTCTCATGGCTTTCCCCAAATGCCTGCCGTCGCGCCCGGCCCTGTCAGGCGGACGGCTCGTCGATCGCGGGCAGCGACACCGTCACCGCGGTGCCGACACCCACCACGCTGTCGACCGACACGCTGCCCCCATGGCGCGTGACGACCGTCTTCACGAATGCCATGCCGAGCCCGGAACCCGGGATTTCGGGCCGCTCGCCGGCATGGAATCGCTTGAAACGCTCGAACAGATGCCGCTGATCTTCCGGCGCAATGCCGTATCCCTGATCGCGAATCGTACAGAACATCCGTTTCGACGCGTGCTCGACCGCTAGCGTACACGTGATCACGGTAGCAGACGGGCTGTATTTGACTGCGTTGTTCAGCAGGTTCACGAACGCGCGCGTGATCAGCGAGCGGTCCGCGCGCACCCAGCACATGTCGGTGCCAACCTCGGTGTCGATGCGGATGTGCTTCGCTTGCGCCTGCGGCCACACCTCGTCGCTCGCATCGATCAGCACGTCGACGAGGCTCGTCACCTCGAGCTGGTACGCCTGCGACTCCGCGCGCGCCAACTGCACGAACTCGTCGGCGAGCGACAGTGCACGGTGCGCGTAGCGCTCGATCCGCGCAAGCAGCTCGCGCATCGCGTCGGTCTCGCAGCGATCGCGCTCGATCTCGACGAGCGCGAGGATCGACGACTGCGGCGAGCGCATGTCGTGCGACAGCAGGTGCAGCGCTTCCTCGCGATGCCGCTCGGCCGCGTGCAGCTCGGTGACGTCGACGAGGCCGGCAATCCAGCCCGTCACGCGGCCCTGTGCGTTCGTGCATGCGGCGTAGCGTAACAGATGGTCGAGCCCGTCTCGGTCGCGCACCTCGATGCCGCGCGCCATCGCGTCGTGCTCGGCCTCGAGCGTCGGGTCGAGCACGGCCGGCCAGTGCTCGCGGATCGCCGCATCGTGTTCGGCGTTGCCGTCGACGGTCTTCATGAACGTCAGCTCGCCGAGCGCGGTGCGCAGCGGCCGCCCTTCCGGCAGCGGCAGCGCGAGCCGCGACCCGTAGCGCTTCGCCGCATGGTTCGCGATCAGCACGGTACCGGCCAGGTCGGTCACGAAGATCGGCTCGGGCATGCTGTCGAGGCTGTCCCACACGAAGCGCTTCATGTCCTGCACGCGCTGCGCGGCTTGCGCCATCAGCGCCATCTGCCGCTCGAGCACGTCGCCGCCGACGTCGCGCGTGCGCGGCGCCTCGGGCAGCAGGTGCGGCTCGTCGGCGAGCCGCTGCAGTTCGCGGCGCAGGTACGACATCGTCATTTCCAGGCGCCGCCAGTTCCAGATCGGGTAGACGGCGATCAGCCCGAAGATCGCGGGCGCCGGCGACAGCCAGACGCGCGCCTCGAACAGCAGCGCCATGCTCGCGACGACCGAGAGCGCGGCAAGGCTCAGCGTCAGCAGCAGCGAGCGCCACGGCGACAGCATCAGGAAGCCGCCCAGCAGCGCGGCGAGCGGCAGCAGTGACGCGGCGAACAACCCCGCGCGCGACGCCGGCGAGATCGCACTGCCGGTCGCCAGCATGTCGAGCACGTTGGCATGGATATACACGCCGGCGAGCGGCCCGAATTCGCCGGACACGGGCGTGGCGAACCGGTCGTACAGCCCCGAAGCCGTCACGCCGACGACGACGATCTTGCCGCGCAGCGCATCGGGTTTCACGCGCCCTTCGAGCACGTCGTCGAACGACAGTGTCGGATACGCGGGCGTATTGCGGCTGAACGGGATCAGGTAGCGCCCTTCGTCGGCCGCGTCGCGCGACAGGTCGTGCGCGTTCGCGCCCGGCGCGCCGCCGACCGGATGCAGCCGGCCGGCCTGGATCGCGCGGTAGACGGGCACCATCAGTTGCGGCCAGCGCACCCGGCCGTCGCTTTCGAACAGCGCGACGCTGCGTACGATGCCGTCGGGATCGACTTCGAGGTTGATGTGACCGAGCCCCGTCGCGCGCGCGGCGAGCGCGGCCACCGGCGGCTCGACGGTCCGCGAGCCGTCGGCCTGCTCGGGGCTCAGCAGCACCGGCAGGAAGGTCGGCACGCGGCTCATCGCGTCCGCGAACGCGCGATCTTCCGGCGACGGTTCGGTGAACAGCACGTCGTAGACGACGGCGGCCGGTTGCGCGCGCGCCAGCGTGTCGAGCAGCCGCGCATGCACGTCGCGCGACCACGGCCAGCGGCCGAGCGCGGACACGCTCTGGTTGTCGATGTCGACGACGACCACGTCGGGTGACAACGGCAGGCTGCGCAGCATCAGCAGCCGGTCGTAGAGCAGCCCGTCGACGCTGGCCGACAGCCTGCCGAGCGCGCACGCGAGGATCACCGCGATCCCGAGGCAGCCGATCGCGATCCATTCGATCAGGAAGCGGCGGCCGAGGTGCCGCCGCGGGGAAACGGAATCGGGTTTCATGCGCCGCAGATCAGCGCGACAGCGTGAACGCGCCGACCGGACTCGTCTTCTCGTAGAACTTGCCGCCTTCGAACTCCTCGACGGTCACGGCCCAGAAATAGTCGCCCGGGGGCAGGTGCGCGACGGTGATCTGGCGCGTATGCAGGCCGACCTGGTCGACGACCGGCGCGCTCAGGTCCTTCGAGCGCGACAGCACGAACCGGTAGCGCGCCCCCTTGCCCGAACCGTTCGGCGACCAGCGGAACTCGTAGCCGCCGGCGCCGGGCGACGCGCTCGCGTCGAGCCCCATCACGCGGCGTTCGAACGCGTACGTATGCGCCCGGCCCTCAAGGCCGTTCGCATCGATCGCGGCGACCCGCACGAAGTAGTTCCCGTTCGGCACGTCGCGAAAGACCGCGCGCGCCGAATCGGTGCGCGTTTCGCGGAACAGGTCGAGCAGCCCGGCGTCGTGCGCGAGCTGGACGCGATATGCATGCGCCTGGGCGAGCGGCGCGACGTCGAATGCGACGTCGGTCTCGTCCTGCACCTTGTCGGGATGCGCGAGTTCCGGCGCGGGCAGCAGCTCGACGGGCGCGCCGACCGCGCCGGACGATGTCGCAACGCTGCCGAAATTCGCATGCACGAGCGTCGGATCGGCCAACCGGCGGTCGCCCGCCACGCCGACGGTGCCGTCGAGCACTTCGACGCGCGTCGACGCATTGCCGGCCGCGTCGTAGTTCACGCGAAAGTGCGTGCCGCGCACGCCTGCCACGACCGACGGCGACCGGATCTGGAAGCGGTCGTCGCGTTTCTTCAGATGGGTGACCTCGCTGTCGACCGAGCCACGCGTCAGTTCGAACTCACGATCGAGCGTGCCGGTCAGCACCGTGCGGCGCAGCGTCTTCAGGGCGAGCTGGCTGTCGGGCGGCAGGCTCATGTGCGTGCCGTCGGCGAGCTCGAGCGTCACGAAGCCGTTCGCTCCCGTACGCACGCGATCGCCTTCGGCGAGCGTCGCGTCGTTCGCGAGCGGCGCATAAGCGTCGCCGGACGCACGTTCGGCCGAGCCCTGCACCGCGACGACGCGCGCGGTCAGCTTTTCCTTGCGCAGGCGCGCCACCGGCAGCTTCAGCGCGATGCCGGGCTGCAGATGCTTCGGCGCGGGCATGCCGTTGATCCGCTGAAGCAGCTGCCAGTCATCCGCGCCCTGCAGGTAGCGCGCGGCGACGTCGGACAGCGTGTCGCCCGCCTGCGTGCGGTAGACGGCCATCTTGCCCGCCGCCTCGGGCGGCTGGGCAGCCGCATGCTGCGCGGCGAACGCAAACGCGACCGCGCACGCTGCGCGCAACGCTACCGTGCGCGGGTTCGCCGTGCGCTGCATGATTCCCGTGGTCACTCCGGTTCTCCCTGGCCGACCCGCTCGAGCCGATAGCCGTAGCCGTAGATCGGCGCGAGGCGATAGCCGTTTTCGGGCCGCAGGCCGAGCTTGGTGCGCAGCATCGAGATGTGCGTATCCATCGTGCGCGACGGGATGTCGGTCGCCTGCTTCCACACGAGATCGAGAATGTGCGCGCGCGACAGCGGCCGGTCGAGGTGCTGGAACAGCAGCAGCGCGAGCTCGAATTCCTTCTGCGTGAGGCTCACGGCCTTGTCGCCGACGTAGGCCTGCTTCAGGTTCACGTCGAAACGGAATTGATCGAATTCGCGAACGGTTGCCTCGGCGTTGACCGGATACGCGCGACGCAGCAGCGAGCCGATGCGTGCGCGCAGGATCGGCCCCGACACGGGCTTGACCACGTAGTCGTCGGCGCCGGCGTTGAGGATCTGCGTGATCCCCGCCTCGTCGTCACGGCTCGTCATGAAGATGATCGGCAGGCTGTGCTCGGTCTGATTGGCGCGCACCCACTTCAGCACTTCCTCGCCGGACATGTCGGGCACGTTCCAGTCGAGCACCAGCAGATCGAAGGTCTCGCGCTGCAGGCGCTTCTTCAGGGCCTTGCCTTCCTTGAACGCATAGCACGTATGGCCAATGGCCGTCAGCGTTTGACTGACGAAATCCGTCTGGGCCGGATCGTCATCCAGTACAGCAATTCTCATAGCACCCCGCAAATCGAAATCGATTCGTCCAGTTCAGCTCCCCGCCCCCACCCGGCCGCGCAGCATGCGCGCGGCTTCCGGATACCTGCCGGCGAGCCGTCGTTCGCCGCTCGCGCCACCTGCGCAAACCGGCGACCCCGGCTAAATATCTCAAAAACGGGGCACGGACGAACCGGCGATTTCATCATAGTAGTATGAAATTCGCCAATAAATTGCGCGGACTGCCGTCTTTTCTTCGAATAATCCTTCCCGCCGTGCAATCGAGCGCCTAATCGATGCCTGCCACCTGCTCGGCAACATCATCGTCCGGCACGCGATGCGACTGCGGCTCCGGACGCGCCGCCTGTGCCAGCATCCGCTGCAGCTGGCCGCGCACGCGCTCCCACGCGGTGGCCGCGTAGTCCGGCTGGCTCGCCGCCCACGCCTGCGCCAGATCGAACACGCGCTCGATCGTCGCACCGCAGTAGGTCAGGCCCGCGCCGTCGTCCTGCGCGGCATCGCGCAGCCGTTCGTCGAGCCACTCGGCCAGCCACGGCATCTCGGCCGCGGCCGAATCCGCGTAGGCCTCCAACGCGGCACGCGCGTGGCGATCCTGTTGCGGGTCAAGCTCGATACGGCTCAGTCCCGATGCGCTGCGTTCCGCTCCGGACGGACTTCGAATGGTCCCTGGTCTGAAGGACATGTCCTCTCCCCGTTGTACGACGGTAGCGTCAGGCATGGCCCCCGTGCCTGCCATACGACGTACCGTGGCCGGCGCATCCGCTGGGAGCGGACGACCGGCCGGGTCAGTATACGCAGCCGGTCACGAAGCGAGGTTTAAGAATTGTCAGAGAAGCGTGGCCGGCGCCAGGCGTGGCCGGCACCGTGATGCGTGCCGTCAGCGGCGGCGCATCAGGAACACGAAGGTCTTGTCCTGCGTCGTCGATTCGACGATCTCGTTGCCCGTCTGCTTCGCGAACGCGGCGAAATCGCGCTGCGAACCGGGATCGGTCGCGAGCACCTTGAGGATTTGCCCGCTTTCCATATCGGCGAGCGCTTTCTTGGCACGCAGGATCGGCAACGGGCAATTGAGCCCGCGCGCGTCCACTTCCTTGTGAATCTGCATCGGCTGTCGACCTTCGAATGTCGCGCCATCCAAGGCGCGGAAAGAAGCCTGGATTTTACCGCAGCGCCGCCGTGCCCGCCCGGGCCGCCGGCAGCCGGGCGCCCACGACCACCGGGCTCAGGCGCCCGAAAAGCCGCCCGCGAGCCGCTCGCGCAGGTGCCGAACGAGCGCGCGCACCGCGCTCGGCACGACCGGGCTGTACGGGCGGATCGCGAAGATGTGGTCGCCGAACGCGCCCGACGGCCGCCAGCCGTCGAGCAGCGCGACCAGCCGGCCGGCGTCGAGATCGCGCTGCGCGCTGAAATCCGGCAGCAGCGCGATGCCGAGTCCGCCGAGCGCGGCCTCGCGCATCGCTTCGCTGTTGTTCGCCGCGAAGCTGCCGCGCACCGGCACGCTCACGCGCTCGCGCCGCCGGCCGTGCGGTTCGAAGCTCCATGCGGCCGGCTCGTTGTCGCGCAGGTAGCACAGGCAGCTGTGCTCGACGAGTTCGCCCGGGTGTCGCGGCGACCCGCGCGCGTCGAGGTAGTCGCGGCTCGCGACGAGCAGCGAACGCGTGTCGCACAGCTTCCATGCGACGTGGGTCTGCGGCGCCGTGGTCGTATGGCGGATCGCGAGGTCGAAACCCTCCTGCGTCAGCGAATGCAGCCGGTCCGACAGGTCGAGCTCGATCTGCACGCCCGAATGCTGCCGCAGGAAATCGGGCAGGTGCGGCACGACCTGCTGGCGCCCGAGCGCGACCGGCACCGTCAAGCGCAACAGGCCGCGCGGTTCCCCGGCCAGGTCCTTCACGCGCGCGAAGTGCTGCCCGATCGATTCGAACGCGTCGCGCGTGCTGTCGACGAGCGTCTGGCCCGCGTCGGTGAGCCGCACGCTGCGCGTCGTGCGACGCACGAGCGGCACGCCGGCGGCTTTTTCGAGATCGGCGATGCGCTGGCTCATCGCGGCCTTGCTGATGCCGAGCCGCTGCGCGGCGGCCGTGAAACTGCCGGCCGCAGCCAGTACCGTCAGCGAATGGATGTGCGGCCAGAGCGCCTGGACATTTTGCTGATTCATCCAGTGATTATTCAGAATTCTGAACAGTGAATCAAGCTGCGCGGCCTTCTCCGGCCCTGCGCGTTTGCCTAGACTTGGGGCTGTCCACCCCACCCGATCCCCCAGGAGACACGATGAATCCGGTTCCCGCGTACACCTCCGACGCCGACGTCGGCCACTACATCGACGGCGCGCCCGTCGCCGGCCGCAGCGGCCGCTTCCAGGACGTCCTCAATCCCGCGCTCGGCCGCGCGGTGCGCCGCGTGGCGCTCGCCGACGCCAGCGAAGTGCAGCAGGCCGTCGCGTCCGCCCATGCCGCGTTTCCGGCCTGGGCCGAGACGCCGCCGATCCGCCGTGCGCGCATCCTGCACCGCTTCCTGCAACTGATGAACGAGCACCGCGACACGCTCGCGGCGATCATTACGGCCGAGCACGGCAAGGTGTTCTCCGACGCGCAGGGCGAAGTCGCCCGCGGGATCGACATCATCGAATTCGCATGCGGCGTGCCGCAGCTCCTGAAGGGCGACTTCACCGACCAGGTCAGCACCGGCATCGACAACTGGACGATGCGCCAGCCGCTCGGCGTCGTCGCGGGCATCACGCCGTTCAACTTCCCGTGCATGGTGCCGTGCTGGATGTTCCCGGTCGCGCTCGCGACGGGCAACACGTTCGTGCTGAAGCCGAGCGAGCGAGACCCGTCGGCGGCCCTGTTCATCGCCGACCTGCTCACGCAGGCCGGGCTGCCGGCCGGCGTGTTCAACGTCGTGCAGGGCGACAAGGGCGCAGTCGACGCGCTGCTCGACCACCCCGACGTGCAGGCCGTCAGCTTCGTCGGCTCGACGCCGATCGCGGCCTACGTGCAGCAGCGCGCGGTGCAATCCGGCAAGCGTGTGCAGGCACTCGGCGGCGCGAAGAATCACCTCGTCGTGATGCCCGACGCGAACCTCGAGCAGGCAGTCGATGCCCTGATCGGCGCCGCGTACGGCTCGGCCGGCGAACGCTGCATGGCGATCAGCGTCGCGGTGCTGGTTGGCGACATTGCGGACAAGATCGTGCCGCTGGTAGCCGAGCGCGCGCGCAAGCTGGTGATCGGCGACGGCATGTCGCCGGAAGTCGAGATGGGGCCGATCGTCACCGGCGACGCACTCAAGCGCATCGAAGGCTATATCGAGCAAGGCGTGAACGAAGGCGCGCAACTGGTGGTCGACGGCCGCGGGCTGCGCGTGCCGGGCCGCGAAGCGGGCTTCTTCACCGGCGGCACGCTGTTCGACCACGTGACGCCCGAGATGCGCATCTACAAGGAAGAAATCTTCGGGCCCGTGCTCGGCTGCGTGCGCGTGAAGGATTTCGGCGAAGCGGTCGACCTGATCAACGCGCACGAATTCGGCAACGGCGTGTCGTGCTTCACGAGCGATGGCGGCATCGCGCGCGAGTTCTCGCGGCGCATCCAGGTCGGGATGGTCGGCATCAACGTGCCGATTCCGGTGCCGATGGCGTGGCATGGCTTCGGCGGCTGGAAGAAGAGCCTGTTCGGCGACATGCACGCCTACGGCGAGGAAGGCGTGCGCTTCTATACGCGCCAGAAGTCGGTGATGCAGCGCTGGTCGTCGAGCATCGGCAAGGGTGCCGAATTCGCGATGCCGACCGCGAAGTAACCGCCCGACGGCACGCCGCCCGCGGATCAGTCGAGCGGGCGGCGCGGCGGCGGGATGCGTCAGCCGGCCTTCGTGCCGTGGGCGCCGTCGGCGGTCGGCAGGTACGACAGCTCGAGCCGGTACGCGAGCGCGACGAACAGGCTCTGCGCGAGGCCCATCGTGGCGGTCAGCGCGCGAAAACCGAACGTCGCGCTGTCCTGCACCATCAGCGTCACCTCGGCCTCCCGCGCGAGCGGGCTCATCCGGCTGTCGGTGATCGCGATCAGCCGCGCGCCGCGCTGCACGGCCTGCTGCGCGACCTGCACGGTTTCCTCCGCATACGGCATGAACGAGATCACGATCATCACGTCGCCCTCGCGCACCGAGCGGATCTGCCCGAGATGCATGCTGCCGAGCGCGCTGAACAGCCCGATGCGCTTGTCGGTGTGCTGCAGCGCATAGTCGAGGTACACGGCAATCGGAAACGCGCGCCGCGAGCCCGCGATCCAGATCGCCTGCGTGTCGGCGAGCAGGTCGACGGCCTGCGCGAGCGCCTGCGAATCGAGCGTCTGCCGCAGTTGCTGCATCCCGGCGATGCTGCCCTTGATGAATTCGTCGGCGATCTGCTCGGGCTGCAGGCTCGACGAGCCCGCCTCGATCACGTCGCGCAGCCGCAGGTTGTACGCGCGCCCCGGCGCGATCTGCTGCGCGAGCCCCTCGCGGAACAGCCGCTGCATCTCGGAGAAGCCGGAAAAGCCGAAGTGCTTCGCGAAACGCACGACGGCCGACGGCTGAACGCCGCACGCCTCCGCGAGCGACTGGATGCCTTCCAGGCCCAGCTGGTCCCGATGCGTTTCCACGTGGCGTGCGATCACCTTCAGACGATTGCTGAGGCCGTCGTACTCCTGCGTCAGGTGCCGCAGGAACTGCTCGACGGTGGCGGGAGGTTTCTCGGATGAACTCATCGGATAGCGCGAAGTTGACGGCCCCGATGCGCGCGCGATGCGGGCGGGCGCGGCCCGGGGCTCACCTGGATACATGCATGAAGGGCGAATTTAATCACGTTTGCGGCCCGGCCCGCGCCGCACGCTCGCTCCCACGCGCTCGATCATCACTTGCCTACGCTCCACGGCGATACTGGAAGCGATTGTCCGACGCTCTCGCGGCGTCGTAAAGATCAGGGTGTCTACCAAGGCCGGCCGCCACGGCAGCGCGTGGCGCAACCGGCCTGCCCTGCTCAGCGATAGTCGACCCACACGCCGCCCGCATCGGCGGAACGCACGCAGTGCTCGACCCAGCGCACGCCCTCCACGCCCGCATGGACGTCCGGATAGCGGATGTTCTTCAACGCGGCGGCGTCGCCGCGATCGGCCGCATCCATCGCGAGCGCGAAGCGCGCGTAGAGATTCGACCACGCCTCGAACAGCCCTTCCGGATGCCCGGCGCCGATCCGATCCTCGCGCAACGCGTGCGGATGCAGATAACCCATCCCGCGATCGAGCACCTGTGCGGGCTGCCCCTGCACCTCGTAGCGCAGCTGGTTCGGATGCTCGTCCCACCATTCGACGCTCGCCTTCGAGCCGATCACGCGCACCTTCTGGCTGTGCATCGAGCCCGCGTTCACCGCGCTCGACCACACGTAGCCGACCGCACCCGTGTCGTATTCCATGATCGTGAACGCGTTGTCTTCCAGCGGCGCGCGGCTCTTCACGAAGCTCTGCCGCGAACACATCAGCCGCCGGATCTTCAGCTCGGGCACCATCACTTCGGAGAGGTACAGCGGGTGCGTGCCGATGTCGCCGAGCACATAGCTCGGGCCCGCGAACTTCGGATCGACGCGCCAGCGCGCGGCCGCGCTCGCGGCCTCGACCCCTTCGCTGTGGAACCCGTGCGCGAACTGCATCTGCACGATGCGGATCTCGCCGAGATCGCCGCGCGCGATCATCTCTCGCGCCTGCTCGATCATCTGGTATCCGGAATAACCGTACGCGACGCCGACGATCCGGTTCTTCTCGACCGACAGCCGCTCCAGTGCTTCGGCCTCCTCCGTCGTGAAGCACAGCGGCTTCTCGCAGACCACGTGCAGCCCCGCGTTCAGCGCGGCGCGGCAGATCTCGAAGTGCGTATTGTTCGGCGTCGCGATCGACACCGCGCGGATGCCGTCCGGGCGGCGCGCCTCGGCGTCGAACATCGCCGCGTAGTCGGGGTAGCAGCGCTCCGCGGCGACGCCGAGCTTCACGCCGAACTGGCGGCCGCGTTCGGGATCGATGTCGAACGCGCCGGCGACCAGCTGGAAGCTGCCGTCGCGCAACGCGGCCGACCGGTGGCTGTAGCCGATCTGGCTGCCGAGCCCGCCGCCGACCATGCCCCAGCGAATCGAATGTCCAAGCAGAATCTGTCCGTCAATCATGATGGTGGTGTTCCTGGTGCGTGTTCAGTTCAAGGTACGCGTGGTGCGCAGGATCATGCGAAGCCGGCCAACCCGAGAAACGCGGCTCGCGGCGACGTCGCGCAGGCTCGTGCCGGCATTGCGCGGGTCGCGCTCCGCTCGAACGGGATGTAGCCGGACGGCCCGCGCGCGATACCCGAGCAGCCGGCGCCGGCAGCTTCGGCGAGCACCTGCCGCCACGGCGGCAGGTGCGGGTTTTGCACGTCGTCGACAGCCCGGCAGCAAGGTGCGCAACCCGTCTTCATCGTCATGTCGGTCAATCCGGCACGCGGGCGGCCACGGTTCAGCCGCGATAGAACGCTGGGCGTTCGGCCATCGCGATCGGTTCGACCGCCCCGCTCTTTTGCGCACGCACACATGCGTCGGCCGCGACCGCCGCCGCGTAGCCGTCCCAGGCCGACGGCCCGGTGAGCGCATGCGCCCGCACGCCGTCGATGAACGCCTGCAGCTCGACGTCGTACGACGCGATGAAGCGCTCCTTCCAGTCGGTCATGATCTCGACCGACTGCCGGGCCGCGTGCTTGAGCCCCACGGCCGGCGGATCGGGCAGCTTCGCGATGCCCTGCTCGCCCACCACCTCGCACTGGATGTCATAGCCGTACTGGCAGTTCACGAAGATCTCGACGTCGATGCGCACGCCGCTCGCGGTTTCCAGCAGCACGATCTGCGGATCGGCGAGATGCGAGGACGCATGGCGCGTCTTCTTCGGATAGACGACCTGCGTGCTCACGTAGTCCTCGCCGAGCAGCCAGCGCAGCACGTCGAGTTCGTGGATCAGCGTGTCGGTGATCGCCATGTCGGTCGTGTAGCGCTCGCCGACGGACTGATTGCGGTGCGCGCAGTGCAGCATCAGCGGCGCGCCGATCTCGCCGCTGTCGATCACGCGCTTCAGCGCGCGATAGCCTTCGTCGTACGGACGCATGAAGCCGACCTGCACGAGCCGCTTGCCGTGCGCGACTTCGGCTTCGACGATCCGCATGCAGCCGTCGGCCGTGACGGCGAGCGGCTTCTCGCAGAACACGGGCTTGCCGTGCGCGATCGCGTCGAGCACGAACGCCTCGTGCGTCGGCCCCCACGACGTGACGAGCACGGCCTGCACGTCGGCAGCCGCGACCACCTCGTGGCCGTCACCGTAAATCTCCGCTTCGAGCCCATACTTCGTCACCGCGTCACGCGCCTGCTGCGGATCGATGTCGTTGACGGCCACGACGCGCGCGCCGGACAGCGTGCGGGTCAGTCTGCGAATATGGTCCTGGCCGATCGCGCCGCAGCCGATCACGCCGATTTGCAAGGTCATCCGGTTATCTCCAGTCTGTCGTTTGTCGGTGGCGCGGCCCGTGCCGTGCCGGTCGTCAGGGTTTCATGGTGTCAGCGCGCCACCGTGCGATCGAAACGGCGATCGCCATCGCGCCCGGATCCGGTCGTTGCCGAGCGCGGCCACCACATGCGGCAGGCGGTCGAGCGGCAGGTGGCGAATCATGTGTCGGTCCAGCGCGATCTTCATCGAATGTCCTCGACGGTGGCGGGTTCCGGACGCAGGCGGCGGCACGTGCCGCCCTCGTCCGGCGATGCACGAAGGGTCAGCGACGCTTCTTCTTGTTGCGATACTGGTCGGCGATCACGGCCGCGACGATGATCGCGCCCTTGACCATCTCCTGGTAATACGCGTCGATGCGGATGAACGTGAAACCCGACGTCATCACGCCGAGGATCAGCACGCCGATCACGGTACCCGTCACGCGGCCGAGGCCGCCCGACAGCGACGTGCCGCCGATCACGACCGCCGCGATCGCGTCGAGCTCGTACATCACCCCCATGCCCGACTGGCCCGAGATCGCACGCGCGGCCGTCACGGTGCCGGCGATCCCGCTCAGGAGGCCCGCGATCGCGTAGACGAAGATCAGGTGGCGCGTGACGTTGATGCCCGACACGACGGCCGCGTGACGGTTCGCGCCGATCGCATAGGTGTACTTGCCGAAACGCGTGTAGCGCAGCACGACGTGGAAAATCGCGGCGATCACGAGAAAGATGATCACCGGGTTGGCACCCGCGCCGATGGCCGCGAACTGGTCGGTCAGCATCGACACCGGCATCCCGTTGGTGAACCACTTCGCGAAGCCGCGCGCGGCCACCATGGTGCCGAGCGTCGCGATGAACGGCGGAATGCCCGTCATCGCGATCAGCGAGCCGTTCAGCAGGCCGACCAGCAGCCCGACGCATACGCCGGCCAGCACCGGCCAGATGATCGGCAGGTCGGTCAGGTGCGGAAACACCGCGCGCGGGAAGTCGGACACCTGTGCGAGACTCGCCGAAACGACCGCCGCGGCGGCGACGACCGAGCCCGACGACAGGTCGATCCCGCTGGTGATGATCACGAGGTTCACGCCGACCGCGATAATGCCGATCACGGCCATCTGCAGCACGATGATCTCGAGCCGCTCGGCGTTGAACAGGAAGCTCTGGCCGACGACGATCCAGCCGACGATCTCGAAGAACAGGCTGATGCCGACGAGCACCAGGAAGATGCTCAGCTCGGGCGGCCACTTCGTGTGCCGCGCCTTGACGGTCATGGTCTGCGCATCCGCGACCGGGTTCAGGTTGCCCATTGCTATGTCTCCAATCTTGTTTCGGCTCAGCGCGACGCGAGATCCATGATGCGGACCTGGTCGGCGTCCTTGCGATCGACGATGCCGGTCATGCGCCCTTCATGCATCACCATCACGCGATCGCTCATTCCCAGCACCTCCGGCATCTCCGACGAGATCATCAGCACCGCGACGCCCTTGCCGGCAAGCGCGCTGACGAGCCGGTGAATCTCGGCCTTCGCGCCGACGTCGATGCCGCGCGTCGGTTCGTCGAGGATCAGGATGCGCGGCTGCGTGAGCAGCCACCGGCCGATCAGCACCTTCTGCTGGTTGCCGCCCGACAGGTTCTGGATTTCCTCGTGCAGCCCGGGCGACTTCACGCGCAGCATCCGGCTCATTTCCTCGCAGTCGCGCTTCAATTGCGCCTGCTGCACGAAATTGAACTTCACGTAGCGGTGGCTGAGCACCGCGGCTTCCATGTTCGCGAGCAGGTCGAGATTCAGGAAGCAGCCGGTGTCCTTGCGGTCTTCGGTGAGGAAGGCCATCCCGTGCTTCATCGCCTGCGCGGGCGTCGCGATGCGCACCGGCTTGCCGTCGATCCGGATCTCGCCCGACGTGGCCGGCACGACGCCGAACAGCGCCTCCGCGACGTTCGAGCGCCCCGAGCCGACGAGGCCGGCCACGCCGAGGATCTCGCCCGCGCGCAGCTCGAAACTCACGTCGCGGAACACGCCTTCGACGCCGAGGTTCTTCACCGACAGCACGACGTCGCCGATCGGCACCGTCTCCTTCGGGAACATCTGCGTGATCTCGCGTCCGACCATCATGCGGATGATGTCGTCGCGCGTGACGTCGCTCGATGCATGCGTGCCGATGTACTTGCCGTCGCGGAACACCGAGAACTCGTCGGCGATCTCGAACAGCTCGTTCATCTTGTGCGTGATGTAGACGATGCCCTTGCCCTGCTCGCGCAGCTGGCGAATGATCCGGAACAGATGCGTGACTTCCTTGTCGGTCAGCGCGGAGGTCGGCTCGTCCATGATCAGCACGTCGGAGTCGAACGATACGGCCTTCGCGATCTCGACCATCTGGCGGCTCGCGACCGTCAGCGTGCGCACGTCGGTTTCCGGATCGATGTCGATCGACAGCCGTTCGAACAGCTCGGCCGTCTGGCGGCGCAGCGCGGCGTGATCGATCAGGCCGACGCGGTTCTTCGGTTCGCGACGGATCCAGATGTTCTCCGCGACCGTCATGTACGGCATCAGGTTGAGTTCCTGGTGAATCATCGCGATGCCGCGGTCGAGCGCATCGAGCGGGCCGTTCAGCACGACGGGCTCGCCGTTGATCAGGATCTCGCCCTGGTCGGGCGTGTAGACGCCGGCGATGATCTTCATCAGCGTCGACTTGCCCGCGCCGTTTTCGCCCATCAGCGCATGGACGGTGCCGCGACGCACGCGGAACTGCACGCCGTCGAGCGCAACGACGCCGGGAAAAGCCTTGCCGACGCCGCGCACTTCGAGCACGCAGTCGGCCGCGGAAGAAGCCGGCGGGGCCGACGAACCGGTCGAACCGGTCGAGCCGGACAAGCCCGACGAAGCGGCCGGCGCATCGTCGCCGGCCATCGGGCGCGCGACTCTGGCTGTAAACATGGACGTTCCTCGACAAGTCGCGCGCGAACCCGGCCATGCCGGGCCCGCGCAGTTCAACGGATCACCGGTCAGTGCTTCGCGTACTGGTTCATGTTCTCGGGCGTCACGAGCTCGAACGGCACGTTCACGTAACGGTCGACGGGCTGCTTCTTCGCGAGCTTGAGCGCGGCCGCGACGGCCTGCTGCCCCTGCCCGGCCGCGTTCTGGTACACCGACACCTTCAGCTCGCCGCTCTTCATCGACGCGAGGCCGTCCGGCGTCGCATCGATGCCGGCGACGATCGTCTTCGGCGTCCACTTGCGCGCGGCCTTCAGCGCGTTGATCGCGCCGATCGCCATCTCGTCGTTGTTGGAGATGATCGCGTCGTACTTCGTGCCGGAGCTCAGCCAGTTCATCGTGATGTCCTGGCCCTGCGTGCGGCTCCACTTGCCTTCGCGCTTGTCGACGATCTTCATGCCCGCGCAATCCTTCGTCGCGATCACGTCCTCGATGTCTTTCGTGCGGGCGCGCGCCGATTCGTTGGACAGCTCGCCCATCAGCACGAGGAGGTCGCCCTTGCCGCCGAGCAGCTTGCACACCTGGCGCGCCTGCAGCGTGCCCGACTGCTTCTCGTCGGACGCGACGACCGCGACGCCGGCCGGCAGCTTGTCGAAATCGACCGGCTTGCGGTTCACGTACACGAGCGGGATCTTCGCGGCCGTCACCATCTTGGTGATCTTCGGCGTCGCGTCGGTATCGACCGCGTTCACGATGATCGCGTCGACCTTCTGCGCGATCATGTTCTGGACCTGGCTCAACTGCTTGCCGACGTCGTTGCCGCCGTCCTCGATCTGCACCGTCGCGCCGTCCTTCTTCGCCGAATCGGCGATGCTGTTGCGCAGGATGGTCAGGAACGTGTCGTCGAACGACGCCATCGTCACGCCGATCTTCTCGGCATGCGCGAGCGGCGCAGCCAGGATCGCGGCGGCCGCGACGGCCATCAGCTTGGTCTTCATGATCAATCTGTCTCCTCATCTCCGGGGGCGGAAGACGGCGCGTTGCGCGCCGCCGGGCCGAGTCCGATCTGGTCCGATCGGGACTGAAGCATCCGGATGAAACTGTAGATCACTTCCTCGAAAATTTGGAAATTTATTTCTACGTGATTTCACCTAGGGAACTGGATTTCCAAAAAGTCTAGACTCCGTTCCGTAGCCCGATTCCTTGCGGCAGGCAGTCCCGCGTCGTGCAGTACACGGTGCGGATCGTCGCCGGAAGATCGGTCCCCTAATCCGCCGGCATCGCCGACCGCCGGCTGCGAGCGTGACACGTGATATGAGCCTGCTGAACTTTCCGAGTGACCGCCCCATCGATCTCGCCTGCCTCGGCCGCGTGGCCGTGGATCTCTATGCGCAGCAGTACGGCAGCCGCCTGGAGGACGCGCGCAGCTTCCAGATGTATCTGGGCGGCTCGTCCGGCAACGTCGCGTTCGGCGTGGCCCGTCTGGGGCTGAAGACCGCGATGATCTCGCGGGTCGGCGACGAGCAGATGGGCCGCTTCCTGCGCGAGACGCTCGAGCGCGAGGGCTGCGACACGAGCCAGCTGCAGACCGACCGCGAGCGCCTCACCGCGCTGGTGCTGCTCGGGCTGAAGGATCGCGACACGTTCCCGCTGCTGTTCATGCGCGAGAACTGCGCGGACATGGCGGTGCGCGCCGACGAGATCAGCGAGGACTTCATCGCCGGCTGCCGCGCGCTCGCGATCACCGGCACGCATCTGTCGACGCCGGGCACGCGCGAGGCGTCGCTGACCGCGCTCGGTTATGCGCGTCGCCACGGCGTCGTGCGGATTCTCGACATCGACTACCGGCCCGTGCTGTGGGGGCTGACCGCACGCGGTGCGGGCGAGAACCGCTACGTGCCGGACGCGCAGGTGACGCGGCAACTGCAGCAGGTGCTCGGCGAATTCGACCTGCTGGTCGGCACCGAGGAGGAATTCCTGATCGCGGGCGGCGTGCCGCACGACGTGATCGGCTCGTTGCAGGCGGTGCGCAAGATCACGAATGCGACGCTGGTCGTCAAGCGCGGCGCGCTCGGCTGCTGCGTGATCGAGGGCGACATTCCCGCCCGCATCGACGATGCGCCGACTTTCCTCGGCGAACGCGTCGAGGTGCTCAACGTGCTCGGCGCGGGCGACGCGTTCCTGTCGGGCCTGCTGTCGGGGCTGCTGCGCGGCCGCGACTGGGCCGAATCGACGCGCATCGCGAACGCGTGCGGCGCGATCGTCGTGTCGCGCCATGCGTGCTCCGCGGCGATGCCGACGCCGGCCGAGCTCGCGCACTGGTTCGACGGCAGCCGCAATCCGGTGGTCGACGCCGACCACGCGCTCGCGCACCTGCATCGCGTGACGGTGCCGCGCCGCGAATGGGACGACCTGTGCGTGATGGCGTTCGACCATCGCAGCCAGTTCTACGAACTCGCGGTGCAGGCCGGCGCGGACGAAGCGCGGATCAAGACGCTGAAGCGCCTGCTCGTGCGCGCGGTCGAGCAGGTCGAGCGCGATCGTCATATCGAAGGCCATGTCGGCGTGCTGATCGACGGCGGCGGCTATGGCAGCGACGCGCTTGCGTCGGCCACCGGACGCGGCTGGTGGGTCGGCCGCCCGGTCGAGTTGCCGGGCTCCCGGCCGCTGCGTTTCGACGCAACGCGCTCGATCGGCTCGTCGCTCACGCACTGGCCGACCGAACAGGTCGTGAAGTGCCTGGTTCACTATCACCCGGACGACCCGGTCGACCTGCGCGTCGAACAGGAGCAGCGCGTGCTGGAACTGTGGGAAGCCACGCGCGAGAGCGGCAACGAACTCCTGCTGGAAATGATTCCGCCGCGCGCGGTCACGCCGGCCGGCACCGAGGACGACGCGGTGCTGCGCACGATCGCGCGCTTCTACAACCTCGGCGTGATGCCGGAATGGTGGAAGCTCACGCCGCTGAGCGCCGACGGCTGGGCGCGGCTCGCCGCGCTGATCGCCGAGCGCGACCCGCATTGCCGCGGCGCGGTGATCCTCGGGCTGAACCAGCCGTTGCAATACCTCGTCGACAGCTTCCGCTCGGCGACCAACCCGATCGTCAAGGGCTTCATGGTCGGGCGCACGCTGTGGGCCGATGCATCGCTGAACTGGTTCGCCGGCCGGATCGACGACCAGGCGCTGATCGACGAAGTCGCCGGCAACTTCGCGCAGCTGGTCGACGCGTGGCTCGGCCGCCGCGCCGCGGCCGCCCGCGCCGCCGCGGCCTGACGCGACACCCGCGACGATCCACCCGATCCCTCTTCACCGACCGACATGACCTCTACCGTAAGACTGACCGTCAGCCAGGCGCTCGTGCGCTACCTGGCCGCCCTGCGCGCCGAAGTCGTCCAGCCCGACGGCCGCACCGAGATCCTGCCGTACTGCGGCGGCGTGTTCGCGATCTTCGGCCATGGCAACGTGGCCGGGCTCGGCGAGGCGCTGCACGCGGAACGCGACCGCCTGCCGACCTTCCGCGCCCACAACGAGCAAGGGATGGCCAATGCGGCCGTCGCGTTCGCGAAAGCGCATTTCCGCCAGCGGATGATGGCCGCGACGTCGAGCATCGGCCCCGGCGCGACCAACATGCTGACGTCGGCCGCGCTCGCGCACGTCGGCCGGCTGCCGCTGCTGCTGCTGCCCGGCGACGTGTTCGTGTCGCGACTGCCCGACCCCGTGCTGCAGCAGGTCGAGGATTTCGAACAGGGCGACGTCAGCGCAAACGACTGCTTCCGGCCGGTGACGCGCTACTTCGACCGGATCACGTCGCCCGAGCAGTTGCTCGTCGCGCTGCCGCGCGCAATCCAGGTGATGACCGACCCCGCGCAGTGCGGCCCGGTGTGCCTCGCACTGCCGCAGGACGTGCAGACCTTCGCGTACGACTGGCCCGAGGATTTCTTCGCGCCGCCGGTGATCCGGATGCGCCGGCCGCCGGCCGACGCGCTCGAGCTCGCCGATGCGCTCGACGTGCTGAAGGCCGCGAACAAGCCGCTGATCGTCGCGGGCGGCGGCGTGCTGTACAGCCAGGCATGGGATGCGTTGCGCGCGTTCGCCGATACGCATGGCGTGCCGGTCGCCGAATCGCAGGCCGGCAAGGGCAGCCTCGCGTGGGACCATCCGCTGAATCTCGGCTCGATCGGCGTGACGGGCTCGCCCGCCGCGAACCGCGCGGCCGCGCAGGCCGACGTGGTGTTCGCGGTCGGCACGCGGCTGCAGGACTTCACGACCGGCTCGCACGCGCTCTACGGCAATGCGACGCTCTTGAGCCTGAACGTGCAGCCGTTCGACGCGGGCAAGAAACGCGGCCATCAACTGGTGGCCGATGCGCGCACGGGCCTCGGCCAGCTGTCGGCCGCACTGGCCGGCTGGCGCGCCGATCCGGCCTGGACCGCAAGCAACCGCGACCAGGCCGCCGCATGGCAGGCGCGCGTGACCGCGCTGACGACGCGTGTGCCGACAGACACGCTCCCGTATGACGCGGAAGTGATCGGCGCGGTGCGCGACTCCGCGGCCGACGCCGGCCGCGACAGCGCGCGCGACGACCTCGTCGTGTGCGCCGCCGGCACGCTGCCTGCCGAGCTGCACAAGCTGTGGCGCAGCGGCGTGCCGGGCAACTACCACATGGACTACGCGTACTCGTGCATGGGCTACGAGGTCGCGGGCGGCCTCGGCGCGAAGCTCGCGCGGCCCGAGCGCGAAGTGATCGTGATCGTCGGCGACGGCTCGTACATGATGCTCAACGCGGAACTCGCGACGTCGGTGATGCTCGGCCGCAAGCTGATCGTCGTGATCCTCGACAACCGCGGCTACGGCTGCATCGAGCGGCTGCAGCTGAATTGCGGCGGCGCGAGCTTCAACAACATGCTCGACGACTGCGTGCCGGAAGGCGGCGAGCGCTCGACGATCGATTTCGCGATGCATGCGCGCGCGATGGGCGCCGAAGCCGTGCACGTGCGCGACATCGGCGAGCTGCGCAGCGAGATGAAGCGCGCCCGCGCGGCGAAGAAGAGCCAGGTGCTCGTGATCGACACCACGCACCGGCGCACGACCGACGACGGCGGCGCATGGTGGGAAGTCGCGGTGCCGCAGGTGTCCGAACGCGCCGGCGTCGAGACGGCGCACCGCGCGTATCTCGATGCGAAGACCCGGCAGCGGCGCTGATCGCGCGCACTGCCCACGAACCCTCCCCGCGAAAAACCCATTCGAACCAAGGAAGCACGTCATGAGCTGGAACGTCCGCATCGGTATCAATCCCCTGTCGTGGATGAACGACGACCTGCCGTCGCTCGGCGGCGAGACGCCGCTCGAAACGGCGCTGAAGGAAGGCGCCGAAATCGGCTACGCGGGCTTCGAGCTCGGCAACAAGTTTCCGAAGACGGGCCCCGAGCTGAAGGCGAAGCTCGCCGAGTTCGGCCTCGTGTGCGTGTCCGGCTGGTATTCGGGTTTCCTCGCCGAGGTCGAACCGGGCATGAGCGACGCGGAGGCGGTCGCCGCGGAAATCGAGCGCTGCCGCGCGCACATGACGAAGCTGCAGTACAACGACGTGAAGGTGGTGGTCTACGGCGAATGCGCGGGCACGATCCAGGGCAACATCGACACGCCGGTCGCGAAGCGGCCGCGCTTCGTCGACGACGAAGCCTGGCGGCGCTACGCGGCACGCCTCGACGCGTTCGGCGCGCACCTGCTCGACGCGTACGGCATCAAGCTGGCCTACCATCACCACATGGGCGCGTACGTCGAGTCGCCCGACGACGTCGACCGGCTGATGGCGCTGACCGACCCGGCCAAGGTGTTCCTGCTGTTCGATACCGGCCACGCGTATTTCGGCGGCGCGGCCGACCCGGTGACGCTGCTGAAGAAACATGTGTCGCGCGTCGTTCACGTGCATTGCAAGGACGTGCGGCCGCAGGTCGTCACGCAGGCGCGCAACGACGGCTGGAGCTTCCTGAACGGCGTGATCAACGGCACCTTCACGGTACCGGGCGACGGCGCGCTCGACTACGAGGCGACGCTGCGCACGCTGAAGGACGCCGGCTACGAAGGCTGGCTCGTCGTCGAGGCCGAGCAGGATCCGGCCGTCGCGCCGAGCTATGCGTATGCGAAGAAGGGCTACGAATCGCTGCGCGCGATCGTCGACCGGTTGAGCGCGTGAGCCCTACCCTATTGCGGAGCCCCACCCCATGACGATTTCCCCCCTGCTGGTCAAAGCCTCTGCCGAGCGCGAGATCTGCAACGTCACGCCCGAGTCGGCCGGCTGGAAGCACGTCGGTTTTCGTGCGCTGCGATTGAAGGCCGGCGACACCGAGACGCTCGACACCGGCGCGCGCGAGCTGTGCGTCGTCGTGCTCACCGGCACGGTGCGCGCGGAGGTCGACGGCACGACCTACGACGCGCTCGGCAAGCGCGACAGCGTATTCGAGGACGTGTCGCCGGACGCGCTGTACGTGCCGGGCGGCAAGACGGTCACGCTGGTCGCGACGCGCGATGCGGAAGTCGCGTTGTGCACCGCGCCGTACGCGAGCGGCGACAAGCCGGTGCAGCGCCTCGACGGCGAACGGATGCGCCGCTCGGTGCGCGGGCAAGGCACCAACACGCGCTACGTGTGCGACATCCTGATGGGCGACAACCCGGCGGCCGACCGGCTGCTCGTGGTCGAGGTCGTCACGCCGGCCAGCCATTCGAGCAGCTATCCGCCGCACAAGCACGACCGCGACGCGGCGCCCGACGAAACCTCGCTCGAGGAAACCTATTACCACCGGATCGATCCGCCGCAGGGTTTCGCCTTCCAGCGGGTGTACACGGACGACCGCAGCCTCGACGAAGCGTGCGCGGTGGAAGACCACGACGTCGTGATGGTGCCGCGCGGCTACCATCCGGTCGTCGCGCCGCACGGCTACAACCTGTACTACCTGAACGTGATGGCCGGGCCGAGCCGCGCGTGGGCGTTCAAGAACGATCCCGCGCACGAGTGGATGCTCGACGCACCGCAGCGCTGATGGAATGACGGGCCCGCGCGCGGCCCGTGACGATGCGACGCCCGGCACGCGCACCCAGAGCCGGCGACGCCACGGAGCCGCCATGGTGACAACCCGCTTTCGCCTCGAACCCCATCCCTTCGACGACGACGCGTCGAA
Organism: Burkholderia sp. BCC0322; assembly: GCF_902833045.1. Classification (GTDB taxonomy): domain Bacteria; phylum Pseudomonadota; class Gammaproteobacteria; order Burkholderiales; family Burkholderiaceae; genus Burkholderia. The sequence continues at coordinate 49,968 of NZ_CADFDU010000019.1, forward strand.
CCCGGCGCTGCCGCGCTTCGATGCGGCCATCGCGCGCCGGATCGGTGAAATTGCGGTCAACCTTGCCGCGCGCCGCGGGCTGCCGATCGCGGTGAGCATCGTCGGCGAGCAGGCGCCGCTGTTCTACTGCGCGCTCGACGGCAGCGACGCCGGCGACAGCGACGCGATCCGCCGGCGGCAGAACACGGTATTGCGCTTCGGCCTGAGTTCGCTCGCGGTCGGCGAGCGCTTTCGCCGCGCCGGCTGGTCGCTGCACTCGCAGGGGCTGTCGGACGACGACTATGCGCTCGACGGCGGCGGCGTGCCGTTGCGGCTCGCCGGAACCGGCATCGTCGGCGCGATGACGATCGCGGGGCTCAACGACGCGCGCGATCATGCGCTCGTCGTCGAGTGTTTGCGGTGGCACGTCGGCGCGCACGCACTTGCGATGAGCGCGTAGCAGCCGCTGCGCCCTGAGCGGCGAGCAGCGTCGGCAGCCATTGGCTGAAGCCGAAGAAGCCGATGCTCAGGAACCCGTTGAACGCCTCGGCATCGCGGTGCGGCCGCGGCGTGCGCCGGATTTCGCCGCCCCTGCTGCCGGGGCGGCGAAATCCGGTCAGTTCAACCCGCCGCTCACGACGAGATGCTCGCCGGTCATCCAGCGCGCATCGTCCGACGCGAGGAACACGGCGACCGACGCGATGTCGTCCGGCTCGCCGAGGCGGCCGAGCGGCGTCTGGCTGCGCACCTGCTTGTCGAGATCGGAGCCGATGATGCCCGAGCTGTGCGTGCCTTCGGTCACGATCATGCCCGGGTTGATCGCGTTCACGCGGATCTTGCGCGGGCCGAGTTCGAGCGCGAGCACGCCGGTGATCGCGTCGACCGCGCCCTTGGTGCCGCTGTACACGGCGCTCGCGGGCGGCGTGATGCTGGTCACCACCGAGCTGATGTTGATGATGCTCGCGCCTTCGCCGAGATGCTTGACGGCCGCCTGCGTCACGAGCAGCACGCCGAACACGTTCGTGTCGAACTGCCGGCGGTAGTGTTCCTCGGTGATCGCTTCGATCGGCGCGAATTCGTACACGCCGGAATTGTTGACGAGCACGTCGAGACGGCCATACGTGTCGATCGCCGTATCGACGATGCGCTGCGCATCCGCCGCCTTCGACACGTCGCCGCCGACCGCGACCGCACGGCCGCCGGCTTCGACGATCGCGCTCACCACCGCGTCGGCGCCCGCCTTGCTGCTCGCGTAGTTGACGACCACCGACGCGCCTTCCGCGGCCAGTGCCTTCGCGATCGCCGCGCCGATGCCCTTCGATCCGCCCGTGACGATCGCCACCTTGTTTGCCAGCTTGCTCATGATTTCATTCCTCAGTCAGAAGACGCTTGATGGATGGCGCCGGTTGCCACGTGTTGCGTCGTTGCGCACCGGCATGACTGGCAATTTAAGGTGCCGCGCGGCGGCGATAAAGCGGCTCGACGCGAATTGTCTGGCGGAGCCAGCCGAACAATCGGAGCGACACGGTCAGCCGGCGCTCAACCATGCGTTCGCGACCTCGCCGCCCAGGCCTTCGAGTGCGCCGTCGTAGACGATCCGTCCGCGCCCCATGACCGCGACGCGCCGCGCGAGCCGCGGCGCGAACTGCAGCCGCTGCTCGATCAGCACGATCGCGACACCGTCGGCCTGCAATGCAGCAAGGCACGCGCCAACCTCATCGACCGCGAGCGGCGCGAGCCCTTCGGCCGGTTCGTCGACGATCAGCACGCGCGGGCGGGCGGCCAGCGCCCGCACCAGCGCGAGCACCTGCTGCTCGCCGCCCGACAGCCGCCCGGCCTTCACGTCCGCGCGCGCGGCCAGCAGCGGAAAACGGTCGAACAGGTGTTCGAGCGCCGCGCGTTCGGCCGCACCGCGGGCGCCGCGCAGCCCGAGCCGCAGGTTGTCACGCACCGTCAGCAGCGGAAACACGTCGCGGCTTTCTGCGACGTAAGCGACGCCGCGCCGCGCGATCTCGAACGTGCGCGCGCCCACGCATTCGGCGCCGGCGATGCGCACCGAGCCGGCCGTGCGCACGAGCCCCATCACGGCCTTCGCGAACGTCGAGCGCCCCGAGCCGTTGCGGCCGAGCAGCGCGAGCGTCTCGCCGGGCGCCAGCGCGAGATCGACGCCGTCGAGCACCGGCTGCATCCCGTACCACGCGCGCAGGTCGCGAATGTCGAGCAGCGCGCTCGTCATACGCCACCCTCCCCGAGATACGCGGCACGCACGGCCGGATCGGCGCGGATCGCATCGGGCGCGCCGGTCGCGACCACCGTGCCGCGCACGAGCACCGTGATGCGTTCGGCGAAGCCGAATACCGTATCCATGTCGTGTTCGATCAGCAGTACCGTGCGCCCCTGCGTCGTCGCACGAATCAGCGCGATCATCCGCGCCGCCTGCGCGCGGCTCATGCCGGCCGTCGGCTCGTCGAGCAGCAGCGTGCGTGCGCCGCTCGCGAGTGCGATCCCGAGATCGAGCGCGCGCTGTTCCGCGTAGCTCAGCTCGGCTGCCGGCGTAGCGCGGTGCGCATCGAGGCCGACGTCGTGCAGCACGCGCTCGGCCGCGAGATCGACCGACGCCGATTCGCGCAGCCGGTTCCACCAGCGCCGCCGCTCGGCCGGCGCATGCAGCGCCGCGCAGCGCAGGTTGTCGAACACGGTCAGCCGCGCGAACGCGCTCGTCTGCTGGAAACTGCGGCCGATGCCGAGCCGGCTCGCCACGACCGGGCCGCGCCCGCGCAGCTCGACGCCGTGCAGCACGACGCGCCCGCGCGTGGGCCGCACCGCACCGGCGATCACGCCGAACAGCGTCGACTTGCCCGCGCCGTTCGGCCCGATCAGCGCATGACGCTCGCCGGCCGCGATGCTCAGCTCGACCCCATCGAGCACCGTCTGCGCGCCAAAGCGCTGCACCACACCGTGGAGCGCGATCGCGTTGCCGTTCATCGCCCGTCCTCCCGCTTGCCGGCCGGCACGAGCCGCGCGCGCCAGCCCCACAGCAGCGTGCCGATGCCGAACGCGGAGCACGCGACGGCCCAGCCGGCCGGCGTATCGGCGTCGATGCGCCAGGCGCCGAACGCGAAGCCCGCGCCGTCGTCCTGCGCGAAGCGCCACGCATAGCCGAGCTCGGCCGCGCAGACGATCGCGACGCCCCAGAACACGCACGCGCCGATCGCGCACAGCATGCGCCACCGTTCGGCCGCCGGCGCGCCGCGCCGCAAGGCCTGCGCGAGCGCTGGCACGATCCCGGCGATACCGCGCGGCGCGGCCATGACGATCACGACGAACAGCACGCCGAGATACAGCGCCCACGCGCGCGACACGCCGGCGACGACGACGCTCAGCGCGGTCAGCACCGCCGCCCCGGCCGCCGGCCCGAAGAACGAACCGGTGCCGCCGATCACCGTGGCGATCAGCACGGTCGCCGAGCGCGCCATCGATACGCTGTCGGGCGTCGCGATTTCGACGTCGATCAACGTCAGCGTGCCGGCGACGCCGGCGAAGAACGACGCGCAGGTGACCATCGCAAGACGTACGCGGCGCGGATCGGTGCCGAGCGCGGCGACGCGCACGGGGTTGTCGCGCACCGCATTCGCGAGCCGCGCGAGCGGCGTGCGCGTCAGCGCGTGCATCGCCCACGCCGACGCGAGGCACCAGGTCGCGATCACCGCATACGCCTGGACGGGTGCGCCGAAATGCCAGCCGCCCAACGGCGTACCGCTCGCGCGGTCGATCGGCACGCCGCCGATCCCGCCGAACCAGGCAGGCACGCTCCACGCGGCGGCGGCGACACATTCGCCGAGCCCGAGCGTGATCATCGCGAACGCGGTGCCCGCACGGCGCGTCGCGAGCAGCCCGGCGGCGAAGCCGAAACCGGCGCCGGCCACGCCGCCGACGAGCGGCAACAGCGGCAGCGGGCCGCCGAAATGGTTGAACCAGTGCGCGGCCGCGAACGCACCGACGCCCGCGAACGCCGCGTGTCCGAACGACAGCAGCCCGGTCGTGCCGAGCTGCAGGTTGTACGACAGGGCGAGCACGACGAGCGCGGCCGTCTGCGCGAGATAGCCGAGCACCGCGCCATGCGGCCACAGCCACGCGGGCAGCGCGACGCATGCGGCGAACACGAGCCCGCGCGCGACGCCGGCGAGCGTACGGTTACGCATCGGCACGCTCGCCGAACAGCCCGCGCGGCCGCGCGACCAGCACCACGACGAGCAGCAGGTACGGCACCAGCGGCGCCAGCTGCGCGATCGACACCGCGGCCACGCTGTCGGGCAGCACAATGCCGGCCCATTCCGTGAGGTCGCGCAGCGACGTGTCGCTCGCAGCCGCGAAGGTCTGCGCGAAGCCGACCGCGAGCGACGCCGCGAACGCGCCGCCGAGCGAGCCGAGCCCGCCGATCACGACGACCGCGAACACGACCGACCCGACGGTTTCAGCCAGCGCCGGTTCGATGACGGCGAGCGGCGCGCCGATCACGCCGGCCAGCGCCGCGAGCGCGGTGCCCGCGCCGAACAGCGCCGTCATCACGCGCGGCACGTCATAGCCGAGCGCCTCGACGGCCGCGCGGTGCGTCAGCGCCGCGCGCACGACGAGCCCGATGCGCGACACGCGCAGCAGTGCGCCGAGCGCGACCAGCATCGCCGTGGACATCCCCATCATGAACAGCCGGTAGCGCGGCAGCGCGAGGCCGAACACGGTCACGGGCGCGCCATCGAACAGCGCCGGCACGGGTGCCGGCAGCGGCGCGAGCCCCCACACGAGTTTCGCGCCCTCGCCGATCAGGTAGGCAAGGCCGAAGGTCAGCAGCAGCTCGCTCGTATGGCCGCGCGCCTGCACGCGGCGCAACATCGTGCGCTCGCAGCCCGCACCGAGCAGCCCGACCGCAAGCGGCGCGAGCACCAGCGCGGGCCAGAAACCCGCGCTGGCCGCGATGCTGTAGCCGACATACGCGCCGAGCATGTAGAAGCTCGCGTGCGCGAAGTTGAGCACGCCCTGCACGCTGAAGATCAGCGTGAGTCCGGCCGACAGCATGAACAGCAGCAAGCCGTAGCTGAGGCCGCTGAAGGCCTGGAGCGCGAACGCGTGCACCGCGCAGTCAGGCCGCGAGCGGCTCGAGCGCGGCGCGCAGCGCGTCGGGCAGCGGCACCGGCCGGCGCGTGCCGCGATCGACGTACACGTGCACGAAGTGCCCCTGCGCGGCGGGCGCCGCATCGCCCTGCGCGAACAGCCCGACCTCGTAGCGCACGCTCGACGTGCCGAGCTTCACGACCCGCAGCCCGGCTTCGACCGATTGCGGAAACACGAGCGGCGCAAAGTAGTTGCACTGCGTCTCGACCACGAGGCCGATCGTCTGCCCGTGCTCGACATCGAGCGCGCCGGCGCGGATCAGGTATTCGTTCACGACCGTGTCGAAGTAGCTGTAGTAGACGACGTTGTTCACGTGCCCGTAGACATCGTTATCCATCCAGCGGGTCGTGATCGGCAGGAAGTGGCGATAGGCGTCGCGCGGACGCGGTTGCGGCTTGTCGGACATGGCGATGACGGTCAGGACGATGGAAGCGACGAGGACGACGCGCGGCAGCCGCGGAACACGGCGCACCGGCAAGAAGCGGAGCGCCGCGCCGCGATCGCTCGCGGCACGGCGGATGCAACCCTGCTGACGGGCCGGCCCTTCACTGCCCCGGCCGGTCGACGAACTCGAAATCGAGGCCGCGCGCACGCATCCAGTCGGCGAGCGCGACGCCCGTGCCGGCGCGCCACGGGCGCAGCAGCGGCGGATCGACCAGCTTGTATTCGAGCAGTTCCGGCGACAGCGCGACCGTGCCCGATGCACGCACGTGGTACGCGATGATCAGCTCGTTCTTGCGGATGAATTCGTAGACGCCGACGAGCGACACCTGCTCGGCCTTCAGCGCCGTTTCCTCGAACACCTCGCGCGCGATGCCGTCCTCGGGCGTCTCGCCGCTCTCGAGGAAGCCGGTGATCAGCGCGAACATGCCTTCGGGCCAGGCCGCGTTGCGCGCGAGCAGGATCTTGCCGTCGAGCTCGACGATCGCGGCGACGACGGGCAGCGGGTTGTTCCAGTGGACATAGCCGCAGCTGTCGTCGGGGCACGCCTGGCGAATGCGGCCGCCTTCATGGTCGAGATCGGCGCGCTCGGCGAGCGGGCTCGCGCAGCGCGGGCAAAAGCGGTAATCGGCGGTGGTCATCGATGGGGATCTGGCAGGCGCCGGACGGCCGCCTGCCGGCTGCCCGCGCACCCGCTCGGCGCGGGAAAGGCTTCATTCTAGCGAGTTTGCCCGTGCCGCAGACGATCCGGCCCCGCCGATATCACGGTTGCAGGCGCCCTCGTGCGGCCGTCGCCGCGAAGCCGGCGGCGCCGAGCAGCAGCACGGCCGCCGCGCCCCACAGCGCGGGGGAAAACGACCCGAAGCGCGCGGCCAGCGGCGCCGCGACGAGCGGGCCGAGAATCTGCCCGACCCCGTACGACGCGGTCGCATAGCCCATCAGCCCGGCGGCCCGCTCGCCGTGCAAGCGCCGCGCCTCGCGCATCGCAAACAGCGTGATCGCGGTGAACGGCAAGCCGAGCAGCGCACTGCCGACCGAGAAGCCGGCCGCGTTCGGCCACACGATCCCGGCGGCAATGCCGAGCGCCTGCGTCGCGCAACCGGCGGCGAGCAGCAGCCGGTTGTCCCAGTGCCCGGGCAGGCGCGCGGCGGTGATCGCGCCGACGATCAGCGCCGCGCCGAACATCGGCCAGAACAGGTCGGGCCACGGCGAACCGGCCGGCAGCGCGGCGCGCGCGATCACGGGCAGGAACGTCGCGGTGACGATGTAGCCGAAGCCCGGCATGCCGTACAGCACGACGAGCCATGCGGCGTCCGCGCGATGGCGGCGCGTATCGGCCGGCATCGCCGCGGTTGCGGCGGCCGCGTGCGGTGTGCCACCGCCCGGCGCGCCGGCTTGCGCCGGGGCCGTTGCAAACGTGCGCCAGATCACGACCGACAGCACGGCCGACAGCGCCGCGAAACCGAGCCAGCCCGCCGTCGCGTGCCGGCCGGCCAGCGCGCTGCCGATCAGCCCCGTCACCACGATGCCGACGCCGGGCCCGGCGTAGATCACCCCGCTCCACTCCGGCGCATGCAGTTCGGCCAGGCGCCGCAGCCCCCATTGCGACACGAACACGAACGTCCACGCGCTGACGACGCCCGCGACGAAGCGCACCGCGAGCCACACGGGCAGCAGGTGGCCGACGCCCATCGCGGCGGTGAGCAGCACGGTGGCCACGAGCCCGAAGCGCACCATGCGCGCGGGCGCCGCACGCAGCGCCGCGCAACTGACCGCGCCGACGAAATAGCCCGCGTAGTTCGCCGATGCGAGCCAGCCACCGGCCTTCAGGCCGATCGAGCCGTCCGCGAGCATCAGCGGCAACAAGGGCGTGAACGCAAAGCGGCCGACGCCGAGCACGACCGCGAGGCCGACCATGCAGGCCAGTGCGGCCGTGCGGGCGCGGCGGTCGGCTTGATCGGCGGGAGGCGCGCCGGCGGCGGCGGTCAGGGCATCGGAGCGGGACATGGCGGTATGGGCCGGCGTTCAACGCGCCGGCCGGATCGGCAATCGGAATGGTGTCATCCTAGCTTGACCAAACGTTCTTGAAAAATGAATAATTAAGAATCCATTCATCGCTCGGAGAGAATCATGGATCTGGCGGCGCTGGCGATTTTCCGGGCCGTGGTGCGCGAGAACGGCGTGACGCGCGCGGCAGCCAAGCTCAATCGCGTGCAGTCGAACGTCACGACGCGCATCAAGCAGCTCGAGGAGGAACTCGGCGCGGCGCTGTTCGTGCGCGACGGCCGCCGGCTCGTACTGACGCCGGCCGGGCACACGCTGCTGCCGTATGCGGAGCGCCTGCTCGCGCTCGCCGACGAGGCGCGCGACGCGGTACGCGAGGACACGCCGCGCGGGCGGCTGCGGCTCGGCACGATGGAAAGCACGGCCGCGAGCCGCCTGCCGACCGTGCTCGCGCGCTATCACCATGCGTGGCCCGACGTGTCGCTCGAACTGCTGACGGGGACGACGGGCTGCCTGATCGACCGCGTGCGCGACTTCGAGATCGACGCCGCGCTGTTCGCGCGCCCGCCCGCGCCGGACACGCTGCCCGACACGTTCGAGACGGTGCCGATCTTCCGCGAGGACCTGGCGCTGCTCACGCCACGCGGCCACCCGCCGGTGCGCACGCCGCGCGACGTGATCCTGCCGACGCTGATCGCGTTCGAGCGCGGCTGCACGTATCGCAAGTACGTCGAACAGTGGTACGCGGCGCACGGCGTCAAGCCGGCGCGCGTGCTCGAACTCGGGTCGTATCATGCGATCGTCGCGTGCGTCGCGGCAGGTGCGGGCATCGCGGTCGCGCCGCGTTCGGTGCTCGACCTGCAGCCCGAGACCGGCAACATCACCGCGCACGTGATCCCCGCACTGGAAGGCATCGAAACGCTGCTCGCGTGGCGGCAGGGTTATGCATCGGCCGCATTGGCCGCGTTGCGCGACATGCTCACCGAGGCCGCACGACAGCCGGACGGTACAGCGAAGCCGCCGGTCGCCGCGCCGGCCTGAATCGTCAGGCGGCCGGCACACGGTGTCACGGCGTACCAACAAAAAGACCCGACCGGCGCATGCCGATCGGGTCTTTTTCATTTCACGCGATGCCGCAACGAGACGGCATCGCCTCGGTCGGGACGATCAGAGCCGCGCTTCGATCCAGCCCTTCACGCCAGCCAGCGCACCCGGCAGGTTCGCCGGCTCGGTGCCGCCTGCCTGCGCCATGTCCGGACGGCCGCCGCCCTTGCCGCCGACCTGCTGCGCGACGAAGTTCACGAGTTCGCCGGCCTTGACCTTCTTGCTCGCGTCAGGCGTGACGCCCGCGATCAGGCTGACTTTGCCGCCTTCGACGGCCGCCAGCACGATCGCCGCGCTCTTCAGCTTGTCCTTCAGCTTGTCGACCGTTTCGCGCAACGTCTTCGCGTCGGCGCCGTCGAGCGTCGCGGCCAGCACGTACACGCCGCCGATTTCGACGGCCTGCTGCGCGAGCTCGTCGCCCTGGCTCGATGCGAGCTTCGACTTCAGCGCGCCCAGTTCCTTCTCGAGCGACTTCACCTGGTCCTGCACCTGCGCGATACGCTGCGTGAGTTCCGACGGCTGCGCCTTCAGCGCGGCCGCGGCTTCGTTCACGCGGGCGTCGAGTTCCTGCACGTAGCGCACCGCGTTGTCGCCGGTGATCGCCTCGACACGGCGGATGCCGGCCGCGACGCCGCCTTCGACGACGATCTTGAAGAAGCCGATGTCGCCGGTGCGATGCACGTGCGTGCCGCCGCACAGTTCGCGCGAGAAGCCGAGGTCGAGCACGCGCACTTCATCGCCGTACTTCTCGCCGAACAGCGCCATCGCGCCGCCCTTCACTGCTTCGTCGTACGGCATCACGCGCACGATGCCCGGCGCGTTCGCGAGGATTTCGTCGTTGACGATCTGCTCGACGCGACGGATTTCGTCGTCGGTCATCGGCGCGTTGTGCGCGAAGTCGAAACGGGTCTTTTCCGCGTCGACCAGCGAACCCTTCTGCTGCACGTGCGCGCCGAGCACTTCGCGCAGCGCCTTGTGCATCAGGTGGGTGGCCGAGTGGTTGCGCTGCGTGCGTGCACGGCGATGCGCATCGATTTCCGCGCGCAGCACGTCGCCGACCTTCAGCGTGCCCTGCTCCAGCGTGCCGTGGTGGCCGATCACGTCGGCCTGCACCTTCAGCGTGTCGGCCACCGCGAAGCGCGTCGCGGCGTTCGCGAGCACGCCCTGGTCGCCGACCTGGCCGCCCGATTCCGCGTAGAACGGCGTGTGGTCGAGCACGACCACCGCGTCCTGGCCGGTCTTCACTTCGTTGACGGACGAACCGTCGACGTACAACGCGACGACCTTCGCGTCGTCGAACGCGATTTCCTCATAGCCGTGGAACGTGGTCTTGGCGCCCGTGTATTCGAGGCCCTGCGCGGCCTTGAACTTGCCGGCCGCGCGCGCCTGCTCGCGCTGGCGCGCCATCGCGTCGTCGAATGCCGGCTCGTCGACCGTCATCCCGCGCTCGCGGCACACGTCGGCCGTCAGATCCAGCGGGAAGCCGTACGTATCGTGCAGCTTGAACGCGAGCTCTCCGTCGAGCACCTTGCCGCCCTTCGCTTCGACGTCGGCCAGCGCGGCCTCGAGGATCGACATGCCGTGTTCGATCGTCTCGAAGAAGCGCTCCTCTTCCTGGCGCAGCACGTCGGTCACGCGCTGTTCGGCTTCCTTCAACTCCGGATACGCAACGCCCATCTCGGCGACGAGGTCGGCCACCAGCTTGTGGAAGAACGAACCCTTGCGGCCGAGCTTGTAGCCGTGGCGGATCGCGCGGCGCACGATCCGGCGCAGCACGTAGCCGCGGCCTTCGTTGCCGGGAATCACGCCGTCGACGATCAGGAACGAGCATGCGCGGATGTGATCGGCGATCACCTTCAGCGAGTTGTTCGTGAGGTCGCTGATCTCGGTCACGCGCGCGGCGGCCTTGATCAGGTTCTGGAACAGGTCGATCTCGTAGTTGCTGTGCACGTGCTGCAGCACCGCGGCGAGACGCTCGAGGCCCATGCCGGTGTCGACCGACTGCTTCGGCAGGCGCGTCATGTTGCCCTGCGCGTCGCGGTTGAACTGCATGAACACGAGGTTCCAGATCTCGATGTAGCGATCGCCGTCTTCCTCGGGCGACCCCGGCGGGCCGCCCCACACGTCCGGGCCGTGGTCGTAGAAGATTTCGGTACACGGGCCGCACGGGCCGGTGTCGCCCATCGTCCAGAAGTTGTCCGACGCGTAGCGCGCGCCCTTGTTGTCGCCGATGCGGATGATGCGCTCGGTCGGCACGCCGACTTCGTTCGCCCAGATGTCGTATGCCTCGTCGTCTTCCTGGTACACGGTGACCCACAGCTTGTCCTTCGGCAGCTGGTAGACCGTGGTCAGCAGCTCCCACGCGAACTTGATCGCGTCGTGCTTGAAGTAGTCGCCGAACGAGAAGTTGCCGAGCATCTCGAAGAACGTGTGGTGGCGCGCCGTGTAGCCGACGTTCTCGAGGTCGTTGTGCTTGCCGCCCGCGCGCACGCTGCGCTGCGCCGTCGTGGCGCGCGAGTACGGACGCGGGTCCGTACCGAGGAAGACGTCCTTGAACTGGACCATGCCCGAGTTCGTGAACATCAGCGTGGGGTCGTTACCGGGCACGAGGCTCGACGAGCGGACGATCGTGTGGCCCTTCGATTCGAAGAATTTGAGGAATTTCTCGCGGATTTCGGCAGCTTTCATGGCGTGCGGGGACAGTCTGGCAAAGACGGCTTCAAACGCCGGCGCCCTTGACGGAGCGCGCGGCGGCATGGATTCGGAAACGGTCGATTATACGGGATCGGGGCCGGCTTCCGGGCAAAGCGCCGGAAAGCGGCTCGGCCATCCGGCCGGCCCGGCTGGGCCACCCGCCGGGCCGATTCGCCTTAAGATGCTCGGCATGCCAACCGGCCGTGCCCGACAAGGCCAGCCATGAAAGGAGACGATTCGACGATGGGTGCCCTGAGCCATATCCGCGTGCTGGACCTCACCCGCGTGCTCGCGGGCCCGTGGTGCGCGCAGACGCTTGCCGATTTCGGCGCGGACGTGATCAAGGTCGAGCGCCCGGGCGCCGGCGACGACACGCGCCACTGGGGGCCGCCGTACCTGAAGGACGCGGACGGCGCGGATACCGCCGAGGCCGCGTACTACCTCGCGGCGAACCGCAACAAGCGCTCGGTGACGGTCGACATCGCGACGCCCGAAGGCCAGCAGATCGTGCGCGAGCTCGCCGCGCAGAGCGACGTCGTGCTCGAGAACTACAAGGTCGGCCAGTTGAAGAAATACGGGCTCGATTACGATTCGCTGCGCGCGGTGAAGCCCGATCTCGTCTACTGCTCGGTCACGGGCTTCGGCCAGACGGGCCCGTACGCGCACCGCGCGGGCTACGACTTCATCATCCAGGGGATCGGCGGCTTCATGAGCATCACCGGCGAGCGCGACGGCGAGCCGGGCGGCGGCCCGCAGAAGGCAGGCGTCGCGATCGCCGACCTCGCGACCGGCCTCTACTCGACGATCGCGGTGCTCGCCGCGCTCGCACACCGTGACCGGACGGGCGAAGGCCAGTACATCGACATGGCGCTGCTCGACGTGCAGGTCGCGCTGCTCGCGAACATGAACACCAACTTCCTCGCGAGCGGCAAGCCGCCGGTGCGCTGGGGCAACGCGCATCCGAACATCGTGCCGTACCAGACGTTCCAGACGCGCGACGGGTGGATCATCGTCGCGGTCGGCAACGACGGCCAGTTCCGCAAGTTCGTCGAGGCCGGCGGCCGGCCCGAGCTGGCGGACGACGAGCGTTTCGCGACGAACCCGTCGCGCGTGCGCCATCGCGACACGCTGGTGCCGATCCTCGCGGAGATGGTGAAGACGCGCGACAAGGCCGACTGGATCGGTGCGCTCGAAGCGGCCGGCGTGCCGTGCGGGCCGATCAACGATCTCGACGAGGTATTCGACAACGAGCAGGTCGTCGCGCGCGGGATGCAGGTGTCGCTCCCGCACCCGTGCGGCGCGGACGCGAAGCTCGTGCGCAACCCGATCCGGATGAGCGCGACGCCGCCCGACGCACGCACGGCCCCGCCGCTGCTCGGCGCGCAGACCGACGACGTGCTGCGCGACATGCTCGGCTACGACGACGCGAAGATCGCCGCGCTGCGGGCGAAACAGGCGATCTGAACGCGGTGGCGGGTGCGGGCGGGCGCGCGGCAGCGGCCTCAACCACTGCCCCGCCTCGTCAATCGCGGTGGCCGGCGCGGGTGCGGGCAGGCGCGCGGCAGCGGCCTCCACCACCGCCCGCGTCGTCAATCGCGGTGGGCGAGCGCGTCGAGCCAGGCGCGCGCCTCGGGCCAGTCGCCGAGCCCGCTGTCCGCGTTGATGTGGCCGCGCGGGCCGATATCGTGGAACGCACTGCCCCATGCGTTCGCACAGGTGCGGGCGAACGCGAGCGAGCCATAAGGATCGTCGCTGCTGGCAACGACGCAGGTCGGAAACGGCAGCCGTTCGTACGGCACCGGCCCGAAGCCGTGCGCATCGGCCGGGAACGCGGGACCGTCGGGATCAGGCAGCGCGACCAGCAACGCGCCGCGCACTTTCGCGAGCCCGGCCGGGCGCGCATAGCGCGTCGCCCACCACGCGGTGGTCAGCGTACCGAGACTATGGCCGGCAAGCAGCACCGGCCCGCGCGCGGCCTCGACCGCACGATCGAGTGCGAGGCACCAGCCGTTGCGGAACGCCCGGTCCCAGTCGGGCATCGCGACGCGCGAGAAACGTGCGTCGGCACGCTCCCAGCGGCTCTGCCAGTGGAGCGGGCCCGAATTGGCGTAGCCCGGCAGGACGAGAACGGGGAATCGAACGGGAAATCGGCTCATGGAAAGTGCGTCGACGCGTGAAATCGTTATGTTGCGTCGACGCAGTGTCGCACACCCGTTCCTCCCTGATGCTGCCTGTCTGATACCGGAAGGATGTGCGTGGGGTCGGGACGCGTCGAGCGCGGCGTCGCGACCGGACGGCGAGCCGCGCTGCAGGCGGCTCGCGTCATGTCTGTCGGTCAGCGCACGTTCGCGCCGACGATACCGCCCGCCGCGGCGCCGGCAACCGTGCCGAGCGGGCCGCCCGTCACCAGGTAGCCGAGCGCGCCGCCCGCGGCCGCGCCGATACCGGCGTTGCGTTGCGTATGCGTCATCGCGCATGCGCCGAGTTGCGACAGGGCCGCGACGATCACGGCGGTACGAACGATAAACGTGGTCTTCTTCATCATGATTTTTGGTGTCCTCCCGCCGCGCCGCAACCCGGGCGGCGGCATTGAATCGGTGGAGCCATCATAGGCAACAGCAAACGGCCCGGGCAATCCGATTTACGTCGTGTTACAGCCGACACAATATCGAGATAATCGCTCGAAACCCGCCCCCGCCATGCCGCAAGCCGCGCGGGACGGACCCCGGTCAGGTAGAATCACGGGATTAAACCGGCACGACGCGCCGACACAACCTGACGCTATCCGCATGAGCACCGAACGCAACGACGCCCCCGCGGCTTCCAATTTCATCCGCAACATCATCGACGACGACAACCGCACCGGCAAATGGGGCGGCCGCGTCGAGACACGCTTTCCGCCCGAGCCGAACGGCTATCTGCACATCGGCCATGCCAAGAGCATCTGCCTGAACTTCAGCGTCGCGCGCGACTACGGCGGCGTGTGCCACCTGCGCTTCGACGACACCAACCCGGAAAAGGAAAGCGTCGAGTACGTCGACTCGATCGTCGACGCGGTGCGCTGGCTCGGCTTCGACTGGCGCAAGGACGCGGTCGACCACCAGTACTTCGCGAGCGACTACTACGACAAGCTGTACGAGTTCGCCGAGTTGCTGATCCAGCGCGGCAAGGCGTATGTCGACAGCCAGAGCGCCGATGAAATGCGCGCGAACCGCGGCTCGCTGACGGAAGGCGGCAAGCCGTCGCCGTTCCGCAATCGCACGCCGGAAGAAAACCTCGACCTGTTCCGCCGCATGAAGGCCGGCGAGTTCAAGGAAGGCGAGCACGTGCTGCGCGCGAAGATCGACATGGCTTCGCCGAACATGAACATGCGCGACCCGGTGATCTACCGGATCCGCTACGCGCACCACTACCGCACCGGCGACGCATGGTGCGTGTACCCGATGTACGACTACACGCACTGCATCTCGGACGCGCTCGAAGGCATCACGCATTCGCTGTGCACGCTCGAATTCGAGGATCACCGGCCGCTGTACGACTGGGTGTTGAACGAACTCGCGGAAGCCGGCGTGTTCACGCGCCCGCTGCCGCAACAGATCGAATTCTCGCGACTGAACCTCACGTACGCGATCACCAGCAAGCGCAAGCTGCTGCAGCTCGTCACCGAAGGCCACGTCGACGGCTGGGACGACCCGCGGATGCCGACGATCGTCGGCGTGCGCCGCCGCGGCTTCACGCCGGAGAGCATCCACCTGTTCTGCGAGCGGATCGGCGTGACGAAGATCGACTCGTGGATCGACATGAGCATCTTCGAAGGCGCGCTGCGCGACGACCTCGACGACAAGGCCGCGCGCACGGTCGCCGTGCTCGATCCGCTGAAGCTCGTGATCGACAACTACCCGGAAGACCTCGAAGAAGCGTGCACGGCACCCGTGCATCCGCACCACCCGGATCGCGGCGTGCGCACGTTCCCGATCTCGCGCGAGCTGTGGATCGAGCGCGAGGACTTCGTCGAGAACCCGCCGAAGGGTTATTTCCGCCTGTTCCCGGGCAACAAGGTGCGCCTGCGCTACGGTTACGTGATCGAGTGCACGGGCTTCGACAAGGACGCCGAAGGCAACGTGACGGCCGTGCACTGCAACTACTTCCCGGACAGCAAGTCGGGCACCGAGGGCGCGAACGCGTACAAGGTCAAGGGCAACATCCACTGGGTCAGCGCGAAGCATGCGCAGCCGGCCGAAGTGCGGATCTACGATCGCCTGTTCAAGGAGCCGCATCCGGACGCGGGCGGCGCGAACTTCCTCGAGGCGCTGAACCCCGATTCGAAGAAGATCGTGCAGGCGTACCTCGAGCCGGGCAACGGCGACATCGCGCCGGAAACGCGCCTGCAGTTCGAGCGTCACGGCTACTTCGTGGCCGACCGGGTCGATTCGAAGCCGGGCCAGCCCGTGTTCAACCGGATCGTCGGGCTGCGTGACAGCTGGGGCAAGCCGGCGTAACGGCATGCTTCGCGCGCGGCGGGCGGCTTCGCAAGCCGCCGTCGCGTGACCAACAAAAAAAAACCGGCCCCAAGGCCGGTTTTTTTGTGGCGTGCTAGGAAGCGAAAGCCCCGTCATGACGCAGCGCAAGCCGCGCTCATTCACCCGCCCGTCAACCGCCGATGCAACGCCACCAGCGACAGCTTCGTGCGAAACAGCCGCGCGAGGCTGCGGCTCGCATACGCGTCGATGTCGCCGGGCACGGTCCAGCGATACGCATCCATCTCGGGAATCATCGAGCCGTCGCGACGGCTCGGAAACAGCGACGTGCACGTGCACTGCGCGGGATCGATCTCGCCGTCGGCCACCTTCACCGCGAACAGGTGCAGGTCCTTGTCGTGCCGGTAAGCAAAGCGGCCGAGATCGAGCAACCGGGCCGGCGCGAATGCGATGCCGGTCTCCTCGAGCAGTTCACGCAGCGCCGCATCGGCCGGCGACTCGCCCGGCTCGCCCTGCCCCTTCGGGATGTCCCAGTGGGTGGTATCCGTCGCGTGGGCGAGGAACACGCGACCGGCCCCATCGAGGATCACGACGCCGCACGACACCGTGCGCGCCGCGCCGCCCCGCTTCATCACGCGCGTGCTCAGCGTTTCTGCAGCTGCCACTTGCCCGCGTCGCTCTTGCAATAGACGGGCTTGAGCGTCATCGTCTGGCCCTTCGCGGTGATGTCGGTGGCGATTTCACGGCAGGTCTTGCCGTCCGTCTCGGTCGTGGTCGGCGTGAGCTTCGCATCGATCTGCGTGCCGCGGCCGCTGCTCTGCCACGTCGTGGTCTCGCCGTCCTTGCCTTCGTCGCGCACCTGCACGACCGCCTTGGAAAGCGACGCACGGTCGGTCTTGCTGAAGTAGCTGAGCGGCGTGTCGTTCAGGAAGTTCAGGTTGTTCTGCGCATGGGCGGGCAGCATCGCTGCTGCGCACGCGGCGCCGGCCAGCACGCGCGTGACGACGGAAAGGGATGCACGCATCGACATGTTGTTCTCCTTGGATGTTCGATCGAACGGCGCGGTGCATGCCGGCGAACCGGCACGCACACTGCGCCTGTCAGCGAGCGAGGATAGCATGCGTGCCGTCCGCGCCGCCTGCTAGGGCCTGTTCACGCCAATGACGGGCTTGCGCTGGCCCTAGTGGCCGGCCGGCGCGGCCGTTTGCTGATATCCGTCGGTCAGCGTACCCAGGAACGCGATCACATCCTTGATCTCGGCCGCGTTCAGCGCCGGCTCCTCGCCGCGCTTGCGATCGAACGGCGCCTCGCGGTTGATGTTCGGCCAGTAGCGCTTGGGCAGGTCGTCGTAGATCTGCACCTTGCCGTGCACGACCGGATAGAACTTCTCCGGATGGATGTCGCGCTCGACGTAGAAGCGCATCACGTCCTCCAGCGTGTGATACACGCCGTTGTGGAAGAACGTCTTGCGCAGCGCGACGTTGCGCAGCGACGGCGTGCGGAACAGCCCGCAGAATTCGTCGCGGCCCTTCAGGTCGGTACGCTCGGGGCCGCACGCGCCGAGATCGTGGAAACGCGGGTCGCGATTGACGGGCAACGCGCGATTGCGCGGCACCGCGATCGCGATCAGCCCGAAATCGCTGAACTGCGGCGGCGTGCCGTCGAGCGCGCGCTGGCTGATGTGGCAGCTCGCGCAATTGCCCTTCTTCTCGTCGTTGAACAACTGCAGGCCGCGCAATTCGGCCGGCGTGAGCTGCGCATGGCCGGCGAGATACGCGTCGTACTTGCTCGTGTACGGCGAGAACAGTTCGGGCGTCTGCTCGAACGTCTCGAGCGCGCGCAGCACGGCCTTGAACGTGGCTGCGTCGTCGTCGAGCACCTTCACGCCGAACACCGCGCGGAACTCCTCCGCATACGGCGCGGCCTTCACGGCCTGCGCCACCTTCGCGGGCGAGCTGTTCATCTCGAACGGCGACGTGAGCGGAATGCGCGCCTGCTCGGCGCCCGTGTCGACCCGGCCGTCCCACGTGAGGCCGCCCGTCGGGCCCGCATCGACGCTCTCGTCGCCTTCGTCGTCGGAATCGTGGAAATGCTCGGTGAACTGCGGCACGCCCTGCAGGTACTTCAGCGACGGCACCGCGCGAAAACCGGGGCGCTTCATGTCGTCGCCGCCGAACTGCACGGCCAGCGCATTGGGCGGGCCGAATGCGTGATCGGGGCTGTGGCACGACGCGCACGCGAGCTTGCCGGAACCTGACAGCGTCGGGTCGAAGAAAAGTTGCTTGCCGAGCGCCGTCATCCGGCGCACGCCTTCGTAAACTTGTGCCCGCGTCTGCGGCCGGTTCGTCTCGACCACCGCGCCGCTGGCGGCAACCGTTGCGGACGCAACCACGTTCGCGGCGCCCGGCGCACTCGCCGCTTGCGCGGACTGCGCGGGCGGCGCACCCGCCCCCGGCTGTCCGTCACAGCCGGCAAGCGTTGCAAGCGTGGTGGCCAGCGCGAATGCGCCGGTCAGGTGCAGCCACGAACGCGCGAACGCGCCGGGTGTCGGTTGGCGAGGCTTCATCGATTCGTCGGGAAGTGGGTTCAGGAGCGGCCGGAGTTTATGTCAGCCGCATGACCGTTACATGACGGCCAATCGACAGGCAATCGAAAGGACGCCTACACCCGGCTGTCAAATCGCACCCTCAAAATGCTTACAGCCGGACATGCCACGGTTGCCCTCGCGAACCGGCGGTACACGAATGCGCCGGTTTCCCACGCGACAAGAGAGATAGAGAGTACAACGGATGAAAAACCACGCCTGGATTCGCTTTACACCGATCGCCGTTGCCGCGGCGGCCGCCCTGACCGCCTGCGGCGGCGACGACGTGCAGCAGCAAGGTCTGTCGACGGTGAAGAACGTCGTCGTGATCTACGCGGAAAACCGCAGCTTCGACAACCTGTACGGCAACTTCCCGGGCGCGAACGGCCTGCAGAATGTGACTGCAGCAAGCGCGCAGCAGAAGGACCGCAACGGCCAGCCGCTCGCGACGCTGCCGAAGGCCTGGGGCGGCCTGACCGCGAAGGGCGTCACGCCGGCCGTGACCGAAGCGATGACGGCGAACCTGCCGAACGCGCCGTTCGCGATCGACGACCCGAACGGCTTCAACACGCCGATGAGCGTGACGACGCGCGACCTGTATCACCGCTTCTACGAGAACCAGATGCAGATCAACGGCGGCAAGAACGACATGTTCGCCGCGTGGGCCGACTCGGGGGGCCTCGTGATGGGCCATTACACGCCCGACGCGACGAAACTGCCGCTGTGGAAGATCGCGCAGCAGTTCACGCTCGCCGACAACTTCTTCATGGGCGCGTTCGGCGGCTCGTTCCTGAACCACCAGTACCTGATCTGCGCGTGCGCGCCGTTCTACGCGAACGCGGACAAGAGCCCGGCCGCCGGCTCGATCTCGGCCGTCGCCGCCGACGGCAAGTCGCTGCAGCTCGCGAGCAACTCGCCGGCGTCCGCGCTCGACGGCGTGCCGAAGTTCGTGAATTCGGGCAACCTGACGCCGGACTTCTACGCGATCAACACGATGCAGCCGCCGTACCAGCCGAGCGGCAACAAGGCCGCATCGGGCGGCGACCCGACCCTCGCCGATCCGTCGGCCGCGACCACGCTGCCGCCGCAGTCGCAACAGAACATCGGCGACCTGCTGACCAACGCGGGCGTGTCGTGGGCATGGTACAGCGGCGCGTGGAACCAGGCGCTGCAAGCCGCACAGAGCGGCACGGCGAACGTGATCTACGGCCCGAACATGACGGCGCCGAACTTCCAGCCGCACCACCAGCCGTTCAACTACTACGCGAACCAGGCGCCGGGCAGTGCGAGCCGCGCGCAGCACCTGCTCGACGGCGGCACCGACGGCAGCGAGTTCATCAAGGCGATCGACGCGGGCACGCTGCCGCAGGTCGCGTTCTACAAGCCGCAGGGCAACCTGAACGAGCACCCGGGTTACACGGACGTCGCGAGCGGCGACCAGCACATCGCGAACGTGCTCGCCCACCTGCAGGCAAGCCCGCAGTGGAAAAACATGGTCGTGGTCGTCACGTACGACGAAAACGGCGGCTTCTGGGATCACGTGGCGCCGCCGAAGGGCGACCGCTGGGGCCCGGGCACGCGGATTCCGGCACTCATCGTGTCGCCGTTCTCGAAAAAGGGCTTCGTCGACCACACGCAATACGACACCGCGTCGATCCTGCGCTTCATCACGCGCCGCTTCTCGCTGCCGCGTCTCGCGGGCCTGCAACAGCGCGACGACGCGTTGAAGGCGAACGGCGGGCAGCCGATGGGCGACCTGACGAACGCACTGCAACTGTCGCCGAACCTGTAACGGCGGAGCGACGCGGCAATGCACCGGCGAGTGCGTTGCCGGCCACGACACGGCAAGGGGCGGCTTCGGCCGCCCTTTGTCATGGCATAAACGCGAACGCAAGCACGGACGCGCCGCGTCACCCGCCGTACTTCAGCCCGGCGCCGTCGAGTGCGATGGCCAGGATCATCGCGCGTGCATTCGGCGGCGTCGGCCGACCACTCGGGAGGAACACGTCGTCCCCGCACGCGATCCGTGCGCCCGACGGCACGCAGACCCCGGCCCGCCGTGCCCGCCCGTTTTCCAGCGCTGCTCGCCGAAGTGCGCGCGTCCCGGCTCGACCCAACGTACGACCAGCAACCGCGCCGAACGCGCGAGCACCTGCACACGCGCTTCGGATTGCTCACGGCGCAAGGTGTCCCGTGAACGAAAAAAGAGGGGCCTGCCGCGACCGTCGAAACGGCAGGAGCCGGAGGTATGTCAGCGCCGGATCGTCATCCAGCTCGAAGTATTTAATCCGCACACGCACGGCGCGAACACCCGGGAAACGGAATCGATGCCGGTTCGGGGCTCCCCGCGCTTTTATTCTTCGCGCAAACCCGATACGCTTTCGAAATCTTGACGGCGCGCTCCGCGCCGCTCGTCTGCCATCCCGGGTCGCCCGCCATGAAACCGTATTGCCTGTCGCTGCTTGCCGGCATCCTCGCTGGTGTCGTCTACGGCGCGCTCCGCGTGAATTCGCCGGCGCCGCCGCTCATCGCGCTCACCGGCCTGCTTGGCATGTTGGCCGGCGAACAGATCCTGCCCGGCGGCACCACGAA
Organism: Burkholderia sp. BCC0322; assembly: GCF_902833045.1. Taxonomy (GTDB): domain Bacteria; phylum Pseudomonadota; class Gammaproteobacteria; order Burkholderiales; family Burkholderiaceae; genus Burkholderia. The sequence goes on from NZ_CADFDU010000019.1 coordinate 71,013, forward strand.
CGATCGCAAGCCGTCATGACGCAATCGTTCGCCGCCGGCCACGCATGACCAACGTCGAGCTGTTTCATTACCTGCTGCTGTTGATCTGCGGTGCGGGTGCACTCACGTGGCTCGCCGAGCGGATTTCGATTCCGCCGGCCGTCGTGCTGCTGCTCGGCGGCTGTGTGGTCGCGGTGGCCGGCAAGCGCGTACCCGACATGGACCCGGCGCTGCTGCTCGCGGCCGTGCTGCCGCCGCTGCTGATGTCGAGCGGGTTCTACACCGCATGGAAGGAATTCCGGCAGGAGCTTGCGCCGATCGCGTCGCTCGCGCTCGGCGCGGTAGTGTTCACCACCGTCGCGGTCGCACTCGCCGTGCATGCGGTGAACCCGGCGCTGCCATGGGCCGCATGCTTCACGCTCGGCGCGATCGTGTCGCCGCCGGACGCGGTCGCCGCGAAGGCGATCCTGCAGCGCCATCCGCTGCCCTCACGGCTCGTCGCGGTGCTCGAAGGCGAAAGCCTCGTCAACGATGCGTCGGGCCTGCTGCTGTACCAGATGGCCGTGTCGGCCGCGCTCGCCGTGTCGATCACGGCCGCGAGCGCCACCGGCCTGTTCTTCTCGCTCACGCTGATCGGCATCGCGGTCGGTCTCGCGTGCGGCCATGCGATGAGCTGGGTGCTTCCGCGCCTGCGCGATCCGATGCTCGGCATCGTCGTGACCTTCGCGATGGCGTGGGGCAGCTACGGGATCGCGGAAGCCGTCGAAGGCTCGGGCGTGCTGTCCGTGGTGACCTGCGGCCTCGTGCTCGGCGTGCGCCAGCATCGCGTGTTCGACGCCGACATGCGGATCAAGGCGAAGGCGACGTGGGAAGCGATCGTGTTCGTGCTCGACGCACTCGTGTTCATCCTGATCGGCCTCGCGCTGCACGCGATCCTCGCACGCGTGAACCATGAAGGCGCGGTGCTGATGGCCGGCCTGCGCGTCGCGCTGCCCGCCACCGCCGCCGCGATCGCTGCGCGCATCGTGTGGGTGTTCGTCGCGATGTGGCTGCCGGGCCGCCTGCGCGCGCCGCGCGCCGGCCACGCACCGTGGTCGTGGCGCGAGGCCGTCGTGCTCGGCTGGTCGGGCATGCGCGGGGTCGTGAGCCTCGCGGCCGCGATCGCGCTGCCCGCCCAATTCCCCGGCCGCGACCTGATCCTGTTCAGCACGTTCCTGTTGATCATCGCCACGCTCGTCGTGCAGGGCGGCACGCTCGCGCCGCTGATCCGCGTGCTGAAGCTGCGCCCGGCCGCGCGGCACACGATGTCCGAGCATGCGGTGCGCGCGCATGCGTTCGGCGCGGCGCTCGACGAACTCGACGCGCTCGACAAGCGCGGGTCGACCCTCGAGCGGCCGTCGCTCGAGCGCCTGCTCGTCGAGTACCGGAACCGCGTCACCTTCAACGAACGCGCGCATCGCCAAGGCGCCGAACCGGCCAACGTGCGCTCGCGCATGCTGCGTGTCGAACTCGAACTCGTCGGCGTGTCGCGCCGTGCGCTGCTCGACCTGCATCGCGACGGCAAGGTCGACGACGCCGTGCTGCACCGGATCGAATCGGAACTCGATTTCGAGGAACTGCGGCTGCAGCGGCTGCTCGAACCGTAACGCCCGGCCACGCCGCCGGCCTTCCCCTTTCTCCCCATGGAACTGCAATGAGCGAACTGTCCGTCGAAGCGAGCATCGGCTCCGTCGATTACCTCGTCCACTTCAGCGACGGCGCCCACCAGTGGCGCGCCGACGAACCGGCGTCACTGGGCGGCGGCGATGCGGCACCCACGCCCGTCGCGCTGCTGCTGTCGAGCCTCGGCGCATGCACCGCGATCACGCTGAAGATGTACGCGCAGCGCAAGGGCTGGCCGCTCACCGAAGTGCACGTGAAGCTCGCGCACGAATCGGCCGGCACCGGCAGCACGATCGTGCGCCGCATCACGCTGGAAGGCGACCTGTCGGGCGAGCAGCGCGAGCGCCTGCTGCAGATCGCGAACGCGTGCCCGGTGCACAAGATCCTCATGCATCCGATCACCATCGACACGGCGATCGCCTGACGCGTCCCGCCTCGACCACGAGACCCCACCATGTCCGCCTCGATCAAGACCCTGCTCACGCCGCGCGAAAGCGACATCGGCAACCTCGTCGTGCGTCGCGTGCTGCCCGCGCGCGCCGCGCGCCTCGTCGGCCCGTTCATCTTCTTCGACGAGATGGGGCCGGCCGTGTTGCCGGCCGGCCGCGGCATCGACGTGCTGCCGCATCCGCACATCGGCCTCGCGACCGTCACCTACCTGTTCGACGGCTCGCTGATGCATCACGACAGCCTCGGCTTCCGGCAGAAGATCGTGCCGGGCGACGTGAACTGGATGACGGCCGGCCGCGGCATCGTGCATTCGGAGCGCTCGCCCGACGAAGACCGGCCGCACGATCAGCCGGTCCATGGGATCCAGACCTGGGTCGCGCTGCCGGTCGAGCATGAAGACACCACGCCCGCGTTCGTCCATCATGCGGCCGAGACGCTGCCGTCGTTCACGCGTGACGGTGCGAGCGTGCGCGTGATCGCGGGTACCGCGTTCGGGCTCACGTCGCCGGTCGCCGTGTTCTCGCCCACGCTCTATGCGTATGCGGAATTCGCCGCAGGCGGCACGCTCGCGCTCGACGCCGAACATGAGGAGCGCGGCGTGTACCTCGTCGACGGCGACCTCGCCATCGACGGCACCCCGCTCGCCCCCGCGACGATGGCCGTGCTCGAACCCGGCGCGACCGTGGCGCTCGCCAGCGCGAACGGCGCACGCGTGATGCTGCTCGGCGGTGCGCACCTGCCGGGCGAGCGTTTCATCGAATGGAATTTCGTGTCGAGCGCGCGCGCGAAGATCGACGCGGCGCGTGCGGCGTGGGCCGATCAGACCTTCGGCAAGGTGCCGGGCGAAGAAAACGAGTGGACGCGCCAGCCGGAACGCAAGGCGTAGTAAACGCCCGATAGTTGACGCGACATGCGCCCCCTGCGGGAGAGTCGTGAGACACGAGCCCGGCCGGGCTGCGGCAAATGACGGAATGCCCGGGTTGGGTGTCGACCGAACCCGGGCGGCATCGGGTCAACCGCCGCCGCACACCGCGCCGGCCGCCACGCCTTTCAGCGCTTCAATCCCATCAGCTTCGCGAGCGTCGGCCACCGGTCGAGCGACTCGATGAACGCGCGGCGCGCCTGTTCGTCGACGTAACGCTCGGGATCGAGCGCGGGCAGATGCCGCGCGAGACCGATCACGTCGTTCGGTTGCGACAGGCGATCGTCATCGGCGTCGCCGGGAAGCATTACTGTTCGTCGATCCATACGCCATCCGGAGTTTTCACCGAGTAGCCCGCGGCCGTCTGCATCGTCACCGTGCCCTCGTTCTCGCCCACCATCCGCGTGCGCGGCAGGTCGGCCGCATACTGCGCGAGCGTCGTGCCCGGCTTGAACGGGCTGTTCGACACGAGGTTCGACAGCAGTTGCGCGAGCGCGAGGAAGCTGGTCGGCTGATCGATCACGGTCGTCGCGCCGTGGTTGCCGGTAAAGCCGATGAGCCGCACGCCGACCGGCCCGTGCACGATGCGCGGCGTCGGGATCTCGCGCAGGCCCGCGACCTGGTTCTTGTCGCCGCGCAGCGCGGCGCCGTGCTCGGGCACGAACACGATCACCGCGCGGCGGCCCGATTGTGCGATCAGGTCGGCGAGGCGGTCGAAGTCGTCCATCAGCTTCGTGGCGCGCTGCGGATACGAGTCGATGCTCGTCAGCGAGCTGCCGACGATCCGGTTGCCGTCATGCAGGCTGATCGTGTTGTAGTACAGCGCGACCGGGCCCGGCACCGACGCGCGCTGCGCATACCAGTTCGCGAGCGTCGAGTAGTCGTCCTTGATCGCCGAGCCGTCGAACGCGTGCATCGCGACGGGCGCGGCCGCGTTCGACACCGGCGGTGCGTCGGGCACCCCGATGTTGTCGTGGACCACCTGCAGGAAGTTGTCGAAATGGCCGTCGTGGTTCAGCAGCGACTGCACCTTGTAGCCCGCGCTCGCCAGTTGCGAGAACAGGTAGCACTGCTGCGGCGCCGGCTTGTACAGGTCGGCGTGCGCTTCCTGCCCGCAGCTCGCGCGCAGCACGCGGATTGCCGCCGGGCCGCTGTAGCTCGCGGCCGTGCTGAAATTGGTGAACAGGTAGTCGAAGTGGCTCAGCATCGGATGGTTGCGCACCTTCGCGGCATCGAGGTCGTCCCACGACAGCGAGCAGATGTGCAGCACGATCACGTCGAACTGCGTGGCCGGATCGCTGCCGAGATGGCCGAACGCGACCTGCCGCTGCGATTCCTGCGTGCGGAACGTCGCGAGCGCGGCGTTGTGATCCTCCGGCTGGCCGGCGAGCGTCGTGCCCGTCGTGTTCGCCTGCTGCGGAGGCGGTGCGACGACGCGCGCCATCAGCCCGCTGCCGGCCTGCCACAGCGGCATCACGATCAGCACCGCCAGCACGAACGTCGCGACGCGCAGCCAGCGGTTGACGACGAAGTAGACGATCAGCGCGCCGGCCACTGTCAGCAGCAGCACTGGCGGCAGCAGGCGCGGCAGCAACTCCATCCAGTAGTCGAGGCGGAACGTGCTCACTTCGCGTGCGGCCTCGACGAGCCGGGCGAGCGGCGGCGCATGCATCTCGCGTGCGAGCAGCGGCACCGCGATCGCGATCGCGACGAGCTGCCGGACGATGCGCCACGCACGCCGTCGGATCGGTGCGCTCGCCGCGAGCGTCACCGCGAACGCGAGGTTCGCGAGCCAGAACGGCTCCAAGTGCCCGGTCGCGAACAGCGCGAACTTCAGGATGAAATACAGATTCCAGAACGTCATCTAACCCACTCCGTGATGAGCGCCGCGTCAGTCGCGCGCCCGATCGAGTTTCGGCGCCAGCATCGCCTGCAGGCCGCGCGCCGCACCCTTCCACATCCGTACATAGCCTTCCAGGCCGATACGCAACACTTCCTTCAGCCCGCCGAGCGGCGTGTCGAGGCGCTCGCCTGCGTGCCAGTCGAGCCACGCGTCCGCGCGGCCGAACGTGCATTGCACGAGCTGGCGCTCCTGTTCGAGCGTCAGTGCCTCGAAGCTCACGCCGACGTGGGTCGGCGTCACGCGGCTCACGCGCACCGGGAACGGGAACGGCCGGTCGCCGCGGGTCACGCACACCGTCAGCGTGTCGCCCACGGCGAGCGCAAGCCCCGGCACCGCTTCAAGGCCCAGGCCGCCGGTCGAGTAGTCGCTCGTGAAGCACGCGGCCGTCGAGCCGTCGGCGAGCAGCAGCGTGGCCGGCACGCGCATCGCGATCCGGTGCGTGACGCGCACCTGCCTGGTCTCGCGCGCAACGGCCAGCGCCGCGCCGAGCATCGCGAGGTTGTACACGGTCCAGCCGAGCGTGATCAGGATCGTCGACGCCTCGTCGCCCTGGTCGGCCACGAGCCGCCACAGGCCGGCGAGGATCGCGAGCACGTTCATCCCGAACAGCACCAGGTACGGCTTCGACGTCGACCAGTCGACGTAGCCTTCGTCGATCTTGCCGCCCTTGTCGGTCACGTTGAACTTGCCGTGCTTCGGACTGAAGAACGCGACGGTGGTCGGCAGCGCGATGTACCACGCGAGCACCGATTCGTAGACCTCGGCCCAGAACGAGTGGCGGTAGCGCCCCTGCATCCGCGAGTTGGCGACGTTCGCCAGCACGAGATACGGGATCACGTAGCTCGCGAGCGCGACCGCGGACGCGTTGATGAAGTACAGGTGGAAGAACAGGTACGCGAGCGGGATCGTCAGGAACACCAGCCGCGGAATCCCGTAGAAGAAGTGCAGCATCGCGTTGCCGTAGCAGATCCGCTGGATGAGGCCGAGCCCGCGCCCGAGGAACGGGTTGTCGATGCGGAAGATCTGCGCCATCCCGCGCGCCCAGCGCGTGCGCTGCTTCACGTGGCCCGCGAGGCTTTCGGTTGCGAGACCGGCCGCCTGCACGGTCGGCAGGTACGCCGACGTATAGCCGCGCCGGTGCAGCTTGAGCGCCGTGTGCGCATCCTCGGTCACGGTCTCGACCGCGACGCCGCCCACCTCTTCCAGCGCGCTGCGCTTGAGCACCGCGCACGAGCCGCAGAAGAACGTCGCGTTCCACAGGTCGTTGCCCGACTGCACGAGGCCGTAGAACAGGTTGCCCTCGTTCGGGATCTCGCGGAACGTGCCGAGGTTGCGCTCGAACGGATCGGGCGAGAAGAAATGGTGCGGCGTCTGCACGAGTGCGCACTTCGGGTCGCGCAGGAACACGCCCATCGTCGTCTGCAGGAACGAGCGCGTCGGCACGTGATCGCAGTCGAAGATCGCGATGTATTCGCCGTGCGTCTTCGGCAGCGCGCGGTTGATGTTGCCGGCCTTCGCGTGGCGGTTGTCGTCGCGCGTCACGTAGTCGATGCCGGCCTCGCGCGCGAACGCCTCGAATTCGGGGCGCTTGCCGTCGTCGAGCAGGTACACGCGCAGCTTGGCGCTCGGCCAGTCGATGCTCTGCGCGGCGAATACCGTCGGCTTCACGACCGACAGCGGTTCGTTGTAGGTCGGGATGTAGATGTCGACGGTCGGCCAGGTGTCCGGATCGTCGGGCAGCGGCACGATCGTCCGGTCGAGCGGCCATGCGGTCTGCACGAAGCCGAGCAGCAGGATCATCCACGTATAGGCTTCCGCGCCGTACAGCAGGTAACCGGCGACGGCCTCGACCGGGCCGCGGAAATCGAGCGTCTGCGTGGTGCGCCACCACACGTAGCGCAACGTCGCGAGCAGCGCGAGCGACGCGAGCGCGAGCGTCGGCAGATGGCCCGGCAGGCGGCGCAGCATGAGCGCGAGCACCGCGACGATCGCGAAGAACGCGAACTGCGCGCCGGGCATCAGCGGCGACATCCCGGCTGCGGCCCACAGGAGCGCGCCGGCCACGAGCAGCAGCGGCGCGAGCCAGCGGCGCCGGCCGACGCCGTTCGCGCGCGCATCGAGCCAGCCGCCCCAGCGCACCCACGGCAGGCGTTCGAGCTTCGCGTTGATCCACCGGCCGACCGCGCGCCCGACCACGTAGACGGGCACGACATACTTGTCGAACCACGCGAGCGGATCGCGCGCGGGCCGGCCGTCGGCCGTGCGCGGCGCGCGCACGATCGTGCGCCACAGCCATTCGCGCGGGCTGAGCGGCTGCAGCACGCCCCACTCCTGCGCAAGCCGCAGGGACGCGACGCGCACCCAGCGGCGCACGTAGTCAGGGCGGCCCGGCGGCGGCGCGTGGAAGAACAGCCGCACGAACCAGTCGACCAGCGTGCGTTGCGCCGGCAGCCCGATGCCGCGTGCGAGCCAGTCGGCCGCGCGGCGGCCGACTGCGCGCAGGCGCGGCGCGAAGCCCGCGTTCATCGCGCCGCTCCGCGGCGACCGGCGGCGCCCGCCGCCAACCACGCATCGACCCAGTTCGCGACGCCGTTCAGGTCGTGCGACGCCTGCGAATACGGCGCGTCGTCGAAGATCCAGCTGCCGCGCGCGAGTGCTTCGGGCACGGCCGCATCGACGTGGATGCGCTGCTCGAGCATCGATGCCGGCCCCGCGACCGCGCGCAGCATGCCAAGCGCGTCGCGCTGCATGTCGCGCGCCGGATTCAGCCGGTTGACGACGATCTGCAGTTCGCCGCCGCCGGCCCGCAGCGCACCGAGCCGCGCGGCCGTCGTCGCGCACGCGGTCGGCTCGGGCGGCACGACGACGAGCGTCAGGTTCGCGCAGCGAATCGCCTGCTCGGCCTGCGTCGACGGATAGCGTGCGGTATCGATCAGCACGACGCCGTCGGCCGGCAGCGCGATTTCGTCGAGGGCGCGCGACAGCCACGCGGGATCGGCCGCGAGCCGCGCATCGCATGCGGCGGCACCGGCCGCGTCGAGCTGCCCGTACGGCACGAACAGCACGCCGTCGGCGTTGCGCCACGTATGCGCATGCCACGGCTCGGCGCCGCCGAGCACGCTTTGCGCGAGGCCGTGCTCGGCCAGCGTGTCGAGGCCGAGCGTCGCACCCATCAGGTTCTGCGCATCGAATTCGACGGCGACGACCGGGCGGCCGCGGCGCGCCAGCAGCACCGCAAGCGCGGCCGTGAGCGTCGTGCGGCCCGCGCCGCCCGTCGTCGACGTAATGGCGATCGTCTTCATCGGGCCGCCTCGTCCGCACGCTGGCCGGGCTCGGCATCGGGCAGCAGCCGCCCGCGCAGCGCCACCGGCACGAGTTCGCAGGGCACGGCGTCGCGCCGGTCGATTCCGCGCGGCGCATGAAAGCCCCGGCCGATGCCGAGATGCTGCGCGACGATCCACACGGGCACCGCGATCACGGTGCCGACGATGAAACCGATGACGATGTCGGCGATCATGCGACCCCCTGCTTGCGCAGCGGCATCGCGCTGCGGATGGCGCCGCGCCTGGGCGCGGCAGGAATGACGGGTTCCGGCGCCGATGCGGCCGCGGCCGACGGCGTCGCACCGATCGCATCGAGCGCGACGATCGTATCGATCGCGTCGATCGCCACGCTCACTTCGCGCGGGTCGGGCAACGCCGCGCCGCGATCGGTGCGCGCGGACGGTGTGCGCCCGGCACGCGCCGGCTGCGTGGCCGCGAACAGATCGCTGTAGTCGGCGATCGGCGCGCGCCGGTTCTCGGCCTTCAGCGCATTGAGCTCGGTGTCGATGCTGCCGGAGCCGAGGCACACGACACGGTCGGACAGCGTCTCGACCGGCACGTCGAAGATGCGCGCGAGCGCGTCCTCCGCATCGGCCGGTTCGCACGCGAACAGGAACACGTACAGGTGCGCGGCATCGGCCGTCACGACGTCGCCCGTGCGGCGCGGCCGGCAACACCGCAGCGCGTCGACGTGCGACACGCCCGGCAGCAGCGCGATCTTCGCGAGCGTGTGCGGCAGCGCGAGCACGGCGCCGCGATCGAGCACCGCGCGAATCCGCTGGCAGAACGCGCCGACCGGCAGGTAGCCGAGCACCGAATCGCCGAGCGCGGCCGCGAGCGCCGCACGATAGTCGGCCGCGACGGGCCGCGCATAGAGCTGGCCGCGCAGCGCGTGCACGGCGGCCTGCATCCGCGATACCGGCAGGTCGCGCGCGACGACGCGGCTCGCACCGACGCTCAGCACCAGCATCTCGAACTGCTGGCGCAGCACTTCGCCGCGCTCGACGACCGCGATCTTCAGCGCACCGCCGCACTGCCGGCGCAGCGTGTGCACGTCCGCGCAGAGCGCTTCGAGCTGCGCATGCGAGCGGAACACGAGCACCGCGGTCGCGGCCTCGGCATGCGCGCACGCCGCGACGACGGCCGCGTTGTCCTCGACGATCTCCCAGCCGTCCGGCGCGCGGTTCGCGCCTTCGAGCACCGCGCGGCTGGCGACGACGCGATCCTCGTCGCTCGCGAGCTTCATCCGGTGCGCGGGCCCGGTCGCGCCGCCGTCGACGCTCGCCGACAGCCGGCCGCCCGGCGCAAAGCGCAGCGGCCGTACTTCGCCGGCCGCGAGCGTGTCGCCCGCCCGCCAGAAATCGACGACCCATAGCAACTCGCCGTGCGTTCGCTGCAACTGCGCGACGCCCGAGCAGATACCGTGGAAGCCGCTGCGCGTCGTGCGAGCCGCGTCGCGGACGAGCGGAGCATCGTCGGTGCGCGCTGCGTCGCCCGCCCGGGTCGCTTCGGGATCGAGCAGCAGCACGAGCGCGATCCGGCGCGTGCGGCACCATTCGGCGAGTGCGTGCGCCTCGTCGGCGAGCGCGATCGGGTCGTCCCAGCTGAACCAGCGCTGCGCGCCCTCGACGAAGTACAGCGAGCGCGCGCGAAAACCGTAGCGCTTCATCGCGCGCAGGCCGCCGGTCAGCCGTGCGAACGGGCCCGGCGCCGCGCGGCGCGGTGCATCCGCCGTTGCGCCGGCGTCGGTGTTGTCGCCGTTGGCCGGTTCGGCCGCGGGCGGCATTGCCAGCACGTTCAGGTTACGGGGCCAGCCGGCCGGCTGCGCGCCGCCGGCGAAGCCGCGCGCCTGCATCTGTGCGGCGACGTGCGCCGCCTCGCGCGCAAGCACGACCGTCACGTCGCGCGTGCGCGCCTGTCGCGCGCTCTCCCACACGAGCGCGTCGCAGGCCGGCGTGCCGCCGGCCGCATAGATCGCGTACAGGCCGCCGGCTTCCAGTTGCGTCCAGGCATCGGGCAAGCCGTCGATCGCGAGCCGGCTCACCGTGCCGGCGCGGCCGCCGGCCGGCCCCGCGCCCAGCAGCGCACGCAGGCGGCCCAGCAGGCCGGCGGCGCCGAGCGCGGGACGGGTGGCATCGAGTTCCGTAGTCACGGCGTTCCCCTAGTAATCCGAATAAAGCCGCACCGGCGTCGGCGTGACGAGCCAGCTGCGTTGCGCGCGCGCGTCGAACGCATAGCGCAGGTACACGAGCGCCGAACTCGGCGCGTAGTCGTGCGACCGGTCGACCTGCAACTGCGCGCCGACACTCAGGTGCGGGTTCACGCGGTACTCGACGATCCCGTTGATGCCGTACGAGAACGACACGCCGCGCGTCGAGCTGCCCGCGTACACGAACCCGGCCGCCACCTGCGCGGCCCGCTGGTCCGAGGACATCGGGTAATACAGCGAATCCTTCTCGTAGCTGTTCGAGATCCCGCCCGTGACGGTGAGGTCCCACGACAGCGCATCGTGCCGCCCCGCCCATTCGAACGGCACGCCGAGCGACAGGTAGCGTTGCGGGCTGTAGTAACCGCCCTGCCCGTACGTGTAGTAGCGCAGGTTCTGTGCGTAGTGCCACGCATTGCCGACGAGCCCGGTGCTGACCTTCATCGTCGAACGCTCGTACACGGGCATCGTGAAGCCCGTGCGCAGCGTGACTTCCGCGTTGCGTTCGACGTTGCGGCCGGACAGCACGCCCGCGCCGAGTTCCGCGAACAGGTTCGTGCGGCCGACATCGACCGACGCGCGCAGGTTCACGCCGTCGCGCCGAACGCCGCCCCAGACCGCGCCCGTCCATGGGTCGCGCATCCCCGAGTACGACAGCACGCTGCTCGTTTCCGGCCGCCGCGACGCATTCACCGAGAAACTGGCCGGGCCCGCGTCGAAGCGATAGCGCACGCCGCCGACCAGGTAATGCACGGGGAAACCGAGCGGCGACGTGCCGAGGTCGAAGCGCCATGCGTCCGTCAGATAGCCGGCGCCGAGCGCGACACCCGTGGCCGTCTGGTGCAGCGAGCCCGGCGGATTCGCGATCGATGCGGGTGTCAGTGCGTTCTGCGCCTTGAGCGCCGCGTAGCTACCGAACGTGCTGAGCGAATAGGCATTCGGGTTGCTCGTGTCGAGCGTGCCCGGGTCGAGATGCACGGTGTCGATCTGCGCGAACACATGCCCGTCGTAGCGGATCGGCACCTGCAGGTAGATCGGCACCTGCTGCGCGCGATACGACGAGATGCCTTCGTCGCCCGACTTGTACGCCGGCGTCCAGCCGGTCTCGATCTCGGGGTTGCGCCGCTGTTCGAGATCCGCGAACGCGGCCTGCGCCGGCGTCAGGCCGTCGCGGCCCGGGCTCACGCCCGCCGTGCGTTCCTGCGACCGCGACAACCGGTACAGGGACGCCGCGTCGTCGTAGCGACCCTGTGCCTCGGCCACGCGCCCGGCCGCGACCGTCACGTCCGCGCGCGCCGGATACGCGGCCTGCAGCCGATCGGTCACTTGCGCGGCCTCGTCCGGGCGACGCAGCGCATTCAGGCGGCGCACGGCCGACAGTTGCGTGTCGACGTCGTCGTCCGGCGTGCGGGCGAGCACCGCTTGCACGCGTGCCAGCGCCGCTGCCCGATTGCCGCCGTCCTCGTCGATGCGTGCCAGCGCGAGCTGCGTATCGGCATCGTCCGGCGTGCGGGCGACGACCGGTGCCAGCGCCGCACGCGCCGCGTCGTAATGGCCTTGCGCGCGCTCGAGATCCGCCAGTTCGAGCGCATAGCGCTTGTCCGCGCGGCCGGCCGGGCTCGCGCGATCGAGCAGCTTGCGCGCCTGCGCGTAATCCTGTTGCGCGATCGCGTCGTCCGTCCGGCGCAGCACGAGCCGCAGCGACTGGTCCTCGAGCCGCGCCGTCTGCGCGGGCGTCAGCGACGGTTCCCGCCGCAGTGCGTCGAGCCACGCGGCGAGCGCGTCGTCGCGCCCCGCGCTGCCGAGCAGGTCGCCATAGCGCAGCCGCACGTCCGCATCGGCTTCGCGCGGGTGCGCCGCGATCCAGTCGCGCAACGGCGCGAGCCCGCGCTCGGGTTCGCCCGCGTCGATCCACTGCGCGCCGATCGCGGCGAGCATGTCGGGGTCGTCCGGCGCACTCGCCTGCGCCTGGGCGAGGGACGCGGCAAACGCCATGCGGTCGCCGCGTGCGAGCGTGCCGCGTGCATCGGCCAATGCGCCTTCGGCGTCGAGCTTGCGCGCGAGCGCACGCATCCCGTCGGAGCGGTGCGCATCGTCGACCGGCGCGAGCGCGGCCCGCGCACCCGTCACGTCGTCGAGCGAATTGCGGTACAGCGCGGTCGCGTAGCGCATCTCGGGCGTCGCGCCTTGCGCAAGCCCGTCGTCCATCACCGTGCGGCCGAGCTGCGGCAACCCCATGTCGCGATAGAGGCGCGCCAGTGCGAAGCGCGTCCACGGCGCGTCGGGCGCGGCGCGCACGGCCGCCTCGTAGCGCTGCGCCGCAGGCCCTCGTTCGCCCTTGTCCGCAAGCGCGCGCGCCTGGTTCGCGAGCAGGTCGGCACGCAGGCCGTCGAGCGCACGCCGATCGTCGCGGCCCGTCACGCGGCCTTGCAGCGCGTCGAGCAGCGGGCCGACCTGGTCCGCGCGGCCGGTGTTCTCATACAACGTGGCCGTGCCGCGCACGGCGGCGAGGTCAGGCGAACGCGCGGCCAGCAGCGCGCGCAGCAACGGCTCCGCGCGCGCCCAGTCGCGCTGCGCGAGCAACGCGTCGACAAGCTGCAGCTTCGCGTCCGGGTTGTCCGGCTGCATCGCGAGCGCCGCGCGTGCGGCGCGCTCTTCGTCCTGCGGACGCCCCGCGGCGGCGGCCGCGCGGCCTTGCGCGAGCAGTCCCCAGAATTGCGCGGTGCGCGCGAGGCCCTGCCATTTGCCGCGCTGGTCGGTCGAAAGCGTCGCGGCGCGCATGAACAGCGCACGCGCTTCGTCGTGCCGCCCTTCGCGCAGGCGCAGCAGGCCGAGCCCGCCGACCGCGTCGGCGTCGTCCGCACGCGCGCGCGCGGCGCGCGTCAACAGCGGATCGGCGCCGGCCAGGTCGCCGCGCGCGAGCGCCTGCAGGCCGCGCTGCTGCGCGATGTAGTCGGGATTGCGTTCGAGCTGGCGCTGCGCGTCGCGCTGGCGATCCAGTGTGGCCGCCCGGTCGACGAATTCGGTATCGTCCGGTACGAGCGCGAGATACGCATGCAGCGCATCGAGATAAGCGGGATCGCTGCCGGCCGACTGCAGCACGCGCCGCCACAGCGCCATCGCCTCCGTATGGTCGGCGTCGGCGCGCCTGGCAAGCGCCCAGGCGATCCGGTTCGCCTCCGGCCGCGTGTCGGCGCGCTGGTTCAAGAGCCGCGCGAGCGCCATCGTCGCGCTCGTGTCCTGCGGATCGGCCGCGACCGCGCGGCGCAGCGCGGCGATCGCCGGCTCGCGCCCGCCCGGCGCATTCGACACGATCTGGTAATACTCGGCGCCGAGCGCCCCCGACGGCGCGCCGTTCGGAAACAACGCGACGATCCGCCGGGCCGCTTCGTCGGCGCGGCCGCTGCGCGCGAGCAGGCGGATCTGCGCCATCTCGCCGCGCCCGCTCGTCGCGACGCGGTATTCGTCCGCTACCCGCCGCGTGGCGGGCGCAGTGGGCGACTGCGCCTGCAGGCGCGCGAGCGACGCCTGTGCGCCTTTCGCGTCGCCGAGCCGCAGCAGCACGCGCACCTGTTCGGCCAGCAGTTCGGGATCGCCCGGCGCGATCAGCAGCCCCTTGCGCAGGGCATCGCGCGCGAGGTCGTCGCGATGCTTGACGCCCCACATCCGCGCCGTGTCGAGCTCACGCCGCGCGTCGGCGGACGCGGAAGTCGCGGGCGTCGCGCGGTTCGCCATCGTCGCGTCCGCCGCGGTGCCCGGCGCCGCCGCGCACACCGACGACGCGAGCCACGCGAATCCCGCGACGTGCGGCGCGGCGCGCTTCAGCGGGCGGCGCACGAGCGGCCTCCCCAGCGGGTGTCGAGCGTGCCGTCCGCGCCGAACCGGTAGCGCCCTTCGCGCCAGCCTAGCCCGAACAGCGTCAGCACGCTCGTGTAGTAACCGGGCGCCGACTGGCGCGCGAGCGTGTCGACACGCGCCACCTGTGCATCCGCGAGTGCGCGCTGGCCGCGTGCGTCGAGGAACGGCACGGCCGCCGCCGAGAACCCGCCGTTGCCGTCGTTCGGCCCGGCGACGCCCGTCGTCGTATCGACCCGCTCGGGCGGCGCGCCATGTGCGGCGATGGTGTCGGCGAACGGCGCAAAACGCGCGAGCAGCGGCGCGGCGAGCGGATCGGCACGGTCGAGCATGCCGGCCCACAGATACACGCGGATCGCGTTGTACGCGCTCTCCGCCTTCGTCTCGCGATCGGGCCCGAAACCCGCGCCCGCGCGATACAGCGCCCAGTCGGGCGAAAAGCCTTTCGGCGCGGTGTCGAGCAGCACGCGTCCGGTGCTGGCGGCGAGCGCGGCCCAGCGCTTGTCGTCGGGCAGGCGCGCGCCGAGCGCGCGGATCACCTGCGGCGGCGAATAGCTCGGATTCACGCGCCACTGGCCGTCGGCGAGCTTGAACCCCGTCGGCCCCGGCAACAGCGTGAGGCCGAGGCCCGGCACGGCCGCCGTCTCGTCGTCGAGCACGCGCTTCGCGAGCAGCGCGCCGCGCGCCGTGTAGCTGCGCTCGTGCCACAGCCGCCCGGCCTCGACGAGCGCATACGCGATCCAAAGGTCGGCGTCCGACGCCGCGTTCGCATCGAGCACGCGCCACGCGCCGTCGGGCGCACGGCCCCACAGCCACGCCGGCAGGTGCGCGCTCAGGTCGCCCTGCGCGAGATTGTTCTCGGTCCATGCGAGGATCGTGTCGAACATGCGCCGGTCGTTCGCGACCAGCGCGAAGAAAAGTCCATACGCCTGCCCCTCCGACACCGTGCGTGAATCGGCCGAACCGACGTCGATCACACGGCCGTCGGCCGAGACGAAATCGCGCTTGAACGCGTCCCAGCGCGGCCACGCCGCGCCGCATCCCGCGTCGGCCGCGTCGATCGCGCCGGCCCCCGCGGCCTGCGCGCGCGTGGCCATGCCGGCCGCCGCGCACGCCACCGCAACCGCAACCGCCAGCGCGAGTGCCGCGCCGCCGCGCCGCGCCGGCCGCATTGCCCGTCGCTTCGCCATTGCCCGCGCCATCCGTTACATCCCCCGTCGACGCGCGGCGATTCTCTGCAGCACGCTGAACACGCCGAGCGCGAGCAGCAGCCCCGCCACGACGCCGACCGCGCCAAGCACGACCGGATGCCGCGCCGCTTGCGTCCACACGCGCGCATACCACGGCACGAAGCCGACCACGTAAGGCTCGCCGACGCGCAGGCTGTCCACCTGCCCCGGCCGCACCAGCGCAAGGTCGCCCTGCAGCTGCGACACGAGCCCGGCGTTCTCGAACACGTCGAGCAGATCGCCGAGGCGCGGCTGGTCGGTCGCCGTCAGCGCGACGACGCTGCGCCCCCGGCTGCCCGGCAGCTCGAACCCGGCGAGCGCCGCGAGCGAGCCCGTCTGCTCGATATGCGCGCCGCCTTCGGTCAGGCCGACGCCGTTGCGCCAGCGCTCCTTCACCGAGAACGCGACGCGCGTGGCGCCCGCGCCGCCCTGCTCGCCGATCACGAGCGGCAATGCCGAGCGCCAGTGCGCGAGCAGCGGCGACGCGGGCGAACCGTCGATCACGAGGAGATCCTTGCTGCCCGACAGCGCGGCGACGTCGCCGGGCCGCGCGACCTGCACGCGCAGCGCCGGGAAACCGGTCCATTCGCCCATGTGGCCGAGCATCGTCAGGTAGGCCTCGAGCTCCTGCGGCGACGGCCGGTCAGGCATCACGACGGCCGTCTGCGACAGGTCGGCGAAACGCGTGAACGGGAAGCCGCTGTTCGCGAAGAACGCGAGGTTCGGCAACTGCGCGTAATGGACGAAGTGCGAGAAGTCGATCGTCGAATCGGGATCGATCGCCGCACGCTGCGGCTCGGTCGCCGTGCTCGAGCAGAGGCCCGTCTTCTGCGAATCGAGCGTGAAGCGGAACTGCAGCTGGTTGCCGCTGCCGACCCGGAACGCCGGGATGTCGACGTCGCTCGTCACGCGCCCTTCGGGCACCGAGAGAAGCGGCAACTGCATGCGACCGTGCGCGTCCTCGGCATGAGCCGGCCCGAGCCGGTACGACTTCACGAGCTGGTCGTTGATCTCGACGGCGAGTGTCGAGTTGTCCTGCACCGTCGGCGCCGTGTAGCGGTAGCGCAGCGTGATCGGCACGCCCGCGCCATTCCACGAATGCAGGTCGGACGGCACCCGCAGGTTCAGGCGGATGGCGTCGGGCGTCGTGCCGCGCACTTCCAGTTCGCGCGCGTCGGATACGAGTTCGCGGAACGCGATCGGCCGGTTCACGGGCAGCCAGCGCGGCGCGTCATACGGCTTGCGCGGCGCGCCGAGATCGACGTGCGCGACCGTCGCCGACGGCCCCGACAGCGCCACGCGGCCCAGCACGAGCGTCGCGACCGCGTCGTCGACCTCGGCCGCCGTGCGGCCCGTGACGACGAGCAGCTTGCGCCCCGGCGCGGCAGGGTTGTCGGCGACCGCGAGCAACGGGCCGTTGATCGACGGCAGCGCGAGGCCGGCCGGCAGCGTCGCGGGCGTGCCGATCACCACCGCCTGGTCGTCGGCCGGCAACCCGGACGACACCGGGAAGCGCGCGTGCCGGTAGTCGGCCAGCGCGCCGAACCACGACGCCAGCACGCCCGCGCTGCGCAGCGTCGCCGAATCGGGTGACGCCGGCAGCACGAACGGCAGCCGCACGCGGCCGTTGTCGCGCCGGTCGAAGAACGGCGCGGGCAGCAGCGCGAGATCGTTCGGCAGGCGGACCGGCGATTCGTCGAGGATCAGCTCGCTCTTCGGGCTCACGTCGGCCCACAGCGCCGAGTTGGCCGGATCCTCGCAATGGTCGAGCGTGTAGTGCGCGATCAGGCGCAGGCCGATCTGGTTGAAATCCGAGAAGTAGCGCGGATCGATCGGGATCTCTTGCGTGACCGTGCGGCCCGCCTGTGCGGCGTCGAACGGGACGGTCGCGACGACCTCGCCGTTCACCGATACCTTCAGGTGCGACATCGGGAACACCAGCGACGGCGAATACGCGTAGGTCAGGCGCAGCCGCGCGCCGGTGACCACGCGATCGAGCCGCACGCCCGCATTGATCGTGCGTGCATCATCGGCCCCGCGCAGGCGCAGCGGATCGAACGCGCCGAGCACCGCGAACGGCAGGCGCACCGTCGTCGCCGGCAGGCCGGCGGCGGCCGCGCTGGCCGCCGCGGGCGCCGCCGCGAGCACCGGCGCCGGCGCAGCGCCGGATGCGGCGCCGGCGGCCGGCACGGCCGGCATCGGCGCGGCCGACAACGCGGCGGCATGCAAAGCGCCGACCATGGCGGCCGAGAGGACGAGCAGCGACACGGCCGGCTTCATGCGCCGCTCCGTGTCGTCAGGATCATCCGGTCATCCGTCGCATCGGCACCGATGCGCGCAAAGCAGCCATGCCCGTGAGTAAACATCCCCACTGCTTCCCCTCATATCTCTAACTGGCCTGATTCATTTATCGAAACAACGCGGCGATTTCTTTAATCGCGCGTCGCCGGGCTACGCGCCTGGCACCGGCACATGCCCATTCGTCACACTATCTCAAAAATAGGACAAAACTTACCCCGATTCGCAACGTTCGAGCGAAAAAAACCTCGATCCGGTCGGAAATGCTGCGCGAGAGGGATGAATGGTAAGAATTGCGCCGTTGTCGCCCGGCAAGCCGAACGGCATACTGCCGGCGCGGTGCGGCTGGCCGGCGGCGGTTCGTTGCGAACCGCCCCGCCGGAACTCGCTGCCGCGAAGCGGCGCGTATGCTACCGCAATCCCGCGCCGCACGGACGTGCTTTCTTTCACGGAAAACTGACTTGAATCAAATCGTCGGCACTGCCACTCCGTCCCCCGATACGCTGCTGCGCATCATTGCCGCGCAGACCGAGATCGCGAAGCTCGGCCTCGATCTCGGCAGCGTGATGGCCTATGTGGCCGAGCAGGTGCCGCAACTCACCGGCGCGAGCGCCGCCGCGGTCGAATTCGCCGAGGGCGACGACATGGTGTACCGCGCCGCGTCGGGCACCGCGGCCGGGATGCTCGGCCTGCGGCTGCGCCGCTCGGGCAGCCTGTCGGGCCTGTGCGTGCAGCAAGGCGAGTTGCTGCACTGCACCGACTCGGAAACCGACCCGCGCGTCGATCGCGACGCATGCCGGCGCGTCGGCCTGCGCTCGATGCTGGTGATGCCGCTCACCCATGCCGACACGACCGTCGGCGTACTGAAGGTGATGTCGCCGGAAGTCGACGGCTTTTCGCAAGCCGACGCCGGCACGCTGCGGCTGACGGCCGATCTGATCGCCGCCGCCATGTTCCACGCGGCGCGCAACGAGGCGAACGAACTGTACCTGCGCGCGACGCACGACGCGCTCACGGGTCTGCCGAACCGCGCGCTGTTCTACGACCGCCTGCGACAGTCGATGCACACGACGCTGCGCGCGAACGGCCGGCTCGGCATCCTCAACATCGACATGGACGGGCTGAAGCCGATCAACGACGGGTTCGGCCACCGTGCGGGCGATGCGGCGTTGCGCGAGATCGCCACGCGGATGCGGGGCGCGGTGCGGCGCTCGGACACGGTTGCGCGCATCGGCGGCGACGAATTCGCGGTGATCCTGCCGAACATCGGCAACCGCGACGATGCGCATGCGCAAAGCGCGCGGCTCGCGCGTCAGGTCGGCGAACCGTTCGAATTCGAGGGACGCCCGATGCAACTCGGCGTCAGCGTCGGCATCGCGCTGCTGCCCGACGACGGCACCGACATGAACGCGCTGATCGAGCATGCGGACAAGGCGATGTATGAAGTGAAGCGCACGCGCTCGAAACGGGCGGCGCACGCATGACGCGCACTCGACGGCGGCTACCTTGACGAGCCGGCAGGCGGAACGACGCCGTCAACCGCCCGCTGCCGGCTTGAACGGGCGCTAGCCGATCGGCGGAACGGCGATCGCGAGCCCGACCGCGAGCCACTGGACGACCGCGACGAGCACACCGGCCCGGCACAGCCCGACCGCACCGCGCACGCGCGCGTCGAGCGCACGTCCGGCCTTCGATGCGTCGATCCAGCCGAGATCCGTCAGCGCGCGGTCAAGCGCCGCGAGCCCGTCGTCGACCGGGGCCTCGCCTGCCGCCGCGCACGCGAGCGCGGCGAACAACCTGCGATCGATCGCGATCCGCACCGCGTACCACAGCGCCGCGATCCCCGACCCGGTGCTGACGATGGCCAGCAGCACGCGGGCGATCGTCGCCGGCGCCCACCCCGACGCGATCCACCAGCCCGCGCCGGACGCGGCCAGCGCGGCCGCGATCGCCCACGCGCCCGCATCGAGTGCGCCACGCGCGGCGGCAATCCTGAACGGCGCGGACGGATCGTGCATCACGCGCCTCCCGCACCCCGACGGCGATCGATCCAGTGCTGCAGCACGGCCACGCCTTCGTCCGACCACACCGCATGGGGCCGTACCGCGCGCACCGCGGCCAGCGCGTCGCGCGCATCGCCGAGCCCGCGTCGCGCCGCCAGCCATGCGGCCGCGCACAGCACGCTGCGCCCATAGCCGAGCGCGCAGCAGACCAGCACGTCGCGCCCTTCCCCGTGCAGGCGTTCGAGCGCCGCGACGGCCCGCGCGAGCTGCCCGGCCGTCGGCGCGACGAGGTCGAGCTGAGGCACGGTCGCATACGCGAGCGCCGCATCGACCGACGTCCAGCGCGGCATCTCGGCGGTCAGGTCGACCAGCGCCGTGAAGCCGTGGCGGCGCACGTCGCGTGTCGTCGGCGTGCGGCCGATCGATACGCGCTCGTCGATCCGCACCGGCGCCGGCTGCCGGAGCGTCCACAGCCGCGAATTGACGAACGCGCCTGCAATCGTCGGCGCGAGCAGCCAGCGAATGACGACCGGAAAACGCCCGTGCGCGTCCTTCTGGAATGCGCCGGGTGCGCCGCGCCGGTAGATCCACGCGACACACGCGAGCGCCAGCGCGACCCACCCTGCCGCCAGCGCCCAGCCGGGCGCGCGCGGCACGCACCAGAGCGCCACGAGCGCGCCCCCCGCCGCGCCGAGCGCATAGCGGCGCGCGAGCGCACGGCTGGCCGCACCCGGCGACGCATCGGCACCCGGCAGCCGGCCCGCGGCATCGCGCAGCGGAAACAGGAACAGCGCGAGACAGCCGACGGCCGCGCCGGTCGGGACGTCGATCGCGTGATGCTGGTAAGTGGTCAGCACCGACACGCCGATCGCCGCGAACCACAGGTGCAGCACGGCACGCGCGAGCGTGCCGCGCAGGTGCTTCGCATAGACGGCCCACAGCACGACGAGCAGCCCGATGTGCAGCGACGGCGCCTGGTTGAACGGCTTGTCGAAGCCCATCAGCAGCGTGAACAGCGCACCGGCCACGCCGCCCGCGTCGGGCCGCTCGAACCCGAAGCGCAGCGGCCACGCGATGAAGCATGCGACCGAGATCAACTGCACGGTCAACAGCCGCTTCACGTGGTCGAGCAGGTCGGCTCGGCGCGTCCAGAAGAAGAACGACAGCGCATACAGCAGGTCGATCGACCAGTACGGCACGATCGTCCACGGCACGAACGGGATCGCGTGCTCCCAGCCGAACGCGAAGGTCGGCACCGCCGCGCGGCGCGCGGCGAGCCAGTTCGCGAAGCCGTAGGTCGAGAAGAACACGGCCCCCATCACCGCGAGCCAGCCGAAGCGCAGCGCGAACGACGCGTCGCGCGCGCCGGCCGCGGACGCCGCTTCGGCGAGGCCGCTCGCGCCGCCGTCGAGCGCGCTCATGACGCGTCGACCCGCTGCGCGAGGCTGACCGTGAAGATGCCCATTGCGTCGATCCGCTGGTCGAGCTTGCGGAAGCCCGCGCGCGCGACGAGTTCGTCCATCTCGGCCTGCGAGCGGCGGCGCATCACCCAGGTCGCTTCGCCGCGGTGATTGTTCAGCGCGCGCGCGATGAATTCGAGCTGCGGATGCCACGGCTGCCCCGTATAGACGAGATAGCCGCCCGGCGGCACGGCCTGCGCGAGCCCGCGCAGCGACCGCTCGATCAGCGAATTCTCGCCGAACAGCTCGTAGAGGCCCGACACGATCGCGAGCGTCGGACGCGGCTCGAGCGCCGCGAGCGACGCCTCGTCGAACGCGTCGCCGCGCTCGAAGCGAGCGATCGGCTCGAGGCCGCGCTGCGCGATCAGCACGCGCCCGGCCTCGACGTTCGGCGGGCTGTAGTCGCGCAGCGTGATGTCGTCGGGCGCCGCGCCGTCGCGTTCGGCGGCCGACGCGATCGCGTCGAGCACGTAGCGCCCGTGCCCGGCCGCGATGTCGACGATCCGCACCGGCGCGCCGTGGCCGCGCAAGCGGCCGATCGCCGCGCCGATCAGTTCCTGCAGATGCACCTTGCGCTGGCGGATGCCGACCCAGCCCGGCGAGTCGAGATACGTGCGATCGATCAGCGCGCCGACGCCGAACCGGCCCTGCGCGCGGTTGCGGTACACATAGTCGAGCGTCGAGCCCGAATCGAAGCCGAGCCGCAGCCCGAGCGCGATGCCGTCCGACAGCGCGCCACCGGCCTTCAGGCCGGCCCGTGCAAGCGCCCAGTACGCCCGCGCGAACACATTCGCCGGCGGCCGGCCGAGCGCCGCGTATTCATCGTGGAACGCGCCGCGCCGGTCGGCGTCGGCGAGCGACACGCGCGGGCTCGGCGCATCGAATTCGCGCAACACGAACGCACGCAGCGGCGCGAGCGCCTGTGCACGGTCGCGTTCGCCGAGCGTGTCGTGATAGAAACCCGGCAGCACGATGCGCTCCTTGCGCGCGGCGCCGAGGCGTTCGAAGAAGCGGTCCTGCGGGCCGCGATGCACGACCCAGTCGGCGCCCGAGATCAGCAGCTGCGTCGGCACGGTGATCGCGGCCGCGTCGGCGACGATCCGCCGCGCGGTGTCGTGCAGGTCGAGCAGCATGTTGACCGCGATCGGCCGCGTAATCAGCGGATCGGACGCATAGCTCGCGATCCGCTCGGGATCGTGCGTGAGGAATTTCGGCTTCACGTAGCTGTTCACGTAGAACAGGCCGCGCAGCTTGTGCATCAGCCGCAGGCCCGGCCGCGCGAACGGCACGTAGAGCTTGATGTGGAACGCAGGCGACGCGACGACGAGCGCGCGGATCGGCGGCGCATAATCGTGCGCCCAGGTCGCCGCGAGCACCGCGCCGACGCTCTGGCCCACCACGGCCATGTCCTCGATCGCGATGCCGTGCGTGTCGCGGATATGTTCGACGAAGGTCTGCAGGTCGCGCACCGATGCGGCCGCGCTCGGGCTGTAGCCGCGCGCGCCCGGCGAGCGGCCGTGGCCGCGCGCATCCCACGCGAAGAACGCGAATTCGGGCAGGTCGAGTTCGTCGACCAGGTGCGCGACGCGCGCCGAGTGTTCGTGGCCGCGATGCAGCAGCACGATTGCGCCGCGGCAGCGCGCGCCGGTAGCGGGCCAGTGACGATAGAACAGCGTTTCGCCGTCGTGCGTGATGAAGTCGGCCTCGCGGGCCATGCGTGCGCTCATGCGTTTCTCTCTCGTTTCGTTATTCGAATCTTGGTGCGCCGCCCTCCGGCGCCCGGTACCGCAACCGCTCCAGCTACCCTGTCAACCGCCCTTTTCCGCGATGCCGGCCTGCACGCGCCGCACCACGGTCACGATCGACAGCACGATCAGCAGCCGCCACAGCCATGCGGCAACGCCGCCGACCGGAAACCCGAGCCCGATCCACAGTGCGAACGCGCCGAGGGCAAGCGCGCGGTCGCTCTTGCCGAACGGGCCGTCGTAGCGGCGGCTCACGCCGACCAGTGGGCCGATCAGCCCCGCGCATTCGACGATCACCGCCGTCAGCGCGAACAGCCAGACGTCTGCCGGAGCGAACACGGGAATCGCGAGAAACGGCAGCACCAGTGCGATATCGGACACGACATCGCCGAGTTCGTTCAGGTATGCGCCGAGCGTGCTCTTCTGGTTGTGTTCGCGCGCGAGCATCCCGTCGATCGCGTTGAGCGCCATCCGCGCGAACAGCCACAGCGGGATCAGCAGGAACAGTGCGCGGGCAAACACGCCGAGGCCGGCGAGCGCGCCGACGACGATCGAGCCGCCGGCCGCGAACAGCGTGACCTGGTTGGCCGTGACGCCGCGCTCGGCGAGCGCGTTCGCGAACGGGCGCAGACGGTTCTGGAATTTGGGTTTGAGTGCGTAGAGGCTCATCGTTTTATTTGTGCGGCACAGTCGGATACGTTTCCCGCCACCCTGCCCCGGGCGGCGAAACGGACTTGAAGGGCCTTGAAGGGCCTTCCATGGACGGGCCTAATCGTCGCCGAGCGGCCCCGATGCGTCAAGCATGCGCCCGGCCCGCGCGCGCGGCGCGAATCTGGCGTTTTCGACGGAAACTCGCGATAATCCGCTGGCCCGATCGCAGCGAGATCCATTCGAACTGCAAACGGGCACTCGTGCAACAGCCGATTATCACGCCGCCGGCCGGCTCATTCGCCGCGACGCATCAGCGTGAGACGGCGAATCGTCCGATTATCGCGGACCTGCGACAGGCAGCCACGAATTTGAAAAATTTTAAACAAGGGCCGTCCGGCGCGCATCCTGCCGCGCCGGCATTCCGGGGCTCCGCCCGCCGCTCACGCGCAGCGGGCCATGCAGGCAGGCAGGAGGCGCAGCGCCGATGAACATCCTCGACATCTGGCAGCGCGATTTCCTGCTGTCCATCGTGCGGCTCGTCGCCGGCGCGTATCCCGTCTGGCATCAGGCGCCGCCATCGCCGACGCAGAAGATCTACTTCTCGAACCATACGAGCCACATCGACACGCTCGCGATCCTCGCCGCGCTGCCGCGCAACGTGCGCGCGGTCGTGCGGCCGGTCGCCGCGCGCGACTACTGGGACAGCAGCGACATGAAGCGCCACATCGCGCAAAAGCTGCTGAACGTCGTGCTGATCGACCGCCACCGCGAATCCGGCGGCGATCCGCTCGACCCGGTGCGCGACGCGCTCAAGCAGGGCCATTCGATCATCATCTTCCCGGAAGGCACGCGCGGCGCGGAGATCCTGCCGCAGCCGTTCAAGAGCGGGCTGTTCCACCTCGCGACCGAATTTCCGGACGTCGCACTCGCGCCCGTCTATCTCGAGAACCTGCAACGGATCATGCCGAAGGGCGCGATCTGGCCGGTGCCGCTGATCTGCAAGGTGCACTTCGGCGCGAACGAAGCGCTCGGCGCCCAGGAAGACAAGCCGACGTTCCTCGCCCGCATGCGCGACGCAGTCGTCTCGCTCGCGCCGCCGCAGCGGCCGGCCGGCTGAACGCGGCGCCCTCTTCTCCCTTTCCGGATATCAAGAAATGCGAACAATTTTCTGGGAACTGGTCGCGGGCGTCACGGGCGTGCTCGTCGTCGCGACCGTGATCGGCGCGATCCTCGGCGCACGCAGCGGCGGCACGAACGCGACCATCGTCAATCTGAACCAGCGCATCCGCGCGTGGTGGGCGATGATCGCCATCATGGCCATCGCGATCGGCCTCGGCAACAACATCACGTATCTGGTGTTCGCGGTGCTGTCTTACCTGACGCTGCGTGAATTCATCACGCTCACGCCAACCACCGCGAGCGACCATACGACGCTGTTCATCGCGTTCTTCATCGCGATCCCCGTGCAGTACCTGCTGCTCGGGATCAACTGGTACGGGATGTATTCGATCTTCGTGCCCGTGCACCTGTTCTTCGCGATGTCGCTCGTGTCGGCCCTCACGCAGGACACGCGCGAATTCCTGAGCCGCAACGCGAAGATCAACTGGGCGCTGATGGTGTGCGTCTACGGGTTGAGCCATGCGCCGGCCGTGCTGATCCTCGACATTCCGCACTACACGGGGCAGAACGCGCTACTGCTGTTCTTCTTCCTGTTCGTCGTGCAGATCAGCGACGTGCTGCAGTACGTGGTCGGCAAGCTGTTCGGCAAGCGCAAGATCGCGCCGCAGCTGTCGCCGTCGAAGACGATCGAAGGGTTCATCGGAGGCGGCTTGCTGGCCACGCTGTGCGGCGCATCGCTGTATCGCGTGACGCCGTTCAGCTTCGGGTCGGCGTTCGGCATCTCGCTCGCGATCGTGATCGCGGGCTTCGTCGGCGGCCTCGTGCTGTCGGCCGTCAAGCGCTCGCTCGGCACCAAGGACTGGGGCTCGATGATCGCGGGCCACGGCGGGATGCTCGATCGCGTCGACTCGATCTGCTTCGCCGCGCCGGTGTTCTTCCACCTCGTGCGGTATCTGTACGTGTGATGCGCGGGCGGCGCAACGCCGCCCGTTCCCGCGCGCGAAGGATCAGTACCCTTCGCGCAATGCCTTCGGCACGACGTATCGGCCACGCGCCGCGTCGAACTTCACCGTATGGCGCGCGCGGATCGCCCTGTCGCCGCGCATGCCCGTTTCCGTGACCGTCAGCGGATAGACGTCGCCGGCGCCGGTCGTGTCGGGCGCGATCTCGAAGCGACGTTCCTCGCAGCGCGCCCGCGCGTTCGCACATTCGGTCGACTCAGCGTTGTCGAGCGCCTCGTCGATGCGCGCCGCCGCCAGCACCAGTGCATTGCCGACCGGCAGCCAGATCGCGCGGAAGCGTTGAGAATAGCCTTGCCGCGTGTCGCTTTCGCCGATGACGAAACCGAAAAGGTGCGGCCCGAGCCGCTCGATGCGTACGGTGCCAGGCTCGCCGCGCCCGCCCGACGCGATCTCCGTTTTCTTCATGACCGGTTCGAGCGTCTTGCCGTCGGCCGCCGGTTTCAGCACGTACAGGTCGATCGTGCCGGTCGTCGCGTCCGAATCCATGCCAGGCATCCCGTTCTGCACCGCTGCCGCGGTCTCGCCGCACATCGCAAGCAGGATGCGCGGGCCGTCGGCCGTTGCGACGTGCAGCGAGCCGCAAGACGCATAGACAAAATCGTCCGCATCCGCCTGCCAGCCCTTGCGGTCCGCGCGCCAATTGCCGTAAGTGTCGTGGAAGAAGGTTTTCAGTTGACGGTCAGGCTGCGCAGGCTCGGCCGCATGGAGGGGCGACAACGCAGAGAGCGCGGTGAGCACCGCGAGTGCGCCCAGCGCGGCGAGCGGCTTCAGATGCTTGTTCTGGTGCGGGACTGTCATGACGAGGATCGTTCTGGTCGAAAAGGTGTGAGGCGAATGGTAGCGGGCACACGCGATCACGGTTGCCGTGGCGCAATGCCGGTGCCGTCCGGCTTCAGCCGCGCGGCCGGCACCCATCCTTCGGCGATGCCGCGTGTGCGCGGATTCAGATAGATGACCGCCGTGAAGCGGCCATAGTCGGTCCGCGCATCGACGTGGTCGTGCTCGACGATGAACAGCCCGTCGATCCGGCATGCGTCGTCCGGCGCAGAATAAAACGGCAGGCGCCCCTTGCCGGTGACGACTCGTCCGGCGTCGCTGCCCGCAACATAATCGCCCTGCGCCTGCGCGCGACGGTTCAGCGCATCGCAATCGACGGCGTTGCGCATCGGGGCGGCCGGTGCCGCCGGGGCAATGCACGTCGACACGAATCGCGACAACGCGCGCCGGTCGATATTCAGCACGGCCGGCCGGTCGGGATCGCGCGTGACGTCGCGCGCCTGCATCGCCTGCGTATCGAGCGTCACCCAGCCGATCGTCGCCTCGCGATTCGGCGTGCCCGCGTGGTCCGGTATCGTGTACAGCCTGACGCGGTAGACATCGCCGTCACGCTCGTCCACGTCGGCACGGATGTCGCGCGGGTTCATCCCTGTCTGCCGCAGTGCCGGCACGATCAACCGCGTCAGTTGATCGTTGCACGACGCCAGCGGCGCGGCGGCGGCCGTCTGCAGGGCCATCGCGCCCGAACACGCCATTGCAGCATGCACGGCGACAACGGCGGCGAACCGGCGGCGGCGTACGGCCTCGCCATTCGCGCCCGCCGGCGTTACGATCTCGTTCTTCACCCAGGCTCCGTTCGATGCGCGCGGGAATCTGCCCGCGAGCCCGTAGCGTACACGCACGGCGCGGCGCCGCAAGCGCGCATCGCACCTGCCGACATGGACCCACGCATGAACCTCACCTTGCAGGATGTCGCATGGCACCGGTCGGTCGGGCGGCTCATCGAGTCGCTCGATCAGCCGGGCTTCTGGCTGGCACTGATCCGGCTGATCGAGGAATACGTCGCGGTCGACAGCTGGGTCGCGCTGACGTTCGGCGACGGGCGCCCGCAGGTGTTCGCCGAATGCCCGTACGAGGGCGGCGGCCCCGACCCGCTGTTCCGCGACTACGTGCAGGGCCTGTACCAGCTCGACCCGTTCTACATCGCGAACCGCGACGCACCGAAGAGCGGCCTGTTCCGGCTGTCCGACGTCGCGCCCGAGTGCTTCCGCGATACCGAGTACTACACGCGCTATTTCACGCACAACGTCGTCGAGGACGAGGTGCAGTTCAACGTCGTGCTCGACGATGCACGCACGCTGTGCCTGTCGCTCGGCAGCAAGCGGCGCTTCAGCCCCGAGCAGGTTGCGCTGCTCGACCTGATCCGGCCGTGGGTGGCCGGGCTGATGCGGCAGCGGCTCGCGTTCGAGCCTGCATCCGCGGACCCTGCACCGCCGCGCCGGCCCGGCGCGCACGACGGCTTCGAGCAGGCGATGGCGCGGCTCGGCACGCCGCTGACCGCACGCGAGCTCGACGTGATCCGGCTGATCCTGAGCGGGCGCTCGAACAAGGAAGTCGCGAACAAGCTGTCGATTTCCGCCGAAACGGTCAAGGTGCATCGCCGCAACATCTACGGAAAGCTCGCCATCAACTCGCAATCGGAGCTGTTCTCGCTGTTCCTGAACGCGCAGACCGGCACCTGACACGCGTCGCGGGTCTCGCGCGTCGGCGCTCGCCGCCACTGGCGGCGTCACGGATCAATACCCCTGATGGGTTAACGCGCCGGCGGGATGGGAAATCCGCCGCTTCGGCGCATACTGGGGCCTCCTTACCCCCTTCCGGCGCCACCGGCGACGGGCCCCTGCCACCGACATCGCCATGAAACTGAAGCTCGATATCGTCCAGCTCGCCGGCCGTGACGGCGACACGCACTACAACCTGCAGCGCACGCTCGAAGCGATCGCCACCTGCGCACCGGGCACCGACATCGTGATGTTTCCGGAAGCGCAGCTCACCGGCTTCCTCGATCCGTCGAATCTTGCCGAATGCGCGGAGCCGCTCGACGGCCCGAGCGTCGGCGCGGTCATCGCGGCCGCGCGTGCACGCGATGTGGCGGTCGTGGTCGGGCTGATCGAGAACGACGGCGGCCGCTTCTACAACACCACCGTGTTCGTCACGCCGGACGGCATCGCGCTGCGCTATCGCAAGACCCACCTGTGGGTGAGCGAGCGCGGCGTCGTCCTGCCCGGCGACCGCTACGCGACGATCGAATGGCGCGGCACACGGATCGGCCTGCTGATCTGCTACGACAACGAATTCCCCGAAACCGGCCGCGCGCTCGCCGCACTCGGCGCCGAGCTGATCCTCATCACCGACGGCAACATGGAGCCGTACCGCCCGGTCCACCGCACGTCGGCAACGGCGCGGGCGATGGAGAACCAGGTGTTCGCGGTAGTCGCCAACCGCGTCGGCGGCAGCACGCATGACGTCGTGTTCGCGGGCGGCAGCCTCGCGGCCGATCCGTTCGGCAACCTGATCTTCGAGGCCGGCCATACCGAATCGCGCCATGCGGTCGAACTCGATTTCGACCAGCTCGCCGCGTCGCGTGCGGTCTACGACTATCGCCGGGATCAGCGCCTGCACATCGCCGGCGAACGCATCGAGCACGCCAACGGCCTTCGCGAACTGCTGATTCCGTAAGCGCTTGCGCGCCTGCGGCGGCGACATCCGTCACGTCGGGTCGGGCACCTCGATCGCCAGCAGCGCCGAACTGACCGACTTGCCGTGCGCGTCGAGCGCGAGCGAACGCGTGACGCCGCCGCCGAGCGCATCGCGCAGCACGAAATTGAATGCACCGAGCGCCGGCAATTCGTAACGCACGACGTCGCCATGCACGATGCCCGCGAGCCACGCCTTCACTGCGTCGGCATCCAGATGCCTGCGCAGGTGATCGTAATGGCGCGGATCGCGGCAGATGACCGACACGTTCAGCGTATTGCCCTTGTCGCCGGTGCGCGCATGCGCCAGTTCACGCAGTTGCATCATGCCTCCACGAACGAAAACGACGGCGTCACGGCCGCGCGCGGCAGCAGCACCGACTGCACGGCGATGACCTCGCGCGTCGACTTGAACGCGCCGCCGCCGCCGGCCGGCCCGTTTGTATAGAGCGTCTCGACTTCATTGCCGATGCGCGCCGCTTCATCCGCACTCGCCGCGCGGCCCGCCACCCGCACGCGCACCTCGGCCGGCTCGCCGCGCACGGCCGGCGTCGCGTCGCCGTAGAGCGAATCGACACCGATCAGGTCGAAGCGCAACTCGGTCGCGGCGACGCCGGTCAGTGCCAACCGCTCGCGGACGATCTCGAGCGCGAGTCGCGCACGTTCGAGCGCGCCCGGGCCGCCGTACGAGATCTGGCCTTCGCCGATCCAGCCGTCGACGTAGGCCACCGACACCTTCAGCGTATCGGGCCGCGCGGTGCCGCGCCCGCCCGTCACGCGCACGCGATCGATCGCCTCCTCCACGACCGCCACGCGCGTGAAATCCGCGACGACGTCGGGTTGCAGGTAGCGCGCCGGGTCGTGAATCTCGTAGAGCAGCTGTTCCTTGCAGGTCGCCGCGCTCACGCGGCCGCCCGCGTGCGGCACCTTCGTGATCGCGACCGAGCCGTCGGCCGCGACTTCGCCGATCGGGAACCCGAGCCGCGCGAGGTTCGGCACGTCCTTGTAGCCGGGGTCTGCAAAATAACCGCCCGTCACCTGCCCTGCGCATTCGAGCAGATGGCCGACGACCGTCGCCTGCCCGAGCATGTCCCAGTCGTCCATCCGCCAGCCGAACGCGTGGATCAGCGGCGCGGCGAACAGCGACGGATCGGCGACGCGCCCGGTCAGCACGACGTCCGCGCCGGCCGCGAGCGCATCGACGATCGGCGCGGCGCCGAGGTACGCGTTCGCGGACACGATGCGGTCGCGATAGGCGGCGACGTCGTCGCCGGATTCCTCGAAGCGGAACGCGCCGCGCAGCACCACGTCGAGCACGTCGTCGCCTTCGACCGCCGCGACCTTCAGCTTCGCGAGGCCAAGCGATTGCGCGATCTGTGCGGTGCGCCGTGCGGCCGCACGCGGATTCGCCGCGCCCATGTTCGACACGATGCGCACGCCGTTCGGCGCGGCGACCGGCAAGACCGCGCGCATCCGCGCATCGAGCAGCGGGTCGTAGCCGAGCGCCGGAGCCTTGCGCCGCGCCTGCTGCGCGATCGCGATCGTGCGCTCGGCCAGGCATTCGAAGACGAGATAGTCGAGCTGCCCGTGTGCGGCCAGTTCCACCGCGGGCTCGATCCGGTCGCCCGAGTAGCCGGCGCCCGCGCCGATGCGCACACGCCGTTCAGGTTGCTTTGCTGTCATGTCCGTACCGTCGTCCGGCGGATTTCACCGCCGGGAAAGATCAAAAAATGCCCAGCGCGACGCACGCGATCGTCATCACGATCGACGCGCCGAACAGCAGCGGGAAGGTGAATTTCTGGTGCTCGGCCAGCTCGATGCCGCACAGGCCGACGACCAGGAACGTCGCGGGCGTCAGCGGGCTGACCGGGAACCCGGTCGTCATCTGGCCGAGCAGCGCGGCTTGCCCGACCTGCACGGCCGGCACGCCGAGCTGGCCGGCCACCTCGGCGATCACGGGCAGCACGCCGAAGTAGAACGAATCGGGATCGAACAGCATGCTGAGCGGCATCGACGCGAGGCCGAGCGCCACCGGAATGTGGCCGGCCATCGACGGCGGCACGAAGCCGACCGCCGCCTGCGCCATCGCCTTCAGCATCCCGCTGCCCTGCATGATCCCCGTGAACACGCCGGCCGCGAGCAGGATGCCGGCCATCATCAGCGCGGCGCGCGCATGCGCGTCGATGCGCTTTCGCTGCATGTCGACGTCCGGGTAGTTCACCATCAGCGCGATGCACAGCCCGACCATGAACATGATCGCGGGCGGGATCTTCTCGCCCATCACGACCATCGTGCCGAGCACGACGAGCGTCAGCACCAGGTTGAACCAGAACAGGTGCGGCCGGCGCAGCGCCTGCTCGTCGGGCGTCAGCTCGCGCTTCGGCAGCGGAACCGATGCATCGTCGCGCGACAGGCCGAGCCGCTTCTCCTCGCGCCGCCCGAGCCAGTACGCCACGCCGAACACGAACACGAGCCCGATCGCCTGCACCGGGATCAGCGGATTGAACAGCGCCGACACCGGCAGGTGCAGCGACGCCGACGCGCGGATCATCGGCCCCGTCCACGGCAGGAAGTTGATGCCCGCGGCCATCGACACCGCGGCGGCCAGCACGCGCCGGTCCATCTTCAGCCGGTCGTACAGCGGCAGCACGGCCGGAATCGTCACGAGAAAGCAGACGGCGCCGGAGCCGTCGAGGTGGATCAGCAGCGCGAGCAGCGTCGTGCCCATCACGATGCGCGTCGGCCGCGTGCCGACCGCGCGCAGGATGTGGTCGATGATCGGGTCGAGCGTGCCGGCGTCGGTGATCGTGCCGAAATAGAGGATCGCGAACACGAACATCCCGACGACGGGCGCGAGCCCCTTCAGCCCGTCGATGACGAACTTGCTGGTGTGCAGCCCGAAGCCGCCGATCAGCGATGCGGCGATCGGCACGACGATCAGCGCGACGAGCGGCGACATCCGCTTCGACAGAATTGCGGCCAGCAGCACGACGATCGTGCCAAGCCCGAGTAACGGCAGCATCCGTGTCTCCTACCTTGTCTTTTGTTGGAGACGAGCGTAAGGTCGGCGCAGCGATAGCACAATTGAAATGATTTGATCGCAGCAATCACGAGCCGTTATGGATCTGAACCTTCGCGACATCCGCGCGTTCGTCACCGTCGCACAGGCCGGCAACTTCACGCGTGCGGCCGCGCGCCTGCACCTGTCGCAGCCGGCGCTGACCGTGCAGATCCGCCGGCTCGAGGAGATCGTCGGCGCGCGCCTCTTCGACCGCAACAGCCGCAGCGTCGCGCTCACGCAGACCGGACGCGAGCTGCTGCCGATGCTGCAGCGCTCGCTCGACGACATGGAGCGCGTGCTGCGCGATGCGCGCGCGCTCGGCGAAGGCACGAGCGGCACGGTGCGGCTCGCGTGCCTGCCGACCTTCGCGTCCAGCGTGCTGCCGGAGCTGATCCAGTCGTTCCGGCGCGACGTGCCGCGCGCGGGCTTCGAGATCCGTGACGGCGTCGCGAGCCTCGTCACCGCGCTCGTGCGCAATGAGGAAGCCGATCTCGGATTGACCGGCGGCGACGCGTTCGATACGTCGCTGGAGGTGCTGTATGCGGGCGCCGACCGGCTCGTCGCCGTGTGCCCGAAGGATCACCCGCTCGCACGCAAGCGCCGCGTGAGCACCGCCGACGTCGCGGCCGTGCCGCTCGTGCTCACCGCGCAGGGCACGAGCGTGCGCAGCGTCGTCGATGCCGCGCTGGACGCGGCCGGCTGCACGCCCGACATCGCGTGCGAGCCGACCTACATGATGACGGCCGTCGCGATGGTGCGCGGCGGCCTCGGCGTGACGATCCTGCCGGCGACCGCGCGCGAGGTGCGCGCCGAACCGGAGCTGGTCGCGAAGCCGATCGACGATCCCGCGTTCGTGCGGCCGATCGCACTCGTGACGAAGCGCGGCCGCACGCTGCCGCGCGTCGCGCAGGCGTTCGCCGAAACCATGCTGACGGAACTGAACAAGCGCGCGTGAACCGCGCGCCCGGATCGGCGGAACCGGCAGCCCGCCCGACGCTTACCGCACGTCCGGATCGACGTGCAGCGATTCGCCGATCGCATAGAAATTGCCGCCCGCGATGTAGTGCAGGCTGCGCAGCGCCGGATCGGCCGATTCGAAATACCAGTGGCCGTCGCGGAACACGCGCGTATCGGACCACGCCGCGACCACCTCGCCGATGAACAGGTCATACGCCTGCTGGTTGTGCGGCTCCGGAATCAGCTTGCACGCGAGCCAGCCCGAACATCCGGCGACGAACGGCAGATCGTGGCCTTCGACGTCGAACAGCGCGACGCCCGCTTCGCGCAGCTTGTCGGGCCGCTCCGCGAGACTGTGGCTGCCGACCGCATGCGTGAGCCGAATCTGAGCGGCCGTCGGCACCTGGATCACGAACGTGCCGCTGCGCTCGACGAGCTCGCGCGTCTTCGCGGTCTTGTCGAGCACGACCGTCAGCTTCGGCGGCAGGAAGTCCAGCGCGCACGCCCATGCGGCGGCCATCACGTTGTCGACGCCATCGTGGCGGGCCGACACGAGCACGGTCGGGCCGTGGTTGAGGAGACGGTAGGCCTTCTTCAGCTCCACCGGAGCGATGTGACTGTCCATACGGGTTCCTTGGAAAACGGCACGCACGGACGGATGCCGTGCGGCGCGGCGCCGGCCGGTGCGCGAGCGCGCAGCCGGGCCGCAGGCCGCATTCTCGCACCTCATTTCAATCGGCGCTGACGGCGCCGCCGGTCACTTCGCGAACAACTGGCCGATATCGCGGAACGCCTTGAATTCGAGTGCATTGCCGCACGGATCAAACAGGAACATCGTCGCCTGCTCGCCCACCTGCCCCTGGAACCGCACATACGGCTCGATCGCGAAGGTCACGCCGAACGATTTCAGCCGCTCGGACAGCGCTTCCCAGCTCGGCCAGTCGAGCACGATCCCGAAATGCGGCACCGGCACGTCGTGACCGTCCACCGCGTTCGTATGCGCGCCTTCCTGCGACGCGGTCTTCGGATGCTCATGGATCACGAGCTGGTGCCCGTAGAAGTCGAAGTCGACCCACTGCGCGCTCGAGCGCCCCTCTGCCAGCCCGAACACACGGCCGTAGAAATCGCGCGCGGCCGGCAGGTCGTAGACCGGGATCGCCAGGTGAAACGGGGAAAGACTCATGGTTGCCTCGTGATGGAACGCTCGCGTGGCGCGAGGACGGCACCATGGTAGTCAAGGTCAAGCAGAAATTAAATCAATATATAGTTTCTTCATTCACAAATGGAATTGATGAATGATCCGCGAACTGAAAACCCTCGTCGCCGTCGCCCGGGAAGGCACGTTCGCCGCGGCCGGCAACCGCATCGGGCTCACGCAGGCGGCCGTGAGCGCGCAGATGCAGCGTCTGGAAGCCGAGCTTGGCTTCGCGCTGTTCGACCGGCAAGGCCGGTCGGCCCGGCTCAACGAGCGGGGTCATCACGTGCTCGACCAGGCGCAGACGCTGATCGGCCTGTACGAGAACCTGAGCTCGACGGCCCCCGGTTCGCCTGCCAACGTGCGCGTGACGATCGGCGCGATCGCCTCGGTACAGAGCGCGCTGCTGCCGGCTGCGCTCGCCGAGTTCCATCGCCGGCATCCCGCGTGCCGCACGCGCGTGATACCGGGGCTGTCGATCGAGCTGGTCAACCGGGTCGATGCGGGCGAGATCGACCTGGCCGCGATCATCCGGCCGCCGTTTTCGCTGCAGAGCGACCTGCACTGGACGACGCTCGTGCAGGAACCGTTCCGGCTGATCGTGCCGCGCGGTGTCAAGGGCAAGGACTGGGCCGCGCTGCTCGCGAGCGAGCCGTTCGTGCGCTACGACCGCGCGTCGTTCGGCGGCCGCCAGGTCGACCGTTTTCTGAGGAAGATGCACATCGCCGTGCGCGACACCTGTGAACTCGACGAGCTCGACGCGATCGTCAAGCTGGTCGAGAACGGTGTCGGCGTCGCGGTCGTCCCGCAGACTGCCGTCTATCGCCGCTGGCCGGCCGGCGTGCGCGCGATCGATCTCGGGCACCATACGTTCCACCGCGACATCGGGCTCGTGCATCGCGCGCGGCGGACGATGTCGGAACCGGCGCAGATGCTGGCCCGGTTGATCGAAGCGGCATCGCGGCGGCGCTCGCCGCCGCCGGCTGCCTGAGGCGCACGCCTGGCGACGCCGTAGCCGCGGCGGATCAGCGCCGCCCGGCCGCCCAGTCGACGGCCGCGTCGAACAGCGCGAGCCCGGCCGGCGACAGGTTCGCGAATGTGTCGTTGTCGAGGAAGAACATCACGCGGCGCGCCGGCGCGAGCGCTTCGTAGTCCATCGTCGCGCCCTTCTCGTACGCGAAGATCGCGGCCTTGTCGGGTTGACCGTACACGGTCGCGATCGTGATCGCGCCGAGCCCCGGCTTGCCCCAGCTCATCGGCGCCTGCTTGCCGTACACGTTCGTCGCGCCGGCCGGCAGCCCGGCCGAGATCGGGTGCGGCGCATTGACGAGCCACAGGTAGCGCTCCTTGCCCGTTTCGCCGAAGTCGACGTCATGACGCTTGCCCGTCATCGCGAGATCGTCGAGCAGGTCGTTTTCCCAGGTCACGAGCGGCTTGTCGAGCGCGCGCCAGCCGGGCCGCACGTTCTTCGACGACACCGTCGACGAAATCACGACCAGGTCGGCGTCGCGCGCCGCATCGGGCGTGGCCGACTCGTCGATCAGCCGCACCGCATAGCCGCGTTCGCCGAGATGCTGGCCGATGCGCTCGTCGACCTTCAGGTTCGGGCCGCGCAGTTGCACGAGCATCGCGACACGCGTGACGGCCAGCGGTGCATCGGCTGCCGACGCGGGGGCGGCCGCGCCTGCGCCGAGGACGAGGCCCGCGCCGATCGCGAGCACCGAGCCCGCGATCGCGCGCAATGCGCGGCGCCGCGCGCCGGCGGCAACGGCGCGCACGGCGCCGGTCTTCATGTTCCGGTTCATCTGGATCTTCTCCGAAGCCGCGCGCCGCCATAACGGCCGCGCGGCGATTGCGTGGTCAGAACTGCAGCGTGGTGAGCAGCGACACCTGTCGCGCATCGCCGATCGCGACGAAGTAACGGTTCGCGCTCGACGGGTAGTAGGTGCGATTGAAGAGATTCTTCACGTTGAGCTGGAACGACAGCTTCTGCTTGCCGATCCGCGTGTCGTACGTGGCGAACGCGTCGGCGAGCACGTACGAAGGCAGCGTGAAGCTGTTCGCCGAATCGCCGGGCCGCGCGCCGACGTAGCGCACGTCCGCGCCGATACGCAGGTCGTCGCCGCCCGCCACCGTGCCGAAGTCGTAGACGGCCGCGAGCGACGCGGTGTGACGCGCGACGTTCCACAGCTGGTTGCCCGTGTACAGCGGATCCTCGGTCGTCTTCGCGTCGATGTACGCGTAGCTCGCGATCACGTTCACGCGCTCGCCGAGCTTGCCCGACACGTCGAGCTCGATCCCGCGCGAGCGCGCCCTGCCCGACGTGCGCCAGTCGGTCAGCTTGGTCGCGTCGTTGTACTGCGACACGAGCACGTTCTTCTTGTCGATGTTGAACAACGCGAGCGTGCCCGTCATCCCGCCCGGCAGGTCGAGCTTGCCGCCCACTTCCCACGCGGTCGCTTCCTCGGGCGGCGTCGCGCCGTCGATGATGTAGCCCGTCATCGGCGCGATCGACGACGACGGCTTCAGCGACTGCGAATAGCTGCCGTACAGCGAGAACGTGTCGGTCCACTTGTAGACCACGCCCGCGCGCGGCAGCCATTTCGAGCCGCTGAGATCGGTGTTCGCGACGAACGGCCGCCCCCGCCCCGCGACCTGGTTGTACGTGATGTAGCGCAACCCGCCCGACACGATCCACTTGTCGGTCAGGTGGATCGTGTCCTGTACGAACGCCGACGCGTCGTGCAGCGTGTCGGTCTGGTCGCTGTCGCTCGCCGACACCGTGCTCGACGGCGGCAGCAGTCCGTAGACGGGATCGAGATAGCTGAACGGCGTCTTCACGGCCTGCCGCAGCATGTCCTTGCGGTAGATGCGGCGGTATTCGGTATCGAAGCCGACCTGCACGTCGTGCCGCATCCCGCCCAGCATCAGCTTGCCGTTCACGTAGCCGATCCCGTAGCTGTCGGTGCTGAGCGAGCCGTGCGTCGCGTCGTTGCTGCGCGTCATCGTGCCCTTCACCGGATCGACGCCCGTCGTGCGCAACTGGTTCGCGTCGTAGGTCTCGCGGTTGTAGCTGTAGCCGAAATGCGCGCTCCAGTCCGCGTTGAACTGGTGATCGACGCTCAACTGCGCGAGGTGCGATTCGCCGTCCATGTTGTTGAACGGCTCGTCGATGCGCCGGCGCGCGGGAATGTCGAGCGGCGCGTTGGTGCGCGGGTCGAGCGCGGTGCCGCGATCGAACGGCGAATGGAATTTCCGGTACTGGTAGGACACCGCGACCTGCGTATCGCGGCCGTACCACGCGAGCGACGGCGCGACGAAGGTCTGCCGGTATTCGCCGAAGTTGCGCCAGTACTGCTCGTTGGACTGGTCGACGATCAGCCGGTACGCGAGCCGCGAATCGCCGACCGGCCCGGTCGAATCGAAGGTCGCGCTGCCGCCGTTCTTGCCGTGCCCGAACGTCGACGCGCCGAGCGAGATCGCGTTGTAGCGCTTGAGCTGCGGCTGCTTGGTAACGACGTTGACCACGCCGCCCGGGTCCATCAGACCATACAGCAGCGACGTCGGCCCCTTCAGCACCTCGACGCTGTCGACCGCCGCGTTGAACGCGCGCCCCTGCACGAGCGGCATCCCGTTCTGCATGACCGAGCCGTCGCGATTGCCGCCGAAGCCGCGCTTCATGATCGTGTCCTGCGTGCCCGCGAGCGTGTTGCCCTGCGTGATGCCGCTGACGTTGCCGAGCGCGTCGTCCAGGTTGCGCGGACGCTGGTCGCGCAACACCTGCGCAGGCACGATGTTGACGGCCTGCGCGGTATCGAGCAGCGGGATCTCGGAACGCAGCACGCCCGCTTCCTTCGGCGCGCGATAGCTTTCGGCGCGCAGCGCGCTCGTGCGCACATTGATCGCGGGCAACTCGGCGCCCGCGGCCGCGCCGGCGGCCACGGGCCGCGCGACCGAACCGTCCGCGCGCTTCAGCGTGTAACCGCCGCCCGGCTGTCGCAACGCGACGAGCCCGGTGCCCGCGAGCAGGCGGTCGAGCGCGCCGTCGACGTCGAAGCGGCCCTGCACGCCGCCGCTCTTCAGGCCGGCGGTCAGCTCGGCCGGAAACGCGAGCAGGATGCCCGCGTCGCGGCCGAACCGGTTCAGCGCCGCTTCGAGCGGCCCGGCCGGAATGTCGAACGCGCGGCGCGCCGCGCGCTGCGCGGCCGGCGCCGCATCTGGGTCGGTGTCGGTGTCGGCCAGCGCGGGCAGCGGCAGCAGCGCCGACACCAGGACGGCGCCGGCCAGCCGGCGCGCGAGGCGACCCGGTGCGGCGGGTGCAGCCAGGCGCGACGCGCGCGGCAGATGTCGGGCAGGCGCCGGACGGCGCCGATACGTGAGACGGATGGAAACCATGATCGGGAAGTCGGTGGACGATGGGCCAGTGCTGCTTTCATTACCCATGTCACGCGAACATCGAGAAACAGCTCAGGTCGGCGGAAAATTTTTTGACGCGCTCACGAACGGGCCGGCACGACCGTCGCCCAGTAGCGCGTCAGGTAGTGAACGTCGATCGGCAGCGTCGCCTTCAGCGTGTCGAGCACGCGCGCGGGATCGTCGAGCGGATAGGTGCCCGACACGCGCAGGTCGGCCACGGCCGCATCGCAGCGCAGGCTGCCGCGGCGATAGCGGTCGAGCTCGGCGACGAGGTCGGCCAGCCGCATGCGCGACGCGACGAGCATGCCGCTCGTCCACGCGGACGCGTACGCATCGAGCGGCGCCGGCGCGTCGATCGTGTCGCGCGTGAACTCCGCGCCCTCTCCGGCCGCGATCACGCGCGCGCCGGCCGTCGCATCGTCGGGCCGCACGCGCACGGCACCGGCGAACACCTCGACACGCGTCGCACCGTCGCGCTGCCGCACCGCGAAGCGCGTGCCGAGCGGCCGCAGTTCGCCCTGCGCGGTCGCAACGACGAGCGGCCGCGCGGGCACGCGATCGTCGTGGCCGCTTGTCACCATGACCGTGCCGCGCAGCAGGCGCAAGTGGCGCACCGTATCGTCGAAGCGCACGTCGAGCGCCGTGTCGGTATCGAGGACGACGACCGTGCGATCCGCGAGCGTCACCATGCGCCGCTCGCCGACCGCCGTGCGCAGGTCCGCCGGCCAGATCGCCGCCCGCCGCGCGGGCTCGGCCATCCATGCGGCACCGCCCGCGAACAGCAGCACGGCCAGCGTCTTCACGGCCGCACGGCGGCGGCCCGCACGCGGCGGCAGCAGCGCCGCTTGGGCGGCCCGCGGGTCGAGCCCGGCCGCCAGCCCGCCGAACCTGCGCTGCATCGTCTCGATGTGGCGCCATGCCGCGTCGTGCGCGGGATCCTCCGCGCGCCATCGCGCGAGCGCGGCGTCGAACGCTTCGTCGGTACGGCCGGCCTGCCGGTCGACCCACCATTCGACCGCGCGACGCGCAACCTGCGGCGGCACCGCCGGCGCTCCCGGGGCGGCCATCGGTCAGGCCGCCATCGCGAAGAAGCACTGCGTGCCGGCCTTCACGAGATAGCGTTTCACCGTCGCCAGCGACACGCCGAGTTCGCGCGCGATCTCGGCCTGCGTGAGCCCGTCGAGCTGCGCGAGCAGGAACGCGCGTTTCGCCGCGAGCGGCAGGCCGTCGAGCAGCCGGTCGATTTCGAGCAGCGTCTCGAGCACGACGGCCCGCTCCTCCGGCGACGGCGCATGCGCTTCGGGGCGCAGCGCGAGCGCATCGAGATACGCGCGCTCGATCTGCTCGCGCCGCCAGTGGTTGCTCAGCACGCGCTGCGCGACCGTCGTCAGGAACGCGCGCGGCTCGTCGGCGCCGATCGGCTCGTCGCGCGCGAGCAGGCGCAGGAACGTGTCGTGCGCGAGATCGGCCGCGCGGTGCGCGCAACCGAGCTTCCGGCTCAGCCAGACGCGCAGCCACGCGTGGTGGCCGGTGTAGAGGGCGTCGATTTCTCGATGAAGAAGCAGCTTGTCAGCAGACATGGCCGGGTTCCGGGGTGCGCAGGCGTCAACGATTTTGTAAATGAGAATGATTATTATATACAAACCTGGCCGGCGACCGGCGTTCCGGTGCGCATTGACCGCTGCCGCGCTTCGATGGGCGACGCACCGATGGCGGTCATGCTCCGGCGCGGCACACGCTCGGCGCGTCACGCACGCAGCGACAACGAGACCGGAATGGACGACCAGGACGTGGCCGTCAAAGGGCACGCGCGACCCGCCGTTAACACATTCGTTGCACCCCGGCCAATTCGATTCATTCAATAATTATTTGACAGATCGATAACAATATTCCGGCCGTCTCAATTCCTCCCTGAATTGCGCGAAATTATCGCGACACATGCAAGCCGCAATGGCGAAATCGCGAAATGGCAATCAATTGATACGCAATTTTCAACAATTCAGATCCCCCGATCGTCGCGATCGAAGGACATTCCTGTCTGCGTCAGGCCACAAAAGAGAATTTCGTTTTTACCGTTTTCATCGGGCTCGGTAGTCTCCTGCCATTCCGGATCACGAGCACAAGCCAATGCGCAAGGAGATGAAATGAAACGCACGATCCTCTCTCTGATTTCCATCGCGTCATTCGCGGCAATACCCGTCGCACATGCGCAGTCGAGCGTCACGCTGTATGGCGTGATCGACACGTCGATCACCTACGTGAACCATGCGCAGGGCAAGGACAACGCGTGGATGCTCGGCAACAGCAGCGCGGGCAACCTGGCCGGCAGCCGCTGGGGCGTGAAAGGCACCGAGGATCTCGGCGGCGGGCTGAAGGCACTGTTCCAGTTGGAGAACGGTTTCGACCCGAGCAACGGCCGGCTCGGCCAGGGCGGCCGCATGTTCGGCCGGCAGGCGTTCGTCGGCCTGACGAGCGACCGCTACGGCACGCTCACGTTCGGCCGCCAGTACGATCCGCTCGTCGATCTCGTGCAGGGCATCACCGCCGACAACTATCTGGGCAGCGTGTTCGCGACGCCGGGCGACGTCGACAACTACGACAACAGCTTCCGCGTCGACAACGCGGTGAAATACACGTCGGCCGTCTATGCGGGCCTGCAGTTCGCGGCGATGTATTCGTTCGGCGGCATCGCCGGGAGCACCGGCGCCGCGAATTCGTATTCGGCCGCCGTGTCGTACAACAACGGGCCGTTCAGCGTCGCGGGCGGCTACTTCCACGCGACCAACAGCCCTGCGTCGAGCAGCCTGCGCAGCGGCTGGACCAGTTCGTCGGACGGCACGTTCGACGGCCCGATCAACAGCGGCTATGCGAGTGCGCATTCGATCGGCATCGCGCGCATCGCGGGCCAGTACGTCGCCGGCCCGTTCACGGTCGGCCTCGGCTACAGCA
The DNA here is from genome assembly GCF_902833045.1 of Burkholderia sp. BCC0322. Taxonomy (GTDB): domain Bacteria; phylum Pseudomonadota; class Gammaproteobacteria; order Burkholderiales; family Burkholderiaceae; genus Burkholderia. The sequence goes on from NZ_CADFDU010000019.1 coordinate 112,951, forward strand.
ACGCGCAGTACCGCCGCGATGGAAGCTCGGTGTTCGGCTCGAACGAGCACTACAACACGGGGCAGGGCTTCGTGAACTACCAGGCGACCCATGCGTTGCTGGTCGGCGTCGGCTACAGCTATACGCGCTCGGGCGGCGACACGTCGGCCACCTATCACCAGGTATCGGCCGGCGCGGACTACACCCTGTCGAAGCGTACCGACGTCTACCTGAGCGCCGCGTACCAGCACGCCAGCGGCCGGACCGGCGACGGCAACGGCGGCTCGATGGCCGCGCAGGCCTCGATCGGGTCGTACGGTTATGCGGGCACGAGCTCGCAGACGATGGTCAACCTCGGCCTGCGTCACCGCTTCTGATGCAAAACAACGGCCGGCGGCGCGTCGCGCGGCCGGTCGAATCCGCAACGGCGGACACGGCGGCTTCGGCCGCCGTTGATTCCGGATCGCCTTGCCGTCGCCTTTTTCAGCCCGAATATCCACTGCCGCGCGATTGTCATCCAGTTTGATTCAGCACCGAATTCCCCCAAGCCAATGACGCAATGCGTCAGTATTCCGGCGCCGTCACTGCCCCGGCATTCGCGCGATAATCCGGCCATTTTTACCGATTATGCTTCGCCGCCCCCCTCGATCGGACGCGATGGAAATGCGTGGCGAACGCATGGGCAAATGCAAAGGAAAGTTTGACGTGAGCCATTTGCCTGCTCGCTATGGCACACTTCGCGTCTGCGTAATTTCCTTGCACCGGGCGGTCGGATTCCGCCCCATCCTGCCATGCCGCGTCAGACAACCCGTTCGATCAGCCGAGAAACGCTGAAAATCGCCTCGACGATTGCGATGTCGTGCGCGCTGCACGGTGTCGCCCGGGCCGATTGCCTCGACGACGCGGCCGCATTCCAGCACGTGAGTGTCAGCCTGATGCGCGGCATCGCGCAGGTCGAGTCGGGCATGAATCCGAACGCCGTCAACACGAATACGAACGGCACGGTCGACATCGGCCTGATGCAGATCAACAGCACCTGGCTGCCGACGCTCGCGCGCGAAGGCATCACGCGGGAGAGCCTGTTCGATGCTTGCACGAACGCGTATGTCGGCGCGTGGATCCTGTCGCAGAACATTCGCCAGCTCGGCGCCAACTGGAACGCGATCGGCGCGTACAACTCCGCATCGCCCGACAAGCGCCTCGCATATGCACGCAAGGTCTATGATGCAATCCGGACCATGCCGGATTCGCCGGATACCCCCATGCCTATCCTTCCACCGTCCTTTACGCCGCCGCAACAGGCCCAGGCGTACAACCCGTTCGCGAGCCTGAGCGTGTCCGCACCGCAGCAGGTCACGCGTCCGCGCACGATCTCGTCGGCCCCGCCGCCCCCGCCGCCGCCGGGCGGCCCCGCCGGCCCGGCCGGCTCGTACAACTTCGGTTGGACGGTCACGGGCGCCGACCAGGCGAAGCCGACCCAGGTCTTCGATGATGGCGCGCGGGTGTACGTGCAGTTCAGCGACATGAAACACGTGCCGGCGATCTTCACCGAGACGTCGTCCGGACGCGTGCTGATGTCGTGGGAGCTGCAGTTTCCATATGCCGTCCTGACGCGTCCCGCGCAAACGTTAATCTTCCAGCTCGGGCCGTTCGAGGCGCGCGCGCAGCGTAGCGCGGGCAATGGCACCGGCATGACGGCGCAGGCGGGTCCGGCGGGCCCGACGACGGCTGCGGCCGCGGGCTCGAAAAAGTCGGCGAGTACGGCGGCGAATACGGCAGCCGGTCCGGCGGCAACTGCCTCAAAACGCACGGCGTCGACCGATGCGTTGTGGTACGTGAATACGCCTTCGACGTCCGGAACCACGGCAGCCTCGCCGTCGACCGCGAACATTCCGGCCACGCTGCCGACGGCCATCACGTCGAACACACCGCCGCCCGCGCCGGCCCCAGTGCCGGCCGCAGCCGCTCAGCCTTCGCGCGCCAGCGCGGATGCGCTGTGGTACATCTCGAAGTAGCGCACCGCCGATCCCGCGTGTCGCGCGGCGATCATTTCTCCACGGTCGGCGGCAGCCCGGACGCGTTCATGTCGCCCACCCATTGCAGGTCGGCCGTGCCGTTCGGTCTGAAATACACGCGCAGATAACTCGACGTGACGATTCCGGCTGCGGAATCGTCACGTCGATCGCCTGCTGTTCCGACGCGACGCCACGCTCGATCTCGGCCAGCGGTTGCGCGAACGCCCACGCCGGCTTCACCGTTTGCCCCGGCGCGACCTTGCTGCCGCAGGCGGCCCCCCGCCGCCGAATGCCTCACGTGCCTCTCGCGCGGACGGATTGCCGAAGCACCCCGACTCGTGTTCGTTGTCGAGCCGGAACTCGTGAAGCTTGCGGGTGTACTCGTTATAGCCGGTGATGCAACCGGTGCGACGCGCCGGCGATGCCGCGCCGTCGTGTCGTTCGCATCCGGCCAGCACGCCGAGCACGCCCAGCGCCGCCGGTGTCGGCGCGCGAACGCCTGATGCCTGCCCTGGACTACGTCGACAGCCTCGCAAACACGGCAATGCCGGGCACCGCACGCATGCCGACAACATTCGCGCCCGTACCCGCGGGCACGCCACCACCGGCCCAACGCCTCACCCGCGCCGCACCCAGATCACCTTGCCGTCGCGAATGCCGAGATTGCGGCGCTCCTCCCGGTAATCCATCGTGCCCGGCAGTGCCTTGCCATCGCGCTCGAGCACGCGCCACAGGCAGCCGTCCAGCTGCGCGGCCGCATCGGCCTCGGCCTTGCCGACCAGCGCGTCGTCCGGCCCCGCGTCCGCCTTGCATGCCTGCGACGTGACTGCCGGCTCGCCGTTCATCATCATGCCGCCCGCGGTCGCATTCTTCGTTCTCATGTCCGTGCATCCCGCAAACGTTGCGCCCGCAACCAGCGCCATCATCACCGCGATCGTCTTCTTCATCGGTTTCTCCCTTGCGCGCCCGGCGAAACAGGTGCGGCGCGTCTCGCCCGCCGGGCATTGCATACATGATTGGTTTGCGCGCATCGCCAGCCGTTTTCCGGCGGATGCCAGCCGGCCAACCGCGACCTCGCGCGCGCCGGCCGCGCCGGTTCGGCTAGCGGAGCCTCGGGGCCGGCCCGAAGCCACAGCCACAGCCACAGCCACAGCCGCCTGCATGTTACCGCAGGCGGTCGGCCGCAACGGGGCGGCGCCCATGCATCGCGCGGCGCCGCGGCTCGATCGCCCCGCCCCATGCATGCCGATGCAACGCGGCGCTCGGGGCCGCCGTCGACAATCCGCTCAGAACTTGTACGTCACGCCGGCCATGCCGTAGTAGTTGCTGCGCGTCTGGACGATCGGGCTGTCCCCATAGCGCCCGAGCAGCCGCGTCATGCCGCCGGTCGCGCGCACCGACCAGTGCTGCGACAGATCCCAGTTCCACGCCAGCGACAGCGTCGCGCTGTCGACCCCGCCGCTCGTCGAATACGGCCGGAACCCGCTCGTCATCGACTGCGCGTCGGTCACGCCGTAGAACGTCTGCATGTAGCGGCCCGTGCCGGCATGCACGCTGCCCGTCACGACGATCGTGTGCCGCGCGGCCGTGAACACCGGCACCGCGAGGTCGACATGCCCGGACAGGCCGCGCGACGCATGCGTGACCGGCGCGTCGATCGTGACGGTCAGTTCGCCGCCGTCCAGCAGCTTCACGCCGGCACGCAAACCGACGAGCACCGAACCCGGAACCCGCCCCATCCCCTTCAGGTGGTTCGAACCCGGCAGGTCGAAGCGGTTTTCGTCGGCGCGGCCCGCGTCGTAGCCCAACGCTGCCGACACGAACGCGCCGTGCGGCAAGTCCAGCCGGTAGCCGGCGCCCTGCGTGCCGTCAATGAAGAAGCCATTGCCGAACATCGCGGAAAACGACGGCGCGACCACGCCGCGATACTGGTTGCTCCCCTGGTAGCGCGGTGCGAATCCGCCGCCGAGCGATATCGCATACTGGTTTTCGGCGTGGGCGACGGCGGCGAGAGTCAGACCGGCAAGGGGCATGCAATAGCGGAAGGAGCGGAGAGATGGGCGCACAATATTGAGATACGAGTGACGGAGCCCGCAGTCTAGGGATCGCCGCGCGCCGGGACTGTCCGGAATCTGCGGTGAATCTGTGCGCAATTGTGTTCGATTGTTCCTGATTGTCGTACGGCGGCCCCGGCCGTCGGAACGCCGGATAAAATTCGCGTGCCGCGCGCCCGCGTGCCGAAGTGGAAGACGACGCGCGCATTCCGAGGAGACCATGAAGAACGACAATCCGCTCAAATACCGTGTGCTGCTGATCGAGGACGACGACCGCCTCGCGCAGCTCGTGCGCGAATACCTCGACGGCTATGAATTCGCGGTGACGGTCGTGCGGCGCGGCGATCTCGCCGTCGCCGCGGTGCGCGAGCACCAGCCTGCCCTCGTGATACTCGATCTGATGCTGCCGAATCTCGACGGGATGGAAGTCTGCCGGCGCATTCGCGCGTTCACCAACATCCCGGTGCTGATTCTCACCGCACGCGCCGATGTCTACGACCAGGTCGCGGGCCTCGAGACCGGCGCCGACGACTACGTGACGAAGCCGATCGAGCCGCGCGTGCTGGTCGCGCGCGCCCGTGCGCTGCTGCGCCGCGCGCAGCCCGCCGCGCCGGAACCGGCCGCCGCCGAGCCGCAAGCCCTCGTGTTCGGCGAGTTGACGATTTCGCCGCCGAACCGGACGGTCACGTGGCGCGGCGAGCCGGTCGACCTGAAGACCACCGAATTCAACCTGCTGCTGATCCTTGCGCGTGCGGCCGGCACCGTGCTGAGCCGCGACGACATCCTGAGGCAGCTGCGCGGGATCGAGTTCGACGGGCTCGACCGCTCGGTCGACTCGGGTGTAAGGTAGCTGTATCGCCTTATAAATCAACAACTTACGGTTAATTTTGGGCAGTTGGGCAATTCATTGGGCAAATTGGTAGGTTTTTGGCAA
>NZ_CADFDU010000020.1 GCF_902833045.1 Burkholderia sp. BCC0322
GACGCTGCTGCACGAGATGGCCAAGCGTGACGCAAAGCGCGGGCTGGCGTCGCTGTGCATCGGCGGCGGGATGGGCGTCGCGCTCGCGGTCGAGCGTCCGTAACCGGCCGGTCTCGACCAGCGAACCGAATCCGTGCGCTGGCCGATTGCGGCTTCGGCCGGCGTCACGTGAAGTCAGAGGGGCCTTCGGCTGCCCTCGAAACCAAAAGAATGGAGTGAGATATATGTCTCAGCGAATTGCGTACGTAACGGGCGGGATGGGCGGCATCGGCACCAGCATTTGCCAGCGTCTGTCGAAAGACGGCTTCAAGGTCGTCGCGGGCTGCGGCCCCAACTCGCCGCGCCGTGTGAAATGGCTCGAGGAACAGAAGGCGCTCGGGTACGATTTCATCGCGTCGGAAGGCAACGTCGGCGACTGGGACTCGACCAAGGAAGCGTTCGACAAGGTGAAAGCCGAAGTCGGCGAGATCGACGTGCTGGTCAACAACGCGGGCATCACCCGCGACGTCGTGTTCCGCAAGATGACGCACGAAGACTGGACCGCCGTGATCGACACGAACCTGACGAGCCTGTTCAACGTGACGAAACAGGTGATCGACGGGATGGTCGAACGCGGCTGGGGCCGGATCATCAACATTTCGTCGGTGAACGGCCAGAAGGGGCAGTTCGGCCAGACCAACTACTCGACCGCGAAAGCTGGTATCCACGGTTTCACGATGTCGCTCGCACAGGAAGTCGCGACGAAGGGCGTGACGGTCAACACGGTGTCGCCGGGCTACATCGGCACGGACATGGTGAAGGCGATTCGTCCGGACGTGCTGGAAAAGATCGTCGCGACGATCCCGGTGCGGCGTCTCGGCGCGCCGGAGGAAATCGGTTCGATCGTCGCGTGGCTCGCGTCGAATGATTCCGGCTTCGCGACGGGCGCCGACTTCTCGCTGAACGGCGGCCTGCACATGGGCTGAGCGTCCGCGCTGCGCGGGCCGGGCGGCCGCGCAGCCGGGCGTTTTCCGAAGGCCCCCGCCTCCCGGATTCGGGCGGCGGGGATTCGTCACTTCCGCTACGCTGCACTCAAAGGCGTTACATGACCACTACAAAGAAGACGGCCGAACGGCTCATCAAGAAGTACCCGAACCGTCGGCTCTACGATACCGAGACAAGCACGTACATTACGCTGACCGACGTGAAGCAGCTCGTGCTCGAGCAGGAGGACTTCAAGGTCGTCGATGCGAAATCCAACGAAGACCTGACGCGCAGCATCCTTCTGCAGATCATCCTCGAAGAGGAAAGCGGCGGCGTGCCGATGTTCTCGTCGTCGATGCTGTCGCAGATCATCCGTTTCTACGGGCATGCGATGCAGGGCATGATGGGCACGTACCTGGAAAAGAACATCCAGGCGTTCATCGACATCCAGAACAAGCTCGCGGATCAGTCGAAGAACCTGTACGAAGGCAATGCGATGAATCCGGAAGTCTGGTCGCAGTTCATGAACATGCAGGCGCCGATGATGCAGGGGATGATGACCAGCTACATCGAGCAGTCGAAGAACATGTTCGTGCAGATGCAGGAGCAGATGCAGAACCAGGCGAAGTCGATGTTCAGCACGTTCCCGTTCAAGCAGCCGGGCGCGTCGGAGCCGGAAAAGAAGTAACGGTTTCGCGGCAGGCCGACCGCGGTGGGCAACCGGTCGGGCGTCGGTGCCGTGAAGCAACGCGGTGCGGGTCGGCCGATCGCGCATCCGTGCGCGACGATGGGCGACCGCCGCCTGCCGGATCCTCTCGCCGACGGTCGTTCATGACCGTCGGCACCGAATGCGCGTGCCGGGTACGGGCGTGCATGACCGTTGTCCGGTCGATCGAGATCCAGTCACCCGTGAATGATCCCGGCGCGCATCACGCCTGGCGGTGTGCATTCGTGCAGGCACGCGTACCGATATGCGGCGCTGCAGGGTGATGCGTGATTGCTGCCTTCGGCCAAAGGCGATACCGGTACCGCGCATCACGGGCCATGATGGGCGATGCTGCACCGACGCAGCATGATCACGAAAAAAACCAATTGAGAGAGAGCATGCGAGGGATTCGAATGGTAGGGGCCCGCAGGCTGGCGGGTCTTGCGTCGCTGTTCGCGATGGGCATTGGCGTGGCGGTGCCGGCCTTTGCGATGGATTGCGCGAAAGCCGTGCAGCCGATCGAGAAGCGTATCTGCGCGAGCCCTGTACTGCGTGCGGCCGACGCGCGCATGAATTCGGCCTACGCGGGCGTGCTGAAGGCCGCGCCGGACACGGCCATCCGCGACATGCTGGTGCGTAGTCAGCGCCGCTGGATCGACGCGCGCAACAACCGTCTCGATGCCGATTACGAAGGCCGCCCGCTGGCCGTCGACGAAGTGCGCAAGGCAATCGATCGGCGTACCGCCGTACTGGCCGATCGATCGGCTAAAGGATTGATCGCGCGCGCACAGGCCGAGCGCCAGTGGCTCGCGAAATACATCGGCGGCCCGCTCACCGGTTTCGATGCGAACTGCGATTTCATTCCCGACGATGCACGTGGCGCGCACGTTTCCTATGCATGTTTCGGCGCGGTCCACGTGCAGCATCATGCGCGGGTCTGCAGCCAGAGCGAGGACTGGGCGACCGGCGCGGTTTATCAGTACCGGTCGGTGAGCGCGGCCGATGGCGCGAAGGTGCGACCGGTGGCGTTCTGTGAAGCGCAGGCGCATGGGAGTGCGTGCGACAACGGCGGAAAGCAATCGGCGTGGATGCGTGCGGGGGCGTCCGGTGACGATAACCGCGCGTCGGCGCCGGTCGCCGGGTTGCCGCACCTCGATGCGGAAATGTGGCCGATCGGCGATGGAGACGATGCGGTGTGGTTCGATCGGTGCTTGACGGCGTCGAAGTTTCCGTGAGTGCAGGACTGGAAGCCCGCTTCGGCGGGCTTTTTTACGATTTCGTCGCTCGAGTGATTTCATGCAACCCGGGCCGGGCGTGTGCGATTGCCGGCGGCAATGCCGACGGGGCCGGTCCGAATTGTTTCGCAGCGCCGGGAATTATTGCGCGTCGTCGTGCGGAGGAAGGTCGAGCACGAGCTTGACGGCGCTGTAGTTGGCCTTGAGCGAGAACACGCGGCCGATCACGAGAAACGTCTGGCGCGAATGCTCGAGTTCGACGAAATCGCCCGGTTGCGGCACGTGCGCGCCCTGGTCATACGAAAAGCTGGTGCTGGTTTGCTCGCCGATGGCGTCTGCCGCATGTTCGGTGAATTCGATCGTGATGTGGGTGGTCATGCGAACCCCGTTGGGTCGATTGAAAAGGGTGGATGCCGGGATTTTCGCATAGCGGGTAGCGGTGTCGGGACGATTGTTGCTTGATGAGGGGCGTTGGGGACAGAGCCAGAACGCGGCTTCGCGCGAAATGAAGGGGCATATCCAATACGGCTCGACGGCAGACCCGAAACGCACCGGGCATTCGAGCGGGCGATCCACATCGTCGTCAACCGCTCGTTTTTGGGTCGCCGGACACTAAATCGCTGTAAACTCTCGCTTTTGCTGCCACGCCCCCACACATCCAGATGTCCCAATCCCCCAAAGTAGGGTTCGTATCCCTCGGGTGCCCGAAGGCGCTCGTCGACTCCGAACAGATCATCACGCAACTGCGCGCCGAAGGTTATGAAATCTCCGGCACGTACGACGGTGCCGACCTCGTCGTCGTGAACACCTGCGGCTTCATCGACGAAGCCGTGCAGGAAAGCCTCGACGCGATCGGCGAAGCGCTGACCGAGAACGGCAAGGTGATCGTCACCGGCTGTCTCGGCGCCAAGTCGAGCGCCAGCGGCTCGAACCTGATCGAGGAAGTCCACCCGAAGGTGCTCGCCGTCACCGGCCCGCACGCGGTGGGCGAAGTGATGCAGGCCGTGCATTCGCACCTGCCGAAGCCGCACGACCCGTTCACCGATCTCGTGCCCGCGGCCGGCATCAAGCTCACGCCGCGCCACTACGCATACCTGAAGATTTCCGAAGGCTGCAACCACCGCTGCACGTTCTGCATCATCCCGTCGATGCGCGGCGACCTCGTGTCGCGCCCGGTCGCCGAAGTGATGCTGGAAGCGGAGAACCTGTTCAAGTCGGGCGTGAAGGAACTGCTCGTGATCTCGCAGGACACGAGCGCGTACGGCGTCGACGTGAAGTACCGCACGGGCTTCTGGAACGGCAAGCCGATCAAGACGCGCATGACCGACCTGGTCGCCGCGCTCGGCGAACTCGCCGCGCAGTACGGCGCATGGGTGCGCCTGCACTACGTGTATCCGTATCCGAGCGTCGACGAAGTGATTCCGCTGATGGCCGAAGGCCCGTTCAAGGGGCACGTGCTGCCGTACCTCGACGTGCCGTTCCAGCACGCGCATCCGGAAGTGCTGAAGCGCATGAAGCGTCCGGCGAACGCCGAGAAGGTGCTCGAGCGTGTGCAGAAGTGGCGCGAGATCTGCCCGGACCTGACGATCCGCAGCACGTTCATCGCAGGCTTCCCCGGTGAGACGGAAGAGCAGTTCGAAACGCTGCTCGACTTCATCCGCGAGGCGGAACTCGATCGCGTCGGCTGCTTCGCGTATTCGCCGGTCGAAGGCGCGACCGCGAACGAACTCGACGGCGCGCTGCCGGATGAAGTCCGCGAGGCTCGCCGCGCGCGCTTCATGGAAGTCGCCGAGGAAGTGTCGGCGAACCGCATCCAGCGCAAGGTCGGCAAGACCCTCAAGGTGCTGATCGACGAAGTCAGCGAAGAAGGCGGGATCGGCCGCACGGCGGCCGATGCACCGGAGATCGACGGGGTCGTCTACGTCGAGCCGGCAGCGAAGGCATCGAAGCGCTACAAGGTCGGCGATTTCGTGTCCGTGAAGATCACGGGCGCCGATGGCCACGATCTGTGGGGCGAGGTGTAAGCGATGGCCGCCGCGTTTCCGGAGATCCTCGCGCTCGGCGAGGCGATGGTCGAATTCAACCAGTCGCAGCCGGGCCGGCCTGAATTCCTGCAGGGCTTCGGCGGCGACACGTCGAACTTCTGCATCGCCGCGGCGCGTCAGGGCGCGTCGACGGGCTTCGTGTCGGCGATCGGCGACGATCCGTTCGGCCGGCTGCTGACCGACATGTGGCGCGCGGAGCACGTCGACACGACGTACGTTCGGGTCGACCGTGCGGCGCCGACCGGCGTGTATTTCGTCACGCATGGCGCCGACGGTCACCAGTTCGACTACCTGCGTGCAGGCTCGGCGGCGAGCCGTTATGCAACGGGCGACCTGCCGCTCGACGCGCTGGCCGCCGCGAAGGCCGTGCACCTGTCGGGCATCAGCCTTGCGATCAGCACGACCGCGTGCGACGCCGCGTTCGCGGGGATCGACCATGCGCGCCGCAACGGCGCGAAGGTCAGCTTCGACACGAACCTGCGGCTGAAGCTGTGGCCGCTGCCGCGTGCTCGCGCGGTGATGCGCGAGGCGCTGCGCCAGACGGACATCTGTCTGCCGAGCTGGGACGACGTGACGGCACTCACGGGTGCGAACGATCGCGACGCGATCGTCGATGCGATGCTCGAACATGGGCCGCAGGTCGTCGCGCTGAAGCTGGGCAAGGAAGGCGCCTACGTGGCGACGCCGAACGAGCGGCGCGTCGTGCCGGGCTTCGCGGTCGAAGCTGTCGACGCGACCGGCGCGGGCGACTGCTTCGGCGGTGCGTTCGTCGCGCGGATCGTCGCGGGCGACGATCCGTTCGCGGCGGCGCGATATGCAAACGCCGCGGCGGCGCTGTCGACGACGGGCTACGGCGCGGTCGCGCCGATTCCGCAGCGCGATGCGGTGGAGCGCCTGATGCAACGCTGATGCGGGATGCGCACGCCGGCCACGGCATCGCGCGGACGATTCATGCGATCAGCAGGATGAGGAGGCGACGTGCAACGTGAAGCGGTGGTGGTGAGCGGCACGACGGGCGCGCAGATCACCGTCAAGGCGCTGTACGAGTTGCGGCGCGTCGGCGGCCGATATGCGCTCGTGACGATGTGCATCGGCGGCGGGCAGGGCATCGCCGCGATTTTCGAGCGAATCTGAAGCAAGGAGCAACGCAAGGTGGGTCGATATTCGCAATGGCAACGGGCGCTCGTCGTCGCGGGTGCGCTGGCGGCGGGCATGGCGATGCCGGGCGTCGTCGCGGCGCAGGCCGTCGCGCCGGGCATGCAGCAGGATGAACCGGCACTGGCGCGGCCGCTGAAGCCGAATCCCGAGTTCGCCCGCCTGCCGCGCTACGAAGGCACGCTCGGCGACCGGCCGATCGTCGTGCATCTCGGCCCGAAGACGGACGAGGAGGGCGTGCACGGCGAATACCAGTTCGTCGATACGGGCGAGGTCGTGCTGCTCGCGGGCGATCGCGACGGCGACACGCTCGAAATCGAGGAATCGAACGACGGCACGAACATCACCGGCGTGTGGATCGGCCGCTTCGACGCGACGGGCGACCTGAAGGCCGACCGGATGAATTCGGACGAGTCGGATCCGCAGCCAGTCGTGCTGCGTCTCGCGCCGGGCAAGCGCGCGGCGCTGCAGGTGCGCGACGGCCGCGTGCAGGAAATCGAGACGGTGGGCGGCGTCGTCAATCTGCGCACCGACGACTGAACCCGCGCTGGCTCGGTGCGCGCGGCGCGCATTGTACCGGGCCAATTGCGCCGATTTTGGCTAATCTAACTGCATATTCCGCAACCGAACGGCCTCGTGCCCGGCTTCCTGTCATGACTGCATCCACCCCCAAGCGCGCACTGCAAACCCGCATCGTTCAACCCGACGACGCGATCCCGGAAGGCTTCCGTTCATTCGTGCCGCCGGTCGCGCGCGCGTCGACGGTCGTGTTCCCCGATCTCGCGACGATGCGTGCGCTCGTCTGGCACAACGACAACCAGTGGCGCTATGGCCTGCATGCGACGCCGACGTCGCTCGCGCTCGCGCAGCGGCTCGCCGAGATCGAGGGCGGCACGCATGCGTTGCTGCAGCCGTCGGGTCTCGCGGCCATCATGAACGTCTACTTCGGGCTCGTGAAGGCCGGCGACGACGTGCTGATCCCGCACAACGTGTACGGGCCGAACGCCGATTTCGGCAACTGGCTCGCGAAGGATTTCGGCGTTGCCGCGCGCTTCTACGATCCGCTGATCGGCGCCGGCATCGCCGACCTGATCCAGCCGAACACGCGGCTGATCTGGATCGAGGCGCCCGGCTCGGTGACGATGGAAGTGCCGGACGTACAGGCGATCACGGCGGCCGCGAAGGCGCGCGGCATCGTTACCGCGATCGACAACACCTTCTCGGCCGGGCTCGCGTTCAAGCCGTTCGAACACGGCGTCGACATTTCGGTGCAGGCGCTGACCAAGTACCAGTCGGGTGGCAGCGACGTGCTGATGGGGGCGACGATCACCGCGAACGCGGAACTGCACGCGAAGCTGAAGCTCGCGCGGATGCGCTGCGGCGTCGGGGTGTCGGTCGACGATTGCTCGCTCGTGCTGCGCAGCCTGCCAAGCATGCAGGTGCGTTTCGACGCGCACAGCAAGAGCGCGCTCGCGCTCGCGCAATGGCTGAAGGCGCGGCCGGAGATTTCGGCGGTGCTGCACCCGCAAATTGCCGATTGCCCGGGGCACGCGTCGTTCATGCGCGATTTCACCGGCGCGGGCGGGTTGTTCTCGGTGGTGTTCGACGAGCGCTACAGCGCGGAGCAGGTCGACCGCTTCGTCGAGTCGCTCGAGCTGTTCGCGATCGGCTGGAGCTGGGGCGGTGCGTGCAGCCTCGCGATGCCTTACGACGTCGCGTCGATGCGTCCGGACTGGCCCCATCGCGGCACGCTGGTGCGTTTCTATGTCGGCCTGGAAGACGAGTCCGACCTGCGTGCGGATATCGAACGCGCGATGCAGGCCACGCTGGGCTGATCGCCAGCCGATAACGTTCGTCGGCCAAAACAAAACGCCGGCGCGATGTTGCATCGCGCCGGCGTTTTTCATTTGGATCCTGCGGGATCAGAACAGCCGCAGCAGCCCGTCGAGGCCGATGTGGTCGAACGCGACCGTCGCCGCGTCGCGCACGACTGGCTTCGCGTGGTACGCGACCGACAGCCCGGCTTCGGCCATCATCTTCAGGTCGTTCGACCCGTCGCCCATCGCGATCGCACGGCGCGGCTCGAGGCCGAGCGACGCGCACGTCTCGCGCAGCAGGCGTGCCTTCACGTCGGCGTTGACGATCTCGCCGAGCACCTTGCCGGTCAGCTTGCCGTCGACGATCTCGAGCGTGTTCGCATGCGCGTAGTCGAGGCCGAGGCGGGCCTTCAGCCGTTCGGTGAAGAACGTGAAGCCGCCCGACACGAGCAGCGTCTTCATGCCGGCGGCCTTCACGCCGGCGAGCATCTTCTCGGCGCCCGGCGACAGTTGCAGACGTTCGTCGTACACGCGTTCGAGTGCGTGCGCGTCGAGCCCGGCCAGCAGTGCGACGCGGCGCGTCAGGCTTTCGTTGAAGTCTCGGATCTCGCCGCGCATCGACGCTTCGGTGATCTCGGCGACCTGCGTTTTCAGCCCGCAGAAATCGGCGATCTCGTCGATGCACTCGATCGTGATCAGCGTCGAATCCATGTCCATCACGGCGAGCCCGAAATCGCCAAGCGAGAGGCCGGCCTCGACGAACGCGAAGTCGAGCGCGTGCGTGCCGCAGTAAGCATCGATGTCGAGGCGCTGCGCCGGATTCGCGTTGTCGATCCGCAGCGCGTGATCGTCGGTTTGCACGATGCGGGTGCCTCGGGACAGCGCGAGCAACGGTTTGTGATGGGCGTCCGACAGCGGCGCAAGACTCTGGATGACGAGGTTGTGGGTCATGACGGGATGGTTGGAAAGCGAGTGAAATGCGTATGCGGCCAACGGGCAGCCGCCTGCCGATGCGGGCCCCGTCCGGCGTCGGGCCCTTGCGTGGCGAACGCGTCATTGTAGCCGGTTGGCCGCGTGCGGCGGTCGGCGGCGGATCCAGACCGTGCGCGGCGCCGCGGTCATTGCCCGTCCGCGCGATCCCAGTACGGCGGATCGCCGAAATGCTCGGCCAGGAACGCGATGAAGGCGAGTGTCTTCAGCGGCACATGCGCGCGGCTCGGGTAGACGGCCCAGATCGCGATGTCTTCCGCGAAAGGATAGTCGTCGAGCACGGTGACGAGCGCGCCGCTCGCGAGCAGCGGGCCGACGTCCCAGGTGGACTTGATCGCGATCCCGAAGCCGTCGACGAGCGCCTCGCGGATCGCCTCGCCATTGCTCGCGACGAGCCGGCCGTCGACCCGCACCGTGAGCGGGCCTTGCGGCGTGGCGAACGACCAGTCGCGCTGGTCGCCAAGGATCACGCATTCGTGCTGCGCAAGGTCGGCGGGATGGCGCGGCGTGCCGTGTTCGGCGAGATACGCGGGCGAGCAGCACAGCACGCGACGATTCACGGCAAGCTTGCGCGCGACGAGCGTCGAATCCTTCAGTGCGCCGAGGCGGATCGCGACGTCGTAGCCGTCGTCGACGAGGTCGACGATCTCGTCCGACAGCCGCAGGTCGAGCGACACGGACGGATAGCGGCGCAGGAACGCGGGAATCACCGGCGCGACATGCTGGCGGCCGAACGACGACGACATCGACACCTTCAGCCGCCCGTACGGCTCGGTGCGGCCGTGCCCGACCGACGCGCGGGCGGCGTCGGCGGCCGACAGCAGCGTGTCGGCGTGCGCCATGAAGACGTCGCCGTCCTGCGTGAGGCTGATGCGGCGCGTGGTGCGGTGCAGCAGCCGTGCGCCGAGCTGGCGCTCGAGCTGCGCGATGCGCGCGCTCGCGACCGCGGCCGACACGCCGAACTCGCGTCCGGCCGCGGTGACGTTCGCGAGTCGCGCCGCGCGCACGAACAGCGCGACGTTGAGCAGGTCGAGCGGCTTGTCGGGGGCCGGAATCGGATCGGAGGTCATTATTCTGAAATTCCTGAAAATGTTTCAGGAAATATAGCGGTTTTATCGAATGATCGGGTTGCCTACGATGACGTTCATGGGGCTGCGCCGCGGCCCGGAGGATTTCCTGAAGGAGTGTCGTGATGAAAGCCGTTGGACTGACCCGTTATCTGCCGATCGACGATCCGCAAGCCCTGCTCGACGTGGAGCTGCCGCAGCCCGTGCCGGGCCCGCGCGATCTGCTCGTGAAGGTCGAGGCGATTTCCGTGAACCCGGTGGACACCAAGGTGCGCGCGCCGAAGCCGCAGGTCGAGGACAAGCCGCGCGTGCTCGGCTGGGATGCCGCCGGCACGGTAATCGCGGTCGGCGCCGACGTCACGCTGTTTCGGCCCGGCGACGAAGTGTTCTACGCGGGCAGCATCACGCGGCCGGGCGCGAACAGCGAATTCCATACGGTCGACGAGCGGATCGCCGCGCTGAAGCCGCGCACGCTGGATTTCGCCGCATCCGCCGCGCTGCCGCTGACCACGCTGACCGCGTGGGAAGCGCTGTTCGACCGGCTGCACGTGTCGCCGCAGGGCGCCGACGCCGGCCGGTCGGTGCTGATCATCGGCGGCGCGGGTGGCGTGGGTTCGATCGCGATCCAGCTCGCGAAACAGCTCGGCAAGCTGCACGTGATCGCAACCGCGTCGCGGCCGGCGTCGGCCGAATGGGTGCGCGCGCTCGGTGCGGACGCCGTGGTCGACCATTTCGGCGATCTGCCTGCGCAGTTGCGCGAAGCCGGGCATCCGAACGTCGACTACGTGCTGATTTTCAACGACACGGATCGTCACTTTCCCGCCGCTGCGGAGGTAATCCGGCCGCAGGGCGGCATTTGCACGATCGTCGAGAACGACAAGCCGGTGCCGGTCGAACTGCTGAAGGCGAAGAGCGCCGCGTTTCACTGGGAATTCATGTTCACGCGCGCAATGTTCGAGACACCGGACATGATCGAACAGCACCGGATTCTCGGCGAAGTCGCTCGGCTCGTCGACGGCGGCACGCTGCGCACCACGCTCGGCGAGCAGCTCGGCACGATCAATGCGGCGAACGTGCGACGCGCGCACCAGTTGCTCGAGGCCGGGCGTTCGATCGGCAAGCTCGTGCTGAGCGGCTTCTGAGCAGGTAGCGCGCGTAAGGTTGCGGCGCCGCGAACGCAAGCGGGGTAACACCCGATGCGTTCGAGGCGCACTGCATGCGGCTTGGCGGTAGACTGGCAGCGCATCATGCATCGAAAACCGCGCGGCACGCGCGTGCCGCCGCATACCAAGGAGGTCAGCATGAGCCAGCACAGCTTGTCAGTCGCCGCATCGTGGTCGGTCGTGTTCGCGGCGGCGTGCGTCAGCGCGAGCGTATTCGCGGCGCCGCCGGTCAAGGGCAGCCTGAAGGGCGGCGGTACCGGCCAGCTCGAATACACCGTCAAGGTCGACTCGAAGACCTTCGGCAATACGCAGGAGACCCGCAAGATCCGTTCGGGCGAGACGGACGACTTCAACTGGAAGTCGGTGCCGCCGAGCGGCGCGGTCGCGATGCCCGACGGTTGCCCGAACGCCGACAGCCTGCCGCGCGACGAGAACGGCGCGATGGTGCGCCAGACCCAGGTGCGGCTCGCGCCGTCGATCGACGCAAAGGGGATCGCCAACGTGCAGATGAGCTTCCAGGCGGCCGCACCGAAGGGCACGCGCAGCGTGACGGCCGGCGGCAAGTCGCTGCAGTGCCCGGACGTCGTGTCGGTGAGCCAGGTGAAGTGGGTGTCGATCCCGACCAACGGCGGGTCGAAGTCCGTCACGATGAGCGACGGCACGAAAGTGACCGTGTCGATCAAGCGCTGAGCGGCGAGCGCCGGCCGGCGCCGGAGCCGGTGTGCGCGCAACGATTCGACCGGCGGGCCGGCCCGGCGACATGTGGCCGTTTCGTGTCGCCGTCACGGTGTTTCCCGCTACCTGCTGCGCGGTACCGTGTTGCTGCAACGGCAGGGTAGTCGTTTGACGTCCGACAGCGTCGCGTGGCGACCTGCGTGACGTCATGCGAATGGCGCGCTATGCTCGCCCGCATCATCACCTTCCTGTCACGACATCCCGATGAAATGCCGAATGCGCGCGTTGCTGTGTGCCTTTGCGTTCGTCGCCGCGCACGCGCATGCGGCCGACGATTGCAGTTTCGTGAAGAAGGTCGAGCTGCCGTCGCGGCAGCAGGTGGCGGTCGTGTCGAGCGGCGTGCTCGAACCGTGCTCGACCGGCAGCTACGCGGTGCGCGTGTATTCGACCGCGCATGCCGCCCCCGGCTTCGATACCGACGATTACGTAACGGGCGTGCTGCATGCGCGTGACGGTACGGTCACCGATGCGTTCACGGCCGACCTCGGCGCACGTGCGCCGCAGGCGCTCGTCGTGACGATGCGCTCGGCCGGCAGCGGCGGCTATGTCGGCGCGCAGGCCTATGTGACGACGCCGCGCGCGGTGAGGCTCGTCGCGTCGGTCGACGGCCTCGCGCCGGACGCGGACATCGCGGCCGCGTTGCGGCGGGCGGTCGGCAAGCGCCGCAGCGTGCGCTGACCGGCGAACCGCGCGAACGCATCGCGCGTTGGCGCCGCGTGTCAGTGCGCGCGTTCTTCGAGCCGCGCCGCGAGAAAGCGGTGATCGGCCGAGAACAGTCGGCGATAGGTCATCAGCACCGCGCCGACCGTGCCGAGCGCCGAGGCCGCGGCGATCAGGAACATGATCACGATCTGGTAGCGCACGGCCTGCAGCGGCGACTGGCCGGCCAGCACCTGGCCCGTCATCATCCCCGGCAGGCTCACGACGCCAACGACGGCCATCTGGTTCAGCGTCGGCAGCATACCGGCGCGCACGGCCTGGCGCGCAGCGTCCTGCGCGGCTTCCCAGCGCGTCGCGCCGAGCGCGAGTGCGGTTTCGACGCGATCGCGGCGCGCCGTGAGCTCTTCCATCATCCGCTCGACGCCGAGCGACACGCCCGTGAGCGTATTGCCGAGAATCATCCCGAGGATCGGAATCGCGTATTGCGGTGCGTACCACGGATGGATGCGGATCACGACGAACAGGCCGACCGCCGCGACGAACCAGCTGCTGAACCAGATCGACGCGATGCTGTCGATGCGCTGGCCGCGATACGTGCGCTTGCCGCGCCCCGCGCCGGCGAACCCGGCGATCAGCGTCATCAGCGCGGTGAGCGGCAGCACGACGGTCCAGTGAGGATGACCGAACACCCAGCCGAGCACGTAGCCGATCGCGAGCAACTGCACGACGGTGCGCACGGCCGCGAGCGCGAGCTTGCGGCCGAGGCCGAGCGACAGGGCCATCGAGATCGCGCCGTTGACCGCGACGAGCGCGGCGGCGATGCCGACGTCGACGAGGCTCAGGTCCTGCAGTGCGGGGCTCATTGCGTGGCCTCCGTCGGGTTGGCGACCTGCATCACGCCGGCCTGCATCACGAGCCGCCTCGTGCCGATCCGCGCGGCCTGGGCCGGATCGTGCGAGATCCACATGTACGCGCGGGCGCCGGGCGCCGCGTCGAACCATGCGCCGACGAGCGCCTCGATCGCGCGCGCCGACTCGGGGTCGAGCGCGGACGTCGGTTCGTCGAGCAGCAGCACGTCGGGATCGAGCTGCAGCACGCGCAGCAGCGCGGCGATCTGCGCTTCGCCGCCCGACAGGTCGCTCGCGCGCTTGTCGAGAAAGTCGGGGCCGCGGCCGGCCTGCGCGGCGAGCGCTTCGGCCCGCGCGCGATCGAACGCAACGTCGCGATAGATCGCGAGCGAATACGGATAGCGCAACTGCGATTCGACGGTGCCGTCCATCTGCGCGGGACGCTGGCGTACATAGGCGACGCTGCGACGGTAACGCGGGATCGCATTGCGCCGGATCGGTTTGCCGCGCCACAGGATGTGGCCGCCGTCGAGCGGATCGAGCAGCGCGAGCGCGCGCAGCAGCACGCTCTTGCCCGACCCGGACGGCCCGGTGATAGCAATGCGCGATCCCGCGGCGAGGCTGAAATCGGTCGGGGCGAGCAGGGTCTTGCCGCTGCTGGCATCGCGTCGCGTGATGCGCTGTGCATCGATGAGGCCGGTGGGGGCTGTCATGTCACAAATGAAAAAAAGCGTTAATGGCGCCGAAACGTCACTACGGCGTGCGTCATAATACCGATTGAAAAGCCGCGGGTGTCGTGCGCCGTTCGTCCACGCAAGCGGCCCGGCATGGCGCGGCATCATTTCAGAACAACTACGGAACCGCCATGACGCTAACCCGAGCCATCGGCAAATCGGCTGCATGGATCGTCGGTATCGTCGCGGTGCTCATCGCGGCGGCCGGCGTCTTTCTCTTCGCCTTCGACTGGAACCGCGCGAAACCGTGGGTCAACGAACAGGTCACAGCCGCACTCGGCCGCCCATTCGCGATCAACGGCGACCTGAAGATCGGCTGGCGCCGCCCCGACGGCGAAACCGGCTGGCGCGCGTGGGTGCCCTGGCCGAGCTTTACGGCCACCCAGCTCGAGATCGGCAACCCCGACTGGGCGAAGTCGCCCAAGTTCGTCACGCTCGACGCCGCGCACTTCGATCTCGCGATCCTGCCGCTGCTCGCGCATGAAATCGTGATCCCGTCGATCGACGTCGTGAATCCGGCCGTCGACCTCGAGCGCCTTGCCGACGGCCGTAACACGTGGACCTTCCAGTTCAAGCAATCGTCGCAGCCGTCGCCGTGGAAAGTGCGGCTCGACAGCTTCGGCTTCGCGACGGGTACCGTCACGTATCGCGACGCGATCACGAAGGCCGACCTGACCGTCGCGATCGATACGCTCGGGCAGCCGATTCCGCTCGGCGACGTGCTGAAGGAGCAGGAGCAGACCTCGCGCGCGGCATCGGCGCAGCGTGTCGGCAAGCACGGCGCCGCGCAACTGAGCGCGAAGGCCAATGCGGAGGCCGCGTCGAGCGCTTCCGCCGCGCAGGCTGCGAGTGCGGCGTCGGCAACGGGCGCGTCGGCCGCGTCTGCCGTGGCGGCGGCTTCGTCTTCTTCGGCCACCTCTTCGGCATCGGCGGCTGCCGCCGCCGCCGCATCCAGTGCAAGCGGCGTCGCGGCGCCCGCGAAGCCGTCCGGCCCGACCTATGCGTTCGGGCTGAAGGTCGACGGCCGCTACAAGAACGTGCCGATCAGCGGTACCGGCAAGCTGGGCGGCGTGCTCGCGATCCAGGACGCGTCGCGGCCGTTCCCGCTGCAGGCCGACGTGAAGGCCGGCGACACGCGACTCGCGATCGTCGGCACGCTGACCGATCCGATGCATCTCGCGGCCATCGACCTGCGGCTGTGGCTGCAGGGCACGTCGATGTCGCATCTCTATCAGCTCAGCGGCATCACGCTGCCCGATACGCCGCCTTACGCGACCGAAGGTCGGCTGATCGGCAACTTCAAGCGGAAGGCCAGCACGTTCCGCTACGAGAATTTCAACGGCCGCGTCGGCGGCAGCGATCTCGGCGGCACGCTGGTCTACGAGCAGCGCGAACCGCGCCCGAAGCTGTCGGGCGAGCTCGTGTCGAACCTGCTGCAGTTCTCCGATCTCGCTCCGGTGATCGGCGCGGATACGGCCGCGAGCAAGGCCAGGCGCGGCGACACGACGAAACAGCCGTCGAGCCGCGTGCTGCCGGTTGAAACCTTCCGCACCGACCGCTGGCGCGCACTCGACGCGGACGTCAAGTTCACGGGCCGCAAGCTGGTCAAGAGTTCGGACCTGCCGATCACCAACCTGTACACGCACATCGTGATGACGGACGGGGTGCTGTCGCTCGAGCCGCTGCAGTTCGGCGTCGCGGGCGGCACGCTCGCAACGACCGCGCATCTGGACGGCAGCGGTGCGCCGCTGAAGGGCCGCTTCACGGTGGCCGCGCGGCATCTGAAGCTCAAGCAACTGTTCCCGGCGCAGAAGGTCATGCAGTCGGCGCTCGGCGAGATCAACGGCGATGCGTCGCTATCGGCGACCGGCAATTCGCCGGCCGCGCTGGCCGCGACGTCGACCGGCGAGGTGAAGGCGCTCGTGACGGACGGCCGTATCAGCCGCCTGCTGATGGAAGCGGCGGGGCTGAACGTCGCGAACGTCGTCTACGAGAAGCTGTTCGGCAACAACGACGTGAAGATCAACTGCGCAGCGATCGACTTCGTCGCGACCAACGGCATCCTCGACCCTAAGGTGTTCGCGCTCGATACGGACGACGCGCTGATCAACGTCGACGGCCCGATCAGCCTGCGCGACGAAACGTTGAACCTGAAGATCCACCCGCACACGAAGGGGTTCCGGATCTTCTCGCTGCGCTCGCCGCTGTACGCGAAGGGTACGTTCAAGAACCCGGACGTCGGCGTCGATGCCGGCGCGCTCGCGTTGCGTGCCGGTGCGATGGTCGGCCTCGGGCTGATCAACCCGTTCGCGGCCCTGATTCCGCTGATCGCACCGAGCAACAACAGGGATGTGCCTTGCTCGGAACTGTTCGGTCAGATGAATGCGAAGGCGGCGCAGCGGGCGGCCGCGAAGGCCGGCAAGTGACGGGCGTCAGCGGCCCGCGCGCACCCAGAGCAGCACGGCATCGACTTCCCGGCCGTCGATCCGTACCGGGGCGGCGGTGCCGAGCTGCAGGCGATCGCCGCCGCCGTCGAGCCTGACCGCGCGCGGCTGGACGTTGCCGATCCAGTTCGGGAACAGGCTGACGTCCATTTCGTGGGTCAGCGTGCCGTCGTCGGCGACGTGAAAGGGGCCGGAATAGGCGATGTAGCCGCCGGCCGCCGCCGCGCGTTCGTCGGCGGTGCCGCCCTGCAGGTCGCCGTCCGCGTAGGGCGGCCGGCCGGCGGCCATCAGTTGGGCAGACATGTAGCCGTCAGGCGTGTAGAGGATCCAGCCGCGCGCGTCGCGGCCGAGCGGGTAGGTGACCGCGCTGCCGTCGCGCGGGCGGATTTCGTAGGACACGAGGCGCCACGCGCCGACGAGTTGTTCGCGAAGCTGGCTGGCAAGCATGCGGGATTCCGGTAAGGCGGCGGTGGGGCGCGTGCCGCCGTGTTGGCGGGCTGCCGGGCGCCGGGCCAGGGGGCTTGAAATACGCTGCCGGAACGGCGTGGTCGGCAGTTTCTCCGACACCTGCTAAAATACACGGTTTTCCGTCGATTTATCCTTTCGGGACCTGCCGTGCTTTCTACTGCCAACATCACGATGCAATTCGGGCCGAAGCCCTTGTTCGAGAACATCTCGGTCAAATTCGGCGAGGGCAACCGCTATGGTCTGATCGGCGCAAACGGCTGCGGCAAGTCGACCTTCATGAAGATCCTCGGCGGCGACCTCGAGCCGAGCGCCGGCAACGTCGCGCTGGAGCCGAACGTCCGCCTGGGCAAGCTGCGCCAGGACCAGTTCGCGTACGAAGACGTGCGCGTGCTCGACGTCGTGATGATGGGCCACACCGAGATGTGGGCCGCCATGACCGAGCGTGACGCGATCTACGCGAACCCGGAAGCCACCGACGACGACTACATGCATGCCGCCGAGCTCGAAGGCAAGTTCGCCGAATACGGCGGCTACGACGCCGAGGCGCGCGCGGGCGCGCTGCTGCTCGGCATCGGCATCGAGGAGAAGTTCCACAACGGCACGATGGCCGACGTCGCGCCGGGCTGGAAGCTGCGGGTGCTGCTCGCACAGGCGCTGTTCTCGAAGCCGGACGTGCTGCTGCTCGACGAACCGACCAACAACCTCGACATCAACTCGATCCGTTGGCTCGAGCACACGCTCAACGAGTACAACTCGACGATGATCATCATCTCGCACGATCGTCACTTCCTGAACTCGGTGTGCACGCACATGGCCGACATGGACTTCGGCACGCTGAAGGTCTGGCCGGGCAACTACGACGACTACATGCTCGCATCGGCACAGGCGCGCGAGCGCCAGGCCGCGGCGAACGCACGTGCGAAGGAGCGCGTGGCCGAGCTGCAGGACTTCGTGCGCCGCTTCTCGGCAAACAAGTCGAAGGCCCGCCAGGCGACGAGCCGCGCGAAGCAGATCGACAAGATCAAGATCGAGGAATTCAAGCCGTCGTCGCGCCAGAACCCGTTCATTCGTTTCGAGTTCGAGAAGAAGCTGCACAACGTCGCGGTGGTGGCTGAAGAGATCACGAAGAAGTACGAGCGCACGATCTTCCAGAACTTCAACCTGTCGGTGCAGCCGGGCGAGCGGATTGCGATCATCGGCGAGAACGGCGCGGGCAAGACGACGCTGCTGCGTTCGCTGCTCGGCGCGCTCGAGCTTGATCACGGCACGGTGAAGTGGTCGGAGAACGCGAATGTCGGCTACATGCCGCAGGACACGTACGAGGAGTTCCCGAACGACATCACGCTGATGGACTGGATCGACCAGTACCGCAAGGACGGCGACGACGAAACGATGGTGCGCGGCACGCTGGGCCGCCTGCTGTTCTCGTCGGACGACATCAAGAAGTCGGTGAAGGTGCTGTCGGGCGGCGAGAAGGGCCGCATGATCTGGGGCAAGCTGATGCTCGGCCGCCACAACGTGCTGCTGATGGACGAGCCGACCAACCACATGGACATGGAATCCATCGAGTCGCTGCAGATTGCGCTCGAGCAGTTCGAAGGCACGCTGATCTTCGTGTCGCACGACCGTGAGTTCGTGAGCGGGCTGGCGAACCGGATCATCGAAGTGCGCACGGACGGCACGCTGTTCGACTTCGGCGGCAATTACGAGGAGTTCCTGACGAGCCAGGGGCAGGAATAATTGCCCTGACGCTTCCGTTCATGTGTCGCGGCCAGGCAGCAGTACGAAGCCGGCGCGCCTAGCAGCGCGAAGCCGCCGCAAACGCATCGGGCCCGCATCGACCGCATTGTCGATGCGGGCTTTTTCATTTCCATGCCGGTGCAGCACGGCAGTCTTCCGCATTCTCGTTTCCTTCCCTCGATCGACTTCGGGTAAATTACGCTCCGAATACTTATCTCAATTCCGACCCGGAGCCGCCCCCTCGATGCAGGACCATCCTCTCCCGCTCGACCTGTCCGGCCTTGCGCAAAGCCTGTACGCGCAGGGCACCGAGGAAGGCATCCTGTCGCGCCTGATGGAGCGGATCGCGCCGACCCACCGCTTCTGCGTCGATATCGGTGCAAGCGACGGCCTGCGCAACAGCAACACCGCGCGGTTGCTTCGCGAACAGGATTGGTCCGGCGTGCTGGTGGAAGGCAGCGCATACCGTTTCGGCAAGCTGGCGGCCCACTACGCGGGCGCGGATCGCGTCCGCTTGCACCATGACCGCGTTCAGCCCGACACGATCGACACGTTGCTCGCCGATGCGAACACGCCAACCGACTTCGACCTGCTGTCGATCGACATCGACGGCAACGACTACTGGGTCTGGCGCGGCCTGCAGGCATTCCAGCCGCGCATCGTCGTGATCGAATACAACCCGTACTACACACCGCCCGAGCGTTGGGTCATGTGCTTCAACCCGGACCACGAATGGGACGGTTCGACGTACTACGGCGCGAGCCTCGAATCGCTCGTCCATCTCGGCAGGCAGAAGGGCTATGAACTCGTCTGCTGCGACGACATGGGCAACAACGCGTTCTTCGTGCGGCAGGACCTGTATCCGCTGCTCGGCATCGCGAACAACGCTTCGTCGGTGCTGTTCCGCCCGGCGATGTACAAGGTGCGCTATGTCGGGCACAACACGTTCCTGAGCGGCCATCCGTATCGATACGGGCCGGCCGAGCACATCTGAATGGGCCCGCTCGCCGCGACCTTCGACGAGATCCGCGAGGCCTATGCATTGGGCCGAAGCGGGCAGCCGCGCCAGGTCGGCGAACGCGTGTGGCGCCTGCCGACCGATGACGGCGGCGTAGCGGTCAAGCTCTACGCGTCCGAACACCATGCGCGTGCGGCCAAGGAAGCGGCCGTCCTTGCGCACTTCGAGACGCACGGCGATGCGCGTTTCCATGTGCAGGCGCTGAAACGCACGGCAGCCGGCGCACCGCTCTGGACGGGGTCGACTGCCCACGCGATGCTGACGCGTTGGGAAACCGGGCAGTGCAGAACCTACGACACGTTTTCACCGGCCGAATGGGATGCGCTCGGCGAGAGTCTGGCGGCGTTGCATCTGAGCCTCGAGCAGCTTCATCTACCGCAGGTCGACACGATCCGCGCACGGCTGACCGCGATCGACGCGGACGCGGTGCGCAGCAGCCTGCTCGACGCGCTGGATCGCGGCCGCTCGAACGACGGCGCGGAGAACCTGCGCCGCTACGTCGATCTCGCGCTGCGCCTGCTCGAGCGCTACTATCCGGGCAGCATCGACGCGTTTCCCGCCGGCGATCCGCAATGCCCGATCCACAACGACTACAACCAGTTCAACTATCTGTTCACCGGCACCCTGCCACCGCTCATTCTCGACTGGGAAGCGTCGATCGGCGCACCGCGCGAATACGAACTGGTGCGTTGCCTGAACCATCTGCCGCTGGAGGCGCCGCATCTGGCGGCAGCGTTCGTGCTGGCATACCGGCGGACCCGGCCGGTGGATCCCGCACGTATCGCATGGGCGGTCGATGCCGCGTGTCTGCAGCACGCGCTCAAGCTCTGGATCGTGCAAGGCTGGCTCGACGATCCGTCGCGCTTTGCATCGCATCTGAACGGCGCGGTGACGATGGCGTCCGCGATGGTGGATGCGCGCGACCATCTGGTCGATTTCTTTTCCCGTTGTGTGGAAACAGGACGCTGAAGTGAATGCGAATCTGAACCGGATGTCGAATCCGACGCCGCCGGCCGAGCGGCAGCATGTGTTTCCGCCGCCGCTGGATCGCGATTACCGCGTCGAAGACGGGCGCGTGCTGACGCGCTCGCTGGAAGCGCATGTCGTCGATCACTGCAACCTGACCTGCGCGGAATGCTGCTCGCTGTCGCCGTTGCTGCCCGAGTGGTACGCGCGCCCCGAATCGCTCGAGGCCGATCTGCGCAAGGCGGCGAAGGTGCTGCGCCCGCGCCTGTTCAAGCTGGTCGGCGGCGAGCCGCTGCTGCATCCGGCGCTCGTCGAACTTGTCCAGCGGGTGCGTGCCACGGGCATCGCGCCGGTGATCTCCGTCACGACGAACGGCCTGAAGCTCGGCGAGATGACGGACGCGTTCTGGCAGGCGGTGGATGCGCTGACGATCTCGCGCTATCCGAAGCCGGCGCTGTCGCCCGACCTGGTCGCGCACATCGAGCGCCAGGCCGCGCGCTTCGACGTGCGCCTGAACTGGAAGGTGCAGGATGTGTTCACGACGATGAACCGCGCGGAGCCCGGCACCGATCGCGACGCCGCGCAGCGCCTTTATCACGATTGCTGGATACGCGAGCGCTGCCACATGATTCGCGACGGCATGTTCTACACATGCACGCGTCCGGCGCATTTCCATACGCTCTACAAGGGCGAGAAGGATTTTCAAGCCGACGGCCTGCCGCTGCGCGACGACGCCGGCATGCTCGACGCGATGCTCGCCTATCTGCAACGCGAGGCGCCGCTCGAAGCGTGCCTGCATTGCCAGGGCGGCAGCGCGCCGGTGGCGCCGCACCGCATCCTCAAACGCATTGAAGTACACGCCTTGAAGGCTCGTTATCCATGATCGTCGGCACGCGCGACCTGTTCGGCTTCGACCGGCTTCACTACCATCCACGCAGCGGTGCGACGGCGTCCGGCATCCGGGCCGTCCTGCACGCAGCGGGGCAACCGGCCGGCGAGCCGGACGTGGCGGCCATCGCCGGCTACCTGAGCGGCGATCGGCCGATCGGCCGCACCGTGCTGCGCGACGTGCGCGCGGTGCCGCCCGGCCATGCGCTGGTCCGCTCACCGCAAGGGCTGACCGTGCAGCCGGCGCCCGAGCGGCCGCGGCAAGCCGATCTGGAAACCGTGCTGCGCGCATCGCTGCAGCGCGCGCTCGACAGCGGCAAGCGTGCCGCGCTGGCGTTGAGCGGCGGGCTCGATTCGGCGCTGCTGCTCGCGTTGCTGCGCGAACTCGGTGCGCAGCGGCACGTGACGTCCTACGTGCTCGTGACCGACATGCCGGACTATTGCGAACGCGATGCCGCACTCGAACTTGCCGAGCAGATGCAGGCGAACGTGAAGATCGTGCGCGCGAACGAGGCCGATTTCGTCGCGGCGCTGCCGAGAACGACGCATGCGGTCGAGGAGCCGATGTTCAACCTGCATCCGGTCGCGAAGCTGTTGCTCGCCGAGGCGATGGCCGCGGACGGCGTCGAGGTGGCCATTACCGGCGACGGCGCGGACCAGGTGCTGCGTCGCGACCGGTCGGCCAACTACCTGCCGCTGTGCCATGCGCTGTTCGACGCGGCGTCGGTCGAGCTGCATCCGCCGTTCGTCGACGATGCCGTCGTCGCGCATTTGACGAGCATCGCGCCCGATCCGGACAAGCAATGCCTGCGCGATCTCGGTGCGCGCCTGAATTTGCCGGACCGGCTCGTGCATGGCCCCAAGCGTGGGCGGCTCGCCCCGGCGATGGACCTCGCGGCGCTGCTCGATCGCGACCGCACGCACGCGCTGGCCGACAAACTGGGTCTGGCCGCACCTGCGCTGCAGACGGACAACGAACGCGTGCTGTGGACGACGCTGTCGCTGATCCTCGATCATTTCGACCCACGCGATGCCGTGCATCGCCCAACCTGAGTCGTTCATGAAACGCATCCTGTTCTGCGTGGTGCCCGAGAAAGGGCACGTCAATCCGTGCATCGGCCCGGCCCAGCATCTGCGCGCCGCCGGTTGCGACGTCGCGTTCTACGCGCCGGCCGATATCAGCGCCCAGCTCGACGGCGCGGGCGGCTTCGCGTTCGTCGGGCCGCGCGAGACGCCCGAGCGCCACGACCTGTCGCGCGGCGCGAGCTTTGCCGCGAACATTCGCGACGCGGACTGGCTGCGGCACTGGATCCGCACGCTGCTGATCGATCTTGCACCCGCGCAGGTAGACGGCATTCGCGCGGTGCTGCGCGACTGGCAGCCCGACGTGGTCGTGATCGACCCGCTGCTCTATGCGGCGGCGATCGCCGCGGAGCTGGAAGGGCTGCCGTGGGTTTCGATGTCGAATTCGCTGAATCCGGTGCTGCCGGACGATCTCGATTCGGAACTGCTGCGCACGGTGCGATGGCTCGCGCCGGAGCGCACGCGGCTGTTCGCGCGCTACGGGCTCGATGCGCGTTTTCGCGGTTGCGACGTCCTGTCGCCGCACCTGACGCTCGCATTCACGACCGACGCGCTGGTCGGTGCGCCGCCGCCCGGCGTCGAGCTGGTCGGCCCGGCAATGCCGTCCGGCCCGCGCGGCGATGAGGCGCCGTTTCCGTGGGAGCGCCTCGATGCCGGTCGTCCGCTCGTCTACATGTCGCTCGGCAGCCAGCTCTACTACCATCCCGACGTGTTTGCGAAGGTCATCGACGCGACGCGCGCGACGTCGGCGCAACTGGTGCTGTCGGTGGGCGAGCTGGTCGATTCGGATCTGCTGCCGGCCGGCGACGAGCGCGTGGTCGCGGTGCGTTACGTGCCGCAACTGGCGCTGCTGCGTCGCACGCACGCGTTCGTCAGTCATGGCGGCGCGAATTCGGTGATGGAGTCGCTTGCCTGCGGCGTGCCGATGCTGCTGTCGCCGTTCTGCAACGACCAGTTCCATTCGGCGCACTTCGTCGAGCGGGCCGGTGCGGGGTGCGTGCTGGATCTGCAGCAGGCCGGCGTGGCGGACATCACCGACGCGCTCGAACGGCTGTTGCGGCCCGGATCGTTGCGCGAGCAGGCGGCGCGGGTCCGCGCGAGCTATGCTGCGCGCGACGGTTCGGCCGAGGCGGCGCGCCTGATCAGCGCACTCGCTTCAGGAAACCGCCGGGCGACAGCGTCATGAGGACGCGGTCCTCGATGTCGTAGTCGACCTCGAACCGGTCGTCGCGGGCGAGGAATTCATGCGCGGCGGTGGCCGGGTTATTGCCTTTGCCGTACGGCTTGCCGTCGAACATCGACGCGGGCAGGTACTCCATGATGGTGTCCATCACGATCGCATAGCTGCCGGGCGTCACGAGCGGCGCATAGCATTCGAGTTCGCGCAGCACGTGCGCGTGCGTATGCGTGAGATCGAGGATCGCCATCACGCGCGCGCCGTCGCCGATCTGTGCGCGCACCGACGCGAGCGTGTCGGCCGCGCACGATTCGCCTTCGAGCAGTGTCATGCGATGGGCGAGCCGGTGCGATTGCAGGCGCTGCCTGACTTCGTCGCGCAGGCGCGGTTCGATCGCGACGACGCGGCCGCTGCCGCCCGCCAGTTCCAGCATCGACGCGGAGAACACGACGCCGCCGCCCGCCGCGATGCCGGTCTGCACGATGCAGTCGGGACGCGCGCGCCAGATCAGTTCCTGGAGCGCGAGCATGTCGCCGGGCAGATGGAAGAAGCGCTCGCCGAGCCAGCGCGTCTGGAACAGATGGTCGAATTCGGCGGCGCGCGTCAGCCAATCGATATTGATGTCCCGCATGCGGGCCGAGGGACGCTCTGACATGGTCAATGCAACGAGTAGGAGTGACGTGAAAACGCTGGAACCGTGGCTTCACCGGTGCTGGAACATCGGGCCGGCGCACCTGCAGGCGCTGGCGTCGGGCCATACTAACAAAACGTATCTCGTCGAGTGTGATGCGAGGCGCGCGGTGCTGCGCGTGTCGTGGTCCGGCAAGGCGGCCGAACAGGTGCATCGCGAGGCGGCGATACTCGGCCACCTCGGCCACCCGCGCACGGCGCCGAGGCTGCCCGTGCTGCCGCGCCTGCGGCCGACCGTGGATGGGCAATCCGGTGTGCAACTGCCCGACGGGCGCTGGCTGCATTTGTTCGAGCATATCGACGGCAGCCCCGGCCTGCCGGACGATGCGGAGGCGGGCGCGATCGATGCGATGCGTGCGCTTGCGCACCTGCATGCGGCGATGGCGGCGATACCCACGACCGAATCGGCGCCGCTGGCCTGGCTGTCGGCACGCCACGCACGCGTAGCGGCGCGTGCCGCTCCGTCGTTGCCGGGTGACTTGAGCGGCCACTACGAGACGATGATTCGCCGGATCGGTGCACATCTCGACGCTGCCGCGCGCTGGCTGACAGGGGCGGCGCACTGGCTGCACGGCGATTATCACGCGGGCAACTTGCTGTACGTCGGGCACGCGGTGAACGGCGTGCTCGATTTCGACGATGTCGGGCAGGGCGCGCAGTGGCTCGAAGCGGCCTTTGCGCTGTTCGCGCTGTCGCGCGATGCGGGCAGGGACGATCGCTTCGTATTCGATGCGCAGCGCTGGGAGGCCGGCCTGCAAGCCTATGCCGCGACGCGTCCCGATGCCGCACCGGACTGGATGCATGAGCGCCGCGATGCGCTGATGGCCCTGTTTTGCGTGGACCAGACGCTGATCCATCTCGAAGCCGCGCAGCGCGGCCTGTGGACGCCGGGGCCCGGCATCGGGTTTCTCGGCGGCTGGTGGCAGTTGCTGGATGGTGCGACGCCCGGACGCTAGCCGGCCGCTGCGTCAACGCGACCGATTCAGGAACAGGCGCACCGCTTCGACCGTGTTGGGCCGCGCCTCGCCGTGCCGCGATCCGTCGTGCAGGCAAAACAGCACGTCGCGCTGCCGTGCCGCGCTGGCGTCGACATGCGCGCACATCGCGTCGAATAGCGCCTGCGGCGACGGCGCGGGTCGCTGCCAGTCGTCCAGTATCGCGGTCCAGCCCGTGTGTTCGCGCTGCAGCCGCGTCAGCACGCCGGCGCGGTTGTCCTGCGGCACCAGTCCATAAGGCAGGCGTAGCGGGATCGTGTCCGGAGCCGGAACACCGGCGCGGCGATAGGCTTCGCGGATCAGCGTATCAGTCGTCTCGATCTCGTCGATCAGCGCGTCGTCCGCCAGCACGCCGGGCTTCGCGTGCGAATGGGTGTGATTGCCGAGTGGATGGCCGTCACTCGCCATTCTCGCGGCGACGTCGAGCGCGCCTGCGAGATTCTGGCCGAGGAGGAAGAAGGTCGCGTGGCAGGAGGCGGCGCGCAGGACGTCGAGCAAGGGGAGCGTCGAAGGGCCGGGGCCGTCGTCGAAACTGAGGCGAATGGACATCGCGGGTGGGAGCGCCTTTCGAGGTGTACCGGAGGAACAATAGCGCAAGTCGTGGCGAGCGGCGGCTCGCGCATCCGTTGGCCTGCTAGTGGAGCGGCTCGACCGCCAGCGGACAGGTGCCGATCCGGCGCAATTGCGTGCCGGTCCACTCATAGAAGAACCGGGCGGCCTTCGTGTTGCTGTCGTCGCAATCGTCGTTGAAGCAGCCCGCGACGATCAGCAGCCTGCTGCCGGGCCGGAAATCGACGCGCTCCTCGTCGTTGCCCATCACGCCCGCAATGGCCTGCACGCCGGGCATCGTATACGTCGCGCCCGTGTATTTGTCGACGATCGCGAAATTCCGGCAATCCGTTCCGCAACCCCAGATCGCGACCCGGTAGTGGCCGGCAAAATTGGCCGGTTGCGTGAATTCGTCGCGAATGACGGTGCGGTAGAGGCGGGCTTCCTTGCTGGTCAGGCGTGGCGCCGTGACCGGCTTGCGCGGCGCGCTTGCCGACGGTGCCGGATAGCGGTCGAACGAAGGCGACGGGCATGCGGCGGCGGATGTGGCCGCCGCCGCGCGAGCGGCGCCTGCGCCGCAAAGCAGCGCGGCCGATGCGCCGGCGATCAGCAGAAATCGATGGGCAGGCGTCACGCGAGCATCCTTCATGTTCGGGATGGGGATCGGGCCGGAGGATCCGAACGGCCGGCGACGACGATTCTATGACGCTTCGCGCGCCGGCGATCCGGAGCGGCGATCGCGATTGGGTGCAATCCCCGGCCTTCCGCGCACGGCCCGCCGTCAAGCTTTGTCAAATTGCGGCGATCTCACGATACCTGACGTTTCAGCGCGCATTCGAAGGCTGTATTGCACGGGTTGATTGAGTATCCTTGGATTCGATTCGCGGTACTCATGCAG
The DNA here is from genome assembly GCF_902833045.1 of Burkholderia sp. BCC0322. Taxonomy (GTDB): domain Bacteria; phylum Pseudomonadota; class Gammaproteobacteria; order Burkholderiales; family Burkholderiaceae; genus Burkholderia. The sequence continues at coordinate 27,035 of NZ_CADFDU010000020.1, forward strand.
TCACAACCGGGAGGCTTCACATGAATGCACGTCTATACCGCGCGACCGTTGCCGGCGCGCTGATCGGATTGCTCGCACCGTTTTCGGTGGCGCATGCGCAGCTTGGCGATGTCCTGAAGCAGGTCGGCGGCGGTGGCGATTCAGGCGGCAGCGCGGGCGGTGCGCTCGGCAATCTCGGTGGCCTCGGCGGTGCGCTGACGGGCGGGGGCGGTGCATCGCTGATGCCGGGCAGCACCGGCAACGTCGCGGGCATCCTGCAGTTCTGCATCCAGAACAATTATCTCGGCGGGGCGTCCGGCGGCGCGTCGTCGGTGAAGGACGCGCTGATGGGCAAGCTCGGCGGCAACGCGTCGTCCGACAGCGGGTATACCAGCGGCGCAAGCGGGATTCTCGATGCCGGCAACGGCGGCAAGCTCGACCTGAGCGGCGGTGGGCTGAAGCAGCAGGTCACCAAGCAGATCTGCGACAAGGTGCTGACGCAGGCGAAGTCGCTGTTGTAAGCGTCTCGGCGCGTGGCGGTTGCGCGTTGCGCAACACGAGGTGCGGTGCGAGGTGTTCCGCGCCAGTCGGCGATCGCGACTGCCACGTGCACATCGACGAACGGACGGGCGGCCGCGCGATGCCGCGGCCCGCACGCATGGACTCAATCGGCCAGCCGCTTGTCGGCGAGCGCCTTGCAGCAGTCTTCGTACACCCATTGCACGAGTTTCGCCCGATAGTCGAGATCGTCGGTATCGACGATTTCCTCGACCGCGTCGCGCGCCCACGACGCATCCACGAACCCGGCATGCCGCTTCGCGATGTCCTGCGCGAGCGCCGCGAGCTTGGCAACGGCCAGCCAGTCGGCCTGGCGGTGATGGCGGTCGAGCCAGCGGTGCGCGGCCTGGACCTGGAACGTGGCGTCCGGCCACGATTCGTTGAGGTAAAACGCGCCGAGATTGCCGCAGGTGAGCCAGCAAAGCAGTTCCAGGCGGTCTTGCGAGCCGAGGGTATGGGGTGCGTCGGACATGGCAGCGCTCACGAAATTCGTCGATTCCGGGCGGCGCCGGTTGGTTGCAATGGGCCGGTGCCGATAATAAAAACATAGCACGACGCGGGCCCGGCCGCGCACCCGGGCGGATGCTGACATAGCGGTGGCGAAGTGGACGCTGCGCCGGCGTGGGTGGCCGACGGCAGAGCGAGGGGGGAGCGGGAACGGGAAGCGCGCGAACGCATGAGGAACCGCGCGGGAAGAAGCGGCCCGGAACCGGCCGCTTGCGCCGCGCCGCGGGCCGGTGGCCGTGCCCGCCGCAGCCCGGCGCGCGGGCTGCGGATGAGCGGGATCAGGCCGTCGGGTGCGTGGCGCGCGCGATCGAGCGGATGCTGCGCTCGACGCGGATCAGGATGATCAGCACCGCGAGCGACACGAACGAATACAGTGCGACGAGCGCGGCGACGCCCGCGTAGCGCGCGGTCTGGCCATTCTCGGCAGCCGTTTCTTCCGCGGCCTTCTTCTCGTTGTCGATCGCGGTCCGGCGCGCATCGTAGCGCTCGGAGAAGTCGCGCATGACCGCCGACACGACGTCGGTGTAAGCCTGCTCGCGCGCATATTCGTCGCCGTGCCCGGAGACCTTCTTCTTGACGCTGGCCGCGACGTCCGCGCGCGACAGCACCTTGTCGAGATACGCGATCTGCTGCTCGTAGTACGCGACGTCCGGATGGTCGTCGTCGCCGAGCACGCGCTGGAACGACGGCTCGTACGCGTCGCGATCGACCGCGTAGTCTGGCGACAGGGCCGCCCGGCCGTGCTTCTGCACGATGCCCGACAGGCGCGTCGACAGGCGCAGCGCGGGCGACGCGTCGTCGTCCTTGGCTGCCGCGCCGTCGGCGGCCGGCGTGGCCTTGGCGGGTGCGTCGTTCTCCCACGCGAACGATGCTGGATCGACCTGGATGGCCGAATCGACCTTCGGCGGTTTCGAGAGGCGTGCATCGAGTGCGATCGCGCCGAAAATGACCCCGCCGATCAGGACTGCGGTCGCGAACAACAGCACGATCACGCGCAGTACCTGAAGATAGCCGCCCTCGATTTTGGTCAGGATGCTCAAGGCATTCTCCTTTCTTATGATGAATGAGGCGCCGAGGCTAAAGACCTTTCCAATGGCTGTCAATCGTCACACCGGCGGACTGAAACGCTCGCTAGAATGTCGGCTTTCCTGGAGGCGGAAAGCGATGAAAATCTACGACCAGTTCTATATCGACGGCGCGTGGCGCAAACCGGCCGGCACCGGCACGATCGACGTGATCGACTCGGGCACCGAAGCCGTGATCGGCCGGATTCCGGAAGGCGTCGCGTCCGACGCGCAGGACGCGATCCGCGCGGCGCGCGCAGCCTTCGATGCCTGGGCGGCCACGCCCGCCGCGACGCGCGCGGGCTACCTGCGCAAGATCGTCGAGCATCTGCAGGCGCGCAGCGAGGAACTCGCGCAGTCGATCACCGGCGAAGTCGGGATGCCGATCAAGCTGTCGCGTGCGATCCAAGTCGGCGGCCCGATCTACAACTGGAAGGCGTACGCGAAGCTTGCGGAGTCGTTCGAGTTCGAGGCACAGGTCGGCAACTCGCTCGTCGTGCGCGAGCCGGTTGGCGTCGTCGCGGCGATCACGCCGTGGAACTACCCGCTCAACCAGGTGACGCTGAAGGTCGCGCCGGCGCTCGCAGCCGGCTGCACGGTCGTCCTGAAGCCGTCCGAAGTCGCGCCGCTCAACGCGTTCATGCTCGCCGAAGCGATTCACGAAGCCGGGCTGCCGGCCGGCGTGTTCAACCTCGTGTGCGGCTACGGCCCGGTGGTCGGCGAGGTGCTGGCCACCGACCCGGACGTCGACATGGTGTCGTTCACCGGCTCGACGCGCGCCGGCAAGCGCGTGGCCGAGCTGGCGGCCGCGGGCGTCAAGCGCGTCGCGCTCGAACTGGGCGGCAAGTCGGCGTCGGTGATCCTCGACGATGCCGATTTCGCGACGGCGGTGAAGGGCACCGTCAACGCGTGCTACCTGAACGCGGGGCAGACCTGCTCGGCGCACACGCGGATGCTGGTGCCGGAAGCGCGCTACGAAGAGGCGCGCGAGATCGCAAAGGCGGCGGCCGAAACCTACGTCGCCGGTGATCCGCGGCAGGATGCGACGCGCCTTGGGGCGCTTGCATCGGCTGTCCAGCAGCAGCGTGTACAGGACTACATCCAGCGCGGGATCGACGAAGGCGCGGAACTCGTGACGGGCGGCACGGGCATGCCGGAAGGGCTCGCGAAGGGCTTCTTCGTGAAGCCGACCGTGTTCGGCCGGGTCGACCCGAAATCGACGATCGCGCAGGAAGAAATCTTCGGGCCCGTGCTGTCGATCATCACGTATCGCGATGAAGACGAGGCCGTGCGAATCGCGAACGATTCGCCGTACGGGCTCGGCGGCGCGGTGTGGGCCGGCAGCGACGAACGCGCGATGCGCATCGCGCGCCGCATCCGTACCGGGCAGGTCGACATCAACGGCGGCACGTGGAACATGGCCGCGCCGTTCGGCGGCTACAAGCAGTCGGGGCACGGCCGCGAGAACGGCGTGTACGGGCTCGAGGAATATCTCGAGTACAAGTCGATGCAGCTCAAGCCCGCGAAGCCGGCCTGAGCGTTTCTCACGGCCCGAACCGGAAATGGCACGCTCGCGTGCCGTTTTTTTATTGACGGCCGTCAAGGTGCGCGTCGGTGGATCGTCGATCATCGCGGTTCCGATGTTCCGATGAGGTTTCAGATGACCGTACGCACTTCCTTTCCGCCGCTGACGATTCGCGGCCGCACCTTGCTGCCCGTCGTGCAGGGCGGCATGGGCGTCGGTATCTCCGCGCACCGGCTGGCGGGCAGCGTCGCGCGCGAAGGCGCGGTCGGCACGATCGCGAGCATCGACCTGCGTCACCATCATGCGGACCTGCTCGCGCGTTGCCGCGCGCAACCCGATCGCGCGACGCTCGAGGCCGCGAACCTCGAGGCGCTCGCACGCGAGATCCGCCTTGCGAAGACCTACAGCGAAGGGCGCGGGATGATCGCGGTCAACGTGATGAAGGCCGTGAGCGCGCATGCGGACTACGTGCGGGTGGCGTGTGACGAGGGCGCGGACGCGATCGTGATGGGCGCGGGCCTGCCGCTCGACCTGCCCGACCTGACGCAAGGACACGACATCGCGCTGATCCCGATCCTGTCGGACAGCCGCGGGATCGCGCTCGTGCTGAAGAAGTGGATGAAGAAGGGGCGCCTGCCCGACGCGATCGTGATCGAGCATCCGGCGCATGCGGGCGGCCATCTCGGCGTCACGCAGATCGACGACATGCACGACCTTCGATTCGATTTCGCGCGCGTGCTCGACGAAACCGCTCAGGTGATGGCATCGCTCGGGCTCGCGCGCGAAACGATTCCGTTGATCGTTGCGGGCGGAATCAACAGTCATGACGCGGTGCGCGCGGCGCTCGAGGCCGGCGCGAACGGCGTGCAGGTCGGGACACCGTTCGCGGTGACGGAAGAAGGCGATGCGCATCCGCACTTCAAGCGCGTGCTGGCTGATGCGACGCCCGACGACATCGTCGAATTCGTCAGCGTGACGGGGCTGCCTGCACGTGCGGTGAAGACGCCGTGGCTCGATCGTTACCTGCGCAACGAGACGCGCATCCGCACCAAGCTCGGTGCGCTGAAGCAGCGTTGCCCGACCGCGCTCGAATGCCTGAGCGTATGCGGCTTGCGCGACGGCATCGAGAAGTTCGGCCATTTCTGCATCGATACGCGGCTCGCGGCTGCATTGCGCGGCGACGTCGCGAACGGGCTGTTCTTCCGTGGCCGCGAAGCGCTGCCGTTCGGTCGTGCGATCCGCAGCGTGCGCGATTTGCTCGATCTGCTGCTGACGGGCTGTGCGACCGAGCCTGCGGCAAACCGTCCCACGTTTACGCTGGCTTGACGGATATCAACATGACGAAAAGACCCTACGAGGAGAATGGAAACCATTCTTTGGGGGTCCGTACCATGCATAAAACGATTCGAACTTGTGTTGTCGCTGCCGCCGTTGCGGCTGCTTTCGCCGCGATGCCTTCGCTGTCGCACGCGGCCTCTCCCGGCGACGGCATCAACCAGGGCGACGTCCTGGTCCGGCTGCGTGCGATCAGCATCCAGCCGAACGAACGCGCGAGCGATACGCTGGGCGCGCTGAACGTCGGCGTGAACAACGCGATCGTGCCCGAGCTCGACTTCACGTACATGATCCGCGACTACCTCGGCGTCGAGCTGATCCTCGGCACGTCGAGGCACCAGCTGACGTCGAGCCTCGGCAATCTCGGCGGCGTGGGCGTGCTGCCGCCGACGCTGCTGCTGCAGTACCACTTCAACCACGCCGGCAAGGTGCGTCCGTACGTCGGCGCGGGGGTGAACTACACGTACTTCTACAACAACGGGCTCAACGTCGGCGGGGAGGGCGTGTCGATCAACAAGAGCAGCTTCGGCCCGGCGCTGCAGTTCGGCGTTGACGTGCAGTTGACGAAGAAGGTGTTCATGAACGTCGACGTGAAGAAGATCTGGATGAGCACCGATGCGACGCTCGGCGACAAGGGCATCGGCACGCTGCACATCGATCCGCTGATCGTCGGGGTGGGCGTCGGGATGAAGTTCTAGGCGCGTTCGGAAAAGAACAGAGTTGGGGTTGGCGGCATGGCGGTCGGCATGCCGCTTTTTTTATGCGCGGCGGATTTACAGCTTGTCGTACTGGAAGCGCATCGCGGTGCCTTCGCGCTGGATGCGCTCCCACACCGCGCGCTTTTCGTCGTCGCTCAGGAACACCCAGTTCGACACCTCGGCGGCCGTGCGGCCGCAGCCCTTGCAGACTTCGTCGAAGAGGGTCGAGCACACGCCGATGCAGGGGCTGTCGGGAAGGTCGTGGAGATTGGAGGCCATCGGAAGGGTGCGCGCAGTTGAATCGTCAGCCGCCATTTTAATGCATCGCGGGCGGGCGGGCGGTCGGACGGGTGCGGCCGGCATGCCGCACCGGTGCCGTGACTCGACAGTGCGGCCGGGTTCGGGCACAGCCGCCAGGCGGTTCGCAGCCGGCCGGCGCACGCGGTTTCGCCGCCGCCCGTTTTTCCCGGTGGACAGCCGCCGATTACCCGATAGAATTCCCCGGGAACACCCCGCCGCACGGGCGGCCAGCCTGGCCGGCGGCGGGAATCTGTTCCGTTTGCGCGACATCGGTATGATTTTTTTGTGACGGCGCGCGAATGATGGTAGTTTTCGGGGTTTTCGAGGGGCGGCGCGCCAGAATGCGCCGCCATGACGAGGCAGACGGCAGCCGGACACACGGTCCGGCCGGAGGGAGAACGGGATGAAAGCAAAGGTAGTGGGCCGGTTCGCAGCGCTCGCGCTGTGCGTGGGTGCATCGGCGGCAGCGGCGAAGGATACGCAGCTCAATGTCTATAACTGGTCGGACTACATTGCGAAGGACACGATCCCGAACTTCGAGAAGCAGACGGGGGTCAAGGTCCGCTACGACAACTACGACAGCGACGACACGCTGCAGGCGAAGCTGCTGACGGGCAGCTCGGGCTACGACATCGTCGTGCCGACCAGCAACTACGCGGGCAAGCAGATCGCCGCCGGCATCTTCGCGCCGCTCGACAAGTCGAAGCTGCCGAACCTCAAGTACCTCGATCCGCAACTGATGGCGCTCGTCGCCGGCGCGGACCCGGGCAACAAGTACTCGGTGCCCTGGGCATACGGCACGACCGGTCTCGCCTACAACCTGACGAAGGCGCAGCAGGCGCTCGGCAAGGTCCCGCTCGACAACTGGGACATCCTGTTCAAGCCGGAAAACCTGTCGAAGCTCAAGAGCTGCGGCGTGTCGGTGCTCGACGCGCCCGACCAGATGTTCGCGGCGGCGCTGCACTACATCGGCAAGGATCCGATGAGCACGAACCCGGCCGACTACAAGGCCGCGATGGACGTGCTGAAGAAGATCCGCCCGTTCATCACGCAATTCAACTCGTCGGGCTACATCAACGACCTGGTCGGCGGCGACATCTGCTTCGCGTTCGGCTGGTCGGGCGACGTCGTGATCGCGAAGCATCGCGCGATCGAGGCGAAGAAGCCGTACAAGATCGAGTACTACATTCCGAAGGGCGGCGCGCCGGTCTGGTTCGACGTGATGGCGATTCCGAAGGACGCGAAGAACAAGGAAGCGGCCCTCGAGTGGATCAACTACATCGAGGACCCGAAGGTCCACGCGGCGATCACGAACGCGGTGTACTACCCGAGCGCCAACGCCGAGGCTCGCAAGTACGTGCGGCCCGACGTCGCGAACGACCCGGCCGTCTATCCGCCGGCCGACGTCGTGAAGACGTTGTTCCTGCTCAAGCCGTTGCCGCCGGAAGTCCAGCGTCTGCAGACGCGTCTGTGGACCGAGCTGAAGTCGGGCCGCTGATACGCGCCGATGTTCCCAGCAGTCATGAAGCCCCTGGTGCCCCCGGGGGCTTTGTTCGTTCAACGCAGGAGAGAAGCAGCACATCATGAATAGCCAGTCGGGTGCGCCGGTCGCGGGCGCATCGTCCTCCGTTTCCTCCTCCGGCGCCGATGCGCGCGCCGAGAACTTTGTCCAGATCGTCGACGTCGTCAAGAAGTTCGGCGACACCGAAGCCGTGCGCAGCGTCAACCTGACCGTGCGCCAGGGCGAGCTGTTCGCGCTGCTCGGCAGCTCGGGCTGCGGCAAGTCGACGTTGCTGCGGATGCTCGCGGGCCTCGAGACGGTCACGTCGGGCAAGATCCTGATCGACGGCGAGGACCTCGCGCAGATGCCGCCGTACAAGCGGCCCGTGAACATGATGTTCCAGTCGTATGCGCTGTTCCCGCACATGTCGGTCGAGTCGAACGTCGCGTTCGGTCTCAAGCAGGAAGGCACGCCGAAGGCCGAGCTGAAGGAGCGTGTCGCTTCGGCGCTCGAACTCGTGCAGATGAGCAAGTACGCGAAGCGCAAGCCGCATCAGCTGTCCGGCGGCCAGCAGCAGCGCGTCGCGCTCGCGCGCTCGCTGGTCAAGCGGCCGAAGCTGCTGCTGCTCGACGAGCCGATGTCCGCGCTCGACAAGCAGATCCGCCAGCGCACGCAGATCGAGCTCGTCAACATCCTGAACAAGGTCGGCGTCACCTGCATCATGGTCACGCACGACCAGGAAGAGGCGATGACGATGGCCAATCGCCTCGCGGTGATGAGCGAAGGGCAGATCGTGCAGATCGGCTCGCCGAACGAAGTGTACGAATATCCGAACAGCCGCTTCTCGGCCGAATTCATCGGCTCGACGAACCTGTTCGACGGCGTGACGGTCGAGGACGAACCCGACCACGTGTATATCGAGTCGCCGGAGCTGCCGAGCCGGCTGTACGTGAGCCACGGGATTTCGGGCCCGCTCGGGATGCCGGTCACGGTGTCGGTGCGCCCCGAACGGATCGCGCTGACGCGCAAGCCGCCCGAAGGCGCGTTCAACTGGGCGCGCGGCCGGATCAGCAACGTCGCGTACATGGGCGGCTATTCGCTGTATCACGTGAAGCTCGATGCGGGCAAGACGGTGATCGCGAACGTGTCGAGCCTCGCGATTTCGGAGCTCGACACACCGGCGCTCGGCGACGAGATCTACGTGCGCTGGAGCGCGACGGCCGGCGTGGTGCTGACGTCATGAGCGCGTTCAAGTCCCTGCTCGAGTGGCCGGTGCGGCGCTTCAACCTGACGGGCGCCACGGCGGTCGTCGCCGGGCCGTTCACGTGGCTCGTGCTGTTCTTCCTCGTGCCGTTCGTGCTGGTCGTCAAGATCAGCTTCGCGGAACTGCAGCTCGGCATCCCGCCGTACACGGAGCTCGCGTCGTACGCGGACGGCGTCGTGCACGTCGCGCTGAACCTGTCGCACTATGCGTTCCTGTTCACCGACAGCCTGTATTTCGCGACCTACGTGAACTCGGTGTGGGTGGCCGCCGTGACGACGCTGCTGTGTCTGCTGATCGGCTATCCGATGGCGTACTACATCGCGCGCTCGAACCCGGCGACCCGCAACCTGCTGATGATGGGCGTGATGCTGCCGTTCTGGACGTCGTTCCTGATCCGCGTGTACGCGTGGATCGGCATCCTGAAGAACAACGGGCTGCTGAACAACTTCCTGATGTGGATCGGCCTCACGCATACGCCGATCGAGCTGTATCGCACCAACTACGCGGTGTACATCGGGATGGTCTATTCGTACCTGCCGTTCCTCGTGATGCCGCTCTACGCGCACCTCGTGAAGATGGACCTGCGCCTGCTCGAAGCCGCGTACGACCTGGGCGCCAAGCCCTGGAAGGCGTTCGTGCAGATCACGCTGCCGCTGTCGAAGAACGGGATCATCGCGGGCTGCCTGCTCGTGTTCATCCCGGCGGTGGGCGAGTACGTGATTCCCGAGCTGCTCGGCGGCGCGAACACGCTGATGATCGGCCGCGTGATGTGGAATGAGTTCTTCAACAACGCAGACTGGCCGATGGCGTCGGCGGTGACCTGCGCAATGGTGCTGCTGCTGCTCGTGCCGATGGCGATGTTCCAGCACTTCCAGGCGAAGGAGCAGGGGGGCCGTCGATGAAGCCGAATCGTTACCTGCAGTTCGCGGCGCTGTTTGCCGGCTTTGCGTTCCTGTACATCCCGATCATCAGCCTGATCGTCTATTCGTTCAACGAGTCGAAGCTCGTCACCGTGTGGTCGGGTTTCTCGTTCAAGTGGTACTCGGCGCTCGTCGAGGACGACGAGTTGCTGACCGCCGCGTGGCTGTCGCTGAAGATCGGCGTGCTGACCGCGTTCGCGTCGGTGTTCATCGGCACGTGGGCCGGCTTCGTGCTCGCGCGGATGGGGCGCTTTCGCGGTTTCGCGCTGTTCAGCGGGATGATCAACGCGCCGCTCGTGATCCCCGAGGTGATCCAGGGGATCTCGCTGCTGCTGCTGTTCATCGAGCTGGCGAAGTGGATCGGCTGGCCGGCCGAGCGCGGCATCTTCACGATCTGGCTCGGCCACGTGATGCTGTGCATCTCGTACGTCGCGATCATCGTGCAGTCGCGTGTGCGCGAGCTGAATCCGTCGCTGGAAGAGGCCGCGCTCGATCTCGGCGCGACGCCGCTGAAAGTGTTCTTCACGATCACGCTGCCGCTGATCTCGCAGGCGCTGATCGCGGGCTGGCTGCTGTCGTTCACGCTGTCGATCGACGACCTCGTGCTGTCGGCGTTCCTGTCGGGCCCCGGCTCGACGACGCTGCCGCTCGTCGTGTTCTCGCGCGTGCGCCTCGGGCTGAACCCGGAAATGAACGCGCTCGCGACGCTGTTCATCGTTGCGGTGACGGCCGGCGTCGTGATCGCGAACTTCGTGATGCTGCGGCAGGAGCGCAAGCGGATGGCGGGGTTCGCGACCTGACGTTCAGGTCATGATCGCCATGGAAAACGCCCGGTGCCGACGACGAGTCGGGCCGGGCGTTTTGTTGGGTGGCGCTGCGTGCGGATCGGCGCCGGTCAGGATGCGATTGCGACGGACGAAGGGCGCCAGCGCCACGGCATGGGTTCGATGTCCGTGCCCGACCGTGGCCGCCTCATGCGTGGAACGCCGCCTTCGCCAGCAGCCCGAGCGCGACGCACACGAGCACGGCCGCGAATCCGGCCTGCACGTGCCGGGCGGCGAGGTGGCGTGACGCGCCGCGACCGGCGGCCATGCCGAGCGCGGTCGCGACGGTGAACCACAACGTCACGTCGAGCGGTGCGCGCGTGCCCGACACGAGCGTGGCGATGACACCGCCGGTGCCGACGAGCGCGATCACCATCAGCGACGTCGCGACGACGCCGTGCATCGACACGTTCGTGAACTTGCGCAGCATCGGCACGATCACGAAGCCGCCGCCCACGCCGAGCAGCCCCGTCATCAGGCCCGTCATCGCACCGGTCGACGCAAGCGCGACGCCGACCGGCCAGGACCAGACGAGCCGGCCCGTATCGGGATTCACGCGGCCGACGCACAGCGGCGACGCTGCCGCGTCGACCGGCGCGTGCCGCAGCGCCTGCAACAACAGGCGGCCGGCGACGACCAGCATCGTCAGCGCGAACAGCGCGAGCAGCAGGCGTTGCGGCAGCACATGCGCGAGCCGTACGCCGAGCGTGGTCAGCGGCACGCCGGCCACGGCCATCAGCAGCGCCGCGCGGTAGCGCACGAGCCCGCGGCGGAAACCTTCGAGCGCGCCGAGCGCGGCGCTGCCCGCCACCGCGACGAGCGCGACGGGCGTGGCCTGCTGCATCGGCCAGCCCATGCCGACGACGAGCGCGGGCACCGCGAGGATGCCACCGCCGGCGCCGGTCAGGCCGAGCACGGCGCCGACGAAACCGCCCAGTACGAGGGAAATCAGCATGACGTCATCGCGCTCCGGTCAACGTGCGATCGCGGGCTTCGCGAGCCATTCGCGGCCCTTGAGCATCGCCTTCCAGTAGAGCGGCGGCAGCACGCGTTCCTTGAGCAGCCACGCGAGGCGCGACGGACGCTTGCCGTCGATCAGCCACGCGGGGAAGGTCGGTGCGACCTTGCCGCCGTACAGGAATTCGGCGAGCACGATCTTGCCGCGCTCAACCGTGAGCGGGCATGAGCCATAGCCGTCGTACGCGGCGTCGCCGTGTGCGTGGCCGAGCGACGCGAGCAGGTTGTGTGCCACCACCGGTGCCTGCTTGCGGGCGGCCGCGGCCGTTTTCGCATTGGTCGTGTTGGTGGCGTCGCCGAGCGCGTAGATGTCCGGAAACTGCTTGTGGCGCAGTGTCGCCGGATCGACGTCGATCCAGCCGGCCGCGTCGGCGAGCGGGCTCGAACGCACGAAGTCGGGCGCCTTCTGCGGCGGCACGACGTGGATCATGTCGAACGCGCGCACGACGGTTTCCTTGCCGCCGTCCGGCAGCGCGCGCGCGAACGTCGCGCGGCGCGCGGGCCCGTCGATCGACACGAGGTTGTGGCCGAACGACAGCGCGATGTCATAGCTTTTCACATACTCCATCAGCGCGGGCACGTAGTCGGCGACACCGAACAGCGCGGCGCCCGCATTCAGGAACTCGACGTTCGCGGCTTCGAGGCGGCCCGCGCGCCGCCAGTGATCGCACGACAGGTACATCGCCTTCTGTGGCGCGCCCGCGCACTTGATCGGCATCGGCGGTTGCGTGAAGAGCGCGTTGCCGCCGCGGAACGCGCGCACGAGCTCCCACGTGTACGGCGCGAGATCGTAGCGGTAGTTGGACGTGACGCCGTTGCGGCCGAGCGTGTCGGCGAGCCCTTCGATCGCGTGCCAGTCGAGCTTGAGCCCCGGACACACGACGAGCTTGCGATACCCGATGCGGCGACAGCCGTCGAGGACGACGGTGTGCGCGTCGGGCTCGAAGCCCGCGACGGCGGCCTGGATCCGCTGCACGCCACGCGGCAGCACGTCGGTCATTCGGCGTGCGGTGGTCTCGGGCCGGAACACGCCCGCGCCGACCATCGTCCAGCCGGGCTGGTAGTAGTGGACGTCGGCCGGGTCGATCACCGCGATGTCGAGCGACGCATCGCGCGCGAGCAGGCTCGACGCGACCGCGATGCCGGCAGCGCCCGCGCCGACGATCACGATGTCGTGCCGCGCATCGACGGCCGGTGCCGCCTGCCTGCCGCCTTGCACGACACGCGAGGCGAGCGCGCGCAGGTCGTAGCCGGCTGCGCCGGCCGTCGCGACGATGTCGTTCAGCGGCCGCAGGCCGGCTTGCGACAGCGCCCACAGCGTGGCCGAGCGCGTGCCGCTGCGGCAATACGCGAGCACCGGGCCTTCGAGCGACGCGAGGAGCGCGCCGAACTGCGCGGCCTGGTCGTCGGTCACCTTGCCCGTATCGACCGGCAGGTAGTGCACGTCGATGCCGAGCGGCACGGCGGCCGCGCGGATCTCGGTGACGGTCGGCTGGTCGGGGCCTTCTCCGTCGGGGCGGTTGCAGATGATCGCGCGGATGCCGGTTGCGTGAAGCGCGGGCAGGTCGGCCGCCGCGATCTGCGGCGAGACCGACAGCGTGTCGGTCAGCTTGCGGATGGTGGTCATGTCGGGGTTCTCGGTTGGGGGCGGCGGCGCTCAGATCGCGTCGAGCGGGATCTTCAGGTAGCGCACGCCGTTGTTTTCGGGCTCGGGCAGGTGGCCGGCGCGCATGTTGACCTGCACGGACGGCAGCATCAGCACGGGCATCGCGAGCGTGGCGTCGCGTGCGGTGCGCATCGCGACGAAATCGTCCTCGGTCACGCCGTCCTTCACGTGCACGTTCGCGCGGCGCTGCTCGGCCACGGTCGTCTCGAACCGCACGTCGCGGCCGCCCGGCTGGTAGTCGTGGCACAGGTACAGGCGCGTGTCGGGCGGCAGCGCGAGCACGCGGGCGATCGAGCGGTACAGCGTGCGCGCGTCGCCGCCGGGGAAGTCGCAGCGGGCCGTGCCGTAGTCGGGCATGAACAGCGTGTCGCCGACGAATGCCGCGTGCTGCGTCGCATCGTCGACGCAGTAGGTCATGCATGCTGGCGTATGGCCCGGCGTATGCAGCGCGCGGATCGTCAGCGCGCCGAGCGCGAGCGTGTCGCCGTCGTCGAGCAGCCGGTCGAACTGGCGGCCGTCGTGCGCGAAGCCGGGGCCTGCGTTGAACAGCGTGCCGAACACGTGCTGCACGCGGCGCACGTGCGAACCGATCGCGATCTGGCCGCCGACGTGTTCCTTCAGGTACGGTGCGGCCGACAGGTGGTCGGCGTGCACATGGGTTTCGAGCAGCCAGTGAACGTCCGCGCCGAGTTCGGCGACGCGGGCGATCAGCCGGTCGGCGCTCGCCGTGTGCGTGCGGCCGGATTTAGGGTCGTAGTCGAGCACGCTGTCGATCAGCGCGCATGCGCGGCTCGCGGTATCGAGCAGCAGATAGCTGACGGTGTGGGTCGCCGGGTCGAAAAAGCCTTCGACCGACAGCGTGGGGGCGTTGCTCACGGGGGTATCCTCGATCAGGTTCTGCATCTGCAATCGGGATCGGTAACTCAAGAAGCGTGCCAGCCTGCATCGTGGTACCGGCCGATCTGCCAGGGACTTGATTCGGCTCGGATTTTCGGTGCAACCGCGGCGATGCGCAGGTGTCGGCGGCACCGGTTCGCCACGGTGAACTGCCACAACTGGCAGTGCCGTGGCAGAATTGGCAGTCTGCGTGGCAGTTCGTCAGGCAGCCCCTACACCGAGCGTCCGCATGAATCCGCACGACACCATCCCGATCGTCCCCGCGCCGCGCCGCGACGTCATGCCCGACGTGCGCGCGCTCGTCGCGTATCTCGAGCAGGATCCGCAGCCGATGATCGTCGTCGATCCCGACTACCGCATCCTCGCGGCGAACGATGCGTACCGGCGCCAGTTCGGCGTCGCGGGCGTCGAGCACGTGGGCCGGCACTGCTTCCAGGTCTCGCATCACTACGACGTGCCGTGCGACCAGGCCGGCGAGCATTGCCCGATGAAGCAGGCGCTCGAATCGCGCGGGCTGAACCGCGTGCTGCACATCCACCACACGCCGCGCGGCCCCGAGCATGTCGACGTCGAATTGCGGCCGATCTTCGATGCGCAGGGCAACGTGATCGCGTACGTCGAGCGGCTGACGACGGTGCGCAGCGCGTCCGCGCAGCCGAGTGCGGAAGGGCTCGTCGGCGGCGCGGACGCGTTCAATGCGGCGCTCGGCGCATTGCAGCGCGTCGCGCCCTCGATGCTGCCGGTGCTGCTGCTCGGCGAATCGGGCACCGGCAAGGAACTGTTCGCCCGCGCGCTGCACGAGGCGAGCGACCGCGCAATGGGGCCGTTCGTCGTCGTCGATTGCTCGGGGATCGCCGAGACGCTGTTCGAGAGCGAACTGTTCGGCTACGAGAAGGGCGCGTTCACCGGCGCGAACCAGCGCAAGCCGGGCCTCGTCGAGACCGCGCAGGGCGGCACGCTGTTTCTCGACGAGATCGGCGACGTGCCGCTGCCGATGCAGGTGAAGCTGCTGCGGCTGATCGAGTCGGGCACGTTCCGGCGCGTCGGCGGCGTCGAGGCGCTGCGCGCGGATTTCCGGCTCGTCGCGGCCACGCACAAGCCGCTGCGCGAGATGATCGACGACGGCCGGTTCCGGCAGGATCTCTATTACCGGATCAACGCGTTTCCGATTCCGTTGCCGGCGCTGCGCGACCGGCGCGGCGACGTCGCGCTGCTGGCCGAATCGATCCTGCGGCGGATCGCGAATGCGCGTACCGGCGCGGGCGACGCGAGCGCCCGGCCGTTCGCGGCCCGGCCGTTCGTGCTGACCGAGCCCGCACGGGCGTGCCTCGAAGCGTATGGATGGCCGGGCAACATCCGCGAGCTGCGCAACGTGCTCGAGCGCGCGTGCCTGTTCGCGGACGACGGGACGATCCGCATCGAGCACCTGCCAGCGGAGCTGGTCGCCGCATCGGCGGCGCCGCAGGACCATACGGCCGATGCGCGCGGCGTGTCGGACGCGGAGCTGGTGCGGATCGCGCACACGTTCGACGGCACGCGCAAGGCGCTCGCCGAACAGGTCGGCATGAGCGAGCGGACGTTGTACCGGCGGATGAAAGCGCTCGGGCTCGGATCGCGCGAGCGCTGAACGGGAGGGCGGCTGGCAGCGGCAGGCGGCTTTGTCGATAATGGCGCGTTCGATCCTGCCTCCACGTCAACGATGAAGACACGCTTCCTTTCGCCCGGTCTGTTTCTTGCGGCCACTGCGCTGTGCAATCCGGCACAAGCCGCCGCCCAATACACATGGACCGACGCGGCCGGCGCCCATGCGGTGACGCTCGCCAGGACCGAATCCGGCGACGACGTCGAACTCAAGGTGGCCGCGACGCTCGACGGCCGGCCCGACTGGACCGTACGCGACTACGTGAAGGCCTGCCCGGTCGACGTGATCCTCGACGTCGTGCCCGCGTCGATCGAAATGCGCGACCTGCTCGGCAACGGCCGCAAGCAGTTCCTGTTCGCGTACAAGATCGGCTGCCGCGGCGACGTCAGTGCCGACCAGGTCAAGTACTTCCTGGTCGACCAGGGCACGAAGTACGTGCTCCGCGGCGAGGAAACCGTCACGGTCAACGGCAAGTTCATGGACGGCGGCGCGGCGCCCGTGCCGAATGCGGACCTGAAAGCCCAACCCGCGTTTCTGCGCTACATGACGAAGCATTGGCACGGGATCAGCGTGCGCGACTATCGATAGGCGCGCACTCAACGCGCAGGCGCGAGCTGCGCCATCGCCTCCCGCACGAAGCCGATCAGCGTGTCGTCGATCCACGAATCCTGCGTCAGCGACGGCTCGTTCATCAGCGCCTGGCGGAATTTCGCATGCGTGGCCGGATCGTTGCCGGCATAGCTGCAGAACAGCGCGAGCCAGCGCTGCGCGAGCGCGCGGCCCTCCGGTGAATCCGGCCTGGCGCCCGCATCGATCGCGTCGCGTACGTCGCCCATCAGTTGCGGCCATGCCATCGCGCTTTCACCGTAGTGGGCGCGCATGAAGCGAATCTCGTCCGGCGCGAGATACTTCTCGAAGATCCGCATCTTGGTTTCCGACGACGCGCGCAGCACATAGTCGCGCAGCGCGGTCGAAATGCCGATCTTCGACTGCATCGCCGGTTCGTGCTCGTGCATCAGGTTCAGCTTCGCCAGCAGCCGCGGGTCGTTGTTCGTGTCGCGCACGAGCAGCGACATCCAGCTGCTGGCGAGCGCACGGGTGCGTTCGTCCTCGGCGGGTACGCCCGCATCGTGCAGCGCACGCACCTCGTCGACGAGTGCGATCCATTCGGCGTCGCCCGCCTGGCTCTTCTGGTACATCGGCAGGCGCGCGAGTTCTTCCGCGGAAAAATATTTGTCGTACACGGTCATCAACTCCAGTGTGGTGAGCCAATCGGCCAGCTCCGGCTCCGTGCCCGCGGCGAGCTGCGCGTGCAGGCTCACGAGCCGTTCGCGCAGCTGCGCGGTCTGCGCGAGCTGACGGTCGAGCAGCGCGATCTGCTTCGCGACGATCTCGACGAGCGGGGTGTCGGGCTGGTTCAGGTGGTCGCCGATTTCGGCGAGCGACAGGCCGAAGCGACGCAGCGCCTGGATCTGGTGGAGCCGGGCGATGTCGTGGCGGTCGTACAGCCGGTAGCCGTTGTCGGCGCGCGCCGAAGGCGTCAGCAGACCGATCGCGTGATAGTGATGAAGCGTGCGGACGGTCAGCCCGCTGCGTTTCGCCAGTTCTCCCACTTTCAGTCGCATTCGTTCCTCCGTTCGGGTCGCACACTGGAGTCTCGAACGTTACGCTACGTGAGGGTCAAGCGGAAGATCGGGAATCGGGTGCGCGGGGAAATGCCGCGCGCACCCGACGGCAGGGCCGGCTTATTGCGGCGAAGGCGGGGCGCCCGCGGTGGCGGCGCGCGCTTGCTGACCGGTTGCGGCGTCGCCGGCTGCCGGGTCGGTCTTGCCGGACCGGCCGGACCGGCCGGCCTGGTCGACCGGCGGCGTGCCCATCGCCTGGTAAAGCCGCGCAGTATCCGCGAACCGCGCGCCGGTCGCGCGGATCTCGTCGAGCCGCGCGTTGCGGTACTGCAGCTCGCTGGCGCGCGCGGCCGACGGTGGCAGCGCGCCGAGCCGCACGCGGGCCGCCGCGTCGTCGTACGCGCCGCGCGCGGACAGTGCGGCACGCGACGACGCGTCGAGCGCCTCCGCGTCATGCTCGAGCGCCGCGAGCGAATCGGCGACGTTCTGAAACGCGCCGAGCACGGCCTGCTTGTACTGGTCGACGGCGGCCTCGTAGGTCGCCTTCGCCGCGCGGCGCTGCGCGAGCAGTGCGCCGCCATGGAAGATCGGCTGGCTCAGCGACGCGCCGACGTTCCAGATCGCGCCGGCGCCCGACAGCATCGCCGGCCAGCTGAAGCCGCCTTTGCCCATCGCGGCCGACAGCGACAGCTGCGGGAACATCTGCGCGGTCGCGAGCCCCACTTCGGCCGCGGCGGCCTTCAGCCCCGCGTCGGCTGCCTGGATGTCCGGGCGGCTTTGCAGCAGGTCGGACGGCACGACGACGGGCACTTGCTCGGGCAGGTGCAGGTCGGCGAGCGTGAGATCGGCCGGCGGTTGGTCGGGCGTGCGGCCGATCAGCACCGCGAGCGCATGGCGCGCCGAGTCGCGCTGCTGGCGCAGCGCGGGCAGGCTCGCCGCGAACGTGTCGGCGCTTTGCCGTGCGTTCAGCGCGTCGCTGCGCGAGGCCGAACCGAGCGCGTAGCGGCGTTCGGCATCGTGCGCCTGGTCGTTCGCGAGCGCGACGAGCCGCTCGGTCGTGCTGATCTGCGCGTTGAGCACCGATACCGTGATCGACGCGGTGACGATGTTCGCGGCCAGCGCGCGCCGCGCGGATTCGAGCTGGAACGCGCTGACGTCGACGCGCCGCGCCAGCGCACGGTTCGCGAAACGCGACGCGCCGAACAGGTCGATCGTGTAGCTCGCCTGCAGTTGGCCGACGAACGTGTCGTACAACAGCGTCGGCGCGCCGAGCGCGGGAATCGGCACGCCGAGCGCACGCTGGCGCGTGGCCTGGCCGCCCGCGTCGATCGACGGCAGCATCGAGCTGCCGATCTGCCCGCGCAACTGTTCGCGCGCGGCATCGAGCGAGTGCGATGCCGCGCTCAACGTCGGGCTGTTGCGCAGCCCTTCGTCGACGAGCGCGTTCAGCGCGTCGGAGCGGTACTGCTTCCACCAGTCGGGCACCGGTTGCGCGCCGACCTCGAACTGCTGTGCGACGCCTTGCGCGGACACGGTCTGCTGGGCTTGCGGCGTGGTGCCGTAATGCGCGGGCGACGGCATCGCGGGCGGCTCGCCGCTCGGCGCGAACCAGGCGCAGCCCGCGAGCGGGCCGGCGAGGCTCGCCACGGCGAGTGCCCGCACGGCTTGGGTTTTCAGGTTCATCGATCGATCCATGGTCAGGCTCCCGACGGCGCCGCCGGCGTGCCGCCGCGAGGCGGCGGGCCGTCCTGCGGGTCGCGTTCGTCGCGCTTCACGCGGAACCACGTCGCATACAGCGCGGGCAGGTAGAACAGCGTCAGCACGGTCGCACTCGTGATGCCGCCCATCAGCGCGGTCGCCATCGGCCCGAAGAAGTTCGAGCGCAACAGCGGGATCAGCGCGAGCACGGCGGCCGCGGCCGTCAGCGTGATCGGGCGGAAGCGCCGCACGGTCGCGCCGATGATCGCGTCAATACGCCGGTGGCCGGCCGCGATGTCCTGTTCGATCTGGTCGACGAGGATCACCGAGTTGCGCATGATGATCCCGAACATCGCGATCACGCCGAGCATCGCGACGAAGCCGAACGGCTGGCCGAACAGCAGCAGCGTGGCAACCACACCGATCAACCCGAGCGGTGCGGTCAGCACGACCATCAGCACGCGCGAGAAGCTCTGCAGCTGGATCATCAGCAGCGTGAACACGGCGATCGCCATCAACGGCATTTGCGCATTGATCGATTTCTGCGCCTTCGCGCTTTCCTCGACCGAGCCGCCGATGTTGATCTGATAGCCGACCGGCAGTTGCGCGCGCAACGTGTTCAGCTTGGCGTCGACCGCATGCGTGACGTCGATGCCCTGCGCGCCGGCGCGCACGTCCGACTGCACGGTGATGGTCGGCTGGCGGTCGCGTTCCCACACGACGCCGTATTCGAGCGTCGGCTTGAAGCGGCCGAGCGAGCCGAGCGGCACCGGGCCGTTCGGGGTCGGCAGCGCGAGGCCGGCGAGCTTCGCGGGATCGACTCGGTCGGCCTTTGGCGCGCGCAGGTCGACCGCGATCAGCTTGTCGCGCTCGCGGTATTGCGTGACGGTCGTGCCGGACAGCGTCATCGCGAGGAAGCTCGAGACGTCCTGCGACGTGACGTTCAGCTCGCGCGCCTTCTTCTGGTCGATCTCGAAGCGTACCGAACGCTCGGCCGGCTCGTCCCAGTCGAACTGCACGTTGACCGTGCGTGCGTCGCCGCGCATCGTCGCCGCGACCTTCTCGGCGATCGAGCGGACCGTCGCGATGCTGTCGCCGCTCACGCGGAACTGCACCGGATAGCCGACCGGCGGGCCGTTCTCGAGCCGCGACAGCCGCCAGCGCACGGCCGGGAACTGCTCGCGCAACGTGGTTTCGAGCCAGGTCGCGAGCTTCTCGCGGTCCTTCACCGAGTGCGCGGTGATCACGAACTGCGCGAAGTTCGGCAACTGAAGCTGCTGGTCGAGCGGCAGGTAGAAGCGCGGCGCGCCGCTGCCGACGAAGTTCACCGAATGATCGATCTCGGGGCGTTTGTCGATCACTTTCTCGAGGCGTTCGGTCTCGCGCAGCGTCGCCGCGAACGATGCGCCTTCGGGCAGCCGCAGGTCGACCAGCAGTTCGGGGCGATCGGAACTCGGGAAGAACTGCTGCGGCACGAGCGAGAAACCCATCATCGCCACGACGAAGAGCGCGCCCGTGATCAGCAGCACGACGAAGCGCCGCTCGATGCACCAGTCGATCCAGCCGCGCAGCCGCCGGTAGAAACGCGTGTCGTAGATGTCGTGCTCGTGGTCGTCGGGCAGGTGCGCCTCGTGCGCCTGCCGCTTGCGCTCGGGCAGCAGGTGGAAGCCGAGCAGCGGGATCAGCACGACCGCCGCGAACCACGACGCGATCAGCGCGATCGCCGACACCTCGAAGATCGAGCGCGTGTATTCGCCGGTGCTCGATTTCGCGAGCGCGATCGGCAGAAAGCCCGACACGGTAACGAGCGTGCCGGTCAGCATCGGGAACGCGGTGCTCGTATAGGCGAACGCGGCGGCGCGTGCGCGGGTGTAGCCCTGCTCGAGCTTCACGGCCATCATCTCGACCGCGATGATCGCATCGTCGACGAGCAGCCCGAGCGCGAGCACGAGCGTGCCGAGCGACACCTTGTGCAGCCCGATGTCGAACAGGTACATGAAGAGGGCGGTGACCGCGAGCACGACGGGAATCGAGATCACGACCACCATCCCGGTGCGCAGGCCGAGCGACACGAGGCTCACGACCAGCACGATCGCGACCGCTTCCGCGACGGCCTCGAGGAAGTCGTCGACCGAATGCGCGACCGCGTGCGGCATGCTTGATACCAGCGTCAGCTTGAGGCCGGCCGGCAGTTGCGCCTGCAGGTCCTTCGATTCCTCGTCGAGCGCCTTGCCGAGCCGGATCACGTCGCCGCCCGGCTGCATCGTGACGCCGATGCCGAGCACTGCCTTGCCGTTCGCGCGCATCTGCGTGACGGCCGGATCGTCGTAGCCGCGCGTCACCGTCGCGAGATCGCCGAGCCGGAACGTGCGACCGTTGATGCGGATCAGCGTGTCGGCGATCGCGCCGACGTTGTCGAACTGGCCGCTCGGCCGCACGAACACGCGGTCGTCGGCGGTCGTCAGCGTGCCTGCCGACGAGATGTCGTTCTGCGCGTTGATCGCCTGCCCGAGCTGCTGCGGCGAGATGCCGAGGCGCGTGAGCTGCGCGTTGTTGACCTCGATGAAGATCCGCTGGTCGGGGTCGCCGAAATAGTTGACCTTGCCGACGCCCGGCACGCGCAGCAGCACGGTGCGGAGCTGGTCGGCGTAGTCGTGCAGCTGCGCGGGCGTGAAGCCGTCGCCCTCGAGGGTCCAGATGTTGGTGTAGACGTCGCCGAATTCATCGTTGAAGAACGGGCCCTGCACGCCGGGCGGCAGCGTATAGCCGATGTCGCCGACCTTCTTGCGGATCTGGTACCAGGTCTCGGGCACGTCCTTCACGAGCGCCGAATCCTTCATCGTGAAGAAGATCAGCGATTCGCCGGGGCGCGAATAGCTGCGCAGGAAGTCGATGGCCGGCGTTTCCTGCAGCTTGCGGCCGATCCGGTCGGTCACCTGTTCCTGCACCTGCCGCGCGCTCGCGCCGGGCCAGAACGTGCGGATCACCATCACGCGGAACGTGAACGGCGGGTCTTCGGACTGCGCGAGGCGCGTGTAAGCGAGGATGCCCGCGAGCGTCGCGAGCGCGATCAGGTAGACGACCAGCGCCTGGTGGCGCAGCGCCCACGCCGACAGGTTGAAGCGGCCTTCTTCGTAGGAAACGCTCACGATGCGAAGTCCTCCGGATGCAGCGGCGCGATCGCGCGTACCTTCTCGCCCGCGCTGACCGTGTGCACACCCTGCAGCACCACGCGTTCGCCGGGCTGCAGCCCGTGCGACACCGTCACCGTGCGCTCGTTGAAGCGCGCGACGTCGACGCGGCGCAGCTCGAGCGTGTCGTCCTTCGTGCGTACGACCCATACGGCCGGTTGCTGGCCATCGTGGAACAGCGCGGTCGCGGGCAGCGTGATCGACGGCGCGGCGCCGGCGGCCGGCGCGCCGTCGAACGCGACGCTGGCCGTCATGCCGAGCTTGATTGCCGGATCGGGCGCGGCGAGCGTGAGCTTCACGCGATAGGTGCGGCTTTGCGGATCGGCGGCCGGCGCGATTTCGCGCACCTTCGCGGCGAACGAGCGGCCCGGCAGCGACGGCAGTGTGACGCTAGCCGCGTGGCCGGGCGTGAGCGACGCAAGCGCGGCCTCGGGCACGTCGCTGATCACGTCGACGTCGCCGGACCACGCGAGCTGGTAGACGGCCTGGCCGGCCGACACGTTCTGGCCGGTATCGGCCTGTTCGGCGGTGATGGTGCCCGCGTGATCGGCGACGAGCGTGGCGTAGCGGAGCTGGTTCTTCGCGAGCGCGAGCTGCTGCTGCGCCTGGTCGTGCTGCGCGAGCGCCGACGTGTAGCTGTTCTCGGTCTGCTCGAGCTGCGCGGTGGCGATCAGGTTTTCGCGCGCCTGCGCGCGATCGCGGTCGAGCTGCTGCTTCGCGAACGCGAGGCTGTGCGTCGCGGCATCGAGTTGCGCCTGCGCGCTCGCGGCGTTCTTCTCGACGTCGGACGGATCGAGCAGCGCGACGACCTGGCCGACCTTGACCGTATCGCCGAGGCGTACCTTGCGCTCGATGATCTTGCCGGCGATGCGGAACGACAGCGGGGTGGCATAGCGAGGCTGGATCTCGCCGGGGAGCGTGCTGGCGACGGCGGCGCCGTCGGCATGGGCGGGCAGTGCGACGACGGGGCGCGGCGCGGGCGGCGCGGATTCTTTCGGATGACAGGCGGCGAGGACGAGCGCGGCGCCGACCAACAGCGCGGCGCGGGAACCGGAGCGATTCACGAAACCCCCAGATGAGGTGAGAGCGAGAGCGGAACGAAGCCGGCAAGCGCGGCGGGCGCTTGCCCCGAGCGGCGCCGGGCACGGGCGCGCGGACACCATCTTTCAGAAACTGTGGCGAATTCTAATACACACCTGTATCTGAATGCAAAGATGAATCCGAAAGGGGATTGGTGCTAGACTGCGCGCCATGAAACCTCAGCGCTTAACCCGCGAGCAGAGCAGGGACCAGACGCGCGAACGTCTGCTGAATGCCGCGCATCGTATTTTTCTGAAGAAAGGCTTTGTGGCCGCGAGCGTCGAGGACATTGCGGCCGCGGCGGGCTTTACGCGCGGTGCGTTCTACTCGAATTTCCGCAGCAAGTCGGAACTGCTGCTCGAACTGCTCGCGCGCGACCATGATTCGGTGCGGGCCGATTTCGAAGCGATCTTCGAGGAAGGCGGCCCGCGCGAGCAGATGGAGTCGATGGCGCTCGCGTACTACCGGACGCTGTTTCGCGACGACGAATATTCGCTGCTATGGGGCGAGGCGAAGCTGCAAGCGGCGCGCGACGCGAAGTTTCGCGTGCGCTTCAACCAGTTCCTGCACGCCAAGCGGCTGCAGATGGCCGAGTTCATCCAGCGCTTCGCCGAGCGCGCGGGCACGCCGCTGCTCTTGCCGGCCGAGACGCTCGCGTTCGGCCTGATGTGCCTGTGCGACGGTGTGCAGTCGTTTTACACGGCCGATCCGCAGCATGTGTCGGCCGACTCGGCCGAAGCGGTGCTCGCCGGGTTCTTCGCGCGGGTCGTGCTGGGCCGCGCGCCGGACTGAGCGGGGCGGCGGGTGCACGGGCGTCGTGCTCGCCCGCGGCAGACGGCAGACGGCAGGCGGCATGCGATGAAGCGGTGCGGCGCGCGCCGCGCCACGCGCGTCAGCGCTCGCCCGTCATCCGCCGATACGCGTCGAGCAGCGACGTCTTGTAGACCACCCCCGCGAGCGTCGGCTCGGCCTCGCTCTCGATCACCGGCAGCCGTTCGCCCTGGAACGCCATGAAGCGTTCGAGCGCGGTGGCCAGCGGCATGTCGGGCGTGAGGAGCGGAAACGGCGTGTGCGCGTAGTGTGCGGCCGTCTTGTCGGTCGTGTCGCGCTTGTCGAGCAGGTCCGACGTGATGTCCTTCAGCGCGACCGCGCCGCGAAAGCGCCCGGCGTCGTCGGTCACGTACAGGTACTTCACCGGATATTCGAGGAACACGCGCGTCATGTCCGCGACGCTCGCCGAGAGCGGCACGACCGTCTGCGCGGGCTGGATCAGCTCGCGCATCTGCGTGGTGCGCAGCCGCATCCGCTCCTGCGCGTCCTGGTAGTGGTGCAGCGTGATCTCGTACATCGACGTCGTGCCCGTCGCACGGGCGACGAAATACGCGAACACGCACGACACCAGCAGCGGCAGCACGACCTGGTAGCTCAGCGTCATCTCGAAGATCATCAGGATCGCCATCAGCGGCGCCTGCGTGGCGCCCGCCATGAACGCGCCCATCCCGACGATCGCATACGCGAAGTACGCCGACGTATGGCCGGGCCACAGCGCTTCCATCACGAGCCCGAACAACGAACCGAACACCGCGCCGACGAACAGCGTCGGCGTGAAGACGCCGCCGATCGCGCCCGAGCCGGCGGTCGCGGCGGTGGCGATCACCTTGAACACGAGCACCGCGACGAGCGCCTGCCAGGTCCATGGCGAATGGAGGATATGGTTCACGACGCTGTAGCCGTTGCCCCACACGTCCGGAGTCCACACCGAGATCACGCCGACGACGAGGCCGCCGAGCGCGAGCCGCGCGGGCAACGGCACCGGCAGCCGCTTGAACTGGTTCTTCGACGCGTCGAGCAGGTGCAGGAACTGCGGCGCGAGCACGCCGCACAGCGCGCCGAGCACGACGAACAGCAGCACCTCGGGGCCGGTGACGGCCGGAAACACCGGCATCTCGTACGGCGGACGGTAGCCGACGAATTCGCGCATCACGATGTTCGCGACGACCGACGCGACGACCATCGGCCCGAAACTCTCCATCGCGATCGTGCCGAGCACGATCTCAGATACGAAGAAGGCGCCGGCGATCGGCGCGTTGTAGGCGGACGTGATGCCGGCCGCCGCCCCGCAGGCGACCAGCAGGCGCAGGCGCGGCGGGTCGAAGTGCGCGAAGCGGCCGACGAGCGACGCGGCGAGCGCCGCGAGCTGCACCATCGGGCCTTCGCGGCCGATCGAGCCGCCGCTGCCGATCGTCAGCAGCGACGACACGCTGCGCCACAGGCTCTGGCGGACCGGCACGATGCCGTTGCCGAGCGCGACCGATTCCATGTAGTCGGTCTTGCCGGCCTTCTTGTCGTCGCGCGTCGCGAGCAGCAGCACGCAGCCGGCGAGGAAGCCGCCCGCGGCCGGCATCCAGAACCGCACGTACCACGGCAGGCTCTTCGCCATCTGCACGAAGCTGCCGCTGTGCCCGGAGATCATGCGCTGCATCAGGTCGATGCCTTCGCGGAACGCCATCGTGGCAAAGGCGCCGCCGACGCCGACGATGGCCGACCAGATCAGCATCGTATGGGCGTCCGACAGGCGGAACAGCGTTTGGGCGCGAGTGCGCAGCTTCAGCAGGAACGAGAGCACGGCTGAACTGAAAGAAGGCGATGGAAAACGACGCGAAGCATAGCACTGCGCCGCGCCCGCGGAACCATCCCGTCGGGCGCGGCGCGCGAAGTGTCACGGGCGGGCAACTCAGCCAAGCCAGTGCTGCACGGCCCAGGTGATCCCGTAGCCGCCGGCGATCAGCCAGACGTACAGGATCAGGCCGGTCATCAGCGCACGGGGGCCGGCTGCGCGGATCTGCGCGACGCGGGTTTCGATGCCGAGCGCGGTCATCGCCATCGTCAGCGCGAAGGTGTCGAGCACGTTCAGCGTGTGCGTGACGTCGGCGGGCAGCACGTTCAGCGAGTTGACGATCACGAAGCCGAGGAAACCGAGCGCGAACCAGGGCACGGCCACCTTGCGCTTGCCTTGCGCGCCGCCGGCGGTGGCATGCGCCGAGCGGGCGAGCCACCAGCCGAGCACCAGCAGCACCGGCACGAGCAGCATCACGCGGGTCATCTTGACGATCGTCGCGACGTGCGCGACCTGCGGGCTGATGTCGCTCGCCGCGCCGACCACCTGCGCGACCTCGTGGATCGTGCCGCCGAAGAACAGGCCGAGGCCGGCCGGATCGAGATTCAGCAGCCCGGCGTGATACGCGAGCGGGTACAGGAACATCGACAGCGTGCCGAACAGCACGACACTGCCCACGGCCATCGCGCTCTGGTGCGGCTTCGACTGCAGCGTCGACTCGAACGCGAGCACGGCGGCCGCGCCGCAGATCGCGCTGCCTGCGGCGGTCAGCAAGGCGGAGTCGCGGTCGAGCTTCATGATCTTCATGCCGGCCCAGGTGCCGATCACGAGCGTGCTGACGACGACCAGTACCGACACCGTCAGGCCCGGCAGCCCGACCTGCGCGATTTCCTGCAGGCTCACGCGCAACCCGAAGAACGCGACCGCGATGCGCAGCAGCTTGCGCGCGGAGAAATTGACGCCGGCCGCCCAGCTGGCCGGCATGCCGTCGCGCAGCGCGTTGCCGTACAGCGCACCGGCGACGATGCCGACGATCAGCGGCGACAGGCCGAGCCCCGCGATCGCGGGAAGCTGGGACAGGCTCGTGACGGCGGCGGCGAACAGCGCGACGAACAGCACGCCGTTCAATTGGCCGCGCATCGACGGCGCGGCGGGGCTGAGATGGGGAGTCGGGGCAGTGGACATGGGAGCACCGTGATGGAGCGTGTTGCGATGCTGTAATCCTAATTTCGTTATATCGATATGAAAAATTGTGATTTGTGACGTAAACTATCCGGAAAGCCGATAATTCTTCCTCATGACCCCGGATCAACTGATAACGTTCGCCGCCGTCGCCGAACACCTGAACATCAGCCACGCCGCCGTGTCGCTGCATCTGTCGCAGCCGGCCGTGTCGGGCCAGTTGCGGCTGTTGCAGGACGAATTCGGCGAGCCGCTGTACCAGCGCGAAGGCCGCGGCATCCGCCTGACCCCGGTCGGCGAACAGCTCGCGCAGTACGCGAGGGCGCAGCGCGACACCTTTGCGCAGGCGCGCGCGTTTCGTGACGCGGTACGCGGCCTCGAGGCCGGCACGCTGCGCATCGGCGCGAGCACGACCCCCGCGAGCTACCTGCTGCCGTACTTGATCGCGGCGTTCCAGCCGCGCGCGCCACGCGTGGCGATCCATACGATGAGCGGCAACACGGCCGACGTGGTCGCGGCGCTGCCGTCGCTCGATATCGCGATGATCGAAGGGCCGCCCGGCGAGGCACTGCCGCCGGGCACCGTGGTGCATGCGTGGCGCGAGGACGAGATCGTGGCGATCGTGCCGGCCGGTCATCCGCTGGCCGCGCCCGAATATGCGCCGGGGGTCACGCTCGACGCGCTGGCGGCCCATCCGCTCGTACTGCGCGAGGCGGGCTCCGCCGTGCGGCAACTCGTCGAGCGCGCGTTCGCGCAAGGCGCGGCGCCGATGCGCGTCGCGTTCGAGATCGCGGGCGTCGAGGCGGTGAAGGAAGCCGTGCGGGCCGGGATGGGCGTCGGGTTCGTATCGGCGATGTCGCTGCGTCACGACGATGCCGCGCTCGTCCTGCGCTCGCTCGCGCCCGCGTCGCTCACACGCCACTTTTCCATCCTCGTGCCGCATGGCGGCGCGCCGTCGCGGGTCGCCGCCCAATTCCTCGAAATGAGCCTCGCGCACGACATCGCGTGAACGGCCGGATCCGGCCCGGGAACGCGCGATGCGAACCGTCAGGTGCGCGATTTCGTGATGCCCCATCTTAGGGATTTTCTCTATGGCGTGGGTCTGACGCGAAGCGCACCATCCGTCTCAAGCAAATGGAACCGGTTCCATTCCGGTGAAAAAGGGCAAAATGACAGATATCGTGATCGTGGCGAGCGCATTCGGGATGGATCGCGTGCGTCAGGAGGGCCACGGCGCATTCATCGCGACCGCGGCGGCATCCGGTGCGGCCGGCTTCGAGGTGCGGCGCGAACTGTTCGCGTCCGAAGCGGAAGCCGCACCCGCCGCGCTGGCCGCGCTCGGCGCGCAACTGGCGAGCCACGGGCTGTGGTCGGTCTATTCGACGCCGGCCAACCTGTACACGGAAACGGGTGCGCTCGATGCGGACGCGTTGCGCAGCGCGCTTGCGGAAGCCGACGCGCTCGGTGCGCGCTTCGTGAAATTCCAGCTCGGCGGCTTCGCCGGCGACGCGCACGCCGCGGACATCGTCGCGCTGTCGCGCGGCGCGCGGGCCCGTGTGGTGGTCGAGAACGGCCAGCTTCCGGTGGGCGGCGCGCTCGCGCAGTTCCGCGAGCTGTTCGCGGCGTTGGCCGCGGCGGGCACGCCCGATGCGCTCGGGATGACCTTCGACATCGGCAACTGGCAGTGGCCGGGCGAAGCGCCGCTTGACTGCGCGCAAGTGCTCGCGCCGCATGTGGAATACATTCATTGCAAGGCGGTCGCGGGCGAGGGTGCGCGCCGTTTCGCCGCCGCGCCAGCGCCGAACGACCCGCTCGTGACCGGCGTGCTCGCGGCGCTGCCGCGGCAGGCGCCGCGCGGTATCGAGTTCCCGTTCGACGCGGCCGACCTGGCGGGCGACGCATGCCGGCGCGTCGCGTGGCTCGCGACCGCGTGACGGCGGAAGGATCCTGGAGAGTTCATTCATGAAAGCAGCACTCGATGTCGTGACCTACGGCGAAGCGATGGCGATGTTCGTCGCGACCGAGCCCGGCCATCTCGCGCACGCGACGCAATTCACGAAGCGGATCGCGGGCGCCGACCTGAACGTCGCGATCGGCCTGTCGCGGCTCGGCTTCCGGGTCGGCTGGATGAGCCGTGTCGGTCGCGATTCGTTCGGCGGCTACGTGCTCGACACGCTGGCGCGCGAGGGCATCGACGCGTCGTGCGTGACGGTCGACCCGCGTTATCTGACCGGCTTCCAGCTGAAGTCCCGCAACGACGACGGCAGCGACCCGACCGTCGAATATTTTCGCAAGGGCTCGGCCGCGAGCCACCTGTCGTGCGACGACTACGTGGCCGACTATGTGCTCGGCGCGCGCCACCTGCACCTGACGGGCGTCGCGCCGGCGATCTCCGCGACGTCGTGCGAGCTCGCGTTCAAGCTCGCGCGCGAAATGCGCGCGGCCGGCAAGACGATCTCGTTCGACCCGAACCTGCGCCCGACGCTGTGGCCGTCCGCCGACGTCATGGCGAAGACGCTGAACGCGCTCGCGTCGCTGGCGGACTGGGTGCTGCCGGGCATCGCCGAAGGGCGGCAACTGACCGGGCACGACACGCCGGCCGACATCGCGGGCTTCTATCTGGCGCAGGGTGCGCGCGGTGTCGTGATCAAGCTTGGTGCCGACGGCGCGTACTACCGGACGGCCGACGGTCATGACGGCACGGTGGCGGGCGAGCGCGTGCAGAACGTCGTCGACACGGTCGGCGCCGGCGACGGCTTCGCGGTCGGCGTGGTCAGCGCGCTGCTGGAGGGCAAGACGATCGAGCAGGCCGTGGCGCGCGGCAACCGGATCGGCGCGTTCGCGATCCAGGTGATCGGCGACTCGGAAGGGCTGCCGACCCGCGCCGCGCTCGATCGATTCGAAAACGTCAGCAATCGCGCCGATCGCTTAGAGGAAACCTTCACCGCGCAATGAGAGGCCGGACACGGCACAATCCGCGGACTCTTTCGCCGTGCACGCGCACGGCAACGTACGGGACCGGGGCGCGCGCCGAAGCGTGCGTTCCGACACAGGAGACATTCTGATGGCCAACACACTTGCTGCCCGCCGCTGGTGGACGATCATGCCGATCGTCTTCATCACGTACAGCCTCGCCTACCTCGACCGCGCGAACTACGGATTCGCGGCCGCGGCCGGCATCAACCAGGACCTCGGGATCAGCAAGGGCCTGTCGTCGCTGATCGGCGCGCTGTTCTTTCTCGGCTACTTCTTCTTCCAGATCCCCGGCGCGATCTATGCGGAACGCCGCAGCGTGAAGAAGCTCGTGTTCGTCAGCCTCATCCTGTGGGGCGCTTGCGCGGCGCTCACGGGCGTGGTCAGCAACATCCCGTCGCTGATGGCGATCCGCTTCGTGCTCGGCGTCGTCGAGGCGGCCGTGATGCCGGCGATGCTGATCTACATCAGCAACTGGTTCACGAAGAACGAGCGCTCGCGCGCGAATACGTTCCTGATCCTCGGCAACCCGGTCACCGTGCTGTGGATGTCGATCGTGTCGGGCTATCTCGTGCACGAATTCGGCTGGCGCCACATGTTCATCGCCGAAGGCGTGCCGGCCGTCCTCTGGGCCGTGTGCTGGTGGTTCCTCGTGCAGGACAAGCCGGCCGATTCGCCGTGGCTCAACGCGCAGGAAAAGCGTGACCTCGACGCCGCACTCGCGGCCGAGCAGGCAGCGATCAAGCCCGTGCGCAACTATGGCGAGGCGTTCCGTTCGCCGGCCGTGATCAAGCTGTGCGCACAGTATTTCTGCTGGAGCATCGGCGTGTACGGCTTCGTGCTGTGGCTGCCGTCGATCGTCAAGAACGGCTCCGACCTCGGGATGGTCGCGACCGGCTGGCTGTCCGCGCTGCCGTATCTCGCCGCGACGATCGCGATGCTTGCCGCATCGTGGGCGTCCGACAAGGTCGGTTCGCGCCGCGGTTTCGTGTGGCCGTTCCTGCTGATCGGCGCGGCTGCATTCGCCGCATCGTACGCACTCGGCTCGTCGCACTTCTGGATTTCGTATGCGCTGCTGGTCGTCGCAGGTGCCGCGATGTACGCGCCGTACGGCCCGTTCTTCGCGATCGTGCCCGAACTGCTGCCGAAGAACGTCGCCGGCGGCGCGATGGCGCTGATCAACAGCATGGGCGCGCTCGGCTCGTTCGTCGGCTCGTACTTCGTCGGCTACCTGAACGGTGCGACCGGCTCGCCCGTCGCGTCGTACGCATTCATGAGCGCCGCGCTCGTCGCGGCGGTGATCCTCACGCTGTCCGTCAAACCCCAGGCGCGCGATACGCATTCGCTCGCGACGCCGCTGCAAGGAAAATGAATCAGATGAAGCCCCGTATCGTCGCGTACAAGCCGCTGCCCGATGACGTCCTCGCGTACCTGCGCGAGCATGCGGACGTCGTGCGGGCCGACGGCGCCGCAGCCCTCGCCGATGCACTCGGCGACGCGGACGGCGCGATCGGCGCGAGCCTGAAGGTCACGCCGCAGATGCTCGACCGCGCCCCGCGGCTGAAGGCGTGGTCGACGATCTCGGTCGGCTACGACAACTTCGACGTCGCGGATCTCACGCGGCGCGGCATCGTGCTCGCGCATACGCCGGACGTACTGACCGAGTCGACCGCCGATACGGTGTTTTCGCTGATTCTCGCGTCCGCGCGACGCGTGGTCGAGCTGGCCGAGTGGGTGAAGGCCGGCCACTGGCATCACAGTATCGGCCCCGACCTGTACGGCACCGACGTGCAGGGCAAGACGCTCGGCATCGTCGGGCTCGGGCGGATCGGCGGCGCGGTCGCGCGCCGCGCCGCGCTCGGCTTCCGGATGCAGGTGCTGTACGCGAACCGCTCCGCGCACGGGGAAGCCGAGACGCAGTACGGCGCGCGGCGCGTCACGCTCGACGAACTGCTCGCGCAATCGGATTTCGTGTGCCTGCAGGTGCCGCTGTCTGCGCAAACGCACCACCTGATCGGCGCGGCCGAATTCGCGAAGATGAAGCGCGGCGCGATCCTGATCAACGCATCGCGCGGGCCGGTGGTCGACGAAGCCGCGCTGATCGATGCGCTGCGCGCGGGCACGATCCGTGGCGCGGGGCTCGACGTGTTCGAGAAGGAGCCGTTGCCGGCCGATTCGCCGCTGTTGCAGATGAAAAATGTCGTCGCGCTGCCGCATATCGGCTCGGCGACGCACGAGACGCGCCACGCGATGGCGCGCTGCGCCGCGGAAAACCTGGTCGGCGCGCTGGCCGGCACGCTGCGCACGAATCTCGTCAATCCGGATGCGCTCGCGCACGCCTGAGCCGCGGCGGGTAGCGGGGCGGGCACCGGTCGATGGTTGGCCGGTGGTCGGCCGATAGGGGCCGGCTTCGTTAGAGTCGATGGTCTTGGTGCCGGAGCGCTGGCTGCGTTATGATCGCCCGCGTCGCATCGACGGCCCGGCAACGCTGCCGGCGGCGTCCCGCGACGGGTATCCGCGCCAGGTCCGGTGCGGCCGACTGCTTTTGCAGGTGACCGGGGCGGGTGCCGACGCGCCGGCGCCGATCGGCAGAAGCAGGGGATCAGCGTAAGCTCAAGCATCAACGCTGACCGACTGCGAAGCATGGGATCCGCGTAAGTGCCGAAGCGCTGGAGCGCTACCGCGGGTCGACAGGAGATTCCACCGGGTGGCTTACGTTTCCAACAACAAAGGTCCGTCTGCTCACGAAGCGGCGCGGATCGTACGTCGCGAGGCACGACAGTGACCGATTCGCAACCAACCACGACGCGTCCGGCGACGATCAGCGATGTCGCGCGCGAGGCCGGCACGGGCAAGACCAGTGTGTCGCGCTACCTGAACGGCGAGACACACGTGCTGTCCACCGATCTGCGCCAGCGGATCGAATCGGCCATCGCGCGGCTCAACTACCGGCCGAACCAGATGGCGCGCGGGCTCAAGCGCGGCCGCAATCGCTTGCTCGGCATGCTCGCGGCCGACCTGACCAATCCCTATACCGTCGAAGTGCTGCAGGGCGTCGAGGCCGCGTGCCACGCGCTCGGCTACATGCCGCTGATCTGTCACGCGGCAAACGAAGTCGAGATGGAGCGCCGCTTCCTGCAGTTGCTCACGACTTACCGCGTCGAAGGGCTGATCGTCAACGCGCTCGGCGCCGACGAGGACGTGCTGCGCCCGCTGCGCGGGGCCGGCATTCCGGCCGTGCTCGTCGACCGGACGGTCGAGGGCTTCGAGGCCGACCTGATCGGCCTCGACAACGCCGACGCGATCGAGACGGCACTCGCGCACCTGGTCGAACACGGTTTCGACGCGATCCATTTCGTCGTGCAGCCGTTCGAGCGCGTCAGTTCGCGGCGCCTGCGCGAGGCTGCGTTCCGCGCGGCACTGGCGGCGCGCGGGCTGACGGTGCCGTCGACGGTCGTGCTCGACCTGAACGCGCCCGACGCAGCCACGGCGGCGCTGGCCGACATCGATGCCCGCATCGACGACGCGGCGCGGCGCGGCGCGCGCGCGGCGCTGTTCGCCGCGAACGCGCCGGTCGCGCTCGCGATCGCGCGCCACCTGCGCGCGCGGTTCGGCGCCGCATGGCAGCAGAAGGCGGCGCTGCTGTCGATCGACGACCCGGAATGGGCCGAACTGATCGGCATCACGACGATCCGCCAGCCGACCTACGAAATCGGCTACAAGGCTGTCGAATTCGTGCACGAGCGGATCGACGGCGCGGCGGGCGACGTACGCGTCTCGCTGTTGCCGGGCGAGCTGGTTGCGCGCGCGTCGACCGCAAGCTGAGTATCATTCGGGGCACGCAGCGCGCCAGATGCGCTGCCCCGAACAAGGAAATACATGACTGTCGCTCCCGTCACGCTGGCGGTGCTGATCGCCGCCACGCTGATCATCGCGCTCCTGCCGCTCGTCCTCTTCCGACTCCTGCGCAAGCCGCTGGCGCTGAACCGCCGCGACACGATCGTCGGCGTCGCCGTCTTCACGTTGTTTGCGATGATCCTCGAACGCGCGTTCCACGGGCTCGTGCTGAGCCAGACGCCGCCGGACGGCTGGCTCACGCAGCCGCTTGCGTTCGTCGCGTACAGCGCGCTCGCGACCGCCGTGTTCGAGGAAGTCGGCCGCTATCTCGGGATGCGTTTCCTGAACCGCCGCTACGGCCCGTCAGCGGGCGACAGCCGCGGAATCGGCTACGGGATCGGTCACGGTGGCGCCGAAGCATGGTTCGTCGGCGTACTCGTGTGGGGCCAGTGGTCGTATCTCGCGTGGCTCGCGAGCCGCGGCCAGCTCGAAACGCAACTCGCCGACCTGCCGGGCGATACCGTCGTGCGGCTGCACGTGATGCTTGCGACGCTGTCGGCACAGTCGATCCTGCTGTTGCTGCTCGAACGCTGCGCGGCATTCGTGCTGCAGCTTGCGCTGTCGGTGCTGGTCTGGCGCGGCGTGCGCGCCGGCCGCGCGGGCGTGTTGCCGCTCGCGATCGTGCTGCATGCGCTGGCGGCTGCGCCGGCATTGCTGTATCAGGTTCGCGTGCTGCCGGCCGGCTGGGTCGAGGCCGCGCATTTCATGCTGGCCGCGATCCTGGCCGTCGTGCTGGTGAAGGTGTGCCGGCCGTCGCAATCGGCAGCCTGACGGGAGAGACGGAATGGATGACTATCTGATCGAATGCCAGAGCGCGGAATTCGACGCGCTTGCCCGCGTGATTTGCGAGCTCTTTCCGGAGCAGACGCGTTTTGCCGAAAGCAGCGACGCCCGCGGGCGCTTCCTGTCCGTTCACTGGCTCGCGATGCGTTTCGGCTCGACGCCGAAGCGGATGACGCTCGATATCCGTATCGTGCCGGCCGCGCTCGCGCGCTACCTGGCGCTCAAGGCGATGCAGCGCGCACGCAGCCATGCGGTGCTGCATGCGTATACGGAAGCGATGCTCGGGTCGCTCGAGGAGCGTCACGCGGCCGGTGAGGCCGTCGAGCGCGACGCGGAACTCGAACTCGACGAAGACTTTGCGTGACCGTTCGCGCCGGCGCCATGCCGGCGCGTCGCATTACGCGTCGCGGTAAACCTGCGCGAAGCGCTGCGCCTGCACGACACCGTAGTCGCCGGGCGCATACTGCATCACCCAGTCGCCGGCGACGCCGCGCAGCATGTCGCCGTTTTCCGAGCGGGCGATCGTGAAGGGCTCGTCCATCCGGCGGGCGAGCACGACGGCAGGCCGGTTCCGGTAGTCGCCCGGTTCGCCGTGCGCGAGCGCCGGATCGGCGGGCAGGTATTTGGCGTCGAAGCGCGCGCGCGACACGACCCAGCGGTCGCCGGTCGAGCCCGTGATCAGCGCGTCGCCCGCGGCATAGCGGTTCGGGCCTTCGAGGCTCATCAATTCGCCGTCGGCCTCCGCGAAGGACACGGCGACGGTTTCGTCCTTGACGACGCGGCGGGCCTGCGGATCGGTACGCAGGTCGAGGTGCTTGAGTTCGAGCATGGCGGGGAAGTGCGGGAAAGCTGGAAAGCCCGGAGCTTATCCCGAATCCGGCGCGCCGTGTGACGCGCCGGTCGCCTGGCGTGGCGCGGCGCCGTTCGGCCCGGACGGGCGGTACGGCGCCTGCGGGGAGGGCGTCAGGGCTGCGCGGGTGCGCTGGCGGCCGGTGCGGCTGCCGCCTTGGCTTCCTTGCCTTTCGTCTTGCCCTTGCCGCGGTGTTCGCCGCCGTGGTGCAGCCAGCTGCGGAACGTCGTGTCGGCCAGCGCCTTCTGGTCGGCCGGGAAGCTCTCGTAGAGCGGCGCAAAGGCGTCGGCGAGCTTCTTTGCGCCGTCGGCGTTGGCCTGCGACAGTTCCGCGTACTGTTTCATGTCGTCGAGTGCGGAGACGTCGTGCTTGGCCATCCGTTCGCGATAGAGGCGCCCCATCGTGTCGCCGTTGTCGCGCATCGTGTCGGCGAACGTCTTCCACTGCGGTTCCTGCGCCGACGTGATCTTCAACTGGTCGTGCAGGTACTTGATGCGCTGCTCGACGCGCGCTTCGTGGCGCGCCTCGCGCTGCTCGGCGCTCGGGGCCGAAGCCGCGGCCGTCGTGGCCTGGGCGGGCGCTTGCGGCTGTGCCGGGGTTTGCGCGAACGCGCTGGCCGCAACCGCGAGCGTCGCGAGGGTGAGCGAGATTTTCTTCATGATTGGCTCTCCGGGGTGGTGTCTTGCGAGCGGGCGCGGCGGCAATTGCCGCAAGCGCGCTTCTCGCGTCGCCTGCTATTAGTAGCACGTTGCGTGCGGCGCGGCAGTGAATGCGACACTTGCTTACATCCGATACGAATCGAAATTGAAAGGGATATCGCGGGTCGACACGGGGCCCGCGATGGTGCGGCGCGTACCGGCACCCGGCGCGGAAAGTGGGCGGCAAGTGCGATCCGGATGCGGTCGTGGCGCACGGACAAGGCAGCGCCACTGCATGACGGCGCGCGATCGCGCAGTCGTGCGATGCCGTTTGGGCGTACCGGCGTTCGGCGCTATCATCGCGTCACATTCCACTTAGCCGGCGCGTGTCGCGCCGGCCCAGCCTCATGCGTCCACCCCGCCTCGACCAACTCGACGATCTCGACCGGCAACTCGTCGCGCTGTTGCAAGCCGATGCGCGCGCAAGCGTCGCGGATCTCGCGCGCCAGCTCGACGTCGCGCGCACGACGGTCGTCGCACGCATCGCGCGGCTCGAACGCACCAACGTGATCGCCGGCTATAGCGTCCGGCTCGGGCAGGACGTGCTCGACGCGAGCATTTACGCGTATGTCGGCATCATCCTCACGCCGAAGTTCGGCAAGGATGTGTTGCGCAAGCTCGACCGGATGCCCGAAGTGCAGTTGCTTTGTGCGGTGAGCGGCGAGTACGACTACGTCGCGTGGCTGCGTGCCGATTCGCCCGAACGGCTCAACGACCTGCTCGACCAGATCGGCACGCTCGAAGGCGTCGAACGCACGACCACGTCGATCATTCTTTCACGCAAGATCGACCGCGGGACGATCGGCGGCTGACGCTCAAGCGCGGTGTTCGTCGCGCGGCGCATGTCGCGCCGGTGTATCGGCCCGGCTGTCGGGTTCCGACGCGGCGGCCGGCCGCGCCAGCGGAATCCGCACCGAGATGCGCAACCCGCGCGATTCCGCTTCGTCCGCATACGCGAGCATGATGCGGGCGCCCAACCGGTCCGCGACGATCTTCACGATCGACAGGCCGAGCCCGGAGCCGATCTGCGCGTTGCCGGGCACCCGGTAGAACGGATCGAACACGCGCTCGCGCTCGTGCGGCGCGATACCCGGGCCGGTATCGGAGATCGTCACGCCTACGTGCGTGCCGGTCCGCTGCGTCGACAGGTCCACGCGGCCGCCCGGCGGCGTGTAGCGGATCGCGTTGTCGACCAGGTTCATCACGAGCGACGCGAGTTCGAGCTCGTCGGCGGGTACGGAGGCGTCCGGGCCGTCCTCGATGCCGATGTCGATCGTTTTCGCTTCCGCGAGCGGCATCAGGTCTTCCAGCACGCGGCGATAGACCGCATGTACCGACACGTTGCCGGGCGGCGCGGCCGGCGCGCTTTGCGCCCGTGCTAGCGCAAGCAACTGCCCGATCAGGTGGCGGCTGCGATCGAGCCCGCCGCGCAGCGCGGCGAGCCGCGCGCGCGCATCGTCCGGCAGGTCGGCATCGGCGAGGCGCTCTGCCTGCAGCGACATCGCCGTGAGCGGCGAGCGCAGTTCGTGTGCGGCGTCGGCGACGAAGCGGCGCTGCGCGGCGACCGACTGCGCGACGCGCTCCAGCATCCGGTTGATCGCGACGACGAACGGCCGCACCTCGACCGGCACGCGTTCGGCCGGCACCGGGCGCAGGTCGTGCTCGTCGCGCGCATCGATGCCGGCGGACAGCGCGGCCACCGGGCGGAACAGCTTGCGCACGAGATCGGCGACGAGCAGCAGCAGGATCGGGACGAGGATCAGCAGCGGCAACGCGGTGCGCCACGCGCTTTCGCGAGCGACGTCGTCGCGCATGCCGGCTTCCTGCGCGACCGCGATGCGCTCGCCGTTCGCGAAGGTCCGGACCATCACGCGATACGTGCTGCCGCCTGCATCGACCGTATGCAGTCCGTCGGCGAGTGTCGGCGCCAGCGCGAGCCGCGGCATGCCGTCGCTGCCCGGCTGCGGTGCGCCGCCGAGCGGCTGCACGAACACGCGCGACAGCTCGTCGCTTTCGCGTGCGGGTGCGCCGGCGGCGGCATGGAGCGAGGGCGCTCGCGAGTGGTCGAGCAGTGTCGCGACCTCGCGTAGCACGTCGTCCTGCAGTTCGTGCGCTTCGTCGAATGCCGACGAGAACGCGAACGCGGCCGCGGCCGTCGCGACGACCAGGATCGCGGCCGACAGCGCGACCGACAGGCGAAACCCGATCGATTCGCTCAGGCGTTTCTTGAAACCATCCATCCCGCACCCCTGACGTTCTTGATCACGGTGCTGCCGAGCTTGCGGCGCAGCGAATGGATCAGAAATTCGACCGCGTTGCTTTCGACTTCCTCGCCCCAGCCGTACAGGCGATCCTCGAGTTCGCGCCGCGACAGGATCGCGCCCGGGCGCACCAGCAGTGCGCGCAACAGCGAGAATTCGCGATTCGACAGCGGCACCGGTGCGTGCCCGTCGACCACGGCCTCGCGCGTTGTGGGGTCGAGCGACACGATCCCGTTGCTCAGCAGCGGCGCGGCGGAACCGGCCCGGCGCCGGATCGCGACGCGAATCCGCGCAAGCAGCTCGGCCATCTCGAACGGCTTCACGATGTAGTCGTCGGCGCCGCCGTCGAGGCCGGCCAGACGATCGTCGAGCCCGTCGCGCGCGGTGACGATCAGCAGCGGCGCGCCGGCGTCCTTCGCGCGGATGGCGGCCAGCACGTCGAGCCCGTCGCGGCCGGGCAGGCCGAGGTCGAGCAGGACCAGGTCGTAGGGCTGTGAGGCGAACGCGGTCAACGCGTGCACGCCGTCGGTGACCCAGTCGGTGGCGTATGACGCGTCTTTCAGCGCGGCATGGACGGCCTCGCCGATCATCGGGTCGTCTTCGACGAGCAGTATTCGCATGCGTGTTCTCCGTGCCGCGCCAACGCCGCCAGCGTATGCGATTCCCGCACGGGCGTCACGTGCCGCGCGCGCGGCGTCCTTATTTGCCGCTGAACCGGTCGAGGACCGTGAGCAGGTTCTTCATCGCGGCAGCCGAATCGGCCTGGGTCGGATGGTCGGCACGCAGCGCGGAAAGCGCGCGGTCGATCTCCTGGTCGACCATGTGCCAGTCGGCGGCGGCGCGCGGCTTGAGGCCGGCTTCGGCCGAGTCCCACGCGATCTCGAGATCCTTGATGCGCGTTTTCGCGCCGGGCAGGTCGCCCTTGGCGACGCGCGTGTTCACGTCGACGGCGATCGTGCGGAACTGCGACAGGTCGCCGAGTTTCGATGCGTGGGTCGCAGCAGGCGATGCGGAGGCCGAGGCGGGCGCCGAAGTCGATGCATTCGCATCCTGCTGCTTCGAGCAGCCGGCGGCGCCCAGCAGCGCAATCGCGGCCGCGGCAACGGCGAGACGGGAAACGGGATGGGGGATGCGCATGGCGTGTCCTCGATTCGATGAACGGGAAGAACGAAACAAACGGAAAGGAAGGGGCGTCAGTCGGCGGTACCGGCGCGCGTGCGCGGGCCGCCGCCGAACTGCGCGACGGCGACGAGCAGCACGATCACGGTCAGGAACAGCAGGCTCGTCCAGGCGGCGCCGAAGCCGAGCCCGCCATAGGTGCGCGCCTGCGTGAGCAGGTCGCCGAGCGACGCGCCGAACGGGCGCGTCAGGATGTACGCGATCCAGAACGCGAGCACCGCATCGACGCCGAGCCGCCAGATCGCGAACACGGCCGCGATCAATGCGCCGAAGCACAGCGCGCCGAGCGTGAAGCCGAGCCCGAGCGCCTCGGTTGCGAGATCGCCCGCGGCGGTGCCCAGTGCGAACGTGCAGAGGATCGCGGCCCAGTAGAACAGCTCGCGCCGCGGCGTGACGATCGTGTCGATCGACAGCGTGCCTTCGACGCGATGCCACACGAAGAAGATCGCGGCGAGCGCGACGGCAAATGCGGCGGTACTCGCATAGAGACTGACGTTCAGGCCGTCGGTGAGCAGGTCGGTGATCTGCGTGCCAACGATGCTGACCAGCACCACCGTGAGCCAGTAGATCCATGGCACGTAGCGGCGCGTGCGCAACTGCAGCCACAGCGCGATCGCGAGCAGCGACGCCATTGCGACGCGCGTGACGGTCTGGCCGAGTCCCGCGTTGACCGCGAGAAAGTCCGCGCCGGTTTCGCCGACCGTGGTCGACATGATCTTGATGATCCAGAACGAGAGCGCGACGTCGGGCACCTTGTTCAGCCAGTGCGGCGTGCGATGAGCGGGCAGGGATTGCATGCGATGCCTCCTGGGCAAGCGGGTGGTCGGCATGCAGTCTGAAACGGAAGACTTAGGCCAGCCATAGCGAGGCCGGCAGCGGGGAAAAAATCTCGTTTCGACATTTCGACGAAATGTGTCGTCGAAACGTCGAATTTATAGGTCGTTTCGCATCATTCTTCGTCTTGGAACTGATTTTGCGCGTCCCTAAACTGTGTTCATGGCTCAACGCCGCTCACAACACCCACCCATCATCAGGAGATAAGCGCATGAAAATCGCCATCGTCGGCGCAGGTCTGATCGGCCACACCATTGCTCACATGCTGCGTGAAACGGGCGACTACGAAGTCGTCGCGTTCGACCGTGATGCGGATGCGCTTGCGAAGCTGTCGCGCGAAGGCATCGCGACGCAACGGGTCGATTCGGCCGACGCGAATGCGATTCGCGAAGCCGTGAAGGGCTTCGATGCGCTCGTCAACGCGCTGCCTTACTACCTCGCGGTCAACGTTGCCGCTGCCGCGAAGGCTGCCGGCGTCCACTACTTCGACCTGACCGAAGACGTGCGCGCGACCCATGCGATCCGCGAACTGGCCGAAGGCTCCGACCGTGCGTTCATGCCGCAGTGCGGCCTCGCACCGGGCTTCATCGGTCTCGCCGCACACGAACTGGTGAACGGCTTCAGCGAAGTGCGCGACGTGAAGATGCGCGTCGGCGCGCTGCCCGAGTACCCGACCAACGCGCTGAAGTACAACCTGACGTGGAGCGTCGACGGCCTGATCAACGAATACTGCCAGCCGTGCGAAGCGATCCGCGACGGCCGCAAGCAATGGGTGCAGCCGCTCGAAGGCCTCGAGCACTTCTCGCTGGACGGCACCGAATACGAAGCGTTCAACACGTCGGGCGGCCTGGGCACGCTGTGCGAGACGCTGTCGGGCAAGGTCGAGACGCTCGACTACAAGTCGGTGCGCTATCCGGGCCACCGCGATCTCGTGCAGTTCCTGCTCGAAGACCTGCGCCTGTCGACCGACCGCGACACGCTGAAGTCGATCATGCGCCGCGCGGTGCCGTCGACGAAACAGGACGTCGTGCTCGTGTTCATCACGGTGACGGGCGTGAAGGACGGCCAACTGGTGCAGGACGTGTTCACCCGCAAGATTTTCGCGAAGGACGTGTGCGGGATGCACATGAGCGCGATCCAGATCACGACGGCCGGCGCGATGTGCGCGGTGCTGGATCTGTTCCGCGAAAAGAAGCTGCCGCAGAGCGGTTTCATCCCGCAGGAAAAGGTGTCGTTGAAGGCGTTCCTGTCGAACCGCTTCGGCAAGCTGTACGAAGGCGGCACGATGGAGCGCGTGCACGCGGTGGCCTGACCGCCCGCCAGCCTCAGGCACGAGGGCCGTACGACGCCGGGAGCGCAGCAGCGCTTCCGGCGTTGTTTTTTGCGGGGAACGAGGAAGTAACCGGTCAGGCCGGCAGCGGCGGGACGATCGTGGCTACCGGCGGAGGCGGCGCGATGCGGTACAGCAGCGCATCGACGTCGGCATCGGATGGCGCGGTGTTGTCGAACATCACGATGCCGTCGCATTCGTGGCCGGTCGGCACGAAGCGGCGCTGCCGGTATTCGTCCCAGTGCGCGAGCTTGTACGCATCGTTCGGATTGCCGCGCGCGACGATCCGCTGGTGCGCGACGTCCTCCGACGTGTGGACCCAGACGACCGTCAGTGTGACGTCGGGCGCGATGCCGAGCCACGCGCGGTCGAGAATGCGGCGATCGCGCACTTCGCGCGACAGCGGGCCGACCACGAGCGCGCCGATGCCGAGCGCGAGATTTTCGCGGGCGGTGTCGAGCAGGCCCTGGTATTCGGGATCGCGCAGGTGCTTCAGGTAGAGCGGGCTGTCGCGGTCGTTCGGATCCTCGGTGAGCGCGCCCATCGCGGCCGAACTGTAGCGGCCGTACAGCGTGTCCTTGTCGAGCAGGCAGAAGGCCTCGCCGGTCGCGCGCATCAGCGGCCCGATGAGCCGCTTCGCGAGCGTGGTCTTGCCGGTGCCGGCGTGACCGCAGAAGAACACCAGGTGCGTCACGAAGCCTTGCCTCCCGAGCGCGAGCTCGACGCGCCGTTGCGCTTGTCGCCTCGCGAGAAGACTTCCGCTTCCAGCCACATCGCGTTGATGATGCCGAAGCCGAGCGCCACGCCGATGCCGAGTATCCACGAGAAATACCACATGGGTCTGTCTCCTTGACGGTTGGGCCGCACGGCCGTGCGGCTTGTGGTCCGAAGTGTCCGGGTGCGCATGCTGCGGCGCACGCAGCCCGATCATGACCAATATCGCCGTGCCGCGCAAGCCGGGCCGCCCGCGCAGCAAACCGGTAAACTGATGCGCAAACCGCAACATCACGGACAACATGCTGATCAACTGTGCTGCATACCAGGACGGCCGCAAGCTGGCCGACATCGATATCGACGCCATCAGCGACTACGTGTCGAAGCCCGAATGCTTCGTGTGGGTCGCGCTGAAGGATCCGACGCCCGACGAAATCGACCTGATGGGCGAGGAGTTCGGGCTGCACGAGCTCGCGCTCGAGGATGCCCGCAAGGGGCATCAGCGGCCGAAGATCGAGGAGTACGGCGATTCGCTGTTCGCGGTGCTGCATACGGTCGAGCTCGACGATGACGGCGAATTCAAGCTGGGCGAGCTGAACGTGTTCGTCGGCCCGAACTACGTG
Organism: Burkholderia sp. BCC0322; assembly: GCF_902833045.1. Classification (GTDB taxonomy): domain Bacteria; phylum Pseudomonadota; class Gammaproteobacteria; order Burkholderiales; family Burkholderiaceae; genus Burkholderia. Next base: position 70,267 of record NZ_CADFDU010000020.1, read on the forward strand.
CTGTCGATTCGCAACCATACCGAGCAGGATTTCCGCGAAGTGCGCAAGCGCTGCGAGCGCGAGCCGCATCTGTTGCAGGAAGGCTCGGCGTTCGTGTTCTACGCGCTGATGGACCAGGTCGTCGACCGCTATTTCCCGATCCTCGAATCGCTCGGCGCCGAACTCGAGGAACTCGAGGACCGCATCTTCGCGAAGGCCACGCCCGCGTCGGCGCGCGCGATCATCGAGGATCTCTATTCGCTGAAGCGCCGGCTCGTGATGCTGCATCAGCACACGGCGCCGCTGATCGAGCCGCTCGCGAAACTCACGGGGGGACGCATCCCGCAGATATGCAACGGGATGGAGCATTACTTCCGCGACGTGTACGATCATCTGCAGCGGATCGTGAAGACGATCGAGGGGCGGCGCGAGATGGTCGTGACAGCGGTCCAGGTCAACCTCGGAATGATCTCGCTCGCCGAGAACGAGGTGACCAAGCGGCTCGGCTCGTTCGCCGCGCTGTTCGCGATACCGACGATGATCGCCGGCATCTACGGGATGAACTTCGCGAACATGCCCGAGTTGCACTTGAAATACGGGTTCTACGGCTGCATCGCCGTGATGGTCGTCGCCGACTTCGCGCTGTGGTGGCGATTCAAGCGGGCAGGGTGGCTGTAGTCTCGCTTCACGCGCGGGGCGGCGCGTGCTTGCCGACCACGACGCGCCACGGACGCACGCGCCACGATTTCACGAGGCCGTTCTGCACGTACGGATCGGCGCGCGCGAACGACTCGGCCGCCTCCGGCGAATCCCCTTCGAACACGAGCACGGCCTGGTCGGCCGGGTCCGACAGCGCGCCGGCGAGCACCAGCTCGCCGCGCTCGGTCGCAGCCTGCGCAAGCGCGAGGTGCTGGGCGCGGAACGGTTCGCGACGGGACAGATAATCGTCGACGAGTTCGTAGGTCAACTGGTAATGCATGGTGGCTCCAGGGAGAGTCGTGGCAGCCGGGCCGTCGGCGCGGCTGTCAGTCAGTCTGCTGCGGGCAGTATAGGGCAGGCGGACGATCGCGGCACAACACGAGAGGCGGCGTGCCTGCGTCTGAAACGCAACTAACGGTCTGAGCGCAATCCGTCCTGGAATCCTGGTTGCAACGCACCTTCGATGCAGCCATGTCGACATGGCTGCCCCCCGGCGGTCCATCCCTACGCCTTGTAGCCGATCGAACGCAGCAGATCCTTGCGCCAGCGGATGTCGTCGTCATTTTCGACACCGAGCGGCCCGAAGCCGTCGACGACGCCGACGATCCCGCGCCCTTGCGCGGTTTCCGCGACGATCACGTCGGTCGGGTTCGCGGTCGCGCAATAGATCCGGCAAACCTCTGGCACGGCCTTGATTGCATTGAGTACGTTGACCGGATAGAAGCCGTCGCCGAGGAACACGATGAACGCGTGGCCGGCGCCGATCGCGCTGGCGTTGCGACATGCAAGCTCGACGAGCGCCGTATCGGTGCCGGAGTGGCGCACCAGCCGCTTGCCTGACGCCTCGCAGAATGCGAGCCCGAAGCGGATGCCGGGCACGGTGCCGACCAGCGCCTCGTGGATGTCCTCGACGGACTTGATGAAATGCGACTGGCCGAGGATGAAGTTCACGGTCTCGGGTTTGTCGACGGCGACGGTGTGCAGTTGCAGCATGGCGGACCTCGTCTCGCGATGCGGCGCATGCGCCGCAATGGGCTCTTCAAGCTTAATACGCGAGCGCCGGCGACGAAAGCCGCGAGGGCGGCCTATCCTTCGTTGTGTGTGGCGCGTGCGCCGCGCGAAGCAACGGAGGCAGACATGGACGTGCGACACGGCTTCGTCGACTGCGTGGGGCGCACGCCGCTGATTCGCTTGACGAAGCTCAGCGCCGAGACGGGCTGCGAGATCCTGGGCAAGGCGGAATTCATGAATCCGGGCGGATCGGTGAAGGATCGCGCGGCACTCTACATCATCCGCGACGCCGAACGGCGTGGCGTGCTGAAGCCGGGCGGCACCGTCGTCGAGGGCACGGCGGGCAACACCGGCATCGGTCTGGCACATATCTGCGCGGCGCGCGGGTATCGCTGCGTGATCGTGATTCCCGACACGCAATCGCCGGACAAGCTGGCGATCCTGCGTACGCTCGGCGCCGAGGTGCGTCCGGTGCCGGCGGCCCCCTACCGTGACCCGAACAACTATCAGAAGATTGCCGGACGGCTCGCGGACGAACTCGACAACGCGGTGTGGGCCAATCAGTTCGACAACGTCGTCAATCGTCAGGCGCACTACGAGACGACCGGGCCCGAGATCTGGCGCGATACGGCGGGCACGATCGATGCGTTCGTCTGCGCGACCGGGACGGGCGGCACGCTGGCCGGCGTGAGCCGGTATCTGAAAGAGCAGAATCCGGACGTCCGGATCGTGCTGGCCGACCCGCCCGGCAGCGGGCTCTACGGGTACGTGAAATCGGGCGACCTCGGCGCGGAAGGCAGCTCGATCACCGAAGGCATAGGATCGACGCGCGTCACCATGAACCTTGCGGGCACGCCGATCGACGACGCCGTGCGGATCGACGATCAGCAGTGCGTGACGATGGTCTACCGGTTGCTGCGCGAGGAGGGGCTGTATGTCGGCGGTTCGAGCGGCATCAACGTCGCGGCAGCGGCGTGGCTGGCCCGCCGGATGGGCCCGGGGCACACGATCGTGACCTTGCTGTGCGACCGTGGCGACATCTATCGCGCACGGCTTTTCAATCGGGAATGGCTGCGCGAAAAGGGACTAGACCCGGGGACTGAACCCGTGAGTTGAGCCCGTTCGAGGCGCGGCGGAGGCGAGGATTCCCATCCGCCGGAATGCGACCTATGCTGAACGAATCCGGTGCGAACGCCGTTCGCCCGTTTCGCCCAGACGAGGTGTGCCATGCCTGTGTCAGCCACCCTGCAGGATTGCCTGCGTCAGAAGTCATCGCGGTACGAAGTGGTGTACCACCCCTATAGCCATACGAGCATGGAGACGGCCGCCGCCGCGCATATACCCGGCGATCGCCTCGCGAAAACCGTGCTCCTCGAAGACGACGAAGGCTACGTCGCCGCCGTATTGCCGACCACGCACGCCGTGCGCCTGTCGGATCTCTGGGTGAAGACGGGACGTCATCTCGTGCTCGCCCGTGAGGTCGAACTGCGCGAGCTGTTCAAGGATTGCGACATGGGCGCGTTGCCGCCGGTGTGCATGGCGTACGGCATGAAGACGTTTCTGGAGGAACGTCTTGCGCAGCAGCCGGAAGTCTATTTCGAGGCCGGCGACCACGAAGCGCTGATCCACATGATGCAGGATGAATTCCTGACACTGATGGAGACGGCCGAGCGTGCGCATTTCTCGCACAAGATGCAGGGCATGCACGCCTGATGCGCGCGGTGTGTGGGCGCTGGTCGGTGCGTGTCTGACGGGTCGCGCGTAGAGGCGGCAAATGGTCGCGCGATAGTTAATTCGGTATGCGAAATTATTCGAGAGATTTTTCGAATGCCGGATCCATCACGAAATTTGTGTCGCAGTGCAGACTAAATTTCTGGATATCCGGAGTGCTGCTGACGTTCTGAAGAAGCTGTGTCGACCAGCTCGAGGCAATTGATCAGCGTATCTGGCGACCGATGGGGGCGCCGATGAGGGGAGGCGTGCATCTCGTCAGTCGCATCCGGAGCGGGCCATTTTGGTGCGGCGCGGGAAATATGCCTATATTTATGCTGAAGCAGATTAATATCCGGTTTTGCATATACCCATACAATTCAATTACCGTTTTTATAATAAAAGACTGATTTCTGCTTACCGGAATATTATTTGAGTAAACCCTCCAAACTTTGTATTCGGGTATCAAATAAAGTTTGACGTCAAAATTTTTTCCTTGCTATCTTCTGCACCCAAGTGAACGGCGCCACTGACATCACCGTGTAACGAACGGTGGGTTGTCATACGAAATGTAAGGTGCCGTCCGCTCAGCTGACAATTGCCTGAACGTGCTGGCGCGTTTTTTTCGGTGCATAACCGGGGCGCGCCGGCCGGAACGATTCCTTGAAAAAGAATGAATTTGCATTCGAATTGAATTCTTTCAATTCGAATTGCTAATTGAATTTGAAATGAAATGTTCGGGTTGATGTGGTGGTGATGCCGACCTGGCTTCGCCGCCAGCAGCAATCCGATACTGGGCGAATCGCTTGGGGGATGGATGGTGGGCATGAAAGTCGAAGAACGTCTGGCTACGTCGAACAGCGGGCTGGCTACGCTGGGCCGTCCGCGAGAGTTCGGCAAGAAGCAACAGAACCCGGTACGCCGGTTCGGCGGCATCGGAATCGTCCTGGTGCTGCATGCCGTGCTGATCTACGCGCTGCTCAACGGCCTCGCGACGAAAGTCGTGCAGGTGATCCAGCACCCGATCGAAACCCGCATCATCGAGCCGGTCAAGCCGCCGCCGCCGCCGCCGATGCCCGTAGTCAAGCTCCCGCCGCCGAAATTCGCGCCGCCGCCGCCGCCGTTCGTCCCGCCGCCGGAAGTGCCGGTGCAGGCGCCGCCGCAGGCGACGATCACGCACCAGTCGGCCCCGGTACCGTCCGCGCCGGCCGTGCAGGCGCCGGTCGTGGCGCCTCCGGCGCCGGCCAAGCCGGTCAGCCATGACGTGGGGGTGGTTTGCCCGAATTCGGACACGCTTCGCGCGTCGATCCAGTATCCGAAGGAAGCGCAGGAAAACAACATCACGGGCGATGTGACCATCGAATTCGTCGTGGATGCGGAAGGGAACATCACGAACGAGCGCGTGGCGCAGTCGGCCGATCCGATCCTCGATCGCGCTGCCTTCAACACCGTGAAGCGATTCAAGTGCGTCGCGCAGGGCCAGCCGGTACGGGTCCAGGTTCCGTTCTCGTTCAATCTGAATTGATGCAGTGGGCGGTCCGGTGCGATCCGGGCCGGGAAAAACCATCTCGAACTGACGTATTAAGTTCATCGAAATAACTGGAGTGGGGTATGACGAAGCGTTCACTGGCCGCGCTGGCGGCAAGCATCCTGATGTCCGTCGCGGCAATCGACGGGTTCGTTGCACCGCAACTCGCCCACGCGCAGGCAAGCGGCACGGCCGGCACACCGGCACAGGCCGCGGCACCGTCGGCTGCGCCGGCCCCGGCTCCGGCCGCCGCCGAGCCGGCTCCGCCGCCCGCGCCGGCCACGACGGAAGCGGTCGAGAATCCGTACGGGCTCGGCGCGCTATGGAAGAACGGCGATTTCGTCGCCCGTTTCGTGCTGATCCTGCTCGTGATCATGTCGATGGGAAGCTGGTACATCATGATCACGAAGTTCGTGGAGCAGTTGCGCGCCAATCGCCGCGCGAAGCTGGCGGACGCGCAGCTCTGGTCCGCGCCGTCGCTGGCCGAGGGCGCCAAACTGCTCGACGAGGCATCGCCGTTCCGCTTCATCGCCGAAACGGCGATCGAGGCCGGCGAGCATCATGACGAGGCGCTGCTGGAAGCGGTGGACCGCAATACGTGGATCGACGTGTCGGTCGAGCGCTCGATCACGAACGTGTCGAACCGGATGCAGGACGGGCTCGCATTCCTGGCCACGGTGGGCTCCACCGCGCCGTTCGTCGGGCTGTTCGGCACGGTCTGGGGGATCTATCACGCGCTGACGGCCATCGGCATCGCCGGCCAGGCGTCGATCGACAAGGTCGCCGGCCCGGTGGGCGAGGCGCTCATCATGACCGCGATCGGCCTCGCCGTCGCGGTGCCGGCGGTACTCGGCTACAACTTCCTGGTCCGGCGCAACAAGTCGGTGATGGAGCGGGTCCGCAACTTCGGCGCGCAACTGCACACGGTGCTGCTGGCCGGCAATCGGCGCCCGGTACGCGCGTCGTCGTCGTCGCCGGCGGCTGCGTCGCTCGCGAACTGATCGGCTGACGGAGACGCGCGATGGCCATGAACGTCGGGCAGGACGATAGCGACGAGGTGATCGCCAACATCAACACGACGCCGCTCGTCGACGTGATGCTGGTGTTGCTGATCATCTTCCTGATCACGATTCCGGTCGTGACGCACACGATCCAGCTTCAGTTGCCGAAGGAGACGGTGCAGCCGCTGCAGACGACGCCGAAAAGCGTCGAGATCGCGGTGAACCGGGACGGCGATTTCTTCTGGGGCGAACAGCTGGTGGATGCACAGACGCTGCTCGCGAAGCTGAAGGACGTGTCGCAGCAGCAGCCGCAGCCGAGCGTCCACGTGCGGGGCGACCAGAACACGCGCTACGAGTTCATCGGCCGGGTGGTCACGATGTGCGAGCGCGCTGGGATCGCGAAGCTGTCGTTCATTACCGAGCCGCCTGCGCGCGGTGGATAGTCGCGCGCGGGAATCGTGGTGGAACAGGGGGCTGGCGGCAAGTGGGGGAGCGCTGACGCCGGTTGGCTGCGAAGGACGGGATCTGCGTGAGCGCTAAAGCACTGACGCGGGTCGACCGCGAAGCATGGGACCCGCGTAAGCGCTGAAGCGCTAACGCGGGTCGACAGGAGTCGAAGATGGGAATGAATGTGCCTTCGGGCGGTAGCAACGCCGAACCGGAAGTGATGGTCGATATCAACACCACGCCGCTGATCGACGTGATGCTGGTGTTGCTGATCATGCTGATCATCACGATCCCGATTCAGATGCATTCGGTGAAGATGGACCTGCCGGTCGGTAATCCACCGCCGCCGGCCACGCCGCCGGAAATCGTGCAGATCGACATCGACTTCGACGGCACGACGACCTGGAACGGTGCGCCGGTGCCGGACCGCGCGGCGCTCGAGTCGAAATTGACCCAGGTGGCGGCGGAACCCGTGCAGGCGGAGATCCACCTGCGTCCCAACAAGCTGGCGCCATACAAGGACGTGGCCGCCGTGCTCGCATCCGCGCAACGCGTGGGCGCGACCAAGATCGGCCTGATCGGTAACGAACAGTTCATGCAATGAAGACACGGACGAGCCGATGAACCAGCAACGATGGAAACAGCTGATGGCGGTGACGGCGCTCGGCGCGGCCGGCCTGTTCGGACGCCCGGCGTTGCCGGCGGACGCGCTGCGGCCGGACGTGGCGAAACCGTTGGCGGCCGCGCAGGAGCTGTACCGGGCGCACAAGTATCGCGACGCGCTCGGCAAGATCGCCCAGGCGGCGGCCGTGCCGAACCGGACGCCGTACGAAACCTACATGGTGGAGGAGATGCGCGGCGCGGCAGCGATGGCGGCCGGCGACTCGGGCACGGCCGCGCAGGCCTACGAGAGCGTGCTGAACTCGGGACGGCTGTCGGGCGAGGACGAACAGCGGACAACGGCGGCGCTGGCCGGCATCTACTTCCAGCAGAAGAACTACCCGCTGGCGATCCGGGTCGCGCAGCGCTACCTGAAGGCGGGTGGCTCGGATCCGGAAATGCGCACGCTGCTCACGCAGTCTTACTACCTGTCCAACGATTGCGCGCCGCTCGTGAGCCAGTTGAAAGCGAGCACGGACGCGCAGGCGAATGGCGGACACGCACCGGATGAAGGGCAGCTGCAGATGCTGGCGACCTGTGCGCAGAAAGTGAAGGACGGCAACGCCTATCGCGGTGCGCTCGGACTGCTGGTGGCTTATCACCCGAGCCCCGCGTACTGGGACGAAATGGTTACCGCCATTCGCGGCAACCCCGGTTATCTGCCGTCGCTCGACCTCGACATCTACCGGTTACGTCGCGCAACGGGCTCGCTCGCGACCGCCAACGCGTACATGGAGATGACACAGCTCGCGCTGGTTGCGGGGTCACCCGCCGAGGGCAAGCAGGTGATCGACCAGGGGTTCGCGTCCGGCGTACTCGGCAAGGACGCGCAGGCGGATCGCGAGAAGCGGCTGCAGACGCTCGCCGCAAAACGCGCGCAATCGGGCGGCGATGCCACGACACCGGCAGCGCCGATCGACGCGGGCATGAACCTCGTCTTCGCGGGTCATGCGCAGGAGGGGCTGCAGATGATGGAGCAGGCGATCGCGAAGGGAGGGCTCGAGCATCCCGATGCGGCGCGGCTGCGGCTCGGCGAGGCGTATTACGTGGCCGGCCAGAAGACGCATGCGGTCCAGGTGCTGCGCACGGTCAAGGGTACCGACGGTTCCGGTGATCTGGCACGGCTCTGGACGGTGGTGGCGTCACGGTAACGCAACGGAAGTACACGGCCGCGCGCAACGCGAGCGGTCGGAAAGCGGTGTGCCGCCGCGATCGCACCCATGCACGACGAGCAGGTAAGCCGATGGAAAGGGGCAATCTTGTTAATTAGTAAACCGAATGAAATGAGCAAGCGCTGCGAGGCCGCACGACGCCAGTGCATTGCCGCACCGCGCGTGGCTTGCACGTCGCGACAGCGTGCGGCGGGGGATCGCGCCGGGCCGGCTGCATCACGGCATCGGTCGAGGCTTGACGACATCAAACCGATTTCGACTGCGAGGGACCGTCTTTCCATGGTTTTGCCCCCTGATGAGTCGGTGCTCGTTGCCGTGTCGCTCGGCAACAAGATCCGGGCGCTGCGCCAGCGCCTGAAACTCACGCTCGACGAAACGTCGACGATCGCCGGCATTTCGAAGCCGTTCCTGTCGCAGGTCGAGCGCGGGCGAGCGACGCCGTCGATCACGTCGCTGGTGCGGATCGCGAAGGCGCTGGGCGTGACGATGCAGTACTTCATCGACACGCCGACGGAAGCGCGCTCGGTATGCCGCGGCAACGCGCTGCAGTATTTCCAGTTCACGAACTCGGCCAGCCGGTTCGCCAGGCTGACGAACCCGGTGGACAGCCGCAAGCTCGACGCGATTCTCGTCCGGATGCCGGCGGGGCAGCTTCCGTCCGAGATGACGACGCACGCGGGCGAGGAGTTCGTCTACGTATTGCGCGGGCAGTTGGCGCTGACGCTGGAGGATTGCACGTTCACGCTGAACGAGGGCGATACCGCGCATTACGAATCGACAATGCCGCATGCGTGGCGCAATACGGCCGACGAAGAGGCGGTGATCGTCTGGGTCGGCACGCCCAGGCTGTTCTAGCGAAGGCGGCCGGCAGGAAGGAGAAATACCCGATCGGATGCGGAGGGGGGGCATCAAGGCGCGCACACAGGCTCGCCGCGTGCAGAACCCGCTGTCCGCCGAATCGGGAAGAAGCAGGCAATGCGCTCAATGTAGGTCATTAGTATGACGAATCAAAATAGAAAACAACGGTGACGCTGGATGGTGCGGGTGACCCGAGGCCGATCCGTTCGAGTCGTGGCAGTCGAAAGCGTGGCAATCGCGGGTTCCGGTACACGGGCACCCAGGACGCGCAAGGAATTCACAAGGTTCCGGCGCACAGCAGGTGGGGTCTTACTACGAGCGAGAGGGAAGAAAATGAAGCAGAGAGTGTTGGCGTTGGCAATCAAGAGGATAGTCTGGGCGGAACTGGCGCTGACGGCCGCACTGGCGCCGCCGGCGTTCGCCCAGAGCCAGCCGGCGCCGGGCGCCGTCGCGATCGCGGATGCGGTCGCGAGCGGCGCGCCCGTGACCGTTGCACAGGCGGGCGGCACGGCGGGCAGCGCCGCGGCACCGGACGCTGCGGCGCCCGATGCGGCACCCGGTGCAGCGGCCGAGGCGACGCCTGCCGCACCCGCCGCGAACGGGCAGGGCAAGGTCGCGCAGATCAAGCGGTTCGAAGTGACGGGCTCGCTGATCCGGCAAGCCGACAAGACGGGTTTCCAGCAGGTGCAGACGATCACGCCGAAGGAAATCCAGGCCAGCGGCGCGGTGACTGTCGCCGACTTCCTGCGCGATGCGGCAGCCAACTCGGCGAACAGCTGGGGCGAAGGGCAGTCGGGCAACTTCGCGGCCGGAGCAGCCGGCATTGCACTGCGCGGCCTCTCGGAGAAGTACACGCTCGTGTTGGTCGACGGCCAGCGCGTCGCGCCGTATGCATTCTTCTCGAACAGCGTCGATTCGTTCTTCGACCTCAACACGATCCCGCTCAACGACATCGAGCGGATCGAAATCGTGAAGACGGGCGCCGTGTCGCAGTACGGTTCGGACGCGATCGGCGGTGTCGTCAACATCATCACGAAACACAATTTCCGCGGCCTGCAGCTCGACGGCAGCCTCGGCAGCGCGATCAACGCCGGCAATGGCGACGGCACGATGAAGTTCGGCGTGCTCGGCGGCTTCGGTGACCTGAACGCCGACCGCTTCAACGTGACGGCCGCGCTCAGCTACTACAAGTCGAACGGCTTCACGCTGGCCGACCGTGATTCCACGCGCAACCAGGACTTCACGGGCAAGCCGGGCGGCTTCTCGCTGCTCGCGCCGTCCTACTGGAACATGCCCGACGGCAGTGCGCAGGCGCTTAGCGGCGGCTGCCCGTTCGGCGGCTCGGTTCGTCCGGCCGCGTCGAATTCGCTGTCGGCCGGGTTGCCGGGCACCGTCTGCGGGTACAACACGGCGGAAAGCACGTCGATCCTGCCGATGACCGAGCGCCTGAACGCGAAGCTCCATGGTGACTTCAAGATCGACGACAAGACGACCGCGTTCGCCGACTTTCTGGAGAGCTACAACACGACCACGACCAACGACGGCCTGTGGAACAACGTGATCGGTAACTCGCAGAACCCGGCGCTCGTCTGGAATCCGCAGACGAAGCTGCTGTCGCCGTTCAACTACACGGTACCGGCCAGCAACCCGTACAACACGACCGGCGCGGCCACGCCGCTCACCTATGCGTTTCCGAACACGGTCGCGCAAAAGACCTGGGCCAACTACTGGCGGGCGGCCGCCGGCATCAAGGGGTCGTTCACGCTGCCGTACGGCGACTGGGACTGGGCGACGTCGGTCAGCCATTCGCAGAGCACTGTGTCGAACGTGTTCACGAACCAGCTGAATGTGAATGCGCTGAACAACATCTACCAGAACGGCACGCTGAATTTCGCGAACCCGGCCGCGACGCCGAACGCGTTCAACGGTCTCTATCAGGAGGCGAACAACCTCGGCATCTCGAAGCTCGACACGATCGATGCGACGCTGTCGACGCCGAACCTGTTCCATCTGCCGGCCGGCGACGTCGGCATCGGCTTCGGCGCGCAGTTCACGCACCAGAGCGAAACGCTGACGCCGGGTTCCGAGTACCTGAGCGGGGCCGTCATCACACCGGACCTCGAGACGGTGGATGGCCAGCGCAACGTCGCGGCTATCTATTACCAGATCAACATACCGATCATCGAGAACCTGACGTTCAGCCAGGCAGGCCGCTACGATCACTACACCGACGTGGGCGGCGCTTTCTCGCCGCGCTTCGCGTTGCGGTACCAGCCGATCAAGGCGCTCACGTTGTATACGTCGTACAACCGCGGCTTCCGCGCGCCGACCTTCGTCGAGGACAGCAAGTCGCAGACGCTCGGCATCCAGGTCGATCCGGCCACCGGCCAGAACTACACGTCGATCACCGTCGGCAACCCGAACCTCGCGCCGGAACGCACGCGCAACCTCAATATCGGCTTTCAGGTCTCGCCGAGCCGTTACACCGACCTCAGCTTCGACTGGTACAAGATCCGCATCGACAACGTGATCGGCCAGGGCAAGCCATCGCAGGTCGTGACCGACCCGACGACCGGCCAGCTGCTGTACAAGGTGATTCCGTACCAGAACCTCGGCTACCTCGACACGAACGGCTTCGAAGGCACGTTCCGCCAGGGCCTGCCCCTGAAGGGCTGGGGCACGATTACGCTTTCGGGCGACTGGGCTTACGTCAACAGCTACAAGATCGGCTTCCCGGGCGCCGCGCCGGTCAACGGCGCGGGCAACAACTTCACGATCACGCAGCCGTTCGGCGGCAGCTTCCCGCGCTGGCGCGGCAACACGACGCTGGACTGGAACTACCGGAAGTTCGATGCGGCGCTGACGTGGCAGTTCACGGGCCCGTACGCGCAGAACCTGATGCCCGAGCCGAGCAAGGTCGGTTCGTACAGCCAGTTCAACCTGATGGTGACGTACACGGGCTTCAAGAACTGGACGATCTACGGTGGCATCGACAACCTCTTCAACCGCACGCCGCCGTACGACCCGATCTTCGCGAACGGCACGCTGAGCCAGAGCGGGTACGACACGTCGGTGTACTCGTACATCGGCCGGTTCGCGCAGGTCGGCGCGACGTACAAGTTCTGATGGCGGTCGCGATGCACTGACAGGTTTTGGACAGGCCGCTCCACGTCCACTACCCCCTTTTCGGGGCGGCCTTTTTTCACCTGGCGCCACGACGGCCCGCAACCGGGACGCGCGGCGGTGCAGTTCATCCGATCGTGACCAGCACGAACCATCCGCGGGACGCGGCCGTATGCTGCGTCCGGCACGGGCATCGATTGCGCGCAGGCTTCACACCCGCACGCTTCCGGACAGACTGACCATGAGACTGTTGAATGGGCGACGGGCACGCGCGCCGCGCCACTCGCACCTGACGCGCACGCACGGGCGGATGCGCACCGCCACGCGCGCCGCGCTGCTCGCGTGCGCCGCGTGGCTCGTATCGGGCGGCGTCATGCCGCAGGCCGCGCTCGCCGTGCCGGCGATCTCGCAATACGACCATCCGAAATATCCACCGGGCTTCACGCATTTCGACTACGCGAATGCGGATGCGCCGGACAGCGGCACGCTCCAGTTCGAAAACTACGACGAATCGCAGAGCTACGACTCGCTGAACCCGTTCCTCGTGCGCGGCGCACCCGCACCGGACATCAAGAACCTGATGTTCGACACGCTGATGCAGCGCAGCTGGGACGAGCTCGCGTCCGAATACGCGCTGATTGCGGACGACGTCGAAGTCGCGCCCGACGGGCTGTCGGCGGCGTTCCACATCAACCCGGCCGCACGCTTCTCGAACGGCGACCCGATCACCGCGGCCGACGTCAAGTATTCGTTCGACACGCTGACCAGCCCGCAGGCGTCGCCGCTGTACAACGCGCAGTTCGCGATCATCAAGCGCGCGGTGGTGGTCGACGGCCACACGGTGCGCTTCGAGTTCAAGCACGCGGAGCGCGACGCCGCGCTGATCGCGGGCGACCTGCCCGTGTTCTCGCCGAAATGGGGGCAGCGCGCGGACGGCACGCGACCGCCGTTCGACCAGATCGCGAACGTGCCGCCGATCGCGAGCGGGGCGTACCTGATCGACCAGCGCAAGAACGACAAGCAGATCAGCTACGTGCGCAACCCGCATTACTGGGCGGCGAACCTGCCGTCGCGACGCGGCATGTTCCGCTTCGCGCACGTGTCGTTCAAGCTGTACCTGGACCAGTACACGGCGCTCGAAGCGTTCAAGGCCGGCGACATCGACGCGCGGATGGAATACAGCGCGACGCAGTGGGCGCGCAAATATGTCGGCAAGAACTTCCGCAACGGCATGCTCAAGCGCGGCGAGTTTCCCGACGGCCCCGCACAGATGCAGGGCTTCCTGATGAACATGCGCAAGCCGATGTTCCAGGACGTGCGGGTGCGGCATGCACTCGCGCTGGCGTTCGATTTCGACTGGATGAGCCGGATGATGTTCTACGGGCAATACCGCCGGACCAACAGTTTCTGGGAGGCGAGCCCGTTCGCGGCATCCGGCATGCCGAGCGAGAAGGAGCTCGCGCTGCTCGAGCCGTTCCGCTCGGCGCTGCCGCCGGAGGTGTTCGGCCCGATGGTCCAGCAGCCTTCGACGCTGCCGCCGAACTCGCTGCGCGCGAACCTGAAGGAAGCGCGCGACCTGCTCGCGCAGGCCGGCTGGCATTACCGCGACGGCGCGCTGCGCGACGCGAACGGCACGCCGATGACGATCGAGATCATCGACGACCAGCCCGGCATGGACCGCCTGATCCTGCCGTACACGCAGGCGCTCGCGATGCTCGGCATCCACGCGTACCTGCGCGAGATCGACAGCGCGGTTTACCTGAAGCGCCTCGACAATTTCGAGTACGACATGACGACGTACATCTACCTGCCCGTGACGATTCCGGGGGCGGAGCTGACGCGCCGCTTCGGCAGCGCTGCCGCGTCGCAGCCCGGCTCCGAGAACTATCCTGGTGTGAAGTCGAAGGCCGTCGATGCGCTGATCCGCGCGGCGCTCGCGGCCGACACGCTCGACGATCTCGAGACGGCCACGCACGCGCTCGACCGCGTGCTGATCAACCTGTACGCACTGATCCCGCAGTACTACCTGCCGAACGCGCGGATCGCGTACAAGGCGACGCTCGGCCACCCGGCGATCGTGCCGGATTCCTATCAGTACGAGGACTGGATCATCGATTACTGGTACGTGAAGCAGCCGGCGGCGAAACCCGCGCCTGCCGCCTGACGGAGGAACGACGATGCTGGCATACATACTCAGGCGATTGCTGCTGATGATCCCGACGCTGATCGGGGTGGTGACGATCACGTTCGCGGTGACGCAGTTCGTGCCGGGCGGCCCGGTCGAACAGGTGCTCGCGCAATTGCGCCACGGCAGCGCGCGCGGCGGGGAGGCGGGCGGCGCAGGCGGCGGCTACCACGGCAGCCAGGGCGTCGATCCGCAGCAGATCGAGCAGATCCGCAAGCAGTTCGGCTTCGACAAGCCGCCGCTCGAGCGCTACGTGCTGATGCTGAAAAGCTATGCGACGTTCGACCTCGGCCAGTCCTATTTCGCGCATCGCAGCGTGTGGGCGGTGATCCGCTCGAAGCTGCCGGTGTCGATCACGCTCGGGATGTGGACGGTGATCCTCACGTACCTGGTGTCGGTGCCGCTCGGCATCGCGAAGGCGGTGCGCAACGGGTCGCGGTTCGACACCGTGACGAGCGTGCTGGTGCTGGCCGGCTACGCGGTGCCCGGCTTCGTGCTCGGCGTGCTGCTGCTGATGCTGTTCGGCGGCGGCACGTTCTGGCAGGTGTTCCCGATGCGCGGGCTCACGTCCGACAACTTCGACGACCTGACGCTGATCGGCAAGGCGCTCGACTACCTGTGGCACATCGTGATGCCGGTGACGGCGTCGGTCATCGGCAACTTCGCGATCGTCACGATCCTGACCAAGAACACGTTCCTCGAGGAAATCGGCCGGCAGTACGTGCTGACCGCACGCGCGAAGGGCGCGCCGGAGCGCGACGTGCTGTGGAAGCACGTGCTGCGCAACGCGGCGATCCCGTTGCTCACCGGGCTGCCGGCCGCGTTCGTCGGCGCCTTCCTGAACGGCAACCTGCTGATCGAGACGCTGTTCTCGCTCGACGGCATGGGGCAACTGTCGTATGACTCGGTGATCCGCCGCGACTATCCGGTCGTGCTCGGCTCGCTGTTCCTGTTCACGCTGATCGGCCTGCTGACCAAACTCATCGCGGATATCTGCTATGTCCTCGTCGACCCCCGCATCCAGTTCAACCGCCTGGACCACTGACCCGGCGTGCGTCGCGTGCGCGGCCTCGCCGTCGCCGTGGCGGCGCACGTGGCTGCGCTTTCGCGCGCAGCCGCTCGGGTACTGGAGCCTCGTGATCTTCACCGTGCTGTTCGCGCTCAGCCTGGGTGCGGACCTGCTGTCGAACGACCGGCCGCTGATCGTGCGCTACGACGGGCACTATTACTTCCCGATCGTGAAGGACTATCCGGAAACCCTGTTCGGCGGCGATTTTCCCGCGATGACGAACTATCTCGATCCGTATATCCGCTCGAAGCTCGAGTCGCACGGCAATTTCGCGATCTATCCGCCGAACCGCTATCGTTACGACACGATCGACTATTTCGCGTCGCGGCCGTATCCGGCGCCGCCGTCGTCGAGCAACTGGCTCGGCACCGACCAGTTCGGGCGCGACGTGCTCGCGCGGCTGCTGTACGGGTTCCGCCTGTCGGTGCTGATGGCGTTCGCGCTGACCGTGTCGGGCGTGCTGGTGGGCGTGCTGACCGGCGCGCTGCAGGGCTTCTACGGCGGCCGCACCGACCTGGTCGGGCAGCGCCTGATCGAGATCTGGAGCGCGCTGCCGGACCTGTACCTGCTGATCATCTTCGCGTCGATCTTCACGCCGTCGCTGTGGCTGCTGTTCATCCTGCTGTCGATGTTCGGCTGGCTCGTGCTGTCCGACTACGTGCGTGCCGAATTCCTGCGCAATCGCGCGCTCGACTACGTGAAAGCGGCGCGCACGATGGGGCTGACGAACGCGCAGATCATGTGGCGCCACGTGCTGCCGAACAGCCTCACGCCGGTGATCACGTTCCTGCCGTTCCGGATGAGCGCGGCGATCCTGTCGCTGACGAGCCTCGACTTCCTGGGCCTCGGCGTGCCGCCGCCGACGCCGAGCCTCGGCGAGCTGCTGCAGGAGGGCAAGAACAACCTGGATGCGTGGTGGATCTCGATCGCGGCGTTCGCGGCGCTGGTGGTGACGCTGCTGCTGCTCACCTTCATGGGCGATGCGCTGCGCAACGCGCTCGACACGCGCACGCGCGGTTCGGCATTCGGCGGAGGGCGGTGATGACGCGACCGTTGCTGCAGATCGACGGGTTTTCCGCGCATTTCGGCGCGAACGCGGCCGTCCAGGACCTGAGCCTGTCGATCGGCCGCGGCGAGCGCGTGGCGCTCGTCGGCGAGTCGGGGTCGGGCAAGAGCGTGACCGCGCTGGCGATCCTGCGGCTCGCGCAGCAGGCGACGCTGTCGGGGCGGATGCTGTTCGACGGCGAGGATCTGCTCGCGAAGACCGAGCAACAGATGCGCGGGATTCGCGGCGCCGATATCGCGATGGTGTTCCAGGAGCCGATGACGGCGCTCAATCCGCTGTATACGATCGGCAAGCAGATCGCCGAGAGCCTGCGGCTGCACGAAGGGCTGCGCCCGGGCGACGCGCGCGAGCGCGGGATCGCGCTGCTGCGGCGCACCGGGATTCCGGAGCCGGAGCGGCGCATCGACAGCTTCCCGCACCAGCTGTCGGGCGGGCAGCGGCAACGCGCGATGATCGCGATGGCGCTGGCGTGCCGGCCGCGCTTGCTGCTGGCGGACGAGCCGACCACCGCGCTCGACGTGACGGTGCGCCAGCAGATCGTCGATCTGCTGATCGAACTGCAGGAGCAGGAGGCCGCCGCGCGCGGGATGGCCGTGCTGCTGATCACGCACGACCTGAACCTCGTGCGGCGCTTCGCGCAGCGTGTGGCCGTGATGGAGAAGGGCGTGCTGGTGGAAACCAACACGACCGCCGAGCTGTTCGCGGCGCCGCAGCACCCGTATACGCGCCGGCTGCTCGACAGCGCGCCGCAACGGGCGGTCGAGCCGGTCGCCGCCGGCGCGCAGACGATCCTCGACGTGCGGCATCTCGCCGTCGACTACCGGATCGCGGCAAAGGGCTGGCGCTCAGTGCTCGGCAAGACGACGTTTCGCGCCGTGCACGACGTGCAGCTGAGCCTGAAACGAGGCGAAACGCTCGGGATCGTCGGCGAGTCGGGCTCGGGGAAATCGACGCTCGCGGCCGCGGTGCTCGGCCTGCAGCGGCCGGCGTCGGGCGGGATCGAGATCGACGGCATGCCGCTGGCGTCGCTGCGCACGACGCAGGGCCGGCGCACGCTGTACGGGCGCATGCAGGTGGTGTTCCAGGATCCGTTCGGCTCGCTGTCGCCGCGCATGACGGTCGAGCAGATCGTCGGCGAAGGGCTGGGCGTGCACCGGCCGCAGGTGGCCGGCGACGCGCGGCGGGCGCGGATCGCCGCGCTGCTGCAGGAGGTCGGCCTGCCGGCCGAGGCGATGCTGCGCTATCCGCACGAGTTTTCCGGCGGGCAGCGGCAGCGGATCGCGATCGCGCGGGCGCTGGCGGTGGAGCCGGAGCTGCTGGTGCTCGACGAGCCGACGAGCGCGCTCGACGTGTCGATCCAGAAGCAGGTGCTGAATCTGCTGACGAATCTTCAAAAGAAGTACAAACTCAGCTACCTGTTCATCACGCACGATCTGGCGGTGATGCGCGCGATGGCCCACCGGGTCATCGTGATGAAGGCGGGGCGCGTGGTCGAGGCGGGCGAGACGCTCGACGTGCTGCACGCGCCGTCCCATCCGTATACGCGGGCGTTGCTCGCGTCGTCCATGCTGGCGCCCGAGCATGGCCCGCAGCAGAGGCAAGAGAGAACCGATGATTGACGAGAACCGGGCGCCGGGCGCCCGAGCCGTGCAGGCGGCGCAGGCGTTGCGCAGCGACGCCGATTTCTGGTCGCTGCGCATCGTCGACGAGACGATCGACGAACACGCAGTGCGCAACGACGTCGCGCAGCCGTTTTCTCGGACGCGCGAGCGCGGCGCGATGCTGACGGCCTGGGCCGGCACCGGCGCGGGCTATGCGGCGACGCCGGACCTGTCCGCAGCCGGGTTGCAGGCGGCGCTCGACATCGCCACCGCGCGGGCGCGGGCCAGCGCGCCGTGGGCGCTGGTCGATCATCGTCAGGCTGCGCGCCCGCAGGCGAGCGGCACGTATGCGTCGCCGGATGTCGACGCGGCGCTGCCGTCGCGCGCGGAATGGATCGAGCGTCTCGCGCACGAATGCGCGGCGGCGAACCTCGGCGCACGGATCGTCGAGCGCGCGGCGAGCGTGATGATCGTGCACACCGAGCAGTGCTACGTGACGAGCGACGGCGTGCGGATCGACCAGCGCTTCCGCTTCCTGATGCCCGAGTTGCAAGCGGTTGCCCATGGCGACGGCGACACGCAGACGCGCTCGCTCGGTCAATCGGGCACGCTGGCGCAGGGCGGCATCGACGTGCTGGAGCGCTACGGTTTCGACGGCGCCGGCGTTCGTATTGCCGACGAGGCGCTGCAGTTGCTCGCCGCGCCGAACTGCCCGGCCGGCCGGCGCGACCTGCTGCTGATGCCGGACCAGATGATGCTGCAGATCCACGAGTCGATCGGGCATCCGCTCGAGCTCGACCGGATTCTCGGCGACGAGCGCAACTTCGCCGGATCGAGCTTCGTCAGGCCGGAGATGGTCGGCCACTATCAATATGGCTCGCCGCTGCTGAACGTCACGTTCGATCCGGAGCCTGCGGCCGAAGCCGCGTCCTACGCGTTCGACGACGACGGCACGCCGGCGCGCAAGCAATACCTGATCCGCAACGGCGTGCTCGAACGGCTGCTCGGCGGGGCGCTGTCGCAGCAGCGTGCGGGCCTGCCGGGCGTGGCCAACTCGCGCGCGTCGAGCTGGAACCGCGCGCCGATCGACCGGATGGCGAACCTGAACGTCGAACCGGGCGACCAGTCGCTCGATGCGCTGATCGCGGGCACCGAGCACGGGATCCTGATGCGGACCAACACGTCCTGGTCGATCGACGACCACCGCAACAAATTCCAGTTCGGCTGCGAATTCGGGCAACTGATCGAGAACGGCCGGCTCACGCAGGTCGTCAAGCGCCCGAACTACCGCGGCATCTCCGCCCAGTTCTGGCGCAGCCTGCGCGCGGTCGGCGATGCGAGCACGTTCGGCATTTACGGCACGCCGTACTGCGGGAAGGGCGAGCCTGCGCAGATCATCCGGGTCGGCCACGCCGCGCCGACCTGCGTGTTCGCCGGCGTCGACGTATTCGGAGGCGCGTGATGACGGGATTCGATCCGATGGCACGCCGTGGCGGAATCGACTGGTACGCGTATTTCACGCGGCTCGCCGAGGACGCGCAACGGCTGACGACGCCCGCCGAAACCGTGCTGCTCGGCTTCTCCGGCGAAACGTCCGACTTCATCCGCTTCAATGGCGGCAGGATTCGCCAGACCGGACGCGTCACGCAGGGGCGGCTGTCCGTGCGGCTCGTCGACGGGGCGCGACAGGCGCACTCGACGCTGACCGTCTGCGGCGATCCGGCGGCCGACCTGCGCGAACTGGCGCACGCGGTTGCCGTGTTGCGCGACGGCCTGCGCGATGCGCAGGACGACCCGCACCTGCTGTTCGACACCTCGTCGTGGGTGCAGGAAACGCGCCGCACCGGGCGCCTGCCGGATGCGGACGGGCTCGCGCGAATCGTGGCCGAATGCGCGCGCGGGCTCGACTTCGTCGGTTTTTACGCGGGCGGCACGCTGGCGCGCGGCTTCGCATCGTCGACCGGCAGCCGCGGCTGGTACGAGGTCGAGAATTTCAACTTCAGCTGGTCGCTGTACGACCCGAGCGGCCGCGCGATCAAGACCGTCCATGCGGGCGACGACTGGCGCGATGAAGTGTTCGCGGCCAAGGTCGACGCGGCCGCTGCTCGGTTGCCCGTGCTCGGCCGCACGCCGAAGGCGCTTGCCCCCGGGCGCTATCGCGCGTACTTCACACCGGACGCCATTCTCGAGATGACGAGCCTGCTCGGCTGGAGCGGCTTCTCGGCGCGCGCCGTGGCGAGCGCCCGCAGCCCGCTGCATCGCCTGTACGCCGGCGAGGTCGCGCTCGATCCGCGCGTGTCGATCACCGAGGATTTCTCGCTGGGCATCGCGCCGGCGTTCAACGCGGACGGCTACCGGCGCGACAGCGTGCCGCTCGTCGTCGAAGGGCGGGGCGCCGGGCAGCTCGTGTGCGCACGCACCGCGCGCGAGCACGGGCGCACGCCGAACGGCGCGGACAACGCCGAATCGCCGCAGTCGCTGACGATCGCGGGCGGCACGCTCGCCGATGCCGACGTGCTGGCCGCGCTCGACACGGGGCTCTACGTCGGCAACCTCTGGTACCTGAACTTCTCGGACCCGATCGCGTGCCGGATGACGGGGATGACGCGCTTCGCGACGTTCTGGGTCGAAGGCGGGCGCATCGTCGCGCCGGTCGACGCGATGCGGTTCGACGACAGCTTCTACCGGCTGTTCGGGTCGGCGCTCGAGCAGCTCGGCGCGGTGCCGGCGCTGCTCGCGAACGACGACACGTACGGCGAGCGGGCCACCGGAGGCGCGCGGCTGCCGGGGCTGCTCGCGCGTTCGTTCGAGCTCACGCTGTAGCGCGTTCGCCGACACTCGCCGATGCCGTCATTCTTCATCGACCGTCCGGTATTTGCGTGGATCGTCGCGCTCGCGATCGTCGTCGCGGGCGTGCTCGCCATTCCGCAGTTGCCGATCGCGCAGTATCCGCGCCTGGCGCCGCCGCGGGTCGTGATCACCGCGTCCTACCCGGGCGCGTCGACCGAGACGGTCGATGCCGACGTCGGCAGCATCATCGAGGAAAGCCTCGACGGCGCCGACGGGCTGCTGTACTACGAGACGAGCAGCGACGGCCACGGCAACCTCGAGATCGACGTGACGTTCGCGCCCAGCACCGATCCGGACATCGCGCTCGTCGACGTCAACAACCGGTTGAAGCAGGTCGAGCCGCGGCTGCCGCAGCAGGTCGTCCAGCAGGGGATCGGCGTGTTCAAGGCGGCGAACACGTTCCTGATGCTCGTCACGCTGACGTCGACCGACGGCACGCGCGATTCCGCGCAGCTCGGCGATTACCTGAACCGTTACGTCCTGCGCGAGCTCAAGCGTGCGCCGGGTGTCGGTGCGGCCGAGCTGTGGGATGCCGACGAGGCGCTGCGCGTCTGGCTCGATCCGGTCAAGTTGCGCGAGTACGATCTCGGCGCCGATGACGTGATCGCGGCAATCGGCGCGCAGAACGCGACGGTCACGGCCGGCGCGATCGGCGACGCGCCGTTCGTGCGCGGCCAGCAGCTCACCGCGACAGTCGTGGTCAAGGGCCAGCTCACGTCGCCCGAGGAGTTCGGCCGGATCGTGCTGAAGTCGAAACAGGACGGCTCGGTGGTGCGCGTGGCCGACGTCGCGCGCGTCGAGATCGGCCGCGACGACTATTCGTTCTATTCGCGGTTGAACGGGCGGCCAGCCGCGACGGTCGGCATCCAGCTCGGCCCGCGCGGTAATGCGCTCGAAACGTCGAACGCGATCCGCGCGCGGCTCGCGGAACTCTCGCGGACGCTGCCGCCGGGCGTGGCGGTCGAGATTCCGTTCGACGGCGCGCACTTCGTCAAGATCGCGATCCACGAAGTCGTGCTGACGCTCGTCGAGGCTGTCGTGCTGGTGTTCTGCGTGATGTGGCTGTTCCTGCGCGACCTGCGCTACACGTTGGTGCCGACCGTCGTGATTCCGGTCACGCTGATGGGCGCGTTCGTCGCGATGTGGGCGTTCGGGCTGTCGATCAACGTGTTCACGATGTTCGGCCTCGTGCTGGCGATCGGCATCCTGGTCGACGATGCGATCGTCGTCGTCGAGAGCGTGCACCGTGTGATGGAGGAGGGCGTGCTGCCGCGCGAGGCCACGCGCCGGGCCATGAAGCGGATCGGCGGGGCGATCGTCGGCGTGACCGCGGTGCTGACCGCCGTGTTCGTGCCGATGGCGTTTTTTCCGGGCAGCGTCGGCGGCATCTACCGGCAGTTCGCGGTCGCGATGATCGCGTCGATGCTGGTTTCGTCGTTCATGGCGCTGTCGCTCACGCCCGCGCTGTGCGCGAACCTGCTGAAGCCGGTCGCGCGACACGATGGCGGCGCCGGCCGTGCGCAGCGACGCGGCATCGGCGCGCGTCTGGCCGACCGGTTCGGTGCGGCCTTCGCGCGCGCCGAAACCGGTTATCGCCGCGTCGCCGTGTTTGCCGTGCGTCGCACCGGCGTGGTCGTGGCCGTCTATGCGGCGCTCGTGATCGGATGCGGGCTGCTGTACTGGATGATGCCGGGCGGTTTCCTGCCGACCGAGGACCAGGGACAACTGCAGGTGATGATCCAGTTGCCGGCCGGCGCCACGCAGGCGCGCACGCTCGCGGTCGTCGAGCGTGTGGAGGCGATCCTGCACGGGGAGCCGGCGATTGCGAACGTGACGAGCGTGATCGGCTGGAGTTTCGTGGGCAGCGGGCAGAACGTCGGGATGGCGTTCGTGGAACTGAAGGACTGGGCGAAGCGCGACGTCGACGCGATGGCGTTGCGCGACCGGCTCAACACGCGTTTCGGCGCGATCCTCGACGGCGATGTCGAAGCGGCGCTGCCGCCTTCGGTGCGCGGCATCGGGCATTCGGACGGCTTCACGTTCCGGCTCGAGGATCGCGGCGGGGTCGGGCTCGACGCGTTGAAGGCGGCCCGCGAGCAGCTTGCCGAGCGCGCGAAGGCGGATTCGCTGCTTTCCGCCGTGCATTTCGAGGACCTGCCGGACGCGCCGCGCATCGAGCTCGATGTCGATCGCGCGAAGGCATATGCGCTTGGCGTGCCGTTCGAGCGGATCGCAGGGCTGCTGGGCGGCACGTTTGGCTCGAACTACATCAACGACTTTCCGGCGTCGGGCCGGATGCGGCGGGTGATCATCGAGGCCGATCCGGAAGCTCGTGCGACCGATACGCAGCTGATGGCGCTGACCGTGCCGAACCGCACCGGCGACATGGTGCCGCTGTCGGCGATTGCCGCGCCGCACTGGACGATCGGGCCGGTGATGCTGAACCGGTACAACGGTTATCCGTCGCTCGACATCAGCGGCCGGGCGGCCACCGGCACGAGTTCGGGCGCGGCGATGGCGGAGATGGAGCGGCTTGCCGGTGCGCTGCCGGCCGGGATCGGCTTCGACTGGGTCGATGCGGCGCGCGAGGAGCAGATCGCCGCGCGGCAGACGCCGCTGCTCGTCGGGCTGTCGGTGCTCGCGGTTTTCATGGCGCTGGCCGCGCTGTACGAAAGCTGGACGATTCCGCTGTCCGTGCTGACGATCGTGCCGCTCGGCATGATCGGCGCGCTCGCGGCGGCGCTCGCGCGCGGCATGCCGAACGACGTGTATTTCAAGGTCGGGATGATCACCGTGGTCGGGCTGGCGGCGAAGAACGCGATCCTGATCGTGCAGTACGCGCGTGACCTGGCCGGGCGCGGCGTGCCGCTGCGGCAGGCGGTGATCGACGCGGCCGCGGCGCGCTTCCGGCCGATCGTGATGACGTCGATGGCGTTCCTGCTCGGTGTCGTGCCGCTCGTGCTGGCGACGGGCGCAGGCGCGGAAAGCCGGCGGTCGATCGGCACGGGCGCGTTCGGAGGCGTGCTGGCGGCGACGGTGTTCGGGCTCGTGTTCGCGCCGGTGGCGTTTCGGGTTGTCGCGTCCGTGGGCCGGCGTGGTCGGCGCGTGGGGACGGCCACGCACGATGCGCGTCAGGCGGAGACGGTTCGGGAGTGAGCGAGCGCGGCGGCGGCCGCGCTCCGTTAGTCTGCAGGAGTCTGTTGACGATCCAGCTTCGATGGATCGAGGTGCTCCGGCGTGCCGGAAACCGACCGCTGCAAACCAACGGAAGTATGGCGACGAAGTGTGGCGATCGTTGCGCGATCAGCGCCAGTATTGCTCGACCCACGGGCAGACTTGTTGCCAGTCGGCGGATTTCGTAAGGCGGGAAATACGTCGGCGCGGCCGATGTCGCAAGTGCGGCGTCGACGCGGCCGATGTTGCGATGCCGGGCTCGCGGGTTTACGCGACCCGAAAATTCTCGCCGCGATGTGTCACATCTACGGGCACGGGACGACAAATACCACGCCAGTCGAACAATCAGTCGTCAGCCGATTCGTCGTAGCGCTTACCGGGGAGAAGCCTTTCGATCACCCGGTCGATTAATCGGACGAGATTTCGATGTCTGCTGGCAAATTCATCACACGCGCTCAGGAAACCCGTGCATCTGACACGGGCGCTTCCAGACGCTCCTTTTTGACAGGAGAACCCTGATGAACCCGATTCAAAAGCTCATGCTGTGTGCCGCCATTCCGTTCCTGCTTGTCACCGGTGCTGCTCAGGCAGACGGCGGTGGCATTGGCCGCAGCGGTACTTATATGTCGCACACAAGCGACTGGCCCATGATGATGATGGACAAGCTCACGCCCGAACAGCGCACGCAAGCGATCGTCATCCAGCAGAAAATGATGGCGATGGAAATAGAGCACAACGAAGCAATGGCAAAGATGCAAATGCAGTACGACAGGGAAATGATGAGCATGCAGAACCAGTTGCTCGAACTCTACAAGGGGCACTGAGCGTGGCGAGCCCGCTGTCAAATTCCGGGCTCGCTCGTCCGTTCATGCATTGAATCCGTCAGGCCGGATACGGCGTCGCAGTCGGGTTGCGGAATCCAGGACGTCGCGATGTTGGCTTGCCACGGTAGTAAAGACTGATTTCCCATCGGATCGGGGCTGCGGGCGTGGAAAGTAATATGCATCCCAAAGTGATTTGACATAATCAAGATTATCGATAGTTTTGGTGTAAGAGCAAAGTTGTAATGTCGCATCTGAGCAAAGTTGAAATGTCGTAGTTCAAGGGTTTCGGCGCATGCTGGCGGC
>NZ_CADFDU010000021.1 GCF_902833045.1 Burkholderia sp. BCC0322
CGACAGCGCATGCACACGTCGATCGACTACTGCACTCCCGTCGAATACGAAACCCTACGCGCTGCTGCATGACATGCTGTACGTGAAAACGAGGCAGGGTCACGCGTGAGTTGCAGGCGCTGCGCGATCGCGCTGTTGGGCTCGCCGTCAGCCGCCGCCAGCACGATGCGCGCCCGCGAGACCAGCGCAGCCGAAATCGAGCGAGAACGCGCTATCGATATCAGTTGCGAACGCTCGTCTTCGCTCAGCACCAGTGCCGCCTTCGGTCGTCCCATCGCCATGTTGACGTCTCCCGTTCCGTTGACGTCAACATGCTACGCGAACATAGTCCAGTAAACAACGGAACAGGACACTAGCCCCGGATCAGGTTCGGCCACTGGCCCGTAGCTGAAACGCATGGACAAAGCTTGGGACGTCGCTTTTCCATTGGCGCAAAATTACTGAGATCGCCAAGCCTTCAATGTCAGCGATTATTCCCAAGTAGATTGCGACGTCAACAAGGACATTGTTCGAGCCGAGCGCGAGCAGTGAGAAAAAGCCAGCGAACAACGCGATGCCCCAGAGCTTTGATGACCACATATGGTAGCTCGCTTCTCGTTTGAATTTGATGAAATCAAAAGCGTAACGGCACAGTTCGAGCGCCACGAGCAGTGCCAGAGGCACCCAACGATCGATTACAGCATATGGGTGAAGGTACCAGACTGCGAATGTGGCTGCGATGTAGAACAAAGAGTCGGAAATGCTGTCGAGGCGTCTCAGGTTTGGCGTTGCGACCCCAAGGCGACGGGCGATAACGCCATCGAATACGTCCGATAGGAACGCTGCTACCAGACAAAGTGCGAACGCGCTATTGTTCGGTGCGAACACCGCGAGTAAGAGGAGCACCGGCGCAAGCGCCGCGCGCAGGGCAGTGAGCAAGAGCGGAATGTGTTTCATGGATCGATTACAGGTGTCAATGATCGCCGTAAAGAACAGGCGCAGCCGGGAAGTAGTCGGACCTTCAAGATGCGTATTTCAGCGAACGTGACCGCCGATTTCGGGAAAGTGACCGCTTCAGCGGGATTGGGCGTTGCGCGGTGTCGATTGTAGATTTCGTTGTCAGTTCTGGTCGAGTTCGTCTCCAGCACGTTGGGTTTCGGGGATGCTTTTCGGAGCGATTCGCCGGTGAGCATTATCAGGTGACGCGCAGTCTGCGCTACATTGTCCCGACCGCATCAGACCAGAAAGTTACCCTTCCCGCCTGGGTCAGTAGGCTACCGCTGCCGGAACAGCGGACCTTGTGACCACGATGCTTGGTAGGCAAGGCAATTCTTCAATCGACTTCATGTCGCACCCCAAAATACCGCCGCTGCTCGGCCGTCACGTAGACAGTGGTGGTTTGCAACGACGCGTGCCCGAG
Organism: Burkholderia sp. BCC0322; assembly: GCF_902833045.1. GTDB lineage: Bacteria > Pseudomonadota > Gammaproteobacteria > Burkholderiales > Burkholderiaceae > Burkholderia. The sequence goes on from NZ_CADFDU010000021.1 coordinate 1,400, forward strand.
CACGCGCTGCGCGACGTCGAGTGGCACGCCCGCGGCGACCGTCTGGGTGCCGAACGTATGGCGCAGCGCATGCGGCGAGGTGCGCGCGAGCTGCTGGCGTTCGGCTTCGGAAAGCTCCGGCAGCGTCGCCGGCCACGCGTCGCGCAGCTGCGCGAGCGCCCAAGCCACCAGGCCACGGGCCTGCCGCACTGCGTAACCGCCGATTTCGTGGGGGGGGCGCCCGCGGCCAGCCGTGCGGCCTTGGCGCGCGCGGCCGGCGTGGCCGGCATCGTGAGCGGCGCGATGAGCGCTGTTCTTGCTTTCCCGTTCGATTCGGTTCCGGCCTGGAAATCGGCATCGCGATCGCGCCAGTGCGCGGCCGCGCACGCATCGCTGACCGGCGTCACGCGCGCCTTGCTGCCCTTGCCCACCACCGTCAGCTGCCAGCTGGCCGGCAGCTGCTGCAACTGGTCGCGCGTGGCCGCGACCGCTTCCGAGATGCGCAGGCCGCTGTCGCCCATCAACAGCAGCAGCGCGCGGGCCACCCGCCAGCGTGGCGCGGCCTGGCCGTAGCGCTCGCAGTGCTGGTCGAGCGCAGCGCGCACTTTGTCCCATAGCGTCGCCGGCAATGCGCGGTCGATCTGCATGCGGCTGACGCGCTGTACCGGCTTCGGATCGCGCACCGCGCGCCACGGATTGCCGGCCAAATACCGCACGTCGACCTGCCAGTCGAACGCGCCGCAAATCGCGCGGAGCGCGTAGCGCTGGCTGTTGAGCGACAGGCCACCGGGCGCGAACGGCCGCCAGCGCCCGGACGCGCGCGACGCCGGCGGCCCGACGAACGCATCGGACGGGGCGCGCAGGAACGCCTTGTACGCATCGCCATCCTCGACCGTCAGCGACGAGAGCGCGGTGCCGCGCACGGTGATGGCCCACAGCAGCAGCCGTTCGAGTTCGCGCGTGTAAGCCGTAAGCGGCTTGGGCCGACCGTTTCCCCGTGCTGATTTTTCCAACGCATGATGGGCGCGTTTAGATTGACGGGGCCAGTCAGTCATGTCGAACGCAGCGGGGCGCGCCCATCCCCATCGCACGTACGCGCGAGAATTCAAGCAGCAGGTGATCAGAGAGACGCTGGAGCCCGGCATATCAGTGTCGGTTGTTGCGCGACGGCACGACATCAACGCCAATGTGATATTCGGATGGCGTAAGCAATATCGTGAAGGCAAGCTGGTCGTCCCTGCACTCGGTGTTGCGCCGAGCGTGCCAAGCACGGAACTGCTGAGCGTCGACGTGATCGACACGGAATTGGTACCGCGGGCGCCGGAGCTGACAGTGGCGTCGGAAGCGATGACGAGCGTACCGATGCCGATGCCCGTGTGCGAGATCGAGGTGGAGATTGGCAAGCGGCGCGTGAAGATTCGCGGCCTGTCTGCCGAGCGTACCGAAGCGTTCCTGCAGGAATGCCTGAAGTGATCGCGCTGCCGGCAGGCACGCGCATCTGGCTGGCGGCCGGCGTGACCGACATGCGCTGCGGGTTCCAGGGGCTGGCCGCGAAGGTGCAGACAGCGCTCGAAGAGAATCCGCTGGGCGGTCATGTGTTTATCTTCCGCGGCCGCTGCGGCGATCTCGTGAAGCTGCTTTGGGCGACCGATGACGGACTCTGGTTGCTCGCAAAACGATTGGAGCGAGGCCGTTTTATCTGGCCGCAGGCCGACGATGGAAAGATCCATCTGACGAGCGCCCAGCTGTCGATGCTGCTCGGAGGGCATTGACTGGCGACAGCCACGACGTACCGCCGCTCTGTCGATGTTGTAAACCGCATCGAAGGCTCGTAAACATGTAGTGCATGTCCAAGCATGCGCCGCTTCCTGCCACCGTCGCTGAGCTCCAGGCTCTGGTGCTTGAGCAGCAGGTATCGATCGCGAACATGGTGCGGGAGATCGTCGCCCGCGACGACGAGATCGAGCGCCTGAAAGCACAGATCGACAAGCTCAAACGGATGTACTTCGGGAGCAAGTCCGACAAACTGGCCCGGCAGATCGATAAACTCGAGGCGCTGCTGGAAGACCTGACGGCCGGCCAAGGGGCGGCAGAGGCGCGAGGACAACGAGACAAAGCGTCGAAGGGGCCACCCAATCGAGGGCCCACACGAGAACCACTGCCGCCGCACTTGCCGCGCGACGAGATCGAACTCACACCAGATTCGGCTTGCCCCATATGCGCGACTGCGATGCAGTGGCTCGGCGAGGACGTATCCGAATAGCTCGCCCGCGTGGCGGCCGCCTTCAAAGTGATCCGCACGATCCGCCACAAGCTGTGTTGCCCTGATTGCCACCACATCGAACAGTCCGCGATGCCTAGCCTGCCGATCGAGCACAGCATCGCACATCCGAGCTTGCTGGCCGATATTGCGGTATCGAAGTTCGCTGATCATCAGCCGCTGTATCGCCAATCGGAGATTGCGGCACGCGACGGCGTGACGCTGGATCGTGGCAGCATGGGCCGCTGGCTCGGGCAGATTGCCGAACTCTGTGTGCCGCTCGTTGAAGCGATCCAGCGCTACGCGCTGATTCCCGGAAAGGTGCACGTTGACGACACGCCGGTCGCGGTGCTCGCGCCAGGCAACGGTAAGACGATGACCGGCCGCTTCTGGGTCTACGTGCGCGACGATCGTCGCTCGGGTTCGGCTGAGCCTGCTGCGGTATGGTTCGACTTCTCCTCGGATCGCAAAGGCGTCCACCCTCAAACTCGGCTCGCCGCATTCCATGGCATAGTGCCGGCCGATGCTTCCTCCGGGTTCGATCAACTGTACGCGAGCGGCGAGATCCACGAAGTGGCATGCTGGGATCACGCGAGGAGGTACATATACGATGTACACGCGCGCACGCCGACTTCGGATACCCAGCAACTGCTCGAGATGATCGGCGAGCTCTACAGCATAGAAGCCGACATCCGAGGCAACGCGCCTGACGAGCGTCTGCGGGTACGGCGGGAGAAGAGCAAGCCGTTGCTCGTGAAGTTCGAAACGACGATCAGGGCGAAACTCGCGACGTTGTCGACGAAGTCCGCGCTCGCCAAGGCGATCAACTACTCGCTGAATCACTGGGCAGCCCTCTCGTTCTACTGCGAGGACGGTCGGGCCGAGATCAGCAACGTACTCGCCGAAAACGCCTTGCGCTGTGTCGCGCTCGGACGCAAAAATTATCTGTTCGTCGGCTCCGACAGTGGGGGCGAGCGGGCCGCCGCGATGTATAGCATGATCGGGACGTGCAAGTTCAACGGGATCAACCCGCGTGCCTACCTGGAATACGTCCTGACCCACATCGCTGATCACAAGATCTCTCGCATCGACGAATTGTTGCCCTAGAACGTGGCTGACAGACTGAAACCCGTCACCCCGCCCACACTCTCAACCGGGTAGATCTGGATAGATTTAGATGGATCGTGCCCACGATCGCCGATCATGGACACGATCGCCCGCGATCGACACGGACTCCACCACGCCATCACCATCATGCCTCACGCGCGCGCGAACGGGGAAACGGTCGGGCCGAGCCGCTTACTGTAAGCCCGCAGCGTCGCCGGCTGATCGGCATAGCATGCCAGGTACGCGCGCAGCGCGTCGAGATCGTGGTTCGCATGTAGGTAGCACAGGCCCGGCGCGCGGTTGGCGCCGGTCGCGCCCGACAGCGCGTGCGGGACCGCGAGCCGCTCGAGCGTGCGGCCGCCGTCGGCCGGCGCCAGCGCGATCGCCTCCGCCGGTGTCGCGCGGTCGAAGGGTTCACTCGCGTCGACGTCGGCGGCGATCGTCGCGCCGAGCGTGTCCGCCGTGCGCGCGACACCACGCGACCAGCACGCGCGCGCCCGGCGCCGATGCGTGGCACGCGACGCCACCAGCGACGGCCTCGGCGGTTGCAGAACGCGATCAGCTCGCCGAGCGTGGCGATCCCCTCGCCCGCCAGTCGTCGCGCGATCGGGGGCCGAAACCACAGGCCGACCGCGTGCGTCGGCGTCGGCGCGGCCGCGGCGAGTTTGGCCGCCGGCCTCGACCATCTTGAGCGACACGGCCGTCAAGCGCGCGCTGCCGTGCTGACGGATGGAGGTTTTCAGGTGTTCGGCTAGCGCTGACGAGCCGGTCAGCAGTGCGAAGTGCACCAGGTCGTCGCGCATCGTTTTGAGGTGGCGCTCAAGCGCGGCCGGATCATCCTCGTAGGGCGTCGTGTCTACGTCGTAAGTGTCCGCGTCGTAATAGAGCCGGGCGATGGCCGGTACCGGCACGCGCTGCACCCACGCGCGTAGTGCCGCGAAATCGCTGCGTGTGTACGTGCGCGGTGGCGGCAACGTCAGTTGTTCGGCGGGCGCGCTCACGATGTCCCCGGGTGGGCGTGTGTACCGTACGGCCGGGCCCGCAAGGTCTCCCAGCGAGCATTCGCCTCGAGCGTCATGAGCCAGTCTAGCGCTGCGTACCCGAGTGCCGTCAATTCGGCGACTTCTATCGGCGCGGGAACATGCCGGGACCGTTCCGATACCTGTTGCGATAGCCGGATCGGCTGCCGCACCCAGACGATGAAATTCAACTCGACCAGCGCATCGAACACCGGCGTGTGGCGATAGCGCATGACTTGGCGCGTGCGCGCGTGACGCAACCCCTCGAGCACGGCTGCGTGCGAGGGCGTGCGCGTGGACGGCTCGGGGGTAGACGGTTCAAGCGTCGTCATCGACACCTCGTTATTCGCGGAACAGATCGGCGTAGGTAGGCGTAGGTGCGCATCAAATCCCGAGCTGCCTGAACAGGTCATCGGCGTCGTGGGCGGCATGCAGCGCTTCGCCGGCTTCACTGCGGCGCAACGTCTCGGCCGTCAGTGCATTGGGCACCTCGATCGACGAGCCCTCATGAAAGCGGTTGACTTCCGACATGGTGATCCTTTGAACGATGTTGAGGTGCGATTACAGCCCCAGCTCGCAGTGTGAGCCGAGCCGTACCAGTTGCAAGGTCGACGGATCGGGTTTGCGGTAGATCAGCACCAGGTCCGGCTTCAAATGACAGTCGCGACACCCCTGCCATTCGCCGATCAACGCGTGATCGCGGTACTTCGCGGGTAGCGCCGCATCGGTTGCGAGCGGCGGTAGCACGGTGGCCAGCAATGTGTCGAGCGACGCGCGACGCGCGATGCCGGCCGACGGCCACGCGCCGGTAGTCACGCTTGAACGCGTTGCTACGATCAATCGTCCGCATGCAGATCCTTCATCAGCTCCTTGCCCTGGCCGGCATCGAGCTCGGCGATTGCCGCGCGCGTTTCGGCGTTCGGCACCAGCACGTCGAACGGCAGACGGTGCTCGTCGGCGACGCGGCGCATCAACAAGCGGATCGCGTCGGACACGGACAGGCCCATGCGCTCGAGGGCGGCCGCGGCTTCGCGTTTGGTGTCCGCGTCGATGCGGGCGCGCACATAGGTATCGGTAGTCATGACGAACTCCTTGAGTGGAATACGACCAACGTAGCCACGTTGCGACTACATTTCAAAGGTGGAATGGAGATTTTCTGGGGTTAGGTGGATTTTATGGCAGCAAATGCCTCGCCGCTAATAAGCATTAGCGACTAATAACAAATAAGAGTCGAAACAATGAGCGCCTTTGATTGATGCCAAGCCGCATCTAAGGAGCCATCATGCGCACCACCGTGACTGTCGACGACACCCTTTACACTCGCGCGCTCGAACTCGCTGAGCCGGGCATGGCGCCGGCTGACCTGTTCCGCGCGGCGCTGGAAACGTTCGTGCGTGTCCAGGCCGGCGCGCGCCTCGCTGCGTTAGGCGGGCGGGTGCCTGACATGCCGGACGTGCCGCGGCGCGCGCCGGCGGCCGACGCCCGATGAACGTCCTGGTTGATACCTCGGTGTGGGTCGAGCATTTTCGGCGTCCCCTGCCCGCCCTGGTGCAGCTGCTGCGCGTCGACGGCGTAATCACGCATCCGCTGGTGCTGCTCGAGCTGACCTGCGGGACGCCGCCTGAACCGCGAGCCCGGACCTTGGGGGATCTCGCGTTGCTGCGTCAGACGCGACTCGCGACGCCGGCCGAGGTCGCGGACTGGATCGAGCGGGAGCAACTGTACGCGCGGCTGCGATGCGGTGGATTGCACGCTGCTGGCGTCAACGCTGCTCACGCCGAACACATCGCTCTGGACGCGCGATCGGCGGCTCGCTCAGTTGGCCACGCAATTCGGCGTCGGCTACGTGCCGACGGATCTGCATTGATCGTCGGTGACGATCGATACCGGCAAAAAAATATTCCGGCGCCGCCGGGATATCCAAATCCAAACACGTCCGGGATGAACGCGCGAGGAGATCAATCCTCAGTCTAATAGACCGACGATTGGTCTGCCAGTCAAAGATCGTCAAGTGACGGCAGCTGTACTGTCCGGCGTGCCAATAAGAGGAGTTATCGGCATTGCCGCCGCTCCAGAAAAACCCGGCCGTAGCCGGGTTGCCCCAGCGCTAACGCGCGCAGGATCAGGTACACCACCAGCAACGGCATATTCAGGGCGGCGATCGCCGCCAGCGGGTGAACCAGCCCGTAGCTGGCCGGCCAGAGCCGCGGTCGACTGCCACCAGCGCGATCAACAGCACCGCGGCCGCCAGGCCCCTGCCCCACTCGCCTTCCTTGAACTGCACAGCCGTCAGGGTCATCGTCGAGCTCCTTTGGGTTCACACGGTGGATGCTATCGCGCCGGCCGGATCCACCGGCCCGTCGGCGTGGGGGGCTCGATTGTCGGGCAAAGCTGCCCTGACCTGCCGCCTAGACGTCAGAACACAGCAAGCCGCGCATTGGCCTCGGATAATCGAAACCCGTCCGGATCGAACGGCTCGCCGAGCCACGCCAACAGCTCGCGTTTGGTGTCGGTCATCCGGCCGGCGAGTGTGCGCACGAGCTGCGCGTAACCTGCAGGGCCGCTGCAGTCCTCGGGCGGACACGCCCCGGCGCCGGCGACGCACCGCGGATAGCACGTGCCCGCAGCCGCTGGCCCGACCGCCTCGATCGTGACCGCATGCCGCCAGTCGTCGTCGAGATCGTACGTGTAGGTCAGCGCCGCACTGATCGCCGCCACCTCCTCGAGCCGCAAGTCGGCGGCGACGCTCGCCAACGGATTCAGCGCCCCAACCGGACCCGCAAACTCGAACCCGTAGCGATGCCGGTTGTGCCAGCCCATGGCCGCCTGGATCACGTCGTGCAGCTCGGCCAACGACATGTCAGCAGGCACCTCGAGGCGACGCCAGATTTCCGGCATCACGTCCTGCAGACTGACCCGCAGCCGCATCACGCGTGGACCGGGCGCCGTCTCTACGTTATTTCCTGCTGCCAACGCCGAACTTCCCGCCCCGCCCGGAAACGGAATCACCGCATTGCCTCCCTGAGCGGCTGGCACCCGATAGGTCCAGGTGCGATCCGTGCCAACCCATTGCGCATCGATCTCGGCCACGCAATGGTGAAGATGCGCTTCGTCGCGGATCTCGTCGAACAGATCGTCGAGCACAACGTCGAGTGCCGCCTCGCCTTCGTGCAGCACCTTGAGCGCGTACACGCCGGGCGCGAGATGCTCGGCCGCGTGATCGGCCAGAATGCCGCGCTCAAGCGCGCGAATCGTGCGCGCCCGCCCCCGCCCGTCTGGCGCGACGTTCTCAACGCGCAGCGTGAGCTTGATCGGTGCGGTCCGCATCCCGGCCACCTCGTCATCATCGCGCGCACTGAAGGCGTCGCCCTGTTCGTCGTCACGGATCCACTGCGGCGCGAACGCCCCCGCCGATTCGGCGGGGACCGCCTGCGCCTGCTGCTGATAATAATCGAGGGCCGCTTCGAGCACGCGCTGCTGCTGCGCCTTCACGTAGATCGAGGTGGTGGCGAGCGACGCGTGGCCGAGGATTTGCTGCACCACGTCGATCGGCACGCCGCGCGCGGTCGCGTCGGTGCCGAACGTATGGCGCAGCGCATGCGCACTGGCTCTTTGCAGTTGCGCCGCATCCCACAGCGACAATGCCCCCCACCGCTGCAACTCGCCCTGCAGGCGGCTGAGCGCGGTGCGCACCAGGCGGCCGAGCGCATCGGGCGTATACGAACCGACGTCGGGACCGCCCTCGGCGACCGGGCCCTCGCCGTGCCGCGCCTGGGCCGCTGCGGTGCCGGGAATCGCCAGCGGCGCGATCAGCGGCGGATCGCTCGTCGTCGCATCACGAGCATTGCTCACGCCCCTCCCCTCCAACGCGAGTCCGCGATCCGCCCAGTGCGCACGCAGCGCCTCGAGCGTCGCCGGGCTGACGGGCACCGTGCGCACCTTGCTGCGCTTGCCGACCAGCGTGAGCGCCCACACCGATTGCCCCTTGATGCCGTCGACGCGTTTTAAGCCGCTGCGCCGAGCGCTGGCCGCTTCGGCGCGACGCAGACCCGAATCGACCATCAGCCCGATCGCCGCGCGCGCGATGCGCCACTGCGCCGCGTCGTCATCCAGTCGCGCGCAGTGCGCGTCGAGCGTCTCGCGCAGCGTGCGCAACACCTCCGGCGCCAGCGCCCGCTCGACCTGCAGCGACCACTCGCGCGTGAGCGTGGCCGGCAGCGTGACGGCGCTGAATGGGTTGCCGGCCAGATAGCGCACCTTGACCAGCCAGTCGAATGCCATGCGCAGCGTGCGGACGGCATAGGCCTGGCTGTCGGCCGACAGCGAACCGGTAAACGGCCGCCAGCGGCCGCTCACGCGAGGCCGCTTCGGGCCGCAGAAGTCCGCGCTCGGCTGCCGCAGAAATGCCTTGTAGGCGTCGCAGTCCTCGACGCGTAGCGACGACACCGCAACGCCGCGCACTTTCAGTGCCCAGAGCACGAAGCGCTCGATCTCGCGCGTGTACGCACGCAGCGTCGCGGGCCGGTCGCGATAGCGCATGAGCCACGCGTGCAGCGCAGCCAGGTCGTGCTCGGCGCGAATGAACGGGAACCCGACCGCGCGGTTCGTGCCGCCAGCCCCCGACAGTTCGACCGGCGCTGCAAGCCGCTCGAGCGGCGCAAGCCCGTCCGTACCCGGACCGACCACGATCGCGCGGTCGGGGGTGGGAGTGAGCGGCGCGGCATCGACGTCGGCGTCCACCCGCACGCCGAGCGTCGCCTCGTGCCGGCGCAGCCACGCCACCAGGGTTTTCGCGCGCAGCGGGCCGATGCGGGGAATCGAGCGCCACCAGCTTCCGCCGTGCCGGTTGCAATACGCGATCAACTCGCCAAGTGTCGCGATCCCCTCCCCGGTGAGGCGCTGCGCCACGAGAGGCCGAAACCACAGCGCGAGTGCATGATCGGCTGCGGGCGCGGCTGCGGCGAGCTTGGCCGCGTCCTCGACCATGCGCAGCGTCAAGGCGGTGAGTTTCGCCTCGCCGTGCTGCCGCATCGACGCGCGCAGGTGCTCGGCCAGCGCCGCGGATCCGTTGAGCAGCGCCAGGCGCACCAACGCGTCGCGCATCGTGGCCAGATGCCGCTCGACCGCGTCGGCCTCGGCCAGCACCGCACTGTCCTCGACGTCGTAAAAACGCCGCGCGATGGTCGCGGCCGAGATGCCCTGGATGCGCGCGCGCAGCGCGGCGAAGTCGGTGCGCGTATAGGTCGCCGGCGGCGGCACCGCGACCGCTTGCGGCCGGTTAGCCATTGGACGGCCCTCCCCCGTGCGGACCGATGACGCGCGTGCGGGCAGGCCGGTCGAGCGACTCCCGGAGGGCGCCCCTGGAGGGATCGCGGCGGGGGACGCGGACGGGCAGGCAGGGAGAACGGCGTAGCACCATGGCGAACGGAACTAAAAAGGGAGTGTCCCCAAATAGGTAAAGGGAAACACGCCTATTCTAGCCATTAAACGCCAGACTGCTAATAAGAATTAGCAGGCAAGGTGGCACGCTAAAAAATCGGACCGCCACATTCCGATGTCGGCGGCCCGCATTCAACCCAACTACTCCGGCGGCCAGGCTGTCGAGGCCCATGCGACCACCGCGCCTCCAGCATAGGCGCTGCCCGGCACGGCAGCAAGGACGATTTCGCGCCCACCCTTGCCGTGCTTGGCTCCCATGCCAACAAGGAGAGTTATCGGCATTGACGGCGCGCACAAAAAACCCGGCCGGAGCCGGGTTGCCCAAGCGCTCACGCGCGCAGGATCAGGTACACCGCCAGAAACGGCATGTTCAGGGCAGCGATCGCCGCCAGCGGGTGAACCAGCCCGTAGCGGGCCGGCCAGAGCGCCGATAGCCCGCAGTCGACGGCCGCCAGCGCGATCAACAGCGCCGCGGCCGCCCCGCCCCTGCCCCACCCGCCTTCCTTGAACTGCCTCGCTGTCAGGGTCATCGTCGCGCTCCTTGGGGTTCACACGGTGGATGCTATCGCGCCGGCCGCAACCAGTTTTCGACCGGCAGGCCGGCGACACGGGTAAATTCGGCCGTATTGTCCGTGACCAGGACGGCGTCGACCGCCAGCGCGTGCGCGGCGATCAGCATATCGTTCGCCCCGATCAGCTGGCCTTGCTTCTCGAGGTCGGCCCGCAGCCGGCCGTAGCACCGGTCGGCGTCGGGCTGCAACGGCAACACAGTCAAGCTCGCCAGCAGTTGCTCGACCCGCTGCGCGAGGGTGGACGAGCCACGCTTCCAGACGCCAAATCGCAACTCCGCCGCCACGATGATCGAGGTGCACACTTGTTCGGGCGGCGTTTGTCCGATGCGGGTGGCGCAGGCGCCGCGCGGGTCGCGGATCACGTTCGACAAGATGTTGGTGTCGAGCAGATACAGCGTCATTCGATGTCGACCGGTTCAGCCGGCAGGCTATCGATGTCGGGAAACGTTTCGTCCAGCGGAGTCCATTGGGCGAACAGCTCACGCAACGGCGCGGCCTCCACGGGCTCAATGATCAAGCGCCGGCCTTCCCTGTGGATGGTGACTTCCGAGACCTGCAGCTCGAACTCGCGCGGGATCCGCACGGCCTGGCTGCGCCCATTGCGAAACAGGCGCGCATGACGGGTGTCAGGTGTTGGCATGGGACGACTCCTATTCAAACGAAACGGCATATGCCACAGCATATCCACGTTTGGTTCGATTCGCAATCATCTCCGAGGCGCATCTCGTAAGCAGAGTTATCAGATGTGCCACTTTTGCACCCGGCTCGACGTGCAAGAATCCGTGCTGTATAAAGATATATCTCCATACAGTACGGTTGGACGATGACGTACTTCACCCCCGCCGATCACGACGCGGCCGTGCAGGCGATGCTCGCACACCCCGAGATCGGCAGCCGTCACCTGCGCGGCCTGATGAGCGGCATCAAGCGCCGCGCGCGGGCCCGCGCGGTGATCGCCTTCGTCCAGGCGATCGCCCCACCCCCACCCGATGTGACCATCACGACCACGCGGCAGCTGATGCGGGTGCTGTTCGGCCACGCGGTGTCGGTCAACGACCTGCACCGCCACTTCGCCACGCCCGGGCGCCTGGCTGACGATCGCGCCGACACGACCGCGCTGGCCACCTGGCTCGAGGCCAACCGGGAACGCTTGGCGGCCGACGCGGACACTTTGATGCTCGAGCTGGATGCGGCCTGGAAGGGGTTCACGGCAGCGGCCGCCGAGGCGGCCGGCAAGATCCGCCAGGCCGGGCGGCAGGAACGTCGTGGCGAGCCGTGAGAGGGACTCGCCGTTGACGGACGGGCGATGCTCCATGCTGTTCAAGGATATATCTGCAAGCAGCATGTCCAGTGAACAGACGGGACGGCACGGATGACGTTGGCAAAGAACCCGGCCACGGCCGGGGTTGATCAGCGGTACGATTTTGACATCGACCCTACGCGGCCCAGACGACCGGCACCCAAAAACCCGGTCGGAGCCGGGTTTGGGAAAGGGTCTCATTGCCGCGTTGACTGTCTTGGCGTACCGGTAAGCGGAGTTAGCGGTATGGCCGCATGCCAAAAAAACGGGCCAATTGGCCCGTCCTGGATTACATCGCCTTGCGCCATTCCGGCAGTTCGGGCGTCATCCGCGTGCTCGGCCGCCGGGCCGCCGCGCGCAACCGCGCCTTGCCGGCCGCGGTCAGCGGCGCCGGCTTCTTCTTACGCTGTGACACGCGCACGACGACCTTCACCGCGGCCGTCGTCGGCGCAGTTTTCTTCAGCGGTTTCGTCACGTGGCTCATATCAACTCCTTGTCCAGCAGATAGTCTAGCAGCTTTGCCCACGACCGGCTGTCGGCACTGAGATCAAACTCCATCAGTCTCTGCGACCCGTGGTCAGCCCACCACGCATCGTCGAGCTCAAGCAGATCCTGCACGGTCTGGCAGGCGGTGAAGGCTGGAAGTGCCTGCTCGGCCTCCTCGAGCGGCGCATCGAAGCCCAGCTTGGGCCAGTAGCGATAGCCGATCAGATGCGGGTCGTACCCCTCCCCTCCCCCGGCGATCAGCGTGATTCGGCGGTAGCCAAGGCGGTGCGCGGTCATCGCACACAGGGAAAAAGCCACAGTGCCGAGCCAGTCCGGGGCCTGGTGCCGCAGAAACACGTGATCGATGTGCAGCGCCTGCACGACCGCGGGCTCCGGGGCGTCATCCGCGTCATCGCCACCCTCACCGAGATACAACGACATTCCGTCGTCCGCGTCCTGGTACAAGCCGACGCGGTTCTTGTGCGGGTGCTGTAGGATGGCCGGCTGGACCGATGTGAAGTACACGCCCGGCGGCGCCTCGTCGGGCCCTACCCCGTACTGAGCCTGCTCGTGGACGCGCGCGTCCGTAAAGATCATCAGCAGTTGCGCATACTCGGCGCTGGTGAGCTCGATCGCGTCGAACTCGATGCGTGTGGCTGCATTGATCAGCGTGCCGTCCAGCCGGAACGCGCCTGACAGATACTGCCGGGCGAGGTTGGACGCCTGCAGCCGATTATATGCATCCTGCAAGACTCGATCGAAGAAGTCGGTACGTGGCAAAGCCATGGTGTTGGCGACGAACGAAAACTCGATTCTAGCGGACAGTCCGACCGCGCCGGCATTTCGTGCGCTTGAGCAGATTGAAGTCCGGGAGAAATGTTGATCCGTTCTCGGCTTAAAGCTCGCGTCGGTGATGTGGGCCCAGTCGGAGTAGTCGATCCTTTTACCTGTGTCGCTTTAAGAATGCAGGGCGTCCAGCGCCCAAGCTCGATATCGCCCACCGTCAGGCGTGAATCTTGGCTCGAGCCAAGATGGGTTCAGCCTGTGTGACTTCGCCTCAAAGTCTTGACTGGTGAGCGCCCTATTCGCCCCGGTGCCAGTCACGTCCGTTAAGGCGCTTTTTCCGCCATTACGCAGTCTTGGCTCGAGCCAAGTCTAGCTGCAGTCAAGTCATCGACAAGGATTTTCCATATATCGACCTGGGGAACTTGGCTCGCGCCAAGTTCCTCCTCGTTCAATCTGAAATCGTTGCTGGGCTGCAACAAGTTCACAAAAATGCGGAGTTATTCCTTAATTGTTTTGACATGTTTTGACTGACGAATAACAATTCGGATGTCAATACTTCGACTCTCCGAATGGAGGAAAAATGGTCATTACGATTGGGGCGGAAAAAGGTGGTGTTGCTAAGACGCGATTGGCAACTCACATCGCAGCCTTGGCTGCATCGGAAGGCGTTGATGTCGTTCTTCTCGACACAGATAAACAGGGATCTGCCATGAGTTGGTCCCGAATTCGGAATGAGGAGGGTGTCACGCCAGCAATTCCAGTGTTAGCTCTACCGGCAAATCCCGCTCGGGAGCTAGCAAATCTGGCAAACAAGTACACCCTGGTTGTTGTGGACATCGGCGCTCAAAACTATCGAACGATGCTCGAATGCGCACTCCTGTCAGATCTCGTTCTTGTGCCATGTGGTGCAGATCAACAAGAGGTTGAGTCGACCTTGAATGTCTTTTCGACCCTGAAAGACATGGGGCCTCGGCATGAAAGCGGAGAAATCCCCGCATACGTTGTCCTCACCCGGGTTTCGCCGGTCGAAGGGGCTAAGGCGACTGCCGACCTCCGCTCCTATCTCGAGAGCGAAGAGATCCGACTTTTCGATGCACAAATTCCCCAAAGAGCAGCCTGGCTTGCCACTGGAAAGACGGGCAGGGCAGTCCATGAATTGAAGGGCCGCGACAGGTCGAAGAAGGCGATTGATGAAATGGACGCGGTCTACCGGGAAATTCTCGAGCGAATCAATGGCGGTGAGGAAGAATAATGGCTACCTTCAAGAAGAAGCCCCTGGCGACTGACCGAGTCGCCGCTGTTCAGGACGCGGCATCGACAGCGCCAATCGTGGGCGACCCGCGGATGGCGCCACCGGCAATAAATACTGAGCAGCCCAATGCGCGGGAGGTTGGCTCGAGCCAAGATCCGGTCAAATATGAGGTTGGCCAGGTCTATGACGTTCCGATCGGGAAAATTAGATCAAATCCGTTCAATCCGAGAGTCGTTTATACGGCTTCTGCCGTCTCTGAGATGGCTGCTTCGCTGGTGGCTCGGGGACAGGGTATGTCGGCAATCGGGTACGCCAATGGGGAGGGAGAGGTCGTGCTCATTGAGGGCGAGACTCGCCTTCGAGGGGCCCGTGCAGCAGGGCTGTCAACGCTGCGGCTCGAAATTCGTCCAAAGCCAGCGAGCGACCGGGAGCTGTATGAGGAAGCCCGCGCCGCGAACGTAGAGCGTCGAGATCAAAGCCCGTTGGATGATGCAATCAAATGGAAGGAATTGATTGGAAAGAAGATTTATCCGACGCAGGCCGCCCTGGCCAAGGCCCTAAACCTTGGTGAAGACCATGTGAGTCGGACCATGTCGCTCGCTCAATTGCCGAACAAGGTCGTTCACGCTGTCGCTGAGTATCCGGAGCTCCTGTCTCTCAAAATGCTGAACGCAATTCGAGAATTCTGGGAAGTAAAGGGCGAGGAAGAGACGTTGGCCCTGATCTCTGAAGCCGCAAAAAGTGGCATGGGCTACCGCGATGTTGCGGCTCGACGTAAAGCGGCTGCGAAAGGGACCGTGAAGCGGCCTCGGTCGACTCGCGAACAGTTAACCTTCCGTGGAGCGAAGGGCGAGTTCAAATCGTTTGAAGAGGATGGACGGATCGAGTTGAAGCTGAAGGGCTTAGCGCCAGACGTCGCGATGGAAATCAGCGAAAAGATCTTGGCGTTGTTTCCGAAAGAATAGCGTAGGCGCGGCTACCGCTGGCTGATGCCGGCGGTGGACGTTTCTGTTTCCGTCTCTGTCTCTGGTGGGCGGTGCGTCCCAGGGTCGATGGGTGAGGCAATCTCACAGTGGAACAACACCTGTGGGTGCCTTTAAAAGACAACCCCTTTAAAACCTTTAGGCTCGCAAGAGCCTTATGCAGTAAGGGTTTTGGGGAGGATCGGTCATCCTTTATGGGGCGAAAAGTCAGGGTTTATGGGGGGCAAGGGTCATGCTTTATGGGGTGAGGTCATGTTTTGTGGGGCATCGCGATCTTGTCTTAAGAGCATGTCGCAACTTATTGATTAAAAAGCAGTTTTTATAGAAGTCACGCGAGGGAAGTCAATGACTGGTCGTACTTTGTGGGGTGTAAGGTCGTTATTTGTGGGGCGTGTACGCCGGGTACGACGGCAACACCTGCTTGTCGAGGCTTAAAGGTCATGGTTTGTGGGGGGCAAGCGAACCGTGAGTAAGTATACACTTCCTTGTAAGTCCATGAAATAAAACGAAAATACCTAGTCTCATCGGAAAGGTCATCCTTTGTGGGGCGCCGTCTGTCCGGCTTCGGTCCCTGAAGGTCATGGTTTATGGGGAGGTTCCTCCATGGCTAGATTCCTTGTCCGAGAGGTCGTGGTTTATGGGGAATGGAGATATACGATGCAGTCGCGAGTGCTGCGGCGCGTAGTTCGGGCGGGCGTCGCCCGGTACGTCGATGGGCTCGAGGCTTAAAAGTCATGGTTTATGGGGGCCTCGATGCATCTCGTTGGCCCGGCGGCATGACAGGTCACGATCGGTGGTGACAGGGGAAAGGGCGAAAGGTCGGGGTTTATGGGGTGTACCTGTAGGTCGCCAAGATTTCGCGGCAAGCAAAGGTCATGGTCTATGGGGAGACAATCGTCATCAACGAAAGGTCATGGTCTATGGGGCGCGCAGTCAGTGCGCCTCGAAAGGTCATGGTTTGTGGGGCGATGGAAAGGTCGTGGTTTGTGGGGGATGTTTAAAGGTCATCCTTGATGACTTGCGAACATGACTTTTGCGACCTAGAATGCTCCTCAAACTATGAGGACCGTATGGCGGTAGCAAAACAAAAATCCGGTAGTGCAATGATTGCCAGTGTGCCGTCGAGCGAGCTTCGCAAGCACGTCGGTACGGTGCATGTCGGAGGTGACCTTGGATTGCTAGGGCGGAAGTTGTCGAATGTCCTTTTGCTGAACGCCTACGACAATTTGCTGAAGAAGTCAGTGCATGAGATTCCCGTTGGGATCATGAGCGAGATGCTTGGGTTCGACAGCAAGAATACGACCGCACTCAAAGAGGCTCTCAAGAAGATCTCCACCACTCCGATCGAGTTCGATATCTTGCACGCGGCAGGAGATGAGGAGTGGGGCGTTACAACGCTCCTGAGCTCGGCAAACATTCGGAATGGGATCGTCACATACGAGTACAGCAGCACACTTGCGAACAAACTCGCAAATCCTGAGATCTACCTGCTCATCAACATCAACGTCCAGAAGCAGTTCAGTGGCGCGTATGCCCTCGCTCTCTACGAGAACTGCTTGCGATTCAAACGCACAGGGTCGACAGGTTGGATATCAGTCGATATTTGGCGAAAGCTTCTCGGCGCTGAAGCGTCAACGTACGATGAATTCAAGCACTTCAATTCGGAAGTGATCAAAAAGGCCGTGAAGGAAGTGAACACGGTATCGAACATCCTCATCACACCCGAGTACGAACGACAGAATCGTCGCGTTGCCAAAATCCGTTTCCTGGTCGAGGACAATCCCCAGAGATCGATGTACGACGAGAGTGATAGCGAGGAGCAAGCAGCGATCCGCGATTCGGAGACATATCGTCGACTCGTGAAGCTTGGCATTTCGGGCCGACTCGCCGTCGACTGGATTCAGCATGATCCAGATCGGGCGACCAGGACGGCTCAGTATGTTGAGCAGCAAATTCGGAACAAGAAGATCAAAAAGAACGCCGGCGGATACGCGCGCACGGTATTCGAAGGAGGGGGGGACATCGAGACAGTAGAGGTTATTGAGGAATCCGCGCGGCGGGCGCAGAAGGCCGTGATCGACGAAGCGGAGGCGGCGGCCGATGCAAGGTCGAAGCTGATCGCAACCGCGATTCGTGGCCTGTCAGAGAGCGAGCGGAGCGAGTTCGTGCGTCAGTACGCCGCATCCGGAGGGGCGGTCGGGTCATATGTCGAGGCTGACGGGGTGTTTAAGAACGTTCTCGAGAAAACGGCGTTCACTGCTTGGCTCGCAGGTAGGATCGGCGAGACGCTCGCTTAATTGTCCGGCTAGTTTCACCTCGCTGGCGCATTGCTAGCAGAACTCGCGCGCTGACGTCGGCAGCGCCCCGAGTAGCTCAGTCCGGTCGACGAGCTTGCGCGCAATCAGGTGCCGCACCTTGCCCTCGGCTTGCCACACGCCGTAGACGGCGAGCAATGCCGCGCCGAGCGCCTCCTTCCGATACGTTTCCAGCAGTTGCGGCCAGAGAATCACGTTCACCTGGCCAGTCTCGTCCTCGAGCGTCATGAACAGCACGCCGTTGGCCGTGCCCGGACGCTGCCTCACCGTGACCAGTCCGCATGCGCGGGCGAGTTGCCCGCTGCGCAGCGTCGCCAACTGGTCGGCTGGCTGGAGGCGATCGAGCGTCAGGCGATCACGCAGTCGTGCCAGCGGGTGCCGGCCGAGCGTGAATCCCATCGCACGATAGTCGGTCACGATCTCGGTTCCCTCGGAGGCCAGCGGCAGCGCCGGCACCGCGTCGTCGCGTTCGGTACCGCGCAGCAGATCCCGATCGGGTACGGCCGCCGCCGCCAGCCAAAGCGCCACCCGTCGTAGAGCCGTACGTACTCGCGGTAATTGGCTTGGATCTTTGCCGAAATACGCACATCGTCGTCTCCCATAAACGTAGACCTTTCGATAGGGTATCGCGGCATTGCGCCAGGCGGACGAAATTCGCTGGCGATGCCTGACGTCGTGGACCGCCCGGTTTCTGTAGACCGGTGGCATGAAGTGGCAGAGGCTGTTGTCGAAGGGTGGTAGGCGATTGACTGTTAGTTGCATATTTGGAATGCCCCCTCCTGCAAAGCTGGTTTTCTTCGTGTGAATTCCCGCGGGTCTTTCTGCGCCCACGCCCACCAGTCGAGTGATGCACACTGCCATTGTCGTTGTAGGGCATACATCCGTGCTGGCCGACGGGGTTTCCCTTGCAAGCGGGCAGGGCCCGCGTGACGCCGCGGCTTGCCGCGGGTCGATATGGGGTGTAGGTAGAGATAGGTTCTGACTAAGTCCCGACACTTAAAGGCAAACCGTCCCGACAGTTAAATGCACTTATTCACAGCTGTGGCTGGCGGCGCAGCGACACCTCAAGAGACTCAGGGCTGCAAACCCGCCAATTGGTCACAAAATGCTGACAACAGACGGCACCGTCCAGAATCCATGCGACCGCCTTCCTCGCGGTAGCGATGGAAAGGGAAGGGAAGCGGAAAACGCCTGCTAGGCGGGTGGGGCGAGCTGGTTACGCGCGACCCGGAAACACCGGTCGCGATCCCAGCCCGGATAGGTAGCTTTAAGTTCGCCGGCGCGGATCATGACCGCGCGCTCGAGCTCGGCACGGCGATCACCCTCGGAGAGCGTGCCCCAAGCTGCGGCCTTGACCTGGGCGGCCGCGAGCTTGTCGGTGAGCTGCGTGAGCAGCTGGCCAGCGCCGGCGCCGACTTTCCGCTCGAGTTTGCGGGCGGCGTCACGCCGACGTTGCGCGCGCAAATGAGCACGCGTGCGCTCGTGCCGCAACCACTTACCCAGGCCGAATTGCTCGAACAGCGCGGGCGTGACGTACCGAATCGCGGCCAACCCGCGATAGCGGGGCCCTTCGTCACCGATCTCGACCTCGCACTGCGGCCGGCTCTTCACCAGGCGCGCCGTCACGAGGTCGCGCAGCGCGCGCTCGGCACGGCGCACGGAGAGGCCCGCCTGCTCGGCCAGGTATGGCAATGTGAAATCCACCCAGCCGGTCTGGGCCGGCACGGCGATGCGCAACGTCGAGACGTCACAGAATTTGATTAGCGCGCGCACCAGCTGCACACACGCAATGCGGCGTTCGCTCCGCTGCTGACGACGGCTACCATTGGCCGCGTTCAGGGCAGGCAACCAGGCCTGCGGTGTGTCGAGATAGCGCCCGAGGCGCAGCTTCAGCTCGCGCAGCAGGCGGGGGCTGTTAGCCGGTGCCGGGCTGGGGATGTCGGCCGGCCAGACGCGCTCGGGCAGCGCCGCGCTCCGGGTGCGCACGAGCGTGGCTGCAGCCATCCAGTCTTCGCTGGCGGCCGAGTAGGTCGGATTCAGCGGTGTGTTCGCCAGGATCGGCGACGTACCGGGAATCGGGTGCGTCATGAGCGGGCTCAGTCCGTGCCCAACTCTCTCCAACTCTGGATATCCGTGTGGTCGGCGGCCGCCGTCACGGAGCGGCGCAGCGCCGACGCATCTGATACTTTCAAGGTCTCACTCGCAATGCGGCCATTCTTGTTCTGTTCGTTCATCTGATGTGCTGATTCGTTGATTATTGGTCACATAGATGACTCTTGACAGTGTCTGCTTCTGTTCTAAAATCCGAGTTCATTCTTGTGATGTCTGCGGCTCTGAAGGTCACTGTCGTACGTCATCTTGGTCACGCCCCGATTGCACTCGGGGCGTTTTTTTTCGGCCTCTCTATCCTCTCCTCCCTAGTAGTAAGCTATACACAACATTCCCCAACAATTGCTTCCAGTCCAGCGGAAATGCGCAGCTCGAAGGCACATACGCCCAACGATTTGTTGCGTTCACAACCAGTTTGCAGGCCGGTCCTGGTCGACGTACGGCGGTTCGTCGTCGAGCATGGGCGGTGGTTCGTCGGCGATCGGCGGCTCGTCAAAGAGCGGTGCAGAATCCGGCACCGTCGCAGGGGCCGGAGAAGCCGTCTGCGGGCGCTTTCCCGACTTCCGTACCGTCGAGGCATCTGGCGCCGATAACGAAGCGAATGGGGTTGTTGGTTCCGGCGCCGGCAGGCGGCTTGCAGCCTTGCGCGCTGAATCAAATGCGGTCAGCGGAAGTGGGGGCATCGCCTCCATTGCGGGCCGCCAGATCCACGCATCCAGCTCCGCCTCGGCGATAAGCAGTTCCAGTTCGGCCTGGTAGCCGGACGAGGCGTCGCCCGGCACGACGTAGAGCGCCGTGCCGCGCTCGGCATCGGTCAGCAAGGCGGTGGCGATCGGGTGCCTCGCCGTCTGGTTGTAGCGAAGGCATTTTTGGTATCGGCGCTTCGCCAACGCCTTCAGCAACGTGTTATCTGCGAGCGATTCGAACGGGATCCACGAATCGGTGGTCAACATCATCGACACCTCCTGCACGGTGGCGATGCCCGCCACTGACAGGCTCGCGGTCGCGATGACCATGAGGTGCGTGCCTTCCGTGGCCGCCCAGATCTCGAGCTCCGCGGCGAAGACCTTAGCGATCCGCTTCCTAGTCTTCTCGTCGATCATCAGGCCATAGTCGGGCAGATGCTTGATGACCAGCTTGAACCCAAAGCGAGCGGTCGCGATTTCCTTGAGCTCACCGATCACCAGCACGAAGTGCGGCTTCCCCGACTCGGAGACCGAGATCCTGGCGAGATGCTCGGTGCGGCGCTGGGCGATCAGGTCTTTCTGGTCGCCGACGAACATCTCGGGGACGTACAGCATGTCTTCGAGACTCATCTTCTTCGCGTTCTTGCCGGCGGCCGCCAACAGCAGGTATTTGCGCACCACCGACCAGTTCCGCTTACCGGCCATGGCCGGCGACCAGCGATTCAGGCCGGCCTGTTCCCAGAGGTAGTGCAACAGGCCGCGCAGGGTCAGCTTCTTGCCGTCGGCCTTGATGCTGTCGGATTCGCTATCCGACTGCTCCGGCATCTCGCGCGGCGCGCCCTTCGCCAATGCGAAACCGAACTTGAGCGTCACTTCGCCGGACTCAGCATCCTCGACGATGGCCGTGCCGTCGACATCGCCGTAGCCGCTCAGACCCGGTGGCATCTCGTACGAGTCGCACCCCATCTTGTGCTTGGCGCCCGTACCGGGCATACGCTTCACCTGGTATCGCCCCTCGAAGCGCGCGATGTACATTGCGATCGGCGGGGCCATGCAAAGGCACAGTGGGCGTGTCTTCGCCTCGTGCGCGGCCGGCAGTTTAGCCAAAAAGCTGTTGCTGGCCGCGTCGTATTCCTGCCCGTCCAATTCAAAGCGCTGCATGGCGAATCTCCTGGTTTAAACGGCGGTCGACCGCTTGACCGAGCCACGCGAGGACGCGTTCGCACGGCGGGGTACGGCTTCGTGGACGTCGAGGCCGCGCGCGCGAGCCTCGATCAGCAGTTGCACGAGCTCGACGGCCTCATCGGCCGTCATGTCACCCGCGATCGCTGCCGACACGATGCTGCGGGCGGTCACGGGCTTGCCACTTCGGAATACCTGATCGGTCATGGGGTAGCTCCGGGTATGGTGATAGGAGTAGGTCAGTCGTAGTCGCAGTCGGCCTGCGAATCGCTGAAGACTGTCCCGAGCGCGATCGCGCTGAACAGCTCTCGGGCGTAGCTGATCGACGGAATGGCATTGCCGAAATAGGCGTCACGTCCATAGGGGTTCGTGCACCAAAGGCCATCGCCGCTGACGAATTCGAACAAGTGGCCGTTGGCGTCGACCGATTGACCCACAGTCAACGCTTGCACGAAGGCGTCGGGTGTCGGCAGATCGAGTGCGTCCCAATCAGCTTGTTCGAGCTGCGTCAGTCCGACCTCGCGCGCAAAGGCGTCGCACAACATCGGCACGTCGGCCAGCAACAGCGGGCAGCCGAGATCGTTGGCACCGACCAGGACAAGATCTCGACCAAGATCTCGTGCCCCATAGCGCGCACGCGTCAGCAGTTCGTCGTGCTCTGCGGATCGCTCGTCGGTGGAGCAGATCGCCATCGCGTAGTGGACGCGGGCCTGCAAGGCGCGCGCGAAAGCGACAGGCACTTCGGGATTGCTAAGGCCAGCCGCAGTCGCCACGTCCGGTCGGGAGAGGTGTTTCGAATCCATGCAGATCTCCTTGATTACCAAACGAAGCCAGCGCCGACGCCGGCGGCCACGGTGCCGCGCGTATCGGTCGAGCCGTTCGCCTTGAGGATCCAGCGGCCGGCATAGCTTGAAATGCCGAGCGCCATCGCGGACTGCCCGCCGTACGTCCCCCCTCCGATGGCCACCATGCTCTTTCCGGGTGCCGGCGCCTGGGGCAGACTGGCGATCGCTACGGCCGCGGCGATACCGCCATTGGCGTCACGCCGGTCATGTTCGATGCGATTGCTCAGACTCGTCACCGAATCGTTCAGCTGCTGGACGTTGATTGCATCGGTCGGCGCCGTGCCGGCCGAGACGTTGGTCAGGGTTCGCGTCACACCCGTCGTGGCATTACCGATCGACACCGAGTCGTCGCGGTCGGCCACCGAGCCGGCACCCAGCGCCACCGCATTGGCACCTGTGGCTGCGGAGGTACTGCCGATGGCGATCGAACCGGCCCCAGACGTAGATGCGCCAAGACCGATCGCGGCGCTGCGATCGCCGATGGCAAGCGCATTGCTGCCAATCGCCATCGCGTCCGTCCCGGTTGCGACAGAACCGGCCCCGGTGCTGTTGAAGGCCGCATATTTGAGGCTGCCCTCGCCGGGCTCGGGTGGGGTCTGACTCAACCTTGACGGCAGGATCGCGCCGAGCCGGGAGGACAGCGCGTTGATTGCGCTGGTGTTCGCAGCGACGTTTGCATTCGTGGCGAAAAGCTGGCCACCGTTGACCGCATCCGCGCTGGCCGCAGAAAGTGCGCCGGGCGCAAGGTTGTGAATGGTGACGGCAGCGCCTGCGCCGAGACCTCCGAGCGTCACGTTCAGCTTGGTGGGATCGTCGTAGGACAAGGCGTTGCCGGCGATCGTATTGACCGTTCCGATAACCTGATTCAGCTGGCCGACGTTGACTGCATCGGTAACGTTCACACCGGCTGCCACGCCGGAAACGCGCCGAGCGCCCGCGATGCCGCTGACGTCGATGGTGCTACCGGCGGTTCCGGCACCGATCGTAATGACGCCAACACTCGACCCGCCCCGTTGTTGGACGAGTCCGACGGTGCCCGTGGCGAGCTGGCCGGCCAACGCCGAGACGCTCTGATTCGTTGCGTACAGTTGGCGTCCTGAGACTGCATCGGTGCTGTTCGCCGTCAAGGCGGCGTCGGCGACGTTGGAAAGGGTGACGGGCGCACCGGGCACGCCGAACGTGACCCGCGTATGCGACGCATCGTCATAAGCGACCGCGCTCGCGCCGATCGCCCCCGCCTGAGCCACCACGCCCTGCAGCTGCTGCAGATTGACCGCATCCGTGGCATCGGTGCCGGCCGCCACGCCCTTGACCTGGCGCGGGCCCGCCGTGCCGGCGACGTTGAGCGTGGTGCCGCCGGTGTTGGCGCCGATTGTGAGCGTGCCGGTGCTCATGCCGTCGGTTTGCTGCAACAGGCCGATCGTGCCGGCCGCCAGTCCCGATTGCAGCGCGGCAAGCGTCGCGCCACTCCCAGCCACGCTGGTCGAAAGCGACGACACGGCGATGCCCGTCGACGTCGACAGCGTTGCGATCGAAGCAGTGTTGCTGCTGATCGCCTGGTTGGCGTCGTAGAGCTGCCGGCCGGCTACGGCGTCCGTGCTGGTAGCCGTCAATGCGGCGTCGGCGACGTTCGTGAGCGTAACGGGCGATCCAGCAGTGCGCCCGCCGAGCGTGATATGCGAATGCGTCGCGTCGTCGTAGGAGACAGCGCCGGCGCCGACAGCGCCCACGGCGGCCGTCACGCCCTGCAGCTGCTGCAGGTTGACTGCGTCGGTAGCGTCCGTACCGGCGGCCACGCCCTTGATCTGACGTGCCCCGGCAGTGCCGGCGACGTCGAGCGCGGTACCACCGGTGCCGGCGCCGATCGTGAGCGTGC
Source organism: Burkholderia sp. BCC0322 (assembly GCF_902833045.1). Taxonomy (GTDB): domain Bacteria; phylum Pseudomonadota; class Gammaproteobacteria; order Burkholderiales; family Burkholderiaceae; genus Burkholderia. The sequence continues at coordinate 25,596 of NZ_CADFDU010000021.1, forward strand.
CGGTGGTGGCGCCGCCACTTTGCTGAACCAGCCCGACGGTGCCAGCTACCAAGCCGGACGCAAGGGCAGACACGCTGACGTTGGTCGACGACAAGCCTGTCGACAGGAACGAAAGAGATGCGTTCGTGCTGGTCGAGAGGCTCGCGATCGAGACGCCGTTATTGGCGATTCCCGTCGACAACGACGACGAAGCCACCTGTGTCGATGTGGACAGGGCTGCGATAGCGCCCATGTTGACGTTCGTCGCCTGCTCGGCGGCGTAGAGCTGCCGACCGGTGACGGCGTCGGTGCTGTTCGCGCTCAGGGCACCATCTGCGAGGTTGGTCAACGTGACGGGCGCGCCTGCTGCGCCAAACGTCACGCGAGTGTGCGACGCATCATCGTAGGCGACCGCGCTTGAGCCGATCGCGCCAGTCTGTGCGGCCACGCTCTGCAGCTGCTGCAGGTTGACCGCATCGGTGGCGTCAGTGCCGGCAGCCACACCCCTGACCTGGCGCACGCCGGCCGTGCCAGCGACGTTCAGCACGGTGCCGCCGGTGCCAGCGCCAACTGTGATTGTGCCGGTGCTGGCGCCACCAGTTTGCTGAACCAGTCCTACTGTCCCGGTTGCCAAGCTGGACGCAAGACTCGATACACTGACGTCAATAGCAGACAAGCCCGTCGAAAGTGATACCAAACCTTGAGACATGCCTGTCGACAAGGACGAAAGAGTTGCATTGGTACTGGTCGAGAGACTCGCGATCGAGCCGACGGTACTTGCGACGCCCGTCGAGAGCGAAATCGTCGCGGCCTGCGTCGAAGTGGAGAGGGCCGTGAGCGCGCCCGCGTTGGCGTTCGTCGCCTGCTCGGCGGCGAAGAGCTGCCGACCGGTGACGGCGTCGGTGCTGCTCGCGCTCAGGGCACCGTCAGCGAGGTTGGCCAGAGTGACGGGCGCCCCTGCAGCACCAAAGGTCACGCGCGTATGTGACGCATCATCGTAGGCGACCGCGCTCGAGCCGATCGCGCCGGTCTGTGCGGCCACACCCTGCAACTGCTGCAGGTTGACCGCGTCTGTGGCGTCAGTGCCCGCAGCCACACCCTTGACCTGGCGCGCGCCGGCCGTGCCAGCGACGTTCAGCGCAGTGCCGCCGGTGCCGGCCCCAACCGTGATCGTGCCGGCGCGCGCGCCACCAATTTGCTGAACCAGCCCGACAGTCCCAGCCACCAGACCCGACTGAAGTGCCGAGAGTGCCGTACCGTGATCGGAAACGCTGGTCGACAGAGACGAGATCGACCGGCTTGTCGTGGTGGACAGCGAGGCGATCGCCAGGTTGGTGCTGGTCGACATAGTCGCGATCGCGCTGACCGTACTCGTGGACAAGCTCGTGATCGTTTGAGCGGTCGACGTCGACAGCGAAGTGAAGCCTGCCGCCGTATTCGTGGACAAGCTCGCGACCGTCGCATCGATGCCGGTCAGGCCGGTTGAGAGCGAACCGAGACCTGACGCAGTGCTGCTCGACAGGTTCGTGATACTCGCCAAGTTATTCGCGAGACCGGTCGACAGCGACGTGAAGCCTGCAGCAGTGTTCGTGGACAAACTCGCGACCGTCGCATCGATGCTGGCCATGCCGGTTGAGAGCGAGCCGAAACCTGACGCAGTGCTGCTCGACAGGTTCGTGATCCCCACCGTGTTGTTCGCGAGACCGGTCGACAGCGACGCGAAGCCTGCAGCCGTTGTCGTCGACACACTCGCAACCTTCACCTCGACGCCGGCCAGCCCGGTCGAGAGCGAACCGAAACCTGCCGCTGTACTGCTCGACAAGTTCGCGATACTGGCAGTGTTGTTCGTGAGGCCCGTCGACAAGGACGTGACCGACTGGGCGGTACTGGTCGACAGTGTGGTGATTGCGCTAACCGCGCTCGTTGACAGGCTTCCGACCATTTGAGCGGTCGACGTCGACAGCGATGCAAAACCTGCCGCCGTGCTCGTGGACAGGCTCGTGACCGTCCCGTCGATGCCGGCCAGCCCTGTTGAAAGGGAGGCGAGCGCGGACGCCGCACCAGTCGACAAGCTCGTGATGCTGGCTGTGTTGCCGGAAACTTCTGTCGACAGGGAATTCGCCATCGATGCCGTGCCCGCCAGCGCCTGATTCGTCGCGAACAGCTGCGCGCCATTCACCGCATCGCTGCTCGAGGCCGATAGTGTGCCGGCTGCCACATTCGTGAGCGTGACCGGCGCTGCGGGCGCGGTTCCGCCGAACGTGACTGATGTGCGGCCGGCGGTGTCGTATTGCACGCTATTCGCCACCGCACCCGAAACCGCGTTGAGCTGCCCGACGTTGACTGCATCGGTCGTCGCCGTGCCCGCCGCGACGCCGGACAGCGTGCGAGCACCGCTCGTGCCTGTGAAATTGACGGATGTTCCGCCGGTCTGTGAAGCGATCGCGATCACGCCGACGCCTGGCGCCCCACCGATCTGCATCACGAGGCCGACAGTGCCCGTCTTGAGGGCGTTCGTCATGTTTGTGACCGAATTGGTCGCATTGGCAACAGCCTGATTCATCGTGAACAGCTGCGAACCGTTCACGGCATCCGTACTCGAGGCCGAAAGCGTGCCGGCAGCAACGTTCGTCACCGTAACCGTCCCCGAAACGGAGTTCGGTGCCAGCACGTTCCCCATCGTCACCACATTGCCGCTGATCGTGCCGGGCAGTTGGCCCGCGTTTGCAGCGTCAGTCGCCTGCGTTCCTGCCGTCACATTGATGACGCTGCGCGTGTGCCCGGGGGCGCCCATGCTTACGACGTTTTGACGGCCGCCATCGTAGCTGTTCGCACCGATGGCCACTGAATTTGCGGCGGTCGCCGTGGCGCCTATTCCGACCGCGATGTCCCCAGAACTGGCGTAAGAACTCTGGCCGATCGCGATGGAGTAGTTGTCGGCTGCGGACGCTCCAGCTCCCAGTGCTATGCCCGAGCCTCCAGCGTACGAGCCGGCACCGACGGCCACGGATCCAATACCTGCGGCGGTGGCAGCCGGTCCCATCGCAGTTGCATTCGTGCCGGACACTGTCGCATTCCCGATCGCGACACCATTCGTCTGCGCGGTACTGGACGTACCGATTACGATCGAATCGGATCCAACCGCAGTCGACGCATAACCAAAGGTCAGCGACCGCTGCCCGATAGAGTTGACTCCGGTCCCGAAGGCAATGGAATAGTCACCAGCCGCGACAGCGCCATTTCCGTTTTCCAGCGAACCGTTGCCAGCAGTCTGCGCAAGCGCTTCGCCGGACGTCGATGCGAGCGCGGCGGCGATCGCGATCGATAGTCCGGTTGGTGTGGGTCTTTTCATGATTTTCATTACAATCCCCGCTAAACATCGAGATCCCGGTCTACGGGACGGTTACACCTGCGTTCGCGCAGGGCCTGGAACCCTCTGTTCCTGTCCTCCGCCAAGATTCCGGGAACAGAGGGGTGTTTTTTCAGCAGCACCGGCGATCCGGCTCAGCTGATTTCGATGCATCTCGAGCGCGGCCCAGCGCGATCGCGTGTTGCCGCGCGGCATGGAGGTATCCGAACCGCGCCGGCGAACTGGCGTCCGTCGTGCAGACCGCATAGACGTACTGGACGCGCGCCTCGCCCGCCCGGGCAAACCGAGACAACGTGGCCGTCATCGAGCGGTCCCCGACTGGCCCAACAGCGCAGCGGCAATCACGGGAAACGTCCGCTGCATTGGCGCGTAGCAAATCTGGTTGATTGCACAGCCTTGATAGATCACGATCAGGCCGAACATGTCGTGTGCGTTGACCGGCACCCGCAACCTCACCTCGTGCTCGAACACCTCCACTGAACGCCCCGCGCTCGGATCGGTGACGAAGCTGCCTGCGCCGCGCTGGATCGCGCCGAGCCGTGCCCGGCCGTCATCGCTCACGACCCGAAAGCGATCGCCGTAGAGCCGATAACCATCTGCGATCGCGAAGTGGAGGACGACCGCGCCGCGTTCTTCGGTCATACGAACTCGAAACGCTTGGTCCGGAGAAAGAAATTCCTGGGCGTGTGCGGAACGTGCGAGCAGGGTGCTCAGGATGCAAGCCAGCAACGCCAGCGACGAGGCCACGGCGAAACGAAGCACAACCCGAGTTCGGTTAGTCATCGCGCACCTCGCTTCTTCCACGCCAATTCCGCACGGACCAGGCCATGCAAGATCGGCAGCACCAATAAGCTCCAGAGGGACAGCGTTGCGCCTGCTACCATCCCGTCGAAACACAAGTCGAATGCAGTTTCGGCGATGGCTGCCCGCGGCGCTGCCGGCGGCGAATCAAAGTTCCAGACGATGACGATCATCGCCAGCATGCAAAGCAGGGCGACGCCCATGCCAAAATCACGCAGCCCGCGCTGCGCACGGCGTAGCGCGCTCCATGACCCGCGCTGGGTACACGTCAAACGTACCGCCGGTAAGAAAAGGAATGCCGTAAAAATCGTGGCGATGAACAAGGGTTCCGCGCTGTTCCAGAAGCCGAGCGCATCCAGGGAAGCAATGGGTGCTATCAGCATCCAGGTGCCGACCGTCAGCACGGCGAGCATGATCCGCACATGTCGGCGATGAGCTGAATGGCGACGGGAGAGTGTGCGCATACAAAGTTCTCCTTTACGCGCTGCGTGCATGTCGAATTGCATCGTGCTGGTCATTTGTCAGAATGGGTGAGCACGTAGCGCAGGGCGTCCTGATTACCTGCCGCTGCGGCGCGCCGCATGAGCCGCATTCCGCTCTCACCATCCGGATCGACTCCAGCCGACGCATGACCTGCGGCAGACTTGGCGTCAGCGTGTTTCTGCAGTTGCATGCGGGCAACCAGGTACATCGCAGTCGGCTCACCTGCGTCGGCCTCCGTCTGCAGCAAACCCGGATAGTCGCGATTGAAATGAACGGCGAGCCAGGTACCTGCAGCGCGATTCCCGTCCCTCATCGCAGACTCCATCGCGGGGCGCATGTCAAGGTAGTCGCGCGAACGCCCCCACTTTTGCAGGGGACCGTCGGTGCCGGTGATGGCGAACAGGCAAGCCGCGGCCGCCAAAGCGATCCCGAGTCGCTTCAGCGTGCGTTGCGCAGCAGGATCGGGATTGGTGAGGATCAGCGTGCCATCGGGCCACGCGATCGCTGCGGCCGCTCGCCGGCGCTCGATGGAAGATGCGCGATGTCGATTCATTGCTGGTGCCTCCGCAGATACGTGATGTCGGGAAAAAAAGACCAGCCGGGCCAGCCGGCTGGCGTCAAAGGAAGTGCGAAATGGGTACACACACTTCCGGGGATCAATTCAGTGATGGCGCTTATTGGCCGATGCCTCCCTTGGCCACATCCGTCGTTTCAGCAAAGGTGTATTTCTTGACGACACCGCTGTCGTCGAAAAGCACGGTCAAAGTCTTCTTGCGCACGTCGGCGCCGTGCGCAAACGCGCCGACGATCGGCACGAAGTTGATCGCGTGCGGCGTGGCGTGCGCCAGCTCGTAGGTCCAGATTTCCAGTCCCGAATCGGTGAACGTGGTTTTGTTCGGCGAACCGAAGGCATCCTGAACTTCCTGCTTCGTGCTCTTGCCCTGCTGGATCTGCGACTGAACGCTCGCCTGGGTGGCAGATTCGAGATGCTCGTTACCAGTGGTGGCGCAGCCAGCGAGCAACGTGGCGGCCGACAGCGCGACGATCAGGAGCGTGTTCTTCGTGAATTTCATGGTCTTCCTCGCAGTGTGATGAACAGTCAAAAAATGGTGATTCGTTGTTCGGCTAATACAGTCGACCGGATCGCTCGGCTTCACATACAGCGCGATACCAGTCGTCCATGTGGCGCCTCACTTGCAGCTCGACATAGCTGATGTACGGTCGCCATCTGACGTAGAGCAGCGAGACGACGATGCCGGCGAGCGCGTACTTCGCTAGCGACGAGTGCGGCACGACGACGATCGGGTCATCCAGGTGGAATCCGTTCGCGATCAACTGCCCCCAGAGGAACAGCGAAGGCGCCCACGCCAGCCAGCAGAACGCGAGCCATTGCGCGACGTAGCGCGTTGCCCAGTCCGCTTCGATGCGAAGCAGCCGCGGGCTGGTCCACATCCTTCGGCGAACATGGCGGCGCTCGGCGAGATACAGCCGCGTGAAATGCGGGACCGGTCGCAGACGTTTGGGGCGGTTGAATGGGAACATGGCAGCTCCTATCGCTCGATCGCATGCTGGTGGTCGTACGATCGATCCGCACGCTCGGCCTCGTGATCGCGCTCCTTGACCTGGTGCAGCGCGCTATCCGGCGAATACTGAATCGCCACCTGCTCGCCCACCTCGACGTCGCGGGACAAGCGATCGCGCGGATAGACGATGCCGACGGTCTGACCGATCTTGACCAGCGAGTGGTGCGTCGAGTTGGCCAGCACCTCGCCGCGGTAATGGCGTTCCAGCTGCTGCGCGTCGCGCAGGATCAGGTTGTGGTGATCGCCGGCCAGGCCGATCGCCCGGCGAGAGACGTCGTCCGGCACCTCGCCCTCGGGCAACTGGCCGCGGTGAATCTGCTCGGACAGGTTGGCGCGCTCGATTTCGCTGTGCGGGACCGTGCTGATCGAGGTCCGCGTTTCGAGATGCTGGTAAGCGGCGTCGAGCTCGGGGAAGAGGGCAAGCGCTTGATCCCGACCCAGCGTGTCGAAGGCGCGGCCGCGCTCGGCGTCGCGAGCGTGGTCGACGACGTGCCGGCGCGGCGCCCGCACCGTGTCGACTTCGACCTCCGACTTTGCCTGCTCGGGTTGGTGCGTAGGTGCCAGCGCTTGCCGCTCGCGCGCCGGTTCGATGCCGCCCGGATCCACGACGACGACACGACCATCCACGACGCCCACATTGTCGACACCCTGATCACCCCAGTGATACCCGCGCTGCCGAAGTGCTTCGGCCGTGCGCTCGACATCGGCGGGTGTAATGCCACGCATATCCGCGCGGGGCATAACCTCGTATCGCAGATTTCCTTCCGTGCCGCTCGCAACCGGCTGCAGGACTTCGGGATTCTTCGGTCGAACAGCAAGATCACCGGTACCGAGCCTCACCACGTGTTTGTCGTCGGCCGCCAGTACCACAGACGACGCGCCGGCATCCAGCGGCGTCAGGCGGGACATTCCGAGTTCGCGCAACTTGGCCTCGAGCGCCGGCAGGTGCCTGGACGCAGCGATTTCCGCGGCGACCGGATCGGAATAGTGCCCCCCGAGGTTCGGCACGTCGCGCGTCATCGAACGGAGGATGTCGCGCAAGCCAGGTTCCGGCGACGAGCTATCCTCGCCGGGCGCTCGAGGGGTCAGTACTTGCGCAGTACCGTGCTGGATTGCCAGCGCGTGTTCGCGACGCTGCACGATGTCGGCGATCTCCGGGGCGGGTGCGCCGCGCAAGGTACGCGCCTCCTGGATGTCATCGAGCATTCGAACGTGATTGGTGAGCTCGTCGTGCGTCATCGGACGCTCGCGCTCACGTACGATCGACGCCGCGGCGGCCTGCGGCTCCCGCCACTCGCCCTGATGCAATTCGTTGCGGTACACCTCGCGGTGGTGCCGATCGACGACCAGGATTCGATCCACCGCCTTCTCGCGCTCGAGCAACGCGACGGTTTCCACCATGCCGGCATACGCCTGATCATGCTGCTCGGGATTGACCACGCGCCCAACACCCATCGTGGCGATCTCCCGCTCGGTTCGCATTTGCGCGCGCGTAAGCGACACTTCGGCTGGCATGGCCACGCCTCGAACCTCCAGCGTGTAGCCGCGCTCGTTGAGCCGCCGCGCGAGATTGCGAAGGCTCTCGGGATTGCGCATCGTGCCGTCGACCACAAGATCGCGGCGTGCTTCGGATGCAGCCGTGGTCAACCGGCCCGCCCAGCGACCGGCGTCGACATGCGTCAGGTCTGCGGCGTGTTGCGGATCGTCGCGAAGAAGCCGGCTGTACTGCGGGAGGTTCTCTCTCATACGGTCCGCATCAATCAACACGGCACCGCCACGTTCTTTGAGCTCCCCCATCGCCTGGCGCGCGAGGGCTGTCTTACCGGCACCAGGCTGGCCACCGATGAGGATCGCCTTCGGTTCGGCCTGCTCGCGGCTGCCCTCGATTGCCTCCCGCTCCACGCGCGCATACGCGCGTTGCATCACGACATCCGGAATTGTGTCCATGATGGGCTCCGGTATCAGGCGCGATCGGCGTTCAGCTGCCGGGCGCGCGGGCCGTACTCGGCCAGCGCATGTGCAATCGCGACGTCGTCGTCCGGCTGCAGAGCGTCGCGCGCGGCGACCAGCACCTTGCGTTCAGCATCCGCGGTAGCCACGCGCGCAACATCCGGCTGGCTGCGCGACTCTTCTTCCGCGATGACCGTGACCTGGTGGGCGATCAGTTGGCCGATCGTTTGGCAGGCGACTTCGTAATCGACGTGAGGCATCGTGTTCTCCTGTGAAAAAGTGGGCATGCGTGCGTACGTCCCGGATCAAACAGCCGGGAATGGTTTGGATTCGTTCCAGAGCCGCATCCAGGCAGTGCGCACTGCGGCGGCAACCGTCGCGTGGTGCCAGATGACGAGGACGTTTTCGGCGTTGTGGTACGCGCCGGCCTGCGTGTAGTTCATCGACCCGGTCTGCGTCGTATCCCCATCGGCGACGATGAACTTGTCGTGCATAAGCGGCACGGCCATGTCGATGCGCACCGGGATGCCAGCGGCCACGAGATCGGCGAGCTTCGAGCCGCGGCCGTCGAGCTGGGAGCGGTCGAGGACGACGCGGACCTGCACGCCTGCGTGGGCGCGCTCAATGAGGTGGGTGACGATCCGGCGATTGGTGAGCTCGTATGCGGCGACGTCGAGCTCCGACTGCGCGCTGTCGATCACGCTCAGCACGAGCGCCTCGGCCTGGCCATCGGGCGAGGTGGCGAATTGCACCGAGGCGCGGTCGGCGAAGCCAGAGCTTTCCGAATGTGCGGAGCTTTCCGCCGGATGCTTCAGGCCGCTCGCAAAATGACCAACCGACGACGGCAGACTGCCCAAATCTGGCGTCGAGCCGTCGTGCAGCACGTAATAGCCGACACCGGCGACGACCGCCAGGCAGAGAAGGAATTTCATACAGGCCTCCCGACGTGGGAGGTCTGGCCCGCAGCGGCATAGGGTCCGGGGCAGCTGTCACCGGTGTGCGGCGCCGCGCAGGCGGCGAGAAGCAGAGCGGGAATGGTGAGCGCCACAGCGCGAACTCGACTCACCGTCGATATCACGCAAATACGAGACGTAAACGAATTAACGCCGCGGCGAATTACGTCATTAACGATTAACTTGCCACTACGCCAAATAAGGCGTAACGTCAACATTAATTGCGTACGGGGACGCTCATCATGGATTATGTGCTTGCGAATTTCATGGCCGTATTGGCCGCAATTATTTTCTCGGTTTTCACATCGTTCATTGCGTCGCGAAGTGGCCGGACCGCTTACCGAAAAATCATGTGGAGCTACCTGATTACATTGCTGATTGCAGCCATCGTCATTACGGGAATGCAGCTGCCTTTTGCCATTTTGGCATTCGGCGCGCTCCTTTCCTGCATCTTCGGCGTGTTCGCCCAGTTGGCCATTGCAGTCAAGCTTGGCCATCTCGTCATGACTGACGGGCACTACGGTGACGGCTGGAACAAGGCTAGTTCGAGCGACAATACAAGCAGCGATCTTTGTAACGATTGGTTCTGGAGAGACCAACGAAATCAGATGAGTCATAGCGATTGGCGTCATTGATTAATGATTTAGCTTCCGGGGGCTGCAAGCCCCCTTTTCATTGGTCAGTGGGGTTAATGCCTTCCGCATCCGTACTTGGAATCGCCTTCACCACACGTCCGTCCTCCCCAACCCCGCGCTCAGGCCGATTCAACGACGCAAGAGCACTTGGCGAAGTTGCCGGCCCGCTTACCTCCGATTCGCCCCGTGCTGCATTTGCCGATGCCGCCCCAGCGTTCGATGGTTCGACGTACTGCGAGGGAGCAACGGGCATCGCGCCTCCAACTGCTGGCAACTGGCTGACCGGTACGTGGTCGAACTTCGCGTTGCCTTGCCCCCCCGCACCTTGCGGTACAACGCTCGGGCTGTTGCCACCATCCGCCCTCGAATCCCTGCCGCCTGCAATTGCTGATGCGACCGTCGAACTCCCTGGGGCGGCTGGCCGTGCGGGGGTGGACGTACTCGGCCCAGCGCGATCAGATTTCGCGTTGTCAATCCGTGCACCGCTGCGTCCCGTCCCGGTTGTCGGCACCATCTCCGAAACGCCGCCGCTACGCTCGATGGAAGCGGTCGGCGCAGCAGTCACTGACCTGGTGGAACCCGCAACTGGCGGGATTCGACTCGCAACAGTGGGGCGGGCCGCTCCGTCTTGCTTCGAAGCCGCTTGGGTCGTCGAAATAGGGGAGACAGAACCTGGTTGCACGATTGCGCCTGGTGCGGCCGCGACCGAGCGAGCTTTGTCGCCTGCAGCCCCGCGCTGACTGTTGGTATTCGCCGCAGCCGACGAAGGGAGGCCGCCACTTCGGTTAATCATGGCGGTCGGCGAGGCAGCAGTGGGCGTCCCAGCGCCAGCCGACCGCTGCTCACGATTCGAGTCAATCGGACGCGCCACGCCCCCATGCTCCGCGCCAGCATCGACCGTGGTGGTGGGAGCTGATACCGGTCGCGAAACTACCGGCGCCTCACCGGGTACAGGGGTCGCTTTGTGAGTGCCGGCGCCGGTCAGACTAGTTGTGTTCGTCGGCGCCGAGATAGCCTCGCCGTCGCCGCGCTTCACGGACGTCGCAGGAGTCGGTCGCATTGCAGGCGAGGCCGTCGTGGCTCGGCCAAAAGCACCGCCAGCCTGACTGCCACCTTGCCCATCAGGCAGCTGGTCGTTGCCCGCCGGCAAAGCCACGATCCTGAAATCAGACTCTGACAGGCGCGGTTGCGAGCCAGAGGAGGACGTGCCAATACCCGCCCCGCGAGCGGCTTCCAACGTCGGTCCATTTCCCGTCGCATTCGGGTTCAGGAACTTTTCAACTACTGTGGGGGATGCTGCTGCACCAGCCGGTGCGAACGGCTGAATCGAATTTCTCCACGCCGTGAGGGGCGCCGTGTCGTCAGACGCTGGCGCCGACGTCGGCGCAGGTGAAAGCGCGCGGCCTGGTGCCCGCTCGGACGTCATGAGTGGCTTGTTGTTCCCGGAAGGATCGACGTGATCGTGTACCTGTTTGATCGGCGCGGCGGACTCGTTTGTGACCCGTTGTCGCGTGGCGTCTACCCGCTGTTGCGCGTCGGTTACGACTTGGGGCATCAGCGTCGCAATATCGAGGGGTGTCGTGTCCGCGGGGCCAACAGCGCCCGCAAAACGCTGAAACGCGGTGGGCGCGCTTGCGCCAACACCGGCCTGATTGCGTTGGTTCTGGCGAACCACATCGGCCCCGCTCGCGGGCAGAGCAGATCCGTCGCGCGCCGTGGTCGGCAATGTGGAATTGCGTACGACGAGCTCACGCATCTGTCCGTCTTCGGCGACGAGCCGTGCAATCTCCGGCGTGGGCAGGGTCATCAACTGGCTATACCGCATGCCGTTTCGCGCTGCGACCGCCTGCAGGTTCTCCGGCGTCATCAGGTTGGTCGAGGTATCGACGCGGTAAACCGTTTGCGTCGATCCACGCTGACGCACATCTGCGCTTCGGGACAGATCCGCCGCAACACGTGAGCCAGAAGAAACCTGGTCCGTCAGTGACGCAGTGTGGTCCCGACGAACATGCTGGCCCGAATCCATCCCGGTGGAGTCGCTGTGCATCTGCGTCCCTTCGTGGCTGACCTGATCGCTTTCGGTGTACGCACCCAAACTACTGTATTGATCGACAAATTTTTGTGCGTCCGAATTTCGCCATGACTTGGTATATCCACCTTCACCAGAGAGATCGAGACCGAGCTTCAGACTCGACTGCCCCTTTCCTGTACCTCCTCCATTTGCATAGTCGGCAGCACGCACCTTCGAGCGATAGGCATCTCGAATCGCCTGCACTTCCTGCGGCGATTTACCAAGTGACTGTGCTTTTCCTGCAAGCTTGTCTTCCTCCGCCTGGTTGAACAACGGCGAGTTCACAGCCGGATTACTTGCGCCCGGCCGGCCACTTCCAGAAGTCCCACGCCCGTTACCACCAGACGAGCCGCCCGCTCCACCGCCTGCGTTGCCGGCCGGCGACCCATCGTCACCAAACGACTTGGAAAAGCCGCCTCCAAGCATGATCGACCCTTTGGCACCCGCCGACGTTACTCCGTCGACAGAGTGCGACTGATCTATCGCGTACTGCTGATCATGCGCGGTTCGCCGCTCACCAGATTGGGTAGACGACCCACGCGTTCCCGAGCTGGAATCATCCGACGCACGTTGCGTGTTGCCGCGCTCTTGGCTATTCGTGACGCTGTTCGTGCTCGACGCGAGCTGCTCGCGGCCCGAGAACGTGGAGTTGGTTCGGTTTGCGGCGACGCCCGTCGACGAATCGGTGCCGAGCGACCGCTCGAACGAATCCTGCGAGCTAGCCGACACGCCCAGATTGTTCTGATAGTCGGTTCGTGCGATGAGCCCATTCGCGAAATTCGTGAAGGCCGATCCAGTCCCGGTATCGACGTTCATCGAGCCGGTGCGCGACTGCACCGTGCTGTCGTACTTGTTGGCCGACGTCACGTTGCGCGAAGCGTTGTCGATCGACGACGAATCCATATGGACATTGCCAATGTTTTCGTCACCTTGCGCCTGTTGGCCGCCGATTTGCTGCGCCGGGCCGGTCAGCACGCTGCTAAGTTGAGAGAAGGCGCCGACGACACCCGTCGATGCAAAGTTGATCAGCATCCACGCCAGTGGCGGGGTAATGATCACCATGTATCCAAGCAGCGCCTGCTCGTCGAGCAACGTCGAGCCGAACTTCGCCGACATCCCGAACGGCACGCCGGCCTGCAGCGACATCGAGCGCATCACATGGCTGAGGTGGATCATCGATAGCCCATTGATCACGGCAAAGAGCAACGGCCAAATCGATATCCACGCCACCGATTTCGCGTACATCGCGAGAATTCGCTTCGCCGCATCCGCGCCGCTGATCAGACACAGCACCAGAACGAGCGGGAAGACCGCGTAGATGATCGCCTCGGCGTAGTTCCGAACGGTCGGCAGCGTGTTCTTCGCCAGGATTGCCATGCTGGACAGTGAACCGTTCGTGGCGACAGCCGCCTGCGCCGAACTCATCAGCGCATTAACCTCGGCGACGCGTGCGGGATCATTCAGCATCGCGGGCAGCTCGGCACCTGCCTGGCGCCACACGTTGTTGAACATCGCCTGACGCAGCGCCGACGACGCGTTCTGCGACGACTGAAGGATGAAGCCGTACGAATCACCAATCGCGTTGACGAATTCCGCCTTCGCCATGGTGGGATTGGAGATCTCCGGATACATTTCGCTGCCGTACATCTGCTCGGCTGCTTGTTCCGCGTCCTGCACGCGCATCAGCAGCAACGTGCCAATAGCCGAACACGTGTCCGTCGTCGGGTTCGCGGTGAGGGTGTTCGTGGTGACGTACCGCGCCGGGCTGGTAGACGTGAACACGGTATTAAACGGGTCCGTCCCGCTCATGATGGTCTTCGGATCGATCGCGCCGTCTTGAATGTCGTAGACCGTGCATTCCTTGAAGAACTGGATCAGATCGGCATGCAGACCCGGATCGGTGATCTCGGCCCTATCGACCTTTTGCAGCACCGAAATGCCAAATCCAACGTCTCCCTTCTTCAAGGTGAGCGTATCCGGTACGCCGAACACCGTCTCGTAGGACTGTGTCAGCACGCGGGAAATCAGCGTGAAGCTCTGTGCGACCGCCGCCAGGTAGACCGGGACGTGATCCACCTCCCGGGTCGGCTGCACATTGTTCACGTCGGTGATGAACACGTTCTCCACGGGAAGTAACAGCAGCTGCGTCATCAGGAGCGCGCCGATGAACCATCGGAAAATCTCGTAACCCTTCCGACCGATCGCCACGATCGTCCAGATCACCACACCGCTCAGCAACGTGTAGCGAATGAGGCCCGTCCACGTGCCGCTGCCCATGAACGACGCGATGCCTTGCATCACGTAGTACAAGGTATCGACGTTGCCGTAGGTGTCTATCTCCATGTTCATTGCGTGCCCCCACCATTCAAGGTCTGGCCGAACGCGAGCGAGTTACGCAGCGACGACGAGACATTGGCGTGCACGGCACGCTCGATCGACTGGAGCTGCTCGACCAGTTGCCATGCATTCGATGTCTGGCTAAACGCCTGCATCACGACACTGCGTGCTTCCGCTTCGACCGTGTCGATATTGGTGTTGAGCTTCGTGGCCTGGTCCAGCAGCGACGTGCTGGATTTCACCGTGCCGTAGCGCGCGATCGCACGCCGAAGGTCTTCAGCAGATCCGTGGATATACGCCTCGGCGTACTTGGCTGCGATCAACGATTGGTAGGTGCTCATCAGCTGATCGGCAAGCGTCGAGTTGTTCAGCCGCGTGCCGACCGCAATCATCTTGTAGACCGGCAGGTCCGTCATGCTCAGGAAGCGGAACGTGTCGTCCGGGTTGGGCATTGGCGAGCGGGCTGCGATCGCATCCGTGATCACCTGCAGCTTCTGCTGAACGAGCGCACGGAAAGGGGTGTAGCCGATCTCCTGCACCGACGGGTTCAGGCATTTGGTGTTCTCGTCGCAGACGTACACCTGGATCGTATTGCCGGTATTCGACGAAGGATCATTGCCGACCAGGTCCTGCACCGTGAGGCTACCGATGCGCGGCAGGAAGACCGGATTCACCTCATTGCCGCCCGAGTCGGACGGGTCCGGGAAGATGACCGTACCGACCAAAGACATCAAGAACTCTCGATCGGAAATGCTCAGGTCCGGCAGTTGCTGCAGTGCCTGCCAGGTCACATTTCCGTAGGGTGCCTTGGCTGCGAGGTTGGCGTCAGACGCGGTAGCCGTGTTGATCGTCTGGGCCGCTTGTGCCGAGTTGTTCGAGATATTCGTCCAGGCATCGGTCATATCCGAATACAGGTTCGTGAAGGGACCCAGGGTGTCGGCCAGATTTGCCTGCTCTTTCTTCCATGCAACCGGCGTGACGGCATTGACAATGCCCTCGGCAGCCTGGCACGAATCGATATTCATGCGGTTGACGTCACGTGCGATGGTTTGCAAGGACTGCATCACGTTGTCACACGTCGGGCACAGGTTCTGCAGGGCAAGCTTGAACGCGTAGCCCAGGGCATTCGAACCGATGTTGCGCAGCAGCGCGACGAATTGCTCCTTGTTGATGAAGCTGAAGCCACCGGTGAACAGGTCGATGCCACCGCAGCCGGCACCCCATTCCGGCGCAGTGACACTCGCCAGTTGGTAGGTCTTGTGTGGCGTGCGCATGAACACGCTGCCGCCGCTGTACATATTCATCGTCTCACCCTGCAACGCGCGCGGGCTCGATACGTTGCCCATTGCGTTGATCGAATCGAAGACTTGCTGCATCGACATCGCCTGCGCATAAATCGGGGCGATGGCGAGCACGGCAGCAGTGAGCGCGGCAATCCAGCGTGTCGGTTTCATCAGAAGAGCTCCCCTGGCTGCGAGGCAGTCAGAACGAAGATGCGATCGATGATGTCCTGGAGAGACATCGTTCCCGAGCCGATCATGGCGTGATCTCCGGTCTCTTTCGACGCGATGAAAAGCGCAGGCACCTGCTTCACGCCCCAGACCGATGCCTGACCGTGGTCGGCGGTAGGGCTTGGAAACTCAGCGATACCGCGACCGTCGAGCGACACCGGCAGCACATCAACGCCGTAACGTTTCGCCAGCAACACAATGGTTGGGGCCATCGCATGGCAGTACGGGCAGTCCGACCGGAAGAAGAAGATCAGACCGTGCTTCTGTGCGAGCGCACGCAGCTGCGCGTCCTGGTCGGAGTCGCGCGTTTGGTCGTAGGTATGGACCGCGACGTTGTTGGTCGGCCGCTTGAGCGAGTAGTCGAGGGCCGGGTTCTGCCACACGACACGGCGCCATTGATCAGCGAACACGGCGCTCTTTTGCTGCACGTACTCCCAGAGCTTGATGTACGCCTTGATGTGCTCGGGCGTCGGGTCCATGTTGGCGACGTCGAGGCGGTGCTTCAACGCCTCACGCATCTCGTCGGCCGACTTGATCTGATCGAAGTCGTCGGGATCGGCTGGCTTGATCGCACTCGCGCCGGTCGGTGCCGCCGGCTTGTCATCGTCATCGCAGTACCAGTTGAATTTCTCCTGGCCATCGCAGTGCCACGCAGACTGGTAGTTCAGACCGTCTGCGCGTGCGGTGTTCGACACCAGCATCGCGCCGGCAAGGACGATCGACGCGGCCGCGTCGATTCGACGGAATCTGATCATGAATGCACCCTGTCTGAGGATGCATGCACCGCGTGCATGCTGGTGATCGCGATCTGGAGCTTCACTTGGCCGCTCCCTCACCGTTTCCACGGCTCTGTTCAGCGCGCCGGCGTCCAATCCAGTCCAGGCGTCGACGCAACGCGAGAGGCGATGACGGCGAATAGATCAGATCCAGCACGAGCATGACCGTCGCCACAAAGAGCCACACCGTGATCAGACCGCGGCCGAGCTGAGGCGCAAGCGTTGAAATGGAAACGTCTGCGGTGCGCTTCTGAGTGCAGACAGGGGAGGGCGCGTGTTGCCCAACCGGGTCAGCGCACGACTCGACGCGAATCGTGTCCGGACTCGTGCCCGTGCCCGCTGCTTTTTCGAGCACGGTCGTCGCGATGCCAGTGAACGACCCATGATTGAGCATCGCGAGCCCAATCCCGGGCAACGCCGCCGGCATAATCACGCAGGTCACGACCAGGCGACGGACGTAGCACGGCAGGCTAGCGAGCAGCGCCTGGTGCCAGTTCGAATGGACATGCGAAGAAGGAAACATACTTTCGATGGACATGGTCAGAGCTCCTGCGTGACGAAGGGTGGGATATGAGCGATCGATGCGTGCCGCGACATCACCGTATTTCTCCAGCGGGTTGCGTTGGTGCGGCCGGCATCAATCCGATGGGCGGCACGCGATCACGGCAGTAGTTCATCTTCACGTCGAGACGACCGCTCGTTTCACCGGCCTCGGTCTGCACGCCACGGATGTCGAACAGGACATCGAGACGCTTGCAACCAGGGCGCGGCAAGTCGTCGATCGGGCGAGCGGTGACGTAAACCGGGCCATTTGCGCGCAGCTTGGCAATCAGGGAGTTAGCGACGGGTCCACGCAGTGCGCCGAATGCCGAGCCGTGATCAATCGCGTCCACGAGCACCGCGCTGAAGTCGTCGTAGCTGCCCGCGTGCGCCGCCTGGGCGGATACGAACAACATCGCGGCGCATGTGAGAGAGGCAATGCGTTTCATTGGAACGCCCCCTTACCGCCGGAGCCGATCGATTGCCGTACGCGCTGCAGAATCGCGTCCTGGTCGACGGCCTTGGACTGGATGGAATTGACGAATTCTGTAAAGTCGATCTTCGAAAAGTCGATCTGCTGCAGTTGATCCGCAGTGAGGCCACCACAGCCTGCAAACGGGATGCCAAGCTGCGCCTTGCCCTGCTGGTTGACGAGCTTCGCGATCAGCGAGTTGAAGCAGCAGTAGCTTTTCTTCTCCTCGACACACACGCCGAGCACGCGCTTGGAGCAGCCCTGGTTGTACTGAACGCACAGGTTCTGGCCGCGCTTGAGGCTGAGCACCTGCTCATCAGACGTACATGCGAGCCACATCTGGACAAGTTGCGCGGCGATCTCGGCGCCGAACACGTACGGATTGAAGTCGACGAAGGAAATACCGTTCGACAACGAGAACGAGAATTGAAACCCGAAGGCCCCAAAATTTCCGGAGGTGGCCAGCGCTCTATCGGCCCAGGCACCCATCTGCAGAAGCCCGGAGTTGACGATCGAGCTGTCGACTGTTTCGTAAAGCTGGTCGAAGACATATTTCGACCCAAGCGCGATGCCCTGTTTGGCTCCCGTACCGGCGATCGACAGGCCTGCGCTCACCGCGGCGCTGCCGATCGCATTGTTCGAATACGCGGCGCCGCCACCGTTGCTGGTGCAGCAACTCTTGATTTCCAGGCCGCCCAGCACCTTGATCGAGCAGCTGCTGTCGTAACCCTTGAAGATGTTCACGTTACCCCCGCCGACGCCGTAGGCACCCGCTTCGCGCCCGGTCTCGAGGCCGGTCACGACCTTGCCGAGCGCACCGTCCGCTCCGCTGCTCGAGGAGAAGCAACCGGCGCCCGGCGCGCACATCGTGTTGGTGCATTGGGTCACGGTCGTCGTATGCGCGGGCGTATCTAGACACTGATAGGTGTACTGCATCGTGTCGCAGCTGCCTGGCGACGCATCGTTGTATGACACGCACTGCTGGCCGACCACGCCGCAGCCTTGCTGCACCAATGGCGTACAGTCGTTAACGGTGGAGGCCGCTTGACATTCGTAGGTATCCTGGTAGTTCCAGCAATCCTGATAGAGCGGGATTCCGTTGATGACACGGGTAGCTGCCGGCTCGACGCAGGTTGATCCGGTGCGCTGGCAGGTGGGTGTGGCATGCGCAACCGGTGTCGCGACAAGCGCGATCGTCATCGCGAAGCCAATGCAGCCGACGGCGCGGGCGAGGATCATGAGCGGGCGAGTCATCATTGCACGGCCCGCTGTTCGAATGAGCTGCACTGGTCAATCCAGTTCGGTGTACAGATTGCCGTGCAGATTTGGTTCATCGTCAGCTGGACGCGAGCCTGGCCACCACCGTTGAAGCCGTACCCGCCAATCGCAGCCTGGATCTCTACCGTGTTGACGCCTTCGTGCAGATACTGACGGATGTCGATCCCCGGCGAGATGGTCGAAGGGTTTCCCTCGTATTCGTTACCGAATCGGAAGAATGCGCGGTATTCGGTCAGACCTCCGTCCGCTTTGAAGGCGGTTTTATCCGAACACACGCTCCGAATCCCGTTGTTGAGCGTCCCGTAGGTGAACACTGCACCGGCAACGGGGGCGGCGAGACTGCCGGCCGACTGCATTCCGGTGGTATCAGGTGGGACCGGCGGCAACAGCGCCAGCCCGCACTGCAGCACGCGACCGCCGTCTCGTGTGTCGGTGTAGACGGTCACACCATTGATATCCACGCTTCGCAACGTATTGTTCGCGGTGATCTGGCTGATGACCGCGGTGCCGACCTGAGCCAGGTTCTGTACGCTGAAGCTCATCGAACCGTAGACTGTGAATCCCGTGTAGCCCGAGTTGTCGTGATAGCCGGTGTCGGCGCCGAAGTTCCAAAACGCCGAGTTCGATGCCAGACGGGACGCGAAGCCACCGCTGAAGCTGCCCTCGACCACACCACCAGCCGCACAGTCCTGGTAGGGTTCCTTGCAGACAGGATCGTTGATGCGGTTGCAGGTATAGGTCTGCGTGCCCACCGCCTGCTCGCAGGTTTCCTTCCGGTAGGTCGCCGGCACCGTCGACGTCACGTTGTGGCAATCCTGCGAACTCGTCGTCGTGCCGGGATTGTTGATCGTGCCCTTGCTGCCCGTCACAATCGGATCGCTCGCGGTGATCGGCATGCGATTCGGGGGTTTCTTCGCGAGATAGTTCACGGCGTCGCACTCCTGCCGCCAGTACGCGCTCGGATTGGCCGGCTGCGTCGAACAGTCCGCTTCCTTCCCGGTGCCGGCCGGCCCGAGGCTACCTTGGCCTCCGCCATACAGCGGCGAGAGCTGGCCGTCCTGGTTCGTGTAGTTCGGCACGTTCGAGCCACCGCCGGCGATGCTCCCGTGAGCGGCGTTCATCCCCGATCGGCCAAACGACTGTCCGCTGGAAAATGCCGATGCAGTAGACGGGCTGTCGGCGGCCGCGCGGACACCGATCGCAGCGAGCACGGTCGCGATGCCCAGGGGAGTGAATCGGCGCAGCGCCGACGTCAGCGCATTCATTCCACGTCTCCGAGCGCGCGCAGATAACGGCTGGCGATATCCGCGTAGGCCGGGCTGTGATCAACGATCTGGCGCAATGCGTAGGCCGGCGTCACATCACCCGAGATCGAGACGTACGACGCCGGCAGAGCGCAGCCGCTGCTGTCGACCTGAGTGTTGGCATCTCCACCGTGGGTGACGACATATGCCGGCACCCGTGCGACGCGATATTGGGTGAACGCCTTCGGGTTCACGACGATCCCACCCGATGCGATCCCGAGCCGTTGCATCTCCGCGGCCGTGGATTTGAGAGAGTCGCCCTTGAAACCCCGAAACACCACGGTGCCGCCCGCCTGGTTCATGGTCTTGACCAGGCGCACCAGCGACGCTGCCGGCATCGAGAAGCTGGCGAACGCGACGAACGAGTCCGTGACCCGGCGCTGGGCCCGGCCCTCGTACCGTTTTGCGACCGCGAGGGGATCCGCCGCAGCGGCAGCTGGTGCAGGGGTGGGGAGGTTCGGAAACGCGTTGCCGTCGTGCGCGGCTTTCGCGGCTGCCCGCTCCATCTGCCGACCGCGATCACCCTGAATCCGGCGCATCTCGGCGTCGATTGCGCTGGATGACGGCATTGCCGAGCGGTACCGCTCGGCACCGCTGGCGGCCGCGTCAAAGGTGGCCCGGCGCGTCGTGTTGATCTGTTGCTGCTCACGAGCGAGCGCGTCGTTCGACACTGTCTGCGCGGCGACCGGAATGGCAGCGACGCCCAACGTGCTGGCGACCGTGAACGAGAAAATGAACCGATTCATTGCGGGAGAGCTCCAAGGTTGGCGCCCATGCAGCAGTTGCGCTTGCGGAAGATCTCGTAGGCGAAGTCCTCGCCGGTGTACGGGATCATTTTTCCGGCGCCCCAGAGGGCCGAAGTTCGCCCATACGGCTGGCAGCACTGACCGTTGATCTGGTCGGTTTGCGCGACCGGGTAGAGCATCGTGTACTTGTATTGGGTCTTGTCCATCACGGGCTGCAGGTAGTAGCCGCACATGGCGCCGTCGCCCGTCGTTCCCCACATCAAGCCCTCCCGATGCAGCTTCGCGGTCATGCGTTCGACGAGCAGCGACGACGCCTGAATGGCCGACACGTGGGCCTGCACGTGGCCGTTGAACGGGTAGATCGAGCCGTTGCAACCCGCGCACCAGAAGAGCAGGTTGCTGCCGAACCCGAGGCTCGACTGCACGCAGTCGCCGGCGCACGCGGCTTGAGCGATCGGGCTGCCGAACAGATAGGTTTCCGGTTCGAGCAGCATGGTGAGGTCGTCGTCGCTCCAGGTCGGATCGACCTCTGTCATGTACGCGACGTCGAAACTACCGGTCTCCATGCACGGGTCGTCAAGCAGGATCTCGGTGTAGTACATGACCGGGTCCGTGTACCAATGGACCTGATAGAAGCTCTGCTTGGTGTCGTCCTTCTGCTCGCGCACCTCACCTTCAGCCGCATGAATGCCGGGGTTGAGCGTGATCCCGCCGAGAGACACGAAGCAGTAGGGCGAGCGAGTGACGTCGACTCGTCGGATCGGTTCCCAAAAGCTGAATTTCACGCCGAACGTGCCGTTGCAGAAGCAAAGGAAGCCGCCCGGGTTCGAGGTATCGTCCTGACCCATGTTCATGAACGTCACACTTCCGATGGCCATCGGAAACGCGCACTCCCAGCAGATGTCGGTGATCGGATTGGCGAATCGCCCGACACACTGGCCAGCATCGGCCGGTGCGGAAAATGAGAAGCAGCTGGCCAACAGGGCGAGCGAGACGAGCCACCGTCGAAGCAGAAGGGTGGTGCTCATGGCAGCAGCTCCCGCAGCGTCGGATACACGTCAAAGGCGACTTCGATCAGGTACGCGCTAAGGTGATGACCTATCCGAAAGGCGATCGGAAGGAGGACCACGGCTGCCCCAATCACTGCCGCGGTTGCAAGAGCGAACACGATTACCCGAACCGCACGGCTTGCCGCATTGGTTGCTGACTCAAGCAACGTGGTAATCAAGGCGCGTCGTGCCGGTTCAACGGAAGCGACCACGTGAGCCGACTCGTCAAGCTGAACCACGCATTCCGGCGGCGCACCAATTCCGAGTGCGCCCTTCACGCCGTTGTGGATCCGCTCGATGAGATCGATCGCCTCCGCCTCGCTCAGGTTGTCGGCGAGGATCGAAGAGGGGCGGTGGACATCAGCGACGTCACCCGCGACTACTCGGTAGGTGTCGTCATGACTCGCCCCGACGAACTGGCGCATGGGCTGAATGGAGAGACGGGCGACCCTGTTGTCGTAAGCACCGGCGCGCCAGTTATAGGTAGCTAGCGATCCTTTCGCTGCCACGACAACCTGGTCATTCGCGACGTCTACCTCAATCCGGCCAGGCTCGCGCTTACTGCCGGTCGGTCCAGCCTGGATGACTTCGAGTTCGGTCGTTTCTGCCTCGTCGAGCGGCGGGGCGGTAAAACCGTCGCCCTGCGCGGCCCTTGCGCCGCGTCGCAATTGCTCGACCCGAAGGAGGCCAACTGTCGACGGCCCCATGTGCATGAAAATGCCCTCGACTGCCAGCGCAACGAGCAGGTCGTCGGCCAACTTCCGGCCAGCCACGCCTTCTTCGATGTCATCCAGCGCCTCGCCGAGCACCTCCATAGCCGTGTCTGGCAGAGAGGCAGCGATCGGATGCCGCGCAAACAGATAGTCGAGCCGCTCCGCCGCCGTCTTGAGAATCTGAAGCACGACGATGCCATTTGCCGTGTTGAGGTTGCCGATGACTTCGCTAGCGATTGGGCCTGCCGTGATGTCGAGCCGTTCCATGTGATTCATCGCGGATCCGATAAGGTGGTAGCTAAAAGTTCTTGCGGCGCAGATTCGCCCCGTCAACGCAATTGCGCGGCCGGCTCTTCCTCGAGCAGCAGCTGATTGCCACGCTGACTGATCACGGCCGGCACGCGAGTGATTCCAAAGCGCTGTGTGAGCCGTCCCTGCTGGTCGAAATACACCTGGCGCTTCCACGCTTTCGTCAGGTCAAACCACGATCCGGCGGTCAGGATCGGCTTGATCGCTTCGCCGGACTTAGCAGTCATCGCCTGCACTGCCTTAACTTGCGCCGCGTCGCGGCCGTCGAAGAACACCAGGCGCTCATGCAGCGTCACGATGTCGAGCGGATTGATGCGCGTGCCGGCGGGCACGATGACAGCACCCTCATCGTTGGTGACCGGCTTCGCGTATGTCACGGTCGGATCGATCAGCCGGCTGGCGTATTCCGTGACGGTGGACAGACCAGGCACGGCGGGCAGGGACGTGATGTCATGCAGCGCGCGTTGGCGAGCCCGGCGCTCGATGGCCGCGAGCCCGCCATTGGCTCGCAGCGCGAGTAGACGTTGCTTCAGCATGGCGATCGCGTCGTGTTCAGCGATCGGGTACGTCGGGCCGACCACACCCAGGTCGTCCGCGATCGCGGCAACGGGAGAGGCCGTCAGCATCAATGCGGCAAACCATGCGATTGCGGCGCGCTGCACCACGCCTATCTCTCTGTCCAGTAGTCGGCAAGCAAAGAGACGACGCTTGCCGCCGCCCAGCAGATGAACCAGGCTGCCAAAATCCCCACACCGAGACAGCAAAGCGTCACGACGGCCGGCACGTAATACGTGGTGCCAATCAGGCCGTTCCCCGGGCCATCGAGCGCTACCTGCGCTTGCAGTAGCTGAAACATCTCGCCGTGCGTGAAAAATGTGAGCAGTGGCTGAAGTCCTGAGCACATCAACCAGGCGGAGATCAACAAGCCGATCGCAAGTATCGGAATAATCATCTGGAGCTCCAGTAGAAGCGACGGGCGAGTGGACGAACGCACGGCAACGGTTAGAAAACTTCATACGCCTCCCCAACAATCGCGGATTGAGGAACGGTGCCGGCGATCGCGTACCGCGAATCGAGGCTGTTCGGGTTCGGTGTCGCGACAAAGTAGTGATCGGGCGGGATCTCACCGGCATTGGTCGGGAAGAGTGCGAGGCCGGCGAGCGAGAGGGGCTTGGCGTAGCCGATGTAGGTCTGATTGACCCATACGTCGCGACCGACTACCTGCACGACGTCACCGGGCAGACCGGCGACGTGCTTGATGAACGTGAGGCCCGCGGGATAGGTAGCGCCACCGTGCCACCGAAACGCGATCGTGTCGCCCAGGCGCGGATGGCATGGCCCCTTGCGGATGAAATACAGCGTCCCCGGCAGGCTCGTCGACATGTTGAAGGTCAAGCCGTACCAGGGCGTCAGGCCCCAAGTGATGGCCGCGACGATCGAAAGCACCGCGACGATGCGCACAAACCGGCGGTAGCGGGCCAGACCCGCAGCGCGAGCGACGAGCACGATCACTGGGCGTCTCCGTTGTTGCCTGTTTCCCTTACGTCGATCGGATCCTGGTCATGCAAGACGATGTGCGCAGTTGCATTGGCAACGATTCCGGCAGCGGTCGCCTCCGGGCATTCGCGGCAGGAGCGAGCATCGGCGGATGCAAATCGCTCGATACGGGTCGCCGATCCGGCGAGGGAACAGGAGGCCGGAATCAGCGATTCCAATGGGCGATGGCTCATTTCGCGATCCTCCGTGCGATCAGGTCCGTCAGATCGGGAGCATCCCCAGCGAGTACCGCGGCCTTGTTGACGACAACGCACCCGCACTGCGTGCCGAGCTGGTCCAGAGCCGCCGACAGCCGCTTGGCGTAGTCGCCGGCATGCTGGGTCGCCTTGTTCTTCGCGTCATCGGTCATATGGACCGGATCGCCGTTGTTGAACGTCTTCAACAGGGTTTCCTGTTCATCGCTGATGAGCTTTTGCACGTCGACGACGACCACCGGCGCAACCTTTTCGCGTTGCGTCCAGAAGTAGACGAGCGGGGAACCCAGCACCAATGAGGCGCCGATCGAGATAAGGCTTGTGAGTACGAGGTCGTGTCGCATGGTCACTTCCGTTTGGCGTGGATCAGGGCGCGGATCGCGTCCTCGGTGGGCGTACCGCCGGCACGCAGACGTTCCATGAATTCGAAGTCCGGCCCTTTGGTGGTCGCCATGGCGAGCGTGAATTCATCGGGGATATGGCGCAGCAAGTGAGTGCCGCCGGCGGGATCCACGAGAATGAACTCGCTGTAACGACCGGGCACCGGGCGCAACGACTTGAGCATGCGTTTCAGGCCCGGAGAGAGGTCCATCACGTCACCCTTCTCAATCTTCTTGAGCGTGTCGTCGCTTTGCTTGAGGTGGAACTTCCACGCCGAGTTGTCGAAGGCCGCCTGTGTCGCCTTATTCATCGCGGCATCGGTGATGCCCTGCGTCGCGAAGAAGAAGCTGCCCTCGTACTTTCTCGCACGACGGTAGCCCTCTTCCATGAAGTCCGCGGTCTCCTGATCGTCCCCAACGATTTGCCACCCCTCGTCCTGCAGGAAGAGCTTCGGTCTCGACCGGTCGAAGCGATACATCTCATTGGTGACCTGGTTGGTCAGGCCGAGCATGATCACGGTGCGCAGCTGTGGGTCGCTGTTGAGGTGCTCGAGCTCGAGCCCGACCACTTCGTTGTCGAGTCGAACGTTGGTGCGCCCGTTGACGTAGTCGCCGTAAACGCCGCCCTTGCAGAACGGTTCGAGCCGCACCGCAAGCTCATACGCGATGCGTTCAGGTTGACCGTTCTGATCCTTCAGGGTCAACAGGGCGTCTCGCACCAAGGTGGGATTGCCCTCTTGGGCGTACTCTTTCCAGACGATGCGTACCGCGATGTCGAGCAGCGCACCCTCGAAAGGCGTGATCGGCTCGGTCGGCGAAACCATGCGCGCGATAATCGGACGAATGAACTTCACCTCGCTGTCGAGACCATTTTCCTCATCGGCGCCGGCAGTCGAAAATGCGTTGATAATGATTCGCGAGCCAGGCTTGAAGTCGATGTATTGGCCGCCCGCCATGGCGATCTGCTTCTCGTACGAATAGCCCACATCGCAGATGCGGATGATCCCGCCGACCGAACGAAATGCGCCGATGATGTCGTTCATCAGCACCGATTTACCGGCACCCGAGGTGCCATCGACGAACCCGTTGTAATTCGTGCCGCTCGAATAGATATCAACGAGCGCGGGCGTGCCGCGACGACCAAAGAACATCAGACTGGGACGCCCGTCCGTGCCAGACCATTCGCCGAGCACGGGCGCCATATCGGTGGCGTTCACCGTGGTCTTGGTGGTGATTAGCCGAAACTTCTTCAGGTCGTCGCGCATGTCGCTGGTCAGCATCATGGGCATGGCCGACAGGAACGTCGTGAGCTGCTGCGTGAGCATCGGGAAGAGCTTGAAGCGCTCGGCCCGCCAGATGCCTCTCGCGGCCGCCACGCACTGCTCGATTCTCTTGCTCGGGGCGAACAGCGTGAGCGTGTGATAGAGCTCGCACATCGAACCACCCAGCTGCAGCTGCATTGAGACAGCTTTCCAATCCTGGTTCTGCAGCGCGAGCTCCGGCTGCAGCTTCGCGATCTTCGATTCGGCGTTCTGGGTCGCGCGCGCACCGCGCAGAGCGGCACGCGTCTCGACGGCGTTTTGGTCGAGAATCATCACGCCGAGGGTGATCAAATACGGACAGGGGTACTGATGGACATCGTTGAAGAGCGAGCCAACGATGTTGTTCATCTCCCATAGCTCTTTGATTTTCGGATACTGATGCACGCCGAAGGTGCGCACGGCGATACGTGCGTCTGGTTCGTCCGGTTCCTCCGGCGGCAGCCCGAACATCAGTTGTTTGGCTTTCACGCGCACGCGGTGACCGAAGACCGTCAACTGGTCCCGGATCGACTTGTCGTCGCTGTAGGTCTGATCGAGCGTGTCAGCGCCGTCACCAAAGAGGGCGCCCGGGTTGAGAATCGGCCAGAGAAAGCGAATCAGATCGTCGGGTTCGGCCGTGCGGCTCGCGAGGCTGGCGGATTGCAGCGTTGCGCCCACGACATCGCGCAGATTCTGGATTTCCTCGCGCAGCTTCAGATCATTGAACGCGCCCTTGCGCACGATCGAGAGCATCAGCCGCTTGTCGGTGATCGAGTAGTTCTGACCGAGAAACAATGGCTGACCAAGTTTGGTGCGGATGGACGCAGCGCGGCGCTCGGCCTGCTCGAGATAAAACGACGGAACTGTTCCCGCTTCAGCATACTGGCGACGAAGGTCGACGTAGGCATTCAGCGACTCTTCGATGATCGGGTCGCCGAACAGCATCCACTGGACGCCATACCCGGCCGGCACCGAGTCGTATAGCCCATGCAGACTGCGGGTGAGTTCGGTGTCAGCGCCAGTCTGAGGTGCGACAGCGAGCACGAAACCCACCGAGTCGGTGTTGTAATAAAGTGCGGTGGCCGGGTCATACTGGTCGTATGGCAGAAGCTGATGAAGGCCGATTGTGTCGATCCGACGCTGGTCAGCTGCTGTTGGCGCCGGAGGCCCAAGATCGTCATCGGTGCCGAGAATCGCTTCGCTAATGGCCGTTCGCGCGAGCGATTTCGCGTCATCGATCCAGGTCTGCAGGGTGCTCATCGACGGCTCCCGGATCAGTGATCCACGCCAGCGGGCATCGTGCCCGCCCGGTCGATTGCGCCGGCCGGCGTGAGAATGCCCTGCATCACCCGGTCCGCATTCGACATCGACGCCGACGATGAATCGGTGTTGGACGCGGTAGTTGCTGCCTTGCTACCAGATCCGCCGGCATCCTGCGCAGGTGTCGGCGGCATCACGGGCCGGAACGCTGCCTGGATACGCTGCTGGTTGTGCGCGATCGACCAGTGGCCGGCATCGACGATCAGGTAGACGTACTCCTGATCGTGCAAATCCGAGTCCGCGTCCTGCCACGGTGCGAACCAGATCCGCATCTCGCGCGATGCTGTGTGAACGGGAGCGCCGCTGTCCAGTGCTTTGGGGAGGATTCCAGCGACGCCGAAGGTGGCACGCGAGTTCGTGCCGACAGCTCCGCCCGATGTGCTCGATATCGAACTCGGTCCCCCGGTATAGCTGCCGAGCGCGATGTTGGTGGTCGCGCCGGCGGCCGTATGCACGCGCTGGTCTGGCAGGTTATGCGCCATCGCGTTGGCATAGATTCCGGACATGCTGCTGCAGAGCACACCTTCAGGCGCCTTGCAGGCGAATTGCGAACTCGCGTCGTATCCGCTGAAGCTGCAACCGGTCAGGCTAAGAGCAGCGGTGAAAGCGGTGAGAATGGCGTTGCTCTTCATGGTCACTTTGCTCCGAGCCATTGATCGATTGCCTCGACGCTGGCTGCGCCAGGCAGTACGCGTCCGTCCTCGCTCACGAGGGCGGGCGTACCCGAAATCCCCATGCTCGCGGCCAGTGCTGCGTTCGCATCGATAGGGTTCGCACACGAGACGAGCTTCGGCTCGACTCGCGGCGGCGCAGGTGTCTTCGGGGAGCCACCCTCCGGCGATGAACCTTGATTGCGCATCCACCGTGACAAGGCGAGGGGCATCCATGCACGCCAGGTGGCCAGCCGGTCTTCCGCGCACCAGATCGCGATGGAATGGGCGCGCGCCCGCGGGTGGATCGATTCGAGTGGATACATGAACCGGTAGATCG
Source organism: Burkholderia sp. BCC0322 (assembly GCF_902833045.1). Taxonomy (GTDB): domain Bacteria; phylum Pseudomonadota; class Gammaproteobacteria; order Burkholderiales; family Burkholderiaceae; genus Burkholderia. The sequence continues at coordinate 54,198 of NZ_CADFDU010000021.1, forward strand.
TCACGTCCTTGAGCTTGGACAGGTCATCCTCCAAGACCAGGCAGTACGGGCAATCGGGATCGTCGAAGATCGCGAGCTTGCGGCGGCCGGTGCCGTGAACCTCGACGAATGCGTCCTGCAGCCGATCGGCGGGGAACCGAACCTTCTGCAGAGCCTGCTCGACGGGCACCGTGAGATCCTGTTGCGTTACCATGTCGAAGAGGTGGCCGAACAGGAAGTACCGACCGGTGACGTCGGTGTACGCGACCTTGTTGCCCATCACGACTTCGTAGATGCCCGTCGACGGCGTGGCGGCCACCTCGCGAAACTGTGTGGACGGGTACCGCGCATGCAGCGCCGCTTTGAGCGCGGCTACGCCGGGATCAACGTTCGGATCGGCCGGGTTGATGGCCATCGCGGGCATCGCTGCGGGTGACGTTGATTCGATGGTCGCGGGTCTCGATGCCGCGACGGGCGCCGAGACCGCGGACGTTCCCTGTGCGGTACATCCCCAAGCGACACACGTAGTCATCAGCAGAGCAAAAGTGAATTTGGCCTGTTTCATTGGATTGTTGAGCATGGAGAGGACAAGGTGCCGCCGGCGGACGTGGAAACCGACGTCGGGAGAAATGCGGTAGGGCGACCTGGCATCGGGAACGCGTGATGCGTGACGCCGTCGAGCATGCGGCCGGCGAGCTTCTTGCCAATGCTGAGCATGTGTGCGTCGCCTTCACTAAACGCCGTGGGATCGTTGCCCTCGTGTATCTGGCCGGTTCGTTTGACCCACGCGCCCGAACGAGCGGCATCGAGCTGAGCATTGGTAGCTTCAACACCTGGCATCCACTGGCCCCATTGCTTGAACAGGAACGGAACGCCCGCAGAAGCGCATTGATCGCGAAGCGCGCGGACCCAAGCCGGATGAGCCATCCTTGCACCGCGGCCACTCTCTCCACCGGTGATCACCCAATCGATCGTGCTCGGAAAGTCGGAGTGATTCGTGAAACCACCTTTCGGCGTGCCGAGCGCTGCCGCCTTGGCGCCGAGCGCGTAAGGCGCCTGATTCCAGTACCCACCTCGAAGCACATCGACGCGGTGCCCTTGGAGCCCAGGCCACGCGACGGATTCGAGATTGATGGGACCAAGCAGTGGTTCCAACGACAAGAATCGCAACGGCACCGGAATGGTGAGCAGCTTCGAGATGTCTCGATCTGCCTCGTCCTGGTTGACGACCGTGGCACCGAGCCATACGTTGACCGGTGTACCTTCGGGAAACATCTCGCCCAGCATGCGCTCGGCGTTACCGATACGCTTGGTCAAGAGAAGCCAAATGAGCCACGGAGTCTTGAGGATCAGTCGGCCGAACGCGGCGCGCGCGCCGGCCGGCGCAGCGTTGTCGAACGGATCGCATACGCTCGGAAAAACTTTGATCGGCAGACTCGCTGCTTGCGCGCGCGAGTTCCACCGAAGCGGTTTCTCCCAATGATCCAGACCATAAGTGCGACGCGGTGCGCCTGCCCCCCAGTTCTCCCCGCGGCGCAGCCAGAGGTTCATTGCCTCCGCGTAGCAGTGGTCGCAGCCCGGTCCAATCTTCTGGCAACCTTCCCACGGTGACCACGTGCGATCGCACCACTCGATCTTGCTGACCACGCTCATCGCCGCACCTTCATGCAAAGGTCGACGCGACGTTGGATTTCCGCCGCGTACAGGCTCAAGTCGCCCGTCATCACGAAATGCGTACGCGGCGCTGCAGGCGTGCCTACGTACTTCTCAGCAGAGGTGTCGCCACGCGGCTCGCTTCCGGCAAGGCATACGTTGTAGCCTCGAGAATTGGCAACATGCGCGAGCGACAGCGTGCCGTTCGCAACCATCTCGTCGAGTAGCGGCCGGATTCGTGCCGCGCTCAGATGAAACTCGCTTGCCAGCACGTATGCTGCATATGCGACGCGCGGTCGCATGACGGACAGCACGTCGTTCGCAGTCGGCATATATCTGGAGCGCGCCATGATTCAGTCCTCCCTCGGCGTGATGCGTTGCATGAACTCCCGCAATGCGGTAGGTAAAACCTGCGCGTCGGCACCTCGGTGGTCGCGCACAATCTGAATTTCGTGAGGCGAGATCATTGGACGGCTCCCAAAATGGCCGCAGCTGCACCGACACGCTCGAAATAGAAGACAACGGACGCACCGGTTTCCTGAACGAGCCCGTAGCACTTCGCAAGGCGGTAGATCGGGTGGTACGCATTGAGGGATGCGACATGCCCGGCGAGCAATTGGCGCCATTGTTCGAGCAACAGCGGTCCCTTACTGATGTTGCAAGGCGCGCAGGACGGCATGTAGTTCGACTCGACGTCGCGTTCGGGATGGATCGCCGGACCGGCCACGAGCTTCCATTGACCGTCGTCCGAACGCTTGCTTTGAACCGCCCGCACGACCGGAGTAAAGTGGTCGGCATGCCAGCGATCGGCCAGCGTGCTTCCGCAGTACGCGCAGTGCCCGTCGTACTTGTTTCGAAGCTGCTCGCGCTGCGCCTTCGTCAGTCGGCTCATGATTCGCGCTCCGAGACGACAGCAGCAGCTCCACGACCGAGCGCCACACATTCCTTGTCGTTGCCAGCTGAAACCGCGTTCGCACTTCGGCGCAGGTGATGCCGATGCGAGCGAGCCAGAAGCGACGCGCATCGGACCATGATGGCGCCGCCCTCGTTGCGATACTCGATCTCGTTCGCTGCTGCCCACGCGAGCACGGTGTCCAAATCCACGCCGGCCTGAAACGCGGCCCGGCCTGCCGCGAGCCATTCGAGCGAAGAGGGTGTTGCCGACGCGAATTCCGCCGCGGCGATCGCAGTGGATTGCGCCGTGTTCGGGGAACGGATCACAATCTCGACCTGCTCCCACAGCAAGGGCTTGCAGTCACGCGCGAGCTCGTTGGGGAAACCGGTAATACCGATCGGACCGGCAGACGTCCTGATGTCGAGTTGACCACCCATGACTGGACTGCTTGACACCTTCGTGAGCTCGCCGGAGGCAACAATTTCGACGGGTACAGTGGCTACGGACGCGATGCCGGCATCCTTGTACCAGTGCATCATCGCGAGCACGGCAACATCAACAGGATCCCCCTTGTCCACGTGCGTGCGCAGCATTGCCGACAAGTCCTCGACAGGCGCGCTCCACCAGCCGGCACGCCCTTTGGCCCTGCCCACTGCCATCTTTTCCTTCAACGCACGATTGAATCCGTCGAGCACGGCATCGTCGAACGCTGCGGCACCGCTCAGCGCATTCGCCTCCGGCTGATCACCATCCGTTGAGGAATCCGGCGGGTCGTTGGAAAGGTCCAGGAGCCCGGTGACGTGCTCAAAAAACTTGAGGAAGCCGGATTGAAACGCGGTGTCGCCATGAAACCGAGCGTTCGCAAATTCACTGAAGCCGCGTATCTGGTCTGCGATGAGCGTGCCCGCACCGAACCAACCCGCGAGTGCCCGGCGCATTTCGGGTTGCAGGTAGTTCCCGTCCATATCCAAGGCGAACGAGACTTCGGCACCTGCTTCGTCTGCGCACCGTTGCATCGCATCTTCGAACGCCAAACGAGGCGCGTGATTCTTTTCCTCAATCATCGGTGTAGCCTCCATCGGTTGCACGGCGATCGCTGGCGATGCCGTCGTTGATGTTGCTGATGTCCGAAAGGGCTCCGTCGTACTCGGCACCCTTCGTCACGGCAAACTCGACCACGCGGCCACCGTCCGTCTCGATCACGGGGAAGAGCTTTTCTGCCGTGCGGATGTAGTACTGCTTAAGAGCGTCAGCCCCGCCCGAGACGCCGCTGCCGATAGCGGCACGACCGACCTGGCTCGGATTGATAATTGAAGTCGACCCCAGCGCGGTGTTGCTGAGGGTGTTGGCTGATTGATTGAACGCTTGCCCAATACCGGACGAGATGCCGGCGAGCACCGACATGGCCAGCGCCGATCCTGCTTTGGAGACCAGGCGGCCGCGCACGCCTTCATGGCCGTCCTCCCCCATGACATTGCCCTTGATGGGCATTTCGATGGTGCGGCCGTTCTTCAAGATGCAGTCGATGGTCTCGCCACGCATATGGGTGCGCTCGCTTGAGACATCGCCGTATGCTTGCGTGAGGATCCGGCACTCCTTGATGTCGAGCTTGCGGCTGTTCGGCAGGTTGGCTGCGTCGAGCACCTGGAGGAACACGGGGAGGGGATCGTGCTGAGCTTCACCCCCAGTCGGTGCATCGACGCCGTTCATCATGAACACGCGGACGAAGGACGTTGCGGGAATGAAGTTAATCTTCTTCTTCCCATTGGCCTTGAGGCAGTCCTGCTGCGCGCGAGTCGCCTGGTCCATTGGTAACGACGAGTAGCGCGGATCGACACAATCGGTCGCGCTGCCGCTCGGCGCACTGAACTGAATGATGTCAAGCCTCGGAGGTGCTGCGACCGTGTCGACCGTACCCGCCTTGCCCGACTTGCCGAACGGCGGGTTCAGGATGGCGCCAGCCTTGGTCGGCGCGCCGTTGAGGGGGATCGGCTTTTCGAGCAGCGCGCGATCGGTCGCTGGTGCAGTCGTCGGCGCCGGCGCACTCGCGGGGGTGGTCTTCATCGCGTCGAGGCGCTTGCCGAGATCGTCCTGCGCCTTCGACAAGGCTTTCAGTTGCGACAGCGTATCGTCGGCGCGCGAATTTGCACTGGAGATCTGCCGAGTCAGATCCGCCAGTTGCGCCTCCGAGTGCGCACGCCAGGCGTTACGATCATTCTGATCGCCCAGGCTCGTGAACGGAACCTTGGTGGTGAACTGACGATTGGTCGGCCCGCCCTGGGTAAAGACCATGCCAATACCGAAGAGGGCGGCCACTACGCCGAAGCCGACCAACGTCAGGATCCGCTGGCGTCGCTTGGTTGCCTGATTGACGTCACTCATGGTCGCCTCGCTCGCGGACGACATAGATGATCGTGCTGGCGCCGGCCGGCAGGTTTGCGTTCTCGATCGCGATGGCCAGCACCCCCGGCGCGTACAGCTCGCGCTCGTCGATGGCCATGTCGCTGTGGGAGGTATTCGACAGCGTGTACGTTTCCCCCACGAAATCGCCGTCACCGTATTGGCGCACCAGCGTCAATACCGCTTCCTTCCAGAGCGGCACGACGGTGTCGACCGACGTGTACGACAGCTGCGGCGCGCCCTGGCCGCCGGCCATCGCGAGCATCATGAGCTTCACGCGCCGTTGAAATGCCGATGCATGCAGCGTCTGGGCAGAACGTGCCGCAGGCGGCTCGATCCGGATATCCTCGGCCGGGCGCGGGCCAGGAACGAGCAAGAGTCGATATGTCGTGCCAACGTCATCGATCACAAACACCGTGATCGACTCATTCAGCGCGGTCGGATTCGCCGGCATAAGCCAAAGCTTGCCGCCGTCTTGCGTCCACGAGACCGAACCAGGTACAGCCGGCACGATCTTGGAGAAGCTGCGGCCACCAGACATGGACAGGACGTTGTACTCGGCTGCGGATACCGATACCTGTTGCGCCTGCCGGTCCGCGCCCTTGACGACCTGGATCGCGTGCGCGCTGGCGGTGGTCAGGAATGCCGCAGTGGCGAGGACCAGACGAGACGTCACGGCCGTGTGCGATGTCGACCGAAGTCGATCAAAGGAGAGTTTCATGATGCGGGAGTCTCCGTGGGGACCAGCGGCGCGACGCCTTGTTTGCCGCGGGTGGCTTCTCGGATGTCGAGCAACACGAGACGGCCGAAGAGGGTGATTCCGAAATAGACCTCGAAGGTCTTTTGCTCCGAGCTCGTGCGCTTGCCCGAGATGTACGTGGTCAAGGTGCCCGTGAGCTTCACGGCTTTGTTGCGGAAATCCACCTCGCCGACACCCATCGGCTCGAAGACGTTCGTCACACCGTCGTGCTTGATCTGCAGCGCGTCGGCATCCCATTCGGTCTTGAGCGAAGCGCGGCGATCGTCGTCGACCATGGACAGGAGAATGCGAACGTTGTTGTCGACGGTCGTCGGTGTAACGCTCTTGGACAGGGACAGCACATATGCGGCCTGGTCGGCGAGATACTGGTCATTCGCGTACCTGGCCCCGATCACGTAGGTGCCGCGAACTGCGGGGGGCATGAGGATGACGCGCTGCGTAACCACCAGCCATGCGCAGGTGAGTGCGATAACCACACTGGTGGTGCCGTTGCCCAACAGAACCTTCTTCAGGAATCGGTTTTCGGCGCGCAGCGCGTCGCGGGATTTGGCGGCATTGTTGGGTGTCATCGGCTCACCCGTTCAGTTCGCGAAGGTCGGATGGCGGCAGCTTCTTCGGCCCGAACATCCCCAACACCCAGTACATGACGTGAGCCGACATGCCGGGATGCTGGCCCGAGCTGAATTTCTGCCAGGCGGCTGCAATCGCAACGCCCGCGACCAAACCCAGCAGCGTGTGGTTGGTTGCCACACCTGCGATCGTGCCGGCGAGGCCGATCGCGGCCACGTCCTTACGAAAGAAGAGAAACTTCTCCGGGTCGTCAAGGCGACTGGGCACGTAGTGACTGAGATCATCCGACATCGCCGCCCCCGATCAGATCGTCGCGGTGTAGCTGGCGTCGATGATGCCGATGATCACACCGACAGCGATACCGATGCCCGACGGAATGAGGAACGCGCCGTAGTCCTTGACGAACATGGCGCGAAGGCTCCCGAACAACACACCTGCGAGGGCGCACGTCTTGCCGGGATTGCCTTTGGCCCAACCCTCAACGGTGGTAGCACCTTGCTGGAACTCTGCGCCGTCCGTTCCGAACGCGTAGCGGGCGACCATCATCAAAGTGAGCGCAAGCAGCACGGCGGTGAGGGCGTTCAGGGTTTCGCGTACTTCGGGTTTCTGCAGGAGTTCCTTGACACGGTCCTCGCAAGCAACGAGGGCGCTCGCGGCTCGTACTTCGAGCATCTCGAGCGGAGAGGTTTGAGCAGTAATCATCTGGTCCTCACGCGTTAAGTAGCCGGTCTATCCGGCCAGGAGTTGTGCCCGCGCCGAAATGGACAGCGCGGGCACCTTTCGGGGGAGAGTGGTTAAGCAAACAATCAAGCTATTTATTACGGATTGCTAATTACTAGATTTCCTCCTTGGTCCAGTGATGAAATCGGTCAGCTGCGCGGACTAGTGGGCCGCGGGTTGCTTAGACGTCGACACGCCCGGTCCAGCAGGTGTACACAGCGCACGATTCGGCACCTTTGCGACATGACTTACATGTCGGGTGCGGATGCTATGCGAGGTATGCCGCTTAACGATCGGGACAGTGGATGCACGTTGCGGCCAACCTTCGGCGGCCGGGGAAACAGGGAGGGAAAGATTCTCTGGAACGACCGGAGCGGAAACCGCTAGGTGCTTGATCGTGGGCTCCGGACACGTTTCTGCCGAACAAAACACGTAGTGGCCTGAGCCGGGCTGACCGATCTGCGTGACGTCGTAGTCCTGGACGCGCGAGCCCGCAAAGCTGGCTTGTGCGAGCACACCGATCACGACCGCGAGAAAAAGGGGGGAACGCATCATCGCGAACCTCGCTCGGTTGAGTTACCGGGCGTCGACTGCGCGCGGTAGCCGGCGTAGGCACGCTGGACGAGCCGGACGTAGCGTGCTTGGGCTGCGGCGTTCGTCGAGCCGGGCCCGGTGTTGTAGCAGCCAACAGCGGCCCAGGTTGCGCCCTTCGCTTGAATGCAGTTTGCGAGCACCCATGCGCTGAGCTTCAGGTTCACGCACGGATTGAGGAGGTCGCGCTGGGTAACGCCGTAGCTGACGAGCTCGGCCAGATGAACGTCGTTGATTTGCGCTGCGCCCCACGCACGGTGCCCGTCAGGCAACCGCGGTCCCACAGCGCTGGGCACGCCGCGTGATTCGACCCAGGTAATGGCACGCAGGAGATCCGGGTCGAGGTGATAAAGGGCTGCCGCCTCATTGAAAATATTGCCCTTGCAGACATCCGCTGCCGCAGGCGAGGTCGCGAGCAGGGCGAACGTGGCTGCAGCTGCCACGCCGAATTTGCGCAAGACGCACGGTGTGCGGCGACGCATGGAATAAAAAGAGTAGCGGACCTGGTCGACCCGATACGCTACGAGACCGCCTGCCGTCGAGGCACTGAGAGAGAGAAGGGGCAGGCGGGGTGCGAGCGACTGAGGCTCGTACCGGAAGGGCGACAACACGAAAGCGGAATTCGTTTCCTCATGGGAACGAGAGAGCAGGCGGGCGCGCGGAAACACGGCACCGGGCCTGCCGATTGGACGCGAAACGCGGAGGTATGTCCTGTCCGCAATTGATACTTCCCGGCGCGTTACAAAGCGTAACAACGCACCATAGAACAGGGACATATCAAATGCGTCAAGCCCAATGGATTGACGTACAATATCTGCAGCCACGAGTGGTCTCTCTCAGCTTTCCCAGCTATTAGCTTGTGGTCAGGCCGAGAAGGGTGTTGGCGCACCCTTCTCGGCCGTTTTACTTCTGGCTTTGCCTTAAAAAAATTCCATCTATCTCGACGACAATAGTCGCCGAAGGAACGCAATGCTCCCGCACAAAATCTACGGCATCTTCAAAATGCCGCCATGATTTCGGTGTAGCGCGCTTTGTTTCTACATCTACCACCTTCCCGGATATCGTCAGCAGACAGATCTGCCAGCTTCTTAACGGTCCGAAGAAAATCTTAACTTCGTACTCTTCGCTCAATTCGTTCCGGCGCAACTCGGCCACCGTGATTCCCATATCTGTTTTGGCCTTCTTTCTGGTCAAAACAGTCTTTCTCCATCGTCGCGCCGGTCGAAGCAAGTTCATTTTCCCAATTTTCGATTTCCGGGAATCGGGAATTCGCGCAATGATCGTATCTTTGCAGTGCCCCTGTGTCAACAAGAAAGGCGTCAGGTTTGTTAGATTGTCGATGGCCAAAGTTGTACGCGGCGATCGCAACCCGGATCCCACGTTGGATCCCCCTATCCGCACCTCTTGCTTCCGAGTCGGCTAGCTCCGGTACAAATTACCGTAATATATGAAAGAATCTAAAATGCCACGCGATCTGATGGTCTTTAACATTTCTCACACGTAAAAATACCCGAAATAGGCTTGCCAATCAACCATAATTAAGGATTTTGGGGGCGCTATCTTACACGCATGGACAACTCAAATCAGGCGCAAGGCCGCACCCCGTTCGGCGAACGCCTTCTACTAGCTAGACGAAGGAAGGGCTACTCGCAAAAGCAAGTCGAAGCCCGCGTCGGTATCTCGCAAAGCAACCTAGGAGCGCTCGAAACAAAGGGCACCGGATCCGCTTTTACGGTTGCCCTGGCATTGCTCTATGGCGTCAGCCCGGTATGGCTCGCGCTGGGTAAAGGCCCGATGGAAGGGGCGCCGCCCGCCCCCGATTGGTTTCTGGATCTCACGGAGCGCGAGCTTGAAGCGGTACAGGATTTTGCCGCCGGCCTCATCGCCGCCCGAAAAATCTACAGCGTCCCCGCTCGTGCAAAGGCCAGCACGCCGCTTTCACTTCCATCGCCGGACAAATCAAACGACCCAACCGACTGACCACGTGTCACGCGATCCGATGGTCCGTTCGACCATCGGTCGAGAAGTCCGCACTGATCGCAGTATGTAGGTCATATGCATCTTGGACCGCTCTCGCGGTGAGCCGCTGTGCTTGCATAACAATGCGCGGGTCAATTGGCCCCGCTTCCATCGACGCAAGCAACGCTGCGGCACCGTTGGTCAATGCAGCCCAATCCACGATACGTGCCAGAACAGCACGGGAATACATTTCGCTGGCTGCTACTCGTTCATCGGATCTCGACGCTGAACCATCACCAATCCCGGTCTCCTCTTTCAACTCGGCGCCGGAACACATAATCAGTTCCGGTGCGTCGCTCTGCATCGGGTGGACAAATCGATTTCGAAATAGAAACGGACGCGCCCCATCGACGGTATTGATCACTCGCTGAACATCCTGAACGTGGCCCAGCTCGAAGAAGCGGGAGATGTTCGATCGAGACTCGTTAGCCGACGCCACGGACATGAATAGTTCCTGCGCGTTCTGGCCAATCACGTCTTCTTCCCGGAATCCGGTGTACTCCTCCGCCCGACGGTTGAAGCGGTGAATCGTGCCCGCCTTGTCCAACACCACGAGAATCGCATTGGCCTCGGAAATGACTCCCTCCGAGAAGGCCATCGCACGCATCGTGATAGTCGCGACCGACTCGGGGTCCCACAGGGAGGCGCCAATTCCGGCCCACTCTCCTGCACGGACCTTCTTGCCGAGCAAGTACAGGTCAATATGCTCACCTTGAATCACCGTGTTCAGTGTCACCATGGACATCGCGCCCGCCAGGCTACGAATTCGTCCGGCCTGGTGAGCGCTGAGCTGAACAGAAATCGGTCGCCCGGTCTCGTCGTCGGCCGACGACAGCGTTAGCACGTGATCAGGACTTGAAAATCGCCAGTTCGGCGTGGAGGTCCCGAAGTGATTTCTGAACCCCGCAAAAATGGTCTTCGCACTCATCGCACCACCCAAACCTGTGATCGCAGTTCAACTTTGGCCCATACCGCTTCCGGCGCTCGCTCGACGGCGGGGGAACCGGACGACATTGTCCTGCTCGCGCACTTCCCACGCAGCGATCATCGAATCCGCCGGAACGAACATCGGATCGGCTGACACAACACCTCGCCAGATTCGATCGTCAATCTTCTTGCCGACCAGATAAACCTCGAGCCGTGTCCCGAAAAACGCCATCTCGCATCGCACACGCGCAACCATGTCGCCGATGCCGCGGACCCGCGCTACGACGGATTCATCCAGTCCGACAGCCAGATCTGCTCTGCGAGGCAGGCTACCAAGAACGATCGCGTTGCTATCATCGGTCAGCGTCCAGATCGGACGCTCGGTCCCGATACGTACCAGAAAAGCGCCTTCCACTTCATTTTGATTCATCACGCCCTCGCCACCCTCATTGACAAGCGAAATCAAATTCGCGCATAGCGCCGCTCAGTGCGGCCGGAAAGCAACCTCACGACGCACATGCTGCTTAACGGCAGGACTCCGCGGAAATTCAGAGGAGTATTTATTCTATTTTTCGCAGTCCCATCGGTTGGGCGGTCGCTGTCGCAGCACCGGCGGGTGGTGCTTCGTCCCTGGAGAGCTTCATTGCGACGACAGCCGCAGTTGTACCCGCATACACGTTAAGCGCGGTACGCCCCATGTCAAAGAACGCGTCGACACCCAAAATCAAAAGTACGGCGTCGGCCGGTAAGCCGATCGACGTCAAGATTACCGTGATCGCGACGATCGCGCCGGATGGTACGTTCGCTGCCCCGTCAATCGTGACAATCGCGAGCAATGCGATCGTGATCGCAAGCGGCCACGACCACGCGAGATGATAGGCATCTGCGAGATATCCGACAGCGAGAGCCGTATACAGAACTGCACCGTCCCGATTGAAAATATAGGCGAGCGGCAGAATAGTGGACCCGACGCCGTATGGCACGCCCATGTCGGTCAGCTTCTTCAGATGCAACGGGAACGTAACTTCGGACGATCGTGTCGTGAACGCCAAGATCAAGGGCTCACGTACCCTTTTGAGCACCGCGGCGGGCGATTGTCCGGATACCTTAATTATGACTGTCAGGACAATCGCGAGAATCGCCATCCCGACATAGGCGAGGCCAAGTAACTTCAGCAATGGGTAAATCGCGGCCATACCCTTCGACGATAAGAGCACCGCCAACGAGGCGAAGATCGCGAGCGGTGACCATGCGATCACCCATTCGGTCATCTTAAACAGGCCCGCCAGCAACGAATCGAACACTTCGATCGCTGGCTCTGCACGTTCGGGAACCGAGGCCAACGCCCCACCAAGGAGCGTGCCAAAGACCAGAACCGGGAGCGAGTTCCCGGACGCAAGTGCAGCGACAATGTTTGTCGGGATCAGATCGGTCACAAACTTCATCCAGTCGATGCTCGACGCAAGATTGGCGGGCAGCGATCCGGTTTGAGCGAGACTGGCACCAACGCCGGGTCGATACAGGAAATTGAGCAGCAGGCCGAGCGACGCAGCAAATGCGGTCATCACAAGGAAGAAGCCGACGCACGAGAGCGCAACCTTGCCAAGCTGCTCTCTGCTCTGCAATGCGCGAAAGACGCCGACGGTGACAGAGAGAAAAATCAACGGGATCACGACCATCTTGATCGCATGCCCGAAAATGGTCGAAATAAAACCAAAGTCTGCAGCACTCGACGGAAAAATAAGCCCGCACGCGACGCCCAAAATCAAGCCACCAAGCATCTGAACAGGCAATGATGTTCTTCTCTTCGTTATGCTATTCATGTTTTTCCCGTAACAAGTTGATCCGTGCTGGCGTGCCGTCAACAACGTGATCCCACATCAGCTTGCGCGCAGCGTCAGAGTCCTTCTCCACAATCGCGGCGAAAATGGCTAGATGCTCTCTGGTGCCCCGACGAACCGTCTCCGCATCCGTTCTCGGGATCTCGTTCAACGCCAACGTCTGAGCACGAAGCAAGTTGTACGCCGTCGCGATCCTGTCATTTTTCGCTGCTGCAAAAAGCTCACAGTGAAATACCCATCCCACGCGCTGCTCGAGCATGATGTCTGCCGTGTGCTTCTCGACGATTCCATGCATACGCTCCGCGGCCAGTCTGAGTCCGTCTGTTGCGCCCATTTGCGCGGCGAGATAGGCCGCCGTACTTTCGAGCGCCAAACGCATCTCAAAGATGTCGCGCAGATCGGTCGTCGAGGGAGCGGATACATAGGTTCCGCTCTTGTCAACGACGTCCACCAACCCCTCCGATTCGAGCAAGTGCAAAGCGCTACGTACCGGCATCTGCCCGAACCCCAGTTCGTCGGACAAACGGCGTTGCGAAATCTTTTGCCCAGGCAAGAGCCGGCCGTCGAAGATTCGCCCGCGAATCTCGACATAGGCACGTTCGGCATCAGTTAGATTTTTCCCCGACATCTACGATCGCAGTTTTCGTCTATGTATGCAGCTTATTTGAACGAATCACGTTAGCTCGAATGAGGATTGCTCACAACTGCCATTTTTGCCAGCATCAATGTTTCCCCAATAAAGTCCACAATTTCGCTACAAATCTAAATTGAAAACTAAATGACAATGCCGTCCATGCGCTTCACCATTTCTTCTGTTCAAGCAGACGACACCTACCCTCTCCGGGGTGAGATATTGCTAGATAGCGACGAAAAGGCATGCGTGTTGCCCGGGGATGACTGCCCGACTACGCTACACCTCGCCGTCAGCTCGTCGGCCACTATCGTTGCTGTCGCAACCGTTTGTGAAGAATCCCCACCTGGTCTGCGAGATTCGAATGCGTGGCGCCTCCGCGGGATGGCCGTGCGACCGGAAGTTCGAGACCTGGGGTTCGGACGACTCCTGGTGCAGCTCTGTGTTCGTTACGCACGTGAGCATCAAGCCACGGAGATCTGGTGCACCGCCCGCGAATCCGCGCATGGCTTCTACGAAAAACTAGGCTTCATCACGGATACACCGGCACTACATATGCATGGCCGAACGGATATGCGGTTCTACGTGATGAGGCGACAGATCACGCACTAACCAGCGAAAACAGCAGCGCAACCGGCATGTCGGCGTATTAAAATTGCCGGCGGTTGCGCAGTACCCTCAGTCGGGTTCGATCTGCATTTGCTGCGCTGCCTGCTGACGGCGCTGGCGTTGCGGCTGGATGTTCGCCTGCTCGGTCACCTCGTGCTCGCGCAATGTTTCAACCGCGCTGGACTTGTCCTGATGACGCGTCACCGCCGTGCGGGCGACACCCGCGTCGGTGGTGAAGACTTGCAGGTCTTCGACTGCCCGCGTCAGTCCGACGTAAAAGCTGCGATCGCCGAAGATTCTCCGCACGGTCATCGCAATATCGGAGTAGCGGCGGGAGTCATCCGGATCTCGCTCCAGTTTGTGGGACGGGATGTGCAGCATCGCTTGCTCGCGGGTTGCGCCCTGCCCGGCGTGGACAGTCGCCGCGTAAGCGTGGTCCCAATGGTGCTGGGTGTCGAGATCCCATGGAATCTCCTTGCCGTCCGAGAGACGAAGGACAGCGCGGTTCTGCTCGACCGAAACGACGGTCGCCTCATGGCCGTTCTTGACGAGCTCGTCGCCGCGGGTAAAGCGAATGACGTCACGCGCCGCGAGTTTGCGAGTTTCCGAGAGATATACCTCCACCCGGTTGTACTTTTTCGGCTCCCACTCCATCAGTGTGCCGTCGGCCTTCCGGAGAACGACGATACCCTCGTCCGGTCGAGTACTGTCAACGTCCATGTATTCACCGCGCGAGGCGAGGATCTTCTGATAGTCGCGTCCAAAGCGCACCGTCATTTCCTTGGTGTAATACTGCGCCTCCTTTTGCTTGGCGCGGGTCATGTCTCCTTCGGACGTGAAAATGGTGTGCTCAGACTCCCTGACATCCAGCTCGCCTTGCTTCTTCAATTCGGCCCGAACGGCATTGTTGATATCGATCCGGTCCTCGTTGAATGGCGTAATGATGATCGTTTGGTTTCGCGCCGTCCCCCGTTCTACATACTGTTGAGCGAGGGCATCAATCAGCTGGGCCGGATCTTCGTTTTCAGTTACGCGTCCGGCCTGCTGGAGGAAGTCAAAGGCGCGACCGTTGCGCGCGAGGTTCAGGTCGGTTAGCGGCTCGTCAGGAGCGAGATCGGCTGTGCCGACGGTGATGGCGACGGCCTGCTGCAGTTCGGGATTCCTCTGGCGCTGGATCTGGGTCATCTGCACCGTAGAAACGCCCTCGTCCTGCAGGATCTCAAACGGCTTGCCGGCCTCGATGGCCTGCAGCTGCAGTCGGTCGCCCAGGAGGATGACCTTCGCATCAGCCCGTTCCGCCATCTTGAACAGCCGCGCCATCTGCCGTTGCGAGAGGAATGACGATTCGTCGACAAGCCAGAGCTCGCGCTCGCGTGCAAGGTCTGGGACGTACTCGCGCAGGAGCTTGAGATCGTCCTGGCGACGTTGCTCGTGGATCTCGAACATCGTCACGGTGTTGGCCTGGATACCCGAATCGTTCTCGAGTTGCTTGGCGGCCTGCCCGGTCGCAGCCATCCCGCGAACAAGCCACCCCTGCTCGTGCGCGACCTGGACGGTACCCTTGACCATCGTGGTCTTGCCGACACCGGCGAGACCCTGCACAGCGACAATCCTGTCCTTGCTGGTCAATGCATGCTCGATCGCGCCACGTTGGCCAGTCGTGTAGTCGAAAGTCGGATCGTTACGCTCGGTACGCGCGGTGGCAATTGCCTGCTCGATGCGCGACCGGACCAGTTCTGCCGGTGCGATCGCCGGCGTCGCGTCACGCTGGGCGAGGGCATTTTCGACTGTCCACCGCTCCGTGTTGAGCATCTTCTCGGTCGTAATCTTGCCGTCCGGAAGATCGACGATCTTGCCCTGGTCGACCAGCTTCTTGTAGGCGTCGAAGATTTGGTTGGGCGACGTGCGGCCGACCGAATGCTCCAGAGCGGTTTGAACGAGGTCATATTGGTTCAGCACGATTTCGCGCTCCCCAAGGTGAGCAGCTGAGAATCGCAGCGCCTCGAGGCCAGACAACTTGACGACCCGGGCGTCCGTTCCAGCTTCTCGTGCCTCACGCGCCTTCTGCCGGATGGCGCTGTAATCCAGGTCGACAGCCGCTGCACGTGCG
Organism: Burkholderia sp. BCC0322; assembly: GCF_902833045.1. GTDB lineage: Bacteria > Pseudomonadota > Gammaproteobacteria > Burkholderiales > Burkholderiaceae > Burkholderia. Next base: position 69,903 of record NZ_CADFDU010000021.1, read on the forward strand.
CGCCATTGGCCCGCCAACGCATCGTGGTCAACGCCGACTTTCCGCTCGCGTGTAGCAAGCACCGCACGTTCCTTCTCGGCGGGCGTGGCGTTTGCTGGATCGATGCCGTTGGCCCGGAGCCATCGATCACGCGCTGCCGAGCGCTGACTGAAGTGTTCGATCTGTTCCCGCGTCAGACCGACGAGTTCGAAGTTTCCGTTCTTGTCCGGTGCCGTGATGGCATAGCCGCGCTTCTGCAATCCACGAGCAAGCGACGACGTGTAGACGGCACCGATCACCTTCTGCTGCACGTAAAGCGCGTCATTGGTGAGCGATCGCCATTCGCCGTCTGAGCGCTGGGTGGCATTCATGACCAGTGCGTGAGTATGGGTGTCGGGGTCGAGATCTCGGCTCGTATTGTGTCGGAACAAGGCAACAACCACGTTGCCAGTCTCCTCGGTGACAGTCTGGCCATCGACGGTTTTTCGCGCCTGGGCAGCATACGCCTCGACATACTCGAGCGCCTCCTTGACGGCGTCCTCATGCGCGAGTCGGACATCACGATCCTCGAAGACCTCGGCGGCGATGCTGACGCTCTTGGGTGCCGAAAAGGTCAAATCGATACCGGGTCGGTGAACCACCTCGGGCTCGCCATTCTCGTCGAGGACGACGCGGCCGAGCTGCTCACCACCGACCTGGCCAGACAGCAGCTTGAAGAATTCGTGGCGATCGACCTGCCCGTTCAGTCCGAGAGTCGCGGCGCCCTTGCCGAACCAGGCGGAATGCTCGAGCCCCTGATCGGTCGTGTAATAGTTGTCTTTCGAAAAATAGTGGAGCGCCTGGCCGGCGCTGCCGACGTTGTGCATGCTCATCATGGCGCGTCACCCCAACAAGTCGCCGACACCGGATTGGCCTGCCGAACGTTCGTCATTGGGCCCACGTGGCACAGACCTGCCTTGAACCTCGCCGGTGTCGCCGTCGACGACTTCGCCCGTCGACAGCGAAATCACATTGGACGGCCGTGCCGCTGAACCTGCATTGTTCGGCCCGACTGCAGCATTTGCTGCGCCGGCGGAAGCGACACCCGCAGGTTGGTTTGCCGCGGCCGAACCGGATCTAGTCGCCGATTCTTGAGACGCGGCGGAAGTCGTCGGTGTCGCAGCGGTTGCAGCAGTAGCCGTCGTTCCGGGAGAGGAGCGCTGCGCCGGTGTTTCTCGTGTCGGCGCCGCCAGGTCACCAGCTTTCGCACTTGCCGGAATCCACACATCGAGGGCACGACGGGGAATGAAAGGGATGGCAATCTCGGGGCGATGCGTATATTTGTACTTCACACGTGCGACGGGGTAATCGCTAGGCGTTACCAAATATCCCTGCATGTCGGGCAAACGCAAGATTTCGGACGAAAGAACAAGGTCTCGAAGGTTGCGGCGCGCGAAGACACTCATGCCGTCACGACGCTCATCGATCCCGAGATTGAGACTTTCCTCCTTTTCGTCCAGATCAGCTTGACCGATTGCATTGGCCAATGCCTTCGCTGCATCACCATCGGTTACACGCAACAGAAGCTTGGTCTGGCAGCCAGAGATGATGGTGCGGGCGAGGTATTCACCGTAGATCAAGAAGAGTTGAGCGAAGTCCTGGATTCCGATCACAAAGCACCCACCGAACTTCCGGATGTTGGTGACGGCGAGCTTCATGATCTCAAGCTTTTGCAGCGTGGGGAGCTCGTCGTAGAAATACCAAAGGCGTTCCCGATGAATCGGCTTGAGCGCAAGAAGCGCACGGATAGCGATATCGCACCATAAGCTGATCAGTGGAAGCAGGGCAGTCTTCTGATCTTCATTGACAGTAATGAAGAGCCAGGAATCATCGTCTTCGTCTTCATTTTGGATCCACTCTCGAATCGAGAATGGTTCGCCTTCATCATGCAGGTACCGAAAACAATCGAGTTGGTTCTGCACGGTCATCTTGAGGCTCATGCCTGTGCGCTCGGTGACAGGATCAACGTAAGTCGCGGCGGACTCGTTCACGAGGACGGCGTGCAGTTCCTCAAGATTGCTATGGGCAATGGCTTTGTACAAAGCGGCATTGGTTCGCTTGTTGTCGGCGCCAAGCGCGCGAACCGCGCCTTTGAAAACCATGCGCCCGGCGATCGCGAAGAACGGATCGGGGACGTTGGGTGGAAGAGGAATGAGGCCCTCGGCAAGACCGTCGTAATGGATTTCGGTCTGGATCTCGCGCCACACGTTCCAATTTGGACTGCGAGCGTCGAGCGGATTCAGGATGATGTCTTTCCCTTCACGGAAAAACGTGGCCGTAAATTCGCCTGATGGGTCATAGACGATAGCGCGCTTTCCATTGGCCCGCACCTGCTCCATCAAGCCGAAAAACTGCTGAGATTTCCCCGTTCCCTGTGCGCCGGCAAAAAGCGTGTTGAGTACTTCCGCCTTCTTGCGCATCGGCACACCGGCGATCCGATAAGGGCTGGCGTCGTCGCGCGCCTCCAGTTCCTTGACGAGTGCTTTCGGTTTGACGAGCTTCGCACCGCGAACCTGCTTGTCAGTCAGTTTCCCACGCCCGTATTCCATCCAGAACAGGACGGTGAGAAATGTCACCGCAATGGCTGTGAGAACGGCGTAAAGGGCAGCATTACGCGCGTAGACGAAAAACTCGTCGGCGGCGTCTTCGGTAAACGAGAGCGCGGCGGCCGGCGGCAGTTCGGTGTCGTCGTTGCCAAGATGGAACGATACGTTTGGATTGGCCATGGGCACGACGGTGAGGATTTCAGCCTCGAGGTGCTTGACGGTCAGATAGCGTGTGTGCGCCGACGTGATGAAGTAGAGGTAAACGGCACCGGCGATGGCACCAACGAGAATCGACGCGATCACCACGGCGACGATCGCGCTGGTGAGCAGTTTGGCTTGCTGCCACCAAAGCGCAGTCCCACGGGAGAAAGTCGCGATGCCACTGGGCGAGCGTTGATCAGCCATGGCTGCCTCCCATCAGTTTCTTGGTGGCAGCCTCGGCCCGATCTTGAGCCTGGTGAAAGAGTTGAACGTTTCGATCGCTGATGATCGTCGTCAGAACCTCTCGGCAGAGAAAGACCGCGCGGACGAGATCGGGAGGCAGTTCGCCGGCAGAGATTCCGCCGGCGCCCGGCGATCCGCTTTTCGATGTTTGCGCGGGATCCGGCATGACGGCCAGCAGCGCGTTGAGCCGCTTTTCGAGTTGTTCGACGTTGTCGTTGACGATTCCGCGAACGAGGATTTGGCGAAGAAAATCGGCAACAGGAATCCCAGCCTCGTTCGCTTTTCTGCGATAAAACTGGTCGGTGGGTCTGTCGAACCGAATGGTAATACGGTCGGATTTGCCTTTGCTGGCGTGACTGGAACGTGGCATGTGCGCCTCAGCATACACATCACCCCATTTTTCCCCGACCGGCCTTCTTAAAGAGGCCGGCTAATCAAATAGTTAGGACATTATAGCTGACGAAAATGGTTTGCGGTGTCTGCCGTGTTCCGTTCGAGATGCACGTTGCAATCGCTCCAAATTCCTCTTTTACATTCAATTATTTATAGCGCTTTTTTCGATTCGGTGTCTGCCATTTCGGAGTCCGACATTTAAATCTAGCTGGCCATTCTCGGCACCAATCGGCACGGTTTTCTGCGAATTTGCGGGGGCACGCGACGTTTGGCTGCCACGTTACGCCCTTATCCAACAAGACGCTCAGCGATTCGATGCGTTTTTCGGTGTCAGCGCAAATGCGTCCCGGTGTCTGCCAGCGTAGAGCCTTGCGCAGCAAGGCTCTACGCACCCGCAACGGAGTTGCGTGGTGTGTGACCGTCTGGTCGGGGGGTGGGGCTTGCCCCACGGGGTGCCCCCGGACGGACGGTTTCTGGATGGTGATGACCGGACAGGTCCGGGCAGCACCGGTTTTTCAGCAGGCGTCGCGATCAGCATCGCAGCCAGCCGAAGCGAGGATTTCGTTACTGTGAGACGTTCGCCTGGTCGGAGCACAAAGGAATTTCCGGAGAACGGTGAGGATTGGAGCACCGACGCGAAAGAGAGAAAAAGTAGGCGAGCGTCGATCCGTTCAGCATAGGGAAAAAACGGAAAAGAGAGGTGGAACGTAGAGATGGAGCGGACAGCGGAAGAATTCGGAGCGGCGAGGGTGGTTATGCCACGCAGGTTTTCCACATATCCACGGGTCCGGACCGAAGCCGCGATGCATGTACATCGCAAGAGCGTCGGCCGCGCGCCGTTTTCCACAACGGTGTTGGTTGTGGGAAACGGGAGAAGCGCGGGGACCGGTGGGTATGTGGAAAACCTGCCGGCGTGCGCGGAATTCGGTCGAGGGGAGGCGGGTTGTGGGCGAGGGCCAGAAAGAAAACGCTGTGAGGGAAGGGCGGCGTTGCGGTTCACGGCGGATGCGACTGGGCGGCCGCCGGGCAGATGCAGCGCAATGCGCGCATTGCGCTCTGGATGGCTGGCCCGCACGGTGGCGACGTGGAAGCCGCGGGGTCGGTGGTCCGGCGCGCGCGACGGTGGCGGCCGCCGTACGTGAGCAGCGCAATGCGCGCATTGCGCTCTGGATGGCTGGCCCGTGCGGTGGCGACGGGGAAACCGCGGGGTCGGTAGTCCGGCGCGCGGGCGGGCCGGATCGGCGGGCGCGACGGTGGCGGCCGCCGTGCGTGATCAGCGCAATGCGTGCATTGCGCTCTGGATGGCTGGTCCGCGCGGGGCGGCGACCGCGCCAGGGTGCGGGTGGCGGCCCGCGCGACGCCGACGCGGAAAACACGAGCGCGCCATCTCGGCGTGGAGGGCGGGTCGGATCGGCGGGCTCGACGGGGCAGCGGTCGAGGCTGCTGGCGGGCGGCGGCCAGGGCACAGAATTCGGCTACACTTCCCGGCAAGGGGGAGGGGCACGATGGAGTAATCGACGCCATGACGGCAGATACAGGAAAGACGACGCGCGCACCGAAGTCGCTGGACGACGAAATCACGCGAGCCGAGCAGAAGCTGAAGCGGCTGCAGGAGCAGAAGCGGACGAACGAGCGCAAGGCGCTCGAGCGCAACGAGCGAGCGATCTTTGATGTGCTGAAAGCCGAGAAGCTGAACGAGGTTCCGGCGGAGAAGTGGAAAACCGGGATTGCGGCGATTCGCAGTGCGCTTGGTGTTTCGCCGCCAGCGCCATCGAGTCCGCCGGCGGCGGCAGCTGTCGCAGCTGAATCAAAGCCAGGAGCCTAAACGGCGCGGGTGGTTCTGGCGTAGGGGCAATCTGGTGTCACGGTTTTTTTGTGACACCAGATTGCCCCAAATTATTTCGCGCGTCGCGCGAACTGGACAACGCTTTGGTCGCGGGCTGGCGGGTGGTCGCGGCGCAGCGGCGAGCGCCCGCCAGCCCGCGACGCCGCGCAAAAACGCAGCGTCGTCGGACCGGACAGGCGGCTTAGTAACCGAGCCAGTCGAGAATTTCCCGTCCCTCGTATTCCTCACGGTCGCCGACATCGGCCAAGAATTCCGTGAAATTTCCGAAGTGCCTGCGAACCTCGGCCTCGGCCTCTGCGCGCGTGATGGTCATTTCGCACGCGTCGTTGTAGCTGTATACGGCCATATCTCGATCCTCCCAATGCTGGGCGCTCGCCCGCCGGAGCGGGCGCCAAAGTCAAACACGCTGATACGCTTCGACGTGGACGTCGGGAATCCGTTTGAAGCGGCCGTTGTTGATTCCCCACTGGAGCACGCCACGCACGTCGAGCCAGTTCCGGATCGACATTTTTTCGCTCACGGCGGCTTTGATCTCCGACCAGTGAACCGGGTTCTCGCCAATGGTTGCGCTGAGGATAGCGAGACACTCATGCTGTTGGCCTACGTTCATCATTCTTCCTGTCGAGTGGGTGAACGATGCTCTACTGCGTGAACGCACCGTTGTACGCGGCGCGCTGGTCGTCACTGAGCTTCGCCGCGTCAATCTCCGTCGCGCCGTGGAAAATCATCAGGGCGTACGGATCGGCCAGAATCCGCGCCTCACGACACAGGATCGGGTCGCCGTCCACGCTCGGCCGCCGCGAACGCCAGATATTGATCGCTCGCTCAAGCTGCTCGATGCTCAGAATCGTTGCAGTGTTCATCGTGTGTTCTCCGTGATAAGGGCTGCGGTGCAGCGCTAACGTGGCTTCATCCGTGATACGGACAGGGGTCGCCCCGCGCAGCAATGCAGCCTGAACAGTTTTCCATTTCTTCGCACGTCGCAGCATCTGCGCTCCCGCGCTTCCATGCGTCCCGGAGGTAGGGTTCGTCTGCGAACATCGTCGGCACCTCTTCGCAACCATTCCAGTAATCGTTGCGCCCCAGGGCCTCGGCCTCCCATTGAACTTCGATGATGTCCCAACTTTCCGGGTCCGTGATTTCTGCTATCCGGGCAAGGGCGAAGGAAACACGAATATCAAGACCGCGCATGGTACGACTCCGTATATGAAGGATCGAAAGCGCGTCATCGGCGTGTCGATTCGGCTTCGATCAAATGCCACTGGTTGGCCCGGCGAGGCCGGGCGCGTGCGGTCGAAGTGGCAGCGGTCAAACCGGCCCGTATTCGCTCCCGAGTTCAAACCCTTGCTGCCAACACCGTTCAAGAACCTGTTCGTCAGCGAGTTGAAACGACATCGAGCTGCGTTCCTGCCGCGCGCTTCTACCGCTCTCAAGTGCCATCCACATAGCGTCATCGAGAAAGGTATCGGCCGCCTCGTGTTGATCGGTAATCAACGCGAGGCGACGGTATGCAAATTGCACTCTCGCCGCGAGCGCAAGTTCGTAGCTATCGGGACAAATCGCTTTCGGTCGCTTGACATCGCCCGTCTTGCCCACGTTACCATTCGGCATGCCAAGCACGGCCGCATCCAGCCCCACGAAACACGTATCCTCGTTCGCGGGAACGGTGATCTGTACAATCTTGGCCATCACAAACGTGGCACGCAAATCGAGCGTTCGCATTTCCTTTCTCCTTGCAGTGTGCATGGGTCGCGCCGGGTCGAGTGCCCGGCTCGAATGGGTTAGATGTGGAAAATGCCGAGCGCTTCGCGAATGACGCGTTGAGCGCTCGCTGCACCGTAGCGCTCGCCGCGCGCGTGCGCCTTCTCGAAGACGCTGATCGCGACATTGATTTGCCAAGCGGTCCAGTTGATCGTAGGCAGCGTGAACGCCAGTTCGCCGTCGTCGCCGTGATGGACTGCGACGAAGGAGGCAGCGCCTTCAGGGCGCACAATCGCGAAGAATCCTTCAGCGATACCGTCAACTTCCACGTCGTCATTGCAGGTAGTCATGTTTGCTTCTCCGGTTAGTGCCAAACCGGCGACCATGCACCGGACGGTTGGCGGAACAACGTGATGCGCTGCACGCGACCGGCAACGCTCGTTTCGAGTCGGACGGCGCGCGCATCGTCGTCCGGGCGCGTCCAGCGGTGCAGGACACGAATCGGGGCGTCGGCGGTGCAGCCGAGCCAGTGAGCGGCCGTTGCACGCAGGCGATTTTTCGGTTGTCGAATGCCTGCCTGGCGGTGAGCCTCGGGGGGTGCGGGGGGAACGCCCGCGCGTGTGTGCGTGATTCGGTCGGGGGTGGTTGCGCTCACGATTTCGTCCTTTTGTGTCGGGTTGTGGATCTGCCATTGGGAGCCGCCTCGACGCGTTTTTAGCGGGGTGGGGCAGGGGTGCAAGGGAACCGTGGAATACCGGAGTGCGCGAAGCGCGCGAGGATATGCCGCGAAAGTCCCTTGCACCCCTGCCCCATTCCGCTATGCGTCGAAGAGGGGCGGCTCCCAATGGCAGATCCACGCGCTTAACCCGGCGCAAAAGGATGGAGCGCAACCACACGCCTTCCCCGGCCGGATCACGCACACGGCGCGGGGCGCACTTGCCCCGCGCCCCCTCGGCCGGCAAAGCCGGCCGCAAGACCTGCTTTCCGCCCGCGCGCAGCGGGCGCGTGTTCCACGAGCAAGCGAAGCGCGCAGCGCCGGCACGGCGCGCAGACGTCAGGGATTGACGCCCGTCAGGGGCGAGACTCGCGCAGCGAGGCTCGACGCGAAGCGCGAAAGCCCGGCCCGGAGCGCAGCGGAGGGAGACGCACAAGCCAACGAACCGGGCAAGCGCCGCCAGTGCATGCGACAAAGCGACATGCACGCCAAGCACGGCACCGGACAGGTGAGCCTTTACGGGATCGACAGAGACAACGACGGTGAGAGATTTCGGGGGCCGGTTACGAATAGCTGTGACTTGGTCCACCAGCGCACACGGGCAGTCGCGCGCGATGCACCAGCGGGCAGGGTCTGCCCGCTGGCGAAAGTCAGGTCAATCTCGCGGCGGCATGCCTTCTGCTTCTGCTACAGCCGCCTCGTCGCGGCTATCATCCGTAGCTTCGGCCACGTCGGCCGACTCGGTCCCGTCGTTCGCCTCGTCGGCATCGTGCGCGCCCGATGCGTCGTCGTCGCCGTCCTCTTCCTCATCCACGTCCGACGACGTGGCCGTGTGATTGCGCCAGAGGGGCCGCGACCGCGTTTCGGCGCGGGCGAAGTGATCGGGAAGCCAGCCGGTACCGCTCACGATCCGCTCGGCCTCGGTCGCGGCGTCGCCCTTCTTCAGCTTCACGATCCGCATGCCTTCGGCGGGCGACACGGCGACGGTCACGACCTCCGCGATGCGCGCTTTCGACACATGGTCGAAGTAGCTGGCGCGTGTCGGCTTCCATTCGTCTGCGAGATTGAGGTTCAGCGCGGGAATCAGCGCGTTGATGCTATGTGCGCCCTCGTCGGTCGCGACACCATCGACGCTTGCGCCGACGTACTGCGCGAGGATGAGCATGAGACGTTCGTCGGATTGCTCGATACACCACGTGAGCAGTGCGCCGGTATCGTTCGGGACAAGCCCACCCCATGCGCCGCGTTGCTCGCAGGAAAGGCGATAGGGCAGGTCGTCGGCAAGCTCGGTCGCATGCCGCTCGACCTTGCCGGTGTGGTCGTGCCACTGAATATCGATTGCGCTAGCCATCGAGCCGGGGGCATAGTCGGTGACGAGAAAGCGGTGAACGAGCACGGCAAGCGCGACGTGCGGCTGGCGCGCGAGCGCCATGCCGACGACGGCGGTACGCCGGGCATTCAGGCGCAACGTGAGCGTTCCCGAATGCGGGTCCTTCGTGGGCGGTGCAGACTGTGCAACGCTGCCACTCGCTGCGGGTGACGTCGGCGTTTCGCCGGCGCTGGCGAGCGTACCGTCGCCGTCGGTTTCGTCGTCTCGAACCGACGTCGGCTCGGCTCGCCGGGCCCAGCCGCGCACGACTTCGAGCGCACCGTCTTGGTCGATGGTGACGACAGCACCGGCCCCGGCCATCTGGAGCGGCGTGTAGACGTACAGCGATTCCTCGATCGAAGCGTAGCGCAGAGAAAGGGCTGTCTCTTCGTCACACAGGCGCTCGTAGGTTTCTTCATCGATATCGTCGGCCTCCTGCTCCTGTTCGATGGCCTCCATCCGCGCGTCGATCGCATCCATTTCCTGCTGTTGCGCTTCGGTGGGCGGGACAGCAGTAGCAGGCACGCGCTGCAAACCTACCTTTGCGTTGTAGTCGAACACGGTAATCGGCTCGACCCAATCCCAACCTTCCTCCTGAACCTTCGCCGCAATGGTCGTCAGTTGCTCAACCGCAACGCGTTCCATCAAGGCGTGATCGGCATACCACGCCGTGCCCTGATCGGAGAACAGGTCACGGCGCACGACACCACCTGCCGCCTCGTAAGCGTCGATCCCAACGAACAGGGCAATGCGGTTGCTCTGAAAGTCGTGTTCGCCCGCAACCAGCTTGCGGCGGATCGCATGTGGCTCGCGGTCATGGGGCTTCGCGTCAAACCATGCGCTTTCCTGCTCGGCGTGGCTGTCGGACAGTGCGAGCGCCTGCATCTGGTCGGCGCGGATTTCGTCGGCCCGGAACAGATCGACCAGCTTGGGCGAGACACGGGCGAGCTTCAGGCGACGCTGCACGAGTTGGGGGGTCGTCCCGTAGATTTCGGCAATTTCCGCCACGGTGCGCCCCGCATCGACCAGCACGCGATACGCGTCGCACTGGTCGGCGGGATGCATCGGCTCGCGCATTTCGTTCTCGCTGGTGCTGATCAGCACGGCGGCCTCGACGGACACGACCGTGCAGCGAACTTCCTCATCGAGACTGATTCGGCCACGCTCGACCAGTTCCAGCAGCGCCAGCCGCCGCGATTCGCCTGCGGCCGCGCCGAAGGTCTGCGCCCGCTTCGCACCCACCTTCATCGGATGCACGATGATGTTTTGCAACAGACCGACATGGTCGATGTTGTTGGCGAGCGCCGAAATGCCGGTGCGCTTCGTGCGCCGGACATTGAACGGCGACGCGACGAGACGTTTCAAGGGAATGAGGCGTTCATCGCCTGCCTGCAGGTGGGCCTCGGGGGGTGCGGGGGGAACGCCCGCGTCGTGGGCGAGTGCCGGGATTTCGGTGATCACTGCGTTCATAAATCCTCCTTGCTGTGGTGGAAAATCTCTGCCTTTGGAGCTGCCTCGACGCATAGGAGCGCCAGCGCGACGGCACGGCAGGGGCGCGAACAAGGCCGCACGCGGAGCGCAGGCGAAGCCGAGCACCGAACGGGCGCCGGGCGCGGCGTAGCGAACCCTTGCCATGCCGGCACGCAGCGCTATGCGTCGGGATGAGGCAGTCCGAAGGCAGCGCCACCGCAGCGCAGGGGATGGAATGCGGTGGGTCGGGTCCGAAGCCCGGTGCTCGCCGGCGCGGGCCGGTGACGGCCCGAGCCCCCTTCCGCGCGGCAGGCCGCGCGGCTGTCGGGGACGGCCTGCGCCGGGGCCGGCCGCCGGCGGCGGCCGAGCCCCAGGAGCGAACAGGCCGTGTGTCCGGCGCGCGGAAATTGGCGGCTTGCGTGCCTGGCGCGGCCAGGCGGGCAAGGTGCCGCGCGCCGGCTGGCGAAGGGGAGAGGGCTGAGATCTCACCTCGAGGCGGCGGGCGCGGCTACCGCCGCCCGCACCGGCCGCTCGAAGCGGACGGGGTGGGCTCGCCCCGAACCGGTGGTACAGGCCGCGGTACACAAACTGGCGATCGTGTACCACTGGGCGCCCAGGGCCGCAGGCCCGGGCGCGTAGTGGAACAAGGTGAGCTGCGATCGTCGCCGGCGCCAGGAGTGCGCCTGGCGGCCGCTCGCTATTTCGCCGAGTTCCGCAGCCCGTGCACGACGCCGGCGTTGTACGCGGCGATCAGCGCGGTCCGGATGCACCAGACTGCGCAATCGTGGAAATCCAGGCGATCGCGATAACGGGTCTTGAGCGTTTCGATACTCAGGTGGTCGCGCGCGATCGCAGTAAGCAGCGCTTCGAATTCGGCTTTCTTCATGGTCAGTCCTTCCGCACGCCCTGGCCGAGCTCGAACGCATCGCGCAGCGCATAGATGAGTTCGCCGATTGTCATCGTCACTTTGTCGCCGTCATCGGTACCGGTCATGCGGGCGCCGAAATGTTTATCGACGATCGCGCACAGCAAATGCTTGATGTAGAAGAGCTGCATTGGTTTTCTCCGTGTTGGCAACGCCGGCCGCGTCGAGCGGCCGGCGATCAATTTGGGTCAGTGGAATTGCACGGCGCCGCCCATGCGGGCAAGCGTGAAGGCTTGAAACCAATTGCGGTACAGGAGCGCGAAGCTGCCGTCTTCCGCAACGTCGACCGCATGCATAAACCGGCTGAAATCGTCGGCCAGCTTGCGGGACAGCCGCGGCCCGATCGTGCCCATCGTGGCCGAAAAATTGATCAGTTCGTGGAACGGTCCGGAGCCTGCCGCGATAGCACCGTGTTCGTGCCAAACGCCCCGGCGGCCAGGCAACGCGATCGCGGGGTAACCGGCGAGCTGCGCCAGCTGCTCGCGCCATACGTGGAAAATCGCGTAGCTGCCGGCGAAGAACTCGTACGAGTTCGTGTATCGATAAATCAGACCTGTATCGAGCCCGTCGGCATGGTCCGGAAAGCGCGGTGCGCCGTAGAAGCGCACCGCGAACGTGTCGAGCGGATCGCCGTTGCTGTCGAATCGCGGCGCTTCGATATCGATGAGGCCGCAATAGGCCGTGATCGTGAGTCCCATGATGGTATCCATGCGGTGAGTAGAGGAGAAATCAGGCAGCGGCCTGGGCCGGCGCCGTTAGGCGCGCTTTGGCGGCCGCGAAGTAGGTCGCGTCCAGTTCGATGCCGATATACCGGCGGCCGAGCTCGCGCGCGGCAACGCAGGTCGAACCGGATCCAGCGAACGGATCAAGAACGGTGTCGCCCGGCTGCGTAAATGCGGAAATGAGTGTGCGCAACGCGGAAACAGGCTTTTCGGTCGGGTGATGGCGATTGCCGCTGTACTGGAACGGCATCACGTCGGCGATCGGCTGCGCCGGCGCCGCGGGCCGGCCCTTGGCGAGCAGATAGGCGGATTCGTGTTGGTACTTCACCAGGCCGGCTTTCGACGCGTAGGACTTCGTGAAGACGAAGTGGCCGGCGACACGAAAGCCGGCCGCCTTCCAGGCGTCGAAAAACAGGTCGACCTTGTTCCAGCCATAGAACGAAATGCACACCGCGTCGCGCTTCAAGACGCGGAACATTTCGGCGAACGCCGGCGCCAGCCAGTCGCCATTCACGTCGTTCGCGATCGAGCGGCCGCTCCGATCGCGGAAGTTCACGAGGTAGGGCGGGTCCGTCACGATGCAGTCGACGGATTCGGGGGCGAGTTGGGGCATGGCGACCAGGCAGTCGCCGTTGTACAAATAGCTCACGGTCAGCTCCACAGAGTTGAGATAGGGGCAGCCGGAGCACAGCCAGAACGATCTGGCTCGCAAACCGTGCTACCCGGAGCTGGCGAGCGCCCGCGGGAGAATGGGGGGCAAGGGGACCGTGGAATACCGGAGTGCGCGCAGCGCGCGAGGATATGCCGCGAAAGCCCCTTGCAGGAGCAGGGCGCCGTGCGACACTCGTCGCGCGCGGCGCAATGGTCCGTCCGCCAGGCTACGGCGGGCGAACGTGGGCTCCGGGTTGAAAGGTCGACTGCAGGGACGAGGCGAGGACATCGACCGTAGCCTGTGCGCTCGGCCGGCGAGCGGCGTTGCGTCACGGACATGAGCGCCACGGCGGTCGCAGATCGCCGGGCGCGATCGCGATTTCATTGGCGCGGCCGCGCAGCGGCCGCCGCGCGAATTCGGGAGCAGGGTAATCAGCTCCCGACCGCAGTGGAATCAGAACAGCGGCAGCTGCTGCGCCTCGACGCGAGCGGCGGGATGTTGGGCATCGATGTCCGTCGCGAGCAAGGCGATCGCCGCCAGCTCGAGATCTTCCTTGCTCGCGTCGGATAGCCCGTCTGCACGCACCGCGGCACCTGTCGCTCCAATCTGCTCAAACTCCGCACGCGAATCTGCCAAAAGCGCGCGTTTTGCATGCTCAGGGAGCACACACGTGACAGACGCGTAGCATCCGTCGAAGAATCGCTTTACAGCGTAGCGTTCGCCACTGCCATGCATGGGGCGGTAGACGGTCAGGTCGATGCATTCATTGCCCCTTCGGCGGTTGCTCCAGCTCACGGGCCCGCAGGGCACTAACCCGACTTCGGCCGCAATCCTTGCCCCTTTCGCGACGAGATCGACGTGTGCTCGATTGACGGTACAGTGCAAGTTCGGCATCTTCAGGAAAGGCTGTTCCATCACGTGGTCCTGGTCGTGCATGAGCGGCCGGGCCCCAACGGCCGACCGTCCACAAGTTTCGAATTCGGGCGAAGATCGCCGGCACTCGATGTCCGGCGATCGACTCCAGGTCAATGCCCCTCGATGGTCCTCTTGCGCCACCCTTGTACGTCATTCATCTCGACAAGGTTGAACGGGGTCTCACCATCCGGCTCGACGCCAGGGTTCGCGAGGATCACGCGCAATGCCTCCTCATCACTCAGACCTGCGAGGGCCGTCAAAAGCCTATTCCGACCGGCTTTGGTCGCGCGGGCCCATTCGCTTCCATCCTCGTCGTCGGAATCCGGCATGGTGCGCAACTGGAGGCTGTAGGCGCGAGCTGCGTCGGTCGCAGCGGTCTCGATCGTGGTCATGTTTCCGTCCTCGCTCTCGTGGTCAGTGGACGTCTCGGCGCACGAAGAGACGTGCGCCCGTGGTCGAGCGAGGAAAGCCGTGAGCGTCGGTGGTTTCCGCGAGCATTGCGTCGACGTCCATCTGTACGTTGGATCCCGATCGACGGCTGCCGGTCCGATGTACGCCGATGACCTCGATCAGCTGCAGCCGGCCGGCTCGGTAATTGTCGACCGTCATCATGGCGCGAACGTCCGGTGCCAGGAGATCTGCGTAGCGCAACGCGAGACGCTCGAGCACCTGTCCGATGGCACGATCGCTGAACCGGCGCGACAGCGTGATCCTATCCGCAGCCAGGTGGACTGTCAGACGCCCAGACGACGTCAGCATGAAGTGCTCGACGCGCTCGACCCTGCCACCGTTGGCGAGGCGCGTCGCCTGCAGCGGCAATACGAGCCGGGCGACCTGCAGGTCGCGCGGGCCGTCCATCCATTCGATTGCCAACTGCGATCCGTTGCCGCGCTTCGTAACCGTGATCGAGAAAGACGTTGCGGGAAACGCCTCGCGCAGGATTGTCTGCACCAACTGCACGGTATCGACGAGCGTCAGTGTGTCGGCCAGAACGGCGGCAGGTGTGGCAGCGTCCGGACTGGTTCGTGCGCGAGCCGCTTCGGTGGAACGGGAGCTGCGGTTTTCGGTGGTAAGCATCATGATCGACCTCGATAGAAATGGAACACGACAACGTTCGGTAAGGCGCCGGCGGATAGCGCCGGCGCATTCGGGTTAGCCCTTCAGCTTGCGCATCTCTTCGGCGAGCACCCACATGGCACGATTAAGGCGGAGATCCTGATCGATGCCGATCACACTGCGGGTCGACGTCCGGCGGCCAGTTGCGGACCGACCACGCAGCCCACCCTTGATCACGTTCTCCTGAACACGCTGGAACGTGGTCCAGAGATCGGGGCGCGTATCTTCAGTGCGACGCGCGTGGAGCAGTTGGTTCTCGGTGACCGGTGCCGGTGCTTCGGTCACGTCATACCGGAGAGCCAGCACCGAACGTGCGAAAGCCTGTTGTTCGCCTTCGTCGAGCTGCACAGCCTCCATCCCGTCCTTGCATTCGCGAATCAGGTCGAAACCGTCGAGCACCTCGTGCGCACCATTAACGACGTGATCCACGACGTCCCCCTTGTGCGGTACGCGGATGTCGTGCGTCGTGTCGCCCCACACCAGACCGTTCTGGCAAACGTAGCGAAAGTAGCCCCCCAACATCTGGTAGCTGCTTGAGCCGTCATGTGAATTCAGGAGGATGATTTCCGGCGTTTCCGGGGAGGCGACCTGAGAGGCATGGCGCAGGCGCAGCATGTGCTTCGTATGCTCGCGCTTTGCGTCGACGCGCACCCGGGTTTGGCAAACCATGAAGGGCTGGAACCCTTCGTGCCGCAACTTCGTGAGGATCTCGATGGTGGGGATGTACGTGTAGCGGTCGGAGCGTGAGTCGTGCTTGTCGGCAGCGAAGATCGACGGCGCGACCTCACGGATCTGATCGTCGGTAAGAGGCGAAGTGGAGCGAACGATCGGGGCGTTGTTGCCAAACGTGGTTGCGAGTTTCATGGTTTTCTCCGTTGAAGATTCAGGTTTGATGCGAGGTGTTAGGCGTTCGCTGGTGTCCGTCAACACCAGACGACGTGGTCGTAAGCGACGGTGCGTCGGTAGTAGTTCCGTCCATCCCAAGGCGTGTACGTGTATTCCATGTAGGCACAGTCAAGGACTACTATCCAATGGTGCAGTCGGTTCGTTTCCATCGTGACCTCCGTCTACGGTTGGTTTGCATTGCATGCCGCCCGGGCCCCAAGATTCGGCGCTCCCCTCGTAGGGGTTCGGGCCGGTGACGACTTGACTTCGGCAGACCTGCTGCCGCCAGTCCCCTGAGTTCGTCGTCCCGCGACTAAAGGAGCCTGCCGGCGGGCGTGTTCAAGGGCGGTCGCAAAGCCGCACGCGGAGCGCAGCCCGAAGGGCGAGCACCGAACGGGTGCCGCGGCCGGCGAAGCGCACCCTTGAATGCGAACGACGGTGGGCTACGGTCGCGGTTGGGACGGCGAGATCAGGGGACTGGCGGTACGCGCAAAGTTGAGACAGCACCGGCTCGCCGCGCGGCGAGCGCCGATTCGTGCGGCCTTCCGGCCGCACGACTGGAATTGCGCGTGCACCGCTCGGTGCACGCCCCGGCACTACCTGACGGGATTGACCCCGACCACGATCCCCCCGCAGCTCGATCGGCGTTGTCTCGGCGGTCACTCGGTGACAGCCGAGCTCGTCAGGAGACTGGCGGTATGCGCAAAGTTGAGGCAGCTCCGACTCGGCGCGCGGCGAGCCCCCTTCGAGCGGCCGTGGCCGCGAGACTGGTCAGGCAGGTGCCGCGTGTCGCGGTCGTTCGCGACACGCGGTTGCGCTATGCTTCGGCGTGATCGTGTGAAATCAGAGACGAGCCGATGCTCATTCGAGAACAGGGACGCTTCATCAAGGTGCTGCGCGTCGAACCACCCACGCAGCCCCCGACCAGGGGGCGCCGGCGCGAACACGTGCTCGGCACGTTTCGCGCCTACGAACCGATACCACCCGCGCTGCTCGACGCACTGACTCGCGACGAGCGCAAAGCGCTCGCGCGCTGGCTCGCGGTCTACCAGGAAAGCCTGGCGCACACGGATGCGCGCCAGGTGGTGGCCACCGCGCCGGCGCAACTCGAGTCGCTCGTCACCGCACTCGAGGTGGCGGCCGACACGTTGTCGGCCGCCGACGCGGACCACCTGTGGACGCAGCTGCAGGCGATCGCTCGCACTTTGAAGCGCGCAGGCCATCCGCGGCCACGTGCAGCGCGCCGGCCGCCGGCGCCACTGCCGGGACAGCAAGACTTCTTCGGCGAACGGGACGAGCTCGAGCAGCTGGCCGAGCAGTAAGCCCGCGTTCCTCCAGGACAACCACCATGCATCCACACCGCATCGTCAAAGACACGGGCCGCACGCGGATCCCAACTCGCCCGGCCAACGGTCAGGACGGCCAGCGCTCGACATGGCACCGCTGGTGTCTACGCGCACTCCGAGTCTTCACAGCACCATTCAAGGTCCATTGAGAGGTCTGACGAGAGATCGCCATGTCGAACCGACGCGCACCTCCATCACGACGACACCAGCCGTCCGCGCACGCGAAGCTCGCCCGGACCTTGTTACTGCCGATGCCCAGGCAGAAGGCAGAGGAACTCGCCTTGCAATATCACGCGGCATTCCAGCCGCTGCGCATGGGCAGCGGCTCGGCGCACGGACTGGCAGTTCTACTGCAGCTGGTCGTGCTTGCGGGCTTCGTCGACGAAGCCCGCAAGCACGAATTACGTGTGGAGGTCCTGGAGGCCACCGAACGCGGCATCAATGCCGCGCTCGAGCAGGGCAAGACTTGCGGCGTGTGGGTGCTGGATCCGCAGACGGATGAACTCGTTGCCGCGCTGATCGGGTGGCACGATGATCAGCTGCGCGCGGCGCCGCTGGCGGTGTTCGCCGAGGCGCTCGAGCGGCTTGAGCGGATGCGTGAGGGCCGATCGTACGATCGGCCGGCGGCACGCCGTGTTGGAACTGGATCCCGGCTCGGTTGAACTCTCCTGAATCGGCACGCCGGCGCCGGATGTTGCGAACCGCCCGCACCCCTGATATATATACAGTATCTGCTGCGGCAACGGCTGCCACGCAGTGCGGAGAGCGGAATGGACAATCTGATTCGGATCGGCGACGTTCGCCATCGCGACGCCTTGACGCGGCCGATGTACGAGCTCGGCGGCAAGCGCGTGGACCTGGTCCGTGCACCGCGGAGCCGAGCATGATCGCCGCGCCGATGCTCGAGCAGCGCGACACGATGGTCGCGCTCGGATGGACCGTGGTGAGCGACTACGGGTATTCGCATCGCAGCGGCTGGACGATCGGCATCTGCCGTGTACGCGACAAGTGGGTCGTCGAGCTGTGGGATGGAACGTCACTCCATGCGAAGGTCAACTCGCCTGTGGCGGCCGCCCGACTTCATCGAGAGCTGGTCGCGGAAGCGGAATCGAGCACACCTGGCGATGTCGACGGACAGCACGAGGTGTCGAGCTGATCAGGCCCAGGGCTCGGCGGGGGCCGGGCCCGGCACTTCAATCCCCGTCGTATGTGAGATCGTGCCACCGTTGCGAGGTACCGCCACCTGACCCGAGCTGGCCACGCGGAAATTGCTTGACGGCAATCGCATGCAGCGCGCGCTCGTCGCGCGCGGGATCGCCGCAACTGCGCCGCACTTTCAGATCGCGAACGCGACCTTCGTCGTCGAGCCAAACACGCACCAGGACATTCCGGCGCCTCTCGCTCGAACGCGGGACTGCGCGAGACAACATGCGATCGATCAGCGACATAGACGTCCTCTTCACTGGTGGGCCTGGCTGGACTTGAACCAGCGACCAATCGATTATGAGTCGACTGCTCTAACCGGCTGAGCTACAGGCCCGAATACATGGTCGGAGTGGCAGGATTTGAACCCGCGACCCTCTGGTCCCAAACCAGACGCGCTACCAGGCTGCGCTACACTCCGAACGGCAAATTTTCCGTGTTATTCCGCGTCCTGAATCAGAAACCGATCGCGGTTCTTCGCACCGGCAATCCATTGCGGTGCCTTACCACGCCCGCTCCAGGTGGCGCCGGTTTTCGGGTCACGATACTTCGGCGCTATCGGCGCGCGCGTGCTCGGCGCTGCTGCGCGCCGGCGTCCGAAGAGTTGGTCGGGCGTGATGCCGTATTCGGCGATCTGTTCGCGAATCGCGGTGATGATGCCGTCAAGCTCAGCACGCCGCGCCTCTTCGGCCTTCTGTGCCAGTGCCTCTGCCTGCGCTTTCAGTTCGAGATAGGTAGCCATGAATGGGAAAGGATTTCCTTTGAGAGATAGCTCTGGAACGAGCGACCCATTATATCCGCTAGATCTGAATCGATAGCTTCGAGACTCGGCCTGCCAGCATTTCACTTGAGAAAGAGCTGCAGCATGATCGCGAGGCCACCGAACATTCCAACGATCCCTGCGAAACCTCCAGCAGTCCTGTTGACGCTGCCGACAAGATAGGTCAGTCCTGCGGCAACAGCAAAGGTGAGAGTACCGCAGCACATAATCGCTAGTGGGCTGACACCGGATGCAAAGAAGCTACTTGGTACCATGCGAGCGATCTCTCATTTATCAGGTATCCTGACAATTTTACATAACAGATACTAACGTCGCATTGGTTGTAGTAGCTTTTTAGAAATGTCGTGTTCGGGGGTGCGGCGGAATTCTTGGACTGGTTTATGTCGTCAGCCCGAGGCTCTCCCGGTATTCAATCGGACTGAGGCGCGTTCCTCAAACTCGGTTGCTGCCTGATCTGCTGGAATACTCTCTGAACCGCGCCGGGAGTCGTGGAGGCTGGTTGGTTTAAGTTAATGCAGGCACGTCAGCGGTATTTCTGAGTTGCCTGTAGTAGTTTGCCTCAGCCTCCGCGGGCGGGATATAGCCGAGGGGCACCATCAGCCGATGATGGTTGTACCAAGCCACCCATTCCAGCGTTGCCAGTTCGACGGATTCCCTCGTTTTCCATGGGGCGCGCCGATGAATCAGTTCCGTCTTGTACAGACCGTTGATCGTTTCAGCCAGTGCGTTGTCGTAGCTGTCTCCCCGGCTGCCAACCGACGGCTCGATGCCTGCCTCAGCCAGCCGTTCGCTGTAGCGAATGCTGACGTATTGGGCCCCTCTGTCGGAGTGGTGAATCAAAGTCCCGTCCTCGCCCGGTTGCCTGGCGTACAGCGCCTGTTCAAGTGCATCCAGCACGAAGTCCGTGGTCATCGACGAGCTGACGCGCCAGCCAACGATACGGCGGGCAAACACGTCGATCACGAATGCCACGTACAGCCGGCCTTGCCAAGTCGAGACATACGTAAAATCCGACACCCAGAGCTGATTCGGTCGATCGGCCTTGAACTGCCGGTTGACCCGGTCCAGCGGGCGTGGCGCGATGGTATCGGGAATCGTTGTGCGAACTCGCTTACCGCGAACTGCACCTCGCAAGCCCTGCAGCTTCATCAACCGCCCGACCGTACAGCGTGCGACCACGATACCTTCCCGGTTCATCTGCTTCCAGACCTTCGGCACGCCATAGACCTGCATGTTGGCCTGCCAGACACGCTTGATCTCCGGTTGCAGAATCTCATCTCGTTTGGCGCGGGCGCAGCGTTTGGACGGATCGCGAAGCCGCGCAACGTGGCGTCGGTAGCCCGACGGGGCAATCCGCAAAGCCTTGCAGATCGGCTCGACCCCGAAGGTGTCGCGATGCTGATCAATGAAGGCCTTCAGGACTTGAAACGGCGGTCGAGCTCCGCCTGGGCGAAAAACGCGCTCGCCAGCTTGAGAATCTCGTTGGTCCGGCGCAGTTCCTTAACCTCGCGCTCTAGCGCCTTGATACGCTCACGCTCGGCCGTGTTCACGCCATCGCGCTCCCCACGGTCGACCTCGTCGCGTTTGACCCAATCCAGCAGCGTCTGCGGCGTACAGCCGATCATCGGTGCAATCGATTCGACTGCCGCCCACATCGACGGGTGTTCGCTACGCTGCTCGCGTACCAGGCGCACTGCACGCTCTCGAACTTCCGGGGAAAACTTGTTTGCCTTCTTGTTCATGGCTCGATTCTCTCAAGAATACGAGCCTCCACCAAATTCGGTGCGATTCACTCCGGCGGACCGAGCAGCCTTTTTGAAACCGTCTCTAACTCATCTCGATGACGGGAATGTGCCGATCGACAACAACTGGGTCGAAAACCAGATCCGACCGTGGGCAGTCGGTCGGTCCAATTGGTTGTTCGCCGGATCACTGCGTGCGGGCCAGCGCGCGGCCGCCATCATGAGCTTGATTCGATCGGCGCAACTGAACGGGATCGATCCGCGCGCCTATCTGAAGGACGTCCTCACACGCTTGCCGACCCACAAGTCCAACGACATCGACGCGCTATTGCCGCATCGTTGGCAACCTCTCTCGACTGCCGCCTAAACTCGCTCGTCAAGACGGGTTGGCTGGTCGCTTACGCTCGATCCGATCCGCAAGACTGAATGTTCGTCGACTACGATCGAGATCTACCCGAAGAAAAACGGTTGGTTCATGCGCTGTGAGTCGATTTGGTATATCGGGCACACGTTTCACAGCAGTACCGATCCGTATGGCGATATTTGAGAAAAACTTTGATGCCTGGTTGCAAGATGGCCTGCGTGAACTCGGGCGATCGTAGTAGATCGACGTGGTGCCCGGAGCCGGGTTCGAATCGGCACGCGCCGATTAGAGCGTGTTATGCACTTTTCATCGGCGCAGGCATCCAAGGGCGATGAAAGTGCATAACACGCTCATAATCGGGATGACGGAAATTTCGGCGGTTCCGGCTTGGAACCCCATCATGCGAAGATCATATCGGGCGCCCGCTGCACATTCTCAATACCGCGCTGACGCGCTTGCCAGAGATCATACGCACGCTGCTCGCCAAGCCAAACGTCTGCACGGCCGCCGCGCTCGGCGCCGAGCCACGCCTCGAGGCGGAGCGCCATTTCCGGCGAGATTGCCGCACGCTCATTCAAAACGCGCGACAGTGCAACACGACTTACGCCGAGTTGCTGGGCCGCTTCAGTTACCGAAAGACCGAGCGCCGGCAAAATGTCCTCGCGGAGCGCAGCGCCCGGGTGCGGCGGATTGAACATTTGGGCCATGCCCCCTCCTAGTGATAGTCTTGGTAGTCGACAAGAATCGCGTCGTCATCCTCAAACCGAAAAGTCATTCTCCAATTGCCATTGACCTTCACCGAGTAGTGTCCCGCAAGATCGCCGGACAATGGATGGAAGTACCAGCCGGGACGATTCATGTCCTCGGGGAACCTCGATTCGTTCAAGCGCGTCAGCAAGCGAGCAAGCTTCGCCGCGTGATCAGGGCGAATACCCGCCTTGCTACCGGTCAAAAAAAAGCGTTCGAGCCCTTTGTGGATGAAGGTCTTGATCATGCGGCATTGTATCGCGCAAAGCCTCAAGATACAATAATGTAGATCCTCGCTGCTTTTATCGGGCTTGCCGAAGAAGCGTTTGCGCTCTTTGGCAAGCCGTGTCATTGTTACTGAAACAGGGGCAGATCGCACGCCTACTTTGACGATTTTGAACTGACTTTTCCACGGCAGCCCGCATGAGCGATCCACTGAGCGTCGAGCCGTCCAAACCCAACGTTGTCGCCACCTGGCGGCTGACCGTCGGCACGTCCATTTTCTTGATCGACGTCCGCGACGACGGCAGCTGGCAGCCGTCCTATGTTGCACCCGGTCGCTTGAGTGGTTGGGAGCGTCACGCGATGCCCGAAGAGCCTGCGGCGACCGATGTCAGCGAAGCGATTCTCGCGTGGTCCCAGCGTTACGGAGCGGGGCCAGTGCTGCGTCCGCTACCGTTACGCCCCGTTACTATCTTCACGCCCCGATAATCGGGGCTTTGGCCAGCCAGGCCCGGCATGATTCCCGCCCCCAGTCGCAGTCATGATCCGGGGGGTGTTGTCACCGGGCCTGGTGGGTGGCTGGTGATCGCTGATAGGGGTTTGGCCGGGATGACCCTGCCTCGTTTTCACGTACAGCATGTCATGCAGCAGCGCGTAGGGTTTCGTATTCGACGGGAGTGCAGTAGTCGATCGACGTGTGCATGCGCTGTCGATTGTAATA
>NZ_CADFDU010000022.1 GCF_902833045.1 Burkholderia sp. BCC0322
GCCAAAAACCTACCAATTTGCCCAATGAATTGCCCAACTGCCCAAAATTAACCGTAAGTTGTTGATTTATAAGGCGATACAGCTACCTTACGCCAGAAATAGCCGTGATGGACGAGCACGGCATCGGCCCCCCATTCGAGCGCGGCTTCGAGGAACGCGAGCGACGCCGTTACGCCGGTGGCGATCTTCTCGATCTTGCGGCGCCCCTCGACCTGGAGGCCATTCGGGCAATAGTCCTTGAAGCGCGCGGTTTCAAGGGTATTGTTCAAGTACAATTCAAGTTCGATCCGATCCATATAAACCTCTAATCCATTCAGATGCTTAGACGCTTCTGGCTGTTCTTCGCGCAGGCGGTTACCGTGCTGCTCGCGCTGATGTTCATCGTCGTGACGCTCAAGCCGCAATGGCTGCAACGGCAAGGACAGCTCGGCAAGCAGCTCGCCACGCCGATCGTTGCGCTGCGGGAAGTCGCGCCGGGCATCGGCGGCGCGCCGGCGACCACGTCGTACGCCGAAGCCGCGCAGAAGGCGATGCCGGCCGTCGTCAACGTCTTCTCCAGCAAGGACGGCTCGCTGCCCCCCGACCCACGCGCGAAAGATCCGCTGTTCCGCTACTTCTTCGGCGACCGCAACGCACGCAAGCAGCAGGACGAACCGGCCGCCAACCTTGGCTCGGGCGTTATCGTGAGCCCTGAAGGTTACATTCTAACGAACCAGCACGTCGTGGACGGCGCCGACCAGATCGAAGTCGCGCTCGCCGACGGCCGCACGGCCACCGCGAAGGTGATCGGCAGCGATCCCGAAACCGATCTCGCCGTGCTGAAAATCAACATGACGAACCTGCCGACGATCACGCTCGGCCGCTCCGACCAATCGCGGGTCGGCGACGTCGTGCTCGCGATCGGCAACCCGTTCGGCGTCGGCCAGACGGTCACGATGGGGATCATCAGCGCGCTGGGCCGCAACCACCTCGGTATCAACACGTTCGAGAACTTCATCCAGACCGACGCGCCGATCAACCCCGGCAACTCGGGCGGCGCGCTGGTCGACGTCAACGGCAACCTGCTCGGCATCAACACGGCGATCTACTCGCGTTCGGGCGGCTCGCTCGGCATCGGCTTCGCGATCCCCGTGTCGACCGCGCGCACGGTGCTGGAAAGCATCATCACGACGGGCTCGGTCACGCGCGGCTGGATCGGCGTCGAGCCGCAGGACGTCACGCCGGAGATCGCCGAATCGTTCGGTCTCTCGCAGAAATCGGGCGCAATCGTCGCCGGCGTGCTGCAAGGCGGCCCGGCGGACAAGGCCGGTATCAAGCCGGGCGACATCCTGGTCTCGGTCAACGGCGACGAGATCACCGACACCACGAAACTGCTGAACACCGTCGCGCAGATCAAGCCGGGCACGCCGACCAAGGTGCACGTCGTGCGCAAGGGCAAGGAGTTCGACGTGAACGTCGTGATCGGCAAGCGCCCGCCGCCGCCGAAGCAGACGCTCGACGAGCAGGACAGCGATACCGAGTGACGTCAGGCATGTGGCGCACGGCCGCGTGCCGGACGCCGTCGGAAATGAAAAAGGGCAGCCGGCTGGCTGCCCTTTTGCTTTGTATCGAAAGACCCTCGTTGCCGGGAAGATGGCCTCGCCATCCGCTTTCCGACCAACTGCGCCCCGGGCTTCGTTCGGGCCTGACGCCGCCGGAAGCCCGGCCGCCGCACACCGCCCGGCGCGCAGCCTTCAACTGGCGGCTTCGCCGTTCCCCGCCTCGCCTTCCTCGGCCGGCTTCTTCGGCACGAAGAACCGCGCAGCCAGCAGCCCGATCTCGAACAGCACGACCAGCGGCAATGCGAGCATCAGTTGCGAGAACACGTCCGGCGGCGTGACGACCGCTGCGACGACGAACGCGCCGACGATCACGTACGGCCGCATCTCCTTCAGCTTCTTCAGCGACAGCACGCCCATCCGGACGAGCAGCACGACGACGATCGGCACTTCGAACGTGACCCCGAACGCGATGAACATCCCTAGCACGAAGCTCAGGTAGTTATCGATGTCGGTTGTCATTTCCGCTCCGAGCGGCGCGTTGTAGTGCGCCATCACGCGGAAGATCGTCGGGAACACGAGGAAATACGCGAACGCCATCCCGCACAGGAACAGGAAATAGCTGCTACCGACGAGCGGCGCGACGAGCTTCTTTTCGTGCTGGTACAGCCCCGGCGCGACGAACGCCCAGATCTGGTAAAGCACGATCGGCAGCGCGATCACGAGCGCGACGAGCATCGTGACCTTCATCGGCACGAAGAACGAGCCGGTGACGTCGGTGACGATCATCTTGCCGTCCTTCGGCAGGTTCTGCATCAGCGGCCGCGCGAGCAGCCGGAAGATGTCGGGCGCCCAGTAGACGAGCCCGAGGAACACGACGATCACGGCCGCCCCCGCGCGAATGATGCGATCGCGAAGCTCGACGAGATGGGAAATGAAGGTTTCTTCCGGGGCGTCGCCCGGGTTCTGCTGGGGGTCGCTCACACCGGCCCTCGGTAGGATTGACGAGCGAGCATGCGCTCGGCTCAGAAGAAGCGCGTCGGCCGGCGCAGGCTGGCCGGCTGGTGGCGCGCGACACGGGCGGCGCCCGACTGCACGTGCGTACGGCGGGTGGTCGCGCGCTTGTACCAGACAGGCGCAGCCGCCTGCTTGACGCGCCAGTTGCGGCGCTTCGGCGCGAGCGCGGCCGTACTGCCGCGCCACGACGGCGCGGCGGGCGTGTCGGAACCGTACGAACCGGCGCCGCCCGCCGCTTCGTCAAGACCGCCGACCGCGGAATGCCACGTGTCGTTCAGTTCCTTCTCGTGCTCACGCAGGTTGTCGTGAATCGTCGTCTCGACATTGCGCGCGGCCGCCTCGAAATCGGTCTTCATCGTCCGCAGCGCGTCGAGTTCGATTTCGCGCGAGACCTCGGCCTTCACGTCGTTGATGTACCGCTGCGCACGGCCGAACAGCGCGCCTGCCGTGCGCGCAACGCGCGGCAAGCGCTCGGGGCCGAGCACCACGAGCGCGACGACGCCGATCAGCGCCATCTTCGAAAGACCGAGATCCAGCATCGCGAATGCCTGTCAGCGTGCCGGCGTTACGCCTTGTTCGAGTCGGAACGCGTCGTTTCCTTCGCGTTGACGTCGACCGAGCCCGAGCGCGGCAGTTGCTGCGCGTCCGCCGGCGCTTCGCCGTCCTTCATGCCGTCCTTGAAACCCTTCACGGCGCTGCCGAGATCGTTGCCGATGTTGCGCAGCTTCTTCGTACCGAAAACCAGCGCGACGATCAGCAGCACGATCAGCCAGTGCCAAATGCTCAATCCACCCATGATGAAACCTCTCCTCAACCACGCCGCTACGCGGCGCAAATCGCCGGCAACGCGCCGGCTTCGACTATCGATGCGGGGCAACGCCCCGCGCCGTCAACCCATCCGCTGCCAGGGGCGCGGGCCGGCCAGGATATGTGCGTGCAGGTGGTAGACCTCCTGCCCGCCGCCCGGGCCCGTGTTGATCACCGTACGGAAACCGGTTTCGCCCCCCGTATACGCGACGCCGAGCTGGTTGGCGAGACGCGACACGAGCAGCATCAGCCGGCCGAGCATCGGTGCATCGGCGTCGCTCGCCGCCGACAGCGTCGGCAGATGCTGGCGCGGAATCACGAGCACGTGCGTCTCGGCCGCCGGGCGGATGTCGCGGAACGCGACGAATTCGTCGTCCTCGTGCACCTTCGTGCTCGGGATCTCGCCTGCCGCGATCTTGCAGAACAGGCAATTCGGATCGTGACTCATGTTGCTCCTGCACACGCCCGCCCGCGGCCGGTCAGAACCAGGCTTGCGGATCGAGCGGCTTGTTGTCGTTCAGGTACAGCCAACCCTTGATGATACGGTACAGCGTCCAGATCCATGTGACAAACATCACTGCGAATCCGATCACCACGAACATCAGCGCGAACCCGATCACGTACGCGATCAGCGCGCGCCAGAACGTGCGGATCTGCCACTCGAAGTGGGCCGCATACGGCGTGCCGGCCACATCGTCGCGCTTCACGTAGTTGATGATGATCGCGATGATGCCCGTGACGCCGCCCGTCAGCCAATGAAACGCATAGAGGCCATAGAGCACGTGAGTCAGCGTGCGCAGCCCGTTCAGGCGCTCGGCGTCCGCGGCCCCCGGCACCGACGGCGGCGGAAACTGGCTTGGCGTATCGGTCATGATGCTACCCCCGTTAGATGACAATTCTTACAGCTTACCGCACTGTGGCCATCCCGCGACAACGGCCTGTCACCCGCCGTTTTCCTCGCGCTCGCGACGCTTGCGCAGGGCCTTCTCTTCGATGCCCGACAGCCCTTCGCGGCGCTCGAGCTCGGCGATCACGTCGGCCGGGCTCAAGTCGAAATGCGACAGCATCACGAGGCAATGGAACCACAGATCGGCCACCTCGCCGACGAGCGCGGTCGGCGCGCCGCCCTGGCGCACGTCCTTCGCGGCCAGCACGACTTCCGTCGCCTCTTCGCCGATCTTCTTCAGCACCGCGTCGTCGCCCTTGTGGAACAGGCGCGATACGTACGATTGATCGGGATCGCCGCCCTTGCGGCTGTCGATCACGGCCGCGAGGCGCAGCAGCGTGTCTTCGGTCGATTGCGTCATTTGTAGATGTGTTCGGGATCTTTCAGCACCGGTTCGACCGCGACCCAGTCGCCGTTGTCGACGGTGCCCTCGAATTTCTGGAAGAAGCACGAATGCCGGCCGGTGTGGCACGCGATGCCCGACACCTGCTCGACCTTCAGCAGCACGACATCCTCGTCGCAGTCGAGCCGCACCTCGTGCACGTGCTGCACGTGGCCCGACTCCTCGCCCTTGAACCACAGGCGCTTGCGCGAGCGCGAATAGTAGACCGCGCGCTGCGTCTCGATCGTCTTCGCCAGTGCCTCGCGGTTCATCCACGCGAACATCAGCACGTCGTTCGTCGACGCTTCCTGCGCGATCACCGGCACGAGGCCGTTGTCGTCCCAGCGGACCTTGTCGAGCCACGCGGGCAATGCATTCGTTTCCGTATTCATCACAGCCTCACCGGGATGCCCTGGTCGGCCATGAAGCGCTTCGCCTCGCCAACCGTGTGCTCGCCGTAGTGGAAGATACTCGCGGCCAGCACCGCATCGGCGCGGCCGTCCTTGATGCCGTCGGCCAGGTGCTGCAGCGAGCCGACCCCGCCCGATGCGATCACCGGCACCGGCACCGCGTCCGACACGCCGCGCGTGAGCGCGAGGTCGAAGCCCGACTTGGTGCCGTCGCGATCCATGCTTGTGAGCAGGATCTCGCCCGCGCCGAGCTCGGCCATCTTGCGCGCCCATTCGATCGCGTCGAGGCCCGTGTTCTTGCGGCCGCCGTGCGTGAAGACCTCCCAGCGCGGCGTCTCGCCGTCGGCCGACACGCGCTTCGCGTCGATCGCGACGACGATGCACTGCGAGCCGTACTTGTCGGCCGCGTCGCGCACGAGCTGCGGGTTCGCGACCGCCGACGAATTCATGCTGACTTTGTCCGCGCCCGCGTTCAGCAGGCGCCGCACGTCCTCGACGGCACGCACGCCGCCGCCGACGGTCAGCGGAATGAACACCTGCGACGCCACCGCTTCGATGATCGGCAGGATCAGGTCGCGCTGGTCGGACGTCGCGGTGATGTCGAGGAACGTCAGTTCGTCGGCGCCCTGGTCGTCGTAACGGCGGGCGATCTCGACGGGGTCGCCCGCATCGCGCAGCTCGACGAAATTGACGCCCTTGACGACACGCCCGGCGGTCACGTCCAGGCAGGGGATGATGCGTTTAGCTAGAGCCATGATGTTGCGCCAAATGCCGCGCTGGGACGGCCGGTTGCGGAAGCCTCGCGCGAGGCTTCCGGTCGGGGCCGCCTGCAGGCAGCCCCGGCGAACGGGACAACCGCGCTTACGCGTTGTCGAGTTCGCCGTTCAGTTCGTCCGCGCGTTTTTGCGCGGCCGCGAAATCGAGATCGCCGGAGTAGATCGCACGGCCGCAGATCACGCCCTCGACGCCGTGCTCTTCCACTTCGCACAGATTCTCGATGTCCGTGAGGTTCGACAGGCCGCCGCTCGCGATCACCGGGATCCCGACCGCCTGCGCGAGCTTCACGGTCGCCTCGATGTTGATGCCCTGCAGCATCCCGTCGCGGCCGATGTCCGTGTAGACGATCGACTCGACGCCGTAGTCCTCGAACTTGCGCGCGAGATCGATCACTTCGTGGCCGGTCAGCTTGCTCCAGCCGTCGGTCGCGACCTTGCCGTCCTTCGCGTCCAGCCCGACGATGATGTTGCCGGAGAACGCGGTGCACGCGTCCTGCAGGAAGCCCGGGTTCTTCACGGCCGCCGTGCCGATGATCACGTAGGACAGGCCCGCGTCGAGATACTTCTCGATCGTCTCGAGGCTGCGGATGCCGCCGCCGAGCTGGACGGGGATTTCATCGCCGACTTCGTCGAGGATCGCTTCGATCGCCTCGAGATTCTTCGGCTTGCCGGCGAACGCGCCGTTCAGGTCGACCAGATGGAGCCGCCGGGCGCCGAGATCGACCCACTTGCGAGCCATCGCCGCGGGGTCCTCGGAGAAAATCGTGGCCTGGTCCATGTCGCCCTGTTTGAGGCGCACACACTGACCGTCTTTGAGATCGATGGCCGGAATCAGCAACATAGCAATCGGGTATCGTCGTGGAAGAAGAAAAGAATCCGGCGCGTACCGGCTAACCCGGTACCGCGCCGTCTCGCTAGTTTAGTACAACTCTTTCGGCGCCTAGGCGCGCCAGCCGCGCAAGACGGGCCTCTGCGGCCCGCCGACTGTGGCATGCACGCGACGTTCACGGCTTCCAGTGTACGAAGTTGCGATACAGACGCAACCCGACCTCCGCGCTTTTCTCGGGGTGGAACTGGGTCGCGAAGAGGTTGTCCCGCGCGACCGCGGACGTAAACGGCGCACCGTAGACCGTTTCGCCAACCGTATGGGCCGGGTTGTCCGGCGTCACGTAATAGCTGTGAAC
Source organism: Burkholderia sp. BCC0322 (assembly GCF_902833045.1). Taxonomy (GTDB): domain Bacteria; phylum Pseudomonadota; class Gammaproteobacteria; order Burkholderiales; family Burkholderiaceae; genus Burkholderia. Next base: position 7,061 of record NZ_CADFDU010000022.1, read on the forward strand.
GAAGTAGAAATACGCGTCGTCGGGCACGCCGTCCCACAGCGGGTGCGGCTGCGACTGGCGCACGCGGTTCCAGCCCATCTGCGGCACCTTGAAGCGCGAGCCGTCGTCCTGCAGGCGGCCGTCGAGCTCGAAACGCACGACCTTGCCGGGCAACAGGCCGAGGCCTTTCGTGTCGCCTTCCGCGCTCCAGTCGAACAGCATCTGCTCGCCGACGCACACGCCGAGCAGCGGCTTCGTGCGCGAGGCCTCGATCACGGCCTCCTGCAGGCCCGATTCGCCGAGGCTGCGCATGCAGTCGGGCATCGCGCCCTGGCCGGGCAGCACGACCCGATCGGCCGCGCGGATCGCGGCCGGCGTATCGACGATCGCCACGTCGGCGGCCGGCTCGGCCTTCTTGAGCGCCTGCGCGACCGAGCGCAGGTTGCCCATCCCATAATCCACAATCGCAATCGAAGTTTTCATCTCAGTGCAGGCAGTAGCGCCCTCAGTCCATTGACGATGAATTCCACCGCCAGCGCCGACAGCATCAGACCCATCAGCCGCGTGGCGATGTTGATGCCCGTGCGGCCAATCCAGGCCGCGATCGGCTCGGCGAGCCGCATCGCGACGAAACACAGAAAAGCCAGGGCCGCGCCGATCGCGACCAGCCCGGCCCGCTCATACCAGTGATGCGAGTTCGCCGCATAGATGATCACCGTGCTGATCGAGCCAGGGCCCGTGAGCAGCGGAATCGCCAGCGGCACGACCGCGATGTTGTCCTTCAGCTCGGCCTCGTGGCGCTCCTCCGGCGTCGATCGCGTGTTGCCGATCTGCGCGTTCAGCATGTTGATCGCCATCAGCAGCATGATGATCCCGCCGCCCACTTCGAGCGACCCGACCGAAATGCCGAAGAAGCCGATGATCTGCTGCCCGAGCAGCGTCGTCACCGTGATCACGCAGAACACCGACACCGACGCGATCCGGATCGTACGCCGCCGCTCGACATCCGTCTGCTGCGCCGTCAGGCTCAGGAAGAACGGCACGGCACCGACCGGATTGATCAGCGCGAGCAGCGAAATGAACGATTTGAGCAGATCCATCGCAAGCCGGCGCGGCACGCCGAAGCCGTGAGGTTGTCCTTGACGCTCCGTCCGGTCAGTTCAGGTTCAGAGACTGCCCTTCGTCGACGGGATCTGCCCCGCCGCACGCTCGTCCAGTTCCACCGCCGCGCGCAGCGCACGGCCGAAGGCCTTGAACACCGTTTCAAGCTGATGGTGCGCGTTGATCCCGCGCAGGTTGTCGATGTGCAGCGTGACGCCCGCGTGGTTCACGAAACCGCGGAAGAATTCGATCGACAGGTCGACGTCGAACGTGCCGATCCGCGCCCGCGTGAACGGCACGTGGAATTCGAGGCCCGGCCGGCCCGAGAAGTCGATCACGACGCGCGACAGCGCCTCGTCGAGCGGCACGTACGAATGGCCGTAGCGGCGGATGCCCTTGCGGTCGCCGATCGCCTTCGCGACGGCCTGCCCGAGCGTGATGCCGACATCCTCGACCGTGTGGTGGTCGTCGATATGCGTATCGCCATGCGCTTCAACCTCGAGATCGACCAGACCGTGTCGAGCGATCTGGTCGAGCATATGGTCGAGGAACGGCACGCCGGTGGCCAGCTTCTGCTGGCCCGTGCCGTCGAGATTGAGCTTCACACGGATCTGCGTTTCGCTGGTATTGCGAACGACTTCCGCCACACGCATGGCAATTCCTTGACTGAGTCGATGTAAATGGGGATTGATCGTTTCGCGCTGCGGCCCCCAGAGGCTCAACCTGGCAGCGCGAGTTTCAAAGCGGCCAGCAGGCGCGCGTTTTCGTCGGGAGAACCGACGGTCAGCCGCACGCATTCAGCGAGCAACGGATGCATTTTACTCACGTTTTTGATCAAAACCCGCTCGGTGAGCAGCGCGTCGAACACGGCAGCCGCGTCCGGCACGCGCACCAGCAGGAAATTGCCCGCGCTCGGGAACACCGTCGCGCCCGGCAGCGCGGCCACTTCCTGTGCGAGACGCGTGCGCTCCGCACGCAGATCGGCCGCCTGCGCGTCGAGCACGTCGAGGTGGTCGAGCAGGAAATCGGCGGTCGCCTGGGTCAGCACGTTGATGTTGTACGGCGGGCGCACCTTGTCGAATTCGGTCAGCCACGCGGGCGAACCGACCAGGTAGCCGAGACGGATGCCAGCGAGGCCGAGCTTCGACACCGTGCGCATCACGACGACATTGTCGAATTCGGCGGCACGTGGCAGCCACGAGCGAACGGCGAACGGCTGGTACGCCTCGTCGATCACGATCAGGCTGTGCCGCGCGGCCGCGACGATCCGTTCGATGTCGGCATCGTCGTATAGCGTGCCGGTCGGATTGTTCGGGTAGGCGAGATAGACGATCGCCGGACGATGCTCGGCGATCGCCGTGAGCATCGCGTCGACGTCGAGCGTCAGGTCGGCCTTCAGCGGCACGCCGACGAATTCGAGCTGCGCGAGCTTCGCGGACAGCTCGTACATCACGAAGCCAGGCACCGGCGCGAGCACCTTCGCGCCCGGCTTCGCACAGGCCACCGACATCATGCTGATGATTTCGTCCGAGCCGTTGCCGAGCAGCACGTCGCAGCCGGCCGGCACGCCCATCGCGTGACGCAGCTTGTCGAGCAGCGCGGCCGGGCGCGGCGCCGGGTAGCGGTTCAGCGCGACCTGCGCGAGACGCTCGCCGAGCGCCGCGGCGAGCGGTTCGGGCAGCGGGTACGGGTTCTCCATCGCGTCGAGTTTCACGAACCCGCTCGCGTCCGGCACCGGATAGCTCGTCATCGCGAGTACGTCGCGGCGGATGATGTCTTGTGGCGTCGTCATGGTCTCAAGCCGGCGTGCGTCGCGCCGGCGTCAATGGGTCGGCAGAGCGGCGGCTGCCGCCCTGCACCGGTGTCTCCAGCCCCGGCCTTCAGGGGCAGGCCGGGCGGCGCATCGGCGCCAGCCGGCGGCCCCGCACAACGTGTGGTCAGTTCTTCATCCGGAACTCGGCGCTCCTCGCGTGCGCCTGCAGCCCTTCGCCGTACGCGAGCTCGGATGCGATCTCGCCGAGCGTCTGCGCGCCTTCCGCGCTGACCTCGATCAGGCTCGAGCGCTTGATGAAGTCGTACACGCCGAGCGGCGACGAGAAACGCGCGGTGCGCGACGTCGGCAGCACGTGGTTCGGGCCCGCGCAGTAGTCACCCAGGCTCTCGCTCGTGTAGCGGCCGAGGAAGATCGCGCCCGCATGGCGGATCTGCTGGCCCCATTGCTGCGGCTCCAGCGCGGAAATTTCCAGGTGCTCGGGCGCGATGTCGTTCGCGATCCGGCAGGCTTCGGCCATGTCGCGCACCTTGATCAGCGCGCCGCGGCCTTCGAGCGACGCGCGGATCACGTCCTGGCGCGGCATCGACGGCAGCAGCTCATGGATCGCCTTTTCGACCCGCTCGAGGAACGCACCGTCCGGGCACAGCAGGATCGATTGCGCGAGTTCGTCGTGCTCGGCCTGCGAGAACAGGTCCATCGCGACCCAGTTCGGATCGGTCGTGCCATCGCACAGCACGAGGATTTCCGACGGCCCGGCGATCATGTCGATGCCGACCGTGCCGAACACGCGGCGCTTCGCCGATGCGACGTAAGCGTTGCCGGGGCCGCAGATCTTGTCGACCGCCGGCACCGTCGCCGTGCCGTATGCGAGCGCGCCGACCGCCTGCGCACCGCCGATCGTGAACACGCGATCGACGCCGCCGAGCAGCGCCGCGGCGAGCACGAGGTCGTTCTTCACGCCATCCGGCGTCGGCACGACCATCACGATCTCGCCGACGCCCGCGACGCGCGCGGGAATCGCGTTCATCAGCACCGACGACGGGTACGCGGCCTTGCCGCCCGGCACGTACAGGCCCACGCGGTCGAGCGGCGTGACCTTCTGGCCGAGCACCGTGCCGTCGCTTTCCGTGTACTGCCAGCTATGCGTGCCGCACTCGATCTTCTGCTTCTCGTGGTACGCGCGCACGCGCGCTGCAGCCGCTTCCAGCGCCGCGCGCGCCTTCGGCGCGAGGCCGTCGAGCGCCGTCTGCAGCGCGTCCTGCGGCAGCTCCAGCGCGGCGACGCTGTTCGCGCTCAGCCGGTCGAAGCGGTTCGTGTACTCGAGCACCGCGGCGTCGCCGCGCGATTTCACGTCGGCGAGGATCTGCGCGACCGATTGCTCGATCGCCGCGTCTTCGCTCGCCTCGAATGCGAGCAGCGCGCGCAGCTCGGCGCCGAAGCCTTCGCTCGTCGAATCAAGCTTGCGGATGGTGATGGACATGGGAGTTCCGTTACGGTGATGCGCTCAACCGCCATTCTGCGACGCGCGTTCGAACGCGTCGAGGATCGGCTTGAGTGCCGTGCGCTTCAATTTCAGCGCAGCCTGGTTCACGACAAGGCGCGACGAGATCGCCATGATCTCCTCGACCTCGACCAGATTGTTCGCCTTCAGCGTGCCGCCCGAGCTGACGAGGTCGACGATCGCGTCGGCCAGCCCGACCAGCGGCGCAAGTTCCATCGAGCCGTACAGCTTGATCAGGTCGACGTGCACGCCCTTCGCGGCAAAGTGTTCGCGCGCCGTTTCGACGTACTTCGTCGCGACGCGCAGCCGCGCGCCCTGGCGCACGGCGCTCGCATAGTCGAAACCGGCCGACACGGCCACCGACATCCGGCAGCGCGCAATGTTCAGATCGATCGGCTGGTACAGGCCCGAACCGCCGTGCTCGACCAGCACGTCCTTGCCGGCCACGCCGAAATCGGCCGCGCCGTACTCGACATAGGTCGGCACGTCGCTTGCGCGCACGATGATCACGCGCAGGTCGGGGTTCGTCGTCGGCAGGATCAGCTTGCGCGACGTTTCCGGATCCTCGGTGACCTGCACGCCCGCCGCGGCCAGCAGCGGCAGGGTTTCCTCGAAAATCCGGCCCTTCGACAGGGCAAGGGTCAGCGGCGCGCTCATGCTTGGCTCCCGGAGAGGCGGCGCACGTTCGCGCCGACGGCGGTCAGTTTGGCTTCCATGCGGTCGTAGCCGCGGTCCAGATGATAGATGCGGTCGACGAGCGTTTCGCCATCGGCACGCAGCCCGGCGATCACGAGGCTCGCCGACGCACGCAGGTCGGTCGCCATCACGTTCGCGCCCGACAGCTTCTCGACGCCCGTCACGAGCGCGGTGTTGCCGTCGATCGTGATGTTCGCGCCAAGCCGGTTCAGCTCCTGCACGTGCATGAAACGGTTCTCGAAAATGGTTTCGACGACCTGCGCGGTGCCCGTCGCGACCGTATTGAGGGCCATGAACTGCGCCTGCATGTCGGTCGGGAACGCCGGGTATTCGGACGTGCGGATCGTCACGGCCGACGGCCGGCGGTCCATCTTCACGCGCAGCCAGCTGTCGCCTTCCTCGATCGACACGCCGGCTTCGCGCAGCTTGTCGATCACCGCGTCGAGGATGTGCGGGCGCACGCCCGTCAGCATCACGTCGCCGCCGGCCGCCGCGACCGCGCACAGGAACGTGCCGGCCTCGATGCGGTCGGGGATCACCGAATGGCGCGCGCCATGCAGCCGCTCGACGCCCTGGATCACGAGGCGGTCGGTGCCGATGCCGTCGATTTTCGCGCCCATCGCGACCAGCAGGTGTGCGAGATCGCTCACTTCCGGCTCGCGCGCGGCGTTCTCGATCACCGTCTCGCCGTCGGCGAGCGTCGCGGCCATCAACAGGTTTTCCGTGCCGGTCACCGTGATCATGTCGGTCACGATGCGCGCGCCCTTCAGGCGCTTCGCGCGGGCTTCGATGAAGCCGTGCTCGATGCTGATCTCGGCGCCCATCGCCTGCAGGCCCTTGATGTGCTGGTCGACCGGACGCGCACCGATCGCGCAGCCGCCCGGCAGCGACACCTTCGCCTCGCCGAAACGCGCGAGCAGCGGCCCGAGCACGAGGATCGACGCGCGCATCGTCTTCACGAGCTCGTACGGCGCGACGAGGTTGTCGACGCGCGACGCGTCGAGCTGCACGCGGCAGCCGTCGGTCTCGCTCTTCACGCCCATCTGGTTCAGCACCTTCAGCGTCGTGCGCACGTCCTTGAGATTCGGCACGTTGTCGAGCTCGACCGGATCACCGGTGAGCAGCCCCGCGCACAGGATCGGCAGCGCGGCGTTCTTCGCGCCCGACACGACGATCTCGCCCGACAGCCGGTGGCCGCCTTCGATCACGAGCTTGTCCATCCCATGGCCATGCGATTCCCCGTTGGCGGCCGGGTGTGCCGTGGCGACGCTCTGGACGGCGTCGCGCTCGTTGACGGTGACTTGCACTCAGTGATTTCCGTTTATGCGTTCTGCCATTCGGCGGGCGTCAGCGTCTTCATGCTGAGCGCGTGAATTTCCTGCTTCATGCGATCGCCGAGCGCCGCGTAGACGAGCTGGTGCCGCTGGATCGGCCGCTTGCCCTCGAAGGCCGCCGACACGATCGTCGCGAAGAAATGCTGGCCGTCGCCTTCGACTTCCAGATGCGTGCAGGCGAGGCCGCCGGCGATGTATTGCTTGACCTGTTCGGGAGTCGGCAACATGGTGTAAGGCTCCTGTCGGCGCGCGCCGCCCGGAAGGCGGCCGCTGCCTGTCGATATCAATGACGCAGTTTGTAGCCGGTCGCGAGCAGCCGCATCGCGATCAGCGCGAGCAGCACGAAGAAACCGGTGACGATCGCGAGGCTCGCGAACGGGTTGATGTCGGACGCGCCGAAGAACCCGAAACGGAAGCCGTCGATCATGTAGAAAAACGGATTGAGACGCGAGATCTCGCGCCACACGGGCGGCAGCGAGTGCGTCGAATAGAACACGCCGGACAGGAACGTCAGCGGCATGATCAGGAAGTTCTGGAACGCGGCGAGCTGGTCGAACTTCTCGGCCCAGATCCCGGCGATCAGGCCGAGCGTGCCGAGGATCGCCGAGCCGAGCAGCGCGAACGCCATGATGAACAGCGGCGCCGCGAAATGCATCGGGACAAACCAGATCGTCACGACGAACACACCCGCACCGACCGCGAGGCCGCGCACCACGGACGCGAGCACGTACGCGCCGAACATGTCGCGGTACGACAGCGGCGGCAGCAGCACGAATACGAGGTTGCCGGTGATCTTCGACTGGATCAGCGACGACGAGCTGTTCGCGAACGCGTTCTGCAGCACGCTCATCATCACGAGGCCCGGTACGAGAAAGCTCACGTACTCGACACCCGGATAGACCTCGACGCGGCCCGACAGCGCGTGGCCGAAGATCGTCAAGTACAGCAGCGCCGTCACGATGGGCGCGAGCACCGTCTGGAACGACACCTTCCAGAAACGCAGCAATTCCTTGTAGAACAGCGTTTGAAACCCGCTCATGCCAGACCCTCGATCACCTCGGCCCCGTTCATCACCTGGACGAACACATCCTCGAGGTCGGCCTTGCGGACCTCGATCTCGTCGAACGTACAGCCCGCCGCGCGGCATTGCGCGAGGATCCGCTCGACATCGTCATAGCTCGTGAGGCGCAGCAGGTGCTCGCCCGGCACGCGGGCGGCCGGGTCGGACTCCAGCCCGCGCAACTCGGACGGCAGGGCGCCGGCCGCGAGGCGCAGGTAGAGCTGCAGCCCGGCGAAGCGGCGCAGCAGCGCGTCGGTGCGGTCGAGCGCGACCACTTCGCCACGACGCAGCATCGCGATGCGGTCGCACAGCGACTCGGCTTCCTCGAGGTAGTGCGTGGTCAGCACGATCGTGTGGCCTTCGCGGTTCAGGCGCGAGATGAATTTCCACAGCGTCTGGCGCAATTCGACGTCGACGCCGGCGGTCGGTTCGTCGAGCACGATCACGGGCGGCCGGTGCACGAGTGCCTGCGCGACCAGCACGCGGCGCTTCATCCCGCCCGACAGCGCGCGCATGTTAGCGTCGGCCTTCTCGGTGAGGTCAAGATTGGCCATCACTTCGTCGATCCAGTCGTCGTTGCGGCGCAGCCCGAAATAGCCGGACTGGATCCGCAGCGTCTCGCGGACGGTGAAGAACGGATCGAAGACGAGCTCCTGCGGTACGACGCCGAGTGCGCGGCGCGCGCCGCGGAAGTCCTTGACGACGTCGTGGCCGCGCACCGAGATGCTGCCTTCATCGGCCCGGGCCAGCCCGGCGAGGATACTGATGAGCGTGGTCTTGCCTGCGCCGTTGGGGCCGAGCAGACCGAAAAACTCGCCTTCCTCGACCGACAGGCTGACGCCCTTGAGCGCCTGAAGCGACTTGTAGCGCTTCTTGACGTGACGGATTTCTATGGCTGACATGACTGTGCGCGACGCCAGGGCCGCGACGCCTATTCTGTGCTTGCTGCGAAAGAAAATGGGGGCCGGACGCCGATTGGCTGCCCCGAAAAACGCTTGATTATAGGGCAAACCGGCTGGTAGAGCCGGTGCCGGAGGCACGCGGCCTGGAGCGTGCGCGCGCCGGGCGGCGCGGCAGGCTCCGGTCGGACAGGGTCAATGTCGCCCGGTGCCCTCGATGAGCGCGTCGACGCCGTAGGCGCGCGCGAGGCTGGCGAGCTTCGGGGGGAGATTGAGGATGTCGAGGGCCGCGCCGCGCGCTTTGGCGGCACGTTGCCATGCGAGCAGCACGGCGAGCGCGGACGAGTCGAACTGCGTCAGCGCCGCGCAATCAACGGCGGTCGCGCCCGCGCCGATGCGCGCAAGACCGTCCGCGAGCGCGGACTTCGCGCTCGCAACGGTCAGCGAGGAGCCGGCTTCGAAGCCGCTCACGACGCTTGCTTGCCGGCGGCAAGTTGCTGGTTGCGCTGCGTGAGGAACTGGATCAGGCCGTCCACGCCGCTCTGCTGGATCTTCTCGTTGAACTGCTGCTGGTAAGTCTGGATCAGCCACGCGCCGAGCACGTTCAGGTCATACACCTTCCAGCCGTTCGCCGTCTTGTACAGGCGGTAATCGATCTGGACCGGCTGGCCGTTGTTCATCGCGACCGTCTTGACCACGACATCGGTATCGGCCGGATCGGCACGGAACGGCGGGTACTGGATCTGCTGGTCCGGCTTCAGCTGCGCCAGCGCGCCCGAATACGTGCGGATCAGCAGCAGCTTGAACTGCTCCTGGACCTGCTGCTGCTGGTCGGCCGTGGCCGTGCGCCAGTTGCGCCCCATCGCGAGCTGCGTGGTGCGGCGGAAATCGGTGTACGGCAGGATGTCCTTGTTGACGATCGTAATGATGCGGTTGGTGTCGCCCTGCTTGATCGTCTGCTGCTTGACTTCGTCGAGCACCTGCTGCGTCGCCGTCTTGATCAGCGCTTGCGGGTTCGACTGGTCGACTTGCGCGTGGGCTGCGCTGCCGAACGAGAACAGCGCCGCGAAAACGGGGATCAGGAACAGTTTTTTCATCATAGTGACCTGCATGAATGAGTCGATGCGGAGGTTGGAGCAGGTAGCTTACGCGCAAGTTCGCGCACGCTACCGACTGAATCGTTTCCGGCTGTAACGAATGTAAATGCGTCAGTGCAGCCGGATGCTCGGGAAGCGGAAGCCGCCCGGCGACGGCGGCGCCACCTGCATCGCCGGCACGTTCGTTTCGCTGGCCGGGTTCGGCGATTCGGCCGTGCCCGAAGCCGGCGCGGCCACCGCCGCGCCCGAAGCGCCTGCCGGCGCCGTTGCACCGCCCGCCGTACCGGCTGCCGCCGGTGCCGCGCCGTCTTCCGGCAGGTCGTACTTCGGCAGCGCGTCGTTGCTCGACGTCGCGGCCGCCTCGCCGCGGGCGTTGCTGATCAGCATCTGGCGACGCTGCAGGTACGCGTTACGCACGAACGAATACTTGTCGAGGGCCGCGGCATCCAGCACGTCGCCTGCGCCGAGCAGGTTCGAACGCGTGTTGACGAGGTTGACGCCGAACAGGCCCCAGCTCACGCCATCCGGCTTCACGTAGGTGAGCGGGTTACCGACGTAGTCGACGCCCAGGCCGGCCGTGTCGCGCAGCGTGCTCGGGCCGAGCAGCGGCAGCACGAGATACGGGCCCGACGGCATGCCGTAGCGGCCCATCGTGATCCCGAAGTCGGCCGTGTGCTTCGGCAGCTTCGCGATCGTCGCGACGTCGAACAGGCCGCCGACGCCGAACACCGTGTTGATCACGACCCGCATGATGTCGCCGACGCCGTCCGCGATCCGCAGCTGCACGATGTTGTTCGCCGCGATGTAGACGTCGCCGATGTTCGAGAAGAAGTTCGTCACGCTGTCGCGCACCGGCTGCGGCACCACGTACTGGTAGCCCTTCGCGACCGGCTTCAGCGCATACGTGTCGACCGTGTCGTTGAACTTGTACATCGTCCGGTTGAAGCCTTCGAGCGGATCGCCCTTGGTCGGCGTCTGCACGGTCGCGCAGCCGCTCAACGCGGCGACTGCCGCCACCGCCAGCGCGGCCTGCCTGATGCGGATCGTCTGCATGGTCATTACCCTCTTGTTTTCTCTCGCGTGGTTATTGGGCCGCCGAACCGGACGCGGCGGACACCGCCGACGCCGGCACCGCCACCGGCGCAGGTGCGGCCGGTGCGCCGGCTGCAGGTTTCGCCCCGCCCGCATCGGCGGCCTTGCTGTACAGGAACTGGCCGATCAGGTTCTCGAGCACGATCGCCGATTGCGTCATCGTGATCGTATCGCCCGACTTCAGCATTTCGGTGTCGCCGCCCGGATCGAGGCCGATATATTGCTCGCCGAGCAGGCCCGACGTCAGGATCTTCGCCGACGAATCCTTCGGGAACGGGTACTGGCCATCGACATCGATCGTTACAAGTGCCTGATACGTGTTCGTGTCGAAGCCGATCGACTTCACGCGGCCGACCACGACGCCGGCGCTCTTCACGGCCGCGCGCGGCTTCAGCCCACCGATATTGTCGAATTTCATCTTCACCGAATAGGTCGGCTGAAACGACAGCGAGCTCATGTTGCCGACCTTCAGCGCCAGGAACAGCACCGCAAGGAAGCCCACCACCACGAACAGGCCGACCCAGAAGTCGAGAGCAGTCTTTTTCATCGTCATCCCAAAATTTGGCTTGGCTGAGGCTTAGCTGAACATCAGCGCGGTCAGCAGGAAATCGAGGCCGAGTACGGCGAGCGACGCGAACACGACCGTCTTGGTGGTCGCGCGCGACACGCCTTCGGGCGTGGGCTTCGCTTCATACCCTTGATACAGCGCAATGAAGGTCACGGCGAACCCGAACACGATGCTCTTCAGCACGCCGTTGCCGACGTCGGCCCAGACCTGCACGCCGCCCTGCATCTGCGACCAGAACGCGCCCGGATCGACGCCGATCAGCACGACGCCGACGAAGTAGCCGCCGAGCACGCCGACCGCGTTGAAGATCGCGGCGAGGAGCGGCATCGCGATGATGCCCGCCCACATGCGCGGCGCGATCACGTTCTTGATCGGATCCACCGCCATCATCTCGAGCGCGGTGAGCTGTTCGCCGGCTTTCATCAGACCGATCTCGGCCGTGAGCGACGTGCCCGCACGGCCCGCGAACAGCAGCGCGGTGACGACCGGCCCGAGCTCACGCACGAGCGACAGCGCGACCAGCAGGCCGAGCGCCTGCTCGGAACCGTAGCGGTTCAGCGTGTAATACCCCTGCAGGCCGAGCACGAAGCCGACGAACAGACCCGACACGGCGATGATCACGAACGAATAGTTGCCGAGAAAGTGGATCTGCTTCGTGACGAGCCGCGGCCGGCGCAGCAGCGGGAAGAATTCCAGCACGAGGCGCACGAACAGGCGCGTGCCGTAGCCCGTGCGCTCGAGGCTGCCGATGACGTAACGTCCGATCGCGCTGATCATGCGCGCCCTCCGCCGAGCCCGAAATCCGCGGCAAGCGGCGGGCTCGTGTAATGAAATTTGAACGGGCCGTCCGGCGCGCCGTCGATGAACTGCCGCACGCTCGGATCGGTCGATGCGCGCAGCTCGTCGGGCGTACCCTGCGCGAGCACGCCGCCGTTGGCCAGGAAATACACGTAATCGGCGATCGCGAACGATTCCGGCACGTCGTGCGTGACGAGGATCGACGTGGCGCCCAGCGCCTGGTTCAGCGTGCGGATCAGGTTCGCGGTGATGCCGAGCGAGATCGGATCGAGGCCCGCGAACGGCTCGTCGTACATGATGAGCTGCGGATCGAGCGCGATCGCGCGTGCCAGCGCGATGCGGCGCGCCATCCCGCCCGACACCTCGGACGGCATCAGGTCGCGCGCACCGCGCAGCCCGACCGCGTTGAGCTTCATCAGCACGAGGTCGCGGATCAGGTCGTCGGGCAAGTCGGTGTGCTCGCGCAGCGCGAACGCGACGTTCTCGAACACCGACATGTCGGTGAACAACGCGCCGAACTGGAACAGCATGCCCATCTTGCGGCGCAGCGCGTACAGGCCGTCGCGCGATTGCGTGCCGACATCGGCGCCGTCGAACAGCACCTGGCCGCGGCGCGCGCGCACGAGGCCGCCGATCAGGCGCAGCACGGTCGTCTTGCCGCAACCCGACCCGCCCATGACCGCAACGACCTGCCCACGCCCGAAGCGCAGGTTCAGGTTGGACAGGACGAGGCGGTCGCCGTAGCCAAAGTCGACGTCGCGAAGTTCCAGCAATGTCTCGGGAGGAGTGGGGCTCACGGAGCGGACAGTCCTTTTACGCAGAACGCCGAATTATAGGGCCTGCATTGGAATGATGTCGTGACGCCGTTCCGGGCCCTGCGGTCAATGATTGTCAAATTGTCCGGGAAAACATTGCTGCAACGCAACAACGGCAGCCCGATAGTCGGCCGCGCCCGTCACCGCACTGACCACCGCGACACTGCCGACGCCGGTTGCCAGCACGGCCGGCAGCGTATCGAGGCCCACCCCGCCGATCGCGACGAGCGGCGCCTGCGTGCCCGCGAAGCGCGCATAGCGGGTGATCCGCGCGAGGCCCTGCGGCGGCGCCGCAACAGCCTTGGTCGCGGTCGCGTACACGGGGCCGAGCGCGAGGTAGCTCGGGCGCTCGTGCAGCGCCCGCAACATTTCGTAATAACCATGGCTCGACAGTCCGAGCCGCAGCCCCGCGCGCGCGATTGCCGCCAGGTCGGCCGTCTCGAGGTCTTCCTGACCGAGATGAACGCCGTACGCGCCTTCATCTGCCGCGATCTGCCAGTGATCGTTGACGAACACGCGTGCATCGGGATGGCGTCGCCCCGCCGCGACCGCACGCGCGATTTCCCGGCGCAACGCGTCCGGCGTCGCGCCTTTCACGCGCAACTGCACGGTCCGCACGCCGCAATCGAGCACGCGCTCGACCCATTCGGCGTCCGGCACGACCGGATAGAGGCCGAGCTGCGCGGGGCATGGCGCGAACGCGGGCTCGGGCGCGGCCGGCAGCCCGGCGACGCGCGGGAACCGTGCGGCGTCGACCGGCCACGCGTCTGCCGCGCGCGTCTCGTCGCCGTCACGCCAGGCCAGCGCGAGCACCAGCGCGTCGACCGGTGCAAAGCCGCAATCGAGGAACGCGGCGAGCGCGGCGATCCAGTCGTCCCCGAGCGGATGCGCGGCGTCGAGCGCGTAGCGTGCACCCGCCGCGTGCAGCACCGCGCCCTGCTCGTCGAATTCGATCGCGACCGCGCCCGGCGCCGCGGGCCGCGACGCAGCCGACGCGCGCGCCTGCGCGGCGCGGTCGCCAGCCGAGACGATCAGCACGTCGCCGTCGGCCGGCACATCGGGCACCGCAACGCAGAGCCGCCACGGCGCCGCACCGCCCGGCCAGTCGCCGAGCCGCGCGCGAATCCGTTCGGCCGCTTCGGCCAGTTCGTCGGCCGGCGGCCAGAATGCATCGGCGAAACGCGCGCTCATGCGCCGCCTCCGTCCTGGTGCCAGAACGGCATCCCGACGACCGGCGTGCTCGCATGCGCGGTCTCGCGCGCATCCATCGGCCCGGCGAGATATGCGGCGCGGCCGGCCTCGACGCCCTGCGCAAACGCGCGCGCCATGATCTCCGGGTGCGTGGCCTGCGACACGGCGGTGTTCAGCAACACGCCGTCGAAACCCCACTCCATCACCTGGCACGCGTGCGACGGCACGCCGAGCCCCGCGTCGACGATCAGCGGCACGTCGGGCAGCCGCTCGCGCAGCACGCGCAAGCCGTACGGGTTCACGACGCCCTTGCCCGTGCCGATCGGCGCGCCCCACGGCATCAGCGCCTCGCAGCCGACATCGAGCAGGCGCCGGCCGATCACCAGATCCTCGGTGCAGTACGGCAGCACCTTGAAACCGTCCTTCACCAGTTGCGCGGCGGCCTCGATCAGCCCGACCGGATCCGGCTGCAGCGTGTAGTCGTCGCCGATCAGTTCGAGCTTGATCCAGTCGGTGCCGAAGACCTCGCGCGCCATATGTGCGGTCGTCACGGCTTCGGCGACGGTCTGGCAGCCGGCCGTGTTCGGCAGCAGCGGCACCGCGTGGCGCTTGAGCAGCTCGAAGAAGCCGGCTTCGGCCGTGCCGCCCGCCATCTGGCGGCGCAGCGCGACCGTCACCATCCCGGGGCGCGACGCGGCGATCGAATCGGACAGCGACTGCAGCGACGGGTAGCGCGACGTGCCGAGCAGCACGCGGCTTGCGAAGGTTTCGCCGTACAGCGTCAGCGCGTCGGCGGAGGTGAGGGACGTCATGTCGTTTTCCTGGAAGAGCGGGGACGAACCGGCGGCGCTCAGCCGCCCGCGACCGGGTGCACGACGTCGAGCTTGTCGCCCGCCGCGAGTGCGCGCGCCGCGTGCTGCGTGCGCGCGACGAAGTTGCCGTTCAGCGCGACCGCATACGGCGGACGCGCGCCGTATGCGGCGAGCGCGTCGGCCACCGTTGCGCCGTCGGGCAACGTCAGGTTCTGTTGGTTGATCTGGATATCCATGAGGCTTCGTCGAATTCGGTCGGCAGCGCGCGTCAGGCCGGCTGGCGCGCGTCGTTGCGATGATGAAGGAGCGCCGGCCAGCGCTCGGCGTCGCGCCACGCGGCAAACGCATCGGCATCGCCGAACGCGCCGCCGAGCGCGGCTTCGGCGACCGCGACCGCCGCGTGCGCGACTTCCGGCGCGATCATGAAGCCGTGCCGGTACAGGCCGTTGACGGCGAGCGTCGATGCGCCGTCCCAGATCACCGCCGGGCGATGATCGGGCAGCGTCGGCCGGCACTGCGCGTTGAGTTCGAGGATGCGCGCCTCGCCGAACGCCGGATGCACGGAGAACGCCGCGCTCAGCAGTTCGAGCGCGGAGCGCACGCTGACGGGCGACATGTCCTCGCCCTCCACCTCGGTCGCGCCGATCACATAGAGATCGTCCTGTTTCGGCGCGATGTACAGCGGGTAGCGCGGATGCAGCAGCCGCACGGGCCGGGTCAGCCCGATGCCGGGCGCGCGCACGCGCGCGACTTCGCCGCGGATGCCGCGCAACGCCGGCAGCGCGGATTTCGCGCCGAGCCCGCGGCAATCGATCGTGAAATGCGCGGCGGGCAGGTTCGCATCGTCGATCGTGACGTGCCAGTGCAGGTCGACGCCGCGCTCGACGAGGCCCGCCGCGAGCGCGCGCAGCGCCTGGCGGTTGTCGAGCTGCCCTTCGTTCGGCAGCAGCAGGCCGCGCGCGAAGCGGCCCGCGAGCACCGGCTCGGCCGCATCGACCTGCGCACCGGCGAGCGCCACGAAACCGCCGTCGAACAGGTCGGCCGGCGCGTTCGCGCGCACGCGCCGCTCGAACAGCGGCGCCTCCGCACGGTCCGCGTGATGCCAGACGACGAGCGTGCCGTGATGCTGGAAGAACACGGGTTCGGGCAACTCGGCGAGCCACTGCGGCCAGCGCGCGAGGGAAGCTGCGCCGAGCTCGGTGATCAACAGTTCCGCGCTCGCCGCTTCCGCGAGCGGCGCGAGCATCGCGGCCGCGACCCACGCGGCCGACTGCTCGCCGTCCGGGCCGCCGCGCTCGTAGAGCGCGACGCGATGCCCGTCGCCCGCGAGCCGCCATGCGATCAGGCGGCCGACTAGGCCGCCACCGAGCACCGCGAAATCGGGCCGGGAATCCTGGACGTTCATCGCACACGCTCCTCGCGAACCGCGCGAGCACGCGCGACGAGCGTCGACGTGCACGCGCCGCCGCATGCGAACGCACGCGACATCGGGCCGGGAACCATGCAAAAGACTGAAGATTGTGCGGTCATCATTCCTTCCGTAACGCGCAAAGCGCGTACCCAAAAGGACGAAACCGGCAGCAAAGGCCGGCCGGGCGGGACAAGGGCGCTGACCATGTGGGATGGCAGCCAGCGCGACCCGGCGGGATCAGAAACTTCCCTCGCCGGTATTACCCGGATCGGGTGCGAAGGGTCTTTCTCAGCCTCATCGCGCCGCCCGGAACATCTGCCGGCCGCGCCACGAAGCACCCCTGTTTCGTCGTCGGCCATTAGACCATAAAAGCGGAAAGCGCCGCAAACTGTCCCCCTTGCGGCAAATTCGCCGTCGTGCCGCGCCGCTCTGGCACAATGCCCGCAGGCCGGCCGCGCGAGCGGCCGGTTGCCGCGTCACCGCCGGCCTTAAGTGCCGTTTAAGACACGCGGGCGACCATCCGGACGCCCGCCGTCAGTCGGCGCCGCGTCCCGGCATGCCGTATCGCGGCGCGCGCCCGGCTTCGCCCGGCCCGCGCGCCGGCTACTCATCAGGAAGCACATGACCCAATCGATCGATCCCGTCCGCTCCGCCGCCTCAGACGCGCCGCAGGACGAGCGCCCGGTATCCGCATGGAGCCTCATCAAGCCCTACTGGGTATCGTCCGAATGGAAAATCGCGTGGGGCCTGCTGGTCTCGATCATCGCGATCAACCTCTGCGTGGTCTGGATCAACGTCCGGCTGAACAAGTGGAACGCGGAGTTCTACAACGCGCTGCAGTCGAAGAACGTCCACGACTTCCCGAACCTGCTGATGCAGTTCTCCGCGCTCGCGTTCGCCTTCATCATCCTCGCCGTGTACGGCCGCTACCTGCGGCAGATGCTCGGCTTCCGCTGGCGCCAGTGGCTCACCGACCGTTTTCTCGGCCAGTGGCTCGGCGATCGCGCGTTCTACCGGATCGAGCGTGACCGCCTCGCCGACAACCCCGACCAGCGGATTACCGACGATCTCCAGTCGTTCGCGACGACCACGCTCGCGCTGTCGCTCGACCTGCTGTCGACGGTCGTCACGCTCGTGTCGTTCATCACGATCCTGTGGTCGCTCGCCGGCGCGCTGACGATTTCGCTCGGCGCGACGCCGATCGCCATCCCCGGCTACATGGTGTGGGCGGCCGCGCTGTACGCGGTGGTCGGCTCGCTGATCATCCAGAAGGTCGGCCATCCGCTCGTGTCGATCAACTACCAGCAGCAGCGTGTCGAGGCCGACTTCCGTTTCGGGCTGATCCGCGTGCGCGAGAACGCCGAGCAGATTGCGTTCTACGACGGCGAGAAGACCGAGACCGGCAACGCGCAGAACCTCTTCATGCGCATCCGCGACAACTGGTGGCGCGTGATGAAGTACACGAAGCGGCTCACGTTCGTGCTGAGCTTCTACGGGCAGATCGCGATCATCTTCCCGCTGGTCGTCGCCGCGCCGCGCTATTTCGCGGGCGCGTTCTCGTTCGGCGTGCTGATGCAGATTTCGTCCGCGTTCGGCACCGTCAGCGATTCGTTTTCGTGGTTCATCAACAGTTACTCGACCCTCGTCGAATGGCGCGCCACCGTCAACCGTCTGCGCGAATTCAAGCGCGTGATGGGTACGTCGCACCTGAAGGAAAGCCTGTCGCCCGCGACCGAGCACGGCGGCATCAACCTGCACTATGTCGATGCGGCGAAGCTGTCGACGTCGTCGCTCAAGCTCGCGCTGCCGAACGGCGATGCGCTCGCGAACATCGGCAGCGTCACGATCGAGCCCGGCTCGCGCTGGCTCGTGATCGGCAAGTCGGGTTCCGGCAAGAGCACGTTCATGCGCGCGCTCGCGGGCCTGTGGCCGTTCGGCGACGGCGCGATCGATGCGCCGGTCGGCGCGCGGATGATGTTCGTGCCGCAGACGAGCTACTTGCCGATCGGCACGCTGAAGGCAGCACTCACCTATCCGGCGACACCCGACGCGTTCAGCGACGAAGCCTGCCGCGACGCGCTGCGCGCATGCCGCCTCGAGGATTACGTCGACCGCCTCGACGAGAACGCGCACTGGACCCGCGTGCTGTCGCCGGGCGAACAGCAGCGCCTGGCCGGCGCGCGCGTGCTGCTGCACAAGCCCGACTTCCTGTTCCTCGACGAAGCGACCAGCGCGCTCGACGCCGACAACGAAGCGCGCCTGTACCACCTGTTCGCCGAACGGCTGCCGAAGGCCGCGATCGTCAGCATCGCGCACCGCGAGTCGCTGGCCGCGTTCCACGTCGGCACGATCAACGTCGAGCGCGTGAACGACAGCGACAAGGTCGCGGCGTGAACGAACGCGCCGCGCACATCGTCCGGATCGCGCTGATCACCGGCGCCGGTTCGGGGATCGGCGCGGCACTCGCGCAACGGCTCGCGGCACCCGGCATCGCACTGGCGCTGCATGCGCGCGGCGCGGACGGCGCAGCGCGCGCCCGGCTCGCCGAAGTCGCGCATGCGTGCACGGAGGCCGGCGCGGCGTGCATCACGCTCACCGGCGATCTCGGTGAACCGGGCGTCGCCGCTTCGCTCGTCGATGCAGCCGCCACGCGCTTCGGCGGGCTCGATCAGCTCGTCGCCAACGCGGGCTTCGCCGCCCGGCAATCCTTCTCCGATCTTTCCGCGGACGCGCTCGCGTCCACCTTCGCGGCGATGCCCGGCGCGTTCTCCTCGCTCGCGGGCCGCGCGCGGCCGCTGCTCGAAGCGTCGGCCGCGCCACGGATCGTCGCGGTCAGCTCGTTCGTCGCGCACCGCTACCGCGCCGACGCACCGTTCGCGGCCACCGCCGCCGCGAAGGCCGCGCTCGAATCGCTCGTGCGCACCGCCGCCGCCGAATTCGCCGCGCGCGGCATCACCGTCAATGCCGTCGCGCCGGGCTTCACGCGCAAGGACCACGGGCCGAGCGCCGGCAATGCGGCTGCGTGGGCGCACGCCGAACAGGCGACACCCCTCGGCCGGATCGCCGAACCCGACGATGTGGCCGCACTGATCGCGTTCCTGTTGTCGGACGCCGCGCGGCAAATTACCGGTCAGGTCATTCACGTCGACGGCGGCCTGACGCTCTGAAGCAAGTGCCGGCATGGCGCCCGAGCGCGATCGGCCGTCACGCCTTCCCCGAACGAACGCCGCCCTCACCGTTCGCCGCACCGCCACGCACCTGCACGCACCTTTTTGGCACCCCGCATCCCGCCCGTAAAATAGCCGCCGTACGGCAGCGCGAGACGAGACAAACGAGGGGGCGGCAAGCATGCAGGCATTCCAGTGGTTCAACGAACTGTCGACGCGCGAGCGCAGGACGCTGTACGCCGGTTTCGGCGGCTACGCGGTCGACGCGTTCGACTTCATGATCTATTCGTTCCTGATTCCGACGCTGATCGCCACCTGGGGCATGACGAAGAGCGAGGCCGGGATGATCGCGACGAGTTCGCTGATCTCGTCGGCGCTCGGCGGCTGGGTCGCCGGCATCCTTGCCGATCGCTACGGCCGCGTGCGCGTGCTGCAGTGGACGATCGCGACGTTCGCGCTGTTCACGTGCCTGTCCGGCTTCACCCACTCGTTCTGGCAACTGCTCGCGACGCGCACGCTGCAGGGCTTCGGCTTCGGCGGCGAATGGTCGGTCGTGACGATCATGATGGCCGAGACGATCCGCTCGCCCGAGCATCGCGGAAAAGCGGTCGGCACCGTGCAGAGCAGCTGGTCCTTCGGCTGGGGCGCGGCCGCGATCCTCTACTGGGCGTTCTTCGCGCTGCTGCCCGAGCAGGTCGCGTGGCGCGCGTGCTTCTGGATCGGCATCTTGCCCGCGCTGTGGATCCTGTACATCCGCCGCAACGTCAGCGATCCCGACATCTACACGGCCACCCGCCGCGCGCGCGACGAAGGCCGCGTGTCGGGCCACTTCCTCGAGATCTTCTCGCCAGCGCACCTGCGCGCGACGCTGTTCGGCAGCGCGCTGTGCACCGGGATGCTCGGCGGCTACTACGCGATCACGACGTGGCTGCCCACCTACCTGAAAACCGTCCGCCACCTGTCGGTGTTCAACACGAGCAGCTATCTCGTCGTGCTGATCGTCGGCTCGTTCGTCGGCTACGTGGTCGGCGCGATCCTGTCCGACCGGCTCGGCCGCCGCGCGTCGTTCATCCTGTTCGCGATCGGCTCGTTCTCGCTCGGCATGGCGTACACGATGCTGCCGATCACCGACACCGCGATGCTGCTGCTCGGCTTCCCGCTCGGCATCGTCGTGCAGGGGATCTTCGCCGGCATCGGCGCGTACCTGTCGGAGCTGTATCCGGGTGCGATCCGCGGTTCCGGCCAGGGCTTCTGCTACAACCTCGGGCGCGGACTCGGCTCGTTTTTCCCGATCCTCGTCGGCTCGCTGTCGCAGTCGATGTCGCTCGTGAAGGCGATCGGCCTCGTCGCGGGCGGCGGCTACCTGCTCGTGATCGTCGCCGCGCTCGTGCTGCCGGAAACGCGCGGCAGGTCGCTCGTCGACGATCCGGCCATCGCGTCGTGAGCGCCTTCTTCGTTCCGGAAACCGCATGCATGTAATCGTTCTCGGCGCCGGCGTGATCGGCGTCGCCACCGCGTGGCACCTGCGCGAAGCAGGCTGCGACGTCACCGTGATCGAGCGCGAGGCCGACGTCGCCCAGGCGACGAGCCTCGGCAACGCGGGCGTGATCGCCCCCGGCTACGTGACGCCGTGGGCCGCGCCCGGCATGCCCGGCAAGATCCTCAAGTACCTGTTCAAGCCCGCGTCGCCGCTGATCTTCAGGCCCACGCTCGACGCCGCGCAGTGGCGCTGGATCGCACGCTGGCTGCGCGAATGCGAATTCGAGCGGTTCCGCGTGAACAAGCAGCGGATGCAGCGCATCGCGTACTACAGCCGCGCATGCCTGCACGCGTTTCGCGACAGCCATCCGTTCGACTACGGCGCGAGCCGCGGCTACCTGCAACTGCTGCGCGGCGCATTCGACGTCGAGATGGTGCAGCCCGCGCTGAAGGTACTGCGCGACGCGGGCATCGCGTTTCGCGAACTCGACGCGGCCGGCTGCACGGCGATCGAACCGGGCCTGCGCTGGGCGCGGCAGGCGCCCGTCGGCGGCATCTACCTGCCCGACGACGAAGCCGGCGACTGCGCGCGCTTCACGCGCGAGCTGCGGGCGCTGTGCGAAGCGAACGGCGTGACGTTCAGCTTTCGCACGCAGGTGCAGGCGCTCGACGTTGAAGCCGGCCGGGTGCGCGGCGTGCGGATCGTTGGTAATGGCGACGAGGATGACGGGCCGAATCCGCCCGCATCGAACCGCGGCGGCAAGCACCGCGACGCGCGGCTCGCCGCCGATGCGATCGTCGTCGCGCTCGGCGTCGACAGCGCCGGCCTGCTGCGGCCGCTCGGCATCGATGTGCCGCTGTATCCGGTGAAGGGCTACTCGGCGACGCTCACCGTCGTCGACGACGAGAAAGCACCGCGCGCCGCGCTGATGGACGAATCGCTGAAGACGGCGATCACGCGTTTCGGCCCGACGTTGCGCGTCGCGGGTACCGCGGAACTCGGCAACCGGCGCGCAGCGCTGCGACGGCAGGCGCTCGATACGCTGATGAAGGTGCTCGACGACTGGTTCCCCCACGCGGCCGACCGCACGTCGGCGCGCTTCTGGGTCGGCCGCCGGCCGATGACGCCTGACGGGCCGCCGCTGCTCGGCGCGAGCGGGATCGACGGGCTCTGGCTCAACGTCGGCCACGGCTCGACCGGCTGGGCGATGTCGATGGGATCGGGGAAGGTGTTGGCGGATCTCGTTACAGGACGAGATCCGGAAATCGATCTGTCGGGATTGACGCTCGCGCGCTACGGATAGCAGGCTGGAGGTTGCGCGATGTCGCCGCAGCAATGCAGCGGCAGCCCGCACGCGGCATGGCAACGACGGCGGCCCGCCTGTGCAGGCCTCCCCGGGACGGCTCAATCCGCCGCCTCTCCGCCCGCCCGCGCAATCGGCGCCGACACGATCGGCCGATGCGACACGCCTTCGTGCGACAACCGGCTTTCAAACAGCGTAAGCGCATCGAACCGCAGCGCGACCGTCCGCTTCACCGCACCGCCGTGCGCCGGCTGTCCGACCGCATCGTGCGGCAGCCGTGCGAGTGTCACGTGCGGGCGGAACGGCCGCCGGTCAGCCGGCACGCCGAGCTCGCGCAGCTTCGCCGACAGCGCGACATTCAACGCGGCACACGCGGGCTCGGCGGCCAGTTCCGCGACGATCAGCCGCGCGCGCGGCAGGCTCGGCCACCACGCGATCCGTTCGACCGGCATCAACGGCAGCGCATGCGCGGCCGCGAGCGCCGGCAGGCATGCGGCCAGCTCGTCGCAGCGCACCCGCTCGATCGCGCCAACGAACGCGAGCGTCACATGCAGTTGCGCGGGCAGCGAACGCCGTGCGCCCCGGGTAACCGGCAACGCGTGCAGCGCGTCGCGCGATGCCGCATCGGGCATCAGCGCGACGAACACGCGCAGCCGGTCGCCGTTCATGACTCGCGCACCACCGCGCGAGGCACGCTCTCGGCATCGGCCGCGGCCGGACGCTGCGGCAGCGGACCATGCTCGCCCCACACGTCGGCCGGCAGCACGTTCGCGAGTTCCGGAATCGTGTTGCGCGTGAACACCGGATCGGCAACGCCTGCCGCGCGCTGACGGCGATAGTCGCGCCATGCCGCGTGCGCGTACTTGCCGAGCGCGAGGATCGCGATCAGGTTGATGATCGCCATCAGCCCCATGCTCGTATCGGCCATCGCCCACACGAGCGGCAATTGCCCGACGCTGCCGAACATCACCATCGCGAGCACCGCGACGCGGAACAGCAGCAGCACGCCGCGCCGCTTCGTGATGAACTCGACGTTGCCTTCCGCATACGCGTAGTTGCCGATCACCGACGAGTACGCGAAGAAGAAGATCGCGAAGGCCATGTAGATGCCGCCCCAGTCGCCGACGTGGCTCGCGATCGAGCGCTGGGTGAGCGCCGCGCCTTCCATGCCGGTGCCCAGTTCGTACTGGCCCGACAGCAGGATCACGAAGGCGGTGGCGCTGCAGATCACGATCGTGTCGACGAACACGCCGAGCATCTGGATCAGCCCCTGCACGACCGGATGCCGCGTGCTGGCGGTTGCCGCCGCATTCGGCGCGCTGCCCATGCCGGCCTCGTTCGAGAACAGCCCGCGCTTCACGCCCATCGCGACTGCCTGGCTGACCGCATAGCCCGTCAGGCCACCCGCCGCCTGCTCGAGACCAAACGCGCTCTTCACGATCAACGCGATCACGCCCGGCACCATCGCGATGTGCGTCGCGACCGCGTAGACCGCGAGCGCGAGATAGCCGATCGCCATCAGCGGCACGATCACCTGCGCAACTGCCGCGATCCGGCGAATCCCTCCGAAGATGATCGGCGCGGTCAGCAGCACGAGCCCGAGACCTACCGTCGCGCGGCTCCAGCCGAACGACGTGTCGAACGCATCGGCGATCGCGTTGGCCTGCACCGCGTTGAACACGAAGCCGAACGCGAGGATCAGCGACAGCGAGAACAGCACGCCGAAGCCGCGCGAGCGCAGGCCCGTCTGGATGTAGTACGCGGGGCCGCCGCGATAGCTGCCGTCCTGATGCGACACCTTGAAGATCTGCGCGAGCGTCGCCTCGACGAACGCGGACGACATCCCGACGAGCGCCGTCATCCACATCCAGAAGATCGCGCCCGGGCCGCCGACGGTCAGCGCGACCGCGACGCCGGCGATGTTGCCGGTGCCGACGCGGCTCGCGAGCCCGGTCGCGAACGCCTGGAACGACGAGATGCTGCCCGGCTCGCCCTTGCTGCCGACCAGCTTGATGCTGAGCAACAGCGCCTTCAGCTGGATCATCCGGAACCGCACCGTGAACCACGCGCCCACGCCGAGCAGCAGCGCGATCAGCACGTAGTTCCACAGCACGCCGTTGACGGCGTCGATCAGCCCTTGCACGAATGCTTCCATCCAGAGTCCTTGTAAATAGGGTCGGTCATGTGCGGCCGCCGCGGACGCGGCCTGAAAGGCGACATGATATGACAGTTCTCAAGGATCATTACAAAATGAAAGGATTCGGTGTCATGACAAATCACGGGGCCGATCTCTCCTGATCAGATGCGTCAACACGCCCCCGTCACCTTGGGCAATCTCCCGTGACTGTTTGACACATTGCTCAGTCAACAGGACACGCAGAGAAAAGTGTTTCCGTATTTCGACTTTTCTCGGCGCTTACCCGAACGATATACATCGGTCGCCGATCGGTCGACCGACCACGCGTCCTCCGCATCCCCACGTCCCGCGCCGGCGCCCGGCTAATTTCGAGACAAGGGAGCGCGGTCGCATGCTCTCGGGAATCTGTTTTGACTTCGCTTCCTAGAAGCGTTCCGGATGATTCCCCATGAATACGTGCCGAACGAACTCCTTGCAGATAGCATAAAAAAACATAACCGTCTCATTCTCAGGCATGCGAATCAATCATCGAAATCACCACTGCACGGGATATGAAATGACGAAGCATAACCATTTGAAACAGACAAGCCACGCCTCTGAAGAAAAACAACAGCCTTTGATGCGACGACGTCTTCTGGTCGCGTCAACCATGCTTCCGTTTGGCACGTTGCTGAAGCACGCGACGGCCATGGCTCAGAACAACGTCCTCCCACCCATCGAGATCACGGCACCGAGGTGCCCGACTTTAATTTTGGTGATTTCGGCATCAAGGTAAACGAAATTCCTGGCGCCAACCCCGGCACCGGAATGCCGGCACCTTCAATTTGCTTCAATCAGTATTGCACATCGAATTTCATGTTGCTGTTTGCAAACACGGGCAACATGATCCGTGCCACCGAGATGTTTCTCAAACATCTCCAAGTCTTCGGGGGCAACGACACAAAATTCTGGCGTAATCAATTAATACGGGTGGGAGGCTTCACTCCTTGGTTGGCCATCGGTGGCTACAAACATTTTCCCGGTGCCAATCAGTACGGATTCAATTTCGAACCAGGAACATATGCAAACATCACTGCGCTATTTGGTAGCTATATCGGACAATCAAGCAGCATCCCGCCAACAAGCACATTCGCGTCGTACGGCAATCCGCTGATGTTCGTCGAAGCACTCAATCATTGGATACACGGAGACGGAACTCAACGAACCGTTCATATTGAATCACTCAACTTGAAGATGAGCATCAGCAATTTCTCGGAAATATCGAGAGCCATTGAAAATCCCGGATACGGCCCCGGCATCTACTCGTTCGACACCGGTTTCAGCACCAACATCTTCAATCACGGGAGAAAGGATCTCTGGAGCGCCGCAGTCTTTGGGCGAGTATCCGGCAGGGTACGTGGCACGCTTGAAATGCTGGAGGACGATACATATCGATTCGTCGGTTACTACTCACTCAATCCCGACAAGTTCGATGCAGATCCTTCAAACCGACCGTTTCTGCAGGAGGCTGCGACGACGTTCCTGTCCAAGCTCGGCGCCACCTTGGGACATAAGGACTATCAAATCAACTTTTTCGGTGAAAAAAGTCTCACGTTCTCTGGCCAACGACCTGTCAAGAATGCCGGTACACGCCCCCCGCAGGCGGTCCATAGGCCGTCGTTCGGTGGACTGATGCGACCGACTCGCTAGCAGGCCCCGGGCGGCTCCGGAAATTCGACTGCCCGGGTCAACCCCGCATTTTATTCATACCCACAGTGAGCGCCTCATGATTTCCAGAGTCATACGCGGAATCCTCCGGCTAGTTCTCTGGCTAGTTATCGCAGCGATTGGCACCTATGCGCTACTGTTCGTCGTCGTTGCGACTTCCCGATATGAGCGGACCGAAGGCACTTGCCCTGACATGTCTCTCGATACGCTACGAAACAAGGTCCTGCTACGTCTCGAGGAACAAGGAATACCGATGGACAGCATCCGGTTCGACGGTGCGCCGCAGTATCACGCATGGAAACTGGGCATGTGGGAATTCCCGCTGCTCATTGAGGAAACTAGATACATCGCGATGATCGACTGCAACGAACAGCTTTCAAGCTATTGGCAAGTCAAAGATCAGCCAGTCGACAAAACCGGACAAGCTCACGATCGCCGATAACTTCAAAAAAAAACCGGGCGCCCTTTCGGACGCCCGGTTCTCATCGAAACCCGCTCGCGCTATTCAGCTCAGCGCGGCAGTTCCGAATGCCCCATCAGGTACGCATCGACCGAGCGCGCGCACTGGCGGCCTTCGCGGATCGCCCACACCACGAGCGACTGGCCGCGGCGCATGTCGCCCGCCGCGAACACCTTGTCGACCGACGTGTAGTACGAACGATCGCCTTCGGTCGCCGCACGCGCATTGCCGCGCGCATCCTTCGCGACACCGAATGCCTCAAGCACGGGTGCCGCCGGCTGCGTGAAGCCCATCGCGAGCAGGACGAGGTCGGCCTTCATTTCGAATTCGGAGCCCGGCACCTCCTGCATCTTGCCGTCCTTCCACTCGACGCGCACCGCGATCAGCTTCTCGACCTTGCCGTTCTTGCCTTCGAGACGCTTCGTCGCGACTGCCCAGTCGCGCTCGCAACCTTCCTCGTGCGACGACGACGTGCGCAGCTTGATCGGCCAGTACGGCCACACGAGCGGCTTGTTTTCCTCTTCCGGCGGCTGCGGCAACAGCTCGAACTGCGTGACCTGCTTCGCGCCGTGACGGTTCGACGTGCCGACGCAGTCCGAACCCGTATCGCCGCCGCCGATCACGATCACGTGCTTGCCCTTCGCGAGCAACTGGTCGACGAGCTTGTCGCCCGCGTTCACGCGGTTCTGCTGCGGCAGGAAGTCCATCGCGAAATGGACGCCCGCGAGCTCGCGGCCCGGCACCGGCAGGTCGCGCGGCGTTTCCGAACCGCCGGCGATCACGACCGCATCGAATTCTTCCTTCAGCGTGTCCGGCGAGATGGTTTCCTTCGCGAGACTGCCGATCGACTCCGGCAGCGGATCCTTGCCGATGAACACGCTGGTGCGGAACGTCACGCCTTCCGCTTCCATCTGGCGCATGCGGCGGTCGATCAGCCACTTCTCGAGCTTGAAGTCGGGAATGCCGTAGCGCAGCAGGCCGCCGACACGATCGTTCTTCTCGAACACCGTCACGTCGTGGCCCGCACGCGCGAGCTGCTGCGCCGCGGCGAGGCCCGCGGGGCCGGAGCCGACGACGGCAACCTTCTTGCCCGTCTTGTGTGCGGCCGGCTCAGGCTTCACCCAGCCTTCCGCCCATGCCTTGTCGATGATCGCGTGCTCGATCGACTTGATGCCGACCGGGTCGTCGTTGATCCCGAGCGTGCACGCCGCTTCGCACGGCGCCGGGCAGATGCGGCCCGTGAATTCCGGGAAGTTGTTGGTCGAGTGCAGGACTTCGATCGCCTGCTGCCAGTCCTGGCGGTAAACGAGATCGTTGAAGTCCGGAATGATGTTGTTGACCGGGCAGCCGTTGTTGCAGAACGGGATGCCGCAATCCATGCAGCGCGCGCCCTGGACCTTCGCGTCCGCGTCGGTCAGTGCCGCGACGAATTCCTTGTAGTGCTTCACGCGCGTGAGCGGTACTTCGTACGCCTCGTGGCGGCGTTCGAACTCCAGAAAACCGGTTGCCTTGCCCATAAGGTGCTCTTCTGTTCGGTATGTCGGGTGGGGGAGCCGCGCGCGGCAATCATGCGCGCGCGGCATTCGCTATGTCGTTCGTCGCTCAGGCGGCCAGTTCTTCCTTCGCCGCCTTCTTCGCACCGATCTCGCCGAGCGCGCGCTTGTATTCGTGCGGGAACACCTTCACGAACTGGCGGCGCGCCGCGTCCCAGTTTTCCAGCAGCGACTTCGCGCGCGGCGAACCCGTGAACTGGAAATGACGCTCGACGAGCCCCTTGAGCAGCGCTTCGTCCGTCGTGCCCGCATGCCAGAGTGCGCGGTCGACCGTGCGCTCCTGCTCGGCCTGCTGCAGCACCGGCTCGAGCGCGACCATCGACTTGTTGCACTTCGCCGCGAACGTGCCTTCCGGATCGTAGATATACGCGAGACCGCCCGACATGCCGGCCGCGAAGTTGCGCCCGGTCTCGCCGAGCACGACGACCGTGCCGCCCGTCATGTATTCGCAGCCGTGGTCGCCCGTGCCTTCGACGACCGCCGTCGCGCCCGAGTTGCGCACGCAGAAGCGCTCGCCCGCGACGCCGCGGAAGAAGGCTTCGCCTTCGATCGCGCCGTACATCACCGTGTTGCCGCAGATGATGTTTTCCTCGGACTTGCCGCGGAAGTCGTTGGTCGGTCGGATGATGATCCGGCCGCCCGACAGGCCCTTGCCGACGTAGTCGTTGCCGTCGCCGACGAGGTCGAGCGTCACGCCCTTCGCGAGGAACGCGCCGAAGCTCTGGCCGGCCGTGCCCTTCAGCTGGATGTGCACCGCATCGTCCGCCAGGCCTTCATGGCCGTGCTTCTTCGCGATCACGCCCGACAGCATCGCGCCGACCGTCCGGTTCACGTTGCGCACCGGCTGGATGAACGACACATGCTCGCCGTTCTCGATCGCGGCCTTCGCCTTCTCGATCAGCACGTGGTCGAGCGCGCGCTCGAGGCCGTGATCCTGCACGTCGACGTGACGCGGCGCGACGTCCTCGCACTCTTCCGGCTGGTAGAACACGCGCGAGAAGTCGAGGCCCTTCGCCTTCCAGTGCTCGATGCCCTTGCGCGTATCGAGCAGGTCGGCGCGGCCGATCAGGTCGTCGAACTTCGCGATGCCGAGCTGCGCCATGATCTCGCGCACTTCCTCGGCGACGAAGAAGAAGTAGTTCACGACGTGCTCTGGCTGGCCCTTGAACTTCGCACGCAGCACCGGATCCTGCGTCGCGACGCCGACCGGGCACGTGTTCAGGTGGCATTTACGCATCATGATGCAGCCTTCGACGACGAGCGGCGCCGTCGCGAAGCCGAATTCGTCCGCGCCGAGCAGCGCGCCGATCACGACGTCGCGGCCCGTCTTCATCTGGCCGTCGGCCTGCACGCGGATACGGCCGCGCAGGCGGTTCAGCACCAGCGTCTGCTGGGTTTCGGCGAGGCCGAGTTCCCACGGCGTGCCCGCGTGCTTGACCGACGACAGCGGCGACGCACCCGTGCCGCCGTCATGGCCGGCGATCACGACGTGATCGGCCTTCGCCTTCGCGACACCGGCCGCGACCGTGCCGACGCCCACTTCCGACACGAGCTTCACGGAGATGCTCGCGCTCGGGTTCACGTTCTTCAGGTCGTGGATCAGCTGCGCCAGATCCTCGATCGAGTAGATGTCGTGGTGCGGCGGCGGCGAGATCAGGCCGACGCCCGGCACCGAGTAACGCAGCTTGCCGATGTATTCGGACACCTTGTGGCCCGGCAGCTGGCCGCCTTCGCCCGGCTTCGCGCCCTGCGCCATCTTGATCTGGATCTGGTCGGCCGACGCGAGGTACTCGGCGGTGACGCCGAAGCGGCCCGATGCGACCTGCTTGATCTTCGAGCGCAGCGAATCGCCGTCCTTCAGCGGAATGTCGCTGACGATCTCGTCGCCGATCACCGACTTCAGCGTCTCGCCCGACTTGATCGGAATGCCGCGCAGTTCGTTGCGGTAGCGCTTCTCGTCCTCGCCGCCTTCGCCGGTGTTCGACTTGCCGCCGATCCGGTTCATCGCGATCGCGAGCGTCGCGTGCGCTTCGGTGCTGATCGAACCGAGCGACATCGCGCCCGTCGCGAAACGCTTGACGATGTCCTTCGCCGGCTCGACGTCGTCGATCGGGATCGCCTTGGTCGGCTCGACCTTGAACTCGAACAGGCCGCGGAACGTCATGTGGCGCTTGGTCTGGTCGTTGATCAGGTGCGCGTATTCCTTGTAGGTCTGGTACGAGTTGCTGCGCGTCGCGTGCTGCAGCTTCGCGATCGAATCCGGCGTCCACATGTGGTCTTCGCCACGCACGCGGTACGCGTACTCGCCGCCCGCGTCGAGCATGTCGCGCAGGACCGGGCTGTCGCCGAACGCGTCGCGGTGCAGGCGGATCGCCTCTTCCGCCACTTCGAACAGGCCGATGCCGCCGACCTTCGACGCGGTGCCCTTGAAGTACTTCTCGACGAGGTCGCTCGACAGGCCGAGCGCTTCGAAGATCTGCGCGCCCGTGTACGACATGTACGTCGAGATGCCCATCTTCGACATCACTTTCTGCAGGCCCTTGCCGACCGCCTTCGTGAAGTTGTAGATAGCCTTCTCCGGCGACAGGTCGCCCGGCAGCCCTTCGGCCAGCTTCGCGAGCGTTTCCATCGCGAGGTACGGGTGCACGGCTTCCGCGCCGTAGCCCGCGAGCAGCGCGAAGTGGTGCGTTTCACGCGCGGAGCCCGTCTCGACGACGAGGCCCGTGCTCGTGCGCAGCCCTTGCTGGACGAGGTGCGTGTGGATCGCCGAGGTGGCGAGCAGTGCCGGAATCGCGACATGCTCGGCGTCCGTCTTGCGATCCGACACGATCAGCATGTTGTAGCCCGACTTCACCGCGTCGACGGCTTCCGCGCACAGCGACGCGAGGCGCGCCTCGATGCCTTCCTTGCCCCAGGCCACCGGATAGCAGATGTTCAGCTCGTAGGCGCTGAACTTGCCGCCCGTGTACTGGTCGATCGCGCGGATCTTCGCGATGTCCTTGAAGTCGAGCACCGGCTGCGACACTTCGAGACGCATCGGCGGGTTGATGTTGTTCGTGTCGAGCAGGTTCGGCTTCGGGCCGATGAACGACACGAGCGACATGACCATGTTCTCGCGGATCGGGTCGATCGGCGGGTTCGTGACCTGCGCGAACAGTTGCTTGAAGTAGTGATAGAGCGTCTTGTTCTTGTTCGACATCACCGCGAGCGGCGAGTCGTTGCCCATCGAGCCGACGGCCTCTTCACCCTGCTGCGCCATCGGCGCCATCAGGAACTTCAGGTCTTCCTGCGTATAGCCGAACGCCTGCTGGCGGTCGAGCAGCGCGGCGCCCTGCGTGCGGCCGGCCGCGACGTCCTCGGCCTTCGGCTCGATCTCGTCGAGCTTGATGCGCACGGCGTCGATCCAGCTCTTGTACGGCTTCGCGTTCGCGAGGTTGTCCTTCAGTTCCTTGTCGTCGATGATGCGGCCGTGTTCCATGTCGATCAGGAACATCTTGCCCGGCTGCAGGCGCCACTTCTTGACGATCTTCGATTCGGGGATCGGCAGCGTGCCGGCTTCCGACGCCATGATGACGAGGTCGTCGTCGGTGACGATATAGCGGGCCGGACGCAAGCCGTTGCGGTCGAGCGTCGCGCCGATCTGGCGGCCGTCGGTGAACGCGATCGCAGCCGGACCGTCCCACGGCTCCATCATCGCGGCGTGGTATTCGTAGAACGCGCGGCGGTTCTCGTCCATCAGCGTGTGCTGTTCCCACGCTTCCGGGATCATCATCATCACCGCGTGCACGAGCGGGTAGCCGGCCATCACCAGCAGCTCGAGACAGTTGTCGAACGATGCGGTGTCCGACTGGCCCGGGTAGATCAGCGGCCACAGCTTCGGCAGATCGTCGGCGAGCACGTGCGACGCGATCGCGCCGGTACGCGCGTTCAGCCAGTTCACGTTGCCCTTCACGGTGTTGATCTCGCCGTTGTGCGCGATCATCCGGTACGGGTGAGCCAGTTCCCACGCCGGGAACGTATTGGTCGAGAAGCGCTGGTGTACGAGCGCGAGCGCCGACACGACGCGCGTGTCCTGCAGGTCGCGGTAATACACGCCGACCTGGCCCGCGAGCAGCAGCCCCTTGTAGACGATCGTGCGCGCCGACATCGACGGCACGAAGTATTCCTTGCCGTGCTTGAGCTTCAGCGCCTGGATACGGTGGCTCGCCGTCTTGCGGATCACGTACAGCTTCCGCTCGAGCGCGTCCGTCACCATGATGTCCTTGCCGCGGCCGATGAAGATCTGGCGGATCAGCGGCTCGCTCGCCTTCACGGTCGGCGAAATCGGCATCGCATGGTCGACCGGCACGTCGCGCCAGCCGAGCACAACCTGGCCTTCGGCCTTCACCGTCCGCTCGAGCTCCTGTTCGCACGCGAGACGCGACGCGTTTTCCTTCGGCAGGAAGATCATGCCGACCCCATATTCGCCGGCCGGCGGCAGCATCACGCCCTGCTTCGCCATTTCCTCGCGATAGAACGCGTCCGGAATCTGGATCAGGATGCCCGCGCCGTCGCCCATCAGCGGATCGGCACCGACCGCACCACGGTGATCGAGGTTCTCGAGGATCTTCAGACCCTGCTGAATGATCTCGTGGCTCTTCTTGCCCTTGATGTGAGCGACGAAGCCGACGCCACAGGCGTCGTGTTCGTTTTGCGGGTCATACAGACCTTGTGCGGCGGGCACCGCGGCGAGCGGCTGCTGGTGGTCGTTCATGGGGACACCGTCGTAAAGGGGGCCTGGAGGCCGTTGAACCATTTTCTTGTTGCCGTCGATCCCGCTCCCGACGGGAGACGGCGCGGCCGACGGTGGATGGGCATGCTTCGCCCGGGCCACCGGAATTCGGAATATACGCGACGAATCAAAGGAATAGCAACAAAAACCGCTTGATCGAACCCCAATTAAATGGATGCTTCGATCTGGTGCCGTTTTATTGGGGTCGTATCGTTTTGGTGCAAAAAAGAAGCGGCGCCCGCAGCGCCGCCTCTCGGCTGCCGCTCCCGCGTTACTGCTGGATCGGCGGCGTGTTTTCACGCACCTTTCTGGGGCGTCCGCGCGGCAGCGGCGATACGCGCCGGTTCGCGGTGCGCGCCGCCCACTCGCGGTAATTCTCGCCGCCGAGTACCCAGCCCTTGAGCGTCGCCTGCTGCAACTGGTCGGCCTGCCGCTCGTCGAGCGGCTGCTCGCACAGCTCCTTGTACGCACGCTGGCGGTCGAACGGCGTGTTGCCGAGCGCCCAGTAGAGCGGATGGTCGGTGATCAGGCTGTCGACGGTGAGCCCGACGTGATGCCGGTAGCTCGACCAGCGATAGGCCTCGGGCGTCGCGACGAGCTGCGAGCGCACCGGGCTCATCTCGACCACGCGACTCGCGAGCAGGAAATAGCGCTCGCCTTCGATCACGGTCGCGCGATAGCGGCCTTCCCACAGGGTGCCGCGCCGCGAATAGCGCCGGTTGAAATGCGCAACGTAGCGGCGACCGACGGCCTGCATCGCCTTCGGCAGGCTCGCCTCGTCGCTCGGGGTCACGAGAAGTTGCACCTGGCGCGGCAGCAGCACATAGGCATGCACCGACAGGTGGTGATCGCGCGCGGCGGCCTTCAGGCAGTCGATGAAGAGTTCGTAGTCCTGGTCGTCGACGAACGCGGGTTGCTGATCCAGGCCGCGCAGTATCACGTGCTGCGGCTGGTCGGGAACGTAGAGTCGTGCTAACCGTGCCATGCTGAATGTCCGTTTGAACGCGTTAGGAAATACCCGGAGGTCCGAAAGTGCGCACCTACGTAGAATGCCCGTCCTATCGGTGCGCGAATGCGTACGGTCGTACTAATCCTAGGGTGAAAACTCTAACTTACGAGCTTGTTTGGTTTTAAACGCAGTCGTCATAATGAGCACGCCTTAGATCGGAGGAGACACAATGAAACGAAAACTGGCCATTACGGGGGCCGCAGCGCTCGCATTCACGTTTGCGGGCGGTACGGCACATGCACAATCCGCAGGTGATTTCTACGTCAGCACCGGCTGGCTGCACCTGTCACCGCAGGACAGCAGCGATCCGCTGTTCCTGTATGGCGTCGGCGGCACGCCCATCAACCAATCGATTCCCAACACGGGCGCCGGCATCAACGACGCCGATACGCTCGGGCTCGCCGCTGGCTACTTCGTCACCGACCACATCTCCACCGAGCTCGTGATGGGGATACCGCCGAAGTTCGACATTACCGGCAAGGGTCAGTTCGACAAGTTCGGCGTACTCGGCCGTGCGTACCAGTGGAGCCCCGCCGTATTGCTTCGCTACCACTTCAACGACGCCAACGCGAAGTTCCGTCCGTATGTCGGCGTCGGCGCGACGTACGTCTGGTTCACCGGCGCAAAGATCACGAACAGCAGCTTCGAGAACGGCGTGCTCGGCGGTCCGACCAGCGCTACGACCAGCAACCAGTGGGCGCCCGTGTTCAACGCCGGCTTCACGTACAACTTCACGAAACACTGGTTCGCGGGCCTGTCGCTCTCGTACATCCCGGTCAGCGTGACCGCCACCTTCACGACGGCCCGCCGGACGCCGGTCGGCACCCTGACCGAAACGTCGAAAGCGAAGATCTCCCTCAACCCGATCGTCACCTACCTGAACGTCGGTTACCGCTTCTAAGCGTAGTCGAATATTTGGGGAATGGTTAATCCTGCTGCAATTTGTAGCGGAATTTTCGTGACGTAACGTCTCCACGATGCAAAACGCCCCGGCGGATTCCCGTCGGGGCGTCGTTTTTTTGTCTCAGGGTCTTCCCGCATCCACCATCGCGCGGGACCAGCCGCTACGCGATGTCGTCCAGCGCATCGGGGGGGATGAGGTCGATCCGGTCCGTGCAGACCGCGTCGACGCCCCAGCGCGCGAGTTCTCGCGCCCGTTCGAGGTCGTTCACCGTGTACACCAGGATGCGCAGCCCGGCTGCCTTGATCGCCCGCACGAGCGTTTCGTCGAGCTGTTTGTGGTCTGCATGCAACGAAACGCAGCCGAGCGCCCCGACGACTTGCGCATGCCAGTCGTCCGGCACCGCCTCGTAGAGCATCCCGCGCGGCAGCGCAGGCGCCGTCGCGCGCGCCTGTTGCAGCGCATCGAACGAGAACGACGACAGGAGCGGCGGGACCGCGGCATCACGCCAGTACACTGCCGCGTCGGCCGCCACGCGCTGCCCCGTCTCGCGCTCGCGCCCTGGGCACGGCTTGATCTCGACATTCGCGGCCAGCCCGTGCGCGATGCAGCGCGCCGCCGCCGCCTCGAGCGTCGGCATCCGCTCGCCCGCGAAACGCGTGTCGAGCCACGCACCCGCGTCGAGCGCGGCCAGCGCCGCATAACGCATGCCCGCCGCCGCGCCGTGACCGTTCGACGTGCGGTCGACCGTGTCGTCGTGCAGCAGGAACGTCACGTCGTCGGCCGACAGCTTCGCGTCGAACTCGACCATCCGGTGGCCGCGGCGCGCGCCCTCGTCGAGCGCGGCGAGCGTGTTCTCCGGTGCGAGCGTGCCGCCGCCGCGATGGGCGACGACGCGCGGATAGGGCCACCAGTCGGTACGGGTCGTCATCGTCGGTCTCTCGCCAAGGTCAGCAGGTTCAACCGGCACGCTTGCCGGTCTCGGGATCGAAGAAATGCAGCCGGTGCGCGGGCAGCGCCGCCGCCAGCGCCGCGCCGCGCGCGGGACGGTCCGCGTGCGGCAGGCGCACCGCGACGTCGTGATTGCCCCAGCGGCCGTGCGCGAGATTGTCCGCGCCGAGCAGCTCGCACGAATCGACCGGCAGCGTCGCCTGCGCGACGCCCGGCTGCGGCGTCATGTGCTCGGGACGCACGCCGAGCACCCAGTCGCGCCCGGTGGCGATCGTCGTGCCGATGCCGGGGGCGCCGGCGACCGGCAGCGCGGGGCCGCCACCCGCGACCGTAAACGTCGCGCCGTCGTCCGACAGCCGGCCGTGCATCAGGTTCATCGCGGGCGAGCCGATGAAGCCCGCGACGAACACCGTCGCCGGCTTCTCGTACACGTCGACCGGCGCACCGATCTGTTCCGCGTAGCCGCGATTCATCACGATCACGCGCTGCGCGAGCGTCATCGCCTCGATCTGGTCGTGCGTCACGTAGACGCTCGTCGTCGCGAGCCGGGCATGCAACCGCTGGATCTCGAGCCGCATTTGTACGCGCAACTTCGCGTCGAGGTTCGACAACGGCTCGTCGAACAGGAACACCGACGGCTCGCGCACGATCGCGCGCCCCATCGCGACGCGCTGCCGCTGGCCGCCCGACAACTCGCGCGGCCGCCGCGCGAGCAGCGGCTCGAGTTCGAGGATCTTCGCGGCCGCCGCCACCCGCGAATCGATCGTCGTGCGCTCGATTCCGCGGATCTTCAGCCCGTAGCCCATGTTCTGCGCGACCGTCATGTGCGGGTACAACGCATAGTTCTGGAACACCATCGCGATGTCGCGATCCTTCGGCTCCAGTGCGTTGACGACGCGATCGCCGATCGCGATCTCGCCGTCCGTCACGCTCTCGAGCCCCGCGATCATCCGCAGCAACGTCGACTTGCCGCAGCCCGACGGGCCGACCAGCACGATGAATTCGCCGTCGGCGATCTCCACGTCGATGCCATGCAGCACGTGCTGCTTGCCGTCGTAGGATTTCCTGACGCCCTTCAAGCTCAGCGCAGCCATTCTTGGTCTTTCTCCCGGTTGCCGTCCGTCATTTATTTCTCGGAATCGACGAGGCCGCGCACGAACCAGCGCTGCATCGCCAGCACGACGACGAGCGGCGGGATCATCCCGAGCAGCGTCGCCGCCATCACGTATTGCCATTCGGTCGCGGCGTCGCCGCTCGCGATCATCGTCTTGATGCCCACCACCGCCGTCGACAGCGACGCCTCCGTCGTGATCAGGATCGGCCACAGATACTGGTTCCAGCCGTAGATGAACGTGATCACGAACAGTGCCGCGATGCTCGTCTTCGACAGCGGCAGCACGACGTCCCAGAAGAACCGCAGCGCCCCCGCACCGTCGATGCGCGCGGCGTCCATCAGCTCGTCGGGCAGCGTCATGAAGAACTGGCGGAACAGGAACGTCGCGGTCGCCGAAGCGATCAGCGGCAGCGTGAGCCCTGCGTAGGTGTTCGTCAGGTGCAGCGTCGACACGACCTGCACGGTCGGGAAGATCCGCACTTCCACCGGCAGCATCAGCGTGACGAAGATCAGCCAGAACGCCGTGTTGCGGAACGGGAAGCGGAAATAGACGATCGCGTACGCGGACAGGATCGACACCGCGATCTTGCCCACCGCGATGCCGAGTGCCATCGCGAAGCTGTTCACGAGCAGGCGGCCGAACGGCGCCGTCGTGCCGCCGCTGCCGTGCCCCCAGATGTACGCGACGTTCTCGAACAGGTGCGTGCTCGGGACGAGCGACAGCGGCACCGTGAACACTTCCTGCGCGTTCATCGTCGCCGCGCAGAATGCGACGTACACGGGAAACACGATCAGCACGACGCCCGCGATCAGCACCGCGTGGCAGAACAGGTCGAAGCCCTTGCGATTTTCGATCATGCGTATTGCACCCTGCGTTCGACGAAGCGGAACTGGATCACCGTGAGCCCGACGACGATGATCATCAGCACGACCGACTGCGCGCCCGAGCTGCCGATATCGAGCCCCTGGAAGCCCTCCGCGAAGATCTTGTAGATCAGCGTCTTCGTGCTCTGCGCCGGGCCGCCGCCGGTGGCTGCGTCGATCACCGGGAAGGTGTCGAAGAACGCGTAGACGAGGTTCACGACCAGCAGGAAGAAGCTGGTGGGCGACAGCAGCGGCAGCACGATGTTGAAGAAGCGCCGCACCGGCCCGGCGCCGTCGATCGCCGCCGCCTCGATCAGCGAGCGCGGGATCGCCTGCAGACCCGCGTAGAAGAACAGGAAGTTGTAGCTCACCTGTTTCCACACCGACGCGAGCACGACCAGGAACATCGCCTGGCCGCCGTTCAGCGCGTGGTTCCACACGATGCCGCTCTTCGCGAGCGCATAGGTGATCAGGCCGATGCTCGGGTTGAACAGGAACGCCCACAGCACGGCGGCGATCGTCGGGGCGACCGCGTACGGCCAGATCAGCAGCGTGCGATACACGCGCGCGCCGCGGATCACGCGATCGGCGCACGCGGCGAGGATCAGCGACACGACGAGCCCGCTCACCGTGACGAGCGAACTGAACACGAGCGTCGTGCGGAACGAATCGAGATACAGCGGATCGGCGAACAGGTGCGTGAAGTTCGCGAGGCCGACGAATTCGCTCGACGTGCCGAACGCATCCTGCATCTGCGTCGACTGCCACAGCGCAACGCCAGCCGGCCACAGGAAGAACACGGCGGTGATCGCGAGCTGCGGCGCGATCAGCAGGTACGGCAACAGGCTCGTACCGAAACGGGAACGGGATTGCATCGCGGATATCCGGTCAGGCGCAACGGAAAGGGGCTGTGCCGCCGGCCGGCGCGCGCATCCG
The DNA here is from genome assembly GCF_902833045.1 of Burkholderia sp. BCC0322. Classification (GTDB taxonomy): domain Bacteria; phylum Pseudomonadota; class Gammaproteobacteria; order Burkholderiales; family Burkholderiaceae; genus Burkholderia. The sequence continues at coordinate 45,542 of NZ_CADFDU010000022.1, forward strand.
TACAGGATGCGACGCGGCCGGCGGCACGGTGCGATGCGGGCTCAGCCGCCCGACTTCTCGAAGCGGCGCAGCAGTTCGTCGCCGCGCGACGCGGCCGAATCGAGCGCGTCCTTCGGCGACTTCTTCTGCGCCCAGACCTGTTCGAACTCCTCGTCGACCACCGTGCGGATCTGCGGCATGTTGCCCAGGCGCAGCCCCTTCGTGTACGGCAGCGGCGGCTTGTTCAGCATCTGCTTGATCGCGGTTTCGGCGCTCGGATTCTTCGCGTAGAAGCCCTGCTGGCGCGTGAGGTCGTACGCGGCGGTCGTCACCGGCAGGTAGCCCGTGTCCTGGTGCCACTTCGCGGCGACCGCCGGCGAGGCCAGGTACGCGAGGAATTTCGCGACGCCCTTGTAGGTCGCCGGATCCTTGCCGGCCAGCACCCACAGGCTCGCGCCGCCGATGATCGCATTCTGCGGCGCGCCCTTCACGTTCGCGTCGTACGGCATCATGCCCGTGCCGTAGCTGAACTTCGCGAACTTCTGCACGTTCGCGAGCGCGCCCGACGACGTCGTCATGATCCCGCAGTCGCCACTGTAGAACTTCGCCGACGCTTCATCCTTGCGGCCCGCGTAAGTGAACGTGCCGTCCTTCGCCATCTGCTGCAGGAACGAGATGTGCGCGATCTGCTGCGGCTTGTTGAATTCGAGCACCGCGTCGGTGCCGTCGAAGCCGTTGTTGCGGCTCGCGAACGGCAGCCCGTGCCAGGCACTGTAGTTCTCGAGCTGAATCCAGCCCTGCCAGCCGGTCGTGAAGCCGCATGCCATTCCCGACTTGCGCAGTTTTTCTGCATCGGCCTGCACGTCGGCCCACGTCTTCGGCGGCTGGTTCGGATCGAGGCCGGCCTTCTTGAACGCGTCCTTGTTGTAGTACAGCACCGGCGTCGAGCTGTTGAACGGCATCGATACGAGATGGCCCGTCTTCGCGTCGCTGTAGTAACTCGCGATGGTCGGCACGAACGCCTTTTCGTCGAGCGGCACGCCGGCCTGCTTGAACACGTCGTAGACAGGCACGACGGCCTTCTTCGCCTGCATCATCGTGGCCGTGCCGACTTCATAGACCTGGAGGATCGCCGGCGCGTTGCCGCTGCGATAGGCGGCGATGCCGGCCGCGAGCGCCTGATCGTAGGTGCCCTTGAAGACCGGCACGATCTTGTAGTCGCTCTGCGACGCATTGAACTGGTCGGCAATCGCGTTGACCCGCTCGCCGAGCGCGGCTTCCATCGCATGCCAGAACTGGATTTCCGTCGCGGCTAGCGCCACGTGCTGCACCCCGAACATCAGCGCGCCGCCGAGCGCGATAGAACGAACCAGTGTCCCCGCAGGCTTCTTCTTCATCGACCTCTCTCCTATGAAAACGTTACCAACAGCGTGTGCAACATTCTCGTCGCCATTGAACCGGCGAAGTCTAGTGATCGTTTGTGACAGTCAGTTGTCGCTCATGACGAACAGGCGCTGATACTCCTTCAGCGCGAAGCGGTCGGTCATGCCGGCGATGTAGTGCGCGACGAGGCGCGGCTGCTGCGCGGTGTCGTCGGACTGGTACGGCGGCGGCAGCAGGCGCGGATCGTCGATGAATGCATCGAACAGCCCGGTGACGACACGCTGCGCCTTGCTCGCCATGCGCATGACCTTGTAGTGGCGATAGAGGTTCTTGAAGAGGAAACGCTTGAGGGCGGCTGCCTGCGCAGCAACCGTTTCGCTGTGCGACACGAGCGGCGGCGCGGCGCGCACGTCATCAAGCGACGCGGGCGCGACGCGCGCGAGATTGCGCGTCGTCTCGTCGATCAGGTCGACGATCAGCGTGTTGATGATGCGGCGCACCGTCTCGTGCACGAGACGGCGGCCTTCGAGGTGCGGGAATTCGGCGAGCGCGGCCTCGAAGTGGCGCTGCCACAGCTCGACTTCCGCGAGTTGCTCGATCGTGATCAGGCCGGAACGCAGGCCGTCGTCGACATCGTGGTTGTTGTACGCGATCTCGTCCGCGATGTTGGCGAGCTGCGCTTCGAGCGACGGCTGGCGGCCCTGCAGGAAGCGCTCGCCGAGCGCGCCGAGCTTGCGCGCATTCTCGCGCGAGCAGTGCTTCAGGATGCCTTCGCGCGTTTCGAAGCACAGGTTCAGCCCGTTGAACGCGCCGTAGTGCTCCTCGAGCTCGTCGACGACTGCCAGGCTCTGCAGGTTGTGCTCGAAGCCGCCATGCTCGCGCATGCAGGCATTCAGCGCGTCCTGCCCGGCATGGCCGAACGGCGTATGGCCGAGATCGTGCGCGAGCGAGATCGCCTCGACGAGATCCTCGTTCAGGCGCAGGTTGCGCGCGACCGAGCGCGCGATCTGCGCGACTTCGAGGCTGTGCGTGAGGCGGGTGCGGAACAGGTCGCCTTCGTGATTGACGAAGACCTGCGTCTTGTATTCGAGACGGCGAAACGCGGTCGAATGAACGATGCGGTCGCGGTCGCGCTGGAATTCGGTGCGCGCCGCCGGCGGTGTTTCCGGATGGCGGCGGCCGCGCGACTGCGATGCGTGTGCGGCATACGGGGCGAGATGGGCTTCCAGCGCCGCCAGCGTCGGCGGCTCGGCCACCGGCGCAACGGATGCGCGGCCGGCTTCGGGCAATGTGCTGCTGGATGTCTCGCTCACGTGTCCTCCAGGTCAGGGGCGCCGGGGCATCCGGGCGGCCGTTAGCAGGTCGTCTGTGCCAGTGTAGCGGACACGGCTTCGTCGGGCGCCTGCGTGATCAACGTATCGCCGAATCGCTTCAGCAGGATGAACTTGATCGCACCGGCCTCGGCCTTCTTGTCGACGCGCATCAGGTCCATGTAGCGCGTGTCGCCGAGCGCGGGCCCGCGGGTCGGCAGGTGCGCGGCCGCGATCACCGCATCGAGGCGCTGCCGCGACGCTTCGTCGAGCAGGCCGAGCCGCACCGACAGGTCACCCGCCATCACCATCCCGCAGCCGACCGCCTCGCCGTGCAGCCACTCGCCGTAGCCGAGCCCGGCCTCGATCGCGTGGCCGAACGTGTGGCCGAAGTTCAGGATCGCGCGCAGGCCGCCTTCGCGTTCGTCGGCCGCCACCACGCTCGCCTTGATCTCGCACGAGCGCTTCACCGCGTGTGCGAGCGCAGCCGGGTCGCGACGGTTGAGCGCGTCGACGTTCGCCTCGATCCAGTCGAAGAATTCAGCATCGGCAATCGCGCCGGTCTTGATGATCTCGGCGACGCCGGCCGCCAGTTCGCGGTCGGGCAGGGTCGTCAGCGCGCCAATGTCGGCGATCACGGCCTGCGGCTGGTAGAACGCGCCGATCATGTTCTTGCCGAGCGGGTGGTTGATGCCCGTCTTGCCGCCGACCGACGAGTCGACCTGCGACAGCAGCGTCGTCGGCACCTGGATGAACGGCACGCCGCGCATGTAGCACGCGGCCGCAAAGCCCGTCATGTCGCCGATCACGCCGCCGCCGAGCGCGACGAGCGTCGTCTTGCGGTCCGCGCGGTCGGTCAGCAGGCCGTCGAAGATCAGGTTCAGCGTTTCCCAGTTCTTGTACGCCTCGCCGTCCGGCAGCACGACCGTCGACACACGCTTGCCGAGCGGCGCGAGCGCCGCGCGCAGCGCGTCGCCGTAGAGCGGATCGACCGTCGTGTTCGTGACGATCGTGACGGACGAGCCCTTGATATGAGGCGCGAACAGTTCGGCGCGGCCGAACAGGCCGGCGCCAATGTGAATCGGATAGGCGCGGTCGCCCAGATCGACGTTGACAGTAATCATGCTTGTAGCGGCTTGGCAATGACGCCCGCCAGTTCGAGTTGCATCAACACCATGTTGACGAGACCGTTGACCGACGGACGGCCGGTCTCGATGACGAAATCCGCGCATTCGCGGTACAGCGGATCGCGCACCTCGTAGAGCGCTTCGAGACGCCCTTTCGGATCTTCGGTCTGCAGCAACGGGCGGTTCTTGTCCTTGCGCGTGCGCAGCCACAGATCGTGCGGATTGGCGCGCAGGTAGACGACGATGCCGTGGCTTTTCAGGCAGTCGCGGTTTTCCGGGCGCAGCACCGCGCCGCCGCCCGTCGCGAGCACGATGTTCTCGCGCTGCGTGAGATCGGCGATCACCTGCGTTTCGCGATCGCGAAACCCGGCCTCGCCCTCCAGCTCGAAGATCACCGGAATGCGTGCGCCCGTGCGGGCCTCGATTTCGTGGTCGGAGTCGAAGAACGTCCTGTCGAGACGACGCGCGACCGCACGGCCCACGGTGGTCTTACCCGCTCCCATAAGGCCGACGAAAAATACGTTTGCATGTGGGTCCCGCGCTTGCAACGGCTTCCTCTGCTTCAATCTTGCTGGTGTGTGGCGCAGCTTACTGGCAAAGCGGCTGCCTTGTCGAGCCTGCGCCGGCGGCTTCCGGCCCCGTTTTTTCGACATTCGCGCTGCCCGCGCCGCGCGCATCGCAGCGCGCATCGACGACGGTCGGCGTGATGAAGACGACCAGTTCGCTGCGCTGGTCGCGCTGCGCGCGATGCCGGAAAAGCGCGCCCAAAAACGGTATTTTGCCCAAGAGCGGGACGCGCGTCACATCGTTCCGGTTCAGCTGCTCATAGATCCCGCCGATCGCGACCGTCCCACCGTTCTCGACCTCGACGCGCGTCTGGACGTGCTTTGTATGGATCGCCGGGCCGGCCGCCGTCGGCTCGCCGATGCTGTCCTTCGTCACGTCCAGGTCGAGCACCACGCGCCCGTCCGGCGTGATCTGCGGCTCGACCTCAAGCTTGAGCGTCGCCCGGCGGAACTGCACGCCGCTCACGCCGTTGCCGACCTTCGCCTGGTACGGCAGCTCCGAACCCTGTTCCACGATGGCCTTGACGCGATCGGCGGTCACCACGCGCGGGCTCGAAACGATCTGGCCCCGCCCCTGCGCCTCGAGCGCGCTCAGTTCGACATCGAGCACACGGCTGAGCGGCGCGGCGAACAGCGTGAAGCCGGCGGTTGCCGCTTCGAAGCCGCCGAGCGGCCGCGCAGCAAGGTCGAGCGCGTTGCGCGCGCCGGTCGTGAATGTGCCGCTCTCGCCCGACGGCGGCCGCTCCTGCGCCCGCAGCGCGACGCGTGCGCCGAGATTGCGCGAAAAACCCTGCTCGCCCTCGACGATGCGGGCCTCGATCCGGACCTGCCGCGACGGCCGGTCGATCGCATCGATCAGGCTCGCGATCTGGCCGAGACGCGGCGCGAGATCGGTGACGAACAGCAGGTTCGTACGCGGATCGGCCGCCGCGGCCCCACGCTTCGACAGCAGGCGCTGGCCGGTCGCGCCGGCCAGCAGCCGTTGCACGTCCTGCGCGCGCGGGTAGTGCAGCGCGAACGTACGGCTCGCAAGCGGCTCCAGATCGGCAGCCCGCGCGTGCATTTCGAAGCGCTCGCGTTCGCGCGCGGCCAGCTCGGCCGCCGGCGTGACCCATATCACGTTGCCCCGCCGGGACATCGCGAGCCCGTGCGTATCGAGCAGCGTGTCAAAGGCATCGCGCCAAGGCACATTGTTCAGACGTAACGTGACGGTGCCACGCACCTGCTCGCCGACGACGATATTGAGTCCGGTGAAGCGGGCGAACGCGTCGAATGCGGCCGCGAGCCCCGCCCCCTGCAGATTCAGCGAGATCCGCCGTGCGTCGTCCGCATCGCCCGGGTGTCGGGCAGCAGCGTCGGCCATCCGGGCCGGCGGCGCCAACGGGATCGGCGGCCCCTCCAGCCCGGGTGCCGGGGTGGCGGCCTCCGCCTGAAGCGCCGCGCGAGCCGCCTGGTCGAACGGAGGCTGGCCGGCCGCCGTCGATACGGCGTTGTCCGCACCGTCCACCGCACCGTGCGGCAGCGGCAGGCTCGGAACCGGCATATCCATCGCCGCTGCAGGCCAGACGGCCGGCAGCGGCGGCAACGCGGCGCTTGCACCGGCCGCGCTCAATCCGGCCCAGACAGCAAGTGCCCGACATCCGGGTTTCATCATGGCCGCCTCCCTTCGTTCAGGGTGACTCGGTATGCGCCGTCCGCCGTCGCGAGCGTCACGGCGACGGGATCGACTCGCACCACTCGCGCTGCCCCGAGGGTTTCGCCGGGCACCACGGCCGTGAACGCGCCGTCACCGTCGTCGAACAACGCGAGACCGGTGCGCCCATCGCGGATCGTGCCCGCCAGGCGAGCAGCCGCCCCCGCCGCTTCAGACGAATCAGCCTCGCCGAACGGATCGGCATCAGGCGCATCGGCCAGATCCGGCGTCTCCCCGCCCGTGGACATTACCGCCGGCAACTCCGGAAACACGTCGACAGACATTTCCACGCGCGCAGCCTCCTTTCCCCGTTCGACACGCAGCGCGGTCGGCACCGCCAGCACCGGGAAACGCGCCAGCCCGCCGACCATCTGCAGCAACGCGCGAAAGCCGCCATCCGCGACGATGCGCACCGTGCGCCGGCCGTCCGAACCCGCACCATCGGTGCGCAACGGCTCGATCGATACGCCGAGCAGCCCGCTCGACGCGGCGCGATCCGCCAGTTCCAGCATCAACGCGGCCCATTCCGGCGCATGCGACGAGCGATCGCCGTATGCCGCCGCCGGATGCCCGTCGCGTTGCCGGGCAGCGGCCGTCAAAACACGCTGCGCGTCGGCCTCGCGCATCTGCGCCGCCGCCAGCAACGCGCGGCTGTGCGCAAGCCCGCTCCAGTCGGCGGCATTCGCCAGATGAATGCCACCCGCCAGCACGGCCGCGAACGCGAGCATGCAGCCTGCGATGTGTGCGGCCGCCGGCGGCACGCGCCGCATGCCCCCCAGCCACTCATCGCCACGCCGTGCGGGCCGATGCGCGAGCGCCGCCGTCATGCGCCGCCTCCCGGGGCTTTTCGAGGCAACATCGCGTCGTGCCAGCGCAGTTGAACCGAGAACCGGAAAGGCATCCCGCCCGTCGCGACAGGCGCATCCGAGGCAGGCTTCAACGCATCGATGTCGATCCGCCAACCACGCTGCTCGCGCGCCATCCCGGCGAGCCATCGCGCGGCCGCCCGGTAGCTCGCGGCGCGTGCATCGAGCACGGCACCGGCCGACGTCGTGCGCAGCGCGTCGAGCCGCACGGTGCCGTCGCGCACCTCCGCCAACATGGCCAGCAGCCCCGCGACGTGCCGGTAGGGCGCGGCAAGCGCGTCCGCCTGCGCGTCACGCTGCGAGGCAACGGCCGCTGCATTTGCAGCGCGCGTCGCGGCGCCCACCTGCGGCTGCAACTGCCGCAGCCGCGCCTCCACGCTTGCGCGCTCGGTATCCACACGCCACCGCGCCCCGGCGGCGGCGCCTGTCCACAGGCCGGCGCCGAGCACGCCGAACAGAATCGCCGCACCGCACTGCATGGCGCGACGACGTCGCAACGCCCGCGCCAGCCGCTCGCGGTAGGGCAGCAGGTTGAAGCCCCACGGCCCCGCATGACGGACCGTCATTCCCACACCCCGCGCAATGCCAGCCCGAACGCGACAGCCCATGCCGGGCCGCCCGGCGTGCCGGCGGGCGGGCACGCTTGCCCGTTCCAGCCCGTGCAGTCAAACGGCACCACAACCGCGCCGAGCACGTCGCCGATTTCGGCAATGGACGTATCGAAACGGGCGAGACACCGCTCGTCCCCGGCCACGAGTACGCAACACAAGGCCCCGAGCGAGCGCCTGCGCAATGCATCGGAAATCGGCCCCGGCACGGCGCCGGACAGCGTCAGCACCGGCACGGCCAACGGGCCGTCGATGCGCCAGCCGTGCACGCCCGAGTCATGAAACCAGAGCGCCGCGCAGGGCCCCGCCTGCGCGTCGGGTTCGAATTGCGCGGCATAGCGCAACGCACGCAGCGCCGCGGCCGACTCCCCGTCGACCACCGTCAGGTCGACACCGGCCTGCGCGGCTACGTCGATCCGCCGTTCGAGCAGCGCCAGCGGAGCCACGGCAATCTCGATCGCGCCCGACCCCGCTCCGCCATCCTGCCGCCAGTCGAACGCGAGACCGTCCGGCGCCAGCCCCGAGATGCGTTCGGCCGCCTGCCGCGCGGCGTCCTCGATATCGTCCCGCCCGGCCAGATCCAGCGTCGCGGTGCGTATCTCGTCATCGTGCAACGCCATCACGCCACGCGCATCGCACCGCACGCCGGCCGCCGACAGTCTCGACACGGCTGCGGCCAGCGCTCGCGCGACCGCCGCCCAGCGCGCATCCTCCGGCCCGCCCGCCAACCCGACCGGCTCCCGTTCGAGCCCCTCAACGTACACCTGAGCGCCCCGGCCGCGCCGGCTCAGCACGACCACCCTCACCTCGTCCGCACCGACGTCGATTCCCGTCGACCGGTGCCCGCCCCGCGCAAACCGCGCTCCCCATCGTCCCGCCATCCCAGCCTCCCGAAATCGTCGCGGCCCGTGCCGCGTTTCCAAGACCTGATTCTGCAAAGCGGCGGGGGCGCCCGACAGTCGGCCTAACGGCCAGCATCCGCTCGCGACGGCCTCGCGCGGGCTATGCTGGAAGTACGCCAAGCCGCGTCTTCGCGGCGGGCGGCCCCCGCGTCAAGGCCGGTCTTACCGGGCGGCTATAATCGCGGGACTGTTTTCCGGTATGCCTATGCAATCCACGACTCCTACGTCCCCGCCTCCTGCCCCGGAGCCGAAGAAGCGTCCCTGGTGGCAAAAAGTCCTGCTCGGATTCGCCACGATGTGCGTGGCGCTCGTCGTGGCCGGCGGCCTCGTGCTCGGCTACGCGCTCGTCGTTGCGTGGCCGAACATGCCGTCGCTCGACGCGCTGACCGACTATCGGCCGAAGGTGCCGCTGCGCATCTATACGTCCGATCACGTCCTGATCGGCGAATTCGGTGAAGAACGCCGCGACGTCGTCCATTTCAAGGACGTGCCCGACTCGCTGAAGAAAGCGATCCTGGCGATCGAAGACGCGCGCTTCTACGATCACGGCGGTGTGGATCTCACCGGCATCGTCCGCGCCGGCTTCGTCGCGCTGACGAACGGCCATGCATCACAGGGGGCGAGCACGATCACGATGCAGGTCGCGCGCAACTTCTTCCTGTCGAGCGAGAAGACCTACACGCGCAAGATCTACGAGATGCTGCTCGCGTACCGGATCGAGCGTGCGCTGACGAAGGATCAGATTCTCGAGGTCTACATGAATCAGATCTATCTCGGCCAGCGCGCGTACGGCTTCGCGAGCGCCGCGCGGGTCTACTTCGGCAAGGACCTGAAGGACATCACGCTAGCCGAAGCGGCGATGCTCGCGGGGCTGCCGAAGGCGCCGTCCGCGTACAACCCGGTCGTGAACCCGAAGCGCGCGAAGGTGCGCCAGGAATACATCCTGCAACGGATGCTCGAGCTGAACTTCATCTCGCGCGAGCAGTACGACGAGGCCGTCGCGCAGCCGCTCGTCGTCAAGGGACCGGGCCGCGATTTCAGCGTGCACGCAGAGTACGTCGCGGAAATGGTCCGGCAAATGATGTACGCGCAGTACCGTGAGGAAACCTACACACGCGGCTTCAACGTCGTCACGACGATCGACTCCGCGGACCAGCAGGTCGCGTACACCGCGCTGCGCAAGGGCATCATGGATTACGAACGCCGGCACGGCTATCGCGGTCCGGAAGGCTTCATCGAGCTGCCGGCCGGCGCCGACGACCGCGAACAGGCGATCGACGATGCGCTGCTGGAACACCCCGACAACGGTGAGCTGATTGCCGCGGTCGTCACGGCCGCCAGTCCGCGCCAGATCACGGTTGCGTTCATCGACGGCAGCAATGCGACGATCGAAGGCGACAACCTGCGCTTCGCGTCGGGCGCGCTGTCGGCCAACGCGCAGCCGAATCGCCGCATCCGGCCGGGTGCGATCGTCCGCGTCGTGAAGAACGACACCGGCAAATGGTCGATCACGCAGTTGCCGCAGGTCGAGGGGGCGTTCCTGTCGATCGTCCCGCAGGACGGCGCGATCCGCTCGCTTGTCGGCGGCTTCGACTACAACAAGAACAAGTTCAACCACGTCACGCAGGCATGGCGGCAGCCGGGTTCGTCGTTCAAGCCGTTCATCTATTCGGCGTCGCTCGACAAGGGCCTCGGGCCGGCAACCGTGATCAACGACGGCCCGCTGTATTTCAGCGCGGCCGAAACGGGCGGCCAGCCGTGGGAACCGAAGAACTACGGTGGCGGCTTCGAAGGCCCGATGTCGATGCGTACCGCGCTGCAGCGCTCGCGCAACCTCGTGTCGATCCGGATCCTGAACCACATCGGCACGAAGTACGCGCAGCAGTACATCACGCGCTTCGGCTTCGACGCCGAACGTCATCCGGCCTACCTGCCGATGGCACTCGGCGCGGGCCAGGTCACGCCGCTGCAGATGGCGGGAGCGTACTCGGTCTTCGCGAACGGCGGCTACCGCGTCAATCCGTACCTGATCGCCGAAGTCACCGATCCGAACGGCGCGATCGTCGTGCGCGCGCAGCCGCTCGTCGCCGAGCAGAATGCGCCGCGCGCGATCGACGCGCGCAACGCGTACGTGATGAACAGCCTGTTGCAGAGCGTCGCGCAGCGCGGCACGGGCGCCCGGACCAACGTGCTGAAGCGCACCGACCTCGCGGGCAAGACCGGCACGACGAACGACTCGCACGACGCGTGGTTCGCCGGCTATCAGCACACGCTCGCCGCGATCGCGTGGATCGGCTACGACAATCCGCGCAGCCTCGGCGATCGCGAAACGGGTGGCGGCCTGTCGCTGCCGGTCTGGATCGACTACATGGGCGCCGCGCTGAAGGGCGTGCCAGAGTACAAGCCGGCGGTGCCTGACGGCGTCGAGTCGCTTGGCGGCGAGTTGTACTTCACCGAGTTCACGCCCGGCCACGGCTTCGTGTCGACGGTTGGCGTGCCGCAGGCGCCGGCCGCGCAGAACGTCGACGCCACCGTGCCGCACGTCGACGAGCAGGAAAAGCAGGACATCATGAACCTGTTCGCGCACTGACCACCGGCCCGGACATGAAAAAAGCGCCCTGCGGGGCGCTTTTTCTTTGGCACGACGCATCGGGGCACGGCCCCGGCTCCGGGCTGGGCTGTTACGGCGCGCTGAACGTGATCGGCAGGCCGGCCTGCTGCGTCGCGTATTCGGTGAGGGCCGAGAAAAACTCGGTGCCCGTGCGCGTATCGCGCCATTCGCCGTCGATGAAACGGTAGTGGAAACCGCCCGCCTTCGCTGCAATCCACACCTCCTTCATCGGCGGCTGCAGGTTGACGATGATCTTCGAGCCGTTCTCGAACGTCAGCGTCAAGACGCTGCCGTTGCGCTCCAGATCGATGTCGTGATCGCCGTCGTTGGCGTCGTCGACGGTACGCTCGACGGCCGCCAGCACGGCCTCGGCACGGGTCAGGTATTCGGTATCGGACATGCTAAACTCTATCGGTTCAATTGTTCAGGGACGATCATGCGAGTCGTTTTCCGGATGAGCGCGATTGTAGCGGCTTTGGCGATTCTTGCCGGCTGCGGTCAAAGCGGCGCGCTCTATCTGCCCACCGTGCCTCCGATGCCCAAGCCACTCCAGCAGCAGGACACGCCGCCGTCGGACGTGAAGCCGACCGATGAAAACGCGTCGTCCGACAGTGTGCCCGATTCGTCCGGCACGCCGCTCACGCTGTCACCCGAATTGTCGAGCGGTGCATCGACCATGCCCGCACCGGCGTCGAGCCCGGCCGTCGCGAAGTAACGACGCGCCGCCTGCACGGCCCACGAAACGAGGCGATGACTTCCCGGTCATCGCCTTTTGTTCTTTCAGGCTGCGCCGTCACGCGCGCGCGCGCCGCCATCCCCATGCAACGAGCCGCCAGCCGAGCAGCGCGGCCACGATTGCCGCATAAAGCCTCGGCTGCGCGAGATTGTGCTTGCCGGCCCTCATCCACCAGAAGTGCAGCACGCCGAACAGCACGATCGCATAGATCGCGCTGTGCAACGTCGCCCAGTGGCGGCCGAGCCGGCGCGCCATGGCACGCGGCGAGGTTGCCGCGAGCGGAATCAGCAGCACGAACGCGGCGAACCCGACCGTGATGAACGGGCGCTTGCCGACGTCCTTCAGGATCGCGACGACGTCGAACCACTTGTCGAACCACAGGTAGGTCGTGAAATGCAGCGTCGCGTAAAAGAACGCGAACAACCCGATCATCCGGCGAAAGCGCAGCAGCGCGGTGAACCCGGTCATGCGCCGAAGCGGCGTGACGGCGAGCGTGACGCAAAGCATCACGAGCGTCCAGAGGCCCGTCGAGCGCGTGATGAACTCGATCGGATTCGCGCCGAGCCGGTCGGTCAGCCCGAACAGCACGAGACGCGCGAGCGGATAAAGGCCGGCCGCGAAAACCAGCACCTTGGCCGGTGCGAGCCAGCGCGGCGCGGTGGCGAGACGGACCGCGCTGCGCCGTGCGGCACGTGCTGCCGGGCCCGCGCCAGCGGTGGGCACCTGGGTCAGCGTCGAAGGGGGCATGTCGTTTCTCATCGCCGCCCTCAAAAATTCTTCTTCAGGTCCATGCCCTGATACATCGACGCGACCAGGTCGCCGTAGCCATTGAACATCAGCGTCTTGCGCTTCGGCGTGAAAAAGCCGTCCTCGCCGATGCGCCGCTCGGTTGCCTGGCTCCAGCGCGGATGATCGACGTTCGGGTTCACGTTCGAATAAAAGCCGTATTCGTTCGACGCATACGTGTTCCAGCTTGTCTTCGGCTGCTTGTCGACGAAGCGGATCTTCACGAGCGACTTCGCGCTCTTGAAACCGTACTTCCACGGCACGACGATTCGTACCGGCGCGCCGTTCTGGTTCGGCAGCACCTGCCCGTAGACGCCCATCGTCAGCAGCGTCAGCGGATTCATCGCCTCGTCCATCCGCAGCCCTTCGGAGTACGGCCAGTCGAGCACCGGCGTCGAGAGGCCGGGCATCTGCGACGGATCGGCCAGCGTGATGAACTGCACGTACTTCGCGTTACCGGTCGGCTGTACGCGCTTGATCAGTTCGGACAGCGGCACGCCGATCCACGGGATCACCATCGACCATCCTTCGACGCAGCGCAGCCGGTACACGCGCTCCTCGAGCGGCGCGAGCTTCAGCAGTTCGTCGAGATCGAACACCTTCGGATGCAGTACCTCGCCCTCGACGCTCACGCGCCACGGGCGAGGCCTCAGCGTGCCGGCGTTCTGCGCGGGGTCACGCTTGTCGGTGCCGAATTCGTAGAAGTTGTTGTAGGAGGTAATGTCCTTGAACGGTGTCACCGTGTCGGTCGCGACGAACTTCGGATTCGTCTTCGCCGCGAGCTTCGCGGCCCGCGCGTCGGGCGACGCATAGGCGGCAAGTGCCGCGCCGCTGCTGCCGAGCAGCCCGCCGGCCGCCGCGAGGCCGGCCGCCTGCAATACGCGCCGCCGGTTCTCGAACACCGCACGCGGCGTGATTTCTCCGGGCGCGATATCGCCGCCGGTCAGTACGTTCCGCAAAGGGCGTTTGATCCACATCGTGCTGCTCCTCCTGCATGCGCCGCGCGCAGCTTCATGAGCGTTCGACCGGCCCCGTCTTGCGCCGTTCGACGCCCGGATCGCCCGCCCGTTACAAAAGAAAACCGCCGGGCACGCAGTGCGCCGGCGGTCTCATAGTCGGACGAACAGCGGAAATCTTACAGCTTGCCGTAGCTGTGCAGCCCGGACAGGAACATGTTGACGCCGAGGAACGCGAAGGTCGTCACGAGCAGGCCCGTGAGCGCCCACCATGCGGCCACCGTGCCGCGCAGGCCCTTCATCAGGCGCATGTGCAGCCACGCCGCGTAATTGAGCCACACGATCAGCGCCCAGGTTTCCTTCGGGTCCCAGCTCCAGTAGCCGCCCCATGCTTCGGCGGCCCACAGCGCGCCGAGGATCGTCGCGATCGTGAAGAACGCGAAACCGACCGCGATCGACTTGTACATCACGTCGTCGAGCACTTCGAGCGTCGGCAGGCGATCGGCGAGCACGCCGCGTTCCTTCATCAGGTACGCGACCGACACCATCGCCGACAGCGCGAAGCTGCCGTAGCCGATGAAGTTCGCCGGCACGTGGATCTTCATCCACCAGCTTTGCAGCGCCGGCACGAGCGGCTGGATCTGCTGCGCATCGCGCGCGACCGAGTACCACATCAGGAAGCCGACGGCCGCACTGATCACCAGCAGCACGAACGCGCCGAGCGCGCGCGTGCCGTAGTGGCCTTCGTAATAGAGATAGAGCAGCGCGGTGATCAGGCTGAACAGCACGAACACTTCATACAGGTTCGACACCGGTATGTGCCCGACGTCCGCCCCGATCAGGTAGGACTCGTACCAGCGCACCATCAGGCCGGTGAAGCCCATCAGCACGGCGACCCACGTGAGCTTCTGGCCGATCGCGGCGCCCGACTCCGAGCGCGCGAGCAAGCCGATCCAGTAGAAGATCGTCGCGAGCACGAACAGCGCGCTCATCCACAGGATCGCGGACTGGCTCGACAGGAAGTACTTGAGGAAGAACGCCGAATCGGCGCGCGCCAGATCGTCCTGGTAGATCTGGATCGACAGCAGCGCCAGCACGGCGATCGACGCCATCATCAGCCGCGCGGGCTTCCAGCGCCAGCCAAGTGTGATGAGCGCCGGCACGGTGCCGATCATCACCGCCTTGTCGTAGTAATCCATGTGCGCGTTGTAGTGCACGAGCGCATAGCCCGCGCCCACCACGAGCGCCAGTGCGAACAGCCAGTCGAGCAACGACAGGCGCGCGAGGAACGGACGGTCGTCGAACAGCGGCGCCGTTACCGGAGCCTGGGCCGACGCCCGATGGGAAGAGGAAACTTGCGTGAGATCCATGATGTTACCGGGTGGAATTCTCGGAATCGGAACCGGAACCGCCGCCGGCAGGCGGGCGGGCCGTCGATGCCGCACCGGCCGGCGCGGCGTCGCGAGGTGCGGCGTGCAAGGCGGCACCGGCCGCGTCGCGCGTCTGCACGAATTCTTTCTCGAAATCGAAGGTCTTGCGGGCCGTGGACATTGCCATCACCACATCGACGCCCGAGCCGGCGTCCTTCAGCCAGAACCAGAGGCGCCGCTCGCGCACGTAGAACATCGAGAAGATGCCGGCGACCAGCAGCAGGCTGCCAAGATACACCAGATTCTTGCCGGGTGCGCGCGTCAACTGAAATACCGAAGCTTGCACCTGCTTGAATGAGTCAAGCTGCAAATAGACCGGCGATCCATACAAAAAGCTGTCGGATAGCGCATTGATCGCGTTCTGCACGAAGCGGATCGTGTCGGCGCCCTGCTGCGCGGCCGGCTCGCCCGTACGCTCGCGCGCGATCTGCCAGACCTCCCACATCGAGCCTTCGAGCATGCGCAGCAGCAGGCTCGCCGCCTTCTCCTGCTCTGCCTTGGGCACCGAGCGGTCGATGAACGTCGCCACGGCCTGGAAGCCGCCGATCGGTTGGCCGTCGGCGCCACGGCCGACGCTGTCGTCGCTCGCAGCAAAAAGGGTCAGCACCTTCAGTGCGCTGTCCTGCAGGCGGCTGCGCAGCGATGCGTCCGTGCCCGGCAGCGAACGCTGCGCGAAGCGCGCGGCGGCTTCGGCGCGCACGGACGGATCCTCGAGCGCGGCGCGCAGGCGCATCCATTCGCCGATCGAATCCTGGCTGTCGGCCGGAATCCGCATGTAGCGGAACGGGTCGTTCGGGCTCGCACGCACGCCGGCGAGGAACACGCGCTCGCCGTTCATGTCGACGGGCAGCATGTAGTTGTTGAATTCGCGCGCCTGGCCGTCCTTGCCGCGGATCTTGTATTGCACGGACGGGCCGATGTTGTGGAGCTGCGTCGGCTTCGACGTCTTCGCGCCGGAGCCGAGGCGTTCGTCGAACACTTCCTTCAGCGAGCTCGTCGTCGCGACACCGCGCACGTCCGGCTTGCCGTTCGCGTCAGCCATGTTCTCGACGTTGATCGCCCGGAAATCGGAGAACTCGATCGTGTCGCCGTCGTTGCCCGGCATCTGCAGCGGCGCCGAACTGCCAATCGTCCCCTTTACGGGGAAGGTCTTCGCGTTGCCTCCCGTCATCGGGTAGGCCGTCATCTGCATCTGCGAGCCGCCGTCCTGGAAGCTCGACTGGTAGATCGACACGCCCTTGTACGTGAACGGCTTGTTGACCTCGACGCGCGCCGGGATCTTCTGGCCGGTCTCGCGATCGATCACGACGATGTCGCTCGCGAACAGCTTCGGCATGCCCGTCGTGTAGTAGTCGACGATGAACTTGTTGAGCTGGATCGAGAACGGCAGATCCTGGATCAGCGAGCCGCTCGGCTGGTTCAGGATCGCGGTCGACACGAACTGGCCCTCGGGCACCCACGCGTAGCCGCGGAACGTCGGGTTCGACGCGGACAGGCGATGGTCGGGCGAGATCTCGCTAATCGTCGCGCTCGTGTTGACCGGGCTCTTGCCGAACATCCACATCTGGAATTTGATCGGCAGGTTGCTGTCGAGGAGGCCGCCGATACAGATCACGACGATCGCCAGGTGCGCGGAGATGTAGCCCCACTTGGTCATCGCACCGCGCTTCGCGGAGATCAGCGTCGCGCCGTCGTTCTCACGCACGATGTGCTTGTAGCCGGCCTTGGTGACGAACGTGGCGAGCGTCGCCGCGACGCTCGCGCGGGTGCCGGAAGCGGTGTATTCGGCCTTGTGGTGGAACGCGCGCAGGCTGCCTTCGCGAACCTTGTCCTTCCAGCTCTTCGCATCGGCGAGCATCTTCGGCGCGTTGCGGATCACGCACAGCGAGATCGACACGACGAGGAAGATCAGGATCAGCATGAACCACCACGCGCTGTACACGTTGTACAGGCCGAGCGAGCGGAAGATGTCCGCCCAGAACGGCCCGAACTGGTTCACGTAGTTTGGATACGGATCATCCTGGGTCAGGACCGTGCCGATGATGCTCGCAATCGACAGCACCACCAGCAGTGCAATCGCGAAGCGCATCGAGCTCAGCAACTCGACCACTCGCTTCGACACACCCTGACCCGACTTCGACTGCAACCCCGACGTGGTAACGCTCATTCAAACTCCGACTAAGGGGAAACTGCCCCCAACGCTCTCTATGTTTGCTTTGGGGGCGCAGCCCCCATTTCCGGCATGCCTCGTCGTCCTGGCTCGGCCCGGCGAGTGCTGACAACAAAAAAGGGCAAGGCGACCGCAACAGTGCGGCGCCCCACCCTTTTCTTGTTCTGACTCCGGCCGCCCTTCGGGCGCCCGGTCATTCCATTCGCGGCTGACCGCTCAACGCAGGCCCGCGATGTAATCCGCGACGGCCTTGATCTCGTTGTCCGACAGCCGCGATGCGATCTGATGCATCGCCTCGTTGTTGTTGCGCGCGCCGGCACCCTGCTGGAACGCGGTCAACTGCGCGACCGTGTAATCGGCCCATTGCCCCGACAGCCGCGGGTACTGGACCGGAATCCCCTGCCCTGTCGGCCCGTGGCAGCTCGCGCAGGCGGGTACGCCCTTCTCCGCGATGCCACCGCGATAGATCTTCTGGCCGATCGGCACGGTGGCCGCATCGCGTGCGGTGCCGAGCTTTGTCGTCTGCGACCCGTAGTACGCAGCGACGTTACGCATGTCGTCCGCGCTCAGCGCGCTCGCGAATCCGACCATGACCGCGTTGGAGCGCGCCGGCCCCTTCGCGCCCGGCTGCGTCTTGAAGTCGTTCAACTGCTTGACCAGATATTCGGGATGCTGGCCGGCAAGCTTCGGGAAACTGCCCGACGCGCTATTGCCGTCGGTGCCGTGACACGACGCACAAACCTGCCCGGCAATTGCCTTGCCACGGTCGAGATCCGGCTTTGCCGCATCCGCCGCGTTTGCCTCCGCCACGAAACCTACGAACCCTGCTGCAACCTGAAGCACCATCAGAGACTTGCACAGTCGATTCATTCGCACACCCTGTTTCGTCTTGTGGGAATTTGAGGTTCTGCAAAAAACGACGGCGTTCAGTCTACCGCAGAAGCTACATAAAAGTGCGAGGCAGGCGCCCGGTAGCCTTCGGTAAAACCGCCGTATTGTACAATATCGTGTTGAAAGCTCCCGCGCCTATCGGGGCTACCCCGCCTCCACCAAGCGGCTCGCGCCGCCCGTCCTTCCGGTTCCCATGGCCTTTCTGCTCCATCAAGCCCGCTTTTACACGACCGTCAACCATCTGCGCGACCTGCCGCCGACGGTCCAGCCGGAAATCGCGTTCGCGGGCCGCTCGAATGCCGGCAAGTCGACGGCGATCAACGTGCTGTGCAACCAGAAGCGGCTCGCCTTCGCGTCGAAGACGCCCGGCCGCACGCAGCATATCAACTACTTCTCCGTCGGCCCGGCCGCCGAGCCCGTCGCGAATCTCGTCGACCTGCCCGGCTACGGCTATGCGGAGGTGCCCGGTGCCGCCAAGGCGCACTGGGAAATGCTGCTGTCGTCCTACCTCGCGACCCGCTCGCAGCTTTGCGGCCTGATTCTGATGATGGATTCGCGCCGTCCGTTGACCGACCTCGATCGCCGCATGATCGAGTGGTTCGTGCCGACCGGCAAGCCGATCCACACGCTGCTGACGAAGTGCGACAAATTGACGCGACAGGAAAGCATCAACGCGCTGCGGACCACGCAAAAGGGGCTCGATGCGTATCGCGATCAGGGTGTCCAGGGCAAGCTGACGGTTCAGCTGTTCTCGGCAATGAAGCGCACGGGGCTGGACGAGGCGCACGAGCTGATCGAGAGCTGGGTGCGGCCGTCCGCCGCCGACGAAAAAAGCGAGCCTGTAGCACAATGATCGGGCAGCGCGCGGCCGGGATCGGCGGCGCGCACCTGACGGCGCCTGCGGTTTCGGCCGGCTCATAAAAAAACCCGCCGTTGAACGGCGGGTCAAACAGCCTAATCGAAAAACGACAGGCACCCGCTCAGGGAGGAGAAGCGGGGAGTTGCACGCGACGCGTGCCGCTCGATCGCTATCATATACCAACGCTCCCGAAAATGACCTAAGGGTTCCGTAAGGTCTTACTGCCCTGATTTCTACCCAATCGCCATGAGCTTCCATCCGCTTCATCGTCCGCGCCGGATGCGCCGCGACGACTTCTCCCGCCGCCTGATGCGCGAAAACCGCCTGACCACCGATGACCTGATCTATCCGGTGTTCGTCGTCGAAGGCACCCACGAACGGCAGCCGGTGCCGTCGATGCCCGGCGTCGAACGCGTGTCCGTCGATCTGCTGATGCAGGTCGCCGAGCAGTGCGTCGAACTCGGTGTGCCCGTGCTGTCGCTGTTCCCGGCCATCGAGCCGTCGGTGAAAACGCCTGACGGCCGCGAGGCGGCCAATCCGGAAGGCCTGATCCCGCGCGCGGTGCGCGAGCTGAAGAAGCGCTTCCCCGAACTCGGCGTGCTGACCGACGTCGCACTCGATCCGTACACGAGCCACGGCCAGGACGGCGTGCTCGACGAGAACGGCTACGTGATCAACGACGACACGATCGAGATCCTGATCGACCAGGCGCGCGCGCAGGCGGAAGCCGGCGTCGACATCGTCGCGCCGTCGGACATGATGGACGGCCGCATCGGCGCGATCCGCGAAATGCTGGAAAGCGACGGCCATATCCACACGCGAATCATGGCCTATTCGGCCAAGTTCGCGTCGGCGTTCTACGGCCCGTTCCGCGATGCAGTCGGCTCGGCCTCCAACCTGGGCAAGGGCAACAAGATGACCTACCAGATGGATCCGGCGAACAGTGACGAAGCGCTGCGAGAAGTGCGCCTGGACATCGACGAAGGCGCCGACATGGTGATGGTCAAGCCCGGCATGCCATACCTCGACATCGTGCGCCGCGTGAAGGACGAGTTCCGCTTCCCGACCTACGTGTACCAGGTGAGCGGCGAATACGCGATGCTGAAGGCCGCCGCGATGAATGGCTGGCTCGACCACGACAAGGTCGTGCTGGAATCGCTGCTCGCGTTCAAGCGGGCGGGCGCCGACGGCGTGCTCACGTACTTCGCACTCGACGCGGCGCGTCTGTTGAAAGCGCAACGCTGATTGCCCGCCGGCAGGCGGAAAGAAAAACGGCGGGACACTTCGGTGTCCCGCCGTTTTTTTGCCTTCGATCGGGCCGCCTGCCCTTGTCGATCGTCAGCTCATGCCACGCAAGCACACCGGTTCGCGGCACGCACCTTACAGAGGCAGGGTCATACCGTCGGGACCGCCGCCCGGTCGAGGCTGCGCAGGAACGTCTCAGCGGCCTGATAGCCAACCACGCGCCCGATCTCGTTGCCGTTGCGATCGAAGAAGATGATGCCCGGCGGCCCGAACAGGTTGAAACGCTTCAGCAGCGCCCGGTCGTCAGGGTTGTTCGCGGTGACGTCCGCACGCACCAGGTGAAGCTGCGCGAGCCGCGCCTGCACGCGCGCGTCGGTAAACGTCAGATGCTCCATCTCCTTGCAGCTCACGCACCAGTCGGCATAGAAGTCGAGCATCACCGGCTGGCCCGACGTCTTCAGCAGCGCGTCGAGTTCGCCACTCGAGCGCACCGATGCGAATGCAGGCCCGTCCTGCGCTGCAGCCGCACCTGCCGTCGCAGCGCCGCCTGACGCAACCGTACGTGCCGCCAGCACCGCCAGCGGCTTCACCGGATCGGTCGACCCCGCAGCCAGGCCGACGAGCAGCGTGGCCGCCCAGATCGCGAGCGCGGCACCTACGCCACGGCCGAGGCGACGCCAGATAGACGTGGCGCCGGCATTCGGCGTGAACAGGCCGAGCGCAGCAGCCGCGATCAGCAGCCACAACGCAGCGAGCACCATCCTCAGGCCACCCGCAAGCACCGGCCATACGATCCACAGCGCGGCCGCGAGCAGCACGATGCCGAAGAACACCTTCACGCCATCCATCCATGCACCGGCGCGCGGCAGCACCGTCCCGGCACCGACGCCGACGACCAGCAGTGGCACGCCCAGCCCCAACCCCATCGCGAACAGCGCGGCGCCGCCGAGCAGCGCATTGCCCGTGTGCGCGATGAAGGCGAGCACCGCGAACAGCGGCGCCGTCATGCATGCGCCGACGACCAGCGCGGACAGCGCGCCCATCGCCGCGACCGCAACGAAATGGCCGCCCTGGCGCGCGCTCGATGCCTCGGCCGCGCCATTCTGCCAGCGCGCGGGCAGCGCGATGTCCTTGCCTGAAATCAGCGAGACGGCGAACGCTGTCAGCAGCACGCCGAACGCGCCGAGCACCCATGGGTTCTGTAGCCACGCACCAAGGCTCTGGCCGACCAGTGCCGCGGCGATGCCGAGCACCGTGTAGACCAGCGCCATGCCCACCACGTAGGTCAGCGACAGTGCGAAGCCGCGCGCATGCGTCGCGCGCGTGCCCTGGCCGATGATGATCGCCGACACGATCGGGATCATCGGGTACGAACACGGCAGGAGGCTCAGCACGACGCCCGCGACGAAGTACAGTGCGACGATCGTGAAGAAACCATGCCCTTCGAGCAGCGACTGTGCGAAATCGGCGCTCGTGACCTTGTCGAACCAGCTGCCCGCGGCAGCCGTATCGCCGGACGACGAGGCGGCGCCCAGCGCGGCGCCATCGACCTTCACGACGTGCTCGGCCGGCGGATAGCAGATGCCTTCGTCCGCGCACCCCTGCGACGTCACCGCGAGCTCGAACGGGCCCGACGCCTGCTTGACGGGCACGTGCACGACGACTTCGTCACGGTAGGTCTCGACGTTTTTCTGGAACGTCTGGTCGAACTTCACGTGGCCGGCCGGGAACTGCGGATCGCCGAGCGTCGCCTGGCCGTTCTTCACCGCGAACGCAAACCGCTCACGGTACAGGTAATAACCGTTGGCGACCTTGAAGCGGACGTCCACCTGCCCCGGCGATTCGCTCGCACTGAACTTGAACGCAACCGACGGATCGAGAAAATCGTCGGCCGCGCGCGCGAGCGACATGCCGCCCAGCACGAACATGAACGACAACAGGACTGCGAGGAACCGCAGCGCGCGCACGCGCACGGGAAGCGCCATACCGTTAAACATGAAATAGACGTTGAGTTTCGCTCGTCACCCACTGACCGTACGCGGCCGATGCCGTCGCCTGCCACGAGACGATTTCGGGCGTCTCGTAAGGATGATGCGCGAGAATAAATCGCTCCAGTTCGAGCGCCCGCATGGGGCTCGTCTTGAACAGCAACTGGATCTCGTCGGCCGTTTCGACCTTGCCCTGCCAGTGATAGCGCGACCTGATCGCACCGAGCTCCGACACGCACGCGGCAAGCCGCGCATCGAGCGCACCGTCTGAAAGCACCTTGGCGGTCTCGGCATCGGGCACCGTCGTCAGCATCAGCACCACTATCATCCGCGCCCTCCAGGCTGGTCCATTGGCTCCTGCCGACGCGGATTGCCCACCTGGGGAGCGCGCCGGCTGCCCCGTATCGTAGCGCAGCCCGCACAACGCTGCCGGCACCGCCCTGCGACAATCGATCGCAGCCGGTGCCGGAAAAACAAAAAGGGCCAAGCAATTGCTCGGCCCCTTTCAGATACTGCTGCGTACCGGAAGCTTACTCAGCTTCTTGCACGTTTTCCGTTTCGTCGACTTCCGGACGATCGAGCAGCTCGACCAGTGCCATCGGTGCGTTGTCGCCCACGCGGAAGCCGAACTTCAGCACGCGCAGGTAGCCGCCCGGACGGTTCGCGAAACGCGGACCGAGTACGTCGAACAGCTTCGCCACCGAGTCACGATCGCGCAGGCGGTTGAACGCCAGGCGACGGTTTGCCAGCGACGGCTTCTTGCCGAGCGTGATCAGCGGCTCGACGACTTTACGGAGTTCCTTCGCCTTCGGCAGCGTCGTCTTGATGACTTCGTGTTCGATCAGCGAGTTGGACATGTTACGGAGCATAGCCAGGCGGTGGCTGCTCGTGCGGTTCAGTTTCCGCAAACCATGACGATGGCGCATTTCAGTTTCCTTGATTCAAAGTTTTGATCCAGCTCTTCTATCGCACCTCGACGGGTGCACGGGCCGGTAACGAAAAAAAGCAAGATGCGGATTTTAAAGGAAAATCCGCATCTTTGCCAACTACAGCAACAACCGGGCTTACTTGTCGAGACCAGCCGGCGGCCAGTTCTCGAGCTTCATGCCCAGCGTGAGACCGCGCGAAGCGAGCACTTCCTTGATCTCG
Organism: Burkholderia sp. BCC0322; assembly: GCF_902833045.1. GTDB lineage: Bacteria > Pseudomonadota > Gammaproteobacteria > Burkholderiales > Burkholderiaceae > Burkholderia. The sequence continues at coordinate 68,797 of NZ_CADFDU010000022.1, forward strand.
TTGAGCGACTTGCGACCGAGGTTCGGCGTCTTCAGCAGCTCGTTTTCCGTGCGCTGGATCAAGTCGCCGATGTAGTAGATGTTCTCGGCCTTCAGGCAGTTCGCCGAACGAACCGTCAGCTCGAGATCGTCCACCGGACGCAGCAGGATCGGATCGATCTGCGGTGCACGCGACGGCGCTTCGGCTGCCGTTTCCGTACCTTCCAGCGCCGCGAACACGGACAGCTGGTCGACCAGGATGCGGGCCGATTGACGGATCGCTTCTTCCGGCGTGATCACACCGCTCGTCTCGATGTTCATCACGAGCTTGTCGAGGTCGGTACGCTGCTCGACCCGTGCGCTTTCGACAGCGTAGCTCACGCGGCGAACCGGCGAGAACGATGCGTCGAGGACGATGCGGCCGATGATCTTGGCCGTGTCTTCGCCGTAGCGACGGACGTTGCCGGGCACGTAGCCGCGACCCTTTTCGATCTTGATCTGAACGTCGAGCTTGCCGCCCTTCGACAGGTGCGCAATCACGTGATTCGGGTTGATGACTTCGCAGTCGTGAGCCAGCTCGATATCGCCGGCCGTGACAACGCCTTCACCTTCCTTGCGCAGCGTAACCGTCACTTCGTCACGGTTATGCAGCTTGAACACCACGCCCTTCAGGTTCAGCAGCAGGTTGACGACGTCTTCCTGCACGCCATCCAGCGTCGAGTACTCGTGCACCACGCCCGCGATCGTCACTTCGGTCGGCGCGTAGCCAACCATCGACGACAGCAGCACGCGGCGAAGCGCATTGCCCAAGGTGTGGCCGTAACCGCGTTCGAACGGTTCCATGACCACCCTCGCGTGGTTCTCGCCCAGCGATTCCACGGCGATGATCTTGGGTTTCAGCAAACTGGTTTGCATGGGCTTTCCTCTTCAATACCCTCGGCTCGTTACACCGATAAGGCTGACCGGTAACAACCAGAAAATAAACAGCCGAGGCCCCTCCTTGCGCAACGCAATCGGGGTACCTCGGCCGTCAATCGGATTAACGCGAATACAATTCGACGATCAGGCTTTCGTTGATGTCGCCTGCGATTTCAGCGCGTTCCGGCATTTGCTTGAACGTGCCTTCAAACTTCTTCGCATCGACTGCAACCCAGCTCGGCATGCCGCCTTGCTCGGCCAGCGACAGCGCTTCGACGATACGCGCCTGCTTCTTCGCCTTTTCGCGGATCGCGACGACGTCGCCTGCCTTCACTTGCTGCGACGGGACGTTCGCGACGACGCCGTTCACGGTGATCGACTTGTGGCTCACCAGCTGACGCGCTTCAGCGCGGGTCGAGCCGAAGCCCATGCGATACACGACGTTGTCGAGGCGCGACTCGAGCAGTTGCAGCAGGTTTTCACCCGTGTTGCCCTTGCGGCGGTCGGCTTCAGCGAAGTAGCGGCGGAACTGACGCTCCAGCACGCCGTAGATACGCTTGACCTTCTGCTTTTCGCGCAGCTGCGTACCGTAGTCGGACGTACGTGCGCCCGAGGTACGGCCGTGCTGACCCGGCTTGCTGTCGAGCTTGCACTTGTCGGCGAGCGAGCGGCGTGCGCTCTTCAGGAACAGGTCGGTGCCTTCACGGCGGGACAGCTTGGCTTTGGGGCCGATATAACGTGCCACTTTGCATTCCTTTATCAATCAGTCACGCGGATCGAAATCCGCGCTAGTCCGCTCCCTTTGGGGCGAACGGTGGGCTTAGTCAATCAAAAAAGCAACGCCCGTCGACGCTGAGCGGCGACAGGCAATGTGCTAGCACGAACGTGCCAGCACATCTTTAGATACGACGACGCTTCGGCGGACGGCAGCCGTTGTGCGGAATCGGGGTGACGTCCGAAATCGCGGTGATCTTGATGCCGAGGCCGTGCAGTGCGCGCACTGCCGACTCACGACCCGGGCCGGGACCCTTGATCCGCACTTCCAGATTCTTCACGCCGTATTCCATCGCGACGCGGCCAGCCGACTCGGCTGCGACCTGGGCAGCGAACGGCGTCGATTTGCGCGAGCCCTTGAAGCCCTGACCGCCCGACGTCGCCCATGCCAGAGCGTTGCCTTGGCGATCGGTGATCGTGATGATCGTATTGTTGAACGACGCGTGAACGTGAACCACGCCTTCAGCGACGTTCTTCTTAACCTTCTTGCGAACGCGTTGCGCCGCGGTGTTCGAAGCCTTAGCCATTACGTTTTCCTGTAACTGTCAGTTCCGCTTACTTCTTCAGCGCTTGCGCTGCACGACGCGGACCCTTGCGAGTACGTGCGTTCGTACGCGTACGCTGACCGCGCATCGGCAGGCCCTTGCGATGACGAACACCACGGTAGCAACCGAGGTCCATCAGGCGCTTGATGTTCATCGTCACTTCACGGCGCAGATCGCCTTCGACGACAAACTTGCCCACTTCTTCACGCAGCTTTTCCAAGTCTGCGTCGGTCAAGTCCTTGACCTTCTTCGAAAAATCGACGCCAGCTGCCACGCAGATGCTGCGCGAACGGGTGCGGCCGATACCAAAGATAGCCGTCAGGCCGATCTCGGTATGCTGGTGATTCGGGATGTTAACCCCTGCGATACGAGCCATTGTTTTTCCTCAAACAAAAAGCGCAAACAAACGCGCGGTCAGCCTTGGCGCTGCTTGTGGCGCGGATCCGAGCTGCAGATCACGCGAACGACGCCTTTGCGCTTGATGATCTTGCAATTGCGGCAAATGCGCTTAACCGATGCCATCACTTTCATGATAATACCCTTTTTTCAAATCACTTCGCCCGGAACACGATCCGCGCACGAGACAGATCGTAAGGCGTCAATTCAACCGTCACCTTGTCGCCCGGGAGAATGCGGATGTAGTGCATCCGCATCTTTCCGGAGATATGCCCCAACACGACATGGCCGTTTTCCAGCTTCACACGGAAGGTCGCATTCGGGAGGTTTTCGATCACCTCACCTTGCATCTGGATTACATCGTCTTTGGCCATAGTCCTTATTAACGCGTTGGGATGTTGCCGCCCTTGAAGTTGGCCTTCTTGAGCAGCGACTCATACTGTTGCGACATAACGTACGACTGCACCTGCGCCATAAAGTCCATCGTGACGACGACAATGATCAGCAGCGACGTTCCACCAAAATAAAACGGCACGTTCCAGCGCAGCACCAGAAACTCCGGCAGCAGACACACGAAGACGATGTAGATCGCACCGGCCAGCGTCAGACGCGTGAGGATGCGGTCGATATATCGTGCGGTCTGATCGCCCGGACGGATGCCCGGAACAAACGCGCCGCTTTTCTTCAGGTTATCTGCGGTTTCCCTGCTGTTGAACACCAGTGCGGTGTAGAAGAAGCAGAAAAACACGATCGCCAGCGTGTACAGCAGCACGTAGACCGGCTGGCCCGGCTTCAGCGCTTCCGCAACGTTATGCAACGTATTGGAAATCCAGCTTCCCGTCGGCTGACCGGTACTGAACCAGCCGAGAATCGTTGCCGGGAACAGAATGATCGACGATGCGAAGATCGGCGGAATCACACCCGACATGTTCAGCTTCAGCGGCAGATGCGACGACTGCCCACCGTAGATCTTGTTACCGACCTGGCGCTTCGCGTAGTTCACGAGGATCTTGCGCTGACCGCGTTCGATGAACACGACCAGGTAAGTCACCGCGGCAATCAGAACGACGATGATGATCGCCGAAATGATGCTCATCGAACCCGTACGCACCAGCTCGAACAACCCACCGACGGCATTCGGGAACCCTGCTGCGATCCCGCCGAAGATGATGATCGAGATACCGTTGCCCAGACCACGCTCGGTAATCTGCTCGCCGAGCCACATCAGGAACATCGTGCCGGTAACCAGCGTCACGACCGTCGTCAGACGGAACAGCATGCCGGGATCGGTGACGAGGCCCGGCTGGTTTTCCAGCGCAGCCGCGATACCGAACGCCTGGAAGGTCGCGAGCACCACGGTGAAATACCGCGTGTACTGCGTGATCTTCCGTTGCCCTGCCTGCCCTTCCTTCTTCAGCGCCTCGAGCTGCGGCGATACGATCGCCAGCAACTGCATGATGATCGACGCCGAGATGTACGGCATGATCCCCAGCGCAAAGATCGTGAAGCGGGAAAGCGCGCCACCCGAGAACATGTTGAACATGCCCAGGATGCCGCCCGCCTGGCTCTGGAACAGCTTAGCCAGTTGATCCGGATCGATGCCCGGCACGGGGATGTGCGCGCCGATGCGATAGACGATCAGCGCCAGGAGCAAGAACATTGCTCGCCGGCGCAGATCGCCGAATTTCGCCGTGCTTCGACCGGGTTTTGCAAGACTCGGGCTGTTAGCCAAGTACCTTCTCCGATGAATGCAAGTGACGACGCGCTACGCGTGTCACTCGGCGAACGAACCGCCAGCCGCTTCGATCGCAGCGCGCGCACCCTTGGTGGCACCGAGACCCTTCACGACGATCTTGCGCTTCAGTTCGCCCGTCGCGATGATCTTTGCGCTCTTCGTCAGCTCACCGACCAGGCCGGCTTGCTTCAGTGCGAGCAGATCGATCTCGTCGACCGGCAGCTTCTCGAGGTCGCCCAGGCGCACTTCACCGACGAATTCCTTCGTCAGCGACGTGAAGCCGCGCTTCGGCAGACGACGTTGCAGCGGCATCTGACCGCCTTCGAAACCGACTTTGTGGAAGCCGCCCGAACGCGATTTCTGACCCTTGTGACCACGGCCAGCCGTCTTGCCGAGGCCCGAACCGATGCCACGGCCGACGCGACGCTTGGCGTGCTTGGCGCCAGCTGCCGGCTTCAGGTTATTCAATTCCATATCAACTCCTTGATCCGTAGGGCCGCTTACGCGATGACCTTAACGAGGTACGAGACCTTGTTGATCATGCCGCGGACCGCCGGCGTGTCCTGAAGCTCGCTGACCGAGTTGAGTCGGCGCAGGCCCAGGCCACGCACGGTCGCGCGGTGCGATTCGCGGGTCCCGATCAGGCTCTTAACGAGCTGAACCTTGACAGTTTTTTCAGACATGGTGACCACCCGGGCTTAGCCCAAAATTTCTTCGACGGACTTGCCGCGCTTCGCCGCGATGTCTGCCGGGGTGGACTGCTTGCGCAGACCGTCCAGCGTGGCACGAACGAGGTTGTACGGGTTCGTCGAACCGTGGCTCTTCGCCACAACGTTCTGAACGCCCATCACGTCGAACACTGCGCGCATCGGGCCGCCGGCGATCACGCCCGTACCTGCCTTCGCCGGAGCGAGGAGGACGGCGGACGCGCCGTGCTTGCCGTGCACTTCGTGCTGCAGCGTGCCGTTCTTGAGCGGCACCTTGAACATGTTGCGGCGAGCTTGTTCCATTGCCTTCTGGACAGCGACCGGCACTTCCTTCGCCTTGCCCTTGCCCATACCGATGCGGCCATCGCCGTCGCCAACCACGGTCAGTGCGGCGAAGCCGAGAATACGGCCACCCTTCACGACCTTGGTCACGCGGTTGACCGAAATCATCTTTTCACGAAGGCCGTCGTCGCGCTCGTCAGCCTGAACTTTCGCTTGCATCTTTGCCATGACGAATTCCTTCCTTAGAACTTGAGCCCAGCTTCACGAGCTGCCTCAGCCAGCGCTTTCACGCGGCCGTGGTAGCGGAAGCCCGAGCGGTCGAAGGCGACGGATTCGATGCCGGCGGCCTTGGCCTTCTCGGCAATACGCTTGCCGATCAGCGTCGCGGCGTTAACGTTGCCACCCTTGCCCGACTTGTCGGCGAGCTCGGCACGCACTTCTGCCTCGAGCGTCGACGCGCTGGCGAGCACCTTGGTGCCGCACGGCGAGAACACTTGAGCGTAGATGTGCGTGTTCGTGCGATGCACGGCGAGACGCGCGACCTGCAGCTCAGCGATCTTGATACGCGTCTGGCGAGCGCGGCGCAGGCGAGATTGAGTCTTATCCATGATTGCGCACCCTTACTTCTTCTTCGTTTCTTTGAGGATCACAACCTCGTCGGAATAACGCACGCCCTTGCCCTTGTAGGGCTCCGGCGGACGGTAACCGCGCACTTCCGCAGCTACTTGACCGACTTGTTGCTTGTTGATCCCCTTGATCACGATTTCGGTTTGCGTCGGGGTTTCGGCCTTGACGCCTTCCGGCATCTGGTGCACCACCGGGTGCGAGAAACCCAGCGACAGGTTCAGCTTGTCGCCTTGCGCTTGCGCACGGTAACCGACGCCAACCAGCGTCAGCTTGCGCTCGAAACCCTTGGTCACGCCGTGCACGGCATTCGCGATGATCGCGCGCATCGTGCCCGACAGTGCATTTGCTTCGCGGCTTTCGTCGACCGGCGACAGATTCAGCGTGCCGTCGTTGTTCGCCACGTTCACGAGCGGATTGATCGCTTGCGTGATGGTGCCCAGCGGACCCTTGACGGTGATTGCACCGTCGGCCAGCTTGACTTCCGCGCCTTGCAGCGCGATCGGGCTCTTACCTACTCGAGACATGTTTCTCTCTCCTCGGCTTTAAGCGACGTAGCAGATGACTTCGCCGCCGACGCCGGTAGCGCGCGCCTTGCGGTCGGTCATCACGCCCTTCGGCGTCGACACGATTGCCACACCGAGGCCGTTCATGACCTGCGGAATGTCGTTACGGCCACGGTACACGCGCAGACCAGGCTTCGACACGCGCTCGAGGCGTTCGATGACCGGGCGGCCCGCGTAGTACTTCAGCGCGATATTCAGTTCGGACTTCGCACCTTCCGCCTTGACAGCGAAATCGTCGATGTAACCTTCGTCCTTCAGGACTTGCGCGATTGCAACCTTGACCTTCGACGAGGGCATCGCAACCGATACCTTCTCGACCATCTGCGCGTTGCGGATGCGAGTCAGCATATCGGCGATAGGATCACTCATGCTCATTTACGTTTCTCCTATTACCAGCTCGCCTTGGTCAGGCCAGGAATCTCGCCACGGAATGCGATTTCACGAATCTTGTTACGCGCGAGGCCGAATTTACGGAACGTGCCACGCGGACGGCCCGTGATCGCGCAGCGGTTACGCTGGCGGGTCGGGTTTGCGTTGCGGGGCAGTTGCTGCAGCTCAAGGCGTGCTTCGTAGCGCTCTTCTTCCGACTTGCTTTGGTCTTCGACGATCGCCTTTAGCGCATCGCGCTTTGCTGCGAACTTCGCGACCAGGCGGGCGCGCTTCTTTTCACGTTCGATCAGTGCCAGTTTAGCCACGGTAACCTCAGTTTCTGAACGGGAACTTGAAGCTGGCGAGCAGAGCCTTTGCTTCGTCGTCGGTCTTCGCAGTCGTCGTGATGCTGATGTTCAGCCCACGCAGTGCGTCGATCTTGTCGTAGTCGATTTCGGGGAAAATGATCTGCTCTTTCACACCGATGTTGTAGTTGCCACGGCCATCGAAAGCACGACCCGACACGCCGCGGAAGTCACGCACGCGGGGCAGGGCAACCGTCACGAAACGGTCGAGGAATTCGTACATGGCACGGCCACGCAGCGTCACCATCGCGCCGATCGGGTAACCCTGGCGGATCTTGAAGCCTGCGATTGCCTTGCGTGCCTTCGTCACGACCGGCTTCTGACCAGCGATCTTCGTGAGGTCGCCAACGGCGTTCTCGATGATCTTCTTGTCAGCGATCGCTTCGCCAAGACCCATGTTCAGCGTGATCTTGGTGATGCGCGGCACTTCCATGACCGACTTGTAACCGAACTTCTCGATCAGGCCGGGCACAACCTTTTCTTTGTAAAACTCTTGAAAACGAGCCATTTTTTACTCCGCTGCGTCAGGCGCTCAGTACGGCACCGGTCGTCTTCAGGAAGCGAACCTTCTTGCCTTCCTCGACCTTGATGCCAACACGCGACGCCTTGCCATTCGCGTCGACCAGTGCGACGTTCGAAATATGCAGGGGCATCGTCTTCGCTTCCACGCCACCCGTCGTACCCTTCATCGGGTTCGGCTTCACATGCTTCTTGACGAGGTTGATACCTTCAACCGTCACATGCTCTGCACCGACAGCCAGCACGACGCCGCGCTTGCCCTTGTCCTTACCAGTGACGACGATGACTTCGTCACCTTTGCGAATCTTGTTCATCGCGACTCCTTACAGCACTTCCGGCGCCAGCGAAACGATCTTCATGAATCGTTCGCTACGCAGCTCACGCGTGACCGGCCCGAAGATACGGGTGCCGATCGGCTCGAGCTTGTTATTCAAAAGCACAGCGGCGTTGCCGTCGAACTTGATCAGCGAGCCGTCTTGACGGCGCACGCCCTTGGCGGTGCGGACCACCACGGCGTTGTAAATTTCGCCTTTCTTCACGCGCCCGCGCGGCGTTGCCTCTTTGACGCTCACCTTGATGATGTCGCCAATGCCGGCATAACGACGCTTCGAGCCGCCGAGCACCTTGATGCACAGGACTTCACGTGCACCCGTGTTGTCGGCTACTTCGAGCCGAGATTCGGTCTGGATCATGGTTTGTCTTTCCCAACTTAATCCGGATGCACCACCATGATGCATTCGGTCAGTCTTGGTCCCGTCAGCCAATCGGCTGCTTGGGTTGGAACAGCAGCGACGGCAAACGAAACCCGCCATCGCAATTCGGTGAATCTTTCGGACAGGCAGGCGCCAGTCCGCTTCCCCCACCAACTTCGCCCGCGACGGGGCTCCCATAAAGAGGGAAGACCAGGATTATAACAAATAATCCTGGTCACGCAAGCAAATACTTTGCGATTTCAAGCACTTCGCGGAGAAGTGCTTGTTACTGCCTACTGCTCTGCCCGCTTAGATGACGCGAGCTGCTTCGACGAGGCGCGAAACCGTCCAGGCCTTCGTCTTCGAAACAGGACGCGTTTCCTGGATTTCGACGAGATCGCCTTCGTTGTAGGTGTTCGCTTCATCGTGCGCGTGGTACTTCTTCGAACGCACGACATACTTGCCGTAGATCGGGTGCTTGACGCGGTGCTCGATCAGCACGGTGACGGTCTTGTCCATCTTGTTGCTGACGACCCGACCGACCAGCGTCCGCTTCAGCGAGGTTTTCACGCTATCGTTCATTTCTGGTTCGCCTTCTGAGTCATGACGGTCCGCACACGTGCGATGTCGCGACGAACCTTCTTCAGCTGGCTCGTGTTCGTGAGCTGCTGGGTCGCGAGTTGCATGCGCAGGCCGAATTGCGCCTTCAGCAGGTCCGCCAGCTCCTTGTTGAGCGCGGCCTGGTCTTTCTGGAGAAGTTCGGAAGCCTTCATATTTTCTCCTTAGGCGCCGAGCTGGCGCACGATGAACGCCGTCTTCAGCGGCAGCTTGGCTGCAGCCAGACGGAACGCTTCGCGTGCCAGTTCTTCGGTTACGCCGTCCATTTCATAGAGCATCTTGCCCGGCTGGATCTCGGCGACGTAGTACTCCGGGTTACCCTTACCGTTACCCATACGCACTTCGGCCGGCTTCTGCGAAATCGGCTTGTCCGGGAAGATCCGGATCCAGATGCGGCCGCCACGCTTGATGTGACGCGTCATTGCACGACGCGCCGCTTCAATCTGGCGTGCGGTCAAACGACCGCGACCGATCGCCTTCAGACCGAATTCACCGAACGACACTGCGTTGCCGCGCGTCGCCTTGCCGGTGTTACGACCCTTCTGCTCTTTACGATACTTTCTGCGTTTCGGTTGCAGCATCGTTATTCTCCAGTCTTGCCGTCTTCGGGCTTGCCGGCGCCGCGGCGCGGTGCGCCACGACGAGCACCCGGAGCGCCGCCTTCGCCGTCACGGCGCGGACGACGGTCGCCCGGACGCGCATTGCGACGCGGACGCTTGTCTTCGGCTACCTCTTCCACCACCGGTGCGTCGTTGCGGCCGAGCGTATCGCCCTTGTAGACCCACACCTTGACGCCGATGATCCCGTAAGTCGTCTTCGCTTCCGAAGTCGCGTAGTCGATATCGGCACGCAGCGTGTGAAGCGGCACGCGACCTTCGCGATACCACTCCGTACGAGCGATTTCGATACCGTTCAGACGGCCCGCGCTCATGATCTTGATGCCCTGGGCACCCAGACGCATCGCGTTCTGCATCGCACGCTTCATCGCGCGACGGAACATGATCCGGCGCTCGAGCTGTTGCGTGATCGAGTCAGCGATCAGCTGAGCATCGGTTTCCGGCTTGCGGATTTCTTCGATGTTGACGTGAACCGGAACGCCCATGCGGCGTTGCAGTTCCGTCTTCAGCTGCTCGATATCCTCGCCCTTCTTGCCGATGACCACACCCGGACGCGAGCTGTAAATCGTAATGCGCGCGTTCTTCGCCGGACGCTCGATGACGACCCGACCGACCGAAGCGTTCTTCAGCTTCTTCTTCAGGTATTCACGAACACCGATGTCTTCCTGCAGCATCGCCGCGAAATTGTTGTTGTTCGCGTACCAACGCGAAGCCCAATTGCGGCTGACAGCCAGGCGGAAGCCAGTCGGATGAATTTTCTGTCCCATCGTATGGCTCCTTAATTCCCGACCGTCACAGTGATGTGACAGGATTGCTTCTCGATGCGGTTACCGCGGCCCTTGGCGCGCGCGGTGAAACGCTTGAGCGATGCAGCCTTGTCGACGTAGATGCTCTTGATCTTGAGCTCGTCGATATCGGCGCCTTCGTTGTGCTCCGCATTCGCGATTGCCGACAGCACAACCTTCTTCACGATGCCAGCCGCCTTCTTCGGCGAGAACGTCAGAACGTTCAGCGCCTTGTCGACCGGCAAACCGCGGATCTGGTCAGCCACAAGGCGCGTTTTTTGCGCCGAGATGCGGGCACCGCGATGAATTGCTTTCACTTCCATCTTGATTGCCCCTTATTTCTTGGCCTTCTTGTCGGCTGCGTGACCCTTGAACGTACGGGTCAGTGCGAACTCGCCAAGCTTGTGGCCGACCATGTTTTCCGAGATGTACACCGGAACGTGTTGACGGCCGTTGTGAACAGCGATCGTCAGGCCGATGAAATCCGGCAGAATCGTCGAGCGACGCGACCAGGTCTTGATCGGCTTTTTGTCGCGCGAAGCTGCAGCCGCCTCAACTTTCTTCAGCAAATGGGCGTCGCAGAACGGACCTTTTTTAACAGAACGTGCCATTGCCTACTCCTTAACGCTTGTGACGGCGCTGGACGATCATCGTCGTCGTGCGCTTGTTGCTACGGGTGCGATAACCCTTAGCCGGAGTACCCCACGGGCTAACCGGATCGCGACCTGCAGCCGTCTTGCCCTCACCACCACCGTGCGGGTGATCAACCGGGTTCATCGCAACGCCACGCACCGTCGGGCGGATACCGCGCCAGCGGTTCGCGCCAGCCTTGCCGATCTGGCGCAGGCTATGCTCTTCGTTGCCGACTTCACCGATCGTTGCACGGCACTCGATGTGCACGCGGCGGATTTCGCCCGAACGCAGACGAACCTGCGCGTAGACGCCTTCACGGGCGAGCAGCATGGCCGACGTGCCAGCCGAACGCGCCATTTGCGCGCCCTTGCCCGGCAGCATCTCGATGCAGTGGATCGTCGTACCGACCGGAATGTTGCGGATCGGCAGCGTGTTGCCTGCACGGATCGGCGCTTCCGAACCCGACATCAGCTGTTGGCCGACGGTCAGGCCCTTCGGGGCGATGATGTAGCGACGTTCGCCGTCTGCGTAGAGCACCAGCGCGATGTTCGCGCTACGGTTCGGGTCGTACTCGAGACGCTCGACCTTTGCCGGAATGCCATCCTTCGTGCGACGGAAATCGACGATACGGTAGTGCTGCTTGTGACCACCACCCTTATGACGCGTGGTGATACGGCCGTTGTTGTTACGGCCGGCGGTCGAGCTCTGCGAGTCGAGCAGCGCCGCGAACGGCTTGCCCTGGTGCAGGTTCTTGTTGACCACCTTGACCATCGCGCGGCGACCCGGCGATGTCGGCTTAACTTTCACGATTGCCATGATTACTTGGCCTCCGCTTCAAAGTTGATTTCCTGGCCGGGCTTCAGGCAAACGTACGCCTTCTTCACGTCCTTGCGGCGGCCCATCGAACGGCCAAAGCGCTTTTGCTTGCCCTTCTGAACCAGCACGTTGACGGAATCAACTTCGACCTTGAACAGCAGCTCGACAGCCGCCTTCACTTCCTGCTTCGTGGCATCCGGAGCGACTTCGAACACGACTTGCTCGTTCTTGTCGGCAACCAGCGTCGCCTTTTCCGAGATCACCGGTGCGAGCAGGACCTGCATCAAACGATGATCGTTCTTGCGAATCTCGCTCATGACAGCAACTCCTCGATCTGGGCGACCGCAGCCTTCGTGACCAGCACTTTCTTGAAGTAGATCAGCGAGAGCGGGTCAGCGTAGCGCGGCTCGACAATTGCCACGTGCGGCAGGTTGCGCGATGCCAGGTACAGGTTTTCGTCAACCGTGTCGGTGATGATCAGCACGGAGTCGAGACCCATGGTCTTGAATTTGTCGGCCAGCAGCTTGGTCTTCGGCGCTTCGAGGACGATATCCTCGACGACCGACAGACGGCCTTCACGGGCCAGCTGCGAGAAGATCGAGCAGAGACCTGCGCGATGCATCTTCTTGTTGACCTTGTGCGAGAAGTTTTCTTCCGGCGAATTCGGGAAGATACGACCACCGCCACGCCACAGCGGGCTCGACGACATACCGGCACGAGCGCGGCCCGTACCCTTCTGGCGCCACGGCTTCTTGGTCGTGTGCTTGACTTGCTCACGGTCCTTCTGTGCGCGGTTACCCTGGCGAGCATTCGCCTGGTAAGCGACGACGACCTGGTGGATCAGCGCTTCGTTGTAGTCACGACCGAACACGACGTCCGATGCGTTGACCACTGCACCTTCCTGACCATTTTCGTTCAGGAGCTTGAGTTCCATTATTTCGCCCCCTTGGTCTTGACGGCCGGCGTGACAAAAACCTTGCCACCCTTCGCGCCCGGAATCGCACCCTTCACGAGCAGCAGCTTGCGCTCTGCGTCGATACGAGCGATTTCGAGGTTCTGCACCGTCACCGTCACGTCACCCATGTGACCCGTCATGCGTTTACCCGGGAAAACGCGACCCGGATCCTGCGCCATACCGATCGAGCCCGGCACGTTGTGCGAGCGCGAGTTACCGTGCGTGGCACGGCCGGAGGAGAAGTTGTAACGCTTGATCGTACCGGCGTAGCCCTTACCGATCGACACGCCTTGCACGTCGACCTTCTGGCCCACTTCGAAAAGATCAGCACCGACCACGGCGCCATTCGACAGCTCAGCTGCCTTGGCCGCGTCAATGCGGAATTCCTTGAGGATTTCACCGGCTTCGACACCGGCTTTGGCGAGATGACCTGCCAGCGGCTTCGTCACGCGCGAGGCACGACGGGAGCCGAATGCAACCTGCACGGCCGTGTAGCCGTCGGTTTCAACAGTCTTGATCTGCGTCACGCGGTTGTCCGACACGTCCAGCACGGTGACGGGAATCGAATCCCCTTCAGCCGTGAAGATACGGGTCATGCCAACCTTGCGACCTACGAGTCCAAGGCTCATCATTTTCTCCATTCCCGACTGCGATTGGTCGGGGCTGATTTACAAAATGCCGGGCACGCAAGGCCCAACTTTTTTACGCGAATACGCGAAAAGCCAAGCATTATAGCTCGACCCCGCGTTTTCCGCAAGCAATCAAAGACTTAGCGCCGCCCGGCAAGCCGATCGGCGCCGGAAGCCTTACTGCAGCTTGATTTCCACGTCGACGCCAGCCGGCAGATCGAGCTTCATCAGCGCGTCAACCGTCTTGTCGGTCGGATCGACGATGTCCATCAGGCGCTGGTGGGTACGGATTTCGAGCTGATCGCGCGACGTCTTGTTGACGTGCGGCGAACGCAGGATGTCAAAACGCTGAATGCGCGTCGGCAGCGGCACCGGGCCACGGACGATTGCACCAGTCCGCTTCGCGGTATCGACGATCTCGGCAGCCGATTGATCGATCAGACGATAGTCGAATGCCTTCAGGCGAATGCGGATTTTCTGTTGCTGCATGACGATTCCTTGGAAAGAGCGAGGCGATGTTGCATCGCCGGACACTAAAAGAACGTGAAACATGACGCCCGCGGGGAGCGAGGCATCAGGTTCCGGACAGTACTTCCACTGCTAAGCCCGCGATTCTACACGAAATTCTGGAGCGGTGGTGCGAGTTTCTCGCCCCTCGCTTTCTTGCCACATAAAAACAAAACCGGGTGCCAGCGCAAGCTGGGCACCCGGTTTCGACGGTACGGACTGCATACCGCGGAATGGCGGATCCCGTCGGGATCCGCGGATCGTCGAAATTACTCGATGATCTTGGCGACGACGCCGGCGCCGACCGTACGGCCGCCTTCGCGGATTGCGAAGCGCAGACCTTCTTCCATCGCGATCGGAGCAAT
>NZ_CADFDU010000023.1 GCF_902833045.1 Burkholderia sp. BCC0322
CCGTCCGAGTCCCACAGGTAGACGCCGTCGGCCTTCACGATCACGCGGCTGCCCGCGCGGTTCAGCGCGCCCATGTCGGAGAACGGGTGAATGTGGTGCGCGGCATCGAGCGCGCGGTATTCGGCGGTCGTGCGTGCCTGCGTCGTGCGGGGCGCTGCGGCCGTGGCGCTCGGCGCGGCCGGCTGGATCCAGGCAGATTCGTTGCGGTAAGTCATGTTTCCTCCGTGATTCCGTATTCGGTTGTGCGCACGCTCACACGTGCAGCAGCAGATGGCGGCGTTCCCAGGAGCTGATCACGCGGAAGAACGCTTCGTATTCGGTTTCCTTCAGCGCCAGGTAGGCCGTCACGAACTTGTCGCCGAGAATGCCGGCCAGCGGTGCGCAGGCCGCCATCAGCGAGATGCCCTCCTCGAGATTGCGCGGCAGCTGGTACGGCAGGTTGTAGCCGTCCGACGCGATCGGCTCGGTCGGTGCGAGCTGCTGGATCAAGCCGAGATAGCCGGCCGCGAGCGTCGCGGCGAACGCAAGGTACGGGTTGCAGTCGACGCCCGGGATACGGTTCTCGATACGGCGCGCCGACGAATCCGACTGCGGGATGCGGAAGCCGACCGTACGGTTGTCGTAGCCCCATTGCACGTTGATCGGTGCGGCCATGAAGCGCGACAGGCGGCGATACGAGTTGATGTACGGCGCGAAGATCGGCATCAACGCGGGCGTGTACTTCTGCAGCCCCGCGAGATAGCTGTGGAACATCGGCGACACGGCGCCGTCCTCGTTGGAGAACAGGTTGCGCCCGGTGCGCGCGTCGGCCAGGCTCTGGTGGATATGCATCGCCGAGCCCGGCTCGTCCTGCATCGGCTTCGCCATGAAGGTCGCGTACATGTTGTGGCGCAGCGCCGCCTCGCGCACGGTGCGCTTGAACAGGAACACCTGGTCGGCCAGCGACAGCGCATCGCCGTGCATGAAGTTGATCTCCATCTGCGCGGCGCCGACCTCGTGGATCAGCGTGTCGATGTCGAGCCCCTGCATCTCGCAGTATTCGTAGATGTCCTCGAACAGCGGATCGAACTCGTTGACGGCCTCGATCGAATACGACTGCCGGCCGGTCTCCGCACGCCCGGTGCGGCCGACGGGCGGACGCAGCGGCAGGTCGGGATCGGCATTCATGTCGACGAGATAGAACTCGAGCTCGGGCGCAACGACCGGCTGCCAGCCTTTCGCCTTGTACAGGTCGAGCACGCGTCGCAGCACGTAGCGTGGCGAGATTTCGACCGGCGAGCCGTCGAAGTGAACACAGTCGTGGATCACCTGCGCGGTCGGATCGACGGCCCACGGAATCAGGCAGATCGTCGACGGATCGGGCACGCACACCATGTCGGGATCGGTCACGCCGGTCAGCGTGCCGTCTTCCGGATAGTCGCCGGTGACGGTCTGCACCATCACGGCCTGCGGCAGGCGCATCGATTCGCCGGATTCGAACTTGTTGCGCGGAATGATCTTGCCGCGCGCAATGCCGGCCATGTCGGGAATGATCGCCTCGACCTCGGTGATGCGGTGCTGTCGCAGGAATTCGCTCAGTTCGGGTTGCATGATCGGCCTCTATCAGTCGACGTCGGATGCGGCCGGCGACGAAATCGCGCCACCGGCTGCATGAATGCGATGCGTCATGCGCGCGCGGCACGCCGCGCCGAATGCCGCGAAGATGTCGCGCGACAGCGGCTGTTCCGCGTAGCGCCATTCGGGATGCCACTGCACGCCGAGCGCGAACGCGCGTGCGCCGCGCACGCTGACGGCCTCGACCAGCCCGTCGGGTGCGCTGGCTTCGACGACGAGCCCCGCGCCGAGCTGCGCGATGCCCTGGTCGTGCAGCGAATTGACCGTCGCCTCCTGCGCGCCGTGCGCGACCCGCTGCAGCAGGCCGCCCGGCGCGAACCGCACGACATGCGCGGGACCGTACTGCCGTTCGAGCGGATCGGCGGGCCGCTCGCGGTGATCGTCGAAGCCGGTCGTCGCGTGCAGCCGCTGGTGCAGCGTGCCGCCGTAGGCGACGTTCAGCTCCTGCATGCCGCGACAGATCGCGAGGACGGGCACGCCCGCATCGATCGCCACACGGATCAGCGGCAACGCGGTCGCGTCGCGCGCGGGATCGTGCAGCGTGTCGGGCGCGCTCGCGGCGCCGCCGTAGTGATGCGGTTCGACGTTCGAATAGCTGCCAGTCAACAGCAACCCGTCGATCGCCGCGACGATCGCGTCGGCCGGCTGGCGCGCGCCGAGTGCGGGCAGCACGAAGGCGAGCGCGCCGGCGCCGTCGACGAGTGCGGCCAGATACTTCTCCCCCGCCGTGTGGTTCGGATGCGCACCGCGCAGGATGCGGTCGGCGGTGACGGCTACGATCGGGCGCGTACGCATGGGTGTCTCTCCGGTAATCGCGCGCGACACGGCCGTACGCGGGACGATGATGGGTCGCGCCGGCGCCGCACGCGCGCACCACGACGCGGCGCATGCCCATGCGCGATCCTGCCGCGCGGACGAAGCGGCATCAGGCGGTGCGACTCGGAACGGAAGCGGAAAACGACGCTAGGGCAACAACGATGCGCTGCCGTCGCACTGCACCGCGCTGAAGACGTGCGCGGTCACGAGATTGAAGCGGCGCAAGCCGCGATGGGAAATGGCGAAGCAACGAGGCTTGCGCAAAGGGGCGGCACGCGTGCCGCGATCAGCATGCCGGATCGGCCCGGCCTGAGGCGGCGCGCCCGCCGACGGACTTCGCGTCCGGCGTATCGAAGGGCTGGCGGCTTTCACGATCGTACTCGACTGACTGATGAATGCAGGACACGTGTCGCGATGAAGCGCAAGCGGCAAAGCCGCGCGGCGACACGTCGGCGAGGTGTCTCGCAGCGCATTCCGGCGCGGTGCGGCCACGATCGATGGCCCCGCCGCAAGTGCGCGTGACGATTTCCTGACATTCAGCTTATATCACCTAAAAATTGCGTCAAATTTTCAGGTGCCGATGACGACATCGGTCAGACGAAAGCCACACGAAAAAAACGGCATCGATCCCGTGGATCGATGCCGTGTGGTGCATTGCATCGGTGCGGCAGGCTGCTTGCCGGCAGGCTGCGGCGCGCCTGCGCCACCGCGCTGCCGCATCCGAGCGGCCCGTGTTCAACGATAGGCGAGCGCGGTCTCGACGAGCGTCTGCAATAGCGGCACAATCCGCGCCGCACGCGTTTCGTCATACGTGTAAGGACGCGTCTCTTCCATGTAGGTGATCTGCGAGAGCTCGAGCTGCACGGCCTCGACGCCGGTATCGGGCACGCCATAGTGACGCGTGATGTAACCGCCTTTGAAGCGCCCGTTCGCGACGGCCGTATAGCCGCCATGTTCGAGCACGCGTGCGGCCAGCGCCTCTGCCAGGCCCGGTGCGGCACTCGCGCCGCTCGACGTGCCGAAGTTGAAGTCCGGCAGGCGGCCGTCGAAGAAGCGCGGCACGTGCGAGCGGATCGAATGCGCTTCCCACACGAGCACGCGGCCATGCTCGCGCTTCAGGCGCGCCACCTCGCTTTGCAGCGCCTCGTGATACGGCAGCCAGTAGCGGTCGCGGCGACGCATGATCTCGTCGTTGCCGGGCAGCGCGTTCGCCGGATACAGCGGCACCTTGTCGAACGTATCGACCGGCACGAGCCCCGTCGTGTCCTGCCCCGGGTACAGGTTCTCGTTGTCGGGCGGACGATTCAGGTCGACGACGTAACGCGCGTGCGACGGTACGAGGATCGATGCGCCGAGGTCGGCCGCGAATCCGTACAGCCGTTCGAGATGCCAGTCGCAATCGTCGACGAAACGCGCGTCGGCCGTCATCGTCGCGGCGATGTCGGCGGGGATGTGCGTGCCTGCGTGCGGAATCGAGATCAGCAGCGGCAGCGTGCCCTGCTTCAGCGTGAATACAGCCGGTTGTTCAGTCATGTCGCATCACCGTTGGAGGTCTGCCGGCGCACGCTTGCGGCGTGCGCCGGTTGCGCGCGTCAGCGCAGCAGTTGCGCCAGCGCGGCGCGGTAATCGGCATACGCGAGCGCTTCGTCGCGATGACGGCGGCCGCTCACGACGCGCTCGCCGCCCGTGTAGACGTCGAGCACCGGCGTCTCGCCGTGTTCCGCGAACACGATACCCGACAACCACGACGTGCTGTCGTGTTCGGCGATCGCCGGATGATCGGGATCGAGCACGAGCCAGTCGGCACGGCACCCTTCGCGCAGCGCACCGACGCGCCGCCCGCTGGCCTGCGCGCCGCCCGCAAGCGAAGCGTCGAACAGGCGATCGGCGACATGCGCCTGCGTATCGCTCGCCAGCACGTTGCGCGCGCAATGCACGAGCCGTTGCCCGTATTCGAGCAGGCGCAATTCCGAGCGCCAGTCGACCGACGCGTGGCTGTCCGAACCAACGCCGATCACGCCGCCCTGCGCGAGATAGTCGACGGCCGGGAACACGCCGTCGCCGAGATTCGCTTCGGTCGTCAGGCACAGGCCCGCGACCGCGCGACGCTTCGCGAGCGCGGCCGTTTCGGCGGCGTCGACGTGCGTCGCGTGCACGAGACACCAGCGCGCATCGACGTCGAAGCGATCGAGCAGCCATTGCACGGGGCGCGCACCGTAGGCGCGCACGCAGTCGTCGACTTCGGCCGTCTGCTCGGCGATATGGATGTGCACGGGCGCATCGTCGGGCAGCCCATTCAGCAGCACGCGCAACCCGTTCTCGGATACTGCGCGCAGCGAGTGCGGTGCAACGCCGTAGCGCAGCCCGCCGTGCTCCGGGGCCACGCGACGCATCGCGTCGAGCAGCTCGAGCAGGCCGTCGGGCGTGTTGATGAAGCGGCGCTGGTCGTCGCGCGGCGGCCTGTCGCCGAAGCCGGCGAACTGGTACGACACGGGCAGCATCGTGATGCCGATGCCGGCCGCGCGCGCGGCGTCGATCACGCGCGTGCCGAGTTCCGCGATCTGCGGATAACGCGAGCCGTCCTGCGTGTGATGCACGTAGTGGAATTCGCACACCGACGTGTAGCCGCACTTGAGCATCTCGACATACAGCCAGCGCGCGATCGCAGCGAGCGCGTCGGGCGTGATCTTCAGCGCGAAGCGGTACATCAGGTCGCGCCAACTCCAGAAGCTGTCGGCCGGATTCGCGCGGTATTCGGTGAGCCCCGCCATCGCGCGCTGGAACGCGTGCGAATGCAGGTTCGGCATGCCCGGCAGCACCGGCCCGGCCGCGCGCGCGACGCCCGCCGGCGGGTCGGTGTCGGGCGTCACTTCGGTCAGCGTGCCGGCCGCGTCCCAGCGCAGCAGCACGTTACGGCGCCAGCCATCGGGCAGGTACGCATGGTCAGCAAACAACGTGGTGTCGGTCATGAGGCTATCCATTCATCCGGCGAAACACGGTCGTGCCGCCGCGTACGACCTGCTCGCACAGCGGCCGGCCGATCCAGTAGGCGAGCTCCGCCAGCGAGCCGACCGACCAAGCGGCGAAGTCGGCCTGGCGACCGACCTCGAGCGCGCCATGGCGATCCGCGCGGCCGAGCGCCGCGGCCGCATGGCGCGTGACGCCCTGCAGCACCTCGGGCACCGTCATGCGGAACAGCGTGCAGCCCATGTTCAACGTCAGCAGCAGCGATTCGAGCGGCGACGTGCCGGGATTGTGATCGGTCGCGAGCGCGATCGGCACGCCGTGCTTGCGCAGCAGCTCGATCGGCGGCAGTTGCGTCTCGCGGATGAAGTAATACGCGCCGGGCAGCAGCACGGCAACCGTACCGGCCGCCTTCATCGCCTCGATGCCGGCTTCGTCCAGAAATTCGAGGTGATCGGCGGACAGTGCGCGATAACGCGCGGCAAGCGCCGTGCCGCCCGCGTTCGACAGTTGCTCCGCATGCAGCTTCACGGGCAGCCCGCGCCGCGTCGCGGCCTCGAACACGCGCTCGGTCTGCGCGAGCGAAAAGCCGATGCGTTCACAGAACACGTCGACCGCGTCGACGAGGCCTTCGTCGGCCAGCGCCGGCAGCATCCGGTCGCACACTTCGTCGATGTACGCGTCCGCGCGGCCCGCATATTCGGGCGGCAGCGCGTGCGCGCCGAGGAAGGTCGTGTAGACGGTGACCGGAAAGCGTTCGCCGAGCTGGCGTGCGACGCGCAGCATCTTGCGTTCGCTCGCGAGGTCGAGCCCGTAGCCCGACTTGATCTCGATCGCGCTCACGCCTTCGGCGAGCAACGGCTGCAGGCGTGCGGCGGCCTGCACGAACAGCGTCGTCTCGTCGGCCGCGCGCGTCGCGCGCACCGTCGACACGATCCCGCCGCCCTGCCGCGCGATTTCCTCGTAGCTCACGCCCGCGAGACGCTGCGCGAATTCGTCGGCGCGCGTGCCGCCGTATACGAGGTGCGTATGGCAGTCGACGAGGCCCGGCGTCACCCACGCGCCGTGCAGATCCTCGCGCTGCCAGTGGGCATAACCGTGCGGCAGCGCGGACAGTGCGCCGAGCCAGACGATCGTGCCGGTTTCGTCGACGGCGATCGCCGCGTCGTCGATCGTCTCGTCAGGATGGCCGTGCGGACACAGCCTCAGGTGATGCCAGACAGTCGGTTTCATGCGTTCAGTCTCGTTCGCCGATGGCGAGCGACACGGCGAGCAACGCGCCGCTGCCGCTCACGACGACGTCAAACGCACGCCGCGGCCCGTCGAGCCGCAACGTGTCCATTTCTTCCAGTGTGTAGCGTGCGCCGTCGATTTCAACGGCAGCCTCGCCGGCCGCGCAAAACAGCAGCACGGTATCGGCATGCTCGATGCGGTGCGCGCCTGCGCGCCACACGTCGAGCGCGCCGCGCGCGGCCGACCGGCGCGTCATCAGGTTGAAGTCGCGCGTCGCGCCGTCGTGCAGCGTCGCGTCGATCTCCGCCTCGCCCGCAAAATCCGCGCGGGTCAGCGGTGCGTCGAGCACGTGGCGGGCGCCGCCTTCCTCGGCGAGCGTCATGCCCGCGCCGGACAGCAGCACCAGCGTGCGGTCGATCCCGTCGAAACGCGAGAACGGCCCGGCCGTGCCGACGTCGGCGACGCTCACGCGCCACGCGAACGTGTCGAGCGCGGCGCCCGGCGGGAACGCGCCGATTTCGCGCGTCACGCCACCGCCGTTCTTCCATGGCGACGCGACGAGATCCGCGGCGCGGATCAGCATCGCGTTCACCGGCGCCTGGTGGAGCGCCGTCATGCTCAGCGGCCGAGCATCGGCAGCTTCAGGCCGGCTTCGCGGGCCGTCTGCTGCGCGAGTTCGTAGCCGGCATCCGCATGGCGCATCACGCCCGTCGCCGGATCGTTCAGCAGCACGCGGCCAAGACGCTCGTGCGCTTCGGCGGTACCGTCGGCGACGATCACGACGCCCGAGTGCTGCGAGAAGCCCATCCCGACGCCGCCGCCGTGGTGCAGCGACACCCACGATGCGCCGCCCGCGGTGTTCAGCAGTGCGTTCAGGAGCGGCCAGTCGCTGACTGCGTCCGAACCGTCCTTCATCGATTCCGTCTCGCGGTTCGGGCTGGCGACCGAACCCGTATCGAGGTGGTCGCGGCCGATCACGATCGGCGCCTTCAGTTCGCCGTTCTTGACCATCTCGTTGAACGCCTGGCCGAGGCGATAGCGATCCTTCACGCCGACCCAGCAGATCCGTGCCGGCAGGCCCTGGAACGCAATGCGCTCACGCGCCATGTCGAGCCAGTTGTGCAGATGCGGATCGTCGGGGATCAGTTCCTTCACCTTCTGGTCGGTCTTGTAGATGTCTTCCGGATCGCCCGACAGCGCGACCCAGCGGAACGGGCCCTTGCCTTCGCAGAACAGCGGGCGGATGTAGGCCGGCACGAAGCCCGGGAAGTCGAATGCGTTCTCGACACCCATTTCCAGGGCCATCTGGCGGATGTTGTTGCCGTAGTCGAGCGTCGCCGCGCCGCGTTCCTGCAGCGCCAGCATCGCGCGCACCTGGACGGCCATCGACTGCTTCGCGACCTTCACGATGCTCTGCGGATCGACCTTCTGCGCTTCGCGCCATTGCGCGACGCTCCAGCCTTGCGGCAGGTAGCCGTTGATCGGGTCGTGCGCGCTCGTCTGGTCGGTCACGCAGTCCGGCGTGATGCCGCGCGTGACGAGTTCCGCGAACACGTCGGCCGCGTTGCCGAGCAGGCCAACCGACACCGGCTTGCCGGTGCGCTTCGCTTCCTCGATCATGCCGAGCGCCTCGTCGAGCGTGGTCGCCTTCTTGTCGACGTAGCGCGTCTTCAGGCGGAAGTCGATGCGGGTTTCGTCGCATTCGACCGCGATCATCGAGAACCCGGCCATCGTCGCGGCCAGCGGCTGCGCGCCGCCCATGCCGCCCAGGCCGCCCGTCAGGATCCAGCGGCCCGACGGATCGCCGTTGAAGTGCTGGTTCGCGACCGAGAAGAACGTTTCATAGGTACCCTGAACGATGCCCTGGCTGCCGATGTAGATCCAGCTTCCGGCCGTCATCTGGCCGTACATCATCAGGCCCTTGCGATCGAGCTCGTGGAAGTGATCCCAGTTCGCCCAGTGCGGCACGAGGTTCGAGTTCGCGAGCAGCACACGCGGCGCATCCTTGTGCGTGCGGAACACACCGACCGGCTTGCCCGACTGGATCAGCAGCGTCTCGTTCTCTTCGAGATCCTTCAGCGATGCGAGGATCTGGTCGTAGCATTCCCAGTTGCGCGCCGCGCGGCCGATGCCGCCATACACGACGAGCGCATGCGGATGCTCGGCGACTTCCGGATCGAGGTTGTTCTGGATCATCCGGTACGCCGCTTCGGCCAGCCAGGTCTTGCAGACTTTCTCGCTGCCGCGCGGCGCGCGGATCGTGCGCGTGGGATCGAGACGGGGATCGATGTGTTTCGGATGGTTCATGACGACTGCTCCCGAAGGAAAATGAATATCAAATAGAAATCAGAAATGCCCGGTGAAGCGATAACGGCTGCCGGGATGCCACAGATTCGCCACCGAGGCGACGACGCCCTGCGACCAGGTGCGTCGATGTAAAACCAGACACGGCTCGACGTCGTCCATCCGCAGCTGCTCGCGCCGCTCCGGCGCCGGGGCCGCCGCTTCGATCCGGTACTCGACACGCTGCAGCGGAGCCGCGCGCATCAGGTACAGGTTCGGCGTCGTGTTCGTGAAATCCTGCTCGGCGTAATCCGGCGCGACCGCCGGATTCACCCATCGTTCTTCGAGCTGCACGGGTTCGTCATTCTCGAAGTGCAGCACCTGCGAATGAAACAGCTTCGTGCGCACGGCCACCTGCATCTCGTCGGCGAGCGCCTCGTCGGCGCGGATCGTGTCGAGGCCGAGCACGCTGGCGTGATACGCATGCCCGCGTGCACCGACTTCCTCCGAGATGCTGCGGATCGCCACCAGCGTCGACTCGTACTTCGGCCGCGCGACGTAGGTGCCCGCCCCCTTCATGCGCGTGAGCACCTGCTCGGCCGTCAACTCGCGCAGCGCGCGGTTGACGGTCATGCGCGCCACCTTGAATTCGCGCGCCAGCTCGTTCTCGGACGGCACCTGGTCGCCCTCCTCCCACTCGCCGGCGTGGATGCGGGCCAGGATGAAATCCTTGATCTCCTGGTAGACCGGCGCGCTCATTGGCTTACTGTTCCGATGCGAACGAGAACGGTGCGACCTTCGCGAACGCGCGCTCGCCGACGAGCTTCGCGACCGCTGCGATGTCTGGTGCGAAGTAGTGGTCGAGTTCGTAGTGCGCCACCTTGCTGCGGATCGTCTCCATCACCGGCGCCAGCTTCGGGCTCGTGTGGTACGGCGCACGCAGGTCGACGCCTTGTGCGGCGGCCAGCAGTTCGATGGCGAGGATGTGCTTCGTGTTGTCCGCGATGTCGGCGAGCTTGCGCGCGGCGAACGTCGCCATCGACACGTGGTCTTCCTGGTTTGCCGAGGTCGGCAGCGAGTCGACCGATGCCGGGTGCGCGAGCGTCTTGTTTTCCGATGCGAGCGCGGCCGCCGTCACGTGGGCGATCATGAAGCCCGAGTTCACGCCGCCGTCCCTCACGAGGAACGGGGGCAGGCCCGACAGCGTCGCGTCGATCAGCAATGCGATGCGGCGTTCGGCCAGCGCGCCGATTTCCGCGGCGGCGAGCGCGAGGTTGTCGGCCGCGAATGCGACGGGTTCCGCGTGGAAGTTGCCGCCCGACAGCACTTCGCCGGTATCCGGGAAGATCAGCGGGTTATCCGACACGGCGTTCGCTTCGATCAGCAGCACGTCGGCCGCGTGACGCATCTGGTCCAGGCACGCGCCCATCACCTGCGGCTGGCAGCGCAGGCTATACGGATCCTGCACCTTGTCGCAGTCGCGGTGCGACTGGTTGATCGGCGAGCCGTCGAGCAGCTCGCGATACGACGCGGCGGCGTCGATCTGGCCTTGATGGCCGCGCAGTTCATGAATGCGGGCGTCGAACGGCTTCACCGAGCCGGCAGCCGCGTCGACCGACAGCGCCCCCGCGACGAGCGCGGTGCGGTACAGGTCTTCGATCGCGAACATGTTGTCGAGCGCCAGCGCGGTCGAGGCCTGCGTGCCGTTCAGCAGCGCGAGGCCTTCCTTCGCCTGCAGCGTCAGCGGCGCGAGGCCCGCGACGCGCAGACCGTCGAGCGCGCTCGCACGCTCGCCGCGGATGAACACTTCGCCGACGCCCAGCAGCACGGCCGACATGTGCGCGAGCGGCGCGAGGTCGCCCGATGCGCCGACCGAGCCCTTCACCGGGATCAACGGCAGCACGTCCGCGTTGAACAGCTTGATCAGCGCGTCCATCACTTCCCGACGGATGCCCGAGTGGCCGCGGCCGAGGCTCGACAGCTTCAGCGCCATCAGCAGACGCACAGACGAGCGCGCCATCGGCTCGCCGACGCCGACCGCGTGCGACAGCACGAGGTTCTTCTGCAGCAGTTCGAGCTGGTCGTGCGGGATGTGCGTGCTGGCCAGACGGCCGAAGCCCGTGTTGATGCCGTAGGCCGGCTCGCCCTTCGCGGCGATGTCGGCGACGGCCTTCGCGCCGGCGTCGATCTTCGCGAAGCTGGCCGGATCGAGCGTCAGCTGCACGGATTCGCGCGCGATCTGGCGCAGTTGCGGGAGGGTCAGGCGGCCGGGGGTCAACGTAATCATGTGAGCAATCCTGTCTAGACAAGTTCGGAATGGATTGAAGTGTAGCCACGCCAACTTGTCTAGACAACCCGTTTTTCATCGATTTCGACTTGGGAGTTTCCCTGATGTCCGGCGCGCCCCGCCACATCGGTCCGTGTGATCCGGCCCTTAACATTTGCTTCACTTGTTTCGCATCTTTCAACAGATGGATCGCCATTCGCCACGCAGACCGTCATGTCATTCCCGTGACGATTCGCCACCCGGTTCGGCCGCCCCCTGCTCTTCATCGCGTGCACACTCGCATGCGGCGCGTCGCTCGCCGCGGAGCCGCTCCCGGGTACGCTCGATAAGATCCGGCAGCGCAACCTGATCTCGATCGGCCACCGCGAAACGTCAATGCCGTTCTCCTGCGCCGACGCGAACGGCAAGGTCGTCGCTTCTCGCAGGACCTGTGTGACCGCGTGATCGCCGCGGTTAAGGCGCGCACCAGCAAGCCCGACCTGCAGGTGCGCTTCATCCCCGTCACGTCGCAGAACCGCATCCAGCTCGTGCGGAACGGCACCGTCGAGCTCGAATGCGGTGTCACCACGAACCTCGCCGCACGTCACGCGCAGGTCGCGTTCTCGACTGCCGGCTTCGTTGCGACGACGCGCTTGCTCACGCTCATGCGCTCGGGCATCCGCGACTTTCCCGATCTCGACGGCAAGACGGTCGTAACCGATCAGCGCACGACGTCCGGGCGCCTGCTGCGCAAGATGAACGAGGAAAAGAAGATGAACATGCGGATCATCAGCGCAAAGGACGCCTCACGCTCGAATCCGGCCGCGCGGCCGCGTACATGACGGACGACGTGCTGCCCGCGGGCGTGCGCCCGCTCGCCGTGGAGCCGGCCGACTGGCAGATCGTCGGCACGCTGAAATCGTCGCAAGCCTGCGGGTTCATGCGGCGCAAGGACGATCCGCCGTTCAAGGCGCTCGTCGACGGCGTGCTTACGCAGTTGATGAAGGCGAGATCGACGCGCTGTACGACACGTGGTTCACGAAGCCGGCGCCGCCGAAGGAGCTGTCGTTCGACTGCGCGATGAACGACGTGATCAAGGCGCGCGACGCGGCGCCGAACGACGCGCCGCTCGAATGAGCGCCGCGCGCTGATCCCGGCTCACGCACGCGTCCACGCGACGCACGCCGCGTAGCCGGGCGCCGCGTCGAGCCATGCCGCCTCAAACGCCGCGACACCGGCGGCAGGCGCGGCCGGGTCGACGATCGTCGTCGCCGGAGTCGCGACATCGCGCGGCGGCACGACCGCGAACGCGCTCAGCCCGCCGACGATGCCCGTGCCGAGCGCCTTGAGCAGCGCCTCTTTCGCACTCCAGACGCGCATGAATTCGCCGGCGCGCGCGGCGGCCGGCAGGCTGTCGAGATAGGCGGCCTCGGCCGGCGCGCAGACTTCGCGCGTCAGCGCGCGCCAGTCGGCCGCGCGATTGCAGCTCTCGATATCGACGCCGACGCGGCCCGCGGGTGCCCACGCAAGCAACGCATGGTCGCCCGCATGCGACACGTTGAAGTCGAGCGATGCGCGATGCGCGCTGTCCAGCGACGGCCGCCCCGATGCATCGATGGCGATCGCCACCGCCTGCGGCGCGATGCCGAGGGCCGTGCCGAGCACGTCGCGCAGCGCGGCGCGGGTCGTGGCGCTGCGCACCGCATCTTCATGCCGCATGAAGCGCGCGGCCCGCGCCCGCTCGTCATCGCTGAGTGCCGCATACGCGGGCGATGCAAGCGGCACGCGCCAGTCGAAATCGACACGTGCGAGCCGCACGCCGGCGCGCGCCGCCGCAGGCGGCACATCAAGTTCGTGCACGCTCCAGGCGCGCGGCGTTTCGGACGGGGAAGCGAAATCGGGCGGGGCTGGCATCGACATGCGGCGGCCTGTGGAACGAAACGTCCGATGTTAATCGATCACGCGGTGCGGCGAGCCGTTGCGACCCGCCGGCGTCAATGCTGCCGGCACCGTGCGCCGCGCTGACGCTTGCCCTCTCGGCACGCGCCCGCGTTAGGCGGCCGCCCTCTGTCACCCGTTCGCGGCAACACCCGGCACACCGCTGCCGTGCCCACGCCCGCGCGATGCCGGGTGAATCGCATGCACATTGCCCGGGGCATCCGCCGGCAGCACGCCGTGTTGCAGCCAGTAGAGCGCCAGCGGCCACAGCGTGTCGGTGAAGCGGCTGTGGAAAAACGCGAAATGGCCGATCGCTTCGGCGCCGATGTCGGCCGGCGCGATCCGCAGATGCGTGACGTCGCTGCCCGTGTAATAGCCGACCAGCCGCTCGATCGCCTCGACCGTGCCGAACCCGTCGTCGTCGAGGCCGATCGCGAGCATCGGTGCCGACAGTCCCGCGAAGCGGGCGGGCAACGCGGCGCGACTCGCGGCGGGTTCGGCGAGCGGGCCGCTCGTATAGCCCTCCTCGAAGCGCGCCTGCGAGCGCACCCACGACAACGCGATGCCGCGCGGCGTGTCCTCCATCCAGCCGAGCCGCTTCGCGGGCACATAGCCGAACACGGCCGCGAGCGCCGGCATCGCGACATGCCACTTCCACCACATACGCCGCCGTTCGGCCGGCAAGTAATCGCGCCAGTACGCATACTGCGCGCCGACCGTTACCGCATGTCGCACGTGAGCGTTCGATGCGGCGAGCCCGAGCGCGAACCCGCCGATGCTGTGCGCGACGACGTCGATCGGCTGGCCCGCAAACGCGTCACGCGCGTATTGCAGCGCGGCTTCGCAATCGAGCCGCCCCCAGTCGAGCCAGTTCGCGCGCAGCTTCGCGAGCTGCGCCGGGCGCGACCCGCCGATGCCGCGATAGTCATAGACGAGCACGTCGCGCCCCTGTGCGAAAAGCCAGGCTGCAAAACGAAAGTAGTAGTCGCAACGCACCGAAGTCGCGCAATTGATGACCGTCACGGGCCGCGCGACGCTGCCGCCGCGATGGCGCCACACATGGCCGCGCAATGCATAGCCGTCGGCCGCGTGCAACGTCACCGGCTCGGGTGGCAATGCGTCCGCCGCGCGGGTGTCCTGTGTCATCTCGCTGCCTTCGTTCGAAATTGTCATCTTGTCTCCTGTCGACCGCAGTTAGCGCTTCAGCGCTTACTGCGGTCCCATGGCGTGGTTGGGTGGAGTTAGCGCTTCAGCGCTTACTCCACCCCCACGGCGGTCGATCGCGGTTAGCGCTTCAGCGCTTACTGCGGTCCCATGGCGTGGTTGGGTGGAGTTAGCGCTTCAGCGCTTACTCCACCCCCACGGCGGTCGACTGCAGTTAGCGCTTCAGCGCTTACTGCGGTCCCATGGCGTGGCTGGGTGGAGTTAGCGCTTCAGCGCTTACTCCACCCCCACGGCGGTCGATCGCGGTTAGCGCTTCAGCGCTTACTCCACCCACGGCGGTCGATCGAAGTCAGCGCTTACCCTGCCCCCACGCCCCGCAATCCATCCAGGTCAGCGCCTCAAGCCAACTCACGCCCATGCTTCACAGCCCAGCCGGGGCGTCAACCGACCAACACCGGCCCCATCCCCCACGCCCGCCTCCATTGAACTTGACGCGGCCCGCGTTCTCAACCAATCTTGCTGCTCCGTTCGCATGAGTCACGCGCATGTCAACGCCGCTCGTCCGTCTCCCATCGCTCGACCTCGTCCGCGGTTTCGTCGCCGTCGGTCGCCGCATGAGCATCACGCTCGCCGCGCAGGACCTCTGCGTCACGCAATCGGCGGTCAGCCGCCAGGTGCACGCGCTCGAAGCGCATCTCGGCGTCGCGCTGCTGCAGCGCGGCTACCGGAAGATCGCATTCACGCCGGAAGGCGAGCGGCTGTTTCGCGTCGCGGATGCGGCACTGCACGGCCTGCAGGACACCGTCGCGTCGCTCGCCGCCGCACGCGAGCGCCAGCCCGTCACGATCACCGCGAGCATCGGCGTCACCGCACTGTGGCTGCTGCCGCGGCTCGGGCGGCTGCAGGCGCGCCTGCCCGAGATCGACCTGCGCGTCGCCGCGAACGACAAGGTACTCGATTTGCGCACCGAGGGCATCGACCTCGGGATCCGCTATTGTCCGCGCGACCGCGCGCCGGCCGGCGCACTGCGCCTGTTCGACGAGATCGTCGTGCCGGTCGCGCATCCGGCGCTCGCCGCGCGGCCCGTCACGAACGCAGCCGCGATCGCCGATCACGTGCTGCTCGAATTCGACGGGCCGCCGCAGCCGCAATTGCAGTGGCGCGCGCACCTGCACGCGGCCGGGCTCGGCGACGCGCGCCCGAAAGGCGTGCTGCGCTTCAACCAGTACGACCAGGTGATCCAGGCCGCGATCGCGGGCCAGGGCGTCGCGCTCGGCCGGCTCGCGCTCGTCGCGCCGATGCTCGCGGACGGGCGGCTCGCGGTGCTCGGGCCGCACACCCAGGCACTGTCGGATGCGTACGGCTACTGGCTGTTCCAGCACGATCCGGCCCCGCGCCGCGAAGTAGCCGACGTCCGCGACTGGATGCTCGCCGAAGCGGCCGAATGCGATGCCGCGATGCGTGCGCACGACATGGCGTCGGCGTAAGCGGGCGCGGTCTTTGCAAACAAGCCTGGCCGTTTCCGAGCGCTCCCGCCGCACCCCGCACGCCCCGCGTCGCATTCCCAGCACGCATGCCAACCTGACCGAATGATCGCTTGAGCGACGACGGGCCCGATCGTCTAATCGGATCGAGAGCGGCCGTTTTGCCGCGCGCCTTCATCCGGAGACACGCATGACCCCGATCGAACAGGAAGTTCGCCGCCGCTGGCTGCCCGTCCTGGCTGGCGGCCTGATCATGGGCGCCGCGCTCGGCATCCGCCACGTGCAGGGCCTGTTCCTCGCACCGGTGTCGCTCGACCACGGCTGGTCGCGCGAAGCGTTCGGACTCGCCCTGGCGCTGCAGAACCTGATCTGGGGCATTGCGCAGCCGTTCACGGGGATGGTCGCCGATCGCTTCGGCTCGCTGCGCGTGATCGTCGCCGGGATGCTGCTTTACGCGGCCGGGCTCGTCACGATGGCCCATGCGGCATCGACCGGCATGTTCACGATCGGCGCGGGGCTCGTGATCGGCATCGCACTGTCGGGCTCGGCGTTCGCGTCGATCTATGGCGCGCTGAGCCGCCTGTTTCCGCCCGACCGGCGCGGCTGGGCGCTTGGCGTCGCCGGCGCGATCGGCGGGCTCGGCCAGTTCTGCATGGTGCCCGTCGCGCAGGAGCTGATCGGCGGCATCGGCTGGCGGCATGCGTTCATCGCACTGGCGCTCGTCGCGGTGCTGCTCGCGCCGCTCGCCGTGCTGCTGCGCGACCGGCCCGCGCAGGCTGCCGGCGCCACCGCCGGCCCCGACCAGTCGATCGGCGAAGCCGTGCGCGAGGCGTTCGCGCATCGCGGCTTCTGGCTGCTGAACGCGGGCTTCTTCGCGTGCGGCTTTCAGCTCGCGTTCATCGCGACGCATCTTCCCGCCTACCTGCTCGACCACGGCCTGGCGGCACGCCACGCGAGCGTCGCGCTCGCGCTGATCGCGCTGACCAACGTGGCCGGCACCTATGCGTGCGGCCATCTCGGCGGGCTGCTGCGGCGCAAGTACGTGCTGTCGGTGCTGTACCTCGTGCGTGCGCTCACGATGGCGGTATTCGTCGCCGCGCCGCTGTCGCCCGCGAGCGTCTATGTGTTCGCAGCCGTCATGGGGCTCACGTGGCTCGGCACCGTGCCGCTGACGAACGGCGTGATCTCGCAGGTGTTCGGCGTGCGCTACATCGCGACGCTGTTCGGCTTCGTGTTCTTCGGGCACCAGCTCGGCAGTTTCTTCGGCGTCTGGCTGGGTGCGCTCGTGTACGACGCGACACACTCGTACATGCCGCTGTGGATCGGCTCGATCGCGCTCGGCGTGCTCGCGGCGTTGCTGCACCTGCCGATCGACGACGCGCGCATCGCGCGTCCGGCATCGGGCAACGCGGCATGGGCATGATCCGCGCGGCGCTGGCTGCCGTCACGCTCGCATTCGTCGCGTGGTGCGGCGCGGCCTATTTCGGTTCTGGCGTCGCGTACGCGCTGCTCGAACACGTCGCGTTCTGCAATTGATGCAGCAACCCGCAGCAGAAGGTCAGCGGCGCTTCGGCAACGCTGCCAGCGCATCGAGCGCACGGGCACGCGCGGCCGCATGCTCGACGAGCGGTTCCGGATAGTCGACGCCGAGCCGCACGCCAGCCGCGTCGAGTTCCAGCGGCGAGGCTTCCCACGGCGCATGGATCGATGCGTTGTCGAGGCCGGCGAGTTCGGGCACCCAGCGCCGTACGTACGCGCCGTCGGGATCGAACTTCTGCCCCTGCGCGACCGGATTGAAGATGCGGAAATACGGCGCGGCGTCGGCGCCGCAACCGGCCACCCACTGCCAGCTCGCCGCGTTGTTCGCGGGATCGGCGTCGACCAGCGTGTCCCAGAACCACGCTTCGCCCGCGCGCCAGTCGATCAGCAGATGCTTGATCAGGAACGACGCGACGACCATCCGCACGCGGTTGTGCATCCAGCCGGTCGTCCACAGTTCGCGCAGGCCCGCATCGACGAGCGGATAGCCGGTCAGCCCGCGCTGCCATGCGTGCAGCGCGGTGGAATCGTCGCGCCACGGCATCGCGTCGAACTGCGCGCGGAAATTGTCGGTCGCGAGCGCCGGGAAGTGGTACAGGAGCGTGTAGCTGAACTCGCGCCAGCCGAGCTCGCTCAGGAATTTGTCGGCGTCCGCGGCGACCGCCGCGCCGCCTGCACTCGCAGCGCCCTGCACCGCGTGCCACACCTGTCGCGGCGACACGTTGCCAAAGCGCAGGAACGGCGAAAGCCGGCTCGTCGCGGGACGGTCGGGAAGGTCGCGCGCATCCGCATAACCGGCGAGCGATGTCGTCAGGAACGCGTCGAGCCGGGCGTGCGCCCCGGCTTCGTCGGGCGCGGGCCACGCATCACGCAGGCCGCCGGCCCAATCCGGCACCGGCGGACGCAAAGCCAGCGCGTCCAGCGCCAGCGCGCAGTCACGCACGGCTTTCGGCCACGGATGAAACGCGATCCGCTCGGGCTCCGGCAACGGCGCGGCGACCGTGCGGTCGCGGCGCGCCGCGCGCCAGTACGCGGTGAACACCTGGTACGGCCCGCCGCTGCCCGTCAGCACCTCCCACGGCTCGTTCAGCAGGCTGCCGTTGCTGCTCTCGACCGCGACGCCGCGCGCCTTGAGCGACGCCTTCAGCGCCGCGTCGGCGTCGCGCTGCGGCTGCGCATAGCGGCGGTTCCAGTACACGGCTTGCGCGCCCGTGTCGTGCACGATGCGTTCGATCTCGCGCGGCGCGTCGCCGCGCAACAGCAGCAGGCGTCCGCCATGACGCACCAGCGCCGCGTCGAGCCCGGCCAGCGACCCGTGCAGCCACCAGCGCGCCGCGCCGCCGAGCGCCCGCCCGGCGCCGGCGCCCGTGTCGTCGACGAATACGCACACGAGCGGCCGGCCCGACGCCACCGCGCGCGTCAGCGCGGGCTGGTCGGTCACGCGCAGATCGTCGCGGAACCAGACGATCGCGGGAGCAATGGACGACTTGGCGGGCACGGGCACCTCGATGACGAAAGCGGAAAGAGACGCGTATTGTCGCGGCTGCGCTGCGCGGTGTCGATGTTCGACGCGCTCGACGCGGTGTTCACACCTGATGCCGCGATCGACTATCGCGCGATGGGCGGCATCGCCGGCCGCTATCCGGGGGGACGGCGTGGCTGCGCACCGTGCTGCCGCCGTTTCCGCAATACCGGCACATGGTCGGCAACCTGTCGATCCGACTCGACGGCCATACCCGCGCGCGGCCGCACGATCTGCTTCAAGCCGATGGAGGTCGCGCTGCCGGACGGCGGCACGCAGGTGATGGTTCTCGGGCCGTGGTACGCGGACCAGTTCGTGCGCACCGCACGGGGTTGGCGCATCGCCGAGCGCGTCAAGGCGCGCTGCTGCTGTCACAACATGCCGGCCGCGCTCGCGGGCGCGACCGATTGATCCGGCCACGATGCGCACGCCGCGCGATGGCTGCACGGCGTGAGCGTCATCGCAGCCGGCCGCTGCGTCAATCGAGCCGGAACGCCGCCTCGAATCGCTCGGCGAACGCGTCGAACTCGGCTTCCGGCAGATGGTTGATGCCGCCCGCGCGCTTGCGCCCACCACCGGTCGGAAAGCCGCGACAGAACTCGTCGGCACCGAGCGGCCGACCGTCCGGCACGCGCACGCTCACGACGAGCCCGCCGTCCGCGCGCGGAGACAGCACCGCGAGCGCCGCATGCGGCGCGTTGCGCATCCGCTCGTTCGCGAGCATGCCGGTCGCGCGCCGCGCCCATGGATGATCAGGCATCCGGACCAGTGTCGCGCCAGGCACTTCGCGCAACGGCGCGAGTGCGCACGCGCGCGCCATGTCGTCGCGGTAGCCGTCGCGCAGCGCGGCGAACACGGCCGTCTCGCGCACGAAATCGAGCGGGTCGATGCAAGGCAGCATCGCGTCCGCGAGCGCGGCCGGGTCGAAATGCAGATCGCCGACGCATTCGCCGTACGCGTTGTAGTTCAGGTAGAGCCCGAGTTCGGCGAGCGTGTCGCGCTCGGCGTCGCCCAGCCCGTGCTCGCGCGCGAGCACATTGCCGAGCGCCGGCAACTCGTCGCCGAACGCCGCGACGATCGCCCAGCGCGCGTGCCGGCCGCCGAGATAACGGTTCACGATCGCGCTCGTGCAAATGTCGGCCGCCGTATCGATATGCGCGTCGAAGCGCGCATCGTCGGGCAGCTCGCCCGCGAAGTGATGGTCGAAATAGCGGACCGTCACGCCATCGCGCAGCAGCCGCGCGCAAGCGTCGCGATTCTGGTCGTGCGACACGTCGAGCACGGTGACGATGTCGCCCGCGCGCGCGTCGATCCGCTCGAGCAGTTTGATGTCGCGCTTCACGCCGGTCACGAGCGTGCCGTGCTCGCCCTCCGCGAGCCGCAGTTGCTGAAGCGCGCACAGGCCGTCCGCATCGCCATTGAACGCGAAGAAATGCCGCGCGTGTTGATTGTCCTGCATGAT
The DNA here is from genome assembly GCF_902833045.1 of Burkholderia sp. BCC0322. GTDB lineage: Bacteria > Pseudomonadota > Gammaproteobacteria > Burkholderiales > Burkholderiaceae > Burkholderia. The sequence goes on from NZ_CADFDU010000023.1 coordinate 20,286, forward strand.
CCATTGCTCCATCGTCAACGCATGAAATTGCCGCCATTCGTGTCGCGCGTCGCACCCGTCCCCGCATTCGCGTGGTCCGACACAAGGAACGGCGCGGCCCGCGCGCAATCGTCGTCGGTCGGCAGCTTCGCGAGCGCGAGGTTCGACGCGATCGGCGCGATGATCTGCTCCTCCGTCATGCCGTACCCGGCGGCCGCCTGCCGGTCATACTTCTGGGTCGGCACGCCCCACATCCGCCCCACGTGGATGCTGTTCGCGCGATTGCCGTGCACGCCGAGTTCGCGCGCCGGGTATTTTGCCGCAACCTCGATCGTCGACGAGGACGGCCGCGCGATCAAGCGCAACCGCATCGCCGAGCGACTGATCGGGCGGCACGACGGGCTGTGCGTGCGCCAGGAGCGGCTTCATGCGTCGTGCCCGCTCGACGAGCGCCGGCTGCAGAAAGCGTTGCGGGCCGCGCTCGAGCATTTCCGCGCGGGCGCGCTCGCGTCGAAGCCACCACGCTGTCGCGCCCCGGCGGCGCGATCCCGTTGAACGTGCTGTTGCGCCCGCTCGCGCCCTACCGCGGCGCGGAGGACCGCTAGCACCGGCCGGCCGTCGCGGTGCTCGTCCGCGATCCGGCGGCGTCGCCCCAGACGTCGCGTGACAGGCTGCACCGGTTGTTCCGGCGCACGCCGACGGAAACCGAAATCGCGCTGCGGCGCGTCGACGGGCTGACGCTCGACGAGGCGGCCGCCGCGACCGGCATCACGAAGAACACGGCCCGCGCGCATCTGCGCGGCCTCTTCGCGAAAACGGGCGCGACGCGGCAGGCCGTGCTCGTGAAGTCGCTGCTCGACAGCGTCGAGTCGATGGCGTAGCGGCCGCGACGGCAATCGCCGGACGGGCCGCGCGGTCGGTACCCCGGCGCACGGGTAGCGGTCGGCTATCCCGTGACTGACGCACACTCATTTCATGTCATACGTCATCAGACATGAATAAACAACTGCCGAGTCTCAATAATTTCCCTTATATCCGGGAAATTACCGGGTAAACCCGCGACGCCTTCCTCTACGCTCAGGCGTACCATGTTATACGACGACATACTACATAGACCGCCACCCGGACGCTGACGCGAGCAACCGCCCCGTCCGCCGCCGCCCGACCGGAGACACGCTTGAACCCGCCCTCGCCCGCTTTGCCCGGACCCGACCCGCTCGCGTCCGCCGTCTCGAAAGTGAAGTGGCACGTGCTGCCGCTCGTGCTGATCATGTTCATCGCGAACTACATCGACCGCGTAAACGTCGGCTTCGTCGATCGCCACCTCGAGGCGTCGATCGGCATCGGCGCGGCCGCGTACGGGCTCGGCGCCGGGCTGTTCTTCGTCGGCTACGCGCTGTTCGAAGTGCCGTCGAACCTGCTGATGCAGCGCTACGGCGCACGCGTGTGGCTCGCGCGGATCATGGCGACGTGGGGCATCGTCGCGGCCGCGATGGCGTTCGTGTGGAACGACACGTCGTTCTACGCGTTGCGCTTCCTGCTCGGCGCGGCCGAGGCCGGCTTCTTCCCCGGCGTCGTGCTGTACCTGTCGCAATGGCTGCCGCCGCAGGAGCGCGGCAAGGCGATGGCGATCTTCCTCGGCGGTTCCGCGTTCGCTTCGGTGCTGTCCGGGCCCGTCACGGGCGCACTGCTGTCGATCCGCGGCTTCGGCCTCGAAGGCTGGCAGTGGATGTTCCTGATCGAGGGGCTGTTCTCCGTCGCGCTGTGCGGCGCGAGCTGGCTGCTGCTGAAATCGCACATTCGTGACGCAACGTGGCTCACGGCCGAAGAACGCGCGGCGCTCGAACACGCGCTCGACGAGGAGCGCGCGGCGCGCGACGTCCGCTCGAACGTGCCCGTGCGCGCCACCGCACTGCTGCGCGATCCGCAGATCATGCTGTTCTGCTTCCTGTATTTCTCGATCCAGCTGACGATCTACGCAGCCACGTTCTGGCTGCCGACGATCATCCGCAAGATGGGCGGCCTCACCGATTTCCAGGTCGGCCTCTACAACACGATTCCATGGATGATCGCGATCGGCGCGATGTACGGCTTCGCGGTGCTGTCGTCGAAGTGGAAGCATCCGCAGCGCTGGCTCGCGTTCGCGCTCGTGCTCGCCGCGTGCGGGCTGTTCGCGTCGACGTCGCACGATCCCGTGTGGTCGTTCGCGTCGATCTGCTTCGCCGCGCTCGGCTTCAAGGCCGCGTCGTCGCTGTTCTGGCCGATCCCGCAGGGTTATCTCGACACACGCGTGGCCGCGGCCGTAATCGCGCTGATCAACTCGGTCGGCAACCTCGGCGGCTTCGTCGCGCCGACGGCCTTCGGCTATCTGAAGCAACATACGGGTTCGATCACGGGCGGACTGTATGCGCTCGCGATCGCTTCGCTCGTCGCCGCGGTCGCCGCGCTGTTCGCGCGCACGCACCGGCGCAACGATCCACCGCGCGGCCTGCCGGCCGACGAGTCCTTCACGAACGCTTCGATGCTCCGCCATGCCGAACACTGACCGCCTGACCGTCGTCGTCTCGAATGCCGCCGACGGCGACCTCGCCACGTTCTCCCTCACGACCGACGGCACGCTCGCGCCGCTCGCCCGCTACCCGGCGGCCGACGTTGCAATGCCGATCGCCGTGCAGGCCGACCGCGCGCGGCTTTACGTCGCGACGCGCGGCGAACAGCCGACGATCGTCGCGTTCCGGGTCGTCCCGGCCACGGGCGCGCTCGCGCGCATCGGCACGACCGCGATCGACGCGAGCCACGCATACCTGTCGCTCGACCGCAGCGGCCGCTGGCTGCTCGGCGCGTCGTACGGCGGGAATTCGCTGAGCCTCTATGACGCCGCGCGCGTGCGCGACGGCGACGGCGCACCGCTGCAGGTGGCCGGCGGCATCGCGAACGCGCACGCGGTGATCGTGTCGCCGGATAACCGTTTCGCGTACGTCAGTTCGCTCGGCTCGGACCGCGTGTTCAGCTTCGAACTCGTCGAGAACGCGGCCGGCCTGCGCGCGCTCGAACACGGCGAAACGCGCGTGCCGGCCGGCTTCGGCCCGCGTCACCTGCGCTTCGCGCGCGACGGCCGCGCGCTCGTCGTCGTCAGCGAATTCCAGGCCACGCTCGCGACGTTCGCGCGCGACCCCGACACCGGCCGGCTGGGCGATGCACACGTGAGCGCACGCCATCCGGCCGTCGCCGAACTCGCGCAAGGTCATGCGCGGCCGCCCGCGCCCGCCGAACCGTCCGTGTGGGCCGCCGATCTCCATCTGACGCCCGACGAGCGTTTCGCGTATGTCAGCGAACGCACGTCGAGCCGCCTGCTCTGCTATCGCCGCACCGCCGCCAACACGTTCGAGCCCGCGCACGCGACCACCACCGAGACGCAGCCGCGCGGGTTCGCGATCGATCCGTCGGGGCGCTGGCTCGTCGCCTGCGGAGAACAGTCGGAATACGTGTCGGTGCATGCGATCGCGCCAAACGACGGTGCGCTGTCGCCGCACGCGCGCGTGCCGGGCGGGCGCGGTGCGAACTGGGTCGCGATCATCTGACGCCGAGGCGCGCAGAGCATGACTCGGCAGGCCCGCCACGCAGGCGCGCGCTTGCCCGCATTCAGCGCCGCTCGCTCGGCGCGACGCCCGTCCAGCGCTTGAATGCACGCGTGAAGTTAGCGCGATCCGTATAGCCGACGCGCGCGGCGATCTCGTCGACCGGCAGCCGCGTGCCCTCGAGCAGCCGCAGCGCGTCGCGTAGCCGGATCTCGTCGAGCAGTGCAGAATAAGTCACGCCGTACTCGGCGAGCTTGCGCTTGAGCGTACGCGCAGATACATGCAGTTCGCGCGCGACGTCGTCGACCGATGGATAGCCGCCCTCGCCGCAGATCAGCAGGTTGCGCACGCGCTCGACGATGCTTTCCGCATAGCCGAGCCGCGCGAGTTCGGCCTCGCACTGCTGCACGATCATCTGCGCGGTGTGCGCATTCGCGGTGCCGATCGGTTCGTCGAGCAGCGCGGCGTCGCAGCGGATGCGGTTCGCGCTTGCGTCGAAATGGCAGCGTGGCAGCCGCCCACGATAACGCTCGAACCACGGCGGTTCGGGCCATTCGAAATGGAGCTCGGCACGCGACTGCAGCGTGCGCCCCGGCACCGGATACAGCAGCGAGTTGAACAGGATCGCCGTCTCGACCAGGAAGTTCTCGACCGCGAACTGCCGCAGACGGCCGAGCGGAAACGCTTCGAACACGTCGATGTCGACGGTCCCGTCGAGCTGCGTGAGCCGCACCGAAAAGAACGGCACGCGCGTCGGCAGATAGCGGATGCCGAGCGAGATCGCCTCGCCGAGCGTCGCGCAGCTCATCAGCCCGAAGCCGATCAGTCCCGCTTTCGTCAGGCTGCTGCGCAGGCCGATCTCGATCGCGATCGACGGGTCGTCCGTCGCGTCGAGCAGGTTGAACACGATCGCCGCCTGCTGCAGCGGCGTGATGCGCGCATCGGGCTGCGCGAGCCGCTCGCGCTCGACGCCCGAGCCGGCAAGAACGCGGCTGCCGTCGATGCCGCGCTCCTCCGCCAGCATCAGCATGAACAGCGCATACGCGGACGACACCGTCGCCTTGTTCAGCTGGCGCGCGGCATCCGGGACGGACAGGACCATGCGGCAGACTCCGGAGCGGTTTCGGCGGATTGTAGCGTCGCTGGCCCGCAATGACACCGGGGCGAGACTCTAGCGGCGCCGGCCGGCCATCGTGGCCCGAAATGACACCACCATTGGCACCCGCGGCCCTCGCGTGTGGTCCGGTGCACGCCTATGCTTGTCACATCGGCATTGCGCCCCACTCTTTCCGCAGGAATCCCGGTCGATGAGCCAACCCGCACGAACCGCCTTTCGCAACGACGCGGACAAGGTCGCGTACGTCCGCCGCGAGGTCAACGCCGCGAGCGACGCGATCCGCGCACGCATTCCGCTGCTCGACAACCAGAACCTCGTCGGCGCGACCGTGATGGCCGTCTCGGTCGCCGCGATGCTCGCGATCGCGTGGCTGTATGCGCGCGGCGCGATCGCATGGTACGTCGCGCTGCCGCTCGCCGCGTTCGTCACGTCGCTGATCCACGAGCTCGAGCACGACCTGATCCACCTGATGTACTTCAAGAAGACGCCGTGGGCCTATCACCTGATGATGGCGCTGTGCTGGCTCACGCGGCCCGGCACGATCAACCCGTGGACGCGGCGACGCATGCACCTGCATCACCACAAGGTATCGGGCGGAGAATCGGATCTCGAGGAATTCGGCATCACGAACGGCGAGCGCTGGGGCGTGAAGCGCCTGCTGATGATCGCGGACGGCATGCTCGCCGTCGTGCTGCGGCCGGCCGCGATGCGCCGCAAGGTGAAGCAGTATGTGGCCGCGCAGTCGGTGCAGGATCCGTCCGAGCGCCTGCAGTTGCGCGTCGAGCAAGTATCGTCGTACATGCCGGTCGGTCACGTGTATTACGTGCTGTGGCATGCGTTCATCGTCTATCACGTCGGCCTGTTCGCGCTGCATGCGTTCGGCTACCCGGTGACGGTGCCGGCCATCGTCGAGCGCGTGATGCGCGTCGTCGATTTCCTGGCCGTGGTGTGGCTCGGGCCGAACTTCGTGCGCAGCTTCTGCATCAACTTCGTCAGCTCGAACATGCATTACTTCGGCGACATCGATTCGCGCAACGTGATTCAGCAGACGCAGGTGCTCAACCCGTGGTGGATGCTGCCGTTCCAGCTGTTCTGCTTCAACTTCGGCAGCACGCACGCGATCCATCACTTCGTGGTGCGCGACCCGTTCTACATCCGCCAGTTGACCGCGCGCACCGCGCATGCGGCGCTGCGTGAAGTCGGCGTGCGCTTCAACGATACCGGCACGTTCGCGCGGGCGAATCGCTGGGGCGGTTATCGCCCGGCGCGTGATACGCGCCAGGCTCGGGCCGACGCGTAACGCGCCGCCTCAACCGCCGATCGGCGGCATCGGCCCTTGCCCGCGGATCCACGACCAGTTCGCGAGCTCGGCCATTTCCTTGTCGCCTCGGCTGTCGCCATACGCGAACAACTGTTTCGGCGGCCGGTTGCCCCACCACCCGCGCAGCCGCACGACCTTCTGCGGCCCCCAGCAGTTTTCGCCGTCGAGCCGCCCGGTGAAGGTGCCGCGCTCGAACGCGAGCCGCGTCGCGAGCACTGCGTCGAAGCCGGCCGTCTTCGCCCACTTCTCCAGATACAGCGACGGCGACGCGCTCACCAGCACGACTTCGTGCCCGCGGGCCCGATGCTCGTGGATGCGCTCGAGCATCTCCGGACGCACGAGGCTCGGCAGATAGCTGTCGACGAAGGTGCGCGCCTGCGCATCGAGCGCGTCCTCGCGCACCGGCCCGAACGCGAACGACGCGAACCTCGCCTTCGCGTCGCCGCGCGACATCAGGCCGGCCTTCATCGCGACGATCCACGGCAGTGCGCGCAATCCGGCCCACGCGAAGCGCGGCGTGCCGACCGCATAGCGGACGAAATGGCGAAAGCTGTCGGTCGTCGTGATGGTGCCGTCGAAATCGAATGCGGCAACGATGCGGTCAGTCATGGAGAATCGGCGGGAAAGCGATGAGATGCCCGGGAAGATAGCAGACTCGCGCCGGTGCACGTGAAATGACGTGACGCAGCGTGGCCTGCGCAGCGAACGCGCGCGCCGTCACGGCGCACGCGTTCGTGCCCTTCGCGCCGCTCCCTCAGCGCTGCGGTCGCGCCGCCAATGCCGCCGGCAGCACGACGTTCATCAGGTGATCGGCGCGCGACAGCAGATCGGTCACGCGCTCGTCGAGCCCGCGCAATTGCGCGGGTTGCATGCGGATCTGCTGCACCGCCTGGCCGACGATGTTGCGGCGGTCGAACAGCGTGCGCTCGACACCCGCATCGTCCGGCGCGCGCACGACATCCGACACCGCGCTCAGCGCCGCGAGCACAACAACGAGGTTTTCTTCCGCGTGGCGAACCTTCGCGGCAAGCTCCTCGGTACGGCGCGGGAAAAAGCCGAGCGACTGCTTGAGCGCCCCGATCGCCGCACGGTAGTCGACATGGCCCGTCGCCGCGCCGAACCAGCGCTCGAACATGCCCGCCTTGCGTGTCGCCTGCGCGAGCATGCCGGCCATCATGTCGGCCGCGCCGAGTTCGTTGAATTCGCGCGTCGTTGCCGCGACGGCTTCGACGAGATTGCCGGCCGTCTCCAGCGCGCCGTCACCGATCGTCGCGACCGTCGCGAGCTTGAGCGGCACCAGTTGCCGGATGTGCCGCTCGATGCGCGGCGCGTAGTCGGGATAGAGATTCGGAAAGCTGGCCTGCGCGGCGCGGAAGCACGCTTCGAGCTGCGGATGGTTCGATTCGCCGAACACCGCCCGGCCGACCGCCTCGGCCAGCGCCGCGCGCACGGTTTTATCGGACGCGGGCGTGGGCCCGAAGTCGAGCGCCTGCGGCGCCGGCCGCTCGGGCCCGCGCGCAACCGGCGCCGCGGCCGCGGGCGGCGCGTCGAACGCAAGACGCCCGGGCGTGCGCTCGGGCGTCGTATCGAACTCGAGCCGCTTCGGCTCGTCTGACGGATTCGTCATCGCTGCTTCCTGCCCGGCGCGGCGGTATCCCGCCAGCCGGGCTGCCGCCAGTCAGACCGCGCCGCCGTACGCGCGCACGAAGTCGCCCAGGCCGCGGTTGTAGCCGGCGCCAACCGCCTTGAACATGAAGTGGCCGTCGCGGCGATAGAAGCTGCCGACCTGCACCGACGTCTCCATCGAGAAGTCTTCCTCGAGTGCGTACTTCGCGATCACCGCGCCCGACACTTCATCGGCGATCTGGATGTAGCTGTTGCGCACCTGGCCGAAATTCTGGCGACGCGCTTCGGCCTGGTCGATCGTCACGACCACCGAGACTTCCTCGACGTCGGCCGCGAGCTTCGTCACGTCGATGAAGATCACCTCGTCGTCGCCGTCGCCGCTGCCCGTGCGGTTGTCGCCGCTGTGCACGACACCCAGGCACTTCGACGCGGGCATCCCGCGCTTCGGGAAATCGTCGCCCGGCTGGATGAAGGTGTCCTTGCGATCCATCGTGCGCACTTCGCTGTTGTAGAACACGAAGTGCTGATCCGAGATCAGCTTCGGGTTGCTCTGCGCGTCGTACTTGCACAGGAACACCGACACGTCGAGATCGAAGTCCGTACCCGTGTCCGTCGCGTTCGCGTCCCAGCCGAGACCGATGCGGAACTTCTGCGTGCCGGGCGCTTCCTTCGACAGGTTGACGCGACCGCCTTTCGACAAATTGATCATTTGAACCTCTTCTGCTGGAACCGCCGTTGCGCCGGCGGCAATGCCGGGCCGCCCTGCGCGGCCCCTCGTTGATGGTGTTCGACCCGCGTGTCGCGCGTGATCACTCGCCCGCCACGGCCGTCCGGTTTTCCTTGCGTTGCACGACGATCGACGACCACACGGCCGCAGCGATCATCGCCGCGCCGATCAGGCCGGTAACGACCTCGGGCACCTCGAACTTCACGCCGAGGAACATGATCGTTGCGAGCGCACCGATCGCCCAGAAGGCACCGTGCTCGAGAAAGCGGTACTGCGCGAGCGTGCCCTTCTTCAGCAGCACGAGCGTCATCTCCCGGATGTAGGCCGCGCCGACGCCGAGGCCCAGCGCGATCAGGAAGATGTTGTTCGACAGCGCGAACGCGCCGATCACACCGTCGAAGCTGAACGACGAATCGAGCACCTCGAGATACATGAAACCCGCGACGCCTTCGCGCACCACGCGCGTCCCCGTCTCCTCGCCACCGATGAGGTCGCCGATGCCGTGCGCGATCACGAAGCTGATGACGCCGAACGCACCCGCGAGCAGGAAGCCCACCTGCTCGACCGCCGGCACGTAGAGCGACGCAATGATGATGATCGCGAGCGTCAGCGCCACTTCCAGCGCCGTGATGCGGCCGAGGTGGCTCATCGGGCCTTCCAGGAAGCCGATCCAGTGCTCGTCCTTCTCGGTGTCGAGCATGAACTTGAAGAACACCATCAGCAGGAACGCACCGCCGAATGCGGAGACCTGGTGATGCGCGGACGTGAGGATCGCCGCGTACTGCTCCGGCGACTCGATCGCGAGCTTCAGCGCGTCCCACATGCCGATGTGGCCGATCACGGCAACGATCAGCAGCGGGAACACGAGCCGCATGCCGAACACGGCGACCGGCAGGCCGAACACCATGAAGCGGTTGCGCCACTTCTCCGACCAGTTCTTGAGCACCGATGCATTGACGACCGCGTTGTCGAGCGACAGCGAGATTTCCAGCACGGACAGGACCGCGACGATCAGCATGTCCTTCACGCCGCCGAGGAGATAGGCCGCGACGAGCGCGAGCACCGTAAGCGACAACGGGATCTTGAAGTCTTTCAACATGATAGGGGGTAGTCGAGTTCTGGATAAAAGGCGTGCGGGCCGCGCTTACTTCGCGCGCACCCAGTCGCAGAATTCCTGCGTGATCAGCTGTTCGTAGATCTGTTCGTCGCTGATGTCGAGCGATTCGAGATGCAGGAAGCCGACGTTCGGCATCTCGTCCGCGACTTCCGCGAGGAAGCCGAATTCGCTCGGATCGCCGACGCCGACGAGCGACCAGTACAGCGGGTAGTGCTGCGATTCGGCCAGCAGCTGGCGCACGCGCTTGCGATCGTTCTTCGGGTTCTGGCCGTCGGTGACGAACAACACCCACGCGGGCAGATGGCCGTTCACCGGCGCGGAAGCGGCCGGCGCGGGCGTCTCGTCCGCACCGCCGAACAGCCGGCTCAGGAAGCCGCGCTTCTCTTCGCGTTTCGGCGACGGCTCCGGCGCGCGGAAGAAGAAGTCGACGATGTCGTTCATCACCGGCGCGTACTGCGTGCCGCCCCACTTGTCGATCCGCGCGTTGAGCACGTGATCGGAGATGTACGAGCCGTAGTTGTCCGGCGTCGCGGTCGGCAGGCGGTCGTAGCCTTCGGTGAAGGTCCACGTGTCGACTTCGCCGTTGTCGTCGAACTTCAGTGCGATGCCGAGGATCCGGTCGTGCGTGTCCTGGATCACGCCCGACTGGTACAGCGGCTTCGCGGAGCCGGAGATGTCGAGCGCCGCGCCGACGCGCACGACGGGCGGCTTCAGGATCTGGCGTTTTTCGAGGACGATCGCGACCTTCGCCGCGCGTTTCTCAAGCGTAATCATGCGGTGTTCTCTCGGTTCTTTCAGTTGTGCTTCGGAGCGAATCGGGTGATCAGGTCCTGTTCGAGCTGGCGCAGGCGCGGCGCGTCCTGCTCGCGCTGGCGCTTGCCGTCGGCGACGATCTGCGTGATGTCGTCGAATGCGCCGAACAGCTGCTGCTGCGCGTATTCGAACGTGTCGGTCGAGATCACCGGGCGCTGGCCGAGCTTCGCGACTTCCTGTGCGTTCTGGCGGTTCAGGTCGGCCTGCGCGCGGATCGCCTCGTCGGCCGCGTCGTACGTCGCGTTCGCGAGCGCTGCCGCGCGCTTCGTGCTGAGCTGCTCGAGGTAGAGCGCGAACGCGTTGGTCCACGCGGGGATCAGCACGGTCTTGATCGTCATGAACTTCGACGTCAGCGTGCGTTTCTGGTCCTGCTCCATCCGGATCTGCGGCGCGAGCTGCTTCGACATCAGCATCGCGCGATCGAGGTCGTCGAGCTTGCTTTCGAGCGCGTCGACCTTGCGCTTCACGTCGAGCAGGCGTTGCGCGGCAAACGCGTCGTCCACCGGCTGCTGGCCGGCCGCGAGATGCGCGCGCAGCGTCGCGAGCGCCGCTTCGCCGTGCGCTTTCGACTGTGCGAGCTCCTGGTGCAACGCGTAGTTGTCGTTGTACATCCGCTCGAGCTCGTCGATGCCGGCCTTCTGGCGCTGCGCATGGTTCTCGAGCTCGACGACGAGCGTGTCCATCCGCTTGCTCACCGACTCGTATTGCGACAGCAGCTTCTCCTTGGTCGAACGGAACAGCCGCGTGACCTGTGTGAGCAGCCCGCCCTTGTCGGCGCCGCGCGGATCGAGCCCCTTCGCGGTCGCGATCAGTTCGTTGAGCTTGTCGCCGAACCGGTCGGCATCCGACGCGCGGACGCTCGCGAGAATCTGCTGGGAGAAGGCGGCGATTCGCGTGCCCTGCGTCGCGCCGAGCTGGTCGATCTCGTCGACGGTGATCAGGCGGACGTTCTCCGCCGGGCGTGCCGCCGGCACGGCAACAGCGGCGGCAGGCATGACGACGGGAGACGAAGACGGGGTGGAAGGACGATCGCTGACCGCATTGGCGTTCTTGTCGTCGAATAGCGGCTTCATGTGGCTACCACGTTTCCTTTTCTGCTTTTTGCTGCGTGTTGTCATGCGCGCAAGGCGCGCATCCGCGATTGCCGCCGTGCTCTCTCACGGGCGGCAGACGGACAATAAATGGCTCGAGCGCCTTGCGTCAAGGGAAGGAATTCTTTCAATTTCCATTCATTTTGTAATGTGCCGGGTGAGCGCAATGCCCGACCGTCGCCGTTTCTGCCGCCATGCATGTTGGTCGTGAAGGATTCGGACACATCAAAACTTACATGTCCGATCAATGCGAAAGAGAAATGAAACCGCCCGTTTTGTCTGGTTTCAGACGGCGCACATGCTCGCCGTTCACGAGCACATGGGTGCGCGACGGTCAGGTTTCATACGGACCATCGTGCATGTCGAGCGTGAAGCGCTCGATCGGCTCGGCGGCGGCGACATGAGCGAGCCGGGCACGGTCACCGAGACCTGGCTGAGCAGCGTCGCGGTGACCGACACGATCGGCTTCCTACTCGGCGACCGCGCGCTGTTCACGATCGGCGTGCCGTGGCTCCCGCTCAACGCCGGCGCTGAATACGACGTGCCGATGCCGCGCGGCCTCACGCCAACCGCACGCTGGATCCACACGGGGCCGCAATACGTGGACGTCGCGAACACGATGTCAATCCAGGCGCGGGACCGCTACGACCTCGGTGCGCACTACGCGGCGGAACCGTTCGGCCGGAAGACGATGCTCCGCGCGACCGTACGCGATGTCACGCACTCTTGCCGGCCGTCGACGGCCGGCGGATACCTGGCGCAGGACGATCCGCGCTCGGTGTGGCTACCGATGACGACGGATTTTTGACGATCACCGGAGGGAGTGGCGGGCTGCCACCAGAGTTTGCTATACTCTCGGTCTTCCGGAGAGATGGATGAGTGGTTTAAGTCGCACGCCTGGAAAGCGTGTATAGGTTAATCGCCTATCGGGGGTTCGAATCCCCCTCTCTCCGCCAAGACATCAGCAAAAACGGGCCGCTCGGCCCGTTTTTCATTTCTGCACGCCAAAGCGCCCGTCAATCCGTTGACGCAACTTCAGTGGACAGCGCTCTTGATGCGTTGATTCGCCGTCTCCAAGGCCACGCGCTCCGAACCCGCCCGCCATCACGGGCTTCGCATGGATTCCACACTCATGCGCTACGCGCAGGCGCAGGCCATGCAATTCGACGCGCCCTGTCCTCAATCGCTCCATTGCTTTTCTCGGCCCGAAAGCGTCCAACTGAATCCGTCATTCGAAGTTGAATAACGATCGCATGCCGGCGCCGCATCGGATCGAATGATGTACACGTGCAGCATTGCCCCAATCGGAGAAACTGCGCTCGCGACACCCCATATGTCCACGCCCGTTCCTTCGGGAGTACCGCAACTCCCGAACACCGCACGTTAAAGATGTGTATTCTTCTGACGATATCCGAGGTTTCATCTCCGCGAGTCAGATCCATGCGATTCAGTCCACGGTTCGCCATGATGGCTGTCGCTGCGACGATGCTGTCCGCTTGCGCAACGGCATTTTCGCCGGCGTCGATCAGCACCACCGTCGCGGTAACGTCTCCCCCGCCGCTCGAGAAATCGTTGCGCGACGGCGGATCGTCGACCGACCTGTCGGCCATCGGCCAGCCCGCATCTCAATTTCGCACGCTTCTTTCCGTTCGCGAATGCGTCGCCGCCAAATGCGCGGCGGGAATCGCCAAGCCGACGCTCACGGTCACGGTCCAGCGCGTGTCCGAAGGACAGGCAGCGATACGCTTCTCGGTCGACGGGGAGATCGGCAGCAGCCAGACGCTGAAATCGCAAGCCGGGAAAGCCACGTCGGAAGTGACCCTGTCGATCCCGTCGGGCGTGACGCCGATCAACGATCAATTTGCCGTCGAACGGGTCGCGACGATCAAGGTTGGCGAGTTTCGACACGTGGCGTTGCCACATGGCATGCGTGCCTATGTCTGCGTCGCCATCCCGAACGCCAATGGCGTGACGGATGGCAGCTGCGATTTCAGCCGGGTGCAGGCGACCAAGGGAGCCGAGCTCGGCATTTCCGCGCTCTGACCGGCCCGTCACCGCGCCAGTACGGGCGGATCGCGGCACTTGAGCAATGCCGAACGCCACCCCGTGTCACGGATGCCGGATGTAATCCACCAGCGCCCGCGTATATTCATCCGGCTTTCGATCGAACAGACTCACGACGATCGCCACCGCAAACCCCGCCGGCACCCCGAACACCCCCGAACTGATCGGCTCGATCCCGAACCACGTGCGCCCCGCGAACCCCGTCAGCTGCGTGAAGAACGGATAAGTCGACACGATGTAGTACACGCACACCGCCAACCCCGTCACCATCCCGGCGATCGCGCCGCGCGTCGTCGTGCGCTTCCAGAACACGCCGAGCACGAGCACAGGGAAGAAGCTCGATGCCGCGAGCGAGAACGCGGCGCCGACGAGAAACAGGATCTTCCCCGTATTGAGCGACGCGACATACGACGCGAACAGCGCGACGCCAAGCAGCAGCACCTTCGAGATCGTCACGCGCCGCTGGCTCGATGCGTCGGGCGCGACCATGCAGTAGTAGACGTCGTGCGACAGCGCGTTCGCGATCGTCAGCAGCAACCCGTCCGCGGTCGACAGCGCCGCGGCAAGCGCACCGGCCGCAATCAATCCCGACACCACATACGGCAGCCCGGCGATCTCCGGCGCGGCCAGCACGACCATGTCCGGCTGCATCTGGATTTCCGACCAGTGCACGATGCCGTCGCGAATCACTTCGACGACGCTGATCAGGTCGGGTTCGAAGTGATGCCATTGCGTGACCCACGCGGGCAATTCGGCGAACGGCCGCCCGACGAGATTCGCGAGGATCTCGTACTTGATCAGCACCGCGAGCACCGGCACGCTGAGATAGAACAGCGCGATGAAGAACAAGGTCCAGCCGACCGAGCGCCGCGCCGACGCGACCGACGTGGTCGTGTTGTAGCGCGTCAGGATATGCGGCAGGCTCGCCGTGCCGAGCGACAGGCACAGCAGCAGCGCAAGGAAATTCCGCTCGCGCGGTTTGCGTTCGTCATCGCTCGCGGCGGGAAATGGTTCGTGCATCGGCACGGGCGGCTCGGCCCGGGCCAGCAGATCGTCGCGCGCCTGCGTCCACGCGACGCGCGCCGCCGCCGGATCGCGCGGGAAGTCGGCCAGTTCGCGCTCGCGCTGGCTGATCTCGCGCAGCGGCCCGTTGTGGCGGCGCAGGTCGGCAAGCTGGTCGACGAGATGACGGTGTGCGTCCGCATAGGATGCCGGCAGCCGGTCGAGCCGCGTCTGGATATCCGCGGCTTGCCGGCGATACGCGTCGCGCACCTGCTGCTCGTCGAACGCATCGCGCACCTGCGCCTCGCGCGCCGCGACGCGCTCCATCAGCTTGCCGTAGCTGAACTGCGGCACGGGGCCGAGCCCGTTCTTCATCGCGATCAACGACACCGGAATCAGGATCGCGCTGATCAGGATGATGTACTGCGCGACCTGCGTCCACGTGACCGCGCGCATCCCGCCGAGAAACGAGCACACGAGAATACCCGCGAGCCCGCAGAAAATCCCGATCGCGAAATCGACGCCGATGAAGCGCGTCGCGATCAGGCCGATCCCCTGGATCTGCGCGACCAGGTACACGAACGAACACAGGATCGCCGCGCCGGCCGCCAACGCGCGCACGGCCGTGCTCGAGAAGCGCGTGCCGAGAAAATCGGGAATCGTGTAGCGCGCGAGCTTGCGCACATAAGGCGCGAGCAGGAACGCGACGAGGCAGAACCCGCCCGTCCAGCCCATCACGTACGCCAGCGCGTCGTAGCCGGTGGAATAGAGCGAGCCGGCCAGGCCGATGAACGACGCGGCCGACAGCCAGTCGGCCGCCGTCGCCATTCCGTTGAATGCGGACGGCACGCGCCGCCCGGCCACGTAGTACTCGACGAGATCGGACGTGCGCGACAGCAGCCCGATCACCGCATACACGGCGATCGGCACGAACAGGAACACGTAGCCGATCCAGACGCCGGAGCCGGCGGCACGCTCGATCCGCCACATCAGCAGCACGAAGCCGAGAAAGCCCAGCGTGTAGAGCGCGTATGCGCGAATCAGTCGATGCGTCAGCATGAATCAGCGCCCGCCGTTCGCGTGGCCGACGCGCGCCGCATGATCGTCGTACGCACGGCGCAGCGTGCGGTCCGCCCGTTGCATCAGCCCGATGTAGACGACGATCAGCACGAGGTACACGAGAATCGCGCCCTGCGCACCGACGTAGAACGGCAGGCTGAACCCGGCGAAGCGAACCTCGGCGAGCGCGGGCCCGTAGAACGGCACGATGAACGACACCGCAAAGCCGATCGCCATCAGCACCGCGATCAGCGCGACGTTGAAGCGCCAGTAGCGTGCGTGGGCACGCGCGAGCGGCTCGGGAACGGGCGGTGGCGCGGCAGGCGCGGGACGAGTCGGAACGGTCATGCCGTTATGTAACAAAAAGCCCCTGCGCGGGCAATCGGGATTGCCGCGCAGGGGCTCGTGCGCGTGATGCGCAACCGGTACGCTCAGCGCACTTCGGCGAGCTGCTCGAGGATGGCCGGATTCTCGAGCGTGGACGTATCCTGCGTGATCGCCTCGCCCTTCGCGAGCGAACGCAGCAGGCGCCGCATGATCTTGCCCGAGCGCGTCTTCGGCAGGTTGTCGCCGAAGCGGATGTCCTTCGGCTTCGCGATCGGCCCGATCTGCTTGCCGACCCAGTCGCGCAGCGTCTTCGCCAGCGCCGCGGCTTCCTCGCCTTCCGGACGCGAACGCTTCAGCACGACGAACGCAACCACCGCCTCGCCCGTCGTATCGTCCGGACGGCCGACCACGGCCGCCTCGGCCACGAGTTCGTGCGACACCAGCGCCGATTCGATTTCCATCGTGCCGAGCCGGTGGCCCGACACGTTCAGCACGTCGTCGATCCGGCCCATGATCGTGAAGTAGCCGGTGTCCTTGTCACGCACGGTGCCGTCGCCGGCCAGATACAGGCGCCCGCCGAGTTCCTCGGGGTAGTAGCTCTTCTTGAAGCGCTCCGGGTCGCCCCAGATCGTGCGGATCATCGCGGGCCACGGGCGCTTGACGACGAGGATGCCACCTTGCCCGTTCGGCACGTCCTGGCCGGTTTCATCGACCACCGCGGCCATGATGCCCGGCAGCGGCAGCGTGCACGAACCGGGCACGGTCGGCGTCGCGCCCGGCAACGGCGTGATCATGTGGCCGCCCGTCTCGGTCTGCCACCACGTGTCGACGATCGGGCAGCGCTCCTGGCCGACGTGCTTGTGATACCACATCCACGCTTCCGGATTGATCGGCTCGCCGACGGTGCCGATGATGCGCAGGCTCGACAGGTCGTAGCTTTTCGGATGCACCTTGTCATCGGCCTCGGCCGCCTTGATCAGCGAGCGGATCGCGGTCGGCGCGGTGTAGAACACGGTGACCTTGTGGTCGCCGATCATCTTCCAGAAGCGGCCGGCGTCCGGGTAGGTCGGCACGCCTTCGAACACGACCTGCGTGCCGCCGCAGGCGAGCGGGCCGTACGTGATGTACGTGTGGCCCGTGACCCAGCCGATGTCGGCCGTACACCAGAACACGTCGCTGGGCTTCCAGTCGAAGGTCCACTTCATCGTCTGCGCGGCCCACAGCAGGTAGCCGCCCGTGCTGTGCTGCACGCCCTTCGGCTTGCCGGTCGAGCCCGACGTATACAGGATGAACAGCGGATGCTCGGCGCCGACCCATTCCGGCTCGCACTGGTCGGATTCGCCGGCCGTCAGTTCGTGCATCCACAGATCGCGCTCGGCGTGCCAGTCGATCTTGCCGCCGGTGCGGCGATAGACGATCACGCTCTTCACGGCCTCGCAGCCGCCCAGCGCGATCGCTTCATCCGCGATGCTCTTCAGCGGCAGCGTCTTGCCGCCGCGCGCCTGCTCGTCGGCCGTGACGAGCGCCGTCGCGCCGACGTCGACGAGCCGCTCGTTCAGCGACTTCGCGGAGAAGCCGCCGAACACGACCGAGTGCGTCGCGCCGATGCGTGCGCAGGCCTGCATCGCGACGATGCCTTCGATCGACATCGGGATATAGATGACGACGCGGTCGCCCTTGCCGATCCCGCGCTTCTTCAGGGCGTTCGCGAAACGCGATACGCGCGCGAGGAGATCCGCATACGTGACGCGCGTGACGGTGCCGTCGTCGGCTTCGAAGATCACCGCGACGCGCTCGCCGTTGCCGGCTTCGACGTGGCGGTCGAGGCAGTTGTACGACGCGTTCAGCTCGCCGTCGTCGAACCACTTGTAGAACGGCGCGTTGGACTCGTCGAGCACTTTCGTGAACGGCTTGTGCCACGCAAGACCCTCGCGCGCGAGACGCGCCCAGAAGCCTTCGTAATCGTTCTCGGCCTCGGCGACGAGCGCACGATAGGCCGGCATGCCGGAAATGGTCGCCGCCTGTTCGAGCGCCGCGGGCGGCGCAAACTGACGGGTTTCGTGAAGAACCGATTCAATCGCAGACATCGACTACCCCTTGGTGAACATGAATCCTCTGCATGGCGGCGCGATCGTGCGCGCCGCGCGTCTTGGCCGGCGCAAGCGCGCCGCTGTCTCCTACCCACCACCCGCGCACGGCCCGAGGGCTGCTGCGCGATGCTGCGCCGCACCACGTCGCGCGATGGCGACCGGGCGACCCGACAGTGTCCACGATAAGCGTTCGAACTTACCCGTCACTTACGCGGCACGGCCGTTTCGCCCGCCGGGCGGCGCCGCATGTAGCTTTACGCTGTAACGAGCGCGACCCTACAATCCTAACTGAACTCGCCTTCCGGATTCCAGCTTGAATCGCTACGCTTTCTTTCTCGTGCTGTCGATGCTGTTCGTCGGCAGCAATGTCGGTATCGGCAAATCGATCGTCGTCTTCGTCCCCGTCGCCATCCTCGCCACGCTGCGCTTCGTGATCGCGATCGCCGTGCTGTGGCCGCTGTTCAGCCCGGTGAAGATGCGCACGGTCAAGCGCGGAGAATGGCTGAACCTGTTCCTGCAGGCGTTCTTCGGCACCTTCATGTTCACGCTGCTGATGCTGAACGGCGTGCAGCGCACGAGCGCAGTCGCCGCCGGCGTGATCACCAGCACGATCCCCGCGATCGTCGCACTGTTCGCGTGGCTGATCCTGCGTGAAAAACCGAACGGCCGTGCACTCGTGTCGATTGCACTCGCGATCGCCGGCGTCGTGACGATCAACCTCGCGAACGGCAGCACGGCCGGGCACGGCGCGTCGTCGTCGCTGACCGGCAACCTGCTGATCCTCGGCGCGGTGTGCTGCGAATCGATCTACGTGATCCTGTCGCGCCGCCTCACGCAGACGCTCGCGCCGATCGACATCTGCGCGTACACGCACCTGTTCGGCCTGTGCCTGATGCTGCCGCTCGGCGCGACGGCGATGTGGCATTTCGATTACGCGAGCGTGCCGGCCGGCACCTGGGCGCTCGTCGTCTGGTACGGCCTGTCGGCCAGCATCTTCTCGTTCTGGCTGTGGATGAAAGGCATCCGGCACGTGCCGGGCAGCCTTGCCGGCGTGTTCAGCGCGGTGCTGCCGGTCGCGGCCGCCGCATATGGCATCGCGTTCCTCGGCGAGCGCCCGACGCTCGCCCACGGCATCGCGCTCGCGTGTGTCGTCACCGGCATCGTGCTTGCGAGCCTGCGCGTGAAACGCGTGCCGGCTGCCGCCTCCTGATCCGTCCCTGGAAGAGCCGGCGCGTCGCTGCAGGCGCGCTGGCCGACGCGTTACAATAGCGCGCCTTTTCAAGATTACCCCCGATACCTGCGCACCGCGCCCGACTTTCCATCATGTCTGCCCCGCATTCGCCCGGCCGCCCCGCGCGTCGCCCGCTTCGCCCGCTTCCCGCGCTGATTTTCATGAGCCGCTGGCTCCAGGTCCCGCTCTACCTCGGCCTGATCGTTGCGCAGGCCGTCTACGTGTTCCTGTTCCTGAAGGAAGTCTGGCACCTGCTGTCGCATGCGACCAGCCTCGACGAAATCAGCGTGATGCTCGCGGTGCTCGGCCTGATCGACGTGGTGATGATCTCGAACCTGCTGATCATGGTGATCGTCGGCGGTTACGAAACGTTCGTGTCGCGCCTCGGCATCGAGGGCCACCCCGACGAGCCCGAATGGCTCGACCACGTGAATGCAGGCGTGCTGAAGGTCAAGCTGTCGATGGCGCTGATCAGCATTTCGTCGATCCACCTGCTGAAGACGTTCATCAACCCCGACCAGCACACGATGCACGCGATCATGTGGCAGGTGATCATCCACGTGTCGTTCCTGGTGTCGGCGCTCGTGATGGCGTGGGTCGACCGCCTGACGACGCACACGCACCCGGCCCATTTCCACGAGCCGCACGCCCGCGACGCGCACGCGCCTGCAGCGAACGAGCCCCGCAAGCCGGCCGACGCAGCCGTCAACGCATAAACGCATTCCCCACAGTCCTCACAGAGTCTCAGCCATGACCGTCATCAAACAGGAAGACCTGATCCAGAGCATCGCGGATTCGCTGCAGTACATCAGCTACTACCATCCGCTCGACTACATCCAGGCTCTCGGCCGCGCGTACGAGCTGGAAGAAAGCCCGGCCGCGAAGGATGCGATCGCGCAGATCCTCACGAACAGCCGCATGTGCGCGGAAGGCCGTCGCCCGATCTGCCAGGACACCGGCATCGTCACGATCTTCGTGAAGGTCGGCATGGACGTGCGCTGGGACGGCGCGACGATGGGCCTCACCGACATGATCAACGAAGGCGTGCGCCGCGGTTACACGCACCCCGACAACGTGCTGCGCGCGTCGATCGTCAATCCGCCGGAAGGCGCCCGCAAGAACACGAAGGACAACACGCCGGCCGTGATCCACTACGAGATCGTGCCGGGCGACAAGGTCGACGTGCAGGTCGCGGCAAAGGGCGGCGGCTCGGAGAACAAGTCGAAGTTCGTGATGCTGAACCCGTCCGACTCGATCGTCGACTGGGTGCTGAAGACGGTCCCGACGATGGGCGCGGGCTGGTGCCCGCCCGGCATGCTCGGGATCGGCATCGGCGGCACGGCTGAAAAGGCGATGCTGATGGCGAAGGAATCGCTGATGGAGCCGATCGACATCCAGGAAATCATCGCGCGCGGCCCGAAGGACTGGGTCGAGGAACTGCGCGTCGAACTGCACGAAAAGGTCAACGCGCTCGGCATCGGCGCACAGGGCCTCGGCGGCCTGGCGACCGTGCTCGACGTGAAGATCATGGCCGCACCGACGCACGCGGCATCGAAGCCGGTCGCGCTGATCCCGAACTGCGCGGCTACGCGCCATGCGCACTTCGTGCTCGACGGCTCGGGCCCGGCCAAGCTTGAAGCGCCGTCGCTCGACGCATGGCCGAAGGTCAACTGGGAACCGAATACCGAAACCAGCAAGCGTGTCGACCTGAACACGCTGACGCCGGAAGAAGTCGCGAGCTGGACGCCGGGCCAGACGCTGCTGCTGTCGGGCAAGATGCTCACCGGCCGCGACGCCGCGCACAAGCGCATCGCCGACATGCTCGCGAAGGGCGAGAAGCTGCCGGTCGACTTCACCAACCGCGTGATCTACTACGTCGGCCCGGTCGATCCGGTCCGCGACGAAGTGGTCGGCCCGGCAGGCCCGACGACGGCCACGCGCATGGACAAGTTCACCGAGACGATGCTCGCGCAAACGGGCCTGATCTCGATGGTCGGCAAGGCCGAGCGCGGCCCGGTCGCGATCGACGCGATCAAGAAGCACAAGGCGGCCTACCTGATGGCCGTCGGCGGTGCGGCTTACCTCGTGTCGAAGGCGATCCGCGGCGCGAAGGTGCTCGCATTCGAAGACCTCGGCATGGAAGCGATCTACGAGTTCGACGTGCAGGACATGCCGGTGACGGTGGCCGTCGATTCGTCGGGCACGTCGGTGCACCAGACCGGTCCGAAGGAGTGGCAGGCGAAGATCGGCAAGATCCCGGTCGCAACCGCATAAGCGCGATCGAACGAGAGGCCGGACGGAAGTCCGGCCTTTTTACTTCTCATTCTCATTATTGTGTGTGGCCGGTTATTCGAGGCTGATTCTCATTACACGCAAAAGGCAGGCCCGGCAAGGCTTCGAGGCTTGGCTTTTCTCGTTCGAGCGATTATCTTTCGGGTTCTGAAGCCCCACTGAACAAGGAACAAGCCATGCAAGGCGACAAGAAAGTCATCGAATATCTGAACGCCCAGTTGAAGAATGAACTCACGGCGATCAACCAGTACTTCCTGCATGCGCGCATGTACAAGCACTGGGGCCTCGAGAAGCTCGGCAAGCACGAGTACGACGAGTCGATCGGCGAAATGAAGCACGCCGACTGGCTGATCGAGCGCGTCTTCATGCTCGACGGCCTGCCGAACCTGCAGGACCTGCACAAGCTGCTCGTCGGCGAGGAAACCGAAGAGATCCTGAAGTGCGACCTGAAGCTCGAGCAGATCTCGCAGTCCACCTGCAAGGAAGCGATCGCCTACTGCGAATCGGTTCGTGACTACGTGTCGCGCGAGATCTTCGAAAAGATCCTCGACGACACCGAAGAGCACATCGACTGGCTGGAAACGCAGATCGACCTGATCGGCAAGGTCGGCCTGCAGAACTACCAGCAAACGATGATGGGTTCACCGGAGTAAGCTCGCTTCACGCTTCCCGTTAGCGCCCCCGGCCCGTTCATGTCGACACCTTCCGCTACTCCTGCGACGGCCACGACCGTCGCCCCCATCGGCATCTTCGATTCCGGGCTGGGTGGCCTGTCGGTGCTGCGCGCCGTACGCGCGCAGTTGCCCGACGAATCGTTCATCTACGTCGCCGATTCGCACCATGCGCCGTATGGTCCACGCGATGAGGCGTTCATTACCGAGCGCACGCTGGCAATCGGCGAGTGGCTGGCCCGCGAAGGGGCGAAAGCACTCGTCATCGCCTGCAACACGGCGACTGCTCGCGCGATCGCCGCGACCCGCGAACACCTGTCGATGCCACTCGTCGGCGTCGAACCGGGCATCAAGCCGGCCGCCGCCGTGTCCGCGAGCGGCGTCGCGGGCGTCCTCGCCACGCAGTCGACGCTGAACAGCCCGCGCTTCCAGGCGCTGCTCGACCGCTATGGCGCCGGTCGCCGATTCATTTGCCAGCCCGGCCACGGGCTCGTCGAAGCCATCGAGCGCGGTGACACGAATTCGCCAGCCTTGCGCGCGTTGCTCGACAGCTACCTGCAACCGATGCTCGACGACGGCGCCGATACGCTGGTCCTCGGCTGCACGCACTACCCGTTCTTCACGGAAACGATTCGTGACCTTGTGGGCGACCGCCTGACGCTCGTCGACACCAGCGACGCGATCGCGCGCCAGCTCATGCGGGTGCTCGACGAACGCAACCTGCGCGCACCGGCCGGCACACGCGCGGCCCCACCCCGCTTCTGCTCGACCGGCGACGGCCGCCAACTGCAGCTCCTCGCATCGACGCTGCTCGGCCTCGCTGCGCCGGTCGAATCCGTCACCATTTCCTCGCCCAACGCGCGCGCCTGCGCGACTGCCTGACACGGGCCGGCACGCCCTCTTTCGCGTGCCGTTCCACCGCCCCGACGTTTCAAGGGTCCGATGACCTTAAAAAAAGCGCACCCCAGGCTTGTCAACGTCCGCAAATTTAATGATAATAATTCGCATTACCGTTAGCTATCGCAACTCATCATGATCGTCTGCGTGTGCAAGTCTGTTTCCGATCGCAAGATTCGCGCGTCCCTCGCAGAGGGCGTGAACTCTTTCGATGAACTCCAGTTCGAGCTTGGCGTGGCCACGTGCTGCGGCAAGTGCGAGGAGTCCGTACGCGACCTCATGGCCGAACAAGGCGTCTGCGCGAGCCAGTGCGGTGTCGAGCATCATGCTCACCCGATCCCGGTCACGTTCTACGAACGCAAGGCCGCCTGACCGGCGCCGAGTGTGCGCATGCGGCCCAGGCCGCATTTTTTGTTTTGACCGTCAGCAAGCCACCGCCTGCGCGAGCCAGCGGCTTACCTGCCAAGGAGCCTGTCATGGAATTGCTGATCGGATTTGTGACCACCGTTTGCATCTCGCTGCTGATCTTCCGCAAGTGATGCCGATTCACCCGCCGCGCCCCGGGTGCGACATCGTTCTTTCAAGCTAACATGCAGGCTTCGCATCTCGCTCCTGCCGGCGCCGTGCCGGCTGCACCACGTATGAACCCCCGAGTGATCGTCGTCGCGGTCGGTGTGCTTGCCGCACACGCGATCATGCTGACGGCCGCCTGGCTCCATCGCAACGCGCCGCCGCCGCCGAAGGAGATCGAGGTTCAGTCGATCACCGCGCAGCTCATTCCGCCCGCGCCCCCTGCCCAGCCGGTCGCGGTCCAGTCGGCCGCGCAACAGCCTACGCCGCCCAAGCCCACGCCGCGCGTGAAGCCGAAGGTCGAGCCGAAGCCAGTGCAGAAAGCGGTCCCGACGCCTCAGCCGGTCTCGCAGGCTCCGTCGCCGACACCCGCGCCGGCAGTGGCCGATCCGACACCGGCTCCCGCGGCGCCTGCGCCTGCTGCACCGGCTGCAGCACCCGGCCCGGCACGCGAGACGATGCAGGTCAGCGCGCCGAAGAACGTGTCGGCGCTCACCTGCAATTTCGTGAAGCCGACCTATCCGTCGATGTCGCGCCGTCGCGGCGAAACGGGCACGGCCTATGTTCACTTCATCATCGGCGTGACGGGCAAGATCGAAAGCGTCCAGTTGCAGAAGAGCAGCGGCTACCCGCGTCTCGACGAAGCCGCGCTCGATGCGACGCGCGCCAGTACCTGTCCGCCGTATATCGAGAACGGCCAGGCGATCCGCGCCGCCCATACGCTGCCCTTCAACTTCACGCTTGACGACTAACCCGTCATATTCGGTAGATTCAAAGGAAACAAGAAAATGCAAAGCTACGGTATCGCGCACGTCTGGGCGCAAGGTGATTTCGTCACGCGCGCCATCGCGATCACGCTGCTCGTGATGTCGATCCTGTCGTGGATCGTGATCGTCATCAAGGGCTGGAACGTGATCCGCCTGAACCGCCTGACGAAGAATGCCGAACAGGCATTCTGGCATTCGGACGACTTCGACGACGGGATCCGGAAGCTCGGGCTCGCCGCATCGACGCCGAACGACAACCCGTTCCTCGCACTCGCGCTGTCGGGCAAGGAAGCCGCCGATCACCACCATCAGACGCAACCGCACCTGCACGACCGCATGGACGTGTCGGACTGGGTCACGCGCTGCCTCAAGGACACGATGGACGAAGGCATCTCGCGCATGCAGAGTGGTCTCGCGATCCTCGCGTCGATCGGTAGCACGGCGCCGTTCGTCGGCCTGTTCGGTACGGTCTGGGGGATCTACCACGCACTGCTCGCGATCGGCGCGTCCGGCCAGACGTCGATCGACCAGGTCGCGGGCCCGGTCGGCGAATCGCTGATCATGACCGCCTTCGGCCTGTTCGTCGCGATCCCTGCCGTGCTCGGCTACAACGCACTCACCCGTGCGAACAAGGGTGTCGTCAGCAAGCTGCGTCGCTTCGCGCACGGCCTGCACGCGTATTTTGTGACGGGCGCGAGCCTTGCCTCGTCGTCGACGCGCGACGGCCTGCGTCTCGCGACGCGCGCCAGCTGAGGCGGGGTGAACCATGGCAATGAACACCGGTTTCAGCGACGATGACGACGATGCAGTGATGAGCGAGATCAACATGACGCCGCTCGTCGACGTCATGCTCGTACTCCTGATCATTTTCCTCGTGACGATCCCGGCGATGCAGCATGCGGTGAAGATCAACCTGCCGCACGCCAGCAGCCAGCCCGTCGACGAAAAGCCGCAGACGGTCGACGTCGCGATCCAGGGTGACGGCACGATCCTGTGGGACGACCACACGGTCACGCGCGAACAATTGCAGGAACGCATCGCGGAAGCGGCAAAACGCACGCCGCAACCGGAGTTGCACCTGCGCGCGGACCGCAAGGTCGCGTACGAACACGTCGCGGAAGTGATGTCGGATGCACAGGCAGGCGGCCTGACGAAGCTCGGCTTCGTGACGGAGCCGACCGCGAAAGCGAAGTAACGCACGCGCTATCCGACACGCCGGCCGCACCTCGCCGGCCGCACCTCGCCGGCCGCACACAAAGTAAAAGGCCTTCATCGCCAGATGAAGGCCTTTTTTCATGCGCACGCGGGCGCCTTCGGGCGGCGGGCTCTTTGGCGGTATCGGTTGCGCCTCGAGCAACGCAAATGCGACTCTGCCGTGGTCTGCACGGACTGCGCGTTCTGCCCTATCTGGCTCACAATATATGCGGCCACCTGATTTCGCTCAGAACTTCCTTCACGAAATGGGATTTCAATATAGGCCCGTGTGCACGCGCATTCAAGGTTCCGGCGATTGAAACTTGCGATTGCAGGCGACGCTTCAATGACAAAACAAATTTGCCTCGCCGTGCGCGTCGTGTTCAGGTCGCCGAAACATCGGCCGCCGCTTCCTTCTTCGCTCGTTCCGGGCACCCCGGTTCCTTGTAGGCGCCGTGATCGAGCTTCTCGACCAGATAGTCGACGAACGCACGCACCGCGGGCGGCATCCCCTGCCGCGACACGAACACCGCATACAGTTGCGGCACCGGCAGCGTCCAGCCCGGCATCACCGGCGACAGCTGCCCCGCACGCAGCGCGTTGCCGTACATCATCTCCGGCAGCGCCGCGATGCCGAGGCCATCGAGCACGGCTTCACGGATCGTCATCAGGTCGGCCGTCACGAGCCGCGGGTCGTGCTCGTGCACGTGGCGCGTACCGTCCGGCGCGATCAGGTTGAACACGTGCCGCCCGTCGACGCTCGGCGTATCGAGTGTCTCGAATCCGCTCAGGTCGTCCGGTACCAGCGGCGGCGCATTCTGGCTCAGCAGGCTCGGCGCGCCAACCAGCATCTGCTCGGTACGCCACAGCGGCCGCACGACGATATTCGCGTTCTGCGGCGGCTCCGAGCGCACGCGCAGCGCGACGTCGATCGAATCCTCGAACAGGTCGATCACGCGATTCGTCACGCGGACGTGCACCTTCACCTCGGGATAGCGACGCAGGAATTCGGGCAGGATGCGCGACAGCATCGTCTGCGACAGCGTCACGGGCACGCTGACGCGCACCGAACCGCGCGGCGACGAGCGCAACTGCTGGACAGCGTTCATTGCCGCCTGTGCTTCGGCCAGCATCGCCTGGCAATGCTGGTAGAACAGCTCCCCCGCCTCGGTCAGCGCGAGCTTGCGTGTGGAGCGCTGCAGCAGGCGCACGCCGAGCGCCGCCTCGAGTTCGGTCAGGCGCCGCGACAGGCGCGATTTCGAGATGCCCAGCACGCGCTCCGCAGCCGAGAACCCACCATGTTCGACGACCTGCGAAAAGTACATGAGGTCGTTCAGGTTATGTGCATCGATAGTCATCTCATCGTTCCATTTTCAGAACAATCTATTGCGAACCGTCGCGAATCGACCGGTAAAACGCCCAATATAATAGCGCTGTGTTTCAAAAATAACGCTATTCCGATCATTTCGAGGGTATCCGCATGACAACCGCTCGCTCGCTTGACCGCACTTACCCCGCGCTTCGCACGACCGAAGGCGGCGGCTTCGTGGTTCATCGCCCGTTCCCGACCCGGCTGCTGATGGATTTCGACCCGTTCCTGCTGCTCGACGAAATGGGCCCCGTCGACTACGCACCCGGCGAAGCCAAGGGCGCCCCCGACCATCCGCATCGCGGCTTCGAGACCGTGACCTACGTACTCGACGGGCGCTTCCGTCATCGCGACTCGTCCGGCCATGCCGGCGCGCTCGGCCCGGGCGACGTGCAATGGATGACGGCGGGCGCCGGCGTCGTGCACAGCGAGATGCCGGATCCTGAATTCGCGAAGGCGGGCGGCCGCTCCCACGGCTTCCAGCTGTGGGTCAACCTGCCGCGCCGTGACAAGCTGATCGCGCCGCGCTACCAGGAGATCCCTGCCGACCGTATCCCGAGCGCGACGTCGCCGGACGGCCGTGCACGCGTACGCGTGATCGCCGGCGAAGCGTTCGGCGTACGCGCCACGATCGAAACGCGCACGCCGATCCTCTACCAGCATTTCACGCTGCAGCCCGGTGCAACGGTCACGCAGACCGTCCCCGCAGGCTATCGCGTGTTTGCCTATCCGATCGACGGAACGGGCCTCTACGGGCCCGCCAGACAGGCTGTCGACGCACGACACATGGTCGTGTACCGCGACGACGGCGACACGGTCACGTTCGCCGCCGGCGACATGCCGCTCGACCTGCTGCTGATCGGCGGCGTCCCGCTCAACGAGCCGATCGTCCGCTACGGCCCTTTCGTGATGAATACCGAGGAAGAGATTCGGCAAGCGGTCGTCGACTACCAGACCGGTCGCATGGGCCGCATCGAAGCCTGACGCATGGACGGGCGCGCAGGTGCCGCGAAACCGCCCGTTTTGCGTCACAATTGACTTCTCGAACCACGTGGCCGCCTGCCACCAGAAGGAACCCGTCCCCTTGAACTTCGAACATCTGATCCAGATCAATTCCGACGATCCGGCCGTGCCGCCCCTCACCCGCGAACAGCTCTGGGAAGGTCTCGTGCTGCGCGCAGAACAGCCGCAACTGTTCGTGCTCGGCCTCGACAGCTGCGTCGTCCACGAACGGACGGACACGACGCTCGAACGTGAACTGCACTACGGTCACGCGACCGTGCGCGACCACGTCACGTTCACACCGAACCAGCAGGTCCGCTACGACATCCGCGCCGCCGACGGCGAGATCGGCGGCTCGCTGACGATGACGATCGAGGAACGTGACGACCACGAGCTGTTCCTGCGTTTCGAATACCGCACGACGCTGGTCGTCACGGACGACAGCGAAGACGCTCGTCAGACACACGGGATCGTCAAGGAGGCATACCGTACGTCGGATATCGACACGGTCCGCCTGATCCGCGAATACGCGCAGGGCCGCAAGGACCCCGATCCGCTGCACTGAACCCGATGGCGGCCCGCAGGCCGCCTCTTTGATTCAAGCTATCAGATTCGCCCTCTCGATCGATAAAGAGTTTTTGTAAATGGGAATAGTTATCATTTAGAATTCATTCCATCGTATCGACAGTCACCGATCAACCGAATGACCGACACCATGCGCCCGACCACGCTGACTTTGCGCCGCACGACCGGCAACGCAGGCAGCAGCCGTCAGAAGACGGCAGCGGTCACCACGCCGGCGAAGCCCGCCGGCCACCGCGATGCAGGCACGCGGGTCGTCAGCAGCGATACGCTGCTGCAAGGCCAAAGCCACGTCAGCATCGCGCACAACGGAGAGACCTATCAGTTGCGCGCCACTCGGCTGGGCAAACTGATCCTGACGAAGTAACGACAGAGTATTGTGGGGACCACCTCCCTGAGAGGTGTTGGGCAGTAGCCAGCGTAACGGCTTGCACGCGAGATCTAGACCCCTTCGTGCAAACACACTCAAGCAGCCGTTGCAGCAAGCCAAGCCACTTTTTTGGTTCTCGCACAAGGAAGAAAAAAAGCGACACGTCCTTCGACGTGTCGCTTTTTTGTTTGGGCAGCCAATGCGTGAAGCACGCCGCCCAGCTTCGTTACCGCACGATGCCTGACCGCCGCAGCGGCACGCGATCCGCTTAGAAACCCCAGAACATCAACCACCATGCGCTGTCGATGACGGCAAGCCCGACGGCGAACCATGCGAACGCCGCAAGCCGGCGCGGCCAGGCCGCATAGCGCCCTGTCACGTTCCACGCGAGCCACGCACTCCATGCGTTGGCGCCGACCAGGATCGCGATGCGCACATCGGTCGCCCAGCCGAGCGGCACATGCTCGGCACGCAGCAGCGACAGTGTCGTGGCCGACAGGCCAAGAAATACGCCCGCCCCCGCGATCGGGATCAACGCCTGCGCAAGATGATGCAGCCGCACGCGATCGAAGCGACCGAGCATCAGCGTGGCGCCAGCCAGCAGCATCAGCAGCGCCGTGCCGTACACGAGCCCCGTGCCGACGATGTAGCTGACGACCAGCCCCCCGTCGAGCCAGGAGAACACGTCGTTGCGATCCGGGTAGTGCGTGAGCAGGAACCACGGCGCATTGGTCTCGAGCGGCCACGTGATGTCATGGTCGATCAGCCAGCCCGCGAGCCATTGCTTGATCTGCACGAACCACGGGCTGACGGTCCAGTGGAACGCACCGATCGCGACGCCGAGCAGGCCGTACAGGATCAGCGCGGTGTCCCACGGGTTCGCCTGCTGCGCGCCGAGGTTCACGACTTCGTCGGACGGCGAGCGCAACGACAGCGAGATCGCATCGCGATGCCCGCTGCAGCGGCCGCACATGTGGCAGTCCGCCGCGCCCTTCATGTTACGCAACGGCACGAGCGGCGCGCAGTTGATTGGAATCACGCGATGGCCATGCTCGCCGTTCTTGTACGAACGGCGCCATGCATCCTCGTCGACCTTGTAGCGCATCGGCGCCAGCCGCGCGAGCAGCCCGAACACGCCGTTGACCGGGCACAGGTACTTGCACCACACGCGCTTCTCGCGGCCGTACAGCACGCCGATCACGATCGCGCCGACAGTCGAGCCGCCGAGCACGAACAGCACCGCGAGCGGGTACTGGTACACGCTCACCATCTGCCCGTAGATCGTCGTGAGCCCGAACGCGACAAACGGCCAGCCGCCCCACCGTATCCAGCGCGGAATCGGGCCGCCGCGGCCGAACTTGCTCGCGAATTCGGTGAGCGCCCCTTCCGGGCACAGCACGCCGCACCAGACGCGGCCGAGCATCACCATCGACAGCAGCACGAACGGCCACCAGATGCCCCAGAACGTGAACTGCGCGATCAGCGTGAGGTTGCTCCACAGGTGTGCGGAATCATCCGGCAGCGGCAACACCGCCGGCACGATGATCAGGAACGCATAGACGGCGACGACGGCCCACTGGATGCCGCGGATCAGCGTGCCGTGCCGCTGCATCCACTGGCCGGCCTGCGCGAGCCAGCCCTGCTTGCCTGCGGCGACAACACTCATGCCGCGTGACCTGCCGCGACGGCCGGACGACGGCTCGCGCGCTTCATCAGCAGCCAGACCACCGCCCAGTACACGGCATAGGCAACCAGGTTGGTCAGTGCCGGGTGCGCACGATAGCCGGTCAGCGTCGCGACGAGCGAGCCGAACGTGCCCGAATCATCGAGGATCGCGGACGTGTCCCACACCTGCGAAATGCCGAGCGGCAGGATTTCCTTGTCGATCAACTTGTCGACGCCGGTCTGGAACAGGCCCGCGCCGAGGAACAGCAGCATCACTTCGGTGACGCGGAAAAAATGCCGCCACGAGAAGTACTTGCCGCCGAGCTGCAGCAGATAGAACGTGAAGAATGCAAGACCGAGGCCGATCACGACCGCGAGCATCTGGCTGCCGTCGACGTGGCCCGATTGGCCAAAACCGAGACCGTACAGGAAGATCACCGTCTCGCTGCCTTCGCGCGCGATCGCGAGCGCGACCAGCACCGCGACGCCCCACCAGTTCGAATCGCGCGTGCTCTGCTGCAGCGATTGCTCCATGTCGCGCTTCAGCGTGCGGCCGTGCCGGCGCATCCAAAGCACCATCTGCACGATCAGCACGCATGCGATCAGCACCATGGCGGTCTGGAAGTAGTCCTGCGCGTCGCCGGACAGCACTTCGGTGAAACCGACCAGTGCGGCACCGAGGCCGACGGCCATCAACAGGCCGACACCGACGCCGGTCCAGAGGAAAGGCAGGCCGCGGCGCGCATCGTCGTCACCGTTTTTCAGCCATGCATAGAGAATGCCGACGACGAGCAGCGCTTCGACGCTCTCCCGCCAGACGATGAACAAGATCTGACCCATCGATATCTCCTGACGCGCGGTACACCGGGCAGGTGTGCCCGCGCGCAGATAAAACGCGTTACTTCGCGACGATTACGCCCTGCGCCTGCTGGTGGAAATCGTCGAAAAACTTGTATTCGCCCGGCGACAACGGTGCGACGACCACGAACGAATCGGCGCCCGGCGCGAGCACCTTCTCCTTGCGCAGTTGCACGCTCTCGAATTCGGCGGCGCCCTTGCCGGTGTTCTTGATCTCGATCTTGAAACGCTGGCCGGCCGGCACTTCGATGCGGGCGGGATTCAGCTTGCCGTCCGCCATCTCGAGCTTGAACGTCGGCAGATCGGCAGCGTACGCTGCGCCGGCAAGCCACAACGCAGCAGCTGCGGCAACGATTTTCTGGGGAATTTTCATTCTGGGTTCTCTACGCCGACGGCACGCCGTCCGTGATGCCACCGATCAGTAACCGCCCTTCTTGCCGATACCGGCGAACGGGAAGTCGTACTCGAGGGTAATGGGCTTGAACCATGCGCCCACGCCCGTTTCCTTGTCGATGTGACGGCCGAACGCCATATGGCCCGTCTGCATCGGCGGCTTGACGACCATCGTCAGGTGGTACTTGCCCGGGCCGTTCAGCTTCACGTTGTCGCCGTAGTGCGGGCCGTCGCTCGCGACCATGCCCATCAGGTCGCCTTCCGCCTTCCACTTCGTGTCGCCCTGCTTCGTCAGCTTGTACGTGACCTGCAGGTACGGCATCCAGTCGCCTTCCGCGAAACCCGTCGGGTTGTTCTTGACCGCATGGATGTCGGCCTCGAGGTGGATGTCGGAATCCGACGCCTTGCGCATCATCCCTTCCGGATCCATCGTGATCGGCTGCAGGTACACCGCGCCGATTTCCATGCCGCCCTGGATCTGCTGCTTGCCGATCGGATATTCGGCAGCCGAGGCCGACATCGCGGCAAGCGCCGCCGCTACCGCAACCGTCGTGCGGATGAACGAAGAACCCAACATGGACACTCCTTGTTATTTGATCTGGAACCATGTGAACCGACCGCCAGGCCGGCCCACTGAAACACTAACGCGACGAAGAACGTTAATGCGAACAATTCTCAATAATTGCGAAGTTTAGCACCGAACCTGTTTCGGAACAAACGGCGAGCCGTGTAAACCCCTGATCCGACAAGGCTTACAGGCTCCCTACCGCAGGGGCTAGGTGACGCTTGGAAAGATTTACCGGCCGCCGTTGACGTGATCGCCGACGTTCGCACCGAACACGCGCTCACGCAGCAGCGCAAGTTGGTCGCGGGTCGCGGCGGCCTTCTCGAACTCGAGGTTCTTCGCGTAGTCGGCCATCTGCTTCTCGAGGCGCTTGATTTCCTTGGCGAGCTGCTTTTCCGACATGTCCTCGAATTTCGCGCGCTGCTGCGCTTCTTTCAGCTCGGCGCGTGCCTCGTCCGCGTTGTAGACGCCGTCGATGATGTCCTTGATGCGCTTCACGACACCGCGCGGCGTGATGCCCATCTTCTCGTTGTGCGCGATCTGCTTCGCACGGCGCCGCTCGGTCTCGCCGATCGCACGCTTCATCGACTCGGTCATGTTGTCCGCGTAGAGGATCGCCTTGCCGTTCACGTTCCGCGCCGCGCGGCCGATCGTCTGGATCAGCGAGCGCTCCGCGCGCAGGAAGCCTTCCTTGTCCGCGTCGAGGATCGCGACGAGCGACACCTCGGGAATGTCGAGCCCTTCCCGCAGCAGGTTGATCCCGACCAGCACGTCGAACGTGCCGAGCCGCAGGTCGCGGATGATCTCGACGCGCTCGACCGTGTCGATGTCGCTGTGCAGGTAACGCACCTTGACCCCGTGATCGGCGAGAAACTCGGTGAGCTGCTCGGCCATGCGCTTCGTCAGCACGGTGATCAGCACGCGCTCCTCGGCCTTCACGCGCGCGTTGATCTCGGCCAGCACGTCGTCGACCTGCGAGCTCGCCGGCCGCACTTCGATTTCCGGATCGACGAGGCCCGTCGGCCGCACGACCTGTTCGGCGATCTGCCCGGTCACGCGCTTCTCGTAGTCTGCCGGCGTGGCCGACACGAACACGACCTGGCGCATCTTGCGTTCGAACTCCGGAAACTTGAGCGGCCGGTTGTCCAGCGCCGACGGCAACCGGAACCCGTAGTTGACGAGGTTTTCCTTGCGCGCGCGATCGCCGTTGTACATGCCGTTCAACTGGCCGATCAGTACGTGCGATTCGTCGAGCAGCATCAGCGCATCGGGCGGCAGGTAGTCGACGAGGGTCGGCGGCGGATCGCCAGGCGCCGCGCCCGAGAAATGCCGCGAGTAGTTCTCGATGCCCTTGCAGAAGCCGAGCTCCTGCAGCATCTCGAGGTCGAAGCGCGTACGCTGCTCGAGGCGCTGCGCCTCGACGAGCTTGCCGTCGCGGTGGAAGAACTCGAGGCGTTCGCGCAATTCGTCCTTGATCGTCTCGACCGCGCGCATCACGGTGTCACGCGGCGTCACGTAGTGCGACGACGGATACACGGTGAAGCGCGGGATCTTCTGCCGCACGCGCCCCGTCAGCGGGTCGAACAGCTGCAGCGTCTCCACCTCGTCGTCGAACAGTTCGACGCGCACGGCCAGCTCCGCGTGTTCGGCCGGGAAGATGTCGATCGTGTCGCCGCGCACGCGGAACGTGCCGCGTTGGAAATCCTGCTCGTTGCGCGTGTACTGCATCGCGATCAGCCGCGCGATCACGTCACGCTGGCCGAGCTTGTCTCCGGCGCGCAGCGTCAGGATCATCTGGTGGTATTCGGACGGGTTGCCGATACCGTAGATCGCCGACACCGTCGCGACGATCACGACGTCGCGGCGCTCCATCAGGCTCTTCGTCGCCGACAGCCGCATCTGCTCGATGTGCTCGTTGATCGACGAGTCCTTTTCGATGAACAGGTCGCGCTGCGGCACGTACGCTTCAGGCTGGTAATAGTCGTAGTACGACACGAAATATTCGACCGCATTGCGCGGGAAGAACTCGCGAAATTCCGAATAGAGCTGCGCGGCAAGCGTCTTGTTCGGCGCGAACACGATCGCCGGGCGGCCGAGCCGCGCGATCGTGTTCGCCATCGTGAAGGTCTTGCCCGAGCCCGTCACACCGAGGAGCGTCTGGAACGAGAGACCATCCTCGACCCCTTCGACGAGCGTCTCTATCGCGGTCGGCTGATCGCCTGCGGGCGGATACGGTTGATACAGCTGGAACGGCGACCCTTCGAAGGTCACGAATTTCGATTCGTCGAGCGCGTCGCCGGTTTCGGCTTTATGTTCGGACATGGAATGCGGCCGGAGCGAGGGCAAAGAAAGCATTCTAGCGCTTCGCGGCCTCGCGAACTGCTGTCGGCTCCTGACGAGCGGTGGCCGCACGGCATCTCGATTTGCCGCCGAATTTCGCCGCCGATTCGTCGCCCCCGCCTGCACGAATTCGCTACAATGTCAGGCTGCTGCGCTTTCCGGCGTCGTGCCTGCCCGCACGCGGTCCGCCGCGCCCGCCCCGCTCGTTGAAAGCCTGACCCTCTTTTCACTACTGCCGAATCATCATGTCGCTCTTCTCCGCTGTCCAGCTTGCTCCCCGCGACCCGATCCTGGGCCTGAACGAAGCCTTCAACGCCGATACGCGTCCGACCAAGGTCAATCTCGGCGTCGGTGTGTACACGAACGAAGAAGGCAAGATTCCGCTGCTGCGCGCGGTTCGCGAAGCAGAGAAGGTGCGTGTCGAGGCCGGCCTGCCCCGCGGCTACCTGCCGATCGACGGCATCGCTGCCTACGATGCGGCCGTGCAGAAACTGCTGCTCGGCAACGACTCGCCGCTGATCGCGGCAGGTCGCGTGGTCACGGCCCAGGCACTGGGCGGCACGGGCGCGCTGAAGATCGGCGCCGATTTCCTGCGCACCGTGAACCCGAACGTGAAGGTCGCGATCAGCGATCCGAGCTGGGAAAACCATCGCGCGCTGTTCGAAGCAGCCGGCTTCGAAGTCGTTGCGTACCCGTATTACGACGCTGCCACCAACGGCGTGAACTTCGAAGGCATGCTGTCGGCATTGAACGGCTATGCGGCAGGTACGGTCGTCGTGCTGCACGCGTGCTGCCACAACCCGACCGGCGTGGACCTGACCGAAGCGCAATGGCAACAGGTCGTCGACGTCGTGAAGGCGCGCAACCTCGTGCCGTTCCTCGACATGGCCTACCAGGGCTTCGGCGAGAACATCGAGGCCGATGCTGCGGCCGTGCGCCTGTTCGCCGCGGCCGACCTGAACGCATTCGTGTCGTCGTCGTTCTCGAAGTCGTTCTCGCTGTACGGCGAGCGCGTCGGCGCACTGTCGATCATTACGTCGAGCAAGGAAGAAGCGACGCGCGTGCTGTCGCAACTGAAGCGCGTGATCCGCACGAACTACTCGAACCCGCCGACCCATGGCGGCGCCGTGGTCGCAGCGGTGCTCGCATCGCCGGAACTGCACGCTTCGTGGGTGCAGGAACTCGGTGAAATGCGCGATCGCATCCGCGCGATGCGCAACGGTCTCGTCGAGCGCCTGAAGGCTAGCGGCGTCGATCGCGACTTCAGCTTCATCAACGCACAGCGCGGGATGTTCTCGTATTCGGGCCTGACCTCGGCGCAAGTCGATCGCCTGCGCGAAGAGTTCGGCATCTATGCGGTCGGCACGGGCCGGATCTGCGTTGCAGCACTGAACACGCGCAACCTCGACGCAGTCGCCAATGCAATCGCGGCCGTCCTGAAGTAACGCGGCTTGAGCAGGCGGCAGCCGTCATCGGCCCCGCCCCGCCAAAATGAAAACGCACTCTACGGAGTGCGTTTTTTTATGCCATTCGCCGGCGGGCAGCTACCCCGCCCGCCCCCGCATCACTGCATGAACCAGCCGTGGCTGACGATGAACGACTGGCCCGTGAGCGCGGCGCTCGGGAAGGCCGACAGGAACAGCACCGTCTGCGCGACGTCCTGA
>NZ_CADFDU010000024.1 GCF_902833045.1 Burkholderia sp. BCC0322
GCTAAGTCCATGATTTTTAAAGAGAAAGGAGGTGATTTACAGCCACGGCTTGAGAATATTGTTCTCGGCGGTGGCTGTAGATCACCCCAAAAAGTTTTTGGCATCTCGAAGCTGCGTCGCCGCTTCGAGGACGTTTCGTCGGAGCCGCACCGGATCAAGACGATCTGGGGCCGCGGCTACCTGTTCAGCCCTTCCGCCTGGGACGAGTAAATGCTGCGCCCGCTGATCAAGCTTTACCTCATCGTGATCCTGTGCGGCGCCGCCTCGATCGTGTTCATTCAACTCTCGTTCGACAGGATTTTCTACGAGCGCGCGGCACAGGCGCAGCGCGATTCGCTGACCACCTACGCGTTCGTGCTGAACGACTACCTCGAACGCCATCCGGGCGCGCAGCGCATGCTCGCGCTGCGCGAACTCGCGCAACACGGCAACGAACGATTCGGTTTCGTGACGATGGCCGACGCCCGTGCGCAACTGAGCGGCGCGCCGCTGCGCGACCTCGACGCCGGCAAGATCGCGATCAGCTACGACGGCAGGAACTACTACATGCCGCTCGCGGACGGCTCCGTGCTCCATGCGCGCCCAATCGAGCCCGCCGACCTCGACATCAAGATCTATGCGTACCTGGTAATCGCGTTCGCGGCGCTGTTCGCCGTCGCGCTGTGGACCTCGTATCACTGGCGCGACCTGCGCCGGCTGCAGGAGGCCGCGCGCGCGTTCGGCGCGGGCAACCTGTCGACGCGCGTGAAGCTGTCGGGCCGGTCGAACATCTACGAGCTGTCGCAGCAGTTCAACGACATGGCCGAACGCATCGAGGCGTCGATCAAGCAGCAGCGCGAAATGATGCACGGCATCTCGCACGAACTGAAGACGCCGCTCGCGCGGCTCGAATTCGGGCTCGCGCTGCTCGCGGAACCCGACGAAACGGGCCGCATGCGCGAACGCCGCGACGCGCTGCGGCGCGACGTGCGCGAACTCGACGAACTCGTGACCGAGCTGCTGACGATCGGCCGGCTCGAACAGGGCGCGAGCCAGCTCGCGCCGATGGAAGTCGTCGTCGATGCGCTGATCGACAGCGTCGCCGGCAACGTCGCGAACGACATCGTCGATCGCGGCATCACGCTCGACGTGTCGGCGCGCGGCGCACCGGCGACCCACGTGTGCGATCCGAAGCTGGTCGCCCGCGCGTTGCTGAACCTGATCCGCAACGGCGCGCGCTACGCGTCGCGCACGGTGCTGCTCGCCGCAGAACGCAACGCGTCCGGCGCGCTCGTGCTGAGCGTCGATGACGATGGCCCCGGTATTCCGGCCGCCGAACGCGCCCGCGTATTCGAGCCGTTCCAGCGGCTCGACTCCAGCCGCGACCGGCAGACCGGCGGCTTCGGGCTCGGGCTCGCGATCGTGCGGCGCGTCGCGCTGGTGCATGGGGGCGACGTGCGGCTCGAGGATTCGCCGCTTGGCGGCGCCCGCTTCGTGATCACCCTGCCCGCGCTAACGCTGCCGGACAATCTGCTCGATCTGCCGGACACCCTCACGCGCACCGACGCGTGCGGCGGCAGCGCCGACATGGCCGTTCCGCGGCGATGAAGCGCACGGCAGGCGCCCCGGACGCCTTCGCCTGACCGCCTGCCGCCGGTGCGTGCGCGCCGCTCAGCGGCGGCGCAGCAGCGCGACGAAGAACAGGCTGCCGAACATCGCGGTCACGATTCCGATCGGCAGATCCTCCGGCGCTGCGAGCGTGCGGGCGGCCACATCGGCCCAAACGAGCAGAATCGCCCCCGTCAGCGCGGCCACCGGCAGCAGCCTGCCGTGCTCGGCGCCGACGACGCGACGGCACAGATGCGGCGTCACGAGCCCGACGAAGCCGATCGCCCCGCTCACCGCCACCATCGCGCCGGTCGCGAACGACGCGACGACGAACACCTCGCGCCGCATCCGCGCGCTCGGCACGCCGAGCGCAGCCGCGGCAACATCGCCCGACATCAGCGCATTCAG
Organism: Burkholderia sp. BCC0322; assembly: GCF_902833045.1. Taxonomy (GTDB): domain Bacteria; phylum Pseudomonadota; class Gammaproteobacteria; order Burkholderiales; family Burkholderiaceae; genus Burkholderia. The sequence continues at coordinate 1,996 of NZ_CADFDU010000024.1, forward strand.
TTCGCGCCGGCGCGCGTACAACGCACCGCCCGCGAGCGCCGCGCATACGGCCGGCACCGGCAACAGGTCCCAGCGCGCGAGCCCGACGCCGCCGAGCATCCAGAACAGCACCGACGACGCCGCGCGCTGGTCGCCGAGATACAGCAGCAGGTTGCCGAACGCGGCCATCATGAACGACACCGATACGCCGGCGAGCAGCAGCCGATCCGATTCGAGCCGGCCATGCCGGTAAGCGAGCGCAACGACGCAAGCGGTCGCCGCGAGCGCGCCCGCGAACGCGGCAGCCGACAGCGTGAACGGGCCGAATGCCGCACCGGTCATCACGGTGACCGCGACAGCGCCAAGCATCGCGCCCGCGCTCACGCCGAGCAGGTGCGGATCGGCCAGGCGGTTCGCGGTCGCGGCCTGCAGCGCCACGCCGACCGCCGCCAGCGTCGCGCCGACGGTCGCGGCCAGTAGCGCGCGCGGCATCCGGATCAGCCAGACGATGCTGTCGTCGCCCGCCCCCGCCGCGAACGCACCAGTCTCGCCGAACGCCGACACGATGTGCGCGGCGACGATCCGCACCGCAGCCGGCATCGCAATCGGCGCCGGGCCGAACGCGGCCGACGCGACGATCGACACGACCAGCAGCAGCGCCAGCGTCGGCAGCACCACGCGCATGTCGGGCCGCGATGCAGGCACGCGCACGCTCATCGCGCCGGCCCGGCGAACGCGGCCGGATACAACGCGCGCGCCAGCGTCTCGACGGCCGCGACGTTCTCGGGGCCCGGCGTCGCCGCGTCGTAAGGAATCACGATGAAGCGCCGGTCGCGGATCGCGGCCACGCGCGCGAGCGACGGCTGGCTCAGCAGGAACTGCTGCTTCTGCGCGGCCGTCACGGCCGAATAGTCGACGATCACGATCACCTGCGGATCGCGCGCTACCACGCTTTCCCAGCTCACCTGCGTCCAGCTGCGCGGCAGGTCGGCCATCACGTTGCGCGCCCCGGCCGCCGACAGCAACGCGGTCGGCATCGCGAGAGCGCCGGCCGTCATCGGCTTGTCGGTGCCGCTGTCGTACACGAACACGCGCAGCGGCTGCGGGCGCCCGATCGTGCGCGACACCGTCGCGAGACGCGTACGCATCGCGGCGACGACCTGCGCGGCGCGCGCGTCGACACCGAAGATCCGGCCGAGATTGGTCAGGTCGCGGAACACGTCGTCGAACGAGGCCGCCGACTGTTTCATCACGTGCGAGCATGATTCGGTCAGCTCGTAGGTACGGATGCCGAATGGCGCGAGCGTCGCGGGCGTCACCGGGCCGCCGACATGCATCCCGTAGTTCCAGCCCGCGAGATAGAAGTCGGCGCGCGCGGCCGCCAGCACCTCGAGCGACGGATACCGGCTTGCCAGTTCGGGCACGCCGCGCAGCGCATCGCGCACGCGCGCGGTGCCCGTCTTCCAGCCGCCGATCCCGGTGTAGCCGACGAGCCGGTCCTTCAGGCCGAGCACGAGCATCATCTCGGTCAGGTTCACGTCGTTGCTTACCGCACGCGTCGGCGCGCGCTCGAACGTCACGTCGCGATCGCAACTGCGCACGGTGACGGGATAGGCCCCCGCATGCGCGGCCGCGCAGCCGAGCACGGTCGCGGCAAGCAGCCGGCGGGACAGGGATGACAAAGCGGAGGACAAGACAGGAAACGGCATGGCGGTCATTCCGGATGAAGCGGCGTGATGCGCGGCCGGCCCGTGACGGGATGGCGATCGACGAGCGCGGCGACGCCGAACACGTCGCGCAGCAGCGCTTCGGTCAGCACGTCGGCCGGCACGCCCGATTCGACGACCCTGCCGTGCGCGAGCACGTGGAGCCGGTCGCAATACGCGGCCGCGAGATTGAGGTCGTGAATCGTGGCGAGCGTCGCGATGCCGAGGCGCCGCACGTGCGCGAGCAGTTCGAGCTGATGGCGCAGGTCGAGATGGTTGGTCGGCTCGTCGAGCAGCAGCAATTCAGGCTGCTGCGCGAGCGCGCGGGCCAGCAGCGCGCGCTGCTTCTCGCCGCCCGACAGCGACGCGAAGCGTTGCGCACGGCGCTCGACGAGGCCGACGTCGTGCAATGCGGATTCGACGATCCGGCAATCGTCCGCGGTCTCCGCGTCGAACGGCCGCTGATGCGGCGTACGCCCCATGCCGACCAGTTCGTCGACCGTCAGCCCGAAATCGTCGGGCGTCTCCTGCTGCAGCACCGCGATGCGCTGCGCAACCGCGCGTGGCCGCATGCGCCACACATCCTGCGCATCGAGCGCGACGCGGCCGGCATCGGGCCGCGCGTAACGGAACACGCAGCGCAGCAGGCTCGTCTTGCCGCTGCCGTTCGGGCCGACCAGCCCGACGAACTCGCCTTCGGCCACGCTCAGCGTCACCGAATCGAGCACGGTGATCGCGCCGCCGGGAGACCAGCTCACGCGCTCGATGTCGAGCATGTGCGCCACGGGAGGCTCGCCGCGCCGCATCAGAAGCGCATCGTGGCGACGAGCTCCGCCGACCGCGACGGGCCGAGCAGCCATTGCTCGCCGCCGTTCGACGTCGTCACCGCATACGTGCGGTTCGCGAGATTGCGCAGGTACAACGCCAGCTCGGTGCGCGACGTCGGCTGCCAGCGCAGCGACGCATCGAACACTGTGTAGGACGGCACCTGCACGCGGTTCGCGTCGTCGCCGTACGTCGCGCCGACGTAGCGCACGCCCGCATTCGCCTGCCAGCGCTCGGCAAACGCCCAGCCGAGCCAGAGGTTCGCCGTCTGCTGCGGCACGTTGGCCGGCGCATTGCCGGCCCGCGACACCGTTGCGCCGCCGGTCGTCTGGTTGAACGCGTCGTAGCGTGCACGCAGCAGCGCGACGTTCGCATCGACCGTCCAGCCGTGCGGTAACCGCGCGCCACCGGTCAGCTCGATGCCGCGCGACGATTGCCGCCCGACCTGCTGGCGCAGCGCCGGATTGAACGGATCGGTGCTGAGCAGGTTGCGCTTCGTGATGTCGTACACGGCGAACGTCCAGTATGCGCGGCCGTCGAGCAGCGTCTGCTTGAGCCCCGCCTCCCACTGCTCGCCGGTCGCGAGCCGATAGCTTGCCTGCGACGCGGACAGCGTCACGAGCGAGCCGAGGCCCTCCGCGCCCGTCGTGTACTGCGCATACGCGCTGAGCGTCGGCGCAACGTCGAACACGAAGCCCGTGCGCCAGCCGACGTTCGCGAAACGCTTGTCGAAGCCCGCTCCGGTCGCGGCCTGCTCGCGACTGAACGCGATGTGGTCGTAGCGCAGGCCGCTCACCCACGCAAGCCGCGGCAACACTTCGAGCCGGTTCTCGGCGAACACCGCGGCCTGCCGCGCCCGCGTGCTGAACTGCGGCACCGTCGGGTCGGGGCTCGTGAACACGCCGGGATCGAAGCCGTGCGCGGGCACCGTGGATTCACCGCCATACGGCGAATTGTTGGTACCGCTGAACGTGATCTGGTTGAATTCCGTGCCGACGACGAAGCGGTTCGCACGGCCGAACAGCGTGCCGTCGAAGCGAGCGCTCAGCCGATCGCCGATCTGCCGCTGGTGGTGGCCGATGTCGAGATAGTCGGCCCGCGTGACGAGACCCGTCGCGGCATCGAGCGCATACGATTCGGCATTGCGCCAATGGCGGTTCGACGTCAGGTAGTAAAGCTGGTTGTCGATCGTCACGCCGGCCGTCGGCCGGTAGCGGGCCGACAGGCGCGTCCACTGGTCGTAGTAGGACATCGTCGCATCGGCGACGTTGTAGTTGAGCTTGCGCAGCGACGGATCGAGCACGCCGTTCGGCGCCGGCACGCCATAGTAGGTCGCCGGCATCTGGCGGCCGTAATCGAAGTCGAGCGTCAGCGTGAGCTTCGGGCTCACGTCGAACTTCAGCGCGCCGCCAACGGCCGTCGTATGCGTATCGGCGCGCTCGGCGAGACCGTTCGCGCGCGCATCGCTCGCATAGAAGCGATACGACAGCTGCGAGCCGAGCGCCCCCGTCGTATCGAACGCGGCGCGCTTCGCGCCGTCGAGGCCCACACCGACCTGCAGCGTGGTCTCGCGCATGCGCTGCGGCCGCTTCGGCACCACGTTCACGACACCGCCGATCGCCCCTTCGCCGTACAGCACCGACGCCGGGCCGCGCAGCACCTCGATACGCTCGACCGACCACGTATCGAATGGGAACGTGATCGTGCCGGCGGCCGGCATCAGCCGCACGCCGTCCAGCAGCGTCATCACCGATTCCTGCCCGCTGAAACCTCGCACGCTCAATGCGGTGCCGCCGTTGCCGGGCGCCATCGCGCTCGAGAACCCCGCGGTGCGCGTCACCGCGTCGAGCACCGTGCGATCGCCGCGCGCGTCGATCGTGGCGGCCGTGACCGTCTCGACGCTCGCGGGCGTGTCGAGGCTCGCGAGCCCGAGCCGCGAGCCCGTCTCGAGCGGCTGCGTCAGCAGGTCGGCCGGTGCGGCTTGCGCGCTGACGTTGATCGCCGGCAGCGCATGCCGCTCGTCCGGTGCGGGTGCGGCCACTTCGGCGGCCATCGCGCCGGAGGTCGCCATCGCGCAACCCAGCAGGGTCGTGCAGCCGCGTGCGCGCCACGCGCGAGCCTGCCGGCGCGGCGCGGCAGCGTGCCGCTCCCCGCGCGCCGGGCTGAATCTGGTGTTCGTCACGTCGTATCGATCTTCGTCTGGAGTCGCCGGCGCGGCCACACCGGGTAGCCCGGGCGGCCGGCAACGCAAAACATCAGATGATACAATATATCAATTCGGTTCGTCGGGAATTTGTCAGGTTGTGCCGGCCGCCCTGCCGACGGACGTCGCGCGCCGCGCTACCGCCATCCGGCCCGGCAAACCGGTTCGATGCCGAGTACCGCGCGTAGTTGACGTACTGCGTGTTGCCGGGCGGTGGAAGCAGCCCGTTCGGCACCGTGTCGACGCCGAACGGATAGCGGATCTGCCCGTTCTCCGTGGCCGACGCCGGAACCTGAATGCCCCGTCGATCAGGAATGCCAATGGTGCCCGTCGCAATGCGAACGTCATGTCGCCCCCACGCCGGATTGTTATCGCGTCATCGCGAGCCGCGCATCACAGGCCCGGGGCGACGCCACGCAAAGCGCACGACTGCGGCGGAACAGACGACGCTCGGGAGAACCGTTCTTCGTGACACGCAGAAATACGCGACGGTGCCGCACCCGCCTGCGCTCAGCGGCCGACTTCCTTCCATTTGCGCGCGAGCCCGAGACGTTCGAAACGCTCGATCAGGAACTCGGTGAAAACGCGGATCTTCGCCGGCTGGTGACGGCGGCTCTGGTACGCGATGTTGACGGTGAGCACCGGCAGTTGCCAGTCGGTGAGCACCGGCACCAGATTCCCCGCGACGATATCGTCGTGAATGATGTAGAGCGGCTGGATCAGGATGCCGAGCCCGGCAAGCGCCGCGGCGCGGATCACCTGCCCTTCGTTCGCATCGAGCACGCTCTTGATCGTGACCGACCGCTTCTTCGCGCCTTGGCGGAAATGCAGGACGTACGGATCGTTCGCGAGGTTGTAGACCAGCAGCCGGTGGTCGCGCAGCGCATCGGGTGTCTCCGGCGCGCCGTGCTTCGCCAGATACCCGGGCGACGCGGCCAGCACGCGCCGCGTCTCGGCGAGCTTGCGCACGGTGATGCCCGAATCCGCTTCATGCTCGCGCGTGCGGATCGCCACGTCGATGCCGGCCTCGATGAAATCCGGATAACGGTTCGCCGCGACGATCTGCACGTTCAGGTTCGGATAGCGCCGGTGAAACTCCGGCAATGCGGGTGCGAGATAGATCGACGCGAACGATACCGACGCGGTCACGCGCAGCGTGCCGGCCGGGTTGACGCTCGCTTCGTTGACCGCCGCATCGGCCTCCGACAGTTCCATCAGGATCGCGACGCAGCGCCGGTGATATTCATGCCCGGCGTCGGTCAGCCACAGGCGACGCGTGGTGCGCTCGACGAGCCGCGCCCCCAGCCGTTCCTCCAGCGCGTTCAGGCAGCGGCTCGCCGCCGCGCTCGACATCCCGAGCCGCTCGGCGGCCTTCGACAGGCTGCCCAGCTCGGCGACCTGCACGAAAAATTCGATCTGCGTCCACTTGTCCATGGGTTCGATTCTTCCACCTGGCGGAGAACAAAACTCCTCCCAGCCCTCTTTTTTACGATTCAAGGAAGAATTAATGTTACGTCTGCGCGCCATCCAACGACATCAGGAGACACCCCCTATGCGCAATCTCGACGAAGACACCATTACGCAGGCGGTGATCGCGTCGCTCGCCGGCTGTCGCGACGAGCGGTTGCGCACGGTCATGACCAGTCTCGTCCAGCACCTGCATGCGTTTGCGCGGGAGACGAAGCTCACCGAGGCTGAATGGCAAGCCGCGATCGGCTTCCTGACCGCCGTCGGCCACATCACCGACGACAAGCGTCAGGAATTCATCCTGCTTTCCGACGTGCTCGGGCTGTCAACCCTCGTCACCGCGCAAAATCACGCGAAGCCGGCTGGCTGTACCGAAGCGACCGTATTCGGCCCGTTCTACGTCGAAGGCAGCCGCGAATTCGGTATGTTCGACGACATCGCGAATGGCGCATGCGGCGAACCCTGTTTCGTGTCGGGCCACGTGCGCGGCATCGACGGCATGCCGATCGCTCACGCGTCGCTGGAAGTCTGGCAAGCCGACGAGGACGGGCACTACGACGTGCAACTGCCGGCCGACGACGGCTCGGTCACGCACCGCGCGCGCGGCCGGCTGCGCACCGGCACCGACGGCCGTTACGCATTCCGCTCGATCCTCGCCGAGCCGTATCCGATTCCGCACGACGGCCCCGTCGGCGCGATGCTCGACGCGCTCGGCCGTCATCCGTGGCGCCCCGCGCACCTGCACTTCATGATCGAGGCGCGCGGCTACGAAACGCTGATCACGCACGTGTTCCGCGACGGCGACCGCTATCTCGACTCCGATGCGGTGTTCGGCGTACGGTCGACGCTCGTCGCCGACTGGGTCCGGCACGCGCCCGGCATCGCGCCGGACGGATCGCGCATGGACACGCCGTTCTACACGCTCGAGTACGACTTCGTGCTCAATCCCGCGGCGCGCGCCGCTTGATCCGCCACGTCGCGGGCAGGCCGTCAACGAGGACGATCCGCGCAAGCACGCGCTCGAAGCGCGGCTCGTCGACGCGTCGCAGGGTCCCGCGCGCTGGTCCGACAAGCGCATCGAACGCGTCGAAGTGCCGTCCGGCGATGCGACGCTCAGCCGCCGATCTTGAACGTCGGCAACTGCTGCCCGAGCCGCGCGCCCATTTCCGCGCCCAGCGCCTGCAGCGCATTGAACGGCCGGATCATGACCTCGAATTCGACGATTCGCCCTTCGTCGTCGAAGCGGATCATGTCGATCCCCTTCAGCGCCTTGTCACCGACGGCCGCGCTGAACTCCAGCACCACGCTCTTGCCGTCGTCGGCAACGAACTGCTGGTGATAGGTGAAATCCTCGAGGATCGTGATGACCGTGCGCAGCGCCAGCAACAGCGCGGGCGCCGGCCCGTAGGGCTTGAACGCCATCGGCGAACGAAACACGGCGTCCGGATGGACGATCGATTCCAGTGCGCCGAAATCCTTGCGTTCGATCATCGCATGCCACTTGTCGAGCGATTGCGCGACAGCGGGTTGAAGATGCAGCGGTGCGTTCGTCATCGAAGACTCCAGTATCGTCGAGCGGAAAAAAGCGAATCAGTCTCAAGCCTCAGAGGGTGGCGGCAAGCGTCGTACCCTGGTGAATCGCGCGCTTCGCATCGAGTTCGGCCGCTTCGTACGCGCCGCCGATCACGTGCACCTTGCGCCCGGCCGCCTCCAGTTGCGCCGCCAGTTCGCGCAACGGTTCCTGTCCCGCGCAGATCACGACGTTGTCCACCGGCAGCGTCTGTTCGACGCCGTCGATCGTCACGTGGAATCCCTCGTCGTCGATCCGTCCGTAGGTCACCGCCGACGACATCCCGACACCGCGCGCCTTCAGCGCGGTGCGGTGGATCCATCCAGTGGTCTTGCCGAGCCCATCGCCGACCTTCGAAGCCTTGCGCTGCAGCAGATGGATGTGTCGCGCCGCCGGTTCGGGCTGCGCACGGCGCAAGCCGCCTGCGTTCGCATACGACGGGTCGACACCCCACTCGGCGAAGAAGCGGTCCGGGCCGCCCTGTTCGCCGTCTTCGCGATGAACGAGATATTCCGCAACGTCGAAGCCGACGCCGCCGGCACCGACGATCGCGACGCTGCGGCCCACGGCCTTGTCGTCGCGCAACACGTCGAGGTAGCCAAGCGTCTTCGCATGCCCGACACCATCGATCGGCGGCATGCGCGGCACGATGCCCGTGGCGATCACGATTTCGTCGAATTCGCCTTGCAGCAGCATCTCGGCGGTCGCCCGCGTATTGACGTGGAGCGTCACGCCGCGCAGTGCGATCTGGCGGCGGAAATAGCGCAGCGTCTCGTTGAACTCTGCCTTGCCGGGCACCTTCTTCGCGATGTTGAACTGGCCGCCGATCTCGGCGCCGGCTTCGTACAGCGTCACCGCATGACCGCGCTCGGCCGCGGTCACTGCGAAGCCGAGGCCCGCCGGCCCGGCGCCGACCACGGCGATCCGCTTGCGCTGCTGCGCGGGGCGAATCACGAGCTCGGTTTCATGGCACGCGCGCGGATTCACGAGGCACGACGTGATCCTGCCGCTGAACGTATGGTCGAGGCAAGCCTGGTTGCAGCCGATGCACGTGTTGATTTCGTCCGCGCGCCCTTCCCGCGCCTTGCGGACGAACGCGGCATCGGCGAGAAACGGCCGCGCCATCGACACCATGTCGCAATAACCGTCGGCCAGCAGCTGCTCCGCGACTTCCGGCGTGTTGATCCGGTTGGTCGCGACGAGCGGGATGCCGACCTTGCCCATCAACTGCCGCGTGACCCATGCGTAAGCGGCGCGCGGCACCTTCGTCGCGATGGTCGGAATGCGCGCCTCGTGCCAGCCGATACCCGTATTGATGATCGTTGCACCGGCCGCCTCGATCGCCTGCGCGAGCCGGATCACTTCGTCGAGCGTCGAGCCGCCTTCGACGAGATCGAGCATCGACAGCCGGTAGATCAGGATGAAGTTCGTGCCGACCCGCTCGCGCACGCGCCGCACGATCTCGACCGGGAAACGGATACGGTTCTCGTAGGCACCGCCCCATGCGTCGTCGCGATGGTTGGTGCGAGCGGCGATGAATTCGTTGATCAGGTAGCCCTCCGACCCCATGATCTCGACGCCGTCGTAACCCGCGTGCTGCGCGAGCGCCGCGCATCGCACGAAATCGGCGATCGTCTCGTCGACTTCATCGCTACTCAGCGCATGTGGCGTGAACGGGTTGATCGGCGCCTTCAGCGCGCTCGGTGCGGCGAGCGCCGGGTGATATGCATAGCGCCCGAAGTGCAGGATCTGCAGCGCGATCTTGCCGCCCTCCGCGTGCACCGCGCGCGTCACGACACGATGGCGCTCGGCCTCCGCTTCGGTCGTCAGCATCGCGCCGCCGGGCGCCGGACGGCCCCGTTCGTTCGGCGCGAATCCGCCCGTCACGATCAGGCCGGCCTCGCCGCGCGCGCGCTCCGCATAGAACGCCGCCATCCGCTCGAAGCCGTTCGACGCTTCCTCGAGGCCCACGTGCATCGACCCCATCAGTACACGGTTCCTGAGCGACGTGAAGCCGAACTCGAGCGGGGTCGTCAGATGCGGATAGCGCTGTGTCATCGGGGGTCTCCCATTTTTATGCAACAAGTTGCACAGATGTTAGTCGACCGCTTTTGTTTATGCAACCCGTTGCATAAACGCATCCATCATCTTGTACCGTGACCCCGATATGGCAAGATGCGGTTCATTCCGCGGCATCCTCCGACCCGACATGTCCCTGCCCCACGCACTCCTCACCGCCCTCGCCGAACGCCCCGGTTCGGGCTCCGAACTCGCCGACCGCTTCGATCGCTCGATCGGTTATTTCTGGCAGGCGACGCACCAGCAGATCTATCGCGAGCTGGGGCGTCTCGAAGAAGCGGGCTGGATCGAATCGCTGCCGGCCGAATCGGGGCGCGGCCGCAAGCGCACGTACCGGATCCTGCCGGCCGGCAAGAAGGAGTTGCGGCGCTGGATCGCCGAACAGGAGGATCCGACGCCGCTGCGCGAAGCGCTGATGGTGCGTCTGCGCGCGGAAGCGGTGCTCGGCCCGGCCGGCCTCGATGACGAAATCAGGCGGCGCATCGCGCTGCACCAGGAGAAGCTCGACCTCTATCTGCAGATCGAGGCGCGCGATTTCCCGGAAGACGCCGATTCGCGCACGAAGCGCCTTCAGCACCTGGTGCTTCAGGCCGGCATCGCGAACGAGCGGTTCTGGGTCGAGTTCTCGCAGCATGCGCTCGACGTGCTGCGCTCGCCGAAAGACTGACCGGCTGACGGAGGAAAGGATGATGACGCGTGCCGGCATACTGGAGCGGTTTGCGCGCGAAGAGCGCTGGACCAGCGTGCCGGCGGGTCATTGAAGAAGGGTTGTGCCTGACGCGCGCGAGCACTGCACCACAACCACGCGGCGTCCACCGGCACGCCGCGTGCGCAAAGCTGTCACGCGTCCGGCAGGATCACCACCTTGCCCTTCACCTGCCGGTTCGCCATCCGCGCGATCGCATCGGCCGCACCTGCCAGTGACACACGCTCGGTAATCGCGGGTCGCACCTTGCCGGCCGCGAACCACTCGGCAAGCAGGCGCATGTTCGCGACATGCTGCTTCGGATCGCGGCGCACGGCATCGCCCCAGAACACGCCCAGAATGTCGCGCTCCTTTAGCAGCGCCAGGTTCAGCGCGATCTTCGGAATCTCGCCGGCCGCGAAACCGACCACGAGGAACCGGCCGCGCCAGGCGGTCGCGCGCAACGCCGCCTCGCTGTAGGCGCCGCCCACCGGATCGTAGACGACGTCCGCACCGCGCCCGCCGGTCAGTTCGTCCACACGGCGGCGCAGGTCTTCGGTCGCATAGTCGATCGTCTCGTCGGCGCCTGCTTCACGACACAACGCCAGCTTGTCCGCACTCGACGCCGCCGCGATCACGCGCGCGCCAAGCGCCTTCGCGATCTCGATCGCGGCGAGCCCGACCCCGCCCGCCGCGCCCAGCACGAGCAATGTCTCGCCCTGCTGCAGCCGCGCGCGCTGCTGCAATGCGTGCAGCGACGTGCCATACGCGAGCACGAGCGCCGCGCCCTGCTCGAACGTCATGCCGGGCGGCAGCGCGGCAACCTGGTGCACGTCGGCCACGCACTGCTGCGCGAATCCGCCGTGCCCGGTGAACGCAACCACCGAATCACCCGGCCGCCACGCGGTCACGCCTTCACCCACCGCGTCGATCACGCCGGCGAATTCCGCGCCCGGCGAAAACGGCAGCGCCGGCTTCACCTGGTACAACCCCTGGACGATCAGCGCGTCGGGGAAATTGAGCGATGCGGCCTTCACTTGAACCCGGACCTGGCCCGCAGCCGGCTCGGGAGTCGCCACGTCCTCGATGCGCAAGCTGTCGATCGGGCCGAATGCGGTACACAACAGGGCTTTCATGTGCTTCTCTCTCCTTGTGCGGCGTGGCCGCGCACTGGGTCAGCCTGCGGGGCACGCCCGCACGGCCGGTTCACGACGCATACGCGACAACCGACGGAATCGGCATCCGCGATATCGTCTGCATTCCGGAATGTCGATGATGCAATGATCAGAACCACGCGTCGCGCATGTCGAGCGTCGTCGTGTCGACGCTCGCGAGCAGATCGAGCTGCGCATCCACTTTCGGCAATTCCCAATTGAAGAAATAACGGGCGGCCGCACGCTTGCCGTCGTGGAAATCGTCGGCCTGCCCGTGCGCGGCGAGCGTCACGTCGAGCCACAGCCACGCGACGACGAGATGGCCGAACGCTTCCAGATAGACGCTCGCATTCGCGAGCCGCGCCTGCGTATCGTCGATCGCGCCGAGTTGCCGCGTGACCTCGACCAGCCGCGCCCAGCGCCGCGCCAGCGCGTCGGCCTGCTCGCGCAGGCCGGCATCAAGCGTGCGCGCACGTTCGATGGTCGCGCCGATCCGCGCATCCAGTGCGCGCAGCAATGCGCCGTCGTCCTGCGCGACCTTGCGGCCCAGCAGGTCGAGCGCCTGGATCCCGTGCGTGCCTTCGTGAATCGGGTTGAGCCGATTGTCGCGATAGAGCCGCTCGACCGCGTAATCGCGCGTGTAGCCATAGCCGCCGTGCACCTGGATCGCGAGGTCGTTCGCCGCAAGACACCACTGCGACGGCCAGCTTTTCGCGATCGGCGTCAGGATGTCGAGCAGGCGCGCGGCATCGGCGCGCACGGCCGCGTCGTCGTGCGCGCATGCTTCATCGACTAGCTTCGCGCAGTACAGGATCAGCGCGAGACCGCCTTCGACATACGCCTTCTGCGCGAGCAGCATGCGCCGCACGTCCGGATGCTCGACGATCGGCGCCTGCGGCGCGGCGGCATCCTTGCCCGCCGGCCCGAGCGGGCGCCCTTGCGGCCGGTTGCGCGCGTAGTCGAGCGCGTGCAGGTAACCCGTGTAGCCGAGCGCCACCGCGCCCGCGCCAACACCGATGCGCGCCTCGTTCATCATGTGGAACATGTACGCCAGACCGTGGTTCGGCTGGCCGACCAGATAGCCGATCGCACCTGCGCGCCCTTCCGGGCGGTAGCGAGTGCCTTCGCCGAAGTTCAGCAGGCAGTTGGTGGTGCCACGGTAGCCCATCTTGTGGTTCAGGCCGGCGAGCACCACGTCGTTGTGCTCGCCCGGCGACGCGCCGTCGCTGCCCGGCAGGTACTTGGGCACGATGAACAGCGAGATGCCGCTCGTGCCGGGCAGCAGCCGGCCATGTTCGTCGGGAATCTTCGCGAGCACGAGGTGAACGATGTTCTCCCCCAGTTCGTGCTCGCCGGCCGAGATCCACATCTTGTTGCCGGTCAGCCGGTAGCGCGGGCCGAGCGGCGAATCGCCCTCGAAATCCGCACGCGTCACGATGTCGGACAGCGACGAACCGGCTTGCGGCTCGGACAAGCACATGGTGCCGAGGTAGCGCCCTTCCAGTTCCGGGCGCGCGAACGCGTCGATCTGCGCGGGGCTGCCGTGCGCGACGAGCAGGTTCGCGTTGGCGACGGTCAGGAACGGATAGGCGGCCGTCGCGATGTTCGCGGCCTGGAAGTACAGGAACGACGCGGCTTCGACCAGCTTCGGCAAGCGCATGCCGCCGAGCGCTTCGTCATGGCCCGCGGCGATCAGCCCGGCGTCCGCAAAGGCGCGCACGGCCGGTTCGACGTCCGGGATCAGCGTCACGCGCTCGCCGTCGAACTGCGGTTCCTCGCGATCGCCACGCGCCGCATGCGGCGCGAACAGGTCTTCGGCGATCCGCTCGCTGGTGTCGAGCACCGCGTCGAACGTCTCGCGACTGTGCTCGGCGTAATGCGGCAGCGCGACGAGCGCTTCCGCGTCGAGCCAGTCATACAGCAGGAACGCGAGATCGCGTCGCGACATCAACAAGCTCATCGTGCTGCCTCCCGGGGCCGGCTTCGTCAGCCGAATGAAGGGTTCCGTGACTGCAGGTGCTGCCGGGAATTTAGCACGGTCGTTCTAAAACGACAACGCCGGATGCGCTAGCTCGCGTAACCGGGATTGTGCCGATCCAGCCGGCGCAGCAAGCCGGGCCAGACGAGCGCCCCGGCGCCCATCCCGCGCGTGACCGCGGCGATCTGCTGCTTGATGCCGTCGAGAATCGGTTGCGCGATCGGCAACAGCGCCGAGCCGCCCGCCTGCGCACGAACCTGGATCATGCAGGCCGCTTCGAAGAAGTACATCGCGACGAACGCGTCTGCCGGCGTCGCGCCAACGGTCAGCAGGCCATGGTTGCGCAACATCAGGTTCGTGTTGGCGCCGAGGTCGTGCACGAGGCGCGCCTTCTCGCCCTCGTTGAGCGCAATGCCCTCGTAGTCGTGATAACCGAGCGACGCCAGCACGCCAAGCGACTGCTGCGACAGCGGCAGCAAGCCGCCTTCCTGCGCCGACACGGCGACGCCGTTGATCGAATGCGTATGCATCACGCACAGCGCGTCGTCGCGGGCCGCATGCACCGCGCTGTGGATGGTGAAGCCGGCCGGGTTGATCTCGTAGGGTGATTCGGACACCTTGCGTCCGTCGAGATCCACCTTGACCAGCGACGATGCCGTGATCTCGTCGAACATCATGCCGTACGGGTTGATCAGGAAGTGGTGCTCCGGGCCGGGTACGCGCGCGGAAATATGGGTGAACATGAGATCGTCCCAGCCGAACAGCGCGGTGAGCCGATACGCCGCCGCCAGGTTGACTCGCGCATCCCATTCGGTGGGGGAAACCGCCTGCTTCACGCTGACATCGGATGAGGCCACGTCGACACTCCTTGTTCAAGGATGGATGCGTACCGGGCCGCACGATGCGGCCCGGCCTGGGGATGGTGTCACCCCGCCCGGGGCTTCGCGAGCTGATCGGCGACCGGCAGGCTGCGGATGCGCGTGCCGGTCGCCGCGAAGATCGCATTGGTCAGCGCCGGCGCAACGGGCGGCAGGCCCGGCTCGCCCACGCCGCCGAGCGGCGTCGCAAAATCGTCCGGCGCGACGAGATGCACACGAATTTCGCGCGGCGCTTCGTTCATTCTCAGCACCTGGAAGCCGTTGAAGTTGTTCTGCTCCGGATGGCCGTCCTTGAACGTGATCTCCCCGTGCAGCGCGATCCCGAGCCCCATCACCACCGCGCCCTCGAGCTGCGAGCGTACCCGCTCCGGATTGACCTGCGGCCCGCAGTCGATCGCGATGTCGACTCGCGGCACCGTGATCTTGCCATCGTCATCGACCTGCACCTCGCACACCGCCGCCGTGTACGACGCGAAGCTGCGATGCGCGGCGATCCCGAGCCCGTGCCCCTTCGGCAGCGCGCGCCCCCAGCCTGCTCCGCGCGCGACCGTCTCGACCACGCGCCGTAGCCGCCCGGTATCGACCGGATACAGCGCCGGGTCCTCGCCGTAGTTCACGTTCTTCACCGTGATGTGCGGTTCGAATCGCCGCGCGGGACCAATCAGTTCGAGCAGGAAATCCTTCGGGTCGCGACCGGCCGCATGCGCCAGCTCCGACACGAAGCTCTGGATGCCGAACGCATGCGGGATGTTGTAGACCGAACGGAACCAGCCGATTCGCGTATGCGCTTGCGCGGCCGGATTCTCGATCCGCACGTTCGGAATCGCGAACGGCAGGTCGGCAATTCCCTGCGCGAGCTCGCCCGGCTGCTCGTGTACGACGCCGGCCCGGAACGTTGACTGGATCGACGGCGCGACCGTGCGATGCTGCCACGCGACCACGTTCCCCGACGCATCGATCCCGCCATCGAACGCCTCGAGCGACACCGCGTGGAAATAGTCGTGCGCGATGTCGTCCTCGCGTGTGAACGTCAGCTTGACGGGCGCGCCGGCCGCCTTCGACAGCAGCGCCGCCTCCACCACGTAGTCGGGCTTCGACTTGCGGCCGAAACCGCCGCCGAGCAGCGTCACGTTGACCGTCACGCGCTCCGTCGGCAACCCGAGCGCTTTCGCGACCTCGTCGCGCGTGGTCTGGGGCGCCTGCGTGGAGGTCCACACTTCGCAGCGGCCGTCGGCCACGCGCGCGACGGCCGCGGGCGGCTCCATCGTCGCGTGCGCTAGATGCGGGACGTAGTACGTTGCACGCACGCGCTTCGCGGCGCCGGCCAGCGCTGCCGCCGCGTCGCCGTCGTTGCGGATCACGTCGCCGGGTTGCGCGGCAGCCGCTTCGAGCGTCTTGCGATACTCGGCCGAATCGTAGTTCGCGTGGGGCCCGCGCTTCCAGTCGATCTTCAGTCGCGCGCGCGCCTGGATCGCCGTCCACGTATCGCGGGCGACGACGGCCACGCCGCCGAGCGGCTGGAAGCCGGACGGCAGCGGTGTCGGCGCGAGCGGCACGACCTTGACCACGCCCGGCAGCTGCTCCGCTGCCGATGCGTCGAACGACGCAACGGTGTCACCATAGGCCGGCGGTCGCGCGACGACTGCATACAGCATGCCGTCGAGCCGCGTGTCGATCCCGTAGTGCGCGCGACCGCCGACGATGTCGCGCCCGTCGATCAGCGCCGTTTCGCCCTTGCCGATATAGCGGAATTCGGCCGGCGCCTTCAGCACCACCGTTGCCAGATCCGGCGCCGGCAGCGCGGCCGCTTTCGCCGCCAGTTCGCCGAAGCCGAGCGTGCGCCCGCTCTTCGTGTCGACGACCTCATGCACCATCGCCTTGACCTGACGCGTATCGACGCCCCACACCGCGGCAGCCGCCTGTTCGAGCATCGTGCGCGCAGCCGCGCCCGCGCGGCGCAGCGCGGCGAAGCTCTGGCGCAGGCTGCGCGATCCGTCGGTGTTCTGGTTGCCATAGCGCGGCTCGTCGCCGACGGCCTGCGCGACCTTCACGCGCGCCCAGTCCGCGCCCAGCTCGTCCGCCACCACGAGCGCGACGCTCGTGCGCACGCCCTGGCCCATCTCGGAGCGGATACAGGTCACGGTGACCGTGCCGTCCGGCGCGATCGCGACGAACAGGTGCGGATCGTCGCGCAACCCGTGCGGCATCCCCGCGCCGCCATACTGCGGATTCGCGCTGACGGGCGGCTGCACCGCCACGGCTGCGCGCGCGAGCGACGGCACGCCGAACGCGAGCAGCAGCCCGCCGGATGCGAAGCCGAGCAGCAGCGCCCGGCGGCTTTCGTTATGGACGGAGAGTTCGGACGCACTCACGCGGCACCTCCGCGGCGAACGGCCAGGCGGATCGCCGCGCGAATGCGCGTGTAGGTGCCGCAGCGGCAGATGTTCCCGGACATCGCATCGTCGATGTCGGCGTCGGTCGGATGAGGATTCGTTTTCAGCAGCGACGCGGCCTGCATGATCTGCCCGGACTGGCAGTAGCCGCACTGCGCGACGTTCAGTTCCTGCCAGGCCTGCTGCAGCGGATGATCGAGGGCCGTCGACAGCCCCTCGATCGTCGTCACGCGCTTGCCGGAAGCCGCCGCGACCGGCGTGATGCACGACCGGATCGCAACGCCGTCGAGGTGCACGGTGCATGCGCCGCACAGCGCCATGCCGCAGCCGAACTTGGTGCCGGTATGGCCGAGGACATCGCGCAGATACCAGAGCAACGGCATATCGGGATTACCGTCGAAGTGCTGCTCGCTACCGCTGACGGTCAGCGTGATCATCGTTCACCTCCTGGTCGAGGCGCCCGCGTCGCACCACGGGTGCCGGGTGGGGATTCGAACGGCAGCGGGTGCGTTCTGCCGCGCCGGCCCGTGCCGTCTTGTCGACTGCTCCGCCGGCAGAACCAGCGGTCAATGCGTGGTTATCGGTGCGGCTGGCTGGGGAGGCTATCGGGCATGCGATCCGGATCGATAGCGGACACGCACCAGCCCGGATTCTGCTCCATGCAAACCGTCATTCAGGCAACGCGATCATGTCGGGACTGCCAGAAACGGCGACCCGGATCGCGGCGCCTGCGTGCCAGGTTCGGCCCCGGCGGCTTCGACATGGCTCAGGGGAACCGGAATCGTATGCGGAATGGCCCGGGCACCAACTCTACCTGATGTGCGGCAGTTTTGCGCCGCCGGTGCATATCGGCACGGGCGAGGCAAACCGGGGAGAGGTCGAAAGGGAATCGATGACGCATGACGTCTGTCACGCGAGTGGAACCGACCGGTGCGCCGGTCCCGGCGAGCGATGACGGCGCGACGCTGCCGCGCACCAACGCGCCGACGGTTCGCCGCAGTGCTTCGTTACATCGGGATCGCGTCCACACCGGCCTTCTTGTGGTCGTTGACGCGATCGAGCGTGAACGTGGCATGCGTCAGGTCGCCGTGCGAATCGAGCGCCGGGCATCCCGCTTGCACGGCATGCGGGTGCCCCGCCACGCTCACGGCGATCTCAACGCCTGCAACCCCAGCGTGAGCGCGTTGAACGGCATCTCCGACGCCCCCATCGAAAAGCTCGTCGCCTTCGTGGGCACCCCCGGATTACGCATCAGCGCATGCACGATCCTCTCGCTCGCGTGACCGTCTCCGTATGGATTGCTCGCGCGCGCCATTTCCCCGTACGCGCTCTCGCTGTCGAACAGCCGCGACGCCTCCCACACGATCCGCTCCTGATCGGTGCCGACGAGCCGTGCGGTACCGGCCTGGATCGCTTCCGGCCGCTCCGTCGTCTCGCGCGTCACCAGAACCGGCTTGCCCAGCGCCGGCCCTTCCTCCTGAATGCCGCCGGAATCGGTGATGATGAAATGCGCGCGCGACATCAGGAATACGAACGACAGGTATTCTTGCGGCTCGATCAGATAGATGTTCGGCACGTGGCCGAGCCGTGCACGCGCCGGCTCCCGCACGTTCGGATTCATGTGCAGCGGATAGACGAACTGCGCATCGGGATAGCGGTTCGCGAGCGTGCAGAGCGCGTCGCAGAAATTCTGGAACGGCTCGCCGAAACTTTCGCGACGATGCCCGGTGATCAGCACCACGCGCCGCGACGGCTCGAGAAACGGAAACTGTCCTGCGACCTTCTCCGACAGCGCCGCAGTGGAGTCCAGCATGCGCTTGACCTCGTGCAGCGCATCGATCACGGTATTGCCGGTCAGCACGACCGCCCCGCCCGGTACGCCCTCGCTGAGCAGGTTGTCGCGTGCCTGCCCGGTCGGCGCGAAATGCCACGACGACACCGCGTCGGTCACGCGGCGGTTCAACTCCTCCGGCCAGGGCGACCAGATGTCACCGCTACGCAAGCCGGCCTCCACGTGCCCGACCGGCAAATAACGGTAGAACGCCGCGAGACTGACCGCGAGCGTGGTCGTCGTATCGCCGTGAACCAGCACGACGTCCGGACGCAATTCGTCGAAGACGATGCCGATTGCCTGAAGAATGCCGGTCGTCACGTCGGTCAGCGTCTGACTTTGGCGCATCACGTTGAGATCGTAATCGGGCTTGATGTCGAACAGCGTCAGCACCTGATCGAGCATTTCACGGTGCTGCGCGGTCACGCATACCCTGGCGTCGACATCCGCTTGTGCCTTCAATGCACGCACCAGCGGTGCCATCTTGATGGCCTCCGGCCGAGTCCCGAACACAAGCAATATCTTTTTCATCGTTATCCTCGTTGAGCCATTTCGCGCCGAATGACCCTCCTCGTTGCGCGAATCATGTATTCAGGCGGCGCCTCCCGTACTCGCACGCGATCGACACGTTGCGGTGTCGCGGAGCGAGCGCGCCGCCCGGTTCGCGCGGTCTGCGCCACGCGAATCGTCGTACTACCGGCGTCCTGTTACGCTTGGTCAATCACGTCATGAGTCGTTCCTCGCTTGGCCACGCGTCACGTCTTTTCGTCACGCTTCTTCCTCTACAGCAATATTCAAACCAGCCGCCCCCGTGACCGTGTCCGGTTCGCACTGCATGCACCGCGCACACGCGGTGCGCGACGGAATGTTTCACAACTGCTACGCGTGTCGCAGCGCCGGTCAAGCGCGACACAGGCAAACATCGGGACAGCCGCACGATCTCTTCGACGACGTCGTCCGACGAATCCCCAACGCATGTCGAGCGTCCATCGCGCATCGGATCTCCCGCATCTGTCGACGCGCGTTGCGCGTCCTTGATCAGCCACTTTTGTCTGTGCAGCCGGCGGTGCGGTCGAGCGCGTGGCCACGGTCATGCACGAGGGCTTAACCCGCCACGCAACTTCATTCACGTCGCACGAATCGACGGGGCGGGAAATGTTGCGAATGTGTAACGCAGGTGCGGAACGGGGCTGTTGCATCGGAGTCCGGCCCATGCAACGCACACGCCCTCATGGAACGCATCGGCATTCAGGCCGATGCACTCGCAACGAACGACGCGGTGCACATCACCGCGCAGAGTCGTGCTGCCAAGGCGGCACCGGTTCGGCAGACAATTCGCTCGATGCACGACGCGTGCGGGCAGCGACGCCAATCGTGTACGGGCATTCGGCCTGCGCGCACGCTGATTCTTCGATGAATCAAAATTCACCGCGTTCGTTCGCGCCACGCGCCCGCCCTCCGCCCCGCCCCTTGCTGCGCGCGGCATCGCGGCCGATGGCTCATGCCTTGCTTAATGACAGTCAGGGGTGCCCCGAAGCACTCGTCCGACAGCGGACGAACGGGGCCGCCCGGGCACCGCAGCCGGAAGGTAACGCGACGCGTCCGCCTGGAGCGCAAGACAAGCGCTCCTGCGCACCGAGCGTGCCGACGTGCCCTGTTGAAGTACGCGCGATCCACGAGCCTGGTTCCGGCTCCGCAGTCAAGAACCGGCCCGTGAACGCCAATATCGTTACCAGCCTCGGGTTCACCCGCGCCACCGTGAACCGAGCCGCAACGTCGACACGCTCGCCGGGTGCGACGCGGCCAACGCCGCGCCCGGCGACAATTGCACAGGACCGCCGCGCAGGAGCCCAAGACCATGAACCGGCCCGCGCTTTGCCCGACCGTACGCTCGCGCGTCGCGGCCACCGTCGCGCTGTGTCGCCGGTGGCACGTCGCCTGCTGCATCGCTGCGTGCGGTTTCGCGCTGCACGCGAGCGCCGCCGAACTCCGCCTCAACGGCCTGTACCAACGCGCCGACGGTGCGATCACCGTGCGCCTGAACGGCGTCGGCATCGACCCGTATTTCGCGGCGAAGGCGCTGCTCGCCGCGTCCGACGCGCAACTCGACGCCCGTCAGGCTGCACTCGCGTGGATCGCTTGGTTGCTGCCGCGCCAGCGCCCGGATGGCAGCTTCGATCGCTACTGCGCGAAGAACGACCGCTACCGCGCATGTGCCAGCGCGGAAACCGACGACGCGATGACGGCGACCTGGATCGAACTGCTCGCCCGCTTCGCGCCGCCCGACGGCTTGCCAGCCGCGTGGGAACTCAGCCTGAACCGCGCTGGCGTGCACCTGGACACGCTGCTCGACAAGCCCTCCGGCGTCTACCAGGTCTCGTCGTCGCTGCACGTCGCATTGCTGATGGACAACGTCGAAGTACACAGCGCGTTCCAGGCCCTCGCGGCGTACTACGTCAGACGCGCCGACTACACGCATGCGGGACCGTGGAGCCAGCGCGCCGACCGGCTGGCATCCGCGATCCTGAAGGTCTTCTGGCGCGGCGCCGAATCCGGCTTTCGCGCCAGCACGCAGCAGGTCAGCGATACGAGTTTCTATCCGGCGAAGATCGCGCAGATCCTCCCGCTCCTGTCCGGTATTCAGGTTCCCGAACAATCCAGCGAGACGATCTATGCGCAGTGGATGCGAAAGTACGGCAAGAGCTGGCCGCAACTCGCCGACACGGACTATCCGTGGAGCTTGATCGCGCTGGTCGCGCTCAAGATGAACGATTGGGGCACGGTTGCCTGCTGGAAAGCACGGTCGGGCCCATATCGGCACGGCGCACACTGGAACGTACTGGAGGAGTCGCTTTATCTGGCATTCGAAAGCCGGATGGCCGCCCCCGTCATACCCGCTCGATGCGGATTCACGACGGCGGCGGCAACGGCAACCGCATCGCGCTGACACAACGGTGCGTGCGGCTCATGATGACTAACAGGGAGGTGACGTGTCATGTGTGGCATCGTCGGCGCGGTCGCGCAACGGGACATCGTCCCGATTCTGATTGAAGGTTTGCGTCGTCTCGAATATCGCGGCTACGACTCATGCGGCGTGGCGACGGTCGTGAACGGCCAGGCGCGTCGCGAACGCAGCGTGTCGCGCGTCGCCGATCTCGATGCGCACGTACGCACCGCCGGCCTGACCGGCAGCACCGGCATCGCGCACACGCGCTGGGCGACGCACGGCGCACCGGCAACCTGCAATGCCCATCCGATTTTCTCGCGCGATGAAATCGCGCTCGTGCACAACGGCATCATTGAGAACCACGAAACGCTGCGCAAGCAACTTTCCGACGCGCACTACGAATTCGATGGCCAGACCGACACCGAGGTCGTCGCGCACCTGATCCACAGCAAGTACCGCGGCGACCTGCTCGCCGCCGTACGCGCAGCGACTTCACAGCTTCACGGCGCTTACGCGATCGCCGTGTTCAGCAAGCACGAGCCACAACGGTTGATCGGCGCAAAGGCCGGCTCACCGCTCGTCGTCGGCGTGAAGGACGGCGAATGCTTTCTCGCCTCCGACGCGCTCGCGCTCGCCGGCATCACCGACCGCTTCATCTTTCTCGAGGAAGGCGACATCGTCGAATTGACGCCGGGCGGCGTGCGCGTACTCGATCGTGGCGGCGCACCGGTCGAGCGCGCGGTACAAACCATTTCCTCCGCGCAGGCCGCGGTCGAACTCGGGCCGTACCGGCATTTCATGCAGAAGGAGATTTTCGAGCAGCCGCAGGCCGTGGCCGCGACCATCCCGGATGCGGGGCTGTTCGATCCGGCCGTATTCGGCCCGGACGCCGCGCGGGCGTTCGAGCAGATCGACAACGTGCTGATTCTCGCGTGCGGCACGAGTCACTATTCCGGCCTGACCGCACGCCGCTGGCTCGAAACGATTGCGCGCGTGCCCGCGCAGGTCGAGATCGCGAGCGAATACCGTTACAGCGACGCGCTCGCGATGCCGAACACGCTGGTAGTGAGCGTGTCGCAATCCGGCGAGACCGCCGACACGCTCGCCGCGCTCAAGTATGCGCAGGCGCTCGGCCATATCGACACGCTGGCGATCTGCAACGTGCCGACCAGCGCGATGATGCGGCAGACCGGCCTGCGCTTCCTGACTCGGGCCGGCCCGGAAATCGGTGTCGCGTCGACCAAGGCGTTCACGACGCAGCTCGTCGCGCTGTTCATTCTCGCCGTCACGCTCGGCCGACTGCGCGGCTACGTCGACGATGCGCAGCTCGCGCGCTACACGATGCAGTTGCGGCGTCTTCCTGGCGCGCTCGAGGATGTGCTCGGGCTCGAACCGCAGATCGAACGCTGGGCGGCGGAATTCTCGCAGCACGAGAATGCGCTGTTTCTCGGGCGCGGGCTGCACTACCCGATCGCGCTTGAAGGTGCGCTGAAGCTGAAGGAGATTTCGTATATCCACGCGGAGGCGTATCCCGCGGGTGAGCTGAAGCACGGACCGCTCGCGCTCGTGACTCACACGATGCCCGTCGCGACGATCGCGCCGAACGATGCGCTGCTCGAGAAACTGAAGTCGAACATGCAGGAAGTGCGCGCGCGCGGTGGGCAGCTTTACGTGTTCGCCGATGCCGATACGCGGATCGACAACAGCGAAGGCGTGTCGGTGCTGCGGATGCCGGATTACTACGGGCTGTTGTCGCCGATCCTGCACGTCGTGCCGTTGCAGTTGCTCGCGTATCACGCGGCGTGTTTGCGCGGCGCGGATATCGACAAGCCGAGGAATCTGGCGAAATCGGTGACGGTGGAGTGAGGGGGGTTGCTTAAACCGGGGCGGACTGGTGAAGGTTTTCGAGGGATGTAGCTGGCCCGCCCTACACGACTCAGACGGGTGGTATCCGGAATTTCGTGTGTGAAGCGGGTTAAATCTCGGTTTCCGATGCTGAATCGCTCCGGGTAAAGCAGCGCAAACTGCGCCATCGCGCTCTTCCAATCGTGCCGGGAGCCGGTCCACTTGGCAACGACGTCGCGCAGCGCCAGCCAGATCAGCTTGAGCGCGGACTCGTCCGACGGGAAGTGGCCGCGCGCCTTGATGATCTTCCGCCGCTGCATGTGCAGCGACTCAATGGCGTTCGTGGTGTAAATGATCTTCCGGATATCCGCCGCAAACACGTAGAACGGAATCACCTGCTCCCAGGTTCACCGCCAGAGTGTGGCGATCGGTGGGTACTTCGCGCCCCACGAGCCGGCGTCGAACGCGTCCAGCGCCACGGCAGCCGCCTCGGCCGTTGGTGCCCGATAGACCTCTTTGAGCGCTGCCGCGACCGACTTCCGGTCTTTCCAGCTCGCAAAGTCCAGCGAGTTGCGGATCAGACGCACGATGCAGGTTTGAACCGTCGTTTCCGGGAACACGGAGTTGATCGCTTCGGGGAAGCCCTTCAGCCCGTCGACCACGACGATCAGAATGTCCCGCACGTCACGCAGCTTCAGGTCGTTGACCACCCGCAGCCAGAACTTGGCGCCCTCGGTCTGCTCGATCCAGAGGCCCAGCACGTCACGCGTGCCGTCGCGGCGCACGCCCAGCGCCAGGTAGATCGCCTTGTTGCGCACCACGCCTTCGTCGCGGATCTTGACGCGCAAGGCGTCGAAGAACACGACCGGGTACATCGGCTCGAGCGGTCGCTGTTGCCACTCGCGCACTTCGTCGATCACCGCGTCAGTGACGGTACTGATGAAGTCCGGCGACACCTCGATGCCGTACATCTCCAGCAGGAAGCCCTGAATCTCCCGCAAGCTCATGCCGCGCGCGTACATCGCGATGATCTTGTCGTCGAAGCCGGTAAAGCGTCGTTCGCCCTTGGCAATTAGCACCGGATCGAACGTCCCTTCGCGGTCGCGCGGAATCTCGACCTCGAGCAGATCGTCGTCGGTCGCGATGCGCTTGCGGCTGGTGCCGTTGCGATGGTTCGTGCCGCCCGCCGGCTTGGCTTCACCCTTCTCGTAGCCGAGGTGGTGGGTCAGTTCGCCGCCCAGGGCGCGCTCGAAGATCGCCTTCTTGAGCGCCGCGAGTTGCTCGTTGATCGTGGCCCGGTCCAGCGTTCCGGGTACCAGTTGCTTGATGAGTTCCGGGTCCAGGTTCAAGCCCTTGCCCGGTTCTACTGTCGCTTCTTCCTTACGTTTGCGTGGCATAACGTGGCTCCTTGGCCGTCAGTTTATGCCTCGCACACAAAAGTTCGGATAGGCTCTCGATGGGTATTTCAACGGCCTGTTACTGCGCGTAGAAATTGACTGAATGACGCCTTTCAGTTCACCGTGACTGCCGGCGCCTCGGCATTGTGGCTTTTCATTTCACCGATCAAGCCATCTTACCCCTTTCCTTGCACATACATTTCAACGACCCAAATTTATCTTCCAACTCTGATCACTCAAACATATATAAATTCAACCAGATCACTATCCGGATTAAAATCCACTCTCATGAAGGCCTTCGCATCATAAAACCAACGATCGATACCGTCATGAACCGGCCACAACCTATCCGGCTTCCCCAATACACGAATGACCGCGTCTTTCGTGTAACCGATCTTGATTCCACGAACATCACCCGAAAATGGACTCTTTATGCGAACAGAATACACTTTTCCGTTCTCGGAAAAAGCCGTTACCGCACCGTCAGCCCGTTCAATCGCATTGACCGTTTTCGCCCCGATCTTCCTCGGCTGCGGGGAAGCATTGAGTAGAGATGCTGCGGCAGCCTCCGCATCACCGGATAGAGGATAGTCCATCTTCATTCCTTAAAAAACACAATCCACCCTATCAAGCTAAATCTTTACTTTTCAATGCATCCAAGAACTGGGAGAATGAATCAAAGAGCAGCGTTATATTTTTGAAATTGCTTAATGTGGGATCCTCTGCCGGCTCGGCACCCTCATGATTCCAAAAATACACCCTCCCATTTCGATCAGAATTTCGATCACAATCCAACAGATATAAGTTTCCACCTGGATCATCAGCAATAGGCACGAAGCCAGCCGGAATATATTCATCCAGGTTTTCCATCTGCGTAGGAATATGCCGGTTTTTGCTGGAGGCAAGAGTAGAAAAATAAGAAACCAACAATGGGCCCAACGGGGTGTCCTGAAGATAGCCCTCGTTGAAGCAACCGCCGTTATACCGTTTCAAGAAAACCTTGTAGTCTGCCGGACACATCAAGTCGTGCGATGAAAAAAACGAATCAATCGCATCGTCGGCAGCACCGTCGTACCGCACTGACGAATGGTTTTGTGTTGAATATGTCAACTCTCTCATTTGCCTTCACCATCAAATATTCAGTTCTGTGGATCCTACCCACCACCGCCAACAGACACCCCCCCGGCATGAGGAAAGCCACCTTCGGCAACATTGTGAATTGATTGTGGCACCAATTGCATGGTCTTGCCATCTTCCACATGGTGCCACGTAAATCCATCGGGCGGATCGCTTCCTGTCAGTCCTATCTTCTCGTTGGCCTTTCTGAAGTCGCTCGTGTGGTTGAACTGCATATCGTCAATCTTGACCGACTCGGTAGCATGCGGCGAGAAATCGGGAAATCCTTCTTTGTTGTAAGTGACCTGCACGCCATCCTTGCGGATATATGTCACCGATCCATCTTCGTGGGTGACAATTTTCCCTCCCTTCTTGATCCAGCTATTCCAGTTTGGCGGATACTTCCAGGCTCCTCCCGAAGGCTTGACACGAATCCCATCTCCGGAAATATCTGCCAGCTTATCGAATTCGCTCTTGGGGACAACGGGAGCTTTGGTACCCGCAGCATCACCCGCCGCCTTCGTACCTGCTGTTGTCGCATCGTCGCCAACGGCTCCTCGGCCCAATTGCGACTCACCCGCAGTGTCCACCGCTTTTGCGGCGTTCGCAGCGTCTCCCGTTCGACCGGCTGCGCCTGCCGCGTCAGCTGTCTCCCCCATCTTGCCCGCTGCATTCGTGGCTTCGCCCACTTTTCCGGCCACGTTCGCAGTCTCACCAATCTTACCGGCAACGTTAGCCGCCTCGCCAACCTTGCCTGCGACATTCCCCACTTCGCCGACTTTGCCAGCAGCACCGACACCGCCGACAAACAACCCACCGATGTCGACTGCGCCGCGCCCAAGCGCCTCGCCGTAGTTGCCCTGCCCCCACGCCTCCATGTAGGGCTTGGTGATGCCGTCGACGATCGCCCCCGGATGGTCGTAGATCGCCTGCGCCGTCTTTCCGGCAGAGTCCAGCGTCTGCGAGTACCCGTGGTAGTCGTATAACCCTGTCAGATCAGACAGACCCTCAGCAACCTGCGACACTGGCGATAACTTGGCCGCTCCGACCGCCAGCCCGCCCAAGCCCTTCGCCATGTCCCACACCGCACCGCCGGCCCCCTTGAAGAACCCGCCAACCTGATGCATGACGCCCTTCTCGGGTGGCGGATTGGCATCCCCCACGACGTTCCCGCTCGCATCCACTGAACTTCCCGGCGCGGGCGCGGTTACGTAGGTACCGGTACAGTTGCCGGAATTCATCGTGCACGGATCGCCATCACGAATAACCGGATGGCCGCCCGCGCGAACCGTCGTGCTTCCCTTCGTCGGCTTGGTCTCTCCTCCCACCGTACCGGAGCCCACCCCATCGGCTGAGCCCGCCTCGTCTCCCGTGCATGTCGGGACCACACTCTGATCGAGCACGTATGCCGGCTTTCCGTTGAATCGCACACTCGGCACGATTCCCGATGACCCGCTCAGATCCGAGATGACCTGATAGGGCACCGGCGGCGTCGAACTGCCCATCGGCGTCTTGCAGACATCAGGCGTGCTACTGACGGCCTTGAAGCTACCGTCCTGTCTCGACGCAATCCGATTGCCCGTGGAGAAATGATCGGACGGTTGCGCCTTATCCTGCGGCTTATAGACGCCAGTTTCAAAGCGCCTTTGAACTGACTTCCCCGCCTCGTCAAATATATCCCGCAGGTCCGGACGGTCGCTCCACGGATTCGGTGTGTTCCATAGCGCATCCAGATTCTTCACCGCATCACGAGCCTGCTCGACACTCTGGATGTTGAAGTGCTCACGGAAAACATCGCCTGCGTCGCCGGTAACTGTAATCTCCAACGGTTCAGCCATGTTGCGCTCCCGTCGATCCGATCGAAGTTGCCGGCGAACCTGCGGCAAGCCGCTCCAGTTCAGCACGGTCGACAAACCTTGCCTCGAAGCGCTGCGTACGCACGGACTTCATCAGCGTCGCACGCCACACCAACGTCACCACGGGCTTCGCAGCATCCGATACGTCGACGGACAGCGTATCGAGCAGCAGCGGCGCGAACTTGAGCGACTGGTCGGTGTAGACCCATCCCATCGGTAGATGTCCTGGCAAGGCGATGCGCAGGATCGTATTGCCACGCTCATCGACGATCAATCCGGGCGTGCCGGCGGGAACAAGATTCGTCAGCACGACCGTCTCGTTACCCTTCAGGTGTGGCACCTGCATCAGCTGATGCGCGCCGTTCCAGTACCTGAACTGAAAATCGTCTGGCAAGCCCGGATGGCGCTCAGCAAGCCACTGGTCATCATAGGTACCAGCAAGCTCACGTCTCGATCGCCACGCTTTCCCGACGATACCGAAGCCAGCCGGATGCAGCGACGGATGCGCCTGCCCATTCGAAGATGCGAGCCATGCGTGTATCGAGATGGGTTCACTGCTGGCTTCGATCTGCGGTGCAGCGACTTTTTGCAGCTTCGTCGCAGTAAGAAACCAACGCTCGGCAAATCCCAGACCGACAGGATTGTCTTCGCACGCCGTATGCGCCACCGGAACCCTGTCTTGATCGGGATGTGCGGCCTGCTGTTTCTCATCGAGCCGAGATGCCTTCGGCACCCGTTTCGCTGCCGGATCCTGCGCGTCGATCCGACACTGCCCACCCCACGCGTGTTCGTAGCGAAGGGGCAGCGCGGCGATCGGTTCGGGTAGCGTCAGCCACCAGTCGACGGGACGCACGATGCCGAGCGAGGCAATCTTCACGAGCCGATTCATGCTTCGACCAAGCATCGATCGTCGAGCAAAGTACCTTGGGCCAGTCACGGACAGCCTGCGATCCAGCAGGACTTTCGTCGTCGGCACACCCGCGTCGTCGTCGGATCGCATGGGCGCTGACACAATCCGGACGCCCGCCGCGAAGCGTGGCACCGGTCGCCCCTGCGGGGCGTACGCCGTCCCGTTGATCAGTACATCGCAAAGCGGCTTATACGGCGCAAGATCGCTTTCCTCGGCCACGCTGGACTGATTCGGCTCGCCGTGGAAGCGGTCCGACGTTGCGAGCGGCTTCTGCTCCTGCGCCAACACCAACGAGCCATTGCGCAGCTCAAAAGTCTGGCGCAATACAACGGTATGGAACGACGCGCCGTCCGGTGCAAACGACTCGAACGCCAATGCCGGGAAAGGCGTGTGATTGGAGAACTCCATCGCCGCTCCCGTCAGTTGACGTCAACATCCTTGCCGTTGATCTGCACCGGCCCCGAGCCCTCGATTAGCAGTTGCGTGCCGCGCAGCGTGATGTGTCCGTTGCTCTCCATGATGAGCACCGAGCTACCGGTCTTGAGCTCGATACGGTCGCCGGCTGTTATCGTGTACGTCTTGCCGACCATTGTGGTTTTCGACAAACCGACCTCTTCGGCACTCGCGAGGCCGGCGGCCGTGTTGATCGCGCCGGCAACCGTGACCGTATACGCACCGCCGACCGTCAAGGCTTTTGCGAGCCCAACCGTCTCTGTGGACGTCAATGCGATCAACAGGTTTTCCATCCCTTCAATCGTTTCGTTCCGGTTACCACCGACCGTCAGCGTTTCGTTATTACCTACGGTTTCCGTCCTATCCACGCCAATGTGAATCGTCTCGTTGTTATCGACTGTTTCGGTCCGGTCGTGCTTCACATGCACCGTTTCGTCGTGGTCGATATTCTTGGTTCGATCGTTGCCGACCCAGTGCGACTCGTCGTGCTCGACCTCGATGCGCTGATCCTTCTCGGCGTGAATCCAGACCTCTTCCTGACCCTTCTTATCCTCGAAGCGAATCGCATTGGCCGTATTGACGTTACCGGTCTTCGTCGAACGCGTCAGAATCCCGCTCTGTGTCGCGTTGGCAGGCAATGCCCACGGCGGCATGTTCTGCGAGTTGTAAACGCGCGACGTCACCAGGGGACGGTCCGGATTTCCGTCCAGGAAACTCACGACCACCTCATCCCCGATTCGCGGAATCTGAATCATCCCGAAACCGCTGCCTGCCCACGGCTGGCTCACGCGCACCCAGCAGGAGCTGCCTTGGTCGCGTTTGCCGAGACGATCCCAGTGGAACTGCACCTTCACCCGGCCGAGACTATCCGTATAAATCTCCTCACCTTTCGGACCCACGACGATTGCCGTCTGCGGCCCGACGATCGTCGGACGCTCGCCCTCGAACGCCGGACGATACGGAATTTTCTTGCGAATGCAGGTGAAGCTGCATGAGTACGCCGAAGTCGCTTCACCGGGCTCATAGTTGTTCGTGCCAGTGTGCGAGACGGTCAGCAACAAGAATTGCCGGTCTTCCTGTTTGGTACTGGCGTGATCGTAGTGGTCGTCCAGTTCGAAGTATCGGCACGGCATCATCCGCCGACCAGTCGTCACCCCGACGAACGTCTTGCTGTGTGCAGCCAGCGCTTCCGTCCGGAAGCGCGTGAGCTCTTCACCGCGATCGCTGTCGGCAAAACCATGCTCGCCGAGGTAGTCGTAGATCTCGTAGGACGGTACGTCGCCTTGATTGACGTCCGTTCCACCCGACACGAATCGCCGGGCATGGGGAATCTTGTAGTCGAAAGTTTTCAGTCCGACCGTGTCCGGTGCAAGCTGACGCTGCGCTTGAAATGACGTGATGACGGCAAGATTGTCCATCGCCTCGCCCTGGTTGTATTGCAGCGATGGACTGCGCCCGTCGATCGGCTTCGCGGTCACCGAGTTATCGGCAATGATCAGCTTGTGCCCATCCTTCGCGTGCTCGAAGTAATAGAACAGGCCATCCTCTCGCATCAGTCGCTCGACGAAAGCAAGATCCGTCTCACGGTACTGCGTGCAATAGCTGCGATTCTGCGTTCCCTTCGAGAGCCGGAACTCGAACGATGCGAGCTTGCCGTACTCGCGAAACACGCGCGAAAGAATCGCCTCTGTATTCTCTTCCTGAAAGATCCGAATGTCCTGCCGGCGAGAGAGCATCCAGAGCCACGGCAGGATCGTTGCGCTATACATCGCAAAGCCGCCATCGGTATCCAGATGCGAAAACGCTGCAACGTATCCGTGGAAGTAACGCTCTTCCGAACTGGCGAGCGCATCGGTCAACTGCAATGTAATTGTCACAGGTTGGCCGATCAACTTCTTCAGCTCGATATTCTTGTCCTGCGACGCGAGTCGGACATGCATCTCGAAATTCTGAGATAACCCCTCGGTACAATGGAAATCGACGAGCACGAGATCCGATCGACCTTTCAATGGCGTTTCAATCGTAAACAGGCGATTGCTCTGGAGCTGAAAGAAGCTCGCAATTTCGGACATTTGCATATGTAGCCTCGGAATCTCTCAGCGGAGGGGCAGTTTTTTGTCGGCGCGGCCATTTTAATATGGCTGCGCGCCATTTGGACTAGATGTTGGCTCCGTAAAACGGGGACCGATTATCGCGGACTGTTGAATATTTGCAGCGAATGGACCACTTGCTGTCACATTACGAACGTGAAGTCGGACTGCTTGCACACAGTCTTGCGGACTTTGCTCGACGCTTTCCGAAGATTGCAGCACGCCTCGGCATGTCTGGCGGTCACGTCGAAGATCCGCACGTCGACCGGATGGTACAGACGTTCGCGCTCCTAGCCGCTCGTGTCGATGCGAAGCTTGATGACGATTACCCGCAATTCACCGAGGCCCTTCTCGAAATTGCCTATCCTCAGTATCTGCGCACGGTCCCGTCATGCGCGGTTGCCTCGTTCGACCCATCGGTTCTGTTCGGTCAGCTTACCGAACCGCTGACGATAGCCCGCGGCACGATGCTGGACGCCAATGCTGCACCGTGCCGCTTCCGTACCGTCTACGACGTCACGTTGTCGCCATTGCGTATTCACTCGGCACGCTATTCGCCAGCGACGCTTGCGCCAGCAGCGGCGCGTATCCCGGCAGAAGTGACGGGGATCATTTCGATTACCTTTACAAGCGAATCCGCGTCGCAAGCATTTGACGACGCCATTCCGTCCGCCCCAGTACGGGTACATCTGTCCGGAGAGCGGCCGGTCGTCGCCGCGCTTTCCGATACGCTATTGCTTCGTGCATCGGCCGCCTACCTGGAGGTGGACGAAAGCGGACGCTGGACCCGCCTGTCGAAAGTCCCCATTGAGCCGGCCGGCTTTGCCGATGGCGAGCGATTGTTGCCGAACGAAGACGACACGAGCGCACAATCGTTCCGGCATCTGATCGAGTATTTTGCCTTCCCGGAGAAGTTTGATTTCGTCGACATCGACCTGGGTCGAATGCGTCGCGCCGCGCGCGCCGAAGCAGCTCGACGACTGACGCTTCACGTCGCCGTGCAAGGCACCGCCCATGATTCCGGCGCCGCTCAGATCCTGGCAACGCTGAACATCAGCACGTTCCGATTGTTTTGCACGCCGGTCGTCAACCTGTTCGAACGCGCGGCGACACCTATCCAGCTAACCAGTAGTGATGCCACCTATCCGATCACGCCGACCCCGTTGGCAACCGGCATTCCTCTGAGCGTCTACTCGGTTGAAGCCGTGTATCTGGGCGAGCGTACGAAGTCGGACGAACACAAGGCCGCCATCGCTTCACACGCGGCACCGCGCACGCAGGTGTGGCCGTATCGTGCATTCAGTCACGCGCGGCCCACGGATTCGTCCGCCATCTATTGGCTGGCCTACCGCGATCCGGAAGCCATGCCGGACGGCGCGCTGGCGAAATCGCAACTGGCGTTGGTCGACTTAAAGGGTCAAACCGCTCATCCGCGACACCCTCAGGTCGATGTCGATGTCCTGGCAACCAACGGAGCAATGCCGTCCCGGTTGCCGATCGGTGCCCCGGATAGCGATCTTCTGTACGAGGGTTCGGCATTGGCGTGCCCGATCATGCTGCTCTCCCGCCCCACCTTGCCGGCTGCCTTGCCGCGTGGCGGTGCACTTTGGCGCGTCCTGTCGGCACTGGCGCCACATCCGCTCGACCTGACGCGGACCGGACTACCCGCGCTGAAGGAGTTTCTCCGTTTCCATGCCCCGCGTTCCAGCGTGGTTGCCCAACGTTGCATCGACGCGATCGTATCCCTCGACTACAAACCGGCGATCAGGTGGATGTCTCTCGACGATCACTTCCCGTCATTTGTCCGCGGTGTGGAGATCCTGCTTTCGTTCTCCGAGGCTGCGACACGAGATGTCAGCCTGCATCGGTTCTCGGCTGTCATGGACCGGCTCTTCGGCCCGTACGCTCAGTCAAACAGCTACGTCCAACTCGTCGTGTTATCGGCTGAGAGCGGCAAGGAGCTTTTGCGGTGCGCTCCACGCCCAGGGACACGACCGCTGGTATAGGTCAGTGGAGATACCCAGCCAGAATTCCGCCACCAAAACCGGCCTGAAAG
The DNA here is from genome assembly GCF_902833045.1 of Burkholderia sp. BCC0322. GTDB lineage: Bacteria > Pseudomonadota > Gammaproteobacteria > Burkholderiales > Burkholderiaceae > Burkholderia. The sequence goes on from NZ_CADFDU010000024.1 coordinate 35,414, forward strand.
CCAGCCGTTAGACCGTGCATGAAGAGCAGCGCCGGAGCATCCGCAATGGCCTCTGCCAGAATCATCGACATGGCTGGGCTCGTCAGGCCCAACGCGAGCAATGCTGGATTGATGCCCAACAGCATGACGGTCCCCCCCTGCGCGACAACTGCCCCGCCGTAGCCATCAAGATAGACGGTTCCGCCTTGTAAATCCGATCGCGTAAGCTCGCTACCCTTAAACGCACTTGTCATGTAAACGGTTCCATGACTCGGGAAATCATACGTCGAACCAGCCGCACTTGCGTCGTGGCTACCGAAACTCGGCAATTTCAACTCGGGAATTGTGAATCTCGGCAACTTGATTTTCGGAATCTTCGCGCCCCAACCGTAACCAATACCCACACCACCGTAGTAGAAGCTTTGCGAATGCTTCTGAGGATCAGTGAGAACGATATTTCCACCCGTCGCAACTACGATGTCAACGCTCACCCCACCGCCCGCGCCAGTGTCATATTTCCACTTGCTCTTCCGAAGATACGACATACGCCCTCTCTCTTCTGCTTTTCGTTATGTCCGTGGCGGCAGATTCATTATTCCGCACACGATCGCAACCGCACCCATGAAGGCAAAAACAATCGTTGAATCCCAGATCGCGGCGAAGACATTCATCGTTGCGCTGCCATCAGGATCGTCGGCTTGGTATCGCACCTCGACTCGCTGACCGAGCTCCACCTTCGTGACAATCCCGCCTTGCGGATACGAAATTTGCTGTCCCGTCTTGGTGGTGAATTGAATCTCGGGATGGTACCCGCCAGCATTGAGCTTAACGACGAGGCCCGGTACCACAATCGACGTTCGAAGAAACTCTCTAGTCGACTGTGCACTGATTGCAGCAGCGACAAGAAGGCCCACCCCAATCACAATGGCACTGATGCCCTTAAACATGACGCCCTCGTTTACATTCCTTACAATTATTCGGGTGCTCCATGCTGATCGTATCAGCCTGCCAAATTCTAAAACATCCTCACCTGGACGCCAGACTGTCCGCCTGGTGAGCTATCAGACCTTGGTCGGCAAGTGGCGGCGCTTGAGAATGGTCTTGGTGACCTGCCCCCGGTTTTAGTCCGAACTGCAGTTAGAGTCTGAGGTTAAAATGAACGGTCCCGGTTTTCAGTGCCAAAGGCAATGTTAGTCTTCGGCGTTCTGTTGGTCCGTCAGTTGGGCCTGCAGGCCCAACTGACGGACGTATTCGGCAGGCGGCACTTCACCGAGAGCCCTGTGAGGCCGACTC
>NZ_CADFDU010000025.1 GCF_902833045.1 Burkholderia sp. BCC0322
AGGCTATTACAATCGACAGCGCATGCACACGTCGATCGACTACTGCACTCCCGTCGAATACGAAACCCTACGCGCTGCTGCATGACATGCTGTACGTGAAAACGAGGCAGGGTCATTGCGACTGAAGTCTGTCCGGAAGTCGCTTATGCATGCTGGGATGTTCTGAAGGTCGATAACGCCGCGGCGCATCTGAGCGAGGAAACCTTTCTGCCTGCCTGCCAGTTTATCGGTTGCCGGCTGGAAGCCGGTCCTGTCGCACAGCCGACAACGCGACCTTTCATAGAGCGCTTCTTCCTTACGCTGACGGACCGGATGTCCAGACAGGTGACCGGCACCACGGGCCGTCATCCGGATGACCCGGTAGGCCAGCGCGGCAGACGCATCCCCGTCGAACAGCTGATCACGCTGCCCGAACTCGAAGAGTTAATGGACGTGACCATCGCGAATTATCACGTCACGCCTCACGACGGCCTGAACGGGCGTACGCCGCTGGAGGCGCTGCAAATGGCCATCGCCCATCAACAGACTGCCGTGCGCACGCTGCCCCGGTTACTGCGCACCAGGCTGCACCAGTTGCAGCCGGTCCACCTATGCACGGTGCGCGGCAACGTGGCGCGCGGCGTCGCACCGTACATCAGCTTTTACGGCGCGAGGTAAAGCAATGAGATCCTGCAACGCACATCTGGACTCAGCGGTGAAAAAATCCGCGTCTATCCGAACCCTGCCGATATGCGCGAGGCGTGGGCGTACCTGCCCAACGGGGCAGAACTGGGTCGCCTCGCCGTCCTTGAGGGATGGCGCTATAGCCGGCACACCATGCGGTTGCGCAAGCACATCCTGCGACAACGGCGGCTGGGCAAGCTGAAATTTGCCGGAGAACAGGACCCGATGCACGTGTTTGCCGAAACCCAGCGGCGGATCCGAAAACGCAGTCGCAAACAGGCCACTGCCGTCATGCAACTCTCGCAACAGGGTCCTTCCGGTGAACCGGACTCTGTCCCGGCAACCGCATCGCAGGCGCCTGCCTCGCCCGCGCACAAACGGCAGGCAAATACCGTGGTGGTGCCCGTTGATCTTGGTGATCTGAAGGTACAAAACCGCTGACAGGGAGAACATCATGCTCGAAGACATTCATCGACCCGTTGCTCTCGACCAGCATCCACTGCGCCGGCGCACCTATCGGGTTCCCACTCCGTCCATTGCCGCGTTTCGCACGCTCATCGATGAATGCCTGTTTCTCTATATCACCGGCGCCCTGATTCACGGTCGCCCACGCATGGGAAAGAGCTACGCTATCGAGTTTCTGCGTCGGGATCTTGAACTGCGGTATCCCAAGCTCTCCGTGTACTTGATGCGTTGTCCCCGCTCGCAAACGGCATCAGAGAACAACTTCTTCTCGTCACTGCTGCATACCGTCAAGCATCCGGCGCAAAGCGGTGCGCCCAAAGCCGCACTGCGCGGACGTCTGCTGCACAAGCTGCGGCAGGTCGCCGACCACAAGGGTGACGATCGTGTCGTCCTGTTCGCCGACGAAGCGCAGAACCTGCGCGAAATCGAGTATGAATGGCTACGCGATCTGCACGACGAAATGGAAAGCAACGCACTGCGCCTGTTCACCTTTCTGGTCGGGCAGCCGCAGCTACTCGCTCAGAAATCGGTCTTTCAGGCGCAGGACAAGGAACAGATCATCGCGCGTTTCATGGTCGACGAACTCGCGTTTCGAGGCATTGCCAGCGCGGCCGAATGTGCGGCCGTTCTCGCGGCCTATGATAACGGTGAATTTCCGGCGGACTCGGACTGGAGCTACGTGCGATTCTTCGTGCCGAAGGCGCACGCGGCGGGCCTGCGTATCGCGGAATCCGCCGCCAAGCTGTGGGATGCCTTCGAAGATGCACATATCAAGGCGAACCTGGAAGGGCCGGTGGAAATTCCGATGAAATACTTCACTGCCGCAGTCGAAGCCGCACTGCAGCTGGGTTCAGTCCGGGACAGCGAAACCTTGCAGTTCGATGCGCTCTACTGGAGCGAGATGGTCGAACGTAGTCGCTATGTGGTGGCGCAAAAGGCGGGGCGTCCCATGCTGTCCGCGATCATTCTGCCCTGAACGTCGCGCCCCGTCATGAATATCACCGCCGTCGTACAACCGACTGACAGCCGCGGTCACTGCTGGCAGCCACAGGTGTTGTCAACGCACACCACAGTGGCTCGCTACACGAGCCGCCCGGAGTGGAGTAGCGATGGCGAGTCCATGTGGATGCGACTGTCGAAATTCTCGCTGTTCAACCGGCTGTCGCTACATGCCCTGGCAGAACTCGTTACCGCACGATCCGGCGAAGCTGCTCCTGCAAGTGCCGATCTTCGACGTGCCGACCAGTTTGTGTCCTCCCGGTTGGCCGGCCTTCTTGAGGTTCCGGAAGCGACGGTGCTCGACGGATTCTGTTTCGGTGCAGGCCACCCGGCACTGGTTTGGGCCGACACCGAATTGCGCTACTGCCCTGCGTGCCTCGAGCTGGGTTTCCACGCAGCATGGTTTCAGTGGCGGTTTATCGAACGCTGCCCAGTACACGGATGGCGGCTACGGTGCGGCTGCCACAAATGCGCTGCGGTCATCCCGTATGCACTTGATAGCAATATGGCCACGTACCCTTTGTCATGCGTGCACTGCCACACGTCGTGGGTACCGATGCTGGATCGGCCCGCCGGAAGGTGCGTGCCTATCCACGGCCGCGCGGCACGGATCCTCAGACGCTGGCAGGTCCATGTCGCCGATGCGGCGATATCGGTCGCACACACGCCGTTGCGGCCGCGTGACCAAGTCACCGGACAATTCGTGCCCCGCTGGGTGGCAAAGATCGAAATCTGGATGCCATTCCGGTTCCACTGTACCCGGCTACTGAACCGGCTATACGATGTGCCGCCGCCTTCACCTGAGGAACTCCTGGAGGGGCATCGCGTTGAACTTGCCATGACGGGGAAAGGTCGGATATTTCCGTTGACTGGCGAAGACAGGGAAACGGATGCGATACCTTATGTCCGTGAAGACTGGCCACATTTTGGCAACGATTTTCTGGAATACGAACGGATTCTGCAGCATGCCGCACACGAGCTATTTGGCGATATCCGGCGCATAGCGCCCGTACGTCTGACCGGCACAAGCCGCTACGGTGCAGCGATCGCCAACGCACGGGACATGGATGCAGATCAGGCCGCTGCGCTCGGCTGGTCAATCAGCTGGTATGGCTTCTCGCGTACCTGCACGCCGGAGCATGCGTCTTGCATGCCCGCCATGGGATTGGCAGGTTGGCTGGCCTACGCCCCCCATCGCCCCGCTGAGGTTCCACCTGATCGCTGGCGAGACCAAATGGGTGCCTGGCTGGCGCAAGATCTGGCGAGATCTGCCTGGGCGTGGTCACGCATGACGCCGTTCATGCAAGCCAGAGGAAAATATCTGTTACACGGCCAGCTCGTGCGTCCGCCGGAACTGGCGCGACTGCGCGGACAGCCCCAGAGCGGTACGCAGGCGTTGCAACAGGGTTGAGAAAAATGGCGTTTCTTCCCGTGTGATTGAGATAAGAGTTATTATCGCGTCACTTACTTTTCGCAAACTAAGTTGAGGTGATGGAAACGCGTCAGACCCAGGCGTACGACGACCAGGGTTTCCCCGATACCGCGTCACTTGCCGCGCTGCGCGGCTGGTATGCAGGCCTGTCCTCGCGTGCTGCCGTAGCCCGCTATTTGCTTGAACGCAGGGCCGCCGGCGAATCCTCCCGCGGCCTCATCGGGCGCATCCGCCGGCAACTGATCGCGTTTGCAGTAAGCCGCCATCGACTTGATCTGGCCGCTGTCTTCGAACACACCCCCGCCGAGCGGCACCGTCACGCCGGTGCAGTGGAGCGCGCCATCGAGACGTTGCGATCGTTGCCCGTGCCACAACCGCAGATCAGCGATAACGTCGCACTTTGGCTTGCACCGCGCACGGTCGTGGCGCTGCATGCCCATGGTATCCGCACGTTGGCCGATCTGACCGTGCGTATTCCGCGCCGGCGCCTATGGTGGATCACAATCAAGGGACTCGGAAGAACCGGCGCACGGGCGATCGAGGCTTTCTTCGCCGCGCATCCGGCCTTGACCGAGCGCGCCCGTGCCTTGATCCCGGTTGCCCCACCAGCCGGGATCGTGCCGTGGGAGCAACTGCGTTTGCCGCATCAAGTGGACGGTTCGCAGGGCACGTTCCGTGCGCCACACGAGGCCTGCACGCTCAATGCGACGAACGACTACGAGGCAGTGCAAGCGTGGCTCTCGCTGCACGAAACCGTCGCGACACAGCGTGCCTACCGCAAGGAGGCCGAGCGGCTGATCCTGTGGGCCATCGCCGAGCGCGGCCGTGCCCTGTCGTCGCTAACAACCGACGATGCCATCGCGTACCGCGCCTTTGTGCGGCGTCCCACGCCGCGCGCGCGCTGGGTCGGCCCGCCGCGCCCGCGTACTTCGGTGGAATGGCGTCCCTTCACGGGCGGCTTGTCGGCACGCTCAACCGTCTACGCATTGACGGTCCTCTCGGCGCTGTTCCGCTGGCTCATCGAGCAGCGCTACGTGCTCGCCAATCCCTTTGCCGGCGTCAAGGTGCGCAGTCAGGCGATGCGCCCCGCGCTCGACACGGCGCGCGGCTTCTCCGAGGGCGAATGGCTCTTGTTGCGAACCATCGCCGATGGTCTCGAATGGTCGTATGGCTGGAGCGCGCCATCGGCACAGCGGTTGCGTTTCCTCCTTGACTTCGGCTATGCGACGGGCCTGCGCGCCAGCGAGTTCGTCGGCGCCGTGCTACGCGACGTCCGTCTCGACGAACGCGGCGAACCCTGGCTGCACCTGATTGGTAAAGGGGGCAAGCCAGGCCGGGTGCCGCTGCTCCCCTTGGCGACCAGCGCGCTCGATCAATACCTGCTTGAACGGCGCCTGCCGCTCACACCGGAACGCTGGAACCCGGCCACGCCGATCCTCGCCAGTCTCGGCGAGGATGAGGGTGTCGGCATTACCGGCGCACGTTTGTGGCGCGTGATGCGCCGGTTCTTCCTGAAGGCCGCCGACATATTGCACGACGATCATGCGGCCCTGGCAGAGAAGCTGCGCCGCGCGAGCCCGCACTGGATGCGGCATTCGCATGCGAGTCACGCCCTTGCACACGGCGCGGAGCTCACCAGCGTACGGGACAACCTGCGCCACGCGTCGATCGCTACAACCTCGATGTACCTGCGCGGTGACGACCTCAAGCGCGCCCGGCAGATCACCGAGGCCTTTGGTTCACGCAACACGCCACGGCGGCCCGACTGACGGGGATTTTCCGCTGTCTAGGTGACATGTCCTTCGACTACCATGCCTTCGACTGATCCTGATCGTCTTGCGCCCCACCTTACGCCGGCGGGTCATCTTCTCGCGGTGCCCGAAACCGACACGCCCCCGGTGCCGGATGACATCGCGCTCGGCCGCACTTTCCAGGCCGGCGCGGGCCACGGCCTACTTTACCTCGGCAGCACCGCAATCGGACGCGCACTGCCGCCCGCTTGGGGCTGGTGGCGCGACTTTGCCGTGCGTTACGTCACCGCGTTATGCACGACGGCCGACGACGAAGACATCGCCGTCGCCGAACCAGACGCCATAGACCTCGAACGGCTGATCAACGATGCGCCCCCCATGACGGGCGTCGAATATCTCACGCCGGAAGTGCTCGCGATACTGTGGGGCGAGATCGACACCGCCCTGCGGCAGCAGGTGCGCGAGACTGGGGGCTCGCTTCAGACCTTTCTCAAGTCATGTCACCCCACCTGGAATCTGGTGGGGCGCGTCCACTTCAACCTTGCCGAGAATCGAAAGGACCCTGACGCTCCCTTTGCCTTTCTGGCGACCTATACGGCACGCCTCTCCGCGCATGGGAAGACCCAACATCAGCCCCTGTCGCGCTCACTCGAGGAATTCACCGGCGCGCGTAATAAGGCACAGCTCCTGTCGCTGCTGGTCCCCGTTCAGCGGGCAGCCGAGCGTTGCGATTGGGTGCGCTCCATGCTCGAATCTCGCGAGATCTATCATCCGCTACGCTGGACCCCGGCCGATGCCTGGCACCTGCTCAACGATTTGCCGGCGCTCGAAGCTGCGGGCATCATCGTCCGGCTGCCCGGTACTTGGACGACGGGCCGTCCCGCCCGGCCGAGCGTCACGGCCAGTGTCGGCACCAAACCGCCGTCGCTCGTCGGCAAGGATGCGTTGCTCGATTTCAACGTGGCGGTCTCGCTCGAGGGCGAACCATTAAGCCCGGCCGAAATCCGACATCTGCTCAAGGGTGCCGACGGCCTGCAGTGGATCCGCGGACGCTGGATCGAAGTCGATACCCAAAAGCTCGGCCGCCTTCTGCAACGTTTCGAAAATCTCGAGCAGGCCGCACAAACGGGGCTGCCTCTCAACGATGCGCTTCGCCTGTTGGCAGGCGTGTCGGGCGAGGACGCTGAAGCGCCTGAAGCACGCGACTGGGCGCAGGTCGTGGCCGGCCCCTGGCTGGCCGAGACCCTGCAGAACTTGCGCGAGCCGCAAGGGTTGGCGCGCGTCGAGCCGGGTCCGGAGCTGCGCGCGCAGCTTCGACCGTACCAGCACGCGGGCGTACAGTGGCTCTACCTCCTGAGCCGACTCGAACTGGGCGCCTGTCTGGCCGACGACATGGGGCTCGGCAAAACGATCCAGATCCTCGCGTTGCTCCTGATCCTGAAGCGCGAACAACCCGATCCCCGCCCGAGCCTGCTCGTCGCGCCCGCGTCCTTGCTGGCCAACTGGGTCGCGGAGGCCGAGCGTTTTGCGCCGAGTCTGCGCGTACTGGTCGCCCACCCTTCTGTCACGCCGGCCGAGGCCCTGCGCGACCTCGATGAGGCGCGGCTCGGCCAGACCGATCTCGTCATTACCAGTTTCGGCGCGCTGCTTCGCCAACCCGCGCTGGCGACGGCCCGCTGGCGCCTCGCGATCATCGACGAAGCGCAGGCGATCAAAAACCCGGGGGCCAGGCAAACCCAGCAGGTCAAGAAGCTTCAGGCGCAGGCGCGCATCGCGCTGACGGGCACTCCGGTGGAGAACCGTCTGTCGGACCTGTGGTCCATCTTCGATTTCACACATCCGGGCTTGCTGGGCTCGGCGAAAGATTTTGTCCAATTCAGCAAGCGCCTTGCGAAAGCCCAGCACTTCGGCCCACTTCGCTCACTCGTGCGACCGTATATCCTGCGTCGCCTGAAAACGGATAAGACCGTCATTGCCGATCTCCCGGAAAAAACCGAGCTCAAAGCCTGGTGCCACCTGAGTCCGGTCCAGGCGGCGCTGTACGAGCGCGCCGTCCGAGATCTGGCCGCCGCGCTCGACGGTGCCGAGGGCATCGAGCGTAAGGGCATCGTGTTGAGCTACTTGATGCGGTTCAAGCAAATATGCAACCATCCGTCCCAATGGCTCGGCGACGCGGCATGGAAGCCTGAGGCCAGCGGCAAATTTGCACGCCTGCGGGAACTGGTCGACGTGATTGCCGAGAAGCAGGAGAAAGTGCTGGTCTTCACGCAGTTTCGCGAAACCACCGAGCCGCTGGCGGCGTTTCTGGGATCGCTGTTTGGCCGCGAGGGATTGATTCTGCATGGCGGTACCCCGGTCGGAAAGCGGCGCGAGTTGGTGAGGCAATTTCAGGAAGACGAATTGACACCCTTCTTTGTGCTGTCGCTCAAGGCTGGCGGAGCGGGGCTAAATCTGACGGCTGCTTCCCACGTGATTCATTTCGATCGCTGGTGGAATCCGGCGGTGGAAAATCAGGCAACGGACCGGGCCTTTCGCATCGGCCAACGCAAGAACGTGCTGGTACACAAGTTCGTGTGCCGGGGCACGGTCGAGGACCGCATTGACCAGTTGATCGAAACCAAGCAGCAGTTGGTGAAGGACGTGCTCGAAGGAGGCGCGGAGCTGCTGCTAACCGAGATGAGCGATCGTGAGTTGCTCGATCTCGTCAAGCTCGATATCCATAGCGCTCAGGAAAACTGACTACGGAAAGGGAATGTGATGGGCTACTACGGTGGATGGAAACCTTATGTTTCGGTGGCAGAACGCCGGAGAAAAGCCGAACAGCTGGTCGCCAAGGCGATCAAGGCCGGCAAGACGCTGTCGCCCATCCCGCCGTATCGCGGCGCCATCGCGCAAACCTTCTGGGGCAAGGCGTGGTGCGATAACCTGGAGCACTACAGCGACTACGACAGTCGTTTGCCGCGCGGGCGTACCTACGTGCGTAACGGTTCGGTGATTGATTTGCAAATCACGGCGGGCAAAATTCACGCGCAGGTCATGGGATCGAGCCTCTACGCAATCACGGTCGATGTTGCAGCGTGTCCCCCTCAACACTGGCGCGCATTGAGCACCGAGTGCGCGTCATCGGTCGATTCCATGGTTGAGTTGCTGCAAGGCAAACTGTCGAGCGCGGTGATGGAACGGATCTGCAAGCCGGGCGCCGGACTCTTTCCGTCACCGAAGGATATCCAGTTCGGTTGCAATTGCCTGGATTGGGCTTCGATGTGCAAGCATGTCGCTGCGGTGCTGTATGGTGTCGGCGCCCGGCTCGACCAGCAGCCCGAGCTGCTCTTCACGCTCCGGGGCGTGGATCCCGTCGAGCTCGTCAACAGCACGGGGGCCGGATTGTCCGAAACCGGAAGCGCGCCGGCATCGGGCAAGCTCCTCGACCACGCGGCCCTCGATGATGTATTCGGTATCGAAATCGACACTGAGCCGCTCGCCGAACCACCTGCCGCCCGCAAATGGGCAAGCAAGCAATCCGCTGCGCGAACGAGTCGGGCTCCCACATCATCGTCCCGGTCAAAACCGGCCGCGAGCGCGAAATCGACCTCGAAGGGCAAAGCGGCGGCGCCCGGAGCAGCGGCCAACTCCGTCGCTCCGGCAAAACCCACTGGCAAGGCACGCGCGGACACGCCGAAGGTGACCCGTTCGACTGCCTCGCAAAAATCGTCTGCCCGTTCGCGGGCGACGCCGACATCCCGGCAAAAATCCAAAACGTCCAAATGAGCGCGACGTCATGGTTGCCGTCAAATACGATGATCTCTCCGTGGCCTTTGACTTCGTCAGCTATGGCGCGCCGATGGAGCACCACGCGTATGTCTCGCTCGAGACGGGACAAGTCTATTGGGCTTCTGATTTCAGTGACGCGTTCAACGAGAACCTTCCTGAGGATCTCGAAACTTCAAATCACTACCTCGCGATACTGCATAAGAACGAGCTCGATCTTGGCAGAAGTCTCGCCCTGCGCTTTGCCACCGAGCAGTTGCCTACGCGTTACAATCAGGTCGAAGGATTTTTCCGACGGCAAGGGGCTTACGCGCGCTTCAAGGTCTTACTCGAACGTGAAGGCGTTCTGGAGCGCTGGTATGCGTTTGAGGTCGACTCGGTCGAAAAGGCGCTGAGGCAATGGTGCGCCGACAACGGTCTCGATATTCTTGACTGAGACGCCAACATGAATCAGAGAACAGCCCGACTCTCTACCGACGATGGCCTGTTCAGGCTGGCTGGAACCGACTCGTCCTGGATCTGGGTGCATACATGTCCGACGCCGCGATGCCCATGCCGCAGCGCGCTGGTGCTGGCAACGCACGACGGACGAGAAACGCTCGAAGCGCGAGGCGCGCCCGTTTGGCAGGCATGGATGGCCGAGGGTGGACACTATCGCGAGGTGGCCCGGACATGCGCGGATCTCGTCGTGTTCGGTCTGGATATCGACACCGCGCAAGCACTGCAACCGCACAGCGACGAACGACTGGATCTGGCGCAGCATCCCGAGGTCGCCGCCATTGTGGGCCACATCGGCGGTGAACTGCTCGATGCCATCGGACGCCTCTGGTATCGCGGCAAGGGCCTGTCCGCCCCTTTCGAGACAGCGCTCATCGCCCCCGGAAAGATTCACGGTTGGCAAAGCGGAGAGCAACTTGCCTGGCACGAGATGTACGAAGATGTTATGCGAGACTGTACGTGCTCGATGATCATGTCTACGAGGTCTGGGACTTCCATTGCCCGAATCCCAGTTGCGACTGCTCGGAAGTGAACCTGCACTTCGAGCCGGTCCTTCCCGGAGAAACGTCCTCGCCGGGGCACGTCAATGTTCATCTGGGCGGCAACATCCGGCTCGAACCTGAGACGGTTCGCGACCACGCGCGTCTCGAACAACTCTGGGCCGCTTTCCGTCTGCGACATCCACGATATCTTGAGCGTCTCTCGCATCGCGATACGCTCATCAAGACGATGGGCGAACGCCTCGTGGCACCTGCCAAGGCCGAACCGAAGGTGGGCAGAAACGATCCCTGCCCGTGTGGATCGGGAAAGAAGCACAAAAAGTGTTGTGGCGCGTGACCGACGAAAACAGCAAATCCCAACCGCGATCACAAATCCGAAGAGTTGCATTTTTACTTCAATCGACCGAAAACCCTTGCCACATAAGGCCTATTCATCCGGTTTTCGTCGCTTGATCGCGAAAGTCTCAACTTTAGTAGAAATTCGTATCAACTTTTCTTCGTTTGACACAAGCGTGGGTGAGTGACATCACGTTCATCGCCACTGACGAAGGCAGGCTGTTTCTTGCGGCGATCCTCGATCTGGCAAGCCGGCGTATCGTCGGCTGGTCGATGTCGGAGCGAATCAACGCGGATCTGGTCTGCCAAGCATTACGCAGTGCGTACTGGCAACGCAAACCCGGGCCCGGATTACTGCTGCATTCGGATAGGGGCAGTCAATATGCCAGTTGGGCGTATCGCGATCTGGCCGCCGAATTCGGCATGATGGTCTCAATGAGCCGGCGTGCAAACGCGTGGGACAACGCGCCGATGGAGAGCTTCTTTAAAACCCTGAAGGTCGAGCGCATTTACCAAACGCGCTACGAGACCCGCGCTCAGGCTCGCCTGGACATCGTCGACTGGATCGAAGGCTATTACAATCGACAGCGCATGCACACGTCGATCGACTACTGCACTCCCGTCGAATACGAAACCCTACGCGCTGCTGCATGACATGCTGTACGTGAAAACGAGGCAGGGTCACGAGGTTCCTGCCGAGTTCTTTCGGACGGCTTGCGCTTGCGCCACGCATAGTAGCCACTCACCGATACGTCCAGCACGCGGCACATCGGGGGCACGGGGTAGTCCTGTCGCATTTGTTCAATCACGCCGTACTTCACCGCGACTCCTTCGCGAAGTACGTCGCGAACTTTTTTAGCAGATCGCGCTCCATTTTTACCTCGGCCAGTTCGCGTTTGACCTGCGCCAGCTCGGCTTCCATTTCCGTAAGCGCTCGACACGTACCGTCTGTTCATGAGGGCACGGCACCGGCAATCTGATTCCCATCAGATGTAATGGGAATCAGATTGATGAAGCCAGTGGTGCATGGAAGACGACCGGGATCGAGGAACTACACGAAGGAGTTTCGGGAAGCGGTTGCTGCCGAAGCGAACGATCCGAATCGCTCGATTGCCGAGGTCGCGCGTGCGCACGGCTTGAACGCCAATATGGTCGCGCAGTGGCGAAGAAGCTTACTCGATACGCGACCTGCATCGTCGGTACCAAACATTGCGCTGCTACCGGTTGATGTGGTCGATCTGCCTGCGAAGGACATCCCACATCACGCTCTGCCGCAAACGCCGGACGTGTCGGCGAGCCCGGCGATGCCGCCAGGCTGTGAAATCGAGATCGAGGTCGGCAAACGACGTATTCGTATCCGCGGTGTGTCGCAGGAGTTCGCCGAACAGTATTTGCGAGACTGTCTGAAGTGATCCCGCCGAACACGCGAATCTGGATCGCGGCGGGCGTCACGGACATGCGTTCCGGCTTCAACTCGTTAGCCGCGAAGGTACAAACCGTGCTGGAGAAGGATCCCTACAGCGGGCACGTGTTCGTGTTCCGGGGTAAGCGCGGCGACTTGCTGAAGTGCTTGTGGTGGTGCGACGGTGGCCTGTGCCTGCTCTCGAAGCGCCTCGAGAAAGGACGTTTCGCGTGGCCGCGCGCCGATGCCGGTGTTGTTGCGCTGACGACCGCTCAGCTCGCGCTCTTGCTCGAAGGTTTCGATTGGCGGCAGCCGATCGATGCGGTACGCCCGCGAAGCGCATTGTAAACGTTCATTACGCGTGGAGAGCTTGTGGGTGGCGTCGTGTAAGCTCACCGCATGTCCGCTGCTCCCACCGATCTCCCCGACGACATTGAAGCGCTGAAGGCGATGGTCGCCAGCTTGCGCGAGCAGCTCTCGTCGCGCGCGATTGAGATCGAGCATCTGAAGCTGACGATTGCCAAGCTGCGCCGGATGCAGTTCGGCCGAAAATCGGAGAAGCTGGATCGCCAGATCGAACAGCTTGAATTGCGGCTGGAAGACCTGCAGGCCGATGAAGGCTCGGCCGATATGGCCGCGGCTGCTGCAGTGAAACGGCCGAGTCGCGAAGGTGTCGGCCGCAAGCCGTTGCCCGATCACCTTGAGCGCGAAGAGCGCATCCATCTGCCCGCCGATGATGACTGCCCCGATTGCGGCGGGCAACTCAAACCGCTGGGCGAAGACGTCGCGGAACAGCTCGAATACGTCCGGGCGCACTTCCGCGTGATTCGCCACCGCCGTCCGAAGCTGGCCTGCGCATGCTGCGATCGCATCGTGCAGGCCGCGGCACCGAGTCGACCGATCGATCGTGGCATCCCGGGTCCGGCGCTGCTCGCGCACATCGCCGTGTCGAAGTTCGCGTACCACATCCCGCTGCATCGCCAGGCAGTCATGTACGCGCGCGACGGCGTCGAGATCGATCCGGGTGCGATGGGATATTGGATGGGGAGCATCACGGCGCTGCTTGCACCGCTGGTCGCCACCGTCCGCCAATACACGTTAGCCGGCGGCAAGGTTCACGGGGACGACACGCCGCTGCCAGTGCTGGCGCCCGGCAACGGTCGCACAAAGACAGGACGCCTGTGGGTCTACGTGCGCGATGATCGGCCGAGCGCTTCCGACGAGCCGGCAGCAGTCTGGTTCGCCTACACGCCCGATCGACGGGGCGAGCATCCCCAGCAGCATCTTGCAGACTTCACCGGCGTGCTGCAGGCCGATGCGTTTGCCGGCTATGCCGAGCTGTATCGCGGCGGCACCATCCAGGAAGCTGCCTGCATGGCCCACGCTCGCCGAAAGATCCATGATCTACATGCCGTCCGTCCCAATGCGGTAACGGAGGAAGCGCTGCACCGGATCGGCGCGCTCTACAAGATCGAGGAGCAGATCCGTGGCAAACCACCTGATGAGCGACACAGTGTGCGCCAGGCGCGAGCGATACCGCTGCTCGACGACATGAAACGCTGGTTCGAAGCAACGCTCGCCACGCTCTCTGCAAAATCCGACACGACCAAGGCGATTCAGTACGCGCTGAATCGCTGGCCGGCGCTCATCTACTACTGCAGCGACGGGCGTGCGGAAATCGACAACCTGATCGCCGAGCGAGCACTGCGCGGCGTCGCCCTCGGCAGACGGAATTACTTGTTCGCCGGCGCCGACTCCGGTGGCGAACGTGCCGCCGCGATGTATAGCCTGATCGGCACGGCACGCCTGAATGGCCTCGATCCCGAGGCGTATCTCGCCTACGTGCTCGAGCGCATTGCTGACCATCCGATCAACCGCATCGACGAGTTGTTGCCGTGGAACGTGGCGTCGGCGCTTCCGTCTACTGCCCACGTCGAACCCATCCGATAGCATCGCGCTCCCGTCGTCAACGACCTACGCTACGGTGCTGGTCGAGTGCTTACCCATTTCCGTCAGCGGTTTCTGATGCCGACCGACATCTTTGAGCTTGCCGGCCTTCGCCGCGCGCACCCAATTTGCTAGCGTCTTCATTGGGATCGACAACCGCCGCGAAGCTTCCGATACCCCGACACCTTCAGTCAACGCAAGCTTGACCGCTTCGTCGCGAAGCTCCTTCGTATAGACCGCTCTTGGAATTCGATTCATTCGTGCCTCCGTTTCTCGATTTTACGAAACGTTGGCTTCCATTTTTTCCGACCGACCTCAGCCTTCGCCGGGTGCTTACCGTGATTTCGCTTGAGCACTTTCTTCAACACGGTTCGGCCTTGCCCATGAGATTGACCCGCAAAAACGGACACCTATTCTTTTTGAAGAGGAGGTGCCGAAATGGGCAAGTCACGGACCCCGTACCCGGCGGAATTCCGGGTGCAGATGGTGGAACTGGTCAAGGCTGGGCGCACGCCCAAGGAACTCGCGCGCGAATTCGAGCCGACGGCGCAGACCATCGTCAACTGGGTGGCCCAGGCCGATCGAGACGTGGGTGTGCGCTCCGACGGATTGACCACAGCCGAGCGGCAGGAACTGACGCGGCTGCGTCGCAAGGTCCGTCAGCTCGAGATGGGGCGTGACATTCTCTCTCACGCAGCTGCCTGGTTCGCCCGGGAGACCGGAGCCGTACCGCCGAAGGGTACGGATTCATGAAGGCGAACCGGGCCCGCTGGCCTATTGCCACGATGGCGCGGCTGCTGAAGGTCTCTACCAGCGGCTATTACGCGTGGCTGGAACGAGCGCCATCGAAGCAGGCGTGCAGCGATGCGCAGCTGCTTGCACGCATCCGTACACTGCACGCGAGCTCACGCGGCACCTACGGCGCGCCCCGCATCCACGCGCAACTCGCCCGTGAGGGGGTACACGTCGGACGCAAGCGCGTGGCCCGCCTGATGCGTCTGGCTGGCCTATGCGGGGCAAGCCGCAGGCCCTGGAAGACCACCACGCGTCAGCGCGCGGGGGCGCGGCGCGCGCCCGATCTGGTGCAGCGACACTTCCGCGCCGACGCGGCGAACGTACTGTAGGTGGCGGATGCCACCTACATCCCGACCGGCGAGGGATTCCTGTATCTGGCCGTGGTGCTCGACGTATTCAGCCGGCGCATCGTCGGCTGGGCCATGTCCCACCACCTGTACACGGAACTGATGCTGCGGGCGTTGGACATGGCGCTGGCGCAGCGGCACCCCGACGGCGTGATCCATCACTCGGACCAAGGATGCCAATATACGTCGATCGCCTTCGGGCGGCGCTGCCGTGAAGCGGGCGTGCAGCCTTCGATGGGCACCGCAGGCGACTGCTATGACAACGCGATGTGTGAGTCGTTCTTCGGCACGCTCGAAGCGGAACTGCTGTCGCGCGAACACTTCGCGCACCCATGCGCAGGCCAGGCAACGCATCTTCTGGTTCCTCGAAGCCTGGTACAACCTCCGCCGCTTGCACAGCAGCCTCGGCTATCGTTCACCGTGCGAATTCGAAGACGCGTACACACAAGAAAACTTCGTGCCGTCTGGCGGGTTGCCCACCGCCGGGCGGCGTCGTGGTCGTGACAGGCGACCCGCCGCCCGCCCGTGGACAACCCGCCACTCAACATTCAACGGAGGCTAAACCGCACATCGATCCCAACTGCAAATCTGTCCGTCGAAGTGGGGCAACCTCACCCATTTACACACGGCAAAAATGTTCTTCGCCAAATCGATGCCAATCGTCGTAATCTTCATGATGGGCGCTTCGCTCGGTCAGGTGGTTGCTTTGACACTTCCACTTTGGCACATTGATGCCGCTTCGGGTGGGGGCGTCCATCCCATTACATTTGACATTAGCTCAGCTCAGCTCAGCGCCCGCCGTCTCGCACGGCAGTTCGAGATGCTCGAAGCCGCCGCGCGCCGATTTGGCTTTGTGATCCGGGATCTCCGGTAACGCCACGCGCATCGAGCATAGCAGATTGCCAGCGAGCCCCCACCGCACCGACAAGTTTTCGTTGTGGCTGCCCAAGCGCGCATGTATCCGGCCGCCCTGACCGACTGTGCCTACAGCATGCCCCTTGTCATTGACGACCTCAGCACCGAACGGTAGCGGCTGCCCATCAGCTTGCCTTGAGCTGATCATGACTGCACGACCTTTTGTCGTTTCAAAGCGAATCATCACAACCGAGCCTGCGCGAGGAGCGACGTGCTGACTGGTTGTTTTGAGCTCAACATCCATTGGAATACCCCTCGGGTCGATCGCGACTTCGTTGAGTCGATAAGGCGTCAGATGCGGCACAACGCCATAGCCTCGCCGATCGAGGATCGTGTTGCTATAACCGAGAATAGTTGCACCTGCGGCAGCCGGGGCAACCACAATGCCAACGGTTTCGCTGCCGTACGATGTAAAGCTGATGCCCTCCGGATGCACAACTGCACTGCCCGAAATCCCGACCGAGGCGCTCTTGTAACCACTGCCCATGCCGGCGCTGGCCTGCACGCTTGCCATGGAGCCGAGATATTGACCATTGAGCGAGCCGGACGTGCCGCTGCCCGAGGGCCCGTTGGAAACGCTTGCGCCATACCCCCACTGGCTCCGGCTGCCGGCCACACCCTGGATGTTGGTCTGCGTCGCAGTACCCACCCTAGGCTGGGTGGTCACGTTCACACCCACCTGAGGTGCGCCCGATGACTTGCCCAACGGCAGGGACAGGTTGGCCATGAACTGGTTTTCCATCTGACCATTGTTGTTGCGCACGCGATTCACCGACAGCGAGTAGTAAAGCGACTTAAAGCGGTTGTTATAGCCAATCTGATACTGGAGATCTCTTCGCGTATCGTTCCAGTAGTCTTGGCTGTACCCGCCCATGGACAAGTGCCCCCAGCGCTGACCGAGTGACTGCCAGAGCTGGACAGAAAATCGATTGCGCGGGCGCGCAATCATATCCCTGGACATGCCACGCCGCACGGCATCCACGGTTTGCATACCGTTAGCCATGTCCAGAAAGCCGCTGGTCGAGAAGCGGTAGGCCGCCAGCGAAATGTTACTGTTGGTTTGCGTAATGAGTTTGCTGTAGTTCAGCCGAATACTGGCGCCAGACAAGGAGCTGTTGGGCAAACGGGTGCGTGCGCCGGTGACGTCCAACGCCAATGCCCCGATGGGCGTGCCCAATGCCAGACCGCCAAGCACTGCGCCGTAGTATTGGTTGGCCTGGACACCGCCGTATGCGGTAAGGCGATTGTTCAGTCCACGCTGATAGGTGGCCTGCAACAAGTTGGGCCGAAATGTCAGATAGTCGTTGCGGATCTGACCCACGGTCACGCTAAAGCGCGAGATGCCCGGACGCAAAAGCTGAGGGACGGACGCATAGGCCACGGAGAATGTACGCACGCGACCATCGGCCTCAATGACCGTGACGTCGAGGTCGCCGCCAAATCCGCTCGGATACAAGTCTTCAATGACGAAGGGGCCAGGCGCAACCGGCATGTCGTAAATGACTGACGTGCCTTGCCGGATCGTGACGCGTGCATTGGTTTCGGCGATACCACGAATGACCGGGGCATAACCGCGCTGCGTTTCGGGCAACATGCGATCGTCGGTCGCCAACTGAGCGCCGCGAAAAGGTAGCGTGTCGAAGACTTCTCCAGTGGTGTCTCGTTCGCCAACAGTTAAACGGCTGGTAATCGAAGGCAGATCGCGTTCGACATAAGTATTGATAGCCTGATACTTCGGCGCCGATCGGCTTTGCCAATTCATTGCCCCGTTGTGGCGGAAATGCCACTTGCCGAGGTTCACGCCAGCGCTTACCCCAACGTAAGCGGAATTATAGATTTGGCCGGCCGAGTCATAGCGGTACGCGTTAAACGTGTAGCCGAGTATGCCCGAGCTGACGCCCGAGTCCCACAGGTCAGGGCTGACGTACCCACGCGGCGTGCGGCGCAGGGACGCCTGAGGCACGCTAACGTCCAGGCGAAGCTCACCGGTATCGAATTCGGTCGACGCTTGATCGACTAGATCACTGAGCTGTACGCATGTGCCTGCGTCTTCCAGGTTGGTCAGGCGCTGGGCGTCGACTTTGGATACATCGATCCCGATCTGATTAAGCAGCAGATGGCTCATGCATATGGGGCCGCGTTGTGGGTCGCTGCTTGCGCCAACGCGTACGTCGGCAAGCCCTAGCGCATTGGTATTGCGATAGAGTTCGACACGATACCAGCCGGGCAATAGGGGGTTGCCCTTTTCGAAACGCGACACGTCAATGCCTGGGCTTTGAGTCGCCAGAAAGCCGATATTAAATTGAACCGCTTCCGCTCGGGAAGATGTGCCCGATTTTTTTTTCTTATCGTCTTGTTCGAGTGTGCTGCTGCCAAGCGCCAGCTCTTCACCTGCGGTGAGCGTGTCAGCGGCCGAGTGAGCCTCAGCCATACTAAAGGCAAGCAGTCCTGCAAGGCAAAAACGCGTTAAAGGGGAAGGCGAACTTTCGGCTTCCGAGTTCAGGACGTGTGCGGTCTTCATGTCAATCAGGCAATTAAAGCGATGCCACCTCTGCTAAGCATTCCGACCGACACGAAGCGCGCTTTCACTTTGTGCTGGACGGATAAACAACAGGCAAAGCGGCACCAAAATCATTCACAACGTCATAGTGGACGGGGGTGTTCGCTGCCGGTACTTCACGCAAATCCTTAAATACAAATTCGCGAGAGCTAAACGGCGCAATCACCTCCCCGTCACTTTGATGCGTCTTTCCAGCTACCTTAACGGTGACATGAGCGACGTTGATGTGATACGGCGTTGGGTTGTTCGCCTTGGCCAGAACCTGTTTGCCGTCGTTTGTCAATGCAAAGCTCCAAGTTACGCTATTCGGAGCATCATTAGCTTCGCCCTTCAGTGCTGACGGTCGATAAAATATTTTTAGGCGCGAGCGCATCGCTAGATGAAGCGCATTACTCTGATCCCCCTTCGCCTTTTTTGCATCCGAAGGGATTTCGAGCACATTAAGCCAGTATAAAGATTCCCGATCGGTCGGCAGTGGCTCTTTGGTATGTGCTAGCCGAAGTGTTTGACCTTTGCCCGGATCAATTCGAAATACCGGAGGTGTTACGGTAAATGGCATGGCATGCTTTTGAGAATCGATACCTGAATCCCCATTATCAACCCAGGTTTGAACAAGCGCAGGCCTTTCGCCAACATTATTCAATCGAATTGTGACTTCCCGCTCATTTTCTGGATAAATAAATCGAGTTCCGGTCACTACCACGCTTGCTTTGGCAGCAGCCATCGACATTATTGAGCAGGCAATCACTGCATAAGCAACGCGCGATACTTTCATGAATTTATCTCACAAAAAGAAAGTTTTAGACGGCATAAACTTACCGCCTATCCGCCTCTTACTTATATATCATGGTGAACAACACCTTGGATGCGAACGCACCTACGCCGGCCTTACCTTCGGCGTAATATTCTGCGATGTATATTAGGCTGGCGGTACCAGCGGTAGTTGCGCCGGTCAGAGTTTTCCATACCCCATTGTTATCGTTGCCCTGATCTTTACCTCCGATATCGATGACATTATTCGCCTCATCCTTGATTTGAAGCGTCACATTGGCCGCCCCGTTCGATGCGGTGTTAAGCAACCGGCCACTTGTAGAGACGCTAGCCCCGTGGTTAAAAAACGCTTTGACTGCAGGTGCTGCGCCCGACCCGGGCATGGTACAGCCAGCCACGGCGATAGTAAAACGTGTATTGCCGGTTGTGGTTCCTGCCGTTGCCAAGGCAGTTGCTGTGACCGTCGGAAGCTTAATAGTGCCCCCAGACGCTCCATTAACACTTACCGTACAAGTTTGGGCGTTGACGTTACCGCTGAAATCGATGCTCGCTTGTTGAGCATTCGCACTAAATATAGGTGGCACGATAATCGCAGCCGAGAGAAGAGTTTTTTTCATTTCAATGTAAAATAAATAATTTCCAGGATGGGCGCTGTCGCTGACATTTGGCCGCCGCCATTAGCGCAACAACTCGCCGCGCACAATAGAACTGCGCCGCCCTTGGCGAATAGGGAAATATTTTTAGCCAACCAATATTAATTGTTATGTCTCGAGCACGACAACAACGTCCGCGCAATCATTTTTTTTCGCGAGATATAAGCTCCAAACAGAAAGCAAATTTGCCATCTGAGCTTATGCACTTTCAAAGATATGGAGCGGCATGAGCGAGCATCAAAGTGACGATGACGACGAAATTCAACCCGGCGAGGGTTTCGGGCAGGCGCTCGTAATCGCGTGCGAGCCTACGAAAACGGTTGAGCCAGCCAAAGCTGCGTTCGACTACCCAGCGCCGCATAGGCAGCACGAGCTTTTCTTTGCCTCGGACAATTTGATGACCTGCAACTCCATGCCTTCGTCACGCGCGGCCTGTGCCGCGCCTTCGCCGGTATAACCCTGATCGGCAAAAGCGAGTTTCACCGTCTGGCCCGTGGCCTGCTGAACCTGCCGTGCCAGTTGTTGCACGCGCTCCTGCTCGTTAGCGGCCGCCATATGCACCGCCAGCGTTGACCCAGTGTGTCGACGGCCATGTGCACTTTGCTGCCGCGTTTGCGTTTATAGCCGTCATATCCTGCGCGTGGACCGCTCTCGCACGTCGATTGCAACGTCCGCCCATCGAGAATCACTGCGCTGGCCCTGGCGTCCGTGTGCTACACGAATGATCGAGCGCAGATCGTCGGTCATCGCTTCAAAGCAACCTGCACGCAACCATCGTTGGGTTTGTTGGCACACGACCTCCCACGGCGGGAAGTTCGCTGGCAACGGCCGCCATGGTGCGCCAGCACGTGCTAACCAGCGCAACGCGTTGTAAAGATCGCGCAACTCAAATTGCCGTTGCGGTGACTCTTCCTTCATCTGTTCCGTCACTCGGGTAGGGTCTGCGTTTCCCATCGCCTTTGGATGCCCGCACTAATGAAAAATGAAAATTCCCCCGATCCAGAAGCGGCGAAATTTGTATTCAGTGGGTATCATATATCCACCCACACCAAAGCCGCATAAGAATATTCTCACGATCTATGCTCGACCCTGCCGTGGGCGTTGTCACGTTGAGGAGCTGGTCGGTTAGAGCGTGTTATGCACTTTTCATCGGTTGGGGTATCCAAGGGAGATGGAGAAACGCAGCGAGCTTCCCCCGGTTTTTCGCCTTCCAACGGTCCCTAGTTATGCGGCGGCGTCCTTGGTCTGCTGAGCTTTGATCCAGTCCCGAAGGAACCGCTCCGGAGAAACTGAACCGCACCGGGAATCGTGGAGGCCGGTTGGTTTAAGTTAATGCAGGCACTTCAGCAGCATTTCTGAGTTGCCTGTAGTAGTTTGCCTCAGCTTCGGCAGGCGGGATATAGCCGAGCGGTTCCATCAGCCGATGATGGTTGTACCAGGCGACCCATTCCAGCGTTGCCAGTTCGACGGATTCCCTCGTTTTCCAAGGGGCGCGCCGATGAATCAGTTCCGTCTTGTAGAGACCGTTGATCGTTTCAGCCAGCGCGTTATCGTAGCTGTCGCCACGGCTGCCGACGGACGGCTCGATACCCGCCTCGGCCAAACGTTCGCTGTACCGAATGCTGACGTATTGAGCCCCCCCCCCTATCGGAGTGGTGTATCAAGGTCCCATCGTCGCCCGGTTGGCGCGCGTACAGCGCCTGTTCGAGCGCATCCAGAACGAAGTCCGTGCTCATCGACGAACTGACGCGCCAACCGACGATGCGACGGGCAAACACGTCGATCACGAACTCCACGTACAGCCAACCCTGCCATGTCGAGACATAGGTGAAGTCAGACACCCAAAGCTGATTTGGGCGCTCAGCCTTGAACTGCCGGTTGACCCGGTCCAGCGAGCGCGGGGCGCTCGTATCGGGATTCGTCGTGCGAACTCGCTTGCCGCGAACTGTGCCTCGCAAGCCCTGCAGCTTCATCAGCCGCCCGACCGTGCAGCGTGCGACCACAATGCCCTCCCGGTTCATCTGCTTCCAGACCTTCGGCACACCGTAGACCTGCATGTTGGCCCGCCAGACACGCTTGATCTCGGGTTGCAGGACCTCATCGCGTTTGGCACGAGCGCAGCGTTTGGACGGATCACGAAGCTGCGCAGCATGGCGTCGGTAGCCCGACGGGGCGATCCGCAATACCTTGCAGATCGGCTCGACCCCGAGTCGCGATGCTGATCAACGAAGGCCTTCAGGACTTGAATCGGCGGTCGAGCTCCGCCTGGGCGAAAAACGCGCTCGCCAGCTTGAGAATCTCGTTGGTCCGGCGCAGTTCTTTGACCTCCCGCTCCAGCGCCTTGATACGTTCACGCTCGGCCGTGCTCACGCCATCACGTTCCCCACGATCGATCTCCTCGCGCTTGACCCAATCCAGCAGCGTCTGCGGCGTACAGCCGATCATCGGCGCAATCGATTCGACCGCCGCCCACATCGACGGATGTTCGCTACGCTGCTCACGTACCAGACGCACTGCGCGCTCCCGGACTTCCGGGGAAAACTTGGTTGCCTTCTTGTTCATGGCTCGATTCTCTCAAGAA
>NZ_CADFDU010000026.1 GCF_902833045.1 Burkholderia sp. BCC0322
AACCGTCGTGATCGCTGCCGTCAGCGTCGTCTTGCCGTGGTCAACGTGACCAATCGTACCAACGTTCACGTGCGGCTTGGTCCGCTCAAACTTTTCTTTTGCCATGATTCTCTTCTTTCAAAAAATAATCAGTTGGTAGCTTCAGATTTACTTCGACTTCGCGCTGATGATCGCGTCGGCAACGTTGCGCGGAGCTTCAGCGTAGTGCTTGAACTCCATCGTGTACGTTGCACGACCTTGCGTCAGCGAACGCAGCGACGTCGAATAACCGAACATTTCCGACAGCGGCACTTCGGCGCGCACGATCTTGCCGCCGCCAACCATGTCTTCCATGCCCTGGACGATACCGCGACGGCCCGACAGGTCGCCCATCACGTTGCCCATGTAGTCTTCCGGCGTCTCGACTTCGACAGCCATCATCGGCTCGAGCACGACCGGGTTCGCCTTGCGCATCGCTTCCTTGAACGCCATCGAACCGGCCATGCGGAACGCGTTTTCGTTCGAGTCGACGTCGTGGTACGAACCGAACGTCAGGTGAACCTTCACGTCGACGACCGGGAAGCCTGCGAGCACGCCCGACTTCAGCGTGTCCTGGATACCCTTGTCGACCGCCGGAATGTATTCACGCGGAATCACACCACCCTTGATCTCGTCGA
This sequence comes from Burkholderia sp. BCC0322, assembly GCF_902833045.1. GTDB lineage: Bacteria > Pseudomonadota > Gammaproteobacteria > Burkholderiales > Burkholderiaceae > Burkholderia. Next base: position 657 of record NZ_CADFDU010000026.1, read on the forward strand.
AGAACTCGTAGCCCTTGCCCTGTTCGTTCGGCTCGAGCGTGATGACCGCGTGACCGTACTGGCCGCGACCACCCGACTGCTTGACGAACTTGCCGTCGACGTCCTTCGCCGTCGAACGGATCGTTTCGCGGTACGCAACCTGCGGCTTGCCGACGGTTGCTTCCACGCCGAATTCACGCTTCATCCGGTCGACCAGAATTTCGAGGTGGAGCTCGCCCATGCCCGAAATGATGGTCTGGCCCGACTCTTCGTCGGTCTGCACGCGGAACGACGGATCTTCCTGCGCCAGGCGGTTGAGCGCGAGGCCCATCTTTTCCTGGTCAGCCTTGGTCTTCGGCTCGACAGCCTGCGAGATCACCGGCTCCGGGAACACCATGCGCTCGAGAATGATCGGGTTCGCCGGATCGCACAGCGTGTCGCCCGTGGTCGCTTCCTTCAGGCCGACCGCAGCAGCGATGTCGCCTGCGCGAACTTCCTTGATTTCTTCGCGCTGGTTCGCGTGCATCTGCAGAATACGACCCAGACGTTCCTTCTTGTCCTTCGTCGAGTTCAGCAGCGTGTCGCCCGAATTCACGACGCCCGAGTACACGCGGAAGAAGATCAGCTGGCCGACGAACGGGTCGGTCATGATCTTGAATGCGAGTGCCGAGAACTTCTCGTCGTCCGCTGCACGGCGCTCTGCCGATTCGCCGTTTTCGAGTTCGCCCTTGACCGGCGGGATGTCGACCGGCGACGGCAGGAAATCGATCACGGCGTCGAGCATACGCTGCACGCCCTTGTTCTTGAACGCGGTACCGCACAGCATCGGCTGGATTTCGCACGCGATCGTACGGTCGCGCAGCGCCTTGACGATGTCGGCTTCCGGCAGATCGCCTTCTTCCAGGTACTTGTTCATCAGGTCTTCGTTGGCTTCAGCAGCCGCCTCGACCATCTTCTCGCGCCACTCCTGGCAGGTCTCTGCGAGCTCGGCCGGGATGTCGACGTAGTCGAACTTCGTGCCTTGCGACGCTTCGTCCCAAATGATCGCCTTCATCTTGATCAGATCGACGACGCCCTTGAAGTTTTCTTCCGAGCCGATCGGCACCACGACCGGAACCGGGTTCGCCTTCAGGCGCAGACGGAGCTGGTCGTAGACCTTGAAGAAGTTCGCACCGGTACGGTCCATCTTGTTGACGAACGCGAGACGCGGCACCTTGTACTTGTTCGCCTGGCGCCACACCGTTTCCGACTGCGGCTGCACGCCGCCCACCGCGCAGTACACCATGCACGCGCCGTCGAGCACGCGCATCGAGCGCTCGACTTCAATCGTGAAGTCGACGTGGCCCGGGGTGTCGATGATGTTGATGCGGTGTTCCGGATAGTTGCCGCCCATGCCCTTCCAGAAGGCGGTGGTAGCAGCGGACGTGATCGTGATGCCACGCTCCTGTTCCTGCTCCATCCAGTCCATCGTGGCTGCGCCGTCGTGGACTTCACCGATCTTGTGGTTCACACCGGTGTAAAACAGAATGCGCTCGGTCGTCGTCGTTTTGCCGGCGTCGATGTGAGCGCTAATACCGATATTGCGGTAGCGCTCGATAGGAGTCTTGCGAGCCACTTTGATCCTCTACTGGGATGACACGATGCAGCCCTGCTGCATCATGCTTCAACACAAACGGGCGAGGCGCCTGAAAAGCGCACCCGCCCGGAATTTATTTCCGCTAACAGCCCAGCCAGGCGCTTAGAAACGGAAATGCGAGAACGCGCGGTTGGCTTCTGCCATGCGGTGAACTTCGTCGCGCTTCTTCATCGCGCCGCCGCGGCCTTCGGCCGCTTCGGAGAGCTCACCTGCCAGGCGCAGGGCCATCGACTTCTCGCTACGCTTCTTCGCAGCCTCACGCAACCAGCGCATCGCCAATGCCATACGACGCGACGGGCGCACTTCGACCGGAACTTGATAGTTGGCACCACCAACGCGACGGCTCTTCACTTCGACCACCGGCTTGACGTTGTTGAGCGCAACCGTGAACACTTCCAGCGGGTCCTTGCCACCCTTGGTCTGGATCTGTTCGAATGCGCCATAAACGATGCGCTCTGCGACCGACTTCTTGCCGGACAGCATCAGCATGTTCATGAACTTGGCTACATCAACGTTGCCGAACTTCGGATCCGGCAACACTTCCCGCTTGGGGACTTCGCGACGACGCGGCATGATTCTTCCTTTACTTGTTCAGTTGGAGCTGGTTCCAGCTCCGCGGCCACCAACAAACCCGATCACATCTTCACGACTAACCAGCTTGGCCGGGTGACCACTTACTCGACAGCACCGGCAATCCGGCACTCCCGCCTTGACCGCCCTGCGGCGATCCCTGATCAAAAACTGCTTACTTGGCAGCCTTTGCACGCTTCGCGCCGTACTTCGAGCGCGCTTGCTTACGGTCCTTGACGCCCTGGGTATCCAGCGAGCCGCGAACCATGTGGTAGCGCACACCCGGCAAGTCCTTCACACGGCCGCCGCGGATCAGCACAACCGAGTGTTCCTGCAGGTTGTGGCCTTCACCGCCGATGTACGAAATCACTTCGAAGCCGTTCGTCAGACGAACCTTGGCGACCTTACGGAGTGCCGAGTTCGGCTTCTTCGGCGTCGTCGTGTACACACGGGTGCACACGCCGCGACGCTGGGGGCAGTCCTGCAGGGCCGGGCTCTTGCTCTTCGTCGTTTCCGACTGACGGCCTTTGCGAACCAGTTGGTTGATGGTTGGCATTGTTTATTCCTGAAATTGAACAAAATCTGCGCATCGATTTCGGGCAAAGCGAGAATCGGCGCACAGTTGACTTCCGAACCGGCGAAACGGGTGCGAACCTTGGAACGCGACTCGGCCCACCGAATACCGGAACCCAGCATCATATTCCGGAAATACCAACTAAGTCAACGGGTTGCGTGATTCGCCGGCCGGACGCGTGGTTTACCGGAAGGGTCGGAACGCCTGTGTCAGGCCGACTCGACGACGTCGATGATCTCGTCGCCGAAGCGTTCCAGCTTGCGCACGCCCATGCCGGGGATATGGCGCAGGTCGTCGATCGTCTCCGGCGCGTTGCGTGCGATCTCGGCGAGCGTCGCGTCGTGGAAGATCACGTAGGCCGGCACGCCGTCCGTTTTAGCCGTCTCCGCACGCCACGCGCGCAGCGCATCCCACCGTGCGCGCTCACGCGTGCCCATGCCGGCCGTCGGATCGACGCGCGTGCCGCTGCGGCTCGACGACTGGCGCGTGCGCTGCGGCTTCACGTAGCGGCGCAGCGTGACCTTCTCCTCGTTCTTCAGCACGGGCTTCGCGGCCTCGGTCAGCATCAGCGCGCCGAAGCCGCCATGGTCGACCGCCAGGTAGCCGTACGCGACGAGCTGCCGGAAAATCGCGCGCCACTCGGGTTCCGACAGCGACGCGCCGATCCCGAACGTCGTGAGCTGATCGTGGCCGCGCTGCAACACTTTCTCGGTACGCCCGCCGCGCAGGATCTCGATCAGGTGGCTCGAACCGAAATTGAAGCCGCTCGCACGCTGCGCGCGGAACACGCATGAAAGCGCCATTTGCGCCTCGCGCGTCGCGTCCCACGAATCGGGCGGCTCGAGGCACGTGTCGCAGTTGCCACACGGCTGGCTCGCCTCGCCGAAGTAGTTCAGCAGCCGCACGCGGCGGCACGAGATCGTCTCGCACAGCCCGAGCAGCGCGTCGAGTTTCGACGTTTGCACCCGCTTGTGCGCATCGTCCGCATCGGATTCGTCGATCATCTTGCGCTGCTGGACGACGTCGCCGAGGCCGTACGCCATCCACGCATTCGCGGGCATCCCGTCGCGGCCCGCGCGGCCCGTTTCCTGGTAGTAGCCCTCGACGCTCTTCGGCAGATCCAGATGCGCAACGAAGCGCACGTCCGGCTTGTCGATGCCCATGCCGAACGCGATCGTCGCGCACATCACGATGCCTTCCTCGCGCTGGAACATTTCCTGGTGCTTCTGCCGCACCTCGAACTCCATCCCCGCGTGATACGGCAGCGCGCGTACGCCCTGCGCCTTCAGCCACTCGGCCGTCTCCTCCACCTTGCGGCGCGACAGGCAATAGACGACGCCCGCATCGGTCGTGCCGTCGGCATTCGTGTGTTCGGCGCGGATGAAGTCGAGCAGTTGCGAACGCGCGTTGTCCTTTTCGACGATCCGGTAGCGGATGTTCGGGCGATCGAAGCTCGATATGAACACGCGCGCGTCGTCGAGTGCGAGGCGATGGATGATCTCGTCGCGCGTGATCGCGTCAGCCGTGGCGGTCAGCGCGATGCGCGGCACCGAAGGGAACCGCTCGTGCAGCACTGACAGCTGGATGTATTCCGGGCGGAAATCGTGCCCCCATTGCGACACGCAGTGCGCTTCGTCGATCGCGAACAGGCCGATCTTCGCGCGCTCGAGCAACTCGAGGAAACGCCCCGTCATCAGCCGTTCGGGTGCGACGTACAGCAGGTCGATCTCGCCTTCGCGCAGCGCGCGTTCCGTCGCCGCAGCCTCGGCGCCCGACAGCGTCGAATTCAGATAGGCCGCGCGCACGCCGACTTCGCGCAGCGCGGCGACCTGGTCCTGCATCAGCGCGATCAGCGGCGACACGACGATACCGGCGCCCTGCCCGGCTTCGCGCCGCAGCAGCGCCGGGATCTGGTAGCACAGCGACTTGCCGCCGCCGGTCGGCATCAGCACGAGACAATCGCCGCCGCCGGCGACGTGTTCGACGATCTCGCCCTGCTGGCCGCGAAAAGCGGAATAACCAAATACTTCGTCGAGGATTTCGAGGGCGCGGGACATGAATGATGAGAACGAGGACGGCAGGACGATGACCGCAAGTTTAACAACCCGCTCGCATGACGCGTGGCGAATCGTGCAATGTTGGCCAATCGGACAGGGTTCGTTCGCGTGCATGACGGGCCTGCCGCGACGGGGTCGCAAGCGATCACGGTGTAAAGCGATGTGGCACACCACTCGCAAGCAGCCGGGGCCGGCGATGCGCAGGCGCGTCATGCGCGCGAACGACGGATAAAAAAAACCGCCCGGCAAAACCGGGCGGCTTCGATGACAGCGAGGCGGGGCGGCTCGCGCCGCCCGCGCTTACTCGGCTGCCGGGTGCTGTTGCGGCTCTTCCGCAGCAGGCGCGCTCGGCGTGCCGAAGTCGAACGCCTCTTCCGCTGCGATCTGGTCGAAACGCTCGCGATCCGACGATTCCTTCGCCTTGCGTGCCTTGTGGAACGCGAGACCCGTACCGGCCGGAATCAGACGGCCGACGATCACGTTTTCCTTCAGGCCACGCAGATCGTCGCGCTTGCCCATGATCGCCGCTTCGGTCAGCACGCGGGTCGTTTCCTGGAACGATGCCGCGGAGATGAACGAGTCGGTCGACAGCGATGCCTTCGTGATACCCAGCAGCACGTTTTCGTACGTAGCCGGACGCTTGTCCTCGGCGATCATGCGATCGTTCTCGTCCAGCATGTCGGAACGCTCGACCTGTTCACCCGGGATGAAGCGCGTATCACCGTTGTCGGTGATCTGCACACGACGCAGCATCTGGCGAACGATCACCTCGATGTGCTTGTCGTTGATCTTCACGCCCTGCAGACGATACACGTCCTGCACTTCGTCAACGATGTAGCGCGACAGCGCCTCGATACCCTGCAGACGCAGGATGTCGTGCGGATCGGCCGGACCGTCCACGATCATTTCGCCCTTGTTGACGACCTGGGCATCGTGAACCAGAACCTGCTTTTCCTTCGCGATCAGGAACTCGTGCTGGTTGCCCTCGAGGTCCGTGATGACGAGACGCTGCTTGCCCTTCGTGTCCTTGCCGAACGACGTCGTACCGGTGACTTCCGCGAGAATGCCGGCATCCTTCGGCGAACGCGCTTCGAACAGTTCCGCCACCCGCGGCAGACCGCCGGTAATGTCACGCGTCTTCTGCGCTTCCGTCGGGATACGTGCGAGCACTTCACCGACCTGCACCTGCTGGCCATCCTTCACGGTGATCAGTGCGCCGACCTGGAAGCCGATCTGCACTGCGTGCTCCGTGCCCGGAATCTTCACTTCCTCGCCGTTCGCGTCGAGCAGCTTGACCTGCGGACGCACGCTCTTCGAAGCTTGCGAGCCACGACGCTTCACGTCGATCACGACCAGCGTCGACAGGCCGGTCACGTCGTCGATCTGCTTCGCGACGGTCACGCCTTCCTCGACGTTCTCGAACTTCACCGTACCACCGTACTCGGTGATGATCGGACGCGTCAGCGGATCCCACGTGGCGAGCTGCGTGCCTGCCTTGATCGTCGCGCCGTCGAGCTGCAGCAGCGTCGCGCCGTACGGCACTTTGTGACGCTCGCGCTCGCGACCGAAATCGTCGGTGATCATCGCTTCGCCCGAACGGGAAATGACGATCTGCTCGCCCTTCGCGTTCGTCACGTAGCGCATCGTCGCCGTGAAACGCACGATACCGTTGCTCTTCGCTTCGACCGACGAAGCCACTGCCGCACGCGATGCCGCACCACCGATGTGGAACGTACGCATCGTCAGCTGCGTGCCAGGCTCACCGATCGACTGTGCCGCGATCACGCCGACTGCTTCGCCGACGTTCACGAGCGAGCCGCGGCCGAGGTCACGGCCGTAGCAGGCCGCGCACAGGCCGTAACGCGTTTCGCAGGTCAGCGGCGTGCGCACGCGCACTTCGTCGATGCCGAGGCGTTCGATTTCCTCAACCGCCGTTTCGTCGAGCAGCGTGCCCGATTCGTACACCGTTTCCTGCGTTTCCGGGTTCACGACGTCCGCAACCGCAACGCGGCCGAGAATACGGTCACGCAGCGCCTCGACGACTTCACCGCCTTCGACGAGTGCCTTCATCGCCACGCCGTTCGACGTGCCGCAATCGTCTTCCACCACGACCAGATCCTGCGTGACGTCGACGAGACGACGCGTCAGGTAACCCGAGTTCGCGGTCTTCAGTGCCGTATCAGCCAGACCCTTACGTGCACCGTGGGTCGAGATGAAGTACTGCAACACGTTCAGACCTTCGCGGAAGTTCGCGGTAATCGGCGTCTCGATAATCGAGCCGTCCGGCTTCGCCATCAGGCCTCGCATACCGGCCAGCTGACGAATCTGAACCGCCGAACCCCGGGCGCCCGAGTCGGCCATCATGTAGATCGAGTTGAACGATTCCTGGCGCGTTTCATTGCCGTCGCGGTCCGTCACCGGCTCCGTCGACAGCTGCTCCATCATCGCCTTGCCGACCGCTTCCGACGTTGCCGACCAGATGTCGACCACGTTGTTGTAGCGTTCCTGCGCAGTGACGAGACCCGACATGTACTGACGGTCGTACTCCTTCACCTTCTTCGCGGCGTCGCCGACGATCGTTTCCTTCTGCGGCGGCACGAGCATGTCGTCGACGCAGATCGAGATGCCGGCACGCGTCGCGAGACGGAAACCCGACTGCATCAGCTGGTCGGCAAACACCACCGTCGCGCGCAGACCGCACTTGCGGAACGCCGTGTTGATCAGGCGCGAGATTTCCTTCTTCTTCAGCGGCTTGTTCAGCACCGAGAACGGCAGGCCGTGCGGCAGGATCTCCGACAGGATCGCGCGACCGACGGTCGTCGCGTACAGCGTGATCTTCGGCACGAACGGCGGTGCGCCTTCCGACTTGTCCTCGTTGTGGACCATTTCGGTGATCCGCACGTTGACGCGCGACGCGAGCTCGACTTCCTTGTTCTCGTACGCACGGATCACTTCCGACACGCCCGTGAACGACAGGCCTTCGCCCTTGGCGTTGACCGCTTCGCGGGTCGCGTAGTACAGACCCAGCACGATATCCTGGGACGGCACGATCGACGGATCGCCGTTGGCCGGGAACAGCACGTTGTTCGACGCCAGCATCAGCGTACGCGCTTCCATCTGCGCTTCCAGCGACAGCGGCACGTGAACGGCCATCTGGTCACCGTCGAAGTCGGCGTTGAACGCCGCGCAAACGAGCGGGTGCAGCTGAATTGCCTTGCCTTCGATCAGCACCGGCTCGAACGCCTGGATACCGAGACGGTGCAGCGTCGGCGCACGGTTCAGCATCACCGGGTGCTCGCGGATCACCTCTTCGAGGATGTCCCACACCACCGGCGTCTGGTTCTCGACTTCCTTCTTCGCAGCCTTGATGGTCGTCGCGACGCCCATCACTTCCAGCTTGTTGAAGATGAACGGCTTGAACAGCTCGAGCGCCATCAGCTTCGGCAGACCGCACTGGTGCAGCTTCAGCGTCGGGCCGACCACGATGACCGAACGGCCCGAGTAGTCGACGCGCTTGCCCAGCAGGTTCTGACGGAAACGACCACCCTTGCCCTTGATCATGTCGGCGAGCGACTTCAGCGGACGCTTGTTCGCGCCCGTCATCGCCTTGCCGCGACGACCGTTGTCGAGCAGCGAGTCGACGGCTTCCTGCAGCATCCGCTTTTCGTTGCGGACGATGATTTCAGGCGCCTTCAGCTCGAGCAGACGCTTCAACCGGTTGTTACGGTTGATCACGCGGCGATACAGGTCGTTCAGGTCCGACGTCGCGAAACGGCCGCCGTCCAGCGGCACGAGCGGACGCAGTTCCGGCGGCAGCACCGGCAGCACTTCGAGGATCATCCACTCGGGCTTGATGCCCGAGCGCTGGAATGCCTCGAGGACCTTCAGGCGTTTCGCGTACTTCTTGATCTTCGCTTCCGAGCCGGTGTTCTTCAGCTCGGTGCGCAGCGTCTCGACCTGCTCGTCGATGTTGATCGCGCGCAGCAGTTCACGCACGCCTTCCGCGCCCATCTCGGCACGGAACTCGTCGCCGTATTCCTCGACCTTGTTGTAGTAATCCTCTTCCGTCATGATCTGCCGCGCCTTCAGCGGCGTCATGCCCGGTTCGATCACCACGTAGGCTTCGAAGTACAGCACGCGTTCGATGTCGCGCAGCGTCATGTCGAGCACCATGCCCAGACGCGACGGCAGCGACTTCAGGAACCAGATGTGCGCGACCGGCGAGGCCAGTTCGATGTGGCCCATCCGCTCACGACGCACCTTCGCCAGCGTCACTTCGACGCCGCACTTCTCGCAGATCACGCCGCGGTGCTTCAGACGCTTGTACTTGCCGCACAGGCACTCGTAGTCCTTGATCGGCCCGAAGATCTTCGCGCAGAAGAGACCATCGCGTTCCGGCTTGAACGTACGGTAGTTGATGGTCTCCGGCTTCTTCACTTCGCCGAACGACCACGAACGGATCTTGTCAGGCGACGCCAGACCGATCTTGATCGCGTCGAAAACTTCTTCCTGTTGGACTTGCTTGAATAGATCGAGCAGAGCTTTCATTGCTTTCTCTCCGTAGTCCGATTAATTGCGGTCGAGATCGATATCGATACCGAGCGAGCGGATTTCCTTCACGAGCACGTTGAAGGATTCCGGCATGCCTGCATCGATCACGTGATCGCCCTTGACGAGGTTTTCGTACACCTTCGTCCGGCCGGTCACGTCGTCCGACTTCACCGTCAGCATTTCCTGCAGCACGTAGGACGCGCCGTACGCTTCGAGTGCCCACACTTCCATTTCACCGAAACGCTGGCCACCGAACTGCGCCTTACCACCCAGCGGCTGCTGCGTGACGAGCGAGTACGGGCCGGTCGAACGCGCGTGCATCTTGTCGTCGACCAAGTGGTGCAGCTTCAGGTAGTGCATGTAGCCAAGCGTCACGCGACGTTCGAACATTTCACCCGTGCGGCCGTCGTACAGACGGACCTGGTTCTTCGACGGGTTCATGCCGAGCTGTTCAGCGATGTCGTCCGGGAACGCGAGGTCGAGCATCTTGCCCATTTCTTCCTCGGTCGCACCGTCGAACACCGGCGTTGCGAACGGCACGCCTTCGCGCAGGTTCTTCGCGAGTTCGAGGATCTCTTCGTCGGTGAAGCTTTCGAGGTCTTCCTTGCGGCCCGAGTCGTTGTAGATCTTCGTCAGGAACGTGCGCAGTTCCTCGATCTTCGCCTGACGCTGCAGCATTTCGCCGATACGCCAGCCGAGGCCCTTCGCGGCCCAGCCGAGGTGCACTTCCAGAACCTGCCCCACGTTCATCCGCGACGGAACGCCCAGCGGGTTCAGCACGACGTCCGCCGGACGGCCGTCGGCCATGTACGGCATGTCTTCGATCGGGACGATCTTCGACACGACACCCTTGTTACCGTGACGGCCTGCCATCTTGTCGCCAGGCTGCAGACGGCGCTTCACCGCGAGGTACACCTTGACCATCTTCAGCACGCCCGGCGGCAGTTCGTCGCCTTGCGTGAGCTTCTTGCGCTTCTCTTCGAACGCGAGGTCGAACTGGTGACGCTTCTCTTCGATCGAGTTCTTGATCGCTTCGAGCTGCGCCGCTGCTTCGTCGTCCGCGAGGCGGATGTCGAACCAGTGGTAGTGGTCGAGGTCTTCCAGGTAAGCCTGGTCGATCTTCGTGCCCTTCGCGAGCTTCTTCGGACCGCCGTTCGCGACCTTGCCCACGAGCATGCGTGCGAGACGCTGGAACGCGTCGCCTTCCACGATGCGCAGCTGGTCGTTCAGGTCGAGACGGTAGCGCTTCAGTTCATCGTCGATGATCTGCTGCGCACGCTTGTCGCGCTGGATGCCTTCACGCGTGAACACCTGAACGTCGATCACGGTGCCGCTCATGCCCGACGGCACGCGCAGCGACGTGTCCTTCACGTCCGAAGCCTTCTCGCCGAAGATCGCACGCAGCAGCTTCTCTTCCGGCGTCAGCTGGGTCTCGCCCTTCGGCGTGACCTTGCCGACCAGCACGTCGCCTGCTTCGACTTCAGCACCGATGTACACGATGCCCGATTCGTCGAGACGGCCGAGCTGGACTTCTGCCAGGTTCGAGATGTCGCGCGTGATTTCTTCCGGCCCGAGCTTCGTGTCGCGTGCAACGACGTTCAGCTCTTCGATGTGGATCGACGTGTAACGATCGTCGGCCACGACCTTCTCCGAGATCAGGATCGAATCCTCGAAGTTGTAGCCGTTCCACGGCATGAACGCGATCAGCATGTTCTGGCCGAGCGCGAGCTCGCCCAGGTCCGTCGAGGCGCCGTCGGCCAGCACGTCGCCGCGCGAGACCTTGTCGCCCATCTTCACGATCGGACGCTGGTTGATGTTCGTGTTCTGGTTCGAACGCGTGTACTTGATCAGGTTGTAGATGTCGACACCGACTTCACCTGCGACCGCTTCGTCGTCGTTCACACGAATCACGATACGGCCTGCGTCGACATAGTCGACAACGCCGCCGCGGAACGCCTGGACCGTCGTACCCGAGTCGACCGCACAGGTGCGCTCGATGCCCGTACCGACGACCGGCTTTTCCGGACGCAGACACGGCACGGCCTGACGCTGCATGTTCGAACCCATCAGTGCACGGTTCGCGTCATCGTGCTCAAGGAACGGAATCAGCGAAGCTGCCACCGACACGATCTGCGACGGCGCGACGTCCATGTACTGGATACGGTCCGGCGTGACCATCATCGTTTCGCCGGCTTCGCGCGACGACACGAGTTCGTCGATCAACTGGCCGTTCTCGTCGATCGCGGCGTTCGCCTGAGCGATCATGTAGCGGCCTTCTTCGATCGCCGACAGGTAGTCGATCTGGTCGGTCACCTTGCCGTCCACGACCTTGCGGTACGGCGTCTCGAGGAAGCCGTACTCGTTCAGGTGCGCATACAGTGCAAGCGAGTTGATCAGACCGATGTTCGGACCTTCCGGCGTTTCGATCGGGCACACGCGGCCATAGTGGGTCGGGTGCACGTCGCGGACTTCAAAGCCTGCGCGCTCGCGCGTCAGACCGCCCGGGCCCAGCGCGGAAACACGGCGCTTGTGCGTGATTTCCGACAGCGGGTTGGTCTGGTCCATGAACTGCGACAGCTGCGACGAACCGAAGAACTCGCGGATCGCCGACGAAATCGGCTTCGAGTTGATCAGGTCGTGCGGCATCAGGTTTTCGCTTTCGGCCTGGCCGAGGCGTTCCTTGACCGCGCGCTCGACACGCACGAGGCCTGCGCGGAACTGGTTTTCCGCCAGTTCGCCGACGCAACGCACGCGACGGTTGCCGAGGTGGTCGATGTCGTCCACTTCGCCCTTGCCGTTGCGCAGCTCGACGAGGATCTTGATCGTCGCGAGGATGTCGTCGTCCTGCAGCGTCATCGGGCCGGTGATCTCGTCACGGCTGACGCGGCGGTTGAACTTCATACGGCCGACCTTCGACAGGTCGTACGCTTCTTCGCTGTAGAACAGACGGTTGAACAGTGCCTCGACCGCTTCCTCGGTCGGCGGCTCGCCCGGACGCATCATGCGGTAGATCGCGATGCGCGCGGCCGTCTTGTCGGTCGTTTCGTCAACACGGAGCGTCGACGAGATGTACGGGCCCTGGTCCAGGTCGTTCGTGTAGAGCGTCTGGATGTCCTTGATGCCCGCTTCGCGCAGCTTCTCGAGCACGCTTTCCGTGACTTCGTCGTTCGCGCTCGCGATCACTTCGCCGGTGTCGCCGTCAACGACGTTCTTCGCCAGCACGCGGCCGAGCAGATAGTCTTCCGGCACCGAGATGAACTTGGTCTTCGCGGCTTCGAGGTCGCGAATGTGCTTCGCGTTGATCCGCTTGTCCTTCTGGACGATGACCTTGCCATCACGATCCGTGATGTCGAAACGCGCGACTTCACCACGCAGACGCTCGGGCACGAACTCAAGTTGCGCGCCTTCGTCCATCAGCGTGAAGTTGTCGAACACGAAGAAGTTCGCGAGGATCTGTTCCGGCGTGAGGCCGATGGCCTTCAGCAGGATCGTGACCGGCATCTTGCGGCGACGGTCGACGCGGAAGTACAGGATGTCCTTCGGATCGAATTCGAAGTCGAGCCACGAGCCGCGGTACGGAATGATCCGTGCCGAGAACAGCAGCTTGCCGGAGCTGTGCGTCTTGCCCTTGTCGTGTTCGAAGAACACGCCCGGCGAACGGTGCAGCTGCGAGACGATGACACGCTCGGTGCCGTTGATGACGAACGAGCCCGTCGGCGTCATGAGCGGAATTTCGCCCATGTACACTTCCTGCTCTTTCACTTCCTTGACGACCGGCTTGTTCGGCGATTCCTTGTCGAGGATGACAAGGCGGACCTTCGCGCGCAGCGCGGAGCAGTACGTCAGGCCACGCTGCTGGCATTCCTTGATGTTGAATGCCGGCGCGGACAACGCATAGCTCACGAACTCGAGACGTGCGAAACCGTTGTGCGAAACAATGGGAAATACCGATGTGAACGCGGCCTGCAAACCTTCAGGCTTGCGTTGCGTGGCCGGCACATCGGCTTGCAGAAACGTGCTGAATGATTCAAGCTGGGTAGCCAGCAAGAAAGGAACTTGGTGAACGATGGGGCGCTTCGCGAAACTCTTGCGAATGCGCTTCTTCTCGGTGAAGGAATATTGCATACGATCTCCGAATCACGGCGGGTGCTATCGAGGCGGAATACCTGGACGTTTCAAACCCGAGTGTTCACCGACTGAGACCCGATGGCCGTCCGACGGCTTGAACGAGCCGAGAAGCTTGGTGGTTGGCCGCTACCAACCGCTGGCTGACGGCAGCGGATGCCTGTGTTGCCCGCTACCCGACCAAACTTGCCTTCTGCAGTCGCTTCAGAAGACAAAGAGAACCGCCATTCGTGATCAATGACAACGATCAGGCGGTTTTCTTTGGCTTCTGGGGCCGATTATTCGGGCTCCCGAATGAGTGCCAGAATAACGTCCCCACAAAGCACAAAAAGGCCGGCGGTGAAAATACCGCCAGCCTTCGCACAGCGCGCCGAAACTTACTTGACTTCGACCTTCGCGCCAGCTTCTTCCAGCTTCTTCTTGGCTTCTTCAGCAGCAGCCTTGTCGACGCCTTCCTTGACAGCCTTCGGTGCGCCGTCAACGACGTCCTTCGCTTCCTTCAGGCCCAGGCCCGTCAGTTCGCGAACTGCCTTGATGACTGCAACCTTGTTGCTGCCTGCTTCAGCCAGAACGACCGTGAATTCGGTCTTCTCTTCTGCTGCAGCAGCAGGGCCGCCTGCCGGGCCAGCGACTGCCACTGCAGCTGCCGACACGCCAAACTTCTCTTCGAATGCCTTGACCAGTTCGTTCAGTTCCAGAACGGTCATCCCTTCGACTGCTGCCAGGATGTCTTCTTTTGCGATTGCCATTTGAAATACTCCTAAATTGAATTCGGATACAGCCAGCGATCAATGACGCTGATGCACGTTCGATTACGCAGCTTCCGCTTGCTTCTTCTCGGCCAGCGCGGCCAAAGCGCGCGCGAAGCCCGAAACAGGCGATTGCATAACGAACAGCAGCTTCGAGAGCAGTTCTTCGCGGCTCGGGATGCTTGCCAGCGCTTGCACGCCAGCCTTGTCCATCACCTTGCCATCGAACGAACCAGCCTTGATGACCAACTTGTCATTGCTCTTGCTGAAGTCGTTGACGACCTTAGCAGCAGCAATTGCATCTTCCGAGATGCCGTAGATCAACGGGCCAGTCATCTGCTCTGCCAGCGGAGCAAACGGCGTACCTTCAACAGCGCGACGCGCCAGCGTGTTCTTCAACACGCGCAGGTAAACCTGTTGCTCACGCGCTTGCGCGCGCAGCTTGGTCAGATCGCCAACCGCAATTCCACGATACTCAGCCAGCACAACGGTCTGGGCCTTCGCGACTTGCGCGGAAACCTCAGCGACGACGGCTTGCTTGTCTTCTCTATTAAGCGGCACGGTTAGCCTCCAGAAACGATACGTTCGGCACGAAACCTCACGTACCTCGTTCAACAACGGCGTCCGACCTCGTTAGGAGTATTTCCACCTCACGCCGGGAATCGCTTCACGGCCTGCGGCTTCACCACTGCAAAACTTTTTCGGGTTCGCCATCTGCGTTGGCTTGAATTAAGGGATCACCTGACTGCTGCGCCCCACCAACGGTCTTTGATAACCGGTTGCCCGCCCTGCTGCACGAACAACCGCCCAAAGCCCATGAGGGCCACTTCGCGAACGAAGCGACCCGAATACTTGCTTACTGTGCTGCCAGCGTAGCCTGGTCGACACGCACGCCGACGCCCATCGTGCTCGACAGTGCGATCTTGCGCAGGTAGACGCCCTTGCTCGTTGCCGGCTTTGCCTTCTGCAGCGCTTCGATCAGCGCCGACAGGTTCGAACGCAGTGCGGTCGGCTCGAACGATGCACGGCCGATGGTCGCGTGGATGATACCGGCCTTGTCGACACGGAATTGCACCTGACCAGCCTTCGCGTTCTTGACGGCGGTTGCGACGTCCGGCGTGACCGTACCGACCTTCGGGTTCGGCATCAGGCCGCGCGGGCCGAGGATCTGACCGAGCGTACCGACGATACGCATCGTGTCCGGCGAAGCGATCACGATGTCGAAGTCCATCTGGCCGGCCTTGATCTGCTCTGCCAGGTCTTCCATACCGACGATTTCGGCGCCTGCTGCACGCGCTTGCTCAGCCTTCTCGCCTTGTGCGAACACTGCAACGCGAACCGACTTGCCCGTACCTGCCGGCAGAACGACCGAACCACGAACGACCTGGTCCGACTTCTTTGCATCGATGCCGAGCTGGACTGCGACGTCGATCGACTCGTCGAACTTCGCGCTCGCGCATTCCTTCACGAGGCTCAGTGCGTCTTCGATCGCGTACAGCTTCTGACGATCAACCTTGGCAGCAAATGCCTGACGGCGCTTGGAGATCTTAGCCATTTACACGCCCTCCACAGTGATGCCCATCGAGCGTGCGCTACCAGCGATGGTGCGAACGGCTGCGTCCAGATCAGCTGCCGTAAGGTCCGGCATCTTGGTCTTCGCGATTTCTTCAGCTTGAGCGCGCGTGATCGAACCGACCTTGTCGGTGTGCGGCTTACTCGAGCCCTTGTCCACCTTCGCCGCCTTCTTGATCAGGACGGTCGCCGGCGGCGTCTTCATCACGAACGTGAAGCTCTTGTCAGCAAATGCCGTGATGACCACCGGCACCGGCAGACCCGGCTCCATGCCTTGAGTCTGCGCGTTGAACGCCTTGCAGAACTCCATGATGTTCAGGCCGCGCTGGCCCAGTGCCGGACCGACCGGCGGCGACGGGTTGGCTTTACCTGCAGGGATCTGCAGCTTGATAAAGCCGATAATCTTCTTTGCCATTTGTGAACCTCATTGGAACGCCGGAGGAGGCGTTCGGTGAGTAATAACGCGCTTTCGCCACTGGCTACTGACGCTCCTCAACGGCCATGACGCGGGCCGTAAGCGCGAAGGTGGGCAGCCGAGGCTGCCCACCGAATCGGGATCAAACTTTTTCGACCTGACCGAACTCGAGTTCGACCGGGGTGGATCGGCCAAAGATGGTGACCGACACACGCACGCGCGATTTTTCGTAGTTGACTTCTTCGACGGTGCCATTGAAGTCCGTGAACGGGCCTTCCTTGACACGCACCATCTCGCCGACTTCGAACAGGGTCTTCGGGCGCGGCTTTTCGACGCCTTCCTGCATCTGCGACATGATCTTCTCGACTTCCTTCGGGGAAATCGGGGTCGGGCGGTTGCGCGCACCGCCGACGAAGCCGGTGACCTTCGCGGTGTTCTTCACGAGGTGCCACGTTTCGTCCGTCATTTCCATTTCCACCAGCACGTAGCCGGGGAAGAAACGACGCTCGGTCACAGCCTTGTGGCCGCCTTTGACTTCAACCACTTCTTCGGTCGGAACCAGGATCTGACCGAATTTGTCCTGCATGCCAGCGCGTTCGATGCGCTCCTGAAGCGCACGTTGCACGCTCTTCTCCATACCGGAGTAGGCGTGCACGACGTACCAACGTTTTCCGCTCGGGGATGCCGGAGTATCGCTCATATCATTTCCAACCCAGAATCGCCGAGAAAATCACCCATTCGATCGATTTGTCACTCAACCAGAGGAAAATCGCCATCACGAGCACGAAACCGAACACGACGAGTGTGGTTTGCGTTGCTTCCTTGCGGGTGGGCCAAACGACCTTCCGGACTTCCTTGTACGAATCCTTGGCAAAAGCGATGAGACTCTTGCCAGGTGCGGACATCAGCCCGACGGCCACGCCGGCGATGATACCTACCGCCAACGCGGCACCGCGGACATACCACTGCTGATTGGCCAGCCAGAAGAAGCCCACGAATCCGGCCAAGACCAACAATACGCCCAGGGCCAGCATCAGCTTATCGCCGGAGGTATTTACAGTTTCGACGGATGGATTCGCCATAACACCTTAAAACAAATGCCACGTAGGACACGTGGCTATTTTTTGGCAGGGGCAGAGGGAATCGAACCCCCAACCTTCGGTTTTGGAGACCGACGCTCTGCCAGTTGAGCTATACCCCTAAACCATGTTGGGGCTGGCTACTACCAGCCCCAAAACTGTCGATCAACGAATAACTGGCTTACTCGATGATCTTGGCGACGACGCCGGCGCCGACCGTACGGCCGCCTTCGCGGATTGCGAAGCGCAGACCTTCTTCCATCGCGATCGGAGCAAT
>NZ_CADFDU010000027.1 GCF_902833045.1 Burkholderia sp. BCC0322
TATGCCTGTTTCGGTACCTTGAACATGCCTGATTTCCTTCCTTTCCGTCGAGTTTATACACGACCTCTTGGAAGGCGAAATTTCAGGGGAAGCTCATGGACTGAGCTGCAACGAGACGGTCGTTGCCGGTATACAACGCCCGGCATGGCCGTTACAAAATCCCGTAAGCCTGTGTGGCGTCGCACTTCGCTATCGTGAAGCGCATGGCCGATCCCCTCAAGTTGCCGCCAGCCACCAAGGCTTATATCTGCAAACTGGAAACACACGCTGCTGCCGACGCGCAGCGCATTCCCGAACGCGACGCGAAGATTGACGAACTGACCAAGCGCCTCGATGCGCTTGAAGAGCAGTATCGCTTGGCGCTGGCCCAGCGCTTTGCGCCGAAGAGCGAGAAGCGCCGTGATCGCCTGTTCAACGAGGCCGAGCAGATTGCCGAGACCGAGCCAGCAGAAGAGGATGACGACCTTCCTGTGCTGCCCGACACGGGATTGCCGGACACTGCCCCAGTGCTTGGCAAACGCGGCCGCAAGCCACTGCCGGCGCACCTGCCGCGCGAGTGTGTCGAATACGACCTGCACGAGGATCAGAAAACCTGTGCGTGCTGCGGTAACTCGCTGCACCGCATTGGCGAAGACGTGAGCGAGCAGTTGCACTACGAAGTCAAGGTCACGGTTCTCCAGAATGCCCGCTTTAAATACGCGTGCCGGCATTGCGAAACCCATGCCGAGCGCACACCGATCGTGCTGGCCCCCATGCCGGCGCAGCCGCTGCCGGGCAGTCACGCGAGCGCAGCGATGATCGCCACCGTCACGACGGGGAAGTACGTCGACGGTACGCCTTTGTACCGGATGGCGGACGTGCTGGCGCGCTCGAACGTCCCGGTTAGCCGCGGCACGCTGGCGAACTGGATCATCCGGCCCAGCGAACTGCACAACACTCGGTTGTACGATGCACTGCGTAAAACGCTGCTGTCGCAACCGCTGATCCACGGAGACGAAACAACGGTCCAGGTGCTCAAGGAGCCCGGCAAGTCGGCGCAGAGCAAAAGTTACATGTGGTGCTACCGAAGCGCCGAAGATTGCGCCGAGCCGGTCGTGCTGTTCGAATATCAGCCCGGTCGCGCTCAGGAATATCCGAAGGCGTTCCCCACGATCGATTTCCTCGCGCTTGACCCAATCCAGCAGCGTCTGCGGCGTACAGCCGATCATCGGCGCAATCGATTCGACCGCCGCCCACATCGACGGATGTTCGCTACGCTGCTCACGTACCAGACGCACTGCGCGCTCCCGGACTTCCGGGGAAAACTTGGTTGCCTTCTTGTTCATGGCTCGATTCTCTCAAGAAGGATCGGAGTTTGGGCGAGAGGCTGATGGCGGCCGCGCAAGAGGTGCCGCGCTTCGGCTATCGCCGGATGTCGGCCTGGCTGGCGTTGAGCGAATCACGCGTGCGGCGAATGTGGCGAGCCCTTCAGCTCGACATTGCGCGCCGACGTCCTCGCCGACGTCGTTGCGGCGACGACATACGCCTGCCAGGCGCCACACAGCCCAATTCGGTTTGGAGCGATGACTTCGTGCACGATCAACTGGTGGATGGCCGGGCCTTGAAGATGCTATGCGTGATCGATGAATACACCCGCGAGTGTCTGGCGATCGAGGTTGGCGCCAGCCTGCGGTCGCAGGACGTGATCTTGACGCTATCGCGACTCATGCGGCTGTACGGCAAGCCCGTGTTTGTTCGGTCGGACAACGGCGCCGAATTTACCGCTGCCAAGGTCATGCGTTGGCTGCGAGACGCTGCAATCGGTCCGGCCTTCGTTGCGCCTGGCAGTCCATGGCAAAACGGATTCGTCGAAAGCTTCAACGGCAAACTGCGAGACGAATTGCTAAACCGCGAATGGTTCCGCAGCCGCGCCGAGGCCAAGGTGCTCATCGAGCGCTGGCGGCAGTTCTATAACGAGCGCCGGCCCCACAGCGCTCATCGCTACCAACCTCCCGCCACGGTCCGTCGAGCCTGGCTGGATTCCGATAATATCGACGCGAGACTCACTGCCTGACTGGCTACAAAATTCCGCCGCAGGTTACCTTCAGGTCGCCGCCGTATACTGCTCACGTCGTGCCCATCCGATAGCATCGCGACTCCCCGTCGTCGTCGACCTACGCTACGGTGCTGATTGAGTGCTTACCACCTTTGCTTCCCATTCCGTCGAGTCTACCCGACCTCTTGGAGAGCGAAATTTCGGGGGAAGCTCAAACAACGCCCCTGCTTGCATAAGAATATTCCTCAATATGCCACTCTCATTTTTTGTAGATTCGAATAACTGGCTCACATAAATCAATTACAAAACGAGGCAAAACCCATGTTCGTGAATTTAGGCAATGCGAACCGATTACAGGCGGATGAGGCCCACCATGTGGTTGAGCACGCACACGCAGATGGAAACTCTATTGCCCGAGACGGTGCGCCTTGCCAACCTGCAGTTACCCGAGGGTGCCTTGAAGCGATCCGTTGTATATTCCGCGAGCAAACGCCGATCGTAGCCGCTGTATTTCTTCCATTCGCCACGGCAAAAGCGCCGGATCACATCAACCGTGTCGTTACGCCACGTCTTGCCAGAAGTCTTCGTGAACCATTGAACATCGCCCTCGCGCGGCGAAATCGAGGGCGTAGTGTTGCGCGCAGCGATCGCGGCATGGCGCGGTTTGGTATCGTGGGCTTAGTCACCGTCGATGACATCGAGCGGTTCGTCGTCGGTGATCTGGTAGAGCAGTTCGGCCAGGACGTCAAAATCGGCTACATCCCAATGCCTCGTCAGCACTGCACGCACCTGACCAGTATTTGCGTAGAACACGAGATGCACTTTGCGCCACAAGCGGCGCTTTACATAGCCAAGTTGGCGCACCTTCAATTCGCCCTAGCCGCAGAGCTTCACGCCAGAGCTGTTGACCGCCAGATGGATCGGCCCAACAACATGAACTTGTACCTCAAGGGTCTACCCTCGGCTACTCAGTGTCGCATAGTTCGACACGGGCAAGGCAGCGAAACCAGATCGTGCAGACTTAGCGCGAAACCTTGCAGCGTGCGCAGCGGCAAGTGGAACCTGGTCTTGATGCTCGGCAGCTCCTGGAGCAGCAGGTCACTGTACAGACGCGGCCGACCGCGCTCCGGTATTTCGCCAAGGGCGACTTCATCGATTTACATCGTGACGTTACCTCGGTTGATCAGGCTGGCGTTGTTGGCCGGCCAGTTTTTGAAACTGGTAGCGTGCTTTCGACTTGTTCGTCTTGCCTTCGTCGTTACGCGTCTTTTCAAGATCAAAAACCAAGAATCTACTCTGGAACCCGAGCCGTTAGCCCGGGGGACCCAACCAGTCAGCTGTTGCGCCCAAATGTCATCCGGCCTCTCGTGTTTCAAACTTATGCAACAACGCCTATCCGGACAACAACCATTCTGAAGTGGGAGGAACATTTCAAAGTGCTGTCGACGTATTTGTAGTGTATCAGAAATGATTAAAATAACCGACCAGGTTACTGCGTGCGCCTGGAATCCAGCGATTTTTCCTCGAGGGCTTCGCAATGAATCGCAGCTATCAAAGCATCTGGAGTGAAGTGCTTCACACGTGGGTCGCAGTTTCTGAAATCGTGAGATCCCGAGGAAAAAAGTCACGCACTGGCGTATCGCTTTCAGGTGAAAATAATACGAGGCTGGAGAAGGTGCACCAATTAAATGCCTGCGGAATAATTAATTTGGCTATTATTGTTTCTTCGTGCCTTTCCATTCCTGCCTATACACAGGAATTTATCGTCAACGACAACGGCGATGCAGGGTGTTATGCCATTAACGACCCGGGCGGGGGTGTGCAGTATTCCGCAAATTCCGTGTGCAACAACGCCAGTGCGACCTCGGTCATAGTGAACAGCGGTAGCCTGATCGTCGGCGGCAGCAATGGCACGGGCGCGATCGGCGGATTGTCAACGTCGACAGGCGGAACTACGACGGCAGGCGGATCGACCGCCAACACGTATGGCTTCTATGTGCTGTCGAACGGCGCGTACATCGTTGGTAGCACGAACATCGTCGGTGCTCTCCAGGTGTCGGGACTCGCAACCTTGAACGGCGGCGCCAGCCTAAACAACCAGAAAATCACCAATCTCGCTCCGGGCAGCGTGTCGGCATTGAGTACCGATGCGGTCAATGGCAGCCAGCTCACAAGTCTGTCGACTTCCACATCGACGGGTCTGTCCTCTGCTAACAGTTCCATCACGTCACTGTCGACCTCGACTTCGACCGCGATCAACGCCGCGAAGACGCACTACTACAGCATCAACGATAACGGCGTGCAGCAAAGCAACTACGCAAACGACGGCGCAACGGGCACCAACGCCCTCGCAGCTGGCGTGAACGCCAGCGCGGCAGGCACCAGCAGCGTCGCGGTCGGCGACGGCTCGAACGCGCAGTCGGCAGGCGCAGTCGCAATCGGCGAGAACGCATCGGCAACGGGCGGCAAGGCCGTGTCGATTGGTTCCGGCAACACGGCAAGCGGCGACGGCGCAGTGGCGCTCGGCAACCAGTCCACGGCCAGCGCCACCGGCGCACAGTCCTACGGCTCGGCTGCCAAGGCTACGGCCGCCGACGCGCTCGCCTTCGGCACGAACGCGCAAGCCAACGTCGCCAACTCGGTCGCACTCGGCGCGAACTCGGTCACGAGTGCCGCGAACCCGACGTCGAGCGCCACGATCGGCGGCGTCACGTACTTCTTCGCGGGCAACTCGCCGGTCGGCGTGGTGAGCGTCGGCGCACCGGGCCAGGAACGCCAGATCACGAACGTCGCCGCGGGCCAGATCTCGGCCACCAGCACGGACGCGATCAACGGCAGCCAGCTCAACGCGACGAACAACGCGGTCAACGCGCTGTCGACGTCCACCGCGTCGAACGTCGCGTCGCTGTCGACCGGCATCGGCTCGCTGTCGACCGGCCTGAGCACGACGAACAGCAACGTGGCCTCGCTGTCCACGTCGACCTCGACCGCGATCAACTCGCTGTCGACGAGCCTGAGCGCGACGAACAGCAACGTGAGCTCGCTGTCGACGTCGACCTCGACGGGCATCGGTTCGCTGTCCACCGGCCTGAGCACGACGAACAGCAACGTGGCCTCGCTGTCGAGCGGCGTGTCGAACATCAACAACACGCTGAACCAGTTGTCGACGTCGATCAACAACACCAACAACAACACGCGTATCGCCAACAACAACAACGGCGTCGCGGCCGACATGAACGGCTCGGGCAGCGATCACCCGACCGTCACTGCCGGCTCGAACTCGGTGGCGATTGGCTCGAACTCGACAGACGGCGGCCGCCAGAACGTCGTGTCGGTCGGCAGCGGCACCCAGCAGCGTCAGATCACGAACGTCGCGCCCGGTACGCAGGGCACCGATGCGGTCAACCTAAACCAGTTGACTGCAGTGCAGTCGACAATGTCGACTGCGTTATCGGGCCAGCAGGTGCAGATCAACTCGCTGGGTTCGCAACTGCAGCAGACCGACCAGATGGCCCGGCAGGGTATCGCGGCGGCGACTGCGCTGACGGTGATGCCGCAGGTAGAACCTGGCAAGACGATCAACGTCGCCGTTGGTGTGGCCCGGTTCGCAGGCGAGTCGGGCATGGCGTTCGGCGCGAGCGGACATATCACGACCAACGGCATTCTCAAGTTGGGTATCGGCGTGTCGGGTAACAACAAGACTTACGGTGCGGGCTACGGATACAGCTGGTAACGACAGTGTCCGGCGTTAGTGCACTTGAAAGTCACGGGACGCAGTGGCCCCGTTCCCCAACGGGCTATGCAGCAGCGCGCTGACGACGGACGGATTTCGGGTGTGTGGCGGCCAACATGCGGTTGCGTACCGCCACCCCGATCGCCGCTTAGCTCTGCTGGGCGGCCAAGCTGCGCGTCCGTAGCCGCGGGCCGATCAACGCCTTGTAACGGCCCATGGCCGTCTCCACCGTAAGCGATCCGTGAACCCGCCCCTTGCGCCGCGGCAACTGATCGGCTAGCGATCACGCCTTCGGCTTTCGGACGGGCTTGCCGAGCTTCCAGGGCAGCAGCGCTTCGTAGTCGTCAGCCTTCTTCGCGAGCGGTAGCGCCTTGAACAGGTCGTAAGCGGTAAATTCAGCACACCGAATGGAGAATCATTTGCAACTGACAGGCGCGCATAGCCGCATCGCGACGGTCGAGGTTGACCGGCGATGTCCGCAACTGAGTCTCGGTCGAGTGTGCCGGGAGTTAAAGTCAAATCTGGTGTACGGGACGTCGGCATGATCAGGCGGCGAGCGGTTGCTGAGCCGGTGTGCTGTCGGTAACCGGGACGCCATCTTTAAATGCCATTCCACCCAGCATCTCTGCAAGTTTCTCCGGCGCGCGGATCTTGCGCCAAGACTCTTCGGCCGACTCGAGCAGCTTGAACGCCAAGCCGAGGAATGTCGCTCGCGACACGCAATTGCGCGTACGTTTCGTGCGATGACGCACCGTCGCGAACGTCGATTCGATCGGATTCGTCGTGCGCAGATGCTGCCAGTGCTCGGCAGGGAAGTCGTAGAACGCCAGCAACTCGTCGCGATCTTCGATCAGTTCCTCGGCAACTTTCGGGTATTTTGCCGAGTAGCCGTCGACGAATTCGTTGAAGGCGGCCAACGGTCGGCCCGCGTGGCTTCCATCCAGATGTCCTGCATCGCTTTTTTCGCGCGGCCTTGCTGTGACTTCGGCCGCGCATTGAGCACGTTGCCCATCTTGTGAAACCAGCAGCGTTGATGCTTGGTTTGGGGGAACACTTCCTCCATCGCCGCCCAGAAGCCCATTGCACCGTCGCCGCAGGCGAGCAACGGGCCAGCCTGCAGGCCGCGCTTCTTCAGGTCCAGCAGCAGCTCGCACCAAGACGACTTCGATTCCCGGTAGCCGTTGCCGATCGCCACGCGCTCCTTCGTGCCGTCCGGCTTCACGCCGATGATCACCAGAAGGCACTGGCCGTCCGAATCATCGCTGCGCACGCCCGTGTGAATGCCGTCGGGCCACCAGTACACCCAGCGCGCCGACGACAGGTCTCGCCGGTTCCACTGCGCGTGCTCTTCGGCCCACTGCGCTTTGAGTCGGCTCACCGTGTTCGGCGACATGCCGCTCACCTCGCCACCCAGCATGATGCCCAGCGCCTCGCTCATGTCGCCCGTCGAGATGCCGCGCAGATACAGCCACGGCAGCGCCGCCGACACGCGCGCCGACTTGCGCACGTATGGCGGCACAACCGTCGAATTGAAGTGAATACCCGAACCCGAGCGGTCACGGACCTTCGGCACCTTGACCGTCACGGGGCCGACCGCCGTGACGACCTCCCGCTCGGGCGGGTAGCCGTTGCGTACCACAGCGCGTCCACCATCGATCGACTTCACATTGCTGAACTGCTCAAGCATGGTTGCAAGCTCCGCTTCGACTGCCTGCTGGATGATCTGCCGCGCCCCCTGCTGGATCAGCTCGTCGAGCACGCTCTTCGTTTCTGCTTTAGAGTCGCTAACACAAGTCGTCAACGAAGCGAGAGCAGATAACGGCGGCAGCCAGGGCAAGCAAAGCGACATGAATATCGAGGCGACGTTCGAAGCGAATACGAAGTTTGCCGAAACCGGCGAACCAAGCATGCGTGCGTTCGACGACCCAACGATGCCGCCCAAGCCGCTCGCTGCTTTCTACACCGCGACGGGCGATACGAGCCTTGATGCCTCGCTGCTTCAAATAGCGCCGGCAGCGAGCAAAGTCATAACCCTTGTCAGCATGCAATTTTCCCGGACGTTTGCGGGGCTGACCGCTCAATCCAGGCACTGCCGGGATGGCATCCAGCGTGGGCTCGAATGCCATCGAGTCGTGTCGGTTGGCGCCCGTGACCGTGACGGCCAGTGGGATGCCGCGAGCGTCTACGACGATGTGCCGTTTCGATCCGAGCTTTCCTCGATCCGTCGGGTTGGGGCCGGTTTCCTGGCCCCCCGGGGGCTGGAAACACTGGCGCCATCAAGACTTGCTCGCTCCCAATCAATCTGGTCGTGCTCGCGCAACCGACGAAGCATCGCCAAATGTAATCGCGCCCACACACCTGCGACTTACCAGTCTCGTAGGCGTCGCCAGCACGTCATACCGCTGCCGAAACCAAGCTCTTGCGGCAAATCTTCCCATGGGATACCGGTTTGCAGGACATACAGGATTCCGTTCAGCGCTGCGCGGTCATCGACCGTGCGCCGTCGACCACCTTTGGGCGACGGCGTGAAAACCGGGAGCAGCGGTTCAAGTGTCGCCCATAACTCATTGCTGATTTTTCGTCTGGCCATGCCACGAGGATATGGCTCTCATGGCTTCATGTCTAGGTTGTGTTAGCGACTCCTACTGCTGTTCGCTCCTTTCGTAGACTTTTTCATGGTGGTCGGTTCCGGCTCCCGCCGGATTCGCTGGTTGTGCCTTTGACAAGCAACATTCTCAGCTAAACCGTCACCGCCTTCTCAAAATCCCGATCGCCCGCCGTACACCAGATTAGACAATAGCTCCAACTCCAGTGCACTGGTTCACATCGCTGGCCGATGCCAGGGAGCAGATTGAACGATGGCGGGTCGAATACAACGAGAGTCGGCCTCACAGGGCTCTCGGTGAAGTGCCGCCTGCCGAATACGTCCGTCAGTTGGGCCTGCAGGCCCAGCTGACGGACCAACAGAACGCCGAAAACTAACATTGCCTTTGGCACTGAAAACCGGGACCGTTCAATTGAAACTGTCTCTTAGACTCCGGCTGGCCCTGTTTGCTGGGGGCAGGTCATTAGTTGACCATTACAGTTTCAGCTGGTACGAAAAATTATAGGGCGGGTCAGTGATCATCTCCAACTGTAAATTGTATCAAAAAAACGGAGGCCGCCGAAAATAAGAATATTCCGCAATGGCGTCGCGATTTTTTGTGTAAATTGTAATCTAATTATTGCAAGTAATTTTTAGAAATAATTGCAGCTAACGTTAAGAGTTTTCCAATAAATTGAATCCTTGCCACCGGCTTAAAAATGGCAATCCGTTGGATACTTCCTAGTAACACCATTCGATTGGGAGCTTTAAGCGTTGCAATATGTTCGTTAACCATGGGGCCGCAGCGATGCGCGGAGCGAACGTCTCCACCGAAAGGATGTTGGCTGTGGGAATGTGGATGACTTCGTGTCGGCGCACTTATCTATTGCGCCCGTGCATACTGGCTGAACAACGGGTTTAAGCGTATGGCCCCGTCATTGGTGTGTTGGATTGATGCGAAGGGTGGTTGCCAAAGCATTACTTCTGAGAAGTTGATATGCGTATTGCTGTTTGAAGTGTTGTATCCGAGCGACGCGAATCTGTTCCGAAAGGAGCGAGGTGTTGGCGCACTTCTCTGGTACATGCGCACCTGCTCACGGATAATTCAAGGACGTGGTGGCTAATTGAATCTTCACGTATGTCTTTTTCATTTACAGCACTATGTCGGTTTTGATCAGTGCACTGGAGGCGTGATGGAACGGCGTAAAGTCATTTCCCTAGTCTTAGCCCTTTCAGTTGGTGTGGTGAATGTGTGCGTGGCAAGCACCGGCATCTATACGACCGGCTACGGCACCCGTGAGCAAGGAATGGGCGGCGTCGGCGTTGCAGCCGGAGAGTCGGCGCTGGCGCCGGCAGGGAACCCTGCGGGAATTGCGTTTTCTGGCGATCGGCTAGAAATTGGTGGTGGCTTGTTCGTCATCCACGGAGGTGCACAAGAAAACGGTACAACTTACAGCGCACAGACAGGCATTACGCCGATGCCTGAATTCGGTTATGTGAAGTCGCTGTCTCAGTCGCTAGTATTCGGAGTGGCTTCCTGGGCTGCGGGTGCGGCAATGAGCTATCGAACGCCGTACGGCCCTTTTCCGCAAAATTCGAACACGTCTTCAGAAGCTATCTTGATGCATGTCGCGCCCACAGTTGCGTACCGTTTCGGTGCGGAAATGAACCACGCGCTCGCGTTGTCACTGGTCGGTGCGCTGTCGACTGTCAATGTCAAAGGCGTAGAGACGCAAACTGGGCTGCCGAATCAGGGCCGCAACTGGACTCCGGGCTACGGCTTCAAGATCGGCTGGATGAGTCAGATCACATCTCAGATATCGATGGGGGCTTTCTACGCGTCGAAGATCCGATACACGCCCTGGTACAAATACGACCATATCTTAGCAGACGGGGGGCGATTCGAGGAGCCGGTGCAATACGGCGTGGGCATCGCTTTTCGCCCAACGCCGAAGTGGCTGATCGGATTCGACTGGATCCGGTTCAACTACGGCGGCACTCATATGCTCGGTAATCCGATCGACTTTTCTGAGCCATTGGGTGCGGTCAATGGCTCGGGATTCGGGCTGACTAATGTCAACGCTTACCGTGTGGGCGTGCAATACGACGTAACCGACAAACTAACACTGCGGGGAGGCTTTGAGATCACGAACCAGCCCGTGACGCCAGCTAATACGGCATTCACGTTCCTCGCTCCGGTGACGCCTAATCGCACCTACACGGTCGGCGCAACTTATTGTGTGAGCAAACAATCGGAACTTTCGTTCGCGTATTCAGTATCGCCGCGAGTGCAGATAAATGGAACGGGGTTGAGTGCCGGAACCAATTCATTTGGTCAGAACAATTCCGTCGCATTTGCGTACACGAAGAAATTTTGATGATAGGCTGAAGTCGACCGGAAATGAGGGGGTAGCGCTAAAACATTAGATCAAAAAAGCCGTTTCTTCTCAGATTAAGATATTGCGGCAGACGAATCGTCGTCCGAATTTGGCGAGTGAATTCATTAATGCCGGATCGGCGCGCCAAATTGAGTACGGAGTCTGCAAAAATTGTTGGGCCACGAGATTGCGTTATGAAGCCTATTGAAGGCTGGCGTACCTGGTTCGACGGTTTGCGATTACTGACCTCATACCTCGATCGTGAGCGATGACGTCGGTTCATAGATCAAGCGTGAGGAAGTAGTAGCCCATATGATCGCAACTTCAGGAAATACGAACGGATTGCCGATGAGTGAGGTCTGACATGAAGTTGATCAATCCGACACGACTCGTGACCTCGGTCGCTTGCGAGTCGATGCAACTCCCACCGGAACGATTGCCGGTGAGCGCATTCAACTAATTAAGCCATCGCGGTAAGTGCAAGTCGATAAGCGAGAACCAACGCAAGAGACTTACGTCATGCTGTTGAATCGATCTTCGGTCACGTCAAAGAAGACCGCGGACTGCGGCGCTGCTGGCTTAAGAGAGAGGGCGATGTGGTGCTGTGCGTGATGGGCTCAATCTGCGTCAGCTGCTGCGTGCGATTACCGGACTGATCATTAGATTGGCGATTCGTTAAGTTGATGGAATTGGAGGGTAGATGAATGCCAAATATAGAAGCATCTGGAATGAAGCTCTTGGAGCTTGGGTTGCGGTTTCGGAGATTGTCAATTCGCGCGGGAAAAAATCTCGATGTGGCGTGTCAATTTCAAATAATTCAAATTTAAAGAAAAATTCAGAATTAAATTTGGAGGTGGCGAGAATAGTTGTTATTCTGTCTTCGTGTTTTGTCGCCCCAGCTTATGCGGGTGGATTCTATTTCAATGATAATGGCGACTCTGGTTGCTATCAAATTAGCGACGGCGGAGCAGTCGGTGGACTGCCCAACTCAGCCGTCTGTAATCAAGCTAGTTTTGGTAGTATCATAGCAAACAGTGGTAGTTTGGTTGTCGGTGGTACAAACGGTACAGGAGCGATCGGCGGATTGCCGACGTCAACAGGTGGGACAACGTCGGCGGGTGGGTCAACCTCTAACACGTATGGCTTTTATGTGTTGTCTAATGGCGCATACATTAACGGTGGAACGAACGGCACCAGTATCGTTGGCGCAATTCAGGTATCTGGCCTAGCGTCATTTAATGGCGGTGCCAGCCTTAATAATCAGAAGATTACCAATCTCGCCGCCGGATCAGTGTCTGCGGCAAGCACCGATGCAGTTAGCGGAAGCCAGCTCGCTAGCCTATCGACAGCAGCAGGCAGTAATATTGTCTCATTATCGACTTCGACAACCAGCTTATCCACTGCCCTGAGCTCGGCCAATAGTTCGGTGACGTCGTTGTCGTCTTCCACCTCGACTGGCTTGTCGTCGGCAAGTAGCTCGATCAGCTCGCTGTCCACGTCGACGTCGACGGGCATCGGCTCGTTGTCCACGGGCCTGAGCTCGACCAACAGTTCGGTGACGTCGCTGTCGTCTTCCACCTCGACCGGCCTGTCGTCGACACGTAGCTCGATCAGCTCGTTGTCTACGGGCCTGAGCTCGACCAACAGTTCGGTGACGTCGCTGTCGTCTTCCGCCTCGACCGGCCTGTCGTCGGCAAGTAGCTCGATCAGCTCGCTGTCGACGTCGACGTCGACGGGTATCGGCTCGTTGTC
>NZ_CADFDU010000028.1 GCF_902833045.1 Burkholderia sp. BCC0322
GGCCGATCTGTTCGAATACATCGAAGTGTTTTACAACCGCAGTCGTCGTCATTCATCGCTCGGCTTTGTTTCTCCGGAGCGGTTCCTTCGGGACTGGATCAAAGCTCAGCAGACCAAGGACGCCGCCGCATAACTAGGGACCGTTGGAAGGCGAAAAACCGGGGGAAGCTCACCATGAAGCACAATTACTTCGCCTATATGGACAAGTCTGACGCACCAACAGCGCTCTCGCGTCTGGCTATCGCGTTTGAACACTACAATGAGCGCCACCCGCACAAAGCCCTGAAATACCGCTCGCCTCGCGAGTTCAGGCGTAATGCGGTGTCATCAACCTACCGGTGTCCGCGTGTCCTGAGTTACAGGGGCAACTCCATCAACACCGCAGCCGCCACGTTCAGCGCAGCAACAAGTGCCGCATGATCTCGGTGAGCGGATAGTGGACACCGATCTGGATCTTCGCGGGCAGGTCGAGCGGTTTGAGCAGCATTTTCACACACATATCAACCGAAAGGTTGCGCCGCACGAGCGCGTTGATGCACGAGGCTCGTTCGCGGTTGTACTGACTGTCGCCGACATGATCTGGGTAGCGAACCGCGAACACGTGGCGCAGCGCCATCTCGGAATCCTCGTTCTTGATTTCCATCGCGCGGCGTGCCAGCGCGCCGAGCACCGCGAGCCGGCCATTGCCTTCGAGCTGGTTGTACTTCTTGAAGAAACTGAAGAAGTGCTTGTAGTGGCGCACTTCGTCCGTGCGGATGTTGTCGGTGATTTCCTTCAGCACGGGCTCGTCCGAGCACTCGTTGATCGCGCGATAGAGCGTGGCCGTGCCCGTCTCGACGACGCAGCGCGCGACCATCTCGAGCGCGCGGGTCTTCTCGAACGCCTCGACCTTGCAGGTCTTCGAATACTCGGTGAAGAAATTCGCGAACGCGGTATCCCAGTCGAACTCCGGCCACACGTGCGCGATGTACGCCTTTAGCGCACGACCATGCTGTAGTTCTTCGTGCTCCCACGCATTGTTGAGCCATGCGCAAATTTCCGGATCGTTGTTGAAGAACTGGCTCAGATTGCTACTGTAGAGATCCGAGCCGCTTTCGATGAACGACGATGCGCACAGCAGCAGCAGCATATCCTCGTTCGCGGCGGCATGCTGACGATCGATCCGTGTCAGGTCGATGTCCTCGATTCGCCACGGCATCGCATTCGTCGTTTTGGTGTCCATCATCGTTCGCTCCCAATCATCGCGCGCGGAGCAAGTCTGCCGGTAATCGGCCAGTTATTGAAGCGACTCGCGCTAGCTTACGTTAAATTTTGCTATTGCCAAATTAATTGGTGATAATTTGATATTGATTCGCGAATCCGTTTCGTTTTGTTAAATTGGTTTAAATAGATGACATTTGTCATGCCAAAGTATTTTGTATATTTTATTGAGTGGAATTTTGTCAATCGGAGTGGACTTTGTGTATTTGGTGTGCAATCGGCAAGAGTGAAATTTGGTATAATGCCGTACCTTCATGCCAAATCTGCTTGAGACATCGAGAAAACTCGATGTCCTGATAAATGTAGCGATAGGCCACACAAATCATATGCACTTCCTCCTGTTTTCTCCTACCCGACAAGGCGTTGTCTGGATGCATCTGCATCAATCTATGTTTCCTCCATCCCTGACTCGCTGAGATGAGCGCGCGCGATCGTGCGCGTCAGCAATCTATAGCTCATTGATACGCAAGCAGCGAAAACGCGTCGCTTCGAGGCGCGGTGGTAAGTCATCGAGGTAACTATGTCACAATTTATCTCCACAAAGAATCTTGCGTGCGCAGTAAATGCGTCGCCACTCAAACAATATGCCGCGCTAGCCATGGCGGCCGTCCTATCCGGATGGGTCTACATCGCTTACACGCTCATCGACGGTATTTTTATCGGGCGATATGTTGGTCAACAGGCTCTCGCTGCGCTCAACCTAGTGACGCCGCTGACTTACATTCCATATGCTATCAGTGTAATGGTCGGCGTAGGTGGTTCAACTTTGATTGCGCGTTTGCTTGGGGAGCAACGTGTCACGCAGGCGCAGCGCGCCTTCACACAGGTGTTATGGGCGATGCTCGCCCTGGGTGTGATCGTGAGCGGGATGGTTCTGATCTTCAAGCAAGAAATCACCCTTCTGCTTGGTGCAACAGGGGCACTCGCTGACGACGTTAACGCCTATCTCGGTATCTGGGGCTGGTTCGTCCTGTTCTCCAACGGCCTCTACGCGCTGGAGTTGTTTTTGCGCGCCGAGGGACCTCGGGCGGCGCGCTTCGGCGTATTCGCAATGTTGCTCGGCGCGCTAACGAACATTGCACTCGACTACTTGCTGATTGTGCTCAAGGGGATGGGGCTTCAGGGAGCTGCACTTGCCACGGGCCTATCCATGATGGTCTCGAGTTGTGCGATGTTTGCCTATCATATGACGCAAGCCAAACGGATCGTGCCCGTTCGACGTGCGTTTGCCGACTGTGGTGAACGCTACATCATACGTGTCGCCTGCAACGGAGCATCTGAATTCTTAAGTGCACTTGCCCCGGTTATAACGGTTTTTGTTTTTAACCGAGTCGTGCTCTCCAATTTCGGCGAGACGGGACTCGCCGCTTATGCTGTGCTCGAATACATCGTCCTTGGCGCGACTGTCACCATGATTGCATTAGTGGAGAGCATGCAACCCATCGTCAGCTACTATCGCGGCGCGCGAAACGTAGCTGACCTTTATCGTGCGTTCCGGGTGAGCGTAATCGCGACGGTGGTATTCTCGGTTGTTGTGGCCATTGGTACCACCATGGCCTCACGACCGCTCACGTTTCTTTTTTTGCCAGCAGGCGATGAAGCGTGGACAATTTTGCAACCAGCGGTGCCATGGTATGCATTGGCATTTTTGCCGGCTGCGATCAACCTGATCGTGACGGGCTTCCTTACTGCCTGCGAAGCACCCGGCCCGTCTGCGACGATCGCAGTATTGCGCAGCTGGATCCTGTTGCT
The DNA here is from genome assembly GCF_902833045.1 of Burkholderia sp. BCC0322. Taxonomy (GTDB): domain Bacteria; phylum Pseudomonadota; class Gammaproteobacteria; order Burkholderiales; family Burkholderiaceae; genus Burkholderia. The sequence continues at coordinate 3,013 of NZ_CADFDU010000028.1, forward strand.
AGGCACAGTTTGGGTGCTGGACCGTTGCTTTGGTAGCGCTGCAATTTGGTACGGAGTGCTGGTTACTGAATTATTAACGCTTGTCGCCAGTGCATGGCTATATTGGCGTACAACACGAAATGGCGTTGTTACATAGCTACAAGAAACGGCTTAGATCAGGTGATTGACGAGAGCGGGTGGATCGTGGCGTGGGTGACGCTCACGGAGGAGGGAGGCTATACGAGTGAACTGGAGCTCGAGGTGAAGGCGGGGGGTGCCCCTATGTCCTTCGTCAAGCGTTAGTCTTACTGTGTCAATAAATCAGCATTGGATGCTGAACAAAACGGACATCGCTCGAGCCGGCGCGCGATGTATGCAGCGATACGCCAGCGCAGCGTGGTGATGGAATCAGCCGCGTGGCGCTGTGCGCGCTGGGGACCCGCGTGGCACGTAATCCGAGGGAAAGGCAAATGGGTCGCGGATCGCGGAGTTTTTTTTACTGTCGCCTTGAATGAGGCGTTGCGCAACAAGAAATCCATAGGCAGCAATACACAACGATGCATGGTGATGGAATCCACGCCAGCCACGACCTTCGAAGTGTCCCAGGCCGAACTCCTGCTTGAGATCCTGATAGTCCCGCTCGATACGCCAGCGCATCTTGGCGACATGAACCAGTCGTTCGAGCGTCGTGTCTGGGGACAAAGTCGAAAGCCAGTATTTGAGTGGCTCCGCATCACCTTCGGGCCATTCGATCAGCAGCCATTCCTCATCGCGCAGTGTGGAGCGCCAGTAATCTCGGTGTGAAGCACGCACGCGCACGGCAGCAAAGCGCGAACTGAGCGCGGCGCACGTACCTTCGCGCCATATCACGTTGCGATAGCGCGAGGCATCGAGCGTAGAGGCCAGATCCTTGACTCCGATCGGTTCATGTCCCGGTGCGCGCCGTAACAAGCTGCGTGGCCGGCCCGATTTCCCCGCGGCGGGCTCGGGCGGTAGAGGAGCCGTGCCCGGCGCCCAGACGCGCGTGTTCGAGCGAATGCCCACCGCATACTGCAGCCCGAGCTCGCTGACGGCCTCCCGAAATGAAGTGTCGTCTCCATAGCCCGCATCGGCCAACACGATACCGTCGGGCGCGCCGCTTTGCCGTGCGTCGCGCAACTGCCCGGTCGCACTCTCTGGTTTGGTTGCAAACTCGATTTCCTCGGGCACGCCGGCTTTCTGTCGTCGCACGGGATCGTCGCTCCATTCACGCGGTAGATACAGTCGATACGACACCGGTAGGCTCGCGTCTTCCGTCGCCACCGACAAGCTCACCGCAACCTGGCAGTTGTCCTGCTTGCCCAGCTGACCGCAGTATTGCCGTGCCACGCCGACCGAATGCTTACCCTTCTTGGGAAATCCCGTGTCGTCAATAATCCAGTACAACCCGCCAGCCGGGTCCATGTGCGGCAGCACCCAGCGCCGCACCTGCTCGAGCAGCGCCGTATCGGACCATTCCGACTTCGCCACGAAATGATGTAGCGACTGGTGCCGCGCGCTCACATGCTCCGGTTCCAGATGTGCCGCCAGCGGCTCGACGCTCTTGCGCCGAATTGGCAGCATCAGCCCTTGGCAATAGCCTCTCAATCCTGACTCGCGGTCGCTATGCCCAAGCGCTTCACACAAATGTTCCAGATACGCCTCGAATGACGTCTCCCAGTCCATCATTCCTCACGTCATGGATGAAGAAGTTCCTATAGTGGCATGAATTTATTGACACAGTAAGACTAGGCGCGGGACAAGGAACGCCGCACCTGAGCACAACAAGGATGTCAACCTTTCAATATTATTTCAATCGGAATGTTCTTATGCGAAAAATATGCGCCCAGACAGCGGCAGTAACGGTTCGATCAGTGTCCACAATTCATCGTCGATGATCGGCTTGCCCATTTGCTCAGCCTCGGTTGTTCCGATGCCTGAGGTTAAGGAAGGTCTGCAGAAGTCGTTTCCGGAGCGACGATCTTCCACAACCATCGAGGCCTGAACATTGAGGACATTTTTGAGGGCGGGACCGCCTGGCACTGCTGTTGGGCGCAAAGTAATAATGAGCCACTTGGGGATGCGGCTATTTTCTTGGACCGATTTACGTTGTTAACCCAAGGCTTTCACGGTACTCGATGGGGCTGAGATAGCCGAGGGAGCCCTTGATCCGTTTTTCGTTATACCAGCGGATATAGGCATCCAGTGCCTCAACGAATTCCGCGATGGTCGTCGAACGCCAATTGCCAGGGTAAAACATTTCGGTCTTCAGCCTTCCGAAGAAGCCTTCGCAGGCCGCATTGTCTGGTGAGCAGGCTTTGCGCGACATGGATCGAATGAGGCTGGCGTTCGCAATCCGGGACAGCCAACCAGGCCAGCGATAGTGACCACCTCGGTCGGAATGCACAATGGGCTTCTCATCGCCCTCGGTCACAGTCTCGATAGCGGCATCCAGCATGGTATTCACGAGTTCTGCGTCAGGGCTCGTACCAATCGACCAACTGACGACCATGCCATCGAAGCAGTCGATCATGGGTGATAGATATACCTTCCCCGCAGGGATGTGGAACTCGGAGATATCCGTCAGCCACTTTTCGTTGGGGGCGGTGGCGTGGAAATCGCGATTGATGATGTTATCTGGGGCCGGACTAATTTCCCCAACATAAGAACGATACCGGCGCCGCTTGGGCCTGGCTGCGTAGAGGCCGCCTTGTTTCATGAGGCGACGCACGACTTTCTCCGATAGAAACACCCGTTGCCTGCTGAGCGCTGCCTGCACCCGACGATAGCCGTATGATCGGTGATTGTCCTCGAATATCTCTGCAACGGTGCGGCGGACTTCGGCATATTTGTCGGCGACCCGTATGGGCGACCGATGGTAGAAATAGGAGCTGCGCGCCAAGTCCAACCGCACAAGCAGTTCAGTCAAACCGTATTCTTCTCTCAGGGCGTCAACTAGCGTCGTCTTCTCCCGGTTGCTCAGGAGCGGCAGGTCGACGCCCAGGTCTTTTTTTAGGAGTTCATTCGCCTTCTTCAACAGGTCGTGTTCAAGCTGCAGATTGCGAATGTCGCGCCGGAGCTCTTCGACCTGTCGCTCCAGTTCGTCCCGATTTGTCTCTGCGAACCTGTCCGGATTTTTGTGGGCGAGGCGGTTGAACAGCGCGTTATCCGCGCGCCTGCATAAATCGGTCGCCGAACAGGATAGCAAACTGGTTCATCGCTGATTTCCAGTCGAAGGCGGCCCGCACGCTCTTGGCCAGTACATTGCGCAGCGCCAGCCAGAGCAGCTTGATCGCCGCCTCGTCATTCGGGAAGTGGCCGCGCGTTTTGATGATCTTGCGCAACTGCATGTTCAGACTTTCTATGGCGTTTGTCGTGTACACAACCCGTCGAATTTCCGGCGGGAACACGTAGAACGGTACGACGTGCTCCCATGCTCGCTGCCACGATTGCACGATGGTCGGATATTTCTCGCCCCACGGGCCATCAGCGAAGTCCTGTAACGCCTGCCTTGCCGCTTCTTCGCTGGCAGCCGCGTAGATCGGGCGCAGCGCCGTCGCGAGCGCCTTACGGTCCTTGTAGCTGGCGTACTCGAGACTGTTGCGGATCAGATGCACGATGCAGGTCTGCACGGTTGTCCGCGGGTAGGCTGCGCTGATGGCCTCGGTCAGCCCCTTCAGGCCGTCGACCACAGCTATCAGGATGTCTTGGCAGCCGCGCGTCTTCAGTTCGTTGAACACCTTGAGCCAGAACTTGGCACCCTCGGTCTGCTCGATCCAGAGGCCCAGCACGTCGCGCTGGCCGTCGGCCTGGATACCCAAGGCCAGATAGACAGCCTTGTTGCTGACCACGCCGTCGTCGCGGATCTTGACCCGCAGCGCATCGAAGAACACGACCGGGTACATCGGCTCAAGCGGACGGCTCTGCCAGCTCAGCGCCTCGGCCATCACCTCGTCGGTGACCGAGCTGATGAAGTCGGGCGAGACCTCGGTGCCATAGTGCTCGGCCAGAAATCCCTGAATCTCGCGCACGCTCATGCCGCGGGCGTACATCGCAATGATGCGCTCGTCGAAGCCGGTGAAACGGCGCTCATGCTTGGGGATCAGGATTGGCTCGAAGCTGCCGTCGCGGTCGCGGGGCACGTCAACCCGAACCGGGCCACGATCGGTGATGACCGTCTTGCTGCTGGCGCCGTTGCGCTCGTTGGCCTGACCGAGCGGCTTGGGCTGGCCAGGCGGGTAGCCCAGATGCAGATTCATCTCGGCGCCCATCGCACGTTCGATGACCGCCTTGTTGAACGCCAGCATCAAGTCCTGCACCTCGGCCGGCGTCATCGGCCCCTTGACCAACTGGTCCAGCAGTTCCTTGGGCAGTTCAGGCAGCGGCCCGCGGGCCGCTGCCTGACGCGCTACAGTTTGCCGTTTCTTCTTCATTGGCATATCCATGACTTTTACACCTCATGATATGCCTCGCCCACGAAATCACGGATAGGTCCGTCTCTGCGGGTGAGCCCTTGTCGCGTTTCATGGATGCAGGAGCCTCTCGGCCGAGTAACTGGTTCTTCCAGTTGTACAGTGTCACCCTGTCGACGTCCAGCTTTCGCGCCACCGCCTGTGCACTTCCTTCCCGTGTGCACAGTTCGTACACTGCGGCCTGCTTGGACGCCAATGGCACGGCCGGTCTGCCCGCCTTGCTAACTACGCATTTCTTGGTTTCCGGATAGCGCTCACGAACCCACTTCGACAGTATCTCGCGACAGGGATAGCCCAATGCCCTGAGGGTGAAGGTAATGCAGCGCCCGTGGTTGACGTAATGCTCGAGTGCCGAGTTCTTCTGCTCCTCTGAGTACTTCGGCTTTACGCGAACATACCCCTTCTGCAGATCGCCACTCTTTTCGAATTCGTCACACCACGCCTTGAGAGAATTCTTCGTCGGGTAACCCAACTGGCGGATGGTTGCCTTGATGCGCTTCCCGAGCTTCAGGTACAGCTCGACCGCCCGAACATGCTCTTCGTATGAATACATGGTGACCCTGCCTCGTTTTCACGTACAGCATGTCATGCAGCAGCGCGTAGGGTTTCGTATTCGACGGGAGTGCAGTAGTCGATCGACGTGTGCATGCGCTGTCGATTGTA
>NZ_CADFDU010000029.1 GCF_902833045.1 Burkholderia sp. BCC0322
GAACGAGATCGACGCGGTTGTCGGCGGCAAGGTAGGCGCGGTGTTTTTCTTCATGCCGCATTTTACCGCCTGACTGCCGCGGCAACTTGACAGCACCATCGACGCGCTTATTGTGGCAATATTTGCGATGACATTCGATTCAGATTAATCTTAATCGAGATCGAACAGCGCGCGGTCGGCGGAGCGGGACAGCGCTTCATCCATCATCTGCCGGAACGCGGCCTCCTCCCACTCGCCGCGATCAAGTCGGCACAACACGGCTTCGCCGACGAGCATCACCTTGCGTTCCCGGTCCGCTCGCGTTTGCTTGGCCTTTTGCTGATAGGCTTTGCGCGCGGTTTTCTGCGCGACCTTGATTTCCTGAAGTCGGGCGTCCGTGGCCTTCAGGCGGCGGCTGAGCAATGACATCGTTTTCCTTCAAGTATTCGACACAGGGCGGCACCGGCGCGACACATCGAGTTGATGATCCACCCGATGATCATGCCTCATCTTCCATGCCACCGGCGTACACGCTGCCAAGGTGTACCCGCACTTGGGCATCGCTCCTTCGGTGTTTGTTACTGTGCTGCCGTTGCCGTTTGAAAAGGTCGCACGTCCGGCTGCTCCCGCTGCTCGGCCAGCGACAGTTCATAGTTGCTCTGCAGCGCCATCCAGAAGCGCGCGGTGCTAACATGTGCGCGCTCGAGTCGCAGAGCAAGATCGGGGCTGATGCCGGCGTGACCGTTCAGCACTCGCGACAGGCTCGTGCGGCTGTAGCCCAACCGTGCGGCAGCATCGGTCACATCCATGCCGAGCGGCTGGAGCACATCCTCGCGCAGCAGCTCGCCGGGGTGGGGGTGATTTTTCATCATGGCGATATCCCTAGTGGTAGTCCTGATAATCGACCAGCTCGACATCGACACCGGCAAACCGGAAGGTCACTCGCCAGTTGCCGTTGACCCAAATCGACCAGTGCTCCTTGAGCTCGCCCTTGAGCGGATGGAGCTTGTAGCCGGGGTGATTCAATTCGCTCGGTCCACTGGACGCGTCCAGGGCAGCCAGGATTCGACGCAGCTTGGGCGCGTGGGCCACCTGGACACCGCGGACGGATGCCTCACGGAACAGCGCTTCAAGGCCCTTGTGTCTAAAGCTGGTAATCATGCCGCGAGTGTAGCGCGTTACGCATCACGCATCAAGACGTCTCTGGTTGCACACTAACCGGGCTATTCTCAAAACTCCCTCTGACGCAGCCTCACTCCAAGGCGTACGTCAGGTCATGCCATCGCTGGGCTTTCGCGCTCCCCGAGCCAAGCTGGCCACGCGGAAATTTCATCACGGCGATCGCCTGAAGCGCCCGATCATCGTAGCTCGGGTCGCCACTACTACGCCGCACTTTTAAATCACGTACGCGGCCTTCTTCGTCGAGCCATACGCGCACCAGGACACGCCGTCGCTCAAGAGAAGAAACCGGCATCGAGCGTGCAATCAGGCGGTCGATTAGGGACATGATTATTGAAATAGGCTCGCGCGAACGTGTCGCACAGCTTGCCGGGCGCGGCATCATCGATGGGTGACTTCATAAAAAAACCGCCTGACATGCAGGCGGTCAAGGTCACCCTACTGGTTGCACGAGGAGAAGCGGTGCAATCTCACTCTACGTATGTTCTGCGCATGCCGCTCATCAGACCTTTCTGATAAGCGCGATTACCCCGCATTTTCGAGTTTCGCTGCGCGCACGGAATGGAAATTCCGTCGTCTTTCCTCTCGATCGGGGCCCGACAAAGCCCCAAAAAAAGGCCACCTCAAAGGTGGCCGAATCGATTGGATATCGAGAGACAAATGCTGATTCGGGGTCGAATCAACGGATCGTATTATCCGGATTTCACCGAAAGCAAAACGTAGGAATATCCCCATCGCTTGCAACCCACGCCATGCGGCGCAAGCCAGGCGCCAGACGGCGTCGGTTGCTCAACGGTCACCCAGTCGGTGCGCCCTCCCCGGACGCTGTCCGGCGCCAAGCTTGCCCATTTTGCCGCACGGATGCGCATCAAGCAGGGGCATCGCGCGGCTGAGTGGGTCCGATGCGGAAAAGGCAGGAGGCCGACGCTCGCATCTGGCAGCGTATTTTACGAAAATGTCAGGCCGCGCCCACCGGCCTTCGTCAGCCCCCTGCCGTTTCCCTCGGGTGCCTCCTAAAAAAACAGCCACCCGCTGGGGTGGCCGAAGGTAGGGGGCCGAGAGGCCGTTGAGCCTGCATCGAGGCATCAACGACACGACTGTACTATCCTTTCAATTTACTTTCTTGTCTGAATATTCGGACGACTGGGCAAGATAAGTATTCTTCTCCTAGAGCGTGTTATGCACTTTCAAAAATGCGGAACGGCATGAGTCAGCATCAAAGTTGACGACCCTGGTTCAGATTCTGGGGAGGATGCCGTGTTCCGGTTCGACGACGAGCTGAAAGTCTATCTGCATCGCGATCCCGTCGACTTCCGCTATGGCATGAACAGCCTGTCGATTCTCGTCGAGCAGTCGATGCGTCTGAACCCGATGGATTCCTCGCTCTACGTGTTCGGCAATCGACGTCGGGATCGGATCAAAATCCTTGGCTGGGACGGCAACGGCTTCTGGCTCCTGATGAAACGCCTCGAGGCAGACCGCTTCACCTGGCCCGACAAAAAAACCGAAGTCGTGACGATGTCGACGGATCTGCTGCACGCGCTACTTGATGGCGACGACATTACCACGATCCGACGGCATCCGAAGCGAGAATATCACCGCGTCAGTTGAACGCGCGATCGGCATGCATGTCGAATCAGCATGCCGATTCAGGTTGCCATCACCGCCGACGAACTCGCTACGCTGCTCGCGATACGAGAGGCGTACGGTTCGCTTCAGCGCGAGCATGAAGAGGTTCGCGGCGCGCTCCGTCTGGTGACGGCGGAGCGCGATCTCGCCGAGGAGCGGCTGCGGGCATACCGTCGCGAACTGTTCGGCGCAAAGAGCGAGGCGCGAGGCTCGGACCAGCTCGGTCTGTTCAACGAAGCCGAAGTGCTCGGCACGAATGCGACACCCGCTCAGGAAGATATCCCGGAAACGACCATCGCTGCGCATACGCGCAAGAAGCGCGGTCACCGCAAACCGCTCGATCCCAATCTGCCGCGCGAAGTTGTACGGCACGAACTGCCCGAAGCCGAGCGTGTCTGTGCTCACGACGGCCACGCACTCGTCGAGATCGGCGTGGAGATCAGCGAGCAGCTCGATGTGATTCCGGAGCAGCTTCGCGTGATACAGCACCAGCGCGTCAAGTATGCGTGCCCATGCTGCGATCTCGGCATCAAGGTCACACCTGCGCCGGCGCGCATCATCCCGCGCGGACTGTTGAGCGAATCCGCACTCGCGTGGATCGCCACCGGCAAGTACCAGTTCGGCATGCCGCTGTATCGCCAGGCGGGTCTGTTGCGCCGCTTCGGCGGCGACATCTCGTCGAACACGATCGCCGCGAGCATGGTTCGCGTCGGCCTCGCGACGCAGCCCATGATTAACCTCATGCGTGACGGGCTGCTCGAGGCCGAACTGATCTACTGCGACGAGACGACATTCCAGGTCCTGAAGGGAAAGGACCGCCGGCCGCAAACAAAGAGCTATCTCTGGCTGCAGATGACCGGTTCAGGAACGCCGATCCACTGCTTCACCTATACGCCCGGACGGGGTGCCAAGCTCGCTGACAAATTGTTTGCCGGCATCCGCAATGGCGCGGTCCTGATGACGGACGGTTACGAACCCTACAACGACATCGCGCAGCGATATGAGCTCGAACACCTCGGATGTTGGGTGCACGTGAGACGCTACTTCGTCAAGGCGGAGGACAGTGAGCCGAAAGCCGCGCGCACATCGGATCTGCTCGCGTCGCGCTTCATCAAGCTGATCGGCAGGCTGTTTGCCGCGGAGGCTCGTGCCGAAACGTGGGAGGCCGAGCGCCGACAGCGTTTGCGACGGCGACACAGCGTCTGTGTACTCGATGCCATCCATGCGCTTGCGCTCGAACAAGCGCCGGGCGTCGTGCCAAAAAGCTTGCTCGGCAAGGGGCTAACCTATCTGCGCGAGCAATGGCCGAAGTTGATCCGCTACGTCGAGAACGGCAACTGGCCGATCAGCAACAATCCCTGCGAGAATTCGATTCGCCCGTTCTGCGTTGGACGACGCTCATGGTTGTTCGCCGACACCGTTCATGGCGCCGAGGCGAGCGCGAACCTTTACTCGTTGGTCCAGACGTGCCGCGCGAATCGCATCGATCCCTACCGCTACTCACTTGGTTGTTCCAGCGTCTGCCGCTGGCAAAGAGCGTCGACGACTACGACGCGCTGTTGCCCTGGAAGATGCCCGCCGATCTCCGCTGATCCACGTTCCTGCCACACCTCACGCGCTTCGCCATCTCACTCTGAGAGACGTCGCTGATGGATCGCATACGTTTGTTCGGTCGGACAACGGCGCCGAATTTACCGCTGCCAAGGTCATGCGTTGGCTGCGAGACGCTGCAATCGGTCCGGCCTTCGTTGCGCCTGGCAGTCCATGGCAAAACGGATTCGTCGAAAGCTTCAACGGCAAACTGCGAGACGAATTGCTAAACCGCGAATGGTTCCGCAGCCGCGCCGAGGCCAAGGTGCTCATCGAGCGCTGGCGGCAGTTCTATAACGAGCGCCGGCCCCACAGCGCTCATCGCTACCAACCTCCCGCCACGGTCCGTCGAGCCTGGCTGGATTCCGATAATATCGACGCGAGACTCACTGCCTGACTGGCTACAAAATTCCGCCGCAGGTCAATGTCCCAGATGAATCCCGCGAGTTCCCGGGCTACTGCCACGACTGCGGCATTGGCATTTTTCCCGCGTGCAGCTAATTTGCGATAACGTCGACACAGTCGAACCTGTGCGTCCCAGGCGCGATCAATGATGGGCTTGGGGAGACCCGGATGCCGACGTCCAATGTTCTCGCTCACTCGAGCCTGATGTCGGTAGCTCCAGGCGGCCTCGATCAACAACTTCCTGGCATAGCTGTTGTCAGTCTTGGTTATGCTGCCTTGCCGTCGCTTATCGCCCGAGGAGTGCTCCGATGGCGTCACACCCAGCCAGGCCATCAGCTGTCGCGGATGTTCGAAGCGGGAAAGGTCGCCCACTTCGGCGAGCATCCCCACCGCCGTGGTGAACTGGACACCACGCATCGCCTGCAATCCCAGGACGGCAGGATAGAACCGCCAGTTGACCACCGAGTCGCGCAAAGCCGCTTCAAGTCGCTCGCATTGCGCCATGCGGTCCCCGAGAGTACGGCGATGTTCTTCGAATGCCAATTGTTGCCAGTCGTTGCTGAAAGAATGTTGGCTTACCCAGCGTCGATATGAAGGCCCCCAGTCAGCCTTGCCCGGATATCGAACTCCGTGCAAGAGCAGGAACGACTTCAGTCGCTGCCGGGCATGCTTCAGATCATCCTTGGCGCTTACCCACGCACGGGCCAGATCCCGAAAAGCCTCGTCCTCAATCCCGGGGACGTGCACGGCCGACAAATCACCAGCACGCAGTGAACGCACTAGCTTGATCGAGTCACGTCGGTCCGTTTTCACGCGCTCACCGGGTTTCTTGGGAATCAGCGACGGCGCGCACACCATACATTCAAATCCTTCCGCGACCAGCTGACGGTGGAGCCCATAACCACACGGTCCTGCCTCGTAGACGACATGCACACGCCGGCCCTTGGAGCGCAGACGCTTACACAGACGATCGATATCACCCTAAGTAGTGCCGATCCTGCCCAGGAGCTCCACGTCGCCCATTCCAACCGCGTAAGCGATCGTGATCGACTCTTTGTGGACATCCAACCCAACGTACACCGTGCTATCGTGTTCCATGCTGGCCTCCGTAGTGGAAATCGCCGGGTGTGGCCTTGTCCACACCGTGCGGCCCTGGCAGCAATGCTAACCCGCGTTTGACTCCCCACGTCAGGCCAGCCTATGCCTCACGGAAAGTCATACTGCCTGGGCCAAACCCTACCGATCGCGCGCGACCTGGTTCCAAGCGCCACATCGTCACCGACGCCAACGGCACCCCGCTTGCCGCGATCCTGACCGGCGCGAACGTCAACGACGTCACGCAATTGCTGCCGCTGATCGATGCGATTCCGCCAATTCGTGGCCTGCGCGGCCACCCGATTCAACGGCCTCGCGTAGTCTACGCCGATCGCGGTTACGACTCCGAGCGACATCGACGAGCGTTGCGTAATCGCGGTATCGAGCCGGTGATCGCCAAGCGTCGTACCGAACATGGCAGCGGCCTTGGCAAATATCGCTGGGTCGTTGAACGCACGCATGCCTGGATGCATCACTTCCGTCGCCTCTGTATTCGTTTCGAGCGCCGTGGTGACATTCACGGCGCGTTCCTCAAACTCGGTTGCTGCCTGATCTGCTGGAATACTCTCCGGCGGACCGAGCAGCCTTTTTGAAACCGTTTCTTACCAATGGTAGCCTGCCCCAACGCCAGCTGCCACCCCATTGGAGTTGAAACCGACACCACCTTTCACCTCTAACTGAGGCGTAATGAGCACCGCTCCCCCGAAGGCAGCAGCCTGATAACCATGGTAGGTTGCAGCACCAAATCCTAATGTCAAAGTGTCGCCCACGCGACTACTGGGAATCATAGTCAACGCAGTCGCAGCAGCGATGCCCGAGTAAGCGGCTCTAGCAACTTGAGTCACGCTAGACTGAACACCCCACAACTGGTTCATGTTCGTTCCGTCGGTACCGTTCACGCCCGGCGCCACGTTAGTCAAGCGCCTTTCGTTACCCGGCGAGCCAAACGATACCGTTTGCGGCTCCGTTACAACCGAACCAGCACCGATTGCCACCGAGTTGGCCACACCTGCTGTTGCGTTGTTGCCCAACACCGTGGCATTCGTGCCTGACGCCGACGCCGCTTGACCAATTGCCAACGTCCCGCTAGCCGATGCATTGGCCCCCTCGCCTAGCGCCGTCGAGTTCCCTCCTGTCGCACTCGAACCCTGGCCCACCGCCGTCGTGTTGTTGCCCGTCGCGTTCGCGCCTTGGCCCAGCGATGTCGCATTGCTTCCCAAAGCTATCGACTGCGCGCCAATCCCGATACTGCCAGTGCCGTTCGCTTGCGCGCCCGATCCGAACGCGAGAGAACCCGCCCCGCGCGAGTTTGCCGTGTTGCCCAGCGCAACTGAGCCCAAGCCGTTGGCAGTGCTAGTGTCGCCGATCGCTACCGCCCCCTCTCCCGCAGCAACGTTTGAATTCCCCACCGCGACCGAGCCCTGACCTGTAGCCACATTATTCTCACCTACTCCTACTGCACCAGTTCCCTTCGCGACATTCGGATCGCCAATCGCGACAGCGCCACTACCTATTGCGGTATTCGCCAAGCCAATCGAAACCGCGCTACCTCCCGTCGCGGTCGCACTCTGGCCAATTGCGACTGCACCATCCGCACCCGCACTGGCCAGATCACCGACTGAGATGCTGCCCATGCCAGTTGCGGTAGCCTCTGAGCCGACTGCGATTGAGTCGATACCAAAAGCCGTGCTGTCACCACCTTTGGCATTCTCGTGAAAGTACTTGATACCACCGCCATTGACTGCTGTGGAGATCGACGACAACTGGTTGAGCGTCGAGCTCAGGCCCGTGGACAACGAGCCGATGCCCGTCGACGTCGACGTCGACAGCGAGCTGATCGAGCTACTTGCCGACGACAGGCCGGTCGAGGTGGAAGACGACAGCGACGTCAC
>NZ_CADFDU010000030.1:0-2160 GCF_902833045.1 Burkholderia sp. BCC0322
GACGCCCAGGTCTTTTTTTAGGAGTTCATTCGCCTTCTTCAACAGGTCGTGTTCAAGCTGCAGATTGCGAATGTCGCGCCGGAGCTCTTCGACCTGCCGCTCCAGTTCGTCCCGATTTGTCTCTGCGGGTGACCCCTTGTCGCGTTTCATGGATGCAGGAGCCTCTCGGCCGAGTAACTGGTTCTTCCAGTTGTACAGTGTCACCCTGTCGACGTCCAGCTTTCGCGCCACCGCCTGTGCACTTCCTTCCCGTGTGCACAGTTCGTACACTGCGGCCTGCTTGGACGCCAATGACACGGCCGGTCTGCCCGCCTTGCTAACCACGCATTTCTTGGTTTCCGGATAGCGCTCACGAACCCACCTCGACAGTATCTCGCGACAGGGATAGCCCAATGCCCTGAGGGTGAAGGTAATGCAGCGCCCGTGGTTGACGTAATGCTCGAGTGCCGAGTTCTTCTGCTCCTCTGAGTACTTCGGCTTTACGCGAACATACCCCTTCTGCAGATCGCCACTCTTTTCGAATTCGTCACACCACGCCTTGAGAGAATTCTTCGTCGGGTAACCCAACTGGCGGATGGTTGCCTTGATGCGCTTCCCGAGCTTCAGGTACAGCTCGACCGCCCGAACACGCTCTTCGTATGAATACATGGACTACCTCCAAAGTAGTCCAAGATTTTGTCCGCATCCCCCTGCGTTCAAGGCAGCATTTTGTCAGTGCGCGAACGTGTCCGGCGCGTCGGTCAAGCGTCGATGGGTCAGGTTGGCCGTCCAGTCAAAACCGGGAGCCACCGGCGCGTCGCCCACGACCGGCGGCCGTTCGGCGCGCAATGTGTTGGCCAGTGCGATCAACGTGCGCGGATCGTCAAGCGAGTCGGGGGCGGGTACCGGTGCCGGCGCGGCGTTCGCGTAGACATTTTGCGACGAAGCGCTTGCCGGGTGCCGCGCTGGCTGCGTGCGTGTGGCGACTCGTTGCAACGCGGGCGAATCGTCGTGTGCCGCTGCGGCAACCGAACGCCTATCGCTTGCGTGCGATTGCGGCGGGGAAGTTGCGGCGAGTCGTTGCATATTGCGTGCTGGGCCGCGGCTCGGCGCTTCGACGGACGGATTTGATACGTCGACTGCCATCTGCGCGTTTGCAGGCTGCGTGATTGTGCGATGCCGCTCGGCCTGTGCGGTGGCGCGGGCAAGCGTGGCTGCCCGCGGCTGCGTAGCGGGCTGGGGTGTGACGGTGCCGGATTGCGTTGCCTTTGACAGCGCCAAGCTGTTCGACCTCGGCGTATGCGCCACGATCAGCCAGCCGATGATGCTCAGCGCGCTGACGCTCCAGCAAGCAGCGGCTGTCGCGAGCCGCAAGCGGGACGCGGAGCTGGGCGCCGCTGCAGGCAACTCCGCGCGCGATGGGCTTGCTGCCGGCCCCTGCGCGGTACCGTTCAGCGGCCACCAATGGCAGGTTCGATGTGGTGTGTTGACGTCGATGCACGATGTCTTGATCCCGGCGAGGCGACACTCGCCGATGGGTGCGTCACGCGTGCCGAGAAACGTCCACTCGTGGCCGAAAGGAATGCCATCGAGCGGCATAAGCCGGGGGCGGGCGAGCTCACCTTCGACGTTGACGAGCGGTGATCGATCCATGATTTAAAGTTTGTCGCACGGCATACGCGCAAAGCACGAGACCAAGCAGATACCTGCGTTCATGCCATTGTTGTCAATGCGACCGCGCTTGCCAATAAGAAAAATCTGACTTCATTGTGGGAGGCTATGTTTTTCGTCAAGCGTTAGGGGCTGACTTTGGTCGACTCGTGTCGGTTGGCGCCCGTGACCGTGACGGCTGGTGGGATACCGCGAGCGTCTACGTCGATGTGCGCTTCGCCCCACGCTTTCCTCGATCCGTCGGGTTAGGGCCGGTTTCCTGGTCCCCGGGGGCTGGAAACACTGGCGCCATCAAGACTTGTCCGCTCCCAATCAATCTGGTGGTGCTCGCGCAATCGACGGAGCATCGCATCGCCAAATGCAATCGCGCCCACACGCCACCACTTGCCAGTCTCGTAGACGTCGCCAGCACGTCATACTGCTGCCGAAACCGAGCTCTTGCGGCAAGTCTTCCTAAGGAATACCGGTTTGCAGCACATACAGGATGCCATTCAGCGCTGCGCGGTCATT
>NZ_CADFDU010000030.1:2606-6953 GCF_902833045.1 Burkholderia sp. BCC0322
AGCGATGCCGAGGCTGATTGGAAGTGGGCTAGTACGATTTGCTCATTTGGAAAACAATGGCATTCGCTTGATCGTTAAAGTGGTTTTTGTAGTAGTTTACTCAGAAGCGGACATATGTATACCGGACGTACACGCCACTCATCGCCGAAGAAGCGCAATAAGCGCTTACCATGGGAAAAACGCATGCACATACACCGCTGATATGGCTAATTCAATAGTGGATCAAGTCAAAGCAATTGCGGCTCGCGTAAGCAGCACGGGCGCGATGACCCAATCTCACCCCGCGCAGATTCCGCTGTGGCCCGAGAATGTTCGCGGAATGCCAAACGCTCTTGCACGTTCGGCATTGTTCAACGTGAATAAGTCCAATGCGCCTCGTACCCGTATGGAGAAGAGGCTTATCGCAAGTGTCGATAGCGTTGAAATTACATTCAGTGGAGAAGAGCTTCGACAGGACGACGCGGATGTCTTCCTCGAGGTGCTTCACCTTGCTCGGGACAGCCAATTGGACGACAAAGTGGAATTTACCGGCTACAGCGTCTTGAAATCACTTGGATGGGGCACTTCATCAAAGTGTTACGGCCGGCTTGTAACGACCCTTGAACGCCTCCAAGCCGGGCAAGTCAAGGTTCGCTTCACCGGTAATAAAAAGGGGTTTGTTGGCTCCTTGATCCGAAAATTTCTGTGGAAAGAAGGTACGGAAATGGGAACTGACGGGAAAACGCGGTGGGTAGTGTTCATAGAGCCTGAAATTGTTGCTTTATTCTCGGATGATGACTACACCCGGTTAGCACGTGAACAGCGACAGCGCTTGCGCTACGAACTGTCGAAGTGGCTCCACACTTACTATCACACTCATGCTGTCCCGTACGCACATTCGGTTCGCTTCCTACATCGTCAATGTGGATCGCAAGCGAAGGCGCTTTTCCATTTTCGCGCGAATCTTAAAAAAGCGCTGGATGAGCTTGTAAAGGAGGGCTTCCTAAAAAGCTGGGCAATCGATAGAGCCGACCTGCTACACGTCGTACGCACATCGTCCCGAGGTCTGATAACGACCTGACTAAAATCGAGCGTCACTGAACCGCACCGGATTTTGTGGAGGCTCGTCTTCTTGAGAGAATCGAGTCATGAACAAGAAGGCAAGCAAATTTGCCCCGGAAGTGCGGGAGCGCGCAGTGCCTTGGTTGCCGCGTTTGTGGCCGACGCGCGATCAGAGGTTTTCAATGAGTGAACGGTTGGCTCTCCGAGAGCTTCCCACACCCCACAGTGACCGATTCACATATCCACGGTATCGTCTAAATCTGCGTGGTAACTTCCCCCTCTTTTGATCCAGAAAATTTGCACAATCACTAGCGACAATATAACTAACATCTCGGATGGGAATAGAAAAATATAATCAATAGCGGTTCCTATTGGAGGAGCCGATGGCTCGATGCTCCGCATCAAGGGAATGGCAAACATTAAGCTGGCAATAAATCCCATTGTGCCAATTGGTGGGCATTGATGACTAAGCCAAACTTTCGCGGCCAGAATAAATACAGTTACCCCCATCACGAAGAATGCAAAATTTATAAATACGGAGAAGAATTTTGTTGCAAAATTTCTAGAAACGATAAATTCAAGGCTATTGCTTTTTTGATTGACAATTTTAACATTGAAGCCAGGTATTTCACATGAGCCGCAAACGTATTTGAACTTGGCCGGAAAATACATCTTTTTGGTTTTGTAAAAGAGCTCGTGCTTTATATAAAATTCAGCCTTATCAAAGGGATATAAAAAGACATTGCCGGGTTCTTTTGCTTGGTACGTGGATTTCATGATTGAATCGTAGGCGATAAATGGCTTGTCTTTGGGTATTTCCAAAATAGACTCTTCGGTGTTCGAGTCGTCAACAAATACCATGTCGCGATTGATTTCCCCCATTAAACCAATGTCTTTTGCGGAAGGGTTGATTGTTATTCTGGCTGAAATGTCACCGACTTCTGGTGAGAAGGCTTGCAAATTTATTCCGACTGACGCAAGATCACTTGCGGCTGCGCTGCAGCATATAAAAAAAGTAATACAGAAATAATAGTTCTTCATACCCCATCCCGAATAGGTCTAGATGAAATGAATTTGTAAAAAACACTGTTCTTTTCACGAAAATCCATATTATTTTTTTGCGGAGGATCTGGCGCAAGAATGCGCTGACATTTGTCGCTGTTGTATGCGGTTACTGAGCCGGCGGCTCATAGTCGCGAAACCGCACCACCTCGATGCCGAGCCAGTCGTTAAGCTCGCGTAGCCGTGCCTTGAGCGGCTCGACCTCGAGCTTGTGGAACACCTCGGCGGCCTTGTGCACGTCACCGACAATCACGTCGTCAGCAACGTCTCGATCGATACAGTCTCGAATGTGACGATCGCCACGATCCAGAGCTACGTGTCGGTCGACAAGCGTGTGGTCGGAAAGCTGCCGGTGCAGGCCGGCACGGCCATCGCCGTGAACGGCATGCCGGCTCCGGCCTATGTCGAGCGACGCCTGATCGAGCCCCGGCCGGTCCATGATGTCGAACGCCCCGCGACAATGCCCTATGGGCCGGTCGATCGCTATCTGCTCTCCAAACGGAGCCCATGGTGGATCAAAGAGTAGGAATATTCTCGTATCGGTAAACTGCGGATGGCGCTCGTGATTTTTTAAAGTAGCCTCGAAAGTAAGTTGAGCAATCATCTATTCAAAGCTGGGATTGATCATGAGCGCCCCCCATCACTATCACGGCTTTTTGGACACACATCCATGGTTTGCCAGCGCATTAGCGCTGATTCGCGTATTGGCGAGAATTGCGACTGGAATCATTATTTCTATTTCTGGATTTAACGCTTTGGTTATCCCGGAAAACCAGAATATGATGTTGGCTGACCTCGCCAATTTACATGTCCCGTTTCCCGAATTTGCGGCACCTCTGATGGCAACCATTTCGTTCGCCGGGGGCTTGATGTTGACAACGGGGTTCGTGTCGCGTGCCGCGTCTGCCATCCTGTTGATCATTGGCTTTGCCACGCTCGTGCTGGTCAAGATGCCGCACCTTGCTGCCCTGCTCAGTCAGTTGGAATTCGCTCTCTCCGATTGGTACGGCGTGTTGCCCCTGATACCCGAATAACGCCAGGCGCGCCCGCCCCGTTACTATCTTCACGCCCCGATAATCGGGGCTTTGGCCAGCCAGGCCCGGCAGGATTCCCGCCCTCAGTCGTAGTCATGATCCGAATTGGTAAGGACCTCCCCGATCGCCAGATCGGCACCGTCGGGTGTCATCATGTCTGGCGCTACGCAACCTTCCGCGAAGAGGTATGTCATGAACAAGATTGCTCGTGTTGGTGTGGATCTGGCCAAGAACGTCGTGCAAATTCATGCGGTGGACAGCGTCGATTATGTCGTCATACGGAAAGCGATCACGCGCGAGCGATTCGCAAACTGGTTCGCGAATCTGGAACCGTGCCTGATTGACCTGCCCCCTTCAATAGGGCCAATGGGCTTCTAGCAAAGTCCCTTTTGAACGGTCCCGGTTTTCAGTGCCAAAGGCAATGTTAGTCTTCGGCGTTCTGTTGGTCCGTCAGTTGGGCCTGCAGGCCCAACTGACGGACGTATTCGGCAGGCGGCACTTCACCGAGAGCCCTGTGAGGCCGACTCTCGTTGTATTCGACCCGCCATCGTTCAATCTGCTCCCTGGCATCGGCCAGCGATGTGAACCAGTGCACGTTCAGGCATTCACCGCGTACCGTGCCGTTAAACGACTCCACGAATGCGTTATCCGTTGGCTTGCCGGGCCGGCTGAAGGCAATCTCGACCTTGTGATGGTAAGCCCACAGGTCCATCACCTGACTCGTAAATTCCGAGCCGTTGTCACAAAACAGCGTGCGGGGCGCTCTGACCCTGTCTCGATTCCACGTACAGCAAGAAGTTTGATAACTTTTTGACTGTATGGAGAACAGAATGGCAGAGAACGTGGTGCCGAGAAGGCAATACACGCAGGAATTCAAGGTGGAGGCGGTGCGCTTGTCGGAGAGCGTCGGTCAGCATGAGGCCGCTCGCAGGCTGGGTGTACCGGTGGCGACTGAGCTTCCCCTGAAATTTCGCCTTCCAAGAGGTCGTGTATAAACTCGACGGAAAGGAAGGAAATCAGGCATGTTCAAGGTACCGAAACAGGCATACACGGCGGAGTTCAAGCTGGCTGCCGTCCAGCGGGTCAAGGATGGTCAGGGAGTGGCCGTGGTGGCCCGAGAGCTGGGCATTTCTGAGCAGACGCTTCGCAACTGGGCGAAGGCCGAGGCGTCGGGCAAGCTCAGCGGCGGCGGAGCGAAGCCGGTCACGCC
>NZ_CADFDU010000031.1:0-3291 GCF_902833045.1 Burkholderia sp. BCC0322
GCCTTCTCGGCACCACGTTCTCTGCCATTCTGTTCTCCATACAGTCAAAAAGTTATCAAACTTCTTGCTGTACGTGGAATCGAGACAGGGTCACAAACCCTGCTCCCGGTCGATACGTCAACCCCGTGATAAGCAACTGATCCCGTTTGCGTCGTGGTCGCAATGCGTCCTGCAGTACTGCCAACACGTCATGGTGGTTGTATTCGGGCGCGGGCACGACCTGCCAGCCCAGCACGATGCGGGTGCAGACATCGAGCAACGTCACTACGAACAGACGCTCCGTTTCAAGATCGACGCTGAGGCCGGACGGTTCGGTAAACCGCACCCGCAGGCGAAGGTCCAGTTTGTGGCCGTCGAGCTCGACGATGGAAAACGGACGGATCGTGGCATCCCATGCGCGTTCGCGACTGTCTGGGCGACGTATCGGGATCCGTGCTTCGAGCCGGCGTTTCACCCGGCGCGCCAGCGACCGATAGCCCATCTCGTCCTGGCTGAACGGATAAGCCTGCGTATCCAGACCGGCTTCCCGGCAGGCCGCAATCAGCTTCGACTGGACATTGCGCAATCCGTAGAGCCGGCCGTTTTGCGTGATACCCAGCGTGCCAGCACCAATTTCACGCTCGAGAATCTGTGCCAGTTGGGGTAACTGTTCGAACAGCTGCCCCAAGGCGCCCGTCAGCCCTCCGCGCTGCGTACGGCGAACAGCTGGCGCGATGCGGCGGTAGCTCTTTGTCCGGACATGTGGAATGAGTGCGCGAAAGCCCTGAATCCTGCCATCGGGATGGGGCGCCAGGCATCGTTCGAGCAGGCGCGTCAGGGTGCTCCGGTTGATGCCGAAGTCCCGTTTCAGATTGGTCAGCGGCGTGCCAGCGACTCGGGAATATCACTGCGCTTCATGTATTTGCTCGCGACGATATCGACTTACTCGCGTGTGTCGGCATAAGGCAAGCGTGATCAGGTCGGGACTGATAAGCTGGCCATTGTGTAGTCCGGCGATGACCGCCGTTCGTACGAGTACCGGATCGATGCGGGAAAAGTGCTGTTCCGCTTCGTCGATGGTCGCCGGGTGCTCGAAGAACTCGACGACGTTCGCGAGCAACGTTGGCTCGACCAGATGAGCACCGGTTGCCAGATAGGGAAGCAACGACATCCAGTTCTGTATCCAGATGCGATGGCGTTCGATCTCCTTTCTGGAGATGGTCTCCACACATGGTGCCGATCGAGCAGTCTGCTTCGTGATCTGTAAATCACGCATATCCGCCTGCTCCTCGGCATCGTCGTCAACGCTTAGCCATTGTTCCGTTCCATCGCGCATCACCCAGAAGTCAGCCAGCGGCTCCGACGCGGCTTCAACGGAAAGTGCGGGCCGCTCGCAATAGGTCGTCACGCCCGGATTGGCCTCGAGCATGATCCATAGGCGAACCTGCATGGCCGAGGAGAATAGGACGGGACGTCGTAGTTTAGGCGCCCAGGCATGATGGAGCGTCTGCTTGGGAAGACGTCGAACGAGTAAAGGAACCGGCGCATTCATGACATAAAATTGAAGCGTCAGAGATGATTAAACTTTAGTTCAATTTCGTGGAAAGTTCCAAGTTTAAGTCAATTGAAATTGACGCAAACATGCCATCACCACGGCCGACACCGCTTGTCCGACGCGGGATTCGGGCCTGGCATCGGTTTCATGTTTAGTTCGATTGACATCCGCGCGACCGCCTTCGGAGACCGCATCGATCTGCCGCTCCACGTCACGCATCACCCGGCCCACACGCGAGCGCAACGTACGCAGCACCTTCTTCATTCGTTTGTACTGCTTGGCATGGGCGTAGCGGCCAATCTGACGCGCCAGGTGCGGTGCCTCGCGGTTGTAGTTCTGCCTCAGTTTCAGGCCGTGCCGCGCTGCAGCCTTTACCAGATGTTCGCGGCACCGTTCAAGGAGCCGCGAATCGGTCGGGTGTGCGATCGCTTTCTGCATGACCGTCGTGTCGACAATCACACGCTTCACGCTTGCGGCCTTGATCACGCCAGCACGTTTTGCCGCTTCGATTGTTTCGGCCAGCAATTCTTCAACACCGGCCTCGCCCAACCGCTTGCGCCAGCGCGTCAGGCTCGACGGATCGATTGGCGGCTCGGTCTGCAGGTACGTCTCGCCGGTGAATACCTGCCAGTAGGGATTTTCAACCCATTGCCAGACGACCTCTTCGTCCGACAGATCGAATGCGTGCTGCAGATACAGCAGGCCGGCGATCAGCCTGGGGGATGTTGCCTGCCGTCCCTTGCGCGACACGAAGCTCTCGCTCATCACCATGCCCAGCCGATCCCAGTGGATCAGGTCAGCCAGCCGCACGAGCGGATGTTTCAGGTTGATCTGCTCACGCAGCGGCTACCGGAAGAAATCTCCCTCTGTCACAGGCGTCTTCGAACCCATCCGCACCTCGTCAGGATTTGCAGGATTTCGGCATCAATATGCCAGGTCCCTGCAATTCCCACAATGACATTTCGGCCTCGGAGCCTTGCAGCATAAGCTTTCGCGGATTGTTCAAGGCCGACCAATTAGGCTGTTTTGACGCAAACGGCTTTGCCGAAGCTGTTCCACAGATTCACGAGGTTCGCGATGATCACGCCCTCGCGCTGCTGCGATTCGAGTCGGCGTGTCAGCAGCCGCGCGCCGATGCAGCGTTTGATCCTCGAGATCTGTGCCTCGACCAACGCGCGCTTGCCATACCCGTACTTGTTGTGGAACGCATGGATGCCTTTCTCTTTGATGTAGCCGACAATCTGGTCGTGCCAGCGTGTGGCTGGCTGAGCGTGAACCACCGCCTTGGCCGGCGGCGGAATCACCGGCAGCACGCCGCTACCCGACCAGGCCTCGGTTTGCGCGATGCTGTAGTACGCGCCGTCGGCAATCACACTGTCGACGGGCGCCTCGACCGCCAGCACGGCGTGCAGGCCGGCTGCGTCGGACACCGTGGTGTCGGTGACCGAAATCGCGTGCATGTTCATGTCCGGATCGATCGACAGATGGACTTTGCGCCACGGCGTCCGGCTCGCGTCGCGGCCGTACTTCTGGCGGTGCCATTCGCTGGCCCGGCCGAAGTTCATGCCGGTGCTGTCGACGATCAGACTGATCGCTTCGCCGTTGGCCAGACGCTCGGCCACCCGCTGGCCACGCTGCCACACCGAGACTGTCAGCGTGGCGAACCGCTCGCTGAGCTGCCCGAAGCTCGGCACGGCGATCTCGAGGCCACGCAGCCGCCAGTACTCTTCCATGAAGCCGGTGATCTGGCGCATCGC
>NZ_CADFDU010000031.1:3598-6907 GCF_902833045.1 Burkholderia sp. BCC0322
CGCGGCGTGATGCGAGGCAAGCGTGTTCGCACGACTGTTCCTGATGCCATAGCCCCGCGCCCGCTGGATCGGGTCAATCGCCAGTTCAAGGCGGCACGGCCGAACCAGCTCTGGGTTTCGGATTTCACCTATGTTTCGACGTGGCAGGGCTGGCTGTATGTGGCCTTCGTGATCGACGTGTTCGCTCGCCGTATTGTCGGCTGGCGCGTCAGCACCTCGATGACCACGGACTTCGTTCTGGATGCACTTGAACAGGCGCTTTACGCGCGACGCCCGGGCGACGACGGAACCTTGATACACCATTCGGACAGAGGGTCCCAATACGTCAGCATTCGCTACAGCGAACGGCTGGCCGAAGCGGGCATCGAACCGTCGGTCGGCAGCCGGGGCGACAGCTATGACAACGCCTTGGCTGAAACGATCAACGGCTTGTACAAGACTGAACTGATTCATCGCCGCACCTGGAAAACGCGGGAATCCGTTGAACTGGCAACGCTGGAGTGGGTGGCTTGGTTCAATCATCATCGATTGATGGAACCCCTCGGCTATATCCCGCCCGCCGAAGCTGAGGCAAACTACTATCGGCAACTTGAAACAGCTGCCGCTGAACCCGCATTAACTTAAACCAACCAGCCTCCACGATTCCCGGGGCGGTTCATAGATCAGCTCGATGTAGGCGTTCGTATAGGTCGGGGCACGCCCGGACACGCCTGGCACATACGGCTGGGCATTGATGAACAGCGCCTTCAGATCGCCGTCCGGGCAGTAGAGGCTGAGCTGGCCTCGCCGCTTCAGGCTCTGATTGTAGGCGCGGGCGTTTGCGACCCGATACGTCGGTTTCGGGCGTTTGCGCGGTGTACCGGATTGCAGGCTGGCTTTGTAAGGCACTGAACGTTTATGAGGCGAATAGATTGATTGTCCTTTCTATCTTCTTACGGTTCGCCGCGCAAGCCCCCCTTCCGAACAAAGCCCCCCAGTTGCTCCTCGGACCCCACCAACGCCCGCAAGTACGAACATTCCGATTGAGGAATTTTTGTTTATGGCGCATATATTTATATAAATATTTCAAATCATAGCGACCTTCAATAAGGGTTCATTCAAGGTGCGGCGGAATATAGATTCCGCGCGAAGGGATAAATTGGGGGGTATTATTGTCGCCAACCGGATTGAATTTATAACAAACACGTTTCAGATTAATGGTAACGGCCTGACGAGGCTCGCATGAACAAAATTTATAAGGTCGTATGGAGTTGGGCCTGCAGATCGACGTTGTTGCATAAATCAGGGGGCGGTGACGTTTACGCGCAACGGAGGGGTGAGGCCCCTGTTAGCAAATCGGGTCTCTGCAGAGATTCTCGATTTTTTGCCGAGAAAGATGCGCAGGGGGGACATCATCAGCTATGCCGTATGGCTGTACCACCGCTTCCCGCTGAGCCTGCGCATGGTCGAGGTGCTGTTGGCCGCGCGCGAGATCGATCTCGCGTACGAGACGGTGCGCAGTTGGGCGAAAACACCTCTGGTGATCGCCAAGCGCATTCGTTCGACGGTGCCCGTCGAACATCGACAGCACCAAGGCTTGAACAACCGAGCCGAGAATTCGCACTTGCCCCCACGGGTGCGCGAGAAGGTGATGTAGCACTTCAAATGAGCACGCCAGCTGCAACGATTCGCTTCGGTCCACGCACAGGTGTCGAATCTGTTCATGGGATGCCGTTACAACCGGAGCGCGCAGTGCAAACGCGAAGCCCGCGCCCAAGCTTACTCCGCTTGGGATTGGGCTTCCTGCGCCCGCATGGCCGCGTAAGTCGAGCGACTTTCGTCCGGCACCGACCTTGCTCGTCCGCCTCGCGAACAACTTGACAGCACCGATTCGCTCGCTGCGCGATCAGTGGGGGGCTGCTTGAGGCGTGTATGAGGAGGTGATTTTAAGGGAGTTGAAATGAAAAAGTTGTTGGTAATTGCCACACTTTTTAAGTGTTCATTTGTCTCTGCGGCTCCGTGCTATGTGGGCAAATATATTATTGGTATTTGGGCCTGGGATATTAAAGTGGCCATATACGTATCGGATACATTAAACGGAAAGCCAAATCCTAACCATCCCATACCATTTGCTGATAAAGACCCTGGCGGCCCTTCGTCAAGATTAATGTACAGCCTGGCTCAAAACGCTGTTAATCTGCATCAGAAAATATATGCGATGGAATGCGATTCTAATGGAAAAATTCTTTGGTTTGCGGTGGTGAGATCCAATGATTAGTGTGTCGTGGGGGATGTGGGCGGCCACTTCTGGAGCAAGGAATTAATAAATGTTTATTTATAGATTCTCTGTTAATAAATTATTGCTTGCATTATTTTTGACATTAAATGGAGATGCCGCTTTTTCGCTGATATTACCGGCCAATACAGTTTATCGTGTTGATGATCGGGATCCTTCAGTCATTTTCATTAATGGTTTTGCGTCTTGGGGTAGAAATGCCAGCATTGATGCACATGTTTCTGGTGATTCCGTACGAGAGCAAACCTCCAGCTGGATTTCGACGACGAGCAATTTTGATTCTGCGGTGCGTATTGCCGGGACGCGATTTAATTTAAATCCGTCATCAAGAAATAGAGTTTCGTGGATCTACGAAATTGCCCAAACCAATAATATGTACGATTTTAATCGAATCATTCAGAATGAGCAGTCTGGGTGGTTTTTGAGTGATGAAAGAAGAGACCACTTAAATGCTTTGCGGATGAGGTATGAGGCGCAGAGTGAAATCGGCGCACTCAGCACAATCAGCCCGTATCAAATAGTAAGGGCTCGCCGTTTCGTTTGGGATTCGGCTTCTGGTCGGGGGCGATTGGATGGTGGCTGGGAAAATAATTCACGTTATGATGAGGTTGCCTTCCGAAATACGAGTATGAATACGGGGTTGTATAGTTTTTCCAACACAAATTTATTGCGATCAATTATTGGTGTGGCGAGTACAGTTAGTTTTTACTCTGCCTCTTGGTGTGTCGGGCATAATAGCCAGCCCGGTAGGTCTCTTAGTCGTGGGCAAGTGTGTGGTGACCCCGAGCCGTTGGAGTATAAAGATAACGAAGTGTTAATGAGCCAGCGCGCGAGAACTAACTATTTCCCTTATGATGAGCCTTGACGGTGCCCCCCGCGTCAGAATAGTTGTCGCCCGGATAGGATCTGGAAATCCGGGGGCGATATGAGGACGCGAAGGGCTTTGTTCGGAAGGGGGGCTTGCGCGGCGAACCGTAAGAAGATAGAAAGGACAATCAATCTATTCGCCTCATAAACGTTCAGTGCCTTACAAA
>NZ_CADFDU010000032.1 GCF_902833045.1 Burkholderia sp. BCC0322
CCACCCCGAAAATTACAAGTTAATTTTCTCAAACATAGTGCAACCACTTTAAAAGTGTTCGCTATTCTGCCAAGCCCTACGGGGCTTGAAATGGGGTGGTGTTCTCTCTTGCTTTTTTAGTGTCTTTTCAGTCAATTACAAGTTAATTGACTAATTGACCTTTTAGCTAGTATTTACCCAGCCAAAACATACATTGATATCGACTTTTAATGTAATTGTTTACTTTTGTCTTTTTTCAATTATTCTTTAATGTATAAATAAGGAGAAAATCAAATGAAAAAAGAACAAATATGTATCAATGTTTTACCCATTACAAGAATAGCCCTTGAAAGAGAAAGACAATCAAAAGGCTTAAAAAGTTCTAGTGAACATATCAATTTAATTCTTGAAGCTCACATAACAAAAGCCAACAAAGAAGAAAATTTCAAAGGCTTGCTTGAAGAAAAAGTCAAAGAGCTTGAAGAAAAAAACAGACAGCTTGAAGAAAAAATAGTAACAAGTTTTAATCTTGTTAATAAACTTTTAACAAGAATTATTGCCGGTGTAGAGAAATAAAAATGAAAGGCACAGCTAAAAAATACACATACGACAAACCAAGATTTATAACAAATCCTGGTCAAGATTATTCAATTCAGCCAGAAGTTTACAGAAGATATATTAACCATATCATTGGCTTTTATGTCTTTTTCCTTTTAGTGTTTAGCATTGGCTTGAACTTTATTTTAAACAAACTTTCTCAATTTTTATTCAATGGCTCTTTCAGTATCGCAAACAATTTTATGCTTTTTGTTGGGAAAGAAGACCAAGAAAACAAAGTTCTTTATGGAATATTTTTAGCCGTTTTCTTTCTTGCTATCTATTTTCCAAGCAAAAAACTTGTCTACTATTTCACAAAGCCAGTCAACAGAGTTGAAATTGAAGAAGGTTTAGTCTTAATCAAAGGCTCAAATGTTTTTGAAGAATTGGAGCAAGCCTTTAACGAAATGAACGAACAATAATAATAGGAATACTTATATGAGAAACACAGATGGAAAAATCGCAATCATAAGACAAGGAGAAAATAACCTTAATGCCCAATCAGGAAATATTTTTGATAAGAGTTTGAAGCAACAAAAGACCTTTTACTTACCAGACCAAATATTAGAACTTTCTTTTATTATTCGTGGAGAAGCAGGCGGAGGTAAGACAGTCTTTATTGATAGATTAATGAAAGAAACAATTGATGCCGGTCATTCAGTTATCTTACATAACATTAAAGGTGAAGAACTAACAAAGATAGCCGGTTATTGTTCTTTCTATCACATTGAACCGTGGACACCTTTTACATGGGAAATTGACTTTTTAAACCTATGTGCCGACAAAGATGAGCAAGCAGAAGATACAAAAATAAGAACATTAGCCGAAAGTTTTAGCAAAGTTCCAGAAGAATTTTTTGACAAAGCAGGCATTTCCGTTGTTGAAGCTTTAATTCGTTCAGTAGTGAAATCCAACAAGAAAAATGGAAAAGTAGAAGCAACACTAAAAAATATTGTCAACACCTGGCACTCTTTCAATGTTGACGAAAGCGAAGTATTGATAGACACAACAGACATTGCCAAGGTCAAAAAAGCCATTCAGCAAGAAAGCAAACAGTTAAGAATGATTAACGACTTTCTTAAAAAATGGTTTCCCACAAGTTCAATGTATATTGACCCTAAAAATGAAAAAACAAGTTTATGTGTTTTAGCTAGTGTCGTTGAAATAGTAAGAAAATTTGAGAGTTTAAGTAAATTTTGGAATGAAAATGCCATTGACCCAAAGACAAAAGAAAAAAGAGTTTTTGACATTAAACAATGGGTTCACACCAAGAACGATAGAAAGGTTATCGTTATTTCAAACTCTAATCAGTTTGGAGATGTAGCCAATTCTTATATTTCTGCCTTTATCAATCTAACTACTACACAGTTGATTGATAGCAACTATAAACCAGTTAAAGAGGTTCACTTTATATTAGACGAATTCGCACAACTTAGCTCTGTCAATTTAAACCAATTCTTAAAATTGCCCGATGTTGGCAGAGGTTTAAAAGTTAGAACAAAGATAGCTATACAAAGAACAAGTCAAATTAAAAACACTTGGCCTAACTCCGACGATAAAAGTTTCGCTAGTGCTTTTCAAAACAAGATATGGGCAAGGTTTGCCGATGATGACAAAGACAATGTAAGACACGAACTAGGCAAACAAAAATTGACCGTCTACAAGTCTAGTGTCAATTGGTCAGCACAAGGTAAATCTAGTTCTAGTCAAACAGAAACCAAGATGGAGGATGTAGCCAACATTGACGACTTACAAAAGGAATTAGGCCCTATCAAAATGAAAGTTGATGGTCAGCTTAAAACTGTTGGAGTATCAATATTATGTAATTTTTCCAACTGTAAGAAAGTAGCTTTAATCAAGTTCCCTTTTGTCAATTTTGAGAAAATAAAAGACAAATACACAGTCAAATCTAATGCCGGTTCTGGCTCTATCAGTGGCAACAGCGAAGAAGAAAAGGACAACAACAAAGAAGAGTTAACAAAAGATATTTTACAGAATGTCAAGCACTCATTAGAGCTTGTTCCAAATCAGCCAGCCATAGAGAAAAAAGCAGAAGAAAAAAACATAACTGAAAGTGTTATCAGTGATGTAGTAGCCGAAGTTTTAGACCATTCAGGAGCTTTATCTATTGCCTTAAAAGCCAGTGAAATTCTAGAAGGAATGGAAAATTTTACACAAAACAATAATATCGTTAGTTCTAACAGCGAACTTACAGAAGAAGAAATAGAGCTAATGATTACACAAGCCAAGAATAATAAGAACAAGGAGAAAACAAGATGATTAGCATAGCAAAAGTAAACAATGCCAAATACCACTTAGAACACTCTCAATTTGATTACTACTCCGAACAAGAAAACGAAAAAGGAGAGTTTAGAGGTGCTTTAATGAAGTGGCAAAAGCTTGAAGGTAAAGAAGTAGATGAAAAGAATTATATGAAACAAATTGAACACGGTGGAGAAGATAATAAAGGTGTTGACCTTTGCTTTTCACCACCCAAAGATTGGACACTTTTATACAATATGGCAGACGATGAAACTCGTTTAAAAATGGATGCCATAAGAGATAAAGCCGTTGACAAGATTGTTAAAGGAATAGAACAAAACACCTATTACAGAGAAACGGTCAACGGAGAAACAAAGTTTGTTCTTGCTCGTGGTGTTGGAATGGCTACTTTTAACCACCATACAAGCCGAGAAGTTCAAGACGACCATATACACCAAACAAAAACACCTTTAACAATGAATGAAGATGGTTCTTTAAATAAAGATAGTTATGTTGATCCACAAGAACACACCCATATTACAGTTTTTCCAAAAGTTCTAGGACAAGATGGAAAATTTCACTCTCATACTCTTTTAGATTTGAAATATGAGAAAGGAAACAATCACGAAGGATTGAGATATTTAGACCAGTTAGGACAGCACGAACTTTGTAAAGGTCTTAAAGAACTAGGTTTTAATGTCTATGAGATTGACAAACACGGAAACTTTGGAATTGAAGGAATAGACGACAATTTGAGAGATGAGTTTTCAGGAAGAAAAAAACAAATTGAAAATGCCGTTGGAGAAGATGCTACTTATAACGAAAAAAAGGAAGTGGCTTTAAAATTTAGAGCAACAAAAAGCGACCACGATCTAGCAAGTTTAAGAAATGTCTGGAAAGACAAGATGAATGAATTAGGCTTTAATCAAGACAAAATCAATGAAATGAGAAAGCCAGAAAATCACACTATCAAACACGAAGACAAAAAACTTGCTGATTTAATAGATAAAGACAAACCTTTATCTAACAAAAAACTTAAAACACTTGCTTTGAGTGAAAGCAAGTTTACCGACAAATCTTATGATGATAAATTAAAAGAGTTTAAAGACGATAAAAAGGTTCGTCCAATTTCTAATAAATACAATCTTTATGCTGATAACAAAGCCAAAGAAAAACTTGCTGACAAAGTAAATGAAAAAAGCAAACAGCCAAAAAACAATATTAAAGATAATAACCAAAACCAAATTAAACCCATTGAACCCATTGTTAACAAAAATCAAAATAATTTAGGTCAAAACAATTCAGGTAAATTTACTCCTGTTATCCCTAATATTTCTAGTTCTGGTTCTGGTTCTGGTGGCTCAAATGGTGGTAGCAAGCAAGAGCTTTATAGTGAAATAGATAGCCTACAACTACAAATGTTAGCTTTTCCACCTGTTGCCGAAAGAACACCAGAACAGCATAGGCAAGTTGCCCAAATTGAAGCACAGATAGGACAGTTAAAAGAACAAGTCAAGAAGATGGAGGAACAAGAAAAACAGATAAAAAGTGGTTCTAGTTCTAGTTCTGGTGGTTCTGGTGGTGGCTCTAATAATAAAAGTCAAAAACAACCAAAAGAAATTAAAAAGATTGAAGAAGAAGAAGAAGAGCTACTAAACAAAAAAGCAGACAAGATGAATGATATTTTAAAGAATGAAGACAAAATGAAAGATAGTTCAAGTTCAAGCAAATTATCAGGAATACAAAAAGATTTTAACAATGAGCATAAAACAATGATTAATAGTTTTACTCAAAACCAAGCACAACAACAACAAATAGCAATCACAAGATAAGGATATAATATGAGATTAAATGAATTAGGTAATTTATTAGATAGAGAAGATTTAAAAGTCAAGAACAAATATGACAATAAAGACAAAAGACTTTATCTTTCTGGAATTGACGGCTTTACAGTCTACTTACAAGAACTTGAAAACAATATTATTTTTGTAAGAGTTTGGAAAGCCTGGAACAAGGACAACCCAAAGAACAAGCAGGAACAAAAGGACTTGAACGGCTGTAAGATGGTCAAATTCAAGATACTTAAATTGCTTTACAAGATAAATCAAAACATTGCCAACAGTGAACTCACACTAGAAGAAATGCCTACAAGTCCCGAAGAAGTAAATTTAAGTCCAACACAAAGCAACAGCAAATCTATTCTTGATTTAGATATATGATGTTTAAAAACAACAAAAAAGAACCTTGTTAAAAGGTTCTTTCTTTT
The DNA here is from genome assembly GCF_902833045.1 of Burkholderia sp. BCC0322. GTDB lineage: Bacteria > Pseudomonadota > Gammaproteobacteria > Burkholderiales > Burkholderiaceae > Burkholderia. Next base: position 5,105 of record NZ_CADFDU010000032.1, read on the forward strand.
TGTCTTTAACAATGTTAGAAAATACTGGACCTTTTTATTTCTTTATGTTAACATTCAGCCCTTAACTCAAAGAAAGGAAAATTTATGAACAATTACAAAATAATATTTATTGAAAGCAGAGGTTTCTCCAAGAGTGATGAGAAGAAAGAAATACTTTATCAATCTCACTCAAAACAAGAAGCAAGGAAAATATTTAACAATGTTTTTGGCTTGTGGTGCGATATTGTGGAAATAAAAACAATTTAAGAAAGGAAAGCTTATGAACAATTTAAAACACGAAATTCTTACTTTTTTTGGCTCTATCAATGAGTTTGACAAAAGGCAATATTTAAGAGATTGCCTTGATATTTTTGTCAATGGTCATAAAGATTTAATTAAATACTACCCTAGTGAAGTCTTTACTTTTTTGAAGTTAGCTAGAATATTTAAACTACAACTTGACAATAATGCTTTTTGTCAGTTTATAGAAAAAGCAACAGAGCAAGAAGAGGAAAGCATTAATTATTTTATCTATCACACTACCTGTAAAGGCATTGAGAAAGCAAGAAAGTTTAATGATGAAATCAACAAACCTAAAGACACACAACAGACTTATCAGCCTGCTATGTAGAAATAAAAAAAGGACTTAAAAAAGTCCTTTTCTTTTGGAATTGAAAACAAGACTATGTTTTCAAACTTTCCAGTGGAATATTTATTTTAAGAAAATTTAAAGGGCAATTTTCTTAAAACAAACATTCTTGATGTTATTTAAAACAATGTATTGATGTTTTTGTTCTGTCCTTTTTGAGCTATCGGAAGGAAAGACGAGCTTTCCAAACAGCCGGCACTACCGTGGCAGTAGTGCTTTCAAACGGGTAAAGCACCCTTTGCCAAAAACCTACCAATTTGCCCAATGAATTGCCCAACTGCCCAAAATTAACCGTAAGTTGTTGATTTATAAGGCGATACAGCTACCTTAC
>NZ_CADFDU010000033.1 GCF_902833045.1 Burkholderia sp. BCC0322
GCGTCCTGATGCGTTCGGTAGCGCGCGGCGTGAACCCGTTCGTTCTTCAAGCTGTTGAAGAAGCTTTCCGTCGGAGCGTTGTCCCAACAATTTCCCTTGCGGCTCATCGAGCAGCGCATGCCGTAGGCGGCCAGTTTGCGCTGGAACTCGTGACTCGCGTACTGGCTGCCCTGATCCGAATGGCACAGTGCGCCCGGAGCAGGACGGCGGCGAAACCAAGCCATCGTCAGCGCGTCCGTCACAAGATCCGCCGTCATGCGCGTCTTGATAGACCAGCCAACCACCTCCCGGTTGAACAGGTCGAGCACCACGGCCAGGTACAGCCAGCCCTCGTCGGTCCAGATATATGTGATGTCCGAGCTGAACACCTGATTGGGTTCGGTGGGCCTGAACTCGCGGTTCAACAGATTCGGCGCAACCGGCAGCTTGTGCTTCGAATCGGTCGTCACCCGGTAACGGCGTTTGTGTCGGGCCCGGATGCCGTTTTCCCGCATCAGTCGTTCCACGCGCTCCTTGCTGGCTGGGTAGCCTCGATCACGGATTTCCTTGGTCATGCGTGGCGAGCCGTATGCTCCCTTGGCCTCGACATGCACCGTCCGGATCAGCGTCAGCAATTGCGTGTCCGTCAGTCGCGTTCGCCCCGGTGTACCGCCGCGCTTCCACGCGCGATAGCCGCTCAAGCTGACCGACAGCACGCAGCACAGCGACGACAGCGGATATTGCCCGACCTGCCGGTCGATCCAGGCATACCTCACAGCAGGTCCTTCGCGAAGTATGCTGCCGCTTTTTTTGCGATCTCAAGCTCCATCTGCAGGCGCTTGTTTTCCGCTCGCAGACGAGACAGTTCCATCTGCTCCGGCGTGACCGGCTTCGCTCCGCCGCCGCTGAGCTTGCCCGACGCCTCGGCCTTCGCCCAGTTGCGAAGCGTCTGCTCAGAAATGCCCAGCTCTCGGGCCACCACGACCACTCCCTGACCATCCTTGACCCGCTGGACGGCAGCCAGCTTGAACTCCGCCGTGTATGCCTGTTTCGGTACCTTGAACATGCCTGATTTCCTTCCTTTCCGTCGAGTTTATACACGACCTCTTGGAAGGCGAAATTTCAGGGGAAGCTCACCCTCGAGCATGTCACCGGACTGTCACAACTCGCTGTCGCGCAGGATCTCGCGGCCAAGATCCTGTGCGACAACATCCATTCGTTGCTAAGTCAGGCTACCTGCGGCGCTGCGCAACTGCCCGCCGAACGCCGTATCAATCGTACCTTCGCTGTCACAGCCATGCGGCCCTTGCTTCCTCCGCTGCTGCTTGGCCGTGCCACCGCACGAGAACTCGCCCACGCGCTTGACCTGCTGGCGCGGCGTACCTACGTGCATCGCCCAGCCAAAACGCGGCCTCGACCAACGCGACCCAAGCCGCACAAGTTCATGGCGATGAAAACATGCTGACGTCACGCCCGCTTAAGTTGGGTGGATTGACTAATAACTGGACCTCACCACCGAAAACGAACTAATGTGCCCAGAAGAATTGCACTCCATCGAATGAATTTTCTGATGCATATACATCGCATCCTGAGCCATGCTATACAATATTTTTGCCGTGGCGCTAGTGTCTGCCTCAGCAAATCCTATGGCCCAAGCGGGATTCGGGTTTCCGTTTATGGTATCCGAGACATATATACCAGTTTTGCCTGCCCATCCATAATTTCCCGATATTCCGACAATATACTTACCCGCATGACACGGAGCCGCCGAGGCAAATGAGCACTTAAAAATCACTGCAATCACCAACAACCTTTTCATTTCACTCCCCTTAAAATAATTGATACCTCATTTTGGCGTTGTTGCATAAATCGGGCGCGCCCGCGGTCGACTACGTTTGCACACAACGGCCGGTTCGGAATTTCTTTTAACGATTGGGCTTCCTGCGTAGATTCTCGATTTTTGGCCTCGAGAAGATGCGCAGGGATAAGGGCAAGACGAGCGATCCAAAGGCGCGCTACCGTGTCAAGAACTGGTCAGCCTACAACGCAAGCCTGATCAACCGAGGTAACGTCACGATGTGGCCGCCCTTGCGGACATACCGGAGGCCGAGCCAACGCGCGGCCGTCCGCGTCTGTACAGCGGCGCGCTGATTCAGGCGTTGCTGGGCATCAAGACCCTGTTCCACCTGCCGCTGCGCGCACTGCAAGGCTTCGCTCAAAGCCTGCGTGAACTGGCCTTTGGCACCTTGCCCGTGCCGAACTACACGATACTGAGTCGCCGAGCGCAGACGCTTGAGGTCCAACTGCCGGTCGTTGGCGACAGCGAGCCGATCCATCTGGTGGTTGACAGCACCGGCGCGAAGGTCTGAGGCGAAGGCGAATGGAAGGTACGCTAGCATGGCTATTTGAAGCGTCGCACGTGGCGCAAAGTACATCTCGGGCTCGACGCAAACACCGGTCAGGTACGAGCCGCGTTGATGACGCATCAAGACGTCGCCGACGGTGACGTCCTGGCCGAACTGCTCTACCAGATCCCTGACGACGAGCTGCTCGATGTCATCGGCGGTGACCGGGCCTACGACACCAAACCGTGCCATGCCACGATCGCCGCAACGCCATCGATTCCGCCGCGCGAAGGCGCTGTACATTGGCCTGCGAACACGTCCGGCGCGACGTGGCGCAACAACGCGGTCGATGCGATCGCGCGACTCAGTCGCCACGAATGGAAGAAGGACAGCGGGTACCATCGGCGCTCGCTCGCGGAGAACGCGATGTATCGCTTCAAGACGCTCACGGGTAACTGCTTGTGGGCACGACACACCGAATCGCAGGCAACCGAGGTTGCCATCCGCGTGGGCGTGATCAACCGCATGGCGGACCTCGCACGTCCCCAATCCGTTCACATTGTCTGAAATCATGAACATAGGCCTTGCCTCGTCCTCACGCCGGATTTATGCAACAACGCCCCGCATTTTTACCAAGCAAAAAATTGGCGTAACGAATAAAAGAACCCATTGACTAATGGTGTCCACCAGCAAACCATGGCGTCGCACCTTCCAAAATCCACAAAGCCAAGCATGGTGCATTGCACCAAAAATTCGCCGCCCAAATCCTGTAAATAGCCATCTGCGGAAAATCAAAAAAGCATACCAACCTCTTATTGACGATGTTCATAGTGCGCCATCCCGACGCGTCGCCTCGTACCCGCTTCCTGTTCGTCAGGCCAGCGCTTTGCCTCGGGCTTCCTTCAGACTCGCGGTCGCCCGCGAAACCCTTGCCTCTAGCTAACACTTCCCCTTGCCGGGTGTGTAGAGGACTTTCACCTCCAAGTGTGTGCTCCCTGCCGGGCGCACCTAAAAAAACAGCCACCTGCTGGGGTGGCCGAAGGTAGGGGATGTGCCGAGAGGCGTTGAGCCTGAATGGAGGCATCAACGGCTCGACTATACTAGCCTTTCATTTTTATTACATATCGGAAGACTCTGACGGGGGCGGGCGTTGGGGCGTTGGTGCACTTCGTGGAAACGAGGATGTTAAGCTCACGGGTGTGTCCCTGTTTCCACCCAGTCTTGCCATGCCGCGTTCCACCAGCTCGAGGTCGAGCCGCTGAAGGCACGACTACGCGAGCTCAACGATTGGCTCGGCATCGAGGTCGTGCGGTTTCGCGACTACGAGCCGGCCGCGCAATGACACGCAAATAACTTATAAAACACTTGCAGAAAACTTATAAATAAACTTATAGTTCTCGCATGAACTCGATCAAATGGACCCCGAAAGCAGCCAAGCAACTGCGCAAGCTGGATCGCCAGAATCAGGTGATGATCCGCGACAGCGTGATCACTTTGGAAACGATGCCGAACTGCCAGAACGTGAAATCGCTAACGAATCACCAGTCCGGCTACCGGCTCAGGATCGGCAACTACCAGGTTCTGTTCAACTGGGACGGTGAAATCAAGGTAGTCGAAATCGAGGAGGTAAAGAAACGCGATGAACGCACGTACTAACATCCAGATCATCAACGGGCCGGACGGAGCGCCGGCCTTTGTGGTGATTCCCTACGCGGATTACATGGCGCAGCACGAAGAAGAGCGCGACCTGATTCCGCACGAGGTGATCAGCGCCACGGTCGACGGAGCGACGCCTCTGCGCGCATGGCGCGAGCATTTGAAACTGACTCAGGCCGACGTCGCGGCTCGGCTCGACATCAGTCAGTCCGCCTACGCACAGCAGGAGCGAAGCGAGAAACTGCGCAAGTCGTCGCGCGAGAAAATCGCCGCCGCACTGGGCATCACTGCCGCGCCGCTCGACTTCTAACGCGATCGCCCCCGCGGACCCGGCGCGCGCAGTGGATACCCCCCCACCCCTGCGCATCAAAACGAGTCGTTTTTATGCACCCCTGCACCGCCGGCTCGCGTCCGCCCAGCACGGGCCTCGCGCAGATAGAGGTGGCCGCGCAAATTCGGACAGGCGGATAAGTGGGGCGGCCGGGGCCTTGAGCCAGCGATAATGCTGGCAAAGGAACCGGAAAGATGACGAAGAGAACCCGACGGACGCACTCAGCGGCGTTCAAAGCGAAGGTGGCACTGGCAGCGGTCAAAGGCGAACGGACACTGGCCGAACTGGCACAGCAGTTCGATGTGCATCCGAACCAGATCACGGAATGGAAGCGGCAGTTGCAGGAACGCGCGGCCGACGTGTTCGGTACGGCCGGGGCGTCGTCGAGCGAGCCTCCGGTTGACCTGAAGGCGCTGCATGCCAAGATCGGTCAGTTGGCCCTGGAAAACGATTTTTTAGAAGGCGCGCTCACCAAGGCGGGCTTGCTGAGCGCAAAGCGATGATCGACCGTACGCATGCGCTGCCGGTTTCGCAGCAAGCGCGGCTGGTCGGCATCGCAAGATCGAGCGCGTATTACCGGCCAAGGCCGATGAGCGAAGCAGATCAACTGCTGATGCGACGGATCGACGAACTGCACATGGAGTTTCCGTTTGCCGGCGCGCGGATGCTGGCGCGACTGCTGCGTCGCGAGGGACACGAGATCGGCCGCCGGCGCGTGCGTACGCTGATGAAGCGCATGGGCATCGAGGCGCTGTACTGCAAGCCGAACACGAGCCGACGCAACGCGCAGCACAAAATCTGGCCGTACTTGCTGCGCGGCATGAAGATCGAGCGGGCCAACCAGGCGTGGGCACTCGACACGACCTACATTCCGATGGCGCGCGGTTTCGTGTACCTAACGGCGGTGGTGGACTGGGCGAGTCGCAAGATCCTTGCGCATCGCGTGGCGATCACGCTGGAAGCCGTGCACGCCGTTGAGGCACTTGAAGAAGCGTTCGCCCGCTACGGGCTGCCGGACATCGTGAACACCGATCAGGGCAGTCAGTTCACGGCGGGCGCGTTCACCGAGACCGTGCTGGGTCGAGGCATCCGCCTGTCGATGGACGGCAAGGGTGCCTGGCGCGACAACGTGTTCGTCGAGCGCGTCTGGCGCAGCATCAAGTACGAAGAAGTCTGACCCTGCCTCGTTTTCACGTACAGCATGTCATGCAGCAGCGCGTAGGGTTTCGTATTCGACGGGAGTGCAGTAGTCGATCGACGTGTGCATGCGCTGTCGATTGTAATAGCC
>NZ_CADFDU010000034.1 GCF_902833045.1 Burkholderia sp. BCC0322
GGCCGATCTGTTCGAATACATCGAAGTGTTTTACAACCGCAGTCGTCGTCATTCATCGCTCGGCTTTGTTTCTCCGGAGCGGTTCCTTCGGGACTGGATCAAAGCTCAGCAGACCAAGGACGCCGCCGCATAACTAGGGACCGTTGGAAGGCGAAAAACCGGGGGAAGCTCACTGTCGTCAGCTCCGGGCGGCCCAACGCGAGTTGGATCTTGAACTCGGCCACCCCGCGCTGCAGCCTCCCCATTCCGCCTTTGCCGCGCGCTGTGCGTTGAACTGGCTCGCGTACGTGTGCCGTAACGTCTTCACATTCTCCGCCGTGCCCAGCAGCACCTCGCCGCTCTTTTCTGCGGGCGTCTTCTGCTTCGTGGTCTTGCGCCGCCGACGCTTCACGCTCGTCGATGCCTTCTTCGCGGTACGCGTGTTCAGGTAAAACGCCTGTACGCCCGAGTACGCGTCGCGGTCAGCGACACCGAATGCGTGCCCGTCCCCCGCTTCGCGCGTGATCGTCACCGCCGGCAGCGGCTTGCCGCTGGCCGTCGTCGCTTCCCCAGCCTTCATGAACAGCAGCATGCCGTTTTTCACAGTCGCGATCGCGTCGAACTGTCTGGCCAGGCGCGTCAGCAGGTTGGCGTCCGACTCCGCCGTCTGGTCGATATGATCGACCGGCTGCGTATCCAGCGGCGCACTGATGCGCGCCTGGAGTGTGTGCTGGCTGGCGATCGCGCGCACGATCGCGCCAAGCGTCTGCCGATGCCACGACCGTTCCTTCTTGATCGCCAGCCCTTCGCGCAGATCGGCGCTGCGCGCGCGCAGCGTCAGCACGTCGGGCGGGCCGCTGTGACGCACCTCGTCCACCACGAAATCACCTTTGTCGATCAGCCCGTTGGCCGCGCCCGCCCAGCCGATCGCCACCTTCAGCTTCACGCCCCGGCTCGGAATCTCCAGTGCGCCGCCGGTGTCGTCCAGGCAGATATCGAGCTGGTCAGCTTCGAAGCCACGGTTATCCGTCAGCGTCAGCGAGATCAGCCGCCCATCGAATTTGCGCGAGATGTCGCGGCCGTTCAGCGTGATCGCATAGATCGCGCGCGGCACACGATCATCGGCGACGAGATTCTGGCGCAGCTGATCGGCCCCGGGCAGCTCAGGCAGCTCGGCCAGGTTCATGTCAGGATCGCCTGCTTGATCGCGTCGGTCACGACCCCCAGCATGTCCAGCTCATCGGCGCGCGTGAGCGTGATCGTGAACTCGATCCGGCGCGCCGCGCCGTGCGCAAAGAACAGCGTGCGCGTGGTGTCGATCCCGTCGATCGTGAACATCCCGTAGATCCGGCCGCTGCCCTCGATCAGCGGCCAGGCGGTATGCTGGTCGGCCATGGCTTCGAGCGCGGCCAGCGACAGGTCGCCGCCGATGAGCTCGGGCAGTAGCACGCCCGATAACGTGATGCCCTCATCGTCCTCGCCCGCGTATTACCGCGCCGGCCGTTTGCCGACGCGATCGTGGCTCGCGTAGCGCCAGCTGCGGGTGCGCTGCAGGCTCTGGTACGGTACCGTCGACAGGCTGAACACGAACAGCCCGAGCGCCATCATCATGAACGGGTCTCCTCAATCTCGATCGGCCAGGCGCGAGCGTGCGCGGGCGGCCTGCGCGGCCTGTTCGTGGCGCAGGATCTGCTGCACCTGGCGCGCAAGGGCCTGCTCGTCCATGCCGGGCGTCGCGTGCACGTGGATCGTGATGGGTGCCGGTGCGGCCGGCGCCATCAGCGTGGTAGGCACGGCAGACAGCGGCGGGCGCTGATCGATCGAGAGGGGGGGCGGCAAGCGCGGCCCCCGTCAGACCGATACCGGCGCCGGCGGCGACGATCCGCTTGCCGAGCGCGAGCACGGTGGCCAGCGGCCCCTGCTGCCCGTCGCGCAGCCCCTCGTCGAGGCCCGCCATAGTCCAGCCGCCGAGTTCCATGAAGACCCGGCTGGGCGAATGAATGCCGAGTTTTTCCTTGAACCAGCTCACGGTCGAGTTCGCCACGTTCGTGATCGCGTCCTTCACGGCGCCCAGGCGGCTGCGGATGCCGTTGGCCAGGCCCGTGATCAGATCGATGCCGAACTGCGTGAAGCGCGTGCCGAGGCTGCCCAGCCACGCGAGCACGGCGTTGAACGTGTCCTTGAACCACGTGACGGTGCCAGACCACTTTTGCTGGATCCACGCGCCGGCCTGGCCGAACGCGGCCTTGACGGCTTCCCACATCGCGGTGAACAGAGGCCCGAACTTTTCCCAGTGCTGCCACACGTAGAGGGCCGCCATCGCCAGCAGCGTCACCAGCGCCAGAATCGGATGGCCCATCGCCAGGCGGCCCAGCATCAGCAGGCCGCGGCCAACGAGCTTGAGCGCGCCAAGCAGGGCGCCGCCTAACAGCCCCGCCAGGCGGCCGAGCAGCCCCAGCGGCGACAACAGCTTGATGCCCAGCGCGCCGAACGCGAACTTCAGCGCGGCCAGCGGCACCAGCACCGTGGCCAACGCCAGCGTCAGCGTGGCCAGCGCCGCCAGCACCCCACCGATCACCAGCGCGCCGAGCGTGAGGGCGCGCGTGAGCTCGGGATGCTCACTCGTCCACTGATTGACCGCACGCGTGATCTCGGTGACGCGCTGCGTGAACGCGCGCAGCGCCGGGTCGACCGTGTCGGCAATCGTGATGCCCTGGTTTTCCCAGGCGGACACGGCTGTCTGCACGTCGCCTTTCAGGTTCTCGCTCATTACGCTCGCCACCTGTGCGGCCGCGCCCTTGGACTGCGCGATGATCGTGACGTACTTATCTTGCCCAATCGTCTGAATATTCAGATAAGAAAGTTAAATGAAAGAATAGTGCGGTCGTGTCGTTGATGCCTCGATTCAGGCTCAACGGCCTCTCTGCCCGCCTACCTTCGGCCACCCCAGCGGGTGGCTGTTTTTTTAGGAGGCACCAGAAGGAAACGGCAGGGAGCTGACAAAGGCCGGTGGGCGCGGCCTTGCCCGCGATCCGTCGCCGTAGGAGTCAAACGCTGCCAGATGCGAGCGTCGGCCCTCTGCCTTTTCCCCATCGCCCCTCGACTGCAGCCGCGCGGTGCCCCTGCTTGATGCGCATCCGTGCGGCAAAATGGGCAAGCTAGGCGCCGGACAGCATCCGGGGCGGGCGCACTGACTGGGTGACCGTTGAGCGATCGATGCCTTCGGGCGGCTGGCTTGCGCAGCGGCGTCGGTCGCCCCTTCCATCAGCAAGATCCGAAACCGCGGGGCGCGGGGCCGTCCTAAGCTGAAGTTGCACGTTTCCTCCTCGTGCGTATGGCCTGAGTGGTGACTTTGACCGCCTGCGTGTCAGGCGGTCTTTTTATGATTGTCGCACCACCCTTGCCGTGCCCGAGAGGCGGTGTGACATGTTCGCGCGAGCCTCTTTAATTAACATGTCCCTGATTAAACATGTCCCTGATCGACCACCTGATGACTCGCTCGATGCCGGCTCTACTCTTGAGCGCAGGCGTGTCCTGGTACGCATATGGCTCGACGAAGAAGGCCGCGTACATGATTTAATAATCCGGTGCAGCAGTGGCGACCCGAGCTATGACGATCGGGCGCTTCAGGCAATTGCCGTGATGACATTTCCGCGTGGTCAGCTTGGCTCGGGGAGCGCGAACGCGCAGCAATGGCGTGATCTAACGTACGCCTTGGAATAATCGATCTTTTTGCAGCACGATCGATACGAAAAATTATCTTGTCTAATTGTCAGAATATTCATATTGGAAAGATACATAGAGCGTGTTATGCAATTTTCATCGGTTGGGGTATCCAAGGGAGATGGAGAAACGCAGACCCTACCCGAGTGACGTAACGGACGAAGAATGGAGTTTCGTCGTGCCGTATCTGACGCTGATGAAGGAAGATGCACCGCAACGGCAATATGAGTTGCGCGAGCTTTACAACGCGTTGCGCTGGTTGGCCCGTGCTGGCGCACCATGGCGGCTGTTGCCGACGAACTTCCCGCCGTGGGAGGCCGTGTACCAACAAACCCAACGATGGTTGCGTGCGGGTTGCTTTGAAGCGATGACCGACGATCTGCGCTCGATCATTCGTGTAGCACATGGACGCCAGGGCCAGCCCAGCGCGGTGATTCTCGATGGGCGGACGTTGCAATCGACGTGCGAGAGCGGTCCACGCGCAGGATATGACGGCTACAAACGCAAACGCGGCAGCAAAGTGCACATGGCCGTCGACACACTGGGTCATCTGCTGGCGGTGCATATCACGCCGGCTAACGAGCAGGAGCGCGCTCAGGTGCAACAACTGGCACGGCAGGTTCAGCAGGCCACGGCCCAGACGGTGAAACTCGCTTTTGCCGATCAGGGTTATACCGGCGAAGGCGCGGCGCAGGCCGCGCGTGACGAAGGCATCGAGTTGCAGGTCATCAAATTGTCCGAGGCGAAGAAAGGTTTCGTGCTGCTTCCACGGCGCTGGGTGGTCGAGCGCAGCTTTGGCTGGGTCAACCGTTTTCGCAGGCTCGCACGCGACTACGAGCGCTTGCCCGAAACCCTCGCCGGATTGCATTTCGTCGTCTTCGTCACTTTGATGCTGACTCATGCCGTTCCGCATTTTTGAAAGTGCATAACACGCTCTAAAAGAATAGTACAGTCGTTCCATTGATGCCTCGACTCAGGCTCAACGGCCTCTCGGCACGTCCCCTACCTTCGGCCACCCCAGCGGGTGGCTGTTTGTTTGGAAGGCGCCCGAGTGAACCGGCGGGGGCCTCCGATTTACTTCAAATCGGCGCGCCAGCTGCAACGCGCTTTGCTTCGTGCGCCAGCATCTCCCTTCCGTCTGGCGAGCAACTTGACAGCACCACCTAAAGGTCTCGCCCGCAGGACCTCGTAATCTGTCCGAGTTACTTGAAACCAGAAAAATCGCAAACATTGCCGTCTCACGCTCGATCTCATAATGGCATTCCGATCCGGATTGAAGATTTTGAACAGGATATTCCGTGGAAAAACTCATCGCCACCGCATGCCTGCTAGCTAGTCGGCCCTGAACAATTCGTTTTGTCTTGCAGTTGAAGCTAAGAGGTGGTCTCGCTCGTTCGGACAGGTTTTCGATATTTTTAAGTGGAATGTCCGAGGCAGTCATGCTGCCGATTTGATCGCAGGCAGCGTCGCGAAGTATGCCTCATCCGGCGTCTGATCTGCCAGGCTCGAATGGGGCCGTTTCCGGTTGTACAGCTCGATGTATTCGCCAATGGAACGCCGGGCATGGCTGACCGACTCGTAGGCCTTCAGGTAGACCTCTTCGTATTTGATGCTGCGCCATACGCGCTCGACGAACACGTTATCGTGACCCTGTCTCGATTCCACGTACAGCAAGAAGTTTGATAACTTTTTGACTGTATGGAGAACAGAATGGCAGAGAACGTGGTGCCGAGAAGGCA
>NZ_CADFDU010000035.1 GCF_902833045.1 Burkholderia sp. BCC0322
GGCGTGAACGTCGAACATCGACAGCACAAAGGCTTGAACAACCGAGCCGAGAATTCGCACTTGCCCACTCGGGTGCGCGAGAAGGTGATGCAGCGCTTCAAATCAGCACGCCAGCTGCAACGATTCGCTTCGGTCCACGGGCAGGTGTCGAATCTGTTCATGGGATGCCGTTACAACCGTAGCGCGCAGTGCCAACGCGAAGCCCGCGCCCAAGCTTACTCCGCTTTGGATTGGGCTTCGAGCGCTCGTATGGCCGCGTAAGTCGAGCGACTTTCGTCCGGCACCGACCTTCTCGTCCGCCTCGCGAACAACTTGACAGCACCTTCGAGCGTGTAGCACAACTGCCCCCCCGCGTAACCACCACCCAGCATATGCCAGTCCGCCAACTCCTACGCCTACTCACCCCCGCCGTACTCGGTTCCCTCGCTATCCTTACTACCGACGCCTCGGCCGCGATAGTCTCCCTCGCTGGCCTAGCTCCCGTCGACTCCCGCAAAGGGACCGTCCTAAGCGGCCGTCAGATCCATACCACAGAGGACGCCCTATGTGGGGCCGTCGGGGAATGCATCCTTACGGAAATCGAAGGCGCTCGCGACTGCAACACTGGCGCCTCCCCGGGCCAGCTGTCCCAACCCCAACCGTGCGTCCCGGGTACGCTCGTACAACTCCTCATCAACGGTGTCGTTCAGCAGACCGGCAAGCTCGCCGTGCCCATCAACCTGCGCATCCGTCCGCTGAAGGTAGTGATACAGCTACTGAGCGACGGCACTACTCGCCCGGCCGACCTAGGGCACGCCGAGTTCACGCACCCTCCCCCGGTTTATCGGCTCCATTACCGATCCGGCATAACCAGCACAATCAACCTCCGTTTCTCATTAAAGGGCATGACCTCGACGTGTAAGCTCAAAAACACTTCCGTACAACTACGTCCCGTCCTGGCCAGCGACTTTAACGCGCCTGGGGCCGTCAGCGGTGAGATGCACTTCGAGATCGTTCTGGAATCCTGCCCGTCTGGGCCCACTGCTGCGGATTATATCGTGTACTCGAACCCGCCCGCACCCGACACTTCCGTGCTGCCCGCCGACCAAGGGTCCTCCGCATCAGGGATTGCGATCTCTGTCGTCGATTTGAACTACAATCCCCTGCCACAAATAGTGCCGATCCCATTCACGTACACTCCGGGAGTGATCCGGATCCCACTAAAGGCGCGATACGTCAGTACCTCGCAGTCTATCAGACCGGGGACGCTAAAATCATCTCTCCAGTTCTTGGTAAATTACAAATGATCGGGGTGCTGTCAAGTTGTTCGCGAGGCGGACGAGAAGGTCGGTGCCGGACGAAAGTCGCTCGACTTACGCGGCCATACGAGCGCACGAAGCCCAAGCGGAGTAAGCTTGGGCGCGGGCTTCGCGTTCGCACTGCGCGCTACGGTTGTAACGGCATCCCATGAACAGATTCGACGGTGCTGTCAAGTTGCCGCGGCAGTCAGGCGGTAAAATGCGGCATGAAGAAAAACACCGCGCCTACCTTGCCGCCGACAACCGCGTCGATCTCGTTCAAAGGCTATCGATTTCCGCCGGACATCATCAGCTACGCCGTATGGCTGTACTACCGCTTCCCGCTGAGCTTGCGCATGGTCGAGGAGCTGCTGGCCGCGCGCGGGATCGATCTCACGTACGAGACGGTGCGCAGTTGGGCGAAAACATTCGGTCTGGCGATCGCCAGGCGCATTCGTTCGACGGCGCCGAACCGCGGTGACAAATGGCATCTGGACGAAGTGGTTGTGACGATGAGAGGCAAGAAACACTGGCTGTGGCGGGCCGTCGACCAGCACGGCGCGGTGCTCGACGTGCTGGTGCAAAGCCGTCGCGACAAGGCGGCGGCCAAACGGCTGATGCGCAAGCTGCTCAAGCGCCATGGTCGGCCACGGGTGATCGTGACGGACAAGCTGCGCAGCTACGCAGCAGCGAATAAGGAGCTCGGCGTGAACGTCGAACATCGACAGCACAAAGGCTTGAACAACCGAGCCGAGAATTCGCACTTGCCCACTCGGGTGCGCGAGAAGGTGATGCAGCGCTTCAAATCAGCTGTGCGATTCGCAGACATCGTTTCACTTTCTTGAAGGTCGTTTCTGTGGCGCGTCGGAACCCGTGGCGCCGATAGGAGACACGGGTTCCGACGCGCGCCGATGATGTTCGCCGAGGATCTTGTCGACCCGCCATTCGCGGTGCCGAATTCGCTCTTTCCGCTCGTCGTACGCACTTACCACCTCGTCCGCGAGAGGTGTGATTTCACCCAGCTCCGCAATGCGGTCAACAGGAGTCTTCCCACCGAGTGAGCCGTGTGGCCGACGCCAGTTGTAGTCGAAGCCAGTTGTAGTCGAACTGCCACTCTTCGATTCGCAAGTCGATTGCCTGCTCTGTCGGAGCATGGTGGAACCAGAACTCGTTCAGGTCAGTAAGCGGCGAGCGTGGTGGAATTGGCCGGAACTTGATGTACTCGCTCATCAGGCGCCGCTGCACAGATTCAGCGAAGAACTCGCCGCCGCGGTCGGTCTGGATACGTTGAATCGGAAACGGCATCTCCTCGATGACACGATCAAGGAAAAGCAGCGTATTTCGAGCATTTCTTCGAGGGTAGACGGCCAGTACACGAAACCGTGAACAGTCATCGATGGCTGTGTACTGGTAGACGCCTCGCGCAATCTTCATCGTGTCCATCTGGACGCGGTCTCCGGGCACCGGACGACTGTAGCGCCTCGGTTGTACCGGCCTCCTGGGGCGAACCAACGGCTTCACGGTCGCTTCGCACAGAACCTTATGAATGGTCGCGAGGGATAGTTCTCTTTGCTCGTGCAGACGCAATTCGTTCTGAATCCGCCGTGCACCCTTGCGCTCAGCCCGCAGGCGAAGAATCGTTGCCCTATCTGCGTCAGAGACCTTTCGATTCGGGCTGGTCAGAGGGCCACGGCTTTGAGAACGAAGACCGTCCTCTCCCGCTTCCTGGTAGCGGCGCAGCCACTTGCGAAGCGTTGGCCTAGAGATGCCACAACGCGTGCACACGAGACCGGCATTGCCGGTCTCGTGATACATGCGCACCCAACGTAATCGTGCGGCGATCTCACGGTCCATCGCCTCATTCTAGTTGAAACGATGTCCATGAATCACACACCTGAAGAATGAACTGGCCTATCATCAACGCTTCGCCACGCGCGAGCAGGCACGCCTGGCGATCAGCGAATACATCGAAATCTTCTACAACCGGCAACGTACGCAGGCGCGTCTGAACTACCAATCGCCTGTCGCGTTCACGCAGCGTTTCTATCTGAATCAGATCGCTGCTTAACTCTTTGGCCTCTACGAATTCCGTCTGACCTCATCTGCCGACATCAAGATCCCGAAAGCCGCATCTCGATCTAAGTCGCTGATTTTAATGCGAAATCGATAGTTAGATCGAGGGCGGCACGAAGCGCTGGAGATCCAGCCGATTCGGCACCATGTGCTCGACGATCACCGCGACGCGGTCGTCGCGTCCGAACCAAAGTCAATGGGCCCTTTGCGGAAAGGGCCGGCGGCCATTGCGTCGATCTGACGATCGCGCCGTCGCTCCGCAGTCGAATGCGCCGGACATGGATGATATGTTCTAAGTCAGGGCGACTTTCGGTGCTTGTGGTTCGAGGCCTGTTTGCGGAGTAAAGACCACTCGGCCAGCTTGTCGCAAGATGTCCAGCCGCCAGAATAGGAAATTGCTTGCCACCATACTTGGGTATTCGCCGATGATTTCTCCCACCACAAGGCCCGCAGACTGTGGGCCCAGCTCGGCTAGCTTGGCAACCAGCCGACCATCCAGATAGTCGGGAGGGTACTCCACAACTTGACCAGTGGTACCGGTTTCCCGCCAACCTTGCCCGTGCCCTTTCCAGTACGTCCATTGCTCCCTAAGCGCAATGCGTTCGCCATCGGTCAGCGGTCTGGGCATCAACTGCAATAGCGCTTCAGGCGGACATGTAGCTACAGCGTACTGTCCTTCGTGCTGACAGGAGACTTGCCCCGTGATATCGACGACCGATAGCGCCGTCTGCGGGGGAGTGAGGCTGGCGATCATCGCCAGCACAAGCTTGTCGTGAGCATTGTTTCCCATCCATACGACAACCGGTTCAGGCGAAGCGAGTACGGATAGCAGGCAGCTTTGGCATTTTGCTTGGTGCTTCAGTAGGTCCGTTTCGTATTCGTCACTATCAAACCACCACTGTGCTCGCCAGATTGCTTTCCACCAAGCGGTACGTTGCGGCGCAACGAGTTGGTCAGCATCCGCCAGCGGCCCCATACTGAAATCGTCTAGAATTGCGACTATCGGGTTGGACTGCCCCAGCAAGCGGTTTCGCTGTTTGAGGTTACCTGCAGCGCCGTTGCAGCAGGCAATTAAACGAGAGGTAGGCATAAGTTCGCGTTACGAGGGAAGTTCATCTACTCTCTGACCGTCGGAAACACAAAATGTATATGACGTCCAACGGTAAGTTCGTAAGCACCTGATACAGACTATTCTAGCATTGGAACTCAGCGGTAACTTTTGGAAAAGCGTGAGCTTCCCCCGGTTTTTCGCCTTCCAACGGTCCCTAGTTATGCGGCGGCGTCCTTGGTCTGCTGAGCTTTGATCCAGTCCCGAAGGAACCGCTCCGGAGAAACAAAGCCGAGCGATGAATGACGACGACTGCGGTTGTAAAACACTTCGATGTATTCGAACAGATCGGCC
>NZ_CADFDU010000036.1 GCF_902833045.1 Burkholderia sp. BCC0322
GTCGGCGATCGCGACGGCCGCGCCCGCCTTCGCGAGCTCGAGTGCGATTTCCTTGCCGATGCCGCTCGCGGCGCCCGTGACGACTGCGGTCTTGCCGCTCAGATCTGCTGCCATGCCCGTCTCCTCCCGTTGTCGGATCGATAAAACACGCGCCCACCGCATCCGCTACCGTCGCGCGATCGTGCTGGCGGGCCAGCCGTCATTGTGCACGATCGGCCCCGCCGTTCGCGCGCAAAACGTCTAAGCTTAAGGTCGGTTCTGTTACTCGGGAGATTCGCATGCACTATCGACGGCTAGGCCGCTCCGGCTTGCAGATCAGCGAGCTTTCGCTCGGTTCGTGGGTGACGTACGGCAACCAGGTCGACCAGCGGGTCGCACGCGAATGCCTGGCTGCGGCGCGCGACGCGGGCGTCAATTTCTTCGATAACGCCGAGGTCTACGCCGGCGGCAAATCCGAAGAAATCATGGGCCACGCGCTCAAGTCGCTCAACTGGCCACGCATCAGCTATATCGTGTCCACGAAGTTCTTCTGGGGACTCGCCGAAGTGCCGAACCAGTATCACACCCTGAACCGGAAGTACCTGCTGAACGCCATCGACGGCTCGCTGCGCCGGCTGCAGCTCGACTACGTCGACCTCGTCTATTGCCATCGCCCCGACCCGAACACGCCGATCGAGGAAACCGTCTGGGCGATGAGCGACATGATCGCGCACGGCAAAGCGCTGTACTGGGGTACGTCGGAATGGAGTGCCGACGAGATTCGTGCTGCGTGCGAGATCGCCGAGCGGCATCACCTGCGCAAGCCGGTCGTCGAGCAACCGCAGTACAACCTGTTCCACCGCGCACGGGTCGAACAGGAATATGCGCGCCTCTACGACGACTACGGTCTCGGCCTCACGACCTGGAGCCCACTGGCATCGGGCCTGCTCACCGGCAAGTATCGTAACGGCGTGCCGCCCGGCAGCCGCGCGCAATTACAGGGTTACGACTGGATGCGTGACCGCCTGACCGACCCGGCCGCCAACGACATCGTAGAACGGCTCGGCGCAATCGCAGCCGAGCTCGGCTGCAGCACGGCCCAGCTCGCGATTGCATGGGTACTCGCAAATCCGCGCGTGAGTTCGGTCATCACGGGCGCGTCGCGGATCGAGCAGATCGGTGACAACATGCGCGCGCTCGATGTTGCCGCGAAGCTGACGCCGGATGTGAAGCAACGCATCGAAGACGTGGTCGGCGATGCGTACGAGTAAGGCGATGCGCGGCCACTCGCGTACAATACGCGGCCCGCATCGGCGCCTGGCCTGACGGCCGCGCACGATCGACCGCTTTCATTGATTCACCTTTCGTTTCAGGCAGCCCGCCATGCTCAGTTATCGTCACGGTTTTCACGCAGGCAACCACGCGGACGTGCTCAAGCACGCCGTTGTCGTCCAGCTGCTGCGCTACCTGAACAAGAAAGACAAGTCGTACTGGTACATCGACACGCACGCAGGTGCCGGGGTGTACTCGCTGCGCGACGGCTATGCGGCGAAGACGTCGGAATTCGACACCGGCATCAGCCGGCTGTGGAACGAAAAGAACCTGCCGGAGGTGCTGGGCGACTATGTGGATGAAGTTCGCGCGCTGAACGACGACGGCGAACTACGCTTCTACCCCGGTTCCCCATACATCGCATGGCGATCGATGCGCGAGCAGGATCGTATGCGCCTGTTCGAAATGCACACCACGGAAATCGACGTGCTACGCCACAATTTCCGCGATGCGGGGCGACGTGCGATGATCTTCGCCGGTGACGGCTTCGAAGGCGTCAAGGCGCTGCTGCCGCCGCCGCCGCGACGCGCGCTCGTGCTGATCGACCCGTCCTACGAAGACAAGAAGGATTACGCGCGCACGGTGACTTGCGTGACGGAATGTCTGAAGCGTTTCGCGACGGGCTGCTATGCAGTCTGGTACCCGCAGGTGACCCGGACGGAATCGCAGCGTTTTCCCGAGCAGTTGAAGCGCCTGCAACCGAACAACTGGCTGCACCTGACGCTGACGGTGTCGAACCCGCCGACCGACGGGCTGGGCCTCTACGGCAGCGGGATGTTCATTCTGAATCCGCCGTATACGCTCGCCCAGAGCATGAACGAGGCACTGCCCTATCTGGTCGAGATGCTCGGACAGGATAGCGGCGCCCGCTACCAGATCGAGCACCGCGGAAACTGATCGGGCGACCGACCGTTACGGCTGAGGTCTCGGCGCGAGCCTCGGCTGGCTGGGCGGCTGCCCACCCCACGCGGGGACATTGATATACGGCGCGACGAACAGTGGAACCGACGTGTTCGGTACCTGCCCGGCCGGGGCCCGCATGCCCGCCGGCTCGACGATCGGCTCGGAAGACAACGGTGCCGTCTGCAGCACCAACCCGCCCTTGCCGTCCTGGATACCGCGGTGCGTATCGAGAATAAGCGGCTTGGACGACGTCGCGGCAGCGGCCGCAAGTCCATGGACAAGCACCGCCGCGCCCAGAACGAGACGCGCGTGGGCACTTCGACGCACATCGAGACGCAAACGCATGATCGTGTCCTTCAGGATGAAAAGCAGGTGCATACCATAGCGCTGCACTGACGATTGCGCCAGATCCGGCGCACAAAAAAACAAAGCCCCGTCAAATACGGGGCTTGCTTATCGTTCGGTGCCACGTGACACCTGACGGTGACTCCGATTACAGCGAGTAGCCGTTGGTTTCGAGCGAGCGGATGCGGCTCTCGAGCTGGACGATGTCCGACGACGTGGCAAGGTAGGCCTCACGGCGTTCACGTTCTGCGGATTCAAACCAGTTGCTCAGCTTTTCGACGATGTAGGCGATCATGACGTTCTCCAAGGAAGGGGGACCCCTGGTGAATCGGTGTTCAGGGATTTCCCGTATAGGGTTATCCCGAATTATAGCGATGCCGCACCAAGATGCTAGTGAAATACTTGCATGGAAACCATTCCATTTTGGAATGCCCGTCCTGAAATGACACATAACCCATTGATTTTTATCGAGATTGAATCGAGGCTCGATTTTGGCCTCGAGCGCACGCACTAATTTGGTTCACCGGCGGGTTCGGACAGGCGCGCCAAAATCGGGCATTCTGGCCGCCCGTCACCATGACAGTGCGCAGCAAGATCGGCCAGTGTGTCACGCATGTCGCTCAGATCGGCGATACGCTTGTCGAGTTCGGCTACATGCTCGAGGGCAATCGACTTCACCTCGGCGCTCGCGCGGGAACGGTCTTGCCAGAGCATCAGCAGCTTGCGGATGTCCTCGACGAGAAAGCCAAGGCGTCGCGCCTGGCGGATGAAGCGCAGGGTATGAATTTCGTCCGCGCCGTAGATCCGGTAGCCGGCATCGGTACGCTTGCTGGGCGCCAGCAGGCCGACCTGTTCGTAGTACCGGATCATTTTTGCGCTGACTCCGGATTCGCGCGACGCGTCGCCGATATTCATTCCTGCCCTCTCCATCAAGCCCTGGTTTCGAACATGAGCGTCGACGCGTGCAATCGCCGACGGCACTTCGATCGTATCAAATCGCTTGGTTTCGTTCCGGGTAAGGACTGACTGCGGGATGACAGCTGGGTGATCTGACGTGCATGCCGCTGGGATGTGATGAATGGAGCGCTCTTCCACCAACGCACATGCATTTCCTTCGCGCCAATGCAAGAACCCCCGCCTTTCGGGCGGGGGTTCTTGGCTTAGGGAGCCTGACGATTACCTACTTTCACACGGGAATCC
>NZ_CADFDU010000037.1 GCF_902833045.1 Burkholderia sp. BCC0322
TGGATGCCTATATCCGCTGGTATAACGAAAAACGGATCAAGGGCTCCCTCGGCTATCTCAGCCCCATCGAGTACCGTGAAAGCCTTGGGTTAACAATGTAAATCAGTCCAAGAAAATAGCCGCATCCCCCTGCCTGACTGGCTACAAAATTCCGCCGGCGGTCAATACGTTTCGCCATAGTGGCGGAATTCGATTGGGAAAGTATTACCGTCGAACGCAACATTCTCCTCAATCGCCACTGCCTTCTCTCGCCCCCTCCCTACGCCGCGTACACAAGATTCGACAATAACTCGTGCGTGCGAACGCACTGATCACGCATGCAAAGTTGTAGCGCGGCGTTATACAACAAACCCTCGCCCGAGTCACACAGAAAATTCTTGACTTTCATCGAAAATCTATTTGCTAGAATTTGCGTTCGCCTTGCCACCGGATTGAAAGTTCGCATGGACAGCGAGGTGGCGGCGCAAATTCGGACAATCGACTAAGTGGTTTGGTCGGGGCCGGAGCCAGCGATAATGCTGGCAAATGAACCGAGGAAATGACGAAGAGAATCCGACGGACGCACTCTGCGGCGTTCACAGAGAAGGTGGCGCTGGCCGGGGCCGGAATGGAGATCGAAGTACGCGAGTAAGGTGCCATCGAGCGCGTGATACATGATCACGCCCCCCCCCCCCGCGTGCCGCCGGGCCGGACTTCGCCCGGCTCCACTCACGCGTGCATGACCTTGATGACGTCCAATGCTGCCAATTTTACATAAGTACGACTAATGAAAACTTCCGCATTCATCCAGGCAAGTGTCGCAAGACTGCACCGAATGCTCGATCAGCACCGTGAACCCGAGGTTTTACAGACGCTCATATATGAACTGGACCTCATGGTCCAGCGCCTCGGCCACCGTCACGTCCCGACGCTCCAACACGGCAACGAGCTACTGGCCGCTGCTCGCATCTACTACGGCCCTGAGTTGAAACGGCTTGATAGCGAACAACGCGTCGCCCTGCGCTGCGCCATGAAAACCGCTGTCACCTCGATTGGGCGGATGTCGACTCACTGCCAAATGCGCGACGACTAGGCCCCCTGCCCGCCATGCAAAGATCGGAACGGCGACGCTGCGAGCTGTTGTACTCGTTGCCTATCTGCCTGGACTGGCCACGCACTGCTGATCGGGACGTGCAAGCTCAAAGGGGTCAACCCACGTGTCTACCTCGAATACGTCCTGACCCATATCGCTGACCATCCGGCTAACCGCATCGACGAACTGCTGCCCTGGAACGTGGCCAGGAAGCTGCATCGGCAAGCTGACCTGTCGGCGTCGACTGATTGATTGCCAGCCAGTGACAACCAACTAGTCCGATGCCTGATCATGCCTCACGCGGGCATCGTGGTGCGACGGCCGTCGCGAGGCGCTTATCAGAAACTGTCCGAACAGACGAGCGAGACCACCTCTATTCATCCATGCCACCGCTCCTCGATTTTATAAAATGTTGGGCTTCCATCTTTTCCGGCCGGCCTCAGTCATTCGCTGAAACGGTTCAACGTATAGGCGCGATAGGCCGCGACGAACGCGTCGAACGATCCGGCCTCCTTCGCTTCGAGCTCGGCCTGCTCGGCCAGCGATTTCGCAGCAAGGGCCTGCTCGGCGCGCAGCGTATCCGCCGACGGCGGACGCGCGCGGAAATGCGCGGCATGCGCTTCGCTCTGCGCCAGCGCGAACCCGAGGAACGACTGACCGCGTTCGCGCATCGTGCGCAGCACGCGCGCGGACGGCGTGCGCTCCGGATCGGCGAGCTTCTCGCGTTGCGCGGCGATCGCGCGCACGTGCTCGTCGCCGCCGCGGATCTCGTCGAGCCGGCGGCCGACGGTTTCGATATCGGCCATCAGCGCGTCCGCCCAAGCCTGCAGCGTGACCGGCTGGCCGTCGCGTTGCAGGGTGAGCCCCGGCTTGCGCCCTTCCATCGTCACGCTGCCGAAGTTCGCGCTCGCTTCCTGGTACGCGGGGCAGTCGAGCACCGGGCTCTCGTCGAGCGCGCACGCGAGCAGGAAAGCGTCGATGAAGCGCGCGGTTTCCAGTGCGATGCCGGTCGGCTCGAACGGATCGATGTCGAAACAGCGCACCTCGATGTACTGCACGCCACGCGCCGCGAGCGCATGCAGCAGCCGCTCGCCCGAATACGTGACGCGCTTCGGCCGGATCGTCGAGTAGAACTCGTTCTCGATCTGCAGCACGTTCGTGTTGATCTGGATCCACTCGCCGTCGCGATGCGTGCCGATCGCCTCGTAGGCCGGATACGGCTCGCTCACGGCCTTCGACAGCGCGTCGAGATAGCCGGGCAGCGTGTTGTAGTCGACGTGCAGCGCAGCCTGCGCGGTCGTGTTCGAGTAGCCGAGATCGCTCATCCGCAGGCTCGTCGCATGCGGCAGGTACAGCGTATCGGCGTCGAACGTGTCGAGCTTGTGCGGCTTGCCGCGCAGGAACTTCGTATCGAGCGCGGGCGACGCGCCGAACAGGTACATCAGCAGCCAGCTGCGGCGGCGGAAGTTGCGGATCTGCGCAAGATAGCGCTCCGACTGGGAATCGACGAGCGTGGCCGTCGAGCCTTCTTCCGCGTGCAGGCGCCGCCACACTTCCTCGTGCAGCGAGTAGTTGTAATGGATGCCGGCGATGCACTGCATCGTGCGGCCGTAGCGATACGCGAGGCCGCGCCGGTACACCGTCTTCAGGCGGCCGATGTTCGACGTGCCGTAGTTGGCGATCGGAATCTGGTCGTCGGCCGGCAGCAGGCCGGGCATCGAGTCGTTCCACAGCATCTCGTCGCCGAGCGATGCATACACGTAGCGATGCAGATCGTCGAGACGTTCGAGCGTGATCGCAGCGTCGCTTTCGGCCGGCGTGATCAGTTCGATCAGCGCATCGGAATAGTCGGTCGTCAGCGACGGATGCGTGAGCGCCGAACCGAGCGCGCGCGGATGCGGCGTGAACGCGATCATCCCGTCGCGCGTCACGCGCAGGCTTTCCTTTTCGATGCCGCGCAGGCCGTCGGGCAGATGCTGCCGCGTCGGGCCCGAGCTCAGCGCTTCGAGGCGATTCAGCAGCAGTTCGGACTGGCGGTGAGTCATGGTGTTCGACATGAAGACGCAAGTGCGTGACGGCCGCGCGCAGAACGCCGCGCGCGGTCGGCTGGATTGGTGGTCGCTTCGTTCGCTGACTGTTGAACTACCTCTCGGTCGGACACATGCCCGACCCGTGAATTCCACGACGATCACAACGGGTTCCTCGTTCGAGCCGCATTTCGGCATGCTTCAATTGCGTTGGGCACCTGACGAACCCCATTTCAATGCACTATGATCCTGCCTCGATTGCAGGTACAGCAAGAAGTTTGATAACTTTTTGACTGTATAGAGAGCGGAATGGCGGTAAGCGGCTGCGGATTCAACCGGTCGATGCAACAGATTGATGGAACCGCTGGGCGGGTGTGTCAAAGTTTAGCGTCTTACGCGGACGCTCGTTGAGACGCC
>NZ_CADFDU010000038.1 GCF_902833045.1 Burkholderia sp. BCC0322
GACGCTGACGGGCGAAAACGCGAGCCTGGCGTTGAACTCGGGCAGCGGCCATACGCTGACGAACGACGATGCGGTGGTGACGCTGTCGGGTCGCAATGCGTCGTTCTCGGCGAACGGCGAAGCGTATCGCGTGATCCACGATCTCGCGGGGCTGCGCGGTGTCGACGGCAACATGAGCGGCCGTTACGTGCTGGGTAACGCAATCGACGGCAAGGGTGCGCAGTTCCGCAGCCTCGGCGGCGACAGCTTATTCGATGGCGTGTTCGACGGGTTGGGCAACACGATCTCCCGCTTGGCGATCAATGGCAACGGTCAGTACGTCGGCCTGTTCGGTATGAATCGCGGCCGTATCGCGAATCTCGCGCTCGACTCGCTCACCGTTAGCGGGCCGTCGAACCGAACAACCGCGTCGGTCGGTGCGCTGGCCGGAGCCAATCATGGCGGCACGATCTCGAACGTTCGCGCGACGAACACGACGATTTCGCCGACCGGGAATTTCGGCAGCCTCGTCGGTGGCCTCGTTGGCGACAACGTCGCCGGCGTCATCGACGGTGGCCGATTCCAGGGAACCATCGCCGGCAACGAAAGGGCCGATTCGATCGGCGGCATCGCGGGCAGAAACATCTCTGCACGGATCACGAACAGCCGGGCCGATGCCTCGATCACGAGCTTGCGATCGTCGAATACCACGCGCGACATCGGTGGTCTCGTTGGCACGAATCTGTATGGGACGGTGTCGGATTCGACGAGTGCCGGCAGGATCTCGGTAGGCGATCGCGCGCACGTGGGCGGTCTCGTCGGCCGCACCTTGGGCGGCGTAATCGACAACGCGGTCTCGACGGTCGATGTGTCGGCCGGGAAGTCGAGCTTCGTCGGCGGCGCGGTCGGCTATAGCGATGGCGGCACGATCCGTGGTTCGTCTGCACACGGCATCGTGAGCGCGACGAACGGCAGCACGGTCGGCGGCTTCATGGGGCTCAACAGAGGCGGTCAGGTTGAGCGCTCGCAAGCATACGGCGAGGTGAACACGAAGGTCGCGGCAGCCACCGGCGGCTTCGCGGGGGAGAACATAGACGGTGGCGTGCTCGAAGACGTGGCAGCGAATGGACGCGTGAGCGACATCGCCGGCGGTGTCGTGGGAGGCCTGGTCGGCAGGAATGCCGGCATGATCCGTCGGGGCAAGGCGGCAGGCGATGCAAGTGCCGGCGACGCCGGTCGCGCGGGTGGGCTCGTCGCCGTGAACGACGGGACAATCGAACAATCCACGGCAGGCGGAACCGTGCATGCCGGCTCGGCGAGTCGGGTTGGCGGACTCGTGGGCCTGAACCGCGGAACGATTTCGGGGTCGGGCGCGACGGGATCGGTCACTGCGGCGCACGGCAGCTACGCCGGGGGGATGGTCGGCGAAAACATGGGTGCTGTCCGGGACTCGAAGGCTGCGGGCAACGTAACGGCCCTCGGCGGCCAGTTCGTCGGCGGGTTTGCCGGGTGGAATGGCCATGGCGCACTGATCGCCGACTCGGAATCTTCGGGGACGGTCACTACCGCCGCTTCGTTCGCCGCCGGGTTCGCGGGCATGAACTATGGTGCGATCCGTTCGTCGCAGACCAGTTCGATGCTCAATTATCAGGGGTCGCTCTCGGCCGCGATGAGAGGCGGATTCGTGGCATTCAACGCGGGGAACATCGATTCGAGCAAGACGACCGGCGCGGCCGCACGCGAGGCGTTCGCCGGCGTCAACTTCGGCCGGATCGACGGCAGTCGGTAATTCCTTTCAGCGCAGGAAGCGAATGCCTCGGGGCGGTGCCATGGATCCAACGGTGCCGCCCGCACACGGCATGCCGGTTCCGGGACAGATTGGAGCCGGCGGGCACGGCGCGGACGGATTCATCGTTCGCGGAACGAGCAACGAACATCACCGTTCGGCGCTCGACAAATAGTTGTATAGGTATACGAAATAATTTTCCGTATGCAAATCGATCATGAGGAAATGACAAGTATGAACAAGGCCTATTCACTGGTGTGGAACGAAGCCCAAGGCGGCTGGTGCGCAGTCGGGGAAACGGCGCGCCGTCGCGGCAAGAAGAGCGGCGGCAAGCGCCTGCTTGCGGCGGGCGTGTCGCTGTTGGGGCTGGCGGCAGCGTCGGGCGCGTACGCGCTGCCGACGGGCAGCGAGATTGCGTCGGGTAAGGCGGACATCGCGACGTCGGCGGACGGCAAGACGATGTCGATCAACCAGCACACGGACAAGCTGATCACGAACTGGCAGGACTTCAGCGTGGGTGGCGGCGAGCGGGTGTCGTTCCAGCAGCCGACGAGCCAGTCGATCGCGCTGAACCGGGTGGTCGGCGCGAACGGCAGCCAGATTCAAGGTCAACTGGACGCGAACGGGCGCGTGTTCCTGGTGAACCCGAACGGGGTGATGTTCGGCGCGGGCGCGCAGGTGAACGTGGGCGGCCTGGTGGCGTCGACGCAGAACCTGTCGGACGCGGATTTCCTGGCGGGCCGCTACCGGTTCGCGGGCACATCGGGCCAGTCGGTGGAGAACGCCGGGACGATCGCGGCGGCGGACGGCGGCAGCGTGGCGCTGCTGGGTGCGCGGGTATCGAACACGGGCGTGATCCGTGCGCAGATGGGCCGCGTGGCGCTGGGCGCGGGTAATGCGTTCAACGTGAACTTCGACGGCAACGGGCTGCTGAACCTGCAGGTCGAAGGCGGGGCGGTGGACGCGCAGGCGCACAACGGCGGGCTGCTGAAGGCGGACGGCGGGGAAGTGCTGATGACGGCGCGCGCGGCAGGCGATCTGCTGGGTTCGGTGGTCCGGAACAGCGGCACGATCGAGGCGAAGGGGCTGAGCAGCCGCGCCGGGAAGATCACGCTGGACGGCGGCGAGGTTCAGGTCGGCGGGAAGCTGGACGCGAGCGCGCAGGACGCGTCGACGGCAGGCGGCACGGTGACGACGCGCGGCGAGCGGGTGGCGGTGTCGCGTGACGCGCAGGTGGATACGCGCGCGGCGTCGGGCCGAACGGGCCTGTGGACGATCGAGGCGGCCAACGCGGGAGTCGGCGGTAACACCGACGTCGCGATCGACGGGGAGACGCTGTCGCGCAACCTGGGCACGACGAACGTGGCGCTGACCAACACGTCGGGCGACCTGACGGTGGGCGACGCGGTGACGTGGGCGAGCGACAACGCGCTGGCGCTGACGTCGAAAAAGGGCAGCGTCGACGTGAAGCAGTCGCTGACGGCGAGCGGCGCGAACGCGGGCGTGACGATGAACGCGGCGCAACAGATTCGCGTCGGCAACAAGGTGACGCTGACGGGCGAAAACGCGAGCCTGGCGTTGAACTCGGGCAGCGGCCATACGCTGACGAACGACGATGCGGTGGTGACGCTGTCGGGTCGCAA
>NZ_CADFDU010000039.1 GCF_902833045.1 Burkholderia sp. BCC0322
ATGCCTGTTTCGGTACCTTGAACATGCCTGATTTCCTTCCTTTCCGTCGAGTTTATACACGACCTCTTGGAAGGCGAAATTTCAGGGGAAGCTCAGGACCGTTGGAAGGCGAAAAACCGGGGGAAGCTCAGAATACTTATCTTGCCCAATCGTCTGAATATTCCGATACGAAAGTTAAATGGAAAAATAGTACAGTCGTGTCGTTGATGCCTCGATTCAGGCTCAACGGCCTCTCGGCACATCCTCAACTTCGGCCACCCCAGCGGGTGGCAGGGGGCTGACGAAGGCCGGTGGGCGCGGCCTTGCCCGCGATTCGTCGCCGTAGGAGTCAAACGCTGCCTTATGCGAGCGTCGGCTCTCTGCCTTTTCCGCATCGGAGGTCATTCAGCCGCGCGATGCCCTATGTTTGATGCGCATTCCAGTCGCGACATAAACGCGTCTTGAGCGACGTTAATATCTGCCCCCCTAAAAACGCACCTAACCATGCGCGATTAACTCATTAAATAAAAATGCAATGTGCATTTTCATAAAGAAAGCTGTTGTGGCTGTCACGGTGTTTTTGTCTACAGTTTCTACGTCTTTGTATGCGGATTCCTTCTGCATTGATGGAAAGTATTTCAGTGCAGCTCAAAGTCATCAAAATCTTCAAATAGAATTGGATTTCATGTAAGCGATGATCCATCTGGTAAGGTAAATTCGAAAGAGCACGTATTGGCATATAATATATGGAACACAGGATTCTCGCGATATGTTACTTTTATTGATGAATGCAATGACGGCTAAGCAGAAAATTGATGGGTGGTGTAGCAATCAAGGAAAAATTAGCAACGTCCGGGCCTTGATAAATTGGTAAAATCATCACTTTTTGGCGAGTCATTTTTCCGTCGTCGCGATGATTTGCTCCACGCTTATCCACTCATTTGGTTTAATAAGTTCTCACCGAAAACTTGGCGCGCGCATTCCGTCGAGGTGCGCGTAACTTATGAATAGCATTCTGGAGCGCCCAATGAATTTCAATTGCATTCTAAGATTGTGCTTGTCCCTGGGTGCATTTTTGTCAATTTACTCAGCAGAATCACTGGCAAATGCAACCTGTTATATGGATAGGGGGGCGTCGTATGCGGAAAATGATCTGAATGAATTGTCGAGGGATTATGTTTTAAGGATTAATCAAATAGTTGGCGTGCCTGCTCAGCCGGGAAAAGAAGCGACCCGAGAGGATGTTGAGAAAAACTATTCGGCATATGTGGTAATTGATATTGGCGGGGAGGGGTATCATGAATCTTTTGGTCTAAAGGCAGGGTGCAAAAATGCCATTAATTTGAATGTATTGTCAAGCAATAGTCAAAACCAAAGGCCAATCGATAATTTGGTTAAGCTGAGAAATTGGCTCGATAAGTATCCAATCGGGAGCAGGTTTGCTGACTATATTATGATTCAATCCGCGCCTCTCACGTCACACAATGTGGATGAAATTGTTCGCATGCTCAAGCCAGGTGGGGCTGTGGCATTGTGGGTTGACAGAAAATCGTTCAAGAGCCAAATTGAAGACTTGGCTAAGAAATTAAATTCATCCCCTGCATATGATGTTCCAGATGAGTTTTCCTACGAAGAATCAATGAGGAAAGTATTTATACGAGATTTTAGAAATTATTACAAAATAATGCGAGATGATATGTAGCGCGGTGCGATAAAAATTACATAGCTTGCTTCCCGATAGCTTGCCATTACTGAATGGGCCACACGGTACGGTAATTGGATTGTTCTGTCGAGGTAAGAGTCGTTAAGGAAGGTCTGCAAAAGTCCTGGCATTAACGCCCCGTTCAGATATTGTGGACGCATCGCGAATTGGTTGAGGGGAAGAGCAATGTCGCAGTTGGGTTTTGGTCTGGATCTGTCAACCAAACGCACGCGCAAGCGGGAATTTCTCGATGAGATGCGGCGTGTTGTGCCTTGGGTGAAGCTGATTGCGCTGATCGAGCCGTACTATCCGAAGGGCAAAACCGGACGACCGCCTTTCCCGATCGCGACGATGTTACACATTCATTTTATGCAGCAGTGGTTCGGTCTGTCGGACCCCGCGATGGAAGAAGCGCTCTACGACGTGCCGCTGTATCGCGAGTTCGCCGGTCTTGACGGCGGCATGGTGCGGTTGCCGGATGAAAGCACGATTCTCCGGTTCCGCCATCTGCTCGAAACGCATGGGCTGGCGATGAAAATGCTCGCGCTGGTCAATGAGATCCTGAAGGAAAAAAGGCTTGATGCTAAAGGCTGGATCTGCAGTCGACGCCACCCTGATTGCCGCGCCCAGTTCGACAAAGAACGGTTCCGGCACCCGGGATCCAGAAATGCAATCGACGCAGAAAGGCGGTAACTGGTACTTCGGCATGAAATCGCATATTGGCGTAGACGCCGAGTCTGGCTTGGTGTTAGCGCCGATGTAAAACTGACCCACGGGGATGCGGCTATTTTCTTGGACCGATTTACGTTGTTAACCCAAGGCTTTCACGGTACTCGATGGGGCTGAGATGGCCGAGGGAGCCCTTGATCCGTTTTTCGTTATACCAGCGGATATAGGCATCCAGTGCCTCAACGAATTCCGCGATGGTCGTCGAACGCCAATTGCC
>NZ_CADFDU010000040.1:0-1448 GCF_902833045.1 Burkholderia sp. BCC0322
GCATGCACACGTCGATCGACTACTGCACTCCCGTCGAATACGAAACCCTACGCGCTGCTGCATGACATGCTGTACGTGAAAACGAGGCAGGGTCAGGTTGGCCCGCTCGATCTTCAGGCCACGCAGCAGATACGGCCAGATCTTGTGCTGCGCGTTGCGGCGGCTTGTGTTCGGCTTGCAGTACAGCGCCTCGACACCCATGCGCTTCATCAGCGTGCGCGCGCGTCGACGGCCAATCTCGTGTCCTTCCCGGCGCAGAAGGCGTGCCAGCATCCGCGCCCCGGCAAACGGAAACTCCATGTGCAACTCGTCGATCCGCCGCATCAGCAATTGGTCCGCCTCGCTTATCGGCCGTGGCCGGTAGTAGGCGCTCGACCTCGCGATGCCAACCAGCCGCGTCTGATGCGAAACCGGCAGCGCATGCGTTGGATGGCAGCTGAACCAAGCGTGGGTGAGTGACATCACGTTCATCGCCACTGACGAAGGCAGGCTGTTTCTTGCGGCGATCCTCGATCTGGCAAGCCGGCGTATCGTCGGCTGGTCGATGTCGGAGCGAATCAACGCGGATCTGGTCTGCCAAGCATTACGCAGTGCGTACTGGCAACGCAAACCCGGGCCCGGATTACTGCTGCATTCGGATAGGGGCAGTCAATATGCCAGTTGGGCGTATCGCGATCTGGCCGCCGAATTCGGCATGATGGTCTCAATGAGCCGGCGTGCAAACGCGTGGGACAGCCGCGCTTGCCGCAACTAGCGAGAAGACGCTCGCCAACCGCCTGACCAAGCTCGCGCCCCGCATGGGCAAGAACTTAGCGGCCGAAATCGTTCAAGCGCTGAGCGAGCAAGTCGTGATCGTACCCGGCACACAGGCTGCTACCATCGTCATGCCCCGCTTGGCCCAGCAACTCGCCGCCTTGCGCAAGCAGCGTGACGAAATCGCCGCCGAAGTTGAGCGGCTGGTGCATGCTCACCCTCTTTGGCCGGTCCTGACCAGCATGCCGGGAGTCGGCGTCAGGACCGCCGCCAGACTCCTAACCGAAGTCGCCCATAAAGCCTTCGCCTCGGCTGCTCATCTCGCGGCCTACGCTGGCCTCGCGCCGGTCACCCGGCGCTCAGGCTCGTCGATCCGTGGCGAGCACCCATCCAGACGCGGCAACAAGGTGCTCAAGCGCGCCTTGTTCCTCTCCGCCTTCGCCGCCTTACGAGACCCAGTCTCACGGGCCTATTACTCGCGCAAGGTCCAGCAAGGTAAGCGCCACAACCAGGCACTCATCGCGCTAGCACGGCGACGCTGCGACGTCCTGTTCGCCATGCTGCGCGACGGCACCATTTACCAACCCAAGTCAGCCCTTAACGCTTGACGAAGGACATAGGGGCACCCCCTGTCCAGCGGTGGTCATTTTTAAAGTCGGCGCTGCCCGGCTCCAGGAAATCAAGGACGCGCAAAA
>NZ_CADFDU010000040.1:1773-2452 GCF_902833045.1 Burkholderia sp. BCC0322
CAGCAAAAAAAATGCCACCCGAAGGTGGCAAAGACAACCAGATTGAGACAATGCATGCGCCGATGCCGGAGAGCATCGGCGCATGCATTGTACGAACATTTCAAATACCTTTCGAATCGGATTAATCTGAGTCGAGATCGAACAGCGCCCGGTCGGCGCGACGCGACAGCGCCTCATCCATCATCTGCCGGAACGCGGCCTCACAGGAAGCGCACCGATGGTGGACGGCTGATCGACGACGAACAGCAGTCGACCGTGAGTCTTGAGTTCGGCGATGAGGGTTCGCAGCTTGACCTCGTCGTTGGGTAGCGCCTTGTTGTACAGGCGCTTGCCGTTCTGATCGAGCGCGACGGCATGATGCTGGCCTTTATCGACATCGACGCCGACGAAGACATCGACGGCATCACGTTGTTGTGTGTCTTGCATCGCAGTTTGTGCAGAGTGAACGGATTGGCATCCAACAACGGTGGCAAGTCTCGAGAATTCGTGCATGCTTGTTGGCCACCGCGATCAGAGCCTTGTAAAAACCAACGCGCGCCCGCAGCTGGACGATCCAGTGAGCTTCCCCCGGTTTTTCGCCTTCCAACGGTCCCTAGTTATGCGGCGGCGTCCTTGGTCTGCTGAGCTTTGATCCAGTCCCGAAGGAACCGCTCCGGAGAAACAAAGCCGAGCGATGAAT
>NZ_CADFDU010000041.1 GCF_902833045.1 Burkholderia sp. BCC0322
AACCGTCGTGATCGCTGCCGTCAGCGTCGTCTTGCCGTGGTCAACGTGACCAATCGTACCAACGTTCACGTGCGGCTTGGTCCGCTCAAACTTTTCCTTGGCCATTTTCAACTCCCAAAAGGAATTTCACAGGTTGCGCCGCGCGCAAACAAGACACTGACTTTTTACTGCTGGTGCCCATGGGCAGGATCGAACTGCCGACCTCTCCCTTACCAAGGGAGTGCTCTACCACTGAGCCACATGGGCGCTTTAAGCTTCAACTTCGCGGTCTGGAGCGGGTGAAGGGAATCGAACCCTCGTCGTAAGCTTGGAAGGCTTCTGCTCTACCATTGAGCTACACCCGCACGGGCTACAAACGATTCCCTACCGCTCACTGCGCTGATATCTTGGTGGAGGAGGTTGGATTCGAACCAACGTAGGCGTAAGCCAACAGATTTACAGTCTGCCCCCTTTAGCCACTCGGGCACCCCTCCGTAGAGAACTGACGATTATGGGGGTGCATCGCACTTCTGTCAAGCACATCCGGAAGATTATTTTTACTCTCTTCCTGACGCCCGCTTGACCATCGACCTCCCGCCCCTGCCCGGCTAAGGCAAGCGTGGGTGCTACCGATCAATGCCACATCTTCGTCAGACTCCGCCCTCAACGTCGATCTGCATCTAAGCTGAAAACGAAAGACCGCCATCATACGACCTCTCGCGCACTCTGCCAAGCGGGTAAACGAAAAATTTCCGCAAATTTCGTGCCGGGCGGCTTTAATGCCCCATCCTCACTGTTTTTGAGGCGCCGCTTCCGAATTCATCGGTTATCTGGCTCGGCTAGCAGGTGATAGACGTGACTGAGCGTTCCGGCGTTTTCCAATAACTGCATCCGACCATCTGTTCGAGGCTGCCGACGGGAGGTCATGGGCTCGCCATCGGCCTTTGCCGACCTCAGCGACAAACGCGATACCATCGCGGGTCAACTGCGCGCCTCCGGTTCGGATTCTTATGCGCCTGCTCGCGCTTGCGATGGCCTTCATGGCTTTGACCGCGCATGCCACCGATCTGTCGCTCCCCGTTGTCGCGCGGCGATCACCAGGATCCGGAGGCAAGCGCTGGCTGACAGCCACGCTCCAGGGCGCCCGGCGGCAACCTCACTGCTCGCCGCATATGACCTGCTGAAGCCGACCAACCTCAGTATCCGGTCGGCCTATCGCAGCGAAACGGCCACATACCCGCACATCCCGCTTGCCCGTACGATGCCAGCCCCCGCGCGCAGCTGAACACCCATACCTGCGGAGGATTCGACGCCGGCGCGTTTTCCGCGCCGCATCCATCCGACGACGCCGAAAAGTTGACTTGCGACATCCGGTGTTCGACATCTTCCGCTTGCTGCCCAGCGTTGGCCGCGCTAGCCCGAGATCAACGTCGGAACACGATGCGCCGGTTTCCGCCGGTCGATGGCTCCGCACTCCGGGATCCCGGTACCGCATGGACGGTGCGATCGACCAGCATCGACGCCGACGGCACGCACGTCGCGCTTATGGGCGAAGGGGGAGACTGCTTTGGCAACGCTGCCTGTACGCTCATCGAAGAAATTCATGTGTTGCACGATGGGTAGCCGGTGCTCGTCAAAAGGAACAGTTCGGATTTCTGAGGTCATCCAGGTGATGGACTCGCGGACGTCCGGTGCACGCCACAGACCGAACCTTTCCATCCGGCGGGCCACACGCACTCGTTTCTGCGCGCGAACCAACTTGAGCGAAGATACTGCGAATTGAGATACAAAAAACTTGGGATGACTACACGATGCCATCCGGAGCGCGGCTCGACTTCACGCGCTCGATGGGCAACAGTGGTTCAACACTCGCGGAAAAAGCACGCCAGGACGTTCGATTAACGGACCGGGTGCCAAGGTCGAGCTGACGGCTCATGTGGTGACGGGGCCATGAAACATGCTCGATAGGCACGGAATTGCAATGGAGACTTTTGCCCGAGGATGAGCACGATACGCCGATGAACAGCGCCCGATAATCGGAAATTGGGTGGTTGGCGAGACCACACTCGACCAGAACGCTCAAATCT
Source organism: Burkholderia sp. BCC0322 (assembly GCF_902833045.1). Lineage (GTDB taxonomy): Bacteria > Pseudomonadota > Gammaproteobacteria > Burkholderiales > Burkholderiaceae > Burkholderia. Next base: position 2,067 of record NZ_CADFDU010000041.1, read on the forward strand.
GAGCCGAGAGGTAGTCAGGTATGTGACGGAGTTGCTGCTCGAGCTGATCACCGTCGTCGTGAACAAGCGAGTAGGTGGATGTTTGAATGTGGGTTCCAGCCTGCACCCGCTGGCGGCCCGGGACCAGCTCGATCAGTGGCGCAGCGCTGCGGATTACTCGAGAACGGCAGGCGCCTGAATCAGCGCATTCGTCGTCTCGGCTCCGGCCAGGCCGCCATCCCGATCCCGCATGCATTTCCGCCGCGCCAATGCAAGAACCCCCGCCTTTCGGGCGGGGGTTCTTGGCTTAGGGAGCCTGACGATTACCTACTTTCACACGGGAATCCGCACTATCATCG
>NZ_CADFDU010000042.1 GCF_902833045.1 Burkholderia sp. BCC0322
CACGCGCGAGCAGGCACGCCTGGCGATCAGCGAATACATCGAAATCTTCTACAACCGGCAACGTACGCAGGCGCGTCTGAACTACCAATCGCCTGTCGCGTTCACGCAGCGTTTCTATCTGAATCAGATCGCTGCTTAACTCTTTGGCCTCCACGAATTCCGTCTGACCTCACATGTCCGGGCGCCAGAACCGGGACAGGCCAAGACATGGCTGCTTCATGGCCAGAATAGTCGGGGTTGGTACGGTGCGGTGGCGCTTCGGCGTCTTGTTACCAGCCGGAAGGGTCAATTCAGGTGGCGTAGCCCATCGGAGAATCCGTACATTCTGCGCGATAAGACACGCAGTACCATCGAGTCGCGTTATCCCGATGTCGCCTTTGCTATGAGCAACGCTTGAACGGAGAGCCGGATGCGCTGAGAGGTGCAAGTCCGGTTCGAGGAGGAGAGGCCGGGAGATAGCTCGACTACGCCCGGTCTCTTACTCCACTTTCGACGTGGCAGGGCTGGCTGTATGTGGCCTTCGTGATCGACGTGTTCGCTCGCCGTATTGTCGGCTGGCGCGTCAGCACCTCGATGACCGCGGACTTCGTTCTGGATGCACTTGAACAGGCGCTTTACGTGCGACGCCCGGGAGACGACGGAACCTTGATACACCATTCGGTCAGAGGGTCCCAATGCCGGCAACGAAGCCCCGACGCGTCAGCAGCGCGGCGCAAATTTCTGTGGTTCATCCGAACGCGGCCGCGATCGACATCGGTGCGCAGTTTCATGTGGTCGCGGTCGGCGATGAACGTGACCCCGAACCCGTGCGTTCATTCCGTAGTTTCACGAAAGAGCTTCACGAGCTTTCCGACTGGCTCAAGCAGGTCGGGATTCACACGGTGGCGATGGAATCGACAGGCGTCTACTGGATTCCGGTGTTCGAGATCTTGGAGGCGCGCGTTTCAGATCGAGTCCCGGCTAATACATTTTATGACCCAACTGACCGACCATTTCACGCTTGCCGAACTCATCCACAGCCAAATCGCCGTCAGGCGCGGCCTCGATAACCGCGCCCCGGAAGCGATTGTGGCCAATCTGAAACGTACCGCGTGCGCCCTCGAAGCGGTGCGTGCACTGCTCGGACAACGGCCTATTCTGGTGAGCTCCGGCTATCGCTCGCCGGAACTGAACCACTTTATAGGGGGGGCGACCAACAGCGCCCATCTGCTGGGGCTGGCTGCTGACTTTATCTGTCCGAGTTTCGGCTCGCCGCTGGCAATTTGCCACGAGATCGCAGCTTCCGGTTTGTCGTTCGAGCAGCTGATTCATGAGGGTGCCTGGGTGCACCTGGCGATTCCGTCAGCTGGCAGGTCGCCGCGATGCCAGGTGTTAACGGCACATTTCGGTAACGGTCCGGCCCGCTACACTGCGGGGCTCGCGCTGCGATGAACAAACCCTGTAGCATGCGTGCCGCGCTTGTGTTTCGCCGGCGCCGCCCCGAAAGGCTGCAGTGTCAAACGCATTTGAAATCTGAGCCCACTGGGGATGCGGACAAAATCTTGGACTACTTTGGAGGTAGTCCATGACCCTGTCTCGATTCCACGTACAGCAAGAAGTTTGATAACTTTTTGACTGTATGGAGAACAGAATGGCAGAGAACGTGGTGCCGAGAAGGCAATACACGCAGGAATTCAAGGTGGAGGCGGTGCGCTTGTCGGAGAGCGTCGGTCAGCATGAGGCCGCTCGCAGGCTGGGTGTACCGGTGGCGACACTGGGCAACTGGTGCCGAGACCAGCGCAAAGGCAATGCTGAAGCGGCGACGGGGCCGTTACCCAGCACGCCGAGTTCCAGTCGTCGACCGGTCAGCGATCTGGAGGCCGAGGTCAGCAGGTTGCGCAAGGAGTTGGCCAGCGCGAAGCTCGACATCGAAATCCTCCGAAAGGCAACGGCGTACTTCGCGAAGGGGTCGCGGTGAGGTACGCCTGGATCGACTCACACCGCGACCAGTACAGCGTGAGCCGGCTGTGCCGGGTGTTGGCCGTCTCGCGCAGCGGGTATTGCCAGTGGCGGGCTCGCCCGCCCAGCGTCAGGGCGCAGGCCAACCAGG
>NZ_CADFDU010000043.1 GCF_902833045.1 Burkholderia sp. BCC0322
CCTAAGTTTCTTGACCCTTTAATTTGGAGCAAAAGAAAAAAAGATGATGCTGACGAAAAGTTTATCAGCAACAGAACCAACAGAGATAAGAAAGCCTACAAGAAAAATCTTATCCTACACTCAGCACAGCTTTTAAAGTTGATTGGCTTTAATCGTCAAAAAGTAGCCACCAAAGGAATGGTTAAAGAGTATGTAGAAGATATGGAAAATTCCGATGATTACATTAACAATTTAAGATTGATTAATGCCAAAGGAAAAATAATTAAGCTTGAAACCAATAAAGAAAAGCAATTTAAAAAGTTAGCAAGAATGAATAAAATTGCTGACACTATGGACTTAATAGCAAAAGACAAAGGCTTTACTAATTCAATGATTACTTTGACTTTGCCACCAACCTACCACCCAAACCCAAAAAATGGGAATTGTTCATATGGTGGACAATCTCCAATACAAGCCAAAAATCAACTAATGAAATTTTGGAAAGCATTTAGAGCAATGCTTTCAAACAATGGCTTTATTTTTGGAGAAAATCTAATAGGTTTACAAGTCATTGAATTACAACAAGACAGCACTTTACACCTACATTCAATATTTTATCATTCAAAAGAGAATGAAAAACTTTTAACAGATTGCTTAAATAATGTTGAAGACAACTACAACAAAAAGCAAACCGATAAAAACTCAAAACTAGGAAGATGGGTTATAGATAGTTTAGGAAAATGGACAAAAGAAAGAGGTTTTGATATTTCTTATAGTAATCAAAAAACAGGAGAAGAAAGCTATCAAAGAGGTTCAAGCTACTTAATGAAATATCTTTATAAAACTCATACAACATACGATGATAAAAACATTGATGACAGTGTTTTAAAAAATCAAGCTTGTAGATGGTTTTATGGCATTCGTTCTTTTAATTTTTTTGGTTTCAATGGCTCAATTTCTAAGTTTGAATTTTTGGTAAAAAATTGGAAGTCTTACGAAAATGCCTTAACTGACGAAATTAAAAATTGTTTAAGAACAGGAGATTTATATTCATTCATAAAAAATTATGATAGATTTTTTACGAATGAATACAATAAAGATAGTTCAAAAAGAACTTATCTAGGTGTAATTTTTCATAGAGGACTTTACAAGAAGAATAACAAAATACAGAAACAAAATAAACTTGCTTTGGAGCTATTGGCTAAATTACAAAATGAAATCAATACAGTTAAAACAAAAATTGATAAAGCAATTTTAGAAAAGAACTATGAAAAAATAGAAGTCTTAAAGAATGTTATTGGAAGAAAGTATAAAAAAATTGAGAGTTTAGAAACTACTTGTGAAATAGTAAAAGAAAAAATTGATGATGCTTTATTTACTTATGAACTAGTTTTAATTGAAAAAAAGGTTTTTTCAATCTTTCAATCTAATGAACAAAATAGTGAACTAACAACCATAAGCACATTAAATCTAGATGATTTAATAAATTCCAATGTAAAACAATCTTATGATAATGTAAAAGAAAAACAAAAAGACTTAGATTTTTTAGTCAACTTTTCAAAAGACTTTTATAAACAAAATGGCTTTAACTATGTTGAAGCAATGAAAATTGATTACAAGAACAAATATTCAAATGTTTTAACTCTTTCTTTATTGAATAGAATTAACAATAATTTAGAGAGTTCAATTAAAAACCTTGATAAATCAATAGGTGTACAGTTATTCAAAGCCATTCAAGGAAGTGGAATTAGCCAAGATTTGAAGGAAAAAGATAATCATAGGGAACAAGTTTTAGAAGAAATTCACTATGAACAATGGCTAGAAGAAAGAGAAATCTTTAACTACTAACAAGAAAAAAGCTTTTTCTGTCATTATTGTCGTCCCTATGGGACTCCCGCTATTGAAAGCAAGTCGTAGCTTGCTAAACAGCCAGATAGACACCGCACCTACGGACAAGCCCAAAGGCTAGGGTTTTCACT
>NZ_CADFDU010000044.1 GCF_902833045.1 Burkholderia sp. BCC0322
CACCCCATTTCAAGCCCCGTAGGGCTTGGCAGAATAGCGAACACTTTTAAAGTGGTTGCACTATGTTTGAGAAAATTAACTTGTAATTTTCGGGGTGGAATTTCCCCAAAAAAAAAGAGGCGTTAAGCTCTTAATTTTTTAAAAAGGTTTTGAGTGATTGAAAGATTTTTTGAAAAAAAGTCTTTGGTGTTGGAAAGATTTTTTGTGAAAAAGTCTTTTGGTTTTTTAGTCTTATCTTGTTGGAATAGTGAACAGTTTTTAAATAAAGTTCGTTAAGGTTTTTAAATTTTATTGTCTTAATGAATTGACTAAACTTATCTAAATCAATTTTTAAATCTTCAAAGTTTGGTTCATCTTGAATGTCATATGGTCTTAAAAGATAGACTGAATTTGTATAACGATAGAACAGAGCATAGTTAAAAATAACAAATTCTAAATTGTGTTCTGTCATCGGTTTATGGTCATACATCATTGAAAAATAATAAAGAATTAAATGTGTTAGTTCGTGAATTACTAAACATTCAGGAATAAAAAAATCAGCTTCAAAGTTGTAATCAAGTTCATTAATGTTAAAAAGTATTTGGTTGTAATTAAAATATGCTACACCGTGTCTATCGTCAAAAGAACTATCTTTAATAAATGGTTGGCAATAAAATAAAGCCCTATTGATATGAAATTTTGTTAGGCTGTCTAGTTCTGTTTCTTTATCTTGATTGATTGAAATTAAGAACTTTTTTGCTTTAAAAAATTCGTCAAATAGGACTGTTATTTTTTCTTCTTGTGTTAGTTTCATAGACTATTTTTATATTTTTCCAATTCTTCAAAAATATAAATTTCTTCGTGTTTGTTGTAGATTTTTCTCATTGCCAATGATAAGAATAAAAAGCATATAAGAGAAAAAGCTATTGGAAATTTTAAATCTCTTGTAAATATGTAAAGAATACTGAAAGACAATACAGATATAAAGCCAGATAGGTAAGTATAAAAAAGGTTGTTGTCTTGACTGATTTTTTTAAATTCATATTTGAATTGATTAATCTTTTTTTGTAGTAGGTTCATTGTTTTTTCTCCTTATAAAATGTATTCAATGATAAAAATTAAGAACAATATTGAATAGGTAATGCTTACCCAAGTAATTAATTTTTTGTTGTTGGTGTTGTCGTTTAGGCTTTCTTCTGGTCTAAATTCTCTAAAAAATTTTCCGTCTAATTTCATAATTATTCATCCTTGAATGGGTCAAAAAGACTTGTTCTATCTTCTAAGTCTTCTGGTCTGTAAATTTCTTTCATTATTAAAGCTTGTTCAATTGCTCTAATAGTTGACTCTTTGATTGATAGATTGAATTTCATTTCTTTGATTTTTGCTATTAATCTATCTATCTCCAATTCAAGACTTTTAACATCTAATTCTTCGTGTCTTAAAATTGCTCTTAATTGTTCATTAGACATTTTTATAGCTCTGTCTGTTAAATTTTCCATTTTATTTATCTCCTTATGAATGGTATTTTTATTTTAATAAATCAATAATGTTAATCAATAGTAAGATAAGAGATTAGAAAAATTCGATATCATTGTTCCAGGTGTGCCAGGTCAAAAAGCGACCTCACAGAACGGTCTACAAGCGATTTTTCTAGGTTGGTTGGTGTGGTTGTGGCTTGGACATAAAAAAACGGCTCAAAAGCCGTTCTAGTAGGTTTTAGCTGTGTGGAGAGTGAAAACCCTAGCCTTTGGGCTTGTCCGTAGGTGCGGTGTCTATCTGGCTGTTTAGCAAGCTACGACTTGCTTTCAATAGCGGGAGTCCCATAGGGACGACAATAATG
>NZ_CADFDU010000045.1 GCF_902833045.1 Burkholderia sp. BCC0322
ATTATTGTCGTCCCTATGGGACTCCCGCTATTGAAAGCAAGTCGTAGCTTGCTAAACAGCCAGATAGACACCGCACCTACGGACAAGCCCAAAGGCTAGGGTTTTCACTACTCCCAACAGTCAAAAACGATTTAAACGGCCATAGAGCCGTTTTTTTATGCCCAAACCACTACCACCCTACCCCACCTAAAAAAATCGCTTGTAGACCGTTCTGGAAGGTCGTGTTTGACCTGGCACAACCCAAAACAATGATATCAACTTTTAAAAATATCTTATCTTGCTATTGATTAACAAGATATTTTTATTAAGATAAAAATATGATTTTAACAGGAGAAAAATAAATGAAATCAAAATCAAAAATAGTTCTTAATGCTGAACTTGTCTACAAAGATTTAAATCTTAAATGTATTGAAGTAAACAAAGAACTTGAAGAAATACAAAGACTTGATAGCTTTGGAAATTCTAGAATGTATACAGTTCCATTTAACGTTCAATATATTTTTTCCTATCAATGGAATGGAAAGACAAGAATGATTGACGTTATAAGAAAAGCAGGAAATTCAAAACCACTTACAACCAATATAAGAACAGAAATAGCTAAACAGGTTGTCGAAGAACTCAAAGAAATGGAAACAATGAGTTTTACAAAAAAAGGAGGAAATTAAGATGGAAAGTTTAAGAGTTAGAGCAATGGAAATGCCAACCAATCAGTTAGAAGCTTTATTAAGACACGAACAGATGGACTTTATAGCTATTCAAATGGAGATTGAAAACCTACAAAACAAGATTTTAGGTTTGAAATATAGCGAGAGTGTCAAGCATTCCAGCATTGAAGCATTAGAAGATATTTTAACATTCAAAGCACAACAAGAGAAATTGAAAGCAACAAATGAGCTACCAGCAGATCACCCATTTAACCCATTCAAAGAGGAATAAAAATGAAACTAGACAATAAATTATTTAATACTTTCAAGCCAGAAGAAAGTTTAAACGACAACGAACAGAACAAAAGATTTATAAACTTTGTTAGTATTACCTATTCAATTTTATTCTTAATCTTTATCATTGAATATATTTTATAAGGAGAAAAAACAATGAGCATTTTAAACAACAAGACAAAACAATTTAAGAAAGACTTTAAAGATTTTAGTAAAGACAACAATACTTTCTACACATATCTAACGGCTTATATGTCAGCAACCCTACTTTGTTTTATGATGATTTTTACAAAAACTATCATAGTTCCAATCATAGTAAGTAGTTTATTTTTTGCCTTAATTAGACTAGGAATGAGAAAAATATTTAATCAACTACAAACAAAATATGTCATTGAGGAAATCACAAAATACAAAGAAAGATTATGATATTCATTGAATGTAGATAAGAAAATCAAGAGCCTGACGGCTCTTTTTTTTTGGGAATTACCACCCCGAAAATTACAAGTTAATTTTCTCAAACATAGTGCAACCACTTTAAAAGTGTTCGCTATTCTGCCAAGCCCTACGGGGCTTGAAATGGGGTGGTG
>NZ_CADFDU010000046.1 GCF_902833045.1 Burkholderia sp. BCC0322
TCGAACAGTTTGGCAATTTGATGAATCGTTTCACCTTTGCGCCAGCGGTCCCACATGAGTGCTTTCTGACTCTCAGAATAGTAGATCCTCGGCCTCTGCTTCATTTGCAACACCTCCACTGCTTGCGCAGATTCTAGTGTGTTGCATCGACCGGTTGAATCCGCAGCTCGTGGCGGCCGTTCGCCCACGGTGCCTGATCGAATGTATCGTAGTTCCCACTAAATTTTTTGAGCTGAACCCAAGATGTTGGACGGTGGTTGAACGAACTTCACGCGAATCGAATCCGGTACTCGACGGGACTCAGGCCCTTGAGCTTCAGCTTGATCCGATCATGATTGTAGTACCGGATGTAGTTATCAATGCCTGTTTGCAGCTCCTCTACGCTGCGGAATTTCTCCAGGTAGTAGAGCTCGGACTTTAACGTGCCGAAGAAGCTCTCCATCGCGGCATTGTCGAGGCAATTACCTTTACGCGACATGCTTTGCTGCGCAGCATGTGCGTCAAGCAGCCGCCGGTATTCGGGCATCCTGTATTGCCAACCCTGGTCCGAATGCAGCATCGGCCGGTCATCAGCTTTCAACCTGCTAAAGGCTTTCTTGAGCATCGCGCCGACCATACCGAACAGTGGCCGAGGGGACATCTCATACGACACGATTTCGCCATTGAAGAGATCCAGTACGGGAGACAAGTACAGTTTCCGACTGACCCTGCCTCGTTTTCACGTACAGCATGTCATGCAGCAGCGCGTAGGGTTTTGAACCGCCCCGGATTTTGTGGAGGCTCCAACTCTTGAGAGAATGGAGCCATGAACAAGAAGGTAACCAAGTTTTCCCCGGAAGTCCGAGAGCGCGCAGTGCGTCTGGTGCGGGAGCAGCGTAGCGAACATCCGTCGATGTGGGCAGCGATCGAATCGATTGCGCCGATGATCGGCTGCACACCGCAGACACTGCACGAGTGGGTCAAGCGCGACCAGGTCGACCACGGTGAGCGCGATGGCGTGACCACAGACGAGCGCGAGCGCCTCAAGGCCTTGGAGCGCGAAGTCAAGGAGTTGCGTCGTGCCAACGAGATTCTCAAGGTCGCGAGCGCGTTTTTCGCCCAGGCGGAGCTCGACCGCCGTTTCAAGTCCTGAAGGCCTTCATCGATCAGCATCGCGACACCTTCGGGGTCGAGCCGATCTGCAAGGTCTTGCGGATTGCCCCGTCGGGCTACCGACGCCATGCCGCGCAGCTTCGTGATCCGGCACGACGCTCTGTTCGCGCAATCCGAGATGAACGTCTGCGGCCGGAGATCGAGCGTGACCCTGCCTCGTTTTCACGTACAGCATGTCATGCAGCAGCGCGTAGGGTTTCGTATTCGACGGGAGTGCAGTAGTCGATCGACGTGTGCAT
>NZ_CADFDU010000047.1 GCF_902833045.1 Burkholderia sp. BCC0322
TTACTCGATGATCTTGGCGACGACGCCGGCGCCGACCGTACGGCCGCCTTCGCGGATTGCGAAGCGCAGACCTTCTTCCATCGCGATCGGAGCAATCAGCTTCACCGTGATCGACACGTTGTCGCCCGGCATCACCATTTCCTTGTCCTTCGGCAGCTCGATCGAGCCCGTCACGTCCGTCGTACGGAAGTAGAACTGCGGACGGTAGTTGTTGAAGAACGGCGTGTGACGGCCGCCTTCGTCCTTGCTCAGCACGTACACTTCAGCCGTGAAGTGCGTGTGCGGCGTGATCGAACCCGGCTTCGCCAGAACCTGGCCACGCTCCACGTCTTCACGCTTCGTGCCGCGCAGCAGGATACCAACGTTGTCGCCTGCTTGACCTTGGTCCAGCAGCTTGCGGAACATTTCAACGCCCGTGCAGGTCGTCTTCACCGTCGGCTTGATACCGACGATTTCGATTTCTTCGCCGACCTTCACGATGCCGCGCTCGACACGACCCGTCACAACCGTACCACGGCCCGAGATCGAGAACACGTCTTCCACCGGCATCAGGAACGCGCCGTCAACTGCACGCTCCGGCGTCGGGATGTACGTGTCCAGCGCGTCGGCCAGGTTCATGATCGCCACTTCGCCCAGCTCGCCCGTGTCGCCTTCCAGCGCCAGCTTCGCCGAACCCTTCACGATCGGCGTGTCGTCGCCCGGGAAGTCGTACTTCGACAGGAGTTCGCGAACTTCCATCTCGACCAGCTCGAGCAGCTCAGCGTCGTCCACCATGTCGCACTTGTTCAGGAACACGATGATGTACGGAACGCCAACCTGACGCGCCAGCAGGATGTGCTCACGCGTTTGCGGCATCGGGCCGTCTGCTGCCGAGCAAACCAGGATCGCGCCGTCCATCTGCGCTGCGCCCGTGATCATGTTCTTCACATAGTCAGCGTGGCCCGGGCAGTCGACGTGTGCGTAGTGGCGGTTAGCCGTTTCGTACTCGACGTGTGCCGTGTTGATCGTGATGCCGCGCGCCTTTTCTTCCGGTGCCGCGTCGATCTGGTCGTATGCCTTCGCTTCGCCGCCGAACTTCTTCGTCAGAACCGTCGTGATCGCTGCCGTCAGCGTCGTCTTGCCGTGGTCAACGTGACCAATCGTACCAACGTTCACGTGCGGCTTGGTCCGCTCAAACTTTTC
>NZ_CADFDU010000048.1 GCF_902833045.1 Burkholderia sp. BCC0322
ATACGTCCGTCAGTTGGGCCTGCAGGCCCAACTGACGGACCAACAGAACGCCGAAGACTAACATTGCCTTTGGCACTGAAAACCGGGACCGTTCATGCTCCACAGAGGAAATCGCAGTGGGGCCGGCCGTATTGGGGCCAGGGTAAGTCGAAGCCAGCTCACGGGGCACGGCGACCCACCCTCGGGAATTTTCACCTTTTACGACAATCCTGCCGCTTTTTTTCACGAATAGTGACACAAGGTTTTGAGGGCCGTGTCAGAGTTAGTGAAAAACTTCCATAAAATCAAAGGCGTACTTTTCACCATCTACGACAACCTACAGAGGCGCCGCGTTCTAACTCCCTCGGAGGTTTGTGGTTGGTAGACTGTCTGTTCTAACATTCAGGTTATCCACCCCTCCGCCGCGTCAAGAAATATTGACGCGCTCTTCAAGAATCTGTTTGTTTTAAAAAAAGAGCAAAGCAGTAAAAGCGCGGGCCGCATGGGCTGCCACCCATACGACCCGCTGACCACAACCAACTCACTACCGGAGTCGGAAGATGGCTAACGCCTATAGTAAGTCACGTCCCAAGAAGCTCAAACAGTATCCCGAGGTTGAGCTGACCCTCGGCAACAAGCCGGACCTTCCCCGGGATGGCCAACCGTACATGCCATGGATGCGCGCCATCGACGCGCATTTCGAGATGTTCGGATTCAAGCCGGGTGATCGCGTCTATCTTCGGTTCAGCTTTGCTTCCCGAAGGGTCATCATCACGCCCGACTACAGCGCGCTGAACTGGCGAGAGCAGCCCTATGGTGCAGCTGCCCAAGAAGAGGATAAGGACGAGGAAGACGCAGCGCTGGCCGCCTTGCGCGGCTCTACTGCCTGGTGATGGCTCGGCGTGAAGCACTTCGGCTCACGCGTTGACGCAAATGGTCTGCGGTGAGGCTGCAGGCAACTTCAACAATCGTCACAACAGACGAGAAGTTGCGTTCCGTCTTCTCCGCATCCTGCGGCATCGCGAGCATCAATGCGTGCAGCACGACATGCAGCCAAGCCGAATACGCCGCACGCATTTCCTTCGCGCCAATGCAAAAACCCCCGCCTTTCGGGCGGGGGTTCTTGGCTTAGGGAGCCTGACGATTACCTACTTTCACACGGGAATCCGCACTATCATCGGCGTAGAGTCGTT
>NZ_CADFDU010000049.1 GCF_902833045.1 Burkholderia sp. BCC0322
TGAGCGGCCCCCAGTAAACAGTGCCATGATGTAAGCGAGTTTTCGGCGGACTTTTTCAGTATGAAAGGAGCCGTACGATGAAACGCAAGCGCTTCAGTGTCGAGCAGATTGTGGCGGTGTTGAAACAGGCCGAAGCAGGCATGCCGGTCGCGGAACTGATTCGTCACGTGGGCATTTCGGAGCAAACCTTCTATCGCTGGAAGAAGGTGTATGCCGGTTTGCAGACGGACCAGGTGCGACAGCTCAAGCAGCTTCAAGACGAGAACGCCCAACTGAAGAAGGTGGTCGCGGAGCTGACGTTGGACAAGGCGATGCTGACCGACGTATTGAAAAAAAAGTGGTGAAGTCCTCGCCGAGGCGCCACGTCGTGGATTATCTAAAGTCCGCCTATGGAGTAGCAGAGCGGCGTGCCTGCCGCCTGGTGGCCATATCGCGCTCGGTGTACCAGTATCGCAGCCACCGCGACCCGCAGACTGCATTGCGGCAGCGCATGTGTGAAATCGCGGCGACGCGGGTGCGCTATGGTTACCGCAAGATACGCGTGCTGCTGCTACGGGAGGGCTATCAGGTCAGCAAGAATCGGCTGTACCGTCTGTATCGTGAGGAAGGGCTGTCGCTGCGCTACAGACCAAATCGCAAGCGACGTGCGCAGATGAGTCGCCCGGCACGTGCAAAGTCGACGGCGGCAAATCAGGCGTGGAGCTTGGACTTCGTCGCCGACCAGCTTTCGAACGGCCAGAGGTTCCGCGCGCTGACCATCATCGACGTCTTTACGCGCGAAGCACTAGCCATCGATGTTGGTCAGCGATTGAGCGCTTCAGATGTCGTGCGTGCACTGGATGAACTGAGGAGCAAACGCGGGGCGCCCCGCACGCTGTTTTGTGACAACGGCTCGGAATTTACGAGTCAGGTGATGGACCTGTGGGCTTACCATCACAAGGTCGAGATTGCCTTCAGCCGGCCCGGCAAGCCAACGGATAACGCATTCGTGGAGTCGTTCAACGGCACGCTACGCGATGAATGCCTGAACGTGCACTGGTTCACATCGCTGGCCGACGCCAGGGAGCAGATTGAACGATGGCGGGTCGAATACAACGAGAGTCGGCCTCACAGGGCTCTCGGTGAAGTGCCGCCTGCCGAATACGTCCGTCAGTTGGGCC
>NZ_CADFDU010000050.1 GCF_902833045.1 Burkholderia sp. BCC0322
CCAGCTCCCCGTAGCTTTTCGCAGGCTACCGCGTCCTTCATCGCCTGTGATCGCCAAGGCATCCACCACATGCACTTGTTCGCTTGACCCTATAACGAGTCTGTCTCATCGACAGTCGTTACAGGTTGAGTTCTCGCGTTGTGCCGTATTCCAAAATCGAGTCAAACATAGAGTTCGAATCATCTTGAGATACATCGATACAATCACAACCCGGATAGTTTTCACGTCCATCTCAAGACGCTTTCGCTATCCAAATTACTTGCTTCTTCCAGATTGTTAAAGAACGACAGCCGATACGTAAGACGTATCACTCTGACTGGCTCAATCGCCAATGAAAAAGACTCGAATCGAAATTCATTCGAATATTTATCATTGAGGATTATCGAAAGCGGCCGGCATTATAACCGATAAAACCACTAACAGACAGTCTTTCTGTCTTTATCAACAGCCGATAAGCGTGAGCGCTCAATTTTGCGAGAAGCTCTGGAAAGGAGGTGATCCAGCCGCACCTTCCGATACGGCTACCTTGTTACGACTTCACCCCAGTCATGAATCCTACCGTGGTGACCGTCC
>NZ_CADFDU010000051.1 GCF_902833045.1 Burkholderia sp. BCC0322
GCCGTTGCGCAGTTGCCGGGCTTCGAGGATGCCGGCTACGACACGGCGCAGGCCGTGCTCGACGAATCCGCGAAATTCTGCGGCGAGGTGCTGGCGCCGCTGAACGTCGAAGGCGACCGCAATCCGAGCAGCTGGAAGGACGGCGTCGTGACCGCGACGCCGGGCTTCGGCGAAGCGTTCCGCCAGTTCGTCGAAGGCGGCTGGCAGGGGCTGCAGCATCCGGCCGAGTACGACGGCCAGGGGCTGCCGAAGCTGATCGCGACGCCGTGCATCGAGATGCTGAACGCGTCGAACTTGTCGTTCGCGCTGTGCCCGCTGCTCACCGACGGCGCGATCGAGGCGCTGCTGACGGCCGGCACCGACGAGCAGAAGCAGCGCTACGTGCCGAAGCTGATCTCGGGCGAATGGACCGGCACGATGAACCTGACCGAGCCGCAGGCGGGCTCCGATCTGGCGCTGGTGCGCTCGCGCGCGGAGCCGCAGGGCGACGGCACGTACAA
>NZ_CADFDU010000052.1 GCF_902833045.1 Burkholderia sp. BCC0322
TCAAGTGTCGCCCATAACTCATTGCTGATTTTTCGTCTGGCCATGCCACGAGGATATGGCTCTCATGGCTTCATGTCTAGGTTGTGTTAGCGACTCTAAGTCAAACGCGCGAGCTTATCGGCCGTGCTGACGCGAAAATTCCGGATGCCGAAGAGAGGTGGCCTCACTCGTTCGGACAGTGTTCTGAGATTTTTAAGTGGAACGTCCGAGGCAATCATGCTGCCAATTTGATCGCAGGCAGCGTCGCGAAGTATGCCTCATCCGGCGTGCGGTCGGCCAGGCTCGAGTGAGGCCGTTTCCGGTTGTACAGACGATGTATTCGCCGATGGCACGCCGGGCATGGCTGACCGCTCATAGGCCCGCAAATAGACTGACCCTGTCTCGATTCCACGTACAGCAAGAAGTTTGATAACTTTTTGACTGTATGGAGAACAGAATGGCAGAGAACGTGGTGCCGAGAAGGCAA
>NZ_CADFDU010000053.1 GCF_902833045.1 Burkholderia sp. BCC0322
GGCTTTCTTATCTCTGTTGGTTCTGTTGCTGATAAACTTTTCGTCAGCATCATCTTTTTTTCTTTTGCTCCAAATTAAAGGGTCAAGAAACTTAGGAATTGTTTTTAAATAGTCATCAAGATTTCCATTGAACTGATTTTTGACTAGATTAATGACTGTTGATTTATGTATTTTTGGAACAAGAGAATAAAATAAATTGTCTTTTTCTTCTTGTTTATCAATTTCTTTTGATATTTCTAAAACATCTTCTTCAAAAGTATTGACATTTAAATTATTATTAGATAAGATTGTATTGTTAGATTGATTATTAATAAAGCGATTGTTGTTTGAAATAGTCATAAAAGTTTTCCTGTTTTTTGTTCTGATAAAATAATAATAAGAAAACAAAACCAAAAATCAAGTCCTTTAAGAAATTAAAGGGCTTTTTTTATTGCTTTTTCTATCTTTTCTTTTA
>NZ_CADFDU010000054.1 GCF_902833045.1 Burkholderia sp. BCC0322
ATTTTTCTTGTAGGCTTTCTTATCTCTGTTGGTTCTGTTGCTGATAAACTTTTCGTCAGCATCATCTTTTTTTCTTTTGCTCCAAATTAAAGGGTCAAGAAACTTAGGGATTGTTTTTAAATATTCGTCAAGGTTGTTATTGAACTGAGTTTTAACTAGATTTCTTACTGCTGATAAATGAATTTTTGGGACAAGACTGTAAAATAAATTGTCTTTTTCTTCTTGCTTGTCTTGTTCTTTGGATATTTCTAAAATATCTTCTATAAAACTATTGACTTCTTTGTTGTTATTGTTTAATATTGAATTGTGAATTGGCATAAAAAGTTTCCTTATTGTGGTTCTGATAAAATAATAATAAGAAAACAAAACCAAAAATCAAGTCCTTTAAGAAATTAAAGGGCTTTTTTTATTGCTTTTTCTATCTTTTCTTTTAAT
>NZ_CADFDU010000055.1 GCF_902833045.1 Burkholderia sp. BCC0322
GCCGCTCGCCCGAATACGTGACGCGCTTCGGCCGGATCGTCGAGTAGAACTCGTTCTCGATCTGCAGCACGTTCGTGTTGATCTGGATCCACTCGCCGTCGCGATGCGTGCCGATCGCCTCGTAGGCCGGATACGGCTCGCTCACGGCCTTCGACAGCGCGTCGAGATAGCCGGGCAGCGTGTTGTAGTCGACGTGCAGCGCAGCCTGCGCGGTCGTGTTCGAGTAGCCGAGATCGCTCATCCGCAGGCTCGTCGCATGCGGCAGGTACAGCGTATCGGCGTCGAACGTGTCGAGCTTGTGCGGCTTGCCGCGCAGGAACTTCGTATCGAGCGCGGGCGACGCGCCGAACAGGTACATCAGCAGCCAGCTGCGGCGGCGGAAGTTGCGGATCTGCGCAAGATAGCGCTCCGACTGG
>NZ_CADFDU010000056.1 GCF_902833045.1 Burkholderia sp. BCC0322
TGTATGCCTGTTTCGGTACCTTGAACATGCCTGATTTCCTTCCTTTCCGTCGAGTTTATACACGACCTCTTGGAAGGCGAAATTTCAGGGGAAGCTCAACGGAGCCGTTACCCAGCACGCCGAGCTCCAGTCGTCGACCGGTCAGCGATCTGGAGGCCGAGGTCAGTAGGTTGCGCAAGGAGTTGGCCAGCGCGAAGCTCGACATCGATATCCTCCGAAAGGCAACGGCGTACTTCGCGAAGGGGGTCGCGGTGAGGTACGCCTGGATCGACTCACACCGCGACCAGTACAGCGTGAGCCGGCTGTGCCGGGTGTTGGCCGTCTCGCGCAGCGGGTATTGCCAGTGGCGGGCTCGCCCGCCCAGCGTCAGGGCGCAGGCCAACCAGG
>NZ_CADFDU010000057.1 GCF_902833045.1 Burkholderia sp. BCC0322
GGCTGAAGCCTGGCCGCGCGGCCGAACGACTGGGCCTGACGGTCCGGCAGATCGAACGGCTAGTGATTCGGTACCGGGAATCTGGCGCGGTTGGACTGACGTCGCGCAAACGTGGTCGTCCGGGGAACCGGCGATTGGACGAGGAACTGGCTCGGCGAGCGCTGACGATCATTCGCGAGCGCTACGCGGATTTTGGCCCGACGCTGGCCTGCGAGAAGTTGTCCGAGTGCCATGGCATCCAGTTGGCCAAGGAAACGGTACGGCGGCTGATGACGGATGCCGGTTTGTGGGTGCCACGCCGGCAGCGGCCGCCGAAGGTCTATCAGCCGCGGGCCCGGCGCGCCTGCTTGGGCGAACTGATTCAGATCGACGG
>NZ_CADFDU010000058.1 GCF_902833045.1 Burkholderia sp. BCC0322
GCGCTGGCCGGCTTCGGCGCCCACGGCGCAATCGCGGCGTCGGCCGTCGCGGCCGTACCCGGCATGCCGCCCGTCATCCACCCCGACAACCTGTACAGCGAGGCGCAGGCCGGCCGCATGAGCGCGGCGGTAGCAGGCGCGTTGCCGCGCATCTATGTGCCGAACCTGAGATCGAACGACGTCTACGTGATCGACCCGGCCACGTACAAGGTCGTCGACCGGTTCACCGTCGGCCGCAGTCCGCAGCATGTCGTGCCGGCATGGGACCTGCAGACGCTGTGGGTCGCGAACAATGCGGAAGGGCGAACCGACGGCAGCCTGACGCCGATCGATCCGAAGACGGGCAAGCCGGGCCAGGAAGTGAGTGTC
>NZ_CADFDU010000059.1 GCF_902833045.1 Burkholderia sp. BCC0322
TCCGGATGCGTCGCCACCTCGATCGCCTTCATCCCCATCCGCTCGATCGCGTGCAGCATCGCGTAGAACGTCGGCGATTCCACCGCGATCGTGTCGCCCGGCTTCGCGACGGCCTGCAGGCACAGGTTGATCGCCTCCGTCGCGCCGACCGTCACGATGATCTCGTTCGGGTCCACCGACATCCCGTTTTCCAGGTAGCGTCGCGCGATCTGCCGGATCAGCCGCGGATGCCCCGGCGGCAACCCGTCCGTCACGCCCCACAGCGACTTGTCGCGGCCGGCCGCATACGCGTAGCGGTTCAGCTTCTCGAACGGGAACAGGCTCGGGTCCGGATACGGCGAGCCGAG
>NZ_CADFDU010000060.1 GCF_902833045.1 Burkholderia sp. BCC0322
TGTACCGCGCGCGCAACTTCAAGCAGTGGATGGCGAAGGGCCTGTACCTCGGCACGCTGATGGTCGGGCTCGAGCAGAAGGTGATGGGCGGCAACGTGCCGTGGACGCTGCACCACAAGCACGCGGACCACGAGATGCTGAAGCCGGCGTCGCAATGCCAGCCGATCGAGTATCCGAAGCCGGACGGCAAGCTGACGTTCGACCGGCTGTCGTCGGTGTTCATCTCGAACACGAACCACGAGGAGAACCAGCCGGCACACCTGACGCTGAAGGATGCGAACGTGCCGGTGAACGTGAACCTGCGTACCTACGCGGGGCCGGAGGGGCGCTTCTGCCCGGCGGCCGT
>NZ_CADFDU010000061.1 GCF_902833045.1 Burkholderia sp. BCC0322
ACCTGCTCGGGCACGCCGACGGACGGCACCTCGATCAGGAACGCCGGGTTGGCCGGCGCGGTGCGCAGCGGCGCTGCGGCATCGGCCGGGCTGAGCGTGTAGAACCGCGCGGGCGGCGAGCTGCACGCGGCGAGCGCGAGGGCGGCGACAGCCGCCGCCGCGCCGCTCGCGAAACCGTTCACGCGTGTGGTCATGGTTGATCTCCTGGCTTGCCCTTGAGCAGCGATTCGGGGTGACGCTCGAGGTAGTCGGCGAGCGCGTTCAGCGACTGCAGCGTGCGCGTGAGCTCCTTCAGCGCGCCGCG